>NZ_CP113788.1:0-3176212 GCF_026802075.1 Brevibacterium sp. BRM-1
GGCGCTCGACCCGGCGTCCGCCGCGGAGCTCGAGGGCGAGGCGTGGACGACCGCCCAGGACGAGTCCGAGCTGCTCGACATGGAGGGCCAGAACCACGACGAGGCCCGATTCCTGGCCGGTGAGACGACGCCGGTCATGTTCGCCTCGGCCGTGCTGAACTTCGGCGTCCACAGGCTGCTCGACACGCTCGTCGACATCGCGCCCCCGGCCGAGGCCCGCCTCGACGTCGCGGGCCAGCGCCGCCCCGTCGACTCCCCGTTCTCCGGCTTCGTCTTCAAGGTCCAGGCGGGCATGGACTCCCACCACCGCGACCGCCTGGCCTACGTGCGCGTGTGCTCGGGCGTCTTCGAGCGCGGCATGGTCGTCACCCACGCCCAGAGCGGCAAGCCGTTCGCCACGAAGTACGCCCAGCAGGTCTTCGGCCGCGACCGCGAGTCCGTCGACGAGGCGTTCCCCGGTGACGTCGTGGGCCTCGTGAATGCCTCCGCGCTGCGCGTGGGCGACTCCCTCTACCTGGACGAGAAGGTCGAGTACCCGCCCATCCCCACGTTCTCCCCGGAGCACTTCATGGTCATCCGCGCCAAGGACTCCTCGAAGTACAAGCAGTTCCGCCGGGGCATCGACCAGCTCGACCACGAGGGCGTCGTGCAGGTGCTGCGCTCGGACCTGCGCGGCGACCAGGCGCCCGTGCTCGGGGCGGTGGGGCCCATGCAGTTCGAGGTCGCCGAGGACCGCATGGTCAACGAGTTCAACGCCCCCTGCTCGCTCGAGCGGCTGGGCTTCAGCCTGGCCCGGCGCACCGTGCCCGATGCCGTGCCCACGCTGGCCCGCGAGCGCAGCGTCGAGGTGCTCTCGCGCTCCGACGGGGAGCTGCTGGCCCTCTTCTCCGACCGCTGGCGCCTGGCGGGCGTCGAGCGCGAGCACCCCGACCTCGTGCTCGAGCCGCTCGTCGTGTCCTGAGGCGCGTCCCGAGGCGGGCGGCGCGGCGCGCGCCGGCCGGGTCGGCGCGGCGCACCGCGCGGGTCTAGGATGGATGGGCGTGCCCGGAACCGGGAGAGTGACCCTCCGGGCGAACGAAGAAGGAGTTCTGCGTAAAAGTGGCTGACAAACCGATTCGCGTGGCGATTGCCGGGCTGGGCAACTGCGCCGCCTCGCTCATCCAGGGCGTGGAGTACTACCGCGACGCCGACCCGGACAGCACCGTCCCGGGCCTCATGCACGTGCAGTTCGGCGACTACCACGTGGGCGACCTCGAGTTTGTGGCCGGCTTCGACGTGGACGGCAAGAAGGTGGGCGTCGACATCGCCGAGGCGATCGTCTCGAGCGAGAACAACACCATCAAGATCGCCGACGTGCCGCCCACCGGCGTGAGCGTCCAGCGCGGCCCCACGCTCGACGGCCTGGGCGAGTACTACCGCGAGACGATCACGGAGTCCGATGCCGAGCCCGTCGACGTGGCCCGCGCGCTGCGCGAGGCGCGCGCCGATGTCCTCGTGTGCTACCTGCCCGTGGGCTCCCAGCAGGCGGTCGAGCACTACGCGCAGGCCGCGCTCGACGCGAAGGTCGCCTTCGTCAACGCGCTGCCCGTCTTCATCGCCGGCACGAAGGAGTGGGACGAGAAGTTCCGCGCCGCCGGCGTGCCGATCGTGGGCGACGACATCAAGAGCCAGCTCGGCGCCACGATCACCCACCGCGTCATGGCCAAGCTGTTCGAGGACCGCGGCGTCGTCCTCGACCGGACGTACCAGCTCAACGTGGGCGGGAACATGGACTTCAAGAACATGCTCGAGCGCAAGCGCCTCGAGTCGAAGAAGATCTCCAAGACCCGCGCCGTGACCTCGAACACGTCCGCGCAGCTGGCCGACCGCGATGTCCACATCGGGCCCAGCGACTACGTCGAATGGCTCGACGACCGCAAGTGGGCGTTCGTGCGCCTCGAGGGCCGCAACTTCGGCGATGCGCCCGTCTCGCTGGAGTACAAGCTCGAGGTGTGGGACTCGCCCAACTCGGCCGGCGTCATCATCGACGCGGTGCGCGCGGCCAAGATCGGCCTCGACCGGGGGATCGGCGGGGCGCTCATCTCGCCCAGCTCGTACTTCATGAAGTCCCCGCCCGAGCAGCTGCCCGACGACGCCGCGAAGGCCGCCGTCGAGGGCTTCATCGCCGGCACCGAGGAGCGCTGAGGCGCTCCCGCACTGATTGTGCACCGCGCGCGAGGCGCCGTTCCCTGCCGGGGACGGCGCCTCGCGGCGTCTCCTGGACCCGCGCGCGCCTCGGCGCCGGATCTCAGCGTTCTCCCACTCGGTGCGCGGGGCCTTGTAAGGTAGGGGCACCGACTGCCGTGTGACCCCGATCGCGGCGGGCCGTGGACCACGCCACCGACCCCCGAGGAGCGCCGATGTCGACCGCGACCGCGCAGCCGCAGCGCAAGGAGAACCTGGGGCCGCTCATGCGGCTGCTCGTCCTCATCGAGAACGCCGGCAACAAGCTGCCGCACCCCTTCTGGCTGTTCCTCAGCCTGGCGCTCATCGTCATGGTGATCTCCAGCCTGTGCGCCGCCGCCGGTCTCTCCGCGGTCAACCCCGCGACGAACGAGGCGGTCAACGCGGTCAACCTGTTCTCGATGGAGAGCCTGCGCACCATCGTATCCGGCGTCGTGACGAACTACATGGAGTTCCCGGCGCTGGGCCTCGTCCTCATCGTGCTCTTCGGCGTCGCGGTGGCCGAGCGCTCCGGGCTCATCCCCGGACTCATGCGCGCGGCCCTGCAGAACGTCTCGCCCAAGTGGGTGACCGCGGTCGTGGCGCTCGTGGGCACCGCCTCCTCCATCGCCTCGGATGCCGCCTACATGGTCGTCATCCCGCTGGGCGGCATCGCCTTCAAGGCGGTGGGCCGCAACCCCGTGATCGGCTGCGCGGTCGCCTATGCCTCCGTGGCCGGCGGCTACTCCGCCGCGCCGTTCGTCAACAGCCTCGACGCGATCCTGGGCGGCATCTCCACCTCCGCGGCCCACATCGTCGACGGCGAGTACACGGTCACCCCGGTGGCCAACCTCTACTTCAACTTCATCTCCATGTTCGTCGTCTCCGCGGCGATCGTGCTGGTCACCGAGCTGCTGCTGAACAAGCGCGGCGAACAGCTCGAGCTCGACCCCGCCGGCGACGACGAGGCCCAGGAGGATGAGGAGCACGCGAAGCTCACCGCCAAGCTCACGCCGCTGGAGAAGCGCGGCATGGTCATCGCGGCCATCACGATCGTCCTGTGCTTCGCGATCGTGTTCGTCCTGTGCCTGCCCGCGAACTCGTTCCTGCGCGACGAGGAGGGCGGCTTCGGGCCCAAGTCCGGGCTCATGGCCGGCATCGCGGCGATCATCGGCTTCGGGTTCTTCATCGTGGGCATCGTCTACGGCGTCGTGGTCAAGGAGATCCGCTCGCCCAATGACATTCCGGAGATGATCATCAAGGGCCTCGTGCCGTTCGTGCCCGTCATGCTCCTGTTCTTCGCGGCGTCCCAGTTCCTCGCCCTGTTCAAGATGAGCAACCTCGGCCAGATCCTCGCGATCGTGGGCGCGGACTTCTTCAAGGGGGCGAACACCCCGCCGTTCGTCATCCTGCTGGGCGCGCTGCTCATCACCTCGCTGGGCGCCCTGCTCATCACGTCCGGCTCCGGGCTGTGGACGCTCATGGCCCCGGTGCTCGTGCCCATGCTCATGCTGCTGGGCATCGCGCCCGAGCTCACCCAGGCCGTCTACCGGATCGGCGACTCGGTCACGAACATCATCTCGCCCATGAGCCCGTACTTCGTCATGATCCTGGGCTTCATCCAGCGCTACAAGAGGGACGCGGGCATCGGCACGCTGCTCTCGCTCACCATCCCGCTGTCCGTCGTCATGTGGGTGTTCTGGGCGATCCTGTTCTTCGGCTGGTGGCTCACCGGCATCCCCATGGGCCCGGGGGCCCACGCCACGTACACGGTGGGCGGCTGAGCGCACCGGCGCCGGCCCGCCCCCGGCCCGCGCCCGAGGTGCGGGCCGGGGGCGCCGGAGCCGCACCTCGGGCCCGGGCTTGCGGTTGCATAACGACTGCCCGCGCGCGGGCGGGAACAGAGCGCACGCTCAGGTGCGTTGGATACGGTGAGACAACCGTGACGCCCCAAGGAGGACGAACACCCCCATGAGCAATCCCATGATGCGCCGCAGCCTGAATGAGGGCACGAAGGCCGGCCAGCAGCTCCAGACCCCCTCAGCCGACCAGCTCAACGCCATGTACATGGCGCCGTCCGCGCAGCCGCAGCGCCCCGTGGACGAGCGGGTGATGACCTACGACGACGTCTTCATGAAGTCGCTGCTGTGCTTCGCGGTGCTGCTCGTGGGCGCCGCGGTGGGCTGGTTCGCGCCGATCCTCACGCTGCCCGCGGTGCTGGGCGGCCTGGTCCTGGGCCTCGTCAACGCGTTCAAGAAGGAGCCGAGCCCGGCCCTCATCCTCGCCTACGCCGCGGTCGAGGGCGTGGCGCTCGGCGGCATCTCGCGCGCATTCGAGGGCCTGTACAACGGCATCGTCATGCAGGCGATCCTGGCGACGCTCTGCGTGTTCGGCGTGATGTTCGCGCTGTTCAAGGCGAAGATCGTCCGCAACAGCCCGAAGCTCATGAAGTTCCTGCTCATCGCGGTGGGCGGCTATGCGATCTTCTCGCTGATCTCGTTCGGCATCACGCTGTTCACGGGCTTCAACATGCGCTCGGACGTGCACGTGAACCTGTTCGGCATGTCGTTGCCGATCGGCATCCTCATCAGCGGTCTTGCGATCGTGCTCGCCGCGCTCACGCTCATCACGGACTTCGACATGGTGGAGCAGGGCGTGCGCAACCGCATCCCCGAGCGCTACTCGTGGCTGTGCGCGTTCTCGCTCATGACGACGCTCGTGTGGCTCTACATCGAGATCCTGCGCCTGCTGTCCTACCTGCGCAGCAACTGACGGCCCCGAGCACGCGCTCCTGGGCGGTCGAGAGCGGAGGCGCACGTGAGCGCTGACACGGCGGCGGATCTCCACGCGGAGATCCGCCGCCTGCGCATTCGCCTGGCGGGCCTGGGCCCCGCGGACCTCGACCGGCCCGCTGCGGCAAGCGGTGCAGAACCGGCCGCGGCCGGGAGCGGACCCCCAGCCGCGAGCGGGGAGCCCTCGAATGTGCGGGCCGCGGTGCGGGAGGCCGCCGCGCCGACCCCGGCCCCCGGCGGCAGCCCGCCCACCCGGCGGGAGGCGATCCGCGCCGCGCTCTCCGAGCTCTCCGCCCTGCGCGCCGATGGGCGGCCCGTGCCGGACCTGGGCGATCGCGTGCTCGGCGATCAGCTCGTCGTGCTGCTGAGCGACTGTCTGCCCGCATACGGCGCCACGGAGGCCGAGTGCGCCCGCGCGGTGCGGATCGCCGCCGGCCTGCGCCGGGCACTGGCGTAGGCGGACTGCGCGGACTCGCGCCGCGCAGGCGGGCCCAGGTCGTGAGCACCCGGCCCGCACCTCGGCGGCGGGAAGCCGACTCCCGCGCCCCCGGGCGCGGGCTCAGCTCAGCGCGCGGCGCAGCGTGTCCAGGCCCACGGAGCCCAGCGCGAGCGCGCGGGAGTGGAAGGCCTTGAGGTCGAACTCCTCGCCACGATCCTGCGCGGCGGCGCGGGCGCCGTCGCGAATCTCCTCCCACAGCCGCTGGCCGATCTTGTAGCTGGGCGCCTGGCCCGGCCAGCCCAGGTAGCGGTCGAGCTCGAAGGCGAGGAAGCTGCGGTCCATCGCGACGTTGGCGGTGAGGAACTCCCACGCCTGCTGCGCATCCCACGTGCCCCCGCCCAGCTCCGCGGGCGCCTCGAGCCCCAGGTGGACGCCCAGGTCCACGACCACGCGCGCGGCGCGCAGGCGCTGCGAATCGAGCATGCCCATGCGGAAGCCGGGATCGTCGAGGAAGCCCAGGTCGGCCATGAGGCGCTCGGCGTAGAGTGCCCAGCCCTCGCCGTGGCCGGAGACCCAGCACAGGCTGCGCCGCCATGTGTTGAGCGTGTCCGTGCGCCACACCGCCTCGCCCACCTGGAGGTGATGGCCCGGCACGCCCTCGTGGTAGACGGTGGTGAGCTCCTGCCAGGCGGAGAACGACTCGACGCCGGCGGGCACGGACCACCACATGCGACCCGGGCGGGAGAAGTCCTCGGTGGGCCCGGTGTAGTAGATGCCGCCGGTGCCCTCGGGCAGCACCATGCACTCGATCGTGCGCAGCCGGTCCGGGATGTCGAAGTGCGAGCCGGCAAGGCGCTCGATCGCGTCGTCGGCCTTCGCCTGCATCCACGACCGCAGCCCGTCGAGGCCCTCGATGCGGTAGTCCGGGTCCGCCTCCAGGCGGTCGATCGCCTCGCGGACCCCGGTGCCGGGGCCGTAGAGCTCGGCGGCGAGCTCCTGCTGCTCCGCGTCGATGCGGGCGAGCTCGGCCAGGCCCCACGCGTAGGTCTCGTCGAGGTCGACCGCTGCGCCCAGGAATTCGCGGCTGTAGAGGGCGTAGGCCTCGCGGCCCACCGCATCGGCGGCTACGGCGCGCGAGGCCACCTCGGATTCGAGGAAATCGGCGATCTGCGCATAGGCGTCCTTGGCCTGCACGGCCGCGGCCCTCAGCTGCTCTGCGAGCTCGGCGGAGACGCCCGTACCACCGTCGGCCCGGGCTGCGCCCGCGATGAAGCGGTCGAAGTGGCCGCCGTCCTCACCCGCGGCGCGGGCCTGGTCGACGACCGCGGTGACCTGGCGGATCGCCGGTGCGCGCCCGGCGTCGAGCCGGGCCGTGAGCGCCTCGCGGTAGCCGGCGAGCGCCTGCGGCACGGAGCGCAGCTTGCCCGCGCTGTCCGCCCAGTCCTGTGCGGTGGCGGTGGGGACGAGGTCGAAGAGGTCGCGGATGTTCTGGACGGGGCTGTGGATGACGTTGAGGGCGCCGGCGCTCAGCCCAGCGGCGTGGAGCTCGCGCTCGACGCCCAGGCGCTCGCGCATCGCGTCGAGCGTGACGCGGTCGACGTCGTCGAGGCCGGCGCCTGCCTCCGCCTCCGCGGCGTCGAGCCGGGCGAGGGTGGCGGCGTTGAGCTCGTCGAGCTCCTGGGCTGCGGCCGGCGAGTAGTCGTCGAGGGCGTGCGGGTCGCCGGGGACGCCCAGCTCCACGCGCAGCGCGGGGGAGCGCTCGATGAGCGCGCGGGCATGGGCCTCTGCCACGGCATCGACGGCCGAGGGGGTGCGGGTCTTCGTCATGGCGCTCACTCTACCCAGGCGCCCCGGCCGCGGGGCCGCGCTGCGGCCTCCCTAGACTTGTCGGGTGAGTGAGCGCCTGTGGACCCGCGACTTCGTCCTTGCCTTCGTCATCAACCTCCTCATGTCGATGCCGTTCTACCTGCTCATGACGTCCATGGCCGCCTATGCGGCGCAGCGCTTCCATGCCGGGGACGCGCTGGCGGGCTTCGCCTCGAGCGCGTTCATCGTCGGCGCGGTCATCGCCCGCGTGCTGGCCGGCAAGTACCTCGACTTCATCGGCCGGCGGCGCTCGATCGTCGCGGCTCTCGCGGTCTTCGTCCTCGCCTCGCTCGCCTACATCCCGGCCGGGTCGATGGGACTGCTGCTCGCCATCCGGCTGGTGCACGGGATCGCGTTCGGCTTCGGCAACACCGCGCTCAACGCCTCCGTCCAGTCGCTCATCCCGGCGGCCCGCCGAGGCGAGGGCACCGGCTACTTCGGCACCTCGAGCTCCCTGGCCACAGCGCTGGGCCCGTTCCTCGCGGTGTTCCTCTCCTCCCACTTCGGGTTCGGGTGGGTCTTCGGCGCCTGTGAGGCCTTCGCGCTCCTGGGGCTCGGGTGCGCCCTGGCGCTGCGCCTGCCCGAGCGGACCCCGGAACCGGACGAGGTGCGGGCCAAGTGGCGCCTGGAGCTGGGCACGCTCATCGACGCCCGCTCCGCCCCGGTCTCGTTTGCGATGTTCCTGGCCGGGATGGCCTATTCGGTGGTGCTGACGTTCTTGGCCGGCTACGCGGGCGCCATGGGCGCCCCGGGGGCCGCGAGCCTGTTCTTCGTCGTCTTCGCGGTGGGGATGCTCGCCTCGCGGCTGTTCGTCGGCCGCCTGCAGGACGTCTACGGCGACAACGCCGTGGCCTATCCGATCTTCGCCGCCTACGCGCTGGGCATGGCGCTCGTGGCCTGGGCACCGGGCCCCTGGGCGATCGTCGTCGCAGCGCTGCCCATGGGAGTGGGGTTCGGCTCGCTCCTGCCCGTCGTCCAGGCGATCGTCGTCAAGCTCGTCACCCCGGCGCGCGTGGGCGTGGCGGTCGCGACCTTCTTCATCCTGCTCGACGTGGGCACCGGGATCGGCCCGGTGGTGCTCGGCGGCCTGCAGCCTGCGCTCGGCGCCGGCGGGATGTACTGGGCAGCCGCGGGCCTCGTGGTGCTGGCCGCCGGCGTCTACTGGTGGGCGCACGGCCGCGGGCCTCGCGGCCGGCGCGGCTACGGGCGCAGCGCGCAGGCGTAGGCGAGGCCCTCCGGTCCAGGCGGAGGCGCAGTGGCCAGAGTCCGGCGCGCGCACGTTCGCTCAGCCCAGCGCCGGGCAGGAGTGTCCGGGCAGGCGCGGCGGATCAGCTCGGTGTCGGGACAGGCGTGCGGGTCTCAGCCCCGGCGGCGCCAGGTGCCGGGGTGCGCGCGGCGGACGTTGCGCTGCGGCGAGGCGAATGCGAGCCCGCGCTCGCGCGGAGCCGCGGGCGCCTCGGCCTCGTGGGCCTGGTGGACGGCGACGATCGCGGCGAACGCCGCGGAGCGGGCCAGCCGGCGCTCGCGCTCGGCGGACATGCCGTTCGGGCGGAACGGCTCCGGGGAGTCCGCGCTCACAGCGGGATGTTCCCGTGCTTGCGGGTGGGCGCCTCGACGTGCTTGTTGCGCAGCGCCCGCAGGCCGCGGACCACGCGCTCGCGGGTCTCGCTGGGCTTGATGACGGCGTCGATGTAGCCCTCCTCGGCGGCGAGGTAGGGGTTGAGCAGCGCGTCCTCGTACTCCTCGACGAGCTGCGCGCGCAGTGCCTCGACGTCCTGGCCCTCGTCCGCGGCGGCCTTGAGCCTGCGCCGGTAGACGATGTTCGCGGCCCCCTGGGCGCCCATGACGGCGATCTGGGCGCTGGGCCAGGCCAGGTTGAGATCGGCGCCCAGCTGCTTGGAGCCCATGACGCAGTACGCGCCGCCGTAGGCCTTGCGGGTGATGACGGTGATGAGGGGGACGGTGGCCTCGCCGTAGGCGTAGATGAGCTTGGCCCCGCGGCGGATGATGCCGCCGAGCTCCTGGTCCGTGCCGGGCAGGAAGCCCGGCACGTCGACGAACGTGAGGATCGGCAGGTTGAACGCGTCGCAGAAGCGCACGAAGCGCGCGGCCTTCTCCGAGGCGTCGATGTCGAGCGTGCCGGCCATCTGCATGGGCTGGTTGGCAATGATGCCCACCGAGGCGCCCTCCACCCGGCCGAAGCCCGTGACGATGTTGGGGGCGAACAGCTCCGAGGTCTCGAGGAACTCGCCCCCGTCGAGCACCGCGGCGATGACGTCGACGATGTCGTAGGGGGTGGAGGGGGAGTCCGGCATGAGCGCGTCGAGCGCCGCATCGGCCTCCGCCTCCGCGAGGTCGGCCGGGGCGTGCACGGCGGGGGTCTCGTCGAGGTTGTTCTGCGGCAGGAAGGACAGCAGATCGCGCACGTAGTTGAGCGCATCGGCCTCGTCCTCGGCCAGGTAGTGGGCGTTGCCGGAGACCGAGTTGTGCGTTCGGCCCCCGCCCAGCTCCTCGTGGCCGACGTCCTCGCCGGTCACCGTGCGGATGACGTCGGGCCCGGTGATGTACATGTGCGAGGTGCCGTCGACCATGATCGTGAAGTCGGTGAGCGCGGGGGAGTAGACGGCGCCGCCGGCCGAGGGGCCCATGATGAGGCTGATCTGGGGGATGACGCCGGAGGACTTGACGTTCCAGTGGAAGATCTCCGCGAACAGCGCGATCGAGCCGACGCCCTCCTGGATCCGGGCGCCGCCGGAGTCGTTGATGCCGATGATGGGGCAGCCCAGCCGGTAGGCGAGCTTCTGGACCTTGACGATCTTGCGCCCGTTGGCCTCCGCGAGGGAACCGCCGAGCACCGTGAAGTCGTGGGCGAAGACGGCCACCGTGCGCCCGTCGATCGTCCCCAGGCCGCACACCACGCCATCGCCGTCGGGGCGGTTGGCCTGCATGCCGAACTGGGTGTTGTGGTGGCGGACGAACTCGTCGATCTCCTGGAACGAGCCCTCGTCGAGCAACTCGTCGATGCGCTCGCGCGCCGTCTGCTTGCCGCGCCTGTGCTGGTTCTCCACCGCCTTCTCGCTGCCGAGGTGAGCGGCGCGCCGGCGTTCGATGAAGGCGGCGATCCGCGCGGCCGTGGTGCGGGGGACATCAGCATGGGTCATGCGCCCAGCGTATCGGCAGGCCGGGTTCATTGTGCCGCCGTGCCAAACGCAATAGGGTGATGTGGTGCCCGCCGAACCGATGACCAGCCGCTTCGATGTCGACGCCTACGCCGCAGCGGCCGCGGCCCGCGGCCTCGCCCCCGCGCCCATCGAGTTCCCTGCCGCCTGCCCGTCGACGAACGACGCGCTCGCCGC
This sequence comes from Brevibacterium sp. BRM-1, assembly GCF_026802075.1. Lineage (NCBI taxonomy): Bacteria > Bacillati > Actinomycetota > Actinomycetes > Micrococcales > Brevibacteriaceae > Brevibacterium > Brevibacterium sp. BRM-1. Next base: position 10,656 of record NZ_CP113788.1, read on the forward strand.
CGCCCTCGAGGCCGATCCCGCGGGCTGGCCGGACTTCTCCGTCTACGGCGCGGACCACCAGACCTCCGGGCGCGGCCGGCTGGGCCGTACGTGGACCGTGCCGCCCGGTGCCGCCCTGACGTTCTCCGTGCCCGTCGCGATCCCCGCGGGGGCCGCGCCGGCGGACCTGGGCTGGATCCCGCTCGCGGCGGGCCTTGCCGTGTCCCGCGCGCTGCGCGCGGCCGGCGTCGAGGCGCTGGTCAAGTGGCCCAACGACGTGCTCGCCGGGCCGCGAGAGAAGAAGATCTGCGGCATCCTCGTGCGCGTCGTCGAGGCGGCCGGGCGCCGCTTCGCCGTCATCGGAATGGGCGTCAACGTCTCGCTGTCCGAGGCCGACCTGCCGGTCGAGCGCGCCACCTCCGTCGCCCTCGAAGGCGGCGCGACGGGCCGCGAGGACCTGGCCGCGGCGATCGTGGCCGGGCTGGCCGCCGTGCTCGGCGAGCTCTTCGGCCCCGCCGCCGGGGGCAGGCGCGCCGGTGCGAGCGCCGCGGCCCAGCGCATCCGCGACGCGATCGCGACGGTGGGACGCCAGGTCCGCGTCGAGCTGCCCGATGGCACGGTCCTGACCGGCCGCGCCACCGGCCTGGACGACGGCGGCGACCTCATCGTCGCCGGTGCCGACGGCGAGCGGCGCATCAGCGCCGGCGACGTCGTCCATGCGAGCCTGGCGTGAGCGAGCCGACGCCGCACACGCCGTTTGGCGGCGATGCCGACGGCAATCGATCGCGGCAGGAGTCCGCTGCGGGCGACTGGGAGCAGGCAGACGAGCACGACGACCGGCCCGATACGCAGTCCGCGGCCGTCGACGGTGCTCGGGCCGCCGCGGGCCGCCCGGGGGACGAGCGCCCCGCGGATGCCGCATGGGACCCCACCGGCACCGCCGGGGCGCAGGCGCCCGCCGCGCCCTCGGGCGGGGCCGGCGGCTTCGCCTCCCGCTTGGCCGATGACCCCCGCACGGGAGCGCTGCCGATCATTGCTGACCAGGCCGGCCAGCGCCTCGGGAGCGGTGGGCCCGGTCCGGGCCGCTCGTACGAGCCGGACCCGGAGCCGGACCCCGACTACGCGACCCGCAGCGCCGCTGACCACCTCGAAGAGGTGCTCCTGGGCGGCAAGCGCGTGCTCAAGCGGCGCGAGGTCGCCCAGCTGGCAGGCGTGTCGACGCTGTCGGCGCGCAAGTTCTGGCGCGCGCTGGGCATGTCGAGCGTGCCGGAGAGCGAGTCCGCGTTCACCGTGCAGGACGTCAAGGCGCTCTCCGACGTGGCGGGCGTCGTGGAGGACGGCATCGTCGACGAGGAGACGATCCTCTCCCTGGCCCGCGCCCTCGGGCAGACGACGGACCGGCTCGTCGTGTGGCAGATGGAGACGATGGTCGAGTACCTCACGGACACGAAGGGACTCGACGACGCGCAGGCGCGGCGGATCGCCCTCGACCTCTTCGAGCAGATGCTCGACCCGCTGGAGGATGCCCTCGTCTACGCGTGGCGGCACAACCTGGCCAACGCGCTCAGCCGTCTGAACACGAACGTCGCGGGCGGCCTGGCCATGGAGAACCGGCGCGGCTGGTACGACTCCGCGATGCCGCTGGCCCGCGTCGTGGGCTTCGTCGACCTCGTCTCCTACACTCGCCTGTCCCAGCAGATGGAGCCCAAGCAGCTGGCCTACATGGTCAAGCGCTTCCAGGACCTCGCCTACAACGTCGTGGCCGCCGGCGGCGGGCGCGTCATCAAGACGGTGGGCGATGAGGTGTTCTTCGCCGCGGAGACCCCGCACGCCGGGGCGGAGATCGCGTTGACGCTCATGGAGCGGATCAAGGCCGATGTGCTCCTGCCGCAGGCCCGCGTGGGCTTCGCCTGGGGCCGGGTGCTCTCCCGGCTGGGTGACATCTTCGGCTCGACGGTCAACCTCGCGGCGCGCCTGACCGGCATCACGCGCCCGGGCACGGTGCTCACCGACCTCGACACCGCGCAGATCATCTCCCGCACCGACGACTACCGCTTCGACCACCGCCGCGACGTCCCGCTCCAGGGGCTCGGCGAGGTCACGGTCATGGAGATGACCCGCGGCGAGGCGAAGGCGATGGACCTGGACCTGGGGGAGGCGTAGAGCGCGCGCCCAGCCCTGGGCCAGGGCCGCTGGCCTGCGGGCGCCGCTGAGGCGCGGGCCTGCCGAGGCAGGGGTCCTGGTTGGGGAGGGGCGCTGGCATGCGCTGCTGATCGGCGGGTTGCGCCGAGGCGCGGGACGGCTGCGCGGGCGAGGTGCTGATCGGTGGGCTCCACCGGGTCGCGGAACGTGGCCACAGGCGAAGTGCCGCCGCAGCGCAGCGACTCGGGTGCCTCGGCTGCGCGGCACCTGGGGTGCGCAGACACCGCGCGCAGGCGCGGCGCGCCGGGCTCTGCAGCGGCTCAGCTGCGCTCGGGCAGGGACGCGAGGAAGTCGGGAGCGCCCAGCGCCATGCGGGCGGCGGCCTCGACGCCGATCGCCAGGGCGTCCTCGTCCACATCGAAGCGCTCGGTGTGATGGCCCCACTCCGTTGCCATCCCGATGTGCACGTAGGTGGCCAGGCCGCCGCGCTCCTTGACCCGGCGCATCATCGCGGTGGCGTCCTCGGACCCGCTGGGGCCATCGGGCCGCTCGGAGATCACCGTCACGCCCGGGAGGTCCTGGAAGCAGGCGGCGGCGAAGGGCAGCAGCTCGGGACTCGGATCCTCCCGGTCCGCCCTCCCGACCACCGTGAGGGAGTGCTCCACCCCGTACATCGCCGCCGCCCCGGCGACGACCTCTTGGGCGCGGGCGAACATGAAGTCGTTGATCGCGCTGTCCTGGCCGCGGGTCTCCGCCCGCAGGTGCGCGGCGCGGGGCACGACGTTGCGGCCCTCGCCGGCGGTGAGCGTGCCGACGTTGATGCGGCTCGCGCCAGCGGAGTGGCGGGGGATCGCGTGCAGGCCCAGCACCGCCTGCGCCGCTGCGAGGAGCGCGTTGCGGCCCTTCTCCGGGTCGCCGCCGGCATGGGCGCCCACGCCGGCGAACTCCACGTCGAACTTCGTGCTCGCCAGGTAGGTGTCCGCGCCCGTGACGACGTGGCCGGGCCTGCCGTCGGCCACGAGGTGGGTCGCGGCGAAGACATCGACATCGTCGAGCCAGCCTGCCGCCACGAGGGAGTGGGCCCCGCGCAGGCCCTCTTCGGCCGGCTGGAAGATGATCTTCACGCTGCCGTTCAGCTCGTCCCGCAGGCCCGTGAGCAGCCGTGCGAGCCCGAGGCCCATGGCGGCGTGGCCGTCGTGGCCGCAGCCGTGCATGGCACCGGCGTTGACGGAGGCGAAGCCCTGGGCGGCGGGGCGGTGGTCGGGTGCGGCGCTTTCGATGAGGTCATTGGAGTCGATGTCGAAGCGGAAGCAGACCGTGGGGCCCGGCCTGCCGGTCTCGAGGACGCCGAGCACACCGGTGAACCCCTCGCCCATGGCCGCGACGAGCTCTGCGTCCGCGCCCTGCGCGATTGCACGCTCGCGCGCGGCGGCGAGCACCTCCGGGCCCGGCACGCCCAGCCGGCCACTCGCGCCGTGGAGCTCGGGGCCATAGACGGTGCGCCACCCCAGGCCGCGCAGCACACCGATGATCGCCGCGCTCGTGCGGAACTCCGTCCAGCCGGGCTCCGCGAAGCGGTGGAAGTCGCGCCGCCACGCCACGAGGCTCTGCCGCAGGTCGGCATCCGGGGTGGTCGTGGCACTCATGGGGCTCCTTCGCGGGCTGTCGGGTTCGCGGGCAGTCGGGGCGGGTCAGAACAGCGAGCCGTCGCCGTCCTCGTCCTCGTCGACCGCATCGTCGTGGCTGATGATGACCCCCGCATCGTCGTCGAAGCGGGCTCGGGCGATCTCCTCCTTGCGCGCCTCGAGGTCGGCGGCCAGGGGAGCGCCGTGGGCCGGCAGGCCCAGATCGGCACCGGTCTCCACGCGCTCACCGGCATCGGCGCTCGGCCCCCCGGCCAGCGGGGCGGCCGCCGTGCCGGGTGCAGCGGCGCCGGAGCCGGGCGCGCCGGAGCCGGCGGGCGCCTCGGCCGCGGCCTGGGCGGCGGCGTCCTCGCTGGCCCCGGTGTCGGCGCCCCGGTTGTGGGGCAGCGTGCCGATCGCGTCGATCTTCGCGTCCAGCGGAGAGCCGGAGGCATCGCGGCGGCTGAGCTCGTCCGGCAGGGCGCGCGCCCCGCCCGCGGCCGCCGCGGCCTGCGGCGCGGGCCCCGCGAAGCCGGCCGCCACCTCGGTCTCTCCCTTGAGGAACTTGTGGGCGCGCACGCCCGCCGTCGCGCGGCCCTTCGTGGGGAATTCCGCGAGGCCGCTGACCTTGATGGAGTGGGCGGGCTCGCCGTAGAAGTTCTCACCCGCGGCGATCGTGACGACGCGGTTGTCCGCGGCCGGGTCCACGAGGCCGAAGGCCACGACGCGGGCGCCGGCGGACAGCTTGATGCCGGCGACACCGCCGGCGCTGTTGCCCTGGGCGCGCAGGCCGTCCGTGCCGAAGGTCAGCAGCTGGGCGTTCGAGGCGATGAGGACCGCGCGCGCGGCGTCGATGTCCGGGAGCTGGCCGGCGCCCACCACCGAGTCCTTGCCCTTGAGGCCGATGGCCTCCCAGTCGTCGCGGTTCGGGGCATCGCCGCCGGCCACCCGCTTGATGACGCCGTTGGCCGTAGCGAGCACGTAGTCCTGTCCGATGTCGATGAGCCCCACCACCCGCTCGCCGGAGTCGACGGCCACGAAGTCGCCGATCTTCACCCCGCCGGCCAGCCCGGGCCGCGTGGCCTGGGGCGGGAGCGCGGGGAGCGCGACGACATCGACCTTGAGGACGCGGCCCTTCGACGTCACGGCGCCCACCGTGCCGCGGGTGGTGGTGGCGACCTGGGAGACGAGCGCATCGTGGCTTGCGCGCTTGCCCTCCACCGGCAGCGGGGCCAGCGAGTTCGTCCGCGCGATCCGACCGGAGGTGGACAGCAGCGCCCAGCACGGGTCGTCGGAGATCGTGAGCTCCCGGCCCTTCTGTCGGGCGGCCTTGGCCAACTGCTTGACGTCGCCCTCGACCAGCACGGTGCGCCGCGGTGACTCGATCTCATCCGCGGTGCGCCCCAGCTCGTCGGAGACGAGGGCGCGCAGGCGGCGATCGTCGGCGAGGATCGCCTCGAGTTCGGCGATGCGCTCGGCGAGCTCGTCGCGCTCGGCCTCGAGTTCGATGCGGGAGAACTTCGTGAGCCTGCGCAGCTGGAGGTCGAGGATGTAGGTGGCCTGGACCTCGCTGAGATCGAAGACCTCCATGAGGCGGGTCCGCGCGGCGGCAGCATCGTCGGAGGAGCGGATGAGCTGGACGACCTCGTCGATGTCGAGGATCGCGATGAGGAGGCCCTCGACCAGGTGGAGGCGGTCCTGGGCGCGGCGCAGCTGGTACTGGCAGCGGCGGCGCACTACGGAAATGCGGTGGTCGAGGTAGACCTCGAGGAGCGCCTTGAGGCCCAGGGTGCGGGGCTGGCCCTCGACGAGGCACACGTTGTTGATGCCGAAGGACTCCTCCATGGGGGTGAGGCGGTAGAGCTCCTCGAGCACGGCATCGGGGTTGAAGCCGTTCTTGATCCCGATGACGAGGCGCAGGCCGTGCTTGCGGTCGGAGAAGTCGTCGATCGTGGCGATGCCGGCCAGCTTCTTGGCGGTGACGGCGTCTTTGACCTTCTCGATGACCTTCTCCGGGCCCACGAGGTACGGCAGCTCCGTGACCACGATGCCCTTGCGGCGGGCGGAGAGGTTCTCGATGCGCACGGTGGCCCGCGTGCGGAAGGTGCCGCGGCCGGTCTCATAGGCCTCGCGCACGCCGGACAGGCCGATGATCCGCCCGCCGCTGGGCAGGTCGGGGCCGGGGATGTAGCGCATGAGCTCGGCGAGCTCCGCGTCCGGGTGGTCGATGAGGTGCTGGACGGCCGCGATCACCTCGCCCGGGTTGTGCGGGGCCATGTTGGTCGCCATGCCCACGGCGATGCCCGAGGCGCCGTTGATGAGGAGGTTGGGGAACGCGCTCGGCAGCACCTCGGGCTGGGTGAGCGTGTTGTCGTAGTTGGGCACGAAGTCGACGACGTCCTCGTCGAGGCCCGCGATGAGGGTCATGGACGCCTGCGTGAGGCGCGCCTCCGTGTAGCGCGGGGCGGCCGGGCCGTCGTCGAGGCTGCCGAAGTTGCCGTGGCCGTCGACCAGCGGGACCCGCATGACGAAGGACTGGCTGAGGCGCACGAGTGCGTCGTAGATCGCCGAGTCGCCGTGGGGGTGGAGCTTGCCCATGACATCGCCGACGATGCGCGAGGACTTCACGTGGGGGCGGTCCGGGCGCAGTCCCATGTCGCCCATCTGGAAGACGATGCGCCGCTGGACCGGCTTCATGCCGTCGCGGGCGTCGGGCAGCGCGCGGGAGTAGATGACGGAGTAGGCGTATTCGAGGAAGGACGACTCCATCTCCTCGGAGACGTCGATGTCGACGATCTGGCCCGCGACAGGCTTAGCCACTGGTGGACTCCTCGCGATGTTTCGAAAAGGGCCCTCCCACCCTATCGAGGTTGCAGGCGGCATCGCGGGATTTCGGGGGTGTCAGCGGTTCGGTGGCGGTCGCGGTGTTCGATTACGCGGCCGGGAGGGGTGCCTGTGGGAGGAGGTTGGCGCGTGTGCAGCGACGGTCGGGGTGCGTTTCGGCGGTCTGAGTGCGGTGGTCCCCGGGGCGGTTCACGAGTGCTGTGGGGGAGGAGTGGGTGGTGGTTGGGCAGTGGACGGTTGTGCGCCGAGCCTGGCGGGCGGGATGTCCGTCGGGGCGAGGAGGGAATCTGCGCGAGGAAGTCGAGAGGCAGCGAGTCGTGGCGGCTTGGCTTGTCTGGTTTGTTTGGTTAGCGGGTACGGCGGAGCCACGGTCGCGTCGTTCAGGGGCGCCCGGGTTGTGTCTGCGTGGCACCGGTGCCTGCGTGGCCCCGGTATCTGCGTGGACCGGGCGCAGAGGTGGCCTGCGGGCGATGGCTCGTGCTCTGCACCCGGTGTGCGAGGCAGTGACTCGGCGGCGGTTGGATCCTGGTTCAGTGGCGGCGCGAGGGGCGGCAATCGGGGCCGTCCGGGTTCTTCGCGCAGTCATCTTCGACGAGGTACTTGTGATAGCGGTAGATGGTCAGCGGCAGGGCGCTGCTGCCGACGGCCGCGGTGCCCGCGATGTCCTGCCAGCCACCGGATCCCACTCTGAACTGGCCCGTGTACGTCGTGATGACGCGGACGCTGACGCGGCCGGGCTGGCGGTAGGAGTGGAAGAGGTTGGCGGTGCTCAGCGAGGCAGGGCGGTGGCCGGGGGAGTGGCTGTTCTTCCGGGTTCCGTCGCCGAAGTCCCACTGGTACTTCACCGGCGTTGCCTTCACCGTCACCGCCTGGCCGAGGAGTGTCACGTTGATGTACTTCGTGCCTGCATCGGCCCAGAAGGCGGTCCGGCGCTTGGCCACACCCCAGTCCGAGGGCCAGGAGTGCGGGACCGAGGGCGGGATCGCGAAGCTCTGGAAGTCGTGTTCGGTCACGGTGGGCACGGGAGGCGGTGCGGGCTCTCCGGGGTTGCCCGGATTGCCCGGTTGGTCGAGGCAGGCGGGGACACCGCCACTGCCATCGCGATGGCATTCCTGGCCGCCGCCACCGCCCCCGCCGCCGTTGTTCCCGCCGTCACCGCGATCGCCGTTGCCACCGCCTCCGCCCCCATCGTTGCCGGGATCGGGGCGCCGGTTGTCCCCGGGCCGCTCCTTCGAGCCGGAGCAGTTTCCACCGCCGAAATCTTTCCAACTACAACCCCCAGTCGCAGCCGTTGCAGTTGAACCGGGCACCACAGCCATAAAACAATAAAAGATTATGAAGATAGTGCGTAGCACTATGCGGATTTGCATGAGTACTCCACAAGATCCTGTTTTTTGACCTTCCAGGTTTCTGCTGAGCGGATGAGGGAGAATTTTAATGTTCCGTGTTTTGTGCTCGCTTGAATTTGACTGCTATCTGTCTGTCTCACGGGTTTGAGTATGAGGCCCGACAAAGCAATGCATGCCGTGAATTCGGCCTCTGCCTGGTTATTCGAGAGCAACAACTTTTTGAGATCACGTTTTTCAACCTCCATCTTTCCGTCAGCTCTAGTGTGGTCGTCTTTCATGGACTTCACGTCACGCTGCGCTGAATCCAGCGCCTGACCAGTAGCCACATCGTTGAACTTTTGTGAATCGTGACCGCCGGAGCCATAAACATCACTCGTGACGGCGAAATACCGCTCTAGGGCAGCCAGGGCGTCTTCCGCGGCCGTCTTCTGCTCGGCGGTAAGCGTCAGCGTCGTTGTGTACGGCGGAAGGGTGGGGGAGGGGGTAGCGCTGCTTTCGCCGCTTGCCGGTGGGGTGGCGAGGCCCGCGGTCTGCTCCGGGCCGCCGCAGCCGGCGGCGAGCAGGGCGACAAGCATGGTGCTCGCGGCTGCGAGCCTGAGAGCGGGGAAGCGGCGGGTGCTGCTGAGTGCGCTCATGGCGTTCCTTCGACTCTGGAGGGACATCAGCCTAGCCCCCACCGTCCCCCGAGGGAATCGTTCGCAGCCAACTGTGGATGACAGTCCTCCCGCGCCGGACAGTTGGCTCGTTCCGCGGGTGAAAGGTCGATCCTGTTCGGTTGATCGGGTCGGAACCGGACGAAAGTGACCTTTCACGGTGTGTTGGCCCTGCAGGCGGCGGTTCACGGGTGCGTACGGGCACGGTGGATGGAGGAACCCTGCGGTGGGACGCGGTGAAGGGGGTGAGCCCTCGGAGACGGTGGTGGCCTCGGGGGATGGTAGGCCCAGGAGGTTAGTGCTCCGTGATGATCGGGGTGTTAGCAGGCTGCGCGGCTGCGGCAGGCCAATCGCCGCGAGTGAAAGGTCGATTCTGTTCGGTTGGCCGGGGCGGAGCCGTACGAAAGTGACCGTTCGGGGTGCGGAGGTCTGGGGTGGTAGTTCGCGCTGGAAGACCTGTGGGGCCCGGAGCAAGAAGGCGCCGGGGGTTGCGCGGCTGCGATGGTCCAAAGCCCCGGGTGAAAGGTCAATTCCGTTCGGTTGGCTGGGGTGGAACCGTACGAAAGTGGCTCTTCACAATTCGGGGTGTAGGTGTGGTCTGAATCCGCCGGCTTCGAGGAGTGCGCGGGCGATGTAGTTGGTGAGGTTGCGGAAGCCGAGGGCCAGGCCACGCAGGTGCTCGAGGCGACCGTTCACGGCTTCGGTAGGTCCGTTGCTCGTGCGCGGCCGGTCGAAGTAGGCCAGGACGTCGCAGGCGCGTCTGGTCAGGGTGCGGCCGAGCTTGCGCAGTTCTACCAACGCCTCAGGCACACTGTCGGCGAGGGCGTCGATCACGGAGCTCATCTCGACGCGGCCGGCTGCCCGGTCGGGGTGACGGTAGGCGGAGATCATGCGCTGGTAGATCCCCCAGGTGCACTCGACTTGCACGTGCCGGTCCCCAGCGAAGAGCTTGTCAAGGCGCTCGTGCTGGCGGTCGGTGAGCAGGTCAGCCCCGGTGTGCAGGGTCCGCCGCGCGGTGTAGAGCGGGTCGCCCTTGCGTCCGCGGTGTCCGTGCAGTTCCTGCTGGACTCGGCGGCGGCACTCATCGAGAGCGTCCCCGGCCAACCGGATGACGTGGAAGGGATCCATAACCGTGACGGCGTCCGGCAGCCCCTCGGTGGTGGCGGTCTTGAAGCCCGCAAACCCATCCATGGCCACGACCTCGATCCCATCGCGCCAAGCCTGGTCCCGCTCGGCCAGCCAGTCCTTGAACGCCTTCTTCGACCGACCTTCGACCACGTCCACCAGGCGCGAGGGCCCGGTGCCGTCCCGGACCGGGGTGAGGTCGATGATCACGGTGACGTACTTGTCACCGCGCCGGGTGTGCCGCCACACGTGCTCATCGACCCCGACGACCTTGACACCGTCCAGGCGGGTCGGGTCCTCGATGAGCAGACGCCGGCCCTCAGCCAGGACCGCGTCGTTGGCGGTGTTCCACGCCACGCCCAGTCCTTCGGCAACTCGGGCCATCGACAGGTGGCCGACGACGATCCCGACCAGACCCCACCGCAGGCCGGCGCGGGAGATCTTGGCCCGCGGCGGCGCCGCAGCGGTGGTGTCCTGACGCCACACGTGCGAGCACTCCTTGCAGCGGTAGCGGCGCACGGTGAGCACCAGCGTGGTAGGGCGCCACCCGAACGGCTCGTGCGCCAACTCCCTGCTCACCGTGTCACGGGGCACGCCCTGGCAGCCGCACCGCCTGCACCAGTCGTCCGGCTCCACGACCCGGCACGCCAGCACGGACCGGTCAGGCTCGAGCAGCTGGCCGGTGACCTCCAGACCGAGGCCGTCGAGGCGGGTGAAGGTAGTCAGGTCAGGGCGCGTGAAGGTAGCGTCAGGCACGTCGAGGTCTTCCGGACGGGTTGTGTGAGAACTCCCATCATCGGAAGACCTCGACCCTCACCCCGACACCGACGCGCCGCCCCAGGTCGCACCACAGCTACACCCTCATCTGTGAAGAGCCACGAAAGTGACCTTTCGGGGGGCGCAACAGACCCCGCCGCCGCGACCGCGCCGGCAGACCTCTCCGCCGCGACCCCACCGCCGCGACCTCCCCGCTGCGACCCCGCCGCCGCGTCCCCATCCCCGCGGCCGCGTCGCTCGGCGGGGCGCTATGCCATGCGGCGGCGGGACGAGTCGATGCGGCTGGCCTGGGCCGTGAGCTCCACCTTCGCGCTGAGGATCGACGATTCGCCCTCGGTCACGTTGACCGGCCGCAGGGCCACGCTGCGCACGGCGGGGAAGTCGTCGACGAGCGAGGACAGGCGCAGCAGGATGTCCTCGATCGGCGCGACGTTCATGACCGGCAGGCCCTTGTAGCCGAACAGCCGGGGCGAGGACTTCAGGCCGCGCACCATCGCGGCGGCGTCCACATCGGTCAGCGGGGCCACCCGGTGGGAGACGTCCTCGAGCAGCTCGGAGGCGTCGCCGGCCAGGGCGAACGAGACCATCGGCCCCAGCAGCGGGTCCTCGCCGGCGCGGATCGCGCACGCCAGGCCGGTGGGCGCCATCTCCTGGACGTCGATGCCGCGCTCACCGTCCGGGCCCTCGGCGGCGTCGATGACGGCCGAGATCGCAGTCCACGCCGCGCGCAGCTCCTCGGGATTCGCGATGCCCAGCCGCACTCCGCCCAGTTCCAGCCGGTGGCGCAGGCGGCGGCTCACGGCCTTGAGCGCCACGGGGTAGCCGATCTCCGCCGCCTTCTCCAGCGCCGCATCCACGGAGCCGACCGCATAGAAGGGGACGACGTGCACGCCGTACGCCGCGAGCAGGTCGCGGGCCTTGGAGCGCTCCAGGACGACGGTGCGGCCGGCGGCGCGCGCCTCGGGGTCCTCGTCCTGGGCCCGCGCCAGCGCGCCATTGATGATGCTGCGGGCCCGGCGGTGGTCGATGCCCTCGAGCTCCGGGTAGCGGCCGCGGTCGGAGCTCTTCCACGCCGCGTACTCGGTGGCGCGCGCAAGCGACCAGACCGCGTCCTCCGGTCCCATGAAGCTGGGCACCGTGTGCACGCGGCGGCTGCCGTCCGCTCCGCGGGAGTAGGCGGTGAGCTCGTCCTTGACGCCGTGGACGCCCAGGAAGCACGCGACGGTGGTCTTGCCCGAGTGCGCGGCCTCGTCGGCGAGGATCGCGGCGATCTCCTGCTCGCTGGCACCGGCCGAGGGGGTGAACGTCACGACGACGGAGTCCACCGTGGGGTCCGCGTACATCTCCGCCAGCCCCGCGGCGAAGTCCTCCGCGCTGACCTCCGGGTGCATGGACACGGCCGGCCGGTCGATGCGCAAGCCCTCCGCCCGGGCGCGCTGGATGACGAGCGTGGACAGGGCCGCGGAATTGCCGATGACGCCCACCCGGTGGCCGTGCGGCAGGGGCTGGGAGGAGAGGACCTGCGCGAGGTCGAAGAGCTGGTGGATGGAGCCCGCGCGGATGACGCCGGCCTGCGCGAGCACCTGGTCGAGGGCCTTGCCGGACAGGCTGGACACGCGCACCTGGTGCCCGGGCGGCAGCTCGCGGCCGGTCAGGTCGGACTTGATGACGATGACCGGCTTGACGCGCGCCACGCGCCGGGCGATCCGGGTGAACTTGCGCGGGTTGCCGATCGACTCGAGGTAGAGGCCCACGGTCTGCGTGACCGGGTCCTCCTCCCAGTACTGCAGGACGTCGTTGCCGGACAGGTCCGCGCGGTTGCCTGCTGAGACGAACGTCGAGATCCCCAGCCCCCGCGTCTTCGCGGCCGCCAGCAGGCCCGTGCCCAGCGCCCCGGACTGGGAGAACAGGCCCAGCGAGCCCGCATCCGGCAGGAACGGCGCGAGCGAGGCGTTGAGGGAGACCTCGGGCTCCGTGTTCGCGATGCCGAACGAGTTCGGCCCGACCACCCGCATGCCGTGCGAGCGCGCCGTGGCGACCATCTCGCGCTGGAGCATGAGGCCCTGCTCGCCCGTCTCGGCGAAGCCGGAGGAGATGACGACGACGGCCTTGACCGCGTGGGTGGCGCAGTCGCGCACCACCTGCGTGACCGCCTCGGCGGGCACCGCGATGATCGCGAGGTCCACCTCGCCCTCGATGTCTGACAGCGAGGCGACGGCGGGGATGCCGGCCACGGCCTCGGCGGCGGGGTGGATGACGCTGAGCCGGCCCCGGAAGCCCGCCGCGGTGAGGTTGCGCAGCACGAGGTTGCCCGCGGTCTTGCGCTTGCGGCTGGCGCCGATGACGACGACGGAGGCGGGGTGGAGCACCGAGCGGACGCTGAGCGCCTCGGCGCGGTGCTCGCGCGCCTCCTGCACCTGCAGCGACTTCTCTGTGGGGTCGATGTCGAAGCGCACGGCGACGACACCGTCGTCGAACTCGCGGGAGATCTCGAAGCCCGCGGCGGCGAAGACCTGGAGCATCGAGCGGTTCTGGGGCAGCACCTCGGCGGTGAAGACGCTGATGCCCAGGTCCCTGGCCGCGGCGGCGAGGTGCTCGAGGAGGATCGAGCCGATCCCGCGGCCCTGGTGGGCATCGGCGATGTTGAACGCGACCTCGGCGGAGTCGTCGTCGATCCGGTCGAAGCGCCCGATCCCGATGATCTCCTCGCCGATGAGCATGACGAGGGCCACCCGGTCGCGGTAGTCGACCGTGACGAAGCGCTTGAGGTCCTTCTCCGGGATCGTGGGCAGCGGGGCGAAGAACCGCAGGTAGATGGATTCCGGGGACTGCCGGGCGTGCATCGCGACCACCGCGTCCGCGTCGCCCGGGACGATGGGCCTCAGGTGCGCGGTGGCGCCGTCGCGCAGGACGACATCGGCTTCCCAGTCGGCGGGGTAGGCTTCCATGCCCCCATCATAGGGACCATCGCGTGAGCGGGCCCACAGTCGCACACCCCGGCGCCCGCGGCCGCTGGTCGCTGACCGCTGCGGTTCGCGCGCACCCGCTGCTCCCGCCCTCCCGCCGCCGAGGCGCGGGGCACCCGTGCGCCCACGGCACGGCCCGTGTGCCCACCGCCGCCCTGCGGACCGTTGGCCGGGCCCGGGTGCCTTTGACCGGGCCCGGGCGCTGTCTGCCACCCCAGCCCTCTCGGCCGCCCCCGGCGCTCTCGGCCCGCCCGTGCGGGGCGGGCCGCGTCAGCGGCGTGCGGCACAATGGGGGCATGAGCATTCCGCACGCCCTCGTCCGCGACCTCCAGGCCGCCGGCTACTACCCCCAGCTGACCGGCTCGATGATCGTCGAGGCGCTCTACGGCGAGCAGCTGGTCGACCACCTCGTCCATATGGACACCCACCTCGACCTCGACGCGATCCACCGCCACGTCACCGTCTTCGCGCTCACCCCCACCCGCCTCCTCCTCGCCCACGTCGACGACGAGCCGGACGCCGAGCCCGGCGCCAATCCCCGCGGCACCACCTCCACCGAGGACGTCCCGCTGGCCTCCCTGCGCACCGCGCTCATCGGGCGCACCTACGCGGATCCCGCGGAGTTCCGACCGGGCGACCGGCCCGTCGAGGTCTCGCTCACCCTGGGCTGGGGCGCGGTGCGCCGCCTCGAGCTGTTCCCGGAGACCTGCGGCGATCCCCAGTGCGAGGGCGACCACGGCTACTCGGGCTCCGCCCTGCCCGAGGACGTCACGCTGCGGGTCTCCGCCCAGGCCGAGGGCCAGGACGCCGTGGACGCCGCGGAGACGTTCGCGCTCACGCTCAAGCGCCTCGTATTCGAGGCGCGCCAGGCCGCCGGCGCGCGCACGGCCGGCTGAGGCGGTGCTCAGGCCCCCGGACTACGCGGCGGCGACGCTGCTGTCCGACATCGTGCCCCTGGCGGCCACCGCGATCGGCGCAGCCGAGGCCCTCGATGCCCCGGCCCGCGCACGGGCCGCCGCGCTCGCCCCGGGCCGCGAGCTGCGGGTGGCCGTCGTCGCCCTCATCGACGGCATGGGGGCGGCCCTCCTGCGCCGCCGCGCGGCCCACGCGCCGTTCCTGCGCTTCCTGCTGCCCGCCATGCGCCCGGCCAGCGCCGGCTTCCCGTCGACCACCGCCAATTCGCTGTCCTCCCTGGGCACCGGTCTGCTGCCCGGCGGCCACGGGGTCATGGGCTACCGGCTGCTCGACCCGGAGCGCGGGGCCGTGTTCAACCAGCTGACGTGGGATTCGGACACCGATCCGGAGGTGTGGGTGCCCGATGCGACGCTCTTCGAGCGCATCGCGGGCACCGGCGCGGACGTCGTGAGCCTGGGCGAGCCCAAGTTCGCCGGGCGCGGCCTCAACCGCGCCTCCCTGCGCGGCGGCCGGTTCCGCGGCTCGGGCACGCTGTCCGAGCGGGTCGCCCACGCCGCCGCCGAGGCGCGCGCCCCCGGCCGGCGCCTCGTCTACTTCTACTGGGGCGGGCTCGACCGCGCCGGCCACGTCTACGGCACCGACTCCTGGGAGTGGCTGAGCGAGCTCGAGGCCGTCGATGCGGCGCTGCGCGAGCTCGCCGAGCGCCTGCCCCGCGATGCGGGCCTCTTCATCACCGCCGATCACGGCATGGTCGATGTGCCCCACGCCGGGCGTCTCGACGTGGCCGAGCACCCCGAGCTGCGCGCCGGGCTCGCGGACCTGGGGGGCGAGCCGCGCGCCGTCCACCTCTACGCGAGGCCGGGCGCCGCCGCGGACGTGCGGGACGCCTTCGCGGCGGCCGTCGGGGACCGCGGCCGGGTGCTCACCCGCGCCGAGGCGGTGGCCGGCGGCTGGTTCGGCCCGGTGCGGCCGGCCAACGAGGAGCGCATCGGCGACGTGCTCGTCGTGGCCGACGGCGACTTCGGGATCGTCGACTCGCAGCGGGACTCGCCCTCGGCGCTGGCGCTGCTGGGCCACCACGGCGGGGTCAGCGAGGACGAACTGGCGATCCCGCTGCTTGCGGCGCTCGGCTGAGCTCCGGGGGAGCGGCCACGACGACCTCGCGGCGGGGCGAGGGCGGCCGGAAGACGAGCCAGCGGTAGGCGGCGTAGCGGAACAGGTTGCCCAGGGCCACGCCCACGAACGTGCCGGAGACGTTGTCGGCCAGCGCGGACGTCAGCCCCAGGGCGTAGTGGGAGACCCACAGGCAGGCCAGGGCGATGAGCATGCCGACGCCGTTGACGGCGAAGAACGCCAGCGCCTCGGCGCCGGCGCGGGCGCGGCGGCCGTCGCGGAAGGTCCAGTAGCGCGAGCCCAGCCACGACACGGTGGTGGCGAGGACCACGGAGACGACCTTCGCCCACAGGGGGCCCACCCCCGCGTCCTCCGTGCGCAGGAGGTTGAACACGCCCAGGTCCACGCAGAAGGCAAGGGTGCCCACGGCGGAGAAGCGCAGGAGGCGCACGGCCTCGGAGCGCACGCCCATGTGGTCTCCCTTCGGCCGGCGGCTCACCCATGGTAGCCCCGGGGCCGAAATCTTCAGCCGCCTCCGGCCGGTCGCTCACGGGATTTCCGGGCGCGCTCGATACAGTGGGCGCGTGACTTTTCCCAAGATCGGCGTTGTGGGCGGCGGACAGCTCGCGCGGATGATGGCCCCCGCGGCCGAGGCCCTGGGCGTGGGATTCCACGTCCTCTCCGAGGCGGAGGGCTCGCCCGCGGCGCAGGTGTCCTCCCAGGTGACCGTCGGCGACTACCACGACTACGAGGCGCTGCTCGCGTTCGCGCGGACCGTGGACGTCCTCACATTCGACCACGAGCACGTGCCCACCGAGCACCTCGAGGCGCTGCAGGCGGCCGGCGTGAGCGTCCAGCCCCAGCCGCAGGCGCTCGTGCACGCCCAGGACAAGCTCGTCATGCGCGCCAAGATGGACGAGCTCGGCCTGCCCAACCCGGCCTGGGCGCCCGTGTCCAGCACGGCGGAGCTCGCCGCGTTCGGCGAGCGCGCCGGCTTCCCGCTCATCCTCAAGACCCAGCGCGGCGGCTACGACGGCCACGGTGTGCGCGTCATCGACTCCGCGGCCGAGGCCGCCGACTGGTTCGCCGAGGCGCCAGGCCCGCTCCTGGCCGAGGAGAAGGTCGACTTCGCCCGCGAGCTCGCCGTCATGGTGGGCCGCTCGCCGTCCGGCCAGACGGCCGTGTGGCCGGTCGTCGAGACCTACCAGCGCGATGGCATCTGCAAGGAGGCCATCGCCCCCGCCCCCGGCCTGCCCGCCGAGCTCGCCGAGCGCATCGCCGGCGATGTCCTCACCGTCGCCGGGGCGCTGGGCGTCACGGGGGTCATGGCGATGGAGATGTTCGAGACGCCGCAGGGCTACGTCGTCAACGAGCTGGCCATGCGCCCGCACAACACGGGCCACTGGACGCAGGACGGGTCCGTGACCTCGCAGTTCGAGCAGCACCTGCGCGCCGTGCTCGACCTGCCCCTGGGCGATCCCGCCGCGAAGGCCCCGTTCACCGCGATGGGCAACGTGCTGGGCGCCGAGCACGAGGACCTCTATCGCGCCTACCTCCACGTGCTCGCCCACGACCCGCAGGCCAAGGTCCACATGTACGGCAAGTCCGTGCGCCCGGGCCGCAAGCTGGGCCACGTCAACGTCAGCGGCGCGGACCCGGTCGAGGTGCGCGATCGCGCCCGCCACGCCGCCGACTACATCGCCGGCACGGATCCCGACCCCCACCCGCGCCACGGCCGGTCGGATGGCCCCGCGCGGGCAGCCGGCGCCTCGGCGGCGGAGAGCAGTGCACGGGCGGAGAGCACCGCGCAGACGGGGGCCGGGGCATGAGTGCCGACGTCGGCATCGTCATGGGCTCGGACTCCGACTGGCCCACGATGGAGGCGGCCGCCCAGGCCCTCGAATCGCTGGGGGTCTCCCACACGGCGGAGGTCGTCTCCGCCCACCGCATGCCCCACGAGATGATCGCGTGGGGCGCCGGCGCCGCCGAGCGCGGGCTGCGCGTCATCATCGCCGGCGCCGGGGGAGCGGCCCACCTGCCGGGCATGCTCGCCTCCGTCACGCCGCTGCCCGTCATCGGCGTGCCCGTTCCGCTCGCGCGCCTGGACGGCATGGACTCCCTGCTGTCGATCGTGCAGATGCCCGCCGGGGTCCCGGTGGCCACCGTGTCGATCGGCGGGGCGCAGAACGCAGGACTGCTCGCCGCCCGCATCCTGGGCGCGGGCGAGGGCGAGGAGGCCGCGCGGATCCGCGCCCGGCTCGACGCCCACCGAGACGAGCTCAGGGCGAGCGCGGAGGCCAAGGGCCGCGCCCTCATGGAGCGCCAGGGCCGCTGAGGCCCGGCCGGCGCCGCGGGCGCCGGCCGCACACCCGACGAAAGGACGCACATGTTCGATCAGTTCCAGCTCAGCGAGGAGCACGAGGAGATCCGCTCCGCCGTGCGCGATGTCGTCGAGGCGAAGATCGCCCCGTTCGCCGCAGAGGTCGATGCCGAAGCGCGGTTCCCGACCGAGGCGCGCGACGCGCTGCTCGCCACCGACTTCTTCGCCCCCCACGTGCCGGAGGCGTACGGCGGAGCGGGCGCGGACGCGCTGGCCACCGCCATCGTCATCGAAGAGGTGGCCCGCGGCTGCACGTCGTCCTCCCTCATCCCGGCCGTCAACAAGCTCGGCGGGCTGCCCGTCCAGCTGGGCGGTGACGAGGAGATCAAGCAGAAGTACCTCACACAGCTGGCCCAGGGCCACGGCTTCTCCTACGGCCTGTCCGAGCGCGAGGCCGGCTCGGACACCGCGAGCATGCGCACCCGCGCCGTGCGCGACGGCGACGACTGGATCCTCAACGGCGTGAAGACGTGGATCACGAATGCCGGCGAGTCCGACTTCTACACCGTCCTCGCGGTCACGGACCCCGACGGCAAGCGCGGCAACAACATCTCCGCCTTCGTCGTGGAGAAGGGCGACGAGGGCTTCACCTTCGGGGAGAAGGAGCGCAAGCTCGGCATCAAGGGCAGCCCCACCCGCGAGCTGTTCTTCGACAACGTTCGCCTGCCCGGCGACCGGATCATCGGCTCGGAGGGCCAGGGCCTCAAGATCGCCCTGCGCACCCTCGACCACACGCGCGTGACGATCGCGGCGCAGGCCGTGGGCATCGCGCAGGGCGCGCTGGACTACGCGATCGGCTACATCAAGGAGCGCAAGCAGTTCGGCAAGCGGATCGCGGACTTCCAGGGCATCCAGTTCATGGTCGCGGACATGGGCACGAAGCTCGAGGCCGCCCGCCAGCTCACCTACGTCGCCGCGGCCAAGAGCGAGCGCGAGGACGCGGACCTCGGCTTCTTCGGCGCCGCCGCCAAGGCCTTCGCCTCGGACGCCGCGATGGAGATCACCACCGACGCCGTCCAGCTGCTGGGCGGGGCCGGCTATGTCCAGGACCACCCGGTGGAGCGCATGATGCGCGACGCCAAGATTACCCAGATCTACGAGGGCACCAACCAGGTGCAGCGCCTCGTCATGGGGCGGAAGCTGCTGGGCTGAGTCGGATGGAGGAGATGGAGGACCAGCCCCGCACCGGCCCACGGCGCAGGCTCCAGTACGTCGACCCGCTGCGCAATCCCCGCAACGCGCCCGTGCGGCAGCGCAACCTGCGCGGCTGGATCCTCCTGTTGTGCTCGGCGCTGCTGCCCGGCTCCGCGCAGTCGGTGCTGGGCGCCCGGCGCCGCGCCCGCCTCTCGCTGACGATCACCCTGGGCAGCTGGGCGCTGCTGCTGGGCCTGGCGCTGTGGTCGCTCTTCAGCCGCCGCCTGCTCCTGGGCTTCGGGACGAACCCCGTCCTCATCGCGGTCCTCATGGTGTGGGTGGTCATCGCCGCCGCGAACTGGGTGCTGTGCATGCTCGACACGGTGCGCCGCATCCGGCTCGTCTCGCTGGGCCGGCGCACCCGCGGCGGACTGCTCGCCGCGGCGCTCGTCATGGTGCTCGTCGTGTGCGGCGGGACCGTGTGGGGCACCTCGATGCTCAACTCCCAGCGCGCGCTCATCAGCGACGTCTTCGCCAACGGGCGCGGGGTCAAGCCGGTCGACGGGCGCTACAACATCGCGCTGTTCGGCTCCGATGCCGGTAAGGGGCGCACCGGCGTGCGCCCGGACAGCCTCTCGGTCGTCTCGATCGACGCGAAGACCGGCAAGTCCGTGGTGATCGGCGTGCCGCGCAATCTGGAGAACGTGCCCTTCCCCGACGGCTCGGAGATGAAGAAGGCCTACCCCAACGGGTTCAACTGCGGCGACGAGTGCCTCATCAACGCCGTGTACCAGGCCGGCGAGCAGCACAAGAAGCTCTTCAGCGGCGACGTGCCGGCCGGCGTGCAGGCAACCAAGCAGGCGCTCCAGGGCGTGACCGGGCTGCCCATCCAGTACTACGCGATGATCGACCTCAAGGGCTTCCAGCAGCTCATCGACGCGATGGGCGGCATCACGCTGACCTCGAAGGTGCGCGTGCCGATCTCCTCGAAGGTCAACCCCGCCACCGGCCGGCACGGCAAGCCGCTGGGCTGGATCGAACCGGGGGAGAACATCCACCTCGACGGCCGCAGCGCCCTGTGGTACGCCCGCTCCCGGGAGTTCGCCAG
Source organism: Brevibacterium sp. BRM-1 (assembly GCF_026802075.1). Lineage (NCBI taxonomy): Bacteria > Bacillati > Actinomycetota > Actinomycetes > Micrococcales > Brevibacteriaceae > Brevibacterium > Brevibacterium sp. BRM-1. The sequence continues at coordinate 30,763 of NZ_CP113788.1, forward strand.
CGACTACGCGCGCATGGTCCGGCAGCGCTGCGTGCAGGAGGCCATGCTCAAGCAGATGGACCCCACGACCCTCATCGGGCGCTTCCAGGACATCGCCAAGGCCGCCCCGAACGTCGTGTCCACGGACATCCCGGAGGGCCAGGTGAACATGTTCGTCGACCTCGCGCTCAAGGCGAAGTCGCAGAAGATGGACCGGCTCAACCTCACGCCGCCGCTCATCACGCCCTCGCGGCCGGACATCGGCAAGATCCATTCGCTCGTCGGCGATGCCATCGCGCAGGCGGAGTCGGACGCCCAGTCCGCGGGTTCGCCCCTGAATGCGCGGCCGGACGCCTACGAGGCGCTGGCCCCGGCCGGCTCCGGGCAGGCCGCGGCCGCTGCGCCCGCGGGGGCGCAGGACGTGCGGGCGGCCTCGACGTCCAGCACGGGCAAGCAGAAGGACGACGCCTCGATCTGCTCCGTGTCCTAAGCGCAATTCGCGCCCGCGCACGGCTGAGTGTGCGCCGAAAGTTCCGCCGGAAGGTCCTCTGAGGCCTTCCGGCGGAACTTTTTTCGTCCGCGCGTCGCCCGGAAACACGCGGAACGACACCGTTGTAATTATGGTTTTGCGAAGAAAGTCCAGTGTGACACGCCGCAACCTGTGTAACAATTTTGAGATGTTGAGCTGAAACATCACATCCGGTGGTGACCTTCGGCGGCCTTCCTTCCCTGTCTTCCCTGCAAAGGCTGAACCATGAAATCTGCACTGACTTCCGCAGCCGTATGCGCGGTGGCGGCGATGGTCTCGACCATCGGCCTCACGCCCGCCAGCGCGGCCCCCGCGCAGACCGTCACCCCGTCGATCGGCGAACACGCCCTGACGGCGCTCAGCGAGGAGGGCCTCCAGGCTCCGGGTGCCCGCGATGCTTCGGGCCAGACCTCCCAGATCGCCAACCAGTCCACGCGCAACCTGCCCGACGTCTTCCGGGCGCCCGCCGCGCTCGAGCGGCTGCGCTTCGCAGACTCCGGCACGCTCGGCACCTTCGGCGGGGAGCGGTCCGCCCAGTCCGCGGCGCTGACGAACGGCGACTCCGGCGCGGACAGCGGCCAGGGCGAGCTCGACGGCGGGGACGCCTCGGTCCCTGCGCAGAGCCCCTCGCGCTCGGCCAAGTCCCAGGACGGGCAGGAGGCCCAGGGCGAGCTGGACGGCGGGCAGAAGTCCGCGCAGCCCACCCCGGAGATCTCCGGCGGCGTGGAGGACAAGACGGAGGACGGTGTGAAGATCGCCGCCATCTCCGATCCCCTCGACGTCCCCTCCGATCACGCCTCGGTCGTCGGCGTCACCTCGGCCGTGGAGAACGGCGCGAAGATCGAGGTCCGCACCCGCACCGGTGCGGACCAGTGGGGCGACTGGAGCGCCCTGGACTACGAGGCCAGCGAGTCCGACGGGGGTGGCGGCACCCCGGGCACCGCCCCGTTCGTCGTGAGCGACGCCTCGGCCGTGCAGATCCGCGTGCTGGGCGAGCGCGCCCCCGAGGGCGCCAAGCTCGTCATCGTCGATCCCAAGAAGTCCGCCGGCGACAGCGCCGCGGTGAGCGCGAACGCCCCCGCCACCCGGGCCCAGGCTGCGGCCCCCGATGCGGCCCAGCAGGGAACTGCGGGCCAGGCGGCCGGCGCCGACGGCACCGCCGCCGCGCAGAGCGCCGCGTTCAGCGCGGGCAGCGCGACGGTGGAGAACACCGCCGTGAAGAAGGTCTCCAAGCCCGCGATCGCCTCGCGCTCGGCCTGGGGCGCCAACGAGTCGATCCGGAAGGGCTCGCCCAGCTACGCGAGCTCGATCAAGGCCGCGATCGTCCACCAGACCGAGGGCTCGAACTCCTACAGCGCCACGGACGTGCCCGGCATCATCCGCGGCATCTACTCGTTCCACGTCAAGGAGCGCGGCTGGGCCGACATCGGCTACAACGTGCTCGTCGACCGGTTCGGCCGCGCCTGGCAGGGCCGCGCCGGCAATGTCGACAAGCCGGTCGTGGGCGCCCACGCCCGCGGCTACAACTCCGGCACGTTCGGCATCTCCGTCATGGGCTCGTTCAACAAGGCGCAGCCCAGCTCCGCCGCCGTGACCGCGGTGGAGAACACGATCGCCTGGAAGCTCTCCGGCTCCGGCGTCGATGCGAAGTCGAAGGCCACCGTCGCGGGCAGGACGATCAACGCGATCTCCGGCCACCGCGACGTGGGCAACACCGACTGCCCGGGTGCGAACCTCTACGCGAAGCTGCCGGCCATCCGCACGGCCGTCGCGAAGATGCAGTCGAGTGGGCAGTCCAAGCCCGCCGAGACGCAGCAGCCCACGCAGAAGCCCGCCCAGCAGACGACGATCCAGAAGGCCTACAAGGGCCGGGAGAAGCAGCTGGGCGCCCCGGTGGGCCGCGAGACGAAGCTCGACGACGGCGCCTTCCAGCAGTACCGCAACGGCTACATCACCTGGCAGTCCGGCAAGGGCACGAAGGTCATCGCCGGCGCGATCGCCCGCGCGTGGAACGCCCAGACCCGCAAGGCGCTCGGGCTGCCCAAGAACGGCGAGGCGAAGCTGGCAGGCGGCGCCTACCAGTCCTTCGCCCGCGGCGACATCCACTGGTCGAAGGCCGGCGGCGCCCACGCCACGAGCGGGGACATCCGCCGCTACTGGGGCGCGAAGGGCTACGAGCGCGGCCACCTGGGCTACCCGACCTCCGACGCGACGTGCACCGGCTCCGAGCGCTGCGAGCAGAACTTCACCGGCGGGCGCGTCGCCTGGACCAAGGGCGTGGGCGTGACCGAGTCCTCGCTCGGCGGCTCGCTCAACGCGGGGGTCCGCGACCAGAACCCCGCGCCCAGCACCCCCGCCCCGACGAAGAAGCCGACGCCTGCGCCCACGCCGACGCAGACGAAGAAGCCGACTCCCAAGCCGACGCAGACGAAGAAGCCGGCGAAGAAGAAGACGAAGGCACAGCTGCAGGCCGAGCAGCGCAAGGCCATCATCAAGGAAGCGCGCAAGCACCTGGGCGTCCGCTACGTGTGGGGCGGCACCTCGCCCACGCGCGGCTGGGACTGCTCCGGGTACGTGCAGTACGTGTTTGCGAAGAACGGGATCAAGCTGCCCCGCACCTCCGGTGCGCAGAAGGCAGCAGGGGAAGTGATCCCTGTCTCGCAGGCGAAGCCGGGCGACCTCGTCTGGCACCCGGGCCACATCGCGATCGTGTCCGATAAGAAGGGCTACCTCATCGATGCCGGCTCGCCGCGCACGGATACGTCCGAGCGCAAGTGGGACTGGATGCTCAACAGCGGTGGACGCATCATCCGCGTCATCGACTGAGTCCAGGACGACCACCACCCGAGCGGGGAGGGCGCGGCTGCGCCCTCCCCGCTCGCTGCGTGCCGGCGCGCCCCAGGTCAGCGGCCCACGGCGGCCCCCGGGACTTTGCCCCGCGTTCACCTGGGCCCCGTAGGCTGGGGCCGCCGAGGAGAAGGAGAGCGGATGCTGCGGCTTTGCAATGCGGTGCGCGACTACGCGTGGGGCGACACCCGCGCGATCCCCCGCATCCTGGGACGCGAGCCGGACGGCACCCCCGCCGCCGAGCTGTGGGTGGGCGCCCACCCCGGCGCCCCCTCCACGACCGCCGACGGCCCGCTCGACGCGGTCATCGCCGCCGATCCACAGGCGGCACTGGGCAGGGCCAGCGCCACCGCGTTCGGCCCCCAGCTGCCCTTCCTGCTCAAGGTGCTCTCCGCGGCCACCGCGCTGTCCATCCAGGTGCACCCGAGCCGCGAGCAGGCCGCCGCCGGCTGGGCCCGCGAGGAGGCGGCCGGCATCGCGCGCGACGCCCCCGAGCGCTCCTACCGCGACGCCAACCACAAGCCCGAGCTCGTCTGCGCGCTCGGCGACTTCGACGCCCTGTGCGGCTTCCGACCGCTCGCCGCGACCCGGGCGACCATCGCGCGCCTGCGCTCAGTTGCGGCCGGCCTGCCCGTCGAACAGCGCCTGCTCGACGCGTGGGCGGACGCCCTCGCGGCCCCCGCCGAGGCGCAGGCGCTGCGGGCCGCCGTCGAGCTGCTCCTGGGCCGCTGGGAGGACTACGGCGCACTCGCCCGGACCCTGGCCGAGCGGATCGGCGTGGGCAGTGCCGCCGATGCTGCCGGCGCGGCTGCCGGTGCCCCCGGTGCCGACGCTGCTCCCGGTGCCGACGGTGTCGGTGCTGCTGATGGCGGGTCTGCGCCGGGCGCGCCGGCGCCGGCCGCGGTCTCCGCGGACGGCAGCTGCACGGACCCCCTCGAGACGCTGCGCGAGCTCAGCGCGGACTTCCTGGGCGACCCCGGGGCGCTCGTCGCGCTCATGCTCAACCGCGTGCGGCTGCGCGAGGGGCAGGCGCTGTTCCTCGACGCCGGCGTCCCGCACGCCTACCTGGGCGGCCTCGCCGTGGAGGTCATGGCGGCCTCGGACAACGTGCTGCGCGGCGGCCTGACCGCCAAGCACATCGACGTGGCCGAGATGTCCGCGATCGTGGCCTACCGGGTCATCACCCCCCGCGTGCTCGCCCCCGACCGCCGCGGCGTCTACCCCGCTCCAGTCCCGGACTTCAGCCTGGCGCGCGTGCGGCAGGCCCGCGGCACCGCGCTCTCGCGCTGCGGGGCGGCCGAGGTGCTCTGCCTCGATGGGGAATTCGTGCTCAGCGCCGGCGGTGAGGCGCTCACGCTGCGGCGCGGGCAGAGCGCGTTCGTCCCCGCCGCCGCGCCCGAGGTGCGGCTCACGGGGGTGGGCCTGCTCTTCACGGCCACCACCGGCCTGTGTGAGTAGCGCTGGGCGGCCACGGTGGCGCGCGCTGCGCGCGTTTCCCACGGGGCCTGAGCCAGCCCCGGCGAGCAGGCCGGGACCGGCGGGATCCGGCCCCGGCGATCAGGCCGGGACCGAGACCTCGGCGACCTCGTCGGGGACCGTGAGGGGCGCCGCGGTCTTGTCCCGCACCTCGTCGACGGTCACACCGGGGGCGGTCTCGACGAGCGCGAACCCGGAGCCCGTGACATCGAGGACGGCCAGGTCGGTGATGATCCGCTGGACGACGCCCTCGCCGGTGAGCGGCAGCTTGCAGGACTCGAGCAGCTTGGGGCTGCCGTCGCGGGCGACGTGCTCCATGATGACGAGCACGCGCTTGGCGCCGTGGACCAAGTCCATCGCGCCGCCCATCCCCTTGACCATCTTGCCAGGGATCATCCAGTTGGCGATGTCGCCGTTGCCGGCCACCTGCATCGCGCCCAGGATCGCCGCGTCGATCTTGCCGCCGCGGATCATCCCGAAGCTCGCGGCGGAGTCGAAGTAGCTGGCCCCCGGGAGCATCGTGACGATCTCCTTGCCCGCGTTGATGAGGTCCGGGTCGACCTCGTCCTCGCGCGGGTAGGGGCCGACGCCCAGCAGGCCGTTCTCCGACTGGAGGACGAGGTCGACCCCGGCCGGGATGTAGTTCGGCACGAGGGTGGGCAGGCCGATGCCGAGGTTGACGTACGAGCCGTCCTCGAGCTCCTGGGCCGCTCGGGCGGCCATCTCATTGCGCGTCAGTGCCATCTCAGTCCTCCCGCAGGGTCATCTTCTCGATCGGCTTGTCCGCCACCTGGTCGGCCGTGAGCACCACGACGCGGGTGACGTAGACGCCCGGCAGGTGGACCTCGTCCGGGTCGATCTCACCGGGCTCGACGAGCTGCTCGACCTCCGCGATCGTCACCGCGCCGGCCTGGGCCGCGGGCGGGTTGAAGTTGCGCGCCGAGGAGTGGAAGACGAGGTTGCCGTGCCGGTCGCCCTTGGCCGCGCGGACGAACGCGAAGTCGCACGGCAGCGACTCCTCGAGCACGTACTCGCGCGGCTGGCCGAACGTGTCGAGCACCTTCGTCTCCTTGGGCTCGGATGCCTCGACGACGCTGCCCAGCGAGTCGTACTTGAACGGGATGCCGCCCTGGGCCACCTGCGTGCCCGCCCCGGTGATCGTGTAGAACGCCGGGATCCCGGCGCCGGCGGCGCGCAGCCTCTCCGCCAGCGTGCCCTGCGGGGTGAGCTCCACCTCGAGCTCACCGGAGAGGTACTGGCGGGCGAACTCCTTGTTCTCTCCCACGTAGGAGGCGACCATGCGCTTGATCTGGTGCGTCTGGAGCAGCAGCCCCAGTCCGCGGCCGTCGACGCCCGCGTTGTTCGACACCGCGGTGAGGTCCTTCGCGCCCTGGTCGCGCAGCGCCCGGATGAGGAATTCGGGGACCCCGACGACGCCGAAGCCGCCCACGGCCAGCCGCGCTCCGTCGAAGATGTCCGCGACCGCGTCGGCGGCCGATGCAACTACTTTGTCCATGCGCCAATTGTGGCATGTCCCACGTCCGGTGCGCCGGGCGGTCCGGATTCTGCGGGGGCGCCGGTGCCGGGGGCATCGGCGGTGCTCAGCAGTCCGCCGGCGAGCGCGGCGAACGCGCGCCCGGCCTCGGCGGCATCGCGCGGCCAGCCCGCGAGCTCCACCGCGCCGGGGGCGGGGGCGGGCACCGGTGCGGACGTGGGCGGTGAGTCCGGCGCGCTGAACTCGATGCTCCCCTGCGGGGCCAGCGCGACGACGTCCGGGTGCGCGCGGATCTCCGCGTTGTAGTCGCGGGTCTCCGCGGGCGCCTCGGCGGCCAGGGCGAGCGGCGCCTCCGCGTAGACGAACAGCTCGTCCGCACCGGCGGTCGCGGCGGCCTCGGCCAGGGCCTCCGGGGCGAGGGCCGCGTGCGGCCCGTCCGGCGGCTCGGCGCTCGGGCGCGCCAGGCGCACGGGGGCGCCGAGCGCCGCGGCCGACAGCGCGGCCAGCAGGGCCCGCCAGTGCAGGTAGCCGGCCGGCGGAACCACGATGAGGAGGGCGCAGTCGGGGCCGACCCCGGCCTCGGCGAGCAGGCTGGCGCCCTTGTACGCCCAGTTCGCGCACACCCGGCCGGTGAGCTCGAGTGCGCCATCGGCGCCGCTGTAGGCCAGTGCGGGCCCCGGCCGCCGAGCGAGCGCGGCGATGAGCGCGGTGGTGTCGGACACCGGCTGCGGATCCTCGGAGGTCATGGGCGGTCCTCTCGTTCGGGTGCGGCCAGGCCGATCTCGACGCGGACGGCCAGTGGGGCGCCGGTGGCACCCCACTCGATGTGCACGGTGCCGTGCAGCCCCTCGATGCGCAGGGCCGCGAGCAGCCGGTCGGTGAGCGCGCCCAGCCCGATCGTCGCCTCGAGGAGCGGATGGCCCCCGGCGCTCGAGCGCGCGGGCTCGGGGGCGGACTCGATTGCGACGAGCGAGCCGGCCCCGCGCGCGGCGAGCAGCCAGGCGTCCTCGCCGACGGTGCTCGCCGCGGCATCGCGCACCGTGGCGATCGCGCGGCCCACGCGCGCGCCCACGTCGTCGCTGCCGTCCCCGGCCGGCGGGGGCGCGGCCAGCGCTGGGGCGCCGAGCGCCGCCCGCGCCGCCTCCCGCGCACCGGGCCTGAACCAGGCGGCCGCATTCGGCACGGCCGGGTCCGCGGCGTGGCCGGGGTCGGCGGCCTGGTCCGCGGCGGCGGAGTGGCCTGGGGTGGGTGCGGCCGCGGACCCGGGCGCCGGGGCGGCGGCGCGCACGATGGCGAAGGGGTAACCGGGCCCGGCGGCGAGCCCGGCGGCGGCGGCAACCGCGTCCGCGGGGCCCGCCGCCAGCGTCGCGCCGACGGCCAGCAGCGCGGGCGGCAGGGCGCCCGGGCGCGCATCGGGCGCGGTGAGGACGACGTCGACCCGCGCCCGCAGCAGGGTGCGCAGGCTCGCGGCCAGGGCCGTTGCAACGGCCGGAGCATCCGGCAGCGGGAGCACCACGGTGCCGGGATAGGAGGCCGGGCGGGCCAGGCCCGCGTCGACGAGCGCGCGCTGGCCCACCCGCACCACGCTCACGGTCCGCCCGCCCAGGGTGCGGGCCGCCAGGGGCTCGGCGCCGGCGCCGGCGACGAGGGCCGCGAAGTCCTCGTCCGAGGCGCACGCGCGCTCGCGGCCCGCCGCGGCGGCGACGGTGCGGGCGTCCACGGTCAGCACATCGCCGTCGCGGGCCTCGATGCCGGCGCGGTCGAAGGCCATGGCGATGAGGGAGGCCACGCGATCGCCGGGGCCCACCGGCCCGGGGCCGGGAGGTGCGAAGGCCGTGAGCAGGCGGCTTGCGTGGGCTGGGGGCGCGTCCATCCCCACATGATGCCAAAGGCCGCCCGCGGGCCGTGCCGCGGGACCGGGCAGCGCGGGACCATGCGCTGCGGGCGCCGGGCGCCGCGGAATTTTCCCGCGCCGCGCCGAAACCCCCACCCCTAGTGGTTGCCGAGGCGCGTGCGGACAAGATGTAGTGGTCGGCGGCGAAAAGTCCGGGAACGCCAGTTCGAATAGGGTGAGCGGGGGGCGTGCTTATAGCAGTCGGGCGCTTGACGAATGGGGAATGACACACGTGTAATTCGGTGTAGGGGAAAGTCGGGACGCCGCTTGGCGGGCTCGGCGAACGAAAGGGGATTCCTGTGTCAGAAGCGCGCAAGTACGCCGAGGTTCGGCGCACTGACGCTCCGGGCGTCGGAGCACGCACCGCAGAGGACTGGTTCGTCGACCCCGCATCCGCCGAACCGGGCTTCGCCGTCGACCCCCTCGCCGTCGACCCCACCGAGCTCACGCCCACCTCCTCCGGCGTCGAGGCCGGCCGCTTGGCCGCCCCGCTCTCGCTGCTCTTCGGCGATGCCGAGGACGGCCAGCTCGCCTGGCAGGAGCAGGCCCTGTGCGCGCAGACCGACCCCGAGGCGTTCTTCCCGGAGAAGGGCGGCTCCACCCGCGAGGCCAAGAAGGTCTGCGCCTCGTGCGAGGTGCGCGCCCAGTGCCTCGAGTACGCGCTGGCCAACGACGAGCGCTTCGGGATCTGGGGCGGGCTGTCCGAGCGCGAGCGCCGCCGCCTGAAGAAGCGCGCGGTCTGACGGGGCCCGTCTGACTCCTAGAGCCGGGGGCGCAGCTCGTCGGCCGAGCGGCCGCACAGCAGCGCTGCCTGCTCCGCGATGACGTCGGCGAGGACCTCGATGAGCTCCTCGCGGTCCTCGGCCCGCCTGAGGATCGGCATCCGGCACAGCAGGAGAGTGGCGGGCCGCCCCGGCGCGGCCGGGTAGACCCGGCCCAGCTCCACCGCGGTCGCCGAGGCCGGCGGCGTGAGGTCCGTGGCCAGTGCCACCGTGTCCAGCTCGCCCGCGGCGTTCTCCCTCACCTGCTCCATGAGCAGCCCGGCGGCGGCATCGAACTCCTGAGCGCGCGTGCGCCGGGCGGGCACCTGCGCGCCGAAGAGCCCGGAGCGCAGCCCGCGGCCGTGGCGCTCGCGGCGGCGTGGGGAGGACATGCCCGCAGTCTAACGGCGCGGTCTCACGGCGCGGTCTCACGGCGCGCTCGCGCACGGCGCGCCCGGACGGCGCGACCGAACGCCGCGCCGCCGCCGTGCTCGCCTCCCGCGTCCGCACCCGGCCCCGTCCGTCGGCGGGCACGGCCGCGGTGGTGCGGGTGTATTAGACTCCTCGTGTGCTGAGAACGTGTTCGAAGGTCAACTGCGCGGCCCCCGCCGCGGCGACGCTGACCTATGTGCACGCCGACGCCTGCGTCGTCATCGGCCCCCTGTCCGTGCGCGCCGAGCCCGGCGCCCACGACCTGTGCCGGGCCCACGCCGAGCGCCTGGTCGCCCCCGTGGGCTGGCAGCTCATCCGCCTCGAGGCCGGCGAGGCCGCGCCCGAGCGCAGCCGCGATGACATCCTCGCGATCGCCGATGCGGTGCGCGAGGCCGCGAAGCCCAAGCGCGCCCCGGCCGGCCGCGGCCCCGGCCGCCTGCGCCTCGTCGGGGACGATTCGTGAGCTCGCGCGGCGATCGGCTGGACGCCGCGCTCAAGGCCTACGACCTGCGCGGACGGGTGGGCCCGGAGCTCGACGACGACCTCCTCTACGCCCTCGGCTGGGCCACGGCCCGCGCCATGGCGACGGCCCACGGCGTCCCGGGCGCTGTCATCGCCTGCGATATGCGCCCCGATTCCCAGCGCTTCGCCGAGTGGCTCGCCCGCGGGGTGCGCGATGCGGGCCTGGAGCCCACGCACCTCGGGCTCGCCTCGACCGACCAGCTCTACTTCGCCTCGGGCCACTGGGGCCTGCCCGGCCTCATGGTCACCGCCTCGCACAACCCCGCCGGCTGGAACGGAGTGAAGCTCTGCGGGCCCCGCGCCGCCGGCCTCAGCCGCGCCCAGGGACTCGGCGAGATCGCCGAGCTCGTCCTCGCCGCCCCGGAGCTGCCCGCCGGCGAGCCCGGGGCGGGCGTCGACGAGGCCGCCGCAGCGGAGCTCGCGCGCGCCTACAGCGCCGCGCTGCGCGAGCTCACCGGGGTGGGCGGTGGGAGGCGCCTGCGGATCGTCGCCGACTGCGGCAACGGGATGGGCGGCCAGCTGCTCCCGCAGGTCTTCGGCACCGTGGCGGGGCTGCCCGCCCTCGACCTCGACGTCGAGGGGCTCTACACCGAGCTCGACGGCACGTTCCCCAACCACCCGGCCAACCCGCTCGACCCCGCGAACCTCGTCGATGCCCAGGCGGCCGTCGTCGCGGCCGACGCGGACGTGGGGCTCGCCTTCGACGGCGATGCGGACCGCTGCTTCTTCATCGACGAAACGGGCGCCGCCGCCTCGGCCTCCGCCGTCGGCGCACTCGTCGCCGCCCGCGAGATCGAGCGGGCGCACGACGCCGGGGAGGTCCGCCCCGTCGTCCTGCACAACCTGCTCACCTCCGTCGCCGTGCCCGCAGCGATCCGCGCCGCGGGCGGCGAGCCGGTCCGCACCCCGGTGGGCCACTCCGGGATCAAGCAGCTCATGGCGACCCGCGGCGCGGTCTTCGCCTGCGAGCACTCCGCCCACTTCTACTTCCGCGACTTCTTCGGCGCGGACTCCGGCATGCTCGCCGCCTGCCACATCCTCGCCGCGCTCGAGCGCAGCGACCGCACCCTCAGCCAGCTGCTCGCCGCCTACGCCCCGCAGGCCATGTCCGGCGAGGTCAACTCCGAGGTGCGCGATCCCGCCGAGGTGCTCGAGGACTTCGCAGCCGCCGCCGCGGCGGGCGACTTCGGTCCGGGTGAGGTCGACCGCCTCGACGGGGTGACGCTGAGCGGGGCGGACTTCTGGATGAATGTCCGGATGTCCAACACCGAGCCGCTCGTGCGGCTCAACGTCGAATCGCCCGAGCCCGCGCGCACCGCGCAGCTGCGCGACGCCGCCCTGCGCCTGATCCGCCGGGGCTGACCGCCGACCCATCGCCCGCCGCAACCGCCACCCCCACCGCCCCGCGGGGCGAGGACGGAGACCGCCGTGTTCGACCACTCCATCAAGGACCTCACCCTGGCCGCCGCCGGGCGCCACCAGATCCGGCTGGCCGAGCGCGAGATGCCCGGCCTCATGGCCCTGCGCGAGGAGTTCGCGGACCAGCGGCCGCTGGCCGGGGCGCGCATCGCGGGCTCCCTGCACATGACGGTGCAGACCGCGGTCCTCATCGAGACCCTCACCGCGCTCGGCGCGCAGGTGCGCTGGGCCAGCTGCAACATCTTCTCCACCCAGGACGAGGCCGCCGCGGCCGTCGTCGTGGGCGCCGGGACGCCCGAGGACCCGCAGGGCGTGCCCGTCTTCGCGTGGAAGGGCGAGACGCTCGAGGAGTACTGGCAGTGCACCGGGCGGATCTTCGAGTTCGCAGACGGCCCCAACCTCATCCTCGACGACGGCGGCGATGCGACGATGATGCTGCTCGAGGGCGCGGCCGCGGAGGCCGCCGGCGGCGTCGCCGAGCCGGGGGAGGACGCCCCGGAGGAGGCCCGCGTCTTCGCGGCCGCGCTGCGGCGCAGCCTCGAGGCCGAACCCGAGCGCTTCACCGGCCTGCTGCGCGGCGTGCTCGGCGTGAGCGAGGAGACCACGACGGGGGTCAACCGCCTCTACCGGCTCGCCGAGGCCGGCCGCCTGCCGTTCCCGGCCATCAACGTCAACGACTCGGTGACGAAGTCGAAGTTCGACAACCGCTACGGGATCCGCCACTCGCTGCCGGACGGCCTCAACCGCGCCACCGACGTCCTCATGGGCGGCAAGGTGGCGCTGGTCGTGGGCTACGGCGACGTGGGCAAGGGGGCCGCCGAGGCGCTGCGCGGCCAGGGTGCGCGGGTCATCGTCTCCGAGATCGACCCGATCTGCGCGCTGCAGGCGGCGATGGACGGCTTCCAGGTGATGCGCACCGCGGACGCGGTGGGCCTGGCCGACTTCGTCATCACGTGCTCCGGCAACACGCACGTCATCTCCGCGGACCACCTCGTGCGCCTCAAGCCCGGCGCGATCGTGGGCAATGTGGGCCACTTCGACGACGAGATCGACCTGGCGGCCGCCGCGCGCCTGCCCGGGATGCAACGGGTGGAGATCAAGCCGCAGGTCAGCGAGTGGACGCTGCCGGTGCCCGCCGAGGCCGGCCTCGACCGGGCGGAGACCTCGTTCATCGTCCTCTCCGATGGCCGCCTGCTCAACCTGGGCAACGCCACCGGCCACCCGTCGTTCGTCATGAGCGCCTCGTTCGCCAACCAGGTGCTCGCCCAGCTCGAGCTCTTCGCCCGGACGGAGGACTACGCGCCCGGTGTGCACCGCCTGTCCAAGGAGCTCGACGAGAAGGTGGCCCGCCTGCACCTGGGCTCCCTGGGCGCTGACCTCGACGAGCTGACGAAGGAGCAGGCCGCCTACATCGGCGTCGACGTGGCCGGGCCCTACAAGCCCGAGCACTACCGCTACTAAGGCCCGCCCGGACCTCCGCCCGGACCGGAGAGCCGCAGCCCGTAGGGCAGCGCGCCCACGCGCGCGCGGAACCGCTCGACCCCCGCCGCTGCGGCGGACTCCCGGCCCACCGCCTCCCGGCGGGAGCGGTCGACGATCGCCGCGAGGAACTCCTCCGGGTGCGTGCCGGCGGGGGGTGCGGGCGCGACGTAGGCGTTGAGCTCCTCGGCCAGCTCGATGGCGCGCTCGAGCCGGGAGGCCGGGGCGCGCTCGGCGGCGGTGGCGAGGAACTGGGCGACTCGGTAGAGGAGCGGGCCCGGCAGCGCCGTGACGTCCGCGGCGTCCGCCCAGCCGGCCAGGCGGGCAGGCACGCGGAGCGGGGCCAGGCGGGGCATCCGCGCCCGCTCGTCCACGGCGATCGTGCCCGCGAGGTGATCGCCCAGGCGCTTGCAGCGCGGCGAGAGCAGGCCGGACAGGGCCGCGATCCCGCCGCCCAGGGCCAGCACCTCGATGGGCCACAGGAGCGCGCGCAGCACGGCGTGGCGGAACGAGATCGCGCCGCCGTCGTCGCGCACGATCCGCAGTCCCAGCGCGTACTTGCCCGGCGAGCGGCCGTGGGTGAGGAGCTCGACGGCGCACGGGATGCCCACGACCGCGAGCACCGTGAGGACGGTGGTGAGCGAGGCCAGCAGCAGCGAGTCGATGTTCTCGGCGCGGGCGAGCGCCCACGCGGCGGCCACGAAGATCGCGATGTTGAGCAGCGAGTAGGCGACCGCATCGATGGCGCACGAAGCGGCCCGCGCGGCCAGGGAGGCCGGGCGGACGTCGAGGGCGACGGCCTCACCGGTCACGAGCGTGCTCACACGGTCATCCTCGCACATCGCCGGTCTGTCCAGTCCTCGGCCGGCGCAGTCCGCGGCCCAGGCAGTCCGCGGCCCGCGGATCCCCAGACCCGCGTCCGCCGGCCCGCGCATTCATCGGCCCGGCCGCCCAACGGTCCGGGCCGCCGGGCGGGCCCGCACGGCCGTGGCGGCCCCGCGCCCGCCCCGCTAGGCTGGCAGCCATGGACCCCGCCCTGCTCGCCCAGCTGCGCGCCCCCAGCTGGGACCGGCTCTCCCGCCTGGCCCGCGCCTCGCGCCTGAGCCCGGCGGAGGCCGAGGAGTTCCTCGCCCTCTACCGCGCCGCGTCCAAGGACCTCTCCGCGCTGCAGTCGAGCGCACCCGATTCGGAGATCTCCCTGCGGCTGTCGAACATCGTCCACCGGGCCCGCACCCAGCTCACCGGCGTGCCCGCCGGGGCCACGGCCGCGGTCTCGCGCTACTTCCTCGTCTCGCTGCCGGCCGCGCTGTACTCGCTGCGCTGGTACTTCGTGGGCGTCTTCGCGTTCTTCACGGCGATCGCGCTGGCCACCACCGCCTGGGCGCTGGCCGATCCGCACGTCATGGACCTGCTGGGGCCCGAGGAGGCCCGCCGCCGACTGGCCGAGCACGACTTCGTCGACTACTACCGGGAGCACCCGAACGGCTTCTTCGCCGTGGGCGTGTGGACGAACAACGCGTGGCTGGCCATCCAGTGGGTGGTGCTCGGGATCACCGGGGCCTACGTGGTGCTCGGGCTCGTGTCCAACGCCGTGAACGTGGGCGTCTCCGCCGCCATCCTCTTCGACTACGGCAAGGGGGCGGACTTCTTCGCGTTCATCCTGCCCCACGGCATCCCGGAGGTCACCTGCATCCTGCTGGCCGCGGCCGCCGGCCTCAAGATCTTCACCGCGTGGATGATCCCGGGGCCTCGGCGGCGCTCGGCGGCACTCGCGCTCGAGGCCCGCTCGCTCATCGCGGTGGCCTTGGGCCTCGTGCTCTTCCTCTTCTGCTCCGGACTCATCGAGGGCTTCGTCACCCCCTCCCACCTGCCCGTGGCCGTGAAGATCGCGCTCGGGCTGCTGCTGGCCTCCGGCATCGTCGCCTACGCGCTCGCCCTGGGCAGGCCCGCCGAGCGGGCGGGCCTGAGCGGCGACATCGCCCGCGAGCGGGCGGGGTACGACATCGTCGCGGTGGACTGAGGCTGGCTGTCTGCGGTGGCCGGTCGCCGACGTGGGCCGGCCATCGGCGGAGGGCCGAGGGCGGCCGCCGGCGGAGGGCGGTCGATGCGGGAGGGCGGCGCTCAGAGCCGGCCGCTGGCCTTGAGGTCGATGTAGAGGTCCGCGAGCGCCGGAGCCAGCGCCTCCGGCGGCCGCGTCACGGTGTGCAGCCCGAGCTCGCCCAGGGCGTGGGCGAGGGAGTCCGCCTCGAGCATCTCGTGTTCGGCCGCCGCGGCGCGGTAGACCTGCGCGGGGGTGGCGCGGGGCCCGGCCATGGGCTCGAGGTCCGGGTCGCTGGGGGCGGCGAGGGCCACCGTGTGGCGGGCGCGCAGCACGGGCAGGGCGGGCAGCAGGTCGCGGGCGATGGTCTCCGTGTCCAGCGCGGTGACGAGCACGACGAGCGCGTGGGAGGGCGCCGCGGACAGCACGGCGGAGGCGATCGCCGGCCAGTCGGCGTCGTAGAGCTCCGGGTAGACCGGCGCGAGCTCATGGGAGAGGCGGCCGAGGGGATCGGAGCCGGTGAGCGGGCCCACCCGGGCGCGCACCCGGGCATCGGCGACGATGACGTCGACGCGATCGCCGGCCCCGGCGGCCAGGGCCGCGAGCAGCATCGCGGCCTCGAGTGCCGCATCGAAGACGGTGCCCGCGCCGCTGCGGCGCGCTGCCAGCCGCGAGGAGTCGATGACGATGACGACCCGGCGGTCGCGCTCGGGCCGCCACGTGCGCACGATGAGCTTCTGGGCGCGGGCGGTGGCGCGCCAGTCGATCGAGCGGACATCGTCGCCGCGCACGTATTCGCGCAGCGAGTCGAACTCCGTGCCCATGCCGCGCACCATGAGGGCGGTGCGGCCGTCGAGCTCGCGCAGCCGCTGCCGCTTCGAGGGCAGGTAGCGCCGCGAGCGGAACGGCGGCATGACGCGGATGCTGGCCGGCACGTCGAAGCTGCGCTGGCGGGCGACGAGGCCCAGCGCGCTCGCCGAGCGCAGGGTGAGCCGGTCCGCCGGCAGCACGCCGCGGCGGGTGGGCATGAGTTCGAGGCGCCGCTCGCGCACCTCGCCGGGTGCGAGCACGGCCCGGAAGCGGGTCTCCCGCGCCCCGGCCGAGGGCGCCCACGCGTCGCGCACCAGCAGGCGCGCGCGGCGCCGACCGGTGTTGCGCAGGGTCAGCCAGGCGTGGGCGGGCTGGTCGAGGCGCACGCGGGGCCCGGGCGTGCGCCGTGCGGCGATGGCCCGCGGGGACGGCGCGGCCGCCCAGTCCAGCAGGCCCGCCAGACAGACAGCGGTCAGGCAGGCCGCGGCGACCGCGGGGCGGGGCACGAGCATCACCGGGATCCCGGCGAGGGCCACGAGCACCGCGAAGCGCCACGTCAGGGCCATCAGCGGGGGACCGGGGTGGAATCGATGACGGCGGCGATGACCTGGTCTGCGCCGATCCCGTCCATCTGCGCTTCGGGGCGCAGGATGACGCGGTGGCGGAACGTGGCCGGGGCCAGCGCCTTGACGTCGTCGGGCGTGATGAATGCCCGCCCGGCCAGCCAGGCGCGGGCGCGGGCCGCGCCGAGCAGGCGGGTGGCACCGCGCGGCGAGACGCCCAGGGCCAGCGAGGGCGCCGCGCGGGTGGCCTGCACGAGGTCGACGAGGTAGCCCAGCACCTCGGGCGCCGCGTGGATGCGCCCGGCCCGCGCGCGCGCCGCGCGCACGGCCTGGGCGTCGAGCAGGCGGGTGAGCCCCGCGGCCTCGAGCTCGCGGGCGTCGAAGCCGGCGGCGTGGCGCCGGAGGATCTCCAGCTCGCCCGCGCGATCCGGGGGGTCCATGACGAGCTTGAAGAGGAAGCGGTCGAGCTGGGCCTCCGGCAGCGGGTACGTGCCCTCGTACTCGAGGGGGTTCTGGGTGGCGGCGACGAGGAACGGATCGGGCAGGGCCCGCGCCTCCCCGTCGACGGACACGCGCCGCTCCTCCATGGCCTCGAGCAGGGCCGACTGGGTCTTGGGCGGGGTGCGGTTGATCTCGTCGGCGATGAGCAGGTGGGTGAACACCGGACCGGCCCGGAACTCGAACCCGCCGGCCGCCGCATCGAAGACGAGCGAGCCCGTCACGTCCGCCGGCATGAGGTCCGGGGTGAATTGGATGCGGGAGTGGGCGAGGTCGAGGGCCGCGGACAGCGTGCGCACGAGCAGCGTCTTCGCCACGCCCGGCACGCCCTCGATGAGGACGTGGCCGGAGCACAGCAGCGCGATGAGGAGGCCGTCGAGGGCCGCGGTCTGCCCGACCACGATCCGGCCCACCTCGCGGCGCACGGCGTCGAAGCCCTCGCGCAGGTCGTGGTCGATGAGCTCGAGGGCGTGCTCACCGGCCAGCCGCGCCTCGAGTCCGCTGCGCGGCGCGTGCTGCGGCGGCGGGGGCACCGCGCCGGCGGGGGCGCCCGCACCGGCCGGGCCCGCCGGGCCGGCCAGGGGGTTTCCGGGGCTCCCGGCGTTATCGGGGCTCGCCGGGTACCCGGGGTGCGCAGGCGCGGCGGGCCCCGCATGGCGGCCGCGCCGCTCGGCGGGTGCCTCCCGCTGGGGGCGGCCGGACTCCGGGGGCTCGGTGTGGGTGGGCTGGGTCATGGGGTGTCGGCCTCGCTCTCGATGGAGTGGATGGTCTGGGCGAGCGCCACGAGCTCGGCCTCGCTCACGGGGCGGGCGTGCAGGAGCGCGCGGTCCACGGCGGCGGGATCGCGGCCCGAGGCGCGGGCCGCGGCGGCGCTGATCTCGGCCGGGCGCGCGGTGCGCGGCAGGCCGAGCCGGCGGGCCAGGCGCAGCAGCGCCCCGGTCCGCAGGTCCGCCAGCGCCGGGTCGCGGGCGCCGGCGCGCTGGAGCAGGCCCGCGCGGCCGAGCACGGTCTCGATGGGCGGGACCACCACGGGCAGCCGCTCGACCGCCAGGGGGCCGAGCCTGCGCCCGCGCCACAGCAGCAGCGCGGCGGCCACGGGGATGAGCCACAGGAGCGCTGCGCGGAACCACGGGGGGACCGCGCCCAGGAGGGTGCCGCCGTCGTCGGCACCGCCAAGCGAGGATTCGTCCTGCGCGTAGTAGTAGACGACGGAGCGGTGGCCGCCGGCGGCGCCGAGGGCCAGGGCGGCGTTGCCCTCGTCCGCGAGGTGGGCGTTCGAGAGCCAGTCCGCGCTGCCGAGCGCGACGAGCGAGCCGCGGCCCAGCTGGGTGCGGGCCAGGCCCCCGTAGCCGGCCTGGGCCCCCGCGGGCCGGTAGCAGACGTCGACGCGCTGGTGGCCCGCGGCGCCGTAGGTCACCTGCGGGGCCGTGACGGGCCCGGCGCGCGCAGCCAGGCGCGCGCCGCATCCGGGCTCCACGGCGCCGGTGCCGGCGCCGCCGCCCAGGCCGGCCGTGATGGCCTGCGTGAAGTCGGCGGTGCCGGAGTCGGGGGCGACGAGCACGAGGTCGCCGCCGCGCCGGCCCACCCGGGTGGCAAGCTCGGCTGCGTCGTCGGCGGCCATCGCGTCGGGCTGGGCGACGACGACCGTCGTGTCCGGCCGATCGGCCAGCGCGAGCGCCTCGTCGCGCGACTGCGTGGTGGCGACGTCCGCTCCGTGCGCGCCCAGCAGCGCCACGAAGGCGTGGGCGCCCTCGGGCTTGAACGAGTCGTAGTGGCCAGCGCGGGACTCCGCGCCGGCTGCGGCGAAGGCGAAGACGGCGATCGCGGCCAGGAGGACCGCCGCGGCGCCGGAGATCCACAGGGCCGAGGAGCGGGCGGCCGCGCGCACCCGGGCCCCGGCGCCCGGCCCGGCGGGGGAGAGCGTGCCGCGCAGCGCGACGTCGAGCCCGGCGCTCACCGGGCGACCGCCGCCGCGGTCCCCGCCGCGGGCCTCTCTGCCGGCGCGCCGGGCGCCGCCCCGGAGCGCGCGGAGACGGCCGCGTCGAGGGCGACGAGCGCCTCGTAGTCGGCCGGCGTCGCCGCGCGCTCGCCGAACGTCACTGCGTCGAAGAGCTCGCCGGCCGCCCGCAGCCGCGCGGCGTGGGCGGGCAGTCGCGCGGCCGCGGCGGCGCTGAGCTCGGCCGCCGTGCTCGCGGGTCCCACCGTGAGCTCACCGCGCCGGGCGAGGACGGCGAAGACCGTGCGGGCGCGCTCCTGGACGGCCAGGCCGAGCTCGCCGCGCGCCCAGGCCGCCGCGCTGGCCGCCCGCAGGCGATCCGGATCGGCTCCCTGGGCGAGCGCCGGGCGCTCGAAGAGGGCGGGGTCGAGGGCGCTGCCGGTCCCGCGGCGCACGCGCAGCACGATGAGCACCGCCAGGCCCGCGATCGCCGCGAGCAGCACGAGGACGAGCCAGGGCGACTCGATGCCCCCCACCGCCTCGCCGAGCGAGGAGAAGAGCGCGCGGATCGCCGCTCCGATGCGCTCGAAGAACGTGACATCGGAGTCGCGGTAGTCCGGGTCGGAGGACAGCTCCCGGTGCGCCCACTCGCGGGCCTCCTCGCGGCCCGGGGCGATGGCTGCGAGCGCGACCGCGGCGCGAAGCGCGCTCATCCGCGCGCCTCGGCCTCGCGCAGGAGCACGAGGTCGTAGCCCTCGGCGCGCATGCGGCGGTCGAAGTAGACGACGGCTGCAAGACCCGCCCAGTACGCCATGAGGACCGCGACGGAGGCGATGCTCGCCGCGACGAGGGCGAGCCCCAGGCCCGCCGCGATGCCGATCGCCAGGCCGCCCGAGAGCTCGGAGCCCGCCGCCAGGGCGAGCACCACGAGCGCCGCGGCGTAGAGGACGAGCAGGAGCGGGGCGATGACGACCTCGAGGATGCGCGAGGACAGCCAGGAGCCGAAGAGCAGCTGGCCGAGGGTGCGCCAGAAGCCGCAACGCGTCAGCGCCCACGAACGGCGCACGGCGGCGCGCCCGCCCAGGCGCTCGCAGGCGATCGCGGGCCCGGTGAAGGCCGTGCGCACCGCCAGGTAGACGGTCAGCCCCACCCAGAGGACGAACCCGATGACCATGAGCGCGGTGGCGGCCAGCGTGCTGTGCAGGCCCGCGGCGATGAGCCCGGGCAGCGCGCAGAGCGCCAGCAGCGCCACGTGGCAGCCGAACAGCGCCGCGACCGTGCCGATGAGCCGCAGCCGCACGCCGCGCAGCTCGGCCCACGCGCGCCCGAGGCCCAGCCGCTCGCCCGTGAACGAGGCGTGCGCGGCCAGGGCGGCGAAGGCCCCGGCGAACTGGATGAGCGAGAGCGTGAGCAGCGAGTGCGCAACCGCGCCGAACTGGGCGAGCAGCGCGAACCCGGAGAGCGCCTCGGGGTCGGAGAAGACGGTGGTGAGGAAGCCCATCGAGAGCCAGACGAGGAACGCGAGCAGCGCCCCGAGCGCCAGGGTCCACAGCGCGTTGACGACGAGCGCGAGGCCGACCGTCGCCCCGGGCTGGGCGCGGATGAGGCGGAAGCCGCCGTCGAGGCCCTCGATGAAGCGCAGCGGGCGCTTGGGCAGCGTGCCAGGCTTGGCCGGGGGGCGCCAGGCGGGGCGCGCGGCGCGCGGGTCGGCGGGCACAGGGCGCCCGGTGCGCCAGTCGGTGCGCTGGTTCCATGCCTGCGCCGAGGTCGTGAACACCGTGCTCCCTCCGGCCGTCGCTGCTGCCCGCGGCCGCCCGGGGCGCGGCCCGGCCCCTGCGGCCCGTCCCATCCTGCCAGGCCGGGCCCGATTTGTCCCTCGCCCCGCGCACCGCCGCGCCCGCCTGCGTCGCTCGCCCACTTCCGGGTGCCGGTGGGGGACAATGGGGGCATGAACGCTCGGATCCTCGTCGTCGACGACGACACTGCCCTCGCGGAGATGATCGGCATCGTGCTCAAGAGCGAGGGCTTCGACCCCTCGTTCTGCGCGACCGGCGACGGCGCGCTCGACGCCTTCCGCGCCTCCCGCCCGGACCTCGTCCTGCTCGACCTCATGCTGCCCGGCAAGGACGGCCTCGAGGTGTGCCGGGAGATCCGCGAGGAGTCCGGGGTGCCGATCATCATGCTCACCGCGAAGTCCGACACCGTCGACGTGGTCCTCGGCCTGGAGTCCGGCGCGGACGACTACGTGCCCAAGCCGTTCAAGCCCAAGGAGCTCGTGGCCCGCGTGCGCGCGCGTCTGCGCCTGGCCGAGCCCGCGGCCCCGGAGATCCTCACGGTCGGCGACGTCAGCGTCGACGTGGCGGGCCACACCGTGACGAAGGGCGGCAAGCCCGTCTCGCTGACCCCGCTCGAGTTCGACCTGCTCGTCGCGCTCGCCCGTCGCCCCTGGCAGGTCTTCTCCCGCGAGACCCTCCTCGAGGAGGTGTGGGGCTACCGCCACGCCGCGGACACCCGGCTGGTCAACGTGCACGTCCAGCGCCTGCGCTCGAAGATCGAGCGCGACCCGGAGAAGCCCGACATCGTCGTCACCGTGCGCGGCGTGGGCTATAAGGCCGGGCAGCCCACGTGAGCCGCGGCCCGCGGGCCGGCGCGCGGCCGCGGGCGCTGCGCCTGCTGCGCGCGGCCGGCCGGGGCCTCGCCGCACTGTGGCGGGCGATCGTCTTCGCATTCACGCGCTCTCTGCAGCTGCGGATCATCGCGCTGACCTCGGTCCTCACCGTCGTGGCGATCTACGGGGTGGGCTCGTTCATGTCCCAGCAGATCGCCCGCGGCCTGTTCGAGGCGCGGCGCAACTCCGTGTCCAACCAGACCGCCGGCTACGTCGCCGAGTTCGAGTCGCTCTCCGGCATCACGGACCGCGACGAGCTCGTCGACACGCTCAACACCCAGCTGCGCTCGAAGGTCTCGAACTCGCCCACGCCCCTGCGCTCGATCGCGCTCGAGCCCGTGGGCGGCAACCGTTCGGTGCCCCCGATCGGCGCGTTCCCCTACGGCGAGGAGTCCGTGCGGGTGGCGGACCTGCCCGGCGAGTTCCGCTCGGCGGTGGCCGACGGGCAGGACGGCGAGCAGCTCTACGAATCGGTGGAGCTGCCGGGCTCGCTGCACTCGCCCGGCCTCGTCATCGCCCAGCGGGTGACGATCCCGCAGGCGGGCTCGTTCGAGCTCTACGTCGTCGCGGACCTCGAGAAGGAGCAGGACACCCTCGAGTTCGTCCAGCGCGCCCTCCTCGTGGCCGGCCTCGTGCTCGTCGTCCTCGTGGGCGCGATCGCGTGGATCGTCACCCGGCTCGTCGTCGTCCCCGTCCGGACGGGCGCGCAGGTGGCCCGCCAGCTCGCCGACGGCGATCTCGACCAGCGCATGCCGGTCAACGGCAGCGATGAGATCGCCACGCTCGCGGAGAGCTTCAACGACATGGCGGACGCACTGCAGGACCAGATCACCCGGATGGAGCAGCTGACCGTGCTCCAGCGCCAGTTCGTCTCCGATGTCTCGCACGAGCTGCGCACGCCGCTCACGACGATCCACATCGCCTCCGACCTCATCTACGAGTCCCGCGAGGACTTCGACGAGTCCACCCGGCGCAGCGCCGAGTTGCTGAACTCGCAGGTGGAGCGCTTCGAGCTGCTGTTGGGCGACCTGCTGGAGATCTCCCGCCACGATGCGGGCGCGGCCCAGCTCGTGACGAAGCCCGTGGACCTGTCCGAGATCGTCACGGGGGTCATCGACACGGTGGCCGTCGTCGCGGAGCAGGCGGGCACCGAGCTGCTGGTCCACGCGCCGTCCTCGCCCGTCATGGCGGAGGTCGACCGCGTGCGCGTCACGCGCATCGTGCGCAACCTCGTCGTCAACGCGATCGAGCACGGGGAGCAGCGGCGCATCGACATCTACGTCGGCTCGAACGCGGAGGCGGCCGCGATCAGCGTGCGCGACCACGGCGTGGGGATGAGCGAGGAGCAGGTCGAGCACGTCTTCGACCGGTTCTGGCGCGCCGATCCCTCGCGACGGCGTACGCTGGGCGGCTCGGGGCTGGGCCTGGCGATCTCGCTCGAGGACGCCCACCTGCACGCCGGCTGGCTGCAGGCCTGGGGCCGCACGGGCGAGGGCTCGTGCTTCCGCCTCACGCTGCCGCGCCGCCAGGGCCAGGCGATCGCCTCCTCGCCGCTGCCGCTGCCCCCGGCCGACGCGGTGCTGCGCGGCGGCACGACCCTGGTCGCAGGCCCCAGCACCTCGGACGGCTCCGTGCGGGTGCAGACCGGCTCGATCCCCATCGTCGTCGAGGTCGCCGAGCACTCCGCCGAGGCCGCCGACCAGCAGGGCGGCGCGCGGTCTGATGGCACCGCGCGGTCCGGCCCCGCGCAGTCCGACGGTGCGCAGTCCGGCGGCGCCGCGGCCGGCGGGGCAACAGCCCCCGGCGGGGCCGAAGCCGCCGGGGGCCGCGCGCCGGGCCCCGGAGCCGAGCCGACCGAGGAGGGCCCATGAGACCGCTGCGAAGCGCCCATCGCACCCGACCGCAGGCGCGGCCACGGGTGCGGACCCGCGTGCGCGCGGCCCTGGCCTGTGCGTGCGCGCTGGCGCTGCTGAGTGGCTGCGCCTCGATCCCCGATTCCGGGGGCATCGGGCGCATCGACGTGGGCGATGCCGGCCCCAATGTCCAGTCGCGCATCGACCCCGACGGCCCCGCCGAGGACGCGGACCCGGACGAGATCGTGCGCGGCTTCCTCACGGCGGGCGCGGGCTACTCGAACAACTTCGCGGTCGCCCGGTCCTTCCTCACCGACGACTTCTCCGACCGCTGGAATCCCCAGGCGCAGGTCGCGGTGCTGCCCTCGGGGGTCAGCCTCGACTCCGTGACGAGCGAGATCACCTCGAACTCGCAGCGGATCGCGCTGAGCGTGCCCGTGGGCGCCACCCTCGATGAGTCCCGGATCTACCGGGAGGCCGGGGACAACACGAACTCCTCCATGAAGTTCTCCCTGCGCCAGGTCAACGGGCAGTGGCGGATCTCGAAGGCCCCCGACGGCCTGCTGCTGTCCGCGACGAACTTCGCCACCCTGTTCCAGTCCTATGCGCTGTACTACTACACGCCGGACTACAAGAACCTCGTGCCGGACGTCCGGTGGTTCATCCGCTCGCCCTCGACGGCCACGGAGGTCATTGCGGAGCTGCTGCGCGGGCCCTCCGACTACCTTTCCGGCGCCGTCGTGTCCGCGGCCCCGGACGGCACGCAGCTCGACCCGAAGTCCGTCACCGTCTCCGAGGGGCGCGCCGAGGTGGGCCTCGCCCGCCCGGAGGGCAGCCTGGACGATCGGACCGCCGGGCGCCTCGTCGACCAGCTCGAGGCGAGCCTCACCCAGATCAGCTCGATCACCTCGGTGTCCGTCACGAGCGCCGGCGCCGAGCTCGACTCGAAGGGCGGCGGCGCGGATGCCTCCGTGCAGATCGACTCGCGGCCCATCGTCGTCTCCGACCGCCGGATCGCGACCGTGGAGGGCAGCGCGTTCACGCCCGTGGAGCGCTCGCCGCGGCTGCCCGTCGGCGCCCGGGACCCGGCCGTGGCGATCGACGGCTCCGTCTACGCCTACCTCACGAAGGACGGCAAGGAGATCCGGCACTTCTCCGCGGGGGAGGGCCGCGACCACCAGATCGTGCGCGGCGCGCAGCTCGTGGGCCCGAGCTTCGACCGCTACGGCTGGATGTGGACCGCGGAGGCCTCCGGCAAGTCGCTCATCGCGGTGAGCTCCGGCGGCGACTCGACCCGCCTGGCCGCGAAGTTCCTGGGCGATCGGACGATCCGCAGCCTGCACGTGTCCCGCGACGGCTCGCGCGTGGGGGTGCTCTCCGCCGACTCCTCCGGCCGCCAGCGCCTCGACATCGTGGGCATCGCGCGCAGCGAGCGCTCCGAGCCCGCCCGCCTGGCGGCCTCGCCCCTGACCCTGGGGCAGGAGTTCACCTCGCTCACGGAGTTCTCCTGGGCGGGGGCGGACACCGTCGCCGTGCTCGGCAACACCGGCGACGGCGGCGTCCAGCCGTTCTCGATGCAGGTCTCCGGGCCCGCCTCGGCGCTCGGCACGATCTCCGATGCCGCGCGCATCGCCGCAGCGGAGGACCTGCGCTCGGTGCGCGTGGGCACCGCCGGGGGCTCGCTCTACACGTACTCGGGCGGCTCGTGGCAGAAGATCGTCGACGCGAAGGCCTACGATCCGGCCTACGCCGGCTGAGCCGCCCCCGCTGTCCACAGGCCGCCGAGGCGCTGGTGCGCCCGCGGGCGGGCTCGGGCACGCTGGGGCGATGGCGCGGATGCTGGGGGAGCTGCTCGACCTCGTCGTGCCGCGCAGCTGCGCGGGCTGCGGGGCGGAGACCGTGACGCTGTGCGCGGACTGCGCGGCAGGCCTCGACTCCCCGCTGATCTCCCAGGTGCCGCGCTACGGCACGCGCACCGTGGTGGCGGCCGGGGAGTACGCGGGGGTGCTGCGCGCCGGGCTGGTGGGCTACAAGGAGCACGACCGCCGCGACCTCGTCCGCATCCTCGGCCTGCTCCTCGCCCGCGCCGTCGTGGGCGCGCTCGAGGCCCGCCCGCTGGCCGCTCTGCCGGTGCTCCTCGTCCCCGTGCCCTCGGCCCGGCGGGCGGTGCGCCGGCGCGGGGCCGACCACGTGGCGGCGCTCGCCGCGCAGGCGGCGCTGGTGCTCGGCGCCGAGGGGCTGCGGGCGCGCCCGGCGCCCGTGCTCGAGGTCCGCGCCCATCGCGACCAGGTGGGCTTCGGGGCGCGGCAGCGCCGGCGCAACGTGCGCGGCTCGCACGGCCTGCGGCCCGGAACGGGGGCTGTCGTCGCGCGCTGGCCGGGGCGCGCGCGGATCGTCCTCGTCGACGACATCGCCACCACCGGCGCCACGCTCGCCGAGGCCGCGCGGGTGCTGGTGGCCGCGCAGGCGCCCCCCGATGCCTGCGCCGTCGTCGCGCTGGCCCCCGGCGGCCCCCGCCCGCCGGGCTGAGCGCCGTGGGACGCAGCGGTCCGCCATCCGGGCGGCACACGAGGCCACGGTGGTCGCAGCCCCCATTTGCGGGCGCGATGTTATTTAATGAAGGCACCCCGTACTGGGGCTCCCGGTGCGGGGACGAAGGAACCGACGGCGCAAAGGAGAAGCATCATGGACATCGTGGTCAGGGGACGGCACGTCACCGTCTCGGACAGCTTCCGCTCTCACATTGAGGAGAAGGTCTCCAAGGTCGAGCAGCTCGCGCCGCGCGCGCAGCGCGTCGAGGCCGTCGTCACGCACGAGGCCAGCGCGAAGCAGCCCGAGACGGCCGAGCGGATCGAGATCACCGTGATCGGCAAGGGCCCGGTGCTGCGCGCCGAGGCCTGCGCCTCGGACAAGCACGCCGCCCTCGACCTCGCCTGGGCCAAGCTCATGGAGCGGCTGCGCCGCGCCCGCGACCGCCGCAAGGTCTCCCGCCAGGGCAAGCACCGCCCGCCGTCGACGGCCGAGGCGCTGGCCGATCTCGAGGCCGCCCAGGCCGAGCTCGCGGACCAGCCGGGCGCAGACGAGCAGCCGCCCACCGTGGACCGCACCGGCGGCCGGGTGCCCGCCGAGGGCGATTCCCCCGTGCTGCTGCGCGAGAAGAACTTCCCGGCCGACCCGATCGCGCTCGAGGAGGCGCTCAACCGCATGGAGATGGTCGGGCACGACTTCTACCTCTTCATCGACGAGCAGACCGGCAAGCCCTCGGTCGTCTACCGCCGCCGCGGCTGGAGCTACGGGGTCATCGCCCTCGACTCGGAGCTCGCCGCGACCGCGGACTGAGCCCGTGGCCCAGACGATGTCGCCGGAGGCGGCCAGGCGCTGTGCCCTGGCCGCCTCCGGCCTTGCCGGCCCGCGGCCGCGCACCGCCGATGCCCGCTCCCTGCGCCGTGTGTTCGACACGCTGCGCCTGTCCCAGGTGGACTCGGTTTCCCGGGTGGTGCGCTCGCACTACCTGCCCTTCTTCTCCCGCCTGGGCGCCTACCCGCAGCCCACCCTCGACCGGCTGCTCGGGCAGGCCCCGCGCATGGGCGTCGAGTACTGGGCGCATGCCGCGGCCTATGCCCATCCCAGCACCGTCGCGATGTTCGACGGCCGCCGCGCGGACTGGTACCGCTACGACTACGGCCAGGCCGATCCGGAGCACGGCGCGGCGTTCGCCCGGCTCATGCGCGAGCTGCTCGCGGCGCTGGCCGAGGGCCCGGGCACGGCCCGCGAGCTCGCGGGCCGCGTCGAGCACGGGCTGCCCGAGCGCCGCCGCGACCACTGGGGCTGGAATCCCACCCGCACGAAGTCCGCCCTCGAGGCGCTCTTCGCCGCGGGCAGCGCGTCCGTGGCACGGCGCAACCAGCACTTCGAGAAGGTCTTCGCGCTCCCGGCCGACGTCCACCCCGACCTGCCAGCGCCGGAACTGCGCTTCGGGCCCCCGGACGATCCGCAGGCGGGCATGCGCGCCGGAGCGCGCCTGCCGCGCGGGATCGGCGGGCGGTCCAACGATGCCCAGGGCCTGATCCGGCAGGCCGCCGCGGCCCTGGGCGTCGCGTCGCTCGACTGCCTGGCCGACTACTTCCGCCTCACGGTCGCCGAGGCGCGCCGGGCCGCCCACGAGCTCACGGCAGCCGGTGAGCTGATCCCCGTGGAGGTTGCGGGCCGCGAGGCCTTCCGCTGGCACGCGGCGCGCGTGCCGCGCGCGGTCGACGCATGCGCCCTGCTCGCCCCGTTCGACCCGCTCGTCTTCAACCGCAGGCGCATCGCCTGGCTGTTCGGCTTCGACTACCGGATCTCCATCTACACGCCTGCCCACCTGCGCGAACACGACTACTACGTGATGCCGTTCCTGTGCGGCGAGCGGCTCGTCGCACGCGTCGACGCAGTGGCCGACCGTGCCGCCGGAACGCTGAGCGCCCGCGCCCACTGGGAGCCCTGTGCCCGGGCCGGCGAGGCCGGCCCCGCCGGCCGGGCGCCCACGGGGCCGAGCGCCTCGGGCGCGGTGCCGGCCCGGCTGCGCGCGCGCCTGAGTGCGGAACTCGAAGAACTGGCGCGGTGGCTGGGACTTGGCCGGGTGCAGTCCACGCTAAGCTGAGGGGCGCAAGTCTGTTGTCTGCGGCCGCACGGGCGGCCGGGTGCTAGGAGAGACGTGGCCAACATCCTGGAGAAGATGCTCCGGTTCGGCGAGGGCCGCACGCTGAAGAAGCTGCGGAACTATGCGACGGCGATCAACAATCTTTCCGATGAGTTCGAGGAGATGACGGACGCGCAGATCCGGGAGGAGACGGACCGCTTCAAGGAGCGCCACGCGGACGGCGAGAGCCTCGACTCCCTGCTGCCGGAGGCGTTCGCCGCCGTGCGCGAGGCATCGGCGCGCACCGTGGGCCTGCGCCACTTCGACGTCCAGCTCATGGGCGGGGCCGCCCTGCACCTGGGCAACATCGCGGAGATGAAGACCGGCGAGGGCAAGACCCTCGTGGCCACCGCCCCCTCCTACCTCAACGCCCTGTCCGGCAAGGGCGTCCACGTCGTCACGGTCAACGACTACCTGGCGGGCTACCAGTCCGAGCTCATGGGCCGCGTGTTCCGGTTCCTCGGCATGGAGACCGGATGCATCCTCTCGCAGATGACCCCCGACGAGCGGCGCAAGCAGTACGCG
Organism: Brevibacterium sp. BRM-1; assembly: GCF_026802075.1. Lineage (NCBI taxonomy): Bacteria > Bacillati > Actinomycetota > Actinomycetes > Micrococcales > Brevibacteriaceae > Brevibacterium > Brevibacterium sp. BRM-1. The sequence continues at coordinate 59,165 of NZ_CP113788.1, forward strand.
GCGGACATCACCTACGGCACGAACAACGAGTTCGGCTTCGACTACCTGCGCGACAACATGGCCTGGTCGGTCGACGAGATGGTCCAGCGCGGGCACAGCTTCGCGATCGTCGACGAGGTCGACTCGATCCTCATCGACGAAGCGCGCACCCCGCTCATCATCTCCGGGCCCGCCGACGGCGACGCCAACCGCTGGTACGGCGAGTTCGCCAACGTCGTCAAGCGCCTGCGCCCCGAGCGCGACTACGAGGTCGACGAGAAGAAGCGGACGATCGGCATCCTCGAGGCCGGCATCGACCGAGTGGAGAACTACCTGGGCATCGGCAACCTCTACGACGCCGACCACACGCCGCTCATCAGCTTCCTCAACAACGCGATCCGCGCCAAGGAGCTGTTCAAGCGCGACAAGGACTACGTCGTCCTCGACGGCGAGGTGCTCATCGTCGACGAGCACACCGGCCGCATCCTCGCCGGACGCCGCTACAACGAGGGGCTCCACCAGGCGATCGAGGCCAAGGAGGCCGTCGAGGTCCAGCCGGAGAACCAGACGCTCGCGACGATCACCCTGCAGAACTACTTCCGCCTCTACGACAAGCTCTCCGGCATGACCGGCACCGCCGAGACCGAGGCGGCGGAGTTCATGTCGACCTACAAGCTGGGCGTCGTGCCGATCCCCACGAACAAGCCCATGCAGCGCAAGGACCAGTCCGACCTCGTGTACAAGAACGTCGAGGGCAAGTTCGATGCGGTCGTCGACGACATCGCCGAGCGCCACGCGGAGGGCCAGCCCGTCCTCGTCGGCACCACGAGCGTGGAGAAGAGCGAGTACCTCTCGCAGAAGCTCGCGAAGAAGGGCATCGAGCACGAGGTGCTCAACGCGAAGAACCATGCGCGCGAGGCCGCGATCATCGCGATGGCCGGCCGCAAGGGCGCCGTGACGGTGGCCACGAACATGGCCGGCCGCGGCACCGACATCATGCTCGGCGGCAACGCCGAGCACCTGGCCGTCGCGGAGATGGCCGCGCGCGGACTGGACCCGGAGGAGGACTCCGAGGAGTACGAGGCGCAGTGGGGCGACGTCCTCAACGCCGCCGAGGAGCGGGTCGAGGACGAGGCCGCCGAGGTGCGCGAGGCCGGGGGCCTCTACGTACTCGGCACGGAGCGGCACGAGTCGCGCCGCATCGACAACCAGCTGCGCGGCCGCTCAGGGCGCCAGGGCGATCCGGGTGAGTCGCGGTTCTACCTGTCGCTGCAGGACGACCTCATGCGGCTGTTCGGCTCGGGCGCCGCCGAGCGGATCATGGCCACGGCGAACGTGCCCGACGATGTGCCGCTCGAATCGAAGATGGTCTCCCGCGCGATCCTGTCCGCGCAGACCCAGATCGAGCAGCGCAATGCGGAGCAGCGCAAGAACGTGCTCAAGTACGACGACGTGCTCAACCGCCAGCGCACCGTCATCTACGACGAGCGCCGCGAGGTCCTCGAGGGCGCCGACCTCACCGATCAGGTGGAGCGGTTCCGCCACGACGTCATCCGCGCCTACGTGGATGCGGCGACGGCCGGCCCGCCGGAGACCTGGGAGCTCGACAGGCTGTTCGAGGGCCTCTCCGAGCTCTACGACTCGACGATCACGGTCGATGAGCTCGTCGAGGACGCGGGCGGCCAGGCCAACCTCGACCGCGCGCGCCTGACCCGCGAGCTCCAGGCCGATGCGGATGTCGCCTACGACCGCCGCGAGGCCGAGCTGGGCGAGGAGGCCACCCGCGAGCTCGAGCGCCGGGTGGTGCTCTCCGTCATCGACCGCCGGTGGCGCGAGCATCTCTACGAGATGGACTACCTGAAGAACGGCATCGGGCTGCGGGCGATGGCCCAGCGCGATCCGCTCGTGGAATACCAGCGCGAGGGCTTCGAGATGTTCAACACCATGCAGGAGGGCATGAAGGAGGACGTCTTCCGGCTGACGAACAAGCTCGAGGTCACGGTGTCGATGAACCCGGGGGAGGATCCCGAGGATCCGAGCGACGACTTCGTCGAGGTCGAGGCCGAGGAACTCAAGCCCAAGAAGCCGGAGATGCACCTCTCCGCGCCGTCCGAGACCGGCGATGCCGAGGAGGTCGACGAGGGCGCCGACGGGTCCACTGGCGGGTCCGGTGGTCGCGGTGCGCGGCAGGCCCCGGCCAACCGCGCCGAGCGGCGGGCCAAGAACAAGAAGCGGTAGGCGCCCCGGCCTTGCCCAGCGCGGGCTGCCGGTGCGCTGGCCACCGCGCTGGCCGGTCCGGTGCCCACCGCGCCTGCCGGTGGGGCGCCCAGGTCACCTGCCGAGGCGAGGGCGCTGCCGCCCGCAGATGGCGCCGCCGCCCGCGAACTGTGCCGCCTACAGGGTGAGCAGCTGCGTGACGATCCAGCGGCCGCGATGGGTCTCGAGGCGCAGGGCCACCGCCCGGTGGCGGCGCCGCGTGCGGATGACGACGCACGCCTCGACGATGTCCTCGCTGATCCGGCAGATGCGCGGCCGCCCCGGTGCGAAGCCCAGGTGCTGCGGCGCCTGCGTGCGGCTGAGCTCGGCGCGCAGCTCGGCGCTCACGCGGATCCGCTCGAGTAGCGCGGGCTCGAACCAGCGGGCGATCGCGCGCAGGGCGCGCAGCCCGTGGAGCACCTCGACCGCGGCCAGGGCCAGTGAGGCCGCCGTGCGCTGCAGGTCGTCGTCGGCGGGCTCCGGGGGCAGTGGCTCCGCGCGCCGGCGGGCCAGCGGGTGCGCGCGCTGCTGGGCGGCGGCCTCGCGGTGCGGTCTGCGCAGCGTCAGTTCCTGTGTCATGGCATGTCCAATCTCTGTCCCGGCAGGATGAGGTCCGGGTCCGGTCCGATCCGGGCGCGGTTGGCGCGGTAGAGCTCGGCGACCCGCCGGGCGGTCTGGGCGTTCGATGCCGTGGGCGCCGTCCGCTGCGCGATCGACCACAGGCTGTCGCCCTCGACCACGACGACGGTGCGCCGGGCATGCCCGTGGTCCCGCGGCCCGGCCTTCCGGCCGCTCGTGCGCTCGCCCTCGGTGCGGTGCGGTTCCCGGGCACGGTCGGCCTTCCGCGTCTCCCGCTCCGTGTGCTGGGGCTGGGAGGGATCGGCCGTGGAGGGGCGGTCGGCGGGGGCCGTGGGCGTTCCGGGCCCGTGGGGCGCGGTGATCGGCCAGCCCGGTGACGTCGCATCGGCGCCGGGAGCGTCCGAGGCCGGTGGACTGGACGGTGCGGGCTTCGAGGGCTGTGATTTCGAAGGCTGTGGCTTCGAGGTCGCCGGATTCGAGGCTGCCTGCGTCGCAGGCGTCGGCGTGGAGGCCGGCGGGTCCGTCAGCGGCCAGCCCGGGGAGGTGACCCGCCCGTCGACAGTCGCGGCGGTGGGCTGCGGGATGCTTGCCCGTGGGGTGAGCGGCCAGCCGGGGGAGGCAGGATCCGGTGCCGGCGACTGTGCGCGGCCGACCTGCGCCGCCGTGGCCTGCGCGGCGGGTGCGGCGGCCGGTGTCTGCGCGGCGGCCGCTCCGGCGCCCAGGCTGCCCGCCACCGCGGTGGCGGCCGCGACGCGCAGCAGGCGCGGGCTGAGGGCCACGGCCCATGCGGCGGCGCGCCGTGCCGCGCGCGGGCTCACCGGCCGCAGCAGCGCGCAGCCCAGGAGGCACACCGCGGACAGGTGCACCCGCAGCCCGGCCGCGACCACCAGGGCGCCGAAGCCCAGGACCGCGGCAGCGGCGGCGTCTCCCCGCCAGGCGGCCTCGGCAAGGGCGGGTGCGGCCACCGCCAGCGCGGCCGTGAGGGCGGCATGGGCCGCGCTGCAGAGAACGATCCGCCCGACCATGACAACCACCCCATCGACGCTGTGTGCGCCATACTGTGCCAAATGATGCAGTTTGATGTCAATAGATGATTCTCAGCGCTTGTGGTGGCGCTTGGGTGCGCGCATGATGGGGCGATGATCCCTTCTGACGACGGCCACGCGACCGGCGGGGCGCCCGTGGGAAGCGGGGGCGAGGCGCAGGCCCAGCCAGCCGAGCCGGGCGCCCCCGCCGCCCCAGCCGCCCCGCCCGCTCCAACCGCACCCGTCAGTCCTCCAGGCCCGGCCACCGGCCATCGGCAGCCCGCCGCGGAGCGCTTCGACGCGCTCTTCGCGGACCTCGCCGCGGCGGAGGAGGGCCGCGATGCCCACGAGCGGGCGGGCGGCTACTCGGACCTCGTCGCCGAGGCCTATGCCGACAGCGAGCTGGCCGCGCGGCTGGCGGGCAGCGTGGGGCGCCCCGTCGAGCTGCGCACCGCGCGCGCCTCGGCGGCGGGCCGCCTAACCGCGGTGGGTCGAGGGTGGTGCATCGTGCGTGATGGCGCCTCGGGCCTGCGCGTGCTCGTGAATGCCGCCCGCCTGGTGCGGGTGCGCCTGCGCGGGCGCGCGCACGCCGGCGAGCGCGGGATCTCAGCCCTGTCGATGGGCGCGCCCCTGCGCCAGTGGACCGCAGAGGGCAGGGCCGTGCGCGTCGAGCTCTCCGATGGCGGGAGCTCCGAGGGCGCCCTCGATGCGGTGGCCCGCGACTACGTGCAGCTGCGCGGGGCCCACGGGTTCGACGTCCTCCCCTTCGCGGCGATCGAGCTCGTGGCCGAGCTGCGCTGAGGGGTGCTGAGCTTTGCTGAGGGGCGCGGCTCAGACCTCGGTGCCGGACTCCACCTCGGCCTGGGTCTGGCGGTACATGCGCTGGATGTAGTCCTCGAGCTCGGACTTCTCCACGCGCCACTGGCCGCGGCCGCCCACCTTGATGGCGCGCAGCTCCCCGGAGCGCACGAGTGCGCGGGCCTGGGCGGCGGAGACGTTGAGGATCTCGGCGACGTCGGTGAGGGGCAGGAAGCGGGCTTCGACGACCATGGGGTTCCCTTTCGCCGGGGGTGTGCATAGCATTCCGATTCCGGAGCAGTCGCAGGACCGGCGGTGCGGGCGCCCGGCGAAGCCGAAGCACTGCCGAAATCGCATGATCCTGGTCTTGCCTGAACCGTGTTTGTCGCTCGATAATAGCTCTTGATCGTATTTGGCATCTCCGGGCGCGCCTGGGGATCGGACATCGGAGTTCGACATGCCGACGCACGGCAGTTCCCGCTTCCGCCGCCCCCGCTGGCGCGATCCGCGCGTGCTCATCGGCGCCGTCCTCGTCCTCGCCTCGCTGCTGGGCACCTGGTACGTCGTGCGCGCCGCCGCCCGCACCACCACCGTCTGGGCCGCCGGCACGCCGCTGGTCCCCGGTGCGGTCATCGCGCCCGAGGACCTCGTCCCCCTCGAGGTCCGCCTGCCCGAGGGGGAGAGCGCCGCCGCCTACATCCCGTCCGCGACCCGCATTCCGGAGGGCTCCACGGTGCTCTCGGCCGTGCGCAAGGGCGAGCTGCTGCCGGCGGGCAGCCTCGCCTCGCCCGACTCGCTGGCCGGCCGGGTCATGGCGCTGGCCGCCGCCGATGCGCTGCCCGCCGCGGTGGGCGCGGGCTCGCGCGTGGACGTGTGGGCGACCCCGGACGAGGACGGCGCCAAGCCCCACGAGATCCTGCGCACGGCCCAGGTCATCGCGGTGACCCGCGACGACGGCGGGTTCGCGGCGGACCGCGGTGCGCGCATCGAGGTGTTCGTGCCGACGGCCGCCCTCTCCGGCGTGCTCGCCGCGGTCGGGGCCGGGGAGCGCCTGGCCGTCGTCGCGGTGCCGGAGCCGGCGGCCGGCCGATGATCGGGGCCATCGTCGCGGTCGACGTCGAGTTCGAGGCCGGCCTCGTGGCCGCCCTCACCGGCCTGGCCGATGTCGAGGTCCTCGCGCGGCCCGCCGACGACGTCGACCTCCTCGCGGCGGCCCAGGCGGGCCAGGGCTCCGTGGCCGTTCTCAGCAGGCATTTCCCCGGTGCCGACGCCGAGGTCGTCCGGCGCCTGCTCGGCAGCGGCGCGAAGGTGCTGGGGTTCGGCGCTGATGCCGAGGTCTTCGCCCGCTGGGGCGTGCGCCACACGGTCTCCCCGTGGGCTGAGCCCGAGGCGCTGGCCGCGGCCCTGCGCGACTGCGCCGCCGATCTCGAGGCCCCACCCAAGCCCGCCGCGCCCCCGGCGGGCGGCTCCGGCGCCCGCCGCGCTCCGCTCATCGCGGTCTGGGGGACGGGATCGGCGCCCGGGCGCAGCACGGTCGCGGCGGGCCTCGCCCATGCGCTCGCCCAGTCCGTGGAGTGCGTCCTCGTCGACGCGGACACCGTCGCGGCGGCCCAGGCGCCCATGCTCGGCATCCTCGACGACGCCCCACACCTGGCGGCGCTGTGCCGCGCCGCGGCGGCCGGTCCGCTCGACGCGGAGCAGGTGGGCGCGCACATCGTGCCGCTGTCGCAGCGGCTGGGCCTCGTGACCGGGCTGAGCCGCCCCGAGCGCTGGCCGGAGATCCGCCCGGGCGTGCTCGCCGAGGTGCTCGGCGCCCTGGCCGAGCGCGCCCAGTGCCTCGTCGCCGATGTCTCCGACCGCATCGACCCGGACGACGAGTTCGCCGACCCGCACTACGACCGCCACGGGGCCACCCGCGCGGTCCTCGACGCCGCCGACCACGTCGTCATCGTCGCCGGCGCGGAGCCCCTGAGCCTCCAGCGCCTCATCGCACTGCTGGCGGGCGAGCGCGGCCAGGAGCTCCGCGAGCGGTGCACCATCGTGCTCAACCGGGTCCGGGCCCAGGCGGTGGGTGCGGACCCCGAGCGGCGGATCGCCGAGACGCTCGAGCGCTTCGCGGGGGTGGTCGGCGCGACCATGCTGCCCGATGCCCGCCCGGACGTCGATGCTGCGCTGCTGGCCGCCCGCACCGTGACCGAGCACGCGCCGCACTCCGCGCTCTCCCGCGCGCTGCGGAAGCTCGCCGCGCAGCTGCCGGTGCCGGGGGCCGCCCAGCCGCGGCGGGCCGCTGGCGGCCGCCGCGGCCGCCGGGGCAAGATGAAACCATGACGACGCTTCGCGCCTATGCGCCCCTCACCCTCCCGCAGCTGGCCGCCGCCTGGCCGGACCCGCAGATCCCGCTCGCCTACGCCCCGGACGCCGCGGGCCGGGCCCTGAGCGGCGATGACCTGGAGGAGGCGGAGTGGCTCGCGCTCAGCGCCGCTGCCGAGCACGCCGCCCGCGAGGCGGCGGCCGGCGGCCGGCTGCGCGCGGTCCTCGCAGTCGATGTGACCGGGGCGCAGGAGACCGCGCTCGGCGCGGGCCTCGTCGCGGTGGCGCCCGCGGAGGCCTCGGAGATCGCGATCGTCAGCGCCCACCTCGACGAGCCGGGGCTGGCAGCGCGCCTCGGGCGCGGCCAGGAGGCCGACGCGCAGGCGCTGAGCGAGGCGGCCCTGCTGTGGTATGACCCCTCAGAGCTGCGCGATGTCCTCGATGGACTGCCGCAGGATCTTCTCGACTGAGGGCGACACCGCGGCCTCGATCATCGGGCCGATGAGCGGCGCCGTGCTCGTGACATCGGCGTGGGCGACGACCTCGGAGCCCCCCGCGCCGCCGCTGACCTCGAGGCGCGCCGCCATGGTCACCGGCGCTCCGGGCACCTGCGCGTCGATGTCGGCGGAGACCGGCTGGGCGCTGGCCGGCGAGGTGCGCACGCGCAGCTGCACCGCGGCCCCGGCCGGCAGGAGTCTGACCGCCACCGCCGGCACGTCCTCCGCGTCGATCGGCGCGCTGGCGCGGATGTCGAGGCCGGCCTCGGGCGTGCCCTCCACGCGGGAGGCGTCGCCGTCCCACGCCTCCGGGCGGGCCATCGCGGCGAGGAACTCGGCGGGGGACTGGGGGATCTGCGTGGTGAAGTCGATCGAGCGCATGCCCCCAGTCTGTCACGCCCCCTGCCGCGCGCGGGGCCCGGCGAACCGCGCGCAGCCGCCCGGCGCATGCCCGTGGGCGACCGCCGGGCGCCCCGAACCCCGCGCCACCGCATAGAGTAGGCCTGGGCATCGACGACGAACGCCCCTGAGTGAAGCGAGAGCAACGAGGTGACATCGTGACCGAGGTCTACGCGACCGAGATCGCACGTGCGTGGACGGAGCTGACGGGGCAGATTCCCCCCACCGGGCTGCTGTCGTCGTACTTCTTCCGCATCGACCGCGGCGAGTACTCCGCGCAGGGGCCGCGCGCCATGGCCGAGCGCGCGCGCCGGCACTTCGAGCTCGCCGAGCGCTTCACCGGCGACCGTCCGGCGATCGAGCTGCGCAATCCCGAGCCCGGCGACGCCGACTACAGCGGCAACCGCACCGTCATCGCGATCGTCGTGCGCGATATGCGCTACCTGCTGTCCTCCCTCGTCGCCGACCTCACCGGCGCGGGCTACGCGATCCGCGCCGTCCACCACCCGCAGCCGGTCACGGAGCGGGCCGGGGGCCACCTCACGATCGTCGACCCCGACGACGTCGAGCGGATGTCGACCGCCACCTCGGCGCTGCCCGTGATCCGCCCGGGCATGTCCAACACCGCCCGCCGGATCGAGTCGTGGATCCGCATCGAGATCGACCAGGTCCCCGCGGAGCGCTTCTCGGAGCTCGCCGAGGAGCTCGAGCGCATCATCACCGTCGTCGCCGCGGCCGAGGACGACCGCGACGCGATGGCCGGCAAGGCGGAGGAGATCGCCGCCGAGCTGCGCGCCCACGCGCCCAGCGCCGAGCTCGCCGACGAGGCCGCGGTGGCCGCCGACCTGCTCGACTGGCTCGACGGGCGCTTCGCCTTCATGGGCTACCGGGAGTACACGCTGGGCGAGGACTCGGCCGGCAACACGACGCTCGAGCCGGTGCCGGACACGGCGCTGGGCATCTCGACGCTGCGGGAGACGACGAGCTCGCCGCTCTCGCGCGCGGTGGCCGCCCACACGCTCGACCGCCACGTCCTCGTGCTCACGAAGGCCAACTCCCGCTCGCAGCTCGTGCGGCGCGGCTACATGGACTACCTGGGCGTCAAGACCTTCGACGCCGAGGGCAACATCGTGGGGGAGCGGCGCTTCGTGGGCCTCTACACCTCCGGGATGTACAACGCCTCGGTCCTCGACATCCCCGTCATCAAGCAGAAGGTCTCCTGGGTGCTGCGCAACTCGGGGCTGGCGCGCGACTCCTACTCCGGCAACGAGCTGCTCGACGTGCTCGAGACGTATCCGCGCGATGACCTCTTCCACGCCGATCCGCAGGACATCCTCGACGTCGCGCTCGCGGTCATCGACCTCCAGGAGAAGCGCGAGTCGAGCGTCTTCATCCGCCGCGATGCCTACGAGCGCTACGTCTCCGTGCTCGTCTACGTCCCCCGCGACCTCTACGACACCGCCTCCCGGATGCGCGTGGAGAAGGTGCTGCGCGAGTTCTACCGGGCCGAGAGCGTCGACTTCGACGTGCTGCTGACCGACTCGGCGCTCGCCCGCCTCCACTTCGTCGTGCGCGCGGCCCGCGACGAGCTGCTGCCCGACATCGCCCCGGACCGGGTGGCCGGGCGCATCCGCTCGGCGGTGCGCTCGTGGCACGAGGACGTGCGCGAATACCTCGCCCCCTCCGACACGAAGCTGACCTCCCGCGCGCTCGAGCGCGCCCACCTGTGGGCCGCCTCGTTCCCGCCCAGCTACCTCGAGCACAACACCCCCCATGATGCCGTCGCCGATGTCGCCCGCTTCGAATCGCTGGCCTCGGACGCGCAGCCCCTCGTGCGCGTCCACCGCGAGTTCGGCACCGACGAGAGGCGCCTGCGCCTCGCGTTCTACCGCCTCGAGCCCGCGGGCCTGACGCAGGTGCTGCCCTACCTGTCGAACCTCGGCGCGCAGCTGCTCGACGAGCGCTCCTACGAGCTCACCCTCGCCGACGGCACCCATCGCTACATCTACGACTTCGGCCTCGAGTTCGAAGCAGAGGTCCCGGAGACGGAGTTCGAGCGCATCGAGGAGGCGTTCGTCGCCGGCTGGCTGGGCAAGCGCGAGTCCGGCCGGATGGACCGCCTCATCGTCTCGGGCCTGCGCTGGCAGGACGTGTCGATCCTGCGCGCCTTCACCCACTACCTGCGCCAGGCCGGCTTCTCCTACTCGGACCCCTACATGGGCCAGGTCTTCACCTCCAATCCGGAGATCTCCGCGCTGCTCGTGGGCTACTTCAATGCGAAGTTCGACCCGGAGCTGCTGCCCGTCGCAGGCACCCGCGCCGAGCACATCGACAAGATCCGCGAGCGCATCCAGGACGAGCTCTCCGGGGTCTCGAGCCTGGACGCGGACCGCGTGCTGCGGGCCGTGCTCGACCTCATCACGGCGATGGTGCGCACGAACGTCTTCCAGCCCGCCGACGGGTCCCTGCCGGAGGCGAGCGTGTTCAAGATCCACCCGAACGAGCTCGACTTCGTGCCCAAGCCCAAGCCCGCGCTGGAGATGTGGGTGTACTCGCCCGAGGTCTCCGGCGTCCACCTGCGCTTCGGGCCCGTGGCGCGCGGCGGCCTGCGCTGGTCCGATCGCCGCGACGACTTCCGCACCGAGGTGCTCGGCCTGGTCAAGGCGCAGATGGTCAAGAACGCGCTCATCGTGCCCACCGGGGCGAAGGGCGGCTTCTTCCCCAAGCGCCTGCCCGACCCCGCGGTCGACCGGCAGGCCTGGGCGGAGGCGGGCCAGCACGCCTATGAGGTCTTCATCAACGGCCTCCTCGACGTCACCGACAACCTCGTGCCCACCGCCGAGGGCACGCAGACCGTCCACCCCGAGCGCACCGTCATCCACGACGGCGACGACAGCTACCTCGTCGTCGCGGCCGACAAGGGCACGGCGAAGTTCTCCGACGTCGCCAACGGCATCGCCGAGCGGCGCGGGTTCTGGCTGGGCGACGCGTTCGCCTCCGGGGGCTCGGTGGGCTATGACCACAAGGCCATGGCGATCACCTCGCGCGGCGCGTGGAAGTCCGTCGAGCGCCACTTCCGCGAGCTCGGCGTCAACACGGACGCCGAGGACTTCACGGCGGTCGGGATCGGCGACATGAGCGGCGACGTGTTCGGCAACGGCATGCTGCGCAGCCCGCACACGAAGCTCATCGCCGCGTTCGACCACCGCGACATCTTCATCGATCCGAACCCGGATCCGCAGGCCTCGTTCGCCGAGCGCCGGCGCCTCTTCGACGTCCCGCGCTCCTCGTGGCAGGACTACGACCGCTCCCTCATCTCCTCCGGCGGGGGCGTCTACTCGCGCTCGGCGAAGTCCGTCGTGCTCTCCGCCGAGGCCGCCGAGGCGCTCGGCATGAAGCCGGGCCGCGTGGCCCCGGGCGACCTCATCCAGGGCATCCTGCGCGCGCCCGTCGACCTGCTCTACAACGGCGGCATCGGCACCTACATCCGCGCCGAGTCGGAGACGGACTCGCAGGTGGGCGACAAGGCCAACGACGCGATCCGCATCACCGGAGCCGAGGTGCGCGCCCGGGTCGTGGGCGAGGGCGGCAACCTGGGCGCCACCCAGCTGGGCCGCGTCGAGGCGGCGCTGGCGGGCGTGCAGATCAACACCGACGCGGTGGACAACTCCGCCGGCGTCGACTGCTCGGACCACGAGGTCAACATCAAGCTGCTGCTCTCCGGGCTCATCGACGCGGGCGAGGTCGCCGCCGCGGACCGCGAGGAGGTCCTGCTGTCCATGACCGACGAGGTCGCCGACCTCGTGCTGGCCAACAACTACAGCCAGAACACCGCGCTCGGCGATGCCCGCGAGCAGTCCTCGGCCATGCTGGGCACCCAGCGCCGGCTGCTGCGCTACCTCGAGCGCAATGCGGGACTCGACCGGGCGGTGGAGTTCCTGCCGGACTCGAAGGCGCTCGCGCGCCGCGCCGAGGCGGGGCGCGGCTTCGCGTCCCCCGAGCTCGCCGTGCTGCTCGCCTACGTGAAGATGGACGCGGTCCAGCGCATCCTCGCCTCCGAGGTCCCGGACGAGCCGTTCATGCGCGCCCACCTGCGCGCCTACTTCCCGGCCGCGCTCGGCGGCTACGGGGAGGCGCTCGAGCGCCACCCCCTGCACCGCGAGATCGCCACCGCCCGGCTCGTCAACCGGATGGTCGACCGCGGCGGGCTGACCTACGTCTTCCGCCTGCTGGAGGAGGCCAACACGTCTGTGGCGCAGGTGGCGCGCGCGTTCTCGGTCGTCTCGGCGGTCTTCGACCTCGACGAGCACTTCGATGAGATCTGCGCGCTCGACAACGTCGTGCCCGCCCACGTACAGAACGAGCTCATCAACAACTACGTGCGCCTGCTCGACCGCGGCTCGCGGTGGCTCATCCACCAGGCCAGCGACGCCCTCGACGTCGAGGACGGCATCGCCGCCTACCGCCCGGTGGTCGCGGCGCTGCGCGAGTCGGTGCCGGGCATGCTGCGCGGGCGCGACCGCAGCGACCTCGAGGACCACGCCGCCGCCTACGTCGGGGCCGGCGTACCGCAGGGCCTCGCCTTCCGCGCCGCGGGGCTGCTCGACGAGTTCGCCCTCCTCGACATCGCGCAGGCGGCCCAGCGCACGGGCCTCGAGGCCGAGGACGTGGCGGAGGTCTACTACGCGGTGACCGACCTGCTCTCCGGGGCCGCGATCCTCGACCTCGTGGGCCAGCTCGACCGCCGCTCGCGGTGGACGGCGCTCGCGCGCGGCGCCCTGCGCGACGACTACTACCAGGCCGTGTTCTCCATCGCGATCGCGGTGCTGCGCTCCACCGAGTCGGACCGGCCCACGCCCGCGGAGCGCGCGGACGACCGCATTGCCCAGTGGCGCACGAGCAACGAGTACGCGCTCGAGCAGGTGCTCGCCACGATCGAGGAGGTCCGCGAGCTCGACGAGGTCGACCAGGCGCCGCTGTCGGTGCTGCTGCGGATGATGCGCTCGATCGTGCGCTCGACCGTGTGGCAGGCGGAGAACTCCTGACGTGTCGCTGCTGACCGAACAGCTCGCGGCCGAGGGCATCGTCGACGGCACCGACGTCGAGTGGCTCCACCTCATCGTGGGCGACTGGCAGCTCATCGCCGATCTCTCGTTCGCCGACCTCGTCCTGTGGGTGCCCGTCGCCGGCGAGCCAGGCAGCTTCCGCATCGTCGCCCACTGCCGGCCCACCACGGGCACGACCGTCTACCCGCACGACGAGGTGGGCGCCCTGTCCACCCCGGCCGAGACCGAGCTGCTCGAGCGGGCCTGCGGTGAGGCAGCGGTCGTCGCCGCGCCGGCTGATGCCAACGAGCTCGCCGGCGCGGAGGCGATCCCCGTCGTGCGCGGCGGCCGGCCGATCGCGGTGCTCACCCGGCACAGTGAGGAGCAGCGGCGCAGCGGCGGCTCGCGGCTCGAGCGCAACTACCGCTCGTGCGCCAACGCGCTGCTCGCGATGATCGCCGAGGGCGCCTTCCCGGACCTCGACGCCCCCTCCGGGGCGCGCCGCGGCGAGCCGCGCGTGGGCGACGGGCTCATCGTGCTCAACCGCGAGGGGCGGGTCCGCTACGCCTCGCCCAACGGGGTCTCCGTCATCCATCGGCTGGGCCACGACGGGGAAATCGAGGGCCGCTACCTCGCCGAGGTCGTCTCCGGGCTCGTCGACCAGCACCGGCCCGTCGACGAATCGCTGCCGCTCGTGCTCACCGGCCGCGCCCCCTGGCGCAGCGAGATCGAGTCCGGCCGGATCGCGGTCTCCCTGCGCGCGATCCCGCTCACCCGCGCGGGCCTGCGCACGGGCGCGGTCGTGCTGGCCCGCGACATCTCGGAGATTCGGCGCCGCGAGCGCGAGCTGCTCAGCCGCGACGTCATGATCCGCGAGATGCACCACCGGGTGAAGAACAACCTGCAGACCGTCTCGGCCCTGCTGCGCCTGCAGGAGCGGCGGATGAGCAGCGGGGAGGCCCGCGATGCGCTGCAGGAGGCGATGCGCCGGGTCTCGATCATCGCGGTCGTCCACGACGCGCTCAGCCAGGGCATCGACGCGACGGTGGAGTTCGACGAGATCGTCGACAAGGGGCTGCGGCTGACCCCCGAGCTGGCCGGCCCGCACGTGGAGATCAGCCTGCGCCGCACGGGCAGCTTCGGCTCGATCTCATCCGGCGACGCGACGTCGCTCGCGCTCGCGCTCACCGAGCTCGTCGCCAACGCGATCGAGCACGGCTTCCCCGCCCCCGCGGCGGAGCCCGCTGAGGCCGGTGCGACCCCCGCGGCCGGTGAGCGCCGGCCCGCCCACGTGTGGGTGAGCCCGGAGCGCACCGGCGAGCGCCTGCGGGTCGTCGTCGCCGACGACGGCGCGGGGCTCGACCCCGAGCGCGGGCCCGGCACCGGGCTCGGCACGCAGATCGTGCGCACGCTCATCAGCACGGACCTGGCGGGGACCATCGAGTGGCGGGCACGCGAAGAGGGGGGCACCGAAGCGATCATCGATGTCCCCCTCAGGAGCGATTGAGCCGCGGGCGCGGCGGCCGGCTCAGCCGGCGCGGCGGGCGCGCGCGGCGCGGCGCTTGAGCGCGCGGCGCTCGTCCTCGCTCAGGCCGCCCCACACTCCGGCTTCCTGGCCGGAGTCGAGGGCCCACTGCAGGCACAGCTCCGCGACCTCGCAGCGCAGGCAGACGCTCTTGGCCTCCTCGATCTGGAGGAGGGCGGGGCCGGTGTTTCCGATGGGGAAGAAGAGCTCGGGGTCCTCGTTGAGGCAAGCCGCGCGATGGCGCCAGTCCATGGTGTCCTTTCAGGGGCGAATCAGCTTCACACCGCGGACGAACACGACGGCACCGCCGCAGGGCAGCGGGAGCTGGATGATTGTGGGATCAACTGCAAACAGATTCACACATGCGCCCCCGGCGCACAAGAGTCCGGCAGTGTGAAATCACTGACAGGGTATGATCGGCCATCCGCGGCCCAGGGCGCAAATCCGGTCCCGAGGCGCAAGATGCGCCCGGGCCGTTGTGCGCGGCGGGCGAATGTGGTCGACTCGGACCATGGAGACTCCCGCAGCCCCGAGTCCGTCCGGCCGCCGGGTGGGCGAGCTGGCCGACGTCCGCCTCATCGAGATCGACGGGCGGCGCCCGCGCATCCACCCGGAGGCGTTCGTGGCCCCGGGCGTCACGCTCATCGGCGATGTGCGGATCGGGGCGGGCTCGGGCGTCTACTACGGCTGCGTGCTGCGCGCCGACCGCAATTCCATCACGATCGGCCGGGGCACGAACGTGCAGGACAACACGGTCATGCACGCCGATCCGGGCAAGCCCGTCGTCGTGGGCGATCGGGTCTCGATCGGCCACCGGGCGCTCGTCCACGGCTGCGTCATCGACGACGACGTGCTCATCGGCATGAGCTCCACGGTGCTCAACCTCGCCCGCATCGGCAGCCTGTCCCTCGTCGCGGCGGGCGCCGTCGTCCTCGAGGGCACGGAGATCCCGCCCCGCTCGCTCGTGGCCGGGGTGCCGGCGAAGGTGCGCCGGGAGATGGGCGAGGCCGACATCGAGCGGGTGCTCGCCAACGCCCGCAGCTATGAGGAGATCCTCGCCCTCCACCGCGACGGCGGGCGCATAGTCGGGCAGTGAGGCCGCGCGCGGGCGGCCGCGGCGGCCCGCGCGCCCGTGCGCTGCGGCCCGCGGCGATGGCATCGGGCAGGTGACGAGGGGCAATGGCCGACCCCGGGCGGGTAAGGGTGCGCTTGCTTCGAGCCGGCCCGCGTCCTTTGACACAATGGGCCCGTGAAGAATGTACTCGATCCCTCGCAGAACCGCGTCGTCATCATCGGCGGCGGCCCCGGCGGCTATGAGGCCGCCCTCGTCGCCGCGCAGCTGGGCGGCGACGTCATGCTCGTGGAGCGCAGCCGCGCCGGCGGCGCCGCCGTCGTCACCGACGTCGTGCCCTCGAAGTCCCTCATCGCCACCGCGGAGGTCATGGTCGACCTCGGCCAGGCCGAGGAGCTGGGCATCCGGCTCGTCGAGGAGGACAGTGACGGCCAGCCCCGGGAGGACGACGGGCGCGCCGCGGTGCGCGCGGACCTCGAGGCGATCAACGCACGCATCCACAGGCTCGCCGGCGCCCAGGCCGACGACATCCGCGATGCGCTCGCCGCTGCGGGCATCAAGCTCATCAAGGGCACCGGCACGCTCGTGGGGGACCGCCGGGTCGACATCGTCGAGGAGAACGGCACGGAGTACACGCTCGACGCGGACACCGTGCTCGTGGCGGTCGGCGCCCACCCCCGCGAGCTGCCCACCGCCGTCCCGGACGGCGAGCGGATCCTCACGTGGACCCAGCTCTACGACCTCACCGAGCTGCCCGAGCACCTCGTCGTCGTGGGCTCGGGCGTCACCGGCGCTGAGTTCGCCTCGGCCTACAACGCGCTCGGCGCGAAGGTCACGCTCGTCTCCTCCCGCGACCGGGTGCTGCCCGGCCAGGACGAGGATGCCGCCGAGGTGCTCGAGCAGGCCTTCCGGCGCCGCGGCATGACCGTGCTCTCGCGCTCGCGCGCCGAGTCCGTCGAGCGCGATGACGACGGCGTCGTCGTCACGCTGGCCGACGGCCGGCGGGTCAAGGCGAGCCACTGTCTCATGGCCGTGGGCTCGATCCCCAACACGGAGGAGCTGGGCCTCGACGCCGCGGGCGTGCAGACGGAGGACAGCGGGCACATCGTCGTCGACGGCGTCTCGCGCACCTCCGCGCCCGGCGTCTACGCCGCGGGCGACTGCACGAACGTCATGCCGCTGGCCTCGGTGGCGGCCATGCAGGGCCGGATCGCGATGTGGCACGCGCTGGGCGATGCGGTCTCCCCGCTCAAGCTGCGCAACGTCGCCTCGAATGTCTTCACCGCCCCGGAGATCGCCACGGTGGGCATGCAGCAGGCGGCCTACGACGACAACCGCCACGACATCGAGACCGTCATGCAGCCGCTGCAGACGAACCCGCGCGCCAAGATGCAGGGGATCACGGACGGCTTCGTCAAGATCTACGCCCGCCGCGGCTCCGGCTCGGTGCTCGGCGGCGTGGTCGTGGGCCCCAAGGCCAGCGAGCTCATCATGCCGCTGACGATGGCGGTGGAGAACCGGCTGACGGTCGATCAGCTCTCCGCCTCGTTCGTCGTCTACCCCTCGCTCAGCGGCTCGCTGGCCGAGGCCGCCCGCCGCCTCCACCACCGCGGCGGCTGAGGCGCCCGGCAGCCGCGCGCAGGGGACCCGCACCGGGATCCGGTGCGGGGCCCCTGCGCATGCAGTGCGGGCCGGCGGGCGGTGACTGAGCGCCCGGGCGTCAGGCGCTGAAGCGCACGATCGGGGTGCCGGCGCGCACGGCCTCGCCGGAGCCCACGAGCACCTCGGAGACGGTGCCGGCGCGCTTGGCCGTGAGCGGCTGCTCCATCTTCATCGCCTCGATGACGGCGAGCCGGTCGCCGATCTCCACGTCATCGCCGGCGGTGACGTCGATGCTCACGATCGTGCCCTGCATGGGGGCGGCGAGCACGGGGGAGTCGTCGGCCCGGCGCGAGCCCTTGCGGCGCAGGCGCCCGGCGCTGGCCTTGGCCCCCGGGTCGGCGGGGCGGGCGAGCTCAGCGGGGACCTTGACGGTGAGCCGGTGGCCGTCGACCTCGACGACGACGTCGAGCGAATCGGCCGCCGGCTGCTCGCGCGGCGCCTCCTCGGCCGCCGGTCCGGCGAAGCGCGGCATGTACTCCTTCTGCAGCCAGTCCGTCGACACGCTCAGCTCGTTCGCGAAGGCGGGCTCGTCGACGAGCGCGCGGTGCAGCGGCAGCAGGGTGGCCACGCCGGTGAGCACGTACTCGTCGAGCGCCCGGCGGGCGCGGGCCAGCGCCTGCGCGCGGTCCTCGCCCGTGACGATGAGCTTGGCGAGCATGGGGTCGAAGTCCGTGCCCACGACCGTGCCCGGGCGCACGCCGGAGTCCATGCGGATGCCGGGCCCGGCCGGCTCGTGGAGCTCGGCGATCTGGCCGGTGGCGGGGAAGAAGCCGTGCGCGGGATCCTCGGCGTTGATGCGGAACTGCAGGGAGTGGCCGCGGGGGGCGGGGAACGCGGCGGGCAGCGCCTCGCCGGCGGCCACGCGCAGCTGCCAGGCGACCAGGTCGACGCCCGTGACCTCTTCGGTCACGGTGTGCTCCACCTGGATGCGCGCATTGGCCTCCATGAAGCTGAGCACGCCGTTCGTGCCCAGCAGGAACTCGCACGTCGCGGCGCCCACGTAGCCCACGCGGGCGAGCACATCGCGCGAGGCCGCGGCGAGGGCCGTCTCCTGCTCCGGGCTCAGGCCGAATGCCGGCGCCTCCTCGATGATCTTCTGGTTGCGCCGCTGCAGCGTGCAGTCGCGGGTGGAGGCGACGAGCACGGTCTCGCCGTCGGACATGCACTGGGTCTCGATGTGGCGCGGGCCCACGATCTGCTGCTCGATGAGGCACTCGGAGCGCCCGAACGCCGCCTGCGATTCGCGGCGGGCCGCCGCCAGCGCTGCGGGCAGCTCCTCGGCGCTCGCAGCGGTGCGGAAGCCGCGCCCGCCGCCGCCGTAGACGGCCTTGACGGCCACGGGATAGCCGATCTCCGCGGCGACGGCGAGCGCCTGGGCCTCGTCGGCGACGGCGCCGTCCGAGCCGCGGGCGATCGGGGCGCCCACGGCCTCGGCGACGGCGCGGGCACTCGCCTTGTCGCCCAGGGCGGCGATGGCCGCGGGCGGGGGGCCCACCCACACGAGGCCCGCGTCCTGGACGGCCTGGGCGAAGTCGGGGGACTCGGCGAGGTAGCCGTAGCCGGGGTGCACGGCCTGCGCGCCGGAGCGGCGGGCGAGCTCGATGAGCGCCGGCGCGTTGAGGTAGGTGTGGGCGGCGCCGGTGCCCGGCAGCAGCCACGCATCGTCGGCGAAGCGCACGAAGTCCGCGTCGGCATCCGGCTCGGTGTACGCGGCGATCGCGCTGAGCCCCAGGTCGTGGCAGGCGCGGATGACGCGCAGGGCGATCTCGCCCCGATTGGCGATGAGCACGCGCTCGAACGGACGACGGTCCACGGTGGTGGAATAGTGCGCGGCCTTGGCCATCGGCGCTCCTGAGGGACGGGGGTGGTGAACGAGAACAATCTAGGGCGAAGCGCAAACCCTTTGTGGCCGGCGGACAAAAGCCCGCGGGCGAATTCTCAGTGCGCCTCGGGCGTGTCGCCGCGCCACAGCCCGGTCCAGGCGATCCCGAGGTCCGCCGCGAGCCGGCGCACGAGCGGGATGCTCAGGCCGATGACGTTCGTGTGGTCCCCGTCGATGCCCTCGACGAAGGCCGCGCCCAGGCCGTCGATCGTGAGCGCGCCGGCGACCTCGAGCGGCTCGCCGGTGGCGATGTAGTCCTCGAGCTCGCGGCGGGAGGGCGCCGCGGTGCGGATCGTCGTCGAGGCCAGCTCCGCGCGCCGGCCCTCCTCCCGCCAGCCGTCCGGGGCGGTGCGGCGCAGGCGGGCGGCGAAGTGGCCGGTGTGCAGCACGGCCGAGCGCCCGCCCATCCGCTGCCACACGCGGCGGGCGGCCTCGGGGGTGTGGGGCTTGCCCACGGCCTGCCCGTCGAGCTCGAGCAGCGAGTCCGAGGCGAGCAGCAGCAGGTCATCCCGGTCGCCGGGCACCTCCTCGGCCCCGGCGAGCAGGCGCGCCACGACGGCCTCGCCCTTCGCGTGGGCGAGCAGCAGGGCCTGCGCCGCCACGGTCTCCGGGCGCTCGTGCTCGACCACGGCGTCCTCGTCGACACCGGGCGCGCTCACGAGCGGCGCCAGGCCCGCCGCGGTGAGCAGGGACAGCCGCGACGGCGAGGTCGAGGCGAGGAGGACATCGGTCATGGCAGCTCCTGATCGGCGGGGGAGGCGGGTCCGGCTGGGTAGTCGGGCAGCGCTGGCGAGGCGGGCTCGGCTGGTGAATCGGGCTCGGCGGGGGAATCGGGCGCGGGATCGGCGTGGAGGCCGAGCAGCGGCGGCTCGGCGGCGCCCGCGGGCGCGTCCGGGGCCGCCGCGGACTGAGGCGCACCGTCCTCCTCCTCGGGGGCGGGCTGGGCAGCCGAGGCCGCCACGGCGACGGGCGCCTCGAGGTGGGCGGCGATGCGGGCGAGCACGGCGGCGGCGAGCTGGGCCCGGCCGAGTGCGCTCGGCCAGCGGCCGGAGGCGTCGATGAGCCCGCGCTGGGCGGTCCCGCGCAGCGCCTCGGACGCGGAGACGGGGACGGCGCCCGCGCTGAGCGCGGTGAGCCACTGCGAGCCGGCGAGGACCCGGGAGCTGCGGCGCAGCACCGTGCGCAGGGGCCGGCGGCTGCCGGGCAGGCGGCCCAGATTGGGGCACGTGAGGACGAAGACGGTGTAGCCGCCCTCCCGCTCGAGGCGGTTGACGGCGCTCGTGAGCGCGGGGATCGACAGCGAGCCGCTGATCGGGTGAATGAGGTCCGCCGTGCCCATGGACAGCACGGCCAGGCGCGGGGCGCGCCCGCCGCCCTTCGAGCGCCGCAGGCGGGAGTCGGCGAGCAGCGCGCGGACCTGCGCGCCGATGTCCTCCGCGCGGGCCGAGGGGCCGGCGAGGCTGCACACCCGCACGGGGGCGCCGAGCAGGCGGGCGCAGCCGCGGCCCAGCAGCCGGGGGAGGGTCGGGACCGGGCCCGCAGCCGCCCAGGAGTCGCCCAGCACCGCGAGCACGGCCAGTTCCTCCGCGGCCGGCGTGCCGAAGGCGATGTCGGCGCCGCCGGCGACCCACGCCCCGCTCGGCTCCCACGTGCCGGTGCCGGGCCGGCCCACCGCATCGGCGTCGAAGAGCGCGCGCATCCGCCGTGACTGCCAGCGCAGCAGGACCGCGAGCCCGGCCGCGCCGGCGGCCGGCACGGCGGCCAGCGCGAGGACCGCGGGCAGCGGGCGAGGGGGCCATTTCACGCTCCGAGTCTAGCCGCGCGGGGCGCCGCGGCTCCGGGGCGCGGGCCAGGCACTACGCTGGGGCGCATGACTTCTGGCAATGACAGCGCGCCGGAGAGCGCGCAGGACCACCGGCAAGCAGGTGCGGGCGCCGCGGCGCCCGCCGGCACTGCCGCCGCGCCCGCGGACAGCACGGCGCCCACGAGCAGCGCCGCGACCACGGCCAGCGCCGCCGCGCTCACGGACAGCGCCGAGGCGCGCGGGCGCGTGGAGCCCTTCGTCTCGCCCGCGCTGCGCACGGCCGCCGCGTGGAGCTGGCGGGCGCTCATCGTCGTCGCGGCGGTCGCCGCGCTGTGGTGGCTGCTCGCGCAGGTCAAGATCGTCGTGCTCCCGGTGCTCATCGCCCTGCTCATCGGCGCCCTGCTCTCCCCGCTGGCGCGCTTCCTCGTGCGCCACCGCTGGCCCCGCTCGCTCGCGACGATCGCCGCGGTGCTCGGCTTCATCGTCGTCGTGCTCGGGCTGCTCGCGCTGGTGGGCCAGCAGCTCTACTCCGGCTTCTCGGACCTCTCCGACCGGGTGATGGCGGGCTTCCAGGCGATCAGCTCGTGGCTGCAGTCGAGCCCGTTCGGCATCGAGTCCAGCCAGATCTCGCAGTACATCGACCAGGGCCTCGCGAAGGCCACGTCGTTCCTCGAGGAGCGCTCGGGGCAGCTGTTCTCCGGGGTGGCGGGCGCCGCCTCGTCCGTCACGGACTTCTTCGCCGGCATGTTCCTCGTGCTGTTCTCCACGATCTTCTTCGTCTACGACGGCCAGAAGATCTTCCACTGGTTCATCGGGATGCTGCCGGTGCCGGCCCGGGAGAAGACGCAGGGCGCCGCACTGCGCGGCTGGCAGTCGCTCGTCCAGTACGTCCGCGTGCAGATCCTCGTCGCCGCGGTCGATGCGCTGGGCATCGGCTTGGGAGCGTTCATCCTGCAGGTGCCCCTCGTGGTCCCGCTCACCGTGCTCGTCTTCATGGGCTCGTTCATCCCGATCGTCGGCGCGATCCTCACCGGCGCGGTCGCCGTGCTCGTCGCCCTGGTCTCGCAGGGGCCGATCACCGCGCTCATCATGCTCGGCGTCGTCCTCGCCGTCCAGCAGATCGAGGGGCACGTCCTGCAGCCGTTCATCATGGGCAAGGCCGTCTCCGTCCACCCGCTGGCCGTGGTGCTGGGCGTGACGGGCGGCGGGTTCCTCTTCGGCATCCCCGGCGCGCTGTTCGCCGTGCCGCTCATGGCGGTGGCGAACACGACCGTGCTCTACCTCCACGGCCGGGACATCCTCGCGGAGGCGCAGGCCGATGCCGAGCGCAAGAAGCAGGAGAAGGCCGAGCGCAAGCGCGCGAAGGCCTCGGCCTAGGCGCGGGAGGCACGGAAGGGGCCGCACACCACGTGGTGTGCGGCCCCTTCCGGCTGCCCGAGCTCAGACGGCCCGGCGGCGCGCCATGCTCAGCCGAAGGCCTCCACCTTCGACACGGTGACCTTCATGGTCTTGCCGTTCGGGGCCTCGTACTCGACCTCGTCGCCCACCTTCGCGCCGTTGACGGCCGCGCCCAGGGGCGACTTCTCGGAGAAGACGTCGATGTCAGAATCGCCGGCGATCTCCCGCGAGCCCAGGAGGAAGCGCATCTCACGCCCGCCCATGTCGACGGCGACGATCTTGCCCGGGGCCACCTTCGTGGTGTCGGCATCGGCCTCGCCCACCTTGGCGCTGCGCAGCAGGGTTTCGAGCTGGCGGATGCGCGCCTCGAGCTTGCCCTGCTCCTCGCGCGCCGCGTGGTAGCCGCCGTTCTCCTTGAGATCGCCCTCGTCGCGGGCGGCCTCGATGCGCTCGGCGACTTCCTGGCGGCCCGGGCCCGAGAGCTGCTCGAGTTCCTTCGTCAGCCGGTCGTATGCCTCCTGGGTCAGCCACGTCTGGTCGTCCGCGGTCTCCTCGGTCATCTCATCTCCTTGGCTGAGCCGCCGTGCGGGGCACGGCGGCGGTCGTCGTCTGCCGCAGTCGCCTGCGGCAATGAGAGGTCCCGGGCACCGGAGGCACCCGGGACGCTCGCGTCTTGCTGAACTGTCGAGTCTAGTCGAACTTCGGCCCCCAGACCAGCAATGACCGGGCCAGCAATGCCCGGGCCAACAATGCCCGGGCCACCGGCGCCCAGCCCGGCAGTGCCCAGGCAAGCGGAACCGAGCCGGCGGAGCGGAGATGCGCGAAGCCGAGCCCGGCGGGCCTCGGCCCGGCAGGACTCCGGCCGGCGGTCCTCAGTCCTCGAACCAGCAGTGGTCGACGTTGCCGGTGGCCGCGCGCTGCGTGGTGGACACCTCGACGCGCAGGTGGACCGGGTCGGTGGTGCTCGCCCCGGCGCGCGGGCCCACGGCCACCTCCCGGTAGCCTACGACCGCCTCGTACTCGTTGATGGCGCGCACCCCGCAGCGCACGGTGCGCCGCTCATCGGGCACCACGGCGAGCGAGACGACGGTGAGCGCGGCATCGCGCACGTCGTAGCCCGCGTCCTGCGGGTCCACCGGATGGTCGTCCGGCCAGAACGCGAGGGCTGCGACGACGGCGATGAGCGCGAGGATTCCGCAGCCGGCGAGCACGGCGGCGCGCCGGCTGCGGCGCGGGGGCCGCGGCGCGCGGGGGGCGCGGCCGTAGCGCTCGGGGAGGGTGTCCTGGGCGGTCATCGCTGGCTGGGGGTCGCCTTCCGTGGCAGGGGCCGTTGTGCGGTGCGCCGCCGCGGCTGGCCGTCCGCTGTGGGGCCCGCCGGGTGCGGCGTACTAGTCTAGGGTAGTCCCGTTTGCGCGCCGGCCAGGCGTGCCGCTCGTCCTCGCAGACCGAAGGTGACCCCCTATGACCCAGCCCCGAGGCGCCCAGCCGTACGCGGGCCTGCGGCTGCTCGCCGTGCACGCCCACCCCGATGACGAATCCTCCAAGGGCGCCGCGACGAGCGCGATGTACGCGCAGCTGGGCGCGCAGGTGCGCATCGCGACGATGACCGGCGGCGAGGCCGGCGACATCCTCAATCCCGCGCTGGCCGACAGCCCCACCGCGCAGCGCGACATCGCGGGCCTGCGCCGGCGGGAGATGGCCCGGGCCGCGCAGCTGCTGGGCGCCGAGCACGACTGGGTGGGCTTCGTGGACTCCGGCCTGCCCGAGGGCGACTTCGACGAGCAGGTCCCGCACGGCGTCTTCTGGCGCGTCCCCACCGAGGTGGCCGCGCGCCCGCTCGTCAACATCATCCGCCGCTTCCGCCCCCAGGTGGTCACGACGTACGACGAGCAGGGCGGCTACCCCCACCCGGACCACATCAAGAACCACTTCGTCACCATGGCCGCGGTGGCCGCCGCGGCGGATCCGGATGACCACCCGGAGCTGGGCGAGGCATGGCAGGTCCAGAAGGTCTACTACAACCAGGACCTCTCGGCCCGCAAGTGGCTGACGATCCACGAGCAGATGCTCGCCGACGGTGTGGAGTCGCCGTTCGGCAAGCTGCTGGAGAACTACCGCGACCGCGATGCCAAGCGCGACACGTGGCTGTCCACGCGGGTGCCCAGTGGGGCCTTCGCCGAGCGCGCGGAGCAGGCGCTGCTGGCCCACGCCACCCAGATCGATCCGAAGGGCGGGTTCTTCTCCGACGTCCGCGCCGCAGCCAAGCGCTACTGGCCCACCGAGGAGTTCGAGCTCGCACTCGACGACACCGGCCGCCCGCCGCTTCAGCGCCGCGACTTCGTCGAGGACGACCTGTTCGCCGGGGTCGTGCGCGACGACGGCACCCGGGTGCCCGACGGTGAGCTGGGCCGCGCGCTGGAGGCGGCCGGTTTCGAGGCGCCCCTGGGGCGCGCCCAGCGGGACTCCGCCGACGCTCACGGCACCGCGGCGGGCGATTCTGGCACCGCGGGCGCTGCGGGGGAGGAGCGCGCATGAGCGCGATTGCCCAGCTGGGATCCCTGGCCGTGCTCGCGCAGCGGCCCTCGCCGGCCGGCACCACCTCGCCGGGGACGCAGGTGCACTACTCCGACCCCGCCCAGGTCACGCCGGGCACGATCGGCTTCATCGCCACGGCGCTCGTCGCGATCCTCACGGTCTTCCTCATCCGGGACGCCACGCGCCGCGTGCGCCGGGTGCGGGCGGCCGACGATGCCCACACCGTCTCCCACTTCCCCATCGAGCGCCGCCCGCGCATCCGGCCCAAGGACGGCGGCGATGCGGTGCCCGCCCATCGCGTCGACGCGCAGGCGGACACCGCCGCGGGCGATGGCGCGGCCACGGCCGAGGACCCCGAGCGCAACGAGGAGCCCCCCACCGCGCAGCGCTGAGGACGCCGGGTGCGCAGCGCTGAGGCCGGCCACCGCGCAGCGCTGAGCCCGGCCGAATGCACCGCGACCCGGCCGGTCCTTCGAACGGGGCCTACGGGGTGCCTCGCCGTGGTGACGGACCCGTCAGCCTCAGCCCCGAACGCGAGGGACGGGGACGCACGTGCCGAACGGCCTGCAGTCCAACCGCAGCCCAGCCGTCCAGCGACGCGGCACCCTGCGGTCGGGCACACTCTGCTCGAGGCGGGCCGAGGGCTGTGCCGCTACGCGAGTTCCGGGCTCGTGATGACGGCGGCGACGATGAGGGCTGCCAGGTGGCAGCCGTAGCCGAGCACCGTGAAGGTGTGGAAGATCTCGTGGAAGCCGAAGTGCGCGGGCGCGGGGTTGGGGCGCTTGAGCGCGTAGATGACCGCGCCCGCGATGTAGAGCGCCCCGCCGACCACCACGAGGATGCCGACGGTGGGGCTCGCGCGCCAGATGTGGGGGATGTAGCCCACGCCGGCCGCGCCGATGCCGATGTAGACCGGCACGAACAGCCAGCGCGGGGCAGTGGTCCACAGCAGCCGGAACGCCACGCCCAGCACCGCGCCGGCCCACATGATCGTGAGCAGGACGATGCACTCGAGCCGAGGCAGCATGAGCACCGCCAGCGGCGTGTACGTGCCGGCGATGATGAGGAAGATGTTCGCGTGGTCCATGCGCCGCAGCAGCAGCCGGATCCGCATCCGCCAGCGCCCGCGGTGGTAGACCGCCGAAGTGCCGAACAGCATCATCCCCGTGAGCGCGAAGACCGCGGCGGCCAGCCGCGAGGCGATCGTGGGGGAGAGGATGACGAGGACGAGCCCGCCGAGCACGGCGAGCGGGAAGGCCCCGGCGTGGATCCAGCCGCGCCAGCTGGGCTTGAGCTGGCCGCTGAGCTTGAAGAGCTCGCTGCGCAGCGCGCGGCCGCGGCGCCCGCCGGTCCGTCGCTGGGGCGCCTCGGACCCCGCCGCGGGCTGCGGCTGCGGAGCGTCCCCGGCGCGCACGCACTCGTCCGGCCGGTCTGCCCGGGAAGCGCGGTGCGATGGCGACGTCGTCATGGCCCCAGTCTAGGCGGCACTCCTGGCAGGGGCCTGGGCTCCGGGGGGCTCCCGGCCAGGCTCCCGGCTGGACTCCCAGCCGGGGGCCGGGGCTCCGCGCGGGGGCCTGCAGGCGGCCGCTGTAGGCTGTGCGCAGGAAATCCGCTGGTGGAGAGGAGGGGTGGCCCGTGGCCGGATCGGCGCTGTCGTGGCTCTACCGCCTCTACGACAAGCGGATCGCCAACGAGCTCATCCCGGATGAGCGGGTGCCCAAGCACATCGGCGTCATCACCGACGGCAACCGCCGCTGGGCGAAGGAATTCGGCACGACCACGGAGAACGGCCATCGCGCGGGCGCGGACAAGATCGTCGAGTTCCTGGGCTGGTGCGGCGAGGTGGGCGTCGAGGTCGTCACGCTCTACGTCCTCTCGCGCGAGAACCTCGCCCGCTCCGCCGCGGAGGTCGAGGTCCTCACGGAGATCATCGCGGACATGGTTGACACGATCGCGGACACCGCCGGCTACTGCGTCAACCTCGTGGGGGAGCTGGGCCTCCTGCCCGAGCCGCTGCGCCTGCGCCTCGTCTCCGCCGAGCAGCGCTCCGGAGCCGCGCCGGGCGACCGGGTGCGGGTCAACGTCGCCGTGGGCTACGGGGGGCGACAGGAGATCGTCGACGCGCTGCGCTCCTGGCTGCGGGCCACCCGCGACTCCGGGGCGGACGTCGACGCGGCGATCGAGGGACTGGACGAGGAGCAGATCTCCGCGCACCTGTACACGAAGGGCCAGCCCGACCCGGACCTCATCATCCGCACCTCCGGCGAGCAGCGGCTCTCCGGCTTCATGATGTGGCAGTCGGCCTATTCGGAGTTCTACTTCTGCGAGGCCTACTGGCCCGACTTCCGCAAGACGGACTTCCTGCGCGCGCTGCGCAACTTCTCCCAGCGCTCCCGCCGCTTCGGCCGCTGAGCGGCTCCGCCGCCCCCCGTGCCCGAGGCGCGATCGCGCTGAGGCTCGAACGGGCTCGCCCGCTCCTATTCACCCGATCGTCACCGCGGCGCCGGGTTTCGCGGCCGCCCCGCGCCCCGGCCCCGCCCTAGCGTGGGAGCTGCCGGCCAGCGGACCGCCGCGGCGAGGGGAAGCGCCGTGCGGACCACGGCTGGCAGCACGTGCCCAGACCGCCACCGCCCTGCGCGGCAGCCGCTGTTGCGCGAGGCGCCCAGGGAACAGGGGAGCCCATGGACCTCCGCACCTATGTCATCGACACCTCCGTGCTGCTCAGCGATCCGCGCGCCGCACTCCGCTTCGCCGAGCACGAGGTGGTCATCCCGCTCACCGTCGTGGCCGAGCTCGAGGCCAAGCGCGACCACCCGGAGCTCGGCTTCACCGCCCGCCGGGCGCTGGGCCTGCTCGATGAGCTGCGCGCGGACGCCGGCCGCCTCGACGCCCCGGTGCCGGTGGGGGAGGCCGGCGGCACGCTGCGCGTCGAGCTCAACCACGTCGACCCGCAGGGCCTGCCCGTCGCCTTCGACCGCGCGGCGGCGGACACGCGCATCCTCGCCGTCGCCCGCAACCTGGCCGCCGAGGGCCGCGCCGTCACGGTCGTGACGAAGGACGTGCCCATGCGGATCAAGGCCGCCGCCCTGGGGCTGCGGGCCCAGGAGTACCGCGCGGAGCTGGCCGCCGATGCGGGCTTCACGGGCCTGGCCGAGGCCAGCCTGAGCGCCGAGCGGATGGCGCAGCTCTACGCCGAGGGCCGCATCGACGCCCCCGAGTTCGCCGCTGAGCCCGTGCACACCGGGCTCGTGCTCACCTCCCCGCGCGGCTCGGGGCTGGCCCGGGTGGCACCGGGCGGCCGGCTGCGCCTGGTCCGCGGGGACCGGGAGCTGTTCGGGATGCGGGCGCGCTCGGCGGAGCAGCGGATCGCGCTCGACCTGCTGGCAGACCCCAGCATCGGGATCGTCTCCCTGGGCGGGCGCGCGGGCACGGGCAAGTCGGCGCTCGCCCTCATGGCCGGGCTGCAGGCCGTGCTCGAGGACCGCAGCCACGAGAAGATCATGGTGTTCCGCCCCCTCTACGCGGTGGGCGGGCAGGACCTGGGCTACCTCCCGGGCTCCGAGGGCGAGAAGATGAATCCGTGGGCGGAGGCGGTCTTCGACACGCTGGGGGCGCTGGTGAGCCGCAGCGTCATCGACGAGGTCGTCCACCGCGGCCAGCTCGAGGTGCTGCCCCTCACCCACATCCGCGGCCGCTCGCTCCACGACGCGTTCGTCATCGTCGACGAGGCGCAGAGCCTCGAGCGCACGGTGCTGCTCACCGTGCTCTCGCGCATAGGGCAGGGCTCGCGGGTCGTCCTCACCCACGACGTCGCCCAGCGCGACAACCTGCGCGTGGGCCGACACGACGGCATCGCCGCCGTCATCGAGCGCCTCAAGGGCCACCCGCTCTTCGCCCACATCACGCTCGCCCGCTCGGAGCGCTCGGAGATCGCGGCGCTCGTCACCGAGGTGCTCGAGGACCTCGAACTCGTGTGAATGCGACCGCGCGCGGACCCCGGGCGAGGTCCGCGCGCGGCGGCGGGTCGGCTCTGCGGCTCAGCGGTTGTACTCGCCCACCATCGACATGACGTCGAGGGCGCGGTCGAGGTCGGCCTCGGAGATCTGGCCGTCGGAGACGAAGCCCAGGTCGACCGTGGCCTCCTTGACCGTCATCTTGTTGGCCACGGCGTGCTTGGCGATCTTCGCGGCCGCCTCGTAGCCGATCACCTTGTTCAGCGGGGTGACGATCGAGGGGGACGCCTCGGCGAGGAAGCGCGCGCGCTCCTCGTCCGCCTCGAGCCCGTCGATCATCTTCTCCGCCATGACGGCCGAGGCGTTGGCGAGCAGGCGGATGGACTCGAGCAGGTTCGCGGCCAT
This sequence comes from Brevibacterium sp. BRM-1, assembly GCF_026802075.1. Classification (NCBI taxonomy): domain Bacteria; kingdom Bacillati; phylum Actinomycetota; class Actinomycetes; order Micrococcales; family Brevibacteriaceae; genus Brevibacterium; species Brevibacterium sp. BRM-1. Next base: position 88,289 of record NZ_CP113788.1, read on the forward strand.
GACGGGGATGCCCACGTTGAGCTCGAACGCGCCGTTCGTCGAGGACAGGGCGACGGTCGTGTCGTTGCCCACGACCTGGGCCGCGACCTGGATCGTCGCCTCGCAGATGACGGGGTTGACCTTGCCCGGCATGATCGACGAGCCCGGCTGCAGGTCCGGGATGTGGATCTCGCCCAGGCCCGTGTTGGGCCCGGAGCCCATCCAGCGCAGGTCGTTGCAGATCTTCATGTAGCTGTAGGCGATGCCGCGCAGCTGGCCGGAGGCCTCGATGAGGCCGTCGCGGTTGGCCTGCGCCTCGAAGTGGTTGCGCGCCTCCGTGATCGGCAGGCCGGTCTGCTCGCGCAGCAGCTCGATGACGCGGCCGGAGAAGCCGTCGGGGGTGTTGATGCCGGTGCCCACGGCGGTGCCGCCCAGGGGGACCTCCGCGACGCGGGGGAGCGCCGACTCGATGCGCTCGATGCCGTAGCGCACCTGCGCGGCGTAGCCGCTGAACTCCTGGCCCAGCGTGATGGGGGTGGCGTCCATGAGGTGCGTGCGCCCGGACTTCACGACGTCGGCGAAGGCCTTGGCCTTCTTCTCCAGCGACGCCGCGAGCGTCTCCATGGCGGGCTTGAGCTCCTTGACCAGCGCGTGGGTGACCGCGACGTGGACGGAGGTGGGGTAGACGTCGTTGGACGACTGCGAGGCATTCACGTGGTCGTTCGGGTGGACGTCGACGCCATCGGACTCGAGGGCGCGCGAGGCGAGCGTGGCCAGCACCTCGTTCGCGTTCATGTTCGACGACGTCCCGGAGCCGGTCTGGAAGACGTCGATGGGGAACTGGTCGTCGAACTCGCCGGCGATGACGCGGTCCGCTGCGTCCGCGATGGCCTGCGCGCGCTGGTCGTCGATGACTCCGAGCTCCGCGTTCGTGCGGGCAGCAGCCTTCTTCACCTGGCCGAGCGCCGCGATGTTCTGGCGCTCGAGGGTCTTGCCGGAGATGGGGAAGTTCTCCACGGCGCGCTGCGTCTGCGCCCGGTAGAGGGCATCGGCGGGCACCCTGACCTCGCCCATCGTGTCGTGTTCGATGCGGTACTTCTCGCTCACAGTGATCTCCTCGGATCGGCTACTCGGGGTGGGTGGGCGCGGACCGGCGCCCACGGCCCGCACGGGCGGGCGCGGGAGGGGCGGGTGCGCTAGGGCGCGGGTGCCGCGGGCACGTCCGCGGGCGTCTGCGCGACCACCTTAACGCGGCCATCGCCCAGGTGGTAGGTCATGCCGAGCATGACGAGGCGCCCGGAGTCCACCGCGTCGCGCAGGATCCGCGAGCGGTTGTAGAGCAGGTCCACAGTGTCGATCGTGTTCTGCTCGACGGTGCCGTTGACGTCGTCGATCCCGTTGCCGCGGGCGCGCACCACGGACGGCAGCAGCTGGGCGACGACGTCGGCGATGAAGCCCCCGGGGGTGTCGCCGGTGGCGAACGAGTCGACGGCCGCGGTCACGGCCCCGCAGCTGTCGTGGCCGAGCACGATGAGCAGCGGGGTGCCGAGCACCTCGACGCCGTACTCGAGGCTGCCGATCGTCACGCCGTCGGTGACCTGGCCCGCGGTGCGCACGACGAACATCTCACCCAGGCCGACGTCGAAGATCATCTCCGCGGCCACGCGGGAGTCCGCGCAGCCGAACAGCGTGGCGAACGGGGCCTGCGCGGAGGCCAGCGCCCGGCGGCGCGAGGCGTCCTGGTTGGGATGCTCCGGGACATCGGAGACGAAGCGCTCGTTGCCCTCGAGCAGCCGGTCGTAGGCGGCGCGCGGGGTGGCGAAGGTGGGCTCGGGCATCAGACGAGGCCCCGTCGTGCGGCCTCTTCGGCCGCCTCGACGTAGGAGTGGGTCTTGGCGAGCTGGTGCTCGGCGTAGACGTTGCGCACGGTGCCCGAGCGCGAGCGCATGACGAGCGAGTTCGTCAGGACGGACTGGCCGTCGTAGCGAACTCCGTCGAGCAGGTCGCCGTCCGTGATGCCGGTGGCGACGAAGTACGTGTTGTCGCCGGTGACGAGGTCGTCGGTGTTGAGCACGCGGTCGACGTCGAGGCCCGCGGCTGCCGCCGCGGAGCGCTCCTCGTCCGACTGCGGCCACAGCCGGCCCTGGATGACGCCGCCGAGCGCCTTGATCGCGCAGGCGGAGATGATGCCCTCCGGCGTGCCGCCGATGCCCATGAGCATGTCGATGCCCGTGCCGGGCCGGCAGGCGGCGATCGCACCGGCGACGTCGCCGTCGGAGATGAGCTTGATGCGCGCACCGGCCGCCCGGACCTCCTCGATGAGCGACTCGTGGCGCGGGCGGTCGAGGATGACGACGGTGACCGACGACATGTCCTTGGGGGTGCCCTTCGCCTTCGCGACGCGGCGGATGTTCTCCGCCACCGGCAGGCGCAGGTCCACGGAGTCCGCGGCGGCGGGGCCCGTCACGAGCTTCTCCATGTAGAACACGGCCGAGGGGTCGAGCATCGAGCCCCCCTCGCTCACGGCCATGACGGAGATGGCGTTCGGCATGCCCTTGGCGGTCAGCGTCGTGCCGTCGATCGGGTCGACGGCGACATCGACGGCGGGGCCCTGACCGTCGCCCACCGCCTCGCCGTTGAAGAGCATGGGCGCCTCGTCCTTCTCGCCCTCGCCGATGACGACGGTGCCGTCCATCCGGACGGTGGAGATGACGTTGCGCATGGCCGCCACCGCGGCGCCGTCGGCGGAGAGCTTGTCCCCGCGCCCCACCCACGGGGAGGAGGCGATGGCGGCGGCCTCCGAGACGCGCACGAGCTCGAGTGCGAGGTTGCGGTCCGGCTCGCCCTCCTGGGTGCGCAGGCGCTGAGTCCAGGCGTCGGTCACCGCGACGGGCTCGGAATCGGCGCGCCCGCCGTTGTGGTGGGCCTTGGGCGAGGCGGGCGCCGCCTTCGCCTGCTGCGCGGTGGACGGGGAGTCTTCGGACGGCGTCGTCTCAGTCATGGGACTCATTGTGCCACCCGGCCGTGCGCTTTTGGCCGGCGCGGTGGGCGGCGGCACAATGGGACCGTGAGCGAATCCCAGATCCCCGCGGCGCAGGCGGAGCCGGCCGCGGAGCCCCAGCCCGGCTCCCGCGAGGAGATGCGGCGCAACCGCATGCAGTCGAACTGGGTGAACATGGTCATCGCGCTCGCCGCCTGCATGGCCCTCGTGCTCGTCGCGCTCATGATCGCCCCGCAGCCCCAGGGCGACCCCACCCGCACCGTCGACGCTGCCGCGGAGGCCAGCGCCGCCGCCGGGCAGGCCGGCTTCGACCCCGCCGCCCCGGCGCTGCCGCAGGGCTGGTCGAGCAACGAGGCCGGTCTCGAGCAGATGGGCAAGCCGGAGCTCAAGACCTGGTACGCCTCCTACGTGGGCCCGAGCCAGCAGTGGATCGCCCTGCGCCAGGCGCAGCCGGGCGCCGATGCGGCCGCGTGGGCGACCTCGATCGTCGGCGAGGACGCCGCGCAGACGGGCACGTCGAAGGTTGCGGGCCCGCAGGGGCGCACGGTGGCCTTCGACCGCTTCGAGAAGCCGGATCAGAAGCAGGCGCTCGTGGGCACCGTGGGCGACACGACCGTCATCCTCATGGGCACGGCGCAGTGGGACAGCTTCGAGGACCTCGCCGCGCGGACGCTGCGCGCGGCCGCCTGAGCCGCCGCAGTTCCCCCGGTTCGGCTTCCGGGGCGCGGTTCCCCGGGTTCAGTACCATCTTCAGTGCCTCCCCGAGTGAGTCAGTGCCTCCCCGAGCCAGTGCCCCGGGGGCTCAGTCGTCCGCGGCCTGCTCGGCGCGGGCCTGCTCGAGGGTCTCCCGGGCGCCGTCGAGCCACGCCTGGCAGCGGTCGGCCAGGGCCTCGCCGCGCTTCCACAGCGAGAGCGACTCCTCCAGGGGCAGGTTTCCCGCCTCGAGGCGGCGCACCGTGGTCACGAGCTCCTCGCGGGCCTGCTCATAGCTCAGTGCGGCGAGCTCCTCGCGCAGCTCCACGTCGCCCGTGGGCTCCTGCCCGGCCTCCCGCTGGGCCTTCGCGTTCGCTGACTCCGTCTTCGCCATCTCAGTCCTCTTCTCTTGCCGGGGCCGTGGGGGAATCTGCCGTGGGGGAATCGTCTGCGCCGGTGTCTGCGGCGCCGCCATCGGCGGTGCGTGCGTGGGCGGCGCTCGCACGTGAGGCGCCGGCATGAGCGGTGTCTGCATCCGCAGCGTCGCCGGTGACGGCGACCCGGAACGCACCGTGCGCGACGGTGACCTGCAGCGGCTGGCCGGCCGAGACCTCGGCGGCGGCGCGGATCGCCGCGCCGGCCTCGTCCTGGACGACCGCGTAGCCGCGCTCGAGCGTCTTGAGCGGCGAGAGCGCCCGGACCTGGGCGCGCAGGTGCTCGATCGCGGAGGCCTCTTGGGCCAGCCCCGTGGTCTGGGCGCGCAGGGCGCGCTCCCGCAGCGCCGCGACCTCCGCCTCGCGGCCGGTGATCATGGACAGCGGCTCGGCGAGGACGGGCCGGCTGCGCAGCGCGGCGAGCTCCGCCGCCTCGCGGGCCAGCAGCCGGTCGAGCGCTCCGTCGAGCTGCGCGCGGGCCTGGAGGATGCCCAGCTGCTCCTCGGCCACATCGGGCACGACGCGCTTGGCCGCGTCCGTGGGGGTGGAGGCGCGCAGGTCCGCGACGTCGTCGAGCAGCGGGCGGTCGGCCTCGTGGCCGATCGCGGAGACGACCGGGGTCTGCGCGGCGGCCACGGCGCGGATGAGCGCCTCGTTGGAGAACGGCAGGAGGTCCTCGAGGCTGCCGCCGCCGCGGGCGATGATGATGACGTCCACGCCCGCGTCCGCGTCGAGCTCGGCCAGCGCGCCCATGACCTGGCCCACGGCGCCGTTGCCCTGGACGGCGACCTCGCGGATCTCGAAGTCGACGGCGGGCCAGCGCAGCCGGGCGTTGCGCACGACGTCCTTCTCCGCGTCCGAATCGCGGCCGGTGATGAGCCCGATGCGGCTTGGCAGGAAGGGCAGGGCCCGTTTGGCGGCGGGGTCGAAGAGGCCCTCGGCTCCCAGCTGCGCGCGCAGGCGCTCGAGGCGGGCGAGCAGCTCGCCCAGGCCCACGGCGCGGATGTCGTTGGCGCGCATCGACAGCCGCCCGGCCTTCGTCCAGAAGTCGGCCTTGACGTTGACGACGACGTGGGCGCCGGGCTCGGGGACCGCGGGCATCCGGTCGAGGACGTTGGCGAAGACCTGGACGGGCAGCGACATCTCCTCGTTGAGGTCGCGCAGCGTGAGGTAGGAGACCTTGCCGCGCCGGTTGAACTCGATGACCTGGCCCTCGATCCACACGGCGGACATGCGGTCGATGTAGCGCTTGATGTTGGCGCTCAGCAGCGCCAGGGGCCAGGGCTGCTCGGGGGAGGTCTCACCGGCCGTGGCCGGCAGCGCCTCCGGGGGCGCCGCGCCCAGGGTGCCGGGGGTGCCGGAGATGCGCTGGGCCACCGCTCACCGCCTGTTCATTGCGTGGGAATCCTGCGTGTGGGGGCAGTCTAGCGTGCGGTCCGGACACGGCCTTCCTAGACTGCACGGGTGACCTCCGTGACCGTTCCCGTGCCCGCGCTGCCGCGCCGGCGCGCGGCGCCCGCCGAGATCCGCCCGCCCCGCGGGGGCGCCAAGCGGGTCCTGCTGGCCGCGCCGCGCGGCTACTGCGCCGGGGTCGACCGGGCGGTCATCGCGGTGGAGCGGGCGCTCGAGCTCTACGGGGCGCCCGTCTACGTGCGCAAGCAGATCGTGCACAACCGGCACGTCGTGGAGACGCTGAGCGAGCGCGGGGCCGTCTTCGTCGACGAGACCGCTGAGGTGCCCGCCGGCGGCCGCGTCGTCTTCTCCGCCCACGGGGTGGCGCCGGCCGTGCACGCCGAGGCCGCCGAGCGCGAGCTCACGACGATCGACGCCACCTGCCCGCTCGTCACCAAGGTCCACCGGGAGGCCGTCCGGTTCGCCCGCGACGGCTACCGCATCCTGCTCGTGGGCCACGCCGGCCACGAGGAGGTCGAGGGCACGATGGGTGAGGCGCCCGGCGCCATCACACTCGTCCAGACCCCGGAGGAGGCGCGGGCCGTCGAGGTGCCCGGCGAGGAGCCGCTCGTGTGGATCTCGCAGACGACTCTGAGCGTCGACGAGACGATGGCGACCGTGGAGATCCTGCGCGAGCGCTTCCCGCAGCTGTCCGATCCGCCCAGCGACGACATCTGCTACGCCACGCAGAACCGTCAGGTCGCGATCAAGAAGATCGCGCCGGGGGCCGACCTCGTGCTCGTCGTGGGCTCGGCGAACTCCTCGAACTCCGTGCGCCTCGTCGAGGTGGCGCTCGAGCAGGGGGCGGCGGCGGCCTACCGAGTGGACTTCGCCCGCGAGATCGACGAGGCCTGGTTCCACGGGGTCGCGACCGTGGGCGTGAGCTCCGGGGCGTCGGTGCCCGAGGCGCTCGTCGAGGAGGTGCTCGCGCTGCTGGCCGACTACGGCTACGCAGACGTCGAAGAGGTCCGCACGGCCGAGGAAGACCTCATGTTCTCCCTGCCCCGCGAGCTGCGCAAGGACCTCAAGGCGCGCGGCCAGGAGTCCTCGAACAAGAAGGGCGGCGCCGACCGCGCCCACGAGCTGCGCTGAGGGGCACCGCCCCGCGCCGCCGCCCGGTCGGCTCCGAGCGCGCCGCCCTGGTGGCCGTCACTACGGACCGCCATTGTTGACCGCCGCGAAAAAGTGACCCCCGCAACGGCATGTGAGTTGTATTACCCAACGGTCGGGCGTAGCGTGGCGCTCGCTTCGACGGTCGAACGGCTGCGATTCTGCCCCCTGCAGAGCCTCCCGTGCCCGTCGGGGCGATCCTGTCGCCGACTCGAGGAGAGACCATGTCGGATGCCGAAGTGGCTCCGCAGAAGCAGAAGGGCTTCGAGGACCAGCCCGCCCTCAAGCGCAACCTGGGGATGATCTCCCTGACGTTCATGGGCGTGGGCTCGATCATCGGCTCCGGCTGGCTGTTCGGCGCCTACAACGCCTCGATGATCGCGGGGCCCGCCGCCCTGTTCTCGTGGCTCATCGGCGGCGTCATGATCCTCGCGATCGGCCTGTGCTTCGCCGAGCTCGGCCCCATGTTCCCGGTCAGCGGCGGCGTGGTGCGCTACCCGCACCTCACGTGGGGCTCGCTCGCCTCGTTCGCGCTGGGCTTCGTCATGTGGATCGCCGCCGCGGCCACCCCCGCCATCGAGGTGGAGGCGGTGCTGACGTACGCGACGAAGTTCGCGCCATTCACCGAGGCTGTCACGTCGGCCTCCGGCACCACCGCGCACGTCCTGACCCCCATGGGCATCGGCGTGGGCATCGTGCTCATGGCCGTCTTCACCGCCCTGAACTTCTTCGGCGTCAAGCTCTTCGCCCGTATCAACGACGGGCTCGTGTGGTGGAAGCTCGCGATGATCGTCCTCGTCGTGGTCGTCTTCCTCTTCTGCGCGCTCACCACCACGAAGATGGGCACGCCGGCGAACTTCACCTCCCACGGGTTCGCGCCCAAGGGCTTCGCCGCGGTCCTCACGGCCGTCGCCACCGCCGGCATCGTCTTCGCGTACACCGGCTTCCGCCAGCCCATCGAGCTGGCCGGCGAGTCGAAGAACCCCAAGCGCAACATCCCGCTGGCCATCATCCTGTCGATCGCGATCTGCGCCCTCATCTACGCGGGGCTGCAGGTGGCGTTCACGATCGGCGTGCCCACGGACCTGCTCAACGAGGCCGGCTCCTGGGCGGGTCTGAAGTTCGAGGACGACTTCGGCCCGCTGGCCGCGCTGTCCACCCTGGCGGGACTGAGCTTCCTCGCGGTGCTCCTCTACATCGACGCGATCATCTCGCCGGCCGACACGGGCCTCATCTTCACCGGCGTGGCTGCGCGCATCTCCTACGCGCTCTCGCGCAACGGCAACGCCCCGCGCGTGCTGGGCACCGTGAGCAAGCACGGCGTGCCGGCCGCCAGCCTCGTGTTCACGTTCGTGATCGGCTGCGTGCTGCTCATGCCGTTCCCGTCGTGGCAGGAAATGGTGGGCTTCATCACCTCCGGCTCCGTCATCTCGTTCGCCGCCGGCCCGCTCGTGCTCGCCGCGCTGCGCCGCCGGATGCCCAACCACGGCCGCCCGTTCCGCCTGCCCGGCGGTGACGCGCTGCCGCTCATCGCGTTCTTCTTCGCGAACATGATCGTCTACTGGGCGGGCTGGGAGACGAACTCGAAGCTCTTCATCGCGATCGTCGTGGGCTTCGCGCTGCTGGGCCTGACCTACTTGTTCGGCCGCGGGGCCGACCACATGTCCGCGCTGCACGCCAAGCACGGCATCTGGGCCGTCGTGTGGCTCGCGGGCCTGGCGGCGATCAGCTTCTTCATGGACGCCGAGCGCAATGCCGGCGCCGATCCGGAGGCCACGCCGCTCGTGTTCTGGCTGGCCATGCCGGTCACCGCCGTGTTCAGCGTGGTGATCTTCTACTGGGCGCAGGCGACCATGCTGCCCCAGGAGGAGGTCGAGGAGCGCGTCGCGGCCTTCGAGCACGAGGCGGCCTCGGCCAAGGAGGAGTAAGGACGGGCACTCCCGTGACCGGGCGCGGCGGCACGCCGTAGCGCCCCGCCACCGCCGGAGCGCTCAGCGCCCGGCGGGGGACTCCGCGCTCACTCCGCCCTCAGCTCGGCGGCCGCGGCACGGCGCACCTGCGCCTGTGCCGCGGCCGCCGGTGCGATCTCCTCCGTGCTGATGCCGGTGGCGGGGAACTTCCGGGCGCAGACGAGGAAGCGCGATTCGAAGGATCCGATGAACGCGTTGTAGTCGCCCACCGCGCGCTCGAGGCTGCCGCCCAGGCGCCCGAGCCGCTCGCCCAGCAGGCCCGCGCGCTCGTAGAGCTCGCGGCCCAGGCGCAGCACCTCCTGGGCCGATTCCCCGATCGCCGCCTGCCGCCAGTTGAGGGCGGCCGTCTTGAGCAGCACGAGCAGCGTCGAGGGCGAGGTGAGCACGACGTTCTTCGCCATCGCCTGGTCGATGAGCTGCGGGTACGCCGCCGCGGCTTCGCTGAGCAGGCCGTCGGTGGGCAGGAAGCACACGACGAACTCCGGGGCCGGATCGAAGGCCCGCCAGTAGGCGCGCGCGGCCAGCGCATCGACGTGGCGCAGCAGCGCGCGGGCGTGGTCCTCCTCCTTGCCGCCGTCCAGGCGCGCGCTCAGCGGGGCCTTCGCGTCCACGACGAGCGTGGACCCGCCGGGCAGGTGGACGATGAGGTCGGGCCGCAGGGCCGTGCCGTCGCGGTCGGTGCGGGAGACCTGCTCGTCGAAGTCCACGTGGGGCAGCATGCCGGCGTGCTCGACGATGCGGCGCAGCTGCACCTCGCCCCACTGGCCCCTCCGAGCGGTGGAGTGCAGGGCGCTCGACAGGCGCCCGGTGGACTCCTGGAGCGTGCGGTTCTGCTCCCTCAGCCCGCTGATCTGCTCGCTCAGGCGGGCGAGCTGGTCGATGCGCTCGCGCTCGTGGCGCCCGACCTCGGACTGCAGCGTGCGCACGCCGTTCGACAGCGGCCCCACCGCCGCGGTCAGCTCGGTGGCCAGCGCGGCATCGGCCTCGAGCGCCGCGTTGCGCTCGGTCAGCAGCCCGCGCGCCGTCTGCGCCTCGGCGAGCCGCGCGGCCGTGCGGGCCCGCACGGCCATCGCGCCCAGGAGCGCGCCCACGGCGAGGCCGAGGAGGAGGAAGACGACGGCGGTGACGATGAGCGAGGTTTCCATGCCGCCAGTGTGGCCCGGGGCACGGACACGGGCGCTCCGACGGCCGCTCCGACCGGGGCGCGCGGGGTGCCCCGGGTGCGCGTCCGGGTCCGTGACCAGCAACTTCACCCCCAGGGCTCGGCCGCGAGGCCAGCGTTGCCTTTGCACGCGCCGGAGGCCGTAGGATAGCGTCGCCTGCACGCGTTTTGCGTAGGAAACTGTAACCGAAATCGTAGAGAAGGGTCCGGTGGTCCGACCGTGGCGCGCACCTCGCGGCGCATCAGCAGCCGCCCGATCGTCCTGCGCGCCGTGGAGGTGATCGACGCCTTCGACGTCAGCCCCCACATGCGCCGCGTGCGCCTGGGCGGCCCGCAGCTGGGCGCCTTCGCCTCGAACGGCTTCGCCATGCCGCCGTTCGAAAGCGCCGGCTTCGACGACCACGTCAAGCTCGTCTTCCCCGGCCCCGACGGCAGTCTGCCCCACGCGGGAGAGCAGCAGGAGTACACCTTCGACTGGGAGCGCTCCGTCCTCGTGGCCTCGCGCGACTACACGGTGCGCAGCGTCGCACCGGACGGGCTGAGCTTCGACGTCGACTTCGTCCGCCACCCCGGGGGCCTGGCCGCCGAGTGGGCCGAGGCCGCGCGCCCCGGCGATCCCATCGCGTTCGCCGGCCCCAAGACGTGCGCCGCCATCGACACGGACGCCGCCTTCCACCTCCTCATCGGCGATGAGACGGCGCTGCCGGCCATGGCGCGCTGGCTCGAGGAGGCGCCCCCGGGTGCCCGCGGCCAGCTCATCATCGAGGTTCCGGAGGCCGCGGACCGGCAGGAGCTCGCCGAGCTCCCGGGTGTCGCCGTCACGTGGCTGGAGCGCAGGACGGCAGAGGCCGGCCACAGCCCGCTCCTGCTCGGGGCCGTCACCGCCCTGCCTGCGCTGCCGGAGTCGACCTTCGCCTGGTGCGCCGGAGAGGCGCTCACGATCGCGCCCATCCGCCGCCACCTGCGCAACGAGCGCGGGCTGGCGCGCGAACACGTCCAGGTGGACGGCTACTGGCGCAGGCCTGCCCCGCCGCGCACCGCCTCGGCCGCGGCCGACGCCGATGCCCAGCCCGCACCCGCGGCCGCTGGCGCGCCGGCGGCCGCCCGGGCGCCCGGCGCTGAGGACCGCACCGCCGTGCTGTTCCAGGCCCACGAGATGACCGAGCTGCTGGCCCCCATCGTCACCCGCGCCGCGGTCACGCTGGGCATCGGCGCGCTCGTCGAGGCCGGGCACACCACCCCGACCGCGCTGGCCGCGGCTGTGGGCGCGGACGAGGCGCGCCTGCGCCCGCTCGTGGCCGCCATGCTGGCGCTGGGCCTGCTGACCGGCACGCCCGAGCGCTTTGCCAATACCGAACTCGGCGGCATCTTCGCCGCCGACGGGGCCGCGGACGGCCTCGACCTGCGCGACCCGGTCAGCCGCTCCGCCTACGCGCTCACCGACCTCGTCGACGTCATCGGCGGGGCCGCGCCCGGCAGGTTCGCCCTCGATCCGAGCGAGCCCGCCGCGCAGGCACCGCTCGAGCACGCCGCCGAGGCGCTGCTCGAATACCTCGCCGACCCGCTGGCCGCCGCGCAGCCGCTGGCCGGCGCGGGCTCCATCGTGCTCGCCGGGCGCGGGCTGGGCGTGCTCGAGGCGGCGCTTGCCGCGCGCCCGCAGCCGCCCCAGCTCATGCGCGCCCCCGGCGCGGGCGCCTGGCCGCAGGCCGACTGCGCCGTGCTCGTGGGCGCCCTCGAGGGCCTGCCCGACGCCGCGGCACTCGACCTGCTGCGCGCTGCCCGGGCCAGTGCTTCCGTGCTCGTGCTCCTCGACTCCACCGCCCACGGCGCCGCCGCCGACGACCACGCCGCCGAGCGGGCCCTCATCAGCCTGGCCAACACCGGGCGGCCGCTGCGCGAGCGCGCCGAGCTGCGCGAGCTGCTTTCCGCCGCCGGCTACGGCAGCGCCGAGGTCCTCGACGTGGGCTGGGGCTTCGGCAGCTACGACACCGTCATGCGGGCCGATGCCTGAGCCCGCCCGCACCGCCGCGCCCGGAGCGCCCGGCGCGGTGGCGAACAGCCACGCGACCGTGGGGGACACCCCACCGCCTGCCTCCGCAGGCGCGGGCGATGCCCGGACCGCCGCCGCGGCGCTCGAGGCCCACACCGCAGTGCCGCGCAGGATCTGGCCGGGCGTCGCCGCCCTCGCCGCGGGCCTGGTCGTGCTGTGCTGCGCGAGCCTCATCGTGGGCGCCCAGCCGCTGAGCGCCGGCGAGGTGCTGGCCGTCTTCCAGGGCCGCGGCGGCTCCGAGGCCACCGCGCTCGTGTGGGAGTACCGCCTCCCGCGCACCATCGTCGCGATCGTCGTGGGCGCAGCGCTCGGCACCGCCGGGGCGCTCATCCAGGCCTTCACCCGCAATCCGCTGGCCGACCCCGGCATCATCGGCATCAACGCCGGCTCCGCGCTCGCCGTCACCCTGTGCGTGGCCTTCGCCGGGATGGGCGCCACCGGCGTGCTCGTGTGGCCGGCGTTCGGCGGGGCGCTGCTGGCCACACTGGCCGTCATGCTCGTGGCCGGCAGCGGCCGCGCGGCGGCCAACCCCCTGCGCATCACGCTGGCCGGCGTCGCCCTGGCCGCCGTCCTCTCCGGGATCGGCGAGGCGATCCGCCTGACGAACGCGGCGACGTTCGACCGGATGCGCCAGTGGGCCGCGGGCTCAGCCGCCGGCCGCGATCTGGGCGACCTCGCCCAGGTGGCCCCGGCGCTGCTCGTGGGGATCGCCATCGCGCTGCTCCTCGCCCGCGCGCTCAACGCCATGGCCCTCGGCGACGACCTCGCCGCGGCCGTGGGCGTCAACGTGCGCCTCGTGCGCCTGGCCACCGTGGGCGCGGTCGCGCTGCTCGTGGGCGGTGCCGTGGCGGTCTGCGGGCCCATCGGCTTCATCGGGCTCATGGTGCCCCACGCCTGCCGGCTCATCGTCGGCAACGACCAGCGCCGCGTCATCCCGCTCTCCCTGCTCGCGGCGCCCGTCATCATGCTCGGCTCCGACGTCCTCTCCCGGGTCATCCTGCCCGGGCGCGAGGTGCCCGTGGGCGTCGTCACCGCGTTCGTGGGCGCCCCCGTGCTCATCGCGCTCGTGACCCGCAGGAAGGTGTTCGCGCTGTGAGCGCCCCCACCGCCCGGCCCGTCGCGCCCACCCCTGCCGCGCAGGCCTCAGAGCGCGGGCGCCCGCGCACCCTGACACTGCGCGGGCCGATCTCCGGCCGGATCCGCGTGCGCACTCTGGTCGTGTGCGCGGCCCTGGCGCTGGCGATCCTCGCCGCCGCGTTCCTCGCCCTCATGATCGGGGAGAAGACGTTCGCCCCGGGCCGTGTGCTCTCCGCGCTGAGCGGGCACGGCTCGCGCCTCGAGTCGCTCTTCATCGTCCAGTGGCGCCTGCCCCGAGTGGTCGGGGCGATCGTCTTCGGGGCCATGCTCGGGGTCTCCGGGGCGATCTTCCAGACGATCACCCGCAACCCGCTGGGCAGCCCGGACATCATCGGCTTCTCCGCCGGCGCCTACACCGGCGGGCTGCTCGTCATCCTCTTCGTCTCCAGCGGCTACTACGCCGTGGCCGGCGGCGCGGTGGCCGGCGGCCTCGCGGTCGCCGCGATCATCTTCGCGCTCGCCCGCGGCGGCAGCCTGCAGGGCTTCCGCCTCATCGTCGTGGGCATCGGCGTCACCGCCATGCTCGCGAGCATCGACACGTGGTTCCGGCTCACCTCCGATGTCGACATCGCACTCGTCGCAGCGACCTGGGGCGTGGGCTCGCTCAACGGCCTCGACGTCGAGTTCTCCGGCCCGGCGATGGTGACCGGCGCGGTGTTCCTGCTCGTGGCGGGCCTGCTCTCGCGCAGGCTGGCCCAGCTGGACCTCGGCGATGACCAGGCCACCGCCTCGGGCTCGGATCCCGGGGCCACCCGCGTGCTCGGCATCGTCGTGGGCGTCGTGCTCGTGGCCATCGCGACCTCGGCCACCGGGCCGATTGCGTTCGTGGCGCTGGCCGCCCCGCAGATCGGCCGGCGCCTGGCCGGGGCCGTTGGGGCGCCCATGCTACCGGCGGGCCTCGTGGGCGCGCTCATCCTGCTGCTCGCGGACATGCTCGCCCAGCACGCGATCCCGGGCATCCAGCTGCCCGCCGGCGTCGTCACCGTCGCGGTGGGCGGCGTCTACCTGCTCAGCGTCATCATCACGGAGAACAAGAGGGGGACCCTGTGACGGCCCAGGACACGGCGGCGCAAAGGCCCGCGGCGGAGCCCGGCGCGGCGCCGGCCATCCTCGGGCAGGACCTCACCCTGGCCTACGACCGGCGCGCGATCGTCGAGGGCCTGAGCGTCGAAGTGCCCGCCGGCTCCTTCACCGTCGTCATCGGGCCCAACGCGTGCGGCAAGTCCACGCTGCTGCGCGCCATGTCGAAGCTGCTGGCCCCGCAGACGGGCACCGTGCTGCTCGACGGGACGGACATCGCCACGCTCAGGGCCAAGGAGGTCGCCAAGCGGCTGGGCCTGCTGTCCCAGTCCGCGCTCGTGCCCGCCGGGATCACGGTCATGGACCTCGTGGGCCGCGGGCGGTACGCCCACCAGTCGCTGCTCTCGCGCTGGTCGAAGGCCGACGAGGACGCGGTCGGCCACGCGCTCGCGGCCACCGGGATGGCGGAGCTGGCCGACCGGCTCGTCGACGAGCTCTCCGGTGGCCAGCGCCAGCGCGCGTGGGTCGCGATGGCCCTGGCCCAGCAGTCGCCCATCCTCCTGCTCGACGAGCCCACGACGTTCCTCGACATCCGCCACCAGCTGGGCCTCATGGACCTCTTCGCGGGCCTCAACGCCGAGGGCCGCACGCTCGTGGCCGTGGTCCACGACATCAACCACGCCGTGCAGTACGCGACGAACCTCGTCGTCATGGCCGACGGGCAGATCGTCGCGCAGGGCCCGCCCGCCCAGGTGGTCACCCCCGAGCTCCTGCGCGAGGTCTTCGGCATCACCGCGGCCATCGTCGAGGACCCCGTCAACGGCGGGCCCCTCGTCGTCCCGGCCCACGGCGGCCACGGCCGGCGCACCGGCGCCGGCGAGCCCGGCCCGGCCCGCGCCTCGGCGGCGGAGGGCGTCCCCGTCAGCCCGCAGGAGCACCCGGGCCCCCATAGCCTCACCACTGACCAGTAGAAGAAGATAGAGAGAGGACACTCCGATATGACGCTGAGCAGGAACAAGGTGCTCGCACCGCTTGCCGCGCTGCTGATCGCGGCCCTGGCGCTGCTGGCCGGCTGCGGTTCGAGCGGCTCCGAGGACAAGGGCGGCGAATCGTCGGCCGCGACGCGGACCGTCAAGGACGCCGCGGGCAACGAGGTGCAGGTGCCCGAGGACCCGCAGAAGGTCGTCTCGCTGCACTACGCCGCGACCCAGTCCGTCTACGATCTGGGCGTCAACCTCGTGGGCCAGGGCATCTTCGAAGAGGGCGCCATGACCAAGGAGATCCAGGACAAGATCGGCGACGTGCCCGTCGTCACGACCCAGGACGAGGTCCAGGTCGAGAAGGTCGCCCAGCTCGAGCCCGACCTCATCCTCGCGCCGAACACCACGTCCGATGACGTGCTCAAGCAGCTGCGCGAGATCGGCCCCGTGTACGTGTGGACCCTGCGCGGCGACGACCGCGCCAACTGGGAGCAGCGCGTCGAGGAGGTCGCGGACGCGACGAACAAGACGGACAAGTACAAGGAGCTCAAGGACCAGTTCTCCAAGCGCCAGCAGGACATGGCCAGCCAGTACAAGGACGTCATCTCCGGCAAGTCCGTGGGCGTCGTCGATGCCTTCGAGGACAACAACTTCTACGCCTGGGGCGAGAAGAACATGACCGGCACGCTCCTCACCCCGCTGGGCTTCACCTGGTCGAAGGATGAGAACGCCGCGGTCAAGGACGAGAAGGAGCCGGAGAAGGACGTCTCGAACGAGAAGATCGGCTCCGTCCTGGGCGATGCCGACGTGATCTTCCACGGCTCGACCGAGCAGGGCAAGACGACCGCTCCGGTCGAGGCGCTCATGAAGACCTCGCTGTACAAGAACCTCAAGGCGGTCAAGGCCGGCAACAACTTCCCGATCGGCAAGACGACGATCGCCGGGTTCTCCGATGCGAACTACTCGCTCGACCAGATCGAGGCGGGCCTGAAGAAGATGAAGTAAGCGCTCACGCGCTCGGCCGGCCGCATCTGTGCGGCCCGGCTGGCGGGCGGCTCCCACTCCGTTTCGGAGGGGAGCCGCCCGCTTTTTTGCCGGATTGCTGTGGCGCCGGTGTGCCGTGGTGCTGTAGTGCGGAGGAGCTGTGTGGCCGAGGTGCTGTATTGCTGCGGTGCTGGTGGCCTGTGCTCGCGGCCGGTCAGCGGCCCGCGTCCGCCTTCGCCTGCTTGGCGGCGGCCTTGGCCGCCTGCTTGTTCGCCCGCACCCGGTCCATGGTCGCTGCGTCGCGGACATCGGCGATGGAGTTGAGCGAGTCGTCCGGGCCGTAGCCGCCGGCGGCCTCGCGCCAGCCGTCTGCCCGCAGCCCGAACTGCTTGCCGAGCAGGGCCAGGAAGATCTGCGCCTTCTGCTTGCCGAAGCCGGGCAGCGCCTGGAGGCGGCGCAGGATCTGCGGCCCCGTGGGTTCCGTGCCGTCCGCGTTCGGGGCCGTCCACACGTTCTCCGCCCGGCCGTCGTAGTCGTCCACGAGGGTCTGGGCGAGGGCTTGGACGCGCGTCGCCATGGAGCCGGGGAACCGGTGGACGGCCGGGGTCTCCCTGAAGGCCGCGAGGAAGTCCTCCGGGTCCGTGCCGGCCACGGAGGCGGGGGTGAGGCCGCCGAGGCGGGTGTCGGAGTTTGGCCGGGCCCGCGAACGCGGTCTCCATGGAGAGATCTGCTGGTCGAGCAGCATGCCCACCATGAGAGCGAAGGGATTGCGGGCCAGCAGCTCGTCGGCCTGCGGGTCCGTCGAGAGGTAGAGGTGAGTCGTCATGGCTCGATTGTGCCGGATTGCCGGTGGGGGTGGGGAGTGAGGCGGGTGCTGGTGAGTGCGGTGCGGAGCGTGCGGCAGGACACCGCCTCGGAATAATTGAACTCTCAACCAGGTTGTGCGCGGCATGAAGGCATTCGGATTCTTGAGCTTCGGCCACTACGGTCACGGGCGCGGCCCCGGCGACCCCACCGCCGGCCAGTCGCTGCACGAGGCGGTCGACCTGGCGCAGGCGACGGATGAGATGGGCGTCAACGGCGCCTACTTCCGCGTCCACCACTTCGCCCGGCAGTCCGCCTCGCCCATGCCGCTGCTGGCCGCGATCGCGGCGCGCACGCAGCGCATCGAGGTGGGCACGGGCGTCATCGACATGCGCTACGAAAACCCGCTCTACCTGGCTGAGGAGGCGGCGCAGCTCGACCTGCTGGCCGATCAGCGGGTGGCGCTCGGTGTGAGCCGCGGCAGCCCGGAGCCGGCGCTGCGCGGCTGGGAGGCATTCGGCTACACGGGTTCGCAGGACCCTCGCGGGGCGGACCTCGCGCGCGCGAAGTTCGACGAGTTCATGGCGGCGATCCGCGGTGAGGGCATGGCGCAGGCAGACCCGGCACAGTTCGGCCGCCCGGGCCTGCTGCGGGTCGAACCGCAGTCCGAGGGCCTCGATCGCCGCATCTGGTGGGGCGCAGGCACGCGCGAGACCGCCGAATGGGCCGCAGCCCAGGGCGTCAACCTCATGAGCTCGACGCTGCTGACGGAGGCCACCGGGGATGCGTTCGCCGACCTCCAGCGCGAGCAGATCGACCGCTACCGCGCGGCGTGGAAGGCCGCGGGCCACGACTGGGCACCGCGCGTGTCCGTCAGCCGCAGCGTCTTCCCCATCCTCACGGACGAGGACCGGCTCATGTACGGCATGCAGGGCGAGGACGACCAGGTGGGCATCATCGACGGCTTCCGCTCGACCTTCGGCAAGACGTATGCGGGGGAGCCGGACCGGCTCATAAAGGAACTGCGCGCCGATGCCGCCGTCGAGGCCGCGGACACGCTGTTCCTGACCATCCCGTCGCAGCTGGGTGCGGACTTCAACGCCCGCCTGCTGCAGGGATTCGCGGAGCACGTCGCCCCGGCACTCGGGTGGAAGCCGAACACGGAGGGGCCCGTCCAGGGCGATCCGGTGGGCTGACCGGTGGGGCCGGCCACCGTGCTGGGCCGCTCGTCACGTGCCACTGCGCCCGCGCTAGGCTGAACCAGCCGCGCGGGCGCACCCGTCGCCAGCAGCCGATGACCGGGGGAGACATGGCCTATCACGCAGACTCAACGGAGCTTACGCACAAGGAGATCCTGACCTGGGACGACTTCGGCCGCTCGGCGCGCGAGCTCGCGCAGGCGATCGCCGATGACCCCTTCGAGCCGGAGATCGTCATCGCGATCGCCCGCGGCGGCCTGCTGCCGGCCGGCGCGCTGTCCTACGCGCTGGGCCTCAAGCTCGCCGATGCCATCAACGTCGAGTTCTACACCGACGTGCACGAGACACTGCCCGACCCCGTCCTGCTCGAGCCCATGCTCGACGCCGAGGCAATCAAGGGCAAGCGCCTCCTCGTCGTCGACGACGTGGCCGACTCGGGGCGCACCCTCGCGCTCGTGCTCGAGCTGCTCGCCAACCTGGGCGCCGATCCGCGCTCGGCGGTCATCTACGCGAAGTCGGCCTCCGTCGTGGACCCGGACTTCGTATGGAAGCGCACGGATGAGTGGATCGTCTTCCCCTGGTCGGCCGATCCACCGGTGGAGAAGACGCAGGGCTGACCTTCCGCCGCCCCAGCGGCCGTGCCGCGCTTGTCTTAGCCGGCCGCGCTGGCGGCAGCGAGGTCCTCGAAGAGCGCGCTGTTGCACTCGAACGCGGTGCTGGCCTCGGCCAGCAGGTCTGCGCGCTGCTCGGCCGTCAGTGGCAGGGAGTCGAGCACTGAGCGGTAGCGGTCCTTGTACGGCTTGAGCTTGCCCAGGTGGGAGAAGTCGTAGAACGCGCGCCCCTCGTCGATCCCGTAGTGGCGCTGCGCCAGCGTCGCGATGATCTGGCCGCCGGACAGGTCGCCCAGGTAACGCGTGTAGTGGTGGGCCGCGAGCTGCGGTGCATCGAGGCCGCGCAGTCGCTCGATGTAGGCGCGGGTGGCGGGCAGCGGCGAGGGATCGGCCGCGCCGCCGGTCAGCGCGGCCCAGTCGGCCTCGAGAGCCGCCGTGCGCTCCAGTGCGGGGTCGGCCAGCGGCGCGAGCGCCGGATCCGTCCGGTGGGCGCCCACCGCCGCCTCGAGCTCGCGGTAGATGAGGAGCAGCTGGCCGGTCAGCGTCGTGTAGGCCGCGCGGTCCAGGTGCCCGCCCATGAGCTGGGACATGAAGCTGGAGTTCTCCGTCTCGTCGTGCGCCTGGGCGGTGGCCGTTTTGATCGCGGTGCTGAGCGGCGCCTCTGCGTCGTCGGGCCGGGCCTCGGTGTGCTCTGCGGTCATCATGGGCCCATCCTCGCGCGCGGGCGGCGCGCGCGGATCAACCAAAGGGTTGATTTCGCCGTTTGGTCGTCTCAGTAGTTCACCTGGGCGGGTGCCCACCGCGCCCGAGGCGCGCCGGCCGGCGTGCGCACGCGGCCCGGCCCGTGCCTCGGCGGCGGTGGCGGGGCGCCCGGGTTCGTGCAGGGCCCGCGCACTCACTAGACTGGCGGCGTGGCTTTGACTATCGGAATCGTCGGACTGCCCAACGTCGGCAAGTCCACCATGTTCAACGCTCTGACGAAGAACCAGGTGCTCGCAGCGAACTACCCGTTCGCCACGATCGAGCCCAATGTGGGCGTCGTCGAGCTGCCGGATGCGCGCCTAGGCAGGCTCGCGGAGATCTACTCGTCGGAGAAGATCATCCCGGCGGCGGTGAGCTTCGTCGACATCGCGGGGATTGTGCGCGGTGCGAGCGAGGGGGAGGGGCTGGGCAACCAGTTCCTCGCCAACATCCGCGAGGCCGACGCGATCTGCCAGGTGATCCGCGGGTTCGCCGACGGCGATGTCGTCCACGTGGACGGCAAGGTCAGCCCGGCTGACGACATCGACACGATCAACACCGAGCTCATTCTCGCGGATCTGCAGACGCTGGAGAAGGCGATGCCGCGGGTGGAGAAGGAAGTCAAGCAGAAGCGCACGGAGCCCGCGGTGCTCGAGGCGATGCAGAGGGCCGTCGAGGTGCTCGAGGCCGGCACGACGCTCTACCAGGCGATGCAGCGCGACGGCTTCGACGCCGAGCCGCTGCGCGAGCTGCAGCTCATGACGACGAAGCCTTTCCTCTACGTCTTCAACGTCGATGATGACGTGCTGGGCGACGAGGCGAAGAAGGACGAGCTGCGCGCCCTCGTGACGCCCGTCGAGGCGATCTTCCTGGACGCGAAGTTCGAGTCCGAGCTGGCGGAGCTCGACGATGAGTCGGCCGCCGAGATGCTGGAGCTCTCCGAGCAGGACGAGGCGGGCCTCGACCAGCTCGCCCGCGTGGGCTTCGCGACGCTGGGGCTGCAGACGTACCTGACGGCCGGCCCCAAGGAATCCCGCGCGTGGACTATCCCGCAGGGCGCGACCGCCCCGCAGGCGGCTGGCGTCATCCACACGGACTTCGAGAAGGGCTTCATCAAGGCCGAGATCGTCTCGTTCTCCGATCTGGACGAATTCGGTACGATGGCCGAGGCCCGTGCACACGGCAAGGTGCGCATGGAGGGCAAGGACTACGTCATGCGGGATGGGGACGTGGTGGAATTTCGTTTCGCCGTATAACCTCTGGCGTCGATTGAGTGGTCTGACCTGCCGATGCGATGACCAAAATAGGTCAGCAGTCACTGTATAGTTCAGTGCATGCTGACCATTGCTTCACGCCTCGACGTCATGCACCGGCTCGGCCGAGCCATGGCGGACCCGACGCGATCCCGGATCCTGATGACCCTGCTCGACGGCCCGAGCTATCCGGCGGTGCTGTCGCGCGAGCTGGAGCTGACCCGGTCGAACGTGTCGAACCACCTGACCTGTCTGCGCGACTGTGGCATCGTGGCCGCCGAGCCCGAGGGACGGCAGACGCGCTACGAGATCGCCGACCCGCACCTCGCTGCGGCGCTCACGGCGCTCGTGGATGTGACGCTGGCCGTCGACGAGCACGCGCCATGCGTTGATGACCAGTGCCCGGTGCCGGGCTGCTGCGGGACGGGGGCAGGCGCATGAGCGTGGCGTGCGGCTGCGACGAGCCCGAGACCACGGTCGGCGAAGTAGTTGAGGAGGTGCAGGAGCGACCCTGGTGGCGGGACCGCGGGATCATGGTCCCGGTCCTCTCCGGCGTCGCTTTCCTGACCGGTCTCGTCCTGGAGTGGTTCGGGCTCGAGATCCTGGCGCTGGTGCTGTTCTGGCTCGGTCTGCTGCTGGGAGCGTCGACGTTCACCCCGGGCGCGATCCGCAAACTGTTCAAGCGCAAGCTCGGCATCAGCCTGCTGATGACGATCAGCGCCATTGGCGCGGTGATCCTCGGCTACGTCGAGGAGGCCGCGGCCCTGGCGTTCCTGTACTCGATCGCTGAGGCGCTGGAGGACAAGGCGATGGACCGCGCCCGCGGCGGGCTCCGGGCGCTGCTCAAGCTCGTCCCTGAGACAGCGACCATCCGCCGCGACGGCGCGTCGGTCGAGGTCGCCGCGAAAGACCTCCAGGTGGGCCAGCTGATGCTGGTGCGGCCGGGCGAACGGATCGCGACCGACGGCGTCGTGGTCACGGGTCGTTCGAGTTTGGATACGTCTGCGATCACTGGAGAGTCGATCCCGGTCGAGGTCGAGCTGGGAGATGCAGTCTCGGCCGGTGCAATCAACTCCGCCGGCGCGCTGGAAGTCGAGACGACCGCGGCGGGCACCGACAACTCGCTGACCACGATCGTGGAGCTCGTTGAGCAGGCGCAGACCGAGAAGGGAGACCGCGCCCGCCTCGCCGACCGCATCGCCCGACCCCTCGTCCCTGGTGTGCTCGTCCTCGCCGTCCTGGTGGCGCTGATCGGTTCGCTGTTCGGCGACCCCGAGCTGTGGGTCACTCGCGCCCTGGTCGTCCTCGTGGCGGCGTCGCCGTGCGCGCTGGCGATCTCCGTGCCGCTGACCGTGGTCGCCGCGATCGGCTCGGCGAGCAAGTTCGGCGTGATCATCAAGTCCGGTGCCGCGTTCGAGCGCTTCGGCGTGATCCGCCACGTCGCCGTCGACAAGACCGGCACCCTCACCCGAAACGAGCCCGTCGTCACCGCCGTTCTCACCGCCGACGGGACCACCGAGGCGCAGGCGCTGGCGTGGGCGGCCGCGCTGGAGCAACACAGCACCCACCCGCTCGCGGCCGCGATCACCGCCGCCGCGCCGGGGGCCTCAGTAGCCGAGGACGTGACCGAGCAAACCGGGCACGGCATCGAGGGCAAGCTCGACGGCGCGCGGATCACGGTCGGCAGCCCCCGCTGGCTGGACGCCGGGACGCTCGGCGACCGGGTCGCAGGGCTGGAGGAGCAGGGCATGACGGTCGTCATCGTGCACCGCGACGGCGAGCCGGTCGCTGCGATCGGCGTCCGCGACGAGCTGCGCCTGGAGGTCCCGGAGGTCGTCCGCACGCTCGCCGCGCAGTGCATCGGGGTCACGATGCTCACCGGCGACAACGCCCGCACCGCCCGCGCTCTCGCGGCGCAGGCCGGGATCGAGGACGTGCGCGCCGAGCTGCGCCCCGAGGACAAGGCCGCTGCGATCGCTGAGCTCGGCCAGCATGGTTCGGTGGCGATGATCGGCGACGGCATCAACGACGCCCCCGCCCTCGCCGCCGCGGACATCGGGATCGCGATGGGCGCGGCCGGGTCGGATGCCGCGATCGAGTCGGCCGATGTCGCGTTCACCGGGCACGACCTGCGGCCTCTGCCGCGCGCGTTCGACCATGCCCGGCGCGGACGGCACATCATCAACCAGAACATCATCCTGTCGCTGCTGATCATCATCGCCCTGCTCCCGCTCGCCCTCTTCGGCGTCCTGGGACTCGCTGCCGTGGTGCTCGTGCACGAGATCGCGGAGGTCATCGTGATCCTCAATGGCTTGCGCGCGGCCCGGACCCGGAAGGAGCAGATCGTATGAAGGTCGAACTGCTGCACATCGTCGACTGCCCGAACACGGCCATCGCCGAAGCAAACGCGCGCGCCGCGCTGGATGCCGCCGAGCTCGCGGAAGTGCCCATCGAGCTGGTAACGATCCACACCGAGACCGAAGTGGCGAACACCCGATTCGGAGGCTCGCCCACGATCCTCGTCGACGGCGTCGACCTGTTTCCGACGCAACCGGTTCGCTCGCTCGCGTGCCGGGTCTACGCGACTGAGCGCGGGTACGCCGGTGCACCGACTCCGTCTCAGATCGAGGAGGCGTTGCACGAGACCTATCGTTGACGTCGAACGCAAGCTGTCGGTCCCGGACGCGGGGCCGAGCGCTTCACTGCACACCTCAAGAGGGTGGTATGTACCGGAAATCGGTGGAGTGGAGATTCGCGCTGTAGGGATTGGTCGCCGCGCGGAGCATCGTAGTGAGCGCGGGTTAGTCGGCTGACGCGCCTCGGGCAAGCAATAGCCGGAAGTGCTTCGGGCCTTGACCCTCGATCGTGGACACGGTGTCGGTTCGGTTATGCCGCTTCCGCGAGGGTAGCGGACGTGGTCGCCGCGTAGGCGTTCTCGTAGTTGTTCGGGGTGATCTGGCCGATCGCGGAGTGGCGCCGGCGGGTGTTGTAGCGGTTCGCCCACCGGAACACGGCCCGGTAGGCGGTGGCCTGGTCCGGGAACGCCGACGCCCCTTCGAGGAGCTCTCGCTTGAGCGTCGCGTTGACGCTCTCCGCGAGTGAGTTGTCGGCGCTCGTGCCGATCGCACCCATGGACTGGGTGACCTTGAGCTGCTCGCAGAGCGTTGCGTAGGCCTTCGACGTATAGACGCTTCCGTGGTCGCTGTGGAAGACGGCACCGGCCAGCGATCCGCGGTCGCGGGCCGCGGCGCGGAGGGCGTCCTCGACGAGTTCGGTGCGCATGTGGTCGGCGACCTGCCAGCCCGCGAGCTTCCGCGACCCGAGGTCGATGCAGGTCGCCAGATACAGGTTCGATCCGTCGGCGATGGGGAGGTAGGTGATGTCGCCGACATACCTGCGGTTCGGTTCCCCGATGCTGAAGTCCCGTTCGATCAGGTCAGGGAACTTCCGCCCGGACTGGTCCGGGATCGTGGTCTTCACCCTTCGTCGCAGCCGGATCCCGGCGAGCTCGTGTTCCCGCATCACCCGGGCGACCCGCTTATGGTTCACCCGCCCGGCGGCGGGAACGCCGTCGTTGAGGTCGGCGGTGATCCGCGGTGCCCCGTAAGCGCGGTCGCCGCCCTGGGCGGGGTCCTGCAACACGCGGATCCGCGCCGCGAGGGCCGCGTCGTCGGCAGCCTTCGCGGCGCGCCGCGGTGCGGCGTCCAGCCAGGCGTAGAACGAGGACCTCGCGATCTCGACGACCTCACACAACCGCTTCACGCCGTAGGCGTCCTTGTGGTCCTGGACGAACTGGAAGCGGTTCACCAGTTCGTCTCCCCCGCGAAATACTTCGCCGCCTGGCGGAGAATGTCCCGCTCCGTCTCGAGCTTCAGCTTCTCCGCTTCCAGCCTCGCGTTCTCGACCTCCAGCCGGAGGATCTTCGCCGTCGGCGACTCCGCCCGCCCCGCCGCGGGCATCGGCCCCATACCCGCAGTCGTGGCCCCAGAGCCGTGCTTGCCGACCCACTCCTTCAGCGCACCGCGGGAGATCCCCAGATCCGCCGCGATCCCCTTCAACGTCGCGCCAGGGGTGGACTCGTACAAATCCACCGCCCGCTGGCGGAACTCGTCCGTGTAATTCTTCCTAGCCATCCCTTGGATTCTCGCTTCCCCAGCCTCGTGCTGGAATCAGCGTGTCCACGATCAGGGGTCAAGCGCCTTCAGGAACTGCTTCTTGTAGTGGCAGGATCGAGCCATGGATGTCCTCGCGCTGGTGATCTCGGCCCTGTCGCTGCTGATCGCCGGCGTCGGCACTTACCAAGCGAACAAGCGCGCGAACGAGGCACTCGCCGAGTCGCGCAAGGCGGCCGAGGACGCACGCTGGTTCGCGGTGCAGGAAGCCGTGCAGCGCCTAATCGGGTTCGATCCGACGGCCGAGCCGGTGGGGGAGCGGCTCGCCAACCTGCGCATCACGTCGATCGCGCTCGTCGACCAGCTCGACGGCTGGGATGGTATCGACTCGTGGCTGGAGGCCGAGCGCACGCTGGGCGCGACCATCGGCCGCCAGGTGATGGAGGCCGCCAAGCCCGGCGACACCGTTGAGCGGCGGGTGGCGAACCTCGACCCGCTGATGAGTTGGGCGCACGCGCTGAGCAGCAACCTGCGCCATTTACGATCAGTCGGCCACGACGCGGCTGCACTTGCCAAGCTCCAGGTCAACGCGGAAGAGTTGGTTAGGGAAATTCATGCGCGTCACGGCTGGGATTTGCCGCCGCGGACCAACCTCCGGATCCAGCCGTTGGACTAGATGTGGTGTAACGACTCGGCCTTACGGGTTGCTCAGCACTGTGAACGACGTCGCCGTGTACTCTGGCTTAACTTCGCCGGCAGGGCCGGTTTCTTCCGTGACTGACACATCGACTGAAACTGACATGCCGGTGCGCAGCGTTGCAGTGTTCGCCGCAGGGATCTTCTTCGCGTCGATCTTGACGATCTCGCCGTCCTCGATCTCCAGCTGCCAAGCGCTGATCTCACTGACAGTCCGCAAGATGCCGCGGATGGTGGTCGGCTCGAGCTCGAGTTCCCGAGAAGCGATGAGCTCTCCAATGTGAGCGAGTTCAGCCGTGGAGAGGCGCGTGCGCAGGCGCGCCTGGCGAGGCTGGGACCAAGTGAGATCAGGCTCGAACCCTGATTTCACCAGACCTGTCGAGAAGTCGCGCAACGTCGTGGCGACGCGCGGTCCGTACTCGCGGATGCGCGCCAAGAAGTCACTGGTGTCGGCATCTGGGCCGAGACGACGTCCGTCCTCGAGCAGTCCCAGTGCTCGCTTCATGGCGGTGTCGATCAACTGGGGCTCTGCATTGTCGTCTCCGAACAGCCCGACTTGGCCATCGGGTGAGATCTCGTCCGCTGGCGAAGTCGTCGGCACGATCTGCAGGATGAGGCTTCCCGGCAGTGGTGAACCATTGAGGTTCAGTCGGGTCTTCGAGACGACGTCGGCGGGCGGTTGCCCACGCAACGACTTGTGCCCCTTCACCGCGAGGCCTGTCGCAAGCACCAGGCGCTGAAAATTGCGAAGCGTGTCAGCAATCCCGTCGATCGCTCCCGAGTGGATCGTGATTCCTGGCCCAGTCAGGCGCAGAGACCCTGAAGAAGCGTCGCGCCGCAGCAAGCCGTGCTCAGCGCGCAGAGTCTCGATGCTCATGCGCGCAAGATCATCTGCGTCCTGCCACTCGGGACTGCCGCACCGTTAGGTGACAGTTGGGGTGTTAGGCCGCGAGGCTCACGGCCGGGTTCATGATGGTCTCGTATTCGATGGGGGTCAATCGACCCAGACGTGCCTGTCGACGGCGGCGGTGATACTTGCGTTCGATCCAGGTGACGATCGCGATCCGGAGTTCCTCACGGGTGCGCCAACGGCGCCGGTCCAGGACGTTCTTCTGGAGTAGCGAGAAGAAGGATTCCATCGCCGCGTTATCACCGGCAGCACCGACTTGGCCCATGGATCCGATGAGGTGATGCTGGTTCAGGGCGTGGACGAACTTCCGGGATCGAAACTGCTTGGGCTCAATCGGTCGTTGCAACACCGTGTTGTTGAAGCGAGCGTAACTGCTCCTCGAAGACTTCCGCGGGAGTGCGCCAGTTCAGGCTTTTCCGTGGCCGGTTGTTGAGCGCGAGAGCGACGGCTTCGAGGTCCTCGGCCGACCACCGCGAGAGGTCCGTGCCCTTCGGGAAGTACTGACGCAGCAACCCGTTTGTGTTCTCGTTCGTCGGCCGCTGCCAGGGCGAGTGGGGGTCGGCGAAGAACACCTTCGTGCCCGTCTCAAGCGCGAACTGGGCATGCGCAGAAAGCTCCTTGCCGCGATCCCAGGTGAGTGTCTTGCGAAGCTGTTCTGGAAGCTTGGTCATGGTCGCGACGAGAGCAGCATTCATCGCGACGGCGCCGTAGCCTCCCAGTGCAGGACCGTTCTTCACATATGGGTTCTCGCCCCAGCCCTCCAGGCGGGGCAGGTGCACCAGCAGAGTCGAGCGGCTCTTGCGCTCGACGACAGTGCCGATCGCCGATCGGCCCGTTCCGATGATCAGATCCCCCTCCCAGTGCCCAGGAACGGCGCGGTCCGCCGCCTCCGCAGGACGTTCGGAGAACACGACATCGGCGGTGACATGCCCTTGCGGACGGTTCTGCGCTCGAGCTCGTGGCTGCCGGAGTGCGCGACCGGTTCGCAGGCAGGTGACGAGTTCGCGTTTGAGCGCGCCACGGCCCTGGATGAACAGCGACTGGTAGATCGCCTCGTGGCTGATGCGCATGGACTCATCATCCGGGAAGTCGACCTTGAGGCGGTGTGAGATCTGCTCCGGGCTCCACGCGATCGCCCACCGCCGGTCCTGCCGATGTGGCTTGTTCCGCCCCTTCCATGCCAGCGGCTCAGGGCCGACGACCACGCTGCCATCGGGTCGGCGGACGTTGCCGGCGAGACGGTCCTGGACGTACTCGCGCAGCCTAGCGTTGGTCACCAACTTCGCCTTCTTCGGCCGCTTCGCCGCCTGCTGCGCCTTCCACTGCGCCACCAGCGCCCGGTATTCCTGCTTGCCGCTGCGCGTAGCGGCATTGCGGCGCAGCTCGCGGGAGATCGTTCCCGGGTCGCGGCCGATCCTGCGGGCGATCTCACGCACGCCGAGCTGCTTGGCGCGGAGAAGCGCGATCTCCTCGCGTTCCTCGAAGGACAGATAACGACCTGTGGGCGGGGCGAGGCTGATCGGCGGCATGCCGCCAGCGTGACGAAACCAACGGGTCCCGACCGGCACAGACACGCCCACCGTCAGCGCCGCTTCGGCGGAGGTGATACCCGTCGCGATCAGACGCCAGAACTGCCGTTGCACCTCCCGCGAAGGCTCAGGCCGCCCGGGCGAGCGCATCGGCGGACGCAACGCCCGATCCGCACGCCACTGCCGACGCGCACTCACGGGCACTTCGCTGGTCTTCTTGCTCCAATCCGCCGTCACCATCGTTGAACACCTCTCGATCGAGGTGTTGCGACAACCAGTTGAATCCGCCCTGCGACCCGCGGTCTGAGTGAACAATGCAGCCAGCAACGTCGCCGCGCCGCGTTGCCGCGTTGGCCAGGGCGTTCACCGCCAAGCGGGCCTTCATCCGGTCACTCATGGAGTAGCCGACGATCCGGCCGGAGAAGGCGTCCTTGATCGCGCAGAGGTAGAGCTTGCCCTCGCTGGTCCAGTGCTCGGTGATGTCGGTCAGCCACAGCTCGTTGACGTCATCGGCAGTGAAGTCCCTCTGGACGAGGTCATCGTGGACAGGCGGTCCCGGACGTTTCCCGTTCTTGGCGCGCTTCTTCCCGAAAACGGACCACCACTGGTTGTCGTGGCAGATCCGCCACGCGGTCCGCTCGCACATGACCTCACCAGCCTCAGCGGCTTCGCCGGCGAGGAATCGGTACCCGAACTCCGGGTCGTCGCGGTGAGCGTCCAATAGCGCGTTGGCTCGATAGGCCTCGACCAGCTCGGCCTCGGTGACCTGCTGTTTGCGCCAGCGGTAGTAGGGCTGGCGAGAGAGCTTCAGGACCCGCAAGGACACCGCAACGGGGGAGCCCGTCGGCGGCGAGCTCGCTCACGAGCGGGTAGAGGATTTTCCCGGCAGATTCGCCTGGGACAGGTATGCAGCAGCACGGCGGAGCACCTCGTTCTCCTGCTCCAGCAGCCGGTTCCGGCGTCGGAGCTCGCGCAGCTCGGTGGAATCCTCACGGGTCTTCCCAGGCCGGTTGCCGTCCTCGACGTCCGCTTGGCGCATCCAGTTCGTCAGGCAGGACTCGGAGATCCCGAAGTCCTTCGCGATCACGGAGAGCTTCTGGCCGGGTTCACGGTTCCTCGCGACGCGGACGACGTCCTCACGGAACTCTTGGGGATAGGGAGCGGGCATGGCGCACATCCTTCCCTGCAACGCCGCACGGCGCCACAGATCATGTGACACCTGATCGTGCATCAGTCCCAGCCTACTCGCACGCCGTGACGCCAGTGTCGCTCCCTGTTGGTTGTGGAGACGAACATTTGTGCCTCACATGGCCTGCCTTGAAACGCGACAACAGCGTGTCCCCGGTTCCTTAGGCGAGAAAGACGCTCCGGCAGGCAGCAATCGAACGGCAGCGGGCGAGTCGACGCGTGTACTTCTGGACCAGGGTGCCTCGGCCGATGTGCTCGACGCGCAGGGCGCGCCGCTTCTGCTGCTCGGCCTCAGCACCACGAGGAACACCGGCATCGCGGACATGGCCACCATTGCGAAGCTCCTGCTGGATCGCGGTGCGAGCGCGACACCTGCTATGGACGAGCAGGTGAAGCGGATCGGCCGCGACTTCGAATTCCACCGGGAGAAGTTCAATCCCACGCTGCTCGACGCGGCGGATGCCGGGCTCGCACACCTGTATCGGCTTTTCAACGTCACTCCCGAGGACCGCACCGAACCTCACGATGGCCATTCCGCTATCGCACTGCCCACTGGCACGTGGCAGGAGCAGCACGCAGCGCTGTGGCGCTCACTCGTGCCATCGTCTGGTCCCGCCGAAACGGTGCAGGGCGAGGTCCTCCGCATCACCGGGCGGATCGCCGACGAGAGCGTCCGCAACGGCGGGATGAATTGGGATGATGACTACCGAGCCATGGTCGACGCGTTGCCGCGATACCTTGCCCTCGGTAATCCCTTAGACGCAGATGACCTGCACCAAGCGCGCGAGCTTGCCGGAGCCGTGATCGGCGGAGAAGGGCCCGCCGCCCAGGTTGACCGCCTCAGTGAGTTGGCCATCCGGTGGGTGGGAGGAAATCCTGCCCCGATTCCTTTGGGGTCTGTGCCGTATTCGCGCTGAATGGGGAATGCGCACCCCTCGTGGCAGGGTGGGGGAACGAAACCGCGATCGCCGCCCGCGGACCCCGCCTCACCGCGGCGCACAGCTGGGTGCACGCAGCCACACCCCAAGGAGACGCGCCACATGTCCCTGACCTTCGATGCAATCCTGCGCAGTGCCGGGATCGATCCCGCGCAGGCGCTGGTCATCCGTCATGCCTACGTGCGCGAGCACGAGGATTCCGGCATGGCGGGCATCCATGCCGATTCCACCGACGAGCAGGTGCTCGCCTACACGGGGCAGCATTCGTCGAAACCGGGCACCTTCCCCGTCTCACCACCCAAGCTCTGGGTGGTCTTCCTCCGAGAAGGCGGTGATCGGGCGCGTCTCTGGTCGGTTGTGGAGAACCGGGGAGAGGTGTCCGACGATGGGGTGGTGCGCACGTTCGACATCGCCCGGACAGGCCATCTGGCCGACCTGCACAACCGCCTTGTCATCGGCTGGCGGGCTCCCCGCGCCTGGCGCCTCAACGGACCGACTGCCGGGCGCTATCCCGTTCTCGAGATCGTCGATGCGCAACCGGTGCCATTCCCTGGATTCGACCAGGTGGTGCTCGATCGGCCGCAGCTCGAGGCGGCCATGCGCGAACACCGGTACGGCGCCTGGCGCACGGCGCTCGCCTCCGTCGCGGGCATCTACCTCATCACCGACACTCGCGACGGTCGTCAGTACGTCGGCAAGGCGGACGGCGCCGAGCGCATCAGCCAGCGCTGGGCCGCCTACGCGGCCAATGGCCACGGCGGCAATGTCGAACTCCGGGGCTTGGACCCCGTGACCTTCCGCTACTCGATTCTCCGGGTCTTCGACCCGGCAACGCCTCCGCATGTCATCGACGCGGCGGAAGGCCACTTCAAGCAGGCGCTCGATACGCGCCGCCACGGGCTCAACCGGAATTGAACCGGAAAAGCTCGACCGCTCCTTGCAGTTCCCCTGACAGCTAAGGTCACCATCATGTTCACCGGCATCGACCTGGCCGCCGACCCGCGTCGAACCGGCGTCGCGACCCTTCGGGACGAAGGCGCCGCCATTGTCGTCAGCGACGTCCACGTTGGGGCCGATGACGACGACGTCATCGCGCACGTCGCCGCCTCCACCAAGGCCGGCGTCGATGTGCCGTTCGGGTGGCCGCGGGCGTTCACACAGCTCATCATGGCTCACCGCGCCGGCACGCTCGAACCGCCCGCGGACACCGGTCCGGACTGGCGGCGCGAGGTGCTCTTCCGCGCCACCGACCGCGAGGTGCGCAGGCGCGTGGGCAAGGTCCCGCTCAGCGTCGCATCGGACAAGATCGCCTACCCCGCCATCCGCTGGGCCGGCATCGCAGCCCGCCTGCGCGCGGACGGCACTCCGACTCCGCTCGATGGGTCCGGCCGCGCTTGCGAGGTCTATCCCGGGGGAGCGCTCGCCGTCTGGGGCCTGCCGCACGCCAAGTACAAGGGCCCCCAGGCCGCCGAGGTGCGCCGCAGACTCGTAGAACGCCTGGCCGAGCGCTTGCCTTCGTTGGACTGGGGAGGGCACCGCGACTCGTGCATCGCCGACGACAACGCGCTCGACGCCGTCATTGCCGCGCTCATCGCACGAGCGGTGGCGCGCGGCGAGGCCGTGCCGCCGCCACCGGAACTCAGCGAGGAGGCCGCCGCGGAGGGGTGGATCTGGCTCCCGGCCTCATAAAACGACCTGCGACCCAGAATTGCGAGCAAGACCCAACCCAGGCGACCCAGCACTCGCCTCAGTCGCGTCCCAGCTCCCGCCAGGTCGACTCCGAGACGTGGACGCCGAAGCGCTGCGCGGCGTCGAGGATGCGCCGCCACGCCTCGTCGCGCTCGGCGTCGCTGACGCCCTCGACCTGGTCGAAACGGGCCAGCGCATCGCGCACGTGCCGCGCATCGACGAGCGGCTCCTTGCGCTCCCGGGGGAACGCGAAGGCGGAATCGGGCAGCTCATCGCGCTCGTGTGCACTCAACCTCGTCATGACCTCACTCCTCTCCGGATCATCGTGGCACGCGCCGCGCCACTTCTCCATAGCGGCGGCGTGGTCAACCCCAACCGCGCCAGCATCGACACAGCGCGCCCCGCCGCCCCACAGGCCCACGGTGCACGCCACTCACTCCGCGAAGTCGATGACCACCTCGTACATGCCCTTGATCAGGCGCATCCCCGTGAACCCCAGGCGCAGGAGCCGGGGCATCCGCGACCTATCGGCCAGGTAGGAGGAGAAGTCGAACTCGACGCGGACGTTCGCGATCCGATCGCTCCAGCCGCGGACCTCATAGGGGTCCTTGAGGCGGAACGGCATGCGGGCGTTCGGGGTGCCCGAGCGGCTGATCTGGCGCTCGCTGCCCGCCGTGACCAGCGGTGACTCCGCGTCGTAGCAGAACCGTCCGCCGGGGAAGCGCTCGCCCATGGCCCGCACGAGGTCACGGGCATCGGCGATCTCGACGTAGTACATGACGCCCGGTGCCACCGCGATGACGCCTCGGCTGGCGTCCACCCGGTCCAGCCACGCGTGGTCGGTGAGCGAGTACGGCAGGTCGACCTCCCGCTCGCTCGGCTCGACCCACTGCCGACGCATCTCCAGCACGTCGGGGAAGTCCAGGTTGTACACGGGCGAGGACTCGTCAGACACCTCGGGCGCCAGCCGATCGAGCCCGCAGCCGATGTTCACCACCGCCGCCCCGGGGTGCTCCGCGACGTACCGGTTGACCTCTGTGACGGTGAGGGGTGGCGCAGCCCGTAGACCATCGCCGGCCCGCGGCCCAGCTGCTCGGCGGAGCTGCCGGCCGCGCTGCGGATCCGCGCGGCCTGCTCGGCCCACGGGTCGGCAAACAGCTCCGGCCACCGCCGCGCGGAGTCCGCGCGGCCCATGAGCGGGAAGAACAGGGTCTCCTGGACGGGAGTAAGTGGCACGTGCTCTCCTTCTGCTGGTGGTTGTGCGGTCTGCTCGCGGTTGCGCTCTCAGGCAGCGATCGGACACTCAGGAGTCGTGCTTGTCGTGTTCGATCGCGCTGCTGCTCTCTCCCGCATCGACGCCCGCCCCCGCATCGCCGCTCGCTCCCGCATCACCGACCGCCTCCGCATTGCCGGTGGCGATGAGCCGCTCGACGTCCGCGCGCTCCACGCCGAAGCCCGTGAAGCCGGGCAGCCGGCCGATGGGGATGGACCCGAGCATCGCGAGCGCGGTCTGACTGCCCTCCTCACCGGCGCCGAGGCGCCCGGCCAGACCCGCGAGCAGCGGGCCCGCGACGGGGTGCTCGCGCACCTCGGCGACGGTGGACTCCATGCTCAGCGGCGGGCGCACCGCCTCGCCGGCAACCGCCACGTCCACGCTGCCGCGGATGTCCCGGCTCGAGGCGCCCACGTCCAGCCGGTACGTGCCCGGCTCCACGACGAAGCGCCCCACCCGCTCGTCCCAGTACGCGAGGTCCGCAGCCCGCACCATGAACTCCACCTCGCGGGCCTGCCCGGCAGGAATCTCCACGGAGGCGAACGCCCGCAGCTCGCGCGGAGGCCGCGCCACGATGGAGTCGCCGAGGTGTGCGTATACCTGGACGACCTCGCGCCCGTCGCGCTCGCCCCGGTTCTCCACGGTCACCGTGACCGCGATGTCGCCGGACTCGCACACCCGGGCGGTCGGCTGGCCGTAGGCGAACGCGGTGTAGGACAGCCCGTGGCCGAACGGATAGGCGACCTCCCACTCCCGCTTGTCGTACCAGCGATAGCCCACGAACACGCCCTCGCCGTAGCGCACGCGGCCCAGCTCCCCGGGGAAGTTCCCGAACGCCGGGGTGTCCTCGAGGCGCAGGGGAATCGTCTCGGCCAACCGCCCCGAGGGGTTCACGGCGCCCAGCAGCACATCCGCGGTGGCCGAACCGCCCGCCTGGCCCAGCAGCCACGCCTCGACGATCGCGGGCGCCCGGTGAGCGAACGGCAGCGCGACGACCGAGCCGTTGGACAGCACGACCACCGTGCGCGGGTTGGCATCGAGCACCGCGTCGAGGTCCGCGAGCTGGTGGGCCGGCAGGTGGATGTGGCCGCGGTCGTAGCCCTCGGACTCCTCGTTGTCGGTCAGGCCCAGGAAGACCACCGCGGTGTCGCACGCGGCGGCCAGTGCCGCGGCCTCCTCCCGCAGCGCGACCCCGGCTTCACCGCCTCCGCCGTGACCATTGCCGTCACCCCCGCCGTTGAACGCGAACCCCGGCGCGAAGGCGACGCGCTCACCCAGCGCCTCGCGCAGCGCGTCGAGTGCCGAGTCCACCCGGGTGGGGTTGATGTGCGAGGAGCCCCCGCCCTGGAAGCGCGGGGTGCGGGCGAACTCGCCGATGACCGCCACCGAGCGCTGCGGGTCGAGCGGCAGCAGGGGAGCGGCGGGCCCGGCCAGCGCCTCGGCCTCCGTGGGCGCGCCGGCCCGGGGCGCGGGCTCGTTGCGCAGCAGCACGATGCCCCGGCCCGCGGCCTCCCGCGCGATCGCGTGGTGGGCCGCGACGTCCAGGGTGCGGGGCGCACTCGCTGCGGTCTCTGCCAGTCCGACCCCTGCCGGCTCGGTTCCCGCCGTCCCGGCCCCTCCCTGCTGAGCCTCCGCCCGCCCGGTCTCGGCCCGGCGGACCAGCTCGACGATGCGCTCGGCCGCCGCATCGAGGACGGCGGGGGAGAGGTCGCCGGACTCGACGGCCGCCTCGACCTGCGCATTCGGCTCACCGGAGCCCCCGGGCATCTGCAGGTTGAGTCCCGCCGCGAGCGCCGCCACTCGGTCGCGCACCGCACCCCAGTCGGAGACGACGAGGCCGTCGAAACCCCATTCCTCGCGCAGCACCTGGGTGAGCAGCCAGGGGTTCTCCGAGGCGAGCACGCCGTTGATGCGGTTGTACGAGCACATGACGGTCCACGGCCGCGCCTGCTGGACCACGCGTTCGAAGCCGCGCAGGTAGATCTCGCGCAGCGGGCGCTCGTCGACCTCGGCGGAGATGCGCAGACGGTCGGATTCCTGGTTGTTCACGGCGAAGTGCTTGAGCGAGGCGCCCACCCCGCACGACTGGATGCCCTCGACCATGCCGGCGGCCACGGCCCCGGTGAGCAGGGGGTCCTCGGAGAAGTACTCGAAGTTGCGGCCGCACAGGGGTGAGCGCTTGATGTTGATGCCCGGTCCCAGGACCACCGCGACGTCGGCGAGGAGCGCCTCGGTGCCGAGCGCGGCCCCCACTCGCCGGGCCAGCTCCGGGTCGAACGAGGAGCCCAGTGCCACCGCCGGCGGGAAGCACGTGGCCGGGATGCTCGCAGCGAGACCCAAGTGGTCCGCGTCGTCGCCCTGCTTGCGCAGGCCGTGCGGGCCGTCGGAGAACGCGATGGAGCCGATGCCGGCGGTCGGGATCGCGCGCGTCGTCCAGAAGTCGGCGCCGCTGGTGAGCGAGGCCTTCGCCTGGGTGGTCAGGCCGGCCAGGGCCTGGGCGATCGGTCCGGTGGGCGCCGAAGGTGCAGGGGAGGTCATGGGCGTCTCGCTTCGCGTGTAACGGTGAACGGTGTGGTGCCGAACGGGGTTCTGCCGGATGCCTTGGCAGGGCGTCCTAGCGCTCATGCTGGCACGTTCGAGCGGCGGGCAAAACCCCTGATAAGCGGCGGTCGTCCCGCCTCGCCAAGCACCCTTGCCGGGTTCCCCTGCCGCGCGCCACCTGCCCCCCATGACCTCCCATGACGCGCCACCGCTCCCACCGGAGCGGCCCCGCTAGGCTGACCGCACCCCGCGCCCGGCCACCGGGCGCGACCGCCCCAGGGAGGTTCCATGTCCGCACCCGCCCAGGACATCGCCGGGCCCGCGCCAGTGGGCGAGGCGACCGCCCCCACCGGCCTGCGCCGGACCATGGAGTCGCGCCACCTCGTCATGATCGCCCTCGGCGGGGTCATCGGCTCCGGGCTCTTCGTCTCTTCGGGGTACACGATCGCCCAGGCGGGCCCGCTGGGCGCCGTCATCTCCTACGGCCTGGGGGCGCTTGTGGCCTACATGGTCATGAGCTGCCTGGGTGAGCTCACCGTCGTCCACCCGGTCTCCGGCGGCTTCCACGACCACGCCACCCGCTACCTGGGCCCCGCGTGGGGCTTCGCCGTCGCGTGGCTGTACTGGATGTGCTGGGCGGTGGCGCTCGGCAGCGAGTTCACCGCGGCGGGTCTGCTCATGCAGCGCTGGTTCCCCGCGGTGCCCGTCTGGGTGTTCTGCCTGCTGTTCGCGGCCCTGCTGTTCGGCATCAACGCCACGTCCTCGCGCGTGTTCGCGGAGACGGAGTTCTGGTTCTCGCTCGTCAAGGTCGTCGCCGTCGTCGCCATGATCGTTGTGGGCGCCGGCGTCATCACCGGCATCAGCCCCGCGGGCGAGGCTCCGGCGGGCCTGGGCGGATTCGCCACCTCCGGCGGGCTGTTCCCCACCGGCGCGGGCGGCGTGCTCGTGACGATCCTCGCGGTCTTCTACGCGTTCTCTGGCACGGAGCTCATCGGCGTGGCCGCCGGCGAGGCGAAGGACCCCGCCCGCTGCATTCCGCGCGCCCTGCGCACCGCGGTCCTGCGCCTGACGATCTTCTTCGTGGGCGCCATCGCCGTCATCGCGGCCCTCGTCCCGTTCGAGACCGCCGGGGTGGACGAGAGCCCCTTCGTCACCGTGTTCGACCGGGCGGGGCTGCCCTTCGGAGCCGATGTGATGAACTTCGTCATCATCACCGCGCTGCTGTCGGCCGGCAACTCCGGGCTCTACTCGTGCACCCGCATGCTCCACTCCCTGGGCGAGCACGGTCAGGCCCCGCGCGCGCTTGCCCGCACCACCCGCCGCGGCATCCCGCTGCTGGCGCTGGGCATCTCGATGCTCGGTGGGCTGGCCTCGCTGCTGTCGAGCGTCGTGGCCTCCGAGACGCTCTTCCTCGCGCTCGTGTCCGTTGCGGGCTTCGCCGTCGTCGCCGTGTGGATGGCGATCGTGGCCTCGCAGATCTCGTTCCGCCTGCGTCTGCGCCGGCGCGGTGGCCGGGCGGGAGACCTGGCCTACCGCTCGCCGTTCTTCCCCGTGCTGCCCATCCTCGCGCTGGTGGCGCTGACGGCCTCGCTTGTGGGCGTGGCCCTCGATCCCGCCCAGCGGGCGGCGCTGTGGTTCGGGCTGCCGTTCACCGCGGTGTGCGTGGGCTGGTACTGCCTGCGCCACGGCCGGTCCTCGCTGCGGCCCGCGCCCGAGGTGTGGGCCGCGCAAGTGCCCCCGGTGCACCATCCGCTCGGCTAGCTGCGCTGACGACCCCCGGCATGAACCGGGCGTCTCGTGAACCTGCCGAGCCTGGGCTGCGATGCCCAGCGGTGCAGGCCCAGCAGTGAGGGTCCCGCGCTCGGACCCTGTGTCGCGAGCACGGCACTGCGGGGGCACGCCTGGCGGACCGGCGCCTCGGCGGCAGGGCACCTACGGCGCCGGGCGCACGAGCGAGGCGAGCTCCGGTTCCTCCTCCACGAGGGTGCGCGCCGTGGCGAGGATCGCGCGCTCGAGGGCCTGCGCCGCGCGCGAGGGGCGGATCCCCGCCCGGGTGGCGAGGCTGACGGTGCGCGAAAGGCTCGGCTCGACGAGCGGCACGGAGGTCAGCTGCGGCCGGTCGACGAGCACCATCGCGGGCACCACGGCCACGCCCAGCCCCCGCTCGACGAAGCGCAGGACGGCGTCCATCTCCGCGCCCTCGACGACGACGGCGGGGGACAGGCCCGCCGCGGCGAACGCGGCATCGGTGGCCTCGCGCAGGTCATAGCCGTGGTGGAACTGGACCTGGGGGAGCGCGGCGAGCTGGGCCAGCGTGACGGCACCGCGCGGCAGCAGCGGGAAGTCCGCCCCGCAGACCACGACGAGGTCCTCGCCCAGCACCGCGCGCAGGTCCAGGCGCGGCATCCGCGCGGCCGGCTCCAGCGTGCGCGTGATGAGCGCCAGGTCGAGGTCGCCGGCGCCGAGCGCGCCGATGAGCTCGCGCGAGCCCTTCTCCATGAGCTCGAGCTCGATGCCCGGGTGGGCGCGGTGGAAGCGGCCCAGCGCCTCGGCGGCCAGGCTCACGCACAGCGTGGGCGTGGCGCCCAGGCGGACCCGGCCGCGGCGCAGGCCCGCGAGCTCGTCGAGGTCACGGCGCACCGCCTGCGCATCGGCGAGCATCCGGCGGGCGGTGGGCAGCAGCGCCTCGCCGGCGGCGGTGAGGGCGATGCGCCCGTGCGCGCGGTCGAAGAGCCGAGCGCCCAGCTCCCGCTCGAGGGTGGAGATCTGGCGGCTGAGCGAGGGCTGGGCCAGATGCAGGGCCGCGGCGGCCCTCGTGAAGTGGCCGGTCCGGGCGACTTCGGCAAAGCCCGCGAGCTGTTCGAGATTCACCCCCATAGCGTAGGGCTATCAAGGTCAGTTGAACAATGCATTGGACGCATAGATCAGGCGTACCTAACCTGGTCGGCATGACTGCCACAGCGGGCCCTGCCCCCACCACAGAACACGTCATCGCCACCTCCGTGCTCGTCATCGGCACCGGCGGCTCCGGCCTGCGCGCCGCCATCGAGGTGGCCGAGTCCGGCGTCGACGTCGTCGCCGTGGGCAAGCGCCCCAAGGAGGACGCCCACACCTCGCTGGCCGCCGGCGGCATCAACGCCGCCCTGGCCACGATGGACCCCGATGACACATGGCAGCAGCACGCGGCGGACACGATCAAGGAGTCCTACGGGCTGGCCAACCCCCGCACCGTGGAGATCGTCACCCAGGGCGCCGCGCAGGGCATCGCCGACCTCGAGCGCTACGGGATGGCGTTCGCCAAGGAGGAGGACGGGCGGATCTCCCAGCGCTTCTTCGGCGCCCACACCTGGCGGCGCACCGCCTTCGCCGGGGACTACGCCGGCCTGGAGATCCAGCGCACCCTCATCCACCGCGCGCAGGCGCTCGACATCCCCATCCTCGACCGCGTCTACATCACGAAGCTGCTCGTGGCCGACGGCCGGATCTTCGGCGCCTACGGCTTCGACACGCTCGACGGCACCCGCTACCGGATCAACGCGGACGCCGTCATCCTGGCCGCCGGCGGCCACAACCGGATCTGGCGGCGGACCTCCTCGCGCCGCGATGAGAACACCGGCGACTCGTTCCGCCTGGCCGTCGAGGCCGGCGCCCGCCTGCGCGACGCCGAGCTCGTCCAGTTCCACCCCTCGGGCATCCTCGAGCCGGAGAACGCGGCGGGCACCCTGGTCTCCGAGGCCGCGCGCGGTGAGGGCGGCATCCTGCGCAATGCCCTGGGCGAGCGGTTCATGGAGCGCTACGACCCGGAGCGGATGGAGCTGTCCACCCGCGACCGCGTGGCGCTGGCCGCCTACACGGAGATCCAGGAGGGCCGCGGCACCGAGCACGGCGGCGTGTGGCTCGACGTCTCGCACCTGCCGCGCGAGACGATCATGGGCCGCCTGCCGCGGGTGTACCAGACGCTTATGGAGACCCAGATGCTCGACATCACCCAGAGCCCCATCGAGATCGCCCCCACCGCCCACTACTCGATGGGCGGGGTGTGGGTGGACCCCGTCGACCACAGCACCGACGTCGCGGGCCTGTGGGCGATCGGCGAGGCGTCCTCCGGGCTCCACGGCGCCAACCGCCTGGGCGGCAACTCGCTCATCGAGCTGCTCGTCTTCGGCCGGCTCGTGGGCCAGAGCGCGCTCGCCTATTCCGCGGGCCTCGAGGCGCAGGTGCGCTCCGCCGAGGCGGTGGCGCAGGCCCGCGGCGAGGTCCAAAAGCTGCTCGACTACCAGGGCACGGAGAACGTGCGCGCCCTCCAGCGTGAGGTGCGCAACCTCATGACCGAGCACGCCGGCGTGGTGCGCGACGAGGCCGGCCTGCGGGCGGGGCTCGACAGGCTCGCCGACATCGAGGCGCGGATGGCCCAGGTGGGCATCCACCCGGACATCGCCGGCTACGCCGATCTGTCCCACGCCTTCGACCTCAAGTCCTCCGTGCTTGCCGCCCGCGCCACCCTCGAGTGCGCGCTCGAGCGGCGCGAGACCCGCGGGTGCCATAACCGCAGCGACTACCCGGAGATGGACCCGGAGCTCCAGGTCAACCTCGTGTGGTCCCCGGAGGCCGGCGTCGTGCGCGAGCGGATCCCGGAGGCCGACCCGGCCGTCGGCGCGCTCATGCACTCGGGCGAGGAGATCGACCTGCAGGGCAAGCTCGTCGGGTAGCGGGCACACCGGCCCCGGGGTGCCCGAGGCCGGGGGAGGCGTGCGTCGGGCCGGCCGGGGCTGCCCAGTGCTGGGGTTGTCCGGTGCCGGGGTTGCCCGGTGCCGGGGACCGGGGGCTAGGGTGGGCACCCCGCCACAGGGCGGATCGCCGCGAGAAGGGAACGACATGGCCCAGACATCGGACCAGCAGAACCAGCACGCTCAGGAAGCCCTGCAAGACGAGGACCGCCAGCAGGCCGAGGACCGCAGCCCCGCCCCGGATCACGCCGAGGACGGCGCCTTCTTCCCCTCGCCCTACTCGCTGTCGCAGTACACCGCGCCCACGACCGACTTCGACGGGTTCGCCACGGACGAGGCCTATGCCGGCGATCGCTGGAAGGTCCTCGTCATCGCCACCGCCGAGCGCTACATGCTCATGGACAACGGCACGTTCTTCTCCACCGGCAACCACCCGGTCGAGACCCTGCTGCCGCTGCACCACATGGCGCACGCGGGCTACGGCATCGACATCGCGACG
Organism: Brevibacterium sp. BRM-1; assembly: GCF_026802075.1. Lineage (NCBI taxonomy): Bacteria > Bacillati > Actinomycetota > Actinomycetes > Micrococcales > Brevibacteriaceae > Brevibacterium > Brevibacterium sp. BRM-1. The sequence goes on from NZ_CP113788.1 coordinate 128,971, forward strand.
ATCGACGGCACGCCCGCCAAGTTCGAGTGGTGGGCCTACCCCTCGCAGGACGCAGCCGTAGCCCAGGCCTGGGAGGCCTCGCGCGCGGACTTCAAGGCCCCCAGGCGCCTGTCCGACGTCATCGCGGATGGGCTGGAGGACTACGCCGCGGTGTTCATCCCCGGCGGCCACGGGGCCATGAATGCCCTGCCGTTCAGCGCCGAGGTGCAGGAAGCGCTCGACTTCTTCCTGGCCGAGGACCGGCTCATCGTCTCCCTGTGCCACGGACCGGCCGCCTTCCGGGCCGCCGGGCTGGGCCGGTCATCGAACCCGTTCGCGGGCTTCGCCATCACGGCCTTCCCCGACGCCCTGGACTTCGGGGCGAACCTGGAGATCGGCTACCTGCCCGGCCCTATGCCGTGGAAGCTGGGCGAGGCGCTGCGCGCCGAGGGGCTGACGATCCTCAACGACGACATGACCGGCCAGACGACCCGCGACCGCAATGTCCTCACCGGCGACAGCCCCCTGGCCGCCAACGCCCTGGGCAAGGAGGCCGCCGCCGCGCTGCTCGAGCGCTTCGGCTCTTAAGCGTCCCCCCGGGCCCGCTCACGCGGGCCGGGTGGTGCTCTCCGAGAGCTCGCGGTGCTCGTCGGCGCTCGCCAGCACCCGCGCGGACTGCTCGCGCACGGCGTGGAGCGCATCGCGGCCCAGGTAGAGGCGCGAGGGCGGGTTCGGCAGGTCCGCGAGCTCGACGATCGCGCGCGCGACGAGGGCGGGGTCCCCGCCCTGTGCGTGGTTGAGGCCGTCGAGCTGCGCGAGTGCGCGGGAGACCTGCGTGTAGTCCTCGATCGTGTCAGCCGGGCGCCGTGAGGACGACGCGTCGAGGAAGTCCGTGCGCACGCCGCCGGGGCACACGGCCGTGGCCCGCACCCCGAACTCGGCGGCCTCCTGGGCCACCGCCTCCGTGAGCATGAGCACCGCCGCCTTCGTGGCGCTGCAGAGCCCGGTCGCCGGGCTCGTCACGGTCGCGGAGATCGAGGCCATATTCACGATCATGCCGCTCCGCTGCCGGCGCATGGCGCCCAGCGCCGCGCGGGTGACCCGCAGCAGGCCGAAGACGTTCACCTCGAAGTTCGCGGCGACCTCCGCATCAGAGAACTCCTCCACGGCCCCCAGCAGGGAATAGCCCGCATTGTTGACGACCACGTCGAGGCGGCCGAACTCGGCGACGACCGCATCGACCGTGGCCTGCGCGCTCTCGGCGCTGCCCAGGTCCATGGCGACGGCGCGGAAGCGGTCCGCACCCGCCTCGACCTGCGCCCGCAGCCGCTCCGGCGAGCGCGAGGTGCCCACCACCGTGTGGCCGGCGGCCAGTGCCGCCCGGACGATCTCCAGCCCCATGCCCTTCGAGGCTCCCGTGACGAGCCAGACGCCTGTGGCCATGCTTCCTCCTGGTGCCGCGCGGATGTGGGCCGATCCTACCGCGCGCTCAGTCGAACGCGCGCTCCTCGCGCAGGCGCGGCTCGACCGTGAGCTGCGGGCGGATTCCGACCTTGCCCGCGTAGAACGCGCGGATGCGGTCCATGTCTGCGGCCACATCGCCGGTGAGGTCGATGGTGGGGCCGAGTCCCGTGGTCTTCGTGGCGCTGTCGACGAAGCCCAGCGTCACGGGCATGCCGGCCTCGGTGGCGATGCGGTAGAAGCCGGACTTCCAGTGCTCGTGAGCACCGCGGGTGCCGTCGGGGGTGACGACGATGCCGAACGACTCCCCGGCGTGCACCCGCGCCACGACCTGCGCGACGATCCGGCTGGGGTCCGAGCGGTCCACCGGGATCCCGCCGAGCGCGCGCATGATGGGCCCCCGCCAGCCCGCGAACAAACTGTGCTTGCCCAGCCAGTGCACGTGGATGCCCAGGCGCCACGCGATCGCCAGCATGAGCGGAAAGTCCCAGTTCGAGGTGTGCGGGGCGCCCAGCAGCACGGTGGGCCGGCTGGGGGCGGGGTCGGTGGCCAGCGTGTACGGGCTCAGGCGCCAGAAGCCGCGCGCGATCAGGCGTCGAATCATGGCGCCCACCCTAGGCGACGCGCCGCCAGCGGCCTATTCGCGTCCGGGGCGGCTGGCCTAGGGTGGGCGCCATGGCGAAGCCCCCCGCCCGCATCGCGGGCGACCTCCTGGACGAGCACGGCACGACGTATGCCCAGCAGGCGGGGATCCGCCTGGCCGATCGTCCGGCGCCCCTCTTCCAGCTGCTCGTGCTCGCCAACCTCTTGTCCGCCCGGATCGGGGCGGACATCGCGGTCGCCGCGGCGCGCGAGCTCTGGGCCGCCGGCCTCACCACTCCCGCGCGCATGCGCGACTCGGGGCGCGCTGAGCGCGTGGCGGCTCTGGGCCGCGCGGGCTACCGGCGCTACGACGAGAGCACTGCCACACGGCTGCGCGCCATGTCCGAGCAGCTGCTCGCGGACTACCGCGGTGACCTGCGCCGGCTCCGCGCCGACGGGGGCGCAGACCTCGCAGCCCTCGGCCGGCTGCTGCAGGCGTTCCCCGGCATCGGACCCGCGGGCGCGCAGATCTTCCTGCGCGAGGCCCAGGGGGTCTGGTCGCTGGAACCGGTCTTCGACGCCAAGGCCCTCGAGGGCGCCCGCCGGGCGGGGCTGCCGGCCGACCCCGAGGCGCTGGCCGGCCTCGTCGCCCCTGCCGACCGGGCGCGGTTCGCCGCCGCGCTCGTGCGCCGCGCGCTGCAGAAGTAGGACCCGCGACCGCGCAGGGCACGAACTGCTGGGCCCGGACTGCGGGCCCGGTCCTGCTCGGCCCACAGTCCCGGACGCGTCCAGCCGGGCCCGATTGTGACGTGTGCCCTTGCCGCGCGGATAAAAATGAGTACGCTCAAAAATGAGCGCATGGAGCATGCGCGGCCGCCGCGGCGGCTGAGCGAGGAGGGACACCATGAGTCAGATCGCACACGTCACCGTGCTGGGAGCCGGAGTGCTCGGCACGCAGATCGCCTACCAGACCGCCTACCGCGGCTTCGACGTTACCGTCTACGACATCGGCGATGAGGCCCTGACCGCCGGCCGCAAGCGGCTGGACGCGCTCGTCGCCGCCTACCGCGCCGAGGTCGAGGGCGCCACCGAGGCGAGCACGCAGGCCGCGCTCGACCGCCTGACGATGACGACGGACCTCGCGCAGGCCGCGGGGAATGCCGACCTCATCATCGAGGCCGTCCCCGAGCGCCTCGACATCAAGCGCGAGACCTACGAGAAGCTCGCGGCGCTCGCCCCCGAGCGCACGATCTTCGCGACGAACTCCTCGACGCTGCTGCCCAGCGACATCAAGGACTTCACCGGGCGCCCCGACCGGTTCCTCGCCCTGCACTTCGCCAACCAGATCTGGAAGTTCAACACCGCGGAGGTCATGGGCACCGCGGACACGAGCCCCGCCGTCTTCGACACGGTCGTGGAGTTCGCCCGGGAGATCGGCATGGTGCCCATTCCCGTGCTCAAGGAGCGCCCGGGCTACGTGCTCAACTCGCTGCTCGTGCCCTTCCTCAACGCGGCCCTCGACCTGGCCGCGGGCGGCTATGCGCAGCCCCAGGACGTCGACAACGTCTGGCGGATCGCCACGGGCGCTCCCATGGGACCGTTCCAGATCTACGATGTCGTGGGGCTGGGCACGGCCTACAACATCCTGGCCAGCGGCGATGAGCACAGCCAGCGCCTCGCCGCGTGGCTCAAGGAGCACTACATCGATCGCGGCCGCCTGGGCGCCGGCGCGGGCGGCGGGTTCTACGACGACCCGCAGGCCTGAGCCGCCCGCCTCCCAGTGGTGACGGCGCGCCCGCCTCGGTAGGCTTCAGGTGCCGCGCCACCCGTGCGGCGGGCGCGCCGCCGGGCGGGCCGCAGACAGGGAGGTCCGTGTGGGCGCAGCGCCGAGGGGCGAGGGCCGGGAGGCCGCCCAGGCCCGCCGAGAGACCGCGGCCGACCGCCGCGAGTGGGCTGCGATGTGCAGGCACGTGCGCGAGCCCACGATGTGGGGCATTCCGCTCCGCCTCTTCCTCGCGGCCCTCGCGCTTGGCCTCCTGCTGCCCCTGGCCGATCGCGTCCTGGCCCCGCTGACGGCCTACCCGCCCCTCGACGCGGGCGCCGTGGGCTCGCTGCTCGGCATCATCTCCGGGGCCATGGTCACGCTCGCAGGCCTGGTCTTCAGCGCGCTGACGGCGGCCATGAGCCTGGGCGTGACCGCCCTGTCGGTGCGCATCTCCCCGGTCTTCCAGGGCGATCGCGTCATCCAGTGGGGGCTGGGCTGCTTCGTGGGCACGTTCGCGTATGCGCTGCTCGTCGCGCTCTCCATCGCCATGCGCGGTCAGGCGTACCGGCCGTGGGCCTCGACCCTCGTGGCGGTCATCATCACGACGGGCTGCGGCATCATGTTCATCGCCGTGGTCGTGCGCGTGTGCCGCCTGCTCAACCCCGGCGGCCTGCTGCGCCACCTCGCCGCCGAGGGGCCCGAGGCCTCGCGCTACGACCCCGCCCGCTTCCACACCCGCGCCGCGGAGCTGGCCACGGGCACCGCGGCCGGCGGCCATGCGGTGCGGCGGCGCAGGCGCACGCCGCGCGGGGACGTAGTGCTGGCCGTCAACATCCCGCGCCTGCTCGACTGCGAGGACGCCTGGGGCATGCGCATCGAGCTCGTCCCGAGCCTGGGCACCCCCGTGCCGGTGGGAGGCCTGCTGTTCCGCACGAGCGCGCCGGCCAGTCGCGCGCAGTGCCGCACCCTCGAGTCCGTCCTGGCGTTCGGCGACGTGCTCTCGCCCGCCAGCGGCCCCTTCGGCGCGATCCGCGCCATGGTCGACATCGCGCTCAAGGCGCTCTCGCCCGCCGTCAACGACCCCAGCCGGGCCGTCCAGGCACTCGACGAGATCGAGGACATCCTCGCCGAGCTCGCCCCGGACATCGCGGCGCGCGAGGCGCTGCTCGCCGCCCACCCCGACGCCTCCGTCCTGCGCGACTGGACCCGCAGCTGGGACGACTACGTGGCCGCGGCCACGGACGAGATCCGCCAGTACGGCACCGGCAGCGTGCAGATCCAGCGCCGCCTGCGGGCGCTCTTCGACACGCTGGCCGCGCAGTGCGAGCCCGGGCAGCGGGGGGCGCTGGCCGAGCGCCGCGCCGCCCTCGACCGCGGGCTCGAGCGGTGGTGGGCCGATCCGCTCGATCGCAGGCTCGCCGGGTGCGCCGACCCGCAGGGGCTGGGCCGGGCCGCCGGGACCGCCGAGGCCCCGCCGGCCTGAGCGCTGCCGCTCAGCCCCGCCCCGACTCGGGTGCACCGCCCGTGGCCGCCCACACCTCGCGCCACTTCGCCGCCAGCGTGTCGGCGGTCTCGTGGGCGTTGAGGCCGCTGGGGTTCGGCAGCGCCCACAGCGGCACATCGTGCGGCCAGCCGGGCACCCAGGGCACACCGTCGTCGGCTGCGGCCGGCTGCCGGCCGAGCACCGCCGCGGGCCGGTCGAAGGCCGTGCGGAAGGCGGTGATGCCCACGATCGCCACGGCGCCGGGCCGCAGCACGGCCGTCCGCCGGGCCAGCCGCTGCCCGCCCGCGCGCAGCTCCGCGGGCTTCAGCTGGGCGGCGCGGGCCGTGGTGCGGCCCACGAGGTTGGCGATGCCGATGCCGCGCTCGGCGAGCAGGCGCTCGTCGGCCGGGCTCAGCCCGCGCGAGGCATCGACGGTGCACGGCAGGATGCCCGCCGCCGCGAGCGAGGGCCAGAAGCGGTTGCCGGGCCGGGCGAAGGGCGCGTTCACCGCGGTCGTCCACGGGCTCGGGTTGATGCCCACGATGAGCAGGCGGACCCGGCCCGCGGACTGCGCGTCGTCCGGCAGCGGGAGCACATCGTCGCGGACCGGCCCCTCGGCCGCCGCGGCGAGCTGCGCGGGAGTGGGCCGCGCGCCGCCCAGCGGCGAGGGCCGCCGCCAGGGCCGCCAGCGCGCGGGGAGACCGGATTCGGGGCCGAGGGGAGCGGGAGGCGACATGCCAACCAGCCTAGGCGCGCCTCGGGAGCGGTCTCAGATGAGGCCGTGCTCCTCGAGCAGCTGGCCGATCTCCCCGTGCTCGAGCCTGCCGCGCAGGTAGCCGCGCAGCGCCGCCGGCCCGGGCATCTCGACCTTCTTGCCGTCGCGCATCCGGGCCGAGGCCTCGAGCAGCGCGCGCACGTCGTATGTGGAGCCCCAGGTCTCCGGCACGCCGCGCTCCACGTCGAGGAGCTCGTAGACGGCCTCCATGCCCGTGCGCACCGAGTACTCGGTCGTGAAGATCGTGTCCCGGCCGGTCTCCGCGAATTGGCCGAGGAACGCGAAGTTCTGCGCGCCCTCCGGCACCACCTGCGGGCGATCGCCGGCGCGACGGGGCATGAAGAAGCTCGTGACGTAGGGCATCATGACCGGCACGCACCGGGCGCCGGTCGCCGCGAGCTCCGGGATCTCCTCGACGGGCACGCCCAGGTGGTAGAGCCACTCCTGGGTGATCTCCTCGCCGGTGCACTGCGCCAGCGGCTTCTTCACGTAGTCGCCCTCGACATCGACGAACAGGCCGTAGACCCACACGACGATCTGGTCGGCCGGCTGCTTCTTGAAGTGCGGCTGGCGGTTGACCGTCCAGCTCAGCAGCCACTTCGAGTCCTCCGCGGTGACGATGCCGCCGGTGACCACGCGGCCGCTGAACGGATCGCGCTGGGCGATGCGCTCGATGTAGGCGGGGATGCGCTCGTCGAGGGTCGTGACGGTGGCCGATTCCCACTTCGTCTCCTCGATCGAGGAGCAGAACACCTCGGGCCGGCCGAAGGCGGGGTCCTTCTTCGCGATGCGCTTCCACAGGTCCCAGGCCGGTGCCGGGCCCTCGTTGAGGGCTGCGGGCGTGTGGTGGTCCCCGTCGTCGGAGTTGTCGACGAGCGAGCCGATCGTGAGGAGCGCGAGGTCGTGCTCGCCCAGCTCGATCGTCTCCTCGGCGCCGGCGCGGCGGCAGTGGAGGGCCGTCGCCCGGATCTCCCCGCTGCGGTGGGCGAAGTCCACATCGAGGACCTCGGTGCCGGACTGGAAGACGACGCCGTGCTCGGTGAGGTAGTGCATGAGCGGCAGCACGAAGGACTCGTACTGGTTGTACTTCGTGAACTTCAGCGCCGTGAAGTCCGGCAGCCCGCCGATGTGGTGGATGAAGCGGTGGAGGTAGAGCTTGAATTCGAGCGCCGAGTGCCACTCCTCGAAGGCGAACATCGTCCGCCAGTACATCCAGAACGGGGAGTCGAGGAACTCGCGGCCCATCACCTCGTCGATGCGCTTGCCCTCCATCTCGGAGCGCTCGGCGAGAAAGATCTTCAACAGGTCCTTCTGCGCCCGCTTCGGCAGGTCGAAGCGGCCCTCGTGGCCCGCGTCCTCGCCCTGGCGCACGGTGGCGCGACGCAGCGAGTAGTTGGGGTCGTCCTTGTTGAGCCAGTAGAACTCGTCGAGCACGGAGGCGCCGTCGATCTCGAGTGAGGGGATGGAGCGCATCATGTCCCACAGGCACTCCATGTGGTTCTCCAGCTCGCGGCCGCCGCGGATGACGAAGCCCTTCTCCGGGACGTCCAGGCCGTCGAGCGCGCCACCGGCGATGTCGCCCTTCTCGAGGATCGTGACGTTGGCGCCGGGGACCCCGGCGTCGCGGATGAGGAAGACGGCCGCCGCGAGCCCGGCCAGGCCGCTGCCGACGATGTACGCCTTCGTCTCCTGCGCGTGGCGTGCGGGGCGGGGGCGCGCGAATGCCTCGTAGTTGCCTGCCGTGTGCTCCATGGTCCGTCCTTCCCGATGCGTGCCGAACGGGGCTCATCCGGCCTCAATATTGAGTGTACTCAATTTTGAGTGGACTACAATCGCAGCATGACGACGATTGAGGGGGCCGCGGCGGCAGGGACATCGCCCACGACGGGGCGGGAGCCGCCGGCACCGGGCAGGCGCGAGCGGGCCAAGGCGGACAAGCGCGCCCGGATCCTCGCCGCGGCGCGCGCGCTCTTCGAGGAGCGCGGCTTCGAGGCCACCTTGATGAGCGAGGTGGCCCGGGCCGCGGACGTGGCCCAGGGGACCGTCTTCCAGCACGCGGCGACGAAGGCGGAGCTGCTCATGATGGTCACGGCGGCGCTCTGGGGCGGGCACGAGGAGGCGCAGGCCGCGGCACCGCGACCTGGGCGCGGCGTACCCGGCGCATCCGGCACCCGTCTGGCGGCGGGGGAGACCGCGGGGCAGATCGCGGACCTCATCTCGCCGTTCGTCGCCGCCATGCGCCGCTGGCCCGAGCCCACGACGTGGGTCGCCCGCGAGATCCTCTTCGGCGCGGACATGCCGCACCGTCAGCAGGTGCTCGCCCACGTGGAGGCGCTCGAGGACCAGATCGCCGCCCGGCTGCGGGGGGCGGAGGAAGCAGATCGGGAAGACAGGCAAGCGGCCCAGCCCGGCTCCCGCACCGATGCCGCGGCGACCGGTGCCCGCCTCATCGTCACCGGCGTGCTCGTCGAGCTCAACCGCTCCCGGCAGGGGCGCATCGACGGCGAGGACATCGATGTGGTCCTGCGCCGGCTCATCGACCTCGTGGTGGCCGGGGCGTCAGCCGCTCGGTGACCCGGAAGCCGTCGCCGGCCGGTAACGGCTCGATGCCCCACCGCACGGCCGGCAGGAGCGTGCCCGCCAGCGCAGGCGCGCCCCGCAGAAGAGGTGCGAATGCGAGGCCCGCAGCACCGGCCCGGCCTCAACCGCGGGGTCCTCGCTGGCCCCGGTGCTGCGCGCCATCGCCTCAGTCGCGCCGCTCGGCCCGGTGCACCGCGCGCTCGAGTTCGGCCTTGTCCATCGAAGACCTGCCCTCGATGCCGTGGCGCTTGGCGTCGGCGTACAGCTGGTCGCGGGTGCGGCCCTGGGGGCCCTCGTGCGAGTGCTGGCCCCCGCGCTTCGACGGGGACATGTCCTGCGTCGAGGTGCGCGAGGCGTCCTTCGCCTCGCCCTCCTGGGCGCGCTCCTTGTTCACGGTGCGCGCGGCGATCTCCTCCGCGGTGTCCTCGGAGCGGCCGCGCTGCTCGAGGCTGTCGCGGATGTGCTCGTACTGCCGCTCGCGCTTGTCACTCCACGGCTGCTGGGGCATGGCCGCTCCCTTCCCGCTGGCCGGCGCGCTCAGCGCCCGGCGAGCTCCTGGGCCTTCTTCTCGATCTCCGGCTCGCCGGCGGCGCTCAGGTCGATGTCGCCCACCGCGATGACGTGCGCGTGGAGCGGGTGGCTGCCCTTCTCCAGGTACTCCGCGAACGCCTGCGCGGCATTGGACTTGCCGGTGCCGTGGCCCAGCAGCACGAAGTCGCGGCCCGCGGCGTCCCTATTGAGGTCCGCGACGAGGTCGTCGAAGAAGCGCTTGAGGTCGTTCTCGTCGTCCCGGCCGGTCTTCTTCTCCACCGTGCGCATGTGGTGGCCGCGCGAGTCCGGGTTCTTCTCGTGCTCGTGCGCGTCGACCTCCACGTCGTGGGCGCTGAGGTCGAAGTCGTAGAACCGCGCGTCCTCCTCCGTCAGCGTGACGACGAACAGGCGGCCGGTGCCCTCGGTCGACTCGTGCTTCGCGAAGAGGTGGCGGGCGTGCTCGATGTCCTCGATGCCCACGAGGCCGTCGTGCTGGCGGCGGAAGACCTGGCGGTGGCCGTTCATATCGACGGCCAGGCGGTCCCCGGACTCCTGCTCGACACGGTCCGCGTAGTTCTCCCACATCGTGATGAAGTGGGTCCACTCGATATCGCGCGGGGCGGGGCTTGCGAGGATGCGCTCCTTGGTCTTCTCCGCGTGATCGCTCATGGGTTCCTCCTTGGGTGTGCGGGCCCGTGGGCCCGTGGGTGGCCGGTGTTCGTCTCCGACCCTAGTCCGCGCCGGCGGCGGCGTCACTCCCGCACATCGGGCGCTTCCTGGGTGAGGGGCAGGCCCGCGGCGGCCCAGGCCTCGAAGCCGCCGTCGATGTCCGCGGCCCGGTGCAGGCCCATCTGGCGCAGGCTGAAGGCCGCCAGTGCGGAGGAGTAGCCGTGGCGGCACACGATGATCCAGCGCTGATCGCGGCTGCGCGCCTCCGGAATGCGCCACGCGAACCCGGGGTCCAGGCGCCACGGCAGCACCGTGAGGTCGATGACGAGAGCACCGGGGATGTGGGCGGCGCCGCGCCGGTGGGCCTCCGTGCGGACGTCGACGATGAGGGCGCCCGCACCCTGCTCCGCCAGGGCCTCCTGCGGGCTGAGCCGCTCGATGCCGGCCCGCGCCCGCGCGAGCAGGGCCATGGCACCCGGGGCGGTGGGCTCGGAGGTGCCCGCCGCGGGCGATGCGGGCGGTGAGTCGTTCGCTGCCATCCCGGCACCGTACACCCCGCCCCCGCCCGCGGTGCTCCCACTCCTTCCGAAAAGCGCGGGGTGCCCACCGGCCCCCGTAGCCTTGCCCCATGTCCGAGAAGCCCCCGAGCGCGGTGATCCGCCGGCGCCGCCTCATCGCCGCCTGCGCCGCGGTCTGCGCGCTCCTCCTCGTGGCCGCCGGAGTGCTGTGGGCCGCGGTCGCCCGCGGAGCCGGGCCCGGGGATGCGGAGGCCGAGCCGGAACAGCTCGCGGCGCCGAGCGCCTCGGCGCCCACCGGGCTGTCCACCCACGCGGCCGACGGGGTGCCGGAGAAGGGCAGCGGCCGGTGGGCCGCGCTGGGGGAGACGAAGCGGGCCAATGCGCAGGGCCGCGCTTTCCCCGTCTTCATCCGCGTCGAGGACGGCCTGCCGATCGACGCACAGGAGGCCGCGTCGTTCATCATGACGACGCTGCAGGACCGCCGCGGCTGGCAGCGCCTCGACCACGTGGCGTTCGCGCAGGTCAGCAGCCAGTCCAAGGCCAAGGTCACGATCAACATCGCCGCGCCGTCGACCGTCGACAGGCTGTGCGCGCCCGCCACAACCGACGGGGAGCTGTCCTGCCGCAACGGCGACAACGTCGTGTTCAATGCCCGACGCTGGCTCGCCGCGACCCCCGAGTTCGACAGCCTGGCCCAGTACCGGACCTACCTCGTCAGCCACGAGGTGGGCCACGCCCTGGGGCACGGCCACGAGAAGTGCCCCGGCAGGGGCCGGCTCGCACCCGTCATGCAGCAGCAGTCGATCTCCCTCCAGGGCTGCCGGGCGAACGGGTGGCCCGCGCAGCGCTGAGGTGCCTACAGTGAGCGGATGGACATCCGCATCGAGCCAGGCGACATCACGCAGATCGACACGGACGCGGTCGTCAACGCCGCGAACTCGACGCTGCTGGGCGGCGGCGGCGTGGACGGCGCCATCCACCGCCGCGGCGGCCCGGAGATCCTCGCCGCCTGCAAGGAGCTGCGCGCCACCGCCTACCCCGACGGCCTGCCCACCGGCCAGGCCGTCGCCACGACGGCGGGGAAGCTGCCGGCCCGCTGGGTCATCCACACGGTGGGCCCGGTCTTCGCCAAGAAGGAGGACCGCTCAGACCTCCTCGCCGACTGCTACCGCAATGCGCTGTTGGCCGCCGCGGAGGTGGGGGCGGAGTCGATCGCCTTCCCCGCCATCTCCGCGGGCATCTACGGCTGGCCGATGGACGACGCCGCGCGGATCGCCGTGGAGACCGTCCGCGCCACCGCGCCGCAGGTGGAGGGCACGGTCCGCGAGGTCGTCTTCGTGCCGTTCGGCGCCTCCGCCGAGGCCGCCTTCCGGGCTCAGCTCGACGCGTAGCCGCCCGCGCGTGTGGGATGATTGCACCATGGCTGACAAGGACATCCAGACGACCATCAACGAACTCGTCGAGCGCGAGCAGGAGCTGCGCCAGGCGGTGCAGGACGGCACGCTCTCGCCGGAGCAGGAGACCTCCGAGCTCAAGGGCATCGAGGTCCAGCTCGACCGCTGCTGGGACCTGCTGCGCCAGCGCCGGGCCCGCCGCGAGTTCGGCGAGAACCCGGACGGGGCCCGTGAGCGCTCGGCGGCCGAGGTCGAGGACTACCGCAGCTGAGCGCCCCGAGCGCCCGCAGCCGCACGCGCGGAATACTGCGCGCCCAGCGGTGTTGTGCCAGGCAGCCCATTGATGCGAGCACAGGAGGTTGCCATGGCTGAGAAGAAGGCCGTCATCGTCGGCGGACACGGCAAGATCGCGCTGCTGAGCGCGCCCAAGCTGGCCGAGGCCGGCTGGAGCGTCGACTCGCTCATCCGCAAGCCCGAGCAGTCGGCCGATGTCGAGGCGGCCCAGGCCACCCCCGTCGTGCTCGACATCGAGACCGCCACAGTCGAGGACCTGCAGGCCGCCTTCGCGGGCGCCGCCGCGGTCGTCTTCTCCGCGGGCGCCGGCGGTGGGTCGCCCGAGCGCACCCACGCCGTCGACTACGAGGGCGCCGTGCGCTCGATGGACGCCGCACGCGCCGCGGGCGTCGAGCGGTTCGTCATCGTCTCCTACTCCCGAGCAGGCGTCGACGTCGACTCCCTGAGCGAGGACGACTCGTTCTACCCCTACGCCAAGGCCAAGCACGACGCGGACGCGCGCCTGAAGGAGACCGAGCTCGACTACACGATCCTGGGCCCGGGGATGCTCACGCTCGAGCCCGGCACCGGCCGGATCGCACTGGCCGATGCCCAGGGCGAGCCGGAGCAGGACGTGAAGAAGGAGACGTCGCGCGACAACGTCGCCGCCGTCATCGCCTACGTCCTCGATTCGGGGGCCGCCAGTCGTCGGACCGTGAACTTCTACGACGGAGACACGCCCATCGCCGAGGCGCTGGCCGAGTGAGGCACCGGGCGCAGCGCCAGGCCGCGGTGCGCCGCACGCAGTGCTGAGCCGCTTCCGGTTCTCCACCCGCTGGCACTTCGCCGCCGCCCCCGCCGAGGTGTGGGCGGCACTCGCGGACCTGGCCGCCTGGCCGCAGTGGTGGCCGGGCATCGCCGTGTCCCAGCCGCTGGCCGCGGGCGATGCCCGCGGCCTCGGCCGCACGGCCGCGCTCACCGTGCGCACCCCATTGGGCGCCGACCTGCGCTTCGAGCTCACCGCCTCCGCGGTGCGAGCGCCGGAGGCGGCCGTGCTGCGCGCCGTCGGCGACCTGAGCGGCACCGCCCGGGTGCGCCTGCGCGCGGTGCCGGCCACCGCCTCGGGCTCCGTGTGCGCGACCCGCGTCGACCTGCGCTGGGACGTGGAGTCCGACCGGGTCCTCCTGGCGCTGGCCCGGCCGGCGGCACGGCTGTCCCACGGCCGGGTGATGGCCGCCGGGCAGCGGGGACTGGCCGGGCTGCTCAGCGCTCGGTGAGGCCGCGCAGCTCCACCTTGCGGACCTTGCCGGAGGCGTTGCGCGGCAGCGCGTCGACGATGTGGAGCTCGCGGGGGATCTTGAAGTGCGCCAGGCGCCCCTCGAGCCAGGCGCGCAGCTCCTCGATGCCCAGCGAGTGCCCCTCGCGCAGCACGACGCCGGCCGCCGGCACCTCGCCCCAGCGCTCATCGGGCCGGCCCCAGACGGCGGCCTCGAGCACGGCCGGGTGGGCGAAGAGCTCGTTCTCCACCTCCGTGCAGTAGATGTTCTCCCCACCGGAGATGATCATGTCCTTGACCCGGTCGACGACCCAGACATAGCCGTCGGCGTCCTGGCGCACGAGGTCGCCGGAGTGGAACCAGCCCCCAGCGAACGCCTCCGCTGTTGCGTCCGGGCGCCGCCAGTAGCCGCGCATGAGCGTGGGCCCGCGGTAGACGATCTCGCCCACCTCGCCCGGCGCCACGTCCTCCATCGCGGGATCCACCACGCGCGCGGCGATCCACGGGATGGGCCGGCCCACCGAGCCGATCCGCTCGAGCGCCTCCTCCCCGCGCAGCACGCAGGTCACCGGCGACATCTCCGTCTGCCCGAAGGCCGCGACGATGAGCGCCTGGGGAAACGTCTCGGCCATGAGCCGCAGCAGGGTGGGGGAGGCGGGTGCGGCGCCCCAGCTGATGGTGCGCAGCCGCAGGCGGCGCTCGCGCACGCCGGGCACGGCGCAGATCGCCTGCCACTGCTGCGGCACGTTGAACGCGGTCGTCGCACCCTCCCGCTCGTACGCCTCGACCACCGCGACGGGGTCGAACGTGCCCAGCGGGTGGAGGACCACCCGCACGCGGTTGACGATCGCCGCGATGAGGTTCGCGGTCCCGGCGATGTGGAACAGCGGCGCGGAGAGGTACATGACATCGTCGGCGCTCGGCGGCTCGGAGGTCAGCTGCGAGGTGCGCACCTGGGCGAGCATGTTGAGGTGGTCGAGCATCGCGCCCTTGGGGCGGCCGGTGGTGCCCGAGGTGTACATGATGAGCGCGGTGGCGTCCTCGGCCACGTCCGGCGCGGCGAATCCCTCGGTGCCCTGGGCGACGAGGGCGGGCCACGCGGCGTCCTCGCCTCCGCCGGCCGCCGCCTCCGGCGCGGCGTCGAGCCACACGACCTCGCGCAGCCGGCCGGTGAGCCCGCGCACCGCGTCGACGGCGGGCGCGAAGACGGCATCGGCCAGCAGCAGGTCCGCATCCGCATCGTCGACGATGTAGGCGATCTCCGGCGGCGCGAGGCGCACGTTGATGGGCACCGCGATGGCCCCGAGCGCGTGGATGGCCAGCAGCGCCTCCACGTACTCCGGCCGGTTGAGCCCGAGCAGGAGGACGCGGTCGCCGGGGCCCACCCCGCGCCTGCTCAGCGCGGCCGCTCCTGCCTCCATCGCCGCCGCCAGGCCGCTCCAGGTCGTGTCCGCGCCCTCGAACCGCACGGCCACGCCATCCGGTTCCACCGCGGCGTGGAGGCGCAGGAGGTTCATCCAGTGCCCGCGGCGCAGGGCGGCGGGAATCGTGCCGTCGGCCGCGAGGCCTGCCTCGGCGGGGTCGTGGGTCGGGGCGGGGGAGGCGACCATGCGAGCTCCTTTGCTCTGCTGGGAGTGCTGTGCTGCTGGGAGTGCTGTATCGCCGGGATCGTGCGGCCGGCTGTGCGCCGGCCCGGTCAGGAGCCCTTGGGCCAATCCTCGGGGGCATCGGCACCGCCAAGGACCACGTGCTCCGAGGCGCCCGGCAGGTCCGTCCACGAGTCCTGCGGGCGGTAGCCCAGCTCGAGCATCGTGTCGGTCATGTCCCAGCGCCGATTCGGGTTGTCGGAGATCGCGTAGAACGCACCGCACGACGCATCCGCCTCGAGGGCTGCGCGGAAGACGCGCACCATGTCCGCGGGCGAGAGCCACATGGCGCGCAGCACGTCCACGTCGGTGGCCAGCGGGTTCTCCGACATCCAGCCGATCCGCAGCGCGATGAACTCGAGCCCGTAGGCGTCGTGGTAGTACCGCCCGAGCGCCTCGCCGAAGATCTTCGAGACGCCGTAGAGCGAATCGCCGCGCGGCACCTGGCTGGCGTAGACCGGCCACTGCTCGAACCGGTCGTACATCCCCATCGCGTGATTGGACGAGGCGTAGACGATCCGCGGCACACCGGAGCGCCGGGCGGCTTCGAAGACGTTGCGCGAGCCCACGATGTTCGCGTCGAGCACGGCCTCCCACTCGGACTCCGGGGAGGCGGCACCGGCGAGGTGGACGACGGCGTCGACGCCGTCCATGATCCTGCACAGCGCCTCGAGGTCGGCCAGGTCGGCCACCCGCAGGTCCTCGCGGCCCTCCTGGTGTGAGTGCGCGTGGCGGATGACGCGGTAGTCCGCGTCGAGGGCCGCGGCGAGCACGGAGCCCACGCCGCCCGTGGCGCCGGTGATGAGGACGGTCTTCGCAGCGGTCATCGCCCCATTGTGGCACCCGGGGCGGGCTGCGCGCTCAGAGTTCTGCGGAGGCTCCCATGACGATCGTGCGCGAACCCGGCAGGTGCAGCGCCTGGGTCCGGTTCGTCGAGGCCTTCTCCAGGACCCGGAAGAGGAACTTCTGCCAGCGCGGCATGCACGTGTCCTCGCCCGGCTCGATGCGGAAGACGGAGAGCACGTAGCGCGCATCCGAGGCGTCGAAGTCGAGCTCGGCGCTGCGGCCCACCGCCTGTCGCAGGGCGCGGGGGACGTCCTGGGAGTCGTTGAAGCCCACCCGGTAGTACACGTGGACGATGCCGTCGCCGGGCCGGCCCAGGTCGGTGATGACGACGCGGCTCTCGCGGCGCACGTGCGGCACGCCCAGGTGCTTGATCGTGAGGATGACGACGTGCTCGTGGAGGACGTGGTTGAACTCCACGTTGCGGCGCAGGGCCAGCGGCGCGGTCGTCGGATCGCCGTGCGGGTAGACCGCGACGCCCGGGACGCGGGAGATGCCGCGCTCGTGGACCTCCTCGACGAAGTCGTCGATGGGCCCCTCCATGTCCGCACGGCGGCCGAACATGATCCGCGAGCCGCGCAGCCAGGTGGTCATGACGACGATGATGACGCTGGCGATGAGCAGGGGCAGCCAGCCGCCGGAGGCCACCTTGACGACGTTGGCCGCGAAGAGGGAGAGCTCGACCCCGCCGATCACGGCGCCCACCGCGATGACGGCGGCGAGGTTCCACTTCCACACCGCCTGCGCGAGCAGCAGGAAGAGCGAGAGCTCGAGGATGAGCGTGCCGGTGACGGACAGGCCGTAGGCCGAGGCAAGGGCCTCCGAGGACTTGAACGACAGGATGAGTGCGAGGACGCCCAGGAACAGGCCCGCGTTGACGGCGGGCATGTAGATCTGCCCGCCCTCGCGCCTGGAGGTCTGGATGACCTTGAGGCGCGGGAGCAGGGAGAGCCGGGTGGCCTGGCGGGAGACGGAGAAGGCCCCGGAGATGACCGCCTGGGAGGCGATGACGGTGGCGCACGTGGCCAGCACCACGAGCGGGATGCGCGCCCAGTCCGGGGCGAGGTGGAAGAACGGGTTGTCGATCGCATCCGGGTGCCGCAGGATCATGGCCCCCTGGCCGAAGTAGTTGAGCAGCAGCGCCGGGCAGATGAGGCAGAACCAGGCGAGCATGATGGGGCGGCGGCCGAAGTGGCCCATGTCCGCGTACAGCGCCTCGACGCCGGTGACGGAGAGCACCACCGCGCCGATCGCGATGAACGCGACGAACGGGCGGTCGATGGCGAAGGCGAGCGCGTACGTGGGCGAGACCGCGCGCAGGATCGAGGGGTTGGCCACGATCTGGGGCACGCCGAGTGCCGCGATGACGACGAACCAGGCGATCATGATGGGCCCGAACGCCCGGCCGATGAACCCGGTGCCCCAGCGCTGGACGGCGAAGAGCGCGGTGAGGACGACGATGGCGGCCGGGACGACGTACTCGGCGAAGGCGGGGTTGGCCACCTCGAGGCCCTCGATCGAGCTCATGACGGAGATCGCGGGGGTGATGAGCGAGTCGCCGTAGAACAGGGAGGCGCCGATGACGGCGAGGATGAGCGCCGCGGAGGCCCGGCTCGAGCGCTTGCCGAGCTTGCGGCCGATGAGCGCGGCCAGCGAGAGGATGCCGCCCTCGCCCTGGTTGTCGGCGCGCAGGATGAGGCCCACGTAGGTGAACGAGACGATGAGCATGATGCACCACAGCACCATCGAGATGACGCCCAGGACGTCCTGCTCGCTGGGGTCGACGGAGTTGTGGTGGACGCTGAAGACCGTCTGCAGCGAGTACAGCGGGGACGTGCCGATGTCGCCGAAGACCACGCCCATGGCCCCGATGATGAGGACGAGGAGCGGCGAGGTGTGCCGGGGGTGGTCCTCCGGAGCGCCCACGGCGTCGAGGCCGGCGGTGCTGCAGCCCGCGCGGGCGGGCGGGGCCTGTGCTGCGCCTGCCGCCGAGGTCTCCGTGGGCGGGGCCTGTGCCGCCTGGGCCGCCGGGGTCGCCTGCGCTGGGTCCGGTGCGGGCGGCTGGTCGGCCGCCGCCGGTTCGGCGGGGGCGGTGTTCGCTCCCGAGGCATCCATCGGGTCGGTGCCCGAATCAGTACTCACGATGCGTGATCATGTCACCGCGGGGGGCCATTTTCAATTGCGGGCGTCGATGGGGGTCCGCGGGACCTGTGGTGCTCGCCCGCGCGGCGGCGGCGTCCAGAGCGCGGTGTTCGGAGCGCGGCGCTCAGAGTGCGGTGCCCAGGGACAGGCCCGCCGCCGCCGCGGCCGTGCCCGCCACCAGGACGCCCAGGCCGTTCGCGGCGCTCGCGCGCCAGCGCCCCTCCTGCAGGAGGCGCACCGTCTCGACGCACGCGGTGGAGAACGTCGTGAAGCCGCCCAGGAAGCCTGTGCCCAGCACGGCCGTGAGCGCGGGTGCGTGCCACGCGGCGGCCGCGCCGGAGGCGGCGAGGCCCGCGAGCGCGCCCAGGGCGAATGAGCCGGACACGTTGATGAGGACGGTGCCCCAGGGCAGCGCGCCAGCCAGCCGCGAGCGGCCCTCGCTCGTCAGGCGGGCGCGGATCGCACCGTCGAGGGCGAAGCGCGCCACCGCCCCGCAGCCGCCCGCCAGCGCGGTGAGCGCGAACAGCAGGGTGGTCACGGCTGCCCCCCGCCCGGGCCGCCGGCGCCCCCTGTTCGTTCCGTGGCGTCGGTGCGGCGGCGGTGCAGGGCGGCGGCGCAGGCGATGCCCGCGAACGCGGCCGCGAGGCCGGCCAGGACGCTGCCGAGGCCGTAGGCCAGGCCCGCGAGCACCTCGGCGGGGCTGGCAGCGCCCAACAGGGCCGCGGTGTCTGCGCTCAGGGCGCTGTAGGTGGTGAAGCTGCCGATGAGGCCGGTGCCCAGCCCCAGGCGCGCCGCGCGGCGGGACCCCTCGTCGGGGCCGCGCAGCGCCAGCGCCTCGAGCAGCCAGCCGAGCGCGAAGGCGCCCACGAGGTTGGCGGTGAGGATCGCGAGCGGGACGCGGCCCAGGTGGGGCACGGCCAGGGTGAGCCCGGCGCGCAGCGCGGTGCCAGCAGCGCCCCCCGCGAAGACAAGCGCGAGGAAGCGCAGCCGCAGGTGGGGTGGGCGCACGGACCCGCTCACGGCGCGCCCCACTGCCCGTCGCCCCACTGCCCGCCGCCCCACTGGTCACCGGCGAGGGCCCGCGCCAGGTGCCGGGCCGTCGGCGCGGCCTGCGCTCCGGCTCCCACGGCGGCGAGCTCGGCCGGGGTGCCCGCGAAGACCACCCGGCCGCCGGCGGCCCCGGCGCCGGGGCCCAGGTCGATGACCCAGTCCGCGTGGGCGATGACGGCCTGGTGGTGCTCGACGACGATGACGGAGCGGCCCGCGTCGACGAGGTCGTGGAGGAGGGCGAGCAGGCCCCCGATATCGGCCAGGTGGAGCCCGCTCGTGGGCTCGTCGAGGATGAGGACGGCGGCGTCGGAGGCCAGCTGGACGGCGAGCCTGAGGCGCTGGCGCTCGCCGCCGGACAGGGAGTTCAGCGGCTGGCCCACCCGCACGTAGCCCAGCCCCACCCGGACGAGGCGCTCGAGGATGCGCACAGCGGCCGGCACCCCCGGTGCGAGGTCGCGGGCCCAGGCCAGCGCCTCGGCGGCGGGCAGCGCGAGCACCTGGGCGATGCTGAGGCCGCCCAGCTCGTAGGCGAGGACCTCGGGCCGGTAGCGCAGCCCCTCGCACTCCTCGCAGACGGTGGCCACCTGGGACATGAGCGCGAGGTCCGTGACGACGACCCCGGCGCCCCCGCACACGGGGCAGGCGCCCTCGGAATTGGCGCTGAAGAGCGCGGCCTTCACGCCGTTGGCCTTGGCGAACGCCTTGCGCAGGGGCTCGAGCAGGCCCGTGTACGTGGCGGGATTGGACCGCCGCGAGCCCGTGAGGGGGCTCTGGTCGAGCAGTTCGGCGCGCCCGCGGGCGGGCCCGGCGAGCGCCTCGGCGATGAGCGAGCTCTTGCCGGAGCCCGCGACGCCGGTGACGGCGACGAGCGCGCCCAGGGGGAGGTCGACGTCGACGTCGGCGAGGTTGTGCGCGCGAGCGCCGCGCACCTCGATGGCGCCCTGCGGTGCCCGGACCCGGTCCTTGAGCCGGACTGCGGTGTGGAGGCTGCGCCCGGTGGGGGTGTCCGAGGCCGCGAGCCGTTCGGGGGTGCCCTCGAAGCAGATCCGGCCGCCGTCCGGCCCGGCGCCGGGCCCCAGCTCGACGCAGTGGTCCGCGGCGGCGATGATCTCCGGCCGGTGCTCGACGACGAGCACGGTGCTGCCGTGGTCGCGCAGGCGCAGCAGCAGGGCACCCAGCGCCTCGATGTCGGCCGGGTGCAGGCCCGCGGTGGGCTCGTCGAAGACGTACGTGACATCGGTGAGGGCCGAGCCCAGGTGGCGGACCATCTTCGTGCGCTGGGCCTCGCCGCCGGAGAGCGTCGCGGTGGGGCGGTCGAGGGAGAGGTAACCCAGCCCGATCTCGCGGAACGCCGTGAGCAGCTCGCCGAGTGCGGCCAGCAGGGGGGCGGCCTGCGGCGCGTCGAGCGCGGCGATCCAGTCGGCCAGGTCGGTCAGCTGCATGGCCGCGAGGTCGCCGATGCTGCGCCCGGCGATGAGCGAGGTGCGGGCCGACTCGGCCAGGCGCGTGCCGGCGCAGTCCGGGCAGGTGCGGTAGGTGACCGCGCGGTCG
Source organism: Brevibacterium sp. BRM-1 (assembly GCF_026802075.1). Classification (NCBI taxonomy): domain Bacteria; kingdom Bacillati; phylum Actinomycetota; class Actinomycetes; order Micrococcales; family Brevibacteriaceae; genus Brevibacterium; species Brevibacterium sp. BRM-1. The sequence continues at coordinate 149,489 of NZ_CP113788.1, forward strand.
ACGAACGCGCGGATGTGGGGCTGCATGGCCGCCCGGTCCTTGGCGAGCATGGAGCCGCGCAGGCGGGGGATGAGGCCCTCGTAGGTCATGTTGATGCCCGCGATCTTCATCCGCGTGGCCTCCTTGTACAGGAGGTCGTGGCGCTGGCGGTCCGTGTAGTCGCGGATGGGGCGGTCCGGGTCGACGAGACCCGATTCGGCGTAGAGGCGGTGGTTCCAGCCGCCCGCGGTGTAGCCGGGGACGGTGAGTGCGCCGTCGTTGAGCGAGCGGGTCTCGTCGAAGAGCTCCGCGAGGTCGAGGTCGGTCACCGAGCCCATGCCCTCGCAGCGCGGGCACATGCCGCCGGTGCGGTTGTACGTCGTCTTCGTGGCCCGCGGGGCCTCCCCGCGCTTGACGGTCATGGCGCCCGAGGCGCTGACCGAGGCGACGTTGAACGAGTAGGCGCCGGGCCCACCGATGTGGGGCTCTGCCAGGCGGGAGTAGAGCACGCGCAGGTAGGCCAGCGCGTCCGTGGCCGTGCCCACGGTGGAGCGGGGGTTGGCGGCCATGGGCTCCTGGTCGACCGCGATGGCGGTGGTGAGCCCGCCCAGCGCGTCGACGTCCGGGCGGTCGAGATTGGGCATGAGCCCCTGCAGGAACGCGCTGTAGGTCTCGTTGATGAGCCGCTGCGATTCGGCCGCGATCGTGCCGAAGACCAGCGAGCTCTTGCCGGAGCCGGAGACCCCCGTGACGACCGTGAGCCTGCGCTTGGGCAGCGACAGGCTCACGGAGTCGAGGTTGTTCACCCGGGCCCCGGACACCGTGATGGCGTCATGGGAATCGGCGGGGTGCATGGGGCCATGGTAGCGGGGGCGCCGGGGCCGCCCGCGGTGTGCGTCAGTTGGGCGCGTGCACCCCCGAGCCCTTGGGGCCGTAGTCGGTGGAGAAGCCGTAGGCGCGCCGCTCGAGCTCCGGCAGCCCGGTGTTCGAGGTGGCGGAGACGTACTGCTTGACCGAGCCGGCGAACGGCTTGTCGCTCGCATTGTTGCCGTAGGCGTCCGTGTACCACGTGGTGAGCCCGCCCGCGTTGGCCACGGTCGTGTTGTGGACGTAGACATCGCGCTGGGCGCCGTTGAAGGGGCTCGCGGGGTCCTGCTGCTCGAGCGGCCCGTCCATCGTCGACCACGGGTAGGCCTTGGTCGCCGAGGTGTAGAGGCTGGCCGTGGGCACGCCGTCCGAGCCGCTGCCGACCTGGGAGGGGTTGCGCACGCCGAACCACGGGTCGAAGCTCGCCTTCGCCTTCCCATCGGGCCCGGTGATGGTGCTCTCCGCCTGCCAGTTCTCGTAGACGCCCCACACGTCGGAGGAGGCCTTGGGGCCGGACTGCACGTACTTCTGCACGCAGTCCGTGTTCGGGATGAGACGCTTGCCGGCCTTCGAGGCCGGCAGCTGGGAGCCGGTGGTCTTCACGATCGTGTCCGAGCAGTTCTCCTGGAACTGATTGGGCTGGCCGAAGAGGGCGAGGGTGTCGACCATGAGCTCGGTGCCGTCGGAGCAGCGCGCGGCGTAGAGGAGCTCGTGGGCGTTGTTCTTCAGCGCATCCGATGAGTGCGAGCCCTGGTGCATCTTCATGAGGTAGCTGCACACGATCGGCTTGCCGTCGGCGCCCTTCGCGCATCCCGTGCGGTCGGCGCGCAGCTGCTTGACGTCGTTGCGCACGATGACCTTCTGGCCGGGGTCGTCCTCGTGCCGGTGGGGGAGCACCCCGCCGGCTGCGAGGTCAGTCTGGGCGGCCGCGTAGCCGAAGGGGATGCCGTTCGTCTCGCCGCCGAGCTTGCCGATGACCCACTGGTAGATCTTCGAGGTCTTCGGGTCGTCTCCGTGCTCGTGGCCGAAGGTGCAGCGTTCCCCCGTGGCCGGGTCGGTCACGCTGCTGGGGTGCCAGCCCTCGTACTTCATGCCGTCGGGCGCGATGACCTGGTAGGAGTCGTGGAGCTGCGCCGAGCACGTGTCGTACTGCGTGGGCTTCCAGGAGCCCGCGTGGGGCGAGGTGGGGTGCTCGCCGGCGGGTGCACTCGTGGTCGCCGCGGTTGCGCTGGGAGTGCTGGTGGCTGTGGTGGCGGGGTGGGTGTGGCCCGTGCTCGCCGAGGCCGGCGCGGTCAGACCCGCCAGGGCCAGCGCGAGCGCCGCGGCTGCTGCCGTGCGCCGTGAGCGGTTGCGCGATGTCATGCGGTTCACTTCTCGTTCCTCCTGCGCGTGGCGCCGATGATGACGGCGACGCCGCCTGCGATGAGGGCCGCCGCGGCCGCGAGCATGCCCGCGAGCTGCGCACCCGTGCGGGGCAGGGGGCCGTTGCCGTTGTTGGTGTTGCCGTTGCCCGGGTCGTTGTCGCTCGGGTTGTTGTCGCCGGGGCTGCCCGGGTGTCCGGGATTGTCTGAGGGTCCGGGATCGTCAGGGCCACCCGGGTTGCTCGGGCTGCTGGGATCTGCTGGCCCGCCCGAGGCCGACTGCGAGGGGCTGGCGGATGCACTCGGACCAGCAGACTCACTGGGGTTCGCGGAGTCAGTCGGAGCAGCGGAGTCGGTGGGCCCTGCGGTGTCCGAGTCCTCCGGGGCGGGCTCCGTGGTCGTGGTGCACGGATCCGGGACCGGTGTGCTCGCACGGGGTTTGGGGCTGACGGTGCCGGGTGCGGGTGCCGGGGCGAGAGTGGCGTAGCCGGGGGTGGTGCCGGTGGCGTGGTCTGCCCCGACGACGAGCTGCGGGCCAGAGGTGCCGTCGAAGGAGTCGACGAAGCCGACGCCACGGCCCAGCCGGGAGCTCGAATCCGCATCGGAGACGCGGGTGACGAGCGCGGAGTTGACCTCGGCGATGTGCACGACGGGCTGTGTGAGCGCCCGGGTGTCGAGCGCCCACGCGGTGTCCTGGGCCCACGCGCCGATCGCCAGGGTGCCGGAGGTCTGCGCGCTGGCGGGCCGTGCGGCCACGGCGTAGCCCGCGTGGCCGCCGTTCGTGTCCCCGGTGATCCACCAGCCGCGGTCCGTGCGCTCGCCCGCCTCCGCCGACGGGCCGGAGGCGGTGAAGACGGAGGCGGGCGCGGTGCTCGGCGATGTCGTCGGTGCTGTTGGGGTGGCGCTCCCGGTCTCGCAGACTGCGGGCGAGGCGGTGACCGAGCCGGCCCGCGCCTCGGCGGCGGATGCCGCGGAGCTGGTGGAGGCGCTGGGCGTCGCCGCGGGGACGTCGGCATCCGGGTCGGTGTAGACGGTCGCGGTGCTGGCGGACCCGCGCACCACGGCCGCACCGCCGGCGCGGCTGTACTTCAGCTCGCCGTCGACGACGGCGGCCACGTTGTCCGCGCCGATGAGGACGTCGTCCTTGCCGTCGCCGTCGATGTCGCCGGCACCGGCCACGGACATGCCGAGGCGATCGCGCCCGCGCGCCGGGCCGTTGACGGTGAAGCCGTCGAAGCCCTTGCCCAGGTCGACGGTGCCCAGCTTGCCGTCCTCCTTGCCGAAGACGGCCCAGGCCATGCCGTGGGCCTTCCGCTCGTCCTTGTCGTAGCCGTCGGGCACGGCGACGTAGCCGCCCAGGATGTAGTCCTGTGCGCCGTCGCCGTTGACGTCTCCGGCAGGTGCGATCGCGGAGATGCCCTGCGTGGGGCCGCCACCGTTGATGCGACCGAGAATGCGGTCATCGCCGGTGAGGTCGACGGTCGCGATGTCGTCCGCGCCGGCGACGATCGTGGCGCGCCCGGCGCGCTTCTCGGCGGTGAGGGCGATGACAGCGACATCGTCGAAGCCGTCGCCGTTGACGTCGCCCACGCCGGTGAGCTGGTAGCCCGTCCGGTCGTTGTCTTCGTTGTCGCCCTGGAGGACGAAGCCGCGCTCACCCAGGTAGGGCAGGGAGACGGTGGAGCGGTCATCGGAGCCGTAGACGACGTAGCCGCGGTTGTTGACGTATTCGGAGATGAGGACGTCGTCGTAGCCGTCGTTGTTGACGTCGCCGGCGCAGCTGACGTTGAAGCCGGTGAGCGTGTCCTCCTCCTGTGGTCCCTCGATGCGGATGATGCCGGAGTTCGGATCGTCGAGGTCGGCGGACTTCGTGCCGTTCGGGATGACGTAGGTGGCGCCGATGCTGCCGTACTGGCCGCGGTCCCACATCCAGCTGCTCGTCACGATGTCCTGCTTGCCGTCGCCGGTGAAGTCGCACGAGCGCTGCGAGACGGACGCGCCGGTGGCTCCGCGGATCGTGCCGGTCCACGTGTGGTCGGGGTCGGCCGTGGCCTCGGCGGCCGAGGCCGGTCCGGTCAGGCCGACGATGCCGGTGCCGGCGGCCACGGCGGCCAGGGCGGCGGCACCCGCGGCGAGGGCCAGGGGGCCGCGGGCCGCGGCGCGCAGCCGTCCGGTCGACTGGGAGCTCTGCTGCGGGTTCGGCGGCTGCGGCGAGTGCTGAGGCGGGACGGGGGGTGGTGCCTGTGTCATGGAGAGCCTTCTTCTGGGGCCCGGGTGCGGGCCTGTTCGCGGCCGCGGGAGCGGGGGAAGCGCGGCGCTCTGTAGGCCAGCCTATGCTGTGTACTTGCTGGAGGTCGCTGAGCAGATCATGAGACAAACCGCTGCGGTTTTCGCACTATAACCCCAGGTCGGGCGGGTTGAAACCGCGGTTCTGTGCGGATTTTTGGGGCTAATTGGCACCTGGGGTCCGCGGGCCAAAATCTTGCATTGTGAGACAGTCTCAGTGGTTTCCCATCGCGGAGTCCCGGCCGGACGAGTGCGGTGCGGGTGGGTGTCATGGGTCACGAACTCACCGCACCCAGCTGCCCACCTCGGTTCGGGGCCCAGGGCCCGTGCACCCGAGAGATCGGGCACGGGGGCAGAGCGGCGACCGGGCGTGCGGTGACACGCCGCTGAACCGCTCCGCCTCGCGCACTGCTAGCGGGGCTCCCACCGGCTGACGGTCACGGCCGCGGTCACGGCTGCGGGCAGTGCCCCCTCGGCGGCCAGGCGCTCGGAGCGGTCTGCTGCGGACACGTGCCGGGCCGAGGGGGTCATTCCGATCAGATCAGCGGCTCGGTCCGGCGTGAGCGCGACCTCGAAGGCGAGCTCCTGCCGGTGGTCCTCGGTGAAGAGCGGATCGAGCGCCGCGTGCAGGCGGCGCTCCTTTTCGGGATCGATGCCGACCATGTCCGGCACCGCGGCCCGCAGCTCGGCGAGGTGGTCTGCGCGCGGATGCGCCACGACCAGCCGACCGCCCGGTGCCAGGACGCGGGCGAACTCGGACGGGTTCCGCGGGGAGAAGATGTCGAGGACGATGTCGGCGCACCGATCGGCGAGCGGGAAGGGTCGGAAGGCGTCCCACGTCGCTGCCACCGCACGCGGGTGGCACTTGGCCGTGAGGCGGGCGCCGCGCACAGCGGAGTCGAAGCCGAATCCCCAGCCCGCGGTCTCGGCTCCCTCGTTTGCCGCGAGAACGCCTGCCAGGTAGTAGCCGCTGCCGCTGCCGGCGTCGACGATGTGCGCACCATCGGCCCTGTGCGTCTGCGGGCCTCCCGATTCGCCCAGCGCCGCTTGCACGATGGCATCGCGCAGCGGGGCGTATGCACCCGAGCCGAGGAAGCGGTCGCGGGCGATCATCATCGCGTCGTCATCGCCGCTGCGGGCCTTCGCATCGGCGAGGAGGCTGAGGTAGCCCTGGCGTGCGATGTTGAAGGTGTCCCGCTGCGGGCAGCGCAGTGCGCTGCCGGAGAGTGCCAGCTCGCGCCCGCACAGAGGACAGCGAAGTGCCGACAGGACGGCGGGAAGCGAACGGGGGACGGCCATGGCGGTGGATCAGCCCTCGTAGCCGAACCAGGCGCGGGCGGCGGCGCGCTTGTCGTCGGACAGCACGCTGAACGGGACGGCACCGCTGAACGGGACGGCACCGCTGAACGGGACGGCACCGCTGAACGGGACGGCACCGCTGAACGGGACGGCACCGCTGAACGGGACGGCACCGCTGAACGGGACGGCACCGCTGTGCGGGGCGGCCCCACTGTCCGGACTGGCCCCGCCGTTCGGGGAGGCTCCCGTTTCGCCTAACGCGCCCGCGATGGCATCGCGCAGCCGCCAGACGTCGAGCGGATCGGCATCGTCCACAGCGAGAGCGGCGTTGACGCGCGCCTCACTCAGGCCAGCGCGGTCGCTGATCTGCTTGGTGGAAAGCCCCGTGGCCGCGAGGTTGGTACGGAGTTCCCAAGCCGTCTGCTGGCGTTGGCGGGCGTTCAGTGACATCGGGGCATCTCCGGTCGTGCGGGGGCAGTGGCAGGTGGCAGTCGTACGGCGATGGCGGGCACTCGGCGCCGCTGGGGCCGGCGCTGACGTGCGCGGTCATGTCTGCTTACGTTGGCGGTCATGTGCGCGTGACAGCCCGGTCTGCGCAGAACAACAAGCTCGCGCAAATCCTCGCCCAGCATTCCGTTTTGCCCGGCATCGCTCGGTCATCGGCGCTTTCCACCATGGCGACCGATTCTACGCGGTGGGCCTTGTCGGCCGTGCTGTGCTGCCGATGCGTTGCCGCGCGCCCGCTTGCGTCGTCTCTGCGCGACGGGTCCTCAAGCGCGGTCAGCATCGCGTGCGTGGGGAACCGTGCGTGGGGAACCGTGGGGGAGTGGGCGTCACGGCGGAGGTGCCGCAAACGGGTGGGTGATGGCTCGGGGGCGGCGATGCGGACGCCGACTCGGGCCTATGGGCGCGGTACCCGGCGTGTGAGGCGTGGGTGCTGGGCTCGTTGCGCGAGGTGTGGGAGCAGGGCCCGGTGCAGGTGGTGGATGAGCGGCGCCTGGGGCGGTGAGCGCGGAATCGGCAGCGAACGTTGAGGGAGCGGAGCGAGCACCCGCCACGTTGGAGGTGGAGAAAGTTTCAGGGACGGTGGGAATGGGGTGAGCGCCCGCGGTGGCGGAGCTGGAAGCAGTGGCCGGGGTGGCGTTCCAGGAAACGAAACCCTGGGCAATGCTGGGAAAAGCGTTGCCCAGTGCAGGGGCAATGGAGCGAGTGTCTTGGGCGGCAACGCTGGAATTCGCCCCCGGGGTAGTGGTGTCCATAGGAGCGCTCGGTGCAGTGGGACCAGCAGGATTGCCCGAAGCAATGAGGGCGGGCACGGCGGCGCGCAAGACCGCGGTGCGAGCGGCTGCTCGGGCCGCGGGGACGTTGGACGGGCGGGGTGTGGACTTAGCGGTGTTCTGTTCACCGTGAGGACCGGGGCCGCTCATCCGGTTCACCGCCGACCCGTCATGCTCCGTCGGATCGTGTGCCTCTGCCGCCGCAGTGCGCGCTGCCGCCCAGCTCTCCGTTGCCGAATCGTCTGCCGCCGCCGCATCGGTGTCAGTGCGGTCCCACAGGCACAGGAGGGCGCGGAGCTGATCGGCGTGCACGATGTCCGCCTCCGAACCCGGTGGGCGCAGGACAGCTGCGGCAGCGGAGGGGAACGTCCAGACGAAGGAGTCGCCCCGGCGCTCCACCCCCAGCGCTCCTTCGGTCTTGAGGCGGTGATGGCGCCGGCAGAGCGGATGCAGGTTGTCGAGCTGGGTGGGCCCTCCGCGGACCGGATTCTCATGGTCGAACGGTGCGACATGATCCATGTCGCAGCTGCGCGCCATCCGACTGCAGCCGGGGACTGTGCACCACACCCATTCCTGGATGAGTGTGGTGCGCAAAGACATGGGGATCGGGTAGGAACGCGCGACGGCTTCGGCTACCCGTCCGGTGATGGGATCGGTGAGGATGCGCCGCATCGAGGGGGCACAGGATGCTATGCGACGCGCCTCGGCCGCAGACAGCGGAGAGTCGCCGTCGAGCCGCGCTGGAAGGTCGCTTTCCCCCAGCAGACTCAGCAGCGGAATGGTGACGGCCACCCCTGCCTGCTTCCGCAGCCACGCCGTTTCCGTGGGCATCGTCAGCGTGATGAGCTCTTCAGAGCCATCTGCGTGCGCGACGGTGAGGGGGACCTCGGGAACGCCCAGCAGACCGATGTCGAAGCGGAGCTCGTCGTAGAGCCTCGCATCGGCAAGCCGATCACCGGGCGCGAGGCGATCGTGCGCCTCGACGGCGTTGAAGAGCGCCGTCTCCGCGCGGATGACGCCCTTCGACCATGCAGTGAGTCTGCGGTCGGCCGCCACGATGGTGCTCAGCGGCCCCCGGAACTGCAGGCAGCCCGTGCCGTCGTGGTTGTTCCAGCAGCTGACGCCGCGATCGCGCCGCGCGGTCCCGTCCTCCCGCGGAGGCAGGAGCGCCAAGTAGATCTCCGAGACGGCGCGCCGATAGCGCTTCCATTCGAGGCCCGGGTCGATTCGGCTGACGGCATGGTCGAACGTCGCGCGCCGCTCCTCGTCGAGTTTGACGCCGAGTGATGCGGCGAACTCGAGTCGTCCGAAGCGCAGGTGAGACGCCATAGTCTCGCGCAATGTGTCCGGCATGCCGTGGATTGCGCAGAGTGCGAGTGCCCCCTGGCGCTTGGCGCGGAAGATCGAGACGTCGAGCTCGAGGGCGAGGGCAATCCAGATCGCCTCCGGGATCGCGCGCACATAGCCTTCCAGATCCGCGCAGGGGGAGGGGTGTGCGTCAGAAGTGCCACAGGGGCAGGTGTGGGCAGGCGTGGGGCCGGGGTGGGCGGTGATGAGGAATGCGCAGATTGCGGCGAAGCGGGCACGCGACGCTGCGTCTGCCGCACGTTCGGAATCGTGCAGCGATGAGCGAATGCCCGAGCCGAGGGCGAATCGGAATGACTCCTCCGGGGGAGGGGCGCCGCCATTCGGGCGAGTGGCGGCGCCATCGCAACCCCCACCCGTGAACGCGGGCGAGGCGTCGGGTAACCCGGGATCGGGTGGCGACAGTCGCCGGTCTGCAGTCTCGGGATTCGCTTGCACTGCCATCACCTCCTCGTTGAGGGTCTCGCTCTCGTATATACGAACAATAATCGAACGCAAGGCCTCGCGCAAGAGTTTTCCCGAAGCTTCGTTGCGCAGGGCTCGGTGGACTCGTGGCCACAGGTGCGCCAGTGGCCTGTTCTCCACGGTGGTCGGTGCGGCGTGAAGGTGGGGGGGTGCGGCGCGAAGGCATGGGCTGCATGGCAGCCCGCGTCTTTCGGCGGGTTGCGCTGCAAGGCGCGTTCCCCAGCGCGGTGAATGTCGAGGCCAGGCACCCGCAACCCCAGGGGGCCGCAAACCCAGGGGGGCCGCAAACCAGGGTGAGCGGTGACAGCTGCCGTGTCGGTCAGTGCTGCGAGCCGACCTGCGAATAGAAGCGACCTGTGAATAGAAGCGAACTGCGAGTCACTACCAACTGCGAGTCGCTGCGAACTGTAAGTCAATGCGAACCGCGATTTGCGAGTCGCGGGGGAATCGCGACAGGCGCCTCACTAAGCCGCATGGCACTGTGAACCGCTCGTCGCGGGGAGTTGTTCGAGTCGCCTTGCAGGCCTGCATGGCAGGGTGGGCCGCGGGTCGCGTGGGAGGTGGGGCGGGCGCCTCGCAGGCCTGTGCCGCAGGGTGAACCGCTCGTCACCGGGGGCACGAGAGCTGCCTCGCAAACCTGCGCGCCAGGGCGGAATGGTGCCCGCTGCGAACCGCGAGTCGCGAGGCGTCGTGGTGACCGTCGTGCCGACCTGCGGGACGAGGCGGGTTGCGGTTGCGTGCGGGGTGATGGGGGCGTCGCCGGCGGGGGTTCGCGGAGCGATTGGCGGGTGCTCCACTCCGTGTGCGCCTGTGGGATTTTCCTGCCGAAAAACGTAGTATGATCGCGAAGGAATGAGGGGCTCCCCACATTCCTCGCTACGGAACCCCTCGTCGTTTCCGCTCTCCACTGCGGCAGCGACGATGACTCCCCTCCTCTCTCAAGGACCCTTCATGAAGAAGCTCTTCCTGCTGCCTGTTTCCGCCGGCGCGGCCCTCGCTCTGGCACTCACCGGTGTGCAGCCGGTGCAGGCGTCTGTCGGCGCTGCACCCCAGTCCCAGCCGGCCGCAATCGCCCGTGCCGCTGCGGTGGGCTCCCACTCCACCACGGCCCAGGCGCCGGCAGCAGCGCATGCGCAGGCCGCCAAGCGCTCGGCCCGCCCGAAGCTGACCGTGGTGAGCAAGCACATCACCGTTTCGAGTGCGACCAAGCGCGGCGTAGTAGTGCGTGGGTCTCATTTCCGCCCGGGGCAGAAGATCGCCTTCGCCTCGTGGCTGGACGGTTGGGATGGTGCAGTGTCGGTGAGCAAGAAGCTGCGAGCGGATCGCCATGGAAACGCGACCGGCCGGCTGCGCGCCCACAATGGCTGGTTGGACGCGAAGCGCTTTGAGGCCGGGCGCCACGAGCTCATGTACGGGACCTGGGATGGTGGGCTCGAGGACTCCCCGACCTACTTCACCGTGCACCCCAATCTTGTTGCAGCCCGCCATCGGGTTTCGGTGCGCACTCTCGCCAAGAAGGGTGACCGCTTGACGGCGATCGGCGGTGAGCCGCGCACCATGGCCACGTTCACGTTGCGCAATGGCAAGCGAACCCTGGTGAAGAAGGTCAGGGTCGGTCGCAACGGCAAGGCCGTGTGGGTGGCGAAGAAGACGGGTGCGCTGAAGAAGGCGCACGCGGGCACCTACCGTGCGACCGTTCGAGTGACCGTGATCGGCGGCGCGAAGATGAGTGCCGCCACGACGGTGCGCGTCACTCGCTGACCGGGCGGCAGGGCCGAGGCGGCGCCATGGGGCGCTCGCCTCGGCCCGGCCGTGCTACACAGGCACAAAAACAAAGGAGTCCCGCTGCCTTGCCGGGCAGCGGTCCGAGCCCGCTCACCCCCCATTCACTGCCTGACGGTCGGTCGCGAGGAGCGAGCGGTCGGCGAGGGTGATGACGACCTGCAGGGCGGATGCCGCCACCATGAGCACGGCGAGACGGTGCAGGCCGCCGGTGCCCACCTCGGCAGCGTAGACGAGGCCCGTGGCCGCGGAGGCCGCGATCGCGCCCACGTACATGAACGTGCGCAGCAGGCCGGAGGCCGCGCCGATGAACTCGTCGCGCGCCTGGTAGTACAGCGTGTTCTGCACCGCGAGGTTGAGGATGCCCTGCGGCACACCGAAGACGAGCGCCACCGCAACGATGAGCCAGATCGCCGCGCCCGGCTCCACGGCGAACAGCAGCGCGCTGCCAGCCGCCTGGGCGAGCGCGCCCACGAGCAGCTTTGCCCGGACGCCCGGCTTGCGGCCCCACAATGCGGATCCCACGATGCCGGTGGCGAACGTCGGCAGGAGCATGAGGCCGGCGAGGGTGGGGCTGAGCCCGCGGCCCTCCTCGAGCCACTGCGTGAAGCCGTAGACGAAGCAGTAGGAGACGGTGGCCGTCAGCGTCATCCGCACATACGTGACGAGCAGCGGTGCGCTCGAGGCGAAGACCCGCACGTCGATGAACGGCTGCGCGGCCCGCAGCTCGCGCCAGGCGAACAGCGCTGCCGCCGCCGCGGCGGTGCCCAGCAGCCACAGGTGGGCGGCATCGAGAGCCATGAGGAAGAACATGAGCGCGATGAGCGCCGCGGAGAACAGCGCGACGCCCAGTGGATCCAACCGCACGAGGAGGCTGCCGCCTGTGCTGCGGGCCCCGCCTGCCCGGGCAGTGCCTGCCCCGGCGCTGACTGCTCCGGTACTGACTGCTCCGGTTCTGTCTATCCCGGCAGCGCCTGCCCCCGCGCTGCCCGCCTCGGTGCCACCCGCCCCGGCTGCATCCGCCTCGGTGCCGCCCGAGTCGGCACAGCCCTCGCCGGCCAGCGTCTCACGGGGCAGGTAGAGCCAGCCCAACACCAGACACGCCAGGGCCAGGGGGATGTTGAGCGCGAACGTCAGCCGCCAGTCGCCCAGGTCGATGAGGAGCCCGCCCAGCGTGGGCCCCAGCACGGAGACCGTCTGCGTGGCCACGGCGACGGCAGTGAGGACCCCGGCGGGGCTGGCCCGGCCGGTGCGCTTGGCCTCATGGCGGATGAGGTGCATGGTCACCGGGTAGCCCGCGCACGTGCCCAGGCCCAGGATGACGCGCGCCAGGATGAGCACCCCGATGCCCGGTGCCAGCGCGCCGATCACCCCGGCCACCCCCGTCAGCGAGGTGCCGACGAGGTACACCCGGCGGGGGTCGAACAGGTCGACGAGGCGGCCCGTGAGCGGCTGGCCGATCGCGGTGGTCACGTACAGCGCGGACACGAGCCACGCCGTCTGCGAGGCCGGTGCCCCGAACGCCGCCCCGATCGGCACGAGGGCCACCGCGATGATCGAGGAGTTGATCGGGTTGAGGATCGCCCCCAGGATCATCGGCCCCAGCAGGCGCCGGTCGAAGGCCGCTCCCGAGGCGCGGGCGGTGCCCGAGGTGCGCGCCGGTCCCGAGGTGCGCGCCGGGCCCGCGCCTCGACCGGCGCCGGCCGCGTCGCGCCTCGTCACCGGGCCCGCCGCTGTTCGGGAAGCCGCTCCCCAGAAGCCCGCTCCCCGGAAGGCCGCTGCTCGGGAACCCGGCGCGGGGCGGCGAGGCGGCTGACGATCTGCGCGGCGGCCAGGAGGGTGCGCGCCTCGGCCTGCGTGCACTCGCCGGCGATTGCGGCGCTCAGCCACTCCTCGCGTGCGGATCGGTTGCCCTCGTGGACTGCACGGCCCGGCTCGGCCAGCGTGACGAGCTGGCGGCGGCCGTCCGTGGGGTCGGGGGAGCGGTGGATGAGCCCGCGCGACTCGAGCTTGGCGAGCACGGCCGCCATGGACTGCGGGCGCACGCCCTCGACGGCGGCCAGGCCCGAGGCGGTTGCCGCCTCGTTCTTCGCGATCCGGGCCAGCGCCGATGCCTCGGTGGGGCTCAGCTCGTTGTCGTCGTCCACGGCGCGCAGGGCGTGGAGCATGCGGCGCAGGGCGACGCGGGTCTCGTGGGCCGCGCGCGCGGCGAGCGGGCCACTGGGCCGGGGTTCGTTCGGGTCGCCGGGGGAAGGAGCGGGCACGTGCTCGGCTGAGCGTGCGGAAGAGGAGGCCATGTGCCCACCCTAGGGAGCCCGTGGGCAGATGTACAGGCCAGACTGAACAGGTTGATCTGAACAATTGAGCGTGATCGAATGTGGGTATGACGCCGACACACACGGATTCGTCCTCTCGTGCCTCCACAGACGCCTCGACCCGCGCTGCAGCCCCCGCCGCGGCCCGCGCCGCGGAGCCCACCGCAACGGCGCTCCTGCTCATGGACTACCAGCAGGGCATCCTGGCCGGCTTCGAGACGGCCACCGCGCTCACCGCCGCCGCGCGGGCTGCGCGCGCGGCCCGCGCCCACGGTATCCCCGTCGTCTTCGTGCGCGCGGCGTTCCGCCCCGGCTTCCCAGAGCTCAGCGCCTCCAATGCGGGCTTCCAGGCGCTCGCCGCCCAGGCGGGCGACCGGCTCCTCATCGGCAACCCCGGCACCGAGCTCGCCGCCGAGCTGGAGCGCCGGGACGACGAGCCGCTCGTGACGAAGAAGCGGATCGGCGCGTTCGCCGGCTCCGACCTCGAGGTGCTGCTGCGGGCCTCCGGCGCCCGCCGCCTCGTGCTCGGCGGAGTCGCCACGGCCGGAGTGGTCCTCACCACCGTGCGGATGGCCGCGGACATGGACTTCGAGCTCACCGTGCTCTCCGATGCCTGCGCCGACCGCAGCCCCGAGGTGCACGAGGTGCTCATGGATTCCGTCTTCCCGCGCCAGGCCGACGTCGCCACCGTGGCCGAGTGGACCGCCGCGCTCGCCGGCGCGGGCAACGGGCTGGCATAGGCTCGGGGAGCACGGGAGCCGTATGGCCGGCCGGCGCGGCGGCGGCGCGAACGAATGAGCACCCGTGACGGCGCAGCACCCGTGACGGCGCAGCGCCAGCGACGGCGCAGCGCCCGCGACGGCGCAGCAATAGCGACAGCAGCACCAGTGACAGCGCAGTAGGCGAGAGCAGCAGAGAGGGGACCCGCGTGGACGAGGACAGCAGGCGCACCCGCAGCGATGACGGCCCCACCGCCGGCCCCACCGCCGGCCCCATCGAACTCGCGGCCACCCGCATCGGCGACGGACCGCGCCGCGTGGCGTTCCTCCACGGCCTCATGGGCCGCGGCAAGAACTTCACGCGCATCGCCCGCGGACTCGGCGAGGACTTCACGAGCCTGCTCATCGACCTCCCCGACCACGGCGCCTCCCCGTGGACCGAGCGCATCGACTACGTCGCCTACGCGGATGCCGTCGCGGACTTCCTGGCCGCCGACTTCGCCGCAGCCGGGCCCATCGACCTGCTGGGCCACTCCATGGGCGGCAAGGTCGCGATGGTCCTCGCGCTGCGCCACCCGAGGCTCGTCGAGCGCCTCGTCGTCGTCGACATCGCTCCGGTGGACGGCGGTTCGGGCGGCCAGTTCGAGCACCTCCTGGGCAGCCTGCGGCGCCTGGACCTCACGCGCCTGGAAAGCCGGCGCGAAGCCGATGCCGCGCTCGCCCCGGCCATTCCCGACGACACGGTGCGCGGCTTCCTCCTGCAGAATCTGCGCAGCGCGGCCCCGCACACGACGGGGCCGGCCTTCGAATGGCAGCCCAACCTCGAGCTGCTGGCCGATTCGCTGCCCGCCATCGGCGGCTTCCCCCCGCAGGCCGAACTCACCCACGCCCCCTTCGACGGGCCGGTCCTGTGGGTCGCCGGGGGCCGGTCCGACTACATCGACGAGGCCTGCGCGCCCCGCATGCGCGAGCTCTTCCCCCGCACAACCCGCATCACCATCCGCGACGCCGGCCACTGGGTGCACTCCGAGCGCCCCGCCGAATTCCTCGAGGCACTCCGCGCGTTCCTGCTGCGCGGGCGGCCGTGAGCGCGCAGCGCTGCGCCTTCTTCCTGCGCGGGGTCAACCTGGGAGGGAAGAACACGGTGCGCATGGCGGACCTGCGCGCGGTGGCCGCAGAACTCGGCGCCGCGGAGGTCGCCACGCACCTGGCCAGCGGCAATCTCCTCGCCGTGCCCCCGGAAACCGCACCCCCGACCGCCGGGGCGCCGAGTACCGCACCCCCGGCGACCAGCGCACCCCGTCCTGCCGACCAGCCGACACCGCCCGATGCCTTCGCCCTCGCACTCGCCGCGGCCCTCGAGGAGCGCTGCGGCTTCGCGGTGCCCGTCGTCGCCCGCGGGGCGGGCGAGCTGCGCGCGGCGCTGGAGGCGAGTCCCTTCGGCGCGCACACCAGGGAGGCGGATCGCGACGAGGCGCGCGAGGCGCTGCTGTTCTTCGCCTCCGCCGTGCCCGAGGCTCAGCGCTCGGCCCTCGACAGGGAGGTGCAGGCGCTGGCCCGAGGCGGAGAGGAAGTCTGGGTGGGGGAGCGGCACGCGCGCATCTGGTACGCGAATGGCGCCCACGGCTCCCGCCTGTCCCAGGCCCTCTTCGAGCGGCGCCTGGGCATGACCGTCACCGCCCGGAATCTGCGCACCCTGCGTGCGGTGGCCGCGCGCCTGGAGGCCTGACGGGCGCGGCCGGCGGATGCGGTCGGCTGGTGCGGCTGAGCGCGCGCGGCCGATGGGCCGCGCGGGCTCAGCCCCGGTTGCCCGAGCGCGGATAGAGCGCGCTCTCGATGCGGCGGATCGCGTCGGTCATGCGCGCGAAGCGCCCCACCTCGCGGGCGTCGATCGTGACGAGCCACGCGCCCTCCGAACGGGCGAGCTGTGCCTGCATGCCGTGCTCCTCTCCTCTGCGCGGTCCTGCCGGTCTCCTCTGCGCGGACCTGCCGGCCGCAGTGCTCCTGTCCGCCTCATGCCCGTGTGCGAACCGGGGCGCGAGCCTGCCTCGCCCGAGCACGAGTGCGCGATCGGCGGTTCTGCCCACGCGCCCGAACCAGGGTGCGCGGGCGCGCACCGGCCCCGCCAGTGTGCGAGCGGCAGGCGGTCCGCGCCTCGGCGGCGGACGCACGGGGACCCGCGGGGACGCGCGCGGACGCGCAGCGTCACCGGCCGTCACCGGCCGCCCGGGCGGCTGGCCGGGAATAAGCGCGCGCGGGGCGCCGGTTGACGCAGGTGTCCATGTCCCCTCGCGCACGGAGGATCAGTGTCCGCTCCGATCGATGACAGCACGCCCAAGTTCGCCGACTACGCCCACGGCGATCGCCTCGTGAGCACGCAGTGGGTGGCAGACCACCTCGACGACCCGGATGTCGTCGTCGTCGAAAGCGACGAGGACGTCCTGCTCTACGAGACCGGTCACATCCCCGGCGCGGTGAAGATCGACTGGCACACGGAGCTCAACGACCCGCTCACCCGCGACTACCTGGACGGCGCCGGGTTCGCGAAGCTCATGGCCGCCAAGGGCATCTCCCGCGATTCCACCGTCGTCTTCTACGGCGACCAGTCCAACTGGTGGGCCGCCTACGCGCTGTGGGTCTTCTCCCTGTTCGGCCACCCCGATCTGCGGCTCATGGACGGCGGACGCGCGCTGTGGATCGCCCAGGACCGCCCGCTGACGAAGGAGCGCCCCGAGCGCGCCGGCGCCGACTATCCGAGCGTCGAGCGCGATGACTCGGCGATCCGCGCGTTCCTGCCCGAGGTCCGCGAGGCGATCGGCACCACCCCGCTCATCGACGTCCGCAGCCCCGAGGAGTACACGGGCAGTCGCACCCACATGCCCGCCTATCCGGAGGAGGGCGCGCTGCGCGGGGGCCACATCCCCACCGCGCACTCCGTGCCCTGGAAGCGCGCCGCCAACGAGGACGGGACGTTCAAGTCCGCCGCCGAGCTGCGCGGCGTCTACCTCGACGAGCTGGGCCTGGAGCCCGGCGGCGACGTCATCGCCTACTGCCGGATCGGGGAGCGCTCGAGCCACACCTGGTTCGTGCTCGCCCACCTGCTGGGCTTCGACTCGGTGAAGAACTACGACGGCTCGTGGACCGAGTGGGGCAATGCGGTCCGCGTCCCGATCGCCGCGGGCGAGGAGCCCGGCGAGGCGTCGGCATGAGCGCGGCCGCAGACCCCGAGGCGCTGCCCGGAGGCCTGCAGGAGATCGCCGACGACTTCGCCGCGCTGAGCGGCCCCGACCGCCTGCAGCTGCTCCTCGAGTTCTCCGAGGAGCTGCCGGAGTTGCCCGCCCGACTCGCCGAGGATCCGGGGCTCCTGGAACCCGTGCCCGAGTGCCAGTCGCCCATCTTCCTCACCGTCGAGGTCGACGGCGCGGGGGACGGCCAGCCCGCGCCCCCCGACGCCGCCGTGCGCCTGTTCTTCAGCGCCCCGCCCGAGGCGCCCACCACGCGCGGGTTCGCTGGCATCCTGGCCGAGGGCCTGGACGGCAGCTCGGCGGAGACGGTGCTGGCGGTTCCTGCGGACCTGCCCCTGCGCCTCTCGCTCGAGGACCAGGTCTCCCCGCTGCGCCTGCGCGGCATGGGCGGCATGCTCGGCCGCATCCAGCGCCAGGTCCGCGAGCAGACCGGTGCGTGAGCGCGCGGTTGGATCCGTGAGGCGACTGTGACCGCCGGTGCGCCTCAGCCCGGGCCCGAGGTGCCCTGGGCCATGCAGCTCGTCGTCTTCCGCGACCGCGCGGCCGAGGCCGGGCACATCGAGGTCTGCGAGGCCGCCGCTGCGGCCGCGGTCGCGCTGCTCGCCGACGACCGCGCCGCGCAGCCCGGCGGGGAGTGGGCCCGCGCGGTGGCGCAGTGGCGCGGGCTGGCGATCCGCAAGGTCGTCCGCCGCGCCGACGGCAAGCGGTGGGCCGACGTCCAGGAGCTGCCCGGGGTGACGGCCGCAATCCCGCCGGTGCCCGGCGAGCAGGACTCCACCGCGCCACAGCCGGAACCCCGAGACCCGGCAGAACGAGACAGAGCCGAAGGGGACCAGTCCGCCCGCCCCGCGGCCGCCGTGCGCGCCTTCGTGCCGGCGCCCGTCTCCCCGCTGCCCAAGGCGCTGGCGAAGCTGCAGGTGGGCGAGACGAACTTCCCGGCCCGCGGGCCGAGCACCGCCCCGGACGCGGTGGTGACCGTGGGCATCCGGCCCGGGCTGGGCATGACGACCGGCAAGGCCGCGGCACAGTGCGCCCACGCCGCCCAGCGGGCCTGGGAGACGATGCCCGAGGCCGCCCGCCGCCGTTGGCAGGAGGCCGGGTTCCGCACCCGCGTCGTCGACCTCGACGCCGCCGCGTGGGAACGCGAGTGGCCCGTGCGCATCACCGACGCCGGCTTCACAGAACTCGACGGGCCCACGCAGACCACCGTCGCGGGCTGGACACTCGATGGTGGCTCCG
Source organism: Brevibacterium sp. BRM-1 (assembly GCF_026802075.1). NCBI lineage: Bacteria > Bacillati > Actinomycetota > Actinomycetes > Micrococcales > Brevibacteriaceae > Brevibacterium > Brevibacterium sp. BRM-1. The sequence goes on from NZ_CP113788.1 coordinate 167,688, forward strand.
CCCCCGTCTGAGACAGTGGGGGCTCAGCCAACGGAAGGACCGATCGTGTCGCTCACCCCGTTCCTCATGTTCCAGGGCGGCGCGGCCCGCGCCGCGGTCGAGCTGTACACGAGCGCGATTCCGGACGCCCACGTCGTCGCCCTCGTGCCCGCCGATGCGCAGCCCGGCCTCCTGACCCGCAGCCGGATCCGCATCCAGGGCCAGGACATCGACGTCCTCGACTCGCCCATCGACCACGCGTTCGGCTTCACGCCGGCGCTCTCGCTGTTCCTCGAGGTCGGCGCCGCCGAGTTCGATGCCGTCTGCGCCGCGCTCAGCGCGGGCGGGAGCGTGCTCATGGAGCCCGGGGCCTATCCGTTCGCGCAGCGCTACGCGTGGTTCGACGATCGCTTCGGCGTCTCGTGGCAGCTGGCCGTGCGCGAGGGTCGCGACGAGCCGCTCAGCTCATGACGCCGAAGTCGTAGCCCTTCTTCTTCAGGGCCTTGACGAGCGGTGCGATCGATTCGATCGTCGCGTCGTTGTCCTTGTAGTCGTGCATGAGGATGACGGCGACCCGCGGATTCGACCCGAGCGTCGACAGTGCCTGCTTGGCCCTCCCCGCCCCGGTCGACGAGGCGGTGTCCGTGCCGTCGCCGTTCTCCGAGTTCCAGTCGATCCACCAGGCGCCCTTCTTCTGCATGGCGCGGTCCGCGGGCTTCATCCCGTTCCACCCGTGGCCGCCCGGGTAGCGCTGGCAGCCCACGCGGTAGTCCTCGCCGAGGACGTCGCGCACCGCGCTCACGGTCTTCGTGTAGTCCTTGACGATGGCCTTCGGCGAGGCGGTCCGGCCGGGGTAGAGGAGGGGGAACGAGTGCGTGTAGGAGTGGATGCACACGGAGTTGCCCTGCGCGATCTCGTCCTTGAGGTAGCCCGCGCTCTTGGGCCGCCCCAGCCCCTTGTCACCGCCGATGATGAAGAAGCTGGCCGGGACGCCGGCCTTCTTGAGCTCCTTGAGCGTGCGGGGCGTGGAGTTCGTGGGCCCGTCGTCGAACGTGAGGAATGCGAGCTTCTTCTTGGGGTACGTGGGCGACTTCGCCTTGCGCCCCCACAGCCAGTCGTGGACGTCCTTCGCGGGGTAGGCGTAGCCGTCCGCCGCCGCACTGTGGTTGGTGCCCGGCTTGAGGGCCGCGGAATCGGCCGCGGCATCTCCCGAGGGGCCCGCCGAGGCGGTGGCGTCCGGCCCGCTCGCGCTCGGGGCGGCCGAGGCGCCGGCACTCGACGATCCGGCCGGCGCCTGCCCGCTCGACTGGGCGTCGGAGGACCCGCCGCCCTGGCAGGCGGTGAGGGCGAGCGCAGCTGCCGTGGCGAGGGCTGCGGCGCGGACGGCGCGGGGGAGGGTCTTCATGCGGGCTCCGGGTGTCGTGGGGGCTGGGTCGGGGCGGGCAACCCTGCCCACGCTAGCACCGGGGCGCACCCCGCCGACTGGCCAAGCGGCGGCGCCCATTACCGCCTGCACCGCTCAGCGGCGCAGGCGCGCCAGCGCCCGCACCGCGCCGAAGACCACGAGCCCCCACGCGAGGCCCACGACGAGCGAGCACAGCGTCTCGGCCAGCCACGCGAGCGCGGGCCCGGCGAGCGCGATGGGGTGGAGCGCCTCGGCGGCGACTGCGATGAGGTGGTGCGGGCCGTGCCAGCCCAGCGCATCCACGCCGGTGACCATGATGTGCCCGCCCACCCAGAGCATGGCGAACGTGCCCACGAAGCCGATGGCCGTGAGGAGGCGGGGCATCCCGGCCACGAGGAGTCGGCCGGCGCCGGCGAGCGGGCCGCCGCGCCGGCTCAGGGCGAGGCCCACGTCGTCCATCTTCACGATGAGGCCCACCACCCCGTAGACGCCGGCGGTCATCGCCAGCGCCACGACGATGAGGATGAGCGTGCGGTCCATGAGCGGCCGGTCGATGACGTCGCTGAGCGAGATCACCATGATCTCCGTGCTGAGGATGAAGTCGGTGAGGACGGCTGAGCGGACGAGGCGGCGCTCCGCATCCCGCGGATCGCCGGCGGTGGCCTCCACCGCCTCGTGGTGTTCGCCGCGCACCATCTCCCAGACCTTCTCCGCGCCCTCGTAGCACAGGTAGGTGCCCCCGATCATGAGCAGCGGCGTGAGCAGCCACGGCACGAACTGGCTGAGCAGCAGCGCGAGCGGCAGGATGATGAGCAGCTTGTTGATGATGGAGCCCGTGGCGATCCTGCCGATGATCGGCAGCTCGCGGGCCGGCTGGACGCCTTGGACGAACTGCGGGGCCACCGCGGCATCGTCGATGACGACGCCGGCGGCCTTCGCCGAGGTCTTCGCCGCCCCGGCCGCCACATCGTCGGCGCTCGCGGCCGCCGCGCGGGCCAGGGCCGCCACGTCGTCGAGGAGCGCGATGAGGCCGCCGCTCATTCTGCGGGCTCCGGCTGGCCGGCGGTCTCCGGCTCGGGCGCCCCGTAGAGCGCGGCGCCGGTGCCCCACATCACCGCGGGCGCGTGCGGGCCGGCCCACGCGGCGATGTCCTGGGCATCGGCGGGGGTGTAGGGGCGCCGGGCGCGGGTCGACGGCAGGTCCGAGCCGAACATGAGCCCGGCGGGGTTCTCCGCGAGGATCGCGGCGGTGAGCGCGGCGGGGTCGGCGATGTCGATGCGGCCCAGCCCCGTGGCCTTGACGACGGCCCCGGAGGCCACGAGGCGCAGCAGGGCCTCGCGCGCCTCGGACATGCCGAAGTGGTCGACGGTGATGCGCGGCAGCCCGGTGAGCACGCCCATGAGGCGCTCGTCGCGGCCCAGCGCCGCGACGTCCGCGTAGAACTCCGTGTGCCAGCCCACGCGGTCGAACGCGCGCCGGGCCAGCCGGTCGAGCTGCTCGGCCTCCCACGCGCCGCCGCGGAACAGGTTGATCCGCAGCGCGCGGGCGCCGGCGGCGTGCAGGGCATCGAGCTCACCGTCGAGCTCCGCGTCCGCAACCGCGGGGGAGAGGTTGACCACGGCGCGGAACCCCGGGCCCAGCTGCGCGAGGGCCGGCGCCACCCAGCCCGTGTCGAGGCGCTGGAACGAACCCGCGACCACGGCCCCGCCGGCCACGGGCAGCGGCGCGCTGCGCGCCTGGTAGTCCGCGGCGGTGAAGGGCTGGGGCACGTAGCCGTCGTTGGCGGTGAGCGGGAACGCCGGGTCGATGAGGTGCAGATGGGCGTCGAACACGCGGGCGGGTGCGGTTGCCGGCGGGGCAGGGGACGGGGCTGGCGCGGGATCCATGGTCGAAGTCTAGAGTGGCCCCATGGCTGAAACCGCATTCAGGGGAACCCCCGTCCACACGTCCGGAGCGCTGCCCGCCGTGGGCTCGCAGGCACCGGACTTCGAGCTCACGGGCTCGGACCTGGCGCCCGTGGCCCTCGCCGACGTCCGCGGCCGGCGCGCGGTGCTCAACGTCTTCCCCAGCATCGACACCGGCACGTGCCAGGCGAGCGTGCGCCGCTTCAACGAGCTGGCCGCGGGCCTGGAGGACACCGAGGTGGTGTGCGTCTCGCGCGACCTGCCGTTCGCCCAGGCCCGCTTCTGCGGCGCCGAGGGGATCGAGGACGTCACCGTCGCGTCTGACTTCCGCGCGCCGGCCGGGCGCGGGCAGGACTTCGGGACCGCCTACGGGCTGGCGCTCGTCGACGGCCCCATGCGCGGCCTGCTGGCCCGCGCCGTCATCGTCCTCGACGCGGACGGCCGGGTGCTCCACACCCAGCTCGTGTCGGAGATCGCCGACGAGCCGGACTACAATGCCGCGCTCGCCGTCCTCTGAGTCCCCCTGTCCCTGCGGGGGCATCCCCGCGGGGGCCGCGTTTGCCGCCTGCTGCGAACCCGCGCTGAGCGGGCGCGCATGGCCGGCCACCGCCGAGGCGCTCATGCGCTCGCGCTACACGGCCTTCGCCGTGGGGGACGGCGACCACCTGTTCCGCACGTGGCACCCGCGCACCCGCCCGCGCGACACCGCGCCGGAGCCCGGAGTGGAGTTCACCGGGCTCATCATCGACGAGGTCGTGGGCGGAGGCGTCGACGACGCCGAGGGGATCGTCGCCTTCACCGCCCACAGCCGAGCGGGCGGCCGGGCCGGGGCCATGCGCGAGCGCTCGCGCTTCGTGCGCCGGGCCGGGCGCTGGATGTACCTCGACGGCGCGGCGGGCTGATTCCCCGTGCGTCCGCGGGCGCACGGGGCCGCACAGCTAGGCCAGGCCCAGGAATTCGCGCAGCGCGGGCAGCTCGCGGCGGGCCTGGCTGAGCCCCAGACGGTGGGCCGCGGCCAGCTGCGAGAGATTGCGCGTGCCGTTGCGCAGCGGCATGACCTCCGGGGCGAAGACATACGCGCGGCCTGCGCGTTCGAGTGCGAAGACCTCCTCGCGCATGGCGTTGTAGCGCCGCCAGCGGGTGAGCAGCGCCTCGGCGACGGCGGGATGGCGCCGGAAGTAGGCGCGGTAGAAGGCGGGGAAGCGCTGCGGGGCCTTGACGTAGTCGCGCTGCTGGGTGAGCACGATCGCGAAGCGCTCGAAGCCGGCCCGCCGCGCGGCGCTCAGCGGGATGCCGCCGTCCGCGCCGAGCGCGCCGTCGACGTACGTGCGCCCGGCGACCTCGACGGGCGGCATGATGACCGGCATCGTGGAGGTCGCCCGCACGCGCACCATGAGGTCGTCCATCGTGGGGAAGTCCGCCTTCGTCCACACCTGCTCCGCACCGGACTCCACGTCGAAGGCGCTGATCGCGAACTCTGCGGGGTTGCCGGCGAACGCCTCCCAGTCGAACGGCAGCGCCTGGGTGGGCAGCGCGGTGCGCTGGTAGATGTACTCCGCGTTGAACAGCCCGCGGCCCGCGGCGAACGTGCGCAGCGAGCCGAACTGCGGGTCCGCGGAGAACTCGACGAAGCTGCGGCGGGCGCGCCGGACATCCCCGGAGAGGTAGTTCGCGCCGTTCGAGGCGCCCGCGCTGATCCCCGCCACCCAGGGGAACGCAATGCCCTCCTGGATGAGGGTGACGGCGAAGCCGGAGGTCAGGGCCGCGCGCATGCCCCCGCCCTCGAAGATGAGCGCGGTGGCCTCCGCGCGGCTCACTGGGCGTACACGCCCACCGGCAGCGCGGCCTCGCAGCCGGCGGCGACCCCCGCCTCGCGCGTCATGCCGGTGAGGAGCTCGCGGGGCTCGGGGTGCTCGGGCAGCGCCTCCAGGTAGAGGCGGTGCGCGCTCAGCGAGGCGATGCCGGCCTCAAGCGCGGCGCCACTGACGTCCACGCAGTGGGTGGGGTGCGGGTCGCCGGAGACGATGAGCGTGTCCGCCTTCCACGCGGGCAGGGCGGGCGAGCCGTCCGGCGCGGCGGTGAAGAGCCACGGGTTGTCGGCGTCGCGCGCGGCGTCGATGACGCCGAGGCCGCACGCCCGGTGGTCGGCGTGGTTGAAGCCCCACGGCAGGCGCAGCTCCCACGTCATCGTCACGAGCGCCTGGGGCCGCCGGCGGCGGATCTCGTGGGCGATGAGCGCGCGCAGCTCCAGCCCCGGCTCGAGGAGACCGTCGGGCAGGTCGAGGACCGTGAGACTCGCGGCGCCCACGCTGTCGCAGGCGGCCTGCTGCTCGGCGCTGCGCAGGCGCGCCACCTCGCCGGGCTCGCGGCCCCGGATGCCGGCCTCGCCGGCCGTGAGCAGCAGGTAGTCCACCCGGATGCCCCGCGCGGTCCACGCCGCGACCGCGGCCGAGGCGCCGTACTCCATGTCGTCCGGGTGGGCGACGATGCAGAGGATCCGCTCGATCCCGGTGGGCTCGAACGGCTCCAGCGGCTCCAACGGCTCGGTTGCGCGGGCGGGTGCGGCGTCCGTCATGGGCTCAGCGCCGCCGGCGGCCGGTGCCGAAGATGCCGCGGGCGATCTCGCGGGCCGCCGTGCGTGTGAACTGCTTGAACGCAGACGAGCCCACCACCTGGTCGAACATCGAGGGGCCGCCGCGGTCGTCGTCGTAATCCTCACCCCGGCCCCCGCCGTCCGGTGCCGGGATGTGCTCGGCGGGCTGTCCCTCGGCCCCGGAGTGCCCCTCGGCCCCCGAGTGCGCCTCGGCCCCGGAGCTCTCGTCGCCCTCGCCGTGCGCCTTGGCGTGCTCCGCCCCGCCCTCCAGGCGGGCCGTGAGGATCTCCCGGGCGGATTCGCGGTCGATGGGCTCGCCGTACTTCTCCCACAGCGGGGATGCGTGCACGGCGGCATCGAGGGCGCCTGCCTCCGTGGGGCCCATCTTCGATGCGGGGGCGAAGACCTTCGTGGGCGCCACCGGGGTGGGAGAGCCATCGGGGTCCATGACCGTGACGACGGCCTCGCCCGTGCCCAGGCCCGTGAGCAGCGCCGCGAGGTCGTAGTCGGAGCTGGGGAACGTCTGCACGGTCTCCTTGAGCGCCTTCGCGTCCTTGGGCGTGTGGGCGCGCAGCGCGTGCTGGACCCGCGAGCTCAGCTGCGCGAGCACCTCGTCCGGGACGTCAGCCGGGGACTGGGTGACGAAGAAGATGCCCACGCCCTTCGAGCGGATGAGCCGCACCGTCTGGGCGACGGAGTCGAGGAAGGCCTTCGAGGCGCCGTTGAACAGCAGGTGCGCCTCGTCGAAGAAGAACACGAGCGCCGGCTTGTCCGCATCGCCCACCTCCGGCAGCTCGTGGAAGAGCTCGGCGAGCAGCCACATGAGGAAGGTCGAGAACAGCTGGGGGCGGTCCTGGAACGCGGGCAGCTCGAGCATGGAGACGATGCCGCGGCCGTCGTCCGCGGTGCGCAGCAGGTCCGCGATCTCGAACTCCGGCTCGCCGAAGAACGCGTCGGCGCCCTGCGCCTCGAGGTTCGCGATCGCGCGGAGGATGACGCCCACGGACGCCGCGGAGACCCCGCCGATGCCCTTGAGGTCGGTCTTGCCCTCGTCCGAGTCGAGGAACGTGAGCACCGCCTTGAGGTCGGAGAGGTCGAGCAGCGCCAGGCCCGCCGAGTCCGCGTAGTGGAAGATGAGGCCGAGGACGGACTCCTGGGTCTCGTTGAGGCCGAGCACCTTGGCCAGGAGCAGCGGGCCGAAGGAGCTGACGGTCGCGCGCATGGGGATGCCCGTGCCCTGGCCGCCCAGCGAGTAGAACTCGACCTCCGCGGCGCGGGCCTGCCAGTCCTGCCCGTTGGCCTGCGTGCGGGCGCTCAGCTTGTCCGAGGCGCTGCCCGGGGTCGCCATACCCGACAGGTCGCCCTTCATGTCCGCGGCGAAGACGGGGACCCCGGCGGCGCTGATCGCCTCCGCGAGGACCTGGAGCGTGATCGTCTTGCCGGTGCCGGTCGCGCCGGCCACGAGGCCGTGGCGGTTGAGCATGCCCAGGGGCAGCGCCACGGGCGCATCGGGCACGGGCGCGTCGCCGTCGAGGGCGGAGCCCAGGCGGACGGCGGGGACGTCGAAGGAGTAGCCGGCGCGGATCGCATCGAGTGCGGGGGATTCGCTCATGGCGTCATTCTGGCACAGCGCGGCCCCCGCGCCCGGGTGCTCGGGGCAGACGCGAACGGGCCCCTGCGATCGGGTGATCGCAGGGGCCCGGCCGACGGGCTGGGGTCAGTGGGTGCCGGCCGTCATGCTCCCGCCGCGCGCGGAGACCCGCGCGCCCTTGCCCTTCGTCCACGTGATCGTCCCGTGCTCGAAGGACTGGGTCGCCGAGGCGCCGCGCGACTTCTCGTCCGAGGTCGGGTAGCCCAGCCTGCCCCGCTCGGCGCCGGCCGCCTGCCAGGCGCGGGTGATGGCCGAGCCGCGCACGGTCGTGTGGGCGCCCGAGGCCTTCGAGTAGTGGATCTGGCCGCGCTGGAAGGACTGGAAGCAGCCGCCGCCGGTCAGGCCGCAGGACGCGTTCGAGGTCGGCAGGCCCAGCTCCCCGCGCTCCCAGCCGGCCGCGCGCCACTTGGCGCCCACCGCGCCCGTGACGCGCTGGGCGTGCGTCTGCGCGCTCCACACGATGGCCCCGTGCTCGAAGCGCTGGGCGGTTGCGCCGCGCGCCTTCGCCAGCCGGAACTCCCCGCCGGTGGGGTAGCCCAGCGCCCCCGCCTCGTGCTTGGCGGCCGCGTAGGCCCGGCCCACCGAGGACGGGCTCTTGACGAGCTGCGCCCCGGTGGCCTTCGACCAGTACACGGTCCCGTTGCCGAACGCCTGGTAGCACCCGCCGCCGGCCAGCCCGCACTGCGCCTTGGCACGCGGCGCGCTCGTGGTGTTCGAGTTGTGGAAGTAGAAGGAGCGGATCGCGCCGGTCATGGTCGCGCGATTGGCCTTGACGCTCGAGCGGATCTTCCCCAGCTGGCCGTAGAGGCCGTTGCCGGGGCAGTCCGTGTCCGAGGTGTCGCGGTGGCCGAAGATGCGCGGGATCGTCGCCGTGGTGCCGCGGGCGTACTTGACAGTGGTCCCGCCCTGCGACTTGACCTTGACCGTGGAGTTCGGGTCCCAGCCCCAGCGGGCCGAGAGCCAGGAGGCGACGTTCGACAGCGTGCTCACGACCGCGGCCGGCGCGGGCTTGCTGTAGGTGCCGATGACCGAGACGCCGTAGACGGCGTTGTTGAACCCCGAGGTGTGGGCGCCCACGACGCCCTTGTCCAGGCCGCCCGCGCGGCCCTCGTAGATGGTGCCGAAGCGGTCGACGAGCATGTTGTAGCCGATGTCGCACCAGCCCCGGCTCTGCTGGTGGTAGGCCTGGATGCCGCGCAGGATGCCCGGCACCTGGGCGCGCGAGTAGCCGTTGGCGCCCTCCGTGTGGTGGATCGCCATCGCCTTGAGGCTCGCGCCGGAGTCATTGCCGCACGAGTCCTTGGCAGCGCCCCACTGGGAGCGGCTCACGTAGTTGAGGCCGCCCACCGTGGGGCCGCCGGACACCGAGGCGGTGCGCGGCTGCGCGGCGGCGCGCTTCGCCGGCTGCTTGGCGGGCTTCTTCGTGCCGTTCGAGTCCGAGGCACCGGCCCCGATCCCCGTCTGCTCCACCGCGGCGGACTGCGCGCCGAATGCCGTGCGCAGCCGGGCCGCCTCGACGTCGTCGGTGCTGGCCGTGGCGAGGTCGAGGCCGGAGGGCTGGGCCGCGGCACTGGGCTGGGCGGACTCGCTGGACTGGCTGGGTTGGCCGGACTCGCTGGGCTCGGTGGGCTCGCCGGTGCTGGACTGGCTGGGCTCCCCGGTGCTGGGGGCGGGCGAGGCCGTGGCTCCGCCGGCCGCGTTCTCGTCGACGACCCCGCCGGCCAGCTCCTCGTCCTCCCGGGTGGTGGGGGTCGTGACGGTGCGCACCGTGGCCCGCGCCGCCTCCGGGCCCACCGCGCGCACCTGCACGGTCTCGTCCTGGGCGACGACGATGGGATCGGTGGCCACCTCGTCGGTGCGGTGCTCCGGGCTGGACTCGTCGGGGCCGGAGTCCGATGGACCCCATTCCTCCCATGCCGTCCAGTCCTCGGCCTCCGCGGCCTTCGTGCGGTACTCGACCCTGTCCGGAGCGCTCGCGGTGCGCCAGCTGGCGCCCATGACGGTGACGGACGCCTCGGCGGCCGTGTCCTTGAGCAACGGGCGCACGATGTCGATGCTGCGCCCGGCGCGCACGTCCTGCGTCGCGGAGGCGACCTCCGGGTGCTGCTCGGTGGCCGTGGCGTCGAGGCGCTCCTGCGCATCGGCGAGGCTGCCCAGTTCGCCGCCGTCGCGGTCGGCGGTCTGGCTGGCGCCCTGCCCGGCGCCGAATGCGCCGGGCACGGGGCCGGTCAGGAGGTCCGAGCCGGCGGCCGACGCGGGCAGCGCGGCGGCGGCCACGAGGGCCGCGGACAGCAGAGTGCTGGTGATGAAGCGATGCATGAGGGTCCTAGGGGGAAGACGAGACCTACGCCTGCGAACCTAGCGAACGGCGCGCCCCTAGCCCAGGACCCGCACCGGCGCGTCCGCCGAATTCGGTTACGGTCTCGCAACGATGCGCCCCCCGGATCCCACCCGAGCCACCCCCGGACCGCACCCGAGCCGCCCGCACCGTGCCCGGACCGTGCCCGGGCTCCATCACGGCCCGCCCGGGCCCACCGCGGGGCGCTCAGGCGGCCACTGCGGCCGGGTCGCCCGCCGCGGCGGCGGCCCGGGTCACCGAGACGCTCACGGTGCCGGCGGCCGTCGTGACGGTGCCCGCGGCGGCGCGGGCGGGCGCCTCGAGCAGCGCCATGAGGTCCAGCGACGCGCCGGACCCGCCGATCGTTACCACATCGTCATCTGCGCCGTCTGCCGAGTCCGTGCCGGTCTTCGCGGACTTCGAGCCGGAGCGCACCTCGGCCTGCGGCAGCACCGCCGCGCGCACGTGGGCGATCGAGGCCGCCTGGGGCCCTCCCGCCTGCGCCGTGGCGGGCACCGCGGCCAGGCCGAGGATGCCGGCGCCGGCCGCCGCAATGCCTGCCAGGGTTGTCGTGAGCTTCTTCATCGCTGCCTGCCTAAGGGGGTGTGAGGAGTGTGTGCACCATCATGAAAGCCCCGCCGCCTGGCCCGCTGACAGGGCGCAACTGTGCCGATCCTGTGGAGCGCGGAGGTAAACTCGACTCACTGTCCCGCTTCCCACCAGTTCTCTGGAAGGACACCGATGCACACGCGAACAATCGCGGTGCGGAGCACCATCGCCGGTGCCGTCGCCCTCGGCACGGCCCTGACGGTCCTCCCCGCCGTAGCAGCCAGTACGAACGCCCCGAGCGCGGGCACCGCCGCGGCCAGCGCCTCGGCCACCGCCACCGGCACCGCCGTCCCGGCCAATCCGAGCGCGCAGCCCACCACCGGGCCCGCCGCGAGCGGGATGCCGACGACGGGCGCGCCCGCGAGCCCCGGCCAGCCCAGCCCTGCGCAGACGGAGGACGAGGGCGGCCTCACCGCCGTCGACCGGCCCGATGTCCTGCAGCCGGCCTCGAGCGACGACTCGGCGCCGGCAGCGCCCACCGTCAAGGCCGGCCGCGGCATCTCCGCCGGCGACACGGCCTACGTGGCGGTGCCCGTCGCCACGCTGTGGAAGTCGCCGAGCGCGCCGCGCAAGGTCGACCGGCCGGCGCTGGGCAACCCCGCGGACATCGCGGCCTGGACGAAGGCGCTGAAGACCACCGAGCTGCGCCGTGGGCTCACCGGTCGCACGGAGACCCAGGCGCTCTACGGCGACGCGGTCACCGTCCTCGCGACGAAGGGCTCCTGGGCGAAGGTGGGCGTGGCCCGCGAGCCCGCGCCCGGCGCCGAGCACGGCTACGAGGCGTGGCTGCCGGCCAAGCAGCTGCTCGACAACAAGGACTACGCCGAGCAGGCCGAGTCCGCCGCGGTCGCCACCGTCACCGCGAAGGCCACCCGCCTGCGCCCGAACCCGGGGGCGAAGGACGACTCGGGCATCGAGGTGCCGCTCAACACCGAGCTGCCGGCCCTGGCCGGCACGGACGACGAGGTGCGCGTGGGCCTGCCCGACGGCTCCAAGGCGTGGGCGAAGTCCGCCGATATGGATGTGCGCGCCCACGGCGAGCCGGTCCCGGCACCCAAGCCGGCCGAGCTCGTCGCGACCGCCAAGCAGTTCACGGGCCTCAGGTACCTGTGGGGCGGCACCTCGGCCTACGGCTTCGACTGCTCCGGCTTCACCTATTCCGTCTACCGCGCCCACGGCATCGAGCTGCCGCGCGACTCCGGCCCGCAGTTTAAGGCGGGCAAGGCGGTCTCCACGTCCGAGCTGCAGCCCGGCGACCTGCTCTTCTTCGCCCAGCCGGGCGGCACCGGCAGCGTCCACCACGTCGGCATGTACATCGGCGACGGCAAGATGATCCACGCGCCCAACGCCTCGACGTCGGTGAAGGTCTCCGACTGGCGGGACTGGGACTCGCGCGGCGAGTTCGCCGGGGCGCGCCGGTACCTGTGAGCCCCATGATCCCGTGAGCACGCCGACCCCGTGAGCACGGGAGCCCGATCATGAGCGCGCGGCCGCGGTGGGGGATTGTCCTCAATCCCATCCACCCGGCCGCGCGCTCGCGCGTGCGGGCGCTGTGCGCGCTCCTCGACCACCGCGGCATCGCGTGGGAGCTCGCGCTCACCACGCCGGTTCGTCCGGGCGCGGCCCAGGCCGCGCGCCTGGCCGCCCGCGGGGTGCAGGCGCTTGCCGTGGTGGGCGGGGACGGCACGCTGCGCGCGTGCGCCCAGGGCCTGCTGGGCTGCGGTGAGGATGCGGCAGCCGCTGCCCCGCCCCCCTCCGCCCCCGAGGCGCCGGGCGCCGCGCCCCAGCCCGTGCTGGTGCCCATCCCCACAGGCACGGCGAACCTGTTCGCCGGGGCGCTCGGCATCACCCGGCGGACTCCGCTGGAGGCCCTGCTCGCGGCGCCGGTGCGCCGCGTGGATGCGGGGCACGCCGAGCTGACCCGCGGCCGCGGGGACGACCACCGGGAGACGCGCATCTTCCTCACCGCGGCCGGCATGGGCCACGATGCGCGCACGATCACGCGGATACGCCGGCGCACGGCAATCCGCGGGCTGGGACATGCGGGAGCGCGGTGGCTGGCCTATCCGCTGGCCGGCGTACCGCTGCTGGGCGCCGCGCCGTTCGCCGCGCGCGTGCGGTGGGAGGCCGCCGTGGGGGCAGGGGAGGAGACGCGCGTGCGAGCGTGGAGCCTCCTGGCCGGCCTGGGGCCCGGGCTGCCCGCCCCGCTGCGCGCCTTCCCCGGCCGCGCCGACGACGGCGCGCTCGACCTCCTCGCCTGCTGTCCGCGCACCTCGCCGGTGGGCCGCTGGGCCGACTGGGCGGCGGTGGCCGCGAGCGCCCTGCCCGGGCGCGGCGCGGGAGGCCCCGCACTGAGGGGGCAACACTCCCGCGCCGGCGAGTCTCCCGAGCGCGCGGGCGACGCGGCGGCGGCCCGCGGGACAGGCGCGCACCCGCTGCGCCGCGCGCGGGCGCGCACCGTAGTCGTCGAGCCGCTCACACCCCAGCCCGTCCAGCTCGACGGCGAGGCGGTGTCGGGCATCGTGCGGTTGCGCGCCGAGGCGCTGCCCGGCGCGCTGCGCGCCGCCGCCCCGCGCATCCGCTGAGCGCCCGCCGCCGGGGCCGCCGCGCCCCGGCCGAGCGCTCCGAGCCGGTTCGCGGCACAATGAGCGGCATGGACGACACGCAGCCCGCCATGGGGGCAGACCCGGTGCAGCCGGATGGCCCGCGCGCGCAGCAGCGCTCCGCGGGCGGCGAACCCGGTGCGCTCAGCTCGGTGACCGTCACGCGCACGGGACCCGGCAGGCTGCGGGCGCAGGCGCCCGGCGGGGCAGCCGTGGAATTCGGGACCGCGGACGGCCTGCTGAGCCCGGCCGAGCTGCTGCTCGCCGCGCTGGCCGGCTGCATGGCCGCGACCGTCGAGGAGCCGCTGAGCCGCGCGGGGGAGCCGGAGCTCCTCGAGCTCACCGCGCGCGCCCGGCACCAGAGCGGGGCCGACGGGGAGAACACCCTGGCCGACCTCGGCCTCGAGGCCCGCCTGCGGCTGGCCGCGGGGCCCGGGGGCGAGGCCCGCACCGCCGAGCGCGCCCGCCGGCTGCTCGACCTCGCCCATGAGCGCTACTGCACGGTCTCGCGGACCCTGCACCACGGCGCCGATGCGCAGCTGAGCTCCCACATCGACGTGGGCGGGATCGGCTCCGCGGCGCACGGGGAGGCGGGCGCACCGTGAGGCGTCACCCCACGGAGAGCTCGCCCATCTCCTCCCAGCCATTGCCCTCGACCTTGCGGGAGATGATGCGCGGAGTGGCCACGAGGTACTGCGGGAACTCCTCCTGCATCGTCGCGAAGTGCGCGCTGCTCACGTGCACCGCGGCCGCCTCGTCGTCGGCGAAGCCCTCGACGAGCACGTATTCGCTCGGATCGTCCAGGCTGCGCGACCAGTCGAACCACAGGTTGCCCGGCTCCGCGCGGGTGGCCCGGGTGAACGCCGCGGACAGCTCGGGCCACGCCTGCGCATACTGCGGCTTGACGGGGAAGCGAACGACGATGAGGTACACGGCGACTCCTTTCGGCAGGCGCCCGGTGAGGCGGGCGGCCCATGGGGGCGTTGATCGGGGCTCACGGTACCAAGCCCTGTGCAAGGGCGGGTGGCGCGGATGAGCCGCGCGCAGCAGGACGGCCCGCCGCGCCCCGTGGCCGGTGGGGGTGCCGCACTGCTTCCGGATGCCGTGCGGGTCGCCGTCATCGGCGCGGGGCAGGCCGGGCTGTCCGCGGCCTACCACCTGCAGCGCAGGGGCCTGGAGCCGGGCCGGGACTTCGCGCTGCTCGACGAGAATCCGGCGCCCGGCGGGGCCTGGCAGCACCGCTGGCCCAGCCTCACGCTGTCCAACGTCAACCGCATCAACGACCTGCCGGGCCTGCCCATGGCGCAGGCGGGCAGCGCGGCGGACTCGATCCGCGCCTCGGCGGCGGTGCCCGCCTACTACGCCGCCTACGAGGAGCGGCTGGGCCTGCGCGCTCACCGGCCGGTCAGCGTGGACCGGGTGCGCGAGGACGCGGGCGCGCTGCGCCTGGAGCTGCGCACTCCGGCCGGGCCGGGCGCACTGCGCGCGGACGCGGTGGTGAGCGCCACGGGCACGTGGGATCGGCCCTATGTGCCCTACTACCCGGGCGCAGCGGCGTTCGGCGGGCGGCAGCTGCACACGCACGACTACCGCTCACCGGGCGAGTTCGCCGGGCAGCGGGTGGCGGTCGTGGGCGGGGGGATCTCCGCGGTGCAGCTGCTCCAGGAGATCGCCCAGGTGGCCGAGGTCGCCTGGTTCACCCGCCGGCCGCCGGAGTTCACGGACCGGGAGTTCACCCCGGAGCTCGGCCACGCGGTCATCGCGCGCGTCGAGGAGCGGGTGCGCCGCGGTGAACGGCCCGGCTCCGTGGTCTCGAACACCGCACTGCCGCTCACCCCGGGCCTGCGCGCGGCGCGCGCGGCCGGCATCCTCACCGCCCGGCCCATGTTCGCAGCGCTCACGGGGGCCGGCGTCGTGCAGGGGCCCGGCGATGCTCGGCCGGGACAGACCGAGGCCTTCGACGCGATCCTGTGGTGCACCGGCTTCCGCTTCCGGCTCGACCACCTGGCGCCGCTGCGCCTGCGCGAGCCCGGCGGCGGGGTGCGCATGGACGGCAGGCTCGCCACCCGGGTGGCCCGCGATCACCGGATCCACCTGCCCGGCTACGGCCCCACCGCCTCGACGATCGGGGCCAACCGGGCCGGGCGGGCCGTGGCCCGCGAGCTCATGGAGCTGCTGGGGGCCTAGCGCGGGCGGGGCCCAGCGCCTCGGCTTAGCGGCCGGGCCGCGCCGCGGCCCCGGCCTGGGCCTGGGCCGCGCGCTTGCGGCGGCGGCCCACGAGGAACATGCGCGCCGAGCCGATCGCCCCGGCCAGCAGCACGCCCGCGATCGCGGCGAAGAGGATCGCGGCGCCCAGCGGCAGCGTGAAGGACCAGCCCAGGAAGTGGATGTTCGACGGCACGTTGTTCTGCAGCACGAACACGAGCAGCAGGACGAGCAGCAGCGCGCTGACGATGAGCGCGATCCACATGCCCGTGGAGATCGGCGAGGAGCGCACGCGGGGCGCCGCCTCACCGCGCGGCCGCGGTGCCGGTGCGCCGCCGCGCCGTGCGGGCTCGCCCGTGCGGGGCGCGCCGCCGGACTCGCGCGCATCGAGCGCGTCGAGTTCGGCCAGCGCGTCGTCGCCGGAGATCGCGTCGTCGGGACGGCTCACACGTCTTCCTTCGCGAGCGTGCCGATGATCTCGTTGAGGGTCTTCGACGGCCGCATGACCGCGTTGACCTTCTCCGTGTCCGGCTCGTAGTAGCCGCCCAGCTCCACGGGCGATCCCTGGACGCCCAGGAGCTCGGCGGTGATCGTGTCCTCGTTCTCCCGCAGGCGCTTGGCGACCTCGGCGAACGCCTCGGCGAGCTCCGCGTCCTCGGTCTGCTTGGCCAGCTCCTCGGCCCAGTAGAGGGCCAGGTAGAAGTGCGAGCCGCGGTTGTCGATCTCGCCGACCGTGCGCGAGGGGGAGCGGTTCTCGTTGAGGAAGGTGCCCGTGGCCTCGTCGAGCGCCGCGGCGAGCACGCCGGCGCGCTTGTTGTCCTCCGTGTTGAGCAGGTGGCGCAGGCTCTCCGCGATCGCGAAGAACTCGCCCAGGGAGTCCCACCGCAGGTGGTTCTCCTCGAGCAGCTGCTGGACGTGCTTGGGCGCCGAACCGCCCGCTCCCGTCTCGAACAGGCCACCGCCGGCGATGAGCGGGACGACGGAGAGCATCTTCGCGCTGGTGCCGAGCTCGAGGATGGGGAAGAGGTCCGTGTTGTAGTCGCGCAGCACGTTGCCCGTCACGGAGATCGTGTCCTCCCCGCGGCGGATGCGCTCAAGGGAGAGCTTCGTGGCGGCCACCGGGTCCATGATCCGGATGTCGAGGCCGTTCGTGTCGTGCTCGCCCAGGTACTCCTCGACCTTCGCGATGAGGTTGCGGTCGTGCGCGCGGGTCTCGTCGAGCCAGAACACCGCGGGGGTCTCGGACAGGCGCGCGCGGGTGACGGCGAGCTTCACCCAGTCGCGGATCGGCACGTCCTTCGTCTGGCAGGCGCGCCAGATGTCACCGGGCTCCACGGCGTGGCTCATGAGCACGTCGCCGGCCGCGTTGACGACCTCGACCGTGCCGTCCTCGTGGATCTCGAACGTCTTGTCGTGGCTGCCGTACTCCTCGGCCTTCTGCGCCATGAGCCCCACGTTGGGCACCGAGCCCATGGTCGAGGGGTCGAACGCGCCGTTGGCCTTGCAGTCCTCGACGGTGGCCGCGTAGATGCCGGCGTAGCTGGAGTCGGGGATGACGGCCAGCGTGTCCGCCTCCTTGCCGTCCGGGCCCCACATCTTGCCGCCGATGCGGATCATCGCCGGCATCGAGGCATCGACGATGACGTCGGAGGGCACCGCGAGGTTCGAGATGCCCTTGTCGGAGTTGACCATCGCGAGCTCGGGGCCGTCGGCGAGGCCCTTCTCGATGCCCTCCTTCACGCCCGCGGCGACCTCCGGATCGAGGGCGTCGAGGCCCGCGAGGATGCCGGCCAGGCCGTTGTCCGGGGTGAGCCCCGCGGCGTAGAGCTGCTCGCCGTAGCGGTCGAAGACCTCCGGGAAGAACGCCTTGATGACGTGGCCGAAGAGGATGGGGTCGGAGACCTTCATCATCGTGGCCTTGAGGTGGACGGAGAAGAGCACGCCGGCCTCCTTGGCGGCGGCGATCTGCTCCGTGAGGAACGCGTCGAGGGCCTTCGCGCTGATGAACGTCGCATCGACGACTTCACCGGCGAGGACGGGCAGCGACTCCTTGAGCACGGTCGTGCCGTGGTCGGTGACGAGCCGGATCTGGAGCGTGTCGTCGGCGTCCATGACGACGGACTGCTCGTTCGTGCGGAAGTCGTCGTGGCCCATCGTGGCCACCTGCGTCTGCGAGTCCTTCGACCACTCGCCCATCGAGTGCGGGTGGGCCTTGGCGAAGTTCTTCACGGCCTTGGGCGCGCGGCGGTCCGAGTTGCCCTCGCGCAGCACGGGGTTGACCGCGGAGCCCTTGACCCTGTCGTAGCGCGCGCGGACGTCCTTCTCCTCGTCCGTCTTGGGCTCGTCGGGGTAGTCGGGGATCGCGTAGCCCTGGCCCTGGAGCTCCTTGACCGCGGCCTTGAGCTGCGGCACGGAGGCGGAGATGTTGGGCAGCTTGATGATGTTGGCCTCGGGGCTCTGCGTGAGCTCGCCGAGCTCCGCCAGCGCATCGTCCTGCTGGCGGTCCTGGGGCAGGTAGTCGGGGAACTGGGCGAGGATGCGGGCGGCCAGGGAGATGTCGCGGGTCTCGACCTCGACGCCGGCGGTGGTGGCGAAGGCCTCGAGGATGGGCTTGAGCGAGTGCGTCGCCATGAGCGGCGCCTCGTCGGTGCGGGTGTACATGATCTTCGCCATGGGGGTGACCACTCCAGATCTGTTGGGTGAGGACTTGGTGATTCCGCCGCCCAGTCTATTACTCGCCGCCCGCCCCGGTCCCAGTCCGCGGACGCGCGGGGCGGGCGGCCGCGGGCGGGGCCGGCTGCGTGGGCCGGCCCGGCTGCGGGCCGGTAGGATCGAGCGGGCCCGCGGCCCGGGAGCGCATGTGCCTCCGGGGCGCGCAGCCGCCGAGCCCCGCGGTCAGTGGTGAGGCGCACACTGTGAGTCCGCGCACGGCGCGGGGAGGGAGCCGCCGGTGGCCAAGCTGTACTTCCGGTACGGGGCGATGAATTCGGGGAAGTCGACGGCGCTGCTGCAGGCGGCGTTCAACTACGAGGAGCGCGGGCAGCGCGTGCTGCTCGCCAAGCCCGCGATCGACACGAAGGGCGCGGCGGAGGTCGTCTCGCGCCTCGGGGTGGCGCGCACCGCGGACTTCCTCATCGGCGCGCAGGCCGATGTCGAGGAGCTGTTCGCCGACGTCGCGGGCTACGTCGACCACGATGCCCTCCTCGAGAGCCTCGACGTGCCGGTGGCGCCCGTCGCCTGCCTCCTCATCGACGAGGCGCAGTTCCTCACCCCGGCGCAGGTGGACGGCCTCATGCGGATCGCCACCCTGCGCCGCGTGCCCGTCATGTGCTACGGGATCCGCACCGACTTCCGGACCCGGGCGTTCCCGGGTTCGGCCCGGCTGCTCGAGATCGCCCACACGCTCGAGGAGCTCAAGACCATCTGCCGGTGCGGGCGCAAGGCCATGTTCAACGGCCGCCGAGTGGACGGGCGATTCGTCTTCGCCGGTGACCAGGTCGCCATCGACGGCCTCGACGTGGCCTACGAGTCGTTGTGCCCGCGCTGCTACCTGGCCGAATCAGGCGGCACGCTGGCGTAGGCGAGCTCGGTGGCAGCGGGCCCGCGGCACCTCAGCGCACCGGCCGCCGCCGTCGCCGGAGCCGCCGCCGTCGCTAGAGTGGGGCCATGCCCGCCTACACGCTCGTCAACGAACCCGCCCCCGAAGCCCCGCTGCTGGTCCTCGGCCCGCCGCTGGGCACCTCGGCGGAGGTGTGGGCCGGCGTCGCCTACCGCTTCGCCGACGACTACACGGTCGCCCTGCTCGACCTGCCCGGCCACGGCCTGGACGCCGCGCGCGCGGACCGGGTGCCGGACTCGCTGACCGTCGAGGACATCGCCGCCGGGGCCGTGGCCGTCGCGGACGAGCTGGGCCGCGAGCGCTTCCACTACGCCGGGTGCTCGATCTCCGGCGGCGCCGGCCTGGTGCTCGGCGCCGAGCACGCGCACCGCCTCGCCTCCCTGAGCGTGCTGTGCGCGGGCCCCCGCTTCGGCACCCCCGAGGCATGGGAGGCGCGGATCGCCGACGTCGCCGCCGACGGCACCGGCTCCCTCATCCCGGACACCGCGGACCGCTGGTTCGCCGCGGGCTTCCTCGACGAGGACATCGCCGCCGGTCCCATGGTGCTCGAGATGCTGCGCCGCACCGACGACCGCGCCTACATCGCCTGCTGCCGGGCGCTCGCCCGCTTCGATGCGGACGCCCGCGTCGAGTCGATCGCCGCGCCCGCGCTCTTCCTCGCCGGCGCGCAGGACCTGGGCAACACGCCCGAGGACATGGAGGCGCTCGCGGCCCGGGTCGAGGGAGCCTCCTTCGCCGTCATCCCGGATGCGGCTCACCTCGTCATGGTCGAGCACCCGGAGCTCGTCGCCGAGCGCCTCGAGCGCCACCTCGCAGCCCACGACTGAACCGCCGCACGTCACCACCGCCTCGCGCGGTTCCGCCGACCCACCGCGGCCCGCCGCCGCACCCTCGAGAGGACGCCCCATGCCCACCGCACCCCGCCTGTTCGAGCCCATCGCCCTGCGCGGCCTGAGCGTGCGCAACCGCGCGTGGCTCGCCGCCATGTGCCAGTACTCGTGCGAGGCCCGCGACGGCATGCCCGGCGACTGGCACCTCGTGCACCTGGGCGCCCGCGCCCAGGGCGGCTTCGGCCTCATCATCACGGAGGCGTCCGCCGTCGCGCCCGAGGGGCGGATCTCCCCGCAGGACGCGGGCATCTGGAACGACGAGCAGGCCGGCGCGTGGGCCCGGATCGTCGACTTCGTCCACGGGCAGGGGGCCGCGATCGGGGTGCAGCTCGCCCACGCCGGGCGCAAGGCCAGCACCTATCGGCCGTTCGCAGGCGAGCCCACGGGCACGGTCCCCGCCGCGGAGGGCGGCTGGCAGTCGGTCGGTCCCAGCACCGTCGCCTACCCGGGGCTGGCGGAGCCGGCCGAGCTGGATGCGGCCGGGATCGCCGAGGTTGTGGCCGCGTTCGCCGCCGGCGCGCGCCGAGCGATGCGGGCCGGCTTCGACACCGTGGAGATCCACGCCGCCCACGGCTACCTGCTCCACCAGTTCCTCTCCCCGCTGTCGAACCGCCGGGCCGATGCCTACGGCGGGGACCTCGCCGGCCGCTCGCGCCTGATCTTCGAGGTCATCGCGGCCGTGCGGGAGGCCGTCGGCGACGACGTGCCCGTGCTCGTGCGGATCTCCGCGAGCGAATGGGTCGACGGCGGCTTCGGCATCGACGAGGCCGTCGAGCTCAGCGTCCTCATGCAGGAGGCCGGGGTCGACCTCGTCGACGTCTCCTCCGGCGGCAACGTCCCCGCCGACATCCCCGTGGGCCCCGGTTACCAGGTCCCACTGGCCGGGGAGATCGCCGCCGCGGGCGCCGCGGTGGGTGCGGTGGGGCTCATCACGAGCCCCCAGCAGGCGGAAACGCTGCTCGTCACGGGCGAGGCAGACGTGGTCCTCCTGGCGCGTGCGGCGCTCCGCGAGCCCTCGTGGCCCCAGCGGGCTGCCCACGAGCTTGGCCTCGGCTGGCGCGCCGCCCCGTACCCGCCGCAGTACACGCGCGGCGCGTGGTGAGGCTGCGGCGGCCCTGACGGCAGTGCCGCCTCAGGCCGTGTCCGGGCCGTGCTGGTCCGGCGCCTCGGCGCCGGGTGCTGCTGCACCGTGAGGTGCTGTGTCACTTCGGAGCGCTGCGTCGCTGTGGGGTGCTGCGTCATCGCCGGGTGCTGCGTCACCGTGGGGCGCTGCCCGACCGCCTGCTGCACGGGTCTCCCGAGGCCCCGCCCCGCGGCCGGCGGTGAGCTGGAGCCCGGCCACCGCCACGACGATGACGGCGATGCCCGCCACCCTGCCGAAGGAGAACGGCTCGCCGTCCGCGAAGCCCCACGCGGCGGTGAGCGCGGCGCCCAGGCCGGTCCACATCGCGTAGGCGGTCCCCATGGGAATGGTGCGCATCGCCCAGGCCAGGCCCGCGAAGGAGGCGAAGAGCGCGCAGCCGAACGCGATCCCGGCCGTCGCGGAGCGCAGCCCGCCGCCGAGCGCGTGGGCCCAGACCGCCTCGCACGCGGCGGCGAGCACGAGGACCGCGAGCGCCGCGGGACGGCTGCGCGCCAGTGCGCCGATGCGGCCCCGCGCCCCGGCGGCCGCGCGCTCGCGCCGGCCCATCAGCTCACCGCCTTGAGCCCGACCACGCCGCCCAGCAGCATGACGACCAACCCCGCGCGCAGCAGCGTGAGGCGGTCCTGGCCGCGCGCCACGCTGAGGCCGAAGGTCGCGGCGGCGCCCACGCCCACCCAGACCGCGTAGCCGACGGAGACGGGGATGGCGCTCAGCGCCCAGGCGAGCCCGCCCATGGAGACGCCGGCGCCCACGAGGAAGAGCCCCGCACGCAGCAGAAGCTGGCGGCCGCGCAGCGCGAGGGCCAGGGCCCACAGGGGCTCACCGAGCCCGGAGAGGATGAGGACGAACCACAGCATGTCTGCCTTCCGGCCGTCTTTGCGCTGGGCGGGTACGGCTCCCTCGTCCGCGGCGCGGCTGCGCGCCTGCCCCCAGGCTGTCACATCCGCGCGCTAGGGTGAAGCCTGCGGCAGCGGCGCCCGGGGATCCACGCGGTGCCTGCCGCGGCCCACGCCCCGAGCCCCGCGCAGCGACGCGCCGGGACCCCACCGGAGGAAGCATGGAACAGCTCGAACTCGCCGACGTCACGATCCGCTGGATCTCCGTGTCCGACATGGCCAACAACGTCTACCTCATCACCGCGAACGCCTCCGGGCAGCAGGTCCTCATCGACGCCGCCGATGACGCGGACGCGATCGCGGACCTCATCGCCGCGGGCTCCGGCCGGCCGCTCACCGCGGTGCTCACGACCCATCGCCACTGGGACCACGTGCGCGCGCTCGCGGAGGTCGCCGGCGAGGGAGTCACCGCGTACGCCGGCGCCGCGGATGCGGAGGCGATCGAGGCGGAGACCGGGGCGGTCATCGACGTGCCGGTCAACCACGCCGAGGTGCTCGACTTCGACGGCTTCTCGCTCGAGGCGATCGCCCTGCGCGGGCACACGCCGGGCTCCATCGCGTTCCTCCTGCGCGACTCCTCGGGCAGGGAGGTGCTCTTCTCCGGCGACTCGCTGTTCCCGGGCGGGCCCGGCAAGACGTGGAGCGAGGCGGACTTCGCCTCGCTCATGGACGACCTGGGGGACCGGGTCTTCGCCCGGCTGGACGACGCCGTGACGGTGCTGCCCGGCCACGGGGAGGGCACGACGCTGGGCGCCGAGCGCCCGCACCTGGCGCAGTGGCGCGAGCGCGGCTGGTGAGCCGGCGCGCCCGCGTCCTCAGACGGCGCTGAGCGCGATCCCCGCCCACGCCAGCGCGGCCGCGAAGGCCGCAAGGGTGCCCCAGTGCCAGTGCGTCTCGATGCCCTGCGCCCGAGGCGCGGCGCCGGACGCCGCGAGGCGGCGGTAGTCGAGGACGCGCTGCAGGCTGGGCGGCATGTGCGGCCGCAGCTCGCCGCGCAGGCTCCGGCCGGTGGGAATGGGGGCGGGCGCGGACTGCCCACCGGCCCCGCCCGCGCCGGCGTTCGCCTCGGAGCCGCGGGCAACCGCGCGCCGGCCGGCGGCCGGCAGCGCCCACGCGGCGAGCGCTCGCCCGCCCACCGTGTTCACCCGCAGCCCGAAGCGCACATCGAAGTCGCGCACCTCGGCCCAGGGGATCCGGGCGGTGCGCACGACGTCGACGAAAGTGAGTGCGTCCGGGTCGAGTTCCACCCGGGGACGCCAGTAGAGCGCCCAGGCGAGGACTCCGACGAGGATGGGGAAGCCCAGGAGGGCCGGGGCGCGGGGGAGCGGGACGCTGAGTAACAGCGCGATTGCGACGACAGCCGCCACCGCGCCCGCCCCGACCGCCAGCACCCGCGCGCGGTGCGTGCGAACGGCCTCGGGCGCGGCGCGGGGCCCGCCCGTCGGCTCGTGCACCGGGTGCTCTGACATGCGGCTGAGTCTAGTGGGGCCGCTGCCGGCCCGCGATGTGCGCGCCTCAAGCACGCTTGGTAACAATCGGGTCACAACGTCCAGAGTGTGGACCCGGTCACGTCCCCAGAGCTTACCGTTAGGGGCAGTCCATGCAACATGCATGAGGCGTTCACGGTTTTCCCATTCTGGGAGGCGCGCGGGCGCCGGAACGACTTCCACCGCGGACTGCGCAGTCCGCGCGTCCTGACGAATGGAGAACACGTGAAGAAGCACCTCCTCACCGCCGGAGCCGGAGTGCTCGCCACGGCTATGCTGCTGTCCGCCTGCAGCCCCAACAACGGCGCCGACTCGTCGGATGAGGGCGGCTCGGGCAACCAGGACGCCGAAGTCAAGGTCATGTGGAACCAGCCGTTCTTCTCGATGAACAATGAGTCCAACACCGGCAACGCCACGGCGAACTCGAATCTCGTGTACATGATGAACGACTCCTTCAAGTACTACGACCCGGATCTGAAGCTTCAGGAGAACGAGGGCTTCGGCAAGATCGAGAAGGTCTCGGACGACCCGCTGAAGGTCAAGTACACGATCGGCGACAAGGCCAAGTGGTCCGACGGCACGCCGTACTCGGCGGCGGACCTCGTGCTGGCCTGGGGTGCTCGTAGCGGGAACTTCAACACGAAGGATGCGGACAAGGCGTCTGACGACGAGGGCAACGTCAAGAAGCAGAAGGGCGAGAACGTCGTCTTCAATGCTGCGGACCCCCAGGTGGCGCGGATCAAGGACTTCCCGGAAATCAGCTCGGACAACAAGGAAGTGACCTTCAGCTACCCGAAGCCGTTCGCGGACTGGGAGGCGAACCTGGCTCTCACGGATGGCGGCCTGCCCGCGCACATCGTCGCGAAGAAGGCCCTGGGCACCGACGACGCCCAGAAGGGCAACGACGCGGTCCTCAAGGCGTTCAAGGACAAGGACAACAAGTCGCTGACGAAGATCGCGAACACGTGGAACACCGGCTTCGACTTCACGAAGCTGCCCAGCGACAAGGACCTCCTCGTCACCACCGGCCCCTACGAGATGACCGAGTACAAGGAGAACCAGTACGTCACCCTGACGCGCCGGGACAACTACGAGGGTGACCGCAAGCCCAATATCAAGAAGGTCACGGTTCGCTACAACGAGGACCCGACCGCCGCGGTCCAGGCGCTGCAGAACGGCGAGGTCGACGCGATCCAGCCGCAGGCCACCGCGGACATCCTCAAGCAGGTCCAGGGGATCGACGGCGTCAAGACGGACACCGGCGACGACGCGACCTACGAGCACGTCGACCTGGCGATGGCCAACGGCGGGCCCTTCGACCCGAAGACCTATGGCGGGGACGCCGCGAAGGCCAAGAAGGTCCGCCAGGCGTTCCTCAAGGCGATGCCGCGCGAGAAGATCGTCAACGACATCATCAAGCCGCTCAACGACTCCGCGAAGGTCCGCAACTCCTTCATCCAGGTCCCGGGCTCGCCGAGCTACGACCAGATCGTCAAGGAAAACGGCATCGAGCAGATGTACGGTCAGCAGGACCTCGAGGGGGCCAAGAAGCTGCTCCAGGAGGCCAGCGCCTCGAAGCCCAAGGTGCGCGTCATGTACGCGAAGGACAATGCGCGCCGCCAGCAGGAGTTCCAGCTCATCAAGGAGGCCGGCGACCAGGCGGGCTTCGAGGTCGTCGACGGCGGCGACGCGCAGTGGAGCGAGCACCTGCCCGACACGAGCCGCTACGATGCCTCGCTGTTCGGCTGGCAGTCGACTTCGACGACGGTGACGGAGTCGGAGGCCAACTTCACGTCAACCGGACAGAACAACTTCGGCAAGTACTCGAACAAGGACGTCGACAAGCTCTACGATCAGCTCGGCCAGGAGCTCGATACGGGCAAGCAGGCGGAGCTCGAGGGCCAGATCGAGAAGCATCTCGTCGACGACGCCTTCGGCATCACGCTCTTCCAGTTCCCGTCGATCACCTCGTACCGCGAGCAGCTCTCGGGCATCGACAACATCACGGTTGCCCCCACCCTGTTCTGGAACTACTACGAGTGGAAGATGCAGTAAGGCGAAGCGGAGCTGCGTGACTCATCGTCCCCGCGTTGGGCGGGGCGGCCTGCGGGCCGCCCCGCCTGAGGCGTGTCAGAGAGAATCCCTATGATCAAATTCCTCGCCAAGCGGATCGCGTCGTCGGTGCTCGTCCTCATCGTCGTGACGTTCCTGCTCTACGTGCTCACCGACCTCGCCATCGACCCCCTGCAGGAGCTGCGCACCTCGACGTCTCCGAACAAGGAGGCCGACATGGCGGCGCGGACCCAGCAGCTCCACCTCGACGTGCCCTCGCCGCTGCGCTACCTGTGGTGGCTGGGCGGCGTGGGCGGCTGCTTCATCGGCCGCTGCAACCTGGGCTCATCGTGGAAGACCCACCAGACGGTCCTCGACATGCTCCCCGGCGCCGTGGGCACCTCGCTCAAGCTCGTCTTCGCCGCGACGATCGTCGCGATCCTCATCGGCGTGGTCGTGGGCCTCATCTCCGCGCTGCGGCAGTACACGACGTTCGACTACGTCATCACGTTCGTCACGTTCCTCATGTACTCGCTGCCGGTGTTCTGGGTGGCCGTGCTCCTCAAGCAGTACGGCTCCATCAGCTTCAACAACTACCTCCAGCACCCCCGGCCCAACTGGCCGCTCATCATCGTCATCTCGATCGCCGCGGGGCTGTTCTGGATGGGCGCGATGGCGGGCTCGCTGCGCCGGCGGCTCATCAACCTCGCGGCGGCCACGGTCATCACGTTCGCGGCGCTCACCTACGTCTTCACCTCGGGCTGGCTGCAGCACCCCGGCCTGGGGCTCGTGGGCTCGCTCGTCATCGCGCTGGGCGCCGCCGTCCTCGTCACCCACCTGTCGACGGGCCTGAACAACCGCCGCTCCCTCTATGCGGCCCTCACCACGGCCGTGGTCATGGGCGGCGCCGTCTACTACGGGATGCAGTGGTTTTATCACTTCTACAACCCCACGGTGTGGCTCATCGCCCTCCTGACGATCCTCGCGATCGCGGTGGGCGTGGGCATCGGCCTGGCCTTCGGCGGGCCGGACAAGTGGCAGTCGGCCCGCACGGCGGGCATCGTCGCCCTCATCGCCGGCGTCGTCATCTTCATCGACCAGGCCATGCAGTACTGGGCGAAGTACTCGAAGATGTCGCAGATCTCCGGGCGCCCCATCCGTACGATCGGCGCGGGGGAGCCGGGCCTCGAGGGCAACTTCTGGATCCACACGGTGGACAACTACACCCACCTCATCCTGCCGTCGATCGCCCTCATCCTCATCTCGTTCGCCACGTACACGCGCTATACGCGCGGGTCGATGCTCGAGGTGATGAACCAGGACTACATCCGCACCGCACGGGCCAAGGGCCTGAGCGAGCGCACGGTCATCATGCGTCACGCGATGCGCAATGCGCTGCTGCCGCTCGCGGCGGTCGTGCCCGTCGACCTCATGACGATCATCGGCGGCGCGGTCATGACCGAGACCGTCTTCGGCTGGTCGGGGATGGGCAAGATGTTCGCCGACGGCCTGCACCAGGCCGATATCGACCCGATCATGGCCTACATCCTCATCGTCGGCATCCTATCCATCCTCGCGAACGTCGTGGCCGACTTCGTCTACGGAATCCTCGATCCCAGAATTCGGGTGACAGCATGAGCGCACCACTTCAGGACCCCTCCGTCAGCGAGGGCGCACTGCCGGACACGAGCGGCTCGATCGAGGGCCGCGAGACCGCGGGGATGTCGCAGGGCCAGATCGTCCTGCGCAAGTTCCTCCGCCACCAGGGCGCGATGATCAGCCTCGTGCTGCTCATCATCGTCATCGTCTTCTCCTTCACCGCGGTGGGCATGGGCCCGATCCCGGGCTGGTGGAAGTACAACTTCTACAACAGCTCCGACGTCATGAACGGCGGCGCGCCCACGTGGCACCTGTCCAACCCGTTCTCGCTGGGCGAGCACCCGTTCGGCCAGGACGACATCGGCCGCGACAACTTCGCTCGCGTGCTCAAGGGCGTGCAGGTGTCGATCCTCATGATGCTCATCATGGGCGCCACCCTGCTCGTCGTCGGCGTCGTCGTGGGCGCGCTGGCCGGCTACTACCGCGGCTGGGTCGACAACGCGCTCATGCGCGTGACCGACGGCTTCATCATGCTGCCCACGATCGTCGTGGGCGCGATCCTCGGCGTGCTCGCCGGCCACCTCGCCAACCCGCCGCTGCTGGCGTTCGTGCTGGGCCTCATCCTGTGGCCCACCCTGGCACGTCTCGTGCGCGGCGACTTCCTCTCCCTGCGCGAGCGGGAGTTCGTCGACTCGGCCCGCGTGGCCGGGGCCAGCGACTTCCGGATCATGTTCAAGCACATGCTGCCCAACGCCATGGGCGTCGTCATCGTCAACACGACGCTCATGATGAGCCAGGCGATCGTGCTGGAGACGGCGCTGAGCTTCCTGGGCTTCGGTGTCCACGCCCCGGACGTCTCGCTTGGCCAGCTCATCAACGAATACCAGGGCTCGTTCGCCACCCGCCCCTGGCTGTTCTGGTGGCCCGGCCTGTTCATCATCATCGTGGCGCTCGCGGTGAACTTCATCGGCGACGGCCTGCGCGATGCCTTCGACCCGCGCCAGCGCAAGATCCCCTCGGCCCGCAAGATGGCCAGGGCCGACCGCCTGCTGGCGAGCTCCGCGAACCTCGCGGGCCCGTTCACGCCCGGCGGCACGGGAGACGGCAGCACGCGCGGCGAGCGGCGCCGGAGCATCGACGACGAGCGGAAGGACGGCCAGTGAGCACGGCAGAGAACGCGCAGGGCAGCACCGGCGCGCAGGGCAGCACTGGCGCACAGTCCGGCGCCGGCGGCAAGAAGCCGATCCTCACCGTCCGCGGCCTGGGCGTGCGGTTCTGGGTGGGCGACGAGTGGTTCACCGCCGCCGAGGACCTCGACTACACGCTCCATGCCGGCGAGGTGCTGGCGATCGTGGGCGAGTCCGGGTCCGGGAAGTCCCAGTCGTCGATGTCGCTCATCGGGCTGCTGCCGCCCAACGGGCGCGCCAGCGGCTCGGCCAAGCTGGGCGACCGGGAGCTCATCGGGATGCCCCAGGAGCAGATGCGCGGCATCCGGGGCAAGGAGATCTCCGTGATCTTCCAGGAGCCCATGACCGCGCTCAACCCGGTGTACACCGTGGGCTTCCAGATCGTCGAGACGCTGCGCACCCACTTCAACGTGGGCCCGGCGGAGGCCAAGGAGCGCGCGCTCGAGCTCATGCGGCTCGTCGAGATCCCGGACTACGAGCGCCGCTTCGACCATTTCCCCCACCAGCTCTCCGGCGGCCAGCGCCAGCGCATCATGATCGCCCAGGCGCTCGCCTGCGATCCCCACCTGCTCATCGCCGACGAGCCCACAACGGCCCTCGACGTCACGGTCCAGGCGGAGATCCTCAAGCTCATGCGCGACCTGCGCGAGCGGATCGACTCGGGCATCATCCTCATCACCCATGACATGGGCGTGGTGGCGGACATGGCCGATTACATCCTCGTCATGCGCAACGGGCGCGCCGTGGAGGCCGGCACCGCCGCGCAGATCTTCGGCGACCCGCAGCACGACTACACGAAGCAGCTGCTGGCCTCCGTGCCCCACCTGGGCGGCGGCAGCGAGACGACGTTCGGCTCGAGTGCCGAGGACGTCGAGGTCGTCGCCCAGACGCTGGCCGCTGAGCGCGGCGAGGGCCCTGAGGATGCCCCCGCCTCGGGCGCCTCGGCCCCCGCGGGCGGAGCCGCCGGAACCGCGGCCCCCACGGCGGACGGCTCCCACGTCGCAGGCGAGCCCGGAGCATCCGGCGATCAGGCGTGGCGCCCGGCGTCCGTCTCGCTTGACTCGACGGAGACGATCTACCACCCGGGCTCGGAGGCCGAGCTGACGGGCGAGCCCGCCCTGCGGCTGACCGACGCCGCGGTGGAGTACCCGAAGGTGGGCCGCACGCCGGCCTTCCGGGCGGCCCACCACGTCAACCTCACGATCGCCCCTGGCGAGGTCGTGGGACTCGTGGGCGAGTCCGGCTCCGGGAAGACGACGATCGGCCGCGCGGCGCTGGGGCTGCTGCCCGTCGTCGAGGGCACGATCGAGATCAACGGCGTCGACATCACGGGCATGAGCTCGAAGCAGCTGCGCCAGTACCGGCGCGATGTGGGCATCGTCTTCCAGGATCCCGGCTCCTCGCTCAACCCCCGCCTGCCGGTGGGCGAGAGCATCGGGGAGCCGCTCTACCTCCACGACGGGCTCAAGGGCGCCGAGCTGAGCTCCCGGGTGGAGGGCCTGCTCGAATCGGTCGAGCTGCCCACCTCCATGCGCAACCGCTATCCGCACGAGCTCTCCGGCGGCCAGCGCCAGCGCATCGGCATTGCCCGGGCGCTCGCGCTCAAGCCGCGCCTGCTCATCGCCGACGAGCCGACCTCCGCCCTCGACGTCTCCGTCCAGGCGAAGGTCCTGGCGCTGTTCAGCCAGCTCCAGGAGGAGTACGGCTTCGCCAGCCTCTTCATCACCCACGACCTCGCGGTCGTGGAGATGCTGTCGAACCGGGTCGCGGTCATGCGCCACGGCTACCTCGTGGAGGTGGGCCCCTCGAGCGACATCGTGTCCCACCCGGTCCACCCGTACACCCAGCGGCTCATCGCGGCCGTGCCCGTGCCGGACCCCGACGAGCAACGCCGCCGCCGCGAGGCGCGCGATGCGATGCTCGTCGCGGCCAGCGAGGACCTCGCCGGCTGAGGCGCGGGGCAGCGGCGGCGCGGGTCCGGCTGGGCGAATCCCGGCGGGCCCCTATACTGGTGGGGTTGGGCGCGCCTGCCGCGCCGTCTTCGCGGCGCCCCGCCGCCTCTGCCTCATCCAGTAAGGGAATCGATGACTGACAATTCTTCGCGCCGTTCCGACCTCCGCAACGTGGCCATCGTCGCGCACGTCGACCACGGCAAGACCACGCTCGTGGACGCCATGCTGCGCCAGACGGGCGTGTTCGGCGACCACGGCGAGGTCGCGGACCGCGTCATGGACTCCGGCGACCTGGAGCGCGAGAAGGGCATCACGATCCTCGCGAAGAACACCTCGGTG
The DNA here is from genome assembly GCF_026802075.1 of Brevibacterium sp. BRM-1. Lineage (NCBI taxonomy): Bacteria > Bacillati > Actinomycetota > Actinomycetes > Micrococcales > Brevibacteriaceae > Brevibacterium > Brevibacterium sp. BRM-1. Next base: position 198,140 of record NZ_CP113788.1, read on the forward strand.
CTCTACAACGGCCCCTCGGCCGGGGACCAGCCCATCGTCATCAACGTCATCGACACCCCGGGCCACGCCGACTTCGGCGGCGAGGTGGAGCGCGGCCTGTCCATGGTCGACGGGGTCGTCCTCCTCGTCGACGCCTCCGAGGGCCCGCTGCCCCAGACCCGCTTCGTGCTGCGCAAGGCGCTGGCCGCGAAGCTGCCGGTCATCCTCGTCATCAACAAGACCGACCGCCCCGACGCGCGCATCGACGAGGTCGTCGAGGAGACTCAGGACCTGCTCCTGGGCCTGGCCAGCGACCTGTCCGAGGACCACCCGGACCTCGACGTCGACGCGGTGCTCGACGTCCCCACGGTCTACGCCGCCGCGAAGGTGGGTGCCGCCTCCACGACCCAGCCCGCCGACGGCGACGCGCCTGCCAATGACAACCTCGAGCCGCTCTTCGCCACGATCCTCGAGCACATCCCGGCCCCGGAGATCAACGACGACGACGTCCTCCAGGCCCACGTGACGAACCTCGACGCCTCGCCGTTCCTGGGCCGCCTCGCGCTCCTGCGCATCTACGGCGGCACCCTGCGCAAGGGCGCCCAGGTGGGCTGGGCGAAGTCCGACGGCACGATCGCGCAGGCGAAGGTCTCCGAGCTCCTCGAGACGCAGGGCCTCAAGCGCGTGCCCGCGGAGTCCGCGCAGGCCGGCGACATCGTCGCGATCGCGGGCATCCCGGAGATCATGATCGGCGATACGATCACCGACCTCGAGAACCCCAAGCCCATGCCGCCCATCACGGTGGACGAGCCCGCGATCTCCATGACGGTGGGCATCAACACCTCACCGCTGGCCGGCCGGGAGAAGAACACGAAGGTCACGGCCCGCATGGTCAAGGACCGCCTCGACCAGGAGCTCGTGGGCAACGTCTCGCTGCGCGTGCTGCCCACCGAGCGCCCCGATGCGTGGGAGGTCCAGGGCCGCGGCGAGCTGGCACTGGCCATCCTCGTCGAGCAGATGCGCCGCGAGGGCTTCGAGCTCACCGTCGGCAAGCCGCAGGTCGTCACCCGCGAGATCGACGGAGTCCTCTCCGAGCCCATGGAGCACATGACGATCGACGTCCCCGAGGAGCACCTGGGCGCCGTCACCCAGCTCATGGCCGCGCGCAAGGGCAGCATGGAGACCATGTCGAACCACGGCACCGGCTGGGTGCGCATGGAGTTCAAGGTCCCCGCCCGCGGGCTCATCGGCTTCCGCACCCGCTTCCTCACCGAGACCCGCGGCACCGGCATCGCCAACTCCATCAGCGCGGGCTACGCCCCGTGGGCCGGCGCGATCGAGTTCCGCACCGCGGGCTCCATGGTCGCCGACCGCGCCGGCGTCGTGACCCCCTACGCCATGATCAACCTGCAGGAGCGCGGCACGTTCTTCGTCGAGCCCACCAGCGAGGTCTACGAGGGCCAGGTCGTGGGTGAGAACTCGCGCGCCGATGACATGGACGTCAACATCACGAAGGAGAAGAAGCTGACGAACATGCGCTCGTCGACGGCGGACACCTTCGAGAACCTCACGCCGCCGCGCAGGCTCACGCTCGAGGAGAGCCTCGAGTTCGCCAACGACGACGAGTGCGTCGAGGTCACGCCCGGCGCCGTGCGCATCCGCAAGGTCGCGCTCGACGCGAAGGAGCGCCAGAAGCTGTTCAACGCGCGCCGCCGCCAGAACGCATGAGCGCTGCCGCCCGCAGCGGCCCGGTGCGCGCGCTGTTCGTCCACGCCCATCCGGACGACGAGTCGATCACGACGGGCGGCACGATGGCCCAGCTCGTGGACGCGGGCGCCCAGGTCACGCTGCTCACCGCCTCGCGCGGGGAGGGCGGCGAGGTGATCGGCGCCGCGCACCAGCACCTCGAGGGCGATCGCGCGGGCCTGGCCGCGCACCGCGAGGGGGAGCTGGCCCGCGCGATGGCGGCGCTCGGGGTGGCCGATCACCGCTTCCTCGCCCCCGTGGCCGGCCGCTTCGAGGACTCCGGCATGGAGTGGGGCCCCGATGGCCACGCCCGGGCCCCGCGGCACATGCCCCCCGGCGCCCTGTGCCGCGCACCCGCCGAGGCGCCCGCCGCGCTCATCCGCGCGGTCGTCGAGGAGATCCGCCCGCACCTCGTCATCACGTACGCCGCCGATGGCGGCTACGGCCACCCGGACCACCGGCGCGTCCACGAGGCGGTCGTGGCCGCGCTCGCGGGCCTGCGCGGGCGCATCGAGCCCACGCTGCTCTTCGTCGAGACCCCGGCCGAGGCCGTGGCCGCCGCGTTCGATCCGACACGGCCCGGGTTCGAGCTCACCGGCTTCGACCCCGCCCCGGCGCCCGCGAACTTCCCGGCGCAGGCGCCCATCGCGGTCGCCCAGGACGTCTCCGCCGTGCTGGGGCGCAAGGCCATGGCGATGGCCGCCCACGCCACCCAGATCACCGTCGCAGGTGAGTTCTTCGCGCTCTCGAACAACCTGGGCCAGGCGATCGGCGCCGTCGAGTACTTCTCCCACGCCGCCTACCCGGGGCCCGAGCCCATGCCCGGCGCGCCGTACGCCTCCGTCCTCGACGTCGCCGCCCCGGACGCGGCGGTCGGAGGGGATTTCGCAGAGCGCGGGGCCGAGACCGAGCGCGGGGCCGCACCGGACCTGGCCGCCGGTCCGCGCGGCGCAGCGGGCACCGGGGCCTCGGCCGCGGCCGAGGGGCCGGCCGGGGCCGCCGGCGCCGGAGGCGGCGCAGCGGCTGGAAGCGCCGGCGGGGCCGGGCACGGCGCCACGGGGGCCGAGCCCGCCGCGGATCCAGCTGAACCCGAGGCCTCCGCCGCCGCGCCGCGCCCAGCCGGGCGCCCGCGGCTGAGCCCCTGGGCGGTCATCCACACGCTGCTCGTCGCGGTGCTCGTGGCCTTCCTCGGCACCATGCAGCACCTCAACGCCACCGCGGTGAGCCTCGGGGGCCAGCAGCTCGTCCTCCCCTGGGGGCTCGTGCTCGCCCTGGCCCTGGCCGCCGCGGCGATGTGGCACGTCTCCGTGCTCTACCGCTCGACGATGCTCCTGGTCGTCACCGCGGTCATCATCTCGCTGGGCTCGTTCGCGCTGGGCCAGCCGGGCCTGCTGCCCGGGCACGACCTGCTCGTCGTCAACACGCTGCGCTCCGTGGGATGGCTCTTCGGGCCCATGCTCATCGCCGCGGTGCTCGCGTTCGCCCTGCCCTCGCTCAAGCGGCGGCCCGCCCGCCCCTGAGCGCCCCTGGGCACACCGCCCGAGCCCCGGGCGCGCACCGGGCCCGGGCCCCGCACCCGCCGCGGTGCCGGCCCTCCCCGCCGACCTTCCCCGCAGCCAAGAGGAGACCCTGTGCCAGCCAGCCGGCAGCCGCACCGCAAGCCGAAGCCGACACCCGCAGCGACGACCACGCGGAAGTCCGCGCGGAAGTCGGTGCACCCCGCGGCGACCCGTCGGGCGGGCACACGAGCCGCCCTCATCGCCGGCATCGTGCTGGCACTCCTGTTCGGCGCCTACGCCGCCGCCGCGGCCCTGAGCGGGCGCACGATTCCCCACGGCACCTCGGTGGCGGGTGTCGACGTGGGCAGCAAGAGCCGCGCCGAGGCCGCTGCCGCGCTGCGCGCGGGCCTGGACAAGCGGGCGAGCAAGCCGGTCGAGCTCACCGCCGCGCAGGGCGAGCGCACCGCGCGCACCCAGCTCAAGCCGGCCGACGCCGGGCTGGCCCCGGACATCGACGGCACCGTCGACGCTCTGCTGGGCTTCACCCTGGACCCCCGCATCGTGGTGCCCCGCCTCCTGGGCGGCAGCGAGCGGCCCGTGGACATCGCCGCCGATGACCATGCGCTGACCACCGCCTCGGACGCCGCCGCGAAGAAGCTCAGCGCGGCGCCCACCGACGCGGCCCTCACCGTGACGGGCTCCACGACCCACGTGAAGAAGGCGGCCACCGGGATCGAGGCCGATGGCGCCGCGGTGCGCTCGGCACTGCGCACCGGCTGGCTGCGCGAGGAGCGCCTGCGCGTGGCCTCCGAGGCTGCGGACCCGCAGGTGAGCACGGCAGACGCGCAGGAGGCACAGCGCTCCCTGGCCGAGCCGGCCCTGTCCAAGCCCCTCGTCCTCACCGTCCGCGGCTCCGGGCAGGAATCCCGCGTGACGGTGCGCCCGGCCCAGCTCGCCGCCGCGCTGTCGTTCCCGGCCAAGGACGGCGCGCTCACCCGCAGCATCGACGCGAAGAGGCTGCACGCGGCGATCGCGAAGAAGGACTCCACCCTGGGCACCGCGGCGCGCGATGCGAGCTTCCGCATGTCCGGCGGTGCCCCGGTGGTCGTGCCCGCCCGCAGCGGCACGACCGTCGAGCCGAAGGCACTCGTTGCGGGCGTCGAGCACGCGGTCGGCGCGGCCAACCGCACCGCCGCCGTCACCCGCACCGTGCAGGAGCCGGAGTTCACCACGGCGGATGCGAAGAAGGCCGATGTCTCCCAGGTCGCGTCCGAGTTCCACACCCCCTACAACTCGGAGCCGGCGCGCGACGCGAACCTGCGCACCGCCGCGCGGAAGGTCACGGGCACCGTCGTCATGCCCGGCAAGCGGTTCAGCCTCAACGACACCCTGGGCGAGCGCACCGCGGCCAACGGCTACCGCAAGGCGGGCGTCATCTCCGGTGGCGAGATGAAGGAGGACTACGGCGGCGGCGTCTCACAGGTCTCTACGACGCTGTTCAACGCCGCGTTCTTCGCCGGCTTCGAGCTCAACGAGCACCAGGCGCACTCGCGCTACATCTCGCGCTATCCGGAGGGCCGCGAGGCCACCCTGGACTGGCGCTCGATCGACATGGCCTTCACGAACACGACGAAGTCCCCGGTGGTGCTCGCGATGGACGTCTCCGGCGGCAGGGTCACCGCCCAGGTCTTCGGCACGCGGGCCTACGACGTCAAGGCCGAGTCGTCCGGACGGTTCAACCGGACCTCACCGGGGACCAAGCAGGGCTCGGGGTCGACCTGCAGGCCGCAGTCGCCCAAGGGCGGCTGGTCGATCACGATCAAGCGGACCATGACCGAGAAGGCCACCGGGCGCACCACCCGGGACCAGTTCACCACCGTCTACGCGCCCGTCACCGGGATCACCTGCCGCTGAACCCGGTCTCGGGCGGGCACTGGGCCGGTTGGGTGCTGGGCCGGGCGGGCACTCAGCTGGGTGGGTGCTGGGCCGGGTGAGTGCTCAGCTGCGGCGGGCGAACCAGTACCGGTGGTGCTCGGCGAAGCCCAGCTGGGAGAACAGCCCCAGGGATGGCGCATTGGCGCCCTCGACCTCGGCCATGAGCGAGCGCACACCCTGCCGGGCCGCGAGGCTGGCCGCCGCCTGGACGAGGGCGCGGCCGGCGCCCCGGCGGCGCAGCGCCTCATCGATTACGAGGTTGGACACGACCCCCCACTTCTGGGCGATGGCCAGGCGGACCGTCCCCACGAGGCTCTTCGAGCCGTCCGGGTGCTCGGCGATGGCGGAGACGATCGTGAACCGCTCCGGGCTGCGGATCAGCGCCGCGAAGTCCGCGTGCCCCTCGCTGCCCTCGCCCTCCGCAGGCCGGCCCCACGCATCGAAGTGGGGGCGGTGGGCGTCATCGGAGACGACGATCGCCAGGCCAGCTGGCACCTCGGCGGAGCCCGCGGCCTCCTTCGCATCCGCGGTGAGCGCCAGCGTGGGCCCCGAGGGCGCGAAGCCGCGCTCGCGGAAGATCGCGCCGAGCGGCTCGCAGCTGGGCGCCAGCGCGCCCTCGACGGTGGAGAAGATCTGGACGGCCGGCGGCAGCGAGCGGTCCGCGTACCAGCGCTGCGCGATGTCGAGCGCCTCGGCGGGCTCGATGCCCGGCGCGGTGAGCGGCAGCGCGCTGTTGGCGCGCTGCGAGACCCCGTGCGCCGCGCGCAGCAGCCAGCCCGACTGGACATCGGAGGCGGACTCGGAGGCCTCCGCCCGCAGATTGTCGGCGTTGAGCCAGACTGCATCGGCCGGCAGCCAGACCGCCGCGGAGATCCGGCGCAGGTCCTCGGGGGAGACCACCCGGTGCAGGCGCCCGGGCTGGGTGGGGGCCGGCGGCATCTCGTGGACGACCTCGATCGCGGCGACGGGAATCTCGACCCGGCCGCGGCCCGTGTCCATGATGACCCGCTGGTCGTCCGCCGCGGCCACGGTGCCCAGCGCATCCGTGGTCTGCCCGTCCGCACCGTAGCGGATGACGAGGCGCTGGCCGGGGCGGGGAGTGGTCATGGGATACCTCGTGATTCGCGTGGCGGGCCGGGGCGGCCGCTGTGTCCGAGCGCACGGCGCGGGCACCGCGTCAGCCCTTCCCCCTACCCTATGAGGGAGTACCCTGGTGGGAGTGCATTTGGACCGCGATGCGCGCCGTGCGGCCGCAGGGCTCCCTGTGCCGGGTTCGCCTGCCGCGGACCCGCTCGGATGCTCGGCGACGACGCGGTGGTCCCGGTGAGCCGCTGCGGCCGCCGGCGAGCAGCCGCTCGCGGGTCCGGCCCGCACCCCGCCGCGGCAGCGCACGAGCCGACTTCGACCGAGGAGACCTGGAAGTGACCTACGTCATCGCGCAACCGTGCGTGGATGTGAAGGACAAGGCCTGCATCGACGAATGCCCCGTCGACTGCATCTACGAGGGCGAGCGCTCGCTCTACATCCACCCCGATGAGTGCGTGGACTGCGGGGCGTGCGAGCCCGCCTGCCCCGTCGAGGCCATCTACTACGAGGACGATGTGCCGGAGGAGTGGTCCGAGTACTACACGGCCAACGTCGACTTCTTCGATGAGCTGGGCTCCCCGGGCGGGGCCGCGAAGCTGGGCAACACCGGCACGGACCACCCGATGATCGCCGCGCTGCCCCCGCAGAACCAGGACGACTGAGGCGACCCGCCCGCGGGGCTGGGGGGCCGTGAGGCCTGCGCACCCGTGCTCCTCCCGTCCATCCGCAGACCCCAACCCATCCGCAGACCTCCCGCCCATCCGCAGAAGGGAACCACGATGACCGGCTTCGGACTCGGACTGGCCGAATACCCGTGGGAGCTGCTGGCCCCCTACCGCGCCCGCGCGCAGGAGCGCGGCCCCGTGTGCGACCTGTCGATCGGCACGCCGGTCGATCCCACCCCTCCCGTCATCCGCGAGGCGCTGGCCGCGGCCGCGGACTGGCCCGGCTACCCGCAGACGGCGGGCACCCCGGAGCTGCGCGAAACGATCGCCGACTGGTACCGCGCCTGGCACGGGGTCGAGCTCGACCCGCACACCCAGGTCATCCCGAGCGTCGGGTCCAAGGAGTTCATCGCGCTCCTGCCCCTCTTTGCCGGGCTGCGCCAGCGCGGCCTGGCGCTGGCCGGCCCCTCGGTCGGCTACCCGACCTATGAGATGGGTGCGGAGCTCGCCGGAGTCGACTATGTGCGCCTCGACGCCGAGGCGGTGGCGGGGGGCGCCTCGCTGGCCGGGATCGGTCTGCTCTGGCTCAACACGCCGGGCAATCCCTCCGGTGCGGTGCTCGCTGCGGACCTCATGCGCGATGCGGTGGCGGCGGCGCGCGCTGCGGGGGTCGTCGTCGCCAGCGACGAGTGCTACGGCCTGCTCAACTGGGCGGGTCCCGCGCCCGCGCCCTCCGTGCTCTCCCGTGCGGTGGTGGGCGACGACCACACCGGCGTGCTGAGCGTGTACTCGATGTCGAAGGAATCCAACCTCGCCGGCTACCGCGCGGCCTTCGCCGCGGGCGACCCGCAGCTCATCGCCGACCTCACGAACTCCCGCAAGCACGCGGGACTCATCGTGCCCGGCCCGGTCCAGGCGGCCATGGTGGCCGGCCTGCGCGACCAGGACCACGTCCGCGCGCAGAAGGACGCCTATCGGCGCCGCCGCGCGGTGCTCGAGCCCGCGGTCCGCGCGTTCGGGCTGCGCATCGACGACTCCGAGGCGGGCCTCTACCTGTGGTCCACGGCGGGGGAAGACTGCTGGACCACGATCGGCCGGCTCGCCGACCTCGGCATCATCGCCGCCCCCGGCATCTTCTACGGTGAGGCCGGGTCCCAGCACGTGCGGATCGCGCTCACCGCCCCGGACGACGTCATCGCCGCGGCGGCCGAGCGCCTGCGCGGCTGAGGGCCCTCCCCATACCGGAGCCCGTGCGGCACGGGCGCCCGCGCACCGTGCTCGCCCGCGCCTCGGCGACGGCGGGCGCACGGTGCGCGGGCACAGGATGCCCTGCTCACCGCCGGGTTTAGAGTTGGGCGCCAACAGCCTGTACGCTCTGATGTGACTGTTAAACAACGCTCACGGTTCTCTTGAGATGCAGGAGTGCCTGGGGGAAACGCTGAGGAGAGACATGGCAGCTGACGGTGTCCTGCGGGTCGACGATCACGAGTACGAACTCCCCGGGGTGCCCTCGGCCGAAGGCATGGAGGGGCTGCGGATCGGCTCCCTGCTCAAGGACACCGGCAAGGTGACCTACGACCCGGGTTTCGCCAACACCGCCAACGCCTCCTCGGCCGTGACCTACATCGACGGTGACGAGGGGATCCTGCGCTACCGCGGCTACCCCATCGAGCAGCTCGCGGAGAAGTCCACGTTCGTCGAGGTCAGCTACCTGCTCATCTACGGTGAACTGCCCACGCAGACCCAGCTCGACGAATTCGACGCCCGCCTGCGTCGCCACACGATCGTCCACGAGGACCTGCGCCGCTTCTTCCAGGCATTCCCCCTCGACGCGCACCCCATGCCCATGGTCTCCGCAGCGATCAACGCGATGTCGACGTTCTACCAGGACAGCCTCTCCGTCTTCGACGAGGAGCAGATCGACCTGTCGACCGCGCGCCTGCTCGCGAAGATGCCGACGATCGCCGCGCTGGCCCACCGCAAGAACCAGGGCCTGCCGGTCGTCCACCCGGACAACTCGCTGGGCCTGGTCGAGAACTTCCTGCGCGTGAACTTCGGCTTCCCGTCCGAGCCCTACGAGGTCGACCCCCTCAAGGCGAAGGCGCTCGACCAGCTCTTCATCCTCCACGCCGACCACGAGCAGAACTGCTCGACCTCGACCGTGCGCCTCGTGGGCTCGTCGCAGGCGAACCTCTACCAGTCGATCGCGGCGGGCATCAACGCCCTGTCCGGCCCGCTGCACGGCGGCGCGAACTCCGCGGTGCTGGAAATGCTCGAGGGCATCAAGGACTCCGACGACGGCGCCAAGAAGTACATGGAGCGGGTGAAGAACAAGGAGAAGGGCGTGCGCCTCATGGGCTTCGGCCACCGGGTGTACAAGAACTACGACCCGCGCGCCGCCATCATCAAGGGCACGACCCACGATCTGCTCGAGAAGTTCGGCGGCGACGACGAGCTGCTCGACCTGGCCCTCAGCCTCGAGGAGATCGCGCTGGCCGACGACTACTTCGTCGAGCGCCGCCTCTACCCGAACGTCGACTTCTACACCGGCCTCATCTACAAGGCGATGGGCTTCCCGACCAACATGTTCACCGTGCTGTTCGCGGTGGGGCGCCTGCCGGGCTGGATCGCCCAGTGGCGCGAGATGATCGATGACCCGGAGACGAAGATCGGCCGCCCCCGCCAGATCTACACGGGGGCCACGGAGCGCGGCTACGTCCCCATGGACGAGCGCTCGAACTGACGCAGACGGCAGACGGCCGGCGGGACCCCTGGGGTCTCGCCGGCCGTCTGCCGTCTGGGCGCGGGCCTCAGTGCAGGTCGGGGTTGAGCGAGATGCCCGCCTCGCGGGGCAGCGCCTCGACCGCGCCGGTCGTCGAATTGCGGCGCAGGAGCATGTTGGACCGGCCGGACAGCTGCGAGGCCTTCACCACCGTTCCGCCCTCCTCCGGCAGGCTCACGCGGGTGCCGGCCGTGACGTAGAGCCCGGCCTCCACGACGCAGTGATCGCCCAGCGAGATGCCCACGCCCGCGTTCGCGCCCAGCAGCGTGCCCGCCCCGATCGTGATCTTCGCCTTGCCCCCGCCGGAGAGCGTGCCCATGATCGAGGCGCCGCCGCCGATGTCCGTGCCGTCGCCCACGACGACGCCCTGGGAGATGCGGCCCTCGACCATCGCGGCGCCCAGCGTGCCCGCGTTGAAGTTCACGAAGCCCTCGTGCATGACGGTGGTGCCCGGTGCCAGGTAGGCGCCCATCCGCACGCGGTCGGCGTCCGCGATCCGCACACCCGAGGGCACGACGAAGTCCGTCATCCGGGGGAACTTGTCGACGCCGTAGACGCTGAGCTGGCCGTCGGCCAGGAGCGCGGCGCGCGTGGCCTCGAAGCCCTCCGGGGAGCAGGCCCCGCGCGAGGTCCACACGACGTTGGCCAGCGTGGCGAAGATGCCGTCGAGGTTGAGGTCGTTGGGGCGCACGAGGCGGTGGGAGAGCGCGTGCAGGCGCAGGTAGGCATCCGCGGCGTCCGCGGGCGCGGCGTCCAGGTCGATCGTCGTGGTCACGACCGTCGCCGTGGTGCCGCGCGCCTCGTCGGCGCCCGCCAGGGCGCTCAGATCGGGGGCGAGGGTCTGCGCCGCGGCGAGCGCGTCGTCGGCGCTCTGCCCCAGGGTGGGGGCGGGGAACCAGACGCTGAGGACGGTGTCGGCGAACGAGGTGGCCACTCCGGTGGCCGCGGCGAAGCGTGAAGTCATGCGCCCAGCCTAGCGGGCGGTACGCTGAGGCCATGACCCCCATCCAGGCCAGGCGGATGCCCGCCGGAGGCCGCCGATGAGCGCCGGCGGCAGCACCTACGACAAGGGGCCGGTGCGCCTGCGCCGCTCCCAGATCCCCGCGACGACGACGGACCAGCGGCTGCTCGACGAGCGGGGGAGCACCGACTGGGTGCACGAGGACCCGTGGCGCGTCATGCGCATCCAGGCGGAGTTCGTCGAGGGCTTCGGCTCGTTGGCGGAGCTGGGGCCCGCGGTGTGCATCTTCGGCTCCGCCCGCATCCGCCCCGAGGAGCCCGCCTACGCTGCCGCCGAGGAGGTGGCCCGGGGGCTCGTCGCCAGCGGCTACGCGGTCATCACGGGCGGCGGGCCCGGCATCATGGAGGCCGGCAACCGGGGCGCGTGCGAGTCGGGCGGGCTGTCCGTGGGCCTGGGCATCGAGCTGCCCTTCGAGTCCGGCATCAACGAGTACGTGGACCTGGGGATCAACTTCCGCTACTTCTTCGTGCGCAAGACGATGTTCCTCAAGTACTCGCAGGGCTACGTCTTCATGCCCGGCGGCTTCGGCACGCTCGATGAGCTCTTCGAGGCCCTCACCCTCGTCCAGACCGGCAAGATCACCCGCTTCCCGATCGTGCTCATGGGCACCGACTTCTGGGCGGGGCTCGTGGACTGGCTGCGCGAGACCCTGCTGGCGCGCGGCACGATCTCCCCGCGCGACCTCGACCTCTTCTGGGTGACCGACTCCCCGGCGGAGGCCGTCGCGCACATCGCGGCGGGCATCGGGCCCAGCTCGCCCATCGGATGAGGCAGGGCAGCCAGGCCGGGTCGGACGCACCCGCGGGCGGGGAGGGCGCGGGGCAGCCCGCAGGGCCCGAACCGGGCGCCCGGGCCGTCTTCGAGCTCGGAGCCGTGCGCGCCGGGCCGCTGCGCCCCGTCGTCATGGCGGTGGTGAATCGCTCCGCGGACTCCTTCTACGCGTCCTCGGCCACCGCCGCCGAGGCCGTGGCGGCCTGCGCGCGCGCCGCGCGGGAGGGCGCGGGCATCGTCGACATCGGGGGAGTGCGCGCCGGGCGCGGCCCCGCCGTGTCCGCGGCCGAGGAGATCGACCGCGTGTGCCCCGTCGTCGAGGCCGTCGCCGCGGAGCTGCCCGACCTCGTCATCAGCGTCGACACGTACCGCCACGAGGTCGCCGAGGCGGCCGCGCGGGCCGGGGCACGGCTGCTCAACGACACGTGGGCCGGCCACGACCCCCGCGTGGCGCAGGTCGCCGGGGCCCACGGCATCGGCCTCGTGTGCTCCCACACCGGGGGCCTCGAGCCGCGCACGGACGCCCACCGCAACCGCTACGGGCTGTGCGCGGCAGACCTCCTCGATGACGTCGAGGAGGGGCTGGCGGGGCTCGTCGCGGCTGCGCGGGCCGCCGGGGTGGCGCCCGGCCGTATCCTCATCGACCCCACCCCGGACTTCGGGAAGAACACCTACCAGTCGCTTGAGGTCATGCGGGCACTCCCGCGGCTGTGCGCGGGGGAGCTGCCGGTGCTGCTCGCGATCTCGCGCAAGGACTTCATCGGCGAGGCCGCGGGCGTGGCCGATCCCGCCGACCGGCTGCCCGCCACCATCGCGGCCACGGCCCTGGCCATCGACGCGGGGGTTGCGGTCATCCGGACCCACGATGCGGCGGCCACGGTCCAGGCCATCGACACGGTGCTCGCGGTGCGCGGCATCCGGCCCCCGCGCACCGCGGTGCGCGGGCTCGTCTAGCGCTGCGCCCGGCCGCCCGGTGCCGCGGGGCGCGCCCGGCGGCCTCCGGAGCGGCGCCGAGCGCCTGTGACACACTGGGCCCATGCCTGTGTGGATCGTCGTCGGAGTGTGCGCCGCCGTCTTCGTCATGGTCATCGCCGTGGCCGGCTCCTTCAACCTGTTCAACGGCGGCATGCCCGCCGCCTCGGAATCCGAGCCGCGCCCCGGCCTGCCCGCAGACTTCGCCGCCGCGGACATCGCCCAGCTGCGGTTCTCCCCGGCCCTGCGCGGCTACCGGCCCGACGAGGTCGATGCCGCGCTCGACGCACTGCACGACCGGATCGCCCAGCTCGAGGCCGGCCGGGAGCCGGCCGCCGGGGCAGACGGGGTCGAGGAGCCCGTGGGCCAGGCCGCCGGCGAGCCGGGTGCCGAGCCCGCCGCCGAGCCCGAGGGGACTCGCGGTGCCGCCGCCGAGCTCGGCGATCCGTCCGAGCCCGCTGCCCCGGCAGACGCGGACATCCTGGCTCAGGTGCACGACCCGGCCGAGCCGATGATGCGATCGAGCCGAGCGGTCGACGCGAACCCGCCGCCCCTGTGACCGCTGAGCCCGAGTCTGAGCCCGAATCCGCGGGCGCCGCAGACGGCGCCGAGACCCCGCGCCGCACCTCGGGTGCGGCCGGCGAAAGCTGAGCATGCCCCACGACGTACCCAGGACCTTCCCCGCGCCGGACGGCGCTGCCGAACGCGAAACCGGCCGCGCGCAGGCGAGCCCGCCGGCCGCAGCGCAGGCTGAGCCGGCGGCCGCGGGCGAGCGGCCCGCGGTCGGCGGTGCAGCCGGCGGTGAGCGGCCGACCGAGCGCACGGCCGCCGCGCACACGGCCGGCACGGCCGCCCACACGGCGGCGACGACCGCCGCCGACGTCGCGCAGCCCCACCTGCCCGGTTTCCTCTCGCGCCCCGGCCTCAACGCCGCCGCGCGCCAGATGCTCCTGCTGCCCGTCTGGCTGCAGGCGCTGGCCGTCTACCTCGTCACCCGCATCCTCACGCTGGGGATCATGGGCGCGGTGGTCCGCACCCAGGTCGCCTCGCCCTGGACCACCGGCGCGACCACCTCGCTGAACGACTTCCTCAACTTCTGGGACGCGGGCTGGTACCAGCGCATCGCCGACGAGTGGTACCCCTCGCAGCTGCCGCTCACGGAGACCGGCGACGTCGCGCAGAACCAGTGGGCCTTCTACCCGCTGCACCCGCTGCTCGTGCGCGATGTGCAGTTCCTGCTGCCGCTGGACTACCGGGTCATCTCGCCCATCCTCTCGATGGTCTTCGCCGCGATCGCCGCGATCCTCATCCTCCACCTGTTCCGACTGCACTCGAGCCCGGGCCGCGCGCTGACGGGCCTGGCCTTCGTCTTCACGTTCCCGGCCTCGCCCGTCCTCATGACCGGCTATGCCGAGGCGCTCACGCTCATGCTGCTCGCGGCGGCGCTGCTGCTCGTCGTGCGGCGGCGCTACCTGCTCGCCCTGCCGATCGTCGTCCTGCTCGACCTCAGCCGGCCGATCGGCGTCGCGTTCTCGTTCTTCATGCTCGTCCACCTCATCGGCCGCATCCGGCGCCGGCGGACGGACCCGTATCCGCCCGCCGAGGTCGTGCGCTCGTGGGCGCTGGGCGTGGGCTCGTGCGCCGCCGCGCTCATCCAGCCCGCCTATGCGTGGATCGCGACGGGATCGCCCACCGCCTACACGGACACGGAGGCCGCCTGGACCGGCCACTCGAAGATCCTCCTCCAGTGGGTGGACCGCGCCGAGGGCCTCGTCGGCGGCTTCGGCATCCCCCTGCTCCTCGTCACGGTCGCGCTGTTCGTCGGCGCGATCCTCAGCCCGGCCGGCGCCGCGATGGGCCGCGTGTGCCGGCAGTTCACCCTGGCCTACGGCGTCTACCTGCTGCTGTTCTTCACGCCCCAGACCTCCACCCTGCGCCTCATGCTGCCCATGTTCCCCTTCGCGCTCATCCTCGCCCAGTCCCGGTCGTGGACGGCGCGATTCGCGATCCTCACCGCCTCGATCGTCTTCCAGATCGTCTGGGTCGCCTACCTGTGGAAGTTCACCCCGCCCGCGGACTTCCCGCCGTGAGCCGGCGCCCGCGGGGCGCAGCGCGCGGTGCTTCGCGGACCCCTCGGGCGGGCCGAAGTGTGATCGGGGCCGCGATGGTGGATAATTGAGCGGTACACATCGGCACACCGGAAGGAACGACGTTTCATGGCAGCTCAGAAACCGCGCACCGGCGACGGGCCCCTCGAGGTGACCAAGGAAGGTCGCGGACTGGTCCTCCGGCTCCCCGTCGAGGGCGGCGGGCGCCTCGTCATCGAGATCAGCCCGGACGAAGCCGGCGACCTGTACGACACGCTGGGCGCCGCGATCGGCAAGTGATGCCCCGCCGCGCGCGCAGCGCGCGGCCCGAGCCCGGTTCCCGCTGCGCGGGGGCCGGGCTCGGCGCCGTTGTGGGCCCCTGCCGCGGCGCTGGCCGCTACGGGCGGATGAGCGCGAGCAGCCCGGCATCGACGGGCGTGAGGACGCGCAGGCCGGCGGGGGCCGCGGTCTCGAGCTCGCGCAGCACCCCGCGCAGGGTGCGGGCGCGGGGGCTGCGATCGGCGGGGTTCGGGACCGCCCCGGCGGCGAGCACGTCGTTGACGACGAGCAGCCCTCCCGGGCTGAGCCGCTCGAGGGCGAGGGGGACGAGGCGGTCATAGCCTGCGGGCTCGGAGTCGAGGAAGACGCACTCGTAGGCGCGCGGGGCGAGCCGGGAGATCACCTGCTCGCCGCGCCCCGTGATCATCCGCACCCGGTGGGGCCGGTGGCCGGCGACCTGCGCAAGCTCGCGGGCGGCCGCCTGCCGATCGGGGTCGATGTCGATGCTCGTGAGGATCCCCGACGGCGGCATCGCGTCGAGCAGGGCCAGGGTCGACACCCCCGTGCCGGTGCCCACCTCGATCGCCGCGGTGGGCTTGGCCAGCGCCACGAGCATCCGCAGCAGGGCCGTCGACGTGGGAGGCAGCGGCGCGATCTGATAGTCTGCGGCGAGCGAACGGGCGGCATCCTCGACGGCCTCGGAGGCGTTGAAGCGGTCCGCGTACTGCGCGGCGGCGGCAAGGTCGCGGGCCAAGGAGCCTCCTTCGCACGGGGTCGGCGGGGCGGGGGTGCCCAGCCGGATCAGTCTACCGGCACCCCGGAGGTCCCCGCGGCGGCGCCGGGGGCACTGTCGCCCGCGCACTCACCCTCGGCCAGGCCGCGCACGCGCGCGGCCCAGCGCGCGCGCAGCTCGTCCTCGTCGGCCAGGCAGCGTGCCAGGTCGGCGCCCGCGGCCGTGTGGGGCAGCGCCTCGGCGTCCCAGTGGGCGCCCGCGCGGGCCAGCAGCTGCGCAGGCAGGGCGCCGGCGACGTTCGTCACGCGCCACCACGCCACGTTCGAGCCGTAGAGCGACATGACGCGGCCCACCGCCCGAGCGGACTCGCCGGTGATGCGCCCGATCATCGAGTACGGCGCCGCCCGCCCGGGCGGGACGCATTCGACGCAGCGCAGCACGCGCTCGACGCGCAGATCATCCACGGCGGGTGCCCGCCGGGGCGGCCCAGCGGCCGGCTGTCGGGGGAGTGGTCATGGCCGCGATTGTGGCACACCCGCAGGCGCCGGCACCGCGGAGCCGGGCACGGGCCTAGAATGGAATCCATGTTCCTCAACATCAACGGCACCGAGTTCCTCATACTCGTCGTCGTTGCGCTCGTGGTCATCGGCCCCAAGCGGATGCCCGAGTACGCGCAGAAGCTGCGCGACCTCGTCAAGATGCTGCGCGGCAAGGCCGAGGAGGCCAAGCGCAGCGTGCAGGAGGACTTCGGCGACGACTTCAAGGACGTCGACTGGCGCAAGCTCGACCCGCGCCAGTACGATCCCCGCCGGATCGTGCGCGAGGCCCTCGCCGAGGACGACGGCGCGCCCACCGCCTCGGGCTCGCACGCCTCCGGTGCGGGCTCCGCGGACGCGGGCTCGCCGAGCGCCGGAGCGCAGCGGGAGGAGCCCATCACCCCGGTCCAGCGCCACGCCCGGCAGGCGAAGCTGCGCGAGGCCGACCGCCCCGCCCCCTTCGATCCCGAGGCGACGTAGGCGCGCACGCCCACCGCCCATCGGCCGCCTACTCGGGGCGCAGGCCCAGGCGCATACCGGCCAGGCCCCGCCCGCGGGAGGCGAGCCGGCCGGCGATCGCGTCGAGCGCCCGCGCGGCCGGCGCCTCGGGGCTCGCGAGCACGGCGGGCACGCCGGCGTCGGAGCCCTCCCGCACGGGCGGGTCTAGCGGGATCCGGCCGAGCACGTCGATCGGCGCCTCGAGGATCTCGCTGAGGTTCGCCGCGACCCGGTCACCGCCGCCGGAGCCGAACACGTCCATCGTCGTGCCGTCCGGCAGCTCGAGCCACGACATGTTCTCGATGACCCCGGCGACCCTCTGCTCCGTCTGCTTGGAGATGGCCCCCGCGCGCTCGGCGACGGCGGCCGCGGCCTGCTGCGGGGTCGTGACGATGAGGAGCTCGGAGCCGGGCAGCAGCTGCGAGACGCTGATCGCGATGTCGCCGGTGCCCGGGGGCAGGTCGAGCAGGAGGATGTCGAGATCGCCCCAGAAGACGTCCGTGAGGAACTGCTGGAGGGCCCGGTGGAGCATCGGCCCGCGCCACACGATGGCCTGGCCCGGTTCGACGAACATGCCGATGCTCATGACCTTCACCCCGTGGCCCACCTGGGGCAGGATCATCTCGTCGACCTTCGTGGGCTGTCCCGCCAGGCCCATCATGCCCGGGATCGAGAAGCCGTAGATGTCCGCGTCGACGACGCCCACGCGCAGCCCGCGGCGGGCGAAGGCCGCCGCGAGGTTCGCGGTCACCGTCGACTTGCCCACCCCGCCCTTGCCCGAGGCCACCGCGTAGACGCGCGTGAGCGAGTCCTTGCGGGCGAACGGGATCTCGCGCGCCCGGCCCGGCCCCTGGAGCCTCTCGCGCATCTGAGCGCGCTGCTCCGGCGTCATCGCGCCCAGGGACACCGAGACCCCGGTGACCCCGGGCACGCGGGTCACCGCGGCCTCGGTGTCGCGGGTGATCGTGTCCTTGAGCGGGCAGCCGGCCACCGTGAGCAGCACGGTGACGCTCACGTGGCCGTCGGCGGCGATGTCGATGGACTCGACCATGTCGAGCTCGACGATGCTGCGGCGGATCTCCGGGTCGATGACGCCCGCGAGAGCCTCGCGGACGGCGTCCTCGGTGGGGTGGGGCATGGGCCTCTCAGTGCTCCGGGGCGGGGCGAGCGGGGGCGCCGGCGGCTCCGGGCCGGCCGGACTGGGACCGGTCGCCCTGCGGCTGGTCGCCCGTGGACCCGCCGCCCTTGGCTTGGCCGGCCTGGGCCTGTGGGGTCTTGGCCTGGCCGGTCTTGAACTGTGCGGCCTTGGGCTGTGCGGCCTTGGGGCCGTCCCCGGACGCGGGTGCGGCCTCCGGGTCCCGGGCGCGCGCCTCCTCCATCTCCTCGAGGAGGTCCTTGAGCTCCGAGCGGATGAAGTCGCGGGTGGCCATGTCGCGCATCGCGATGCGCAGGCTCGAGACCTCGCGCATGAGGTACTCGGTGTCGGCCAGGTGGCGCTCATCGCGGTGGCGGTCGTTCTCGAACTCCACCCGGTCGCGGTCGGCGGCGCGGTTGTCCGCCAGCAGCAGCAGGGGCGCCGCGTAGGAGGCCTGCAGCGACAGGATGAGCGTGAGCAGCGTGAAGTTGAGCGCGCGGGGGTCGAACTGCATGCTCTCCGGGGCCAGCGTGTTCCAGCCCAGCCACAGCGCGCAGATCACCGTCATCCAGGCGAGGAAGACGGGGGTGCCCATGAACCGGGCGATGGCCTCGGCGGCCGTGCCGAAGAAGTCGTTGGGCATGCCCATGACGGGCAGCCGCCGCTTGGACACGCGCGGGGTGTCCAGCGGCCCGGCGGCCTTCCTGTCCTTCTCAGCCATGGCGCACCTCCTCGGCCTCATCGGAGCGGTTCGAGCGCCAGTCCTCGGGCAGGAGCTCGTCGAGCACGTCGTCGACCGTGACGACGCCCACGAGGTGGTCGTTGTCGTCGACCACGGGCACCGAGACGAGGTTGTAGGCGGCCAGCGTCTTCGAGACCTCGGCGATCGTGGCGTCCGAGCCCAGCGGCTCGAATTCGTCGTCGATGATACTCCCGACCGCCTCCGTGGGCGGCACGCGCAGCAGGGCCTGGATGTGCACGACGCCCAGGTACTTCCCGGTGGGCGGCTCGAGGGGCTGGCGGCACACGAACACCGCCGCAGCCAGTGCGGTGGGCAGGTCCTCGCGCCGGACGTGGGCGAGCGCCTCGGCGACCGTCGTTTCCGGGGAGAGGATGACGGGCTCGGTGGTCATGAGGCCACCGGCGGTGTCCTCGTCGTAGGCGAGCAGCGTGCGGACATCCTTCGCCTCGTCCGCGTCCATCGCCTGGAGCAGCTCCTCGGCGCGCTCGTCGTCGAGCTCGCCCAGGAGGTCCGCCGCGTCATCGGGCTGCATCTCCTCGAGCACCTCGGCCGCGCGGTCCATCTCCAGGCCGGAGACGATCTCGATGCTCGTCTCCTCCGGCAGCTCCTCGAGCACGTCGGCCAGCCGCTCGGTGTTGAGCTCGCGGGCCACCTCGAGGCGGCGCTTGGGGCTCATCTCGCGCAGCACATCGGCGAGGTCGGCGGGCTTCGTGTCCTGGTAGGCGGCGATGAGCTGCGAGGCGTCCTGGTCGACGGTCGAGTCGACGGGGTGGTCGACATCCACCCAGTCCACCTGGGTGGACTCGCCGCGCTTGCGGAAGCCGAACGCCGTCTTGCCCGTGACGCGGCGCACGAAGAGGCGGCCCACCTCCCACTCGCGGTTGGGCTGCTGCTCGATCGCGACGTCCTCGATCGTGACCTCCGCACCGGAGTCGCGCAGCACCACCTTGCGGCCCAGCAGGTCATTCATCACGAGGGTCTCCGAGGAGCGCTGCTCGAACCGGCGCATGTTCACCAGGCCCGTGGTGATGACGGCGCCCGCATCGATGCTGGTCACACGGCCCATGGGGACGAAGACGCGGCGGCGGCCGGGGACCTCGACGACGAGGCCGATCGCCTTGGGGGGCAACCGCATCGTGGCGCGGTAGACGATGACGACATCGCGCACGCGCCCCACCTGGTCGCCCAGCGGGTCGAAGACCGCTGTGGAGGCCAGGCGTGCGACGAAGACTCGGTCTGCAGTGCTCACCCGGACAGCCTACGCCAGCGCGGGGTGCGCCCGGCAGCGGTGTCCACGCCGCGACGGGCGCCTCACCGGGGCCCCATGGAGCGGACTTCTGCGGCCGAATTCTGCGGCCCTGACGTGGAGGTTTGCGACCGGGACCCGGGCGCCCGCCGCACCGCCGCGGTGGGCGCGGGCGCCCGCTGGGCGGGCCGTGCCGTGCCCGGCGGCTAGGCTGGGCCCATGCCCAAGCAGCCCATCACGGAAGTCCCCCGCGGGGAGACGATCGCCTCGTACTCGAAGCACGAGGAAGCGCGCGCCGCCGTCGCGCGGCTGGCCGAGCGCGACTTCGACGTCAGCGCGCTTACGATCGTCGGCTCCGACGTCGCGATCGTCGAGTCGATGGAGGGCCTGCGCAGCTGGGCTGCGGCGGCCGGCTCCGGCGCGCTGTCCGGGGCGTGGCTGGGCCTGTTCCTGGGCCTCATCATGGCGCTGCTGGGCGGGGACCAGTCGCTCACCTCCGGCGGACTGCTGCCCGCCCTGCTCATCGGCGTGGGCATCGGCATCATCTGGGGCCTGCTCATGCGCTGGCAGGCGGGCCGCCGGGGCTCCGTGGCCGGCCGGCCGCAGGTGCTCGCCGGGCGCTACGACATCGTGTGCGCCCCCGCCCGGGCCGCCGAGGCGCGGCTGCTGCTCGGCACGCACTGAGCGCACGCGCACCGAGGGCGCGCAGCGCTGGGCGCGCGCACCGGTCACGCGCACTCTTCTGGGCCGGCATGAGTTCGAGCAGGGCAGAGCCCGCACGCGCCGCGCTCACCTGGCGCGCATCCGCCGATGGCGGGCATCCACTGGACGAGCACCGGCTGAGTGCGGGTCCGCGGCGCGTCCGCCGCGTGCCGGGTCGGTCATGCCCGGCCGGGGCTCAGTCGACGGCGCGCCAGGCCCGCGCGAGCTCCGGGAACACCGAGGCCAGCGCCGGCGGACGCGGCGCAGCGGGGGAGTCGGCCCCCTCCGCTTCCCGGCGCGCTCGGTCCTCCCGGTGCCCGGCGCCGGCCGAGCCGCCGGGCTCGGGCCCGTCGTCCGCGCAGAGCACCGCGTCGACGATCGCCGCGCTCAGGGCATCGGCGGCGGCGATGTTGAGCAGCGCCAGCGCCTCGCCCGCGGCCGGCCCGGCCGGCAGGGGCTGCGAGCCCAGCGCGAGGGCGAACACCGTGTCGCCGTCGAAGAGCGTGTGCGAGGGCCACACGGCCCGCGCGATGCCGGCGTGCGCGGAGGCGGCAAGGCGAGTGGCCTGGGCGTCGGTGAGAGCCGCGTCCGTGACGAGGCAGGCGATCGTGGTGTTGAGCGGTCCCGCGGTCGCTGGCGGCGCGCTCGACCGCCCAGCCCCGGGCGGTGCAGCCCCGCCCGCCGTGGCGGCAGGGGCCCCGGGTGCGGCGCCCGCGCCGGTGAGCAGCTCGCGCACCGCGCGGGGATCGACCCGCGGCAGCTCGACCCCGTAGCCGGCGAGCGCGGAGGCTGCGTGGAGCCCGCCATCGGCGCCGAGCACCGTGCCCATGGGATTGGCCACGACGAGGGCTGCGACCGTGTGGCCGGCCGGGGTCGTCACGGCCGCCTGGCCCAGGCCCCCGCGGCTGACCCCGCGCCCGGTCCAGGCGCCCAGGCCGGGGCCCGCACTGCCGCGCACCGGTTGGCGCCCGCCCGCGGGCTCGAGGGCGCCGTCAAGCGCCGCGCGGCCCTCGGCCTCACCGGGCGGATGGGGCGCGCCGTCGGCCCGGCCCAGGTCGAAGATCGCCGCGGCGGGCACGATCGGCACGCGCAGCCCGGCGCCGGCGGGGCAGCCGATGCCCTGCTCGGCCAGACCCGCCTGCACACCGCCGGCCGCGGCCAGTCCGAACGCAGAGCCTCCCGTGAGGACCACCGCGTCCGCCCCGTACTCGAGCGTGCCGGGGGCCAGGATCGCGGTCTCACGGCTGGCGGGCCCACCGCCGCGCACATCGACGCCGGCGGCGGTGCCCGGCGGGGGCAGGACGACGGCGACCCCGGTCAGCGCCTCGACACTGCCCCACAGGCCCAGCCGCACACCGGGGACGGCTCCCAGCCCGGCGCCCCGGGCCAGGCGGCCCTGCGGCGGCAGTGGCATCAGGCCCGCGCCGCAGCCGAGCCTGCGGCCGTGGAACCCGCGCGCCCGGCCCCGCGCACCCACGCCTCGACCTCGGCGCGGGTGCGCGGGAAGGCGGCGGAGAGGTTCTCCACCCCGTCGGGGGTGACGAGGACGTCGTCCTCGATGCGCACGCCGATCCCGCGGAACTCCGCCGGGATGAGGAGGTCCGCGGCCTTGAAGTACAGTCCGGGCTCGATCGTGAAGACCATGCCGGGCTCCAGGCGCGCGCCCAGGTACATGTCCGCGCGGGCCTGCGCGCAGTCGTGCACATCGAGGCCCAGGTGGTGGCTGGTGCCGTGGACCATCCAGCGCCGGTGCTGCTGGCCCTCGGGGCTCAGCGCCTGCTCTGCGGTGACCGGCAGCAGGCCGAACTCCTCGAGCCGGTGGGCGAGGACCTCCATCGCCGCATCGTGCACCTCGGCGAAGATCACCGGGCGCGTGGCGTGCTCGGCGGCGCGGGCGAACGCGGCATCGGCCGCCTCGAGCACGGCATCGTAGACCTTCGCCTGCACGGGCGTGAACGTGCCGTCGACCGGCAGGGTGCGGGTGACATCGGCCGTGTAGAGCGAGTCCGCCTCCGCGCCCGCGTCGACGAGGACGAGGTCGCCCGGGCTCACCCGCCCGGTGTTCTTGATCCAGTGCAGGGTGCACGCGTGGTCGCCGGCCGCGGCGATCGTGTCGTAGCCGACCCCGTTGCCCGCCGTGCGCGCGGCGGTCTCGAACGCCGTCTCGATGACCCGCTCGCCGCGCTCGTCCGCCAGCGCGGCCGGCAGCGCGGCCACGACGCGGTCGAAGCCCTCGCGGGTGATGGCCACGGCCTCGCGCAGCGCGTCGACCTCGTGGCTGTCCTTGATGAGGCGCAGCTCGGAGAGGAACTCCGCGAGCTCGTCATCGCCGGCCCGCGCGGTCTCGAGGTCGGCCTGGACCTGTGCGCGCGCCTCGTCGACCTGGGTCTGGACGGCCTCGTCGGCCGCGCGGACGAGGCGCACGGAGACCGAGCCGAGGTCCTTCGCGATGGCCTCGGGCGCCTCGGCGCTGTCGCGGCAGGCGATGCCGGTGCGCACGGACATCGTGCGCAGGTCATCGCGCGGGCCCACCCAGTACTCGCCGTAGCGCGAATCGGAGAAGAACTCCTCCGTGTCGAAGCCGGCGCGCGGGCGGAAGTAGAAGGTCGCCTCGTGGCCGTCGTCGGTGGGCTCCATGACGAGCACCGAGTCCGGCTCCGAGTCCGTCTCCAGGCCGGTGAGGTGGATGAACGCGGAGTGCGCGCGGAACCGGTAGTCCGTGTCGTTCGAGCGGACCTTGAGCGGGCCCGCGGGCACGACGATGCGCTCGCCGGGGAAGCGCGCGGACACGGCGGCGCGGCGGGCGGGCGTGAAGGCCGCCGCGGCCAGCGGCTCGGCCTCCTGTGCCGAGGTGTCCCAGCCCGCCGCCACGAAGTCGCGGAACGCGGCCGAGGCGGGCCGGCGGGAGCGGTTGTTCACGCGCTCATCCAGCTCGGGCTCGCCGGCGGCCGGGGGAGCGGCGGCACTGGGGTCGATGGGCTCGGGCGTCGCGGGGGTCTCTGGGTTGGACATGGTGTCAGTCTAGGACCCGGGAGTGACACGGGAGCGGGCCACGGGAGCGGGCCACGGCGCGGGGAGCGGCGCCGGCCGCGAGCCGCCTGGCTAGACTCGGCGCATGACGATCGATGCCCACACCCATTCGCGGCGCTCGGACGGCACGCAGGCGCCGGCGGAGCTGATCGCCGATGCGGCGGCCTCCGGGATCGCGGTGCTGGGGCTCACGGACCACGACACGGTCAGCGGCTGGGACGAGTCCGCCCGCGCGGCCCGCGAGCACGGCGTGGGGCTGCTGCGCGGCATGGAGGTCTCGTGCCACTGGGAAGGCATCAGCGTCCATCTCCTGTCCTACCTCCACGATCCGCGGGGGGCGGAGCTCACCGCGACGGCCGACGCCGCGCGCGAGGCCCGGCTGCGGCGCACCCGCACGATGGCCGAGCGGCTGGCCGAGGACTTCCCGATCACGTGGGAGGGCGTGCGCGCCCAGGCGGGCGACGGCGCGACGATCGGGCGCCCGCACCTGGCGGACGCGCTCGTGGCCGCCGGCGTCGTGCCCGACCGCTCGGCGGCGTTCGCGCAGATCCTCTCCGGCGCCTCGAAGTACTACGTCTCGCTGCCCACGATCTCCCCGGTCGACGCCATCCGCATGGTCCGCGAGGCGGGCGGCGTCTCCGTCTTCGCCCATCCCATGGCCGCCAGCCGCGGGCGCGTGGTGCCCCGGGAGGGCTTCGCGCAGATGATCGCAGCCGGACTCGACGGACTCGAGGTCGACCACCGGGACAACCCGCCCGAGGCGCGGGAACGGCTGCGCGCGATCGCAGCCGACAACGGGCTCCTCACCACGGGCTCGAGCGACTACCACGGGGCGGGCAAGCCCAACCGGCTGGGCGAGCACTCCACGGCGCCCGAGCAGCTCGCCGCGCTCGTCGAGCGGGCGTCGGGCAGCGACTTCCTGCCGGGCTGAGGCGCTGCCCTGGTGCCGGGCCGAGGCGCTGAGCTGGGGTCAGGCTGAGGGCTGCCCAACTGCGCCATGTCCCCACAAGACACGGGCCCCCGAAAGACACGCGCCCCCGAAAGACACGCGCCGCCAGGATGCAGGCCCCGCACAGCGCAGCCCACCTACGATGCACGGCCCTCCCACGACGCGGCTACCCCCCCATGGCACAGCCCTCCCATGAGCCGTTCACCGCCCATGGCACAGCCCGTCCATGACGCGGCCGGTTCACGACACAGGGGCGCGCACTCCGCTGAGTGCGCGCCCCTGGGTGCGTTCGGTGCCCCGGGCTCAGCCCTGGTCGGACCCGGCCTGGGCCGAGCCACCCTGCTCGCCGCCGCCCTGGCCGGCCCCGCGGCCGCGGCCGCCCCGGCGGCGGCGCCGGCGGCGCGGGGCATCCCCGGTCCCCGCCTCGGCTCCCGCGCCGTGCTGCGCGCCCGCGGGAGCGGCGGAGTCCTGGGCGCCCTGGGCGTTCTGCGCCCCCTGGGCATTCTCGGAGCCGGAGCGCGTGCGCCGACGCGAGCGCGAGCGGCCCTCGGAGCGCGACTCGCTGCGGCCGTTCGAGCGCGACTCGCCGCGCGAGCGCTCGGAGCGACGGGCGGGCGCATCGTCGCCGGGCCGGTCCTCGACGACCTCGCCGGCGGCCGGGCGGCGGCGCTTGAGCCGGCCCTTCGTGCCCTGCGGGATGCCCAGCTCCTCGTAGAAGTGCGGGGAGGTCGAGTAGGTCTCCGCCGGCTCGTCGAAGTCGAGGCCGAGCGCCCGGTTGATGAGCTTCCAGCGCGGGATGTCGTCCCAGTCCACGAGCGTGACGGCGATGCCCGAGTGGCCGGCGCGGCCCGTCCGGCCGATCCGGTGGATGTAGGTCTTCTCGTCGTCCGGGCACTGGTAGTTCACGACGTGGGTGACATCGTCGATGTCGATGCCGCGGGCCGCCACGTCGGTGGCCACGAGCACATCGGACTTGCCCTCGCGGAAGGCCTTGAGGGCCTTCTCGCGCATGCCCTGGTTGAGGTCGCCGTGCAGCGGGCGCGCATCGAAGCCGCGGTCGGCGAGCTCCTCGGCGAGCTTGTCCGCCGTGCGCTTGGTGCGGGCGAAGATGATCGTGCGCCCGCGGCCCTCGGCCTGGAGCAGGCGCGCGACCATCTCCGCCTTGTCCATCGAGTGGGCCCGGTAGACGTGCTGGACGGTGTTGCGCGCCGTCTGCGAGTCGTCGCCCACCTCCTGCGAGCGGATGTGGGTGGGCCGGCTCATGTAGCGGCGGGCCATGGAGATGACCGCACCCGGCATCGTCGCAGAGAACAGCATCGTCTGCCGGCTGGCGGGCAGCGCGGCGATGATGCGCTCGACATCGGGCAGGAAGCCCAGGTCGAGCATCTCGTCTGCCTCGTCGAGGACGACGGTGCGCACGCGGTCCAGGCGCAGCACGCGGCGGCCGTAGAGGTCGAGCAGGCGGCCCGGGGTGCCGACGACCACGTCGACGCCGTCCTTGAGGGCCTTGATCTGCGGATCGAAGTCCTTGCCGCCGTAGATCGTCACGATCGACAGGCTGCGCTTCGTCGAGGCGGTGCGCAGGTCCTCGGCGACCTGGTTGGCGAGCTCGCGGGTGGGCGCGACGACGAGCGCCTGAGGGGCGCGCCCCTCGGCGGGCTCGGCGCCGTCTTCGTCGGGGGCGACGCAGCGCTGGAGCAGTGGGATGCCGAAGCCCAGGGTCTTGCCGGTGCCGGTCTTGGCCTGGCCGATGATGTCCGCACCGGTCAGCGCCACCGGGAGGGTGAGCGCCTGGATGGGGAACGGGTGGACGATGCCGTCCTCGGCCAGCGCCTCGACGATGGGCTCGGCGACGCCGAAGTCGGCGAACGTCTGCTCGGTGGGCTCCGAGCCGGGGCGGGCGGCGACGAGGTCGGCCTCGCCGAGCTCCGCCTCGGCGGCGGGCGCGGTCTCGCCTGCGGGCGCGGCATCGGCCACGAGCACGGCGGGCGGGGCGGACTGCTCGTCGGCCGGCTGCGCGGCGGTCGCCGCGTTGGGATCTGCTGACATGTTTCTTCACTCCTCACGGTGCTCCCGCGGGAGCACGCTGTCATCTCGCCGGCGGGATAGGGTGGGGCCATGCCCACGCCCGATTCCTCCGACGCTTCGGTGACGACGCTTGCGATCCTGTCGTTGAGCGAGCTCTCCGCGTTCCACCGGATGGCCACGGATGCGCAGTACGCGCCCACCGTGCGCGATTCGATCGACCTGTCCCGGATCGCCGGGCGGTCGCTGGCGCACTTCGAGGCGCTCACGGACCGCATCGAGGATCTCGGTGGAGACCTGCCCCGCCTCCTGGCGGAGGCCGAGCCGTCGTTCACGGCGTTTCGCGAGCGGACGAAGCCCAAGGACTGGTACGAGAGCCTCATGAAGGGCTACGTCTACGACGGGATCATGAAGGACTTCAGCCGAGCGGCCCTGGGCGAGCTCGATGAGGCGAGCCACGAGGTCGCCGTCACCGCCTTGAATGATACACGGCAGGCCGATTACCTCCGCGAGCGCCTGGCCGCCGCCGTGGCCGGCGATCCGGTGCTGGCCTCGCGCCTGGCCCTGTGGGGCCGCAAGCTCGTGGCGGAGACGCTCCACCGGGTCCGCGAGCTCACCGAGCAGTTCCCGCGCGCGAGCGTCGATTCCGCGGAGCTCACGCAGCACGCGCTGTCCGAGCACTCGCGGCGGATGTCCGCCCTCGGCCTCGTCGCCTGAGCGCCGCCCGGCGCTCGGCCCTGCCGGCCGGCTGCGTGCTCAGCCCCGTTGGTAGGTCGGCCCCGTGCACGGCTGACCGGGCGGGAGCGGGCGCTGGGTTTGCCTGGCCGCAGCAGCACCGCAGCCGAGGCGCCCTCGCGTGGGCGCCTCGGCTGCGGTGCGCACGGGCTCGGCGGGCCCGGTGGGGGTGGCTCGCTCAGGCGATGCCGAAGCCCACGCGGGCCTGGTGCTCCGCGCCGGTCTCGACGTAGGCGAGCTGCTCGGCGGGGATGAGCACGCGGCGGCCCTTGGTCTTCGCGTCCTCGAGGGAGAGCACGCCCTCGGCCGCGAGGGCGGCGGACACGCGCTCGGCGAGCTCATCGGCGCTCAGGTCGCTTTCGACGACGACCTCGCGGTTGGACTGGCGGATGCCGATCTTGATCTCCATGCTGTTCTCCTCTTCTGCAGGTGGTGCGGGGCGGCGGGGCCGAATGCTGCCCGGGCCCGAGGCGCGGGCCGGGTGAGCACCGCGCGGCCCAGGTGAGCACCGCGGATCCGGCGCGGTGGCCGCGGCGAGTCCGCGCCGCGCCGCCGACGACCCCACTGTACGGCCGCCAGCGCTGCTCCCCGCCGGGTTTCGTCCACAGCGCAACACCGGGCGCGGCAGCGCAATTCCGGGAGCGCAGCGCAGCGGCGGGAGTAGGCCGCAACGCCGGGAGCACGGCGCAGTGCCGGGAGTAGAGCGGGACGCCGGGAGCACAGCGCAGTGCCGACAGCACAGTGCAGTGCCGGGAGCGCAGCACAGTGTCGGCAGCGGCAGGGCGAGCAGCGGTGGCGGCAGCGGGAGTGCGAGCGCCGGCAGCGCGAACACCGGGCACAGCGCAGCGCCGGAAGCACAGCGCAGCACCGGAAGCACAGCGCAGCGCAGCGCCGGGAACCTGACGACAGCAGTGCAGCACCGGGGCAGCGCAGCGCTGCCGGGCAACAGTGCCCGGCACCGGGACCGCTGGGCGCCCTGCCGGGACAGCGGTGCGCGCAGCCCGCGTCTTCCCGTGCCCCCTGCCTTGGACTTTTCCCGAGCCCGTGCCGGATACGCGGTGCCCGTGGCGCCTCCCGCCGACGCTGCCCGTTCTCACCCCGGCCCCGCACCGCCCGGGCCAGTGGGGTCCGCTGGGGGCGTCGGCCGTGCCGGATGGAGGGACGCACGGGTAGATATCACGGGTAGATATGGGGCCGCGCGGCCCGGCGCGGCGCCGTGTCCGTGGTGCGTGGTGGAATGGGCCCATGAGCACAGCAGAGCCCACCCCGCAGCCGCAGCCCGCGGCCGGCGGTGCACGCGAGGCGGCGGGGGAGTCCGCGAGCGGCACCGGCACCGGCGCCGGGCTCTCGGCGAGCCTCGAGGCAGTGCAGGCGGAGCTGGTGGAGGCGCTTGCGGCAGCGCAGGTCGTCCCGGT
The DNA here is from genome assembly GCF_026802075.1 of Brevibacterium sp. BRM-1. NCBI lineage: Bacteria > Bacillati > Actinomycetota > Actinomycetes > Micrococcales > Brevibacteriaceae > Brevibacterium > Brevibacterium sp. BRM-1. The sequence continues at coordinate 226,708 of NZ_CP113788.1, forward strand.
GGTGGGCGGGGCCGGCACGGGCAAGACCGCCCTGCTGCGCCGGCTGCACGCGGCGCTGGGCGCCCGCGGCGTGCGCCCCGAGGAGATCGCGGTGCTCACCCCCAGCCGCGAGGGAGCCGATGCGCTGCGCGACGAACTGGGCGCGGGTGCCGCCGGGCTCCGGCAGGGCCCCCCGGCGCGCAGCGTGCACTCGTTCGCGTTCGGGCTGGTCTCCGCGCACGCCCAGACCGCGTTCGGATCGCCCGTGTCGTTCGTCTCCGGCGCCGATCAGGACGCGCTGCTGGCCGAGCTGCTCGCCGGCTACGACGCCGGGCGGCAGGCCCCGCCCACGTGGACCGCGCGCATGTCCCCGGAGCTGCGAGCGACCGCGGGCTTCCGCGACCACCTGCGCGAGGCCCTCAACGAGGTCATGGGCCGCGACTGGGCCCAGAGCGAGATCGCCGCGGCCGCCCAGCGGTTCGGGCGCGGCGAGTGGCTCGTCGTCGCCCAGGTGCTGCAGGACTACGCGGACCTCCTCGCGGTGCCGAACTTCGGCGGCGTCGACACCGCGGCCGTGTTCGTCGAGGCGGCGGCCGCGATCGCCGGCGAGGTGGCCGCCGGCACCGCCGCCGGGCAGCCGTGGAGCTTCTCCTCCGAGCCGGCGCCCCGCTACCTGCTCCTGGACGCGGCGCAGGACGTCCCCGACGCGGCGGTTCCCATGCTCGCCCGGCTGCGGGAACTGGGCACGCGCATCGTCGTCTTCGCCTCGCCGGACACGGCGAGCCAATCGTTCCGCGGGGCGCGCGGCGCCGTGCTGCGCTGGGCGCTCGAGGCGGGCGGCGGGCGGGGCCCGCTCGTGCTGCGCGAGCCCGCCCGCGGACGTGGGGAGATCCTGCGCTGCTATCGGGAGCTCGCTCGTACGGTCTCCGCCGCGCTGGCGCTGCGCCACGTCCCGGCCACCGCGGCCGAGGATCCCGCAGGGCCCTCCACCGTGCGCCTGCGCACCTTCGAGGGCGCTGCCGCGCAGACGCGGTCGCTGGCCGCACTGCTGCGCGGCTGGCACCACGACGAGGGCGTGCCGTGGGCCGACTGCGCGCTGCTCACGCGCACGGCGGGAACCGCCGCGGCGCTGGCCCAGCAGCTCGAATACCTCGGCATCCCCGTCGCCCACACCCAGTTGCCGTTCGGTGTGGACCGTGCCACCGCACCGCTGCTGCGCGCGCTCACCCTCGACCCGGGCGACCGCGCGGGGCTGGGGGCGCTGGCCCGCGAGCTGCTCACCGGGCCGTACGTGGGGCTGGACGCCATCGCCCTGCGCGGCCTCGAGCGCGAACTCGCCGGCGACCTCGGGCCCGCCGAGGGCGCCGGCCCCCCAGACCGTGCCGCGGACCTGGGGGAGACGCACGGCGACCCGGCGGAGCATCCCAGCACCCCGAGGGAGGAAACTGAGGCACCGGGGGATGGAATGGAAGCCCCGGCGGCGGAACCCGGCGCCGCTGACGCGCCCGGCGCCGCCGACGCGCCCGGCGGACGCGACGGCTTCATCGACCGCGCGCTGCGGGAGCTGCCGAGTGATCGGCTGCCGGGCCCGCTGCGCACCGTGCACCGCATCCTCGACGCCGCGGTGGAGTCCGCCGCACTCGATCCGCACACCGCGCTGTGGCGGCTGTGGACCGCGGCGGGCGTCGCCGAGGACTGGCGCCGGCGGGCCCTCGCCAGCCCTACCAGCCCCCACAACGACCGCCTCGATGCCGTCGTGCGCCTCATGGCCCTCGCGGAAAAGCTCGCCGAGCGCGGCAACCTCGACGCCGCCGGTTTCGCCGAGCTCGTGGCCGATCAGCACTTCGCGCAGGACTCGCTCGCGCAGGGCGCCGACGGCGACATCGTCACCGTGGCCCCGCCCGCTGCGGTGGCGCACACGCAGTTCGAGCGCGTGTGCATCGTCGACCTCGAAGAGGGGACGTGGCCCAACCCGCGGGTCCGCGGCACCGTGTTCGACCTCGCGGGCCTCGCGAGCGCCATGGAGGGCACGCCCCCGCCCGGTCTCGACCCCGCCGAATACCGCCGGCGCCAGCGGGCCACGGTGGACGAGGAGGGGCGCCTCCTGCTGTGCGGCATCGGGCGGGCGCGCACCGAACTCGTGCTCGCCAGCATCGACGACGGCGAGCAGACCCCCGGCGTGTTCTTCCGCCTGTGCGAGGAGCTCTTCGGCCCCGCCGAGCACCGCGGGGCTCCCGGGGGCGCGGCCGGGGCGCCCGGTGCACCGGGCAACACGGGTGAAGATGACCTTCCCCTCAGCCTGCGCGGCGTGGCCGCCCACGCCCGCCGCCGGCTGCGCGAGGAGCACGCCCGCACCGCCGATGCGCAGGCCGGTGCCGCGGTCGGTGCGGACCCCGCCGGACAGGACTGGGCGCTGCTGCTGCGCGCCCTCGAGGCCGCCGGGGTCCCCGAAGCCCGCCCGGCCACGTGGCTGAACTGGCAGCGCATCAGCTCCACGGACCCCGTGCTCGGCGAGCACGACACCGTGCCGATCTCGCCCTCGCGCGTCGAGTCGTTCGCCGAGTGCCGGCTGCGTTGGTTCCTCACCGACAGCGGCGGGCAGGCGGGCCAAACCGCCGCGCAGTCCCTCGGCACGCTCATCCACGCGCTTGCCGAGCACCATCCGCACGGGGGCCTGAACGCCATGCGCCGCGAGTTCGAGGAGGCCTTCGCGCAGCTGCCCTACGCCTCTGCGTGGCAGCGCGAGGCCGATCGCGAGGCGGGCCTGGGGATGGTGACGAACCTCAACGACTTCCTCGTCTCCCGGCGCGGTGAGGGCTACGAGCTCCTCGGGGTCGAGGAGGAGGTCCTCGCCGCCACGGACGACCCGGAGCGCGCGGGCCCCTGGCGCATCCGCGGGCGGATCGACCGCCTCGAGCGCGATGCGCAGGGTCGGCTCCACGTCGTAGATTTCAAGACGGCCAAGGTCCCGGCAACCCAGGCGCAGATGGCCGAGCACGCGCAGCTCGGCACCTACCAGGCGGCGCTCGAAACTCCGGGTGCCACCCTCACCGGGGCCGATGGCAGCCGAAGCGCCGAGCAGCTCGGCGGCACGGCGGCGGGCGGTGCCGAGCTCGTCTACCCGCGCAAGGCGCACAAGAGCGGCGCCTCAGCGCCGAACCGGCGGATCCAGCCGCCCCTGGCCGAGGCGGACGATCCCGGCTGGGCGCTGCGGCTCATCGAGCGCACCGCGGAGGGCATGCGAAGCGCGGTGTTCCCTGCCACCCCCTCGACCACGGTCTGCCGCACCTGCCCCGTGCGCAGCTCCTGCCCCGCCATGGTCCCCGGTGCCGGAGAAGAGGAGGCGCCGTGAGCGCTGCGACTGCGGGAGTGGCCCCGGTCGCGCGGCTGAGCGCGCGAGAGGTCGCCCAGATCATGGGCTCACCGCCGCCCACCGCAGAACAGGAGGCGGTCATCGAGGCGGGACTCGGCCCCACCGTCGTCATCGCGGGCGCCGGGTCGGGCAAGACGACGGTGCTCGCCCAGCGCATCGTCTACCTCGTCGCCAATGGGCTCATCGAGCCGAGCGCCATCCTGGGCCTCACATTCACCCGCAAGGCGGTGGGGGAGCTCGGCCACCGCATCCGGCGCGGCCTCGCGGCGCTGCGCCACTGGCAGCGCCAGAGCGGCACGGCCGGCGCGCCGGGCCGCGCCCCTGCGCCGCCGCGCCCGCTCGACGGCCTCGACGTGCCCAGCGTTCAGACGTACAACGCCTACGCCGCCGGGCTCGTGCGCGACTACGGCATGGCCATCGGCGTCGAACCGGACACGGTCCTGCTCGACGACGCCTCCGCCACCCTGCTCGCCGGCCGCATCGTCGACGCGGCGGGACCAGCCGAGGTGCCCGCGGGCAGGGCCCGCAGCACGATCGTCACCGCCGTGCTCGAACTCGCAGGGCAGATCGACGAGCACCTGAGCACCCCCGCCCGAGTCGTCGAGCACATCGACGCAAGCCTCGCCGCGCTGCTCAATCCGGACTACCTCGCGGCCCTCGACGCGACGATCGGCAGGAAGAAGATGCCGACCGAGGACAAGGCCGAGCTGCGCGCGCGGCTCGCGGGCATCATCGGCGCGACGGGCGGGGCGCCGCCGAAGCTGTGGTCGGCGGCGACCCGCGCCGAGCTCGTGGACTTCATCTGCGCAAACGACCTGTCGAGCGACGTCGCCGCCCTCGAGGCCAAGCGCCGCCTCGCGGGCCTCGTCGAGCGCTTCCGCAGCCTCAAGCGCGCCCGCCACGCCATGCAGTTCTCCGACCAGGTTGCGTTCGCCCACCGCATCATGGCCGAGGACGCCCAGGCGCTCGAGATCGAGCGCTCGCGCTGGCAGCTCATCCTCCTCGACGAATACCAGGACACCTCGGACAGCCAGGCGAAGCTCCTGCAGCTCATGTTCGCGGGCCTGCCGGTCATGGCGGTGGGCGATCCGCGGCAGTCGATCTACGCCTGGCGCGGAGCCAGCGCCGGCAACATCGGGCAGTTCCCGCTCGACTTCCCCGGCCCGGACGGCGGGCCCGGGCGCACGCTGGGCCTGACGACGAGCTGGCGCAACAGCCGGCGGGTGCTAGCGGTGGCCAACCGCATCGCCGCGCAGCTGCCGGACATCGACCCCGCCGCCCAGCTGACCGCCGCGCCCACGGCACAGGCCGGCGATGTGGCCCTCGCCGTGACGGTGGGCCACGCCGACGCCGACTACGGCACCGATCAGCTCGCCTCCCTCGCCACCTGGATGGCCGGCACCCACGGCACCCGCGCGGTCCTGTGCCGCAAGCGGGCGGACTTCGCCTCCGTCGCCGCGGCGCTCGAGCAGGCGGGCCTCGAAGTCATCATGGCCGGGAGCGCCGGAGGCCTCGACGATCCCTACGTGGCCGACGTCTTCGCCGCGCTCAACGTCGTCGTCGACCCGGGAGCCGGCGAGCACCTCATGCGCCTGCTCACCGGTGCCTCGTGCGCACTCGGTGCGGCCGACGTCGCGGCGCTGGGCCGCCTGCGCCGGCTGCGCCAGCGGCGCCTCGAGGTCGCCCTCGGCGCGAGCGCGGACGATGTCGAGCCGATCGGGCTGGCCGAGTGCCTCGATGACCTGGCCGCGCAGCAGCCGGGCCCGCAGCTGAGCGACGACATCGCCGCGGCTGGCCTGAGCGGGGACGCCCGCGAGCGCGCCGGCCGGCTGGCCCGCAGCCTGCGCCGGCTGCGCGCGGCCCAGACCACGGTGACGGGGCTTGTGCGCGAGGCCGTGCGCGAGCTGCGCATCGACGCGGAGATCGAGGCGCTGGCGCCGGCGCGGGCGGCCGAGCACCGGGCCGCGATCGACGCCCTGCTGTCGACGGTGGCGGGCTACGTGGCCACCGACCCCGCGGTGCGGGCCGAAGACCTGCTCGCGTGGCTCGCCCTGGCCGAGGAGTCCGCGGCGCTCGCCGTGGCCGAGGCAGCCCTGCCCGACGGGTCCGATCCCGCCGACCGCAGCGTCGTCGTCATGACCGTCCACGCCTCGAAGGGCCTCGAGTTCGACGCGGTGGCGATTCCCAACCTCGTCGTGGGGGATCTGCCCAGCACACCCCGCGATGGGCGCGGCTGGCTCTCGCTGGGCCGGCTGCCCTACCCGCTGCGCGGCGACCGGGACAAGCTGCCCCGCTTCGACCTCACGGCGACCTCGTTCGCCTCGCAGAAGGAGCTCGCCGACTGGCTGAAGGGCACCCTCGGCCCCGCGCTCAGCGAGCAGAGCCTCGCGGAGGAGCGCCGCCTGGCCTACGTCGCGATCACCCGGGCCCGCACCAAGCTGTGGCTCGGCGCCGCGGCCCACTCGCCCCGGCGCACCAGGCGCAGCGAGTTCTCCCCGTTCCTCCTCGAGGCGATCGAGGCCCTCGGCGCCGAGGTGGAGCTGCCCGCCGAGGACGCGGAGGTGGAGGCCGGGGATGCCCCGCCGGTGCCCTGGCCCGTCGAGCCGCCGGCGGCGGAGCTCGCGCTGCGCACCGCGGTCCTGCGGCAGCTGGCCGCGACCCCCGCCGTCGCGCTCGACGCACTCGCGGACGGGCCCGCAGCCCCCTACGCCCGCCGCGCGCTCGACCTCCTGGCCGACCGGGCGCCCCGCGAGTTCCGCGGTGCGCTGCCCGAACGGCTCTCGACCACGAGCATCGTGGCGCTGCGCGCCGACCGCAGCGCGTTCCTCACCGACCTCGCCCGGCCCATGCCGCAGGGCCCGGCCCCGGCCGCCGCGCTCGGCACCGCGTTCCATGCCTGGGTCGAGCAGCGCTACGGGCAGGCCGCCCTCGAGGGCCTGGCCGACGAGGCGGAGCGGCGCCGGCTGCCGGCCGAGCTCGAGGACCGATTCGACCGCCTGTGCCGGACATTCGAGGCCTCCGAGTTCGCCCAGCGCGAGCCGCTGGCGATCGAGCTGCCCTTCGAGCTCGATCTGGGCGGGGTCCACATCCCCGGCAAGATCGATGCCGTCTTCGACCGCGGCGAGGGCATCGAGGTCATCGACTGGAAGACCGGCGGCGTGCCCGACGACGAGCGGCTGGCCGCCATGACCGTCCAGCTGTCCGTCTATGCGCTGGCGGTGGAGAAGATGGACCGGTTCTCCGGCCGCGAGGTGGGAGGCGCGTTCTACTTCGTCGCCGACGACCGGCTCGTGCGCCCCGAGCGGCTCCTCGGCCCCACCGAGCTCGCCGAGCTGCTGCGCGGCAGCGGCCCCTGACGGGTCAGCGGCGGGCGAAGGCGGAGAGGGGCGCGCCCGGTCAGGGGCGGGGCCGCCCGCTCGCGGGGAATCGTTCGCCCGGTCAGGGGCGCTCGACGGGCGCCGTGTCGTCGCCCGCTGCGAAGTCCTCGCCCAGCTCGGTGCGCTGGGTGTCCACGAGAGACGAACGGGTTCGCGCGTCGCCGGGGTCACCGGAGTCAGCGGAGTCAGTGGGCGAGCCGATGCGCTCGAGCTCGTCCGGGCCGGCGATCCTGCCCGTCTCCGCCTCGGCTGGGTCCTCGGGGATCCCGCCCCGCCCAGCCGTGCCCTGGGCTGCGGTGCCCTGAGGCGAGGCGCCCTGGGGTGACGTGCCCGGCGCCGCCGCGCCGTGCCCGGCGGCGTGTGAGCCCCCGGCCTCCTGCCGGCCCGCGCGAGCCGGGCGCACCGGCGCTGCCGGTCGGAACGCCGCGCGGTCGCGGTCGATGTCCTCGGTGACGTGGGGGGCCGCCGGTTCGGCGCCCGTCCGCGCCGGCGATTCACCGTGACCGTCTCGCCCGTCCTCCGCGCCGCGGCCGGTGCCGTCGATTCGACCGTCCGCGCCGGCCGCGGAAGCACCGGAAGCACTGGGCGCCCCGGCTGCGGCTGCGCCCGGGTCGTCCGCCGTGGACGGCTCCGCTGACGGATGCTCGTCCGACGTTCGCTCTGCTTCGGCAGCTTCGGCAGCTCCGGCAGCCCCGGCAGCCCCGGCCCGCGCCGGCGCGCCGGAGGCGGCCGTGCCGCCGGTGAGCTCGGCGAGCTGCCACAGCAGGGCCACGGCCTCGGCCCGCGCCTCGGCGTCGCCGGCGTCCACCGCGGCGAGGAACCACTGGAGCACCGCGAACTCGCTCATGAAATCGATGCGCTCGGACAGCCCGGCGTCCTCGGCCGGGCGGGCCGCGGCGTAGGCGGCGAGGAACGCATCGAAGTCATCGGGATCGAGCAGCCCCGAGACGGCGGCGAGATCGGCGGCCGGATCGCCCACCCGCAGGCGCGCCAGCTCGGAGACCGCGCTCAGCTCACCGTCCTGCGCGCGCAGCGCCTCGAGGCTGAGGTCCCCGTGGACGGGGGCGGGCAGGAACCGCCACAGGGAGACGGTCTCGAGCGCCTCCTCCCAGCGGCCCAGCAGCCCACCGGGCACCTCGCCCGTCTCGGCACCGCGATCGAGCTCGCCCAGCAGCGCCTCGCGGATCTCCTGCGACTCCTGCGCGACGAGGCCGGCATCGGCGACCCCGCCGGCGTCCGCGGAGTGCAGCGCCGCGAGGAAGCGGGCCAGGGAGGGTGCGAGCGCCGACTCCCGGAAGTCCAGCGTGGACACCGGCGCCCCCGGCAGCGGCTCGCTGACCTGCAGGACGACTTCCTCGTCCGGCATGAAGCCCCGGGGCATCGGCTGGCGGGCGAGGACCGTGGGGAATGCCACGGGGGAGTCGGGCAGGATGGCCCGCAGCACGGCGGCGGCCACCTGCTCGGCCGCGGCCTCGAGTGCCTGCGCTGGGCCCAGCAGGGCAGCGACGACGCTGCGCTGCCCGTCGCTGAGGAGGAGGCGGGGTCCCCGCGGATCGCTCAGCGGCGCGAAGCCGCTGGGCTCGAAGTCCTCGACGAGCTGGGCGCTGGCCGCTGCGATGCGAAGGGCGAGAGTATCCACACGCCCAATCTACCCGGACAGGGCACCCGGCCGGCCCGCCCGCGCGGTGCGTGTCTGGGCGGGCGGGCCGCGTCAGCGCCCTTCGCTATCGTGGTCCCCATGTTGCCGCTGCCCGTCCTCGCCCCCGCCAGCCTCGCCCGCAGCGCGGCGCTGCGCAACCACCTGGATCGGGGCTCCGACGCAGCGCTGGACGAGGTGCTCGCGCGCCCCGGCACGGTCATCGTCCTCGCCCACCGCGGCAGCCTCCTCGTCTCGCGCGGCCAGCTCCACCGCCTGCGGCTCCAGGAGCCGCAGGCGGTGGAGCTGACCGCCCCCCATGACGGGGCGCCCGCCCAGCCCAGCGCGGAGCCCTCGCAGCCGACTGCTGAGCCCGCCCCCGGGCCGGGTCCGCTCACCACCGAGCTGGGCGCCCTCGGCGGCACCCGCATCTACCTGGGCCGGGCCGCCGACGGCACGGACTGCGTGGGCCTCCTCCTCGACGACGCCTCCCGCTCCCGGGTCGACGAGGCGCTCGCCCGCGCCCAGGGCGCCCAGGCCGAGGACCTGCTGGACGCGCCCGCCACCGGCCTCGACGTCGCGGCGCCCACGTGGTTCGACCTGCGCGCGCTCGCCCTGGCGCTCAGCGACCTCGACGCCGGCCTGGCCTGCACGCTCGTCGCCCTGGGCAACTGGCATGCGGCCCACCCGCGCTCGCCGCGCACGGGCGAGCCCACCGAGCCCGCGGCAGGCGGCTGGGTGCGCAGGGACCCCACCACGGGCGCCGAGCACTTCCCCCGCACCGACCCCGCCGTCATCATGGCCGTCGTCCACACGGATCCGGACGGCGAGGAGCGGATCCTGCTCGGCAGCAACGCGGCCTGGCCGCAGCGCCGCTTCTCGATCCTCGCGGGATTCGTGGAGCCGGGCGAGACCCTCGAGCGCGCCGTGCAGCGCGAGGTCTTCGAAGAGGCCGGTGTGCACTGCGACAATCCGCGCTACGTGGGCTCGCAGCCATGGCCGTTCCCGTGCTCCCTCATGCTCGGCTTCACCGCGGAGGCGCGCAGCGCGGACCTGCAGCCGGACGGCGACGAGATGTCCGAGGTGCGCTGGTTCACCCGCCGTGAGCTGCGCGCGGCGGTGGCGGCCGAAGACGTCCTCATCCCCGGCGAGGTCTCCATCGCGGGCCAGATCATCGCCGCCTGGCTGGCCGGCGGCGCATGAGCGCAGCCCCCGGCGGCAAGGACGCACAGGCCCTGCTGGCCGCCCTCGATCCCGAGCAGCGCCGCGTCGTCGAGCACCCCATCGGCCCGCTCGTCGTACTGGCCGGCGCCGGCACCGGCAAGACCCGCGCCATGACCCACCGCATCGCCTACGCCGCGGCCACCGGCGCCCTGGAGCCCCAGCAGGTGCTCGCCCTCACGTTCACGGCCAAGGCGGCGGGGGAGATGCGCGCGCGCCTGCGCAGCCTGGGGGTGCCCGGCGTGCAGGCCCGCACGTTCCACTCCGCGGCGCTGCGGCAGCTGCGGTTCTTCTGGCCGGCGTTCGCGGAGGGGCCGTTTCCCGAGCTCATCGCACAGAAGGCCGGCGCCGTCGCCCGCGCGCTGGCCGAAGCCGACTTCGAGGTGGAGCGGGAGACGGTGCGCGACGTCGCCGCGGAGATCGAGTTCGCCGCCGTGTCGATGATCGGCACGGAGGAGTACGCAGGCCTGGCCGCGGACCGGGAGCTGCCCGAGGGCATCGACCCCGCGGCCATGGTGCGCATCATGACCGCCTACGGGGAGATCAAGACCCGCGGCCGGATGCTCGACTTCGAAGACGTCCTCCTCGTCCTCACCGGGGTGCTCGCCACCCGCGAGGACATCGCCGCGCAGGTTCACTCGCAGTACCGCCACTTCGTCGTCGACGAGTTCCAGGACGTCTCCCCGGTCCAGTTCGACCTGCTCTCCCGCTGGCTGGGCCGGCGCAGCTCGCTGTGCGTCGTGGGCGATCCCGCGCAGACGATCTACACGTTCGCCGGCGCCACCGACTCGTTCCTGCTCGGCCTGCCCCAGCGCTTCGAGGACGCGGCGACGATCTCCCTGGTGCGCAACTACCGCTCGCGTGCCCCCATCGTCGACGCGGCGAACCGGGTGCTGGCCCACACGGGCCGCAGCCCCCTCGTCCTCCAGCCCACGCGCACGGGCGGCCAGCCGCCTGCGCTCCTCGAGTTCCCCGACGACGAGGCGGAGGCGCAGGGCATCGCCCAGCGCATCGCCGCCCAGCTCACGGCCGGCAGGCGCGCCTCGGACATCGCGGTGCTCTTCCGCACGAACGGCCAGTCCCGCGGCCTCGAGGAGGCGCTGGCGAACGCCGGCATCGCCTATGTGCTGCGCGGCGGCGAGCGCTACTTCGCCCGCCGCGAGGTCAAGGAGGCCATGGCGATGCTGCGCGCGGCCCGCTCGGCGCGCGCCCCCCAGCCGCTGCCGGACGCCGTCTCCGAGGTGCTGGCATCGCTGGGCTGGACCGCCGCCGGCCCCGCGCGGGGCGGGGCGCTGCGCGAACGGTGGGAATCGCTGAGCGCGCTCGTGGAGCTCGCCCGCCGGCTGCAGTCCGACCGCGAGCTGCCGGTCCCGCTCGCCGAGTTCGTCGCAGAGCTCGAGGACCGCCGGGAGCACCAGTTCGCGCCGCCGGTGGACGGGGTGACGCTGGCCAGCGTCCACGCCGCGAAGGGCCTCGAATGGGACAGCGTGCACATCGTGGGCCTCTCGGAAGGGCTCCTGCCCATCTCTTACGCGACGACGCCGGCCCAGATCGCGGAGGAGCGGCGCCTGTTCTACGTGGCGCTCACCCGGGCCCGCGACGAGCTCACGCTCAGCTGGTCGCTGGCCCGCCAGCCCGGCAGCCGCGTCCAGCGCCGGGCCTCCCGCTTCGTCGGCGAGCTGCGGGGGAGGGCCCAGGGGGCCCCCGCGGCGCAGCCTGCCCGCTCGGGCGCCCGGCGCCCGGGTGCGGCCGGCGCGCGGCTGCGCGAGCAGCAGTGCGCGCGCTGCGCCCGTCCGCTCGACGGGGCGGCCGAGCGGCGGATGGGCCGCTGCTCGCGCTGCGCGCAGGCCGCCGATGCGCGGGTGCTCGAGGCGCTCACGGCCTGGCGGGAGGAGACCGCCGCGCGGCTGCGCGTGCCCGCCTACATGGTCTTCACCACCGCCACGCTCGCGGCCATCGCCGAGGTGGTGCCCCAGACACCCGCCGACCTCGAGCGGGTGCCGGGCATGGGGCCGGTCAAGCTCGGCCAGTTCGGCGCCGAGGTCGTGGCCGTCGTCGCCGCCGCCGTGCACGGCAGCCCCGCCCCGTAGTCCTCGTCTCGTAGCGCCCGCTGCGAGGCCCCGGAGCCCGCCCGCGGTGCCGGCGCCTCCCGGTGTGAGCTCCCGGGGCCGGTGCCCGATTCGCGCTTCCCGCGCGCCGGCTCAGCCAGCGCGCTCGGCGGCCCGGTTCGGGCCGGCGGCCACCGGGAGCGGTTCCCGCGCAGCCGGGTGCGCGGCCGGTGCGCCGGGCGCGGCCAGCGGCAGGCGGCAGTCGCACGCCGGGTGGAAGGCGGGCGCTGCGATCGTGGTGGACCCATCGAGGGCGATCGTGACATCGGCCGGGTCCAGGCGCTCGGCGACGAGGAACGAGCGCAGGCGCGCGGCGGCGAGCGCGAGCGCCAGCGCGACGAGGGCCGGGTCCGCCCGCTCGGCCGAGGCGCGCAGGGCGCGCAGCGCCCGCCAGGCATCGAGCCAGCCGGGGTCCTCCCGGCTCAGCGCGCCCACCCGGCAGCCCGTGCACGGGGTGCAGCCGGGGACGACGGGGTGCTCGACGCGCGCCAGGCCCTCGCCGATGACGACGTGGGCGTGGCTTGCCCCCGCCTCGCTCAGGAGGCCCGCGCCCAGCAGATCGGCGGCCCACACGGCCGTGAGGACGGTGAGGGCGTCCGGGTCCGCCGCCGCCTCCTCGGCGCTGCCGACTGCCTGCGCGCTCAGGCCGGCCCGCAGCAGGGCGGCGACCAGCGGCTCGGCGAGGGGGCCGGTGACGCGCACCCGGCGGGCGGAGAGCGCCTCGGCCACGCGGGCCGGTGCCGCGTGCAGGTGCGCCGCCAGCGCCTCGGCACCGGGCGGGGCGCCGGTGAGCGCAGGGGGCCCGACGGGCACGAGGACGCCGGCCTCGTCGAGCAGGGCCAGCAGCGAGGCCGCCCGGGTGCGCTCCACCCCGCAGCGCGCCGCGGCGTCGTAGAGCCCGGCGGCGGAGACGCCCATCCGCAGCAGGTTGAGCAGATCGGCGTCCGCGGGGCGCAGCCCATCGATGAGCACGGGGTCATCGGCGCCGAACTGAACGCAGCCGGGGGAGCGCCATACGAGCGGCACGCAGCGGTAGATGGTGTACACGGGGCCTCCCTTGTTCGGGAGGCTCACTCTAGGAACGCGCGGCGCCGGCGGCCACCCGCGCGGAAGCGCTGTGGAAAAACTGTGGACGCACAGAGCGGACGGAGGCGCTCGGCTCTCCGGCATCGAGGTGCCGGGGGGCTTGCGACCGCCTCCGTCCGCGGACGATCCACAGGCGCTCGCGGCTGTTCATGAGCCTTCCCCTTGCCCATGAACTCCGGGTTTTCCGCGGATCTAACTGCTCAAACTATGCCGGCGCGCCGCTCCCGTCAAAGCCGCACGACCACAGAACTGTGGATGGCGTGTGGACAAGGTGTGCAGGGCCGTCGCTGGGCTGTGGACAGTGCTGTGGAGCACGCGCTCCGCGCACGGACCCGGCCGCCGTGGTACCGGCCGGGCGGAGCCCGCCGTTGCGGGCCGAGCGGTGCGCGCGGGCGGTCCCGGGGACGTGCGACGCGCCCGGGATGCACGGGAGCGCAAAATTTTTTCGGCCGGGCCCGCATGTCGGACGCACCGGCCACAGGGCGGACATGCCGTGTCCAATGGCCGGGCGCCGGGGGCTACGGTGGCGCCATGGATGCACAGGAGGTGCGGGCGCTGCTCGCGGCGGACGGGATCTCCATCAGCCGCTCGGCGCGGCGGCGCAAGACGATCTCGCTGACCCGCCGGGGCGAGCGCTGGCACCTGGCGGTCCCGCAGTCCTACGACCCCCGGCGCAACAGCGCGCAGATCGCGCAGCTCATCACGCGCATGGAGCGGCGGGCGGCGCGCGGCCCGGCATCCGATGCGGCGCTGGCCGAACGGGCCGCGGTGCTCAACGCCCGCATCTTCGACGACGGCCTGGCACCGGCCTCGGTCGTATGGTCCCAACAGCAGCTCGAGCGCTTCGGCTCGACCACGACGGCCACGGGCGCCATCCGGGTCTCAGCCCAGCTGCGGGAGGCGCCCCAGTGGGTCATCGACGCGGTGCTCGTCCACGAGCTCGCCCATCTGCGCGAGCCCAACCACTCGCCCGCGTTCAAGGCCCTCGTCGCGCGCTACGAGCGCACGGCCGAGGCGGACATCTACCTCGCGGGGTTCAGCCACGGGCGAGCCGCCGAGCGCGCGCGGCAATAGCCGGCAGGCGGGCGGGCAGGTCGGCCGCGATGCCGTCCGGCAGCTCAGCCAGGGCGCTCCAGGCCAGGCCCGCCGATTCCGCCGAGCGTCGCGTCGCGGCGGCCGGGTCCGCCGTGGCGGCGAAGACAATGTCCGTGTGCTCGGCGCACGAGCCGAAGCGCCCGGCGAGCGCGTGGCGGTGGACGTCGACGGGCAGCGGCGAGAGCCACGCGAGCTCGGCCAGCCCGGATTCCTCGCCGGTCTCGCGCCGCGCGGCGGCCCGAGCGCCCGCGTCCGCGGACTCGATGTGGCCCCCGAACTGCAGCCAGACCCCCGCCTTGCGGTGCAGATGGAGGAGGACGGCGTCGAAGCCCGGGGAGAAGACGGCGCAGCTAGCCGTCACGTGGGCGGGCCCGGACTCCCGCTCGACACCCAGCCCGGCCGCGAGCTCTGCAGCCAGGGTGCGACATGCCCGCGCGGTCTGCGGGTCGGTGGCCCTGAGGTCGGCCGCGGCCTCGCGCAGCTCGGCGCGGACGGCCCGGGCGGGACCGCTCAGCGGTCCTCGTCCCGTTCGTCGCCGCCGTCGCCTGAGCGGCCGTCCCGGTGCGTGCGCCCGGTGCCCTCGTCCGTCGAGTGCTCCGGTTCCCCGGACCCCTCCGATTCGGCCCGTCCGGATTCCGCGGGACCCGAATCCGCGGTCCCCGCCGCACCGGCACCCGTGCCGGACTCCTCGCTGAGGAGCCGCTCGAGGGCCTCGTCCATCGAGGAGTCGGCGGACCACTCGGCGCTGCGGCGCTCGTAGTAGCCCAGCGGATCGTCGAGGTCGGCGGCGGTGGGCAGCATGTCGGGGTGGCGGAAGACGTCGTCGCGGGCCTCGGCGCCCTTCGTCGACTCGAGGTAGGCGAAAAGGCTGATCGCCTCGCGCAGGCGCGCCGGCTGCAGGTTGAGGCCGATGAAGTCGGACAGCGCGACATCGGCCGGGCTCTGCGCCGCGGCGCGCTCGCGCAGCGCCGTGCGGATCTCCTCGCGCTGCTCGAGCTGCGCGCACGCGGCGTAGGCGACGACGTCGGCCCAGCCCGCGATGACGGACAGCACGGTCTGCAGGGTCTCGAGCGCCTCGCGCTGGTCCGCGGTGGGCTGCGGGCGGAACATCCCCTGGCGCAGCTCCTCACCCATCTGCTCGAGCTGGCTGGGGTCGAGGCCCCCGGCGGCCATCCCCTGGATGCGCTCGGTGTCGACCTCGATCCCGTCGGCGTACTTCGCCAGCGCGGTGCGCACGTGGCCGGCCAGCCACGGCACGCGGGCGAACAGCCACAGGTGGGCGAGCTCGGTGGCGGCGAGGTAGATGCGCAGCTCGGCGGTGTCGAGCCCGCTCTCGGCGGCCTGGCCCGCGATGTTCGATTCGACGAGCACGGGCTCGCCGCCGCGCATGACGGAGGGCCCGAACTCGGTGCCGGTGAGGACGCTGCCGGAGAGCGCTCCGAGCAGCTCGCCCAGCTGCGCGCCGAACATCATGTCCGTCATCGACCCGAGCATCTGCCCGGCGTGGGCGAGCATGGGCTTCATCTCCTCGGGCACCTGCTCGCCGAGCGAGCCGAGCAGCGCCTCGCTCATGTTCTCCCGGATGGGGCCCACGAGCTCCAGCCAGCCCTCGGCGGAGTCCTCGACCCACTGCTTGCGGCTGAGCGGGCGGCCGGCGGGCACCCCTGCGGGCTCCTCGGTGACGCCGCCCAGCCACAGCTCGGCCACGCGGAAGGCATCCGCGCTGGTGCGCTTGGCCTCCTCGCCCGGCTGCGGGTCGGGCGTGGGCAGCTTGGCCTCGGCGGCGCGCACGGCGGCGGTCTTCACGCCGCCGCCCGCACCGGAGAACATCCCCTGGAGCTGCGACATGATGCCGCCGAGCATCGCGGGGTCGATATTCATCCCGGACATGCCGGGCATCCCGCTCTGGCCGGACTGCTGGCCCGCACCCGACTGGCCGGGCATCCCGCCCTGGCCGAAGATCATTCTGAACAGGTTGCCGAGCGGATCGTTCTCATCCGGCTTCTCATTGTCGCGGTCGTTCTCGCTCATGGCGTCTCCCCGGGTCGGTGGCGTTTTCCCCACCCTAACGACGACGCCTGGTCAAACCTTCCGAATCCGCGGGCCGCGCGCCCGGTTTCGTCGAGGGCGAAACCGGGCGCGATCGCGCGGCCCCGGGGGCGGCGCGGCAGCGCCCGGGGCATTCGCCGCACCGGGTGCCTCTGAACTAGACTCGGGCAGACCCCGGTTTGGAAGGATGCGGTTGGTGAGCACCCACGACGCCCGCGCACACGCGGACGCCCCGGCGCGCCCGGCCGGATCATCGCTCGCGGTCCGCCGCAGGCGGGGCGGGCGCCTCGACTCCGGGATGGTCTCCGGCCTGCTCACCTACGCCCTCGTCCTCGCGGCGGCCCTGGTGCCCGTGCCCTATCTCATCGAGGTGCCCGGCCCCGTGCTCAACACGTTCGGCAGCCAGGACGGCAAGGACGTCATCGCCATCAGCGGGGCGCGGACCTATCCTACGCAGGGCTCGCTCGACATGCTCACCGTGGGCGTGTCCGGCGGGCCCGGCCGCACGGTCTTCGCCTCGCAGGCGCTGGGCGCCGTGCTCAAGCGCGCCCAGACCGTCATCCCGACCGAGTCCTACTACCCGCTGACCACCACCCGCGACGAGGTGGCCTCGGAGAACGCGGCCCAGATGGCCGGCTCGCAGGACACCGCCACCGCCGCGGCGATGACGGAGCTCAAGAAGCCCTACACCTCGCAGATCGCGGTCTCCGAGGTCCTCCCCGACACCCCGGCGGTGGGCAAGCTGCGGGCCGGCGACCGGATCACGGCCGTCAACGGCACGAAGATCACCGGCGACGATGCCGGTGCGCAGGCCGTGCAGGACGCCGTGCGCGCCTCCGCGACGGTCACCGTGGACTACCGGCGCGGCTCCGAGCGCGGCAGTGCCACGCTCACCCCCCGGGACACGGACGGGCAGAAGGCGATCGGCGTGCGGCTTGCCCAGCAGTACGACTTCCCCGTGCGGGTGACCTACAACGTCAGCGGGATCGGCGGGCCCTCGGCCGGCACGATCTTCGCGCTCACCATCGTCGACAAGCTCACGCCCGGGGCCATGACCGGGGGCGTTCCGATCGCCGGCACCGGCGAGATCAGCCCCGACGGCACCGTCTCGCCCATCGGCGGTGCGCGCCAGAAGGTCGCGGCCGCCGCCGAGCGGGGGGCGAAGTACTTCCTGGCCCCCAAGGACAACTGCGCGGAGGCCCAGGAGGCCGCCCAGGGCGAGGACATCACGGTCGTGCGGATCGACACGCTGCACTCCGCGCGCACCTCGGTGGAGCGCATCGGCAAGCACGACACCGACAGCCTGCCCACCTGCACCTCGGGCGGGGCGCAGTGACGCCCGCCGCCCGCCCAGCCCCCACGACCCCATGGCAGTGAGCGGCCGCGCAGCGGCCCCCCAGGTGCGCCCGGCCCGCCGGGCGGACCCGACCGCGGAAGGACTCGCGTGACAGCGCAGACCCAGCACACCCGAACGAAGCGGCGCGGGCCCTCGCCGCTCATCCTCACGATCATCGCCGTGGTGATCCTCCTCATCCTCTTCGTCGTGTTCGCGCAGGTCTACACGGACGTGCTGTGGTTCGACCAGGCGGGCTTCCTGCAGGTCTTCACGACGCAGTGGCTGACCCGCGCGGTGCTCTTCGCCATCGGGCTCGTCCTCATGGGCGCGGCCGTGTGGTTCCCGCTGTGGTTCTCGCACCGCCAGCGGCCGGTCTATGCGCCCACGACGCCGCGGCAGGAGAACCTCGACCGCTACCGCGCGGCGGTCGAGCCGCTGCGGCGCGTCTTCACGATCGCGCTGCCGATCGTCGTGGGCCTGCTGGGCGGCACCGCCCTGGCGGCCAGCTGGAAGGAGGCGCAGCTCTTCCTCCACCCCACCTCGTTCGGCCAGGCGGACCCGCAGTTCGGCCACGACATCTCCTTCTACGTCTTCGGCCTGCCCATGCTGCAGATCGCGCTGGGCTTCCTGGGGATGGCCGCGCTGCTGTCCTTCATCGCCGCGCTCGTGGGCCACTACCTCATGGGCGGCATCCGCCCGGGGGAGGAGCGGGGAATCCACCTGACGAAGCCCGCCCGCGTGCACCTGGCCATCACGGCGGCGGTGCTCGTCCTCGCCCAGGCCGCGCGCCTGTTCGTCCAGCGCTACGCGGACCTGACCTCGGAGCGCGGGCTCGTCACCGGCGCCACGTACACGGCGGCCCACGTGACGCTGCCGGCGATGCTCATCGTCGCGATCGCCGCGGCCGTGGTCGCGGTGCTCATGGCCGCCAACGCGTTCCGGCCCATCTGGCGGCTGTCCGTCGTGGCGGTCGTCATGCTGTTCGTCCTGGGTGCGGTGTCAATCATCGCGCTGCCAGCCGCGGTCCAGCAGTTCCAGGTGATGCCGAGCGAGCAGAACCTCGAGCGCGACTACATCCAGCGCAACATCGACGCCACGCGCAAGGCCTACGGGATCGACGACGTTGACGTGGTGCCCTACACGCCCAAGACGGATGCGCCCTCGGGCGCGCTGCGCTCGGATGCCCAGACGGCGGCCTCGATCCGGCTGCTCGACCCGAACCTCGTCTCCGATACCTTCCGCCAGCTCCAGCAGCAGCGGTCCTTCTACTCGTTCCCCTCCCAGCTCGACGTCGACCGCTACACGATCGACGGGCAGAGCCAGGACACCGTCATCGCGGTGCGCGAGCTCAACCCGCAGTCGCAGTCCGATGCCTCGTGGCTCAATCAGGCGGTCGTCTACACGCACGGGTTCGGCGTCGTGTCCGCCTACGGCAACCGCCAGGGCACCGATGGCCAGCCCGCGTTCTCCGAGGCCAACATCCCGCCCACGGGCGAGCTGGGCGAGTACGAGCCGCGGGTGTACTTCGGCGAGCAGTCGCCGCGCTATTCGATCGTGGGCGCCGAGGACGGCGCGAAGCCCCAGGAGATCGACTACCCGGCGGACAAGGAGGACGGCGGTGCGCAGGTCTACAACACGTTCTCCGGTGAGGGCGGCCCCAGCGTGGGCAACCTCTTCCACCGCCTCCTCTACGCGGTGAAGTTCCAGGACGAGCAGATCCTGCTCTCCGACGCGCTGAACTCGAAGTCCCAGATCCTCTACGAGCGCAGCCCGCGCGAGCGCGTGGAGAAGGCCGCCCCGTTCCTGCAGGTCGACGGCGACCCGTACCCGGCCGTGGTGGACGGGCGCATCAAGTGGATCGTCGACGGCTACACGACGAGCTCGCAGTACCCGTACTCCAAGCCGCAGGTCCTCCAGGACGCCACGGAGGACTCCAACACGCAGCGCGGCAGCGCGAACGCGGCGCTGCCCAAGAAGCAGGCGAACTACATCCGCAACTCCGTCAAGGCCACCGTGGACGCCTACGACGGCAAGGTCGAGCTCTACGACTGGGACGAGGACGACCCCATCCTCCAGTCGTGGTCGAAGGTCTTCCCGGACATGTTCAAGTCCGTCGACTCCATGAGCGGCGATCTCATGAGCCACGTCCGCTATCCGGAGGACCTCTTCAAGGTCCAGCGCTCGCTGCTCACGCAGTACCACGTCGAGGACGCCGGCTCCTTCTACACGAAGCAGGACTTCTGGACGTCGCCGCTCGATCCGACGGTCGCCCGCGATGACAACCTCACCCAGCCGCCGTACTACCTCACCCTCAAGATGCCGGGCCAGCAGCAGCCGTCGTTCTCGCTGACGTCGTCGTTCATCCCGCGCCAGATCGAGGGGCAGACGCGCAACAACCTCACCGGCTTCCTCTCCGCCTCCGCGGACGCGGGCTCGAAGAAGGGGGTGCGCGGCGAGGGCTACGGCAAGCTGCGGCTGCTGCAGCTGCCGCGCAACACGACCTTCCCCGGGCCGGGCCAGGCGCAGAACAACTTCAACACCCAGCCCAAGGTGCAGTCGAACCTCAACGTGCTGCGCCTGGGCTCGTCGAAGGTGGAGAACGGCAACCTGCTCACGCTGCCGGTGGCCGGCGGGCTGCTCTACGTGCAGCCGGTCTACGTGCGCTCCTCGGGGGAGACGTCCTACCCGGTGCTCCAGCGCGTGCTCGTGGCCTTCGGCGAGAAGATCGGCTACGCCTCCACGCTCGACGAGGCGCTCGACCAGGTGTTCGGGGGCAACTCCGGGGCCAATGCGGGCGACTCGAACCAGGCCGGCAAGAAGAAGGACTCGGATGCGGCCGGCGGCACCGAGGCCAGCGAGTCCTCCTCGGGCGCGCAGGGCAGCGCGGACTACAAGAAGAGCCTCGCCGATGCGAAGAAGGCGATGGAGGACTCCGACGCCGCCATGAAGGACGGCGACTGGACGAAGTACGGCGAGGCCCAGAAGCGCCTGCGCGAGGCCCTCGAGAAGGCCGAGTCGGCCGAGGGGTGAGCGCCCGGGCGCGCCCGGTCCCGGTTCAGGGGCCGGGCGCGCGCGGCCCGAGGCGCAGGCCGGGCATGGCGCGCAGGCTGCGCCCGGTCCCGGAGCGCGGGCTGCGCCGCGGGTGAGGCCGAGGCCGCGCCCGCGGCGCGCAGGGGCCGGGTTGCGTGCGCCGGCTCGGGTGCACACCAGCCCCGGCCCGCGTTCCCGAGGGGCCGCCGGGGGGTGTCGGGCAGGTCACAGCCCCTCGATTTGGCCCCCGAGCGGGGAGTGCGTATAGTGGGACACGCATCGCGGGGTGGAGCAGTTCGGTAGCTCGCCGGGCTCATAACCCGGAGGTCGAGGGTTCAAATCCCTCCCCCGCCACGAGAAGAAGGCCCCCGATCCTCATGAGGATCGGGGGCCTTCGTCATGCTCACCGGCAGCGAGTTTGCGCACGGCGGTCGGCAGCGGACGGCGGGCCTCACCCGAGCGGGGCCAGCGTTGCGGCCGGGCTGCGCGGAGTTCGGACCCGAGGTCCGTGCAGGACCGAGGTGCGTACGGGGCCGCGGGGCGTTCGGATCGTCAGGCGCCCACGGGGCCCGGGCGGGGGCGCGGCATCCCTCCGGACCCGAGGTGCGGCCCGGCTGTGCCGGCGCCGTCGGCGGACCCTGCGAGACACGAGTGTGCGGCCGGCCGCCCACGGGCGAACCGGCCGCGCACGGGCCCAAGGGACCAGACGCCCAGCGGGCGCGGATCAGCGGATCAGTTGAGGACGGCGATCGCCAGGTTGAGGGCGGCCGCGAACGTCACCCACGCGAGGTAGGGGAGCATGAGCAGGGAGGCCGGGCGGCTGCGGCGCCAGAACATGCCGATGCATACGAGGAGGACCACCCACAGCAGGGCGATCTCCGCGAAGGCCAGCCAGTAGATTCCGGCCGCGAAGAACAGGGGCGTCCAGGCGGCGTTGAGGACGAGCTGGGCGGTCCACACCCACAGGGCGGAATCGAAGCCCGCGTGGCGCCAGACCAGCCAGCCGGCAAGGGCGATGAGCGCGTAGAAGAGCGCCCAGGCGGGGCCGAAGAGCCAGCCGGGGGGCGCGAAGGCGGGCAGCTTGAGCGAGGAGTAGACCTGCTGCGAGCCACCGGAGGCGAGGCCGCCGATGACGGCGGCGGCCAGCACGGCGGCACCGAATCCCAGGAGGGCCAGCAGGCTCCTGCCGGTGGGCGGGGTCGTGGAGCGGTGGACGGGGGCGGCGGCGCTGGACAAGGGGTCTCCTCGAGAGGTCGGGCAGGGCGTCCCTGTGCGGAGCCTCGCGCGTGCGTGGTGCTCGGATGGCCGGGTCCCGGCGGCTGCCGCGCCCCGGCGCTCTCCCAGCCTAGGCGCCCCCGCTGGGAAACCCGTGGGCATGCGGGCCCCGCCGAGGTGCGCGGGCGGCCATCACATCTCCCACTGCACCTGGTCGGGGGCCACGTCCTCGCGCAGCCCGCGCCACACGGGATGGCGCAGCGCGCCGCCGGCGGTGCGCCCGGAGTGGCGGACCTCGCCCACCAACCGGGGAGTGACCCACTCGGCCTCGCGGGCGACCGCCGCGGGCACGCCGGTGGCCGGCGCGGTGGCCCGCCGCAGGCGGTCGAGGCGCGTGCGCAGGGTCCGCAGCTGCCGGTCGTCGAAGCCCGCGCCCACACGACCGGCGTAGCGCAGCTCGCCGTCGCTGTGCACCGCGACGAGCAGCGAGCCGAACGTGGCCGCGCGGCCGCCGCGGCCGGGCCGCCAGCCGATGATCACCACGGCCTGGTCCGCCGTGTGCTTGATCTTCACCCAGTCCTGCGAGCGCACCCCGGGCCGGTACGGGCTCTCGCGCAGCTTGCCCACCACGCCCTCGAGGCCCAGTCCCGCGCTCGCGGCGAGCGCGGCGGGCAGGGCATCGCCCAGGCCCGCCGGGACGGCGATGGGACCACCGGGCTCCACGGTGTCCGCGAGCCGTGCGCGGCGCTGCGCGTAGGGCAGTTCGCACAGGTCCTCCCCGGCGGCTGCGAGCAGATCGAAGAGCATGTAGAACACGGGCTGCGACTGCGCGGCCCGGGCGGTCTGCGCCACCGGGAGGTCCGCCCGCCGCTGCAGGCGCGCGAAGTCCGGGCGGCCGTCGGAGTCGAGCACCACGATCTCGCCGTCGACGACCGTGCCCGATGCGCCGGCCTCGGCAAGCGTCGCGAGCTCGGGGAAGCGCTCGGTGAGATCCGCCCCGCTGCGACTGCGCACCTCGACCCCGTGCTCACCCACCCGGGCGATGGCCCGGTAGCCGTCCCACTTCGCCTCCCAGGCGCGCGGTTCGGCGGCAAGGCGCGGGCCGGGGAGCTCCGCCACGGCGAGCATGGGGGCGGGCAGGCCGCCAGCGCTGGGCGCCGCGGGCCCCGCGTGCCCGGCGTGCCCGGCGTGCCCGGCGTGCCCGGCGGGGGCTTCACGGGAATCGGCGGCACCGGGACGGTCCTCGCCGGCCGCCTCGTCCTCACCGGCGGTATGACCCGCCGCGCCCGCTCGGTCCGGTGCATCGACCTGGCCCGGTGCCACCGCCCGGTCCGCTGCGTCCGCCCGGTCCGCTGCGTCCGCGCGGTCCGGTGGGTTCGCCGTTGACGGTGCGCTCGCCGGCGGCTGTCCGTCCGCCGGCGGCTGTCCGCTCGGGGGCCGGGCGCCCTTCGGCGGCTGGTCCTTCATGAGCTGCAGCAGCCAGTCCTCGCCCCGCGTGCGGATGAGGGCGTAGCGCCGCGGCACGCCGCCCAGCCCGCCGTCGGGCCGGCCGAAGAGCACCGCCACGATCTCATCGGGGCGCCACTTCTCCACCTCCAGCGCGCCGGTGTCCCAGATGCTCACTGTGCCGGCGCCGTACTGCCCCGCGGGAATCGTCCCGGAGAAGTCCGCGTAGTCCATGGGGTGGTCCTCGGTCTGCACGGCCAGCCGGTTGACGCCCCGGCGCAGGGGCGGCCCCTTGGGCACCGCCCAGGAGACCAGCACGCCGTCGTGCTCGAGGCGGGTGTCGAAGTGCAGTGCGCGTGCGTGGTGCTCCTGGATGACGAAGATCCGGCCCGGCCCGCCGCCGGGCCCGCTGCGCGCGTCCCCGCCGTTCCGGGGCGCCGAGGCGCCGGCGCCTGCCGATGTGTCGGAGCCATCCGATACGTCAGAGCCATGCGATACGCCAGAGCCATTCGATGCGCCGGAGCCGTTCGGCGCGTCAGAGCCGCCCGAGGTGCTCAGCGTGCCCGCCACCGGGACCGGCTCGGGTGTGAGGCTGCCGTCGCGCTTGGCGCGGTAGGCGTCGAGGCGGTCGCCGCCCCCGCCTGCCAGCGCGGCCAGCGGCTCCAGGCCGGAGCGCAGCCGCTCGACGACCTCGGCGGGTCCCAGCTGCGCAAGCCCCGGGTCGTCGAGCTCCTCCCAGGTCCGGGGCGCGGCCACGGTGGGCTCGGGGCCACCGCGCAGGGAGTACGGGCAGGCGGTGGTCTTCGCCGCGCTGTTCTGGCTCCAGTCGATGAGCACCTTGCCGCGGCGCAGTGCGGTGGCCATCTCGCTGACGATGAGCTCCGGGCGCTCGGCGGCGAGGGAGCGCGCCAGTTCGTGCGCGACCTCCTTGACCTCCTCCGCGCCCGTGTCACCGGGCAGCGCTGCGTACAGGTGGATGCCCTTCGAACCGGAGGTCACGGGCAGCGGCTCAAGGCCCATGCCGTGCATGATCTCGCGGCACAGCCGGGCGACCTCGGCGCACTCGGCCAGCCCGGCGCCGGGTCCGGGATCCAGGTCGAGGACCATGCGGTCGGGCGGCAGGGCGCTGCCCTCGGCGGACACGCGCCACTGCGGGACGTGCAGTTCGAGCGCGGCCAGCTGGCCGAGCCACGCGAGGACGCCGGGGGAGTCCAGCAGCGGGTAGACGCTCGTGTGATCGGCGTGGTGCTGGGACACGCGCGGAATCCAGGCCGGCGCGGATGCCTCGAGGGCCTTGCGGAAGAACGGCCGCAGGGGATGCGCCGCGGTTCCGACCCCGTCCGGCCAGCGCTTGCGGGTGAGCGGGCGCGCCCGGGCCAGGGGGATGAGCGCCTCGGCGACCGCCACGTAGTAGTCGAGGACGTCGGCCTTCGTGAAGCCCGCGGCGGGGTAGAGGACCTTGTCCAGGTGGGTCAGCTTGAGCCGGTGCCCGTCGATCGTGACGGTCCGCGCGTGGGCGGAGGCGGTGCGCGAACCGCCGCGGGGGCGATCGGATCGTGGCATGGCGCTGCCTCCTGCGGGTTCTGCGCGTGCGCCGCGGCCGCGGGCGGGGCGTGGGCCGCACCGCTAGGCTCAGCGTAGTCAGCACGGTTGCGGCGGTGAAGGGGAGTGCGGGCAATGCGGGCAATCTGGAGTGGCACGGTGGCCTTTGGGCTCGTGAGCGTGCCGGTCAGGCTCTACGGGGCGCGGAAGTCCCACGACGTGGAGCTCCATCAGGTCCACGACGAGGACGGCGGCCGCATCCGCTACGAGCGGCGCTGCGAGATCTGCGGCAAGAAGGTGGCCTACGAGGACATCGACCGGGCCTATGACGACGGTGACGAGACGGTCATCATCACCGATGAGGAGCTGGACGCGCTCCCCGCCGAGGCGGGCCGCGAGATCAGCATCGCCCAGTTCGTGCCCGCCGCCCAGGTGGACCCGCTCATGGTCGACCGCGCCTACTACCTGGAGCCGGACGCGAAGTCCGCCAAGGCCTACGCCCTGCTGCGCGAGACGCTCGCGGAGGCCGAGCGCACCGCCATCGTCACGTTCACGCTGCGCTCGCGCACCCGGCTGGGCGCACTGCGGGTGCGCGGAGAGGTCATCGCGCTGCAGTCGCTCCTGTGGGCCGACGAGGTCCGGCCGGCCGATCTGGACACCGCCGCGCAGGATGCCGAGCCCAGTGCGCAGGAGAAGAAGATGGCCCGCTCGCTCATCGAGGAGTTCTCCGCCGACTTCGAACCGGAGGCGTTCCACGACGAGTACCAGGAGGAGCTCGACGCCCTCATCGAGGACAAACTGGGACGCGGCGAATCGACCGACACCGCCGTGACGCTGGGGGAGGACGACGATGACTCCGGCGGTGAGGTCATCGACCTCATGGAGGCCCTCAAGCGCAGCGTGGCGGCCCGCCGCTCCGGGGCGCAGGAGCCGGGTACGGGCGCGGGCGGTGGGAACGGGGCCCGTGCGAAAGGCAGCGAGAAGAAGGGCGCCAGCAAAAAGGGTACCGCAAAACAGGGTGCGGCCAAGAAGAGCGCCGGCAAGAAGGGCGCCGGAACGAAGAGCACCGCGAAGAAGGGCTCGAAGAAGAGCGGGGCCGCGAGCAAGGGCGCCGGGACTGCGGACGCCAAGAAGCAGAGCGCCACAAAGAAGCAGAGCACCACGAAGAAGCAAAGCACCACCACGACACGGGGCACCACCACGAAACAGAGTGCCAGCAAGAAGCAGGGCGGGCCCAAGAAACAGGGCACCGTGAAGAAACAGGGCGTCGGCAAGAAGCAGAACAGCAGCAAGAAGCAGGGCGCTGTGCAGTCGAAGGGCGCGAAGGAGCGGGCCGCGGGCTGAGCGGGTCCGCGGAAGTTTTTCCGCGGGGCGGGAATGATCGGCTGTGGGAGCCGGTTACACCAGCACAACCAAGTGGTTTACGTTTAAACTAGACTGGTTCGACAGGACACCGACAGACCACGGGGCGCAGCCGCAGGCCCGCCCGCAATCGCCAAGGAGAGCACATGAGCACCCTTCCCACCGGACTGACCGCAGGCACCTGGAACATCGACGGGGCCCACTCCGACTTCGCCTTCACCGCCCGCCACGCCGGCGTCTCGAAGGTCCGGGGCAACATCTACGGCATCGAGGGCGTCCTCCAGATCGCCGAGGACTTCACCGCCAGCTCGGTGCGCGCCTCGGCCGATGCCGCGACCGTCTCCACCGCCAACGAGCAGCGCGATGAGCACCTGAAGTCCGGTGACTTCTTCCTCGCCTCCGAGCACCCGCAGATCACCTTCGCCTCGACCGCGATCACGGGCGTCGACGGCCCCGAATTCACCCTCGAGGGCACGCTGACCCTGCGCGGCGTCGAGCGCCCCGTGTCCTTCAAGGCCGAGTTCAACGGCGCCAACGAGGACCCGTACGGCAACACCGTCGCGGGCTTCTCCGCCACGACCGCCATCAGCCGCAAGGACTTCGGCATGAGCTTCGACGCGAAGCTGCCAGGCGGCGACCTCCTGGTGTCCGACAAGATCCAGCTCGCCATCGAGATCGAGGCCGTCAAGCAGGCCTGAGCGATCCCGCGCACCCCGTGCGCGCAGCGAAGGGGCGGGTGCTCGCACCCGCCCCTTCGACGTGCGCGAACACCGTGCGACGGCCCGCGGGCGCCTGCGGAGCGCAGTCGCAGGAGCGGGCCCGGGCGCAGACTCGGGCTTAGGCTCCGGCTCAGGCGGAGTTGAGGCCCGCGGCGAGCCCGGCGCCCAGCCCGGAGAGCCGGCGCGCGGCCTCGGCGACATCCTCGGGCGCCTTGCAGAACGAATAGCGCAGCGTGCCGCGATAGGCCTGCGCCGCCGGGCTGCCGGGGCGGCACAGCGCCGCCACCGGGATGCCGACGATCCCGCAGTCCACGGCGAGGCGCTCGTTGAGCGCGACCGCGTCGAGGTCCGTGAGGGCGGAGAAGTCGGCGAGGACGAAGTAGCCCGCCTGTGCCTCGGCAACGGTGAGCCCCGGGATCTCCCGCAGCGGCGCCGTGAGCGCCTCGCGCCGGCGGGCCAGCGAATCGCGGTTGGCCGCGGCGAGCGACGGATCGGCCAGGGCCTGCGCGATGGCCGGCTGGAACGGCGCGCCGCCCACGAACGTCAGGTACTGCTTGACGGCCTGGATCGCGAGGCGCACCGGCGCCGGCGCGGTGAGCCAGCCGATCTTCCAGCCGGTGACGTTGAAGGTCTTGCCCGCCGAGGAGATGCTCACGATCCGCTGCGAGTCCGGCACGAGCTGCGCGAGGCGCTCGTGCGGCCGGCCGTCGAAGGTGAGGAACTCGTAGACCTCATCGGTGATGAGCCACGCATCGGCGGCCTGCGCAGCCGCGTGCAGGCGCAGCAGCTCCGCGGTGGAGAACACGGTGCCGGTGGGGTTGTGGGGATCGTTGACGATGAGCGCGGCGCCGACCGCGGCCCGCGGCGATGACAGCGCGGCGTCGAGTGCCGCCCAGTCCGGGGCGAAGCCGCGCTCGGCCGTGGGCAGCAGCGGCACGGTGAGCAGCTCGGCGCCGGCGAGCGCCGCAGCGGCGGCATAGGAGTCGTAGAACGGCTCGAACGCGATGACCGCGCCCCCGGCCGGCACGAGCGCCAGCACGGAGGCGGTGATGGCCTCCGTGGCGCCCACGGTGATGAGCACCTCCTCCGGGGCGACCGGGACGGCGGGGGAGCTGCGGTACTGCGCGACCGCCGCGATGAGGTCCGGGTGGCCCTGGGCGGGGGAGTACTGGTTGGCGCCCGCCCGCATGGCCCGTGCCGCCGCCTCGACGAGCCGGGGGTCCGGGTCCGTGCCGGGCGCGCCCTGGCCCAGGTTGACCGCCCCCGTGCGGGCGGCGAGCTCCGTCATCGCGGCGTAGACCGTGCCGCCCACCCTGCCCTGCGCATCGATGAGGCCGGCGGCCGCGGAGGCCCGGTGCCACAGGTTCGCGCGCTCGAGGGAGGGTCGGGCGGCAGGCGTCATCTAGAAGTACTCCAGGGCTTGGTCGTGCAGGCGGCCGTTCGTGGCCAGGGCATTGCCGCCGAAGGGGCCGGGCCGGCCGTCCAGATCCGTGAACGCGCCGCCCGCCTCCGTGACGACGGGGACGAGGGCCGCCATGTCGTAGAGCTCGAGCTCCGGCTCGCACGCGATGTCCGCGCTGCCCTCGGCGACCAACATATAGGACCAGAAGTCGCCGTAGCCGCGGGTGCGCCACACGGTGTCACACAGCTCGATGAAGCGCTCGCGGGTGCCCCGCTGCGCCCAGCCGCTCAGGGAGGCGTAGGACAGCGAGGCGTCGGCCAGGCGCGCGACGCCCGAGGCGCGCAGGCGCTCGGCCGGGCCGCCGGCGATGCTGCGCCAGGCGCCCTGGCCCTGCTGGGCGTACCAGCGCAGTCCGAGCGCCGGGGCGCTCACGACGCCCAGCAGGGGCGTGCGCTCCTCGTAGAGGGCGATGAGGGTGGCGAAGACGGGCACGCCGCGCACGAAGTTCTTCGTCCCGTCGATGGGATCGACGATCCAGCGCCGGGCGGCCGCGCCGCGCTCGCCGAACTCCTCGCCCAGCAGCGAGTCGGCGGGCCGGGCCTCGGCGAGGCGCTCGCGGATCATGGCCTCGACGGCGCGGTCGGCGTCGGTGACCGGGGTGAGATCCGGCTTCTGCTCGACGGCGAAGTCGTGGGCGCGGAAGGCGGGCAGCGAGATCGCGTCGGCGCGGTCGGCGAGGTCGAGTGCGAATCGGAGATCGTCCATGCGCCCCACACTACGGCCGGCCGGCCCGCGGACGGCGGGCGCCCGCCGCCCGCGGGGCAGGTGCGGCGGCGGCGGCGCGGCCCCGGGCACCGCGGAGGCCCGTCCGCGCATTGGCCCGCGGCGGTGCGGCCCTCAGTCGCGCGGGCCCTGAACCGCCCAGACCCTTCACCGCTCAGACCTTGAACCGCTCCGCCCCCGAATCAAGCGGTCCCCCAGCCGTGCAGGGTTTTGGCCGCGCAGCCTCTCAGCCGCGCAGCCCCGCGAGCAGCCGGCGCAGGGAGGCCAGGCGCGCCGGGCCCGCCTCGCCGGCCCGGCCCTGGGCCACCCACGCATCGAGCGCGCAGCCGGGGGAGTCCGCGAGGTGGGTGCAGCCCTTCGGGCAGTCCGCGGTCGCCGGCACGAGGTCGGCGAACGCCGCCACCACGCTGTCCGGATCGACGTGGGCGAGCCCGAAGCTGCGCACGCCCGGGGTGTCGACGACCCACCCGTCGGCGCCCACGGGCAGTGCGAGGGCGGAGGACGAGGTGTGGCGACCGCGCCCGGTGACGTCGTTGACCGCACCGGTGGCTCGCTCGGCCTGCGGGAGCAGGGCGTTCATGAGCGTCGACTTGCCCACCCCGGAGTGGCCGAGCAGTACGCTCAGGCGGTGCTCCAGGCGAGGGCGGAGCTCCTCGGTGCGCACCCGGCCGTCCGGGCCCAGCCCGCAGGGCACGATGTCGATGCCGGTGGCGCCGAAGCGCTCGACGATGTCGTCGAGCGGCGCGAGGTCGAGCTTGGTGACGGCCAGCAGCGGCTCGATGCCCGCATCGAAGGCCGCGGCCATCGCCCGGTCGATGAGGCCCTCCGACGGGGCGGGGTCCGCCGTTGCGGTGACGATGACGAGCTGATCGGCATTGGCGACGATCACCCGCTCGGTCTCATCCGCGTCGTCGGCGCTGCGGCGCAGGACCGTGCGGCGCGGCTGGAGGCCGACGATCCGGGCGAGCGAGCCCTCGGCCCCGCTCGTGTCGCCCACGAGGTCCACCCGGTCGCCGGGCACCAGGGCCGTGCGCCGCAGCCGCGCCGCGCGCACCCCCGTGACGGTTCGGTCCTCCGCGCCGTCGAGGACGACGGCGCGGTAGCGGCCGCGGTCGACGGCGGTGATCATGCCGGTGACGGCGGATTCGTAGGCGGGGCGCTCCTTCGTGCGGGGGCGGCTGCCGCGGCGGTTGGGCCGCGGCCGGTAGTCGTCCTCGGTGAAGTCCCGGTAGCGCGGGCTCACCTGCGCTCCGCGGCGGCGGTGCCGGGTGCCCGCTCGAGCATCTTCGTCCAGCGGGCCGCGAAGTCCGGCATCGTCTTCGCGACGGTGTCCGGGTCCTCGATGACCACGCCGGGCACGCGCAGGCCCACGATTGCCCCGGCCATGACCATGCGGTGATCGGCGTACGTGTGCCACACAGCACCGCGGTCGGCGGGCCCGGTGATCCGGAGGTAGTCGGGCCCCTCCTCCACCCGTGCGCCCACGGCCTGGAGCTCGGCGGCCAGTGCGGCCAGCCGGTCCGTCTCGTGGCCGCGCAGGTGGCCGATGCCGCGCAGCGTCGACGTCCCGTCCGCCAGCGCCGCGACCGCGGCGACGACGGGGGTGAGCTCGCCCACGGCGCTCAGGTCCGCCTCGATGGGGGCCAGCCGCTGCGGTCCCTCCACCCGCAGGCCCGCGCGGGAGAGCTCGACCTGAGCACCGAAGTCCCGGGCGAGGCCGCGGATCGCGTCGCCGGCCTGCGTGGTGGCGCAGGGCCACAGCGGCACGTCGACCGTGCCGCCGGTGACGAGCGCGGCCGCGACGAACGCGGCGGCGTTGGACAGGTCCGGCTCCACGGCCACCTCGAGCCCGCGCGGGCGGCCGGGCTCGACCACCCAGCGCCCGGGCCGGGGCGCGGAGACGATGACGCCCGCGTCCGCGAGCGCCTCGAGCGTCATGTCGATGTGGGGCTGCGAGGGCAGCGCGGTGCCCGTGTGGGCGAGTTCGAGGCCCAGGTCGAACGCGCACGCGGCGAGCAGGAGGCCGGAGACGAACTGGCTCGAGGCACTCGCGTCGATCTCGAGGTGGCCGCCGCGCACGCCCCCGGGGGCTGGCCGCAGCGCGAACGGCAGGGCCTCGCCGTCCACGTCCACGCCCAGCTCGCGCAGCGCGCCGAGCATCGTGCCCATCGGGCGGCCGCGCGCCTGCTCGTCGCCGTCGAAGTCCGCGGCGCGCCCCAGCGCGGCGGCCAGGGGCGGGACGAAGCGCATGACGGTGCCCGCGAGCCCGCACTCGATGCGCGCCTGGCCGGCAGGCGACCCGGCGCCGGGGCCCGGGGCCGGGCGGACCCGCAGGACGCCGGGCTCGGGCTCGCAGAATTCGGCGCCGAGCGCCGTGAGCGCGCCGATCATGAGGTCGGCATCGCGGCTGCGCAGCGGGTTCGCGATGCGCGAATCGCCGTCGGCCAGCGCGGCGAGCACGAGGTAGCGGTTGGTCAGCGACTTCGAGCCGGGGACGGTGACAGTGGCCCGCACCGGATGGCGTGCTTCCGGTGCGGGCCAGGGCGTGGAGCTCACGGGGGTCCTCAGTTGGGGGAGACCGCGTCGATCGCCTTGGCGGTGTTGCGCTCGACGGCATCGCGCAGCTCCTCGGCGGCGTGCTGGGCGCGCCACACGAGGCCGGGGCGCCCAGCCGTGTCCACGGCCGCCAGGAGGGCCCCGCCGAGCAGCGAGGTCTTCGTCAGCAGCGAGCCGTTGGCCAGCTCCTCCTTGGGATCGAGCTTGCCCTTCGACATCTGCTCGCCCACGACGTCGAGGACGTAGGTGCCGATGAGGATGGTGGAGGAGATGCGCGGGAAGCGGCCGATGGCCAGCAGCGCACCGGCCGCGACCTGGGCGCCGCCGGCGATCCGCGCCGCGGTCTCCGCGTCGACCGGGATGTCGACGTTCTTCTTCACGAGGCTGAGCAGCGGAGCCACCGAGCCCGCGCTGGCCTTCGGGTTCTTCACGCGCGCGACGCCGTTGGCGATGTAGGCGGAGGCGAGCATGGGGCGGGCGAGCAGTCGGACCAGGGACACGATGATGCCTTTCGCTTGCGGCTGTTGTCTCAAGCGCCAGCATAGCGCGCCGCGGCCGGGGCGCACCGGGGCCCGGCCGCGGAATATTCGCACCGGGGGCTCCGTTGTGCACCCACGACGGCAGCGGCCGCGGACGCCCCAGGGGCCTGCGCGGTCGCGCCCCGGCGGGCGGCAGGTCCGCTTGTTCTCCAGCTGAGAGGTGATGCGCGTGCAGGCGTTGGATGAGCGCCGAGCGCCGCGGCAGCGGCCCGACGTACGATTGACGGTGATGAGTGACTCGATGACTGCGCAATCGCCCGCAGAGGAAACCGACCGTGAGCGCACGGAGCGCTTCGAGCGCGACGCCATGGAGTATGTCAACCAGCTCTATGCGGCGGCGCTGAGGATGACGCGCAACCCCGCGGATGCGGAGGACCTCGTCCAGGAGTCCTACGCGAAGGCCTACGCGGCCTTCCACCAGTACACGCCGGGGACGAACCTCAAGGCGTGGCTCTACCGCATCCTCACGAACACGTTCATCAACACCTACCGCAAGAAGCAGCGCCAGCCCCAGGAGTCCTCGGGCGAGAACATCGAGGACTGGCAGATCGCGCGGGCGGCCAGCCATTCGTCCTCGGACGGCCGCTCGGCCGAGCTCGAGGCCCTCGACCACCTGCCCGACAGCGACGTCAAGGACGCCCTGGGCAGGCTCGCGGAGGAGTTCCGCATGGTCGTCTACTACGCGGACGTCGAGGGGCTGCCCTACAAGGAGATCGCGGAGATCATGGAGACGCCCATCGGCACCGTGATGTCGCGCCTGCACCGCGGGCGCCGGCAGCTGCGCGAGATGCTCTCCGACTACGCGGCCGACCGCGGCTTCGGCACGGATCCCAGCGCCGCGCGCTCCGGCGGGCAGCAGGCCGCGCCGCAGCAGACGGCGGCGAAGAAGGCCCCGGCGAAGAAGTCCGGCGGAAAGAAGCCGGTGGCCCAGAAGACGGCGCCGCAGAAGACGCCCGGCCAGAAGGCGTCCGGGCAGAAGCCCGCGGCAGGCAAGGCCGCCAGCACGCAGGGGAAAGCCGCCAGCACGCAGAAGGGAGAGCAGCGATGAGCGAGGAGCGCACCCCCGAAGCCGCCCGCTTCTCACCGGAGCGGCTCTCGAGCCTCGAGCGGATCTACCACTACCTGGACGGCGAACTCGACGCCTCCGAGCTCGGCGAGATCGAGCACCACCTGGCCACGTGCCCGGAGTGCCAGAGCGAGTACGCGATCGAGGCGATGCTCAAGCAACTCGTGCGTCGCTCGTGCCAGTCCGAGGAGGCGCCCGACGGCCTGCGCGAGCGCATCCGCGCGCGCATCGTCGTCGAGCAGCGCACGATCATCGCTCGCTGGAACGGCTGAGCGGCTCCCGGCAGCACAGCAATCACAGGCGGCGCGGCAACCGCCGGCAGCGCAGCGACCACCGACAAGCGCGGCAATCGCCGGCAGCGCAGACACCACCCACAGCGCAGACACCAGCAGGGCCGAGGCGCCCTCGGGAGATCCCGGGGGCACCTCGGCCCTGCTGCGACGTCAGAGCGTCAGCTCATGCGTTGGGGCGCTTGCCGTGGTTGGGGCCGCGGCGCTTGCGGTCGCGGCGCTTGCGTGCGCGCTTGCTCATAGCTCTCTCCTTCTCATTGACCCGGACCATCTTCCCATACGGCCCGCGGGCCCGCCAATGCGCGGCGGTCGACACCCGGGACCAATCCTGCGCCGCCCGGCGCCCGCGGGCCCGGGCGCGCTCCCGGCAGCCGCGTGCGCGGCCCCGGCGGCCGGGGCTCTCAGGGCTCGGCGCTCAGGCGCGGGCGAGTGCGTCCTCGACGCCCAGCCAGTCGAACCAGCCGCGGTTGAGCACGAGCCACGCGATGAGGCCGTAGCCCTCCTGCGAGGGCAGGCCCGCCGCCGAGGCCGCGAGCTCGCGCTGCCACACCGGGTGCCCGTCGAGCGGGGTGAACGCGTCGACGAAGGGCACGCCGCGGCGCAGCGCCACGTCCGCGTAGCCCTGGCTGAGCTCGCCGATCCGGCGGTTGTCCTCCGCGCGCAGCGCCGGGGTGGGGCCCACGACGAACGTCGCGACCTCCGCGGCCAGCGCCGCATCCAGGACGTTGGCGAGGTTGAGCCGCGAGCGGGCAGTCGACAGGCCCGAGGCGATGTCGTGCGAGCCCGGCGCGAGCACGAGGCGGTTCTCCGACTCCGGAGTGAAGCGCAGGCCGGCCTCGGCGAGCGCGCGCTTGGCGAAGGCCGCGCTGTCCTCCGCGGGCACGCCCAGCGGGTAGAAGCGCGCGGTGGGCAGCGCGGGCAGCGTGCGCGCGGCCACGCGCCCGGTCCAGCCCAGGCCGCGGCCGTCCCCGTGGCCGGCGACGAGCTCGTCGCCGGCCACGACGATGGCCGTGTCCTTCGTGCCGGTCACCGGTCGAAGACTCGCTCGACCAGGCCGGACTGCTCGGCGTCGTGGACCTTCTTGAGGCCCGTGGCGGGCGAGGCGGAGGCCCCGCGGGACACGAGCGTCATCTGGCGCCCGTCGAGCAGCGGCGTGAGGTTGAGCGCCATGAACGGCCACGCGCCCTGGTTCGCCGGCTCCTCCTGGGCCCAGTAGAGCTCGGCGGACGACGGGTAGCGGCCCAGGACCTCGTTCATGAGGTCGCCGTCGAGCGGGTAGAGCTGCTCGACGCGCACGATCGCGGTCTTCTCGTCGCCGGCCTTCTTCCGCGCCGCCACGAGGTCCCAGTACAGCTTGCCGGAGACCAGCACGACCCGGTCGACCTTGTCTGCGGCCACCTCGGTGTCCGGGATGATCGGCTCGAAGGTGCCGTGCGTGAACTGGTCGACCGAGCAGGCCGCCGCCTTGAGCCGCAGCATGGACTTGGGCGTGAACACCACGAGCGGGCGCTTGACCGGCGCGTGGGCATGGCGGCGCAGCAGGTGGAAGTACGAGGCGCCGTTCGACGGGTAGGCCACCGTCATGTTGTTCTCCGCGCACATCTGCAGGTAGCGCTCGATGCGCGCCGAGGAGTGGTCCGGACCCTGGCCCTCATAGCCGTGGGGCAGGAGCATGACCACGCCCGAGGTCTGCGACCACTTCTGCTCGGAGGAGGAGATGAACTCGTCGATGATCGACTGCGCGCCCTGCGCGAAGTCGCCGAACTGGGCCTCCCATGCGACCAGCGCATCGGCCCGCTCGACGGCGTAGCCGTACTCGAAGCCGACGGCCGCGTACTCGCTGAGCAGCGAGTCGTAGACCCAGAACTTCGCCTGCTCGGGGCTGAGGTTCGACAGCGGCGTCCACTCGTTGCCGTTCTCGTGGTCGATGAGGACCGAGTGGCGCTGGGTGAACGTGCCGCGGCGCGAGTCCTGGCCGGCCAGGCGCACCGGGATGCCCTCCATGAGCAGCGAGCCGAAGGCCAGCAGCTCGGCGAAGCCCCAGTCGATGCCGCCGGAGCGCGACATCTCGTAGCGCTTCTCCTGCAGGCCGCGCAGCTTCTTGTGCACCGAGAAGCCCTCGGGCACCTTGAGCATCGAATCGCCGATCGCCTCGATGACCTCGGCGCTGACCGCGGTCGAGACGTCGGCATCGGCCTCGAGGTCGGCGGGGCGCTCGTAGGGCTTGGGGAACCCGGTCGAGGAGCCCTCGCGGGACTCCGCGTCCTTCGTCTCCGCGAACGCCTGCTCGAGCTTGGACTGGAAGTCCTTGACGACCTCGGCGGCCTCGTCGTCGGTGATGCACTTGCGGCCCACGAGCGACTCGGTGTAGAGCTTGCGCACCGAGCCCTTCTTCTCGATGAGCGAGTACATGACCGGCTGGGTCATCGACGGATCGTCGCCCTCGTTGTGACCGCGGCGGCGGTAGCACACGAGGTCCACGACGACGTCGCGGTTGAACTCCATGCGGTACTCGAAGGCGTGCTGGGCGGCCCGGTAGACGGCCTCCGGGTCATCGCCGTTGACGTGGAGGATGGGCGCGCTGATCGCCTTCGCCACGTCCGTGCTGTAGAACGAGGACCGGGCCGAGGCCGGCGGCGTCGTGAAGCCCACCTGGTTGTTGATGACGAGGTGGATCGTGCCGCCGGTGCGGTAGCCGCGCAGCTCGGAGAGGTTGAGCGTCTCGTAGACGACACCCTGGCCCGCGAAGGCCGCATCGCCGTGGACGAGCACGGGGAGGACGGAGAAGCCCTCCTCGCCCTGGTCGAGCACGTCCTGCTTGGCCCGGGCGATGCCCTCGAGGACCGGGTCGACCGTCTCGAGGTGGCTCGGGTTGGCGGCGACGTAGACGTCGGTGGTGTTGCCCGCCGGCGAGGTGAACGACCCGGAGGTGCCCAGGTGGTACTTGACGTCGCCCGAGCCCTGGAAGCTGTCCGGGGCCTGCGTGCCGTCGAACTCGCGGAAGACCTGGTCGTAGCTCTTGCCGGCGATGTTCGTGAGCACGTTGAGCCGGCCGCGGTGGGCCATGCCGATTGTGACCTCATGCATCTGGCTGTCCGCGGCTCGGTTGAGCACCTCGTCGAGCATGACGATGGCCGACTCGCCGCCCTCCAGGCTGAAGCGCTTCTGGCCGATGTACTTCGTCTGCAGGAACGTCTCGAACGCCTCCGCGGCGTTGAGGCGGCCCAGGATGTGGCCCTGCTCCTCGCGGCTGAGGTCCGTGATCGGCACCTCGAGCTTGGCCTGGAACCAGCGGCGCTGCTCCGGCGAGGCGATGTGCATGTACTCGAAGCCGATCGTGCGGCAGTACGTGTCGCGCAGCAGCCCCAGGATGTCGCGCAGGTACATCATCGGCTTGCCGCCGAAGCCGCCGGTGGGGAACTCCCGCTCGAGATCCCACAGCGTCAGGCCGTGGGAGTTGATGTCGAGGTCGGGGTGGCTGCGCTGGCGGTAGACGAGCGGGTCCGTGTTGGCCATGAGGTGGCCGCGGGTGCGGTAGGCGTCGATGAGCTCGATGACGCGCGCGGACTTCGACACGTCGTCCTGGTCGCTCGTGTCGACGTCGGGCACCCAGCGCACGGGCTCGTACGGCAGGCGCAGGGACTCGAAGACCTCGTCGTAGAACCCGTCCTCGCCCAGCAGGTAGCCGTGGATCAGCTTGAGAAACTCACCGGAGCCGGCGCCCTGGATGACGCGGTGGTCATAGGTCGACGTCATCGTGAGGACCTTGGAGATGGCCAGCCGGTTGATCGTCTCCTGGCTGGCGCCCTGGAACTCGGCGGGGTAGTCGAGCGCGCCGACGCCGATGATGCAGCCCTGCCCGCGGGTCAGGCGCGGCACTGAGTGCACGGTGCCGATTCCGCCGGGGTTCGTCAGGGACACGGTGGTCCCGGCGAAGTCCTCCGCGGTGAGCTTGCCGTCGCGGGCGCGGGCGACGAGGTCGTCGTAGGCGTCGACGAACTCGCGGAACGTCAGCGTCTCGGCATTCTTGACGTTGGGCACGAGCAGCGAGCGGCTGCCGTCCTTCTTGGGCACGTCGATCGCGAGGCCGAAGTTGATGTGGCCCGGCTGGATCATGACGGGCTTGTCGTCGCGGACGTCGTAGTAGACGTTCTGGCTGGGGAACGCCTTGAGCGCCCGGATCACCGCGAACCCGATGAGGTGGGTGAAGGAGACCTTGCCGCCGCGGGTGCGCTTGAGGTGGGAGTTGATGACGATGCGGTTGTCGATGAGAGCCTTGGCCGGCATCGCGCGCACCGAGGTGGCGGTGGGCAGGGAGATCGAGTCGTCCATGTTCTGGGCGAGCAGCTTGGCCGGCCCGCGCAGCTTGACCACGGTGTCCTCGGCGTCCTGCGCCGGCGCGCTGGCCTTGGGCGCGGGGGAGTTCTGCTTCTCCGGCACGCCCTTGGACTCCGCCTTGGGCGTCTCCGAGTCCGTCACCGAGGGCTCGACGCCCTTGGCGGGCTTCGGCTCGGCGCGCTTGGCGCTGCCCTGCTCCGGGCCCGAGGCGCCGCGAGGCTGCGCGCTGTCGGCGCCCGTGGAATTCGGGGCCGGCGCCTTCGCGGCGGGCTTGGAGGCCTGCTGGGCGGACTTCGCGGCGGGCTGGGGCGCATCGCCGCCGGCACCGCCCTCGGCCTCGAACTTCTCGAAGAATGGCCACCACGAGGAGTCCACGGAGTTCTTATCGGCCTTGTACTGCTCGTAGAGTTCTTCGACCAGCCACTCGTTGGAACCGAATTCCTCAGCGGTCTGGGCCGGCAGTGTTTCGGACACGGCGGGAATCGCCCTCTTCCTCAGCTCGGAGCTTCGACGTCGTCTAGCAAGCTTAAGCCCGTTTCGGTCCGCGGTGTTCCAGTGGGTGGACAATGTGCCTATGCGCTTCATCACCGAGCCCCCGGCCACCGACCTGACCTATTCGGATGTCTTCCTGGTCCCGCGCCGCTCGGCGCTGGCCTCGCGCTTCGACGTCGACCTGGCCACCGGCGACGGCACCGGCACGACGCTGCCGATCGTCGCGGCGAACATGACCGCCGTGTCCGGGCGGCGGATGGCGGAGACGCTGGCCCGGCGCGGCGGGCTGGCCGTGCTGCCGCAGGACATCCCGCTGGCCGTCGCGGGCGAGGCGATCCGCTGGGTCAAGGACCGCGACCCGGTCTACGAGACGCCGGTGCGCATCGGCCCCGACGACACGGCCCTCTCCGCGCTCCACCTGCTGCCCAAGCGCGCCCACGGCCACGCGGTCGTCGTCGGGCCCGACCGCGAGGTGCTGGGCGTCGTGTCCCGCCGCTCGCTCGAGGGCATCGACCGCTTCCGCGCGGTGCGCGAGGTCATGGCCGAGCCGGTCACCGTGCTCGAGGCGGCGGACCTCGCCGGGGCGGACCGGTCGGCCCTCGCGGCGGCCTACGACGACATGGCCGGCGCCCGGGTGGACTTCGCGCCCGTCGTCTCCGCCGGGCGCCTCGTGGGGGCGCTGACCCCGCAGGCCGTGCTGCGCTCCTCCGTCTACGCGCCCGCGCTCGACGCGCGCGGACGCCTGCGCGTCGCCGCGGCGATCGGCGTCAACGGCGACGTCGCGCGGCGCGCCCGGGAGCTCGCCGCGGCGGGTGCGGACGTCCTCGTCGTCGACACCGCACACGGCCATCAGGAGAAGATGCTCGAGGCGCTGGCGACGATCGCGCAGCTGGGCCCGGGCGTGCCCGTGGTGGCCGGCAACGTCGTCACGGGCGAGGGCACCCAGGACCTCCTCGCGGCGGGTGCGGACATCGTGAAGGTGGGGGTGGGCCCCGGTGCCATGTGCACGACGCGCATGATGACCGCCGTCGGCCGCCCGCAGTTCTCCGCCGTGGTCGAGTGCGCCCAGGCCGCGCGTGAGGCCGGGGGCCACGTGTGGGCCGACGGGGGCGTGCGCCACCCGCGCGACATCGCGCTCGCCCTGGCCGCCGGCGCCTCCCAGGTCATGGTGGGCTCGTGGTTCGCCGGCACCCTCGAGAGCCCGGGGGACCTCCTCGTCGACCCGGAGGGCCGCCAGTACAAGGAGAGCTTCGGCATGGCCTCGGCGCGCGCCGTGGCCGCCCGCACCCGCACCGACTCCGCCTTCGAGCGGGCCCGCAAGGGCCTCTACGAGGAGGGCATCTCGAGCGGGCGGATGTACGTCGACCCGGCCCGGCCGGGCGTCGAGGACCTCATCGACCAGATCGCCGCCGGCGTCCGCTCGTCGTGCACGTACGCCGGCGCGGCGAGCCTGCCCGAGTTCGCGCAGCGGGCCCTGGTGGGCGCGCAGTCGGCCGCGGGCTACGACGAGGGCCGGCCCGTCGAGCGCAGCTGGTGACCGGCGGGCGCCGGACTCGGCTAGGATCGCCCCATGAGCGGTGACAGTCCGAGCCGGCGCTGCGCCGGCCCCCTTCACGCCCCCGCGGCCCGCCCGGCCCGCAGCCCCCGGCAGGGCGCGTTCGCGCGGCACCGCCGCCCGGCACCGCCGCTGCCGCGCCCGTCGGCGGTCCGCGCCTGATGGAGTGGCTGCTCCTCGCGCTCGCGCTCCTGCTCATCCTGGGCACCGGCGTCTTCGTCGCCGGCGAGTTCTCCCTCCTCACGCTCGACAAGCACACGGTCGAGCAGGCGGTGGCCCGCGGCGAGCGCGGCTCGCGCTACATCGAGCGCGGCATGCACCACCTGTCGACGCAGCTGTCGGCCGCGCAGGTGGGCATCACGATCACGACCCTGCTCACCGGCTACCTCATGGAGCCCTCGCTCGGGCGGATCCTCGCCCCGGTCCTCGAGCTGCTGCCCGTGCCCGTCGCGCTCGCCGACGGGGTGGCCCTGGCGGCCGCGCTCCTCGTCTCGACCGTGCTGTCCATGGTGATCGGCGAACTCGTGCCCAAGAACCTCGCGATCGCCGCGCCCCTGGCGGCCGCGCGGATCGCGGTGCCCATCCAGTACGTGTTCTCGCTGGCCTTCAAGCCGGTCATCGCGGTGCTCAACGGCACCGCCAACAAGGTCCTCGAGGCGATGGGCATCGAGCCCCAGGAGGAGAGCACCGCCGGCCGCTCCGCCGATGAGCTCACCGCCCTCGTGCGCCACTCCGCGGAGGAGGGCACGATGGACGAGCAGACCGCTGACCTGCTCACCCGCACGCTCGCATTCTCCGAGCGCACCGCCGAGGACGTCATGAGCCCGCGCACCCGGATGTCGACGGTGCGCAAGTCCACGACGGCGGCGGAGATCATGGAGCTCGCCCGCGAGACCGGCTTCTCCCGCTTCCCCGTCGTCGGCGATTCGCGCGATGAGATCCTGGGCGTCGTCCACGTCAAGCAGGCGTTCGCCGTGCCCCTGCCCAACCGCGGCGATGCATTTGCCGGTGGCCTCATGACGGACGTCTCCGAGGTGCCGGAGACGCTGCCGCTCGACCCGCTGCTGCGCGTCCTGCGCGAGCGCGGCAACCAGATGGCCGTCGTCGTCGACGAGTACGGCGGCACGGCCGGGGTGGTCACGCTCGAGGACGTCGTCGAGGAGCTCGTGGGCGAGGTCGCCGATGAGCACGACCGGATGCGCGTGAGCGTGCGGCCGGCCCGCGACGGCTCGTGGATCGTGCCCGGGCGGCTGCGCCCCGACGAGGTCGAGGCGGTGACCGGCATCGAGATCCCGGAGGACCCGGACTACGAGACCGTGGCCGGCTGCGTGCTGCTGGCACTCGGGCGGATCCCCGTCGTCGGGGAGCGCGTGCGCCTCGACGACGCCGAGCTCGTCGTCGAGCGGATGCACGGCCACCGCATCGAGCGGCTGCGCCTCATCCCCGACTACGCGGACTATCCGGCCCAGCCGGGCGGGGCGGGGGAGCGCCATGAGTGACTGGCTCGGGCTGATCTGGCTTGTCGTGCTGCTGCTGGGCAATGCCTTCTTCGTCGCGGCGGAGTTCGGCGTCGTCTCCGCCAAGCGCTCCCAGATCGAGCCGGCCGCGGAGGAGGGCTCGCGCGCGGCCAAGACCACGCTCTACGGCATGGAGCACGTCTCCGCGATGCTCGCGATCTGCCAGCTGGGCATCACCGTGTGCTCGCTGCTGCTCGGCAACGTCGCCGAGCCCGCGATCCACCACCTGCTCGAGGGGCCGCTGCACCGCCTGGGGACCCCGGAGGCGCTGTCGGCGCCGATCGCGTTCGTGCTCGCGCTGGCCATCGTGACCTTCCTCCACGTGGTGGTGGGGGAGATGATCCCGAAGAACATCTCGCTGGCGGCCGCCCGCCAGGCGGCGCTGCTGCTCACGCCCCCGCTCGTGTTCCTCTCGCGGGTGTTCGGGTTCGCGATCCGCCCGCTCAACGCGTTCGCCAACCTCGTGCTGCGCCTGCTGGGCGTCGTGCCCCGCGACGAGGTGAATGCCGCGTACACGGTCGAGGAGGTCCAGTCGATCGTCGCCGAGTCCCAGCGCGAGGGGCTGCTCAGCGATGACACGGGCCTGCTCAAGGGCGCGCTCGAGTTCTCGGACAAGACGATCGGCGACGTCATGGTCCCGCTCGATGAGGTGGTGACGATCCCGGCGGAGGTCACGCCGGCCCAGCTCGAGCACCTCGTGGGCAGGACGGGGTACTCCCGCTACATCGTGCTGGGCTCCGATGGGGTGCCGGAAAGCTATCTGCACATCAAGGACGTCCTCTATGCGGACACCGAGGCCGACTACCGCGCGCCGGTGCCGGCGAAGCGCTTCCGGCCGCTCGTCACGCTGCGCGCGGGCGACGAGATCGAGGACTCGCTGGCCCAGATGCAGGACGCGGGCAATCACGTGGGCCGGGTGCTCGACGACCGCGCGCAGGCGGTGGGAGTGCTCTTCCTCGAAGACGTCCTCGAGGAACTCGTGGGCGAGGTCCACGACGCGATGCAGCGCAGCCCGCGGCCCTGAGCGCCCGGGCGGAATGCCGCGGGAGCCGGCGCCCTGACCTCGGGCGATGGCGCGACCGGAAAATCGCGTCACAGTTCTGTGACTTTCCCGCGATTTCTCGTTATAGTGCTGTGACATGCGAACTCGCGGCCGTGCCGCGCAAGCATGACTTCCGTCTGTTTGGAGATTCTGTGGATCAGTCTGGTCTTGAGCCCGTCGTGCGCCGTCGGGACCTGCGCAAGCAGGAGGAGGCGGCCCGCCGGGCCGATCGCCACGCCGTGTCGCCGCTGCACCGCCGGACCTTCAGCTCCGCCGCGGACGCCGAGCCCGCGCCCGCCGCGGACCGTCCCGGGCGCAGCGCCGCGACCGCGGCCGCCCGCGCCGTGCGCGGCTCCGACGGCTCCGCGCTGCGCCGCCACCGGCGCCGCAGGACCGCGACGATCTCCGCGCTCACCACGGTCTCCGCGGCCGGCATCGCGATCGCCGCAGTGCTCGTGGGTGGCAACATGGGCGGCGGGGACCAGGTCCAGGCCGCCGAGGGCCACGTCGCGCAGCAGACCGAGCTCGACCGCGCCGAGCTCGCCCCCGAGGCCGTCGACGGCTCCGCGGCGAGCGCGGACAAGGACGCGAAGTCCTCGGGCGCCCACAACTTCGCGGGCGGCGCGCCCACCGCGAACAACAAGAAGGCGGCCGCGGCCGCCAGCTCCGTGCAGCGCACCGCACTGCCCGGCTGCTCCGGCAAGCCGCCCAAGGGCGAGTTCTCCAACGGCCAGGTCCCGGCCGATTCGCTGTGCAAGATCGGCGTGGGCGACCACAAGCTGCGCGCGGACGCGGCCGTCGCCTTCGCCAAGATGAACGCGGCGTTCAAGGCCGACACCGGTTCCTCGATGGCGGTCACGGACTCCTACCGCTCGCTCGACGGGCAGATCTCGGTCGCCGGGCGCAAGCCGGGCCTCGCCGCCAAGCCGGGCACCTCGATGCACGGCTGGGGCATCGCCCTCGACATGGCCGGCGGTTCCGCCGAGGCCAGCGGCACCCAGTACGACTGGCTCGTGAAGAACGCCGCGAAGTACGGCTGGGAGAACCCGGACTGGGCCAAGGGCGGCCAGTACGAGCCCTGGCACTGGGAGTACGTCCCCGCCCGCAAGACGATCAAGGGCCACTGAGTCCCGCCGTGCCGGCGGCCCGGCGGGCGGCGGTTTCGACCGCCGCGCCACCGGTGCTATGCTGACACGGTCGTCCGCCCGCGTAGCTCAGCGGATAGAGCGTCTGCCTCCGGAGCAGAAGGTCGTAGGTTCGAATCCTGTCGCGGGCACCGCACGCAAGGGCCCCCGGTATGACCGGGGGCCCTTCGCGCACCCCCTCCCGCCCGACCGCGCCCCGGATTTCGGCCCGCAATCGCGTCGTAATAGGCTTGTGATGTGACTCCGGAAGAACTCAAAGACGCCATCGCAGCCGCCATCTCCCAGCTGAACGAGGAGCGCGGGCTGTCCATCGAGGCCCCCGCGGCACTCGTCGTCGAGCGGCCCAAGAACCGCGCGCACGGCGACTGGTCGACCAACGTCGCGCTGCAGACGGCGAAGGGGGCGGGCCTGAACCCGCGCGAGCTCGGCGCGGACCTCGCGGCGCTGCTGAGCGCGCGCGAGGGCATCGCCCGCGCCGATGTCGCGGGCCCCGGCTTCATCAACATCACGCTCGAGGCCGCCGCCGCCGGCGCCGTGGCCGCGGACATCGTGGCGGCCGGGCGCGACTACGGCCGCAGCGACGAGCTCGCCGGCGAGACGATC
The DNA here is from genome assembly GCF_026802075.1 of Brevibacterium sp. BRM-1. Classification (NCBI taxonomy): domain Bacteria; kingdom Bacillati; phylum Actinomycetota; class Actinomycetes; order Micrococcales; family Brevibacteriaceae; genus Brevibacterium; species Brevibacterium sp. BRM-1. The sequence goes on from NZ_CP113788.1 coordinate 270,610, forward strand.
AACATGGAGTTCGTCTCCGCCAACCCCACGGGCCCCCTGCACCTGGGCCACACCCGCTGGGCGGCCCTGGGCGATGCGATCGCCCGGGTGCTCCGGGCGGCCGGCGGCAGCGTCGCCAGCGAGTACTACATCAACGACGCCGGCTCCCAGATGGAGACGTTCGCCGATTCCGTGCTCGCGCGCATGCACGGCCGCGACGTCCCCGAGGGCGGCTATCCGGGCCAGTACATCGCCGACATCGCCCAGGCGCTGCTGGAGCGCCACCCGCAGTGGGCGGACGCCCCGGAGGACGAGATCCGCGCTCAGGTGCGCGCGGAGGCCTACGAGCTGCAGCTAGCCGACATCCGCTCGACGCTCGACGACTTCGGGGTCGCCTTCGACGTGTGGTTCTCCGAGCAGTCCCTCTACGACTCGAACGCGCTGGCCACGAGCGTGCAGCGGCTGCGCGAGCAGGGCCACGTCTACGACGAGGGCGGCGCGGTGTGGCTGCGCACGACGACGTTCGGCGACGACAAGGACCGCGTGCTCATCCGGGCCGACGGCAATCCCACCTACTTCGCCTCGGACGCGGCCTACTACCTCAACAAGCGCGACCGCGGCTACGAGCGCAAGGTCTACCTGCTCGGCGCCGACCACCACGGCTACGTGGGCCGCCTCAAGGCGATCGCGGCCGCCGCGGGCGACGACCCCGAGGCCAACATCGAGATCCTCATCGGCCAGCTCATCAAGGTCAACGGCGCCAAGCTGTCCAAGCGCGCCGGCAACATCATCGAGCTTCGCGACCTCATCGACTGGCTCGGCGCGGACGCGCTGCGCTACTCGCTGGCCCGCATCCCCGCGGACTCGCCGCTCACCCTGGACCCGGAGGTGCTGCGCAGCGCGAGCGCGGACAACCCGGTCTACTACGTCCAGTACGCCCACGCGCGCGCCCGCGGCGTCGAGCGCAACGCGCGGGCCGCCGGCGTCGGGGCCGAGGACTTCGACCCCGCGCTGCTGAGCGAACCCACGGAGGCGGTCCTGCTGTCCGCGCTCGCGGACTACCCGCGCGTGGTCGCCCAGGCCGCCCGCCTGCGCGAGCCGCACCGCGTGGCCCGCTACCTCGAATCGCTGGCGGCTGCGTTCCACAAGTGGTACGACGCCTGCCGCGTCTCCCCGCGCGGCGACGAGGAGGTCACCGCGACCCACTCCGCCCGCCTCGTCCTCGACCGCGCCACCGCCCAGGTGCTCGCCAACGGCCTCGAGCTCATGGGCGTGAGCGCGCCGGAGCGCATGTAATGCCGGCGCACGTCTCCGGCGTGCTGCACGCCGGGCCCTCGCCGGTCTGGCTGCCGTACCCCGCCGACGTCAACGCGCTCATGCCCAGCCTGTGGGGCGCGAGCGTGTCCAAGGACGACGCCGGGGTGCTCACGGTGGGCGGCTGCTCGGCCCCGTGGCTGGCGCGCGAATTCGGCTCGCCCCTCTACGTCCTCGACGTGGCCGACCTGCGCGCCCGGGCGGAGGGCTTCGCATCCTCGTTCGGAGCCGCATTCGCAGCGGTGGGCGGGCGCGCGCGGGCCTTCTACGCCGGTAAGGCGCTGCTCACCACCGCGATCGCCGGCTGGATGGCCGAGGCCGGGCTCGGCATCGACGCGTGCAGCCTCGGCGAGCTCCTCGTGGCCCGCCGCGCCGGCGTCGATCCCGCCCTCGTCGGCCTGCACGGCAACAACAAGTCCGATGCCGAGCTCGCCCTCGCCCTCGACTGGGGGATCGGGCGCATCGTGATCGACTCCCTGCCGGAGATCGAGCGGCTCGAGGCCGCCGCCGCCGCCCGCGGGGTGCGCGCACCGGTCATGGTGCGCACCACAGTCGGCGTCGAAGCGCACACGCACGACTTCATCGCCACGGCGCACGAGGACCAGAAGTTCGGCCTGTCGCTGACGACGGGCCAGGCCCGCGCGGCCGCCGATGCGGTTGTCGCCGCCGAGCACCTGGACCTCGTGGGCCTGCACAGCCACATCGGCTCGCAGATCTTCGACGCGGAGGGCTTCGAGGTCGCCGCGCGCCGCCTCGTGGAGCTGCGCGCCCAGCTGCAGGAGGCCCACGGCATCGAGGTCCCGGAGCTCGACCTGGGCGGCGGGTTCGGCATCCGCTACACCTCCCAGGACACCCCGGGCACGTTCGCCCAGCTGGCCGAGGGACTGGCGCAGGCGCTCGCCCGCGCGTGCCGCGAAGCGGGCACCTCCCTGCCGCTCGTGTCCTTCGAACCGGGCCGGGCCCTCATCGGCCCGGCGGTGTTCACGCTCTACACCGTGGGCACCGTCAAGCGGGTCGAGACCGGCGCGGGCGTGCGCACCTACGTCTCCGTGGACGGGGGCATGAGCGACAACATCCGCACGGCCCTCTACGACGCGGACTACTCGTGCTCGCTGGCCTCCCGGGATTCGCGGGCCGAGCCGGCGGTGGTGCGCGTCGTGGGCAAGCACTGCGAGAGCGGGGACATCGTCGTGCGCGACGAGTACCTGCCGGCCGACATCGGCCCCGGCGACCTCGTCGCCGTGCCCGGCACCGGCGCCTACTGCCGCCCACTGGCCTCGAACTACAACCTCGTGCCCCGCCCCGGCATCGTCGCGGTCGAGGACGGCCGCGCGCGCTGGATCCTCCTGCCGGAGACGCACGAGGCGATGCTCGCCGCCGATCCCGGCTTCGCCGCCACGGCACCCGAGACCGCCGAGCCCCCGCGCAGCGCGCGCTGACCCCGCCCGTGCGCCCGAGCGCACCCGATGAGAAGGAAACGATGGAAACCACACCCCTCAAGGTCGCCCTGCTGGGCGGCGGCGTCGTCGGCACCGAGGTCGCCCGCCGCCTCCTGGGCCGCGCTGCTGACTTCGAGCGCCGCGTGGGCGCCCCGCTCGAGCTCACGGCGGTCGCCGTGCGCGATGCGCAGCGCGAGCGCCCCGGGATCCCCGTGGGGCTCCTCACCGACGACGTCGACCAGGCGATGGCGGGAGCCGACATCGTCATCGAGCTCATGGGGGGCATCGACGAGCCGCGGCGGGCCATCCTCGCCGCGCTCGACTCCGGCGCCTCCGTGGTCACGGCGAACAAGGCGCTGCTCGCCGCCCATTACGGGGAGCTCATGGCGGCCGCCGACTCCGCCGCGGTGCGCCTCGAGCACGAGGCCGCGGTCGCCGGCGCCATCCCCATCATCCGGCCCGTGGGCGACTCCCTGGCCGGCGATGAGATCACCCGCGTCATGGGCATCGTCAACGGCACGACGAACTACATCCTCGACCAGATGGACCGCGAGGGCTGGGACTTCGACCGCGCGCTCACCACGGCCCAGGAGCTGGGCTTCGCGGAGGCCGATCCAACCGCCGATGTGGGGGGCCACGACGCCGCCGCGAAGGCCGCCATCCTCGCCGCGCTCGCGTTCCACACGCCGGTCTCGATCGACGACGTCCACGTCGAGGGCATCGCGTCCGTCACCGCGGACATGATCGAGACGGCGCGCGCCCAGGGGTTCGCGATCAAGCTGCTGGCGATCTGCGAGAAGCTCGTCAGCGAGGGCCGCGCGGGCGTCTCCGCGCGCGTCTACCCCGCGCTGCTGCCCCGCGAGCACGTCCTGGCGCAGGTCTCCGGCGCCTTCAACGCCGTCTTCGTCGAGGCGGAGGCCGCGGGCTCGCTCATGTTCTACGGCCAGGGCGCCGGCGGGGCGCCCACGGCCTCCGCGGTGCTCGGCGACGTGGTCTCGGTGGCCCGCCGCAAGGTGCTCGGCGGCCGCGGCCAGTACGAGCACGCGAGCACCGCCACCCTGCCCGTCCTGCCGATCAGCGCGATCACCACCCGCTACCAGATCACGCTCGACGTGTTCGACCGCCCGGGCGTGCTCAACGCCGTCACGGAGGTCTTCGCCGCCCACGGCGTGTCGATCGAGCTCGTCCAGCAGACCCAGCTGCCCGCCTCGGAGGCCGCCGAGCGGCACGCCAAGCTCGTCGTGGCCACCCACTCCGGCACGGACGAGGCGCTCGCCCAGACCGTCGCGGACATCGCGGCGCTCTCCGTAGTCAACGACCTGACCTCGGTGCTGCGCATCGAGGGACTCTGAACGACCGGAAGAAGGACTGAGGACAGCCATGGCCCTAGCGCACCGCCACCAGTGGCAGGGAGTCATCGAGGAATACCGGCCCCTGCTGGGGCTCGCGGAGTCCACGCGGGCGGTGACGCTCGGCGAGGGCGGCACGCCCCTCATCGCCGCCGAGGCGCTCTCGCAGCGGGTGGGCGCCGAGGTCTACGTGAAGTACGAGGGCATGAACCCGACCGGCTCGTTCAAGGACCGCGGGATGACGATGGCCATCACCCAGGCGCGGGCCCACGGCGCCAAGGCCGTCATCTGCGCGTCGACGGGCAACACCTCCGCCTCGGCCGCGGCGTACGCGACGAAGGCGGGGCTGACCTGCGCGGTGCTCGTGCCCGCCGGGAAGATCGCGGTGGGCAAGATGAGCCAGGCCATCGCCCACGGGGCGCAGCTGCTCGAGGTCGACGGCAACTTCGACGACTGCCTCACCCTGTGCCGCAAGCTCTCCGAGGCCTACCCCGTCCACCTCGTCAACTCCGTCAACCCGGACCGCATCGAGGGCCAGAAGACCGCGGCGTTCGAGGTCGTCGACGCGCTCGGCCGCGCACCCGACGTCCACCTCCTCCCGGTGGGCAACGCGGGCAACATCACCGCCTACTGGAAGGGCTACCGCGAGTACCGCGAGGCGGGGCTCGCGGAGACCGCCCCGCAGATGTGGGGCTTCCAGGCCGCCGGCGCCGCGCCCCTCGTGCTGGGCCACCCCGTGGACGACCCGGACACCGTGGCCACCGCGATCCGGATCGGCAACCCGGCCTCGTGGACCCAGGCCGAGGCCGCCCGCGACGAATCGGGCGGCCTCATCGACGCCGTCACCGACGAGCAGATCCTCGCCGCCCACCGGCTCCTGTCCACCACGGAGGGCATCTTCGTCGAGCCCGGCTCCGCCGCCTCGATCGCCGGCCTGCTCAAGCAGGCCGATGCGGGGCGCGTGCCCGCGGGCGCCACGCTCGTGTGCACCGTGACCGGCCACGGCCTCAAGGATCCCCAGTGGGCCCTGCGGACGGCCGACGGCAGCGATCTCACGCCCACGCGGGTGCCCGTCGACGCGGTCTCCGCCGCCCGCGAGCTCGGCCTCGAGGAGGGGTGATGCCCGCAGCGGCGGCCTTCGAGGTCACGGTGCCGGCCACCTCGGCGAACCTCGGGGCGGGCTACGATTCGTTCGGGCTCGCGCTCGACCTGCGCGACGAGGTGACCGCCTGGCTGTGCGCCGAGCCCGTCGACCCGGCGCGCTGCGTCGAGGTCGAGGGGGAGGGGGAGGGGAGCCTGCCGGGCGACCGCTCGCACCTCGTGCATCGGATCGCTTCGACCGTGCTCGCCGAGCGCGGCCTGGCAGACCTCGCCGACCGGCTGCTCCTCCACTGCCTCAACCGCATCCCGCAGTCCCGCGGCATGGGCTCGTCGGCCTCCGCCGTGGTGGCGGGGATCTCGATCGCCGATGCCCTGAGCGCCGGGGCCGGGCTGCCGGAGCCCGCGGCGGCGGAGAAGCTGGCCTGGGCCACGCGCTTCGAGGGCCACCCGGACAACGCCGCGCCCGCCCTCTACGGGGGCGTGTCCGTGAGCTATGCCGATGCGCAGGGCCGCCCGCAGTCGGCCTCCATCCCGGTCGATCCGCGGGTGAGCGCGGCCCTCGTCATCCCCTCGGCCCGCCTCGACACCGCGGTGGCCCGCTCGCTCATCCCCGCGACGGTCCCGCACGCGCAGGCGGCGGCGAACAGCGCGGTGGCCGGCCTGTTCGTCCACGCGATCGGCAGCGCCCCGGAGCTGCTCTTCGATGCCACCGCCGACCGCCTCCACCAGGAATTCCGCCGTCCCGCCATGCCCGAGGCGCTGGCGCGCGTCGACGCCCTGCGCGCGGCCGGACTGGCCGCCGTGGTCTCCGGGGCCGGGCCGACGGTGCTCGTGCTCGGCACCGGCGGCGACCTCGCCGAGCGCACGGCCGCCGCCCTGCCCGGCGACGATGCGCGCGTGCGCGGCGCGCAGATCAGCGAGGCGGGGGCCACGACCACCGCGCTGAGCCCCGTGCCCGACGCGGTCTGAGCCCCGTGCTCGGCGCGGTCCGAGTCCCGTGTCCCGCGCGATCTGACCGACGCCGCCCCACGGGGCCGGGCCGGGCCGGCGGTGTCTGCGCGGTGCGGGGCGCCCGCGGCCGGGGCCGCACCTCGACTCCGCGCGGATCGCCGCCATGCGATTTCCCAACCGCCGCGGGGAAGGGGTAGAATCGATCACGTTCCCACCGGCACTCAGCCCCCTCCGGGGCCGCCGCATCGGGGCGCTACCCGCTCACTGCGCGCGGACCGCCCGCTCACCGGGAACATCACGAGTACGGGAACCCCAGTGGGATCGCCCGTACACCGATTCCGAAGCACGCATCAGCCGTGCACGTCCGCTGCCGCGCACCGTCCCGAGTCCGCTCGGGCCCGGCGCGGCGGCCGAACGAGGGAGAAGGAAACCTTCGTGTCAGAAACCACCACCCCCGGCACCGTGCGCTCGGGAAGCCTGACCGGCCTCCGCCTGCCCCAGCTGCAGGAGATGGCCGCCGGCCTGGGCATCAAGGGCTACCGCCGCCTCCGCAAGGGCGAGCTCATCGACGCCATCCAGTCCGCCGGCTCCGGCGCTGCCCCCGCGGCGGCACCCCAGCGCCAGGCGCCGGCCGCCGCTGCGGCCCCCGAGGCCGCCGCGCAGCAGCCCCGCGAGCGGGCGCCCCGCCGCGCCCCCGAGGCGCAGGCCGAGCAGCCCGAGGCGCAGGCCCCCGGCAGCGAGCCGCGGGCAGCCGAGCCCCAGCCCGAGCATCGCGGTGCGGCCGCCGAGCAGCAGCGCGAGGAGGACCGCCCGGAGCGCGGTCAGCGCCGCCGCCGGGGCGAGAGCCGACGCGGCGACGCCGAGGACGGCCAGGAGCGCGGCCAGCAGGACCGCGCGGAGCGCACCGAGTCCGACGACCGCGACGAGCGCCGCGGGCGCAGCCGCCGCGGCAACCGCGACGGTGACACCGAGGCCCGCGGTGGCCGCGAGGGCCGCGACAGCCGCGCGGACCGCAGCGACAGCAACGGCCGCAACGACAACAACGGCGGCCGCAACGACAACCGCGGTGACAGCAAGAACGGCCGCGACAGCAACCGGGGCGACGGCAGCAACGGCCGCAACGACGGCAACGGCCGCGACAACAATCGGGGCGACGGCCGCGACGGGGACGACCGCCGCGGGCGCAACCGGCGCGATCGCAAGCGCCGCGGCGGCAACGGGCGCGAGGACGAGCAGGACCTGCGCCCCGACGACGTCCTCATCCCCGTGGGCGGCATCCTCGACGTCCACGACAACTACGCGTTCCTGCGCACCTCCGGCTACCTGCCCGGCCCCAACGACGTCTACGTGTCGGCCAACATGGTCAAGCGCAACGGCCTGCGCAAGGGCGATGCCGTCGTGGGCGCCATCCGCCAGCAGCGCGAGGGCGAGAAGAACAACCGCCGCGAGAAGTTCGATGCGCTCGTGCGCCTCGACAGCATCAACGGCCTGAGCGCCGACGAGGCCAAGCGCCGCGTCGAGTTCTCTAAGCTCACGCCGCTCTACCCGCAGGAGCGCCTGCGGCTCGAGACGGATCCGAAGCTCATCGCGACGCGGATCGTCGACCTCGTCTCGCCTATCGGCAAGGGCCAGCGCGGCCTCGTCGTCTCGCCCCCCAAGGCCGGCAAGACGACGATCATGCAGCAGCTGGCGAACGCGATCACGACGAACAACCCCGAGGTCCACCTCATGGTCGTCCTCGTCGACGAGCGCCCCGAGGAGGTCACGGACATGCAGCGCGCGGTCAAGGGCGAGGTCATCGCCTCGACCTTCGACCGCCCGGCCGATGACCACACGACGATCGCGGAGCTCGCCATCGAGCGCGCCAAGCGCCTCGTCGAGATGGGCCAGGACGTCGTCGTCCTGCTCGACAACATCACCCGCCTGGGCCGCGCCTACAACCTGGCGCAGCCCGCCTCCGGCCGGATCCTCTCCGGCGGCGTCGACGCGAACGCGCTCTACCCGCCCAAGAAGTTCTTCGGCGCGGCGCGCAACATCGAGGGCGGCGGCTCGCTCACCATCCTCGCCACCGCGCTCGTCGAGACCGGCTCGAAGATGGACGAGGTGATCTTCGAGGAGTTCAAGGGCACCGGCAACATGGAGCTGCGTCTGTCGCGCAACCTCGCGGACAAGCGCATCTACCCGGCCGTGGACGTCAACGGCTCCGGCACGCGCCGCGAGGAGAACCTCATGAGCGCCGAGGAGATGAAGATCATGTGGCGCCTGCGCCGCCTCTTCGCCGGCCTCGAGCAGCAGCAGGCCGTGGAGCTGCTGCTCACGAAGCTCAAGGAAACCGGCTCGAACGCCGAGTTCCTCATGCAGGTCCAGAAGTCGACTCCGCTGCCGAAGTCGGCGGCCGACGACCTCTGATGAGCACCCCCGGCGACCTCGAGTCGCTGGTCAGCAGCGTGCGCGCCCTGCTCGACGAGCACGGCCGGATCGAGGCGGAACTCGCCGATCCGGCCGTGCACGCCGATGCGGGGCGCGCGCGCCGTCTCAACCGGCGCTATGCGGAGCTCGACGCCGTGGCATCCGCGTGGCGCAGGCTCGAGGCCGTCGAGCGCGACCTCGGCGCGGCCCGCGAGCTCGCGGCGGAGGACGAGTCGTTCGCGGCGGAGGCCCGCGACCTCGCCGCCGAGCGCGAGGAGCTGGGCGCCGAGCTGCGCGAGCTGCTCGTGCCGCGCGACCCGGATGACGCGCGCGATGCGATCATCGAGGTGCGCGCGGGGGAGGGCGGCGAGGAGTCCGCGCTCTTCGCGGCCGACCTCACGCGCATGTACCAGCGCTGGGCCGAGTCCCGCGGCTGGTCCACGGAGATCCTCGACGCCGCCGAATCCGCGCTGGGCGGGTACAAGGACATCACCCTGGCCGTCAAGGCCAAGGCCGGCGGCGTGTACGGCTGGACGAAGTTCGAGGGCGGCGTCCACCGGGTCCAGCGCGTGCCGGTGACGGAGTCGCAGGGCCGGATCCACACCTCGGCGGCGGGCGTGCTCGTCTTCCCGGAGGCCGATGAGCCGGAGGAGGTCTCGCTCGACGAGAACGACCTGCGCATCGACGTCTTCCGCTCCTCGGGCCCCGGCGGCCAGTCGGTGAACACGACCGACTCCGCCGTGCGGATCACCCACCTGCCCACCGGCATCGTCGCGAGCTGCCAGAACGAGAAGTCCCAGCTGCAGAACAAGGAGGCGGCGCTGCGCATGCTGCGCGCCCGCCTGCTCGCGGTGCGCGCGCAGGAGGCCCAGGCGGAGGAGAACGACCGCCGCCGCTCGCAGGTGCGCACCGTGGACCGCTCCGAGCGGGTGCGGACCTACAACTTCCCGGAGAACCGGATCGCCGATCACCGCACGGGCTACAAGGCCTACAACCTCGATCAGGTGCTCGCCGGCCGGCTCGACGAGGTCGTCGAATCGCTGCGCGCCGCCGAGCGCGCCGAGCGCCTCGAGGAGATCGGATGAGCCGCTGATGGCAGCCGGCAGCACCGAGTCCGCGGGCCCCGAGCACACGGACTCCGCCCACACGGGCCCCGCTCACGCGGACCCCGGCCCCACCGCCGATGCCCTGCTGCGCGAGGGCGCGGCGGCACTGTCGGGCAGTGCCTCCCCGGCCGCCGACGCCGCGCTCCTGTTGGCCCACGCGTGGGACCGGACGGGGGCCCAGCTGGCCCGCGCCCGCCTCATGGGCGAGTCCGTCGCCCCCCGCACAGCGCGGGCCTACCGGGAGCTGCTCACCGCGCGCGCCGACGGCGCGCCCGTCCAGCACCTGACGGGCCGTGCCCCGTTCCGCCGCCTCACGCTGCCCGTGGGGCCGGGGGTCTTCGTGCCCCGCCTCGAGACCGAGCTGCTCGTCGACGCGGTGCTCGCCCGCACCTCGGCCGCGCCCGTGGCCGTCGACCTGTGCGCCGGCAGCGGTGCGATCGGGCTCGCGCTCGCCACCGAGGCCCCCGGAGCGCGGGTGCTCGGCATCGAGCGATCCGAGGCCGCCCTCGAGTGGGCCCGCCGCGCCCGCGCCGAGCACGCGGACGAGCTGGCGGCCGCCGGCTCCCGGCTGCTGCTCGCCCAGGGCGATGCGACGCAGGCCGCGGAGGTCGCCGGGCTCGTCCAGCGCGAGCTCGGCCAGCGCCCGCAGGTCGTCGTGTCGAACCCGCCCTATGTGCCCCCGGGCGCTGCGAGCGCGGAGGTCACCGCGAGCGATCCCGCGGCGGCCCTGTGGGGCGGTGGTCCCGACGGCACCGAGATCCCGCGCCGCATCATCGCGACCGCGGCCGCGCTGCTCGCCCCCGGGGGGCTGCTCGTCCTCGAGCACGCGGAGGCGCAGGGGCCCGCCCTGCGGCGCGCGGCCCACGCGCTGGGGTTCGGGGGAGCGGCCACGCACTCGGACTACACTGGCCGGGATCGGTACACGACGGCACACCGGATGGAGAGCTGAGCACATGGCGCGGAACTTCGACCTGCGCTCCGAGCAGGTGAGGGACCTCATCCTCGACGAGAGCGCCCGGGTGGTCGCCGACGACGGGCTGCTCGTCATCCCCACGGACACCGTGTACGGCATCGCCGCGGACGCATTCTCCGCCGCCGGCGTGGCCCGTCTGCTCGCCGCCAAGGGGCGCGGGCGCGACATGCCCCCGCCCGTGCTCATCGGCCAGCGCAGCACGCTCCTCGGCATCGCCGAGGTGCTCGACCAGCGGATCATGGAGCTCACCGAGCGCTTCTGGCCGGGTCCCCTCACGATCGTGTGCCCCGCCCAGCCGTCGTTGGACTGGGATCTGGGCGACACCCACGGCACGGTCGCGGTGCGCATGCCCGACCACCCGCTCGCCCTCGAGCTGCTCGCGCGCACGGGGCCCCTCGCGGTCTCCAGCGCCAACACCTCGGGGGCTCCCGCCGCGGTGACCGCGGCCGGCGCCCAGGAGATGCTCGGCGACTCGGTGGACGTCTACCTCGACGGGGGCGAGGCGCCCGGCCAGGCGTCCTCGACGATCGTCGACATGACCTCGCAGCCCCCGCGCATCCTCCGCGCGGGCCCGATCGGCGCCGCCGCGCTGCGCGAGATCGTCGCGGACCTCGCAGACCCCGAGGGCCCCGACCCGGATGCGGGAAGCTGAGTGCGCGCCTACCTCTTCATCGTCCTCGTCAGCGCGATCACGTGCTACCTCGTCACCCCGATGGTGCGTAGGATCGCCGAGCGCGGGCTCATCTTCTCGCCCCTGCGCGACCGCGATGTGCACTCCGTGCCCACCCCGCGGATGGGCGGCGTGGCGATGTTCGCCGGGCTGCTCGCGGGGCTCGCCTTCGCCTCCGGCACCCCGTTCCTCGAACGGCTCTTCGACGCCCCCGGGCCCATCGTCGGCGTGGCCGGGGCCGGGGCGATGCTGTGCCTGCTGGGCGTCATCGACGACATCTGGGACCTCAACTGGATCACGAAGCTCGCCGGCCAGACCATGGCGGCGGGCTTCATGGCCCTCAACGGCGTCTCCCTGCTCTCCATCCCGTTCAACGGCGTCATCATCGGCTCGCCGCGCATGTCGATCGTCATCACGGTCCTCGTCGTGCTCGTGACCATCAACGCCGTGAACTTCGTCGACGGCCTCGACGGGCTGGCCGCCGGCGTCGTGTCGATCGGCGGTGTCGCGTTCTTCGCCTACTCCTACATGCTCGCCCGGGACACGAGCCCGGACAGCTACGCCAACCTCGCCTCCCTCATCATCGCGCTGCTCGTCGGCGCCTGCCTGGGCTTCCTGCCGCACAACTTCAACCCCGCGCGGATCTTCATGGGCGACTCGGGCTCGATGCTCATCGGCCTGCTGCTGGCGGCCTCGACGATCCGCGTGACCGGCCAGGTGGACCCGGCCGTGCTCAGCGACGAGCGCGCCCTGCCCACGTTCCTGCCGATCATCCTCCCGATCGCCGTCATGGCCCTGCCGCTCATCGACCTCATGCTCGCGGTGGTCCGGCGGATGGCGGCGGGCAAGTCCCCGTTCTCCGCGGACGCCAAGCACCTCCACCACCGCATGCTCAGGCTGGGCCACTCCCACGCCCGCGCGGTGCTCATCATGTACCTGTGGACGGCCGACTTCGCGTTCGGCTCCGTCGCGTTCCTCGTCTGCCCGGCCGGGGCGGTCATCCCGATCCTCGCCGGCGCCGTCGTCGTCACCCTGGCGCTGACGTTCTCGCCGTTCCTCCTGCACCGAAAGAAGACCCTCGCATGAGCACTGAGCACAGCCCGGCCGATTCCGCGGCGGGCGGCGGCCGGCCGGCCGAGACCGCCGCTCAGGCCGCCTGGCGGCGCGTGTGGCTGCGGCTGCTCGTGCGCGGGGCGTGCGTGGTCGCGGCGATCGCGGCCGCCTCCCTGCTGGTGGGCGGCCTGCTCGCGGGCGCCCGGGGCCTGGCTGGCGCGGGCGTGGGCTCCGCGCTCGCCGCCGTCTTCGTCCTCGTGAGCGTCGGCGTCATGTACGTGGGCCGCAATGCGAGCCTGACCGCCGTGGGCGGCATGCTGGGGATCGGGTTCGCGTTCAAGGCGTTCATCTTCATGATCATCGTGTGGAACATCAAGGACGCGCCGTGGCTCAGTGGCCCGGTGGCGTTCTTCACGATCGTCGCCGCGGTGCTGGCGACCTCCGCGCTCGAGGTGCTCACCGTCCAGCGCGCCCGGATCCCCTACGTCGACCCCGAGGCCGGCTGAGCCCGTCCGCGGCGGGCCGCCGGCCTCCACGGCCCCGGTGGGAGCGCCGGCGAGCGCACTCAGGCGGCGCGCGGCCGGCTGTCGAGGATTTGTGAACTGCAAGGCCCGATTGGTAGAGTGGGGCGCGTGCGCGATGGGCGCCAAGCCCCCGCACAGAATGCTTCTGTGAGAGCCCTGGGGCGGTGTCGCCCCGGCGCCCGGCGAACCGGTGCGGTCCGATGACCTCGGGCCCGGATGTGGGAGAAATACCGAAGACATGGCGATTGCGACCACCGTTCTGGCCGAAGGCGGCTTCCACGCCCCGAGCATCATGGAGTTCTTCCCGCCCGCGGTCCTCTTCGAGGGCACGCCGTTCGAGATGAACCGCATCATGATCATCCGCGTCATCGCCGCCCTGGCGCTGTGCGCGGTGTTCGCCATCGGCGCCCGCCGGCTCAAGCTCGTCCCCAGCCGCGGGCAGTCGGTCATGGAGATGACCCTCGACTTCGTGCGGGTGAGCATCGCCGAGGACTCGATGGGCAAGAAGATGGCCGAGCGCTTCCTGCCGCTCATCACGACGATCTTCTTCATGGTGCTGGCGCTCAACATCACGGGCATCATCCCGTTCCTCAACATCCCCGGCTCCTCGGTCGTGGGCGTGCCGCTGCTGCTCGCGCTCATCGTGTACTTCAGCTACCACATCGAGGGCATCCGCGAGCTGGGCCTCTTCGGCTACCTCAAGAACGCCCTCGTGCTGCCGGGCGTTCCGCTGCCGCTGCAGTTTCTCATGGTCCCCATCGAGGCGCTCACGAAGTTCGTCATCCAGCCCTTCACGCTGACGCTGCGACTGCTGTGCAACATGATCGTGGGCCACCTGCTGCTCGTGCTGTGCTTCTCCGCGACCTGGTTCTTCTTCTTCGACGCCTCCCTGGGCTTCAAGTTCTTCGGGATCATCACAATCGCCGGCGGCTTCTTCGTCACGCTGCTCGAGATCCTCATCGCCCTGCTGCAGGCCTACGTGTTCGCGCTGCTGGCCGCCGTCTACATCCGCCAGGCCGCCTCGGCCGAGCACTGACCCGCACCGACCCCCTGAACGCACCGCTGCACGCTCCGGCACGGGCCGGGGCGCAACCGAAAGGAAAACTCCCAAGTGGATATTCTCGCTGAAATGAACGGCTCGCTCTCCACCGTGGGCTACGGCCTCGCCGCGATCGGCCCGGGCGTCGGCCTCGGCATCGTCATCGGCAAGACCATCGAGGGCACCGCCCGCCAGCCGGAGATGGCCAACCAGCTCCGCGGCCTCATGTTCATCGGCATCGCCCTCATCGAGGCGCTGGCCCTCATCGGCATCGCGACGCCGTTCTTCCTGAAGTAAGAACAGGGTGACCACCTCCATGACTCCCATGCTCATCGCCGCGGAAGAGACGCCGAACCCGCTCATCCCCGCGGTCTACGACATCTTCTGGAGCGCGGTCGTCTTCATCGTCATCTTCCTCGTGTTCTGGAAGATGGTGCTGCCCGCCTTCAAGAAGACCCTGGACGAGCGCGCCGAGCGCATCCAGGGCGGCATCGAGAAGGCCGAGAAGGTGCAGGCGGAAGCCGATGCCGCGCTTCAGGAGTACCAGAAGCAGCTCGCCGACGGCCGGGCCGAGGCCGCGCGCATGCGCGCCGAGGCCCAGGAGGAGGGCGCGCAGATCATCGCCGAGATGAAGCAGCGCGCCGCCGACGAGGCCGAGCGCATCACCGCGCAGGCCAAGGTGCAGATCGAGGCCGAGCGCCAGGCCGCCATGGTCTCGCTGCGCGGCGAGGTCGGCAGCCTGGCGACGGACCTGGCCGGGCGCATCGTGGGCGAGACGCTCACCGACGATGCCCGCGCCGCGAACGTCGTCGACCGGTTCATCTCCGACCTGGAGAAGCAGACCCCGGCCGCGGCCTCCAAGGAGAACTGATGCTCCAGTCGAGCAGGAACTCGCTCGCCCTCACGCTCGAGGACGCGAACGCGGGCATCGACGCGGGCCTGGCGACGGGCCTCGGCGGCGGCCTGCTGGCCATGGTCGGCGTGCTCGCCGACAGCGCACCGCTGCGCCGCGCCCTGGCGGATGCGGCGATCGCCGCGGACGCCAAGCGCGGCCTGCTGTCCTCCGTGTTCGGCGGCAGGGTCGACGCCACCGCCCTCGAGGTCGCCGCGAAGGCCGCCGCGCGCCGCTGGGCGCGCGGGCAGGACCTCGTGACGGCGCTCGAGACCGCGGGCGTCACCGCGGTCGCGGCGCAGGCGCAGGCCCAGGGCCGGCTCGGCGAGGTCGAAGAGGAGATCTTCCGCTTCACCCGCCTCATCGTCTCCGAGCCGGAGCTCGACCTCGCGTTCGAGTCCGCAGCGTCCGGGGCCGCGAAGGCCGAGCTCGTGGCGAACCTGCTGGGCGGCCGGGCCGCCGAGGAGACCGTCGAGCTCGCCACGCAGGCCGCGGTGCACCCGCGCGGCAAGCGCGTGACCGAGGCGCTGGAGAACTACAGCGAGATCCTCGCGTTCCGCCAGCAGCGCTCGGTGGCCGACGTCACCGTCGCCCGTCCGCTCAGCGCCGACCAGGCGCAGCGGCTGGCCGGCGCGCTGTCCGCCTCCTTCGGACGGCGCCTCGTGCTCAACGTCCACGTCGACCCCGCGGTCGTCGGGGGCGTGCGCGTGCAGATCGGCGACGAGGTCATGAACGCCACCATCGCGGATCGCCTGGCGGACCTCCGCCGGCGGCTCGTCGGCTGAGCCCACACACACATACGCAGGCGGCGGTCCGCTGGGTCGCTGCGAGGAATGAAGGAAGCAGGGAAACCGCAATGGCGGAACTGACAATCTCCCCGGAGGAGATCCGGGGCGCCCTGGGCCGATTCGTCGAGTCGTACAAGCCCGAGGCCGCTGATAGGACCGAGGTCGGCAAGGTCGTCACGGCAGGCGACGGCATCGCGTCCGTCTCCGGCCTGCCCGGCACGATGGCCAACGAGATCCTGCGCTTCGAAGACGGCACGCTGGGCCTGGCTCAGAACCTCGACGAGCGCGAGATCGGCGTCGTCATCCTGGGCGAGTTCTCCGGCATCGCCGAGGAGCAGGACGTCTACCGCACGGGCGAGGTGCTCTCCGTGCCCGTGGGCGACGGCTACCTGGGCCGCGTCGTCGATCCGCTCGGCAACCCGGTCGACGGCCTCGGTGACATCGAGACCGTGGGCCGCCGCGAGCTCGAGCTGCAGGCCGCCGGCGTCATGGACCGCAAGGAGGTCAAGGAGCCGCTGCAGACCGGCCTCAAGGCCATCGACGCGATGATCCCGGTGGGCCGCGGCCAGCGCCAGCTCATCATCGGCGACCGCAAGACCGGCAAGACCGCGATCGCGCTCGACACGATCATCAACCAGCGCGAGAACTGGGCGTCGGGCGATCCGACGAAGCAGGTCCGTTGCATCTACGTCGCCTGCGGCCAGAAGGGCTCGACGATCGCCTCCGTGCGCCGCGCGCTCGAGGACAACGGCGCGCTCGAGTACACGACGATCGTCTCCGCGCCCGCCTCGGACCCCGCCGGCTTCAAGTACCTCGCCCCCTACACGGGCTCGGCGATCGGCCAGCACTGGATGTACGAGGGCAAGCACGTCCTCATCGTCTTCGACGACCTGTCCAAGCAGGCCGAGGCCTACCGTGCGATCTCGCTGCTGCTGCGCCGTCCGCCGGGCCGCGAGGCCTACCCGGGCGACGTCTTCTACCTGCACTCGCGCCTGCTGGAGCGCTGCGCGAAGCTCTCCGACGCGCTCGGCGGCGGTTCGATGACCGGCCTGCCGATCATCGAGACGAAGGCCAACGACGTCGGCGCGTTCATCCCGACGAACGTCATCTCGATCACCGACGGGCAGATCTTCCTGCAGTCGGACCTGTTCAACGCGAACCAGCGCCCCGCCGTCGACGTGGGCGTGTCCGTGTCGCGCGTGGGCGGCTCGGCCCAGACGAAGCCGCTGCGCGGCGTGTCCGGCACGCTCAAGCTCACGCTCGCGCAGTACCGCTCGCTCGAGGCGTTCGCGATGTTCGCCTCGGACCTCGACCCGGTGACCCGCCGCCAGCTCGACCGCGGCGCGCGCATGACCGAGCTGCTCAAGCAGGGCCAGTTCCAGCCGATGTCGGCCGCCAAGCAGACGGTGTCGATCTGGGCGGGCTCCGAGGGCTACCTCGACGAGATCCCCGTCTCCGACGTCCTGCGTTTCGAGGCCGAGTACCACGACTACCTCGAGCGCAAGACGAACCTGCTCACGACGATCGGGGAGCTCAAGGACAAGCTGGGCGGCGATGTGCTCGCCGAGCTCAAGAAGGCCACCGACGCCTTCGCCCAGGAGTTCCAGCCCACTGAGGAGGGCTCCGGCGCCGGCACGGAGGAGTTCGAGGCCGCGCAGGCCGACGACGTCCAGCAGGAGCAGATCGTCACGCAGAAGAAGCGCTGAGCCGCATCTTCATGACGACGAACGAAAGGAAGAGCTGATGGGAGCCCAGCAGCGGGTCTTCAAGGCGAAGATCAACTCGACCCAGTCCTTGCGCAAGATCTTCAAGGCCATGGAGCTCATCGCTGCCTCGCGCATCCAGAAGGCCATCGACCGCGTGCACGCGGCGTCGCCGTACGCCTCCGCCCTCACCCGGGCGGTGGCGGCGGTGGCGACGCAGTCGAACGTCGCGCACACGCTCACGGTCGAGCCGGAGGAGATCCGCCGCGCGGCGGTGCTCGTCATCGGCCCCGACCGCGGATTCGCGGGCGCCTACTCGGCCAACCTCATCCGCAAGGCCGAGGAGCTCGTGACGCTGCTGCGCCGCGACGGCAAGGACGTGGCGCTGTTCACGGTGGGCGGCAAGGCGGAGACGTACTACACGTTCCGCGACCGTGAGATCCGCCGGGCCTGGACCGGCTTCTCCGAGGCGCCGACCGCGGAGCACGCGGCGGAGATCGGCGAGGCCCTGCTCGCGGACTTCCACCGTCCCTTCGAGGACGGCGGCGTCGACGAGATCTACCTCGTCGACACCCGCTTCGTCTCGAGCGTCAGCCAGGATCCGCAGTACCGCAGGCTCTTGCCGCTGGCGGTCGTGGACGCCCACGAGGCCGGTGCCGGCAGCGGCGCCGGCACCGGTGCCGGGCACCCCGCGCACGACGAGGTGTTCCCGCTCTACGAGTTCGAGCCGAGCGCGGAGGCGGTGCTCGATGCGCTGCTGCCCAAGTACATCGACTCGCGCATCCTCACCGCGCTGCTGAACTCGGCGGCGAGCGAGCAGGCCGCCCGCCAGCAGGCGATGCACACCGCGGTCGAGAACGCCGACGACCTCATCAAGACCTACACCCGCATGGCGAATACGGCCCGCCAGGCCGAAATCACCCAGGAGATCTCCGAGATCGTCGGCGGCGCCGATGCCCTTGCGGCATCCGGTGCCGACGACTGAGCGGCGAGAAGAGCAGAGAAGAAAGAGAACATGACTGCCACAGTTCCGGATACCACCCAGACTCAGAAGTCGGTCGGCCGTATCTCACGCGTGATCGGCCCCGTCGTCGACATCGAGTTCCCGCTCGACGCCGTGCCCGCCATCTACAACTCGCTGTCCACCGAGGTGCAGCTCTCGGAGGGCACCCGCAAGGTCACCTTCGAGGTCGAGCTCCAGCTGGGCAACGGCATTGTCCGCGCCATCTCGCTGCAGCCCACCGACGGCCTGGTCCGCGGCCAGGAGGTCATCGACTCCGGCGCGCCCATCATGGTGCCGGTCGGCGACGTCACGAAGGGCAAGGTCTTCAACGTCACCGGCGATGTGCTCAACACGTCGATGATCGAGGAGCCCTACGAGATCACCGAGCGCTGGCCCATCCACCGCGAGGCGCCGAACTTCGACCAGCTCGAGTCGAAGACCCAGATGTTCGAGACGGGCATCAAGGTCATCGACCTGCTGACCCCGTACGTGCTGGGCGGCAAGATCGGCCTGTTCGGCGGCGCCGGCGTCGGCAAGACCGTGCTCATCCAGGAGATGATCACCCGCGTCGCGCAGGACCACGGCGGCGTCTCCGTGTTCGCCGGCGTGGGCGAGCGGACCCGCGAGGGCAACGACCTCATCTTCGAGATGGACGAGTCGGGCGTGCTCGACAAGACGGCCCTCGTGTTCGGCCAGATGGACGAGCCGCCGGGCACCCGCCTGCGCATCGCCCTGACGGGCCTGACCATGGCGGAGTACTTCCGCGATGTGCAGAACCAGGACGTGCTGCTGTTCATCGACAACATCTTCCGCTTCACGCAGGCGGGCTCCGAGGTGTCGACGCTGCTGGGCCGCATGCCCTCGGCGGTGGGCTACCAGCCCACGCTGGCCGATGAGATGGGCGTGCTCCAGGAGCGCATCACCTCGACGCGCGGCCACTCGATCACCTCGATGCAGGCCATCTACGTGCCGGCCGACGACTACACGGACCCGGCGCCGGCGACGACGTTCGCGCACCTCGACGCGACGACGGAGCTCTCGCGCGACATCGCCTCGCGCGGCCTCTACCCGGCCGTCGATCCGCTGACGTCGACCTCGCGCATCCTCGACCCGCTGTACGTGGGCCAGGAGCACTACGACACCGCGGTGCGGGTCAAGCAGATCCTGCAGAAGAACAAGGAGCTGCAGGACATCATCGCGATCCTCGGCGTGGACGAGCTCTCCGAGGAGGACAAGCTCACCGTGCACCGTGCGCGCCGCATCGAGCAATTCCTCTCGCAGAACACCTACACGGCGCTGCAGTTCACGGGCGTCGAGGGCTCCACCGTGTCGATCAAGGACACGATCGCGGGCTTCAAGGGCATCTGCGACGGCGAATACGACCACATCCCGGAGCAGGCGTTCTTCAACGTCGGCCCGATCGAGGACGTGCTCGCCAACTACGAGAAGCTCAAGAAGGAGAACTGACCCATGGCCCTCAACGTGACCGTGGTGGCCGCGGACCACGCCGTGTGGTCCGGTGAGGCCTCGCGCGTGGTCGCGAAGACCTGGGACGGCGACATCGGCATCCTCGCCGGCCACGAGCCCGTCATGGCGCTCGTGGCCGGGGGAGAGGTCCGGATCCTCACGACCGGCGGCGAGCACATCCGCGCGAAGGCCGACGGGGGATTCCTGTCGGTGGAGAACGACCGCGTGACGGTCGTCGCGGATCAGGCCGAGCTGGTCTGAGCCCCACCCCGCGACCGTGAACCCGTCAGCCCTGCTGCTCATTCTGCTCTCGGCGGCAGGCCTGGGACTCATCGTCGCGTACGCGCTGACCTCGCGTCGGCGCGCCATGAGCCGCATGGCCGGCTCGTTCGACTGCTCCATCCGCGTGGGCGAGGGAACCCCTCGCCCACGCTGGCGTCTAGGGGTGGGCCTCCTCACCGCCACGACGTTCAACTGGTACCCCGTCTTCGGCTTCTCGCGCCGCCCCGCCATCCGCCTGCCCCGCGCGGACATGGTCATCGCGGCCCGCAGCGAGCCCGCGGACGGCGAGCGCCACAGCGTCCTCGCCGACGCGCAGGTCATCGTCCTGCGCTGCGGGGACCACGCTGGACAGCCGTCGGAGACCCGGCTCGCGCTCGAGCGCGATGCGGTGTCCGCTCTGTCCTCCTGGCTCGAGTCCTCCCCTCCCGGCTACAACCTTGCGATCGGACGGTTCACCTGATGGAGATCCTCTCCGTGGAGGGCCCCGCCCACCTGCGCGGCCGCGTCGAGGTGCGCGGCGCCAAGAACAGCGTCCTCAAGCTCATGGCCGCGTGCCTGCTGGCCCCCGGCCGCTCCGTCATCACCAATGTCCCGGCGATCCTCGACGTCGCCATCATGGCCAAGCTGCTCGAGCGCCTGAGCTGCGCCGTCGACTACGACGAGGCGGCGGGCACCGTCGCCATCGACGTGCCCGAGGCGCCGGGCATCAAGGCCGACTACGAGCTGGTGCGGGCCATGCGCGCCTCGATCTCCGTGCTCGGCCCGCTCGTGGGCCGCATGCGCTCGGCCGAGGTGGCGCTGCCGGGCGGCGACGCGATCGGCTCACGGGGCCTCGACCTCCACGAGGCCGGCCTGCGGGCCCTCGGCGCGCAGGTGCGCCTGGAGCACGGGTACTTCGTCGCCGCGGCGCCCGAGGGGCTGACGGGCGCGGAGATCCGGCTGGACTTCCCCTCCGTCGGGGCCACGGAGAACCTCGTCATGGCCGCGTGCCTGGCCCGCGGCACCACGCGGATCGAGAACGCGGCCAAGGAGCCGGAGATCATCGACATCTGCTCGCTGCTCGTGCAGATGGGCGCCCACATCGAGGGCATCGGGACGTCGACGCTCACCGTCACGGGCGTGGCGCGGATGCACCCGGTGGAGCACCGCTGCGTGGGCGACCGGATCGTGGCCGGCACCTGGGGCTTCGCTGCCGCGATCACCGGCGGCGATGTCGAGGTCCTCGGGGCGGATCCCGGGCTGCTGCCCAATGTGCTCGACAAGCTCGAGGCCGCCGGCGCCCGGGTCACCGAGCTCGACGCCCCCCACGGCGGATTCCGGGTGGTGGGCCCGGCGCGGCCGCACAGCATCCGCGTCTCCACGCTGCCCTACCCGGGGTTCCCCACCGACCTGCAGCCCTTCGTCGTCGCGCTCAACGCGGTGGCCGACGGCGAGGGCCTGCTGACGGAGAACCTCTTCGAGGCGCGCTGGCGCTTCGTCAGCGAGCTCGCCCGGCTGGGCGCGCAGGTGAGCGTGGACGGCAACCACGCGCTCATTACGGGCGTTCAGCGCCTCTCCGGGGCCGAGGTGGAGGCCTCCGACATCCGGGCGGGCGCCGCGCTCGTCATCGCGGGCATCGCCGCGCACGGGCGCACCGAGGTCTCCGGGGTCAGCCACATCGACCGCGGCTACGAGCACTTCGACGCCCAGCTGCGCGCGCTCGGGGCGACGGTGGCCCGCAGCGAGCGCCCCGACATCCTCCCGCCCGAGCTCTGAGGCGGCCGCGGCCCCGGGGTGCCGGGGTCGCGGGGTGTCGGGGCGTTGGGACGTTGGGATGCGGGGTGCTGGCGTGCCGGGGCTGCGGGCGGCAGTCCGTCGCCGGCGGCGATCCTGCGTCCGGGGGGCGCGGAGCGCTGCGGCGCATTCATTCTTCGCGCATTCATTCGGGATCTCCTATGCATTCATTGCGATGCATATTCATGCGGCGTTTGGAATATCCGCGCAGCAATGCGCTGCGGATATTCCCTGCCCCCGCGGCGGTGCCTCCTGCTCTCCTGCGCACGACCGTCGGGGGTGGCGAGGGTGGGCTCTCCGGGAGGCTCGGTGCGGGCAGCGCACCCGTCAGACGCCCGCGGTTAACGGTGCGTTCATGCAGGTCAGACGCTCAAGTACGGCCCGCCTGTGCGTCGGTGGGCGTGCGCGGCCGGTCTCGACGCGCCTGTTTCATGGCTCTTCACGAATGAGGGTGTAGCGCGGGTCTGAACCCTCCGGCTTCGAGCAGCGACCGAGCGATGTAGTGGGTGAGGTTGCGGAAGCCGAGGGCGGAGCCGCGGAGGTGTTCGAGTCGCCCGTTGATGGCCTCGGTCGGGCCGTTGCTGGTGCCGGGGCGGTCGAAGAACGCGAGGATGTCGCCCGCCCGCTGCTTCATGGTCCGGCCGAGCTTGCGGACCTCGACGAGCGCCGCGGGAACGCCGCTGCTGATCGCAGCGATCACCTCCTGCATCATCGCCTTCGCTTTCTTCTTGTCGGGCTCCCGGTAGGCCGCGACGATGCGCTGGTAGATGCCCCAGGTCGCCTCGACCTCGACGTGCTCCTCGCTCGCGAACACTGCGTCCAGGCGTGCCCGCTGCCGGTCGGTGAGCAGGCTCGCCCCGGTGTGCAGGGTGCGGCGGGCTTTGTAGAGCGGGTCGCCCTTGAGCCCGCGGTGACCAGTGGTGTCTTGCTGGACCCGACGCCGGCAGACATCCAGCGCGTCGCCGGCGAGGCGGACCACGTGGAACGGGTCCATGACGGGGACGGCGTCGGGGAGTTCCTCGGCGGCAGCGGTCTTGAACCCGGCGAAGCCGTCCATCGCGACCACCTCGATCCGCTTCGCCCAGTCCGCAGGGCGGGCGGCGAGCCACTGCTTGAACACCGCCTTGGAGCGGCCCTCGACCATGTCCAGCAGCCTCGCCGGCCCGGTCTTGTTCCTCGCGGGCGTGAGGTCGATGATCACGGTGACGTACTTGTCGCCCAGCCTCGTGTGTCGCCAGACGTGCTCGTCGACACCGATCGTGGTGACCCCGTCGAACCGGGCGGGGTCGTCGATCAGGCGCCGCTTGCCTTCCGCGAGGACGGCGGCGTTCGCGGCACTCCAGGACACCCCGAGACCTGCGGCGACGCGGGTGACGGTGAGGTGGTCGATGACGATGCCCCGCAGCGCCCACTCCAGGCCGCCGCGGGAGATCTTCGCACGCGGCGCCGCTGCCCGCGTCATGTCCTGCCGCCACGTGCGCCGGCAGTGTCCGCACCGGTACCGGCGCACCCGCACCAGCAGGGTCGTCGGCCGGTGCCCGAACGGCTCGTGCGCCAGTCGACGCGTGACCGTGTCCCGCGGCACGCCCTCGACACCGCACTTCCGACACCACGGGTCGTCCCCGACGACGCGGCATTCGATCGTGGCCCGATCCGGCTCGATCAGGTGGCCGACGGCGACGAGGCCGAGCTCGTCGAGGCGGCAGAACGTGGTCAGGTCAGGGGTCGCGAAAGTAGGGTGGAGCACGTCGAGGTCTTTCGGGATGGCGAGCGTGAAGAACTTCCATCATCCGGGAGACCTCGACCCCTACCCGGCCACCGACGCGCTCAACCGACTACACCCTCGTTCGTGAAGAGCCTGTTTCATCCGCCGTATCGTATAACGGACAAATCGGGGTCGGCAGGCAGATAAAACGTGTGATCCAGGACTCAAACGAGCCCTTTTCGGAGTTTCCCGGCGCGGGCCCGACTAGCGTATTTCCCATAGCGCGGGTGTACGTATCGCAGCGGAAATTCCGCCGCTGGGAGTCACCCCGATTGGTGAAAGGATGCCAATGTCTACGACAACGGAGTCGAAAGCCCCCGCCGCGGGCACCGCCCCGGGCGGACTGTCCCTGCCGGCGCTCCTCGCCCTCGTCATCGGCTCGATGATCGGCGGTGGCATCTTCTCGCTCCCGCAGAACATCGCCTCGGTCGCCGCAGCGGGCCCCGTCATCATCGGCTGGACGATCACGGGCGTCGGCATGATCTCGCTCGCTTTCGTCTACCAGTTCCTCGCCAACCGCAAGCCGGAGCTCGACAACGGCATCTACGCCTACGCCCGCGCCGGGTTCGGCTCGTACATCGGCTTCAACTCGGCCTGGGGCTACTGGCTCTCCGCCCTCATCGGCAACGTGGGCTACCTCGTGCTGCTGTTCTCCACGATCGGCAAGTTCGTCCCCGCGTTCAAGGGCGGCAACACCCCCATCGCCATCCTCTGCGCCTCCGTGCTGCTGTGGCTCACGCACCTGCTCGTCATCAAGGGCGTCCAGACCGCCGCGTTCGTCAACACCGTGACGACGATCGCGAAGATCGTGCCGCTCATCGTCTTCATCGTCATCTGCGCGATCGGGTTCAAGTACGACCTGTTCTCCTTCGACTTCTGGGGTGAGAACTCCGGGCTGGGCTCCGTGCTCACGCAGACGAAGAACATGATGCTCGTGACCGTGTGGGTCTTCATCGGCATCGAGGGCGCCTCGATCTACTCCCAGCGCGCCCGCAAGCGCAGCGACGTCGGCAAGGCCACCATCATCGGCTTCCTGGCCGTGCTCGCCATGCTCGTGGCCGTCAACCTGCTGTCCATGGGCATTATGCAGCGCGCGGAGCTCGCCGGCCTGGGCGATGCCTCCATGGGCGATGTGCTCGCCGCCGTCGTGGGCCCCTGGGGCTCGGTCTTCATCAGCGTGGGCGTCATCGTCTCGCTGCTGGGCGCCCTGCTCGCCTGGATCCTGCTGTGCGGCGAGACGATGCAGGTGCCCGGCTCCGACGGCACCATGCCGACGTTCTTCGGCAAGCTCAACAAGCACCACGCGCCCGCCAACGCGCTGTGGGTGACGAACGGGCTGTGCCAGGCGATCCTCATCCTCACGTTCTTCTCCGAAGACGTCTACCTGGCCATGGCCACGCTGGCCGCGGCGCTCATCCTCCTGCCCTACCTGCTCTCCGCGGGCTATGCCCTCGAGGTCACCGCCACCGGCGACACCTACACCGGGGCGCACAGGAAGGGCCGGGTGCGCGATCTCATTTTGTCCATCATCGCGGTGGCCTACGGCATCTGGCTGCTCGTGGCGGCGGGGCTCGGCAGCCTGCTGCTCTCCGCCCTCATCTACCTGCCGGGTGTGGTCGTCTACATCTGGGCCAAGCGCGAACAGCACGCGAAGAGGCTCTTCACCTGGTGGGAGCTCCTCGTGCTCGCGGCATTCGCGCTCGGCGCCGTCATCGCGGTCATCCGCCTGGCCAACGGCTCGCTCAGCCTCCTGGGCTGAGCGGGGCCCCGGGCCGCAGCGAACCACCGCTGCGGCCCCGCGGGAGGCGCGCCTCCCGCCCCAGCTGTCCCACGCAGCCCCGCGACCGCGGGCTGCACTCCTGACGCGGTCTGCACCGCACATCGAAAGGATGGAACACCATGAATGCACCAGCCATCGGAGCCTGGTCGGAGGTCGGCACGCTGCGCGAGGTCATGGTCTGCACCCCGGGCCTCGCCCACCAGCGCCTGACCCCCCGCAACTGCGAAGAGCTCCTGTTCGACGAGGTCCTGTGGGTCGCGAAGGCCAAGAGCGACCACCTCGACTTCATCGCGAAGATGCGCGATCGCGGGGTGGACGTCCTCGAGATGCACGACCTGCTGCGCGACATCCTCGAGCAGCCGAAGGCCCGCGCCTGGGTCCTCGACCGCAAGCTCAGCCCCAACATGGTGGGCCTGGGCGTGGACGAGGAGCTGCGCGCCTGGTTCGACGAGCTGCCCTCGAACCAGCTCGCCGACTACCTCATCGGCGGGCTGGCCTACGCGGACCTGCCGGCGGACTTCAACCGCTCGGTCATCGTGGCCCTGGCCGGGGCGCACGTGCCCACGGACTTCCTCCTCCCGCCCCTGCCCAACACGCAGTTCACCCGCGACACCACCGCGTGGATCTACGGCGGCGTCACGCTCAACCCCATGCACTGGCCGGTGCGCCAGCAGGAGACGATGCTCGACGCCGCGATCTACCGGTTCCACCCGAAGTTCGCCGATCGCGAGTTCTCAACCTGGTACGGCGACGTCGACGCCAACCACGGGCTGTCGAGCCTGGAGGGCGGCGACATCATGCCCGTGGGCAACGGGGTCGTCCTCATCGGGATGGGGGAGCGGTCCTCGTGGCAGGCCATCTCGCAGCTCGCGCAGTCCCTGTTCGCCCAGGGCGCCGCGCAGCACATCATCGTCGCCGCGATGGCCCGCGACCGCGCCTCGATGCACCTGGACACGGTGTTCTCGTTCTGCGACCGCGACCTCGTGACGGTCTTCCGCGACGTCGTCGACACGATCCGGCCGATCTCCCTGCGCCCGGCCGACCGCGAGCGCGGCTTCTCCGTGACCATGGAGAAGCGGCCCTTCACCGACGTCGTCGCCGCGGCCCTCGGGCTGTCGAAGCTGCGCGAGGTGCCCACCGGCGGCAACGCCTACCAGTCCGAGCGCGAGCAGTGGGACGACGGCAACAACGTCGTCGCCCTGTCCCCGGGCGTCGTCATCGGCTACGACCGCAACACCCACACGAACACCCAGCTGCGCAAGGCCGGCGTCGAGGTCATCACGATCAACTCCGGCGAGCTGGGCCGCGGCCGCGGCGGCGGGCACTGCATGACCTGCCCCATCACCCGCGACCCCGTGGACTACTGAGCGCCGCCGCGCCGGCGGACCCCGCCGGCGCGGCGCCCCGGGCCCGCACCTCGGGCCCGGGACCGAACCCACGACCATCCCCGTACCACCAGCAGAAGGAGACCACCATGGGCATGAACCTGCTCAACCGCAACCTGCTCTCGCTGACCCACCACAGCGGCCAGGAGCTGCGCTTCCTCATCGACCTGGCCCGCGACCTCAAGCGCGCCAAGTACTCCCACACCGAGCAGCCGACGCTCACGGGCAAGAACATCGCGCTCATCTTCGAGAAGACCTCGACCCGCACCCGCTGCGCGTTCGAGGTGGCCGCCTACGACCAGGGCGCGAACGTCACCTACATCGACCCCACGTCCTCGCAGATCGGGCACAAGGAGTCGATGAAGGACACCGCCCGCGTGCTCGGGCGGATGTACGACGCGATCGAGTACCGCGGCTTCAGCCAGCACACGGTCGAGGAGCTCGCGGAGTTCGCCGGCGTGCCGATCTTCAACGGCCTCACCGATGAGTTCCACCCCACCCAGATGCTCGCCGACGCGCTCACGATGATCGAGCACTCGGACAAGCCCATGTACGACATCGCCTACGCCTACGTGGGCGACGCCCGCAACAACATGGGCCGCTCGCTGCTGCTGCTGGGCGCCAAGCTGGGCATGGACGTGCGCATCGCCGCCCCGAAGGCCCTCCAGCCGGACGACGAGCTCGTGGCCAAGTGCCGCGACTGGGCCAAGGAGTCCGGTGCGCGCATCATGATCACCGACGATCCGAAGGAGGCCGTGGACGGCGTGGACTTCATCCACACGGACGTGTGGGTCTCCATGGGCGAGCCCATCGAGAGCTGGGGCGAGCGCGTGGACGCGCTGCTGCCGTTCCAGGTCAACATGGACCTCATCGAGGCGGCGCACAATCCGCGCGTGCGCTTCATGCACTGCCTGCCCGCGTTCCACAACTCGGAGACGAAGGTGGGCAAGCAGATCGCGGAGCAGTACCCGCAGCTGGCCGGGGGCATCGAGGTGACCGAGGAGGTCTTCGAGTCCTCCTACAACATCGCCTTCGACCAGGCGGAGAACCGCATGCACACGATCAAGGCCGTCCTCGTCTCGACGATGGGCTGAGGGAGGGATCATGCGAGTCCTCACGGCACTGGGCGGCAACGCCCTGCTCAAGCGCGGGGAGCCGCTCACCGCGGCCAACCAGCGCGCGAACATCGCGATCGCCGCGGAGCGGATCGCGCGGATCTCCGGGGAGAACGAGGTCGTGGTCGCCCACGGCAATGGCCCCCAGGTGGGTCTGCTCGCCCTCCAGGCGGCGGCCTACACGGACGTCGAGGCCTACCCCCTCGACGTCCTGGGGGCCGAGTCCGAGGCGATGATCGGCTACATGCTCGAACAGGAGCTCGGCAACGTCATGCCCCCCGAGCAGCACCTCGTGACGGTGCTGACGATGACGGAGGTCGATCCCGACGACCCCGCGTTCGAGCACCCGACGAAGTTCATCGGGCCCGTCTACGACGAGGACGCGGCGAACCGGCTCGCGGAGGAGAAGGGCTGGGCGATCGCGCCCGACGGCCCCTACTTCCGGCGAGTTGTGCCCTCACCGTTGCCGGTGCGCGTCATCGAGGAGGAGCCCATCAAGCTCCTCGTCGAGTCCGGCACGCTCGTCATCTGCGCCGGCGGCGGGGGCATCCCCACGGTGCTCGGCTCCGACGGCATCCTGCGCGGCATCGAGGCGGTCATCGACAAGGACCTTGCCGCCGCCATGCTCGCCGCCCACCTGGACGCGGACGTGCTCGTCATCGCCACCGATGTCGAGGGCGTCTACCGCAACTGGGGGACCGGCGCGCAGGAGCTCATCCCGCAGCTGACGCTGGCCGAGGCGGAGGGCTCCGAGTTCGCCGCGGGCTCCATGGGCCCGAAGGTGCAGGCCGCCTGCAACTTCGTCCGCGAGACCGGCAGGCGGGCCGTCATCGGCGCGCTCGCCGACATCGAGGGCCTCGTCGCGGGCACCGCCGGCACCTCGGTCGTCGCCGGCTGAGGCGGCCCCGAGGCGGGGGCCGGGCCGCCGGCACCGCGCCCGGGGCGGGCCCGGACCCGGCCCCCGCTCCCGACCGTGGGAGCGGGGGCCGCGCCGCGCCTCGGCGCCGGTGGGCACCGTAGCCGGGGGCGCCTGCGCGCGGGGGCACCGGGGCAGCCCGGTTGGGGTAGGTTGGGTCTCACCTGCCCGGGGGCGGCCCCGGCACCTGCGAAGGGATCCCCGATGTCGCACACCCCGATCGGAGCGTGGTCGGAAGTCGGCCGGCTCCAGACCGTCATGGTCTGCTCGCCCGGGCTGGCCCACCAGCGCCTGACCCCGCGCAACCGCGAGGAGCTGCTCTTCGACGAGGTGCTGTGGGTCCAGCGCGCCCGCGAAGACCACCAGGCGTTCATCGCGATGATGCGCGGGCGCGGCATCGAGGTCCTCGAGATGCAGGAGATGCTCGCCCAGACCGTCGCGATCGACGAGGCCCGCGAGTGGATCTTCGACCGCAAGCTCACCCCGGACTTCGTGGGCCTGGGCGTCGGCGATGAGCTGCGCGCCTTCCTTGCGGAGATGCCCGCGGACCGGCTGGCCGAGACGCTCATCGGCGGCCTGGCGTATGCGGACCTGCCGCGGGACTTCTCCGGGCACGTGCTGCGGGTGCTCGCCGATTCCCGCGTGCCCACCGAATTCATCCTCCCCCCGCTGCCCAACACCCAGTTCACCCGCGACACCACCGCCTGGATCTACGGCGGCGTCTCGCTCAACCCCATGTTCTGGCCGGTGCGGCAGCAGGAGACGATGCTCACGAGCGCGATCTACCGCTTCCACCCGCGCTTCACGGGCGAGGACTTCTCGATCTGGTACGGCGATCCGGACCGCCAGCACGGGCTGGCGAGCCTGGAGGGCGGGGACATCATGCCGATCGGCAACGGGGTCGTCCTCGTGGGCATGGGGGAGCGGTCATCGTGGCAGGCGATCTCGCAGCTGGCCATGCGGCTCTTCGACGGGGGCGCGGCCGAGCAGGTCGTCGTCGCCGCGATGGGCCGCGATCGGGCCTCGATGCACCTGGACACCGTCTTCTCCTTCTGCGACCGGGACCTCGTCACGGCCTTCGACGACGTGGTGGCCGGCATCAAGCCCATCACGCTGCGCCCCGACGACCACCGGCGCGGCTTCTCCGCCACCCTCGAGGTGCGGCCGTTCATGGACGTCGTCGCGCGCTCGCTCGGGCTGCCGAAGCTGCGCACGGTGCCCACGGGCGGCAATGCCTACCAGGCCGAGCGGGAGCAGTGGGACGACGGCAACAACGTCGTGGCGCTCGAGCCGGGCGTCGTCGTCGGCTACGACCGCAACGTCCACACGAACGCGCTGCTGCGCGCCGCTGGCGTCGAGGTCATCGAGATCGACTCCGCGGAGCTGGGCCGCGGGCGCGGCGGGGGGCACTGCATGACCTGCCCGATTGTCCGCGAGGCCGTCGACTACTGAGCCCGGCTCAGAACAGCCGCGACTCCGGGTCGTCCATCCCGCGCAGCTCGTCGTAGTCGAGCACCACGCAGCGGATCCCGCGGTCCTCGGCGAGCGTGCGCGCCTGCGGTCGGATCTCCTGCGCGGCGAACACCCCGGCCACGGGTGCCAGGAGCGGATCGCGGTTCATGAGCTCGAGGTAGCGGGTGAGCTGCTCGACGCCGTCCACGCCGCCGCGGCGCTTGATCTCCACCGCCACCGCCGCGCCGCGCGCGTCGCGGGCGAGGATGTCCACCGGCCCCACCGCGGTCATGTACTCCCGCCGGATCGTGGAGTACCCCTCGCCCAGGGTCTCGATGTGCTCGGCGAGCAGCTCCTGCAGGTGGGCCTCGGCCCCGTCCTTCGTGAGCCCGGGGTCCACGCCCAGCTCGTGCTGGGTGTCGGAGAGCACCTCGGCCACGGAGATGACGAGCCGGTCGTCGGTCTTGGCCTGCCGCACCGTCCAGATCTCCGCGATCCCGGCCTCGGCCTGCTCGGCGCTCGGCTCCGCGATCGTGAGCGCGGCCGGCGGCGTCATCCAGTTGAGCGGCTTGTACGACCCGCCGTCGGAGTGGACGAGGACGCTGCCGTCGGCCTTGAGCATGATGAGCCGGGGGGCCAGGGGCAGGTGGGCCGTCAGCCGGCCCGCGTAGTCGACGCTGCAGTTCGCTATCACCAATCGCACGGCACCAGCCTACCGAGCGCCGCCGTGCGAACGGCACCGCGGTGAGTGGAGCCACGCCGCGCGGTGGAGGGCAACGCGCCGGCCGGCGCCGGGCGGCGTGCGCGCGGCGGGCGGCCGAGACTACGCTTGCACCCATGCCCCGGTCCTCGTCCTCGCGCCGCGCGAACAAGTGGCAGCGGCCCCAGCGGGAGCTGGGCGCCGCGGTCAGCGCGCTGCGGCGCACCGTGGTCGAGCCCGACGGCACGTGGGTCATCCAGCAGGTGCGCGGCAGCGCCTCGGGCAAGGTCTACACGTGCCCCGGCTGCCACCAGGAGCTCGCGGCCGCCACGCCGCACACCATCGCCTGGCGCTCCGATGACGACTTCGGCTACGGCACGGGGGTCACGGGCCGGCGCCACTGGCACACGGCCTGCTTCAACGCCCGCACCCGCCGCATGTGAGCGCCCGAGGCGCGGGCCCAGCTCGCGCTGGGCCCGCGCCTCGGGCGCGGCTGGTGGTCGATGAGTGGGGTGGGTGCGGGGCTCAGCGCAGGCGCTTGTCGGCTTCCCCACCGTGGTCGAGCGAGCCGTCGAACTCGGCGCTGCCCTCGGCGTCGAAGACCTCGTCCTTCGCCCCGTCGGCCACCACCTCGTGGGCCTCCGTCGCCTGCGCGTCGATCGCCTGCGTGGTCGGCGCCTCCGCGCTCTGGCCGTCAGCGCTCTGCGCGCTCACGGCCTCGGCGTCGATGACGAGCGTGTCGGCGCGCGGCTCCCGCGGCGCTTCCTGCTCCTGCGCGCGGCCCGGCGCCTGTCCCGCGGCGGCGCCGTCGGCCGCATCCTGGGCCGAGTCGTGGGCCGTGTCCTGGCCTCGGCCCTGTCCTTCGCCGTAGTCCTGGTTTTGGTCCTGGGCGATCGGCGCGGCCTGGGCCTCGCTGACCTCCGCGTCATCGGCCGCGGCATCGGCGCGCTCGGCGATCGCGCGCAGCTCGGACTCGGACGCGATGCGCTCGGTGGGCACCGCGGCCTTCGCGGCCTGATCGGACTTGTCGTCGTCGAAGTCGACGCCCTCGAACAGCCCCGGTGCGGAGAACATCGAGCGCAGCTGCTCGAGCTGGGCGGTGATCGTGCGCCGTTGCTTGGTGAGCAGGTCGACCTGGGACTGGGCGGCCTGGACATTGCGCTTGGCCTCCGCGGAGGACTCCTCAATGGTCGCCTCGGCCGTGGCGCGGGCCTCCGCGATGAGGTCCTGGGCCCGCTTCCTGCCGTCGGCGATGATCGTGTCGGCCTTTTCCACGGCCTCCTGCCGCGCCGCCTCCGCGCGCTGGGCGGCCTCGCGGGCTTCCTCGTCGGCCTTCGCCGCGCGCGCCTTCGCCTCCTCGTGCAGGCGCCGGCTTTCCTCCGCGGCGCGGGCGAAGCGCTCCTGCTCGTCCTTCTCGTGCGCCTGGCGGCGCTCGGCGAGCTCGACGTCGAGCGCGTCGGCCGCGGCGCGCGCCGCGGCATGGGCCTCCTGCGCCTCGGTGCGCAGCCGCTCGGCCTCGGCATTCGCCTCGGCGGTGACGCGCTCGGCCTCGGCCGCGGCCTCCCGGGTGACGCGCTCGGCCTGCGCGCGCGCCCCCTCGGTGGCGACGCGGGCCTGCTCCTGGGCCTCGGAGGTGACCTGCTGCGCGTGCGCATCGGCCTCCTTCGTCACCCGCTCGGCCTGGGCGCGCGCCGAGCTCAGGCGCTCCTCGGCCTCCTCCTTGGCCCGCGCGGTGAGCTGGGCGGCCTCCGCGCCCGCGTCGGCGCTGCGGCTGGCGAGCTCGCGCTTGAGCGACTCGCGGGCCTCGGCGGCCTCCGCGGCGACGGTCTCGCGCAGCTGCGAGGCCTCGCGCTCGGCGGCGGCGCGGATCTCCTCGGCGCGGGTCTCGGCCGACGCGATCGTCTCCGCGGCGCGCAGCTCCGCCGACTGCGTCGTGGCCTCGGCCTCCGAGCGGGCGCTGTTGAGCGTGTCGTTGCTCTCCGTGTGCATGCGCGCGCGGGCGCTCGCGGCATCGGCGCGGGCCTTGTTGCGGATCGTCTCCGCATCCGCGGTCGCCTGGGCCAGGGTCTCGCGCGCCTGGGACTCGGCGATCTTGAGCAGGTGGTCGATGCGGCTGCCGGGCGCGCCCTGCGCCTCGCCCTGGTCCGTGCTCGCCTTCTTCAGCTGCGCCCTGGCCTCGGAGAGCTCGCCGGCGATCTGGAGCTTGGCGCGGTCGGCGGTGATGACCTGGGAGCGCGCGTCGGCCAGCGCCTTGCGCAGCGAGTCGATCTCCTGGCGGAGCTGGCCGATGCGAGCCTCGACCTCGTTCTTCTCATAGCCGCGCATGGCTGTGCGGAACTCATCGGAAGGCGACACGGTCCATCTCCTGTCTGTTGGCCTCTGTGTCAGCGGTGACACCCGCAGGCGCACGCCTGTCTGCTGGTCCCCACTCTATCGACCCAAACCGCGGGCGGGCTGAGCGCCGCGCCCGGGCGGGCGCCCCCGGTGGCGCGCCGCGCTGCGGGGGACTGCACTAGGGTGGGCCTCGACGGCCCGGCGCGCAGCGCACGGGCGGCCCGCGCCGCGGGGCATCGCCGCCCGCAGCGCCCATCGCGCGGATGCCGCGCACACCCGCGCACCGAGCGCAGACGAGGAGCGAACATGGAAGACGCAGTCATCGTTGCAGGCGCACGCACGCCGCTGGGCCGGATGTCCGGCGCGCTGGGCTCGCTGAGCGCCCCGGAGCTGGGCGCCCACGCGATCGGAGCGGCCATCGAGCGGGCCGGGATCTCGCCCGAGCAGGTGCAGTTCGTCGTCATGGGCGAGGTGCTGCAGGCCGGCCAGGGGCAGGGCCCCGCGCGCCAGGCCGCGGCCAAGGCCGGGATCCCCATGAGCGTGCCCGCGGAGACGATCAACAAGCTCTGCCTCTCCGGGATCTCCGCCATCACCCATGCGGCCATGCTCGTGCGCTCCGGCGAGTACGACATCGTCGTGGCCGGTGGACAGGAGTCCATGACGAACGCCCCGCACATGCTCGAGCACTCCCGCGCCGGCTACAAGTACGGCACGATCGCCGTGCGCGACCACATGGACTACGACGGGCTGTGGGACGCGTTCACCGATCAGGCGATGGGCGGTCTGACCGACGATGCGAACAAGGGCGACCGGGAGTTCAGCCGCGCGGAGCAGGACGCGTTCGCCGCGCAGTCCCACCAGCGCGCCGCGGCGGCGTGGGAGGCCGGCCGCTTCGACGAGGAGGTCGCGCCGGTGACCGTGAAGTCGCGCAAGGGCGAGACGGTCGTGGACCGCGACGAGGGCGTGCGCCCGGACACGACGGCCGAGGGGCTGGGCAAGCTCAAGCCGGCCTTCCGCAAGGACGGCACGATCACGGCGGGCTCGGCCTCGCAGATCTCCGATGGCGCGGCAGCGCTCGTCATCATGAGCCGGACGAAGGCCGAGGAGCTCGGCGCCCCCATCCTCGCGGAGATCCGCGCCCACGCGTGGACCGCCGGGCCCGATTCGACGCTCCAGCACCAGCCCTCCCAGGCCATCAAGGCGGCGGCGCAGCGCGAGGGCGTCGACGCCGCGGCGTTCGACCTCTACGAGATCAACGAGGCGTTCGCCGCCGTGTCGCTGGCGAGCATGAAGGACCTCGGGATCGATGCCGAGAAGGTCAACGTCAACGGCGGCGCGATCGCGCTGGGGCATCCCATCGGGGCCTCCGGGGCGCGCGTGGTGCTCGCGATCGTCAGCGAGCTGGGCCGGCGCGGCGGCGGCAAGGGCGTCGCGGCCCTGTGCGGCGGCGGCGGCCAGGGCGATGCGCTCGTGCTCGACGTCGCGGGGCGCTGACGATGCTCGCGGCATTCTCCGTGGCCCCCTCCGGCGGTGCCGACGCGGGCGACGGCTCCGTCCACGAGGCGGTGGCCGCCGCCGTGCGCATCGTCCGGGAATCCGGGCTGCCCAACCGCACCGACGCGATGTTCACAAGTATCCTCGATCGAGGACATGGGTCTTTCATCCGGTCCGCAGGAATCTGAGGAGGGAACCGCCATGTTGCTTGCATTCTCCGTTGCCCCGTCCGGAACTGGCTGCGAAGATGGATCAGTCCACGATGCTGTCGCTGCCGCAGTGAAGGTCGTCCGCGACTCCGGTTTGCCCAATAGGACGTCGAGCATGTTCACCGAGGTTGAAGGTACCTGGGACGAGGTCTTCGGCGTGGTGAAGCGTGCTACAGAGGCCGTTGAGCCATTCGGCTCGCGGGTCTCTCTCGTCATCAAGGCTGACATTCGTCCAGGCTACGAGGGCGAGCTGGACGCCAAGGTCGAACGGCTCGAACAGGCGATCTCGGAGTCGGATGAGTAGTAACTGCTCCCGGAGCCGTCCGAGACGGTGATCCTCAACTGGACGTGCTCTCGATGCGATGGGCCTCCTCGTCCCTCGTGACGAGGAGGCCCCTGCCTTTTCCTCGGATACCACGCCGAGCACAGCCCCCAGGGAGACGCCAGTGGTTGCTCCGATCTCGCGGATGGACTGGCCCCGTTCCCGACGAGCGAGGATGACAGTGCGCTTGTCGTCGTCGATCACCCGCGGCCGGCCACCGTCCTTGCCGCGCTTCCGTGCTACTTCCAGCCCGTTCTTCGACGCGCTCCCGCCACGCATTCGCTTAGGGCGGCGGCGCTGTTGTAGAACTACGAGCTACCGCTTGCCCTCGAATGGGTCCACGACGCTGTGGACACCGTGGGTCGGGCATGCGAGGGCGATTCTGACGCCTTGCCCTTCTCCGGCATCGAACGGCTCCGGCTCACAGTCCGCTCCGCGCTCGCCGCAGGTGCGGTACTCCTCGTCTACAGGCTCGAACATTGGCTCAGACCCCCGTCTTCGTCTGACGCTCATGCGCGGCAACCACCCCGTGCACGGCTCCCACAGAGATACCAGCGGCTGCTGCGATTTCGCGGATGGACTCGCGCTTCTCTCGACGGGCGAGGATGACTGTGCGCTTTCTGGGATCGAGCAGCGGACCCGGGCACTATCCCGGCTCGATCGCTACACATCAACTCAAGGCGAGCCCCTTGACACGAGATTCCTGGGGGCGTTTGCTGCCTATGGGGCCGGCATCGGAGAGGCCTTGCCAGAAATACATCGATCAACACAATCGGATCGGAGTAGACATGAAAGCAGTGGTGTACGAGGGACCCCGTCAGGTCAGCACGAAGGACGTCCCGGACGCGAAGATCGAGCGACCCACCGATGTCCTGGTCAGGGTCACGACGACGAACATCTGCGGCTCGGACCTCCACATGTACGAGGGGCGGACCTCCTTCGAAGTAGGCCGGACGTTCGGTCACGAGAACATGGGGGAGGTCATCGAAGTCGGTAGCGGCGTGGAGAAGGTCAGGGTCGGAGACCGGGTTGTGCTCCCGTTCAACATCTCGTGCGGATTCTGTAAGAACTGCGAACGCGGCCTGACCAACTACTGTCTCACCACCCAGCCCGAACCATCATTCGCCGGAGCGGCCTATGGGTTCGCCGACATGGGTACCTAT
Source organism: Brevibacterium sp. BRM-1 (assembly GCF_026802075.1). Lineage (NCBI taxonomy): Bacteria > Bacillati > Actinomycetota > Actinomycetes > Micrococcales > Brevibacteriaceae > Brevibacterium > Brevibacterium sp. BRM-1. The sequence goes on from NZ_CP113788.1 coordinate 307,060, forward strand.
GGCGGTGGCCAAGCGGAGCTGCTCCGCGTGCCTTTCGGTGACCACAACGCGCTGCGCCTGGGCGAGGATGCGGAGGAGAGGGAGAACGATTACGTCATGCTCTCTGACATCTTCCCCACCGGCTACCACGCCACCGAGATGGCCGGCGTGATACCCGGCGACAGCGTTGTGATCGCTGGGGCGGGTCCGGTCGGATTGATGGCCGCCCTGTCCGCGATGATCAAGGGCGCAGCAAAGGTGATGGTGGTCGATCGCCACCCTGACCGGCTCGCGCTGGCCGAGCAGATCGGTGCGATTGCCATCGACGACTCCAAGGTCGACCCCGTGCAGGCGGTGCTGGACGAGACGATGGGGCTCGGAGCTGACCGTGGTTGCGAATGCGTGGGCTACCAGGCCCATGATCCCCAGGGCAACGAGGACAACGCCGCCACGCTGAACATGCTCATCAACTCGGTCCGCTTCACCGGAGGAATCGGCACCGTTGGCGTGTTCGTCCCCCAGGACCCGGGTGCCAAGGGCGAATTGGCCAAGCAGGGCAAGGCAGCCATCGACTTCGGCACACATTGGTTCAAGGGGCAGACGATGGGAACCGGTCAAGCCCCGGTGAAGCGGTACAACCGCCAGTTGCGAGACCTGATCGCGGCCGGCAAGGCGACCCCTTCCTGGATCGTCTCCCACGAAATCTCGCTGGACCAAGCCGCCGATGCCTACAAGAACTTCGACGCCAGGTCCAAGGGTTGGACCAAGGTCCTCATCAAGCCCGGCATGTCGAACGGAAAGAAGGAAAACTGAGATGGCAGCAGATTTTCAGGGCAAGAGAGTCGTGATCCTCGCCGCCGACGGAGTCGAACGCGTTGAGCTCGAGCAACCCCGCGAAGCACTGGAACGGGCCGGCGCTCAGACCGAGGTCCTCTCGATCCACGACGGCGAGATCAAGGCCCGTAAGAACGACCTGGATGAAGCGGGCACGTTCACCGTCGACGGGTTGGTCGCCGACGCCTCGGTGGGCGACTACGGCGCCCTGCTGCTTCCCGGCGGCACGGTGAACCCCGACCAGCTCCGGGTCGACAAGGACGCCGTTTCCTTCGTCCGCGACTTCGTCGAGAGTGGCAAGCTCGTGGCGGCGATCTGTCACGGGCCCTGGACATTGATCGAGGCTGGCGTGGTCGGAGGTCGCACCTTGACGTCCTTCCCGAGCATCCGCACGGACCTGCGCAACGCCGGTGCGGACGTCGTCGACCAGGACGTCGTGGTCGACGGGAACCTGATCACCAGCCGCTCACCCGACGACCTGCCTGCGTTCTGTGACACGATCGTGGCGAAATTTGCGAGCAATTCGACCCAGGGAGAGGTGACGTCATGAGCGTGACGACGGGACTGCTTGTCAGGCTGGAGGCCCTGCCCGGCAAGGAAGACGAGGTCCAGGAATTTCTCGGCATCGGGCGGGGGCTCGTCGAGGAGGAACCGGCCACCATCGCGTGGTTCGCGATCCGTCTCGGCCCGTCCTCATTCGGGATCTTCGACGTGTTCCCCGATGACGCCGGCCGCGACGCGCACCTGTCCGGCGCAGTCGCTGCCGCTCTCGGCGAGCAGACCGGCAAACTGTTCAGCGAACCGACGATCGAGAAGCTCGACGTCCTGGGCTCCAAACTCCCCGCCTGACACCACAGAGCGGGAGTACTGGCCCAGGAAGGAGGGGTCGCCGCGCGCGGTGACTTCGGGCTGACACAGCCCGCTGACGTCGTGGCAGCGGCCCCTTCTCTTGCGGCCTATCGCTAATCACCAACAGATCGGGGAACCGCGATGACAGGAACTGACGACGGCGTTGCCACGACGCGTTCACCCGAGGTAGCAGTGATCGGGGGCGGGATCGTCGGTCTGTCCACGGCGTACGCGCTGCGGGAGCAGGGCGTGCCGGTGCGCTTGTACGAGGCTGGTCTGCCGGGGACGGGTCAGTCCGCAGGCGAGGCGCGGATCTTCCGGCATGCCCACGACGACCCGCGCCTCGTCGCTTTCGCGCGCGAAAGCCGCGGCATATGGGATGAGTGGGCCGAACACTTCGACGTCGAGCTGGTCTCATCAGACGGTGTCCTGGCGATCGGAGACAGCGCCCTGGCGCGGCTGCGGGTGCTCGACCAGGTCGGCGGCGTGGAAGCACACGAGATCGACGCGGCCGAGGTCGCCCAGCGGATGCCGCTGCTCGCCGGGTACTCGGGGCCAGCGGTGCTCGATAAGTCGGGCGGCGCGATCCGTACCCGAGCCGCGATCACGGCACTCACGGGTGCCCTCGCAGATGCAATCACCACCGGTGAGGTCATCTCCATCGATCCCCGCGCCGACGGGACGGTCGAGGTGCGCAGCGTCACCGACCGGGCTGTCTACTCCAAGGTGGTCGTGTGCGCCGGCCGCGAAACCGCCCGCCTGGCACGCAGCGTCGGCCTGTCGCTGCCGGTTCGCCTTGCCGCACACGTCAGGCTGACCTTCGACGTGAAAGCCGCCGCCCCGGCACGAGTCGCGTGCCTGCAGGACAGCAGCGGCGTCTTCGGCGAAGTCGGCGTCTACGCGACGCCGCTACCGGGCAACAGCAACTATTCGGTCGGACTCAGCGACACCGTCGGCGTCCGCGACGACGGAACTTTCATCGACCCGGCGGCGATTCGATCGCTGGACGAACGCGCACGCGAATACGTGACACGGGCGCTGCCCGGTCTCCACCCAGAGCCGCGCGACTTCCTTCACTGCTGGGTGACCGACCTCCCGTGGAGTGAGGACGGCGTGGCCGTGTGGGAGGCAGGCTCTGTCCTTTTTGTGGCCGGTCACAATTTGTTCAAGCAGGCACCTGCGTTGGGTCGCGCTCTTGCCCGGGCTGCGACCGGCGGCGGTCTCCACGCCGAGCTCACGCCCGAAGCGCGCCTCGGCGAGGCCCAGAGCTAGGACGTGTCCCCCAATCGCCGGGGGTGACCCGCGATTCTGGCCGGCAAACTGTCGAGTGTGTCGCTGTGCGATGTTCAGATCGCACAGCGACACACTCGTGACATTGGGGTCACGTTGGTGGCTGCCTGCAGTGCGGCGGCAAGGTAGTCCGCGGAAGCACCGACGCCCTTGTCCAGCTCCGCGGCGACGACCGTGTTGCCCGCATCGAGCAGCGGTTCGTCCTGGCTAGGGTTTCTCGCAGCGGCGCTCGAACAACGACCACCCACACGACCCTCGAGGGCGAGTGGGATGAGGTCTTCGACGTCATCAAGCGCGCCACCGAGGCCGTGGGCGCGTTCGGCCCGCGCGTCTCGCTCGTCATCAAGGCCGACATCCGGCCCGGGCACACCGGCGAGCTGACCGGCAAGCTCGAACGCCTCGAGAACGCGATCGCCCAGGCGGACGCGGACTGAGGCGCCGGCCCGCGCCGGCATCGCGGATGCCGGCGCGGGCATCGTCGCGTTTCCGATCGTCGGGCCGCTCGCGTGGCTGGTGCTCCAGCGCCGGGCGCGGCGGGTCCGCTAGCCGCCCAGCAGCAGGCGGATGTCGTCGGCGCCCAGCAGCGCGATCGGCTGCCCGGCCGCACGATAGGCGGCGGCCCTGCGCTCCTTGCCCGTGCCGGCCTCTAACGGATAGCCCGCCTCGACGCTTCCCACGCCGCCGATCACCAAGACCTCCGTGGCCTTCGTCACGCTCGACTGGACGATGGCACCGCGCGCGGCGAGGGCCGCGAACAGCTCGGCGCGGGTGAACCCCGCCACGTCGCCCGTGAGGACGATGCGCCGCCCGTGCAGGGGATGGGCGGGATCGGCCGCCGGGTCCGGCGGCAGCGGCTTCGCGTTCTTCCCCGCCCAACCGGGCCGGCTCGCACCCGGAGCCGGCTGCGGCCAGAGGTCGGCCACCGTGTGGAGGCCGGCCCGCCTGGCGACCTCGACGGCGATCTGCGCGCAGGCGAGCGCATCGGCGGCCGCATCATGGTGGGCGAAGGGCGCGGCGCCCAGGTGCTCGCTCACGGTGGGCAGCTTGTGATTGGGCAGCCCGGGCAGGTGCCGGCGCGCAAGCGGGACGGTGTCGCGCCAGTCGTTGGCGGGCATCGGCACGCCGGTCAGGCCACACGCGGCGGCCATCACCCCGCGGTCGAACGGCGCGTTGTGGGCCACGAACGACAGGCCCCCGGCGATGCCCATGAGGCGCTCCACGGAGTCCGCCCAGCTCAGGCCGCCGCCGCGGACAATCGCATCCGGGGTGATCCCGTGGATCCGGATGTTCCACGCATCGAAGGCATCGAGCCCGGTGGGCGGGACGATGAACCAGCCGTCGGCTGCCACCACGGTACCGTCGCGCACCACGGCCACGCCCACCTGGCACGCCGAGGCGCTCGTGCGATTGGCTGTCTCGAAGTCGATCGCGACGAAGTCGAGTCCCGCGGCCGGCACCCCCGCCACGCTCAGCCCTCCGCCGGCCAGTAGTGGGCGTCCGAGGTCGCCCGCGCTCCGAAGATCGCCTGGCCCACGCGCACCACGTCGGCGCCTTCCTCGATGGCCGTCTCGAAGTCCCCGGACATCCCCATGGACAGCTCGCCGGGTCCGAGCAGATCCGGTTCCTCCTGGCGGGTGCGATCGCGCAGCTCGCGCAGGAGCCGGAAGCAGCCGCGCACCCGCTCGGCATCCGCGCTCAGAACCGCCAGTGTCATGAGCCCGCGGCCCCGGAGGCGGTCGAAGGCCGGCAGCTCACGGAGGAAGCCGGCCAGCTCCTCGGGGGCGAGGCCGTACTTCGAGGCCTCACCGGACGTGTTGACCTGCACGTAGACGTCCAGCGTGCGCTCGGCGGCGACGAGGCGGCGCTGGAGGGCCTCGGCCAGGCGCAGCGAGTCCAGCGCGTGGAACTCCGCCGCGAAGCCGGCGACCTCGCGGGCCTTGTTGCGCTGCAGGTGGCCGATGATCGCCCACTCCAGGGGCAGGTCGGCCAGCTCGCTGTGCTTGCGGTCGGCCTCCTGGACCTTGTTCTCACCCAGCCGGGTGCAGCCGGCGGCCGCGGCGAGCCGGATCCGCTCCGCGGGGACCGTCTTGCTCACCGGCAGCAGGCGCACCCGGTCCCCCTTGCGGCCGGCGCGAGCGGCGGCGGCGTCCATGCGGGCGCGGACCCGGGCGAGATTGCGGGCGAAGTCCTCCGTCGACTCGGCGGTGGGGTAGCGCTCCTCGGCGCTCATCGCGGCTTGCCGGCCGCGTCGCTGTCCGCGGCCCGGGCGGGGGCATCCGAGGCGTCGCGCGGGGAGGGCATCCACACCTCGGCCTCGCTGTCCGGCGGGTAGTAGTGGCCGCCCGGGATCGTCTGGAGCTCGATGAGCATGCCCCAGGGAGCGCGCACGTAGACGCTGCCGTTGCCCGGGGTGTCCTCGTGCCGGCTATTGCCGTGCACCTCGCTCAGGGGCTCACCGCCCGCCGCGCGCAGCCGCTGCAGGCACCCGTCGATGTCGTCGCAGTAGAGGCTCATGTGGTTGAGGCCCAGATCGGCGAGGCCGCTGGCCGCGCGCTGGTCTCCCTCGATCTGGAAGACCTCGAGACCCGGCCCGTCGCCGACCGCGAACATCCGCTGCCGCACGATCCTGGCGCCCGGCGGGAGGCCCAGTTGGCGCTCGACCTCGGCGCCCTGGCGCGGTTCGTCTGCGGCGGTGAGGCCGTCATAGGCGATGCGGGCGCCCAGTCCGTCCTGCAGGAACCGGGTGGCCGCATCCAGGTCCGGCACGGTGATGCCGAGGTGCTGGATCCCGCGGGGCAGGGGCAGGGGTGCGCGCTCGGACATGCTCGTCGTTCCTTCGCTCGGGGCTCCAATGGCTGCGGCTCAGCCTACTCCGGGCCCGCGCGGCGCCTCCCATCCCGGGCGGGCGTTCACTGGACCATGCGGGGCCGGGAGGCGAGGACCCCGAACAGCAGCTGCAGCGCTCCGGCGCCGATGAGCACGAGGAGTCCCGGGGTCCACGAGCCGCCGGCCGCGTCGTGCAGCGCGCCGATGAGGATCGGCCCCACCGCCGCGATCGCGTAGCCCACCGCCTGCGCCATGCCGGACAGCGCGGCCGCCGCGGCGTGGTCACGGGTGCGCAGGCCGAACAGCGAGAGCGCCAGCACAATCGTCGCCCCGCCGGCGAACCCGGACGCGCAGGCCCAGACGACGCCGGCCTGCGGCGCGAGGATGAGGCCCACGTAGGCGCCGATGAGCACGAGCGAGCAGCCCGCGGCGATCAGGCGCTGGTCGGAGGTGCGGTGGGTGAGCGAGGAGCACAGCAGGTTGCCCACGAGCGCGCACAGGTTGAACAGCAGCAGGTGGAAGCCGGCCCGCGCCGCGGTGATCCCTGCGGACTGCTCCATGGAGGACAGCCAGGCGATGAGCACGTAGAACGCCAGCGACTGCAGGCCCATGAACAGCGTGACCTGCCAGGCCAGCGGGCTCGTCCACATCGCCCGGGCGCGGGTGCGGGCACGGTGGGAGCCCGCCGCCGAGGCGCTGGCCGGCACGGGCGCGCCGGCGTCGGCCCGCGCCTCGGCGGGGCCCGCTGCGGCGTGGGCGAGCACCGTGGGCGGGTGGGGCCTGGCGCGCAGGCGCGGGGCGAAGACGGCAAGCGCGATGAGTGCGAGGCCGGCCCAGACGCCCAGGGCCAGCCGCCAGCCGCTGGGGTGCTCGCCGGCCAGCGGCACGGCCAGCCCGGAGGCCAGCGCCGCCATGGCGGACTGGACGGAGGCGTAGAGGCCGGTGATGGGCGCGATGCGGTCGGGGTAGTCGCGCTTGACGAGCGCGGAGAGCAAGACGTTGAGCAGCGCGATCGCGACGCCCAGCAGCGCGGTGCCCACCCACAGGAGGAGCTGCGGCGGGGTGGAGCGCAGGACGATGCCGCAGGCGAGGATGGCCAGTGCCAGGCCCAGGGCGCGCTCGAGGCCCAAGCGCGCGGCGACCGCGGGGGCGATGGGGGATACGAGGGCGAATGCGACGAGCGGCGTGCTCACGATGACCGAGGCGGCCACCGCGCTCAGGTGCTGATCGGCGCGGATGAGGCCGACGACGGGGCCCACGCTCGTGATGCCCGCCCGCAGGTTCGACGCGATGAGCAGGAGCCCCACGAGGGCCAGCGCGCCGCGCACGCGCGGCCGGGCTGCGGACGCCGCGGCCTCGGACTCGGGCGGCGGGCCGGGCGGATTCCGGGGTGCGCTCACGGGCGCCTCAGCCGTCCAGCCCGAGGTCGGCGACGATCCCCGCCAGCCGGGCACGCTCGCCCTCGCCCAGGCCGCGGATGGGCAGCGGCAGGCACGGCCGGGCCACGAGCCCCAGCTGTTCGGCGATTGCGGCGGTGGGGCGCAGGCTGCCGTGGGCCGCGAACATCTCCCACAGGGGCGCGAGGCGCTCGGATGCGGCGTGCGCGGCCGCGCGGTCCCCGGCCAGGGCCGGGCGGGCGATCGCGAGGGCCGCCTGGGGCAGGGTGCCGGCGATGACGGAGTACCAGGCGTCGCAGCCGGCGGCCAGGCCCGCGGCGCCGCACGCATCGCCGGAGACGCCCAGGGTCACGCGGTCGGGCAGCAGCGCGCGCAGGCGGTCGATCCGCGCCCGGGCCTCACCGGGGTCCGCGGGCACGCCGGGGATCTTGATCGACGCCACCCCGGGCAGCTTCGCGATGGCCGCGTAGAGCTCATCGTCGAAGGCGAAGTGCGTGGTCCCGGGATTGTCGTAGACGGCAAGGGGCACGGAGAGCTCGGCGGTGACATCAGCGTAGAGACCGTAGACGTCATCGTGGGTGAGCGCCTGATAGGAGACGGGCGCCAGCAGCACCCCGGCGGCGCCGGCGCGCTGGGCGTCCTCGGCGGCCTCGAGCACATGGCGCGTGCGCAGCGCCCCGATGCCCACCATGACGGGCACCTCGCCGGCGGCGGCGACGGCGAGGTGTGCCGTGCGCGCCCGCTCGGTCCGCGTGAGGTAGGCATAGGACCCGGTGGAGCCCAGCGCCGTGATCGCGTCGACCCCGGCGGCGGCCAGCCGCTCGATGAGGCCGGTAAAGGCGGCCTCGTCGATGCCGTCCTCGGCGAGCGGCGTGAGGGGGAAGGCGTTGAGGCCGGTGAACATCGTGGCTCCTTGCGGGGTACGGGTGCTGGCGCGGCGGTTGTGGGGGCGGCGCGCGGCCGGGGCAGGCCCTGTGTCGTGCAGGGCCTGCACCGCGGTGCTCAGCCTATGCGCCGGCACCGGGGCGCGCCCGAACTCGTCCGGGGTCCGAAACGCCCGCACAGGCCGCCCCACTACGATGGACACCACGATGACGAGCGCAGACGAACCCACACGCTATGCCCGGGCCTTCGAGCCGAAGCCGTTGAGCCGCATCTTCGAGATCGCCCTGGAGGGCGGCTACATCTCGTTCGCCAGCGGCGATCCCAACCCCGCGTTCACGGACACCGGCTGGATGGCCGAGGAGGCCGCGCGGCTGCTGCGCCAGCCGGGTGATCCCATGCTCCAGTACGGCTCCGGCGCGGGCCAGCCCTCCACGCGCGAGGCGATCGTCGAGCTCATGGCCGACCAGCGCGCGGACCTCGCCGCGGATGCCGTCCAGGTGTTCTCCGGCGCGCAGAACGCCCTCGATGTCATCACCCGCCTGCTCGTGAGCCCCGGCGATGCCGTCTTCGTCGACGAGGACACCTACCCGGCGATGCTCAACCTGCTGCGGGCGGCCGGGGCGCACGTCATCCCGGTCGCCACCGACGCGGAGGGGCTGGTGCCCGAGGCGCTCGACGCGGCCCTCGCGCGGGCCGGCCGGGAGGGGCGCGCGCCGCGCATGCTCTACACGATCCCGGACTTCAACAATCCGCGCGGCACGACGCTGGCGGAGGACCGCCGGCCGCGGGTGGTCGAGGCCTGCCGCGCCGCGGGTGCGCTCATCGTCGAGGATGCGGCCTACTCCCAGCTCGCGTTCGACGGCCGCAGGCGCCCCTCGCTGTGGTCGTATGACCCGCAGGCCGTCTTCCACCTGGGCTCGTTCTCCAAGATCCTGGCGCCCGGCCTGCGGGTCGGTTGGGCCGTCTGCCCCGATGCGTATCGCGCTCTCGTGCAGAACGCCGCGAACAGCAGCGTCATCTCGCCCAACGTGCTGGCCCAGGAGCTCGCGGCCCGGTTCGTTGAGCGCGGCGGCTGGCGCGAGGCGATTCGCGAATCCGCGCGCCGCTACAGCCGCCAATTCGAGGCATTCGCTGCGGCCCTGCGCACCCACGACGATGTGGGCCTGCACTACGTGCGCCCCGAGGGCGGCTTCTTCTGCTGGCTCGATCTGCCCGGGGGCGCGGACGCCCAGCGCGTGCTCGACCGGGCGCTCGAGCGCAAGCTCGTGTTCCTCCCGGGCACCATGTTCCGCATCGACGGCGCCACCAGCAGCTCGGTCCGCGCCGCGTTCTCCTTCGAGACCGAGGAGCACCTAGACGAGGGCGTGGCGCGCCTCGTGGGCGCCGTGCGCGCCGAACTGGCGGGCGAAGACTCCGCAGGCCGCGGCTGAGCGCGGCCTGCCGGGCGCGGCCTACTGGACGCTCAGGCGCGCGAGGTAGCTGGCGAAGCCGCCGGCCACACGGCTGCGGGGCCGGGCGGAGGTGGTGACCGGCGCCTCGGCCGTCGCCTGCACGGGCAGCCCGCGGGCGCGGATCCGCTCGACGATGTCGACGTCCTCGCCCACGTGCAGCGGCGCGAAGCCGCCCACCGCGCGGTACGCGTGGGCGGAGATGCCCAGATTGGCGCCGAAGACGTGGGGATGCCCGGGCCCCAGCGTGTGCTGGGAGGCCCAGCGCTGCGCGTCCGCCGCGGTGAAGTCCTCGCCCAGGAGCGGTTCGACCGTGCCGACGCGGGCGTCCCACCCGGCCTGGGCGGCGCGCACGTGATCGACCAGCCACGTTGCGGGCACCGTGCTGTCTGCATCGGTGCAGGCCAGCCACAGTTCCGGCGCCGGGGCTGCCGCGGCTTTCGCCTGCGGTGGCGTTTGCCGCTGCTGTGGGACTGCCGCCTGCTGCGGGACCGGCCCCGGCCGCGGGGCTGCCGCCGGCCCGTCCAGCGCAGCCGCGGCTCCGGCGGCTCGGGCGGCCCCCGCACAGCGCTCCTGCACCCGGATGGCCTGCACCCCCGGGTGCTGCCGGACGATCTCCTCGGTGGCATCGGTGCACGCATCGAGGACGACGACGACGTGCGAGGACCAGCCTGGGGCTTCCACCGCGAGGACCCGCCGCGCTGTGTCGAGGGCGGCAAGGCACGCCCCGATGTGGTCCTCTTCGTTGCACGCGGGCACGACCGCGCAGATGGCGCCCACGCTCAGCGCTCCGGATCGGGCCGGTGGGCGGGCGAGGCGCGCACGAGGATCTCCACGTCCCGGTCGCGGTAGCGGGCGAACTCGTCCAGCAGCCCGGCGGCCGCGAAGCGGTGGTGGATGGCGGCCGGCGACAGCGGCCAGCCGGCGATCGGGTGCTGCCAGTGGCAGTAGACGACCGTCGCCGCCGGCGCGAGGCTGCCGCGGATGCGCTCGAGCAGGCGGGCGTTCTGCGCGGGGCTGAGGAAGTAGGCGGTCTCGGACACGACGACGAGGTCGAAGGTCCCGGCGGGCCACTCCTCGGGAACCCGGGCGCGCTCGAGCTCCACCGTGTCCGGCACGTGGGCTCGGGCGGCGGCGATGGCGGCAGGCGAGGCGTCGAGGGCCAGCACAGCGGCGGCGCGCTCGGCGAGCGCCGCTGCGAGCCAGCCCGTCGACGAGCCCACCTCGAGGGCGCGCTCATAGCGGCGCTGGGGCAGCATCGCCACGGTGATGGCGCGCTTGCGCTCCTCGTACCAGCGCTCGTGGGCGCCCCACGGTTCGGGCCGGCGGCGGTGGAGGGCGTCGAGCGCATCGTCGCGCAGCTCGCCGCGCGGGACGGCCACGAACCACTCGGTGTCCCGGTCGAAGTGCGCGAGCATGCCCGGCTGCAGGATCGCCTCGTCACCCGGCGCATCCGACAGGGGTGCCACCTGGGAGGCGTGCGCGGCGAGCGCGGCGCGCTTGGCCGCCCGAGCCTGCGCACCCAGCGGGAGCGCGCGGACGTCTGCCCAGTGCAGGGCGTCCGGGGCCTGCGCGTGGTAGAGCCAGATGGGGTACTCGACGAGTTCGGCGTCGCAGCGCAGGGCGGCGACCCGGCCCGCGCGGCCCACGGCCTCGTGGTCGGGGTGCCCGTCGTGGGAGTACGGCGCCGCCAGCAGCGTGCCGGCGGCCTCGCCCAGTCGTTCGACGACGGCGTGCACCAGCTCCTCCTCACGCGCGGCGATCCCGCCGTCGGGCATGCCGAGCACCGAGACGTGGGCCGGCTCGACGCCCAGGCATTCCGCGGCGGCGTGCAGCTCCGCCTCCCGGACGCGGGCCAGTTCGCGCGGCGAGTGCGTGGGGGAGTCCGGATGGGATGCCTCGCCGAGCGAGGCGACGATGACCTCGACGTCGCAGCCGGCGGCGACCGCCGTGGCGATGAGTCCTGCCGCGCCCAAGGTCTCGTCATCCGGGTGCGCCGCGAGGACCACGACTCGGCCGTAGGGCCGCAGGTCGAGCCGGGCGGGCTCCTCGGCCGCCGCGCGTTCGGCCCACGCCTGAGCCGGGGTGCCGGCGCCGAGGTGCGTGAAGGCGCTCATCGGCCGCCGGCTTCCGCGCGCTGCCCGTCGGCAGCCGCGCGCGGTGCGTCGGCCCCGGTGGACCCTGTCGTTGCCGCGGGGTCGCGGCGGGCCGCGATGAGCGCGCGGCCCAGGGCGGCGACGTCGCGCTCGGCGTGGTGCTGGCGGACGTAGAGCCGCAGGTCGGACACGCGGGTCAGGTGCTCCCGGTCGAGCGCGAGGGGGGCCGGGCCCATCGCGTGGTCGGCCAGCGCGATGACCTCATCGGCGGCCTGGGCGACCGCGCTGCGCGCGCGCAGGGCCCACGTGCCACGTGCCTCGGAGCCATCATCCGCGGGGGTGTCTGCTGCGGCGGCGGCCTCGCCGAGCGCTGCGCGGGCGGCCCGCAGGACGAGGTCGAGGCGGCCGGCATGGAGGGCTGCGACCTGGTCCGGTTCCCGGCCGGAGAAGTGGCGGAAGGCCCGCTCGGCGATGGCCACGGCGCCGCCGTACCAGATCGCTGCCACGCCCACCCCGCCCCAGGCGAAGCCCGGCCGCTCGAGGTACCAGCCCGGGCCGCCCACGGGCAGCGCGGGGGCGGAGTCCAGGCGCACCTCGGCGGTGGTGATCGCGGCCAGACCGTGGGGCTGCCACGCGGAGGCGTCGCCCACAGTGACACCGGGCTGCCCGAGGTCGACGGCGAACAGGCCCCGGCGCCCGTCCGGGTAGGCGGCGGTGATGAGCGCGGCGCTCGCACGGTCGGCCAGCGAGCACCAGGGCTTGGTGCCGGTGAGGCTCCAGGCGCCGTCTGCACCCTGTGCGGCCTCGACCCGCAGACCGGGGGCTTCGGCGGCGTAGACTGCCCAGCGGGCGGCGGTGCCGGCATCGACGTCGATGCCGGTGGGTGAGGGCGAGGCAGGATTGGGGGACCCGGCGCCGCCTGTGAGCGCCTCGGCGAGGATGGCGCGCGCGTCGAGGTGGGGCTCGGCGGCGCGCGCCACGGTCAGGTCCGCGGCGCCGATGGCGGCGAGCGCCGACCAGCGCAGCGCGGTCGCACTCGAACCGGGCAGTGGGAGGTCGCCCGCCCAGGCATCGGCGGCCGCGAGCGCGGCGCCGATGGGGTCGGGGGCCGCCGCGGCAGCGCGGGCCTGGGCGAAGGCGTCGACCACGGCGCCGCGGTCCTGTGGCGAGGTGCCCGGGATGAGGAGAAGGGGATTCACCGGGGGCGCTCCTTGCCTGTGGACGTCTCCACCGCGGACTCCGCGGTGCGAGTGGGGCGGTGTGGCCGCGCGCGAGAACTCCGGCGCGGCTGCTGCAAGGCTACTTGTCCCGCCGTGGAGGCGGCAACGCGCACTCGCTTCCGCGAGCGTTGCCACCGGGCCGGAGGGGTTCTGGACTAAAGCCCCTGGTCGACGCCAGCGCAGACACAGAGGCACCTCGGGCAGGTCCCCGGGCATCATCGAATTCACCCTGGCTCGAGCACTCAAGCCGCTTGCTGTGCGGCCCGCGCGTGTCCTCAGTGCTGTGTGCCCTCGCCCGCAAGCGAGCGCAGCCACGCCTCCGCCTGGCGGGGCGAGGACAGGACGAGGGTGCGCAGCCCGGGGTGCGCCTCGGCGGCAGTGCGGACCGCGCGGCGGATGCGCGCGCGAGTGGCCCAGCCCCAGCGCACGATGTGCTCGGGGTCGGTGAAGAAGGTGCGCAGCGGCGGTTCGCGATTGTCCGCCCACAGGGGCTCATCGCGCAGGCGGCGGCGCAGCGTGCGCAGCACGAGTCGGGTCAGGTGCACGTGGGGCGCGTAGTCCAGGTGGACGAGCAGCTGAGCGCGTCCGGCGAGCAGGTCGCCCACGTGCTCGCGGTACTGCCACTCGGTGATCCAGGCACTCTGGGCGCTCAGGCGCTCCACCCTCGCAGCGAAGTCCGGCAGCGGCCTCCAGCCGGGACCGTGGAAGAGGGCGTCGATCTCCGTGTGCGGGATGCCAGTGAGGTTCGCGGCCCGCCTTGCGAGAGTCGTCTTCCCGGTCCCGGAGGGTCCGGCGATGAGGATGCGCGCGGCCGGGGGAGTGCCGTGAAGAGGCGGGGCGGTGCGTGCCATGGCGCCTCCCGCCCCTCCGTGCCTCCGGGTCCCTGGTGCCCCCACCCGGACTCGAACCGGGAACCTACGGATTAGAAGGCCGTTGCTCTATCCATTGAGCTATGGAGGCGCGCCGGATCGCCCGGCGCCCACACACTACTACGAGGTTCGCGCTCGCCGCGGTGCACCGGGCACGGTGCCGGAGCGCACGCGGCCCGGAATCCGGGGGCTCACCGGCGTGGTGAGTGGAGAGTCTGAGAGAAAGCGGAGAAGGTGGACGCGTGACTCATGCATCCGACGAACAGGCGCTGCGGCCGGGCATCGGGTCCGCGCTGCGCGACCTCGCCGCCCGCGTGCACGCCACGCGCTTCCCCCTGCGGACCCCGGACGGGGTGCGCGGGCACGAACTCGTGCGCAGCATCGGCGACCAGCTCGACGACTACCTCCTGCCGCGACTCGCGCACGCGGACGCGCCGCTGCTCGTGGTCGTGGGCGGGTCGACCGGCGCCGGCAAGTCCACCCTCGTGAACTCGATGATCGGCGCCGAGGTCTCCGCCGCCAGCGCGCTCAGGCCCACCACCCGCTGGCCGGTACTCGTGCACAACCCGGCGGACTCCGCGCACTTCGGCGACCCCGCCCGCGTACTCCCCGGCCTGCGCCGCGTCGCCCGCTCCGAGCAGCGCGGGGACGACCCGCAGCTGCGCCTCGTCTCCTCCGAGGCGGTGCCCCCTGGGCTGGCGCTCATCGACTCGCCGGACATCGATTCGGTCGAGGCGGACAACCGGGCGCTCGCCCGCCAGCTCCTCGCCGCCGCGGACCTGTGGCTGTTCGTCACGACCGCGGCGCGCTATGCCGATGCGATGCCGTGGGAGCTGCTCGCGGACTGCTCGGAGCGCGGCACCGCCGTGGCCATCGTGCTCGACCGCGTGCCCGCCGCCGCGAACCGGGAGGTCCGCCACCACCTGGGCGAGCTGCTCGCCGCCCAGGGCCTGGAGTCCGCCCCCATCTTCACCGTGCCGGAGCTTAACCTGCGCGACGGGATGATCCCCGATGCCGCGATCTTCCCGCTCCAGTCATGGGTGCTCAACCTGGGGCGCAGCGAGCGCGCCCGCGAACGCGTCATGGCCCGCACCCTGGCCGGCGCCCTGCGGGCCGTGCCCCCGCGCATCGAGGCGCTGGCGGACTGCGCCGCCGAGCAGGAGGCCGCCCACGATGGACTGTCCCGCAGCGTCGACGTGGCCTTCGCCCACGCCGCCGACGAGCTCGCCCGCGCGCTCGTGGGCGGGCGCGCCCTGCGCGGCGAGGTGCTGGCCCGCTGGCAGGACTTCGTGGGCGCCGGGCAGTTCTTCCGCGGCCTCGAGCCCACCGTCGCCCGCCTGCGCGACCGCATCACCTCCGCCGTCACCGGCCGCCGCGACACGGCGGAGCCACTCGAGAACGCGATCGCCGGCGCCGTATCCGTGCTCGTGCGCGAGCAGGCAGTCGAGGCCGTCGCGGCCACCTCGCGGCAGTGGCAGGACTCGCCGGCCGGTGCCGCGATCGTGCAGGCCAATCCGGAGATGACGCGCCTGCCGGCCGACTTCGACGCCCGCCTGCGCGCCCTGGTGGGGGAGTGGATCGACGACGTCAACAAGCTCGTCGGCGAGGTCGGGCAGAGCAAGCGGGCCCGCGCCCGCATCCTGTCCTTCGGCGTCAACGGCGTCGCGGCCGTCCTCATGATCGGCGTCTTCTGCGGCATCGGCGGCGACCGCGGACCCCAGCAGCGCACCTCGACCGCACTCGTGGCCGACAAGCTGCTCGTGACGATCTTCGGCGAGGACGTCACGCGCGACCTCGCCGTCGCCGCGCGCCGCAGCCTCCTCACGGACGCCGGCGCACTGCTGCGCGCCTGCCGCGCCCCCTACGACCATGCGCTCGCGGTCTCCGAGGTGCCCGCGCGCCAGGCCGGTGCCCTGCGCGGGGCCGCCGCCCGATTGGAGGAACTGCTGTGACCAGCGAGTCCACCCGCAGCGAGATCAAGCGCCGGGCGGCGGGCATCCGCGCCGCGCTCAACGCCCAGGCTGGTGCGCTGAGCGCGCAGACCGCGACGGCCGCCGCCGAGCTCCTGGGCCGCGCCGAGCAGCGCCAGGGGCTGGGCGACGACTTCACCGTCGTCGCGTTCGCCGGCTCGACCGGCTCGGGCAAATCGAGCCTGTTCAACGCCGTCTCCGGGCTGGAGATCGCCCAGGTGGGCGTCCGCCGGCCCACCACGTCGAAGCCCACCGCGTGCGTGTGGGGCAGCGGCGGCGAGGACCTGCTCGACTGGCTCGAGGTGCCCGCGGAGAACCGCACGTGGCGCGAGAGCGCCCTCGACGGCCACGATGAGGAGGCCCTCCACGGCCTCGTGCTCCTCGACCTGCCCGACCACGACTCGACGGCGCAGGCCCACCGCGTGGAGTCCGACCGCCTCGTCGGCATGGTCGATGTGGTCCTGTGGATCGTCGACCCGCAGAAGTACGCCGACTACGCGCTGCACTCGCGCTACCTCACCCGGCTGGCCGAGTACTCCGACAGCGTCGTGGTCGTCCTCAACCAGGTCGACCGGCTCGCCTTCGACGAGCGCAGGGCCACAGCCGACCACCTCCGCAAGCTGCTCGAGCACGATGGGCTGGCCGACGCCGAGGTGCGACTGGCCTCCGCGGCCACCCGCGAGGGCGTGCCCGAGCTGCGCACCCTGCTGCAGGAGACCGTTTCCGCACACGATGCGGCCGGTGAGCGCCTCGTCGCCGATCTGCAGGCCATGGGCCAGCGGATCCGCGGCGAACTCGGCGAACCCGTCGCGGATCCCGAGCAGCTTGCCGGCGCGGACAGGCTCGTGGCCGCCATGGAGGAGGCTGCCGGCGTCGAGGCGCTGGCCCAGACCGTGCACGACGACTACCTGCGCCGGGCCTACCGGGTGAGCGCGTACCCCGTGCTCGCCCGCCTGCAGCGCGGCAAGCCGGACCCGCTGGGTGCCCGCCACGGTGGCGACCGGGACGATCTGCTGCGCGCCGGCGTGCCGGAGACCAGCCCCGCCCAGAGCGCGCGGGTCAACCTCGCCGCCCACGAATTCGTCGCCGAGGCCACTGCCGGCCTGCCGTTGAGCTGGCGGGATTCCGTGAGCTCGGCGGAGAAGCGCGGCACCGCGCAGCTCACCGAGACCCTTGACGAGGCGGTGACAGGCGTGCACCTGGAGCGCCCCACGCCCGGCTGGTGGGGGGCGGCACGGTTCTTCCAGGTGCTGTTCTTCGTCCTCACGATCATCGGCGCGCTGGCCCTGGTCGCAGGGATCATCGCCGCAGTGCTGGGCCTGCTCGATGGGAGCCCGCTGCTGTGGATCGTGCCCGCTGGGGTGCTCGTGCTCGGCGCCGTGGGCTCGCTGATCACTTCCGTCCTGGCCGCGGGCGCCCGCCTTCGCGGTGCCGATCGCGCTGCGGCCCAGGTGCGCGAGCGCATGGCCGATGCCATTGGCCGGGCCGCCGCAGGCTCATACTTCGCGCCGATCGCACAGGTCCTCGCCGAGCACCGGGCCATCTACGACGCGCTGCGCTGAGGCTGGCGCTGCCAAGCGCGCGCGTGCGCCGCGCGGAGCCTCTGTACTGAGCGGGTTCCCCGTGCGGCCGCGGCGGCTGCGAGCGGTGGAAGGCCCGCGCCCGGTGTGAGGTGGTGGCTGGGGACGCCGGAGGTGCGTCCACAGCGCCCGCCGTTTGCCCGGGGTGCGCGTCCGCCGCGTGATCTCCTCTGAGCACGGCCCTGCCTGGGCCCGGACTCAGAAGGAGACACCATGAAGATCCTCAACCACTTCATCGGCACGGTCGGCTCAGAGCCGCGCGCGGGCACGACCGCGGACGGCAAGCGCTGGCTGAGCTTCCGGATGGCCGTCTCCCATGACGGCTTCAATCCGTCCACCGGCGCCTTCGAGGAGTACGACACCACCTGGTTCGACGTGTCGGCCTTCGGCGCGCTGGCCGAGAACCTCTTCGCCTCCCTGCACAAGGGCGAGCCCGTCATCGTCGTCGGCCGGCTGCGCGTGCGCGAGTGGCAGACCGAGGAGAAGTCCGGCTCCACCCCGCAGGTCGTCGCGGAGATGGTGGGCCACAACATGCGCTTCGGAGCCACGCGCTTCAGCCGCGCGGCCAAGCGCCCCGACGGCGGCGAGACCGCCCAGGAGACCGTCCCGGGCACGGCGGGCGCACCCGGGGCCGGCGGTGGTGGCCCCGGCGGTGCCGCCGCGGGTGCAGGAGGCCCCGGCAAGGAGCGCGCGGTCGAGGGAGGAGCGGGAGCGGGCGGGCGCGCTGCCCAGACCCAGCGTCGCGGTTCCGAGGGCTCCGCTGACGAGGCGGACGGTGAGCGCAGCCTCGTGGGCGCCGGTGCGGACGGCGGGGGCGGTGATTCCCCGCCGTTCTGACCGAGGGCGGGCTCCGTTCGGGGTTCGGCGCACTCGGGCGCGTTCGCCCCGGCCTCCGGAGCTCCTCGTGCTGTGTCGCGCGGGCCCAGGCAGGGCCCCGCGGCGGTGCGCTGGCCGCTCGTGGGCCGGTTCGCGGTAGGCTTGCGGGCGTGAGCAACAGCATCCTCCGGGCAGCGCCCGTCGCAGTCGCATGTGCCGGCCTCGCCGCGCTCAGCGGGTGCGGCTTCTTCGGCCCCAAGGGCAATGCGCCCAAGACCGAGGAGAAGGAGGTGCCCGCCGCGGTCGACAAGGTCGCCGCCGCGCTCAAGCCGCTCACCGACGCGGGCACGATGCCCGACAGCAAGCAGTTCTTCGCCGCCATGACCAAGGCCGGGTACGCCAAGAAGAACCTGGAGACGACGATCGACTCCTCTCCTCTCAAGCACGATGTGCCCGCCAAGATGTTCGGCGTCAAGGTCAAGGAGGGCTGCGTCGTCGGCGAGATCCGCGACGGCAAGGTCACCGCCGAGCTCATGCCCCCGATGAAGTCCGATGGCACCTGCCTCATGGGCAAGGTCGAGCGGCCCAAGGGCGTGAAGGCGCCCACCGGCGAGCAGCGCCGCAGCGGCGACACCGACAACGGGGCGGGCCACCTGCCCGGCGATGACCTCAACAACCCCAAGTCGACGCAGTCGCCGAGCTCCGGCAGCGCTTCGACGTCCGGCGGATCGCCCGGCTCCAGTGGCTCGAACTCGGGAGACTCGGACGGCGACTCCGATTCCGGCGGCGGCCTGGGCGGCAACTGAGCGCCTGCCCACGCGCCCCGACTGGCAGGCCACCGGCCCGGCGGATAACCTGGGACCACTATGGCCGAATTCATTTACACCATGCACAAGGCGCGCAAGGCGCACGGTGACAAAGTCATCCTCGACGACGTGTCGATGTCCTTCTACCCGGGGGCCAAGATCGGCATGGTCGGGCCCAACGGCGCCGGCAAGTCGACGATCCTCAAGATCATGGCCGGCCTCGATCAGCCCTCGAACGGCGAGGCCCGCCTGAGCCCCGGCTACACCGTGGGGATCCTCCAGCAGGAGCCGCCGCTCAACGAGGACAAGACCGTCCTCGGCAACGTCGAAGAGGGCGTGGGCGAGATCAAGGCGAAGGTCGACCGCTACAACGAGATCTCCGAGCTCATGGCGGATCCGGAGGCGGACTTCGACGCGCTCATGGAGGAGATGGGCAAGCTGCAGGAGGCCATCGACGCGGCCGACGCCTGGGATCTCGACTCGCAGCTCGAGCAGGCCATGGACGCGCTGCGCTGCCCGCCGCCGGACACCCCGGTGACCAACCTGTCCGGCGGTGAGCGCCGCCGCGTGGCGCTGTGCAAGCTGCTGCTGGAGAAGCCGGATCTGCTGCTCCTCGACGAGCCCACCAACCACCTCGACGCCGAATCGGTGCTCTGGCTCGAGCAGCACCTGGCCAGCTACCCCGGCGCCGTCATCGCCGTGACCCACGACCGGTACTTCCTCGACCACGTCGCACAGTGGATCGCGGAGGTCGACCGCGGCCACCTCTACCCCTACGAGGGCAACTACTCCACCTACCTGGAGAAGAAGCAGGAGCGCCTCAAGGTCCAGGGCAAGAAGGACCAGAAGCTGCAGAAGCGCCTGAAGGAAGAGCTCGAGTGGGTCCGCTCGAACGCGAAGGCCCGCCAGACGAAGTCGAAGGCGCGCCTCAACCGATACGAGGAGATGGCCGCGGAGGCGGAGAAGACCCGCAAGCTCGACTTCGAGGAGATCCAGATCCCGCCGGGCCCGCGCCTGGGCGACATCGTCATCGAGGCGAAGGACCTGGAGAAGGGCTTCGACGGCCGCCTCCTCATCGACGACCTGTCCTTCACTCTGCCGCGCAACGGAATCGTGGGCGTCATCGGCCCGAACGGCGTGGGCAAGACGACGCTGTTCAAGTCGATCGTGGGCCTCGAGGAGATCGACGGCGGCAACCTCAAGGTCGGCGAGACCGTGCGGATCAGCTACGTCGACCAGTCCCGCGGCGGCATCGACCCGGACAAGTCGCTCTGGGAGGTCGTCTCCGACGGCCTGGACTTCATCCAGGTGGGCGCGGTGGAGATGCCCTCGCGCGCCTACGTCTCCGCGTTCGGCTTCAAGGGCCCTGACCAGCAGAAGAAGGCCGGGGTGCTCTCCGGCGGTGAGCGCAACCGGCTCAACCTCGCCCTCACCCTCAAGCAGGGCGGCAACCTGCTGCTCCTCGACGAGCCCACCAACGACCTCGACGTCGAGACCCTGGGCTCGCTGGAGAACGCGCTCCTCGACTTCCCCGGCTGCGCCGTGGTCACCTCGCACGATCGCTGGTTCCTCGACCGCGTCGCCACCCACATCCTGGCCTGGGAGGGCACGGAGGACAATCCCGCGAACTGGTACTGGTTCGAGGGCAACTTCGAGGCCTATGAGAAGAACAAGGTCGAGCGCCTGGGTGAGGAGGCCGCACGCCCCCACCGCATCACCCACCGCCGCCTCACGCGCGACTGAGCCTCACCCGCGCCTGCGGTTCACGCAAGGGGGCGCCGCCCGGCACTGCCGGGCGGCGCCCCCTTTCGCATGCGCGGGCCGGCGGTGAGTCCCACTGCGTTCCTGCCCACAGGGGCGGTGCTACTCCTTGACGCGCACCATGCCCTGCTGGGCCACCGAGGCGAGCAGGCGCCCATCGCGGCTGAAGATCCGGCCGATGCCCAGGCCGCGCCCGTTCTCCGCGGCGGGGGAGCGGTAGTCGAAGAGCAGCCAGTCGTTGAAGTCGATGGGGGCGTGCCACCACATCGCGTGGTCGAGGCTCGCCATGCGCAGGCGGGCGTCGCTCCAGCTCAGCCCGTGCGCGCGCAGGGTGGGCTCGAGGAGGCTGTAGTCCGAGGCGTAGGCCGCGGCGGCCGCGTTGCGCACCGGGTCCGTGGGGAAGGCGGTCGCCGCGCGCAGCCAGAAGCGCTGGTCGGGTGCCTGGGGGCCGTGGAAGTGCGAGTGGATCTCCCCGCCGATGGGCCGGATGTCGAAGGGGCGCTTGAGCACCCAGCCGGCCACGTGCGGGTTGTCCGAGGCGGCGAGCATGTCCTGCAGCGGGGCAACGTCCTCGGGCCGCGGGACGCCGGCGGGCATCTCGTCGTGGTGCTCGAGGCCCGACTGCCGGAGCTGGAACGAGGCGATGCCGGAGAAGATGGGCGTGCCGTCCTGATAGGCCTGGACGCGGCGCGTGGTGAAGGACCCGCCGTCGCGCAGGTCCTCGACGCCCAACAGCAGCTCGACGTCGTCGTGGCCCGCGCGCAGGAAGTAGCCGTGGAACGAGTGGATGGGCCGGTCATCGTCGACCGTGGCCGACGTGGCCATGACGCACTGGGAGAGCACCTGGCCGCCGAACAGCCGCCCGCCGGGCTTGGGCTGGTTCCACGCGCGGAACGCGTGTGCCTCGCCGCCCGGGCCGGGTCCGCCCAGCGGCTCGAGGTCGAGCACGCGTGCGAGCTCGGCCATGTTCGCAGCGTTCTGCGCATCGTCCATGTGTCCTCCTGCTTGACTGCGATCAGCTTAGCCGCCGCCCACGGCGCCCAGGACACCGCGCGCACCCGCCCGCCGCGGTCCCCGGCCCCCGATGGCAAGATGGGGCGCATGGAACGCACCCCACACGATCCGCTCATCGCGGGCCCCTTCACCCGCGTGCTGCTCGAGCTGCGCTGGGGCGATATGGACGCGTACGGCCACGTGAACAATGTGACCCAGGTTCGGCTGCTGGAGGAGGCGCGCGTGCGCGCGTTCGGCTCGCCCACCGCGGCCCGCGATGCCGCGCCCTCGGATCCCGCGGACGGCGCCGCCCCCTCCGTGTTCGGCGTGCCGATCCCGCCGGTCTTCCGCGCCGCCTCGGCGGACACGGACATCCTCGTGTCCACGCACACCGTCGAGTACCGGCTGCCCATTCCCTACAGGGAGGGCCCGATCGCCGTCGACGTCGTCATCAGCCGGGTGAGCCCCGTGACGATCACGGTGGGCTACGTCGTCCTCGAGCCCGACGAGTCGCGGGTCTACACGGTGGCGGAGACCGACGTCGTCTTCGTCGATCCGGACTCCGGCCGTGCCCGCCGTCTGCGCGAGGACGAGGTCGAGGCGCTCGGCCGGGTCGTCGTCGACCCGATTCCGCTCAAGCGCCGCCGGTGAGCATCGCCCTGCCCAGCGCGGCCGCGCTGGCCGACTGGCAGACGCTGGTCGAGCGCGCCCGCCGCGCGGATCCCGAGGCCGCGATCCGGCTGAGCGCCGCCGGCTCGACGCTCGTGCTCACGTGCGCGCCGCTCTATCCCGCGAGCCTGGGCGACGGCATGCCGCTGGTGCTGGGGATGCGCATGATCCGCCTCGCCGACTCCTCGGCCGACGGCCTCGATGCCGTGGTGCCGGCGGCGGCGCTCCTCGACCGCTTCGCCCGCGCGAACCCGCGCGGTTCCCTGCACATCGGCGTGCCGCCGCAGGAGGTGCACGCCGCCTGGGCCGGCATCGCGCCTCCGCGCGGGGGCTGGTCGGCCGCGGGCAGCGTGCCCGCCGCGGTGCTGCACGCTATCGCCCGCGCCGGCATCGCGGAGATCGCACGGGGCACACCGGAGGGCTCGGGGGCGCACGCGGTGGCCGCGCTGCGCCGCCGCGTCTGGGGCCGCAGCCTCGTCGAGGCGGGTGGGGCCGCCGAGCGGCTGGGCGCCCCCGACTCAACCGAGGGGGCGGGCGCCGCCGACACCACCGAGGGGATGGGCACCGGCGACTCCGCCCAGGGGGTGGGCGCCGCCGATACCGCCGAGGGGATGGGCGCCGCCGGCACCGCCCAGGCCGCCGGCACCACCGGGGCCGACAACGCCTCGGCCCGCGCACGACCCGCTGAGCCGGCCGGCGGTGCCTCGCCGGTGCTCGGCCTCCTTCCGGCGGGTGCGGCGTTCGGGATGGACGCGCTCGGATTCCTGGCCGCGGGCTCCGAGCCGGCGACCGTCTTCGCCAGCGGGCCCTGGCTGCGGCTGAGCACCCGCGGCGGGCACATCCTCACCCGAGCCAGCGGGTGACACAGCGACTCCCTGGAGCGGGTGACTCCGCCTCTTCCGGCGCGAATGGCTCGGCTTCTCCCCGGCGCGAATGCCTCCGCCCCTCCCCGAAGCGAAGAATGGCTCGGCTGCGCCCCGCAGCCGGTGGCTCTGCCCCCCCCGCGGCTGGGCGGGCCAGCCGGTGACCCGGTGCCCCGCGCGCGGCTCAGCGCGATTCCGGCAGCCCGGGCCCCTCGGTGGCGCCCTCGGGGCTGTTGACCATGGCCGTCGCGGCCCGCTCGAAGTAGTCCCACATCATGGCGTCGTACATGGGCGGCACCTCGATCGCATCGAGCGCGGCGCGCATGTGGACGAGCCACCGGTCGCGGGCCTGCGGGGTGACGGGGAACGGCAGGTGGCGCATGCGCAGGCGCGGGTGGCCGCGCTCCTGCGAATAGGTGCCAGGGCCGCCGAAGTACTGCTCGAGGAAGCTCTGCAGCCGGTGCTTGGCGCCCGTGAGGTCCGCGCCGTCCGGGTACATGGAGATGAGCAGCTCGTCCTGTGCGACCCCGGCGTAGAACTCGTCGACGAGCTTCGTGAAGGTCGCGTGCCCGCCGATCATCGCGTAGAAGCTGTCCGGGCGCTGCAGCGAGACATGGTCGATCATGCGCCGTCACCGGCCGTATCGCCGTCGGTCGGAGTGCTGGAGGGCGCCGTGGCGGCCGCCTGCACCGGGTCGGGCATCGTGGTGAGGACCGTCTGCTCCGGCAGGGCGATGGCGATGCCGCGCCGATCGAGCTGGCGCTTGATCTCCGCGCGGTAGGCCCGCGCCACCGCCCACTGCTGGTTGGGCTTGGTCTTGATGAGCGTGCGGATCGTCATGGACGTGCCGGTGAGCTCCTGGACGCCCAGCACCTCCGGGTCCTCGATGATGTCCGGGCCGATCGTGGGCGACTTGCGCAGGTTCGCGATCGCGGTGTGGACGATCTCGTCGATGAGCGTCTGCGAGGCGTTGTAGGGCATGGGGATGTCCATGACCGCGCGCGCCCAGCCCTGCGACTGGTTGCCCACCCGCAGGATCTCGCCGTTGCGCACGTGCCACAGCGTGCCGTCGGAGCCGCGCACCTTCGTGATCCGCAGGCCCACCCCCTCGACGACGCCGATCGCCTCGCCCAGGTCCACGGAGTCGCCGATCCCGTACTGGTCCTCGACGACGATGAAGAAGCCGCTCAGGTAGTCCTTGACGAGCGACTGCGCCCCGAAGCCGATCGCGACGCCGGCGACGCCCGCGGACGCGAGGATGGGCGTCGGGTCGAAGCCGAGCTCCTGAAGCACGAAGAGCGAGGCGATGATGAAGACGATGATCGTGGTGAACGACGACAGCATCGAGCCGACGGTCCGGGCCCGCTGGGCGCGGCGCTTGAGCGTCTCCTCGTCCGCGCGGGCGTCCGTGCGATGGCGCGCGGGCTCGACCTGCTGCTCGTCGGCCCCGGAGGAGGAGAAGCGGCGCCGGGACACGGCGGTCGTGCCGTCGGCGATCTTGTGGGCGAAGTTGCGGATCGCCTTGCGCAGCACGATGTTGATGAGCACGGCCACGACGATGATGATCGCGATGCGCAGCGGCGTGCCGAGGATGAACTCCCAGTTGATGGCGGCCAGCTGGGCGGCGGCCGCGGACAGGGAGCCCGGCAGCGAGGGTGAGGCGAGGGTGAGGAGGTCGTTCGTCATATCGCCTCCGAGGCTACCGGCGGAGTCTGAGCGCGGCTCCAAGGTGCGGCTGAGGCCGCGCCCAGGAACACCGGCCGGGCTCGTGCGCACGCCGGCCGCGCCCGGGTGCCCGCGCCGCGGGCCGGGCCCCGCTCCGCCGCCGAGGCGCGCCCGCCCCGCGCCGGCCGAGCGCGGTTGGCAGCGGGGCCCGCTGCCAACCGGCGCGGGCTCCGCTGCAGGTCAGCGGGGCACTCCCGCCTATCGGGGCGGCCATCCGGTGCGGGCGGGGCCTTGCGCGCTCAGGCGCCTTCGCGGTCGGCGGCGCGGATGGCGAGCGCGCGCTCGGCGGTGTCGAGGTTCTCCCGCATGAGCCGCACCAGCCCCTTCGGGGCGGCGGGGTGAGAGTCCAGCCACACCCGCGTGGCGGCGACGGCCGCCTCGGAGGCCGGCGGATAGAGGGCGAGCGTGAGGGTCTGCGCGATCTCGAGGGTGCGTGTCTCCCACCACCCGGCGAGCCGGGCGAAGTACTCGGCGGCGAACGCGTCGAGCGGCGCCTCGGCTGCCACCGGGCTGCCGTCGGGGCGCTCCAGCCCGATGCCGAACCCGCGGGCGATCGCCGCGACCATGGCGTTGGGCAGCTCGCGGTCCTCGCTGAGCATGGTGAAGGCCCGCGACTTCGCCTCCGAGGTGGCCGGCGCGGCCAGCGCGGTCGCGGCCGCGCGGCGGCCTGCGGCGGTGTCGTCGGACTCGCGCCAGCGCGCGATTGCCTCGGCGTCGAGCCGCTCGGCGGCGGCCAGCGCGATGATGAGCTCCCAGCGCAGGTCCGTGTCGATGACGATGCCGGCCGGCGCCTCGGCGGAACCGGCGAGGATCGCCGCGAGGCGGTCGAGCTGGTCCGGCGTTTGGGCGTGCTTGACGAAGGCCTGGAAGCACTGGAACTGCTGGTCCGAGCCGGCGGGGGCGGTGGCGAGCATGTCCCACAGCGCCGCGGCGAGCCGCGCGCGGGCGGCGGAGCGCGCCTCGGGCGCCAGATAGGAGCCCAGTGCGGTGGCGAGCTGGCGGAACTGGACGAGCAGGGCGGTGGACTGCTCGATCGAGGGCAGGTGGCGGGTGAGCGCTGCGATGTAGTCGCTGACCGGCAGCTCGCCGTCGCGGACCATGTCCCACAGCGTGGTGAGCACGATGACCTGCGTGAGCGAGTCCTCGAAGCCGTCGAGGCGGGCCAGCACCGTCGCGAGGGTGGCCTCGTCGAAGCGGACCTTGGCGTAGGACAGGTCCGCGTCGTTGACGATGATCGCGTCCGGGCGCGGCCCGCCCAGGTCGAGTGGCACCTCGGCGAGTGCGGAGTCGAGGTCGACCTCCGCGAACCCCGTGCGGACCAGGGTGCGGCCTTCGAGCGCGTAGAGGCCCACGCCGATCCGGTGGGGGCGCAGTGAGGGCACCGGCTGCCCGGCGATGGCGAACGGCTCCTGCACGAGCGCCAGCCGGGTCAGGCGGCCCTGCTCATCGGTCTCGACGAGCGGGCGCACGACGTTGATGCCGGACTCCTGGAGCCACAGGCGGGTCCAGGAGTCGAGATCGCGGCCCGATGCCTCGCTCAGCGCGCGCAGCAGGTCGGGCAGCTCAGTGTTGGACCAGCTGTGCGCGTCGAAGTAGGCCTTGAGGCCGCCGAAGAAGTTCTCCCGCCCCACCCAGGCGACGAGCTGCTTGAGCACGGAGGCGCCCTTCGCGTACGTGATGCCGTCGAAGTTGACCTCGACATCGGCGAGGTCCTCGATGGGCGCGACGATGGGGTGGGTGCTCGGCAGCTGGTCCTGGCGGTAGGCCCACGACTTCTCCAGCGAGGCGAACGTCGTCCACGCGGAGGCGAACTCGGTGGCCTCGGCAGTGGCCAGCGTGGACATGAATTCCGCGAACGACTCGTTGAGCCACAGGTCGTTCCACCACTTCATCGTGACGAGGTCGCCGAACCACATGTGCGCGAGCTCGTGGAGGATCGTGACGGCCCGGCGCTCGACGATCGCCTCCGTGGGGCGGGAGCGGAAGACGTAGTTCTCCACGATCGTCACGGCCCCGGCGTTCTCCATGGCGCCCGCATTGAACTCGGGGACGAAGAGCTGGTCGTACTTCTCGAACGGATAGGGCGTGTCGAACGCGGCCTCGTAGAACTCGAAGCCGGCCTTCGTGATGCCGATGATCGCCTGGGCATCCAGGTACTCGAACAGCGAGGCGCGGCAGTAGACACCCAGTGCGACCTCCTCCCCGTCGGAGCTGCG
Organism: Brevibacterium sp. BRM-1; assembly: GCF_026802075.1. Lineage (NCBI taxonomy): Bacteria > Bacillati > Actinomycetota > Actinomycetes > Micrococcales > Brevibacteriaceae > Brevibacterium > Brevibacterium sp. BRM-1. The sequence continues at coordinate 334,152 of NZ_CP113788.1, forward strand.
CACCGCGTCGTGCACGCTCCGGTAGGGTCCGGCGATGATGGCGGTGATGTAGCTGGAGATCGGGGGAGTGGGGGCGAAGATCCAGGCCGCGAGGCCCTCCGCCGCGATGTTGAGCCCGCCCGCGATGGCCGCCGGGTCCTCCGGCTGCGGGGTGGGCGCGTTGGACACGACCGTCCAGGCCTGCGGGGCCAGCACCGTGAACGAGAAGCTCGCCTTGAGGTCCGGCTGCTCGAACACGGCGAAGACGCGGCGGGAGTCCGGGACCTCGAACTGCGAGTAGAGGTAGACCTCGTCGTCGACCGGATCGACGAACCGGTGCATCCCCTCACCGGTGTTCATGTAGAAGAAGCGGGCGTCGACGACGAGCTCGTTCTCCGCGGCCAGGTGCGGCAGCTCGATGCGGGCATCCCCGCGCAGTGCCGCGGCGTCGAGCTCCTCGCCGTTGAGGACCAGCCGGTCGACGGACGCGGTGATCGCGTCGATGAACGAGGAGGCGCCCTCGTGCGCGGTGAAGCGCACGGTGGTCACGGACCGGAACGTCTCTCCCTGCCCGTCGAGGACGAGGGTGACGTCGTAGGACGTCACGGACAGGAGCGAGGCGCGCTCCGCGGCTTCGACGCGTGTGAGATTGTGCTGTGGCACTGAGACCCTTCCCGCATTTTCCGGATTCTGCCCGCCGTTTGAAATGATGGGGGCGATCCCATTGTTCCACGTACGCACGGCGTCGGCCCGGCCACCGGTCCGCTGCCCGCGCAGACCCGGCACCCGCCCACCGCTTCAAGGAGGCCCCATGGCGAAGAGCACGATGGATTTCTGGTTCGACCCGATCTGCCCGTGGGCGTGGATGACCTCGCGCTGGGCCGTGGAGGTGGAGAAGGTCCGCGACGTCACGGTCCGCTTCCACGTCATGAGCCTGTCCGTGCTCAACGAGGGCCGCGAGCTGCCGGCGGAGTACCGGGCGAAGATGGATGCCGTCTGGGGCCCGGTGCGCGTCGTCATCGCCGCCGCCGACCAGCACGGCGAGGAGGTCATCGAGCCCCTCTACACCGCCATGGGCACGCTCATCCACCCGGGCGGCCGCGACGACTGGGACGGCGTCATCGCCGATGCGCTCGCCCAGGTGGGCCTGCCGGCCGAACTGGCGCAGTACGCCCACTCCGAGGAGTACGACGAGAAGCTGCGCGCCTCCCACCGGGAGGGCATCGAGAAGGTGGGCGAGGACGTGGGCACCCCCGTCATCGCCGTGGGCGACGTCGCGTTCTTCGGCCCCGTCGTCTCGCCGGCCCCGAAGGGCGAGGAGGCCGGGCGCCTCTACGACGGCGTGCTCGCCGTCGCCGGCGTCCCCGGGTTCTTCGAGCTCAAGCGCACCCGCACGACCGGCCCCGTCTTCGACTGAGCCGCACGGGCCGCCGGGTCCGGCAGCACCTGCCGGACCCGCAGGCCCAGCCGGTGCGCGGCGGCCCGGCCGCCCCGGCACCCGCACGACACACCCACACCCCGGCCGCACGCGGCCGGGGAGAAAGGCGGACATGAGAGTCCATCTCGGAACGGACCACGCAGGATTCGAGTTCAAGGAAGCGCTGCGCGAGCACCTCGCGCAGGTCGGCCACGAGGTGGTCGACCACGGCGCGAAGGCCTTCGACGCCCAGGACGACTACCCGGCGTTCTGCATCGCCGCCGCCCGGGCGGCCGTGGACGAGCGCGCCGCGGGCCAGGACGCGCTCGCCGTCGTCATCGGAGGCTCCGGCAACGGTGAGCAGATCGCGGCCAACAAGGTGCCCGGCGCCCGCGCCGCGCTCGCCTGGAACACGGAGACCGCGAAGCTCGCCCGCGAGCACAACGACGCCCAGATCGTCGCGGTGGGAGCGCGCCAGCACCCGCAGGACGAGGCCTTCGCCATCGTCGATGCGTTCCTCGCCGCCGCGTTCAGCGACGACGAGCGCCACGTGCGCCGCCTGCGCATCATCGCCGACTACGAGGCGACCGGCGAGGTCTGAGCCGCCCCGCACCTCGGAGGCCCGGGTGCTCAGGCGGCCGGTTGGCACTCGGGCGGACCGGCAGGCCCGGAAGTCCGCCGCGCCCGAGGCGCGCGGGCGCGGGTGCCGGCCCGTGCCTCGGCGGCGGGAGGCCGCGCGCGCGTGCCCGCTGGCCGGACAGGCCCTCTGCGCGCGCGCACGGCTGGCCTAGGCTCACAGGCACAGGCCCGCCGCCTCGGTGACCGCGTCACCGAGCACGAAGACAGCACCGAACCACGCAGGCGCCCGGTCCCGCAGCCGGGCGCAGCACCACAGGAGGAAGACATGACCGACCCCATGAACGGCTGCCCCGTGCCCCACGGCGCTGGCAAGGACGAGCCCGCCCCGCAGCACGGCCACGCCCCGCAGATCAACCAGGCCGTCGACGAGCCCGATGCGATGGGCGAGCGCCTGCTCAGCCCCACCGAGGGCGACGCCAACCAGCAGTGGTGGCCCAAGCACCTGAACCTGCGCGTCCTCGCGCACAACCCGCAGGAGCTGCGCCCCACCGACCCGGACTTCGACTACGCGGCCGAGTTCGCCAAGCTCGACCTGGACGAGGTCAAGGCGGACATCTCCGCGCTGCTCACCGAGTCCCAGGACTGGTGGCCCGCGGACTTCGGCAACTACGGCCCGCTGCTCGTGCGCACCGCCTGGCACTCCGCGGGCACCTACCGCGTCATGGACGGCCGCGGTGGCGCGGGCGCCGGGCAGCAGCGCTTCGCCCCGCTCAACAGCTGGCCGGACAACGTGGGCCTCGACAAGGGCCGCCGCGTCCTGTGGCCCGTGAAGAAGAAGTACGGCCAGGCGCTGTCCTGGGCCGATCTCCTCGTGCTCGCCGGCACGGTGGCCCTCGAGCAGATGGGCCTCGACACGATCGGCTGGGCCGGCGGCCGCGACGACGTCTGGGAGCCCGAGGACGTCTACTGGGGCGCCGAGACCACCTGGCTGGGCACGGACGCGCGCTACAACGGCACGAACACGACTACCCGTGAGCTCGAGAAGCCGTTCGGCGCGACGACGATGGGCCTCATCTACGTCAACCCGGAGGGCCCCGAGGGCAACCCGGACCCGGAGCTCGCGGCCCACGACATCCGCGAGACGTTCGGGCGCATGAGCATGAACGACGAGGAGACCGTCGCGCTCATCGCCGGCGGCCACACGTTCGGCAAGACCCACGGCGCGGCGCCCGATGCCGAGTACGTGGGCGAGGAGCCCGAGGCGGCACCGCTCGAGCAGCAGGGCCTGGGCTGGAAGAACAGCTACGGCACCGGGCGCGGGGACGACCAGGTCTCCTCCGGCATCGAGGTCACCTGGACCTACCACCCCACCCGGTGGGACAACGAGTTCTTCCACATCCTCTTCGCCTACGAGTGGGAGCCCACCACCGGCGAGGGCGGGCACATCCACTGGCGGCCCAAGGACGGCGCGGGCCGCGACATGGTCCCCATGGCCCACTCCGATGCCTTCCGCGAGCCGCGCATGCTCACCACGGACGTGGCGCTGCGCGTGGATCCGGAGTACGAGAAGATCTCCCGGAAGTTCAAGGACGACCAGGCCGCGTTCACGCAGGCGTTCGCCCGCGCGTGGTTCAAGCTCACGCACCGCGACCTGGGCCCCAGCTCCCGGTACCTGGGCGACAAGGCGCCGCAGGAGGAGTTCATCTGGCAGGACCCGCTGCCCGCGCGCCCCGCGCAGGTGATCGGCGAGGCGCAGATCGCGGACCTCACCCGGGCGATCCTGGACTCCGGGCTCACCGTCTCGCAGCTCGTGAAGACGGCCTGGGCCTCGGCCTCGAGCTTCCGCGGCAGCGACAAGCGCGGCGGTGCGGACGGCGCGCGCATCCGCCTGCAGCCCATGCGCGACTGGGAGGTCAACGAGCCGGCGCAGCTGTCTGCGGTGCTCGATGTCTACGAGGGCATCAAGCGCGACTTCGATGCTGCCCACGCGCCGTACGAGGTCTCGCTCGCCGACCTCATCGTGCTGGGCGGGGCCGTGGCCGTGCAGAAGGCGGCGGCCGATGCCGGCGTCCAGATCGACCTGCCGTTCACCCAGGGCCGCGTCGATGCCAGCCAGGAGCAGACGGACATCGAGGCGTTCAAGTTCCTCGAGCCGGCCGCCGACGGCTTCCGCAACTACCAGTCCGATGCCGTCCGCGTGCCCGCCGAGCACCTGCTCGTGGACCGCTCGGAGCTGCTCAAGCTCACGGCGCCGGAGATGACGGCGCTGGTGGGCGGCATGCGCGTGCTGGGCGCGAACTACCAGGATTCGCAGCTGGGCGTCCTCACGGATCGCCCGGGCCAGCTGACGAACGACTACTTCGTCAACATCCTGGAGCTCGGCAACGACTGGATCGCCGAGGACAAGGCGCGCACGGTCTTCCGCTGCGTCGACGCCGTCACCGGCGAGGAGAAGTGGAAGGGCACGCGCGCGGACCTCGTGTTCGCCTCGAACTCCGAGCTGCGCGCGCTGGCCGAGGTCTACGCGAGCGATGACGCGAAGGAGAAGTTCGTGCGCGACTTCGCCCGCGCATGGCAGAAGGTCGCGGAGAACGACCGCTTCGACCTGCACCGCTGAGGCGCTGCGGTCGCTGGGCTGCGGCTGAGCGGCTGAGGCTGATCGGCTGAGGCCGATGGGCTGCGGCTGAGCGGCTGATGCAGCAGGGCCCGGACACCCTGTGGTGTCCGGGCCCCTCGCTGTGTGTGCCGCCGTGTGCGCCGCCAGGCGGGCGCGGCGGTGGTGAGGATGCGGAGTGCGAGGCTGTGGAGCTCGGCGGGTCGCAGGCCGGCGGCGGGGAGCGACTGTCCACCGTCGAATCCGCAGGTCCGGCCGCGCCCCGCGCGGCTTGGGCGCGCCTAGGACGTGACTGCGGCCCGCAGCGCGCCCGGCCTGCGAACACCGGCACCGGCAAGCCCCGTGAACCCGCGCGCGGTGTAGAACGGCACGAGGTCCTCGTCGCACGTGAGGTCTATCGAGTACATGTCGTCGAGTTCGGCGACGAGGCGGCGCAGCAGCTCGGACCCGATGCCCCGTCCCTGATGGCTGGGCAGCACTTCCAGCCACGGAATGAAGGCAGTGAGCAGCCCGTCGCTGATGGCATTGGCCAATCCCACCGGTCGCCCGCACTCCAGCGCCCACACCCGCCGGTGGCTCGCGTCCATGACGCGCACGAGCATCTCCGGGGTGGGCGGCGCGGGCCAGCCGACGAAGAATCCCTCGGCCTGCGCGGGATGGACGGCGTGCTGCGCGGTCTCGTAGGTGATCATCGCCCCAGTGAACCACGGTGCGGAAAGAACCACGGTGCGGACGGCAGGCCGTGGGGGACGGCGGTGCAGGCGCCGGAGGGCAGCCGGTCAATCGCCCCGAACTGGGACCGCGCGCGGCTGGCCGAACGGGGCCGATTCATCGTGTCTGCTTCCCACGACGCGCCCCGTTGGGTCATAGTGGGTCACGAATGGGGGTTGAGAGGCAAGAAAGGTTGCTATTTCCACAACCGAATTAACCACTCTCACCAGGCAGAACACCGGTGGAGGGGATGACGGGAATCGAACCCGCACCATCAGTTTGGAAGACTGAGGCTCTACCATTGAGCTACATCCCCGAGTTGCTCCGTTGACTGTAGTGCACCCCCAGGGCGATGCCAAATCCCACGGCGATCCCACTGCGCACTCCGGTCCCGTCCCGGTGCGCCCCGGCCTCACCCCGATGCCGTTGCCGTGCGCGTCGCGCGACCGGCCGTGTCGACCCGCTACGATGGTGGCGTTGCAGGGCGTCGTACCTGTACCGGGATGTAGCGCAGCTTGGTAGCGCATCTGCTTTGGGAGCAGAGGGTCGCAGGTTCAAATCCTGTCATCCCGACCGTGCCTCGTCCGACCGTCCCCACCTCGCGTGGGCCGCCACCGGTTTCGACAACCGCAGTTGCTGCCGCCCACTCCCACGCATCGCGCGCATCGGCTAACGTGGACTCAGTCCGGACCCGCAGCGAACGCGCTCCGACATCCGCCGCACTCGGCCGGTTTTCAACCCTACGAGGAGATCGCGCACTATGACCCCCACACTTCACGCCCCCGCGCGCCGCCGTGCGCTCGCCCTGTCCGCCGCCGCGCTCGTGGGCGCCCTCAGCCTGGCCGGCTGCGGCGGAGACCCCCTCTCCGGCGGTGACGACAAGAAGGACGGCGACTCGAAGACCGTCACCGTCTCCTCGGCCAACTTCCCGGAGTCCGAGGTCATCGGCAACCTCTACGCCGGTGCGCTCAAGGCCAAGGGCGTCGAGGTCGAGGAGAAGTTCAACATCGGCTCCCGCGAGGCCTACATTCCCGCCCTCGAGGACGGCTCGATCGACGTAGTGCCGGACTACACGGGCAACCTGCTGAGCTTCCTCGACGAGAAGGCCGACATCAGCAGCCCGGAGAAGATCGACGCGGAGCTGCCCAAGGCGCTCGACGCCAAGGGGCTGACGATGCTCGACAAGGCCCCGGCCGAGGACAAGGACTCCATGACGGTGACGGCGGACACCGCCAAGCAGTGGAGCCTCAAGTCGATCGGCGACCTCAAGGCCCACAACGCAGACCTCACGGTGGGCGCCCCGCCCGAGTTCCAGAAGCGCTCGGTGGGCCTGCCCGGCCTGGAGAAGCTCTACGGCGTCAAGCCCGCGAAGTTCGAGGCGATCTCCGACGGCGGCGGCCCGGCAACGGTCAAGGCGCTCACCGACGGCAAGGTCAAGGCCGCCAACATCTTCACGACCAGCCCGGCGATCAAGGCAAACGGGCTCGTCGTCCTCGAGGATCCCAAGGACAACTTCCCGGCGCAGAACGTCATCCCGGTCATGAAGGCCGATGGCGCCAGCGATGAGGTCAAGGACGCGCTCAACGCCGTTTCGAAGCAGCTGTCCACCGATGAGCTGCGCAAGCTCAACGACGAGGTCTCCGGCGACGCGAAGACGGAGCCGTCCAAGGCCGCGGAGGACTGGCTCAAGGAGAAGGGACTCGGCTGAGGCGGGCCCGGCGATGACCTCCAGCGCCTCCTCCCAACAGCCCGCCGCCGCGAGCGGCACCGAGACCCCGGGCGGCTCGGCGCCGTCCATCGTCTTCGAGCACGTGACGAAGACGTACCCGGACGGCACCACGGCCATCGACGACCTCAGCCTTGAGGTGCCCGCCGGCTCGCTCACCGCCTTCGTGGGCCCCAGCGGCTGCGGCAAGACCACGAGCATGCGGATGATCAACCGGATGGTCACCCCCACCTCGGGGCGGATCCTCGTGGGCGGGCAGGACATCGCGGGGCAGCGCCCCACCGCGCTGCGCCGCTCGATGGGCTACGTCCTCCAGGACGCGGGCCTGTTCCCGCACCTCACGGCGCTCGACAACGTCGCGGCCCTGCTGCGCCTGGACGGCCGGTCGAAGGGCCAGGCGCGCGAGGGCGCCGAGGCCGCGCTGCGCCTCGTGCGCCTCTACCCGGAGCTCGACCGCCGCTATCCCGCGCAGCTCTCCGGCGGCCAGCAGCAGCGCGTGGGCGTGGCCCGCGCGCTCGCCGCGGACCCGCCCGTCCTCCTCATGGACGAGCCATTCAGCGCTGTTGACCCCGTGGTGCGCGGCGAGCTCCAGCAGGAGCTCATCCGGCTGCGCGGGCAGCTGTCGCAGACCATCGTCTTCGTCACCCACGACATCGACGAGGCCCTGCTCCTGGGCGACCGCCTCGCCGTCTTCGGCCCCGGTGGCCGGCTCCACCAGTTCGCGACGGGCCGCGAGATCCTCACGGACCCCGCCGATGCCTTCGTCGCGGAGATGGTGGGCCGCGACCGCGGGTTCCGGGCACTGGGCTTCGAGGCCGCCGAGGTGCCGGTCACGCCCCCGCTGCCCGGTCCGGATCCCGCACTGGTCCGGCCCGCCGCCGAGGTGGCGGGCGAGGACTGGGCGCTGCGCCTGGACGCGGAGTCCAAGCCGGTCCGCTGGGAGGGCCCCGCCGGCTCCGTCATCGTCGGCACGCTGTGCCACCGCGGCGGCGACCTGCGCCTGGCGCTCGACTCGGTGCTGTCGTCCCCGGCAGGGCCCGGCATCGCCGTGGACGAGGCGGGCGCCTTCGCGGGGTTCATCGACCGCACCGCGGTGCTCGCCCGCATCGACACGACCACGCCCGCCGGCGGCGGGCGCCCGGGCGCCGCGGACACGGAGGTCTGAGACGTGCGCTGGGGCATCCAGAACATCGACATCGTGGCGGGCCTGTTCGCCCAGCACGCCCTGTTGGCCATCCTGCCCACGGTGATCGGCCTGCTGCTCGCCGTCCCGCTGGCCGCCGTGCTGCGCGGGCGCCGCGCGGCACGGACGATCGCGGTCGTCATCGCCGGGATCGTCTTCACGATCCCCTCCCTGGCGCTCTTCGTCGTCATCCCCGCCGTCATCGGCACGGCGATCCTCAACCCGGCCAACGTCGTCATCGCCCTGTCCCTGTACTCGCTGGCCCTGCTGCTGCGCACCGCCCTCGATGCGCTCGACGCGGTGCCCCGCGATGTCCGCGAGGCCGCCGAGGCGATGGGCTACGGCCCCCTGCGCCGCACCCTCACCGTCGACCTGGCCCTAGCCGTGCCCGTCCTGCTGCCGGGGCTGCGCGTGGTCGCCGTGACGAACGTGTCCATGGTCAGCGTGGGGGCCGTGATCGGCGTGGGCGGACTCGGCAACCTCTTCACCACCGGCTACCAGCGCAGCTATCCGGACCAGATCATCGCGGGACTCATCGCCATCCTCGTCCTCGCCCTCGCAGTCGACCGGGTCCTCGCCCTCATCGGGTGGGCGCTCACCCGCTGGGCGCGGGCCGGCGACCAGTCGGCCGCCGCGGCCCGCGGCGCGAAGGCGGCGCGGACATGATCGCGCTCATCGGCACCCGGCTCGCCGAGCACCTGGGCTACTCCGCACTGGCCGTGGCCATCGCCGCGCTCATCGCCGTGCCGATCGGCCTCTTCGTGGGCCACACGGGGCGCGGCATGCCGCTGGTCGCCGGCGCCAATGCCCTGCGCGCGCTGCCGAGCCTGGGCCTCATGACGCTCCTCGTGCTGCTGTTCGGCCTGGGCCTCATGCCCCCGATCGTCGCCCTCGTCATCCTCGCGATCCCACCGCTCATCGCGGGCGTGAGCTCCGGCATCCGCTCGGCCGGCGCCTCCGCCGTGGACGCCGCGCGGGCCATGGGGATGACGGAGAGCCAGATCCTCTGGCGCGTGGAGGTGCCCAACGCCGGGCCGCTCATCGTCTCCGGCTTCCGCGGGGCGGCGCTCCAGGTCATCGCGACGGCGACGATCGCCGCCTACGTCAACCTGGGCGGCCTGGGCCGCTTCGTCTTCGACGGCCTGGCCGTCTACGACTACGGCGAGGTGCTCCTGGGCGCCGTCCTCGTCGCGGGCCTCGCCGTCCTCGTCGACGGCCTGCTGGCCCTCGCCGCTCGCCTCCTGGCCCCCGGTGCGGGCCGCGCGCGCCTGCGCGGGCCGGTCCGCGCCTCGGCGTAGCACGACGTCCCGCACACCCGGGGGCGCCGCCGGAGTGCGGACCGGTGCCGCGCGTGCCCCCGCGGTCCTGCGCTGAGCGCGAACACGGCACCGTGGGGCCTGCTAGGCCACGGCCCGGTGTGCACAACCTCGCCCCGCGCGACTAGAGTGGTCAGTCAGTCCCAGCCCTGCCGCGCCGCGCCCCCGCGCGCCGGAGAGCGGGACGCCGAACGTCACGCGGGCCCGCTGGCCCGCACAGTGTCCGCCGCAACGAGAGGTAAACAGTGAAGAGCTCCGTCGAGAACCTCGAGCCCACCCGGGTCAAGCTCAGCATCGAAGCGCCGTACGCCGAGCTCAAGCCGAGCATCGACGAGGCCTACAAGGAGATCGCCAAGCAGGTCTCCGTGCCCGGCTTCCGCGCCGGCAAGGTCCCCGCGCGCATCATCGATCAGCGCGTGGGCCGCCCCGCCGTGCTGCAGGAGGCCGTGAACAACAGCCTCGACGGCTTCTTCCGCCAGGCGATCGACGAGCACGACATCACGCCGCTCGGCACGCCCGAGGTGGAGATCAGCGAGATCCCCGGGCTCGACGGCAAGGAGGAGGGCACGCTGTCCTTCACCATCGAGGTCGACGTCAAGCCGGAGGTGAAGCTGCCCGAGTACTCCTCGCTCAAGGTCGAGGTGGAGCCCTTCGAGGTCACCGAGGCCGATGTCGATGCCCAGCTCGATGAGCTGCGCAGCCGCTTCGGCACCCTCAAGACCGTGGAGCGCCCCGCCGCCAAGGACGACTTCGTCACCCTCGACCTCAGCGCCTCCGTGGACGGCGAGGAGATCGACTCCGCCTCCGACATCTCCTACCAGGTGGGCGCGGGCACCATGCTCGACGGCATGGACGAGGCCCTTGACGGCCTCTCCGCCGGAGAGAAGACGACGTTCGAGACGAAGCTGGCCGGCGGCGAGCACGCGGGCGAGGACGCGCAGGTCTCGATCGAGCTCAAGGCCGTCAAGGAGCGCGAGCTGCCCACCGCAGACGACGACTTCGCCCAGCTCGCCTCCGAGTTCGACACGATCGCCGAGCTGCGCGAGGACCTGGAGAAGCAGGCCGCGTCGCAGAAGGAGTTCGAGCAGGGCGTCCAGGCCCGCGACAAGGTCCTCGAGGCGCTCATCGAGGCCACCGATGTCCCGGTTCCGGCCAAGCTCGTCGAGGAGGAGGTCAACCGCCACCTCGAGCAGGAGAACCGCACCGAGGACGACGAGCACCGGGCAGAGGTCACCGCCGACACGGAGAAGACCCTGCGCACCCAGTTCATCCTCGACGAGGTCGTCGAGGCCGCCGACGTCGAGGTCAGCCAGCCCGAGCTCATCGAGTACATCATCTCCGCCGCGCAGCAGTACGGGATGAACCCGAACGAGTTCGCCCAGGCGCTCGACGCGCAGGGCCAGGTCCCCGCGATCGTCTCCGAGGTGGGCCGCCGCAAGGGCCTCGCCGCGGTCCTCGCCGAGGCCACCGTGGTCGACACGAACGGCAAGACCGTCGACATGACCGCGTTCACGACCCCCCAGGGCGAGGGCGAGGACGAGGAGGCGACCCAGGGCGCCGCCGCCGCGCAGGCCGCCGCCGAGGCCGATGAGGCCGATGAGGCCGCCGCCGGCGCCGAGTCCGCCGCGGGTGCCGAGGCCGAGGCCAAGCCTGCGAAGAAGGCCGCGCCCAAGAAGGCGCCGGCGAAGAAGTCGGAGGCGAAGAAGGCTGCGAAGGCCGACGCCGCCGATGACGAGGAGAAGACCGCGAAGAAGCCCGCCGCCAAGAAGGCCCCGGCCAAGAAGGCCGAGCCGAAGAAGGCGGATGCCAAGAAGGCCGATGCGAAGAAGTCGGACTCCAAGAAGTCGGACGCGAAGAAGGCCGACGAGAAGAAGTGAGCCGCCGGGGCCCTGCGCCCCGCAGGGTTCGACCGCCGCGAGGGCGGGCGCAGCAGCCGCTGCGCCCGCCCTCGCGGCGTGTGCGCCGCACCCGGTTCCGCACCCGCGCGGGGACCGGCCGGGGCAGCGGCGGGGCCATCGTCACGCTGATGGCGAACAGCGCCGTCGCCAGGACTAAATGCCCGCACCCACCGGTTAGAGTCTCAAGAAATCGACGAAGAACAACAGGAGTGAAACGTGACGAGCGACGAGCTGTTCGCCCAGCCCACGGCTGCTGAGAGCAACCCCGGGGGCATGGGCCTCGACGACCACATCTTCAACCGGCTGCTGCGCGAGCGCATCATCTGGCTGGGCTCCGACGTCCGCGACGACAACGCCAACGTCATCTGCGCGCAGATGATGCTGCTGGCCGCCGAGGATCCGGAGCGCGACATCTGGCTCTACATCAACTCCCCGGGCGGCTCCGTGACCGCCGGCATGGCCATCTACGACACCATGCAGTACATCAAGCCCGACGTCGGCACCGTCGCCATGGGCATGGCGGCCTCGATGGGCCAGTTCCTGCTGTCCTCCGGTGCCAAGGGCAAGCGGTTCGCGACCCCGCACGCGCGCATCCTCATGCACCAGCCGCTCGGCGGCATCGGCGGCACCGCGACGGACATCAAGATCCAGGCCGAGCTCATCCTGCACATGAAGAAGCAGATGGCCGAGCTCACCGCGGAGCAGACCGGCAAGTCGCTCGAGCAGATCCTCAAGGACAACGACCGCGACCACTGGTTCACCGCTGACGAGGCGCTCGACTACGGCTTCATCGACAAGGTCGTCAAGCGCGCCTCGGACGTCGACGGCGAAAACGCCCTGAACTGACGAAGCAAAGGAAGACAACGATGACGAACATCGCCCCCTGGTCGGCTGCCGGCCAGATGCCCGAGTCGCGCTACGTGATGCCGCAGTTCGAGGAGCGCACCCCCTACGGCTTCAAGCGCCAGGACCCCTACACGAAGCTCTTCGACGACCGCGTCATCTTCCTGGGCGTCCAGGTCGACGACACGTCGGCCGACGACGTCATGGCCCAGCTGCTCGTGCTCGAGTCGCAGGATCCGGATCGCGACATCACGCTCTACATCAACTCCCCGGGCGGCTCATTCACCGCGCTCACCGCGATCTACGACACGATGCAGTACATCAAGCCGCAGATCCAGACCGTGTGCCTGGGCCAGGCGGCCTCCGCGGCCGCCGTGCTGCTGGCCGCCGGCGCGCCCGGCAAGCGCCTCGCGCTGCCCAACGCCCGCGTGCTCATCCACCAGCCCGCCATGGAGGGCCAGGGGCAGGGCCAGGCCTCGGATATCGAGATCCAGGCCGCCGAGGTCCTGCGCATGCGCACGTGGCTCGAGGAGACGCTCTCGCACCACTCGAACAAGACACCGGAGCAGATCTCGAACGACATCGAGCGCGACCTGTTCCTCACCGCCGAGCAGGCCAAGGAGTACGGCCTGGTGGACCAGGTGCTCAGCTCCCGCAAGACGGCCTGAGCCCGGCCCCGCCCCTCGGCGGGACGCGGCATGCGCCGCGTGCGCCGGGCGGGGAGGGCCGTGTGCCCTCCCCGCCGCACCGGCCCGACACGCCCCCTGTTGCCGCGGGCGCGCCCGACTCGCACGCGTGTGCGATGCTGGGAGCGCCGCATGGCGGACTTCAGTACGATGGGGGCTGACTCCCCCCGCGAAAGGTTGTGAACGTGGCCCGAGGCAGCTCAGGTGCAGACCTTCTCAAGTGCAACTTCTGCGGCAAATCGCAGAAGCAGGTGCGCAAGCTCATCGCCGGACCCGGTGTCTACATCTGCGACGAGTGCATCGGCCTGTGCAACGAGATCATCGAAGAGGAGCTCAACCAGGCGGCCGAGCCCGCCGAGGAGATCGAGCTCCCCAAGCCGCGCGCCATCTTCGACTTCCTCCAGGAGTACGTGATCGGCCAGGAGCCCGCCAAGAAGGCGCTGGCCGTGGCCGTGTACAACCACTACAAGCGCATCAAGTCGCTCAAGGAGAAGGACGCGGGGTCCGGCGTGGACATCGCCAAGTCCAACATCCTCATGGTGGGCCCCACGGGCTCCGGCAAGACCTATCTGGCCCAGACGCTGGCCAAGAAGCTCAACGTGCCCTTCGCCGTCGCCGATGCCACGGCGCTCACCGAGGCCGGATACGTCGGCGAGGACGTGGAGAACATCCTCCTCAAGCTCATCCAGGCCGCGGACTTCGACGTCGAGCGCGCGGAGACGGGCATCATCTACATCGATGAGATCGACAAGATCGCCCGCAAGTCCGAGAATCCCTCGATCACCCGCGACGTGTCCGGGGAGGGCGTGCAGCAGGCGCTGCTGAAGATCCTCGAGGGCACGCAGGCCTCGGTGCCGCCGCAGGGCGGGCGCAAACACCCGCAGCAGGAATTCATCCAGATCGACACGACGAACGTGCTCTTCATCGTCGCCGGCGCCTTCGCGGGCCTGGAGGAGATCATCGCCTCGCGCCAGGGCAAGCACGGGATCGGGTTCGGCGCGCTCATCGCCTCGAAGCAGGACGAGGAGGACCTCTACGCGCAGCTGCTGCCGGAGGACCTCCACAAGTTCGGGCTCATCCCGGAGTTCATCGGCCGTCTCCCGGTGCTCGCCACCGTGTCCAACCTGGATCGCGCGGCGCTCATGTCCATCCTCACGGAGCCCAAGAACGCGCTCGTCAAGCAGTACGAGGCGATGTTCTCCTTCGACAACGTCGAACTCGAGTTCGAGCACGAGGCGCTCGAGGCGATCGCGGACCTCGCGCTGCTGCGCGGCACGGGAGCCCGCGGGCTGCGCTCGATCATGGAGGAAGTCCTCCAGCCCGTCATGTTCGACGTCCCGGACCGCGACGACGTCGAGCGCGTCGTCGTGACGAAGGACGTCGTGGAGAACAACGTGGCGCCCACCCTCGTACCGCGCGGCGAGATCGCCGAGCGCCGCAAGAAGAAGAGCGCCTAGCAGCGCACAGCGCCGGGCCCCGCCTCCTCGTGATGGAGGCGGGGCCCGGCGCTGTCGTGCGCGACGTCAGGCCGCGCGGTCCTCCGCGAGCGCTGCGAGCGGGGAGTGGTGCTCGACCCATTCGGTGGGCGGCAGGGCGCCCCACTGGTTGACCACCCGCCAGTTCGAGAGGTTCTCACCCGCCGCGGAGATCCGCACGGGCGCCGCCTCGTCGTCGATGACCTCCATCTCCGCCACGCACTCGATGAGGAAGTCCGCCGAGTCCGCGAAGTAGAGGAAGAGGTTGTCGCCGGCTCCGTGGCGGCCCGGGCCCCAGGTGAGCTTCCGGGCATCGGGGATGAGGGCGTCCGCCAGGTTCTTGAAGTCATCGAAGCTCGGGAATTCCCAGCTCATGTGGTGGATGCCGGGGGAGTGGCTCTTCACGACCGCCACCGTGTGGTGGCGCCCGTCGGCCGCGCGCAGCCAGGCGAGTTCGTAGCCCGTCGTCCGCTCACTGAGCAGCAGACCGCACGCTGCCTGCATCTCGTCCGCCCACGCCCGGGGATCGACCGCAGTGAAGTTCACGTGGTCGAGGGCCCGCGGGTGCGCCCCGGGGCCGTGATAGCGGGCAGGACGATCGGCGCTCATCGGCGTGTGCACTTCGAAGACGTGGCCCTCGGAGGTGGCGAACGTCACCGCCGCCTCGATGCCGGGCAGCGAGGGCTCGGTGCTGAGGATGCGCAGGCCCGCCGCTTCGCAGTTGGCGCGCACCTGCTCGACGGCGGCCGCGCTCGTTGCTTCGAGCCCGCAGCGCACGAGGGCGTTGGCGGTCCCCTTGCGGATGATGAGCTCCGCGTGGCGCTGGTTCGAGGACAGGGCGACGGAGTCGGGGCCCTCCTCGACGATGCGCGCCCCGACGATGTTCACGGTGTCCCGCGCGGCTGCGTGGGGGTCGATGGCATCGACGACGAGGTAGCCGAGGCGCTGGATGAGAGGTCGCATGGTCAGTCTCCTTTGACCGGGTGGTGCGGCTGTCTGGGCGGTGCGGTTGTCCGGCGGGCGCGTGCGCGGCCGTCTGGGGTGTGGGCGGTCGGCTCAAAGCGCTTCCGGCTCGTCCTCCACCGGATTGCGGAGCGTGCCGATGCCCTCGATCCTGACCTCGACGACGTCGCCGGCCGCCATGTAGACCTGGGGCCTGCGGGCGAAGCCCACCCCGGCGGGGGTGCCGGAGACGATGACGTCTCCCGGCTCGAGCGTGGTCCAGACGCTGGCGAGGGCGATGAGCTGGGCGGTGCTGAAGACCATGTCCGAGGTGTTGGCCCGCTGCATCGGAGCGCCGTTGAGGTCCACTTCGAGGCTGAGGCCCGCACCGCCCGGCGGGACCTCGTCGGCGGAGACGAAGTCCGGGCCGAAGGCGCCCGTGGCGTCGAAGTTCTTGCCGGGTGTCCACTGGGGGGTGAGGAATTGGTAGTCGCGGATCGACGCATCGTTGAACACCGAATAGCCGGCCACGTGGTCAAGGGCGTCGTCTGCGGGGATATGGCGCCCGCCGGTGCCGATGATGACGGCCATCTCGCCTTCGAAGTCGAGCTCGGCGCTGGCACGCGGGCGGATGATCGCGTCGCCGTCGGCGATGAGCGTGCTGGCGAACCGGGTGAAGAACGTGGGGTAGTCGGGCACGTTCTCGTACGGGCTCTCCGCCGCGTGGTCCACGTAGTTGAGGCCCACGCACAGGATCTTGCCGGGCCGCTGCACGGGCGGTAGCAGGGACAGGCCCCGGGTGCTGAGCTCCGGTGCGCCGTCGAGCAGCGTCGCGTCGGCCTGGCGGCCGTCGGCGATGATGTCGACGAGGTCGGCCGAGCCGAGGTCGTGCCAGGCACCGCCGGCGGTGGCGGCCAGCACCGCTCCCCGGTCGGGTGAGGCGTAGGAGCGGAATCGCATGGTGTTCCCTTCGTCTGCCGCCCGTGGGGGCGGGTCGTCGCTGCACCATCGTCGTTGGTGGGCAGGCGCGCTGCCGGGAGCCAGCACTGAACTGAAACTCATATGTGAATCATGATTCACTTTCAGTTCTGTATACAGTCTGCACGCCCGTGTGCTGCTGCGCAACCCCCGGCTGTGAGAATCTGGACGGACGGCCGGACATCGGCCGGTGGCGCAGGGCGAGCGGAAGGACGCGGCATGGCAGACGGGGCAGACCGGACCGGCGGCGAGGCGACCGGCGACCGCCGCGCGCGCAAGCGCAGGCAGACGCGCAGGAGGCTCCTCGATGCCGCCCGTACGCGACTGGCGGAGGTGGGCCTCGACGCGCTGGCGGTGGCGGATATCACCGCCCGGGCGGACGTGGGGACCGGCACGTTCTACAACTACTTCACCGGCCTGGACGACACCGTGGCCGCCCTCATCGAGGAGGAGGTCGAGGCACTGGGCCGGCGCATCGATGCGCTGACGGCGACGATGGCGGACCCCGCTGAGGTCATCGCGATCTCCGTGCGACACCTCATGTCCACCGCGGCATCCGATCCGGTCTGGGGCGGCTTCATCGTCCGCCTGGGCATTGCGCACCCCAGCCTCGTCGCAGCGCTCGGCTCCCGCGCCTCGCGCGACATGCAGCGGGGCATCGACGAGGGGCGCTTCGACATCCCGAACCTCCCGATGGCCGAGGAGGTGGCATTCGGGTCGGTGCTCAGCGCCATCCACGCCCACCAGCGCAGCCCGCTGCCCGACCGCGACCCCACGGTCGACCTGGCCGCCTACAACCTGCGCCTGCTCGGACTGACGCCGGCAGAGGCCGCCGAGGTGTGCGCCCGTCCGCTGCCGGCGCTGCCCGCCGCGCCCGAGCGAGCGGTCTGAGCGGCGCTGCGGCTCCGCCAGCCCTCAGCCGCGAGGACGGCGGGGGCCGGTTCGCACCGCTGGCCGCGCGGCGGCTCGCTCGGGGCGCGGCGGCCCGCTCGCCGCACGGCGAGCACGGCGGCGCGCTCGGCTCGAGGCCGAGCGCAGAGATCCCGAGCACAGCGGCCCCGAGCGGAGCGGCCCGGCGAACAGCGGGCCTCAGAAGATCTCGGCGGGCTGGACGACGACGAAGCCTGGGCCGTGGAACTGCAGCTGGAAGCTCTCGCCCGAGCCGCGGCCGATGAACGAGCCGAGGCTCACGGCCGCCTTGATCTGCGGCACGAGGTTGGCCGACCAGCAGACGACCGCCTGGGGGTCCACGAAGGTGGGCGTCTGCGAGCAGTCGAGGATCATGGGCTCGCCCTGGCAGCAGAGCGCCGCGGTGCCCTGCCCCGAGAGTTCGAGGTTGAACAGGCCCGACCCGGTGGCCAGCGCCCCCACGCCCTTGATGCGCTTGATGTCCCAGTTGAGCGAGGCGTCGAACGCGAGCATCGAGGAAGAGTTGACGCAGAGTGAGTCGCTGCCGCCCTCCAGCTGCATCATGAAGATGTTGGACGCTGCGCGGGCGAAGAACACCTCGCCGTGCCCCTCGACCCGCATCATCGGCGTGTCCTCGCTCGTCATGGCCTTCTTGAGGAACTGGCCGACCGACGTCGAGCCCTGATGCGCGAAGTCGACGTTGCCCTGATAGGCGACCATGGCCCCCTTGGTGGCGATGAGCGGGCCGCTGGGCTCGATGTACGTCCGCAGCATCTTCGCTGACTGGAGCGTCCAGCGCTGCTGGGACTCCTTCTCCTGGTGTGAAGCGGCAGACAGTTCGCTGCGCACGGCATCCTCCTGTGATGTCGGCTGCGGCCCGCTGCCGCATCCTGCGTGCCACGCTAGACGCTGCGCGCCGCCGTGCCCAGAGCCTTCGATGGCAGCGCTGCAACACCACGGGGCAAGATCACGGGGGAGGGGGCGGCCTCACCGGGGCGGGCGGGTGCACCCGCGCGATCTGCTCAGCCGGCGTGCTCGGGCGCGGTCGGCTGCGGGGCCGGTCGCGCCCCACCGGCCAGGTGGAAGCCCACGATGAGGACGGTGAGCCACAGCATCGCCGCTCCCGGGAGACGGGTGACGAAGATCGCGCACAGGACCGGGAGGAGCGTGCCGGTGAGCAGCCACATGAGGGCGCGCGGCCAACTGCCGGGCAGGGTGATGAGGCTGGCCAGGGCCCCGATGAGGAAGTAGCCGCCCAGGCCGCCCCACAGCAGCCAGCGCACGGTGCCGCCGGGCGCCTCGGCGGCGGACTCCACCGCCCCGCCGAGTCCGACGGCGATGATCACGAGGCACGCCGTCGTGAGGGAGTGGAACCCCAGGGCCGCGCGCAGCGCGAGCCCGGAGAGGCGCAGCAGCGGCACGCCCGCCCCGCCCAGCACGACGCTGAGGCCGAACAGGCAGGCCGCAACGGTGATCGCGGCGGCCCCGGCCAGCAGCAGCGCGGCGGTCCATTCGGCCTGAGCGGCGGCCTCGATGACCTGGAGGATGGACTCGCCGAGGACGATGATGACGAACAGGCTCATCCGCTCGTCCAGGTGCTCGGGGTCGAGCGCCCGGCCGACGACCGTGAGCGGTCGCTCCCCGCGCCGCTGGCGTCCTCCGCGCGGTCCCCGGTGGGCGGTGTCCTGTCCCAGCCGGCGCAGGCGCGCGGGCCTGCCTCGCCCGGCCTGGGCCCGGCGCTCGTGCTCGCGGATGCGCTCGTTGAATCGCTCGACCATGTCGGAGCGCTGCACGAGGACGAGGATGAGGACGTCGATCGTGAGGCCGGCGCCCCACAGCCACAGCGTCCACGACGGTGGGGCCCAGATCGATGCGAGCCAGGGCAGCGCACCCACCGCCTGCTGGGCGACCGGCCAGTCGGTGACGACTTCGCCCCTGTTCCATGACTGGGCGGCGAAGAAGCGCGCGCCCAGATAGGCGATCGCGAAGACGGTGGCGTGGATGTTGTGCGCATCGGCGTGGGTCTCTCCGCTGCCGGCGCCCAGGTTCTCCGCCAGGCCGTCGACGGAGGCGACCATCGCCGCGATCATCGTCATGCCGATCACGAGGCGCACCGTGCGCGTGGTGGTCCCCGCGGTGTTGCCGTAGACCATGAAGCTCGTCCAGCACATCCACAGCGCGCCGAAGCCCAGGACGAAGACCGCCCACGCGTGCGGCGAGGGCGCGTGGAGGACGTGGGCGAAGGCGGCCACCCCGGCCACGGCCACGAGGTCGAAGAACAGCTCGGCCCACGACGCCCGGTGCTCGGCGGGTCCGGCTGCCTGCGGCGCGCCTCCGTCCTCCGCGGACCCGGGAGGCGCGGATCCGGGAGGCGCGGATCCGGGAGATGCCGACCCGGGAGGCGGGGAGGCCGCCTGCGGCTCCCCGCCTGCCACGCTCAGCTCTCCGCGGGGACGAACTGAACGCCCGTGAGCTCGGCGCCCGTGCGGGAGTCGTCGGCGCTCAGCTGCCAGTCGCGGATGCGGCCGGCCGCCCGCAGGTCCGCTCCCGCCAGGCGCACCGCCTCGATCGTCTCCGCGGGCGCGCTCAGCTGCGCCGCGGCGATCTCCGTCTTCTGCGAGACCTTCGCCTCGGTCTTCGCTCGCCGGACGATGGCGAGCACCCCGGCCACCCGGTCGAGCAGCCCCGCATCGCCGGCGGGCGCCTCGGCGGCGGGCACGGGCCACGGCGCCCGGTGCACGGAGCCCTCGTGCCACCAGGACCAGACCTCTTCGGTCACGAACGGCATGATGGGCGCGAACAGGCGCAGGAGCGCATCGAGGGCCGTGGCGAGCACGGCGTGCGCGGATGCCTGCGCGGCCTCACCCTGTGCGCCGTAGGAGCGGTCCTTGACGAGCTCGACGTAGTCGTCGGTGAACGTCCAGAAGAACGACTCCGCCTCGCGCAGCGCGTGGGCGTAGTCGTAGGCGGCCATGTGCTGACCGCACGCGCGCACCGTGGCGTCGAGCCGCACGAGCAGCGAGCGGTCGAGGTCGTGGGTGACGAGGTCCGTGCGGCCCACGAGGTCCGCGTGCACCCCCTGGGCCAGGGCGAACTTCGAGGCGTTGAGCAGCTTCATCGCCAGGCGGCGGCCGATCTGCATCTGCGCGACGTCGTAGGCGGTGTCACCGCCCAGGCGGGCGCTGGCGGCCCAGTAGCGCACGGCGTCGGGGCCGAAGCCGGGCTTGGCCTCCGCGAGGATGTCGCTGGGCACGACGACGTTGCCCTTGGACTTCGACATCTTCTTGCGGTCCGGGTCGAGGATCCAGCCGGACAGCGCGGTGTGCGTCCACGGCACGGAGTCGTTGAGCGAATTTGCCCGCACGACGGTGGAGAAGAGCCACGTGCGGATGATGTCGTGGCCCTGGGGGCGCAGGTCGAAGGGGAAGACGGTCCCGAACAGCTCGTTGTCGCGGCTCCAGCCGCCCACGATCTGCGGGGTCAGCGAGGAGGTGGCCCACGTGTCGAGCACGTCCGGGTCGCCGGTGAAGCCACCGGGCCGGTCGCGCTGGGACTCGTCGAACCCGGCCGGGGCCTGGGCCTGCGGATCCACGGGCAGGGCGGCATCGTCCGGGGTCAGCGGCGCGTCGTAGTCCGGGTTGCCCTCGGCGTCCAGGCGGTACCACAGCGGGATGGGCACGCCGAAGTAGCGCTGGCGCGAGACCAACCAGTCGCCGTTGAGGCCCTCGACCCAGTTCTCGTAGCGCGAGCGCATGAAGCCCGGGTGCCACTCGAGCTCGCGGCCGCGGGCGATGAGCTCGTCGCGCAGCCGGGCATCCCGGCCGCCGTTGCGGATGTACCACTGGCGGCTCGCGACGACCTCGAGGGGCTTGTCGCCCTTCTCGTAGAACGGCACCGGGTGGGTGATGGCCTCCGGCTCGCCGATGAGGTCGCCGGACTCGCGCAGCGCCTCCGCGATCTCCTTGCGCGCGGTGAACGTCGTCTTGCCGGCCAGCGCCTCGTAGCGGGCGACGGCATCCTCCTTGGGCGATGCCGCAATCCACTCGGGGGTCTCGCGGGCCAGGCGGCCATCGCGCGTGATGACGGCGCGGGTGGGCAGGTCGAGCTCGCGCCACCACGTGACGTCGGTGAGGTCGCCGAACGTGCAGACCATGGCGATGCCGGTGCCCTTGTCCGACTTCGCCAGGCCGTGGGCGCGGACCTCGACGGCGACGCCGAACAGCGGGGAGACCACGCGGGTGCCGAACAGCGGCTGGTAGCGCTCATCGTCCGGATGGGCGACGAGGGCGACGACGGCCGGGATGAGCTCGGGGCGGCTCGTGAGGATGACGACGGGCTCGCGCGCGGTATCGGCGAGGCCGTCGGGGCCCTCGGGGTAGAAGTTCACCCGGTGGTAGGCGCCCTCCTTCTCCCGGTCCTCGAGCTCGGCCTGCGCCACGGCGGTGCCGAACGTCACGTCCCACATCGTCGGCGCGTCCTGGGAGTAGGCGTGGCCGGCGGCCAGGTCGCGCAGGAAGGCGCGCTGGGACACGGCCCGGGAGGTGTCGTCGATCGTGCGGTACGTGTAGCGCCAGTCCACGGACAGGCCCACGGACCGGAAGAGATCCTCGAAGACCTGCTCGTCGTCGGAGGCCAGGGCCTCGCACAGCTCGATGAAGTTCTGCCGAGAGACCGCCACGAAGTCGCGCGGGTTCTTCGCGGGCTTGTCCGGCGGCCGGAAGCCCGGATCGTAGGCCACCGAGGGGTCGCACGTGACCCCGTAGTAGTTCTGCACCCGGCGCTCGGTGGGCAGGCCGTTGTCGTCCCAGCCCAGCGGGTAGAACACGCTCTTGCCGGTCATGCGCTGATAGCGGGCAATGACATCGGTCTGCGTGTAGGAGAACACGTGGCCCACGTGCAGGGAGCCCGAGGCGGTGGGCGGGGGAGTGTCGATCGAGTAGACGTCCGCGCGGTCCGCGGTGGCGTCGAAGGCGTAGGTGCCGTCCTCACCCCACGCCCGATCCCACTTGTCCTTGAGGCCCTCGAGGGCCGGCTTGTCCGGCAGGTGCACCGAGTCATGTGTGCTTGGGGTGTTCATGGTGACGATCTTCCCATCCCCGCCCGTGGGCCTCCAAGCCGGGCGGGTGCTCCGAACCGGGCGGGGCTCCGCGAGCCGGGCGGGACCGCCGAGGCGAGGGCTCCGGGCCGGGCGAGGGGCCCGAGCAGGGCGAGCCGGGGGATGCGGTCGAGAGCGCGCGATCCGGCGGCAGGAAGGCGCGGGGGGGCCGGTGAACAGCCCGCGGCCGGTGCACCCCCGCTGCTCCTGCCCCCTGCCCACCGCGAAACGGCTGCCGAGGCGCGGGCCAGCCCACCGCGAAGCCGCCGCCGCACCCGCTGCGAAATGGCCGCCGAGGCGCGGGCCGGCCCGCCGCGAAACGGCAGGCGGGTGCCCTGGGCCGCGGTATACGCTGGGTGGGCGCGCCGGGACGAGGCCCGCGCGCGGGGCGCGCGGCCGCGGGCCCCTGTACGAAGGCAAATGCGAGGGCACAGGGGGAGAGACATGGCGAAGCTGCGAGCAGTGGTGACCGGCGCGAGCTCCGGGATGGGGGCGGCAACGGTCCGCCAGCTGCGCGACCTCGACTGGGACGTCGTCGCCGTCGCCCGCCGCGAGGACCGGCTGCGCGAGCTGGCCGAGGAGACGGGCTGCGACTACGTCGTGGCGGACATGACCAGCGACGACGACGTTGCGCGGATGGCCGCCGAGGTCACCGCCGGCGGTCCGGTTCACGCGCTCGTCGCGAACGCCGGTGCCGCCTTCGGCCAGGACGAGATCCGCAGCGCGGACATCGACGACTGGGCGAAGATGCTCGACATCAACGTCCTGGGCACGCTTCGCAGCGTCAAGGCGCTCATCCCCGCCCTCATCGAGTCCGGCCGCGGCGACATCGTCATCATGTCGTCGACCGCCGGGCGGATCGTCTACGAGGGCGGCGGCGGCTACACGGCCGCCAAGCACGGCACCGCGGCGATCGCGGAGACGCTGCGCCTGGAGCTCGCCGGCGAGCCCGTGCGCGTCATCGAGATCGCCCCCGGCATGGTCGCGACCGAGGAGTTCTCGGCCAAGCGCCTGGGCTCGCAGGAGGCCGCGGACAAGGTCTACGCGGGGGTGGAGAATCCGCTGACGGCCGAGGACTGCGCCGACGCGATCGTCTACGCGCTCACCCGGCCCCACCACTTCAACGTCGACCTCATGGTCATCCGCCCCATCGCGCAGGCCGCCCAGCACAAGGTCGCGCGCAACAGGGGCCTGTGAGCAGCAGAGGCCTGTGACCAGCGGGGCCTCCCGGCGGTCCGCCTCGACTGCGCTCGCCCGGTTGACCGCCTCGCTCCGGGCTGCGCGGCGGCCCGCCTCGCCCGCGCCCGCCCGGCGCGCTAGACTGGACGCGCAGTGATCCGGCCATCACCGGGGAGCATCCGGAAGAACGGCGCCAGCGCCCAGTAGACCCGGACGGGCGGGCCCGTCACAGCCCCGAAGAGCGATCCTCTGGCCCAGGCCGGCGGGGCGGTGCGAATGCGCAGCCCCGGCGCACCTCGGGCCCGGGGATAAGCGAGGTGGTACCGCGGCAGTGATGTCGTCCTCGTGCGAAGCAGCCCCCGCCCGGCACGCCGGGCTCGCACAGGAAGAGGACGCCATGGCCGATGCCACCCAGCCCGTCTACCCCAAGCAGTCCACGGCCGCGGCCGGCCTGACCGCATCCCCGAACTTCCCCGCCCTCGAGCGCGACATCCTCGCCTTCTGGAACGACAACGCGATCTTCGAGGAGTCCGTCGCCCAGCGCGATCCCGGCCCTGACGGCGACAACGAGTTCGTCTTCTACGACGGCCCCCCGTTCGCCAACGGCCTGCCGCACTACGGCCACCTGCTCACGAGCTACGTCAAGGACGTCGTCCCCCGCTACCAGACGATGCTCGGCAAGCGCGTCGAGCGCCGCTTCGGCTGGGACACCCACGGGCTGCCCGCGGAGCTCGAGGCGATGCGCCAGCTGGGGCTGACGACCAAGGACGAGATCCTCGAGATGGGGGTCGAGAAGTTCAACGAGGCCGCCCGGGCCTCCGTGCTCAAGTACACGGACGAGTGGCAGGCCTACATCAACCGGATGGGCCGCTGGGTCGACTTCGACAACGACTACAAGACGCTCAACCCCAGCTTC
This sequence comes from Brevibacterium sp. BRM-1, assembly GCF_026802075.1. Lineage (NCBI taxonomy): Bacteria > Bacillati > Actinomycetota > Actinomycetes > Micrococcales > Brevibacteriaceae > Brevibacterium > Brevibacterium sp. BRM-1. Next base: position 358,598 of record NZ_CP113788.1, read on the forward strand.
ATGGAATCCGTCCTGTGGGTCTTCAAGAGCCTCTACGAGAAGGGCCTCATCTACGAGGGCTTCCGCGTCCTGCCCTACTGCTGGTCGGACGAGACGCCGCTGTCCAATCACGAGCTGCGCATGGACGACGACGTCTACCAGATGCGCCAGGACCCGGCCGTGACGGTGGGCTTCGAGGCCACCGACGGCGAGCTGGCCGGCGCCAAGCTGCTCGTGTGGACGACGACGCCGTGGACGCTGCCGTCCAACCTCGCGATCGTCGTCGGCACGGACATCGACTACGTGCTCATCGAATCCGACGGGCCCACCGGCAGCCCGGAGCGCTACGTCATCGCCCGCACCCGCCTGGGCGCCTACGCCCGCGAGTTCGGCGAGCAGCCCACGGTGCTCAGGGAGCTTTCGGGCGCGGACCTGCTGGGCACCCACTACCGCCCCCCGTTCGGCTACTTCGCCGACCAGCCCAACGCCTTCCGCGTGGTCGAGGGCGACTTCGTCACGACCACGGACGGCACGGGCCTCGTGCACACCGCCGGCGCGTTCGGCGAGGACGACTACGTCGTCACGACCCGCGAGAACATCGAGGCCGTCATGCCGGTGGGCGCCGACGGCCGCTTCACGGCCCCGGTGCGCGAATACGAGGGCGAGCTCGTCTTCGACGCCAACCCCATGGTCATCCGCGACCTCAAGGCCGCTACGAAGGGAGAGCCGGCCGGCTCCGTCACGCCGGGCACCGTGCTCGTGCGCCACGAGACCTACGACCACTCCTACCCGCACTGCTGGCGCTGCCGGAACCCCCTCATCTACAAGGGCGTGAGCTCCTGGTTCGTCGAGGTCACCGCGGTCAAGGAGCGCATGCTCCAGACCAACCAGGAGATCACCTGGGTGCCGGAGAACGTCAAGGACGGCCAGTTCGGCAAGTGGCTGGAGAACGCCCGCGACTGGTCGATCACCCGCAACCGCTTCTGGGGCAGCCCCGTGCCCGTGTGGCGCTCGGACGATCCCGAGTACCCGCGCATCGACGTCTACGGGTCCTTCGAGGACCTCGAGCGCGACTTCGGCCGCATCCCCACCGGGCCCGACGGGCAGCCGAACCTCCACCGCCCCTTCATCGACGAGCTCACCCGGCCCAACCCGGACGACCCCACCGGCCGCTCGACCATGCGCCGCGTCGAGGACGTCCTCGACGTGTGGTTCGACTCCGGCTCCATGCCCTACGGCCAGGTCCACTACCCGTTCGAGAACCGCGAGTGGTTCGAGTACCACTACCCGGCGGATTTCATCGTCGAGTACATCGGCCAGACCCGCGGCTGGTTCTACACGCTGCACATCCTCGCCGCCGCGCTGTTCGACCGGCCCGCGTTCCTCGACGTCATCTGCCACGGGATCGTGCTCGGCTCCGACGGGCAGAAGATGTCGAAGTCGCTGCGCAACTACCCGGACGTCAACGAGGTCTTCGACCGCGACGGCTCGGACGCGATGCGCTGGTTCCTCATGTCCAGCCCCATCCTGCGCGGCGGCAACCTCGTCGTCACGGAGCAGGGCATCCGCGAGGGCGTCCGCCAGGTGCTGCTGCCGCTGTGGAGCACGTGGCACTTCTTCGCCACGTACGCCAACAGCGCGGATCCCGCCGCCGAGGCGCCCGCCGGGACCCGCGGCTACGGAGCCTCCCAGCGCTACGAGTCCGGGCAGGTGCTCGACCGCTACCTGCTGGCCAAGACCCACGCGCTCATCGAGGACTTCCGTGCCGCGATGAGCGGCTACGACGTGTGGAGCGCCTGCGCGATCCTGCGCGACTACCTCGACATGCTCACGAACTGGTATGTGCGCCGCTCGCGCCGCCGCTTCTGGGCGGGCACCCCGGACACGCGGGAGACGTTCGATGTCTTCGCCACGTGCTTCGAGGCGTTCCTGCGGGTGGCCGCGCCGCTGCTGCCGTTCGCGGCCGAGGAGATCTACCGCGGCCTCACCGGCGAGCGCTCCGTCCACCTGGCGGACTACCCGGACGCAGCGCCGTTCGGCGTGGACGAGGGCCTCGTGGCCGCCATGGACGTGACCCGCAGCGTGTGCTCGGTGGGCTCGAGCCTGCGCAAGGCCAACAGCCTGCGCGTGCGCCTGCCGCTGTCCGAGCTCACCGTCGCCACCGACGTCGAGCTCGGGGCGGACTTCACCGCGATCATCGCCGACGAGCTCAACGTCCGCAGCGTCCGCGTGCTCACGCTGGATGAGGCGGCGCAGGCCGGCTTCACGCTGGCCAGCCGGCTCACCGTCAACGCGCGCGCCGCGGGCCCTCGCCTGGGCAAGCAGGTCCAGCAGGCCATCAAGGGCTCGAAGACCGGCGACTGGTCGGTGGCCGACGACGGCACCGTGACGAGCGGCGGCATCGAACTCGTCGAGGGCGAGTACGCGCTCGAGGACGTCGCCGAATCCGGAGCCGAGGGCGTTGTCCTCGCCCCCACCGCGGGCGGCTTCGTGGCGCTCGACACCGTCGTCACCCCGGAGCTCGAGGCCGAGGGCCTGGCCCGCGACACCGTGCGCGCGGTGCAGTCGGCCCGCCGTGAGCTGGCACTCGACGTCTCCGACCGCATCCGGCTGCGCATCGCGGCCCCGGAGGACGGGGTGCGCGCGGCGCTGGCCGCCCACGCCGAGCTCATCGGGGCCGAAACCCTCGCCCTCGGGGTGGAGCTGACCGCGGACGAGCTCGCCGGCGACGGCGTGTTCGCCGCGGGAGACGTCGCCCCCGGTGCCCAGGTCCAGGTGGTGCGCGCATGAGCGAGCCGCGCGAGCCCCACGACGACGGCGTCGAGCCCGAGGGGGACTTCGACGACGTCTTCGGCATCGACAGCCTCATCGGCGGCGGTGAGGAGGCCGACGCCGCCTACGCCGACGAGCCTGCGACCGACCGCGGGGGAGACGGTGAGCCCGCCGGCGCCTCGGCGGCCGAGCGGGCAGCGCAGCTGCGCGCCGAGGAGCACCGCGACCCGGCCGCGATCGCCGAGCTCGCCCGCGTTCAGGCCGCGCTCCAGGCGCGCGCCGGCGAAGCCCAGCCGGAGCTGCGCCTCGACTCGACCCGCCGGGCCTGCGAGCTGCTGGGCGACATCCACGAGTCCGCACCGGTCATCACGGTCACCGGGACGAACGGCAAGACGTCGACCGTGCGGATGGTCGATGCGCTCCTGGGCGCCCACGACCTGCGGGTGGGCCGATTCTCCAGCCCTCACCTGCACCGCCTGAGCGAGCGCATCAGCGTGGACGGCGCGGAGGTCAGCGCGTTCGCACTCGGCCGGGTCTGGGACGAGATCGCCCCCTTCCTCGACCTCGTCGACGGGCAGCTGGCGGCCGAGGACCGTGCGCCGCTCACCTACTTCGAGGCGCTCACCGTGCTCGCCTTCGCCGTCTTCGCCGATGCGCCCGTCGACGTCATGGTCCTCGAGGTGGGGATGGGCGGCGAATGGGACTCCACGAACGTCGCCGACGCCGCCATCTGCGGCTTCACCCCCATCGGGCTGGACCACCAGGCCTTCCTGGGCGACACGCTCGAGCAGATCGCCGCGACGAAGGCCGGCATCCTCGACCGCACGCTCGACCCGAGCCCGGCCCCGCACCCCGTCGCCGTGGTGGGCGAGCAGCCGGAGGCCGCGGCGGGCGTCCTCGCCGAGCAGATCGCCCAGCGCGGCGACGAGGCGCTGTGGGAGGGTGAGCAGTTCGGCGTCGTCGAGCGCTCGCGCGCCGTCGACGGGCAGCTGCTCAACCTGCGCGGCGCGTTCGCGCAGTACCCGGAGGTCTTTCTGCCGCTGCACGGCGCCCATCAGGCCCAGAACGCGGCGCAGGCGCTCGCCATCGTCGAGTGCTTCCTGGCGGCGCAGGACAAGCCGCTCGACGCGGACGTCGTGGGGGCCGGGTTCGCGCAGGTCACCTCGCCGGGCCGGATGGAGATCATGCGCACCGAGCCCACGATCATCGTGGACGGCGCGCACAACCCCGCCGGGGCGCAGGCCCTGGCCGAGGCGCTGGACGAGGCGTTCGACTTCCCGGACGTCGTGGCCGTCGTCGCGGTGTACGCGGACAAGGACCCGCACGGGATGCTCGAGTACGTCCACCGGTTCGCCTCCCGGATCGTCGTGACCCAGGCGCTGAGCCCGCGCGCCATGCCGGTCGACCGCCTGGCCGCGGCGGCCGAGGAGTGGTACGACCCGGACGATGTGCACCGGGCACCGGATATGAACGCCGCGCTCATGGCGGCGATCGACCTGGTGGTGGGCACCGAGGACACGGGCGCCGGCATCGTCGTGACCGGTTCGCTGGCCACGGTGGCTGAGGCCCGCACGCTGCTGGGCAGCCAGGAGGCGTGATGGAGCCCATCGCGCTGCCGCTGAAGTCGAAGCTGCCCATCCTGTGCGGCACCGTGCTCATCTGCGAAGTGCTCTCGCTGTACTTCGCCCTGCTCGTGGGCTACGGGCTGCGCCCCGTGCCGTTCGCGTGGCTCGTCGCCGGCGCCGCCGTCATCACGGTCGTCGCGATCGCCGCGACCGCGCTGCTGCCGCGCCGGGCCGGCCAGCGCCGCCCCGGCATCGCCCTGGGATGGGCCGTGCAGGCGCTCATCCTGCTCAGCGGCATCGTCATGCCCTCCATGCTCATCGTCGGCGCGGTGTTCGGGGCGATGTGGGTGGCGGGCCTCTACTGGGGACGGCGCATCGACCGGGAGGCCACCGCCTGGGCCGTGGAGCACAACGCGCGCTGAACCGCGCCTCCGGCGGGTTCACCAGGCGGTCCGCGGGCGGGCGCTGGGTGAGACCGGGGGAGGCGCGCCGCGGCCGCTGAACTAGACTCGGGCGCGGAGCGCGACCCGTTCGGGCCTGTCCCGCGGGCCGCGCGGAACCATCACGCCGAAGCGAGGAGGAGTCATGACCGAACGCACGCTGGTGCTCGTCAAGCCCGATGGGGTGAAGCGCGGGCTCATCGGCCAGGTGCTCGCCCGCATCGAGGCCAAGGGCTACGAGATCGAGAGGCTCCAGCTCGTCCGCGCCACGAAGGAGCAGCTGGCCGAGCACTACGCCGAGCACGCGGGCAAGCCGTTCTACCAGCCGCTCGTCGACTTCATGGCCTCCGGCCCGATCGCGGCGGTCGTCGCGACGGGCGACGGGGTCATCACGGGCTTCCGCTCGCTGGCCGGGGCCACCGACCCGACGACGGCCGCGCCCGGCACCATCCGCGGCGACCTGGGCCGGGACTGGGGCACCGCCGTGCAGCAGAACATCGTGCACGGCTCGGACTCCACAGAGTCGGCCAAGCGCGAGATCGCGATCTGGTTCCCCGCCGACGAGGGCTGAGGCACCCCGCGACCACGTTCCGCGCCCGCCCATGAGTGAGGCCCCCGCCGCGGCGGGGGCCTCACTCATGGGCGGGCGCGTTTGCTCACTGCTGCCGGCCGGCGGTGGGCCGCCGGCAGTGCGGACAGCCGGCCCCTGGGCGCCGACCGGACGGCCGGCTCCTCAGGCTCCTCCCTCCGCCGGCTCAGCGCCGGCGGCGGTTGAGGATGACCGTCCCGCTCCCGAGGATGACGAGCGCGAGGCCCAGCGCCAATGCGGCGAGGGCGGCTGCGCCCGTGCGCGGCAGCGGATCGTCACTCGGGTGGGAAGCGCTCGGGTCCGAGTCGCCCGCACCAGGGTGCCCCGGGCGCGAGGCACTCGGATCCGAGCCGTCCGTGTCGTCCCGGCCGCCCGGGTGCGGGCGCTGCGAGGCGCTCGACGACGCCGGCGCGGGCCGACCCGCCGTGGTCGAGGGCTGCGGCGAGGCAGCCGTCGGCGCGGTGCTGGCGGACTCCGAGGGGCCCGGGCTCGCGGGGGAGCTGGGCTCTGCGCTGGAATCGTCGCTCGGCTCCGCGCTCGGGGAGGCGGTGGCACTGGGATCCGGGAAGTCCGGCACCGCACCTGCGTGATCGATCGTGGTCGCCGGGCCGTAGACCGTGCCGGCGGCATTGGTCGCCACGGGGCGGACCTGCGTCCCCGCAGGGGTGTCGGACGCGACTGCGAACTCGCCGGAGCCCTCGGCCGTCTCCCGGTTCTGCGCTCCCGCCTCCGCGAACGTGCCGCCGGGGGCCTTGACCTGCCAGGTGATCGCGGGCCGAGGTGTGCCCTCGGCGCGCGCCGAGAGCGCGGCCGCCTTCCCGTCCAGCACGAGCGATGACTCCGGTGTGCGGGTGAAGTGCGGTGTGATCCCGCGCAGGCGCAGCACGGAGACGCCGTACTGCTTGTACGCCGTGGTCGTGTCGCGGATGGGGTAGTAGATGCTGTGGTCGGGCCCCACCGCCATGCTGAACTTGCCGTCCAGCGGGGACTGTCCCACGGAGTCGGGCATCGCAGTGCGCGGCAGCTCCGTTCCCGCGCGGGAGGGCACGAGGGAGGCCGCCGTGGTGTCGAACGTGTAGCGCAGGCCCAGGCCCGTGTCCTCGCCCAGCGTGCCGGGCAGCTTGATGTTCGCGTCCGCGTAGCGCACGGTCTTCGTCACGGACAGCGCGGTGCCGTGCAGCTCGACGGTGCGCAGGGCATCGTCGGGGCCGCCCTGGTCGGTGCGCTTGCGGCGGGTGTAGAGCACCAGGGTGCCGTCGTCGAATCTCTTCACTGCATCGTGGGTGCGGGTGCGGTCGCCGGGGAACAGCAGATCGTTCTGCGGCGTCACCGTGACGGACCGGTCGGCGGCGATCGTGAGGACGAAGGGCGGCATCTGGACGGAGTCGCGGTCGTCGTTGTACGCCGTGGAGGCGGGCGTGTAGATCGCGTGATCGGCATCGGCGAACGCCATGAGGTTGTCGGAGGCGCGGGAGTCGAGCTGCCGGTACGTGTAGTCCGCGTAGCCCTTGACGGGCGGCAGCTGCGTGTCGGTTCCCTTCCAGCCGGAGGCGGTCTCCTCGATGACGTGGGCACGGTAGGGCTGCGCCGACTTCGGACCGTCGAGGCCGGTGATCGCCAGCGCGCGCCTGCTCACCGGATCGTAGCCGAGGCCGGCCAGCGTGATGCCGTCCTCGTCCGCGTCGGCGGGCAGCTCGTGCATGTGGCGGGTCTGCCAGGCGCCGTTGCGGAACGCGGCCTCGGTCAGCCAGTTGTGGCCGTTCTCCGGGATGAGCGCGAAGAAGCGGTCGCCGGCCGCATCGTAGTAGCCGTCGTCATTGGAGTAGGTGGTCGGCAGGGGCAGCGGCTGTGCGCCCACGACCGGCCGCAGCGTCTGCGCATCGAGCACCGTGATCTGGCGGGTGCCCCCGGAGACCTTCTCCGTGAAGTAGAGGCGCTTGCCGTCCGACGACGCGGCCGTCATCTCCGTGAGCGAGTTCTTGTGGTCGGGCAGGTAGGTCTCACCTCGCTTGAACACGGGGACGTTGGGCTCCGCGCCCTGGTCCGCGTCGGCCACGGGCCCGCCGGCCTCCGGCACGGAGAATGTGACGGGGTCCAGGGGGGAGCCGTCCGGGTAGAAGCCGGCGAACGCCCGCTTGCCACCGGAGCCCAGCGTGGCGGGGATCGCGGTCCATGTGGTGCCGGCCTCACCGACGGCGGGCGTGACGGCTGCGGCATCGAGGTCGGCGAGTTCGACCTCGCCGAGGTCGGGGACGGGATCGCACTTCGTCTCGTCCAAGGCGCGGGACTTCGCGTGCGCGTAGAGGTGCGAGCCCGAGGGGCTGAGGACGATCCGCATGTCCGAGAACGTGAGGTCGAGCGCGTCGACGTCCGGGCAAGCCGCGTGGTAGCCGTGCCACTTGCGGTAGTGGACGGTGCCGCCGAACTGCGCCGTGGTCGTGCGGGTCTTCGCGTCGTAGGCCGAGTCCTTGAGGGGGAAGCGGTAGACGCCGTCTGCGACGCGGGCTCCATCGGAGGTCTCGCCGCCCCCGGTGTAGGAGTCGAAGGAGGCGCGCAGGCGCCAGGTGAGCTCGTGGGCGGTCTGGGCGGCTGCATCGGCCGCCGCGGGGGAGGCCGCGGCGGCGGGTGCGAAGACGGTGGCGGCGATGAGCGCCAGCAGGCTCAGCGCCGCGTGGAGGGCGCGGGGCCGCTGTGCGCGCTGGGCCGGGGAGGGGGGTGTGGGCATGGGCTGCTTTCACATCTGGGGCGCCGGGGAAGGCGCGCCCACTGAACGTCGGATGTGAATAAGGTTAGCGTGCCCTGAGTGGTTTGAATTGTGACGTCCATCCCGGTGAGGGAGGTGTCGGCGGCCGGATCAGCCGATGAGCGAGGAGAAGTAGGGCCAGAAGTGCAGGACGATGCAGCCGTAGATGACGAGCATCCAGGCGACCGCCGCGAACACCGCATTGGACGCGAGCGCGTAGGTCCCCGTGCTGTCCGCGATCCCCGCCCCGAACGCGCCCGTGAGCGCGTTGCGGGCCGTGACGATGCAGAACATCGGGATCGTCACCGACCACACGACGATGCACCAGGGGCAGCCGATCCCGATGACGTAGATCGACGTGATGAACAGGAACATGACGAATACCGTCCCCAGCGCCAGGCCCACGTTGAGCCCGATCATGACCCAGCGCGGGATCGGCGTGCGCGAGACGAGGAGGATGCCCAGCAGCAGCGGCACGACGAAGGCCATGATCCCCAGGAACTGATTGGGGAAGCCGAAGAGCTGGGACTGCGGGAAGCGCATGACGGAGCCGCAGGAGAAGAACGGGTTGAAGTCGCAGGAGAGCACGCGGTCCGGCTGCTCGAGCTTCTTGACCTTGTCCACCGAGAGGTCGAACGAGGCGATGAAGCCGATCGCCGAGGCGATGATGAGGAAGATGCCCAGCGGCCGGTCGCGGGTGAACCACGGTCCGCGTCCCGCGCCCGAGGCGGGGGTCGGGCCATCGTCCGCCGCACGGTCATCATCGGGTGCCAGAGCCTCGTTTGCGGTCCAGCCGGGCTCGGCGTCGGCGGCGGCCAGCGGGTCCGCGGTGCGGGGGTTCTTCGAAGCGCTCACGGGGCAAGCTTGCCCGGATTCGCAGGCCGCGTCCACACGGTCCGCCCCCGGGGCGCCGCCCGCCCGACATGCGGACCGGTCCCGGAACGGACCCTTACCCGCACCGGCAGGGGTGTGCCTGCAGTGCGCACCGGGCCCGCCGCAGCGGCGCCGGCGCGCCGACCGCCTCGTCGGCCCGGCGGCGCCTGACCGGGTGTGAGGGGGCCCTGTGCCATACTGGTCCAGACGCAATCGCCCGACACACCCGGCGATCTGCCCGCCTCCACCCATCGGGTGCACACCCGGATGAGGTCGAAGACGAGGCGGCGGCCACGACGCCACCGCGCACGACTGACTGCGCGAGCCGACGGCCGCACACGGATTTTTCCGTCCGCACCGCGGACGATGCCAGCAACCGACGCGGGCGCAAGGGTGTGGCGCCCGAGTCGGCACAGGAGCCGATACACATGAACAACGACAATTCGCAGGACCGCACCACGGATCCCACGGCCGGCATCCTCGCCGACCTGGAGAGCCTGCGGGCCTCCCACCAGGACGCCGACGCCCAGCCGCGCGGCGGAGCCGATTCCGAGTCCGTCCTCGACTCGATCGCCGATGCCGCAGCGCACCTGCGCGCGGAGCCCGCGGACAGCGGGGAGGCCCCCGCGCAGAAGGCAGCCAAGGGCGGCCAGCGCTCGGCGCGCTCGGCGCACTCGAACCGCGGCCGCGCGTTCGAGGACGCGATCTTCTCCGACAGCGCCGACGATGCGGCGGAGCCGGCGGACGCCGGTGCGCCCGCCCAGGAGCCGGAGGCGCCGGCCGCCTCGGCGCCGTTCAGCTCCGGCCGGATGTTCTCCGCCCAGGATGAGCCGGTGCCCTATGCGCCCGTGGGCGCCCCCGCCGGCGGGGGACTGCTCTTCCAGGCGCCTCAGGCCGAGCTCGGCCAGCAGGTCGACCCCGACTGGAGCGACGAGCACGACGACGACGACGAAGAGGGCCAAGACGATGCCGGCCGCGGCGCCGGCGATGACGATGACGACGAGCCCGCCGGGCGCCGCAGGCGCGGCCGCCGAGGCGCGCGACGCGAGGCCGATGCCCGCGGGGCGGACGACGACGCGGATGACCGTGGAGCGGCAGCCGAGCGCACGGCGGGCGATGGCGAGCGCGCAGTCGCGGACGACGATGACTCTGATGACGAGGGCGAGGGCGAGGGCCGCAGGCGCCGCCGCGGCGGGCGCGGACGCCGCTCAAAGAAGGACGAGCCGTCCGAGCGCGGCAGCGGCGACGACGAGGCGGACTCCGGCGACGCCGCGGCGGCCGACGACTCCTCCGGCGGGCGCTCGAAGCGCGGTGGGAAGTCCAAGAAGGACAGGGCCAAGGACGCAGGCGCCGGCGAGGCCCCCAAGGCCGAGGGCGAGCACGCCTCCGACGACGACGGCGAGGACGACTCCGAGGGCGGTTCGCGCCGCCGTCGGCGCCGCGCGCGCAGCGGCCGGGGCTCGAACGGCTCGAACGACTCCGGTGGTTCGAACGGCTCGGGCTCGGCGAACTCCTCGACCGGCGAGGACGCCGTCCAGGGCATCAAGGGCTCAACGCGCATGGAGGCCAAGCGCCAGCGCCGCCGCGAGGGCCGCGAGGCCGGGCGGCGCCGGCCCGTCATCTCCGAGGCCGAGTTCCTGGCCCGGCGCGAATCCGTCGAGCGCTCGATGCTCGTGCGCGAGCAGGACGGACGGACCCAGCTCGTCGTCCTCGAGGACGGGATCGCAGTCGAGCACTACCTCTCGGAGCGCCGCGCGCAGGCCTCGCTCATCGGCAACGTCTACCTGGGCAAGGTCCAGAACGTGCTGCCGAGCATGGAGGCCGCCTTCATCGACATCGGCAAGGGCCGCAACGCGGTCCTCTACGCCGGCGAGGTCAACTGGGACGCCCTGGGCATGAACGGCAAGCCGCGCCGGATCGAGGTCGCGCTCAAGTCCGGCGACTCGGTGCTCGTCCAGGTGACGAAGGACCCGATCGGCCACAAGGGCGCCCGACTGACGAGCCAGATCTCCCTGCCGGGGCGCTTCCTCGTCTACGTGCCCGGCAACACGATGACGGGCATCTCGCGCAAGCTGCCCGATGTCGAGCGCCAGCGGCTGAAGAAGCTGCTCAAGGAGATCGTCCCCGCCTCGGCCGGCGTCATCGTGCGCACGGCCGCCGAGGGCGCCTCGGAGGAGGAGATCGGCCGCGACGTCGAGCGCCTCACGAAGCGGTGGGACACGATCGAGAAGAAGTCGACCTCGACGAAGGTCCTCGCCCCCCAGCTGCTCTACAGCGAGCCGGACATGATCGTGCGGATCGTCCGCGACGTCTTCAACGAGGACTTCGGCGCGCTCGTCGTCGACGGCGCCGAGGTGTGGGAGACGATCAGCGAGTACGTCGAGTCCGTCGCCCCCGACCTGCGCGAGCGGGTGAGCCGCTACGACGGCGAGGACGACATCTTCGACCACTACCGCGTGAGCGAGCAGATCGACAAGGCGCTCACGCGCAAGGTCAACCTGCCCTCCGGCGGTTCGCTCGTCATCGACCGCACCGAGGCGATGACGGTCATCGACGTCAACACCGGCAAGTTCACCGGCTCCGGGGGCAACCTCGAGGAGACGGTGACGAAGAACAACCTCGAGGCGGCCGAGGAGGTCATCCGCCAGCTGCGGCTGCGCGACATCGGCGGCATCATCGTCGTCGACTTCATCGACATGGTCCTCGAGTCCAATCGCGACCTCGTGGTCCGCCGGCTCGTGGAGTGCCTGGGCCGCGATCGCACGAAGCACCAGGTCGCCGAGGTGACCTCGCTGGGCCTCGTGCAGATGACCCGCAAGCGCATCGGCACGGGGCTCGCCGAGTCCTTCGCCGCGGCGGGCGAGGACATGAACGGCCTGGGCCTCATGCTCCCGGAGAGCGAGCCCGAGCCGCAGCCCAAGCGCGGGCGCGGCAAGCGCCGGGGCTCCGACGATGCGGGGCGCGACTCCGGGCGCGGTGAGCGCGCGGACAAGGGGCGCGAGCAGCCGGAGTCCGCGGAGGACGAGGAGAAGCAGACCGCCACGCGCTCAGCCATGGCCGCGGTCGCGAAGGCGACGCTGAGCAAGGACGAGGCCGCCGAGCAGGCCCGCGCCGAGGCCGGGGTCGAGGGCGCCCCAGCCTCTGAGGCCGGGCAGGACGCCGCGGGCGGCGGCGAAGCCGACGGCGGCAGCGGGCAGAAGCGCTCCGGGCGCGGACGCCGCTCCCGTGGGCGCAGGGCCGAGGGCCAGGACCAGACCGCCTCCGAGGCGGCCGACCAGGGCGCGGCTGCCGGTGAGGCACAGTCCGAGGGCTTCCAGTCCGAGGACGCTGAGTCCGCGCAGGGGCAGGGCGACGGCGCGCGCAGCGACGGTGCGCCGGCCGCTGACGAGCCCACCGCGGGTGCCGAGCAGGCGGACGAGGGCCGCGGGGCGCGCCGCGGCCGGCGCACGCGCAAGCGCGACGTCGAGGCCGAGCAGCGCCCGGACGCGGAGGCCGGCCCGGCCGTGAAGCGCGCGCGCCGGTCGAGCCGAAGCGCCGCCAGCGCACAGCCGGAGGCCGCTGACGCCGCAGCCGACGCTGCGCAGTCGACAAACGCTGCCCCTTCGGCCGACGCTGGGCAGTCCGGGGCGGACGCGCAGTCCGCCGCGGCGGAGCAGCCGGCCGCGAAGCCCGCCCGCGCGCGCCGCAAGCCGGCCGCGAAGCCGAGTGGGCCCGCCCCGCTCATGATCGGCGGCGACGCGCAGACGCGCGTGCAGGCAGCGGCCCCGGCCCGCCCGGCGACGTCCGGCACGTCCGGCGCGGACGCTCCGGCAGCCGATGCCGCGCCCGCGGCCAAGCGCCCGGCGGCACAGAGCGCGGCCCCCGCCTCGGCGCCGGCCGCCCCGCCGATCCTCATCATCGGCCAGGACTGAGGCCCCGGCCGCCGGGCAGCCGGCGGTGCGGGCAGGCCGGCCCGGCCGGCCGCCGCTGCGGCGAGGGGGCGCACACCCGCGGGTGTGCGCCCCCTCGCCGTCGCCGCGGTTAGGCTTGGCCCATGCCCGCCTCATCGCCGCGCCCGGCGCGCCCCGCCATCATCTCCGAGACGACCAGCGCGCTGCGCGATCTGGCCGATGCCGCCGGGGTGCTCTGGGAGTACGAGGACTCGCAGTCCCAGCGGGCGCTCGTCGCCGACGAGGTGCTGGCCGATGTGCTCGCCGCCCGCGGGTATCCGGCCCGCACCGCCGAGGAGATCGCCGAATCCCTCCGCCGCCTCGAGGCCGCGCGCTGGGAGCGCGCGCTGCCCCCGTTCGTCGGCGCCTTCATCGGCGAGCCCGCACCGGAGATCCCCGTCGTCGTCGACGACCGGGGAACGGCCACCCTCGAGCTCGTGCCGGAGGACGGGGGCGCGCCCATCGAGCTGGCGGCCGGTCCCGCCGGCCCCGCGCACACCGTCATGCGCGATGGCCGGGCCGTCCTGCGCCGCGAGCACCGCGCCCGGCTCCCGCGCGAGCTGGCGGTGGGCTACCACACGCTGCGCCTGCGCTCGCGCACCGGCGACGGCGCCCCGGAGGTCATTGCGGAGTCGACCCTGGCCGTCGCGCCGCAGCGCCTGCCGATCCCGCCCGGCCGGCAGTGGGGCCTGACGATCCAGCTGTACTCCGTGCGCTCGCGCGCCTCGTGGGGGATCGGCGACTTCGGCGACCTGGGTGACATCGTCGCGGCCGCCGCCCAGGCCGGCGCCGACTTCGTCCTCATCAACCCGATCCACGCCGGGGCGCCCGAGGCGCCGGTCGAGAACTCGCCCTACCTGCCCTCCTCCCGGCAGGCGATCGACCCCATCTACCTGCGCATCGAGGCGATCCCCGAGTTCGCCTCGGCCGGGGAGCCGGTCGTCTCCGCGGTCGTGAGCCTGGGCCGGCGCTGGATGTCCGCCGACATCGACAACCAGCCGATCGAGCGCGGCGGGATCCTCGACGACAAGATCCTCGCCCTCGAGACCCTCTACGACGTGCCGTTCACCGCCGCGCGGCGCTCCCGCTTCGCCCGCTTCAGCGAGGAAGCGCCTGCCGGCATGCGCGCGTGGGCGGTGTACAACGCGATCATCCGCAGCACGGAGGACGGCCGGATCCCCGCCAAGCTGCGCGACCCGGACTCCGAGGCGGTCGCCGAGTTCGCCCGCACGCACGAGCGGGAGGTCGGCTTCTGGCTCTGGACGCAGTTCCTCGCCGCCGAGCAGCTGGCCGATGCCGCGCGCGCCGCGGAGGTGCTGGGCATGCGCACCGGCATCGTCACCGACCTCGCGGTGGGCGTGTCCCACAGCGGCGCCGATGCCTGGGCACTCGAGCCCTACCTCGCCGCCGATGCGACGGTGGGGGCGCCGGCGGACTACTACAACCAGCAGGGCCAGGACTGGTCCCAGCCGCCGTGGGACCCCGACGCCCTGGCCGCGGCCGGCTACGTGCCGCTGCGCGACCTGTTCCGCACGGCCTTCACCGGCGCCGGCGGCATCCGCATCGACCACGTCATGGGCCTCTTCCGGCTCTGGTGGGTGCCGGCCGGCCGCGTCCCCGCCGAGGGCGCCTACGTCCGCTACGACGACCGCGCCATCCTCGCCGTCCTCCTCATCGAGGCCCAGCGGGCCGGGGTCACCGTGGTGGGCGAGGACCTGGGGACCGTCGAGCCGCGCGTGCGCGAGCGCCTCGCGCAGCTGGGCATCATGGGCACCTCGGTCATGTGGTTCGAACGCGACGGCGATGCACTCGCCGATCCCGCGGGCTACCGCCGCGGCAGCCTCGCCACCCTCAACACGCACGACATGACGCCCATCTCCGGCTACCTCAACCTCGAGGACATCGACCTGTCCGAGCGCCTGGGCGTCCTCGTCGACGACCCGCAGGCCATCCGGCGCGCCGAGGCGGAGGACCGCACCGCCGCCCTGCGCGCGCTCGCGGCGCAGGACCCGGACGGTGAGCTGGCCCACGATATCGAGGCCGGCCGGATCGACGAGGCCTGGCCCGTCATGCGCGCGCTCGTCAAGCGCCTGGCGCGCACGGATGCCGCGCTCACGGGCGTCGCACTGGCCGACATCGTGGGCGAGCGGCGGGCGCAGAACAAGCCGGGCACCAGCACCGAGTACCCGAACTGGACCCTGCCGTTGGCCGATGACGCGGGCCGCCCGGTGCTCGTCGACGACCTCGTCGCGCACCGGGGGCTGCGCGAGATCGGCCAGCTGCTGGCCGCCGGCCTCCACGAGCGCGGCGAACGGGCGGCGGACCGCGCTCGGCGGCCCGGGGACGCGGCGGCGGGCGGCGGCCGCGCCTCGGCCGGTGCGTCGGAACAGGCCGAGTCGGGACAGGCGAATGCGTCGGGACAGGCCGAGTCGAGCCGTGCCGAGGCCGGGCGGGCCGAGTCCGGCGGGACCGAATCCGCGGCCGCGGCCGCGGCCGCGGCGTCCGGCGCGGGCGGCCAGTCGGCGGGCAGCCACGCCGCCCCCGGCTCCGCGGCCGTGCGCGACCAGGCCGGCGCGCACAAGGAGCACTGAGACGCCCCGCCCGCGGGCGGGCGGCGCGGTTAGGATGCGGGCATGAGCGAGGACACCCAGGCCATTGCCGAACTGCACCGGCTGCGCGATTCGATCGACAACGTCGATGCGGCGCTCGTGCACATCCTCGCCGAGCGGTTCAAGCTCACGGAGCGCGTCGGCGAGCTCAAGGCCGCCCACGCGCTGCCGGCCGCGGACCCGCAGCGCGAGGCCGAGCAGGTCGAGCGGCTGCGCGCGCTGGCCCTCGAGAGCCACCTGGACCCCGAGTTCGCCTCGAAGTTCCTCGCCTTCATCGTCGACGAGGTCATCCGGCGCCACGAGCGGATCGCCGAGGAGCGCCGCGGCGCCTGAGCGGCCCGCCCGCCGCTTTGACCGGGGGCGCTGCGCCCGGCTATGATGGTGTGTCGGTGCATCTGCACCACGGTTGATTCTGCCTCACAATGGGCGGCATCCGCGCGCCTCCGCCTCAGCGGCGGCGCGCGCGTGCGAACCAAGGAAGAGTCGCCGTAGACGAAGCCGCAGCATAGGGCTGCGCCCATCGATCAGGAGAGGTTCGAGATGGTCTACGCCATTGTCCGCGCCGGCGGCCACCAGGAGAAGGTCAGCGTCGGCGACATCATCACCGTCAACCGCATGAAGGGCGAAGCGGGGGACTCGGTCGACCTCGACCTCGTCCTGCACGTCGATGGGGACACCGTCACCCACGATGCCAAGGCGCTCGCCGATATGACCGTGACCGCGGAGATCGTCAGCGAGCTGCGCGGCCCCAAGATCGTCATCCAGAAGTACAAGAACAAGACGGGCTACAAGAAGCGCCAGGGCCACCGCCAGGACCTCACCCGCCTCAAGATCACCGGCATCAAGTAAGACTGTTTCAGGAGACGAACAATGGCACACAAAAAGGGAGCGAGCTCGACTCGCAACGGTCGTGACTCCAACGCCCAGCGCCTGGGCGTCAAGCGCTTTGGCGGGCAGGTCGTCAACGCGGGCGAGATCCTCGTCCGCCAGCGCGGCACCCACTTCCACCCCGGCGACAACGTGGGCCGCGGCGGCGACGACACGCTCTTCGCCCTCTCCGCGGGCTCCGTGGAGTTCGGCCGCAAGGGCGGTCGCAAGGTCGTCAGCATCGTCGCAGGCTGATACGGCCCGCAGGCCGCGGCCTGCAGCGCGCAATGGGGTGAGTCCGTATCGGACTCGCCCCATTCGCGCATTCCCGGGCCCCACCGGCCGTTCGCACCCACCACCAGCACAGGAGAGCACAATGGCCACGGAGTTCGTCGATCGGGTCACCCTGCACGTGAGCGCGGGCGACGGCGGCAACGGCTGCACATCCGTGCGCCGCGAGAAATTCAAGCCGCTCGGCGGGCCGGACGGGGCCAACGGCGGCACCGGCGGGGACGTCG
The DNA here is from genome assembly GCF_026802075.1 of Brevibacterium sp. BRM-1. Lineage (NCBI taxonomy): Bacteria > Bacillati > Actinomycetota > Actinomycetes > Micrococcales > Brevibacteriaceae > Brevibacterium > Brevibacterium sp. BRM-1. Next base: position 375,482 of record NZ_CP113788.1, read on the forward strand.
TGCTCGCCGTCGACGAGCAGACCACCACGCTGCTGCCCTACCACCGCGGCCCCCACCGCGCAGCCCCCAACGGCGGCATCGGCAAGGGCGACCTGCGCCACGGCCAGGACGGCGAGGACCTCGTGCTCCCGGTGCCGGTGGGCACGGTGGTGAAGTCCCCCGACGGCGAGGTGCTCGCGGACCTCGTCGAGCCCGGCACCCGCTTCATCGCCGCCCAGGGCGGCCGCGGCGGCCTGGGCAATGCGGCCCTGGCCTCGCCCAAGCGCAAGGCACCGGGCTTCGCGCTGCTCGGCGAGCCGGGGGAGTCGCGCGACCTCGTGCTCGAGGTCAAGACGGTGGCCGATGTGGCACTCGTCGGCTTCCCCTCGGCGGGCAAGTCGAGCCTCATCGCGGCGCTGTCGGCCGCGCGGCCCAAGATCGCCGACTACCCCTTCACCACCCTCGTGCCCAACCTGGGCGTCGTGCAGGCCGGCGATGTGCGCTACACCGTCGCCGACGTGCCCGGCCTCATCCCCGGCGCCTCCGAGGGCAAGGGGCTCGGGCTCGAGTTCCTGCGCCACGTGGAGCGCTGCGCGGCGCTCGTCCACGTCATCGACATGGCCACGTGGGACCCGGGCCGCGACCCCGTGGGCGACCTGCGCACCATCGAAGAGGAGCTCGCCGCCTACGCCGTGGACATCGGCCCCGGCAGCGGGGACCTGCTGCCCCTGAGCGAGCGCCCGGCGCTCGTGGCCCTCAACAAGGTCGACGTGCCCGACGGCCACGAGCTGGCGGACATGGTCCGCGGCGACCTCGAGGCCGCGGGCTACCGGGTCTTCGAGGTCTCGGCCGTCTCCCACACGGGCCTGCGCGAGCTGTCGTTCGCGATGGCGGGCCTCGTCGCCGCCGAGCGCGAGCGCCGCGAATCGCTCGAGGCCGAGCCCGTGCACACCGTCATCCGCCCGCTGGCCGTCGACGACTCCGGCTTCACCGTGCGCGCCGAGGACGGCCCGGACGGCAGGCTGTTCCGGGTGCTCGGCGAGAAGCCGCGCCGCTGGGTGCTCCAGACGGACTTCTCCAACGACGAGGCCGTGGGCTACCTCTCCGACCGGCTGGAGAAGCTGGGCGTGGAGGAGGAGCTCTTCCGGGTGGGCGCCGTGCCCGGCGACACGATCGTCATCGGCACCGACGACGCTGTCGTCTTCGACTGGGACCCCACGATGGTCGGCGGCGCCGAGCTGCTGGGCTCGCGCGGGACGGACCTGCGCCTCGAGGACGAGCGCCGCCCCTCGCGCAAGGAGCGCAAGGCGGCCTTCCACGACCGGATGGACGCGAAGGCCGAGGCCCGCGCGGAGATGGAGGCCGAGCGCGTCGCGGAGAAGGCCGCCTCCCGGGACGAGGGCCGGTGAGCCCCGCCGCCGCGATCGGCGCGGACTTCGACACGACGCGGGCCTTCATCCGCGATGCCGGCCGGGTGGTCGTCAAGATCGGCTCCTCCTCGCTCACCGCCCCGGGGGGCCTGAACTTCGAGCACCTCAACGCGCTGGCCATCGAGCTGGCGGGCCAGCGCGCCGCCGGGCGCGAGGTCATCCTCGTGTCCTCCGGTGCGATCGCCGCGGGCATGGGGCCCATGGGCCTGCGCGTGCGGCCCAAGGACCTCGCCACCCAGCAGGCCGCCGCGGGGGTGGGCCAGGGCATCCTCATGTCCGCCTACTCCCTGGCGCTCTCGGACTTCCAGATCGTGCCCGCCCAGGTGCTGCTGGCCCCGGACGAGCTCATCCGCCGCACCCAGTACCGCAACGCCCAGCGGGCCATCGACCGGATGCTGACGCTGGGCTTCCTGCCCATCGTCAACGAGAACGACGCCGTCGCGACGCACGAGATCAGGATCGGCGACAACGACCGGCTGGCCGCGCTCGTCGCTCAGCTCACCCACGCCGATGCCCTCGTCCTGCTCTCCGACGTCGACGCGCTCTACACGGCCCCGCCCTCGGATCCGGGTTCCGAGCGGGTCGCGTTCGTCCCCGGCGCCGAGGCGCTCGCGCGGCTGACGATCGGCGGCACCGGCGCCGCCGGGGTCGGCACGGGCGGCATGACGACGAAGGTGCAGGCGGCCACGATGGTCGCCGACTCCGGCATCCCCACCGTGCTCACCGCCGCCGCGAACGCCCCCGCGGCGCTGGCCGGTGAGGACGTCGGGACGTACTTCGGCGTCACGCACCGCCGCCGCCAGACCCGGCTGCTGTGGCTGGCCCACCTGGCGCGCACCCAGGGCAGCGTGCGGGTCGACGCGGGTGCCCAGAAGGCCCTGCTGGGACGGGGCACCTCCCTGCTCGCGGCGGGCGTCACGGACGTGACCGGAGACTTCGAGGCGGGTGATCCGATCGACATCCTGGGCCCGCGCGGGGACCTCATCGCCCGGGGTATGGTGAACTTCGCAGCCTCGGAGCTGCCGCACATGTTCGGACTGTCGATCGAAGAGCTCGGCCATCGCTACGGCAGCGACTACCGCAAGGAAGTCGTCCATCGCAACGACCTGGTGCTCACCGACGCAGTCTTCTGAGGGGAGTCCGCCCATGCCCGATCGCACGATCGCCGATGTCCGCCCCAAGACGGTCCGCGCGGTGACGAAGATCGTCGCGGCCTCCAAGGAGGCGTCGACGGCGATGGGCATGGCGACGACGGCGCAGAAGAACGCCGCGCTCGAGGCGATCGCCGCCGCGCTCGAGGGCAACACCGACACGATCATCGCCGCGAACGCGGAGGACATCGAGACCGCCCGCAAGCGGGGCCTCGACGCGAACCTCATCGACCGCCTCACCCTCGACGAGGCGCGCGTGGCCGGCATCGCCGGCGCCGTGCGCGAGGTGGCCGCCCTGGCCGATCCCGTGGGCGACGTGGTGCTCGGCCGGGTGCTGCCCAACGGCATCCAGCTGACCGAGCAGCGCGTTCCCATGGGCGTCATCGGCGCGATCTACGAGGCCCGGCCCAATGTCACGGTCGACATCGCGGCCCTCGCCCTCAAGAGCGGCAACGCCGTGGTGCTGCGCGGCGGATCGGCGGCCAAGTCGTCGAACACGCTGCTCATCGAGCTGCTGCAGAACGCCATCGAGACGGCCGGGCTGCCGCGCGCGGCGGTCGCCGGCATCGACGAGCACGGCCGCGATGGGGCCAAGGTGCTCATGCACTCCCGCGACTACGTGGACCTCCTCATCCCGCGCGGGGGAGCGGAGCTCATCTCCACGGTCGTCCACGAGTCGATCGTGCCCGTCATCGAGACGGGCGTGGGAAATGTGCACATGTTCGTCGACGCCTCCGCGGGCGTGCGGATGGCCACGGACCTCGTCGTCAACTCCAAGACCCACCGGCCCAGCGTGTGCAACTCGCTCGAGACCCTCCTCGTCCACGAGAAGGCGGCCAAGCGCGTGCTGCCCAAGATCCTCGCCCGGCTGGGCGAGCTGGGCGTCACGGTGCACGCGGACGCCGACGTCTCCCAGTACGCCCCGGAGGGCATGAGGGTCCGCAAGGTCACCCGCCGGGACTGGGCGAAGGAGTACCTGGGCATGGAGATCGCCATCAAGGCGGTGCGCGACGTCGACGAGGCCATCGAGCACATCCGCGCCTACTCCTCGGGCCACACCGAGGTGATCGTGACGAACGAGCTCGACCACGCGGAGACGTTCGTCGCGGCGATCGACGCGGCCGCCGTGGGCGTCAACGTCTCCACCCGCTTCACCGACGGCGGGGAGTTCGGGCTGGGCGCCGAGGTGGGGATCTCCACGCAGAAGCTCCACGCCCGCGGTCCCATGGGGCTCGAGCAGCTGACGACGACGAAGTGGATCATGCGCGGCAGCGGACAGGTGCGCGCCTGAGCCGGCGCCGGCAGGCCCGCGGCCGAGCGCCCGGACGCGCCGCCGATCGGCATGACGCGGGTGCGCGGCGTGGCGTACGGTACGTGAGAGACTGATAGGCGAACGCGGCCCGCCCGGGTCCGCGCACTGCGAGGAGTAGAAGTGAAGTCAGCGATTCTGGTCATGGCGGCCGAGGAACACGAGCACGTCATCCACCTGCCGATGCCCGCCATCATGTTCCCGATCATCGCGCTGACGGTGTTCGCCCTGCTCTTCATCGTGACGCTGTCCTGGAAGGGCATCTCCTACCGCCACTGATATGCCAGTCGTCTCCCGCCGGGTCGGCATCATGGGCGGCACCTTCGACCCGATCCACAACGGCCACCTCGTGGCCGCCAGCGAAGTCGCCGCGCGCTTCGGGCTGGACGAGGTCGTCTTCGTGCCCACCGGCCGCCCGTGGCAGAAGGCCGAGCGGCAGGTCACGGCGGCGGAGCACCGCTACCTCATGACCGTCGTCGCAACCGCCTCGAACCCGCGGTTCACGGTCTCGCGCGTCGACGTCGACCGGCCCAAGCAGACGTACACCGTGGACACGCTGCGCGATCTCAGCCGCGTCTACGGCGAGGCCACGGAGCTGTTCTTCATCACGGGCGCCGATGCGCTGGCGCAGATCCTCACGTGGAAGAGCGCGGACGAGCTGTTCGCACTCGCGCACTTCGTGGGCGTCAGCCGCCCCGGCCACGCGCTGAGCGCGGAGGGCCTGCCCACGGACGGGGTGAGCCTGCTGGAGATCCCAGCGCTGTCGATCTCGTCGACGGACTGCCGCGAGCGCGTGGGCGAGGGCCTGCCGGTCTGGTACCTCGTGCCGGACGGCGTGGTGCAGTACATCGCAAAATACGACCTCTACAGGAGTGCAAATGGCTGAGCAGTTCATGACTCGCAAGGAGCGTCGCGAGGCTGAACGGCGCGCCGCCGAGGCCGCCTACGAGGCCGCACACGCCCAGGGCCCGGGGCAGGATTCCGCCGGGCCGTCCACGGGCGTGCCGTTCGCCGCCGCCGAGGTGCCGGCCCGCCCGGCCGTGCCCCCGCAGGCGCCCGCCGCCCGGCCCGACTCGAGTGCCGCAGGCGCGGGCAGCGCGCCCGCGCGCCCCGGCACGGCCCCCACTCCGCCCGCCGCACCCCCCATGCCCCCGCGCCTGGCCGCGGCGCCGCTCGGCTCCGGCCCGGCCGCCGCCCCCGCCCCGGTCGTGCAGCCGCAGCGCCCGGACACCCCGCCGGCCAGCGCACCCCGGGGCTCGCAGCCGCAGGGCACCACGCCCCGGTCCGCGGCCGCCGGCGGCGATGCGCCGCACTTCGAATCGCGGGCCGAGCGGCGCCGTTACCTGAGCGCCCACCCCGGTGACTCTGCCGCCGCCCCGCAGGGTACCGGTTTGCACGGCGCCGGTCCGCAGGGCGCCGCCGCCTCCGGTGGCCCCGCCGGCTCGCAGGAGCCCGCGGCTGTGCGGCAGGGGAGTGACGGCCTCGGCAGCGGGGGCTTCGACAGCAGGGGACTCGGCGGCGATGCCCCATTCGGCGCCGGGCTCGACGAGTCGGCCGCCCGCGACGATGCGCCCCCGCGCCACGCCGCGGGGACCCCCGGGCACCGCCAGCGCGAGGAGCCCATAGCCCCTGGCGCCGCGCCGAGCTCGCAGCGCGACGCCGCCGTTGCGGCGAACACCAGCACCCGGCCCAACACCACTGCCGCGCCGAACACCACTGCCGCGCCGAACACCAGCTCATCGCAACCCGCCGGCTCCGCGCCGCGCGCCGGCGCCTCCGAGCCGGGGGAGTCGACCGCCGGCGGACCGGCCGACGACAGCGTCTCCGGCCGCGAGGCTCGCGGTGGCATGCCCGACATGACCGCCCGCCGGCAGGCGGCCGGGCGCGCCGCGCGCGCGGGAGCCGCTTCGGACGTATCCCGGGGCGCCGATGCGCACCCCGTGCCGGGCACGGAAGGCAGCGATGCCGCCGCGCCGGGTGCCGAGAGCGCCGCCTCGGACGGGAACCTGAGCGCTCGGGTTCGGCAGGGGGCCGCTGCCGGGGCCGTCGCCGACGACAGCGCAGCCGCCGAAGGCAGCGCAGCCGCCGAAAGCAGCGCCGCCGCTGAAGACGGCGCCGAGCCGCGGCGCCCCCGCAAGGCGCCGCTCGTGCGCCCCCCGCACACGGAGGGGATCCGCGTCGTCACCGGGTCCCTGCCGCTGAGCCGGACCCGTGACGCACAGCCCGCGGGCGCCGACAGCGCCGCGACGGTGGACGGGGCGGGCCTCGACCCCCGCGAATACGCAGCCGGACCCGCCACGCGGCCCATCGCCTCGGTGGACCCCGCGCTGCTCGCCGACGCCGACGAGCTGCCCGACGATCGCCCCGGCGAGGAGGTCGAGCAGCCGCCCGTACCGCCCATGAGCGCCCGCAACATCACCCAGGAGGACGGTGAGATCCTCGTGGGCGACCGTCCCTCGCCCGTGCCCTACATCGTCCTGGGCGTCGCGGGCCTGCTCGCCATCATCCTCATCGTCCTGGCGCTCGTCCTGCTCTTCTGAGCGCCCAGGGCGCGGCCCGGGCACCCGCGCGTCTCCGCGCGGCCGCCCAGCGCCCCCATCCAACCGAAAGGACATCCGTGCCGGCAACCGACACCGCCATCGCCCAGGCCCGCACTGCGGCCAGGGCGGCCTCCGACAGGCTCGGCTACGACATCGTCGCGCTCGACGTCAGCGGTCAGCTCGTCATCACCGACGCGTTCGTCATCGTCTCCGCGAACAACGAGCGCCAGGTGGGCGCGATCGTCGACGCCGTGGAAGAAGCGCTGCACCGCGAGCACGGGGCCAAGGTCATCCGCCGCGAGGGCAAGGGCGAGGGGCACTGGGTGCTCCTCGACTTCGGCGACATCATCGTCCACGTCTTCGACGTCGAGGACCGCCAGTTCTACGCGCTGGAGAAGCTCTGGCAGGACTGCCCGGCCATCGGCGTCGACGACGTGGTGGGCCCGCCGGCGGAGGCATCGGCAGAGGCACCGGAGCGCGGCGCGAGCGGCGCCGCGCGGTGAAGCGCCTCTTCCTGGTCCGCCACGGCCAGACCGCCTACAACGCCCAGCGCCGCTTCCAGGGCCAGATCGACGTGGCGCTCAACGAGCGCGGCGAGGCCCAGGCGCAGGCGATCGCCGCCCACCTCGCGGCCACCGAGTCGATCGACCGGATCGTCGCCTCGGACCTCACGCGCGCCCGCCAGACCGCCCAGGCCATCGGCCGCGCCGCCGGCGTCGACGTCGAGTTCGACCCCGGGCTGCGCGAGATCACGGTGGGCGAGTGGGAGGGCCTCGACCGCGACGAGATCCACGCCCAGTGGCCGGACCTGCTCGCGGAATGGAACGCCGGGGCCGACATGCGCCCGCCGGGCGGCGAGAGCCGCAACGAGGCCGGCCGCCGGGTCGCGGACGCCGTCGAGCGCCTCGTCGACCAGGCAGGCGAGGACGAGGTCCTCGTCATCGTGGCCCACGGGGCCGTGATCCGCGGGACCGCGGAGATCTTCCTGGGCCTCGTGGACTCCCCGCGGGCCACGCTGGGCGTGCTCGACAACTGCGACTACGCCGAGTTCGCCCGCCGCGGTTCGCTCTGGGTGCTGCGCCGCTGGGGCGGCAGTGCGCCGGCGGGCGCCTCCTCCTAGGCTCAGCGCACGAGCCTCAGCGCGCGCCCGGCCGGCGGCAGGACCGGCGCCCACCGGGCTGCAGGGCCGGGGCTCGGTGAGGCCCGGCAGCTCGACCGGGCACCGGCACAGCCGGCGCGCCCGTCCTCGGCGACTCCGGCCCTCCGCCCGGGCGGGCCCACGATGACCCGACCCGCGCCTCGGGTGCGGACTCAGCTTCGGACGGGGCCCTGGGCCGCGAGTTCGCCGGCCAGCTCGAGGAGCCCGCGGGCGGATGACTCCCACGAGAACGTGCGCGCCTGGTCGGGGCCCGCGGCGCTGCGGGCGGCCCACACCTCCGGATCCTCGAGGCGGCGCACGGCTGCCGCGATGGCGGCGGGGGATTCGGGGTCGAAGTACTCGGCGGCCGTGTCTGCGATCTCGTGGAAGATCGGCAGGTCGCTGATCGCCACGGGCGCGGCGCGCATCATCGCCTCGATGACGGGCAGCCCGAAGCCCTCCGCCCGGGAGGCCGTCACCAGTGCCGTCGCGGAGTCGAGCAGCGCGTGGTACTCGTCATCGGTGACCCCGCGGTGGAAGGCCACCCGGGCGCGGTCCGGGACGAGTGCCCGCAGCGCCCGCTCGCGCTCCGGGGCGATCTTCGAGGCGAGGTGGAGCGTGTAGCCGGGCAGGTGATCGAGCGCGCGGATGAGCGCCTCGACATTCTTGTACGGCAGGAACGCGCCCATGTAGACGAGGCTGCGCGCCGCGTGGCCGGGCGCGCGGCGCGGGGGCTGCGCCAGCGGCTGGGCCGCGTTCGCCACGACCCGCACGGGGCGCTTCGTCAGCCGGTGGGCGGCGATGAGGCCCGCCGTCGTCGCGCTGACCGCCGCCACCGCGTCCGCCCGGTCGAGCATGAGGCGCTGGGGCCAGTAGGCCCGGTGGTAGAGCCGCCAGGCCCCGCGCACCGGGGCGGGCAGATCGTGCGGAGGCTCCGGGTGGTCGTAGTAGATGAGGTCGTGGAGCGTGAGGATGAGCCGGTAGCGGCGCCCCCACGAGCCCATCGTCTGCATCGTGGAGAACACGACGTCGGCGCCCAGCCGGTTGAGGTCGCGGGCGATGAACGGCTCGCGGGGGGACATGGGCCCGCTCAGCACGACGTGCTCGCAGGGCGGCAGCAGGCTCAGCTGGCGGGGATCGCAGACGATCGCGGTGACGCTGACGTCCGTGCCGCGCGCCTGTTCGATGACGGCCGCGAGGAGGCAGGAGCCGTAGCGCGAAATCCCGTCGTGGCGGTCGGTGCGGGTGAAGCGGGCGTCGAAGAAGAGCCTCATGGGCGACCACTCTAGCCGCGCCGGGCACAGCGGCCGGCCCGTGCTCCGGTTGGCCGGTGCTCCGGTTGGCCCGCGTTCTTCGCGTTCGCTAGGATCGAGTACCGCACGTTCCGGCCGGCGCGCCGCTCGGCGACCGCACCGCGGCCCGCCCGGCGACGGGCCCGCACCGCGAGTCGGCGTGCAGCCGCAAACGATGCCGGACCGCTGACGCACCGCCGAGGGGGAGTGACCGTTGCCCGCCTCCCTCGACCTCGCAGCCCTCCCGCTCACGCTCATCCTCCTGGCCATCCTCATCCCCGTCGCGGCGCTCTTAGCCCGGCTGCTGGGCAGGAACGCCGGCTGGGCGCTGGGGATCGGCTACCTCGTGGCCGGCGCGCTGCTGCTGCCGGCCGCGCGCACCGTGGTGACAGGCTCCGGCGACCCCGCGGCGACGCGCTGGTCCGTGCCGTGGGTGCCGGGCTACGACATCGGCCTGGCGTTCCGCCTGGACGGGCTGGGCGTGGTCTTCGCCTACATCGCGCTGCTCATCGGCGCCGCCGTGCTCTTCTACTCGACGCGCTACTTCGAGCGCCGGGAGACGAGCTTCGAGGTCCTCATGGCCGTCTTCACCTTCGCGATGGTGGGCCTGGTGCTGGCCGATGACATCTTCGTGCTCTTCATCTGCTGGGAGCTCACGTCGCTCGCGTCGTTCTTCCTCATCGCCCGCTCCGGGCCCACGGCGCGCGCGCCCTCGCTGCGCACCCTGTTCCTCACGTTCATCGGCGGCCTGGCGCTGCTCGTGGCCGTCTGCCTCATCGCCGCGCTGACGGGCACCACCAGCGTCGCCGAGGTGCTCGCCAGCCCGGCGTGGGCGCAGCACCCGGGGCTCGCCTCGGGAGCGGCGGCGCTCGTGGCGGTCGCGGCGCTGACGAAGTCCGCGCAGTTCCCCTTCCACTCGTGGCTGCCCGATGCCATGGCAGCCTCCACCCCGGTCAGCGCCTACCTGCACGCCGCGGCCGTCGTCAAGGCCGGCATCTTCCTGCTGCTGCGCTTCAGCCCGGCCTTCGCCGGGCTGCCCGTGTGGAGCGCGCTGCTCCTGAGCGCCGGGCTGGTCACCGCGTTCGTGGGCGGCTGGGGCGCACTCACGCAGTCCGACCTCAAGAAGCTCATGGCGTACTCGACCGTCAGCCAGCTGGGCCTCATCGTCGCGGCCATCGGCACGGGCACGGAGCTGGGGCTCATCGCCGCGATCGTTCACGTCGTCGCGCACGCCCTGTTCAAGTCCGGCCTGTTCATGATGGTGGGCGTCGTCGACCACCTGGGCCACACCCGCGAGTTCGGCTCGATTCCCCGGCTCATCCGCGCAGCCCCGGCCTCGTTCGCGATCACCGCGCTGGGCGCGGCCTCGATGGCCGGCGTGCCCCCGCTGCTCGGCTTCGCCTCGAAGGAGATGATCTTCACCGGGCTGCTGGAAGCCGGTGCGGGCGACGCGGCGGCGACGGCCGGCGGCTGGCTGCTCATGCTCGCCGCGGCCGGGGCCTCCGTGCTCACGGTGGTCTACTGCGTGCGCATCGTCTTCGGCGCGTTCATCGACGGCCCTGTGCCGGGGGACCAGGCGCAGCTGCCGCCGGCCGATCGGCTGGGCCACGAGGATCCCATCATGGTCGTCTGCGCCGCGGCGCCCATCGTCGCCTCCGTGCCGCTCGCGTTCCTGCTCGACCCGTTCGCGGCGATCGCGGACCCGGCGCTCGCAGCCGTCATGGGCGAGCCCGAGGCGCACGCCCATCTGGCGCTCTTCCACGGGCTCAACGCGGAGCTCGCCGCATCCGCCGTCCTCCTGGCCGTTGGGGCGGTCCTGTGCGCCTCGCGGCGGCTGCGCACCGCGGTGTTCGCGTTCTTCGCGCGCGCGCAGTTCCCGGTCTCCGGCGCGCAGGTGCTGGGCGGCGAGGCGAAGGGCCTCGCCGTGGCCGGCCGGGCCATGGACCGCGCGCTGGGCACGGAGCGCTCCGCCCCGCACGTGGCGGCGAACCTCTCGCTGCTCACGGCGGTCATGGGCGGGGGGATCCTCGCGATCCTCGCCGGCCCCGGCCTGCCGCCGGCGGTGCAGGGGCTCAGCCGCCCGATCGACGGGGTGCTGCTGGCCCTCATCGCGTTCGCGGTCCTCGCGGTGTGCCTCTCGCGCTCGCGCCTGACCGCTGTCGTCGCGCTCTCGGCCGTGGGCATCCTCGCGACGGTCCAGATCATGGCGCTCGGAGCCCCCGACGTCACGCTCACCCAGCTGCTCGTCGAGGCGATGACGATCATCGTCTTCATGCTCGTGCTCCAGAAGCTGCCCCGCACGTTCTGGCGCTACCCGAAGGCCGGCCAGGTCCGCCGCGCCGTGTTCGCCCTGGCCGTGGGCGCGGCGATGGGCGGGACCGTGTGGGCCGTGTCCGGCCGGCGCGGGCGCTCGGACCTTGCGATGTACTACCTCGACCACGCCCCGCAGATCAGCGGCGGGAAGAACATCGTCAACACGATCCTCGTGGAGTTCCGCGCGCTCGACACCCTGGGCGAGCTCTCCGTGCTCGGCATGGCCGGCATCGCGATCGTCGCCGTGATGTCCTCGGTGCGCGACCGCTACATCGATCCGCCGGCCTCGCAGGTGCGCGAGGTGCCGCACCGTCCCTGGCTGGGGCTGCGCCCGCCCGGCACCTCGGCCTACCGGGCCGTCACGCAGTCCTGGCCCAACGTCGTCGCCCTCCAGCTCATGGTGCGCGTCGTGGGACCGCTGCTGGCGATCGTCTCCGCCGTCGTGTTCTGGCGCGGGCACAATGAGCCTGGCGGCGGGTTCATCGCCGCGCTCATCGGCTCCGCGATCGTGGGCCTGCTCTACATGTCCACGTCGAAGGACCGGCCCATCGGGCCGCCGCGGGCGCCCCTCTACCTCATCGGCGGCGGGATCGGCCTCGCGGTCCTCACCGGCCTGCTGGGGCTCGTGCTCACCGGCTCGTTCCTGGGGCCCAAGCACGCGGAGTTCCTCCACCAGCACTGGACGACGTCCATGATCTTCGACGCGGGCGTCTACATGGCCGTGCTCGGCCTCATCCTCGTGTCGTTCAACCTGCTGGGCACCTCCGACTCCGCGTTCACGCCCGCCGGTGACGACGTGCTCCAGGACGGCCGCATGCAGCGCGATGTGCCGAGCATTCCCCGCACTCGCGAGCGCACGGACGAGATGCTCTACGGCGAGCTGCCCGGCCCTCTCGACCTCACCCGCGGCCAGCGCCCGGGCCGCGCGGGCCTGGCCGCCCGCGCCGAGCACGAGCCCACCCGCCTGAGCATGACCTCGCGGCACACCTCGCGCGGCGAGCAGCCCAAGGAGCGCGGCGAATGATCCTGGCAATCACAGTGGCCGTGCTGACCGCGGGCGGCGTCTACCTCATGCTCCAGCGGTCCATGGTCCGCACGGTCTTCGGCCTCACGCTCGTCTCGCACGCCGTGAACTTCGCGCTGCTGGCCTCCGGGGTCACGGCGTGGCGCGGTGAGCCCATCGAGGGCCGCTCGGATGCCGCATCCGCCGCGGACCCGCTGCCGCAGGCGTTCGTGCTCACCGCCATCGTCATCACGCTGGCCGTGACGATCTTCATGCTCGCGCTCGCGGTCCTGGGCCACGACGACGACCAGCAGCGCACGCCGGAGACGGGGGAGGGCCACCAGCTGTGAACCCCGCCCTGCTCCTCCTCATCATCGCCGTGCCGCTGGGCTCGGCCGCCCTGAGCGTCATGGTGCGCTCGCGCGCGCTCGATGCGGTCCTGCTGACCGCGGTGCCGACCCTCATCGGCGCGGTGGGCGTCTGGCTGCTCGTCGCGCTCTCCGACGGCGGGGTCATCGCCCACTCGGTGGGCGGGTACGTGCAGGGCCTGGCGATCCCGTTCGTCGCGGACTCCTTCACGGCCCTCATGCTCGTCATCACGGCGCTGGCGAGCCTCGTGTGCGCGATCTTCCTCATCACCACGGGCGAGGACCAGTACCGGTTCGTGCCCGCCCTCATCCTCATGATGCTCGCGGGCGTCGACGGCGCGCTGCTCACCGGCGACATGTTCAACTTCTTCGTGTTCGTCGAGGTCATGGTGCTGCCGTCCTACGCGCTCATCGCCGTGACCGGCACCTGGCGCAGGCTGGGCGTGGGCCGCACGTTCGTCATCGTCAACCTGCTGACGTCCACGCTGCTGCTCGTGGGCGTGGGCTTCGTCTACGCGGCGCTGGGCACCGTCAACGTCGGGGCGCTGGCGCGCCTGGCCGCCGAGGGGCGGGTGACGCCCGCGGGCTCCCTGGGCTTCGGCGTGGTGCTCACGGCGCTCCTCATCAAGGCCGGGGCGATGCCCGTCCACGGCTGGCTGGTGCGCACGTACCCCAACACCTCGGCGGGCATGATGGCGCTGTTCTCCGCGCTGCACACGAAGGTGGCGCTCTACGGCATCTACCGGTTCACCACCGCCCTCTACCCGGAGCGGCCGGGCTGGGACTGGGCGCTCACCGGGCTCGTCGTGCTCACCGTGGTGGGCGCCGCGATCAGCGCGTTCGGCCCGGAGCGGGTGCGCAATGTGCTGGCGTTCCAGATGACCGCGGGCGTGGGCAGCATCCTCATCGGCATCGCGGTGTACACGCAGGCCGCGCTCGCCGCCGGCATGTTCTACCTCGTCCACCACATCCTCACGATGGTGGGCCTGCTGCTCACGATCGGCGCGGTGGAGCAGACGTACGGCACCGGGGCGTTCAAGAAGCTCTCCGGGCTGGCGTCCCGGGAGAAGTGGGCGGCCGCGCTCATGGTCCTCGGCCTGTTCAGCCTCATCGGCCTGCCGCCCACGTCCGGGCTGTGGGGCAAGCTCGGGCTCGTGCGCGCCGTGGCCGCCTCCGGGCAGGGCCAGGCGGGCCTGCTCATCGCGGCCATCGTGACCGGCAGCCTCATCACGCTGCTCGTCCTCCAGCGCCTGTGGGCCAATACGTTCTGGGGTGCGCCCATGCAGACCTACCATCCCGATTCGCCGCACACGGGCCGCTCCGAGGCCACCGAGCTGCCCGACGGCGTGCGGATCCGCCCGCGCCTGCTCGTTCCCGGCACGATCATGGTCTCCCTGTCCGTGGCGCTGTTCTGCGGGGCCCAGGTGCTCGTGCCCATCACGCAGCGCGCGGCCGCGGGCCTGCTCGATCCCACCCGCTACATCCAGGCGGTGATGGGGCTGTGAAGGACGACGACGGCACGGTCCAGCGACCGCGCGACGGCGGCGGCACGGCGGGCGGTAGCACGGCGAGCGGCGGTGCGGTGGGCGGCGCCGGCGGGGCTGGTGGCGGCGCGTGCGGTGCCAGTGCGAGCGGTGCCGGTGCGAGCGGCCCCGGGCGCGGCACGCCGGCCAACCGGCTGCTGCGGCCCTTCCGGCTCGCGGCCTACGTGCTGTGGGTGGCCAAGGAGGTGCTCACGGGCACCTGGGATGTCATCTCGAACCTCTTCCGCCCGGGACCCTACGGCAAGCCCATGATCGTCGAGCTGCCGCTGCGGTGCGTGACGGACGTGGAGATCACGATGATGGCCTCGTCCATCACGATCACCCCGGGCACGCTCGTCGTGGCCACGGGCGCGGGCACGCAGGACGCGCCGGCCACGCTGTTCGTCCACGCGCAGTTCGGCGATTCGGAGGACGAGGTGCTCGACGGGCTCTACGACATGGAGGACAGGCTGCTGCGCGCTATGCGCGGCCGCGCCCCGGGAGGCAGGCCATGATCATCATCGTCTGGGTGTGCATTCTGCTGCTCGCCGCCGCGATCGTGCTCGGCATCGTCCGGGCGGTCACGGCCAAGGACTCCGGTTCCCGCGCGGTCGTGGGCGACCTCGTGTACTTCTCCGCGATCGGGATCCTCACGCTCATCGCGATGCTCGGGGGGCTGTCGATCGTGCTCGACGTCATCTTGCTGTCCTCCCTGCTGGGCATCCTGTCCACAGTGGCCCTCTCGCGCATCCTCACGAGGGGGCACCGCTGATGGGCGCCGACGTGCTGTTCACCGTCATCGTGGGCGTCTGCGGGATCACCGGCAGCCTCATCATGCTGCTGAGCGCGGTGGCCATGTTCCGCACGCACGACGCGCTGTCGCGAGTCAACGTCTTCTCGCCCGCGAGCGGGGTGGGCATGCCGCTCATCCTCGTGGCCGCCTACGCCTACACCCTGTGGCACGACGGGTTCAGCCTGAAGAAGCTCTGCATGGCGATCATCGCGTTCTTCGCCCTCATCATCGTCTCCTCCGTTGCATCCAACACGCTCTCGCGCGCCACGTTCGCCTCCGGTTCGCCCGTGTGGCGCAAGACCGAGCCCAATCGCCTGGCCCAGCCCCGCGATCCCGCGCAGGACGCCGAGGCCCTCGCCCAGGCCGAGCGGGCGGAGGCCGAGGTGCTCACGGCCGAGGAGCTGGCCGACTACGAGGACGCCCAGGCCCAGGCCGATGCGATGGACGCCGGCGACCAGACCCGCGAGCGGCTGGCCGCAGCCCGGCACCATGCCGCTGAGGTGCGGGCACGGCGCGGCTTCGGCCCGCAGTTCGGCGACGAGGCCGCCCGCTGGCGCAGCGGCCGCAGGCGCGCCCGCCAGGCCGCCGAGGCAGCGGAGGCGACGGGCGGGGCCCGCGCGGCCCACGACGACCCCGCGGGCCACTACGACGAGGACATCGACCCGAACTCCTCCGACGGCTTCGACGACGCCCGGGGCTGAGCCACCGTGGGGTGGTGCCCCGCCCGGCGCACCCATGCCACTCCCAGCGCGGCGCAGCCGCAGGGCCCGCACGAGGAGGCGATTTCCCGAGCGCGCGGCCTGTGCGGGGGTTACCGGACGCGTGGCCCTGGGGAGCGGTGCACTCACGCCGCGCGCCGTGCATCGGCGGGACTGTGGATGCGCACGGTGTCAGGATCCGCCGAGCAGAAGCCGAGCAGCCGCATGCCCTCCGCAGCGAGTTCGTCGTGTGCCGCGGTGTGCCAGCTTCGCACGAGGCCAAGCGGCAGGCGGCGAGGCGCGGAGATCGCCAGCACGGCCGACGCCGCCCCGGACTGCCCGAGCGAGCGCAGCGTCCGGTGCCGCTCCACCGCGGCGCAGCGCCAGTCCATGCCGCCGATGATGACGGGTCGGGGGTAGCCGATGCCGTCGGCACTGCAGGGCAGGAACAGCAGCGAGCTCAGTGCGCGATCGGCGCAGCTGAGCAGCAGATCGACGACGTCGGCGGCCAGCGCCGGGCTGGTCAGCGGCAGAGCGGTCCAGTTCTTCGGCAGATTCTCGAAAGTCATGCGCCCAGCCTGAGCGGTGCGTGCGATGGCCGGAAGCCGGCCGCGCAATCTGTGGACAACCGGAGCTGGCGACCCACCCGGGGGTCACAGGTGCGCGCGCCACGGGGCGGCCGGTCGCACCGCCTCAGTCGAACCGGTAGAGCTCCGGGCGGCGGTCGCGCAGCGTGTCGTTGAACGGGCCCAGTGCCTTGTCCCGTGACGCGAACAGGTCCACCTCGGCGCTCAGCTGCGCCTCCTGGCCGTAGGCGGGCTTGGTGAGGGGGTAGCCGTCCTGGCCCACGAGGATGGAACCGCCCACCCACTCGGATCCCACGTCCTCGCCCAGGCGCTCGGCACCCGTGCGGTCGCAGACGGCGATCGCCACGCGGGAGGTGCGCGCCGCGGCCTGCACGACCACCTGCTCGATTGCCCGCTCACCGGCGGGCCGCCCCTCGAGGGGCCAGTTCACGGGCGCGACGATGAGGTCGGCGCCGGCCAGCGCGGCCATGCGCGTCCACTCGGGGAACTCGAGGTCGTAGCAGACCATGAGGGCCAGCCGCCCGAATTGCGAGGCGACCATGGCCGGCGGCATGGCACCCGGAGCGAAGAACTCGGCCTCGCGGGCCCACAGGTGGGCCTTGGGGTAGGCGCCCACGACGCCACCGGCCTCCACCACGACGCCCACATTCACGATGCACCCGGCCGCGTCGCGCGGTTCGGCACCGGGTGCCTCGTGCCCGGGCTCCTCGGAGCCCGCGAGCGCGTGAGCCGGGTGGCCGGCGAAGGCGAGCCCCGCCTCGGCGGCGGAGGCTGCGGTGATCGCCAGAGAGCAGACGAGCGTCGAACCGGTCTGAGCGGCCAACTGCGCGAGCAGCGCGACGGTGGGTCCGTCGAGGTCCTCGGCCAGCCCGCGCGCCTCGGCCGGGCTGCGGAAGCAGTACCCGGAATTGGCGAGCTCGGGCAGGACGACGATGCCGGGCGGGGCGGAACGCACGGCGGCGGCGATGAGCGACCGGTTGTGCTCGGGCTCGCCGATGCGGATGGGCAGCTGGGCGACGGTGACTGCGGTCATTGCCCCAGCCTGGCACAGCGGCCAGGCGTGCGGAGCGCACATGCCACAGCGCCTGGCACACTCACCAGGGCGACCGGTGGCCCGGGGCCTCACGGGCCCGCTCGGCCTGCGCCGCGGCGGGTCCGCCATCCGGTCCGCGGGCCGACAACGCGGCTTGCCCGCGCGGGCGTACGATGTGGCTCATGTCAACTGGCTCACACGCGGGCGGACCCGCACAGACGTCCCCAGCTACCACCTCGGCGGGCTCCGGAACGGGTGACGGTGGCGAGGCATCCGGTGCCGAATCGGGCGAGCTCAAGCGCACGCTGGGCCTGGGGTCGGTGACCCTGTTCGGGCTGGCGTACATGGCGCCCATGATCGTGCTCGGCACGTTCGGCGTCATCGCGACGGAGACCGGCGGGGCCACCTCGATGGCCTATCTGCTCGCCACCGTCGCCATGCTGTTCACCGCGAACTCCTACGGCGTCCTGTCCAAGCGCTTCCCGGTGGCAGGCTCCGCGTATACGTACTCGCGCAACGCGATCGACGGGCGCGTGGGCTTCCTCGTGGGCTGGGCCGTGCTGCTGGACTACCTCTTCCTGCCCATGGTCATCTGGCTCATCGGCACGAGCTTCCTCTCCGAGGCCTTCCCCGCCGTGCCCAAGTGGGTGTGGGTGTGCTCGTTCATCCTCGTCACGACGACGCTCAACATCCTGGGCGTCAAGGTCGCGGACAAGGTCAACCTCGTCCTCATGACGTTCCAGATCCTCGTGCTCGCCATCTTCGCGGCGCTGTGTGCGGGCTTCGTCGTGCGCAGCCAGGGGGCGGGCTCGCTCGTGCAGATGCACCCGTTCATCAACGAGCACACGACCCCGCTCGTCATCGGGGCCGGTGCAGCCGTGGCCTGCTATTCGTTCCTGGGCTTCGACGCGATCACCACGCTGACGGAGGAGGCGAAGCGGCCCAAGCACACGATCCCGCGGGCCATCATGCTCGTCGCGCTCATCGGCGGCGTCATCTTCGTCATCGTCACCTACGTCACGACGCTTGTGCACCCGGGCACCGAGTTCGCCAACGAGGACACCGCCGCCTCGGAGATCGCGCTGCAGGTGCGTGGCGCGTTCTTCGCCGCCGTGTTCCTGGCCGGCTTCATCGTCACGCAGTTCGCCTCCGGCATCGCCGCCCAGGCCTCGGCGGCGCGCCTCGTGTTCGCCATGGGCCGCGATGGCGTGCTGCCCAACCGCGTGTTCGGCCGGGTCGCCAAGCGCTTCGCCACCCCGTGGGTCGCAATCCTCGTCTCCGCCGCGGTGGGCCTGGGCGGGCTGTTCCTGTCCGTGGAGACGTCGACGTCGTTCATCAACTTCGGCGCGTTCCTGGCGTTCGCCATGGTCAACGTGTCCGTCGTCGTGCTCTTCTGCAAGGACCGGAAGGCGGGGGCGCGCACGGGTGCCGATGCCGATGCGGGTGCCGGGGGAGGGGAGGACGACGCCGAGGTGCGCTTTACCACCCCCGTGCGCCACGTCCTGCTGCCGGTCATCGGCACGCTCGTGACGATCTTCCTCTTCACCCAGCTCGACGCGCACGCGCTCCTCATCGGCTCGGGTTGGCTGGTGCTCGGCCTCATCATCCTGGCGTGCCTGTCCAAGGGCTTCCGCCAGCAGCCGCCCGAGCAGTCCGGCGGCGGGCACTGAGCGACGACAAGCGCCCTGCGCGCCGCTCCCGTGGGGCGGCGCGCAGGGCGCTGTGGTGAGTGCAGTGCTGGTCCGTGCCGAGCTCGGCGGTCAGTCGGGGAGGTCGACGACCTCGAACTCGAGCATCCCGTCGGACTGAGAGACCGCGGTGCCGGGGGCGCGCGGCGTGCGCTTGTCCCGCCACGCCTCGAAGCTCTCCTCATCGGCCCAGCGGG
This sequence comes from Brevibacterium sp. BRM-1, assembly GCF_026802075.1. NCBI lineage: Bacteria > Bacillati > Actinomycetota > Actinomycetes > Micrococcales > Brevibacteriaceae > Brevibacterium > Brevibacterium sp. BRM-1. The sequence goes on from NZ_CP113788.1 coordinate 394,524, forward strand.
TGAGCACGTAGTACCGGTCCTCGCCGCGCACCGGGCGCAGCAGCTCGAAGCCCTCGAAGCCAGGCTCGGAGTCCACGGAGTGCTTGCGGGCGGCGAAGCGGGCCTCGAGCTCGCTGCGGTCGCCTTCCGGCACGGACAGCACGTTGATCTTCACAAGCGACATGGCGGACTCCTCAATCGTGGGGCCGGCGCTCGTGCCGCCCCGGCAGCTCCTGGCGCTTCGAGTCTAGGGGAGTAAGGCCTGCCTGAGCGCGCCGTATCGCGATGGGGTACGCAAGGCAACGCCATGTGGGACGGAGCGCGCGGCGGCCGGTCGTCAGGCCTCGCCGGCCTCGACGGCGTCGATATCGGCCACGAACTCCGCGATGGCCTGTGCCGTGGCCTCGGGGCGCTCGTAGTGGATGAGGTGGCCCACCCCGTCGAAGATCCGCGCCGTGGAGTTGGGCAGGTCCGCGATGAACTGCTGGGTGGGGCCCAGCGGCGCGATCTGGTCCCGGTTGCCCGCGATGACGAGCACGGGCATGACCAACCGGGCGGACACCTCGGCGGCGGTGTGGGCAACCGAGATGTCGAACGCCTGCGCCAGCGAGGCGCGGTCCGCATAGGCGGAGAAGTGGCGGGCGTGCTGGTCGTGGATGTAGCGGCGCAGGCCCGGATCCGAGGTGGCGGCCATGACCTCGCTCATGACGCGCACGACGCCCGGGTTGGACAGCAGCGCGCTGCCCGCCGCCGGCGGCAGCGCGCGCCCGAGCGCGTAGTAGGCGCGGGCGAGCTGCGTGCCCACGCGCGCCGGCCCCTCCAGCGCTGAGCTCGCGATGGGATTGATGAGGACGAGTGCGCTCGCGCGCGGATGGTCGGCCGCCCAGTGGGCGGCGAGCACGGAGCCGAACGAGTGGCCGACGACAATGGGGGCCTGACCGTATTCGGCCTCGACGGCGCGCACCGCGGCGTCGACGAACGCGACGTAGCCTTCCAGCGTGAGGCCGCCGGGCAGCGGAGGAGCGAGTCCGAAGCCGGGCAGATCGGGCACCATGACGGGATGTGCGGGCAGGTGGTGGGCGATGAGGTCCATGCCGTGGTGGTCGCCGCGGAAGCCGTGGACGAACAGGAGCGGCCGGCGGTTGCCGATTCCTGCGGTGGCTGCCGGGACACGGGGCGCGTGGACCCAGGCGGGGGCTGTGAGGTGGGCTGCCGTGCCTCGGTCGTGGAGGTCGAGTTCGAGGTCGTGGCGCGCAGGGCTGATGTAGTCGGACATTGCCGCTCAGCCTAGCGGCGCACCGGGATCGCGGGGGATGACGCCCGCGCCTTCGAAGAGTTCCCGCAGGTTGGGGGTCAGCTCCAGCTCGTCGAGGTCTGCGGCGGTGCACCAGCGGGCATCGGCAGCATCGTCGGCCGGTCGCAGCGTGCCGCCGGTGACCGTGGCGGCGAAGTCGTGGATCTCGAACTCACCGCCGCGGCCGTCCGGCGCTGTCACGCACCACAGCTCGCGGCCGATGGCGACGTGCAGGCCGGTCTCCTCGTACGCCTCGCGCTGGGCGGCCTCGGCCAGGGTCTCCCCGGGCTCAACCGAACCGCCGGGCACCGACCACTTGCCCTTCGACGGCTCGTTCCCGCGCTGGATGAGCAGCACGCGGCCCTGGGCGTCGGCGATGACGGCGCTGGCGGCCAGGCGCGGGGGCCGAGGTGCGGGGTGAGCGGGTGCCATGGGGGCAGTCTATGGGGGGTGGTCTCGGGCTTCTGGCGGGTGCATGGCGACCCCGTCGTGGTGGCCGTGCGCGTAACCGCGTTCGAGGCGAGCGGCCGATTTGGCATGACGCAGGACGGTGTCCTAGTATTATTCGAGTCGCCGCGGGAGCGGGGACGACCTTTCGGGGGTATGGCGCAGTTGGTAGCGCGTCTGCATGGCATGCAGAAGGTCACGGGTTCGAATCCCGTTACCTCCACCGAAAGCAATGAGCGAGAGCCCCCGACATGAGCAAGAGGTCGGGGGCTCTCGCTCGTTGAGGGACCATGGCACTCCTGAACGTGCCCGCTGTCCAGCTGCGAGGATGCGCCCACTGGCGTGGTGGCATGGGCGGAGCGGCGGGAAGTCACGGGTGTTCGGCTTCCTGGCGGAGGAGACGGGCGTCGCGGCCCGGCCCTTTAGCGGTCAGAGAGCCGCGGTTGCGGGCGCGCACGGCCGTGAGGGCGCAGGCGATGACCGCTATGCCTCCCAGAACCGTGGCCCACCCGATGGTCTCTCCCAACAGCAGACCGGACCATAGGATGCTCATCACCGGTTGAGCCAGTTGCACCTGACTGACCTGCGCCATCGGCCCGATCGCCAGCCCGCGATACCAGGCGAAGAACCCCAGGAACATGCTCACCGCGCACAGGTAGGCGAATGCGCTCCACTCAACAGCGGAGCCGGTGGGCGGTTGCTGGATCACGGCAATGCCGGTGAGTACCAACATCAGCGGGGAGGCGAGCACGAGGCCCCAGGAAATCGTCTGCCAGGACCCGAGTGAGCGGGAGAGCAGCCCACCCTCGGCGTAGCCGATTGCACATACGATCACTGCGGCGAACAGCAGCAGGTCGGCGAGGTGCAGCCCGCCGAAGCCCCCGCCCTGGACGACGGCGAACGCGACAGCCGCGAACGCGCCGAGCGCGGCGGCGATCCAGAACGAGCGCGCCGGCTGCTCTCCCGTGCGCAGCACGGCGATGACTGCGGTCGCGGCGGGCAGCAGGGCGATCACCACAGCACCGTGACTGGCCGGGGCGGTGATCAGCGCAAACGAGGTGAGGAGGGGAAATCCCACTACCGCGCCGCTCGCCACGATGGCCACCTGGATCCATTGTGTGCCACGGGGAAGTCGCTGACGTGTCAGCCCGAGTGTAAGTGCGGCGAGCAAGGCCGCGATGACGGCGCGGCCGGAGCCGACGAATAGGGCCGACATGTGCCCGTTCTCCACCGCCACGCGCGTGAAAGGCACGGTGAAGGAGAACGCGGTCACGCCCAGCAATCCCCACCACAGTCCGGCGCGGGGTGTTGATAGCGGTAGTGGAACTTGATTAGTAGCGGTACTATATATACTCATGTCTCACAATAGCAGTGACCGGATCGTGTCTGCACTGCGCGAATGGATAGCCTCGGCTCCCGCCGGTGCCCGGCTGCCGTCCACGCGAGCGCTCGTCAGCCGGTTTGAGGCGAGCCCGGTGACAGTGCAGAAGGCATTGCGCACGCTCACCGGACAGGGGGTGATTGAATCCCGGCCCGGTGTCGGCACCTTCGTGCGCGAGGCGCGCGCGGCCCTGCCCCAGGATTACGGGTGGCAGACGGCCGCGCTCGGAACCCCCCAGCACCGTCTGCCCACGGTGACGCCGGCACTGCGTACCGCGCCGAATGATGTGATCGCGCTGCACGCAGGTTATCCCGACAAGGAGCTCTTGCCCGGACGGCTTGTCCGCACCGCGCTGGCAAGGGCCTCCCGAAGCGAGGCGGCATTGCGCCGAACACCGGCGGCCGGGTTGCCCGACTTGCAGTCCTGGTTCGCCTCCGAGTTGGCCAGTTACGTCCCCACTAAGTCGACACCACCGGCCGCCAGCGATGTCGTGGTTCTGCCAGGCAGCCAGAGTGGACTGAGCACCCTTTTCCGCAGCCTCGTCGGCGCTGGGCGGCCGCTGCTGATCGAGTCTCCCAGCTACTGGGGTGCCATCCTCGCTGCTGCGCAGGTCGGTGTGGAGCTGGTCCCAATCCCTGCTGGTCCGGAGGGCCCCGATCCCGAGGAACTGGCCCGGGTGTTCTCCCGGACCGGGGCGCGCGCCTTCTACGGCCAGCCGAACTATGCCAACCCCTCGGGAGCCCAGTGGTCGGCTGATCGTGCCGGTCTGGTGCTCGATGTCGTGCGCGAACACGGTGCGTTTCTCATCGAGGACGACTGGGCCCACGACTTCGGCATCACCACCGACGCTGTGCCGTTGGCTGCCCGTGATCATGAAGGACACGTCGTCTATCTGCGGTCGTTGACCAAGAGCGTCTCACCGGCGATCAGGGTCGCCGCCTTGATTGCGCGAGGCCCGGCTCGCGACCGCATCCTCGCAGACACGGGTGCCCAGGCGATGTACGTCAGCGGAGTGCTGCAGCAGGCCGCCCTCGATGTCGTGACCCAACCGGCGTGGGGTACTCACCAGCGAGGTCTGCGCGGTCAACTCGCGGCCCGTCGTGACCTGCTCGTCGATGCGCTGCGCGAGCACACTCCCGCAGCGCATCTTGAGTTCGTGCCCAGCGGCGGCCTCAACCTCTGGGTGCGCCTGCCAGATGCCACGGATCTCACCCAATTGGCACGAGACTGTGAGGCGAGGGGGGTCATCGTGGCTACCGGAGACGAGTGGTTCCCGGCGGAGCCCGCTGGCCGATATCTTCGGCTCAACTACGCAGGCCCGAACCCCGGTGCCTTCCCGGAGGCCGCCCGCATCATCGCAGCCGCCCTCGGGGGGTGACTGCTCGATCAGTGATCGTCGCTGCATCAGCACCGACATCGGTGGTGTCGGCACCTGCTCCGAGCGAGTCCGTCCTGGGGTAGGCGATGGACGGCGGGCGGAGGAGCCTTGCTCCGCCGCCCGCCGCAACTGCATGTGCCAGTTCACCTCCTGGGTGTCGCCGCTGGTTCGTCTTCCGAGTCGTGCTCGCTCCGCGCCGTTTCGGTCTCGTCGTTCTCACGGCTGTCTTCGGCCGTGATGTCGGCGTGCCGGGTGCTCGGGATGAACAGCGTGGCGACGACTCCGACTACCAGGAATCCCGCCGTGAGGAAGGATCCGAACGCCAGTGCGTGAGTCATCGCCTCAGGTGCCGCGTCAGCGACCATAGCGGTGGCGGAGTTCTGGGCGAGGGCGTTGATCGCCGCACCGGTGCTCTTGGTGACGCCGTCGCTGAACTCCGTGGCATCTGCCGGGGCCTTCTTCATGCCATGGACGCCTTCCGTGATGCGCGTCTCATTGGACTACGCTGGGAACACGCGTACCCCGCTCTCGCACCCAGGCCCGGAGGACTGCCATGGCCACGCACGTCGATTCGGTTGATGAACAGAGTCTTTACCGCAAGGTCACGCTGCGGCTACTGCCCTTCCTCCTGCTCTGCTATGTCTTCGCATACTTGGACCGCACCAACATCGGATTCGCGAAGATCCAGATGCAGCAGGAGATGCCGCATCTCACTGACGCTGTCTTCGGCCTGGGTGCGGGAATCTTCTTCATCGCGTATGCCTGCCTCGAGATTCCGAGCAATCTGCTCATGCACCGCATCGGCGCACGAAAGACGATCACGCGCATCATGGTGCTTTGGGGCATCGCCTCCATGGCCATGCTCTTCGTTCAGGGACCGGTATCCTTCTATGTGCTGCGCGTCATCCTCGGCATTTTCGAGGCCGGTTTTGCCCCCGGAATTCTGCTCTACTTCACCTATTGGTTCCCCGCCAAGCGTCTTGCCTTCGTCATGGGCATCTTCGCGACCGCTGGCCCGATCGGTTCGATCGTGGGCGCTTCGACGTCCGGGCTCATCATTGGACTTATGCACGACACCGGTGGCCTCTCCGGTTGGCAGTGGATGTTTCTCCTCCAGGGCTTTCCGGCGCTCGTTCTGGGCATCCTCTTCTGGTTCGTCATTCCCGATCGCCCTGCCACGGCCCCGTGGCTCAATGATGGCGAACGGGTGGCGTTGGACCGCAATCTCTCTATCACCAGTGAAGGTCACGCAGCTTCACGGTTCGTCGACGTGCTCAAGACGCCCGCGGTGTATGTCATGGCACTCGCATACTTCGGCATCATGTGCGGGATCTACGCGGTCAGCTTCTGGCTGCCCACGATCCTCCACGACAGTGGAATCGTGAGCCCGATCGTGCTGGGCTTCGTCACGGCGGTTCCCTACCTCATCACCATCCCGGTGGTACTCGCCATGACGTGGCATTCGGATCGCAAACGGGATCGCTTCTGGCATTCCTTCATCCCGACGCTGGTGGGCGCCGCCGGCCTGGTCGCTGCGGTGGTGTGGTCGAACCAGTTCGCGATCTCGTTCATGGCCCTGTGCCTAGCGGTCTGCATGATTCAGAGCGCGTATGCCGTGTTCTGGGCGGTGCCCACGGAGACGTTCGGGGGCACCGGCGCCGCGGGCGGCATTGCGTTCATCAACACGATCGGCATCCTGGGTGGTTTCGTTGCACCCACGATCATGGGTTTCGTGCAACAGGCCACCGGTTCGAGCCGTGGGGGCCTCATGACGATGGTGGCACTCCTGCTGGTCTCGGCAGCCGCCTTGGCAGTGCTCAAGCAGACGCTTTGGAAGCAGAAGCCGGAAGTGGTGTCTGCACCGCAGGATTGAGCCTCGTCTTCGCAGAAGGGAACGGCACCCAATGTCCGAAACCATAGTGATTGCCGGTGGAACCGTCATCGACGGGACCGGAGGCGAAGACCGCCAGGTCGACGTGCTCATCGAGCGCGGGCGGATTGCTGCGATTCGCCCGCGGGGTGGGTTCGACGGAGTCCGGCGGGCTCAGCGAATCGAAGCAGAGGGAAAGACCGTCACTCCCGGGTTCATCGACGCACACGCCCATGCCGACAACAGCCCACTGCTCACACGAGACGACACCTCCAAGATCCTGCAGGGGGTGACCACGGAGATCAACGGCAACTGCGGCTTCAGCCTCGCTCCGGTCTCGAGGGATCACAGCGATGGATTCCGGACGCTCGTGAAGCGGATTTTTCCACCCTTCGACCTAGAGTGGTCGACCATTGCGGAATACCGCCAAGTCATGGGCCGCAATGGGTATGTCACGAACTTCGCGACCCTCATCGGCCATAACACGATCCGGATCGCCGCGATGGGCGACGAGATGCGTGCTCCTAGCCGCACTGAGCTCGCCACCATGGAGCGGTTGGTCGACGAAGCTGTGGAGCATGGCGTGGCCGGGCTATCCTCGGGGCTCATCTACCCGCCCGGCGTGTTCTCCACCTCAGACGAACTCAGTGTGCTGGCCGCGCGTCTTCCGTCCACTGCCGTCTACGCCAGCCACATGAGGAACGAGAGCCGAAACCTCTTGCCCAGCATTGCAGAGACCCTTCGCGTGGCACAGGCCGGTGGGCTGAGATGCCACGTTTCCCATCTGAAGTTCGCCGATCTGCACGCGCCCTCGCAAATGCCAGACGCCCTTGCACTGCTGAGCGAACGCCGCGCTCAGGGGCAGCCCGTCACGCAGGACATGTACCCTTACACGGCCGCCAGCACGATGCTCACGGCATTGCTTCCGCCCTGGATGCACGATGGCGGGAGCCCTCAACTCCTCTCACGCCTGGGCTCACCCGCCGCTCTGGAGCGAGCCAAAGCCGACATCCGAGATCCACACGCAGAGTTCGAGAACTACGCACGCTCGGCAGGGTGGGACAACATCGTCATCGCGAGTACGGCATCGCACCGCTACGAGGGGGAATCGCTGCAGTCGATCGCCGCGCGGGAGCACCTCGACCCCGTCGATGCGGTCGCCCGGATGCTCATTGCCGAAAACCTTCAGGTGACGATGATCCTGCACGTCATGGCCGAGGCCGATGTGCGCCGCGGACTGCTGGATGCTTCGACGATGATCGGTACCGACGGGCTCCCTGTGGGCGGCGGCGGGAAGCCCCATCCGCGGGGCTACGGTTCATTCGCGCGCTTCCTCCAGCACTACGTTCGCGATGAAAAACTAGTCGGCCTCTCTGAGGCGGTCAGGCGTATCACCTCGTTCCCCGCGGAGGTCTTCGGACTCAAGGACCGCGGACGCATTGTGGAAGGCGGCATCGCCGACCTCGTCATCCTGGACATGCAGGAGCTGCGCGACCGGGCCACCTTCGAGGAGCCGACCTGCGCTCCGAAGGGCGTTGAGGAGGTGTTCGTCAACGGCGTGCGTGCCGTGGCAGCCGGCCAGTGGACTGGGCGCAGGGCCGGGGAGTTCGTCAGAGCTGCGCACTGACACGCGCGGCGCACTCAACGGGTGGTGCCTCGCATCGGAACGTCAGTCGTCCAGGTGGTCGAGTGCGTACTTCGCCTCGGCCTCGGTGAACCCGCCTACTTTCTCGTTGATGAGGAGGTCATACACCGTGCTCCGCGAGTATGACGGGTTCTTGCTGAAGGCCTTCGCCGTTTCGAGCGCGTTGTTCTTCCAATCGGCATCGACATGGTTGACCGCGTAGGTTGCGGCTGCCTTTGAGAGGCCCTCGCCGTTCTTGCTTGTCAGCTGGCGGTACAGGCCCTTCTTGCTCATATGCCCGTCGCCGGCGTAGTACCCGGCCTTCGACAGGGCGTCAGAGTACTCCGCGGGAACATTCGGGTCTGCGGTTCTCTGGCCGGTGAATGCGGTGGCGCCCGGGCTCTGGGGCGCCGTCGACGAATCGCTCCCGTTCTCCGCGGCTTTGAACGCAGCCGCCCCGAGTGCGCCGGCGGTCAAGCCGACGATGATGCCGATGATGATGCCCAGCAGCCACAGGACGATGGTGACGATCCAGGCCATCTTCCGGCTGCGCTGGTATCCCTCGAGCGGCCGGCCGAGCTTGTCGCGCTGCGCACCGCACAGCGTCATGATGAGGTCGATGAGCGACCAGATGCCGAAGCCACCGCCCGTGATGAGCTTGAGGACGCCGGTGCCGATCTTGCCCAGGTAGAACCGGTCGATGCCGAGGCTGCCCAGGAACAGGCTCAGCAGCCAGGTGGCGACGAAGGACTTCGCAGGCGCGGCAGGCTGCCAGGGCTGCTGCCACTGGGGGTTCTGGCCGGCAGGTGAGGCGGGCGGGTACTGGTATGCCATGTGACTTCCGTCCGTGCGTCGCGTGCGCCCTCAGTCGGGCCTGTTCTTCTCGCACAATCGTAAGACCCGGACGATCCTCCGCGGTTCTCAACGACTGCACCCAGCACACCGAAGAGCCGGCAACCTGCATCTCTGCAGGTCACCGGCCCCTCACGGTCATTGGGCGGCGCACAACCCCGCAGCCGCGCGATCGCGCAGCCGCCCCACCTCAGCGCATCAGCCCTCCTTGATGAGCTGCGCGCACTTCTCGCCGATCATCATCGTCGTGATATTCGGGTTCACCGCGGTCAGCTGCGGCATGACCGAGGCATCGGCCACGCGCAGGCGCTCCACGCCCTTGACCCGGAGGTCCGGGGTGAGCGGCGACCGCGCATCGTCGGCCGCGCCCATGCGCACGGTGCCCGCGGGGTGGTAGACCGTGTTGTGCGTGCGCACAATGTAGTCCTCGATCTGCTCATCGGTCTGCACATCGGCGCCCGGGTAGAGCTCGCGCCCGGCCCAGTCCTGCATGGCCGGCTGGGAGACGATTTCGCGGGCGCGCTTGATGCCCTCCACCATGATCCTCATGTCATAGCCGTCCGGGTCCGTGAAGTAGCGCGGATCCACCTTGGGCTTGTCGCGGTAGTCCCGCGAGCGCAGCCGCACCGTGCCCCGCGATTTCGCGTGTGTGACGTTGGGGGTCAGGCAGAACGCGTTGTCGGAGGTGGGGTACCCCTGGCGCAGCGTGTGCATGTCGAAGGGCACGGAGCCGTAGTGCATCATGAGGTCCGGCACGCCCTCGTCGGAGCCCGCGACGCCCAATGAGTCGAAGATCCCGATCTCCCACCACTGCGTTGACTCGTCGACCATGGGCTGCTTGGCCTCCCACTGGATGACGCCCTCCGGGTGGTCCTGCAGGTGCTCGCCCACCCCGGGGGAGTCCACGCGCACGTCCACGCCCACGGACTTCAGATGCTCGGCCGGCCCGATCCCGGAGAGCATGAGGAGCTTGGGGGAGTCGATCGCACCGGCGGACACGATGACCTCGCGGCTCGCCTCGATCCGGTGGGTGGTGCCGAACGCGTTGTTGACCACGTGCACGGCCACGGCGTTGTTGTCCTCATCGAACTCGATCTCGCGCGCCCACGTGTCCGGCAGCACCGTGAGGTTCTCCCGGTCGAGGATGGGGTGGAGGTAGGACACGGACGACGACGAGCGCGTGCCATCGGCCCTGCGGTTGATCTGGAAGAAGTTCGCGCCGCGCGTCACCGTCTCACCGGTGTTGAACGCGGCACGGGGGATGCCCGCCTGCTCGCAGGCGTCGAGGATCGCCACGCCGCACGGGTCCCGGGGCGGGACGTTCATGAGGTGGACGGGCCCATCGTGGCCGTGCAGAGGGCCGTCGTCCTCGTTGGTCTCGAGCTTGGTGAACAGCTCGAACGTCTCCTTCGAGCCCCAGCCCGAGGCGCCGTAGCGGGCCTCCCACGCGTCCAGGTCCTCCTGGGGCGCCCAGAAGGCGATGCACGAGTTGTGCGAGGAGCAGCCGCCCAGCACCTTGGCGCGGGCATGGCGCATGAACGAGTTGCCGTGCTCCTGCTCCTCGATGGGGTAGTCCCAGTCGTAGCCGGACTCCAGCAGCTCCATCCACCGGTTGAGCTGGAGGATCACGTCCTTGTCCGTATCCGTGGGACCCGCCTCCAGCAGCCCCACGCTCACGCTGGGATCCTCGCTCAGGCGCGCGGCCACGGCGGCGCCGGCCGAGCCAGCGCCCACCACCACATAGTCGAACGTGTGCGTCGTCTCCATCTCGATCCTTCCTCTTCGGTGTGCTCCGCGGCCCGCAGTGCCGGGCCGCTCATGTCAGTGCGCTGTGTGCGGATTCCGTGCTTCCCGCGCCCGAGGCGCGCCCCGGCCGCGCGTGCCAGCGCCGGCCCGGGGCGCCTCGGGAACGGCCCACCGGCCCGCGCTCATGCGCGCGCAGGCGGGTCGGCCCACTGGGCGAGGCTGCCCGCGTGGGCGGGGCGTGTTCCTCAGTGCTCGGGGAAATACCCGGTCACGCCCGGGCGCAGGTTCTGGTAGATGTGCTTGGCCTCCTGATACTCGGCCAGGCCGGTGGGCCCGAGCTCGCGGCCGATGCCGGACTGCTTGAAGCCGCCCCACTCCGCCTGCGGCAGGTAGGGGTGGTAGTCGTTGATCCACACGGTGCCGTGGCGCAGCCGGTTGGCAACCCGCTGGGCCTTGCCCGCGTCCTGCGTCCACACAGCCCCGGCCAGCCCGTAGATCGTGTCGTTGGCCGTCGCGACGGCCTCGTCCTCCGTCGTGAATGTCTCGACGGTGACGACGGGGCCGAAGCCCTCCTCGGCGACGACGGACATGCCGCGCTTCACCTGGTCGATGACGGTGGGCTCGTAGTAGTAGCCGGACTCGAGCTCGCCCTGCCCCCACTGACCGCCGCAGCGCACGCGCGCGCCCTCCTCCACACCGGACTGGACATAGGCGGTGACCTTGTCCCGGTGCTCCTTGGAGATGAGGGGGCCGCTCTCCGCGGCCTCATCGAACGGGCCGCCCAGGCGGATCGAGCCTGCGCGCTCGGCGAGGGCGTCGGTGAACCGCTCCGCGATGGACTCCTCGACGATGAGCCGGGCACCGGCCGAGCAGACCTGGCCGGAATCGACGAACGCCGCGTTGAGCGCGTTGTCCACCGCGGCATCGAAGTCCGCGTCCGCGAACACGATGTTGGGGTTCTTGCCGCCCAGTTCGAGTGCGACCTTCTTGACGGTCTGCGCGGCGTTGGCCGCGATCTTCTTGCCGGTGGCGAGGCCGCCGGTGAACGAGACCATGTCCACGTCCGGGTGGGTGGACAGCGGACCGCCGGCGCTGGCGCCGGAGCCCAGCACGAGGTTGCCCACGCCCTTGGGCAGGCCCAGCTCCTCGAGGAGCGCCATCGTGAGGATGGCGGTGTGGGGGGTGAGCTCGGCGGGCTTGAGCACGAAGCTGTTGCCCGCGGCCAGGCAGGGCGCGATCTTCCACGAGGCCTGGAGCAGCGGGAAGTTCCACGGGGTGATGAGCGCGCACACGCCCACCGGCTCGTGGCTGATGCGGGAGAAGACGTCCTGCGAGTCCGCATCGACGATCCGCCCGGCGTCCGTGGCCGCGATCTTGCCGAAGTACTCGAAGCAGCCTGCGATGTCGTCCATGTCCTGCTGGGACTCCACGAAGCGCTTGCCGGTGTCCAGGGACTCCGCACGGGCGAACTCGTCGCGGCGCTCGCGGATGGCGGCCCCGGCCTTGAGCAGCAGGTCCGCCCGCTCCGAGGTGGGCTTTGCCGACCACACCTCCGAGTCGAAGGCGCGGCGGGCGGCCTCGATCGCGCGGATCGTATCCGCCTCCGTGGCCTCGTCGACCGTGGCGACGAAGTCGCCGTTGGCCGGGCAGGTGATGTCCCGGGTGCCGCCCTCCTGGGCGGAGACCCATTCGCCGTCGATGAACAGCGTGTTCGGCATGTCAGTGCTCCTTTGGGTTGAGGTCGTTGGGGTGCTCGGCTGGCTGGGCGGGGGCGCGGGGCTCACGATGGCTCCTCCGATTCCGAGGCGAAGTCGTCGGCCCAGTCCGTCGTGATGGTCTGGCGCGACTCCGTGAGGTCCACCGGCGTGCCGTCGGAGATTCGCAGGTACTCGAGATGGGACTCGTAGCTGCTGATGACATCGGAGATCAGCTGCTCCTTCGTGAACCCGAAGACGTCGTAGCCGCGCGAGCCGTCCGCGGTGAAGACCTCCAGCCGGTAGTACGTGTCCGCCCCCGGCGACTGGGAGCGGATGGCGAACGAGGGCGTCTCCGCGGCCACCGGGTAGATCTGGTAGACGAACGGGCCGTCCTCGCCGAACTCCACGCGCAGGGACACCTGGGGCAGGTGCAGCGAGGGCACCTCGGCGGTGTCGACGGACACGTCCGCGCCCGACTCCGCGAGCTCGCGGCCCACCTCCTGCAGCGCGGGCTTGGCCACGGACTCCGCGTACTTGCGCACGGCGCCCACGGCCGGGAACGAGGTGGAGCGCTTGAGCCGCTGCTTCCACGACAGGCCATCGCCGCTGACCAGGCGCGTGGGCAGCGAGGCCATGCGGCCGTCGGCCTGCAGGGCCTCCTGGTGCAGGGCCCGGTAGAGGGAGATCATGACGAGGTAGAGGACGACGGAGAACGGCAGGCCGATGATGAGGGTGGCCGCCTGGAGCGTGGCCACGCCGCCGACGATGAGCATGCCCAGGGTGAGCACGCCCGTCGCCACCGCCCAGAACACCCGCAGGCCCTTGGGGCCGTCCTGCTTGGGGTCCTCCGTGGTGCACGTGAAGTTCGCGAGCACGAGTGCCCCGGAGTCCGCCGAGGTCACGTAGAAGAGCAGGCCCACGACGGTGGCCAGGCCGATGACGAAGAACGCCCCGGGGTAGGACTCCAGGAGGGTGTAGAACGCGCTCTCGGGCTGCTCCATGGCCGTCTGGGCGAATTGGACGTCGCCCCCGAGGATGCGGTGCAGTGCGCTGTTGCCGAAGATCGAGATGAAGATCGCGATGAAGGCGAAGGGCACCACGAGCACGCCGGTGACGAACTGCCGGATGGTCCGGCCGCGCGAGATGCGGGCCAGGAAGAGGCCCACGAACGGCGCCCAGGCGATCCACCACGCCCAGAAGAACAGCGTCCACGAGGCCATCCAGTCATCGGGCTGGATGAACGGGAAGACGTTGAGCATCATGTGCGGGAAGTTCGCCGCGTAGTCGCCGATGTCCGTGACGAGCGAGTCGAAGAGGAAGCGCGTGTTGCCGGTGACCGTCACCCAGCCCAGCAGCACGATCGCGAGGATGACGTTGAGCTCGGACAGGCGCCGGATGCCCTTCTCCACGCCGGTGACGGTGGAGATGGTGGCCAGGATGACGGAGAGCGCGATGAGGCCGATCTGCGCGGCCACGCCCTGGGGGATGCCGAACATGAGGTAGAGGCCGAAGTTGAGCTGCACGACACCGATGCCGAGTGAGGTGGCGATGCCGAACACGGTGCCGAGCACGGCGGCGATGTCGACCGTGTGGCCGAGCCAGCCGTTGATCCGCTTGCCCAGCGCCCAGTAGAGGATCGAGCGGATCGACAGCGGCATGCCCTTGCGGTAGGCGAAGTAGGCGAATGCCATGCCCATGAGCGCGTACATCGCCCAACCGGTGATGCCGTAGTGGAAGAGCGTCCAGACCACGGCCATGCGCGCGCGGCCAGCGGGGTCCGTCGAGGGGTCGAGCGGCTGGTCGACCGCGCCCTCCGGCGGGCTGAGGAACTGCGAGGCGGGCTCCGAGACGGAGAAGAACATGAGGTCGATGCCGATGCCCGCGGCGAACAGCATGGCCGTCCAGGTGAACAGGTTGAATTGCGGGCGGGAGTGGTCCGGGCCCAGCTTGATCCGCCCCATCCGCGACAGGGCGATGATGATGACGAAGACGACCATGAGCGTCGCGGTGAGGATGTAGTACCAGCCGAAGTTCGCCGACAGCCAGCCCACGATGGTCGTGATGACCGTGTTGGCGTTCTCCGGCGCGATGATCGCCCATGCGGCGATCGCGATGATCATGGCCCCGGAGATGGCAAGGACCGGCCAATTGGGTGGGGGAGCGATGGCCTTCGATGGGGGCGTAGGCGCTTCCGCCGTGGTCGGTTCCTCTGCTTCGCGGGGTCTGCTCATCGCTTCCTAGGGGTCGGCGCCGGGGAGTGGTGCGAGCCTTCACGGTAGCAAGCGGAGGCGACGCGGGGATGGCGTGGGGCGGTGGTGGACGCGTTAGCGCTGGTGAGCGCTGCGGTGGGGGATTGGTCACACTGGTGGTGCAGAAGGGGCCCGTTCCTGGGACGTGTGCGTCTCAGGGAACGGGCCCCGCAGCCGAGCGGTCGGCCCGCTCGATCAGAACAGCCCGCGCAGCACGTTCTTGCGGATCTTGCCCGTCGTCGTCTTCGGCAGCGCGTCGACGAACTCGACGCGCTTGGGCGCCTCGATCCCGCTCAGGTGCTCGCGGGCGTAGGCGAGGATGCCCTCCTCAGTGGCCCGCTGCGCGCGCTCGCGCTCCTCGTCGCCGACCTCGCCGCGGGCCGGCACCGTGTCGCTGAGCACCACGGCGGTCACGGCCTCGCCCCAGTGGGCGTGCTCGGTGCCGATGACGCAGCACTCCACGACGCCCGGCGCATTCGCCACGACCCGCTCGACCTTCATGGACGAGACGTTCTCGCCCCCGGTCTTGATGATGTCCTTCACCCGGTCGGTGAACCAGACGACGCCCTCGTCGTCCAGGTAGCCGATGTCACCGGAGTGGAACCAGCCGTGGCGGAACGCCTCGCCGTTGGCATCCGGCCGGTTCCAGTAGCCCAGGGTCACGTGCGGGCCGCGGTAGACGATCTCGCCCACCTCGCCGACCGGCAGCAGGTTCCCGTCCGGATCCATGATCTGCGTGCGCACCGTGGGCGAGGGGATGCCCCACGAGCCGTTCTTGCCGTGCCGGTGGTGGGGCCGCTGATAGGTGGTGGCCGGGATGACCTCGGTCTGGCCCGAGCCCAGCACCTTCTTGGCATCCGGCATCATCTCGTCCATGCCCGCCAGGACCCGCTCGGGCATCTGCGCCATCGCGTACATGGCCGTGTCCATGGAGCTGAGGTCGCGCGGGCGCCGCTGGTTCTCGGCGATGAGCGCCGCCCACATCATGGGCAGGCCGGTGAACATCGTGATGCGCTCGGCCTCCATCGCATCGAGCACAGCGGCCGGATCGAACCCGTGCTGGATGACCACCGTGCCGCCGGTGAACAGCACCGGCATGGCGAGGGTGTTGAGCGCGGTGACGTGGAAGAGCGGCAGCACGATGAGCACGGTGCCCGGCTCCCGGCCCCAGCCATCGCTCATCTGCAGTGCGTTCGACATCGCACCGGTGACCACCGCCGCGTGCGCCGCGAGGGCACCCTTGGGGTTGGCCGTGGTGCCCGAGGTGTAGAGGCACTGTGCCGCATCATCGCTGCCGATGGCGAGGCACAGCTCGGGCCCGACCTCCGTGCCCACAAGCTGCCTCAGCTCATGGCGCGCAGCCCCCTGCGGCACCTCGCCGCCGGGCGCTTCGGCGGCTGCGGGCTCGGCCGTGCCTGCTTCTTCGGTGTGGACGACGATCGTCGTGAGGGTGGCTCCGGCCGCGGCGACCTCGCGGACGAGCGGCAGGAGCGCCTCGTCGGCGAATAGTGTCGTGGCCTGCGCGTCCGTGAGGATCCACGCGATGTCCTCCGCGGTCAGGCCGTCGTTGACGGGCAGTGCCACTCGGCCGGCCTTGACGATGCCGAAGTAGACCGCGAGCACCTCCGAGGAATTGCGCATGAGCATGGCGCAGGGTTCGCCCTGCGCGGGCCCGTCGTCGAGGGCGATGATCCCTCGCGCGATCGCCTCGGCGTCGTGCTCGAGCTGTGCGTAGGAGATCCGGCGGTCGCGATCGACCACGGCGATGGAATGCGGCACGCGGTCGGCGGTGCGGGTGAGCGCATCGCCGATCGTCGTCCGGCGGGCCAGATTGAGATCGACCGGATCGACCTGGGCGGTGTCGGCGAACATAGGGTTTCCTCCTGGGACTCGTGGACCTCGTTGTCCGTGCCGGTGCTGTCGCGCGCTTTCGTGAGGCAATGCGCGGGTATGAGCGGGTTTGGATGGGTGGGTGCGGGGGCGGGCGATGAGGCGCGGCCGGACCCGCTCGGGTGCGGGCCGGGCCTCGGTCTGGGGGGCGGCACCGGGACGGAGCCAGCGGGGATGAGGGGAGTGCCGGGGGATGCGCCGCAGCGCGAGGGGAGGATCGTCGGCTGCGCGGCTGCCGCACGGCACAGCGGGGGCGGGCGGTGGCCGCGCACAGCGGGACCGGACGGGTCAGGGCGGCGCCATCGTCACACCTCGTATCCGTCCAGGCGCGCGAGGACCTGGAGCATGACCTCGTCCGCGCCGCCGCCGATCGAGGACAGCCGGGCGTCGCGGTAGAACCGCGCCGTCCAGTTCTCCTCCATGTAGCCCATCCCGCCGTGGTACTGCACGGCCAGGTCCGCGACCTCGCGGATGAGGCGCCCTGCGGCCAGCTTGCCCGCCGTTGCCTCGCGGGTGATGTCCTCGCCCGCGTCGAGCATGAGGGCCATCTTCTCGTTGAGCGCGCGCAGCAGCTCGAGCTGGGCCGATGCCTCGGTCAGCCGGAAGACCGGATACTGGCGTTGGGCGAGGGGCCCGCCGAAGACGTCGCGCGTGCGCAGGTAGTCCCGCGTGCGCCCGAGCGCCCACTCACACGCGCCCACGGCGGCGAAGCAGGCGGAGAGCCGCTCGATGACGAACTGCTGCATCTGCTGCTGGAACCCGCGCCCGGCCTCGCCGATCGTGTTCGACACCGGAACGCGCACGTCCTCGAGGCGCAGCTCCGCGGTGTCCGAGACGCGGTTGCCCAGCTTGTCGAGCTTGCGCACGACCTCGAAGCCCTCCGTGCCCGCCGGGACGATGATCTGCGACATGCCCCGGAAGCCCCCTCGTCAGAGGTGCGCACGAGCATGCAGAACCAGTCGGCCTGGGTGCCGTTGGTGATGTAGATCTTCTGCCCGGAGATGACCCAGTGATCGCCGTCGCGGTGGGCCTTCGTCGCCAGGTGGGCGACATCCGAGCCGGCTCCGGGCTCCGTCACGGCGATCGCGGCGACCTGCTCGCCGGCGATGGCCGGGCGCAGGTAGCGCTCCTTGAGCTCGGGAGTGCCGAAGCGGGCCAGCGACGGCGTGGCCATGTACATCTGCACATTCACCGCCATCGCGACCCCGGCCGCATTGCCGCGGCCCAGCTCCTCCGCCATCGCCATCTGGTACTCCATGGGCGCGCCCTCGCCGCCGTCCTCGGCGCTGTGGCTCAGTCCCAGCAGCCCGTGCCGGGCGAGGATGGGGAACAGGGCGTGGGCGTCGAAGAAGCCGTCGGCCTCCCACTCGTCGATGTGGGCGAGCACCTCGCGCTCCCAGACGGCGCGCACGGTGGAGCGGAATTCTGCGAGTTCGGTGGGCATGTGGTGGACCTCCGGGTCATTGGGGTGCTTCGGGGGCGGGGCCGTCGTGGGGCTTCCCGGCGCTGCGCGCCGGCGGTGAGGGCTGTGGGCTACACGCTGCGCTGGGCCTTCGAGGCGGCGGTGGCGGCCTTCGCGGCTTCGCGCACGTCCTCCCATTCGCCGTCCGTCATGGACGACAGGGAGGCGAACGTGCCGGGCCCGGCGAACATCTGGCCGCCGTCGATCGCAATGGTCTGGCCCGTGATGTAGTCCGCGGCCCCGGAGAGCAGGAAGAGCGCGAGGTTGCCGAGCTCCCAGATCTCCCCGGTGCGCCCCGCGGGCACGGCCTGCGCATCGGAGAGCCGCCTGGCCCTGCTGTCCGCGCCCAGCACGGTCCACGTGAAGTCGGTGGGGAACGGGCCCCGGGGCAATGGCGTTCAGGCGGATGTCGTACTTCGCCCACTCCACGGCCAGCGACATCGTCATCGCGTGCACCGCGGACTTCGACATGGCCGAGGGCACTGTGTAGGCCGACCCCGTCCACACCCAGGTCGCCAGCGTGGACAGGACGCTGCCGGACAGGCCCTCGGCAATCCAGCGCCGGCCGGCCGCCTGGGTGGTGAAGTAGGTTCCGTCCATGACCGTGGAGGCGATCGCCTCGTAGCCGTTGGGGCTCACGTCCTGCGTGGGGGCAACGAAGTTCGCAGCCGCATTGTTGATGAGCCCGGTGAGCGGCCCGTGTTCGGCCCACAGCTCTGCCATGGCCGCGTCGACCCCCGCGGCGTCGCGGATGTCGACGGTCTGATAGGCCACGAGCCGGGCACCGGCTCCTGCGTTGGCGTGCTCGGCGGACTCGGCGAGCGCGGACTCCCGGCGGCCCCAGAGCACCACGTGCGCACCGTGCGCGGCGAGGTGGGCGGCCATGCCGCGGCCCAGCCCGCTGCCGCCGCCGGTCACGAGGATGCGGCGCTCGGCCAGCGCATCGGCGCGGAACGGCGAATGGGGCACCGGCGGCCGACGGTCCGGGGGCGTCATCGCTGCACCGCGGATCCCGTGCCGCCGCCTGCTCGCCGGAGCTCGACCTTGCGGACCTTCCCGGTCGCGGTGCGCGGCAGCGCGGGCAGGAACACGAATCGCTTGGGGATCTTGAAGCCCGCGAGCCGCTCGCGGGCGAAGGCGCGCAGCTCCTCGGCGAGTGCGGCGCGATCCGCCTCGTCGACGAGCTCACCCGGCCCCTCGGCGGAGCCCTCGCCGTCGTTGACCACGACGGCTGCGGTGACGGCCTCGCCCCACTGCTCGTCGGGAAGCCCGTAGACGGAGGCCTCGCTCACCCGCGGGTGGCGGTAGAGGACCTGTTCGATCTCCGTGGGGTAGACGTTCTCACCGCCGGTGATGACCATGTCCTTCTTCCGGTCGACGATGCGGTAGTAGCCGTCCTCATCGACGGTGGCGAGATCGCCGCTGTAGAACCAACCGTCGCGGAAGGCCTCAGCGGTGGCCTCCGGTCGCCGCCAGTAACCGGGGGAGATGTTCGGCCCGCGCATCGCCAGCTCACCCACCTGGCCGACAGGCACCGGCTCGCCCAGCGGGTCGACGATGGCAGCGTCGACGTGCATGCACGGTCGGCCGATTGAACCGGCGTGGTCGACCACGTCGGCAGCGGCCAGAATGGCGGCCCCGGCGGTCGTCTCCGTGAGCCCGTAGCCCTCGGAGAAGCTCAGCCCCTTGTCCCGCAGAGCCTCGATGATCGTGATGGGGCATGCGGCCCCGCCGCTCATAGAGGCCCGCAGTGTTGACGTCGTGTGGCGGTCCAAAGCTCCGGAGGAGAGGATCGCTCCCCACATGACCGGCACGTTGAAGGCCCTTGTCACCTTGTAGTGCTCGACGAGGTGTGCCCACCGGCCAGGATCGAACGACTCCATGACCACGGAGGAGGCGCCCCAGTACAGTGCGGCGATTGTGTTGACCGCCAGGGCCCCGATGTGGAAGAGCGGTGCGGAGGCAAGGCAGACATCGGAGCGGTCGAAGCCTCCATCGTTGTAGTTGTGCAGGATCGAGGCCCAGAACAGGTTGGCGTGGGTGATGATTGCGCCCTTGGGCTGGCCCGTAGTACCCGAGGTGTACATGAGCAGGGCGAGGGAGTCGGGATCGACTTCCGGCGACTCGGAACCTGTGCTCGCGGCGGTGGCCGAACCCGCGTCGACCAGCTCGTGATATCCGGTGCGCTGGCCGCGCGAGCGCTGCACCGCCGTGGGCAGGGCGATCACCTCGCGGACTCCGGTATCGGGCTGGGCCGCATCCGCCACGTCCATGAGCGAGGACGACGCGAAGAGCAGCACGGCCCCGGAGTCGCTGAGGATGTAGCGCACCTCCTCCGCGGTGAGCCGGAAGTTGATGAGCACTCCGATCGCCCCGGCCCTCGCCGTCGCGACGATGAGCGCGAGCATCTCGACGGAATTGAGGGCGAGCAGCGCCACCCGGTCACCGGGCAGGACGCCCTTCGAGCGCAGGCCCGCCGCCAGAGCGGTGGTGAGCGCGTCGAGCTCCGCGTGGGTGAGCGCCGCGCCGGTATCCGCGTCGATGAGCGCGGTGCTCTCGGGGAAGCGCAGGGCGTGGATGGCGGGCCAGGATCCGAGCGGAACGCTCATGCGATCTCCTCGCGTCGTCGCGGTGGCCGCGCGGCACTGCGCGGCCATCCCGTCACCGTGGGGAACACGGCCCACGTGTGATGTGGACAACACACTAGGGCCATTCGACAAAACAAGCAAACGTGATTGATTGTTCGTGTGAACTGTGGCACGCTGAGCCGCAGACCGGACCGGCGACGGCGGCAGCGCAGAGGCTGCACGCCCCTGTGAGCGGTCCGCAGCCACACTCCCCTTCCACGGCACCAGGAGGCCACACGATGGACGTCAACGAGGCCCTTGCGCTCCTGGCCGATGAGTCGCAGCGGCTCGACGCGGTCGTCGCCGACCTCCCCGCCGAGCAGTGGAAGCTGCCCACGCCGGCGACGGGCTGGACGATCGCCGACCAGATCGCCCACCTGCACTGGACAGACCTCGTCAGCGTGCAGACGGTGCGCGGCGACCCGGCCTTCGCCGCGCTCGTGGCGGACATGCGCGCCGATCCCCGGCCCGCCCTCGTCGACGAGGAGGCGCGCCGGCTCGCCGGCCAGGCGCCCGCGGAGCTCCTGGCCCAGTGGCGCGCGGGGCGCGAGGCCCTCGCCCAGGCCCTCGCCGCGGCCGATCCCGCTGCGAAGATCGCGTGGTTCGGCCCGCCCATGCGGCCGCTCACGATGGCCACCGCCCGCGTCATGGAGACCTGGGCCCACAGCCTCGACGTCTGCGATGCGCTCGGCCTCGACAAGCCCGCCACCGACGCGCTCGCCGCGGTCGCGCGGATCGGCTGCCGCACCCGCGGGTTCGCCTTCGCCTCCCGCGGCCTCGAGGTGCCGACCGCCGAAGTGCGGGTTGAGCTGGCCCTGCCCCACGGTTCGTTCGCCGAGGGCCCGGCCGATGCGCCTGAGCGGATCATGGGCGATGCCTGGGGGTTCGCCGCGGTCGTCACGCAGCGCCGCAGTCCCGCCGACGTCGACCTGGCGATCGTGGGTGAGGGCGCGCGGCACTGGATGGAGATCGCACAGGCATTCGCGGGCGCGCCCACCCAGGGGCCCGCACCCGGGGAGCGCGGACCGGCCCGCACCACGGGTGCCGGCCGGGCGTCCGGCGCCTCCGCGACCGGTGACCCCTTGGTCCGCACACCTGCGATCGGCGCCCCCGCGGTCGGGAGCGCGAACGCATGAGCGCTGTGCAGCCCCAGACCGCCGCGGCGCCGGGCCGTGCGCGAGCGTCAGCCGCCCAGGGGCCGGGAGCCGGCGCCCAGCCGCGCACGCTGCGCATCGGCTGCGCATCTGGCTTCTACGGCGACCGCCTCGCGGCCTTCGGCGAACTCGTCGACGCCGGGGTCGACGTGGTCGTGGGCGACTACCTGGCCGAGCTCACCATGCTCATCCTCGCGCGCCAGAAGGCGAAGGACCCGGCCGCGGGGTTCGCCAAGTCCTTCCTCGCCCAGGTCACCGGCGCCATGTCGCGCCTGGCGGAAACGGGCACCCGCGTCGTTGCCAACGCCGGCGGGATGAATCCGGCCGCACTCGCCGCCGCCATAGCCGAGGCCGCCGCGCAGGCCGGGATCGACCTGCCGGTTGCGTTCGTCGACGGCGACGACCTGACCACCCGCGCCGGTGAGCTGAGCCTGGGCGAGCCGCTTGCCGCCAACGCCTACCTGGGCGGGTTCGGCATCGCGCGCGCACTTGCCGAGGGCGCCCAGGTCGTCGTCACCGGCCGGGTCACCGACGCCTCGCTCGTCACGGGACCCGCAGCCTGGTTCCACGGCTGGGAGCGCACAGACTACGACGCGCTGGCCGGGGCCATGGCGGCCGGGCACGTCATCGAATGCGGCATGCAGGCCACCGGCGGCAACTTCTCCTTCTTCACCGAGATCGCGGACCTTATCCGCCCGGGCTTCCCCATCGCGGAGGTCGCCGCCGACGGCTCGTCGATCATCGCGAAGCCCGCCCACACGAGCGGCGCGGTCACGGTGGAGACCGTCCTCTCCCAGCTCCTCTACGAGGTCGCCGGCGCCCGCTACCCGGGCCCCGATGCCACGCTGCGCCTCGACTCGATCCGACTCGAGGCCGCCGGCCCCGACCGCGTGCGCATCTGCGGAGTGCGCGGTGAGGCGCCCCCGCCGGACCTCAAGGTCTCGGTCAACGAGCTGGGGGGCTTCCGCCAGGAGCTCACCTTCTTCCTCACCGGTCTGGACATCGAGGCCAAGGCCGCCCTGGTGCGCGCACAGTTCGCAGCCGGACTGGCCGCCGCGGGACTGCCCGAGCCCGCGGAGCTCGAATGGGAGCTCTCGCGCACCGACCGCTCGGACGCCGCGACCCAGGAGCAGGCCACCGCCCGCCTGCGCCTCATCGCCCGGGACCGCGACCCCCAGGCGGTGGGGCGCGCCTTCGCCAACACCTGTGTCGAGTTCGCGCTGGGCTCCATCCCCGGCTTCTTCATGGCCGCGCCCCCCGGGGAGGCGAGCGTCTACGGCCGCTTCCGCGCGGGAAGCGTGCCTCAGGACGCCCCGGCCCACACCGTGCACGCCCCCGATGGGAGCACTGCGCCCATCGCGCCCCCGCCGGAGTTCCGCCCGCTTGCAGCC
Organism: Brevibacterium sp. BRM-1; assembly: GCF_026802075.1. Taxonomy (NCBI): domain Bacteria; kingdom Bacillati; phylum Actinomycetota; class Actinomycetes; order Micrococcales; family Brevibacteriaceae; genus Brevibacterium; species Brevibacterium sp. BRM-1. The sequence continues at coordinate 417,565 of NZ_CP113788.1, forward strand.
ACCCCTGCGGACACGAGCCACCCCGCGGTCGAGGCGCCCGGGAGCCCCGTTACGGCACCGGCCCCCGTGCCGGCCGGGCCGCAGGCCGCCGGCGATGCGGGCACCGACCCGCGGGACGCGCCCCCGACGCCGCGGCGGGCCGCGCGGCGCTGCCGCTCGGCGCGCTCTTCGGCGCTCGCAGCGGCGACAAGGGCGGCGGCGCGAACATCGGCGTGTGGGCCCGCACGCCGGACACATGGCCGCTGCTGCGCGATGAGCTGACCGCCGATGCCCTGCGCGCCCTGCTGCCGGAAACCGCCGGCCTGGCTATCGACCGCACCGAGCTGCCCGGCCTGCACGCGGTCAACTTCGTCATCCACGACATTCTGGGCGAGGGCGTTGCCTACGGTGCGCGCTTCGACGCCCAGGCCAAGGGGCTGGCCGAATGGCTGCGCAGCCGCACGATCCGCGTGCCGGCCGAGCTGGCAGCAGGCGCCGGTCCAACGGCACACGCAGCACCAACAGCAGATGCAGCACCCACGGCCGACGCACCCACGGCCAACCCAGCGCCCATAGACGGCACCGGCCCCGCAGACGGCACCGCCCCGGCGGGCGGGCGCGACACCCGCGCCGGAGAGGAGAACCCATGAGATCCGCAGCCCAGCGCCCTGATGCCGCCTCGGCCGCAGCGCAGCCGGAGACCGGGCCCGATGCCGCGGAACTCGCGGCTCTCGCGGAGACCACCCGGCGCTTCGTGGCAGCGCACGTGCTGCCCCACCAGGAGGAATGGGAGGCACGGGGTGTCCTGCCCCGCGCACTGCACCAACACGCCGCGCACGCCGGCCTGCTGGGCGCGAGCTTCCCCGAGGACGTGGGCGGCGGCGGCGGTGGCCTGCGCGCGTCCCTGACGATCAATGAGGCGGCGCACGAGGCCGGGATGTCCGGCGGCACATTCGCCTCGCTGTTCACCGCGGGGATCGCGGTGCCCCACCTCATCGCGGCCGGCTCGCGCGAGCTCATCGACGCCTACGTCCGGCCCACCCCCGCCGGTGAGCTCATCGGCTCGCTCGCCATCACCGAGCCCTCCGGCGGCTCCGACGTCGGCGGACTGCGCACCCGGGCCGAGCGCGACGGCGATGCGTACGTCATCTCGGGCGAGAAGACGTTCATCACCTCCGGCACCCGCGCCGACTTCGTCGTCACGGCCGCGCGCACCGGCGGCCCCGGGGCCAAGGGAGTCTCCCTCCTCGTGGTCCCCGCCGATTCCCCCGGCTTCAGCGTCGCGAAGAAACTGGCGAAGATGGGCTGGCACGCCTCGGACACCGCGGAGCTGCACTACGACGCGGTGCGCGTGCCCGCCGACCACCTCATCGGCGCGGAGAACGCCGGCTTCGCCTACATCTCCCAGGCCTTCGTCACGGAGCGCGTGGGCCTGGCCGCGCAGGCGTACTCCGGCGCCCAGCGCGCACTCGACCTCACCGTGCAGTGGTGTCGGGATCGGGTGACGTTCGGCGACCCGCTCATCGCGCGCCCCACCGTCCAGGCCACGCTCGCCCAGATGACCGCGCGGATCGACGCCGCCCGGGTCTACACCCGCGTGCTGGCCGCGCGCTACGACGATCAGCAGGCAGCCCCAGAGCCGCAGGGCGGGCTCGATCTCGTGGCAACCGCGTGCTTTGCCAAGAACATGGCCGTCGAGGCCGCCGAATGGTGTGCCAGCCAGGCCGTGCAGCTGTTCGGCGGGATGGGCTACATGGCCGAATCGGAGGTCGAGCGGATCTACCGCGACACACGCATCCTCGGCATCGGGGGCGGCACGACCGAAATCCTGACGGCCCTGGCCGCGAAGAGAATGGGGTACACCGCATGACCGCACTCACCTCGGCCCTGGCGGGCAGCGCCGAATGGACCGCCGCCGCACAGGCCATGGAGGCCAAGCTCGCGGAGCTCGACGGCGTCAACGCCGAGCTCGCCCAGGCGGGCGGGGAGAAGGCCGTCGAACGCCACCGCGGCCGCGGCAAGCTCACCGCCCGCGAGCGCATCGACCTGCTCATCGACCGCGATACGCCGTTCTTGGAGCTGTGCCCCTACGCCGCGTGGGGCTCGGACTTCCCGGTGGGTGCCAGCATGGTGGGCGGGATCGGCGTGGTCTCCGGCGTCGAGTGCCTCATCACCGCCAATGACCCGACGATCGCCGGCGGCACCTCGAACCCCCGGACGCTGAAGAAGAGCCTGCGGCTCATGGACATCAGCCTGAAGAACCGGCTGCCGCACATCAGCCTCGTCGAATCGGGCGGGGCGAACCTGCCCACGCAGTCGGAGATCTTCATCCCCGGCGGCGACACGTTCCGCAGGTTGGCCGAGCTCTCCAAAGCCGGGATCCCCACGATCGCGATCGTGTTCGGCAATTCGACGGCGGGCGGGGCCTACCACCCCGGGATGAGCGACCACGTCGTCATGATCGAGAACCGCTCGAAGGTCTTCCTGGGCGGCCCACCGCTCGTCAAAGCCGCCACCGGCGAGATCAGCGACGACGAGTCCCTGGGCGGCGCGCAGATGCACGCGCGCACGAGCGGGCTGGCCGACCACTTCGCCCGCGACGAGCAGGACGCCCTGCGCATCGGGCGGCGGATCGTCGCGCGGCTCAACTGGGCCAAGGCGGGGCCGGCGCCGGGCCCCTCGGTCGAGCCGCTCTTCGATGCCGAGGAGCTGCTGGGGGTCGTCCCCGGTGACCTCAAGATCCCCTTCGATCCGCGAGAGGTCCTGGCCCGGGTGGTCGACGGCTCGGACTTCGACGAGTTCAAGCCGCTCTACGGCTCGGGCATCGTCACCGGCTGGGCGCGCATCCACGGCTACCCCGTGGGCGTCATCGCGAATTCGAAGGGGGTCATCTTCAGCGAGGAGGCGCAGAAGACCACCCAGTTCATCCAGATCGCGAATCGCCAGCGCACCCCGCTGCTCTTCCTCCACAACACGACGGGCTACATGGTGGGCCGGCGCTATGAGGAAGGGGGCATCATCAAGCACGGGTCCATGATGGTCAACGCCGTCTCCACCTCCGAGGTGCCCCACATCTCCGTGCTCGTGGGCGCTTCGTACGGCGCTGGGCACTACGGCATGTGCGGTCGCGCCTTCGATCCGCGGTTCCTGTTCGCCTGGCCCTCGGCGAAGTCCGCCGTCATGGGGGGCGCGCAGCTGGCCGACGTCGTGACCTCGGTGGCGAAGGCCTCGGCCGAGGCGCGCGGACTGCCGTTCGACGATGAGAAGAACGAACTGCGCCGCCAGGCGATCGAGCGCCAGATCGAGGCTGAGTCCCTGCCGCTGTTCCTCTCCGGGCTGGTCTACGACGACGGCATCATCGATCCGCGCGACACCCGCACGGTGCTCGGACTGTCGCTGTCGGTGATCGCGAACGGGCCGATCGAGTCCGACCGCACCTACGGAATCTTCAGGATGTGATGACGATGAGCGACCAGGCACTGCGAACCGCAGGTGAGATCGGCCGCGTGCTCGTGGCCAACCGGGGCGAGATCGCCCGCCGGATCTTCACGACCTGCCGCGCCCGCGGCATCGAGACGGTGGCGGTGCACTCCGATGCCGACTCCGGGGCCGCTTTCGTCCGCGAGGCCGATGCGGCGGTGGCCCTTCCCGGCACAACACCGGCGGAGACCTACCTGCGCGGCGACCTCATCGTCGCGGCCGCGCTGAGCGCCGGGGCCGACGCCGTCCACCCGGGCTATGGGTTCCTCTCCGAGAACGCGGACTTCGCCCGCGCCGTCGCCGCGGCGGGGCTCACGTGGATCGGCCCGGATCCGGAGTCCATCGAGACGATGGGCTCGAAGGTCGAGTCGAAGGCGCTCATGGCCGAGGCGGGTGTGCCCGTGCTCGAGCGCCTCGACCCCGCAGCGATCGGCGAGGAGCACCTGCCGATCCTCGTCAAGGCCTCGGCCGGGGGCGGTGGGCGCGGCATGCGCGTCGTCGAGCGGCTGGCCGACCTCGACGAGACCGTCGCCGCCGCGGCGCGCGAGGCCGCGAGCGCCTTCGGCGATGACACGGTCTTCTGCGAGCGCTACCTGCCCACCGGCCACCACATCGAGGTCCAGGTGTTCGGCGACCGTGCCGGGACGGTGTGGGCCGTGGGCGAGCGCGAGTGCTCCATCCAGCGCCGGCACCAGAAGGTGGTCGAGGAGGCGCCCGCGCCGCTCGTGGAGCGGGTGGGCAAGGCCATGCGCGCGGACCTCTACGAGGCCGCCCGCTCCGCCGCCGCGCGCATTGGCTATGTGGGCGCGGGCACCGTCGAGTTCCTCGCCGCCGACGACGGGTCGTTCTACTTCCTCGAGATGAACACCCGGCTCCAGGTGGAGCACCCGGTGACGGAGGCGACGTGCGGGCTGGACCTCGTGGGCCTCCAGCTCGACATCGCCGCCGGCGCAGCCCTGGGTGCCGAGCCCGGCCCGCCCCGGGGGCATGCGATTGAGGTGCGCCTCTACGCGGAGGATCCGGCCGAGGACTGGCAGCCCCAGTCCGGCCCCGTGACGGCGTTCGCGCTGCCGAGTGCGCGCACCGCCTTCCGCCTGGCCGATGCGGGGGAGCCCTATGTCCGCTTGGACGCCGGCATCGAGGCAGGCGAGGCGATCACGACGTTCTACGACCCGATGATCGCCAAGATCATCGGTGTGGCCCCCACCCGCCGCGTGGCGGCCCGGGTGCTCGCAGCGGCGCTGCGGACAATGCAATGGGACGGCCCCGTGACGAACGCCGCCATGCTCATCCGCGTGCTGGGCGACGAGGCGTTCCTCACCGGTGAGACCGCCACCACGTACTTCGCAGAGCACCCCGAGGTGCTCGGGGCCCAGGGGCCCGATGATCGTGTGCGCCGTGAGGCCGGGTGGATGGCCGCGGCGGCGGCGCTCGCCCAGGCCGCTGCCGTCGAGGCCGGCCAGCCCACCGGGCTGTCGGACATGCCGGTCCCTGCACCGGGCAGCATTGCAGCCGGTGAGCGGGCCGGGGGGCAGCGCAGCGGTGAAGACGCGCTCGCGCTCGCGATCGCGCGGGACAACCCCCGCCCGCACATCGGCGGCTGGCGGCTCTTCCACACGGACTGGACCCGGCGCAGCGCGCGCGTGGCCGGCCTCGAGGCCCAGATCGGCTACCGCCGGCTGCGCGGCGGGTGGGAGCTCGAGCCGGGGACGCTGCCCGTCGGCGAGGCGGTGGAGGTCGTCGCGGTGGCGCCGAGCGAGGTGACGCTGCGGGCCGCGGGGGTGGAGTGCCGCTTCGCTGTCCAGCCCACCGCGAGCGGGGCACTCGTGTCCTCGCCCACCGAGGCGCAGGCGCTCGCATGGCTGCCCCGCTACAGCGACCCGGCCGCCGAGGCGGTGCCGGGCAGCCTGCTGGCGCCGATGCCCGGCACCGTCATCCGGCTGGAGGCCCGGGTGGGCGAGCGCGTGGAGGCCGGGCAGCCCCTGCTGTCCATCGAGGCGATGAAGATGGAGCACACGATCCGCTCGGACGTGGCCGGCACGCTCACCGAGCTGCGGGTGGCCCAGGGCGACCAGGTCGATGTGGGGGCGCTCGTCGCGGTCATCGCGGACGATGGGGCACCGGCCGAAGGCGGAGCCGACAGTGCCGGTGGCGAACCAGCTGCCACGGGTGCGAAAGGACGCGAATCATGAGCGTGCAGTACGCGGTGGAGGGCAGCGTCGCGACTCTGACCCTGGACGAGCCGAGAAACCGCAACGCGATCACGCCCGAGCTGCTGGCCGGCATCGCGGACGGCCTCGCCGCCGCGGAGGCCGATGAGCGGGTGCGCGCCCTCGTACTCGCCCACACCGGCACCACGTTCTGCGCCGGAGCCGACCTTTCCCGCCGCCCGGGCCAGGACACCGAAGGAGTGACCGGCGCCGAGGCGGGCCAGGGGAGCGAGTCCCCGAGCGGCCCGGGTGATGCCCAAGCCGCGATGCGCGAACGCGGCCGGGCGAGCCAGGCGGTCAACCGGGCCCTGCTGGCCTCCCCACTGCCGGTCATTGCGGCCCTCGACGGCCACGTGCGGGCCGGCGGGATGGGCCTGGTGGCATGCTGCGACATCGTCATCGCCGGCCCCCGCTCCACGTTCGGGCTGAGCGAGGTGCGGATCGGCGTGGTGGCGGCCATGATCGCGGCGCCGGTGCTCGCGCGGCTGGGCGACCGGACCGCGGCGGACTGGATGCTGCGCGGCGGCCCCGTCGGCGCCGCGGAGGCAGCGACCGCGGGCTTCATCACCCGCGCCGTGGACGGTGCGGAGGTCAGCGTCACCGCCGCGGTCGACGAGGTCGTGGCCGACCTGCTGCGCGGTGCGCCGAAGGCCATTGCGGCGTCGAAGGCACTGGTCAACCGCAGCGCGCTGGCCGCCGTCGATGAGCGCGGGGAGGACCTCGTCGCCCTGTCGGCGGAGTTCTTCACCGGGGCCGATGCCCAGGCCGGGCTGGCAGCGTTCGCGCGCAAGGCGGACCCGCCGTGGGCCGCGGGTCGCTCGTGACGGCGGGCGGCGCCCCTGCCCTAGAATCGAGCGCGATGACCGCCGCAGACCCCGCCCCCGCCTCGCCGGCTCCGCAGCACGGCCACGCGCCCAAGCAGGATCGCAGCCGCGTGACGCGCGAGCGCATCCTCGAATCGACGATCGAGGCGCTCGCCGAGCGCGGCTGGCAGGCGACGACGACGACGGTGGTCGCCGAGCGCATCGGGATCAGCCGGGGGGCGCTCCAGCACCACTTCCGCACGCGGGAGGACCTCTTCCTCACGGCGCTCGATGCGATGTTCGAGCGCAATCTGCAGCTGACCATGCGCGATGAGGAGCGGCTGCCCGACGGCGACGAGCGCTTCGACGTCCTCGTCGCGCGCATCATGGACTACTACACCTCGGATGCGTTCACGGCGGCGCTGCACGTGTGGACGGCGGCGGCGGGGGAGCCCGCGCTGCGCGACCGCATCCTGCCGCTCGAGGCGAAGTTCGCCCGCGGCGTCTTCGAGCAGGCGGTCGAGCTGCTCGATGCGGACATCTCCGATGAGCGCACGCGCCGACTCATCCAGCTCACCCTCGACCTCGCCCGCGGCCTGGGCCTGGCCGACGTCCTCACCGACGATTCGGCTCGGCGCGCGCGGATCGCGAAGTTCTGGGCCGGCGAGCTGCGCTCGATCAAACGGCGCTGAGGGAGCGCAGCTCGGCCCCTCAGCCGTCCGTGGACTCCCGCACCACCAGCTCCGGGGCGAACGTCACACTCGTCCGGTCGTCCTCGCCCAGTAGCATGCGCACGGCGGTGGCGCCCAATTCGCGGGCGGGCTGGCGAACGGAGCTCAGCGCCACCATCGTCGCCGCGGCGAAGTCGATGTCGTCGTAGCCGATGAGCGCGATGTCGTCCGGAATGGCGGCCCCCGCCAGCACCAGGGCCTGCATGACCCCCACTGCCACCAGATCGTTCGCGCAGAAGAGCGCATCGGGTCGGCGCGGGGCGGGCCGCATGATGAGCTGCTCGCCGGCAGCGCGGCCGGCGAGCACGGTCGTGGCAGGAGTGTCGAAGCGCTCGAGCTCCACGTTCCCACCGGCGAGCTCTGCGGCCTGCTGCGCACCGGTCCAGCGGTCGGCCACCTGCCGGATGCGGTGCGGGCCGCCGACGAACCCGATCCGGCGCCTCCCGGCGCCGATGAGGTGTGACACCGCCAGCGCGCCCCCGGCCACGTCGTCCACGGCGACGGACGGCAGCGCGGAGCCTTCCGGCTGCGCGTCGACGAGGACCACGGGCGTGCCCCGCTTCGCGATCTGCGCCAGACGCTGCGGCGGCCACGCCGCGGGGGAGAGCAGGATGCCGTCGGCGCCCTGCTCGGAGAAGAGGTCGAGGTAGCGCCGCTCGCGCGCCTCATCCGCACCCGAGGTGCCCACGAGCACCGCGTGCTCGCTCGCGTCGGCCTGCTCCTCCGCACCGCGGATGACGTCCGCGAAGAAGGGGTTTGCGGCGTCCAGGACGACCGCGCCCACCGTGAGGCTGCGGCCGCTGCGCAGCTGGCGCGCGGCTCCGTTGCGCACGAAGCCCAGTTCGGCGATGGCGGCGTCGACGCGGGCAACGGTGTCGGCGGCGACCTTTTCGCGGTGGTTGAGCACGTGGGACACGGTGCCCACGGAGACGCCGGCTGCGCGCGCCACGTCGCGGACTCCGATGCGTGCCACGCGCTGCTCCTTTCGCTGGCTGCCCGGCTGGGCTGCGTTTCGGCTGCGCCGACTCCGCCCGGCCTCAGTGCCGGTGCGGCCCAGCCGCGATGAGGCGGGCGGACGGTGGCACCGTCGAACCGGACGGGTGTCCGCGGATTCGGGCGAACCGCGTCTCTCATCTTGTCACACGGATCACAGGATGCTAGCGTCGCTCCCGACGAATGAAACGTTTCAATACGTTCACCGACCACGGTTCATCGTCGAACCGCATCACCCACGGAGGCAGCCGATGACGGCTCAGAAGCCCATCCGGGCCTCGCGACGGCGCTGGCGCGCCACGGTCGTGGCCATGTCGAACTACATCGAAGCGGGCTCGATCATCGCGATCGCCACGAGCCTGACGATGTGGCAGGAGAAGTTCGGACTCACCAGCCTGGCCGTCGGGCTGCTCGCCGCGCTGTCGGCCAACGCGTTCGGCGCTGCGATCGGCTCGGCGATCGGCGGCCCCCTGTCCGACCGCTACGGCCGCAAGTTCATCTACACCTACGATCTGCTGCTCTACATGGTCGGGGCGCTGCTCGCCGTCTTCGCGGTGAACTTCGCCATACTCCTCACCGCGTTCATCGCCATGGGCATCGCAGTCGGCGCCGGCGTCACCGCGGCGTGGACTTACATCGCCGAGGAGGCCCCGGACGGTCAGCGCGCCGCGCACGTGGGCGTCGCCCAGCTCGCCTGGTCGATCGGCCCGATGGTCGGGTTCCTCCTCGCGATCGTGGTGGGCCCGCTGGGCCTGCTGGGCTCGCGCATCGTCTTCGCCCACCTCTTCGTCATCGCGTTCATCACCTGGTGGGTCCGCCGCGGCCTCGAGGAGTCCGAGCGCTGGAAGGCACACCGCGATGATCCGAATCGCCAGGGCTACTGGAAATCGGTCGGCCAGCTCTTCACGAAGAAGCGCAACCTCACTGCGCTCGCCTTCCTCATCGGCGTCTACGGACTGTGGAACACGGTGGCGGGCCAGGCCGGCATCTTCCAGCCGCGCGTCTACGAGGCCACCGGCCTGACCGATCCCGCGCAGCAGAACTGGCTGCAGGTTCTTGTCTGGGGCCTCACCTCCCTGTTCACCGTCATCGGCTTCATGAAGTTCGGCGACCGCGTCTCCCGGCGCTGGCTGTACTTCGTCTTCGCGCTCATCGGCATCATCGCCTGGGCTGTGCTCATCTACTCGCCCCCCGGGTACTTCTCCCTCTTCGCCTTCGCGATCGGCTGGGGCATCTCGTCCGGTGTGGGCGCCCAGGCGTTCTACGGCCTGTGGACCGCGGAGCTCTTCGCCACGCGCTACCGCGCCAGTGCCCAGGGCTTCCTCTTCATGCTCGCCCGCGTCATGGTGGGCGTCCTGTCCCTGTGGTTCCCGCTCATGCTCGAATCGATCGGCCTGCACGGGCTGGGCACCCTCATCATCGCCCTTCTCGTCGCCGCCCTGCTCATCGGCACGATCTGGGCGCCGAACACCTCGGGCAAGACCCTCGAGGAGATCGAGGAGGAGCGCTACGGCACCCGCGCCGCCATCCGGCCCTCGCTCGCCGCGGAAGCACCCGCGGCGGCCGCCCCGGCCGCTGGCACCTCGGCGGCGCGCGATGGCAGCCCGCAGTGAGACAGGCGGCCGAGCAGCGACCGCCTGTCGGACAGCCGCGGGAGCGCATCTGCTTCCAGATGCAGGTGGACCCCGAGAGCCTCGACGAGTACATCGAGGCCCACGCCGCCGTCTGGCCGGACATGCTGCGCGCGCTGGCCGCCGCCGGTTGGACGAACTACTCCCTCTTCGCCCGACCCGACGGCATGATCATCGGATACGTGGAGACGGATGACTACACCACCGCCCAGGACAGGATGAGCGCCACGGAGATCAACGCCCAGTGGCAGGCCCACATGAGCCGGCTCTTCGCCGCCGGCGGCTCGTTCGACACCGGCCAGGTGCGCCTGGCCGAGATCTTCCACCTCGAAGACCAGCTCGCGAACCTGGGCAGAGCGCCCAGCCCACCTGCTTCAACCCCGCCCGGCACCCGGGCTCGAAAGGACGCACCATGCCGACATTCGACGACATCGCCGACCAGCTCGCCACCCAGGCCATCGAACTGCCCTCCTGGGCGTTCGGCAACTCCGGGACCCGCTTCAAGGTCTTCGGCACACCGGGCACGCCCCGCACCCCGCAGGAGAAGATCGCCGACGCAGCACAGGTCAACCGCTACACCGGCCTGGCGCCCACCGTGGCCATCCACATCCCGTGGGACAAGGTCGACGACTACGCGGCCCTGCGCGAATTCGCCGCGGAACAGGGCGTCGCACTGGGCACGGTGAACTCCAACACGTTCCAGGACGACGACTACAAGTTCGGCGCGCTCACCCACGCGGACGACGCGATCCGCCGCAAGGCCATCGCCCACCACCTCGAGTGCATCGACATCATGGACGCCACCGGTTCGCGCGACCTCAAGATCTGGCTGGCCGAGGGGTCGAACTACCCGGGCCAGGCGGACATGCGCGGCCGCCAGGACCGCCTCCAGGACTCCCTGCAGGAGATCTACGCCCGCATCGGCGACGAGCAGCGCCTCGTGCTCGAATACAAGTTCTTCGAGCCGTCGTTCTACCACACGGACGTGCCGGACTGGGGAACGAGCTACGCCCAGGTCAGCGCCCTGGGCGAGCGCGCGATGGTGTGCCTGGACACCGGCCACCACGCACCGGGGACGAACATCGAATTCATCGTCATGCAGCTGCTGCGCCTGGGCAAGCTGGGCTCGTTCGACTTCAACTCCCGCTTCTACGCAGATGACGACCTCATCGTGGGCGCGGCCGATCCGTTCCAGCTCTTCCGGATCCTCGTCGAGGTCATCCGGGGCGGGGGCTACGGCCCGGATTCTCCCGTCGCGTTCATGCTCGACCAGTGCCACAACGTGGAGGACAAGATCGCCGGGCAGATCCGCTCCGTGCTCAACGTCCAGGAGATGACCGCCCGCGCCCTCCTCCTCGACCGCGAAGCGCTGGCACAGGCCCAGGCCGCCAATGACGTGCTGGCCGCCAACGCGATCTTCATGGATGCCTTCTCCACCGACGTGCGCCCGCAGCTCGCACAGTGGCGCGAGTCCCGCGGCCTGCCGGCCGACCCGATGCGCGCCTTCCTCGACTCCGGCTACCAGGAGACGATCGCCGCCGAGCGCGTGGGCGGCCAACAGGCCGGCTGGGGCGCCTGAGCCCCGCCTCACCTCTCTCAACGCAGACCAGACCAACCAGCAGGAGCAGCCGTGCCCACAACCAATCCCACCGTCGCCGAGCTCATCGAGCGGTCCAACCGCCTCGGCTCGGACCCCCGCAACACGAACTACGCCGGCGGCAATACGTCAGCCAAGGGCGTGGAGCGCGACCCGGTCACCGGCGAGGACGTCGAGGTCGTCTGGGTCAAGGGATCCGGGGGAGACCTGGGCACGCTCAAGCCCGAGGGCCTGGCCGTCCTCCAGCTCGACCGGGTCAAGGCGCTCACCGGCGTCTACCCCGGGGTCGAGCGCGAGGACGAGATGGTCGCCGCGTTCGACTACTGCGCATTCGGCAAGGGCGGTGCGGCCCCGTCCATCGACACCGCCATGCACGGGCTCGTCGACGCCGCCCACGTCGACCACCTCCACCCGGACTCCGGGATCGCACTGGCCACGGCGGCAGACGGCGAGGAGCTGACGAAGAAGGTATTCGGCGATCGCGTCGTGTGGGTCCCGTGGCGCCGCCCCGGCTTCCAGCTGGGCCTCGACATCGCAGCGATCAAGGAGACCAACCCGCAGGCCGTGGGCACGATCCTGGGCGGCCACGGCATCACCGCGTGGGGTGAGACGAGCGAGGAGGCGCGCACCAACTCGCAGTGGATCATCGACACCGCCGAGGCATACATCCGCGAGCACGGCGCAGCCGAGCCCTTCGGCGCAGTGCGCGAGGGCTACGAGGCGCTTCCGGACGGGAAGCGCCACCGGAAGGCCGCGGCCATCGCCGCGCACCTGCGCGGGATCGCCAGCCAGGACAAACCGCAGGTGGGCCACTACACGGACTCCCCGGTCGTCCTCGACTTCCTCGCCCGCGAGAAGATGCCCGCACTGGCCGAGCTCGGCACCTCGTGCCCGGACCACTTCCTGCGCACGAAGGTCAAGCCGCTCGTCGTCGACCTGCCCGCAGACGCCACGGTCGAGCAGATCGTCGCGGCGCTGCCGGACCTGCACGATGCCTACCGCGCGGACTACGCCGCCTACTACGAGCGCTACGCAGACGCTGAGAGCCCCGCGATGCGCGGTGCGGATCCTGCCATCATCCTGGTCCCGGGTGTGGGCATGTTCTCCTACGGGGCGGACAAGCAGACCGCCCGCGTGGCCGGCGAGTTCTACGTCAACGCGATCAATGTCATGGCCGGCGCCGAAGCCCTTTCCGCCTATGCGCCCGTCGACGAGTCGGAGAAGTTCCGCATCGAGTACTGGGCGCTCGAGGAGGCCAAGCTCAAGCGCAAGCCCGCACCAAAGCCGCTGGCCGGCCGCATCGCGTTCGTCACCGGCGCCGCCAGCGGCATCGGCAAGGCGATCGCCACTCGGCTGGCCGGTGAGGGCGCCTGCGTCGTGGTCGCCGACCTCGACAGGGCCAAGGCCCAGGAGGTCGCGGCCGAGCTCGGCTCGTCGGACGTCGCCGTGGGAGTGGCCGCCGATGTATCGGACGAGACAGCGGTGCAGGCCGCGCTCGAGGAGACGGTGCTGGCATTCGGCGGCATCGACCTCGTCGTGAACAACGCCGGCCTGTCGCTGTCGAAGTCGCTGCTGGAGACCACGGAGCAGGACTGGGACCTCCAGCACTCCGTCATGGCCAAGGGCTCGTTCCTCGTGTCGAAGACGGCCGCCCGCTACCTCATCGACCAGGGCATGGGCGGGGACATCATCTACATCTCCTCGAAGAACTCCGTGTTCGCCGGCCCCAACAACATCGCCTACTCCGCGACGAAGGCCGACCAGGCCCACCAGGTCCGCCTGCTGGCAGCGGAGCTCGGCCAGTACGGCGTCAAGGTCAACGGGATCAACCCGGACGGCGTGGTGCGCGGCTCCGGCATCTTCGCCGGCGGCTGGGGCGCCCAGCGCGCCAAGACCTACGGCATCGAGGAGAAGGACCTGGGCAAGTTCTACGCCCAGCGCACCCTGCTGGGCCGCGAAGTCGTCCCGGAGAACGTCGCGAATGCCGTCTACGCGCTGTGCACGGCCGACTTCTCCCACACGACGGGCCTGCACGTGCCCGTCGACGCCGGCGTCGCCGCGGCGTTCCTGCGGTGAGCGCAGCCGCACCGGGCGCGAACGGCGCCGTTCCCGCACCCGAGGCGCTCCGCACCTCGGGCCCGGGGGCGCGGCTGGCCGCGGTGGACCTGGGCGCGACGTCCGGCCGCGTCATCCTGGGCGCCGTGGAGGGCGGGCGGCTGCGCATGCGCCACATCGCGCGGTTCTCAAACGATCCGGTTCGCCTGACCGAGGACGGCGGGGTGGGCCTGCACTGGAACATCACCGCGCTCTACCAGAGCGTGGAGGACGGGCTGCGCGCCGCGGCTGCGGAGGCCGGAGGCCTCGATTCGATCGGCATCGACTCGTGGGCTGTGGACTATGCGCTGCTGCGCACCGGGCGGATGCTCGGCGTGCCCTACCACTACCGCGATGAGCGCACGGCCCGCGGCGTGGAGCTCGTGTGCGAGCGGCTGACCGCGGCGGAGCTGTTCTCGGCCTCCGGCCTCCAGCACCTGGACTTCAACACCGTGTTCCGGCTGGCGCTGGAGGCCGAGGGCGGCTGGCTCGAGCTGGCCGACCGGCTCCTGCTCATCCCGGATCTCCTGGGCTACTGGCTGACGGGGCAGGCCCGCGCGGAGGCGACCAACGCCTCCACCACCGGTCTGCTGGGGGTGCGCAGCGGCACCTGGGATGCCGCGCTGCTCGAGCGCTTGGGCTATCCGCGTGCGCTGCTGCCGGACCTCATCGCCCCCGGTGAGCGGCTTGGCACGCTGACCACCGCGGTGGGAGAGCGCATCGGGGCCCCCGGCACGCCGGTGACGGCGGTGGGCTCACACGACACCGCATCCGCGGTCGTCGCCGTGCCCATGGAATCGCGCAGCGCCGCCTATATCTCGAGTGGCACCTGGTCGCTGGTGGGACTCGAGCTGGACGAACCGGTGCTCAGCGCGGCGGCGCAGGAGGCGAACTTCACGAACGAGGGCGGCGTCGACGGGCGCGTGCGATTCCTCAAGAACGTCTCGGGCCTGTGGCTGCTCAGCGAATCGATGCGCACGTGGGAGCGCAGTTCCAGCGGTTCGGAGCGCGCCTCGGACCTCGCGGAGCTGCTGGCCGCCGCCGAGGCCGTCGAGCGGCCCGTGCCCGTCTTCGATGCGGGCGATGAGGTATTCGTCGCCCCGGGCGATATGCCCGCCCGCATCGCCCAGTGGTGCTCGCAGCGGGGCATCGAACCGCCCCGTACCCGGCCGGAGGTGGTCCGCAGCATCCTCGAATCGCTCGCCGCGGCCTATGCGCAGACCATCGAGCAGGCCGAGGCGCTTGCCGGCCGGCGCGCGGATGTCATCCACATCGTGGGGGGCGGTTCGCAGAACGCGCCGCTGTGCCGCCTGACCGCCCAGCGGACGGGCCGCACCGTCATCGCCGGCCCGGTCGAGGCGACGGCCATGGGCAATCTTCTCGTCCAGGCCCGGGCGGTGGGTGCGATCGATCCCGCGGCGAGCCTCGAGGACCTCCGGGAGATCGTGCGCGCCTCCGCCCCCGTCCAGCGCTACTGAGCCCTCACAGCTCCTGGGCGACCATCGTCTGCACGCCGATTCCCACCTCGCCGCGCCCATCGGCGAGGACGTTGCGGACCAGGCCACCGTGGCCCGGGGAGGCGATGGACTCCGCGCTCATGCGCAGCCACTCGCCCTCCGGGTCCCGGTGCAGGGACACGGAGATGTCGCAGTTGATGTAGCGGTGGCGGCGGGGATCGAGCGTGAACGTGACCCCGCCCGCCGAGTCGGCCAGCACGAGCGCGCGCTGGAACGCGTCCGGCTCCTCGCCCTCGACGAGGTCGATGAGCTGGCGGCCCCAGACTTCGGCGACACCCCCGCTGCCCGGCCCGCCGGTGGTGAAGCGCCATTCGACGGCGGCGAGGTAGCCGTCCTCATGCGCGCCGGGGATGAGCGAGCCCTCCAGGGTCGCGGAGGCGGGCGGCAGCTCCAACGCGGTGCGCCGGGGACCCGATCCCGCCACCGCGGCGGCGCCATCGGCCGGCAGGGGCGGAAAGTCGGCACTTGCGCGCAGGATCCGCCACCCCCGGGCCGCGAGCACCGGGCGCCCGCCGGCCGAGGCCGTTGCCTCGATGAGCTCCATGGACCGGCCGCCGCGCAGCGTGCGCGCGCTCACCTCGAGCGGCGCCACGGGGATGGGGCCCAGGATGTCCGCGCGGAAGTCCGCCAGGCGCATGCCCTCGCGCGGCTCGTGGCGCTCGATCGCCCGGGCCAGGAGCGCCGAGGGCGGCCCGGCGTGCTGCGCTTCCGCACTCCACGGGCCGGCCGTGGCCGGGTGCGATGCGTACACCGCGTCGTCGAGCTGGCTGTAGAAGGAGCTCATGCGTCCGTCTCCTTTGTCCGGGTGCCTGTCGAACGGGCGTTCAGTTCGCAGTGTAATCCGCGGCACAGCGTCGCCGCAGCAGACACCAGCGCAGCGTTCCCGGCGTTGCTGGTCCCGGTGGGGCTGCTTCTCCCGTCCGTGGGCCGGCTGGGGGCTGGTGTCCCCCCGATTCGCGGCCGCGCGCATTGCACGACCTCAGTCGGCGGGCCCCTCGGGGTGCTCGGCGAGGAAGGCGCACGTGGCGGCATCGGCGACCGTGAGGACGCCCATCGGCTCACCACCGTCGCACGTGCGCAGCTCGACCTGCACCTCGGCCGCGCCAGCGCCATTCAGCACCCGCCAGGTGCCGCCGGCCGCGCGCCAGCGCTCGAACGCGGGATCCACCGTGCTGCCCGAAGCCCAGTGCTGTCCGCAGGCCCGTGCTACCCGAAGACCAGGAGCGCCACCGCTGCCAGCACGCATGCCCCGCACAGCCCGAAGCACGCGTAGGCGAGCGCCAGCACGAGCGTCTGCTGGGCGGGGTATAGGGCGACCTTCTTGGCCGCCTTCGCGGCCTTCTTCTCCGCCTTCGCCGCCTGCTTGGGCGTGAGGACGGTGATGGCGTCGGGGAACTCTGCGGGGGGCACCACGGGCGGTCGGCCGGCCGCCACGAGGAGCCGCAGGCCCAGCGCGTAGAGCGTGACGAGGACGCCAGCGCCCACCAGGGCGACGACGAAGACGACGAGGAAGGCGTACCAGTCGATGGTCACGGCCGGTCTCCCTTCGCCTCGGCGGAGGAGCGCTCCTGTGCTGCGCGCTCCTGGGACTTCTGCGCGGCCCCGCGCACCTGCTTGGCGCGCTTGCGGCGCTGCCGGGCGCGCTCCTGCCGGGGGGTGAGCGGCGGGTCGCTGTCGAGCACGACGGCGGTGCCGGACTCCGCGACGTCGCTGACCGCGTTCGTGTGGTCGACCTGGTTGAGTCGCGAGCGCACGAACAGGCCGCAGACCACGGCGGCCACGGCCACCGCGTCGAGCGCCAGGCCCCAGGGGCCCAGCCACACGACGATGAGGGCGGAGATCGCGCCCACGATGCCCGCGGCGGGGAGGGTGAGCACCCAGCCGATGACGATGCGCCCGGCCGTGCCCCAGTTGACCTTGGAGCCGCGCCGGCCCAGCCCGGAGCCGATGACGGAGCCGGAGGCCACCTGTGTCGTCGACAGGGCGAAGCCCAGGGCGGAGGAGGCGAGGATCGTGGCGGCGGTCGACGTCTCGGCGGAGAATCCCTGGGCCGGCTTGACCTCGGTGAGGCCCTTGCCGAGCGTCCGGATGATCCGCCAGCCGCCCACGTAGGTGCCCAGGGCGATCGCCCCGGCACAGGCGAGGACCACCCAGAACTGCGGCTCGTGGTGGCCGGCGGACTGCCAGCCCACGGCGATGAAGACGAGCGTGATGACGCCCATGGTCTTCTGGGCGTCGTTCGTGCCGTGCGCCAGGGCGACGAGCGAGCTCGTGAGGATCTGGCCCATCCGGAACCCGTCGCGGCCGTCGGGCTTCTTGTCGTAGCGCCGGGTGATCGCGTAGGCGAGCTTCGTGGCGATGAATGCGATGATCCCCGCGGTCAGCGGGGACAGCAGGGCGGGCAGGATGATCTTGGACACGACGATGCCGAAGTTCACGGCGGAGGCGCCGATGCCCACGATCGTGGCGCCGATCAGTCCGCCGAACAGCGCGTGCGAGGAGCTCGAGGGCAACCCGAGCAGCCAGGTGAGCATGTTCCAGCAGATCGCGCCGATCAGGCCCGCGAAGATGATCGAGGGGAAGACCCCGCCGGATATCCGGTCCTCCCGGATGATGCCGCCGGAGACGGTCTTGGAGACCTCGGTGGACAGCAGCGCCCCCACGAGGTTGAGCCCCGCGGCCAGGGTGACGGCCGTCTTGGGCTTGAGTGCGCCGGTGGCAATGGGGGTCGCCATGGCGTTCGCCGTGTCGTGGAAGCCGTTCGTGAAGTCGAAGAACAGCGCCAGGACGATGACGAGCACGACGGTGAGGACAACGTATTCCACAGGCTGCCTAGTCTCGCGGGTGCGGTGGTCTGCGCGCCCGCTGACTGTTGCGAGCATTCAACTCGATTTCACCCACAGTTCACAGGCGCCGCCCCCAGCGTAGCGCGCCCGGAGCCGGTGCTCACACAGCCCACCGCTGCGCGCCGATCCGGGTGACGGCCGCCGCCCCCGCGAGCACCGCCGCCTGGAGGGCCGCATCGCGCTGCTCGCCCAGGGCCAGCCGGGCGCACAGCGTACCGGTGAACGTGTCCCCGGCGCCCGTGGTGTCGACCGTTTCGACCCGCGGGGCCGAGGCGTGCACCCCGGCCCACAGTGCCCCCTGCTCGCCGAACGTCATGACGACGGCGTCGTCGCTGCGGCCCAGCTCGTTGGCCTCGAGCGTGTTGACGACGACGAGGTCCGCGGCTCCTGCCAGGTCTGCGGCCCCCGGGCTCCACGGCGAGGGGTTGAGCACGCTCGTGGCCCCCCGCGCGGCCGCGAGCTCGAAGGCGGCGGCCACGATGCCCTCCGGGATCTCGAGCATCGTCGTGAGCACGTCGCCGGGCGCCAGGAGCTCGCCCAGCGCGTCGAGCTCGGGCTGGCCCACGCTGCCGTTGGCGCCCGGGTCGATGATGATCGAGTTGCGGCCGGCGGAGTCCACGGTGATCGTGGCGCTGCCGGTGGGCTCCTGGGCGCGGCGCACCGCCGAGGTCTGCACGCCGCTGGCGGCCAGGTGGCTCAGGTAGCGATCCCCATGGGGGTCGGTGCCCACCGCGCCGATCATGTGCGTCTGCGCGCCGGCAGCTGCGGCGGCGACGGCCTGGTTGGCGCCCTTGCCGCCGGGCATGGTGGTGATGCTCGTGGCGCGGATCGTCTCGCCCACCTTGGGATGGCGGTCGACGGAGACGACGACGTCGACGTTGAGGGAGCCCAGGACGATGACGCGGCCCATCAGCGGGCCCCCCTTTCGCTCGACGTTGAGCTGGCGGACGTGTGGGCGGGCGCCGATGCGCTTGCGACCGGTTCACGGGCGGTGTCGGGCGCAGTCGCCGTGCCGTGGGGCGCTTCGCCGAGGGTCGGCGCGTGCGGCCCGAGCACGGTGGTGAAAAACAGCTCGCGCACGGCCCCGCCGTCCACGCCGGTGACCACGGTCGTGGCGGCCCCGGGCGTGGTGTGGCGCAGCGGCGCCCGGTGGGGCGCCTGGGCGTGGCCGTGCAGGTCGACGGCCGCCTCGCGCAGGTCGACGACGGTGCGCCCGCGGGTGAGCTCGCCGCGCAGCTCGACGGCCACGGGCGCCTCCGTGCAGGCGGCCAGGGATTCGTCGATGGCCACCGCAACGGCCCCGGCGTCGCCCAGGGTCGCAGCGTCCGGGAACGGCAGGCGCGCCTCGCCCGCGCCCATCTCCTGGCTGCGGCGCAGCAGGGCGCCCACCGCGGCGGCCACGGGATCCGGGGAGCCCGCCAGCTCGTCGATGGCGCCGGCGGGCACCGCGGCCTGGTAGAAGGGCTCGAGGCCGTACATGAGCAGGGGGATGCCGCTGCCCACGACGACCGCGGCGGCCTCCGGGTCGTGCCAGGCGTTGAATTCCGCGCTGGCGGTGGCGTTGCCCGCCCCGATCGCCCCGCCCATCCAGACGATGCGCCCGATCCGCGCGGCCGCCTCCGGGTGGGCACGCAGGAGGAGGGCGAGGTTCGTCAGCGGGGCCAGGCAGATGAGGGTGACGGGCGCCGGCGCCGCCTCCAGGGCTGCGCGCATGAGCTCGAGCGCCCCGCGCCCATCGGCGGTGCGGCCGTCCTGGGGCAGTGCCACGCCGCCCACGCCGTCGCCCCCGTGGACGTGATCGGCCGGGCGGGGCTCCTGCACGAGGGGTGCGGCCGCCCCGGCGCCCACCGGGATGTCCGGCGCGCCCACGAGCGAGAGGATCCCCAGCGTGTTGCGCACCACCTGGTCGCGGTCGACGTTGCCCGCGACGCACGTGATGGCCCGCACGTCCAAGGCGGGGTGGCGCACGGCGAGCATGAGGGCGAGGGCGTCGTCGATGCCGGTGTCGACGTCGAGGATGACGGGAGTGGTGGGCATGTGCGCGATCTTAGCCAGCCGTGCTTGGCGCCTCCTGAACCGCCGCGAGCTGGCCGCACCGAGCGGCGCTGGTGCGCCGGCCCGGTGCGCGCACGCTGCCCGGCGCGGGCGCCCTGGCTCGGTGCGGTCACACTGGCTCGGTGCGGCCACACTGACGGGTACGGTCACGCTGCCCGCTGCGAGTGCGCTGGTGCCATTCGGATGTGCCCCCGGCGTGGGTGCCGTGCTCGGCACCGGGGTCGGGGACAATGGCAGGGTGCGGGCCGGCCGGGTCCGCAGTGCGCACCGCGGCCGGTGCCGGGCACAGCGAACCAGGCCCAGCGGTGCAAACCCCAGCCACACGGTGTGCGCAGCAGACAGCGCGGGCCGCAGCGCACAGAGCAGCGACGACGGCCGCCTCGGCGTGGGCCGAGCGCAGGGAGCGAGGAGACGGACATGGACGATGAGCGCATGGAAGCAGCCGGGGCAGCGCACCTGCCGGCGGGGGCACTGCCGGTCAACGGGGCCATCGAGGCCACCGCGGTCGAGGTGCTGCTCGAGCCGCTTCCGCAGGAGCAGACCGTGGCAGGTCACCCGGAGGCGGGCGCCGGTGAGCTCGGCTCATTCCGCGGCGCGCAGCTGGGCGTCTGGGAGATGACGGAGGGCACGGCCACGGATGTCGAAGCCGATGAGGTCTTCATCGTCGTCGTGGGCCGGGCGGTCATCGACTTCCTCGACGAGGACCGCAGCATCGAGGTGGGCCCGGGCAGCATCGTGCGCCTGGCCGCGGGCGCGCGCACCCGCTGGACGGTCACGGAGCGCCTGCGAAAGGTCTATCTGGCCTAAGGCGCCCGCCCCAGCTGCCCCGTCTGCCCCGCCCGGAGGCAGCCGCCGAGGCGCGCCGCGGGCGGCCGGGTCAGTCCCGGCTGCGCTCGCGGTCGGGCAGGAACCACCCCAGGACCGCGGAGACCACGGAGACGATGAGCGCGGCGATGACCGCCGACCAGAAGCCGCCCACGCCCAGCTGGAACGGGGTGAACTGGGACAGCCACGCCGTCAGCGCCAGCATCGCGGCGTTGATGACGAGGGTGAACAGGCCCAGCGTCAGGCAGGTCAGCGGCGTCGCGAAGAACGCGAGGATCGGCCGGATGACCGCGTTGACGAGGCCGAAGAGGATCGCGAGGACGGCGAAGGCGACGGCGGTCGCGGGGCCGGTCCCCACCGAGGCTGCGAGCCCGGAGCTCGTCGTGACGGTGAGGGCGGGCACGAGCCAGACGGCGGCGGCCAGGGCCAGGGCGTTGACGGCGATGCGCAGGACGGCGTTCATGCCCCGCACCCTAGCGGGGCCCCGTGTGCGCGCCCTGAAGGGTGCGTGAGCAGACGCCGCAGCGAATCCGCGCCGTCACAGCACCTCACCCGCAGCCGTGCCTTGCCCGCAGCCGTGCTGTGGTGCCCCGCTCTGCCATCGCCGAAGAGCGGGGCTATGCGCCCCGGCCCGCGCCTCGGCGGCCGAAGAGCAGCGCACCGGCGGCCAGGAGGGCCGCGCCGAGCACACCCGCGGTGGTGAGCATGGCGGTGTCGAGGCCGGGCAGACCCGCGCCGCGTCCCGAGGAGCCCGCGGCCGCGGTGGCGTGCGCTGTGATGACGCCCAGCACCGCGACGCCCATGGTGGAGCCGATCTGGCGGAACGTGTTGTGCACTGCGGCCGCGGTCGACGCCTCCGCCGTGGGCACCCCGGAGACCGCCAGGTTGGACATGGGCGAGCTCATCAGACCCGCCGCGATGCCGACTACAGCCATGCGCCACTCGAAGTCCCACACGGAGTAGTGCGCTGGCAGCAAGGCGAGCAGCACGCTGCCGAGCACTCCGATCGCCAGGCCGGTGAGCATGACGCGGCCGGCTCCCAGGCTGGCGGTGATGCGACCGGCCACCGGGCCCATGAAGGCGGTGAGGGCCATCATGGGCAGGAACATGAGCCCGGTGCTGAGCGCGGAGTGCCCGCGTGCGTCCTGCAGGTCGACGGAGTAGAAGTACATCGTGCCGAAGAACAGGAAGAAGTAGGCGGCGCCGGAGATGTTGGCGGCGCTGAGGGCCCGCGAGCGCCACAGGCGCGGGGGCATGAGCGCCGATCGGCCCGCCCGCTGCCGGGCGAACTGCCAGGCGAGGAACCCGGGCAGCGCGACGGCCGCGATGACGAACGCGCCCACCACCCGCGGGGCGCCCAGCCCGTGGGCCGGCAGCGCCAGCAACCCCTCGACGAGCGCGCCCAGCCCGAGCGCCCCGAGGGCCGCGCCCACCACGTCGAGGCTCGGCGGGTCCGCGGGGCGGCCGTGTTCGGCGGTGATCGCCCGCCCGCCCATCACCAGGGCGGCGAGGCCGAGGAGGGCGGAGAGCCCGAAGCCCCACCGCCAATTCGCGATGCTGGTGATGAGGCCGCCGAGGACGGGGCCGGCGGCGAGGCCCAGGCTGGAGACCCCCGCCCACAGGCCCACGACGCGGGCGCGCTGGGCCGGCTCCTCGAACTCCGCGGTGAGCACCGCGAGCGTCTGGGGGAGCATGAGCGCTGTGCCGGCGCCCTGGAGGCAGCGGAAGAGCAGCAGCAGG
This sequence comes from Brevibacterium sp. BRM-1, assembly GCF_026802075.1. Lineage (NCBI taxonomy): Bacteria > Bacillati > Actinomycetota > Actinomycetes > Micrococcales > Brevibacteriaceae > Brevibacterium > Brevibacterium sp. BRM-1. The sequence continues at coordinate 440,066 of NZ_CP113788.1, forward strand.
CCCATGGTGGGGGCCGCGGCGCACGCGGCAGAGGACAGGGCGAACACGGCGACGCCCCACAGGAACGCCCGGCCTGCGGCCGTAGGCCGCCCCCAGGCCGCCGCCCAGCAGGAGCAGGGCGCCGTAGCTGAGCGTGTAGGCGGCGCTGACCCATTCGAGGCTGCCGGAGCCCACGCGGAACGCCGTGCCGATCTGCGGGACCATAACGTTGACCATCGTCGAGTTGAACATCGTGGCCATGGGGGCCAGGCACATCGCGAAGACGAGCATGCCCGGGCGCCGGGGGTCGCGCGGGGCGCCGCCGGCCGCCCCCGGTGCGTCGGGGGGCGGGCCGCCGCCGTCGCCGTCTGCGCTCATCGCCCCATACCACCACCGATCGCGGCGGCGCGTGCGCATCGGCCCGCGGCGCGAGACGGCGGCGGGCGAGCTGACCTGCACGTGTGTGCAGGGCTGCGGTGCGCGCGTTCCTGCGCACGGAGTCCGGTGGCTGTCCTCGCCAGGGCTGCGGGCGGCTGCTGCGAGGGACAGGGCGCCAGTTTGGACACGCGCGCAGATGCGAGTACAGTAGCGGTGTCCCGAGGGGCTATAGCTCAGTTGGTAGAGCGCTTCGTTCGCAATGAAGAGGTCTGGGGTTCGATTCCCCATAGCTCCACAGTTCGCTTCATCCCATAGCCCCGGTTCCGCGCAGAGCGCGGGCCGGGGCTTTGCGCTGTTGGGCCTGCAGAGCCCACATGGCCGATAAATCGCTTATATCGTAGCGATATAAGCGATTTATCTTATTGGGGCGTCACCCCAGCAGCAGGAACGCCGTCACGGCCCCTGCGATCGACCAGCTCATGAGGCTGCCCACCAGGAACTCCTCGGCCTTGGCGCCGGTTTCGCGGTCGGCGGCGATCTCCGGGAAGCGGACGATGCCCTTGGCCGCCGCGAGGGCCGCCAGTGCCGGCGGCATGCCGGCGATGACGAGCGCCACGATGAGGCCGCGCTCCAGGGTGCCGATGAGTCGGCCCCCTCCCAGCAGCGGTGCGCCCGGCGCCGGGGCCGGCTCCTCGACTTCGACGGTGCGCTCGGCGAATCCGCGAATCGTCCACCGGCGCGGCGGCCGCACCGGTCCGATGGCCTGAGAACCGCTGGGCTGCCGTAGGTGGAGCAGCGCGAAGACGCTGCGGCATGCCTCGTTGGCAGGTCGCGTGAGGAAGCCCGCCGCGGCGGCCCAGGCAATGAGCGCGTCCCAGGCAACGCCGCCGGGAGCGGTGGCCCCCTGGTGCCACGGGGCCATGGCGGCCGCGACAGCGAGCGCTGCGCCCAGGAGGCAGAGCGCACCGAGGTGAAGGCGGGGTCGCGCTCCGGCGTCGGACGCCGCCGCCACCGCACCCCACGCGATCGCCGTCACGACGAACGCGACGAGGCCGGGCCACCCCCAGACGCTCAGGGCCACGGCGGCGCCCGAGCACAGGGCGACGGCGCACGCGAGGAGGAGCACCCACCGGGGCGCCCGGTCGGTTCCGCGGCACACCAGCCGCGCACCCAGGTCGCTCAGCGTGGCAGCCAGCAGGATCGCCGCACCCACCTCAGCGTGCCTTCGCCTGGTCGGCCAGGAGGTCCAGGGCGACGCGCAGCGCCGCACCGCCGCTGCGGTGGAGCAGCTGTGACACCGCGGACTGCGATACACCCTCCTGCTTCGCGATCTCCCGTTGCGGGGTGCCGCGCAGGGCGGCCGCGGCCACCCTGCGCTCCCGGCGCTTCATGCGCGTGAGGCAGTGGTCGGCGAGGGTGAGTGCGGCGTTCACCGCGGCTTCGGCGGGGCCGGCGAGCGGGCCGTCGTCGCCCGCGCACAGCCGGCTGCGGACCCAGGGGTTGCCGGCGGATTGGCGGCCGTGTGCCTGCTCGATGGCCTCCCGCGCATTCCACCACGCGGGGCCGTCCTGAATGCCCGCGCCTCCGTGATCGTCCGCCGACCGCACGCTGCGGATGGTCCCCACGCCGTAGCCCACCCGCAGTTCCACGCCCTCGGGCAGTGCAAGGGCGGTGAGGGTGCAGCCCAGGATCGCGGTCGGCAGTTCGTCGTAGACGGCCTGGAACTCGTCCCCGACCGTGGGCGCGGGCGGGGTGCGCGGCACCGCGTGCGCGGCGCTGGCGGCCAGGGCCCGCTCGATCCCGGCCTGAGCCGCCGCGCGGTCGGACAGGCGCCGAGAGCCCACGATGTCGAGAATGACGGCAATGACCTGCTGCGAGGAGTCCATTGCGCCACTGTAACGCTTATATTGGCTATATATAAGCAATTTACTGCCCTAGAGTGCCGGGCGTCTCAGCGGTGGGTCGCACCACCCGCGCATATGCGCCGAACAGCGGTTCGCCCCGCTCGTTGCGCGGCCGCATTGCCGCAAGCGCCCGTAGCAGCCCGCCGCCCCGCTCGCCCGTGACCGGGTCCAGGTCGATGACCGCGCAGCGGGGAATGGGGTCGCCCACGCGCAGGCGCAGCCCCTCCATGCCGCCCTCACCGGCCCCCGGCTGAGTCCGCTCCCCATCGCCTTTCGCGCCCGAGGCGCCGGCCGGCACCCGCTCGACCCGCACCTCGGCGCCTGCCCAGGCGTCCTCGCCAAACGGCTCGTCGGACTCGACGAGGAGCGTGGGCCGGAAGCGCACGAACTCCGTGAGCAGGTCCGGGTGTCCGGTGGCCTCACCGAGCGCCCGCAGCGAGCCGGTCGTCACGATGCTGGTCGGATCGCCGTACACGGCCCCGCCGCGCGGCACCCGGGCGAGCGCGACGCGCCGGCCCAGGAAGTCCGAGAGCGCCTCGGCGTGGGGCCCGGTTCCGAGTCTGGCCCGCACGCGCCTGCCCCAGTAGTCCACGTCAAGCGCGCGCCCCATGCCGACCGGGGCGACGACGATGCCAGTACCGGGGATGTCGAGTGCGAGGCCGGCCGCGCACTCGCGGGCGGCCACCCGCAGCAGCTGCGGCGTCTGCACGGTCTTGAGCACGGCGCCCCGCTCCGGGTCCACGACGCAGTAGCGGCGATCACCCACGGGACCGGCCGCGTCGAATCGGATGCCCGGCCGGGGTGCGTGGGCCGTGCCCTTGACCGTTGCGAAGCCGGCGCTGCGCACGCGCAGCGCGATCTCCTGCACCATTCGGCCTCCCTCCGCGCACACCGCGCCGCCCAGACGTTTGCCCACGTGGCGGGCGCGTTTTCGCGTCGTGAACACGATGGCACGGCCCATGTCAGAGGGTTAGTGTGAGATGGGTCATGAGCGTACACGCGATGGACGCACCGAATGGACACAAGGGAGTGGACATGACGAACACGATCGATCCCACAGCCGGGGAACAGCACCCGCAGGCCCAGCCGGACCCCGCGGCCGAGGATCCCCAGGCGGCCACCGCCGCCGTGCAGGACTGGCTCGACCGCTTCGACCGGGACCTGAAGGCGGGCGACCTCGATGCCCTCCGCGGGCTCTTCGCCCAGGACTGCTACTGGCGCGACTTCGTGGCCTTCACGTGGAACCTCACCACCCTTGAGGGCTTCGACGCGATCGCGGACATGCTCACCGCCCAGCTGCCTGCCATCCAGCCCCAGGGCTGGCAGCTCGCCGAGCCCGCCAGCGGCACGGCCGAGGAGGCCGAGGCGTGGGTGGACTTCTCCACGGCCGTGGGCCGCGGCTGGGCCCACCTGCGCCTGGTCAACGGGAAGTGCTGGACGCTGCTGACCACACTCCAGGAGCTCACCGGGTTCGAGGAGAAGAAGGGACCCAAACGGGAACTGGGCGTCCAGCACGAGATCACCCGTGGGCGCACCACGTGGAAGGAGGCGCGCGCACAGCGCGACGCCGCCCTGGGCTACGAGGAGCAGCCCTACGTCCTCATCATCGGCGGGGGACAGGGCGGCATCGGCCTGGCCGCGCGCCTGCGCCGCCTGGGCGTGCCCGCCATCGTCGTGGAGAAGAACGAGCGCGCCGGCGACTCGTGGCGCAACCGCTACAAGTCCCTGCACCTGCACGACCCGGTCTGGTACGACCACATGCCCTACCTGCCGTTCCCCGACGACTGGCCCGTCTTCCCCTCGAAGGACAAGATGGGCGACTGGCTCGAGCACTACGTCGACATCATGGAGCTCGACTACTGGTCCGGCACGGAGTGCGAAACCGCCCAGTTCGACGAGGCCAGCGGCACGTGGACCGTGCGCGTCAACCGCCGCGGCGAGCAGGTCGAGCTCCATCCCACGCAGCTCGTCTTCGCCCTGGGCGTGTCCGGCTATCCGAACATCCCCCACTTCGAGGGCGCGGAGGACTTCACCGGCTGGCAGGGCCACTCCTCCGAGTTCACCGGCGACGAGGACTCCTTCGAGGGCAAGCGGGCCGTCGTCATCGGCTCGAACAACTCCGCCCACGACATCGCGGCCACCCTGTGGGAGAAGGGTGCCGAGGTCACGATGATCCAGCGCTCGTCCACCCACATCTCCCGCTCCGACTCGCTGCGGGAGTTGGCACTGGGACCGCTGTACTCGGAGGAGGCGCTCGCGGCCGGCGTGACGACGGAGAAGGCGGACATGCTCTTCGCCTCCTGGCCCTACCGGCTGCTGCCCGGTGCGCAGATCCCCGTCTACGAGGAGATGAAGCGCCGGGACGCGGACTTCTACCAGGCGCTGGCCGACGCCGGCTTTGAACTCGACTTCGGCGAGGACGAATCGGGTCTGTTCCTCAAGTACCTGCGCCGGGGCTCCGGCTACTACATCGACGTGGGCGCCTCCCAGCTCATCATCGACGGGCGCATCCGACTGGAGCGCGGCCAGGTCACGAAGATCGCCCCGGACGGCGTCGTGGTGGACGGCGACCGGCTCATCCCGGCCGACCTCATCGTCTACGCCACCGGCTACGGGTCGATGAACGCGTGGCTGGCCGACCTCGTCTCGCCGGAGGTCGCCGATGCCGTGGGCAAGTGCTGGGGCTACGGCTCGGACACGATCCGCGATCCGGGACCCTGGGAGGGGGAGCTGCGCAACATGTGGAAGCCCACGAACGTCGAGCAGCTGTGGATCCACGGCGGCAACCTCCACCAGTCGCGCCACTACTCGAAGTACCTGGCCCTCCAGCTCAAGGCCCGCGAGCAGGGCATCGAGACCCCCGTCTACGGGCTGCAGGAATCCCACCACACCCGGTGAGTCCCGGATGAGGCCGCCGAGGCGCGGACCGGTGGGCGCCGGTTCGCGCCTCGGGATAGCGTGGGAAGCACGGCACTCGCGCGCCCGGGCAGGCCCGCACGATCGGTCCGCGCCCGCTCTGCCCGCGCACCGCGCGAGCCGCCGCAACCCGCGGTCCCGCAGCCGCTGCCCTCACCCGCAGCGACGGCACCCGAGGACTGCCTGGCACATCAACCCGTCCGAAAGGCACCCCATGAGCGCACCCGCATCCACCGTCTTCGCCGGAGCCACCGTCTTCGACGGCACCGACTTCCTGCCCGAGCCCCAGGACGTCGTCGTCGCCGACGGCCGGATCGTGGCCATCGGCCCCGCCGGGGAACCGGAGCGCCCCGCGGACAGCACGGTCATCGACTGCACCGGTGCCACACTCACCCCCGGCTTCATCGACCTGCACGTGCACGTGACGACCGCGCAGGCAGGCTCGCTCGCTGCCTTCTCCGAGCCGTTCTCCCTCCAGTTCTTCAAGGCCGCGGACCACCTGCGCAAGACCCTGCACGGCGGCGTCACGACGGCCCGCGATGCCGGCGGCGCCGATGCCGGTGTGCGCGCGGCCCTCGAAACGGGTCTCACGGAGGGACCCGACCTCACGATCGCGGTGACGATCATGTCCCAGACCGGTGGCCACGGTGACGGACACATGCCCTCGGGCATCGACTCGCCCATGCTCATGGAGCACCCGGGACGCCCCTCGGGCGTGGCCGACGGTGTCGAGGAGGTCCGCAAGGCCGTGCGCCGGATCCTGCGGGCCGGGGCGGACCACATCAAGATCTGCTCGACCGGCGGTGTGCTCTCACCAGCCGACGATCCGCGCCACTCGCAGTTCACGCAGGCGGAGATCGAGGTCATCGTCGAGGAGGCGCAAACCCAGGGCACGTACGTCATGGCCCACGCACAGGGCACGAACGGCATCAAGAACGCCCTGCGCGCCGGGGTCAAGACGATCGAGCACGGCATCTACTTGGACGACGAGGCGATCCAGATGATGAAGGACGCCGGTGCCGTCCTCGTGCCCACGCTCCAGGCCCCGCGCGCGGTCATCGCGGCGGCCGACGCGGGCGTGCCGCTGCCGCCGGTGCTCGTGGAGAAGGCCAAGCGCGTCGCCGACGCTCACGACGACTCCGTGCGCCGGGCCTACGAGGCCGGCGTGACGATCGCGATGGGCACGGACGCCGGGGTGGGCCCCCACGGGGAGAACCTCGAGGAGATCGAGCTGCTCGCCGCGATCGGGCTCACCGACGTCGACGCCCTGCGCGCGGCGACCACGAGGGCCGCCGCCGTCCTGGGCCGCGAGGACATCGGCACGATCGCCGCGGACACGGCGGCGGACCTCGTGGTCCTCGACGGGGACCTGCGCGAGACCGGGGTCGGCGACATCCGCCAGCGCGTGCGCCACGTGTTCAAGAACGGCGTGCAGGCCCGCTGAGGCAGTCCGCAGCGACAGCGCGAAGGGCCCGGCAGCCGCTCGGCTGCCGGGCCCTTCGCCGTGCCGGGCTCCTAGCGGAGCCGGGCGAGAGCGCGCCTCAGATGAAGCTCACGAGGATGCTCGCGATGACGACCGAGCCCGCGCTCACGGACGTGAAGCCGCCCACGAGCATCGGCGGGAGCATGACGTCGAGCAGGGCCTTGCGCTCCTCGTCGTCGCGGCCGGTGGAGCGGGCCACCTCGTTCGTCAGCAGGTAGTCCGCCGGGAAGCCGTACATGGCGGTGAGCGCCACGGACATGCCGAGCGCCGAACGCCACTTCAGCAGCTTCGTCGCGAGGAAGCCGCCCAGCATGATGCCGATGCCGCCCACCACGAGGATGGCGAGCACCGGCAGGATCGCCGCGATGACATCGGCCAGCGTCGCCTTGAGCAGCGGGGCCATGACGACCGCGATGACGGTCGCCATCGCCAGGCCGAACGAGTTCGCTTTCTCCAGCGTGCGCTCCGGCGTGAAGCCGAAGTACGTGGACACGATGCCCAGGATGAGCGCGACGATGGACGACGGGATGTGGGTGATGCCGCCCAGGAACGTGGCGAGCGAACCGCCCACGAGCACGAGGAACAGGACGAAGAGCTGGTTGTCGACGAGGTCCTGGGGCAGGTTGACGAGCTTCTTGCGCTTGGCCTGGTGCTCCTGGGCCGCCTGGTTCTCGGCCGCGAGGCGCGTGAGCTCCCCGCTGTCGCGCACGCCGATCGCGAAGCGGCGCAGCAGGAAGTTCGTCATCGGCATGGCGGGGACGGACTGGAGCATGAGCACGAGGGCGGGCAGCACGACGATCGTCGAGGCCACACCGGCCTTCGTCAGGCCCTCCGTCGTCAGGCCCGTGGCGACGATGCCGCCGGCCAGCGGGCCGGCGCCCGCGATGACCGTCTGGAAGTCGAAGAGCGGGCCGACCACGGCGAACAGCAGGCCCACGGCCACGGCCATGCCGGCCACGGAGATGAGCACCGAGCGCCACTGTTTGAGCAGGGTGTTGAGCGGGATGATCGAGCCCATGTGGAACAGCAGGGGCGCGGAGAGGATCGTGTAGGCCTGGAGCAGGGTCGAGTCATTCACGACGGAGTCGGGGATGATCCCGGCCTTCGCGACGATGAACACGCCCAGCATGGCGACGAGCAGGCTGGGCACGCGGGCCTTCGACCAGATCGAGACGAGCTCGCCCAGGGCGACGAACGCCAGCACGATCGCGGCTGCGTAGATGGGTGTCATGGGTTTCCTTTGCCGGTGCCGGTGGTGCGGGATGGGAGGGGCCGCCGAGGCGACCCGGGCTCAGTGGGCGGGCGCGCTCGCGCCCGCGCTGGGTTCTAGCCGGCGCGCAGCCGCTCGTAGGCCAGCTGTGCGAGCGCGGCCGCCTGGTCGCCCAGGACGGAGTCGTCGAAGCGGATGTGGGCCGAATGGTTGTTCGGCGCGGTCTCGAGGTCCGTGTCCGCAGGCGTGCAGCGCAGGAACAGGAAGCAGCCGGGCACCTCTTCGAGGACGAACGAGAAGTCCTCGGAGCCCATGAGCGGATCGGGTGCGGTGATGACGCGCGCGGCGCCGAACTCTGCGCTCAGCGTGCGCAGCGCGAAGTCGGCCTCCGCGTCGTCGTTGACGGTCACCGGGTAGTGCTCGACCCAGTCGACCTCGGCGCTGACACCGTGGGCGGCGGCGATGCCCTCCGCCAGCTCGGTGACGAGCGGACCGAAGCGCGCGGTGCTGTCCTTCGACAGCGTGCGCACGGTGGCGCCCACGGTCGCCGTGTCCGGGATGATGTTGACGGCGGTGCCGGCCTGCAGCTGCGTGACAGTGGCGACCACCGGGTCGAAGACGCTGAACCTGCGGGTGACAAGCGACTGGATGGCCGTGCCGAACTCCAGGGCCGCCGGCACGGGGTCCTGCGCCAGGTGGGGCGCCGAGCCGTGGCCGCCGACTCCGCGGAAGACGACGTGCAGGTCGTTGACGCCGGCGAGCATGGTGCCCGGGCGCGTGGCGAACTCGCCGAGCGGCCCGGGTCCCACGTGGATCCCGTAGGCCGCGATGGGCCGGTCGCCGGCCGCGTCGAGCAGGCCCTCGGCGATCATCGGCTGCGCCCCGCCGGGGGACTCCTCGCCGGGCTGGAACATGAAGATGACGGAACCGGGCAGCTCGTCCCGGTGGGCCGCGAGCAGGCGGGCGGCGCCCACGAGGCCCGCGGTGTGCAGGTCATGCCCGCACGCGTGCATGCGGCCGTTGGCGGAGGCGAACTCCTCGCCGGACTCCTCGTGCAGGGGCAGGGCGTCCATGTCGCCGCGCAGGAGCACTACCGGACCGGGCTTACCGCCCCGCAGCACGGCGGTGATGGACGAGACGCTGCGGCCCAGGGTGATCTCCAACGGCAGGCCGTCGAGCGCGGAGAGCACCTCGGACTGGGTGAGCGGCAGCTCGTTGCCGAGCTCCGGGATCTGATGCAGGGTGCGGCGGAGCTCGACGAGGTCGGGCAGCAGCGCGGCCCCCTCGGCGGGGAAGTCGATGGCCATGTGAACTCCATGTGAGGCGGGCAACAATCTGCCGGGAACACTAGCACCGTGCCCGTTTCGAACGCGTAACACCGGCCGTTGCCAGGGGCCTCATTTCACATGGTGGGACGTTGTTCTGAGAATCGTGACGTGCCGCGTCATCCGGCACCGTCACTCGCCCGCATCACTCGCTCGCGTCATTCACCCGCGGCGGTGAAGCGCGCGAACGCGCCGCGAGCACCCTCGTCCAACGGCAGCGGGCGGCGCGTGTGCGCGTCGATCTGGACCATGACGCTGCGCGCCCGCGCGCACACCTCGCCCCCGCTGGCGAGCTCCTGGTCGACGGTGAGGGAGGTGGTGCCCAGGCGCTGCACCCGCGAGCCGATCGTCACGGTGCCCGGCCAGTGGACCTCGCGCAGGTACTCGATGGTGATCTGGGCGAGCACGAATTCACCCGGCCAGGCGTCCCCGGGGCCCAGGGCGTCTGCCAGCAGCGCCACGCGGCCGGTCTCGAAGAACGTGGCGTAGACCGCGTTATTCACGTGCCCCTGCCGGTCCGTGTCGCCGTAGCGCAGGATGTCCGTGGCGTGCGTCGGGAAGTGGGCCAGGGTGTCGGCGTTGGATTCGCTCATGGCCCCATCCTGCCAGCCGCCCTGGGCTAGGCTTCGATGTGACGCGGAGCACCCTCACGGGCCCGCTCGAGCAGACCCCTTCGAAGGAGCACAGCGACGTGACCTCAACCACCCAGCCGGAGCGCACCCCCGCCGCCCTGTCCTACGCCTCGGGACCCTCGCAGTTCCCGCTGCTCGGCGACACGATCGGCGGCCACTTCTCCCGGATTGCCGCCGCCTCACCGCAGGCGACCGCGCTCATCGACCGCCCCTCGGGTCGCCGGTGGACCTACGAGGAGCTCGAGTCGGACGTCGATGCCCTGGCCTACGCGCTCATCGAGCGCGGGATCGCCAAGGGCGACCGCGTGGGGATCTGGGCGCAGAACCTGCCGGAGTGGACGCTGACGATGTACGCGTGCGCCAAGGTCGGCGCGATCCTCGTGAACATCAACCCGGCCTACCGGACGCACGAACTCGAGTTCGTCGTCCGGCAGTCCGGCACCCGCCTGCTCATCAGCCAGCTGACGGCCCCGCCCCATTCGAACTTCGAGCAGATCGCCCGCGAGGTCGCGCAGGGCGCAAGCGGCCTCGAACTCGTCTTCATCGACACCGCCCACGCCGAGGTCACCGGCGAGGACGAGCGCCCGGCGGCCATCCAGCCGTCCGAGTCGTTCGCCGCGCTCATGGAGCGCGGGCGGGCCCTGGGCTCGGACGCGGGCGCCAAGATGCCCGTGCGGCTGCGCCAGGCCATGGGCGCCCTCGACGCGGACGATCCCATCAACCTCCAGTACACCTCCGGCACCACCGGGTTCCCCAAGGGGGTGACGCTCACCCACCACAACCTGCTCAACAACGGCTACTCGATCGGCGAGGTGCTCGCCTACACGGGCGAGGACCGCGTGGTGCTCCCCGTGCCGTTCTTCCACTGCTTCGGGATGGTCATCGGCTTCCTCGCGATCTTCTCCCACGGCGCCTCCGCCATCATCCCCTCGCCCGGCTTCGACCCGGAGCGCTCGCTGGCCGCGGCCGCCGAGGAGCGGGCCACCAGCCTCTACGGCGTGCCCACGATGTTCATCGCGGAGCTCGACCTGCCGAACTTCGCCGACTACGACCTCACGAGCCTGCGCACCGGCGTCATGGCCGGCTCGCCTTGCCCCGTGGAGGTCATGAAGCGCGTGATCTCCCAGATGCACATGTCCGAGGTCGCCATCTGCTACGGCATGACGGAGACCTCGCCGGTGTCCACGATGACGCGCACGGACGACACCCTGGCCCGCCGCACGGAGACCGTGGGCCGCGTCATGCCCTTCGTCGAGGTCAAGATCGTCGACCCCATCACGGGCCTGACCCTGCCGCGCGGGCAGAAGGGCGAGCTGTGCACCCGCGGCTACTCGGTCATGCGCGGCTACTGGGAGGAGCCGGAAAAGACGGCGGAGGCGATCGACGCCGGCGGCTGGATGCACACGGGCGACCTCGCGATCATGGACGCCGACGGCTACGTCGACATCTCCGGGCGCATCAAGGACATGGTCATCCGCGGCGGGGAGAACATCTACCCGCGCGAGATCGAGGAGTTCCTCTACACCCACCCGTCGATCGCCGACGTGCAGGTCGTGGGCGTCAGCGACGAGAAGTACGGCGAGGAGCTCATGGCGTGGGTCATCCTGCGCGAGGGCGTCGCCTCGCTCACCGCGGACGAGGTCCGCGAGTTCTCCCGCGGCAAGCTCGCCCACTACAAGATCCCGCGCTACGTCGAGGTCCGCGAGTCCTTCCCCATGACCGTTTCCGGCAAGGTCCGCAAGGTCGAGCTGCGGGCGGAGGGCGAGCGGCTCTCGCACGGGGGCTGAGCCCGCGCACCCGCCCGGGCTGGGCACGTTCGACCGGCCCGCGCCCGAGGTGGGCAGCGCCTGCGCTCCCGGCCCGCGCCCGAGGTGCGGGCCGGGGGCGCCCGGCGCGCGCCTCGGGCGCGGCTCAGCGGCGCGGGCGCACGAACGGGAACGTGAGGACCTGGCGGATCGTCGAGCGGGTCAGGAGCATGACGAGGCGGTCCATGCCCAGGCCCATCCCGCCGGTGGGCGGCATGCCTGCCTCGAGGGCCGCGAGGAAGTCCTCGTCGACCTGCATCGCCTCGGGATCGCCGTGCGCGGCCTTCCACGACTGCTCCGTCAGGCGCCGGCGCTGCTCCACGGGGTCCGTGAGCTCCGAGTAGGCCGTGCCCATCTCCATCCCGTTGATGACGAGGTCCCAGCGCTCCACCCGCCCCGGCTTCGTCCGGTGGGGGCCCGTGAGCGGGGACGTCTCCTGGGGGAAGTCGCAGTAGAACGTGGGCGCGGTGGTCGTGGCCTCGACGAGCTCGCCGTAGAGCTCCTCGAGGATCGCCCCGGGCCCCATCGTGGGGCCGATCGGGATGCCGTGCTCGCGGGCGATCGCGAGCAGCTCGTCGACATCGGTCTCGAGGCCCACGGGCCGGCCCAGGCGCTCGCTCAGGGCATCCTCGATGGGCACCATGGGCCAGTCGTAGTCCACGTCGGTCCACGTGAAGTCCGTGCCGCGGACGCTGCCCAGCGGCAGGCGCGGGCTGCCGAACAGCGTGGTGGCGGCCGCCTTGATGAGGCCCTGCGTGAGGTCCTTCATGACGGTGTAGTCGGCAAACGGGACGTAGGCCTCCAGCGCGGTGAATTCCGGGTTGTGGGTCGTGTCGGCGCCCTCGTTGCGGAAGTTGCGGGAGAACTCGAAGATCGGCCCGGAGCCCGCGACGAGCAGGCGCTTGAGGTAGAGCTCGGGGGCGATGCGCAGCGTGAGGTCCGCCGAATACGCGTTGATGTAGGTGCGGAACGGCCGCGCGGACGCCCCGCCGTGGACGGTGTTGAGCACCGGCGTCTCGACCTCGCGCAGCCCCTGGGCGGTGAGGAACGCGCGGGCCTCGGCCATGACCGCCGAGCGCTGGCGCAGCGTCTCGAGCTCGGCCGGGCTCGTGAGCAGATCGAGGGAGCGGTGGCGGGCCCGGAACTCGGGGTCGGCGATCCCGTCGAAGGGGATGGGCACGAGCGCCTTCGACTCGATCTCCACGGCGCTGACGAGCACCGACGGAGTGCCGTTGCGCGAGGCGCCCGGGCGGCCGGTGACCGCGACGAGGTCGCCGGTGTCGAGGTTGTGCTCCCACACCCCGAAGTCCTCGCCCAGCGCCGAGCGCTCGAGGACCGCCTGGACGTGAGCGCGGCCGTCGACGAGCTCGGCGAAGACGACGCCCCCGTGGCGGCGCAGCCGGCGGATGCGCGCCACCACCGGCCGCGCGGCCGGCCACGCGGCCAGCAGCGCGGCGGGCTCCGGACCGGCCGCGGGCAGGTCGGCCAGGGCGATCCCGTCGAACGCGCCGATCGGGTACGGGCTGTGCCCGGCGTCCTGCAGCGCCCGCGCGTGGGCGAGCCGGTGGTGGAAGACGGGGGAGCGCCGGGGGCCGTGGGGCGCCTCGTGCGCCGGCAGCGCGCCCAGCTGCGCGATCCGCTCGAGCTGGTCGGCGGCCAGGGTCCCGGTCGAGCGGATGCGGCCGAACACCTCGGGCAGGAAGCCCTCCGCCATGGAGAACGCCACGCCCGCCGGCAGCAGGGAGGTCGCATCCGGGATGCAGATGAAGCGCGGGAACCACAGCGGGTCGTACTTCGCATTGGAGCGGTAGAGGCTCTCGAGCTGGAAGAAGCGGTTGAAGAACGTGAGCACGCGGCTGTTGAAGCGGGTGACGGGCCCGGCCCCGATCCGCTCGGACTCGGAGAAGATGCGCCGGCCCACGACGAAGTTCAGCGACACGGCGGCGATCCCGTTGTCCCCGCACCATGCCACGAGCGCCGCGACCATGGCCTCGGTCACGCCGTTGGGGGCCTGGACGGCGTGGCGCATGACGTCGAGGCTGATCGTCGAGGCGCCGGCCGGGACGAACGTCAGCAGGCCCACGGGCGCCTCGTCGACGAGGGCCTCGACCACGACGGTCCTGGAATCGGCCGGATCGCCCCAGCGGTTGAGCGCCATGGAGAACCCGCGGTCGTCGGCCCCGCGCAGCCACGCCTCGGCCAGGGTCCCGAGGTCGGCGAGCTCGGCGGGGGCGATCTCGCCCTGGCGGCGGATGCGGATCTGCGCGCCGGCGCGGGCGGCGCGATCGGCGGCGCGGCGCACCGGGGTCATCGCGGCCTTCTTGAGGTCGAAGCGGTCGACATCGATGACGGCCTCGTCGCCCAGCGGGATGACGGCCAGTCCGAACGCGGAGTACGCGCGCGCCCCGGCCTCGGAGACGGAGCAGGCGACCGGGATCTGCCCGCGGGTGCGGCAGTGCTCGAGCCAGGCCGCGATCGCCGCGCCCCACTGCGCGGGGTCGCCCACGGGATCGCCCCCGGCCAGGGAGTGCGCGCCCTGCTGCCGGTAGGTCACGGCGGCGGCGCCCGAGGGGGCGAAGACGGCCTCGCGGTCGCGGCGCGTGGCGAAGTAGCTCAGCGCGTCCGCCTGGGGCCAGCGCGCCAGCAGCTCGCGCAGGCGCACCTCCTGCTCGCCGGACCAGCGGTGGGTCGACTGGACGGGGCGCATGAGGACGTAGGCGGCCAGCACCAGGGTGGCGGAGATGAGCAGCGAGATCGTGCCGGGCACCCAGATGGGCAGGCTCGGCAGCTCGCCCGAGTGCGGGCGGCCCAGCCCGAACGAGCGGACGAACGACACGAGCACGGAGAGGATGCCCGGCTCGGCGCTGCGCGCGGTGAGCTGGGACATGAGCGCCGCCCACAGGACGCACGCGAGCAGCCCCACGCCCAGGACGGCACCGGCCCGGGCGACGGCGCGGCCGGGCACGCGGGCGGGATAGGCGGGCCGCAGCCACCAGGTGACGACGATGAAGAACGCGCAGGCGAGGATCGCCACGGATTCGAGCGCGGTGTGCAGCGCCACCCACTGCGGCGGGTGCGTCCGCACGCCGTGCGTCCAGATCCAGAACAGGGCGCGCACGGAGATGAGCGCGCCCAGCACCTCGGTGATGACCACGAGGATGAGGGCCAGGCGCATGCGGCGCTTGAGCCCCCAGGCCAGCAGGCACAGCAGCACCACGGAGACCGGGGAGGGCGCGATGGGGATGTTGAGCGCCCCGGAGGCCAGGACCGGCCACACGACGACGGTCGGGGCGACTCGGCCCAGCAGCCACAGGAGGGCGGCGGCGAGGCCCGCATAGGCGTAGAGCGCGGCGAGCATGCGGGCGACGAGCTCGCGGCCCTCGGGCGAGCGCAGGGAGGCGATGCGGCCGCCGCGCTGGGCGTGGGCAAGCGGACCGGGCCGCCCGGTCCGGGCACTGTGGGGGGTCTGTGGCTGCGCGTTCATTAGACTCCATCCAAACACAGGGAGGGAGACCGGCCGATGAAGCGCGCGCGCATTGTGCTCGCGGCGATCCTCCTCGTCGCGCTGGGGCTGGGCCTCGGACTGCTCATCCGGCTCAACCCGGACATGGGCACGACACCGGACTCCGCGGCCCGCCGCGCCGCCGAGTCCCTCGAGTCCGGCGCCGTGGGCTCCGGCCCGTGGACCGATCCCGGGGCCGCCGATGCGGGGGCCAAGCGGGCGCTTGCGCCGCTGGGCGCGCTGGGGGTGGCCCATCCCGCAGTCGTCGACGTCGGCGAGGTCACGCGCACCGACGATGCGCATGCGACGGCCCGGGTGCGCATCGGCTGGATCACGGACCCCGGATCGGCCACGCAGGTCCCCGACTGGACCTATGACAGCGCGCTGACGGTGCGCAAGGAGCGCCTCTCGTGGCGCGCCGTGTGGGATCCCGCGATCATCCACCCCCGGCTGAGCCAGCGCCGCGGCTTCGCCGTCGAGACCACCGGCGCCGAGCGCGGGCCGGTCACCGCGGCGGACGGCACCGCGATCGCCAGCACGCAGGACATCGTCGCCGTGGGCATCGAGAGGGCACGGGCGAAGGACCCCGCCGCCGTCGCGCGGCGCACGGCGGCCATTACGGGAGTGGACGGGGAGGCCCTGGCCGCCCGCGTGGCGCGCGCGAAGCCCCACGCGTTCGTCGAGGCGATCACGCTGCGCCGCAGCGAATACCGGCGGCTGGCGGGCCGGCTGCGACCGCTGGCGGGCACCGTCTTCCACGCCCAGCGCCGGCCGATCGCGCTGCGCACCGGGTTCGCGGCCAGCGCCCTGGGCCGCGTGGGTCCGGCCACGGCGGAGCAGATCCGCGCCGGCGGCCCCGCCGTCCGGGCGGGGCAGCTCGTGGGGCAGTCGGGGATCCAGCGGGCCTTCGACTCCGCGCTGCGCGGGCGCCCGGGCTTTGCGGTCCGGATCGTGGGGCCGGCCGACGCCGAGCGGGCCTCGCGCACGGTGGCCGACGGGGATGCCGAGGGAGCCGCCGCGGCCGATGCGGACCTCCCGGAGCCCGAGCGCACCGGGTCGGCCCAGCGCGGTGCGCCGGTGGCGACCTCCCTCGACATTCCCGCCCAGGAGTCACTCGATACCGCACTGGCCCAGCACCCCGCGGTGCACGCGGCGCTCGTGCGCCCGGACGGCACCGTCGCGGCGCTGGGCGACGGGCGCGCAGCGGATGGGGGTGCAGCGGACGGGCGCTCAACCGGCGGGAGCGGCGGCGACCCCACGGGCTCGCGCACCGGGCTCTACCCCGGCGGCCCGGTGGCCGTTGCCGCCGCGGCCGGGGCATCGCCGCAGGGCCTCGGCACGGACACGGGCGCGCTCGGCCTGGCCGCGGCGGCGCCGGAGGGACGGGGCGCGCAGGTGCGCTCGAGCCCGCTCGCCGCGGCCGGCGCGCTGGCCTCGGCGCGGGCGGGACGCTCCGTGGTGCTGCGCATGGCCGCGGAGGGCACCGGACCCGTCACCGAGCCGGCCGACGCGCACGCGCCTGGGCGCGCCGCGGCGGCGGGGGAGCGGGACGAGAGCCTGACGGCCCACGTCGCCGCGATGCGCGCGGCGCTGCGCGCCGGGCAGCAGCGCACCGCCGGAGCCGCGTGGAGCTGGGGCAGCGAGCCGCGCGGCAGCTGGGCGGTGGTCGCCGACGACGGCGATGCCGCGGCGGCCCGGGCCGTGGCTCAGGTGCTCAGCCGCGCACGCCCATGACGCCGCACAGGGGCGGCTCCCAGGCTAGGCCCGCGTGCTCGGCGGCGCTGGCGTCGAGCCGTTCCCGCAGGTCTGCCGGCACCGGTGCCGCGCTGCGCGCGCGCAGGTCCACATGGACGAGGACCGTCTCGAAGACCATCGCAAGGCGGTCGTGGGCGGGGTCGAGGACGAACGCGAGGAGGTGGATGGCCTTCGAGCTCACGCCCACGAGGCGCACGTGGGCGGTGAGGCGCTGGCCCGCGTGGAGCTCGGAGTAGTAGCTCAGGTGCTGTTCGGCGGTGAAGACGCCCAGGCCGCGCTCATCGCGGTAGGACTGCGCGAGCCCCAGGTCGTTCATGAAGGCCGTCACCGCGTCCGAGGACACGTCAAGGTAGTGCGCGATATTCATGTGGCCGTTGACGTCGATCCACTCATCCGGCACGGCGCGGTCCACGAGGATGGGCAGTTCGGCGACCTGCGCGAAGGCGGGAACGGGCGAGGCGGGCATGGGGGCTCCTGGGTGGCGGCGGGCAGCGGCGGGGGAGTGCGTGCGGGGCGGCGGGAAACGCGAAGCCGGCCCGCGCCCTGCTGTGCAGAGGCGGGGCCGGCTTCGCGTGCGCCCGGAGCTGGGGCGCCGGAGGCTCAGGTCAGGCGGATGAACCGCGCGCCCTGGGCGACCATCCATGCATAGGAGCGCTCGGTGGTGTTGGTGCGGTGACCGCCCGCGTCGAACATCTTGCCCTTCTTGTTGGACTTGATGGCGACGTGGCCGGGGCTCCAGATGAGGTCGCCGGCCTTCGCGTTCTTCGCGGAGACGCGGTGGCCCTTGCTCTTCTGGCCCGACGAGGAGTGGGGCAGCTTGATGCCGTTCTTGCCGTAGACGTAGCGGGTGAAGCCCGAGCAGTCCCAGCCCTTGCGGGTGGTGCCGCCGTAGCGGTACTTCACGTGCAGGTTCTTGCGGGCGGTCTTGACGATCGCTGCGCGCTTGGCGGCGGCGCTCGACTTCTTCTTCGAAAACTTCTTCTTGGAGGCCTTCTTCTTGGACGAGTGCTTCTTGGGCGAGCTCTTCTTGTGGTGCGAGGAGCTGTGGCTCGAGGAGCCGCCCAGGCTCACCGCCGAAGCGCTGGTGGCGGTGAGGGTGCCGCCGGAGGCGACGACAGCTGCGATGAGGGCAGCCGCGCTGGCAGACCTGAACTTCATGTACTTCCCCTTGGATCGTTGGGCGCAGGGCTGGGAAAGGAAGGGGGCCCTGTCGCTGTGGTCAAACGGTCGAACTGCGCCGGGTGAGCGCGAATCCTGTGCGCTCATCACGAAGCGCTCACCGAGTATGACACAGACATTGCGGTTCTGAATCAATTTCACCCTCGCGTGATCCTCCCGTGACCTCGAGGTGGGGTAAACCCCCAGGCCAGGGCCGATATTGGGGCTTCGGGGAAATGTTTCAACACGGACGTGTCTCACGTCCCGCGTGCGGGCTGCAGGGGGCTGCGCGGGTTTGCGGCGGGGTGTGGGTGCGCGTCGCGGCGAGGTGTCGGCGGCATGACGTGAGGGGAGTGCCAGAGGGGCACGTTGGGGGATTGCCACGAGAGCGGGGCGCCGGTAGCGGCCGGCGATTTGCCGGCCGGTCGCAGGTGCGTTAGAGTTCTTACTCGCGTGCATGGCACGTTCTTCCTCCGTAGCTCAGTTGGCAGAGCATTCGACTGTTAATCGAAGGGTCGCTGGTTCGAGCCCAGCCGGGGGAGCGCACTCGAAGGGCCCCAGACGAGAGTCTGGGGCCCTTCGCCGTGGCAAGGGGGCCGTCGGGCGTGCGGCCCGCCACGCGCCGCCGAGCGCTGCGGGAACGCAGCCGAACACCTCAGGAACGCTGGAATGCGGTGCGGCCGCAGGCGATGGGCCGAGCACCGCACCGGGAAGGAGCGCCCCATGGGCGACGACCTCACGATCGGTCCGGAGACCGCCGCGCAGCGCGACGGCGTGCGGGAGCTGCTGCTGGCGGCCTTTCCCGGCCCCGAGGAGGCGGAGCTCGTCGACGCGCTGCGCACGGACGAGGCGTGGATCCCGCAGCTGGCGATGGCCGGCGCCGAGCCCACCGGGCGCGTGGTGGGCTGCGCGCTGCTGACGCGCTGCTGGATCGACGACTCGACGGCGCTGTGCCTGGCGCCGTGCGCGGTCCTGCCGGGGCGCCAGAACACGGGCGTCGGCAGCACCGTGACCCGCGCGGCCCTGGAAGCGGCCCGGGCGAGCGGAGAGGACGCGGTCGTGGTCCTGGGCCACCCGCAGTACTACCCGCGCTTCGGGTTCGAGCGCGCGAGCGCGCACGGCATCTGGCTGCGGACGCCGGTGCCCGACGACGCGCTCATGGCACTCAGCCTGCAGGGCGGGCCCCTGCCACGCGGGCGCATCCGCTACGCGGCGCCGTTCGGCGATCTGTGAGCGACGGCGAGCGGATGCAGCAGCCAGACTGGTGATGGAGCGACTGTTCGAGCATCCGGCTCGGCAGCCGGTGTGAGCCCCGCCGAACCGCCGCAGGGCCTCGTACCACAGGGCCTCGTCCTGGATGAGCGGTTCCCCTCACTCGAGGGCGAGGACATGTCCGCACCGACCCCCGCACAGCCCGAACCGCCTGAGGGTACCGCGTGCAGCAGGCCGGACTCTCCTGCGAGCGAGGACCGAGGATGAGCGTCCGCCGCGACTTCCGGCTGCCGTGGATGGGCGACACGGTCTCCGTGTTCGGCAACGCGTTTGCGGCCTTCGCGATCCCGCTCATCGCCGTCCAGCTGCTGCATGCCGGGGCTCTCCAGATGGGCATTCTCTCCGCCCTCGAAACCGCGGCGTTCCTCCTCATCAGCCTCCCCGCCGGCGCGTGGGTCGACCGGATGCGCAAGAAGCGCGTGATCGTCGTGGGCGACCTGCTGCGCGCCGGCCTCCTACTGACCGTTCCCCTCGCTTGGGCGGCAGGCGTGGTCACGGTTTTCTTCGACATCGCGAACCAGTCCTAGCTGCCGGATATCGTCGAAGCCGACTGGCTGGGAACGGCCAATGGCAGGCTGCAGGCGAGCCAGCAGACGGCGGCGGTGGCGGGCCCGTCGCTGGCCTCAGGCCTCATCGGCCTCCTCGGCGGCCCGCTGACCGTGGGCGCCACGAGCGTGTACATGGCGCTCTCCAGCCTCTTCGTGAGCCGTATCCGCCACCGGGAGGACACCCCCTCGGCCGCCGGGCGCCCGCGCCTCGTCGCGGAGATCCGCGGGGGCCTCGCGTTCGTCCTCGGCCACCCGATCCTGCGGCGCATCATCCTGTGCACGGGGATGGCGAACTGCGCCTCCGCGGCGGCCTCCGCCCTGCTCGTCCTCCACGCGCTGGGGGCGCTGGGCCTCAGCCCATTCCAGCTCAGCCTCGTGATGGGCCGCGCGCTGGGCGGAGTCCTCGGCGCGCTGTCGGCGGGCTGGGCACAGCGAGTACTGGGCGAGGGGCGGGCGATCGCCGTGGCCGCAGACCTTGCGGGAGCCGCACCGCTCCTGCTGCCCGCGGCCTCGTGGCTGCCCCCGCTGCCCACGATGGTGGCCGCATGGAGCGCGATGTCCTGGGCGGCGGTGCTGTCCAACGTCACCCTGGTGAGCTTCCGCCAGCGGCTCTGCCCCAAGCCCCTGCTGGGGCGCATGAACGCGTCCATCCGCTTCCTTGTCTGGGGTCCGATGCCGCTGGGCGGGCTGGCGGCCGGTCTCCTGGGCCACGCGTGCGGCCTCGTGCCGACCCTGTGGATCTTCGCCGCGGTCGCCGTGTGCTCGGCCCTGCCGGTCCTCCTCTCGCCCCTGGCGAGCATGGCACCCTGCCCGCAGCGCTGGACGCGCTGGACGGGGACTGAGGCTCACCGGCGGACGCGGGGCGACTCCCCACGCTGCGCACGCTCGTCGCCACCGGCCGGCTCCACGGGACCGCCGGTGCGCGGGGCGCCCACCGCGGCCTGCACGATCGCGCCGATCCCAGCCCCCAGTGCCAGCAGGCCCAGCGGAAAGCAGACGGCGGGGATGACCGTGCCGAACACTCCGTAGAACCGCGCCAGCTCGGCCGAGGGCTGCAGCACTCCGAACTGCCCCTGGATCGCGAATGCCACCGCCAGGAGCGCGGCTCCGATCGCGAGCGCCCACACGGCGAACCTCGGCATCCTCCTCATGCCGTGAAGCATGCCACCGCTCCGGCCCGGCGACTACCCCCGCGCTCACGGCGCGCCCGCCTCCCCGAGCCTGCGCGGCTGGCCGTGCGCCCGCACCGCCGCCGAGGCGTAGGCTCAGCCCCGGCCACTCCGCCCGGAACGACCCGCCAGGGGCTGTCCCGATCGCCTCCGGCTCACAGCCCGTCGTACCACCCTCGCCGTCGTGCCCCACCCTCGAAGGATCCGCCAGTGGACAATCCGCGCCGCATCGACCTGCACCACCACATCGTCCCGCGCGACTACGCGCGCCTGCTGCGGGACAAGGGGGTGCGCCCCGGCGGCATCGACGTCCCGGAGTGGAGTACGGAGCGCTCCCGGCACCTCATGAAGCACAACGGCATCGAAACGGCCGTGCTCTCCGTGTCCACCCCCGGCGTCTGGTTCGGCGGCGCCGGTGAGGCGCGCCGCTGGGGGCGGCGAGTCAACGAGGAGGCCGCCCAGGTCCGCCACGACGACCCCGCGCACTTCGGGTTCTTCGCCACGCTCACGCTGCCCGACGTCGACGGCGCGATCGCCGAGGCCGCCTATGCGCTCGACGAGCTGGGTGCCGACGGCATCGTCCTGCTCGCCAACTCCGAGGGCCTGTACCTGGGCGATCCCGCCTTCGACCGGCTCCTCGCGTTCCTCCACGAGCGGCGCGCGGTGGTCTTCGTCCACCCCGGCGAGCTGCCCGCCGAGCCCGTGCCGGGCGTGCCCGCGTTCACCGCCGACTTCCTGCTCGACACGACCCGCACCGCGCTCAGCCTCATCCTCTCCGGGGCGCTCGAGCGCTACCCGGACATCCGCTTCGTCCTCGCCCACGCCGGGGGCTTCCTGCCCTACATCTCCTATCGCGTCATCCTCACCCTGGCCAACCGCGAGCCGAAGTGGAAGCAGGCCGCTCTGCTGCTGGACCGCGACCGGGCGGTGCGCCGCTACGGTGCGCTGCTGCAGCGATTCTGGTTCGATGTCGCGCTGAGCTCCACGCCCTCCGCCCTGCCCAGCCTGCTGCGGGTGGCGCTGGACACGCAGGTGGTCTATGGCTCGGACTTCCCGTTCGCGCCGGCGCCCGCGGTGGGCCTCATGCGCAGCGAGTTCGACGGCGCCGGCCTCGCCCAGCCGGTGAAGGAGGGCATCGACCGGCTCAACGCCCTGGCGCTGTTCCCGCGCCTCGCTGCCGCCTGAGGGTATCCGCAGAACGCCATTCAGGGCGCTCGCTACACTCGTGGGCGTGACCACACTCATCGCGATCGCCCTGGCGCTGGCCGCCGCCGTGGCGCTGGGGTACGGCGCAATGCTCCAGCACAGCGGTGTCGCCGACGACCACGACGATGCGAAGGCGTTCGGCATCACCGCCGTCTTCCGCCTGTTCCGGGACCGCACGTGGGTGCTCGGCACGCTCGTCATGGGCCTGGGCATCGCCTGCAACGTCATCGCCCTGGCGATCGCGCCCGTCATGGTCGTCCAGCCGATCGGCGCCGCCTCCCTGCTCGTGTCCGTCCTGCTGGGCGTGCACTACCGGGGCCTGCGCGTGGGCAAGCGCGTGGGCATCTCCGTCATCGTGTGCGTGGCAGGCGTCGCGGTCTTCGTCGCCCTGTCCGCGCTCACGGCGCGGTCCGAGGTGCAGGACGGGCTGCGGGCGAACATCGTCTCGTGGGTGGGGCTCGGCATCTCCGCGCTCTTCCTCCTCACCATCCTCGTCTACCGCCGGCCGCGCCAGCTCGTCCTCGTGCTGGGCGCCGGCCTGCAGTTCGGCTGCGTGGCCACGAACGTCCACCTCGTCGCCGTCCAGTTCCTCCACGGCGGTTTCGGCGCCGTGAGCTGGCTGGCCGTGGCGGCGCTCGTCACCGGCTCGGCCGTGGGCTCGTGGTTCGTCCAGGCCGCCTACGCGGCGGGGCCCCCGGAGACGGTGATCGCCGGGCTGACCGTCATCGACCCGATCTTCGCGGTCATCCTGGGCGCCGTCGTGCTGGGCGAGGCCTCCCATGCCCCCTGGTGGCTCGTAGTCGTGATGGCGGTCACGGGATTGGTTGCCTGCTGCGCGGTCGTTGTATTGTCCCGATATCATCCCGACGCGATAGCGCGGGAGCGCGAACGCAAGATGCGCCGTGCGGAGGACTCCGCCGCGCAGCACAACTGATCAGGTGAGCCAACTGACCGACTTCTCCGACAACCAGCGAGCAGCAGCCGGCACCGGCAGCGAACTGCGGCCGCGGCTGCGCATCTGCATTCCCGCCGAAACGTACGCCCCAGAGGTCAACGGCGCCGCGAAGTTCGCGGAGAACCTCGCCGCCGGCCTGTCCGCGCGCGGCCACGACGTCCACGTCATCGCGCCCTCGCCCACATGCCGCGCTCACGAGGCGATCGTCGACGGGGTCACGGTGCACTACGTGACCGCCCACCGCTGGTACTTCCACCCCTCCTGGACGATCTGCTTCCCATGGCAGGCCAAGCCGGAGCTCAGCGCGCTCTTCGATGAGATCCAACCCGATGTCGTCCACACGCAGGCCCACTTCGTCGTGGGGCGCTACGCGTTCACCGAGGCGGAGAAGCGCGGCATCCCCGTCGTCGCGACGAACCACTTCATGCCGGACAACGTCAAGCCCTACCTGCCGGTGCCCCCGCCCCTCGTCGGCGCGGCCACGCGCACCGTCTGGTGGGATCTGCGCCGCAAGTTCGAGCTGGCCGCCCACATCACCGTGCCCACCCAGCTCGCCGCGGACCTGCTCACCGCGCACGGCTTCGAGGCCCCCATCCAGGCGGTCTCCTGCGGCATCGACCTCTCCCGGTTCCACCCCGCCAGCGCGGCCGAGCGCGCCGCGGCGGGTGGGGCCGACCACCCCACGGTCCTCTTCGTCGGGCGGCTGAGCCGCGAGAAGCACATCGACGAGATCATCCGGGCCGTCGCCGCCATGGATCCCGCCGCGAACCTCCACGCGGAGATCGTGGGCGCCGGCGAGCAGCGCGGCCCCCTGGAGCAGCTTGCGCGCGAGCTGGGAGTCGCCGATCGCGTGCACCTGCTCGGCAAGGTCAGCGAGACCGGGCTCGTCGACGCCTACCGCCGCGCCACGTTCTTCTGCATGCCCAGCACCGCGGAGCTCCAGAGCATCGCGACACTCGAGGCCCTGGCGTCCGGCAAGCCCGTCGTGCTCGCGGATTCCGTGGCGCTGCCGCACCTGTGCCGCTCCGGGGTCAACGGCTACCTCATCGAGCCCAACAGCGTGGAGGGCTACACGCGGGCCTTCGAGGAACTGTGCGCCGCCTCGCCCGAGCGGCTCGCCGAGTTCAGCGCCGCCTCCCAGGAGGTGGCCGCGCTGCACGACATCGAGACCACGCTCGACACGTTCGAGGGCATCTACCGCCGCGTCATCGCCGAGCGCGCCGCGCGGGCGGCCTGAGCCGCACGGGGCTCCGCCCCCGGCGTGCGGTGCTCGGTCCCAGCGGACCGGGGGGAGGAGGCCTGCTCGGCGACCGGGGATAACCACCCCACCCGGGGAGAAGCCCCACTCGAGCGGGGAGCGGATGCTCACTCCGGCGGTATGAACACCGCGGGCTCGCGGACCAGGCGGGCCGGGTCGAATTCGCCCAGCGCCTCGGCGAACGAGCCCCACGCCCCGAACCCGGACGACCGGCCGATCCAGCCCCAGACGTCGAAGCCGAGCGCGCGCAGCTCCTGGAGCGTCACCGCGCCATCGCGCTTGGCCAGGCGCGCGCCGGAGGCGGAGAGCACGAGCGGGACGTGCGCGTAGGCGGGCGGCTCGATGCCCAGGCGGGCGGCGAGGTCGGCCTGCCGCGGCGCCGAGGACGCAAGGTCGTCCCCGCGCACCACCTGGTCGATCCCCGCGGCCCCGTCGTCGACGACGGAGGTGAGGTTGTAGGCGAACACGCCGTCCCCGCGGCGCAGCACGAAGTCGTCGAGCGGGGCGGTGAGCGTGCCCAACAGCGCATCGTGTGCCCGCGCCTCGCGCAGTGAGCTGCGCAGCCGCAGTGCGGGCTGCCGTCCCGCCTCGGCCAGTGCCGCCCGCGCGGTGCGCCGCTCGTCCTCGTCCAGGTCGCGGCACGTACCCGGATAGGCACCCGGGGGAGCGTGCGGGGCGGTGGGCGCGGCCTGGATGTCCTTGCGCGAGCAGTAGCACTCGAAGACCTCCCCGCGCTCCGTCAGCTGGGCCAGCGCGGCCTCATAGGCGGCGGTGCGCTCCGATTGCACGACGAGCGGCGCGTCCCAGTCGATGCCGAGCTCCGCGGCATCGGCCAGCTGGGACTCCGCGCTGCCCGCGCGCACGCGGTCGAGGTCCTCGATGCGCCAGCGGAACGCCCGGCCCGAGGCGCGGGCGAACAGGGCGGCCAGCACGAGCGTGCGCAGGTTGCCCAGGTGGAGATCACCGCTGGGGCTGGGCGCGAACCGGCCGGCGCCGTGCGCGGCGGGCGGCGGCCCCTCGATGGGGCCGAAAACAGTCGTGGTGTCCATCGCAGCCAGCCTAGGCCAGGGCCGGGAGCCGGCGCGCGGGAGCTCGGCTCAGGGGAGCCGGGGGTGCGCCGGAACCCCGTGCGCAGGAACCCCGCGCGCAGGGGTTCGAAGCCCACAGGGCATGCGGCGCACGGGCGCGGGGCCGGCGGGGCGCACCGCGGCGCGTGCCAGTGCGCGGACCGTGTTGCCCCGTCCCGGTCCAGGGTGTAACAAAGACGGGTGAGACCCGACGACGAAGCCCCCGACGTATCCCGCCACATCCTCGCCGTGGTCCTCGTGCCCCTCTTCATGTCGCTGCTGAGCGTCTCGATCGTCAACGTCGTGCTGCCCTCGATCGGCGAGACGATCGGCGCGTCCACCTCGGCCCTCCAGTGGGTGCTCTCCGGCTACACGCTGGCGTTCGGCGTCCTCCTGGTCCCCGGCGGCCGCGCCGGCGACGTGCTGGGCCGCGGCCGGCTCTTCGTCCTCGGCGTCGTCGTCTTCGCGCTCGCCTCGCTGGCCGCGGGGTTCGCGCCCAACGCGCTCGTGCTCAACATCGCGCGCGTGTTCATGGGCTTCGGCTCGGGCCTGCTCAACCCCCAGACCGTGGGGCTCATCCAGCAGTACTTCCACGGCGCCGCACGGGGCAGGGCGTTCGGCGTCTTCGGCTCCGTGGTGGGCGTCTCCGTGGCGATCGGCCCGGTGCTCGGCGGGCTCTTCATCGCGCTCGCGGGCGCGGAATGGGGCTGGCGCCTCGCGTTCCTCGTCAACGTGCCCATCGGCGTGGCCGCGGTGGTGCTGGCCAAGGCGTGGTTCCCGCCCTCGGCCTGGCGCGGCTCCGTCCCGGACGAACCCCGCGCAGACGGCGAAGGGCCGCGCACAGGAGATGAGTCGCGCGCAGGCGCCGAACCGCGCGCAGCAGCAGGCGACGAGTCGCGTGCAGCAGCAGGCGCTGAACCGCGCGCAGCAGCAGATGCTCAGGCGCGCGCGAAAGGCGAGCCGGCCCGCGCCTCGGCGGCGGGCCGGGACCCCGCGCGCCCCCGCGTCGACCTGGACCCGGTGGGCAACCTGCTGCTGGGCCTCGCGATCCTCGCCGTCATGGTGCCCTTCCTCGAGCACGCCGCCGGCCTGTGGGTCTACGCGCTGCTGCCCGTGGGCCTTGCGCTCGTGTTCGCCTGGGTGCGCTGGGAGCGCCGGACCGTGGCGCGCGGGCGCACACCCATGGTGGACCTCGCCCTCTTCCGCACCCGCAGCTTCAGCGCGGGCACCCTGCTGGTGTCGCTGTACTTCATGGGCGTCACGAGCATCTGGGTGGTCATCGCCATGTTCCTGCAGGACGGCAAGGGCTACAGCGCGCTGGCCGCCGGCATGATCGGCCTGCCCGCGGCGCTGTGCTCGATCGTCGCCGCCAACGTCTCCGGCCGCCTCGTCACGAAGGTGGGCCGCCCGCTCGTCGTGTTCGGCACCGCGGTGTGCCTGCTGGGGCTGGCCTCGAGCGCGTTCGTCGTCTGGCTCAATGCGGCACACGGGGTGAGCGTCTGGTGGCTGCTGCTCACGCTGTGCTTTGTCGGCATCGCGCAGGGCTCCGTCATCAGCCCCAACCAGACGCTCTCCCTCGCCGAGGTGCCCGTCGCCTACGCCGGGTCCGCCGGCGGGGTGCTCCAGACGGGGCAGCGGATCGGCACCGCGATCGGGATCGCGCTCATCACCGCGCTGTTCTTCTTCGCGGTGGGCCACGGCGGCTGGGACCGCGGCTTCATGGCGGCATTCGCCGCGATCGCCGTCGTCGTCGCGGCCGCCGGGGCCGTGGGCGCCTACGACTGGGTGCTCGGGCGCCGCGAGGCTGCGCGCACGGCGGACTGAGCTCCCGGGCGGCAAGGACGCCGCGCGCGGCGGGCTGAGTCCCGCGGGCCGTAAGGGCGGCGCGCACGGCGGGCTGAGTCCCGCGGGCGGCGACTGTTGCGGGCAGATGAAGGCGTGTGCCGATTCGGCCACAGTCGCCGCGCGGCCCGGATCGCGTCTGCCGGGCGTGAGACGATGACGACGGCGGCGCCCCCGTGCCGCCGAAGGGAAGGTCACACTCGTGCTCACCGCAAGCTCCGACGCCACAGCCCCCGATCTCGAGCGCCTCATCCGCTCCGGCCTCATCGACTGCGTCTTCGAGCCCGTCCGCGATGTCACCACCGACGCGCCCGCCGGCTACCGCGTGCGCCACATCAACAGCGAGGACCCGCAGCTGGGCCACGAGGAGTCGACCTCGCTGCGCGCAGTGCTGCGCCAGTCCCCGCTCGTGGGCGACATCGACTCCTCCTTCCGCGAGACCGGTCTGCGCGCGGCCGAGGCCGCCGGACTCGAATCGCACACCCGCCTGTTCATGACCGCCGAGCCGGAGTCTCTCGTCACCCTCGAGGACCGTTCCGGTGAGCCGGACCGCTCCGTGATCCTGCAGCTCGACGCCGGGCGCGTGGCCCGGCATCCCGCGGCCGTGCTGCGCTCCGTGCGCGCGGCCCGCCAGCTGGGCTGGGGCATCGGCGTGACCGGCGTGGGCCAGACGATCGAGAGCACCGCGTTCCTGCCGCTGGTCAACCCGTCCGTCGTCACGCTGCACGAGGACGTGCTGCGCTATGAGGACGAGGACTACCTCGCCGAGCTCATCCGCCTGCTCCACGCCCACGTCGAGCGCACGGGCGCGGTCATCGTGGCCGAGGGTGTGAGCGAGGAGGACGATCTGGACCTCGTCGCCGCGATCGGCGCCCGGCTCATCACCGGCCCCTTCGTGGGCGAGGCGACGAGCGAGCCGGCCACCATCGACGTCCCCCGCGAGGATCCCCTCGGCGAGCACACCGCCCGCAACCTGCCCGTGTCCGGCACCCCGTACTCCATCGCCCAGGGGCTGCGGCGCGACCCGCTCGTGCTGCCGCACGCGATGCTGGGCGCGCAGCTGCGCTCGCTCGTGCGCCGCGCCCTGGGCAGCGGCGCGTCCACGGTGGCCATCGGGGCATTCGCGGAGGAGGCGGACCTGTCCGAGGAGATGGTCTCCGGCTTCGCGGCGCTCGAGGAGGCCTGCGGGTTCGTGGGCATGCTCTCCGGCGGGTTTTCCGAGGCTCCCGTGGCCGGGGTGCGCTCCGGCGGCGTCGACTCCTCGGACCCGCTGCGCCGGGAGTACGCGATCATCGTCGTCGGACCGGACTGGTCCGGGATGGTCACGGCCTCCCAGCGCGTGGACCTGGGCTCCGATGGGCGCCTCGAATACGACGTCTTCGTCACCTCTGAGCGCTACGCGTGCGTCGACGCGGCACGCTCGCTGCTCTCGCGGATCTCCGCGGCGCGCTGAGCCGCAACGCAGACGCTGGCGCCCGCTCCGGAGGCGGGAGCGGGCGCCAGCGGCTGCTTCTGGGCTCGGTCGGTCGGGGGAGCGCTGGCCGGCCGGGAGGCGGCGCCGGCCAGCCGGGGCTCGGCGTGCGCGTGCGGTCCGGGTGGCCGGAGCCTCAGCCCACCTTGGACAGCCAGCGCACGGGGGCGCCGTCTCCGGCGTGGCGGAAGGGCTCGAGTTCGTCGTCCCAGGACTGGCCCAGGGCGGACTCCATCTCGCGCTGCATGCGGTGCGGGTCTCCCGCGGAGCGCTCGAGCACAGTGCGGATGT
This sequence comes from Brevibacterium sp. BRM-1, assembly GCF_026802075.1. Classification (NCBI taxonomy): domain Bacteria; kingdom Bacillati; phylum Actinomycetota; class Actinomycetes; order Micrococcales; family Brevibacteriaceae; genus Brevibacterium; species Brevibacterium sp. BRM-1. Next base: position 469,192 of record NZ_CP113788.1, read on the forward strand.
TGTCCTCGGGGACGACGATGTTGCCGTGGGCATCGGTGACCGCGTGGTAGATGCCCAGGGCCGGTGTGTGGGACCAGCGGCCGCCGTCGGTGCCGGCGGAGGGCTCCTCGGTGACCTCGTAGCGCACCCCGTCCCAGCCGCGCAGCGCGGTGGCGATGCGGGCGCCCGAGCCAGCGGGTGCCTTCCAGCAGACCTCGGCGCGCACCATTCCGGGCGCGGCGGGCTGCGGCGTCCAGTCGAACTTCGCCTGCGCGCCGATGGCCCCGCCGGCTGCCCATTCGATGTGCGGGCAGAGCGCGCGAGGTGCGGAGTGGACGAAGAGAACGCCCTGTGTCATATCCATCTGTGCCTCCCAGTGTCCGGATACGTCTTCCCCTACGATCCGGGCGGGAGCCTGGTGCGATTCTATGCGACGGACAGCCGATTTCAAAGGCTGGCGCGGCGATGACCTGCGCGGACGGAACGCACGCTCGTGCGGCGCTCGCAGGCGGCGGGGCTCACGAGGGGCAGCCGCGCGTGGGCGGGCTCAGACGAGCGCCTGCGCGGCGTCCACGGCCCGGGCGCAGAGCGGATGGGCAGGGTCGATGATGTCGAAGTGATCGCCCGCTGCCTCGATATGCTCGCACGGCCGGCCCTCTTCCGCGCAGCGCCGGGCGAACGCGCGGCTCATCCGCACCAGGTGGGGATCATCGCCGGTGCCGCAGGCGATGACGGCCGGCGGTCCGCCGGGCGGTCGGTGCATGGCCGAGGCGGCGGTGTGGACCGGATTGGCCGGGTCGAAGGGCGCGCCCAGGGCCATGGCGACGGCGCCGTCGCTGAGCCGCAGGCGCCAGGCCGCCTCGAGGTCGAGGACACCGGCCAGCGCAGCGACCGCTCGGATGCCCAGCCCGGCGATGGGCCGGCGCGCGGCGTCCCCGGCGGCCTGGACGGCCAGCTGGCCGCCGGCGGAATGGCCGAACACCGCCGCCCGCCCCGCATCGGCGCCGACCCCGTCGGCCAGGGCGGGCACGGCGGCGAGTGCGGCGCGGACATCTCCCACCGTGGCGGCCCAGGGGTGCCGATCGGGCCGCCGGTACTCGACGTTGACGACCGCCCAGCCCCGCGCGGCGAGGTCCGCGGCCAGGGGATCCATGAGGTCGAGCGCCCAGCGCGAGCGCCAGTACCCGCCGTGGATGAGGATCGCGACCGGTGCGGGCACGGCCGGTTCGGCACGATCCTGCGCGGCTGCGGCCGGATCGGCGCGGGCCGGGCGCCACACTTCCACCCGCTGCTCGGGGTCGGGCCCGTAGAAGGCGACGTTCGGGCCGGCGGTGGTTAGGCCCGCCGCACCGGCTGCTCCTGCCAAAACGGTTGCCCCGGTTGCCCTGGCCAGACCGGCGGCCCCGGCCGCGCCGTCTTCACCGCCTTCTCCGGCGGTCCCGGTTGAACGCGTGTGATCGCCCGGACGTGGCGCGTCCTCGCTCACGCGGACAGCTCCTCCGCGATTGCCTCGATGCCGGCCCAGGTTTCTGCGAACGTCGTGCTCAGGGGGCTCAGCCCCAGCCGAATCCCGGTGGGGTTGCGGAAGTCGGGGATGACCCCGCGCTCCCAGAGCCGCGCGACGACGGCACGGAAGTCCGGTTGGTCGAGGGTGATGTGCCCGCCGCGCATGGCCGGATCCGAGGGCGAGGAGAGGACCGCGCCGAACGGGGCGAGCACCTCGGCGGCGGCGTCCTGGGCGAACGAGGTGAGGGCCACGGACTTGGCGCGCACGGCAGCCATGCCCACCTCGTCGAGCATGTCGAGCGTGTCCTCGATCGCCACCATGCCGGTGATGGCCGGTGTGCCGCTGATGATGCGCCGGATGCCGGGGGAGGGCTCGTAGCCCTGGCCCATGGCGAACGAGTCCGCCGCCCCCATCCAGCCCCAGATGGGCTGGGCGAACCGCTCCTGGTGGGAGGCCGCGACGTAGGCGAAGGCCGGCGAGCCCGGCCCGCCGTTGAGGTACTTGTACGTGCACCCGACGGCGAGGTCGACACCCCAGTCGTCGAGCGCCAGCTCGACGGAGCCCGCCGAGTGGCAGAGGTCGAGCAGCAGCAGCGCACCCGCCGCGTGGGCCGCCTGCGCGGCCGCGGGGGCGTCGACGAGGAATCCGGAGCGGTAGGCGACGTGGCTGAGCACCACGAGCGCCGTCTGCTCGCCGATCACGGAGTCCAGGTCTGCGGTCGTGACCCCCAGCGCGGGGTCCGGTTCGAGCCAGCGGAGGGTGAGGCCGCGCTGTGCGGCGATCGACTCGAGCAGGTAGCGGTCGGTGGGGAAGTTCTCGCGGTCGAGGACGATCTCCGTGCGGCCCGGGCGCAGGTCGAGCCCGCCGCTGATGAGCTTGAACAGCAGCACGGTGGTGGAGTCGCCGATGGTCGCCTGACCGGGTGCGGCGCCCAGCACGGTGCGCGCGAGCCGGTCGCCGATCGTGAGGGGCAGGTCGAACCAGCCCTCGTCCCAGCCGCGGATGAGGCGCCTGCCCCACTGCTGCTCGACGAGGTCGGCCATGCGCCGGGCCGCGGCCTTGGGCGGGCGGCCCAGCGAGTTGCCGTCCAGGTAGGCGACGATCTCCGGATCGTCATGGCCGATGAACCGGGCGGGGTAGGCGGCCAGCGGGTCGCGCGCGTCGAGGTCCGCGGCGCGGGCCGCGAACGCGGCATCTGCGGTGCGATCGGGGCGGGGGGCGGAGGCGGATGCCATGGGGGAGTCCTTCGGTGCGGTGCGGGCAGGGATGGCGCGGGTGCGGCGGTACGGGCAGGGGGTCTCAGCGACCGACCTGCGTGCGGACGGCGAACAGCTCGGGGAAGAACGTGAGGTCGAGCGCGCGCTGCAGGAAGCCCACGCCGGAGGAGCCGCCGGTGCCGGTCTTCATGCCGATCGTGCGCATGACGGTGCGCATGTGGCGGAAGCGCCAGAGCTGGAAGTTTTCCTCGAGGTCCACGAGCTCCTCGCAGGTCTCGTAGGCGCTCCAGTTGTCCTCGGCGCGCTCGTAGATCCCGCGGATGAGCGGCAGCAGCTCGTCGTTGGCCGCATAGGGCTGCGAGACGTCCCGGTCGAGGGCCGAGGCGGGCACGTCGTAGCCGCTGCGCGCCAGGTGCGCCCAGAAGGCGTCGTAGATGCTGGGCTCGTGCAGCAGGCGGCTGAGCAGCTCGTGCGCCTGCGGGTCCGAGTCCTCGAAGACTGCGAGCATCCCCGCGTTCGTGTTGCCCAGGATGAACTCGACGGCCCGGTACTGCGCGGACTGGAAGCCGGACGACGCGCCTAGGAAGTCTCTGAACTGCGCGTATTCCGTGGGAGTCAGCGTCGCCAGCACGGACCACTGCTCCGTGAGCGTGCGCTGGATGTGCTTGACGCGGGCAATGGCCTTCAGGGCGGGGCCCGGCTCATCGGCATCGAAGGCGGCGCGGGCGGCCAGCAGCTCGTGGAGGACTAGCTTGAGCCACAGCTCGGTCGTCTGATGCTGGACGATGAAGAGCATCTCGTCGTGGTGCTCGGGCCGGCTGACGGGGTGCTGAGCGCTGAGCAGCGTCGGCAGGTCCAGGTACGAGGCGTAGGACATGCTCTGCCGGAAATCGCGGACGATCCCGTCTTCGAGGTCGCGGGCGTTGGACATGGGCTCCTCTCGTGTGCGCGCGGCGCTGCGAGCACGCGTTCAGGCTAAGGCACGCCGATGCGTTTGCGAAGCGGGCGCCCAGCCCGGGCGGTTGCCCCCGGACACGACGGCAGGCGCGACAACGGGGCTACGGCAGGGGCGGGGAAGCGCGGAAGGCGCAATCCGGGGAGCTGTGCGCGGGGGACCGGTGAGCGCGGGCTTAGGATGAACCGGCGCGCAGCGGAGTGCGCGGTGAGAGACAGGAGCGCACATGGCACAGGACATCCCCGGCGGACCCTTCGAGCTGGCCGGATCCCAGGTGGCGCGCATGGGGTTCGGCACCATGCAGCTGCCCGGGCCCGGAGTCATGGGGCCGCCGCGCGATCGGGCCCAGGCGCTGGCCGTGCTGCGCACCGCGGTGGACCTCGGCATCGACCACTTCGACACGGCCGACTACTACGGCCCGGACGTGTCGAACGAGCTGCTGCGCGAGGCGCTGCATCCCTTCGACGGGCTCACGCTGGTTTCCAAGGTGGGGGCAACCCGCAACGCTGCCGGAGATTGGCTGCTCGATCGCTCGCCGCAGGCAATCCGCACGCAGGTCGAGGCGAATCTGCGCGTGCTGGACGTCGAGGCGCTCGACGTCGTCAACCTGCGGCTGGCCGATCCCGGTCACGAGCCGGCGGGTGAGGTCCCCTTCGAGGAGTCCTTCGCAGCCCTGGCCGCGCTGCGCGAGGAAGGGCTCGTGCGCGAGCTGGGCCTGAGCGTCGCCACGCCGGATCACCTCGCCGCGGCGCAGTGCATCGCCCCGGTCGTCGAGGTCCAGAACCTCTACAACCTCGCGAACCGCGGCGACGACGCGTTCATCGCCGAGCTTGCGGCGCAGGGGATTGCGTATGTTCCGTTCTTCCCGCTGGGCGGGTTCACTCCGCTCCAGTCGGCCACCCTGGACGAGGTTGCGGCGCGGCTGGGCCAGAGCCCGCAGGCCGTTGCCCTGACCTGGCTGCTACAGCGCTCGGGCAACATCCTCCTCATCCCGGGCACGTCCTCGGTGGACCATCTGCGCGCCAACGTCGCCGCCGCCGGCCTCATCCTCCCGCCCGAGGAGATCGCGGCACTCGACTCGATCGGCTGAGGGGTCCGCGCCCTATGATGGGACGAAGCTCCGCGGGGACGCCCCGCGGCCACACAGAGGAGGGCATCATGGCCGATGACAGGAATGCGGCGCGCAAGGCGGCGGGCTCGCTCGACGAGGCCGCGTCCAAGCTGGGCGGCCCCGCCAACCGCAACGACGGGGATCGCCCCGGCTACTCCCTCAACGCGGATGAGGAAGACGTGCAGGCACTCGCGGCCCACCATGGCGATCGCGTCATCCGCCAACCGGACGGCTCGCATCTCGTCGTCTCGGAGGAGGAGGTCGAGGTCGCCCGGCCGGACAAGCTCGACGAAATGGGGGCGAGCCACTCGGAGCACGCGGAGACGGACACGCTGGCCGGCTCCGGGATCGGTGAGCGCCGGAAGGCCACGGAGGGTGAGGATGCCCCCGTCAACGCCGATGACCCGAATGAGCGCCGCGGCACCCGACGCGATGAGGATGACCACGGCTCCGGCCGCGAGGGGAGCCACCCGGCTCGCTGAGCCGCCGCGCCCACCGCAGCCAAGGGGCCGCGACGACATCGTCGTCGCGGCCCCTTGCGCGTGAAGCCCCCGCGCGGCGGATTGCCGGGCGCCCGCGATCAGCCGGCGCTGAGGAAGCGCTCCCAGGCCCGGTGGGCCGCCATGAGGGAGAACAGTTCCTCCGTGCCCTCCACGGGGTCGGCGGTGATGACCCCCGGCGCGTCGGGGACGATGCCCGCCGCCGTCGCAATGGCGGACTCGGGCGCGAACAGCAGGGCCTTGCAGTGCCGGTAGGCCTCGGCGGCCAGCAGCGACACGCGGGGATCGACGTCCGCCGCCTTGGAGGGCTCGCCGGCCCGGGCGTCGGCCACGGCGGAGTCACCGGGCGGGGGCGCGGCCGCGAGGAACACGAAGGCGTCGAACTCGACGGAACGGGCCGTCAGATACGTCCGCTGCACCGGCTGACCATTCGGCAGCGGGGCTCCGGTGGGGGCGACGATCAGGGGCACCATCGAGCGCTCGGCGATTCGCGCGCAGATCGCGCTGACCTGCTCGGGATCGGCGTGGTCATCCACGACGACCGCCACCTGGCGCCCGTCCAGGGGCCATTCGCCGCCCACCTGGGACAGGGCTGGGCTGGTCTCCCCGTCATCTGCGACGGCCGCGATGCCGGTCGGGACCTCGAGTCCCAGGCCGGCTCCGACCGCTGCCGCGAGCCGGCCGTCGATGCGGGCGAGGCAGGCGAGCTGGCGCTCCTTGATCGCAGTCTCGTAGCACTTCCCGAGTTCGAACGCGTACGCGCTGTGCAGGTGCTCGCGCTCCACCTCGGTGAGGCTGCGGTAGAACAGGGCCGCCTGCGAGTAGTGGTCGTCGAAGCTGGCCGGGTTCTCGCGCACGCGGCGCGCGGGTCCCACGGGTTGGGGGAAGTCGATGAGCGCTTTGTCCCCCGCGCCGGAGGTGAACGGGCAGCCGCCGTCGAGCGAGTTGGGCCTGTAGGGCGCAACCCCATCGAAGTCGGCGCTCTGGTGCATGCCGTCGCGCAGCATGTCATTGACGGGTGCGTGCGGACGGTTGATGGGGATCTGACCGAAATTGGGGCCGCCCAGCCTGCTGATCTGGGTGTCCAGATAGGAGAAGAGGCGCCCCTGCAGGAGCGGATCGTCCGTCACCTCGATGCCGGGAACCAGATGGCCGGGGTGGAAGGCCACCTGCTCCGTCTCCGCGAAGTAGTTCGTCGGATTGCCGTTGAGCGTGAGCCTGCCCAGCGGGCGCACCGGGGCGAGCTCCTCGGGCACGAGCTTGGTGGGATCGAGCAGGTCGATGCCCTCGAACATCTGGTCATCCGTGTCCGGGAAGACCTGCGCGCCCAGCTCCCACTCGGGGTAGGCCCCCGCCTCGATCGCATCGGCGAGGTCGCGCCGGTGCATATCCGGGTCCGCCCCGGCGACCAGCTGCGCCTCGTCCCACGTCAGGGAGTGGACACCCAGCCGCGGCTTCCAGTGGAACTTGACCAGCGACGTCTCACCGCGGCCGTTGACCAGGCGGAACGTGTGGATTCCGAATCCCTCCATCATCCGCAGCGAGCGCGGAATGCCACGATCGGACATGTTCCACATGGTGTGGTGCTGCGCTTCGGTGTGCAGCGAGACGAAGTCCCAGAAGGTGTCGTGCGCGCTCTGGGCCTGCGGGATCTCGCGATCGGGGTGCGGCTTTCCGGCGTGGATGACGTCGGGGAACTTGATCGCGTCCTGAATAAAGAACACCGGTATGTTGTTTCCGACGAGGTCGAATGTGCCCTCGGAGGTGTAGAACTTCACGGCGAAGCCGCGCGTGTCGCGGACCGTGTCGGCCGAACCCCGCGAGCCCAGCACGGTCGAGAACCGGGTGAAGACGTCCACGGTGCCCGGTTCCGCCAGGAACGAGGCGCACGTGAGCTCCGCGGCCGCCCCGTACGACTCGAAGGTCCCGTGCGCGGCAGCGCCGCGCGCGTGCACGACCCGCTCGGGAATGCGCTCGTGGTCGAAGTGGGTGATCTTCTCCCGCAGGTGGTGATCCTGCAGCAGCGTGGGCCCGCGCGAACCGGCCTTGAGGGAATGGTCGGTGTCGCGCAGCCGGCCTCCCTGGGCGGTGGTGAGCCGCTCGCCGGCCTGGGCGCGGCCGTTGCGAGCGCCGCCCGCGTCGGACGCCTCGGTCCAGGGGACACCGGTGGGCCCCACCTCGGCGGGCGCCTCCTGATCGGGTTTGGGCGAAAGCGGCGGACGAGCCTGCGTCGGCTCGTTCACGGTGGGATGTTCGGCGCTGGGCTGACCGGGAATGGTCGGATGTGCCATGGTGACCTCCAAGGTGGCTATGGCAAGGACTGCGCACGCGGCCCCTCACAAAGCAAGATGCCCTGTGTGGTCGCCCACCGTAGGACCGCGCATCACTGGCGTCAACGAAGGTGCGCCACGCCGAAACCGGGTTCGATCGAGCGGCCAACGGGGCTGGGGCTTCGCACCGGACGCAGCCCGCTGGGGCCGTGGCGGAGGGTCGGGGGTGCCCCCGGTCGGACTTGAACCGACGGCCAAAGGATTATGAGTCCTCTGCTCTAACCAGCTGAGCTACAGGGGCGCGCGACGATAGTAACAGGGCCGGTTCGCCGGAGCCGTTCGCCCACTCGTGTCGTCAGGGAAAAGCCGGGGCATCGCTGGCGGGGAACGATTCCCGGCCCCACTCATCGGCGAGGGCATCCTCCTCGCGCGCAGTCCGCGCTCGATCGGCACCGGCCCGCTCCGACTGTGCGCCCCGCCGAGCGAAAAGGCGGCGACTCTCGCGCGCGTGCACGCGAGCGATGTCCGCCAGTTGGCGCTGGGCTGCGCGAATCCGCTCGTCGAAGGGCGCCCGCTCCGCCCTTGCTGTGCCGGCAGCCTCGGCCAAAGCCCTCCACAAGCCAGCCTTACCGCTGATCGCGCTCGCCAGGAGCTCCAGGGCGAGGAGGGGGTGCTCAGGCCCGGTTGCCCGCGTCCGGTGCCCGCCCACGGTGCGGTACAGGCCCGCGGCCGCGTCCGCGGCGCGCCGGCGCAACGGCGGCCCGGTCAGGTTCCAGCGAGTGCGGAGCTGCGCTACGAAGTCGCGCTCTGCCTGGATCTCCGCAGCGATCTGCGACAGCAGGGGAAACGCTTCCGATTCGGCAAACAGCTCCGCTGCCCGCTGCGCGTGCTGGGCGCCGGCCGTCGCGCCTGCCTGATGATCGGCAAGGTACCGACTCAGCGTTCTGCGGATCTGCCCGGTGACAGCGGTGCCCGGTGCCGGTGGAGGCGGGGCTGCCCGGGCCGCGCGCAGCGGAATCGATTGCCCTCCCTCTCGGTTGGCGAACCCGCACAGGAGCTCGTCCAGCGCTTCGCGCGCACTCCGGTGCGGGTGCCAGCCGAGCTCCCGCTTGGCTCGGGAATTGTCCATGAGGGGGGTGCCGATTGCCATGTCGAGCCACCCAGGGTCGGCCGTGATGAGTCCGGAGGAGTGGCCGATGGCGATCGCCGCGCGCATCAGTGCGGCGGGCACGGGTATGCGCCGGCCTCCAGCGACCGCGGACGCCAGCTGACGCGCATCGAGGACGTCGTCGGCGCAGATATTGAACGCCCCGGCAACCGGTGACACCGCCGCCAGGGCGTAGGCCTCGCCGAGGTCATCCGCGTGCACCGCTTGGACTCCGGCCAGTGCGGCCGGAACGGGCAGAACCGGCGCGCCCCGTGCTCCCAGCAGAGCCGCGGCGCCCGCGCTGCCGACGAAGTAGCGCTGGATTTCCGATGCGGCCTCTCGGCAGAAGATCAGCGCCGGACGCAGGCGTGTGACGGCGATCTCCGGGTGCTCGGCGACGAACTCAGTGAGCAGGTCTTCCTGTGCCGCCTTGTCCACGCTGTAGTGCGAGGTGGAGATCCCCCGAGTGGGCCACGTCTCGGTGCGCGGTGTTGCGGTGGAATCCGGGCTGTACGCGCCCACCGATGATGCCGCGATGACCGCGGGCACGCCTGCCGCTGCGACCGCTGCCAGAACACGGCGCGTCCCCTCGACGTTCACCCGGCGCAGCAGGGCCCGGCGGTCGTTGGGCTGGATCAGCCAGGCCAAGTGGATGACGGCGTCGGCACCGGTGAATGCCTGCGTCAGGGCCGCCTCGGATGCGGCTGGTGCGGCCGCCGCGCCGATGTCGATGCTCTCCCATTCGATGCCCCGATAGGGAGCGCGGTCGGACGGCGGCAATCGGCGCGCGATGCCGACGATCGAATCGATTTCGGCGCGTCGGTGCAGCGCGCGAAGGACAGCGGTGCCGGCGTTGCCGGTCGCTCCGACGACTGCGATTCTCATGGCAGAACCTCTCAATGGGCCGCCTTCGACAGGCGGGGTGGCGGGGGCGATGTGCCTGTGTTGCGAAGGGCGGTGTCAGCGCTCGACGAGGACGCGGTCCGCCTGCATGATGAGTCGCGCGATGTGCCGGGCCTCGGCCGCATCGGACGGCGACAGCCGTGGAGGAAGGCCGCTCGCATAGTCCTCGAGAGCGAGGCAGATGAGCTGCTTCTGCTCATGTGAGAGTGTGATCATCGATGACTCCGGCGGGGCCGGGCCCATGCCTGAACGCCGGGGAGGTCCCGACGGTGTGCGGCGACCCGCAGCCGCGCTACTGCCATGCTATGACCGGGTGCCGGTGGGCCGTCAACCGGATCGCGGCCGATGCGGCCGCTGGCCCTTCGCGCCACATCGGCCGAGCATCTCACCGTCGACGTGGGATGCCCTGACTTGCCCCGGGCCACCCGAATCACTTGTATGGGGCAATGAGCTCAACGCGCAGGAATGCCTCGCTCCATGCGGCCCATGACCCAGTGCCGGGCGGCCAGTCCAACCTCTCCCAGCGGCTCAACTGGCTGCGGGCCGGCGTGCTCGGGGCCAATGACGGCATCGTCTCCGTCGCCGCGGTGGTGGTGGGCGTCGCGGGCGCCACGACGAGCACGGCTCCCATCCTCACCGCCGGCGCGGCGGCCGTGGTGGGCGGGGCGGTGTCCATGGCGCTGGGGGAGTACGTTTCCGTGAGCTCCCAGAGCGACTCCGAGCGCGAGCTCATCGCCCAGGAGACCCGAGAGCTGCGCGACAACCCGGACGGCGAACTCGAAGAGCTGGCCGAACTCTACGAGGCCAAGGGGCTCAGCCCCGACACGGCCGCCCGCGTCGCCCGCGAGCTCACGGCCCGCGACGCGCTCGGCGCCCACCTGGCGATAGAACTCGGCATCGACCGCGAGGACCTCGTCTCACCCTGGCATGCCGCCTTCGCCTCGTTCCTCTCGTTCCTCGTGGGTGCGCTGCTGCCCATGATCGCCATCCTCCTGCCCCCGCCCGAGGCGCGGGTCCCCGTGACCTTCGTCGTCACGATCGCGGCCCTCGCCCTCACCGGCGCGATCGCCGCGCACATCGGCGGGTCCTCGAAGTGGAGGGCCGCGCTGCGGGTGGTGATCGGCGGCGCGCTCGCGCTCACGGTGACCTACGCGGTCGGCACCCTCCTGGGCGCATCGGCGATGGGCTGATCGCCCCGCCCGGTTCCCGACACCGCGCTGCTGGCGCAACGGGTGACAGCTTCCGAACCCAGGCTGGCCGCACCGTCGGTCTTTCACCCCTCCGATCGAACGCTTGTTCAAACGCTTGGTAGACTGCTGGCGCGGCGTCCGATCGTGATTGCGGCGCTCCGTACCCCGTCCTGACACTGCGCCCGACCTGACCGAGGAGCCCCCGTGACCGCATTCGATGACGCCATCGCCGTTTCCCCCGCCGGCCCCGACACCTTCTCCGCCCGCACGCACCCGGCGTTCGGCAACTTCGTGGGCCCGTTCGGCGGCATCACCGCCGCGACGATCGTCCACGCCATCCAGGCCGATGAGCGCTCGATCGGGCGCCCGGCCGCCCTCACGCTCAACTTCACCGGCCCGCTGGCCGACGGGGACTACGAAATCGACGTCCAGCCGGCCCGCACGAACAACTCGAACCAGCACTGGACGATCAGCGTGGACCAGGCCGGGGAGAACCGTATGACAGGCACCGCGCTCTTCGTCCGCGACCGCCCCTCATGGGCATCGCTCGAGGCGCAGATGCCGCAGGTGAAGGGGCCGCACGAATACCCGGTGGTCTCGGGGCACTTCCCGCTGCGGTGGATCGAGAACTACGAGATGCGCTTCGTGGAGGGGCCGTTCGTCGCCAGCGCCGAGGAGGCGGGGCCAGACTCGACGACGACGAAGTGGTTCCGGCAGCTGCCCGCGCGCGGCTGGGACTACCCCGGCCTTGCCGCGGCCGCCGATGTGTTCGGCCCGCGCATCTTCCAGCGCCTTGGACCGGTCCCGGCGGGCACGGTCACGCTCACCGCCTACTTCCACGCCGATGCCCAGGCCCTGGCCGCGCAGGGCGAGTTCCTGCTGGGCACCGTGCGCGGACTCCAGTTCGCCGACGGCCTGGCCGATCAGCACGCCCAGCTGTGGGGCGAAGACGGCTCGCTCGTCGCGACGACCACGCAGCTCTGCTACTACAAGGCCGCGCCCCAGGAATAACCGGCACGGTGCCGGCCCTATGCCCCGTGTGTGCGGTGCAGCTCGGCCACGAGGTCGTCGCCCACCGCGCCGTAGAGCGTGCTCGCCCACACGCTGTCGCCTTCCACGTACGGCTTGCCGCCGGCGAGCATCCAGTCCGGCTCGCGCCCGGCGCTGAGGTCTGCGGCGCACTGTCGGCACGCCGGGATGCGGCCACCGCCCGTGGGCGCGTCGATCGTGGACTCGGATTCGCCATGGGTGGGATTGATCGCGCACAGCCGGGGAATCCGTCCGGCCCCGCGGGCGGAGCGCTTGGCGCGGCGCGCCCCCCGCGCGCCGCTGGCCTGTGCCTGGTCGACCGCGTTGAGGTCCGCCGCTGCGGTATTGAGCAGCACGAGCGCACCGGCGAGGTCCGCCTCGGTGGCCGCGGAATCGTCGATGAGGCGGCCGGCAAGCGCATAGGCATCGAGGCCGTGCTCCACTCTGTCCGCCTGCGCGGCCGGCAGCGCATCGGTGCGCAGCTCGGTGAGCCTGCCGGCGATGTCGAGGCTCTGCTCGCTGAGCTGGCGCTGCATCGACTGCGACTGGAGACGACGCGCGCTGTCGAACAGCGGCTTGGGCAGGGCGTAGCGCCGGCGGTCGGCGCGCCGGCGGAACACGTAGACGAGCACGGCGGCCACCGCGGCGATGCCGAGCAGCGGCGTGGCCACACCCAGGAGCAGCCCTCCGTCCGCCGACCGGTGCGTTGCCGGCGGGGGCTGGTGCTGGACGGCGGGCCGTTGGCCCTGGTCCGCGTCGTGGCGCGGCGCGGTGAAGTTCGGGTCGCCGAGCACATCGAGGTAGGTCTGGACCGCGGTCAGGGTGGGTTGGGCCCCGGCCTTGTCCTGCCCGCTCGAGAGGCGGGCGCTGGTGTCCCCGCGGTAGGCATTCGGCCCCTCCGATCGCGCGTAGACCATCCCCGTGCCCGGGGTGAGGATGAGGTAGGCGGCGTCGGGCTTGCCCTCCGCCGCGTTCACCACCGTCGCGAGGTCTCCGCTGGCGACGTCCTTCGGCGTGATGAGGACCTTGACCGGCCGGGGGAAGTCCGCCTTGAGCTTCTGCTCGATCGAGGACTTCGTCGCCTGCGGCACCCGGCCCGCCACCGCCGGATCGATGAAGAGCGGGTCCTTGCGCAGGTGCTGCGCCGCATTCTTCGCGTATTCGATGGTGTCCGTCATCGCTGACTCCTCCGTGCTCGCAGTCGCGCGGCCGTCCACGCGAGGAACGCCTCGGCGATGACGCCCAGGACGAGGCCCACGGCGGCGCCGGCACCCGCCCCGCGCAGCGCGTTCGGCACGATGGCCGATCGCTCATCGGGGGCGGTCCTCAGCCCCTGTGTGCGCGCCGTCTTCGGCTTCACGTCCGGATCCGGTTGGGGATGGCTCTCGTCGATGGCGCGCACGAGGCGCTCTGCGCCCGCGCCCCCGTCCGGATTGTAGCCGTCCTTCCAGCCCAGCTTGAGGCCGCTCGTCACGTTGTCGGGGCGTGTGAGGTCGTAGCCGTTGGCCCCGAACGCCGTATGCGTGGGGGAGGCGAGCACCACGATTCCCTTGCCGGTCTGTGCCGCAATGCGGTTGGCGAGCAGCTCCTCCTCGCCACCGGATTCGTCCGTCCCCGCGGACGGGGCGAACACCAGCCAGATGGGCGTGTGGGCGGAGGCGGCCGCCTTCGCGGCGCGGGCGCGCTCAGCCTTCGTGAAGAGCCCCTCGGCGCCCGGTTCGACGGCGAGGTGCGACTTCTTCAGCTGGCCGGCCAGCGCGTCGATGCGCTCGGTGGGGTAGTCCTCGGTATCGGCGTAGCGCTCCGGGTCGAACGAGGAATTCGACGTGTCGACCACGCGGTCGGCGACGATCGCGCCGATCCCCGCGCCCACGACCGTCGCGACGAGAACCGCTCCCACGCCCAACGCGATGCGCCCGCCGGCGCGCCGCCGATGGCGACGGGGATCGGGCGGGGGTCCGGACGCCGGGCGGTTCGGGATATCCGTGTGAATGGGGGCGAAGGCTCCCAGCCCGGTGCGGGCGTAGCCGTCGTCGAGCTGGTAGTAGGGGCGCACGCGCGTGCCCGCCCGCACCAGCAGCGCGCGCGGCTCGTGCCCGTCCTTGACCGCGGTGCGGCAGTTCTCACAGGCGGGCACGGAGAGCTGACCGCGCCCGCTGTGCCAGGCGATCTCCCGGGTCCGCTTCCCGTGGAAGGGATTGAAGTAGCACCAGGTCGTGCGGCCGCTGCCGGTGATGGGCTGGGTGACGGGCTCGGCGGCGAGCTGGTCCATGATCCACAGCGCGGCGATGTCCGTGGCCGCCCCGCCCAGACGCGGGCCCTCGAGGCCGACGCGCGCCCGGACGTCCTCCAGGGCGCCGAGCATCTCGGAGCGCTCCGAGCGGCGCTCGAGCTGCTTGGGCTTCGGATTGGGCTTGAGCGGCGGCAACTCGTAGGCCTTTCCGGCTGTGGAGCGGACCCGCTCGACGACCTCGGTGGGGAGGACCGTGGCCACCGTCGCGGCCCGCCGGCGCCGCTCGAGCACCCAGACCGTGGCGGCACCCACCGTCACCGCGGTGGTGGTAGCAGCAAGCGCGCTCGTGCCGCCGGGCTTCGCGAGCTCGAGGTAACGCGACATCGATGCGTTCGAATGGGAGCCGGCGAAGTCCTTCGGGTTGGGCGCCGGCCGGTTCTGCAGCCACGCCTGCCCGGCGGCGGCGGCGAACGCGATATACGGGCTCGGGTCGAAGGGGAAGACGCCGCCGAGCTGGTCCTCGAGCAGGTCGTTGCTGTCCGGGGTGGCGTCCAACCGGTCGCTCGTTCCCCGGGCCCCTGAGGCGACGATGTGCGGCAGCACCCCGCCGCCGGAGGAGACCTCGAAGTAGGCGAGGATGCCGGTGCCGTCCTTGGGCCCCACGCGCAGGAGGAGGTCGATATAGGTCTGGAGGATGTTGTCGCCCGTGCGGACCTCGAGCTGCGGGCCGACGATGACGATGAGCGGCGCGCCGGAGGCTGCGATGGCGGCGCGGCCCCGGTCGGCGAACCCGGGGTCGAGCCCCGGGGCCACGGAGGGCAGGATCGCCAGGCGTCCGCGCCGCAGCTGCGGGGCCACGGCCGCGGCAAGCGCGCTCACCAGGCGGGAGGAGCGCTCGGGCTCCGAGGCGCTCTGGGCCTTCTGGAAGGCATCGAAGCCATCATCGGAAGCAGACACGCTGGTGAGTCTAGTCAGCGCACCCTGACGGTTAGTGCGAGAGCCGCCGGGTGCATCCCATTCGGCACTGGCTGTGGCAGCCCGGCCACACCACGCGGGCCGGAAGCGCGCGGATCGGCCCTCCGAGCACCCCGTGCCAGCGACTCGGCGCCCGCCGCGGACCCGATCCGGACGCACGAGCGCCCCCGAGCCGCGGCTCGGGGGCGCCAGGGGAGCGCTGGGGCTCAGACGCTCTTGAACACGACGACGGCGTTGTGACCGCCGAAGCCGAACGAGTTCGACAGCGCGGCGATGTCGCCGGAGGGCAGCGCCGCGGGCTCATCGCGCACGATGTTGAGGTGGATGGCGGGATCCAGATTCTCGATGTTGATCGTCGGAGGGGCGGTGCGGTTCTTCAGCGCCAGGGCCGTGAGGATCGCCTCGGCCGCTCCGGCGCCGCCGAGCAGGTGGCCCATCTGCGACTTCGTCGCGGAGACGAGCACGTCGTCGACGTGGTCGCCCATGGCCGCGTTGATGGCCAGCGACTCCGGCACGTCGCCCACGGGGGTGGAGGTGGCGTGGGCGTTGATGTGCTTGACATCCGACGCGCTCACACCGGCCATCTCCATGGCCCGCTCCATCGCCTGGCGCGCGAACGTGCCATCGGGCTCGTTGGCGGTGATGTGGTGGGCGTCGTTCGAGATGCCCCAGCCCGCGATCTCCGCGTAGATCGTCGCTCCGCGCGCCTCGGCGTGCTCCTTCGTCTCGAGGATGAGCGCGCCGGCGCCCTCGCCCATGACGAACCCGTCGCGATCGACGTCGTAGGGCCGCGAAGCCGTCTCCGGCGAATCGTTGCGCCGCGAGAGCGCGCGCATCGACGAGAAGGCGGACAGCGTGATCGGGTGGACGGCGGCCTCGGAACCGCCGGCGATGACGACATCGGCGCGGCCTCCGCGGATGGCCTCGAGCGCGTTGCCGATGCTCTCGGTGGACGAGGCACAGGCGGAGACGAGCGTCTGCACGGCGGCGTGCGCCTTGAAGTGCATGCCGATGGCGGCGGCGGGCGCGTTGGGCATGAGCATGGGGACGGTCAGCGGCATGACGCGCCGCGAGCCGTCCTCCTTCAGCGTGTCCCACGCGTCGAGCAGGGTCCAGACCCCGCCGATGCCGGTGGCCCACGAGACGGCCAGGCGGTCGTTGTCGACCTCGTCGAGTCCCGCGTCGGCCCAGGCCTCGCGGGCGGAGGCCAGTGCGAGTTGGCTGGAGGGATCGAGCCGCTTCGTCTCGACCCGGGTGAGGGTCTCGTCGACGGCGGAGCGGTCGGCCTGGGCGGCGAACGTGACGGGGATGCCGTACTTCTCGGCCCAGTCGTTGTCGAGGGTGCGGGCGCCGGGCGTCCCGGCGAGTGCGGCCTGCCAGGTGGCATCCGCCGTTCCGCCGATGGGCGTGACGGCACCAACTCCGGTGACGACAACTGTCGATGTCATTGAAAAACCTCGTCGATTAGGGGGTGGTGACCGCGGGGCGGGCGCGGATCGCGCGCCCGCCCCGCGGCGGGGTCGGTCTCAGGCGTCCTGGGCCTTGACGATGTAGTCCACGGCGTCCTGGACGGTGACGAGGTCCTTGACGTCGTCATCGGGGATCTTCACGCCGAACTTCTTCTCGGCGTTGACGACGATCGTCATCATCGAGATGGAGTCGATGTCGAGGTCGTCGGTGAACGACTTGCTGGGCTCGACGGCCTCGGTCGCCAGGCCGGTCTCCTCGTTGACGATCTCTGCCAGCCCGGAGAGGACTTCGGCTTCGCTGTGTGCCATGTGATCCTGCTTTCTACTGATTGGGCGGCCGGTTCGCCGCCAGATTGTGGAACGTGTAATCGACGAGTGTCCCGGGAAGAATCCTACGACACGGGCCGCGGCGCTCAGGGCAGGACGACAACCTGCGCGCCGTACACCAGGCCCGCGCCGAACCCGATCTGCAGGGCCAGTCCGCCGTGGAGCTCGGGGTTCTCCCGCAGGAGGCGCTCCGTGGCCAGGGGGATGGAGGCCGAGGACGTGTTGCCGTTGTCCGCGATGTCGCGGCCGATCTTCACGGTATCCGGCAGCTTGAGCTGCTTGGCGAGCTCGTCGATAATGCGCATGTTCGCCTGGTGGGGCACGAAGGCCGCGAGGTCCGAGGCCTGGACCCCGGCGGCATCGAGCGCCTCCTGCGCCACCTCGGCCATGTCCCACACGGCCCAGCGGAAGACGCTCGGCCCGTCCTGGCGCAGCGTGGGCCAGGGCGCGTTCTCCCGGTCGTCGCGCAGGTCGAGCAGCGAGTTCGTCATCCGGATGGTCTCCCAGTTCTCGCCCTTGGAGCCCCAGACGGACTGGGCGATGCCCGGCTCGTCGGAGTGGCTGACGACCACGGCGCCCGCGCCGTCGCCCAGGATGAACGAGATGGAGCGATCGGTGGGGTCGATGATGTCCGAGAGCTTCTCCGCGCCGATAACCAGCACGTTGTCCATGGTGCCGGCGCGCACCAGCCCGTCGGCCTGGGCGATGCCGTAGCAGTAGCCGGCGCAGGCTGCGGAGATGTCCCAGGCGGGGATGGGGCCCGTGCCCAGGCGCTCGGTCAGCAGCGAGGCCGCCGACGGGGTGGGGTAGGGGAATGTGACGGTGGCGATGAGGATGCCGCCGATGTCGGAGGGCTTGAGGCCGGCGTTGGCGATGGCCTCGCTGCCGGCCTCCTCGGCCATGTCGATGAGCTGGACGTCCGGGCCCGCGCGGTGGCGGGTGATGATGCCGGTGCGCTGGCGGATCCACTCATCGGAGGAGTTGATGGGCCCGACGATCTCGTCGTTGGAGACGGCGTGCTCGGATCGGTAACCGCCGATCCCGGAGATGCGGGAGTAGCGCTGCGGCGTGGGAGTGCTCAGCTTGGGCACGGGTTCCTCCTTGTTCTCGCAGCTCAGGCGTGGGCTGCGGCGAATTCGCGGGCGGCGTCGAGGTCGTCTGCGCTCTTGATGGCAAAGGTCTCCACGCCCTTGAGAGCGCGCTTGGCGATGCCGGTCAGCGTGCCGCCGGGCACCAGCTCGAGCAGGCCGGTGGCACCGGACTCGAGCATGGTCGACTGGCACAGGTCCCAGCGGACGGGGTTCGTCACCTGGTGGACGAGGAGCTCGACGTAGCGCGCTCCGGAGGCGACGGCCGAGCCGTCGGCGTTCGTGAGGATCGGCGTGGTGGGGTCCGCGGCGCGCAGTTGGCCCGCGGTCTCGCGCAGCTCCGGCAGCGCGGGCTCCATGTAGGCGGTGTGGAACGCGCCGGCCACCTTGAGCGGGAGGACGCGGGCCCGCTCGGGCGGCGCCTCGGCCAGTCGCTCGATGCCGGCGAGGCTGCCGGCGGCCACCGTCTGGCCCCCGCCGTTGACGTTGGCCGGGGAGAGCCCGGCGGCGCCGATGGCCGCCAGGACGTCGTCGGCCTGGCCGCCCACGACGGCGGCCATGCCGGTGGGCTCGGCCGCCGAGGCGCGGGCCATGCCCTGGGCGCGCACGGTCACGAAGCGCATGGCATCGGCGGGCGAGAGGATGCCGGCGAGCTGGGCCGCGGCGATCTCGCCCACGGAGTGCCCGGCGAGCAGCTGGGGCGCCGCCTGGGGCAGCAGCTGTTGGCCCGCGGCGATGGCCGCCGCCACGAGCAGCGGCTGGGCCACCGCGGTGTCCTTGATCTCCTCGGCATCGGCGGTGGTGCCCAGGGCGGCGAGGTCGAGCCCGCAGGCCTCCGACATCTCGCCGATCGCCTGGGCGAAGGCCTCGAGCTCGAGGAACGAGGAGAGGAAACCGGGCTTCTGGGCCCCCTGGCCGGGGCAGGCGATGACGAGCAAAGAGGAACTCCCAAATCTTCAGGCGTGCGGGCGCGCCATCCGAACCTAGTGCACGGAGGCGGTTCAGCCCCGGATTTTGTCGGTGCGGGACAACTGGCCTGCCTCGGACAGTCGGCCGTAGACCAAAGCGATGCGCACGACGAAGCCCGTGCGGGCATCGGTGGGATCGGCTCCGACGAGGTCGGTGATCTTGCGCAGCCGGTAGCGCACGGTGTTCGGGTGGACCTGCAGGGCCTTGGCCGTCGTCTCGAGCGAGCCGCCGAACTCCAGGTAGCTGGCCACCGTGTCGAGGAGCTGCCCGCTGCCGGCGGCCAGCGGCTCGTAGTAGCGGGAGGTCAGCGCGCGCACGGCGCGCTCATCGCCGGCGACCGCGCGCTCGGGCAGCAGGTCGTCGGCGTAGACGGGCCTGGGCGTGGCGGGCCGGGCGGCGGCGGTGCGCAGGCCCCAGACCGCGGCGGCCGCCGAGGTGCCGGCCTCGGCGAGCGAGGCGACCTCCGGGCCGATGACGACGTCGGAGGGGCCGAAGAACTGTGAGAGCGAGGCGGCCGCCTCGTCCGCGCTCTCCACCCCGCCCAGGACGATGAGCAGCCGGTCGTCGTGGATGCCCACGAGCGCGTCCTCGGCCCACTTCTGGGCGGCGCGCCGGATCTCGTTCGTCCCCCGGTGGGCCTTGCGCTGGGGCGCGCGGCCCATGAGCACGCGGACCGGGGCCTGGGAGCGCCAGCCGAACGCGGCGGTCCGGCTGGCCAGCTCGTCGACGGAATCGCCGCGGACCAGGGCGTCGACGACCATCGCCTCGAGCCGGGCGTCCCAGCTGCCGCGCGCCTCGGCGGCCCGGGCGTAGACGTCGGCGGCCGCGAAGGCGATCTCGCGGGAGTAGACGAGGACGGCGTCGCGCAGCTCCCGCTGCTCATCGGGCCGGGCGAGGTCGCCCACCCGCTCCTCGACCACCTCGACGACGACGCGCAGCAGCTGCAGCGTCTGCTGGAGGTTGACCGAGCGGACGAGCTCGCGCGGCGCGGACTTGAAGATCTCGCTGACCACCCGCAGGGGCGCCGAGGGATTGCGGTACCACTCGATGAACGAGGAGATGCCGGAGTTCGCGAGCACGACGACCCAGCCGCGGTCCGCCGTGTTCATCGAGCGGTACCACGGCAGCTGGGACTCCATGTGGTGCAGGGTGATCTTCGACAGCAGCGCCTGGCCCGCCTTGAGCCGGCGGATCGTCTCCGCGCGGCCGGCGGTGCTGGTGGGCGCTGCATCCTTCGTCTGGGCCATGACGGGAACTGTACCGCCTGGCAGACAAAAACGTTGTGAGGCAAGCACAAAGCCGCCGAGGTGCGGCGCAGGACCTGCGCCGCACCTCGGCGGCCGTGGGGAGGGCTGGGCTCAGGCGCCCGCGCCCTCCGTGGAGCCCGTGGCGCCGGCGCGCGGGTCGTCGAGCTGATACTTCTTCGCGGCCTGCGCGGCAAGGGACGGGTCGACCTCGCCCAGGTCACCCAGGCTGATGAGCGTCTGGACGACGACGGAGGGGCCGTCGATGAGGAAGTGGCGGCGTGCGGCCGGTCGCGTGTCGGAGATCGCGTAGCCGTCCGCGCCCAGCGAGGTGAAGTGGCCGGGCACGTACTGGCGGATCATGTCCGGCAGCCCGCGCTCGTAGTCGCTCGTGGCGATGACCGGGCCCTTCGCGTCTGCCAGCTGCTGCGTGACGAACGGCACCCGGGGCTCCCGCTCGGGATTGACGAGGCGCTCGTCGTCGCAGGCCAGGCCGTCGCGGCGCAGTTCCTGCCACGAAGTCACGGACCACACATCGGCGCTCACGCCCCAATCGCGCTCGAGCAGCTCCTGGGCCTCGAGGATCCACTGCACGCCCACGCCGGAGGACAGCAGCTGGGCCTTCGGGCCATCGGATTCGGCGCCGGAGCGCAGCCTGTACAGGCCCTTGATGATGTGCTGCGGGTCGATGCCCTCGGGCTGGGGCGGCTGGACCATCGGCTCGTTGTACATCGTGATGTAGTACAGGACGTCCGGGTCCTTGCGCTCATCGGCCGGGTCGTACATCCGGTGGATGCCGTCGCGCACGATGTGGGCGATCTCGTAGGCGTACGCCGGGTCGTAGGACACGATCGAGGGGTACGTCGACGACAGCACGTGCGAGTGGCCGTCGCCGTGCTGGAGGCCCTCGGCCACGAGGGTTGTGCGCCCGGCGGTGGCGCCCAGCACGAAGCCGCGGGCCATCTGGTCGCCGGCGGCCCAGAACGCGTCGCCGGAGCGCTGGAAGCCGAACATCGAGTAGAAGATGTAGAACGGGATCATCGGCTCGCCGTGGGTGGCATAGCTCGTGCCCACGGCGGTCAGCGCGGCCGTCGAGCCCTCCTCGTTGATGCCCATGTGCAGGAGCTGGCCGTCGGAGGCCTCCTTGTAGGCGAGGAAGAGGTCGCGGTCGACGGAGACGTAGTTCTGCCCGTGCGGGTTGTAGATCTTCGCGGTGGGGAAGAACGAGTCCATGCCGAACGTGCGCGCCTCGTCCGGGATGATCGGCACGATGCGCTTGCCGAACTCCTTGTCGCGCATGAGGTCCTTGAGGATGCGCACGAACGCCATGGTCGTGGCGATCTTCTGGTTGCCCGAGCCCTTGAGCCCGATCTGGAAGTCCTTGTCGTCGGGCAGCTTGATGTCGACGTACTTCGAGCGGCGCTCGGGGGTGAAGCCGCCCAGCTCCGCGCGGCGCTCGCGCAGGTAGCGGATCTCCGGGGCGTCCTCGCCGGGGAAGTAGTACGGGGGCAGCTTGGGGTTCTCCTCGAGTGCCTTGTCCGAGATGGGGATGGAGAAGTGGTCGCGGGCGAGCTTGAGGTCGTCCACCGTCATCTTCTTCATCTGGTGGGTGGCGTTGCGGGCCTCGAAGTGGGGCCCCAGCGAGTAGCCCTTGACCGTCTTCACGAGGATGACGGTGGGCTGGCCCGTGTGCTCGACGGCCGCCTTATAGGCCGCGTAGACCTTGCGGTAGTCGTGGCCGCCGCGCTTGAGGTTCCAGATCTGGTCGTCGCTGTAGTCCTCGACGAGCGCCTTGGTGCGCGGGTCGCGGCCGAAGAAGTTGTCGCGCACGAAGCCGCCGGACTCGCCCTTGTACGTCTGGTAGTCGCCGTCGTTCGTGACGTTCATGAGGTTGACGAGCGCGCCGTCGCGGTCGCGGGAGAGCAGGGCGTCCCACTCGCGGCCCCAGACGACCTTGATGACGTTCCAGCCGGCGCCGCGGAAGTACGCCTCGAGCTCCTGGATGATCTTGCCGTTGCCGCGCACCGGGCCGTCGAGGCGCTGGAGGTTCGCGTTGATGACGAACGTGAGGTTGTCCAGCTCCTCGTACGCCGCCGTCTGGAGCATGCCCCGGCTCTCCGGCTCGTCCATCTCGCCGTCGCCCAGGAACGCCCAGGTGTGCTGCTGGGAGGTGTCCTTGATGCCGCGGTTGAGCAGGTACTTGTCGAACTGCGCCTGCGCAATCGCGTTCATAGGCCCCAGGCCCATGGAGACGGTGGGGTGCTCCCAGAAGTCCGGCAGCTGGCGCGGGTGGGGGTAGGACGGCAGGCCGGAGGGCTTGCCGTCGATGTGGTGGGAGACCTGCTGGCGGAAGCCGTCGAGCTGGTCCTCGGTCATCCGGCCCTCGAGCAGGGCGCGGGCGTACATGCCGGGGGAGGCATGACCCTGGTAGAAGATGTGGTCGCCGCCGCCCGGGTGGTCCTTGCCGCGGAAGAAGTGGTTGAGGCCCACCTCGTACAGCGTGGCGGCGGAGGCATAGGTCGAGATGTGCCCGCCCACCTCCACACCGGGACGCTGGGCACGGTGGACCATGATGGCGGCGTTCCAGCGGTTCCACCGGCGGTAGCGGCGCTCGATCTCCTCATCGCCCGGGAACCAGGGCTCGGCCTCCGGGCCGATCGTGTTGATGTAGTCCGTCGCCGTGAGGCTGGGCACGCCCAGGTTGTTCTCGCGGGCGCGCTGGATGAGGCTGAGCATGACGTAGCGGGCGCGTGTGCGGCCGCCGTCCTCGACGAGGGCGTCGAGGGACTCGATCCACTCCTGCGTCTCCTCCGGATCCGTGTCCGGGACCTGGCTGGGCAGGCCGTTGAGGATGGGTCCCCTGAAGTTCTTGTCCACTGCGCTTCCTCTTCTTGCGAGACGACGGCATCGAAAGACGGCGGAGGTGCCAAGGACCACCCCGTCCGGCAGCCGGGTTGCCCCCAGCCTAGAACACCGCGCACGTGCTCGCGCGCCGCGCGGGCAGGTCCTTGCTCACACCGCTCCCTCCTCGCACCGCGCGCTCGCTCGTGCTCGGGCCCGGGGGTGCGCCGCGCCCGAGGTGCGGGCGGACGGGCCGCGGCCGGCGCCTCGGGTGCGGGCGGGGGGAGGGCGCCGCCGCGACGCGCGGTGCGGCCATTTGCGGCAGGCCGCCCGAGGCGGGAAGATGATCACATGAGTGTTTCCCCTTCGGAGAGGACGAGCGCAGCGGACGGCGAGCAGAGCGAGGGCAATCCCCTCGGACTGCGTTCGGGCCAGTACGTGCAGGAGATCGGGTACGACGAGGACGTCGACGCCGCGCTGCGGGACGGCATTGCGGCCGCGACCGGCGAGGAGATGGCCGACGAGGACGTCGACGACGTGTTCGACGTCATCGTCATGTGGTGGCGCTCCGATGACGACGACCTCACCGATGGCATCGTCGACGCCCAGACCACCCTGGCCGATGGCGGCATCGTGTGGCTGCTCACGCCCAAGGCCGGGCGCGCGGGCCACATCACCCCGGTCGACATCGCCGATGCCGCCCCCACCGCGGGCATGCACGTGACGAACACCGTGACGGTGGGGTCCGACTGGTCGGCCACGCGGCTCGTGGGGAAGAAGAACTACGGCTGACCCAGCCGCCGGCGAGCCGGCGCCCCAGGCGCCCGCGCCCGGTGACGCCGCCCCGGACTTCGCCCTGCCCGCCCACTGGGGCGAGGAGCTGGGCCCGGCCGATCTCGTGGCCGGAGCCGATCCAATCGTCCGAGCCGACGCTCCGGCGTCGGCACCTGGGTATGCCGCACCGGCGCCCGCGCCTGCCCCCGCACCCGGGGACGATGTCGGCGACGCACCGGCTGGCACTGGCCCGGGGAGTGCGGGCTCGGATGCTGCGGGGGGCGGGGCGCGGCCGGCCCGCTCGGCGCTCATTGTGTTCTACCCGTTCGCGTTCTCCCCGGTCTGCGGTGAGGAGCTCGGCGAGCTGACCGCGCGCCACGCCGACTTCGCGGCCGCCGGCTGTGGGCTGGCGGGCATCTCCTGCGATCCGAAGTTCGCGCTGGCCGCGTGGGCCCGGGAGCTCGGGGCTCCCTTCCCGCTGCTGTCGGACTTCTGGCCGCACGGTGCGGTTGCGCGCTCCTACGGCGCGTTCGACGATGCGCGCGGGATGGCCGTGCGCGCCACATTCCTCGTGGCAGCCGGCCGCATCCTGGCCTCCCAGGTGCTGCCGGCCGGCGCTCGGCGCGACTTCGCGCCGTGGCTCGAGAGCGCCCGCGCCGTTCGGCCCTGATCCCCCGGCAGCGCCTACCCCGTCCGGGTTCCCCCCGGCCCGGACCTCTTCCGAGCGCGCCGGTCTCTTCCGAGCGCGCCGCGCACCGGGCCGGGCACCGCTGCGCGGTGCGTCCGGCCGCCCATCATCCCCGCTTCGCCGTCCGCGGTGCGCCCCGCATCGGGCTCGGTAGGCTGGGCACAGGGCCGCCGCCGGCAACGGGCGGGGCCCGCGCCGGCGCCCTGGCGGCCCGGCCCCGCGAGGAGGAGGACTGAGATGGCGACGATCTTCACGAAGATCATGGACGGCGAGATTCCCGGCGCGTTCGTCTACGAGGACGAGCAGTGCGCGGCGTTCCTCGATGTGGAGCCGCTGACGGAGGGCCACGTGCTCGTCGTCCCGCGCACGGAGTACGACCACTGGGTCGACATGCCCCAGGAGCTCACCGACCACCTCATGGCGGTCGCCCAGCGCATCGGCCGCGCGCAGCTCGCGGCCTTCGGCGCCCAGCGGATCGGCCTCATGATCCAGGGCTACGAGGTGCCCCACGTCCACATCCACGTCTGGCCCACCACCTCGACGGCCGACTTCGACCCGCGCAACAAGGGCCCGCAGGCCCAGCCCGAGGCGCTGCAGGTGGCGGCGGCCAAACTCACCGCGGAGCTCGGCGACTCCGGCGCGGCCGGTGACTCCGGCGCGGTCGGCGGCGCCGAGGGCTGAGCGGTGCCCGAGGGCCACTCCGTCCACCGCATCGCCCGCCGCTTCGACGAGCTCTTCGCCGGACAGCCCGTGCGCGTGACCTCTCCGCAGGGCCGCTTCGCCGCGGGGGCGCAGCGGCTCGACGGCCGCACGGTGCTGCGCACGATCGCGGTGGGCAAGCAGATGTTCATGGAGTTCGACGGCGACCTCTGGCTGCGCGTCCACCTGGGCATCTACGGCGCATGGGACTTCGCGCTGCGGGCGGGCGCGGGGCCGGATGAGGTCGGCGCGGATGCCCGTGGCGCGGCAGCTCGTGCTGCGGACACCGCTGGCGCAGACGCTCGTGGTGGCGACGCAGTCGGCGCGCCGCACGGAGGGGCCGCAGACCCCGGTGAGCGGGGGAGCACCGAGCGCATCGGCCAAACGGGCGAGTACTCGCTTCCCGCACGCGCCCTCGATGCCCGGCGGGCGCGGGTCGAGCGGCCGGCGTCCATGGGCGCCCCGCGCCGCCTGCGCGCCGGCGAGTCCGAGACCGAGCTGCCGGGCGCCTCGGGCGCGGGCCGGGGGGAGCTCGAACAGGAGTGGCCGCCCGAGCCGATCGGAGCGGTGCGGGTGCGCCTGCTGGGAGCCGGGGCGTGCGCGGACCTGCGCGGCCCCACCGCCTGCGAGGTGCTCGACGCGGCACAGGTGGATGCCGTGCTGGCGAAGCTCGGCCCCGATCCGCTCGTCGACGGGCGCGCGCGGGGCCGCCGCCGGTTCGCCGCGGCGGTTGCCAAGCGGCGCACTCCCATTGGGACGCTGCTCATGGACCAGGCGGTCATCGCGGGCATCGGCAACATCTACCGCGCGGAGATGCTGTTCCGCGCGGGCATCAGCCCGTTCGCCCCGGGCAGCGCGCTGAGCGCGGAGCAGGTCGACGCGCTGTGGGATGACTGGGCGAAGCTGCTGCCGATCGGGGTGGACACCGGCGTCATCGTCACCCGCACCGGTCTGCGCGGCCGCGCGAAGGAGGCCGCGCTCGAGCACCGCGAGGAGCGCCACTGGGTCTACGGGCGCGCCGGTCAGCCCTGCCGCGTGTGCGGCACGCCGATTGCCATGGAGCTCATGCAGAACCGCAAGCTGTTCTGGTGCCCGGTCTGCCAGCAGCGCTGAGGCGCAGCCGTGCACTCCTGTGAACGACGAGGGCCAAGACCGAGCGACGGCGGCGAGGGCGAAGAGCGAACGGGCCCGGAATCATGAGATTCCGGGCCCGTTGAGCTGGTCGGGATAGCGGGATTCGAACCCACGACCTCCTCGTCCCGAACGAGGCGCGCTACCAAGCTGCGCTATATCCCGAGGCTGTGCCGCCACCCGCGGTGGCCGAACAACAGGAGACACTCTAACCCGCCGGCGGGCCGTTCGCATAATCGGGGGCGCCCGCGCGGCGTGCGTTCGAGCGGTGGGGAGCGCCTCGGGGCGGCCGCGGCGCACGGGCGCGACGGGACGCCGATCCTGAGCGAAGCCTGCTAGCCTTCTGAACATCCGCCCACTGGCCCGCAGCAATGAGGCACGGACACGAAGGACGACGGACATGAGCAGCGAATACGCACCCAACTCTGCCGCGAACCAGCCATCGGGCGGTTCGTCCGGTGGCAACCCGCTCGAGCACCGCGACCGCGGTCACGGGTTCGTCCGCGCGCTCGGCAGCATCGACGCACTCTTCATCGGCTTCGGCGCGATGATCGGCTTCGGCTGGGTGGTGCTCACCGGCGACTGGATCAACGGGGCCGGCACGCTCGGGGCGGTCATCGCCTTCGCCGCGGGCGGCATCATCATGTGCTTCGTCGGCACCGTGTACTCGGAGCTCGTCGCGGCCATGCCGCACGCCGGCGGTGAGCACAACTACCTCATCCGCGCGATGGGCCCGCGCGCCTCCCTGTTCGGCTCGTGGGCGATCACCGGCGGCTACATCAGCGTCGTCATGTTCGAGGCCGTTTCCGTGCCCAAGACGGCGGTCTTCCTGTTCCCGGGCCTCGAGCACATCAAGCTGTGGACGATCGCAGGCTTCGACGTCCACCTCACCTGGGCGCTGGTGGGCACCGTCACGGCGCTCATCATCACGTGGATCAACATCCGCGGCGTCAAGGTCGCCTCACTCGTCCAGACGTTCGTCGTGTGGTTCCTCATCATCGTGGCCCTCCTCCTGCTCACCGGCGGACTCGTCGGCGGGGACGTCGCGGATGCGCAGCCGCTGTTCGCAGGCGGGGCGACCGGCTTCATCGGCGTCATGGCGGTCGTGCCGTTCCTGTTCGTCGGCTTCGACGTCATCCCGCAGGCGGCCGAGGAGGTCAAGCTCCCGCCGCAGAAGATCGGCAAGCTCGTCGTCGTCTCCGTCGTCATGGCGATCGCGTTCTACATCGTCATCATCGCGATGACCTCCGTGGGCATCCCGTCGGATCAGCTGGGCACCCACGACCTCGTCACCGCCGACGCGCTCTCGGCCATGCTCGGCTCGCCCATCTGGGGCAAGATCGTCATCGCCGGCGGCCTGGCGGGCATCATCACCTCGTGGAACGCCTTCCTCATGGGCTCCTCGCGGCTCATGTGGGCCATGGCCGCCGCCGGCATGATCCCGCGCTGGTTCGGCAAGCTCCACCCGCGCTACCGCACGCCGTCGAACGCGATCCTCTTCATCGGTGCGCTCTCCGCGCTGGCCCCGTTCCTCGGCACCGCCGCGCTCGGCTGGATCGTCGATGCGGGCTCGCCCGCGATCGTCATCGCGTACTTCCTCGTCAGCGTCGCATTCCTCGTGCTGCGCCGCCGCGAGCCGGACATGGGCCGGCCCCTGCGGATCGGCGGCAAGGGCGGCGGCGGCATGGTCATCGGCGCGATCGCCGCCGTGCTCACGCTCATCCTCTTCATCCTCTACCTGCCCATCACGCCGTTCTCCGCCCAGCTCGAGTGGCCCTCGTGGACGATGTTCGGCCTGTGGCTGGCAGTGGGCGTGTTCTTCATGCTCCGCCTGCCCACCGGCATCAAGGCCGGGCCCGGTGCGGAGGAGGAACTGGTGGTCAGCGTCGAGGAGCGGCGCCGCCGCACGCAGGGCTGAGGCGGTGCTGCCCGCCGCGTGCCGGCCCGGCGGTGCGTTGCCCGGTGTGGCCGCGCGCGGGCCGGTGCGGATACACACCGCGCGGTGGGCATGTGCGTTGCCCGGTGCGGATGTGCGCGGGCCGGTGCGCCCGGTCGCGGCCGCGCCCCGGTAGGCTCTTCTCGCCCGTCCACCACGATCAAAGGCCCCGCCCATGCCGCTGACCACCGACTCGATCGCCGACGCCGCGCTCGCGATCCTCGCGGACTTCGGCATGGGGGATCTGTCGATGCGCAGGCTCGCCCGCGACCTCGATGTCCAACCCTCCGCGCTGTACTGGCACGTGAAGAACAAACAGGAGGTCTTCGTCCTCGTCAGCCGGAGGTTGTCCGCCGAGGTCGATGCGCGCCTGCCCCGCGGCACCGCGGCGAGCGCGGTCGTGGTCGCCACCGCGCTGCGCGATGTGCTGCTACGCCACCGCGACGGGGCGGAGATCTTCCTCCTCGCCTACTCCCTCGACGCCGAATCGACCGTGCCGGAGCGCCTCGAGGAGGCGGTGCCGGACCCGGCCGCGCAGGAGGCCCTGCTGTCGTTCGTACTGGGCCACGTGCAGATCGAGCAGAACCGGCAGCTGCTGGGCGTCGCCGATGCGGGCGCGGGGGAGCGGTTTGCCGCCGCGCTGTCCTCCGTCGCACGGGCCCTGCTGCCCTGAGCACCGACCGCGCCGACGGGCCCAGCGAACACCTCGCGCGCGGTGCGGCCGCCCCTGGCCGGGGCGCCACCCCGGCGGATCGGCACAGGGCCGAGCGAGGCCGCGGCGACGGCACCGGCGGGCGTTAGCCTGTCGGCATGGGCGTGCGGCTGGACAATGTGGGCATCGTGGTCGAGGACCTCGATGCGGCGATCGAGTTCTTCGTGGTGCTGGGTCTCGAGTGCGAGGGCCGAGCATCCGTTGATGGTGATTGGGCCGGCCGCGTGACGGGGCTGCCCGGGCAGCGCGTCGACATCGCCACCGTGCGCACCCCCGACGGGCACGGCAGGCTCGAGCTCTCGCGCTTCCGCGAGCCCGCCCCCGCGGCCGACCACCGCCGCGCGCCGGTCAACGCGCTGGGCTACCTGCGCGTCATGTTCAACGTCGACGACCTCGATACGGTACTCGACCGGGCGCGGGCGCTCGGCGCCGAGCTCGTCAGCACCGAGGTCGTCGACTACAGGGGCGTCTACCGCCTGTGCTACATCCGCGGTCCCGAGGGCATCCTGCTGGGACTGGCCGAGTCGATTGGGTGAGCGGGATCGGGGACCTTGACTGATAGCGCTCAAGTCAGAGTCTCCTGGGGCGCGGCGCCCCTGGCCCCGTTCGACGAAGCCGCCCATGTCAGTGGCCCGGGTTACGGTGGCCGCACCATGGACACCCTCGCACTCGATGCTGTTCTGCTGCGCCTGGCGCGCAGCTCGTTTCGCGCGCGCTTCCACCTGCGCGGCGGCGAGCAGGAGTACGTGCGCTCGCGCGGCATGGCCACGGTCCGGTGCCACGCTCAGGACTTCATCGGCTCCCGGCTGGCCCCGGCCCGGCCGGCGAAGGACGGCCAGCAGACCCCGTGGGGCGGTCACCCCGTCTTCCGCGGCCAGCACGCCACGGCGACGTGCTGCCGGACGTGCCTGGAGCGCAATCACGGTTTCGCGCGCGGCCAGCCGCTCACGCAGGACCAGCAGGCGTACATCGTCGACCTGCTCTGCCGCTGGATCGAGCGTCAGGCCGCGGTCGCAGGGGGCGCTCCCGGTGCGGATCACCAGTCGGCGCTGTTCTGAGCCCGGGGCGCCGCGCCGGGAGGGGTGCGCACGCCCCGGTGCCGGCCGGCCTCGCCCGCGCTGCCTGCGCGGCTATTCGCGCTCGGCCCCGTGGGCATCCGCCTCGCGCAGGGCGGTGGCGAGGTAGGGCGCCGAGGTGCTGTCCGGCGCCTCGGCGACCTGTGCGGGGGTGCCCGCCGCCACGATCCTGCCGCCTTCGTCACCGGCACCGGGCCCCAGGTCGATGACGTAGTCGGCGGCGGTAATGACGCGCATGTCGAGCTCCACCATGATGACGGTGTTGCCCGCATCGACGAGCGTCTGCAGGTGGTTGACGAGCCGGTCCGCGTCCGCGCAGTGCAGGCCGGAGGTGGGCT
Organism: Brevibacterium sp. BRM-1; assembly: GCF_026802075.1. NCBI lineage: Bacteria > Bacillati > Actinomycetota > Actinomycetes > Micrococcales > Brevibacteriaceae > Brevibacterium > Brevibacterium sp. BRM-1. Next base: position 499,500 of record NZ_CP113788.1, read on the forward strand.
CGTCGAGCAGGTATAGCGTGTCGCCGCGCTGCGCGCGCTGGAGCTCGCTGGCGAGCTTCACGCGCTGCGCCTCACCGCCGGAGAGCTCCGTGGCCGGCTGGCCCAGGCGCAGGTAGCCCAGGCCCACATCGTGGAGTGCGGTGAGCGAGCGCATGATGTCGTACTCGCCCTCGAAGAACTCGAGGCCCGCCTCAACGCTCATGTCGAGCACCTGCGCGATCGTCGCGCCGCGCCACGTGATCTCCAGCGTGCTGGCCCGGTAGCGCGTGCCGTGGCAGTCCGGGCACGGGGTGAAGACGGAGGGCAGGAACAGCAGCTCGACCATGACCTGGCCCTCGCCCTCGCAGGTGGGGCAGCGGCCGCCGGACACATTGAACGAGAAGCGACCGGGCTTGTAGCCGCGGGAGCGCGCCTCGGGTGTCTGGGCGAAGCGCCGGCGCACGTGGTCGAACAGACCCGTGTACGTCGCCACGTTCGAGCGCGGGGTGCGGCCGATGGGCCGCTGATCGATGCTCACCACCCGGTGCACGCCGCTGAGCGCACCCGAGATCGTGCCGTCGAGCTGTCCGGGCCCCTCCGACAGCAGCAGCTCATCGCCTTCCGGCTGTTCGTCCTCGGCGCCGGTCGGGCGGCCTAGCCGCTCGCCCACGACGGCGGGCAGCACCTGGCTCACGAGGCTCGACTTGCCGGAGCCGGATACGCCCGTGACCGCCGTGAGCGCACCCAGGGGGAAGTCGACGGAGACGTCGCGCAGGTTGTTGCGGGCGACGTGCGACAGGCGCAGCCAGTCGGAGGGCGTGCGCGGCGTGTGCGGGGCCAGCCCGCTCCCGCCGAACAGATAGCCGCGGGTCTGCGAGTCCGCTGCGTTCGCGAGCCCCGCGGTGGGACCGCTGTAGACGACCCGTCCGCCGTGCTCACCGGCACCGGGGCCGATGTCGACGAGCCAGTCGGCCTCGCGCATGACCTCCACGGAGTGCTCGACGACGAAGAGGCTGTTCCCCCCGCTCTTGAGGCCGCTGAGGATGCCCAGCAGCGCCGCGACGTCCTTGGGATGCAGCCCCGCGGACGGCTCGTCGAGGACGTACGCCACCCCGAACAGGTCGGAGGTCAGCTGGGTGGCCAGGCGCAGGCGCTGGAGTTCGCCCCCGGAGAGCGTGGGGGTCGTGCGGCCCAGCGAGAGGTAGCCCAGCCCCAGGTCGATGATGGGGCGCAGTCGGTTGACCAGCTCCGCGCCCAATCGCGCGGCCGCGGCCCGCTTCTCCGCCGACTGGTTGCCCGTGCGGCGCACGTCTGGGGCGGCCGCGTGAGCCGATCCACCGGCGGCAACGCGCCGCTCGACGGCGGCCCGCCGCGCCTCGGCATCGAGCCCGGCGTCCGCGCCAGTGCTCGCCGATTCGCCACTGGCCGTCGTCCCCTGGCCCGCGTCCTCGGACACCGCGCCGTCGAGGTCCGCAGATTCGGGGGCCTGGGCGAGTGCGGTCAGGCGCTCGGTGAGCTCCCACAGCGGCAGGGCGGAGAAATCGGCGATGTCGAGGCCGTCGACGGTGACGGAGAGGGCCTCGGGCTTGAGCCGCTTGCCGTGGCAGGCCGGGCACGGCGCGGAGCTGAGGAACTCGGCGGCCCGGCGCTTCATGCCGGCGCTCTTGGAGTTTGCGAACGTGTCGAGCACGTACTTGCGCGCACCCACGAACGTGCCGTGATAGCTGTACTCGTCCCCCGCCTCGGCGGCGGCCTGCGCCTCCGGCAGCGACAGGCGCGAATAGACGCCCACGTTCGGCGTCTCCTCCGTGTAGAGGATCCAGTCCCGCTGCTTCTGCGGCAGGTCGCGCCAGGGCACATCCACGTCGTAGCCCAGGGCCACGAGCACGTCGCGCAGCTGGTGGCCGTGCCACGCCGTGGGCCAGGCGGCGATCGCGCGCTCGCGGATCGTCAGGGAGGGGTCGGGCACCATGCGCTCCTCGGTGACCTCGTAGACCCGGCCGATGCCGTGGCACTCCGGGCACGCCCCCTCGACGGTGTTGGGGGAGAAGTCCTCCGCGTAGAGCATGGGCTGCTCCGGCGGGTAGTCCCCGGCGCGGGAGTAGAGCATGCGCACGAGGCTCGACAGGGTCGTGATGCTGCCCACCGAGGAGCGGGCACTGCGGCCGCCGCGCTGCTGTTGGAGCGCGACCGCAGGCGGCATGCCGGTGAGGGAGTCGAAGTCCGGCACACCGGCCTGGTCGATGAGGCGGCGCGCATAGGGCGCCACCGACTCGAGGTAGCGCCTTTGCGACTCCGCGAACAGCGTCCCGAAGGCCAGCGAGGACTTGCCGGAACCGGAGACGCCGGTGAAGACGACCATGGCGTCGCGGGGAATCGTGAGGTCGATATCGCGCAGGTTGTGCTCGCGGGCGCCGCGCACGCGGACGTCGGGCTGGATGGCGGGCGGGGCGATGGACGCGGAGGCGGGACCGGAGTCAGCTGACATGTGGCCCAGGCTACCCAGTGGGGGAGGGCATCGGGCCTTGGTCGCACTGCCGTTACGGCGGCGATCGGGAAAACATCGCCGAAGGGCAGGTGGGGTGGGCCCAGAGGGACTCGAACCCCCGACCCTCTCGGTGTAAACGAGATGCTCTAGCCAACTGAGCTATAGGCCCCACTTGCGTCATCCGGCCAGGCCGGCGACGAGTTCCGAGTATGCCACAGGCGCGGTGCGCAGCGGCCCAGGCGAGCCGTGTTCGGCGCGGTCGCTGGGAACCGCTGACCGTGGGTCGGCTCTGATTCGAGCTGGCCTCAGCTTGGCGACTGCCCGGAGCCATACTGCGGCGGCTGCCCGCCCTGCGGCGGCCGCTGCCCCTGCGAGCCCTGCGGCGGCACGGCGCCGCCCTGCTGCGGCTGACCGTACTGGGGCGCCTGGCTCTGCTGGCCGGGCGGGCCGTAGGCCGGCTGGCCGGGATGTGCCGGCCCCTGGTTCATGCCGGGCTGCCCGTATTGGCCGGGCTGGCCGGGCTGTGGCCCCTGCGGCCGCTGCGCCGTCTGCTTCTTGTTGCTGCGAGTGACCAGCACGATGATGAGGGTGATCCCACCGGCGATGACGAGGAACACGACAACGACGATCACCAGGATGATGAGGTGGAGCAGTGAGGCACTCATGCGGCCGCCTTCCCTTGGGCGCGGCCCATCGCGGCGCGCTGCTGGCAGACTACTGGGCGACCGGGGGCCCGACAACCGGTGCACGGGCCCCGGCGGGGTGCGGCCGCGCCGCGCGGGCGCACCCCGCCGCGCGGGTCATCGCCGCGCATGAGCGCGCACACCCCCGCCATCCATGGTCCATGGTGGCCCGCCGCCCTGCGCCAGAGTGACCGCCCCCGCACCTCGCACCCGCGGTCCAACCAGATAGGCTTGCCTAAGAGCGAGGCTGTGCGGTTGCGGCCCCATGCGGGACGCGCCGCCGGCAGCGCCACCCAGTCCGCAGGACGCCGCACAGAAGGAGCCGCCATGGAGCACCAGATCCCGGACCTCGAATACCTCAAGTCGGTCATGAAGTTCGAGAACCCGTTCAAGAACCCCAAGATCGCCCGCCTGGAGAAGGCGCAGACGGTCTGGGACCTGCGCAAGATCGCCAAGCGCCGCACCCCCAAGGGCCCCTTCGAGTACACGTTCGGCGCGGCGGAGAACGAGGTGGGCCTGCAGCGGGCCATCAGCGCCTTCCGCGACGTGGAGTTCCACCCGAGCATCCTCCACGACGTCACGAACGTGGACACGGGCTGGGACGTGCTGGGCAAGCGCGTCGAGTTCCCGGTGGGCATCGCGCCCACCGGCTTCACCCGCCTCATGCACGCCGCAGGCGAGCGCGCCGGTGCCCGCGCCGCGCAGAACTACGGCGTGCCCTTCGCGCTGTCCACCCTGGGCACCACGAGCCCCGAGGAGGTGCGCAAGGCCGCCCCCGATGCGCGGCTGTGGTTCCAGCTCTACATGATGAAGGAGCGCCACCGCTCCTATGAGCTCGTCGAGCGGGCCAAGGCCCAGGGCTTCGACACCCTCCTCGTCACGGTCGACACGCCGGTGGCCGGCGCCCGCCACCGCGACAAGCGCAACGGGATGTCCTTCCCGCCCCAGCTGACGCTCAAGACGATGATCGACGCAGCCCCGCGCCCCGAGTGGTGGATCAACTTCCTCACCACCGAGCCGCTCGAGTTCGCCGCGATCCGCAACTGGAACGGCACGGTGGGCGAGCTGCTCGACACGATGTTCGACCCGTCCATCACCTACGACGACCTTGCCGAGATCCGCGACCTGTGGGGCGGCACCGTCGTCGTCAAGGGCGTGCAGAACGTCGAGGACGCCAAGAAGCTCGCGGACTTCGGGGTGGACGGCATCCAGCTGTCCAACCACGGCGGCCGCCAGCTCGACCGCGCCCCCGTCCCGTTCCGCCTGCTGCCCGAGGTCGTACGCGAAGTCGGCAAGGACCTCGAGGTCCACGTCGACACGGGCATCATGTCCGGAGCCGACGTCGTCGCGGCGATCGCCCACGGCGCCCGATATACGCAGGTGGGCCGCGCCTACCTCTACGGCCTCATGGCCGGTGGTGAGATGGGCGTCAACCGGATGCTCGCGATCCTCACGAGCGAGGTCACGCGCGTCATGAAGCTGCTGGGCGTCTCCTCGCTCGAGGAGCTCGAGCCCAAGCACGTCACGCAGCTCGACGACCTGCGCCCGCGCATCGCCGACGAGGTCGACGCCGCCCGCAACCGCGCCGCCGCCAAGCGCTGAGCCGGGGGAGGGGCGGCCCATGGGCGAGCGGATCTACGCGACGACGGCGCACAACACGGGCGGCACCCACGGCACCGTGAGCCTGAGCGACGGGCCCAGCGTGACGACGGGCCCGCCCCAGCACCCGGAGGCCGGGACGAACCCGGAGCAGTTCCTCGCGATGTCCTGGGCCACCTGCCTGTCCGCCTCCGTCGAGGTGGCTCTGGGGCGCCTGGGCATCGACGCGGCCGCGCACCCGCCGCAGGTCAGCGTGGAGGTCGCGCTGCTGAGCCGGGACGGGGAGTACGCGTTCGAGCCGCGCGCGCGGGTGGACATCCCGGGCCTGGACGCGCAGCGAACGCTCGAGGCGGCCCGGGCCGGCCACGCCCGCTGCCCGGTCTCCAAGCTGCTGCGCGGCCAGGGGACACCGGTGGTCGAGGCGGCCGGCCAGGCGATCTGAGCGCCACGGGCGGCGCATTCCGCCCGGCCGCGTTCGCCATTGCCACCACCGTCACCGCGCCCGAGGTGCGGGCCGAGCACCGCCCGGCCCGCGCCTCGGGCGCGGTGTGCTGTACCCCGGCGCCGGCGTGAGCACGGGGCCGGGAGTCGCCGTCATGCGGCGGCTCCCGGCCGCCTGCGGCCGGCCGACGACGTGCACCGACCGACGACGTGCACCGACCGACGACGTGCCCCGGCCGTTGTGCGTCGGTCAGTCGTCGTCGCGCAGCGTGCGCTTGAGGATCTTGCCCGAGGAGTTCTTGGGCAGCGCGTCGACGAAGCGCACGGACTTGGGCACCTTGAAGCCGGCCAGCCGGGACTTCACGTGCGCGATGACGCGCTCCTCGGTGAGCTCGCCCTTGCGCACCACGTAGGCGGTGACGGCCTCGATCCACTTCTCATCGGGCCGGCCGACGACGGCGACCTCTGCGACCTCGTCGAGTTCGAAGATGGCGTCCTCGACCTGCCGCCCGGCCACGAGCACACCGCCGGTGTTGATGACGTCCTTGACGCGGTCGACGACCTCGACGAAGCCGTCGGCATCCTGGCGGACCAGGTCGCCGGAATGGAACCAGCCGCCGGTGAATGCCTCGGCCGTGGCCTCCGGCTTGTTCCAGTACCCCTCGCACAGCTGCGGGGAGCGGTAGAGGATCTCGCCCTGCTCCCCGGTGCCGACCGTCTGCCCCTCGGCGTCGACGACCTTCGTCTCCACGAACAGCGCCGCCCGGCCGGCAGAACCGGGGTGATCGGCGTGCTCCTCGGGTCGCAGCACGGTGCACAGCGGGCCCAGCTCCGACTGCCCGAAGCAGTTGTAGAAGCCCAGGCCCGGCAGCTTCTCCTGCAGCCTGGCGAGCACCGGCCCCGGCATGATCGAGGCCCCGTAGTAGGCCTTGCGCAGGCTGGAGAGGTCGAACGAGTCGAAGTCCGGGTGGTTGGCCAGTGCCACCCACACGGTGGGCGCGGCGAAGAACGTGTTGATGCGCTCGGCGGCGAACGCGGCCAGCAGCTCACCGGGGACGGGCGCGGGCACGATGATGTTCTCCGAGCCCACCATGAGCCCGGGCAGCAGGAAGACGTGCATCTGGGCGGAGTGGTAGAGCGGCAGCGCGTGGATCTGGCGGTCCTCGGAGGTGAAGTCGAGGATCGCGAGCGCGCTGAGGTACTCGTGGACGAGTGCGCGGTGGGTCATGATCGCGCCCTTGGGGGCCGAGGTGGTGCCCGAGGTGTAGAGCAACTGCGCAACGTCCGTGTCAGCCACCGGGAACTCGTCGTCGCCCGCGGGCTCGATGTCCTGGGCGGAGACGATCGGCAGCAGGTCCTCGAAGCTCAGCAGCTGCGCCTCGCGGCCGCGCTGCGTGGCGCGCACGGCGCCCAGGAAGTCCGCATCCGCGATGACGGTCTGCGCTCCGGAGTTGTCGAGGATGTAGTCGAGCTCGTCGCCCGTGAGCTGGTAGTTCACCGGCACGTGGATGAGGCCGGCGCGCACCGTGGCCAGGAACGCGAGCGCGTAGAGGTCCGAGTTCTTGCCGTAGGCGGCCACGCGGTCTCCCGGCCCCAGCCCGCGGGCCAGCATCTCGCGGGCGAGCGCGGTGACGGCCGCATCGAGCTGCTCGTAGGACCACGTGCGGTCGGCGAAGCGCAGGGCGGTGTCCGTGCGGAAGCGGCGCGCGGAGCGGCGGATCACGTCGGAGATGGTCGAGGAGCGCATGGGGGTGATCGTCATGGCGCAAATCTAGCCTCCGCGCACCCGGGCGTGTATTAGGTTTGACATATGGATTCGCCCCGCGTTCGCGATGTCGTCACCGCCTGCCAGCGGCTCTGGCCGACCGCCTGGGCCGAGCCGTGGGATTCCGTCGGCCTTGCCGTCGGGCGCCCCGAGGCGCCGGTGGAGGCCATCCTGTGCGCCCTCGATCCGGTCGATGCCGTCATCGCCGAGGCCCGTGAGGGAGGCGCGGACTTCCTCTTCACCCACCATCCGCTGCTGCTGCGCGGCGTGACCTCGGTGGCGGCGGACACGCTCAAGGGCGGCCAGGTCGCCGAGCTCATCGAGGCGGGCATCGCCGCCTTCAACGCGCACACGAACGCGGACTCCGCAGTGGGCGGGGTCTCCGATGTCCTCGCTGACGCCATCGGGCTGCGCGAGCGGCGGCCCCTCGCGCCCACCGCCGGCGCCCCGGACGGCGTGGGCATCGGCAGGGCAGGCGCGCTCCCGGAGCCCCTGAGCGTCAGGCAGCTCGCCGAGGCGCTGGCCGAAGCACTGGCGCCCACGGCCACCGGCGTGCGCGTCGCCGGCGACCCGGAGGCCCGCGTCGAGACGGCCGCCGTGCTCGGCGGGTCCGGCGATTCGCTCTTCGACGAGGTGCGCGCGGCCGGCAGCGACGTCTACATCACCTCCGACCTGCGCCATCACCCGGCCTCCGAGGCCCGCGACACCGCCCACCGGGGCGCCGGCACCCCGCACCTCATCGACATCTCCCACTGGGCCGCCGAGGCGCTGTGGCTGCCCCGGGCGGCCGCGCAGCTGGCCGACGCGCTGGCCGGGGACGGCTTCGCCGTGCGCATCGAGCTCTCCGCCGTGCGCTCGGATCCCTGGGACCTGTGCATCGGGCAGCCGGGGTTCGCCTAGGTGGCCGCCCGCGTTGCCGCCGCGCCGCGGCACCGGACCGCCCCCGTCCGGGCGCCCGCGTTTTCCCCGGCGCCTGCGCGCGGCCCGGCTGCGCCGCAGACCCGCCCCTTGCCCAGTCCCGCACCCGCGTTCAGCCCCGCACCCGCGTTGAGCCCAATGCCCGTGTCCAGCCCAGTGCCCGTGTCCTACACCGGACCCGCGTCTCACTCTCTACCCACGATCGACGGAGGTCGCCCATGAAGCTCGATTCTCAAGCCGCTGGAGCGGTCGCTGCGTGGATCGACATCGCCGGCCGGCTGCGGCGCAACCGCCACGAGGCACAGCAAGCGGACCTGCTCGAGCGCCTGCGCGCCGTCGCGGCCGAGCACAAGGACACCGCTCAGACGATCGCCGCGGGGGAGGCCCGCGAGGCCGAGCGCCAGCAGGAGCTGGCCGAGCGCGAAGCCGAGGTCGCCAAGCGCCGCGGCCAGATCGAGGCGATGGACGCAAAGCTGCAGGCCGGCGAGGGACTGACGTCGAAGGACCTCGTGGCGCTCCAGGGCGACATCGCGACCTCCCAGGGGCTGCTCGGGGAGTCCGAGGAGGGCGAGCTGGCTGCGATCGAGGCGCTGGAGAAGACGCAGGAGCGCCTCGCCACGCTGCGCGCCAGGGCCCAGGAGCTGGCCGCGCAGGGCGGCAGGCTGCAGGCCGAGCGCAAGGAGACCGCCGAGCGACTGGACGCCGAGCGCGCGGACCTCAGCGCCCAGCTCGAGGCGCAGGCGTCGCTCATCCCGGTGGAGTTTCGTGCCCAGATCGAGGGGAATGCCGCGCAGGGCGGGGTGGGCGCGGCGCTCATCTCCGCCGGCGCGTGCGGCGCCTGCGGCACGGCGTTCAGCGGGCGCACCGCGGCGGCCGTCGCCGAGGCGCCCGGCGGCCAGACGTTCGTGTGCGAGGAGTGCGAGGTCCCGCTCGTCAAGCCGTGAGCGGCGCGGCCCTCAGCCCTCGACGACGAGCGTGAGGACCGCCGGCTGCGCGCCGACGGGCGGGCGCAGCTCCACGCGGAACGCCTCAGCGGCGGCGGACTCGAGGGCCTCGAGCGTGGCCGGCATCCGGCCGGCCCGGCGCAGCAGGTGGCCCGCGAGCGCGCCGCGGGCGTGCTTCGCGTTGTGCGAGATCACCTTGCGCTTGCCGCCGGTCTCCGTGACGGCCTCGACCGTGACGACGGCCTCCGGTGGCCCCGGCCAGGCCCGGCGGTACTCCGCGGAGCGGCAGTCGAGGATGAGCTGGCCGGCGAATGCGTCGTCGAGGACCGGTGCCAGGCGCGGCCGCCACCAGGCGGCGAGCCCGCCGAGCGGCGGCAGCGAGGTCTTCATCGCCAGCCGGTAGGCCGGGATCCGGTCACGGGCGCCCACGATGCCGAACAGCGCGGAGGACACGTAGACCCCGCTCAGCCGGCGCCGGGCCCGCGCATCGAGGTCGGCGGCGCCCAGCGCGCCGTAGAGCACGCCCGTATAGGTCTGGATCGCGGGGGCGGCGTGCTCGGTGCGCAGGTGGGTGTTGCGCTCGACGTCGGCGGCCAGACTGGGGCCCACGCCCAGGGTGAGGAGCGCATCGGGGGCCGCCGAGGCCTCGGCGAGGGCGGTGAGCACCTGGGCGCGCTCGGGCGCCAGCTGCGCGAAGCTCAGCGCCTCGAGGTCCAGGGGGCGCCCGGAGCGCGCGGGTGTCTTGCCCTCGGAGGGCGGGAGCAGGATGATCACGGCACCCACTGTAGTGAGGCCGGGGAAGTCTGCAGTGAGGGCGGGGGAGTTCGCTCCCGGCGGGCGGCTACGATGGAGGGGGACAGGTCGCCAGACGGTCGCGTCGGCTCCATGAGCCGCCGAGGAACGTCCGGGCTCCGCAGAGCACGGTGGTGGGCAACACCCACCCGGGGCAACCCGCGGGACAGTGCCACAGAGAACAGACCGCCCGCCCGGGCAACCGGGCGGGTAAGGGTGAAACGGCGGTGTAAGAGACCACCAGGGTTCCGGGTGACCGGAATCGCTCGGCAAACCCCACCGGGAGCAAGATCAGACAGACGGTGCTTGAGGGCTGCTCGCCCAAGCCGTCGGGTGGATCGCTCGAGGGCGCCGGCAACGGCGCTCCTAGATAGATGACCGTCGCGTCCGCACCCGCAAGGGCGCAGGCGCCACAGAACCCGGCGTATCGGCGGCCTGTCCCCCTACTTCTTCTTCACCTTCGCCTTGCCGGCGTTGGCCGCGAGCGCCGCGGCGCCCACGACGCCCGCATCGTTGAGCAGGTGCGCGGGCACGATGGGGGTGTGCAGGCGCAGCAGCGGCAGGAACTCCTCATGGCTCTTCGACACGCCGCCGCCCACGATGAACACGTCCGGGGTGAAGAGCTTCTCGAGCTCCTCGTAATAGCGCTGCAGGCGCGCGGCCCACGTCGGGTAGTCCAGGCCCTCGCGCACCTTCACCGACTCCGCGGCCCGCGTCTCCGCATCGTGCCCGTCGATCTCGAGGTGGCCCAGTTCGGTATAGGGCACGAGGTGGCCGCTGGTGAACAGCGCGGTGCCGATCCCCGTGCCGAGCGTCGTGACGAGGACGACGCCGTGGCGCCAATCGCGGCCGGCGCCGAACGCCATCTCCGCGAAGCCCGCGGCATCGGCATCGTTGAGGCTGTAGCAGACCCGCCCGGTGCGCTCCTGGATCGCGGCGCCCAGGCTCTCGCCCAGCCAGCTCTGGTCGAGATTCGGGCAGAACGAGACAGTGTCGTCCTTGATGACGCCCGGGAACGCGACGCCCAGCGGCACGTCGGCGACCTCGTCCGCGTGGCCGATGGCGGCCTTGCGCACGGCCTTCTCCAGCAGTTGGTCGACGGCGCCGGCCACCTCGGAGATGACGGCCTCCGGCGTCGCGGGCTTGGGCGTGAGCACGCGCACCCGCTTGAATGGCAGGCTTCCGGTGGCGGTGTCGACGAGGCCGACCTTGATGCCGGTGCCGCCGATGTCGATGCCGATTGCCCAGCTGGTGTGCGTCTTCGAACTCATGGCTGCCTTTCCGTGTCTGGCTCCGGGGCGGAGGCGCAGAGGCTGTCGGGGGCTGTGTGCGCCGCGACGCATGCCGTGCCGCGGCGGTCTGTCTCCAAAGATACTGCGAACCGGCACGGGATACCGCGCACCGGCGGGTGCTCCCCGGTGCGCGGCTCAGATGCGGCTCAGAGGGTGAGGGCCGCCGCGTGCTCGGCATCGGGCAGGGTGAGGATCTCCGCCCCGTCCTCGGTGGCGACCAGCGTGTGCTCGAACTGCGCGGAGCGCTTCCGGTCCGCGGTCACCACGGTCCAGCCGTCGTCCCACTGCTCCCAGTCCTCGGTGCCCAGGTCGAGCATGGGCTCGATCGTGAACACCATGCCCGGCTCGATGACCTCGGCGTGCTGGGGTGCGGCGTCGTAGTGGGGGATGACGAGGCCGGAGTGGAACTCCCGGCCCACCCCGTGGCCCGTGAAGTCGCGCACGACGCCGTAGCCGAAGCGCTTGGCGTACTTCTCGATGACGCGGCCGATGACGTTGACCTCCCTGCCGGGGCGCACAGCCTTGATGCCGCGCATCATCGCCTCGTAGGTGCGCACGATGAGGTCGTGCGATTCGCCGTCGACCTCGCCCACCTCGAACGTGAAGTTCGTGTCCCCGTGCATCCCGTCCTTGTAGGCGGTGATGTCGAGATTGACGATGTCGCCCTCGGCCAGCACGGTGGAATCCGGGATCCCATGGCAGATGACCTCGTTGACCGAGGTGCAGATCGACTTGGGGAAGCCGCGGTAGTCGAGGCAGGACGGGTAGGCGCCCATGTCGCACAGGTATTCGTGCGCAGCCGCGTCGAGCGCATCGGTCGTTGCTCCCGGAGCGATGAGCGCGCCGGCCACTGCCAGCGCATTCGCCGCCAGGGTTCCCGCCGCACGGATCCGCTCGATCTCCTCGGGCGTGTAGAGGTCGCTGCCGCCGCCCTCGTTCGGCTCGGCCCGGCCCACGTACTCGGGCCGGGCGATGCTGGCGGGGACGGGGCGGACGGGGGACAGGGTGCCCTTGCGCAGGGTGCCGAGCGGCGCGTGTGCGGTCATGATGGGCAAGTCTACTGATGGGACCGCGGCGCCGGCGGGTGGTGCCCCCGCCCACCGTAGGATGGGCATTGGGGGAGGTGAGGACGTGGATGACGGGCTGAACGGGCTGGGCGAGATCGTCGCGACCCAGTCGACCCCCCAGCAGATCGCCGACCACATCCTCTCCGCCATCGCGGTGGGCGCGCTGCCCGAGGGCACCGCGCTGCCGCCCGAGCGGGAGCTGGCCGCGGCCCTGGGCGTCTCGCGCTCGAGTGTGCGCGCGGCGCTCGACCGCCTCCAGCGCGGCGGCTTCGTCGACCGCCGGCGCGGGCGCGGGGGAGGGACGTTCATCGCCCTGGTCTCCCCGGCGGGGCTGCGCGGCGTGGCCGACCGCCTCGAGAGCTTCCGCCACGGCCAGCGGGGTGCGCTCGAGGCCCGCGCCCTCGTGCAGAACGGCATCGCCCGTCTCGCGGCCCAGCGGCGCACGGACGAGGAGCTCGCCTTGGTCCGCCGCCTGGCCGCCGACTACGCCGCCCAGCACGAGGCCGGACCGGCCAGGGCTGCCGACGCGCGCTTCCACGCGGCGCTGGCGCGCGCGGCGCACAACGAGGAGCTCGCGGCCATCGCCGGCGGCCTCGATCTGCGGATCAACACGGGCTTCCGGCACGATCCGTTCTCCGCGGAGCTGGCCCGCCGCGCGGCCCTCGACCACGCGGGCATCGTGGAGGCGGTCGCCGCCGGCGATGCCGAGCGCGCGGGCAGCCTGTGCGAGGAGCACTTCCGCACGACCACGATGCTCACCGCGCCGGGCGGTTCCGGCGCCGCAGGCTGACGCAGCGCTGCCGCCGGGGTCGCACCAGACAGACCGCTGCCGCCGGGCCTGGGCCCGACGGCAGCGCACACCGTGAGGGGAGAGGGGCTACTCGCTCAGGCGAGGGCCTCGGACACCGCGGTCGTCGGCAGGTCGAAGGCCTCGGCCACCGAGGCGTTGGTCACCTCGCCGCCGTAGGTGTTGAGCCCCTTGGCGAGGGCGGGATCGGCGCGCAGCGCCTCGCGCCACCCCTTGTCCGCGATCGACACCGCGTAGCGCAGGGTGGCGTTCGTCAGCGCCTTCGTCGAGGTGGTCGGCACCGCGCCGGGCATGTTCGCCACGCAGTAGTACAGCGAGTCGTGCACGCGGAACGTCGGGTCGTCGTGGGTGGTGGGCCGGGAGCCCTCGAAGCAGCCGCCCTGGTCGATCGCGATGTCGACGAGCACGGAGCCCTTGGGCATGTCCGCCACCATGGCGTCCGTGACGAGCTTGGGAGCGCGGTGGCCCGGGATGAGCACGGAGCCGATGACGAGGTCGGACTCGCGCAGTGCACGCGCGATCTCGAAGGCGTTCGACACCGTGGTCTGCAGGCTGTTGCCGAAGACCTCGTCGAGGTGGCGCAGGCGCGGGATGTTGATGTCGATGAGCTCGACGATCGCGCCCAGGCCCATGGCGATGCGCGCGGCGTTCGTCCCGGCCACCCCAGCGCCGATGACGGTGACCTTCGAGCGCTGGACACCGGTCACACCGGACAGCAGCACCCCGCGCCCGCCCTCGGCCTTGAGCAGGCTGTTGGCCCCCACCTGGGCGGACAGGCGGCCGGCGACCTCCGACATCGGGGCGAGCAGCGGCAGCGAGCCGTCGGGCAGCTGGACGGTCTCGTACGCGATCGCGGTGGTCTTGGCCTCCCGCAGCGCCTGGGTGAGCGGCTCGTCGGCGGCGAGGTGGAGGTAGGTGAAGAGGATGAGGTCCTCGCGGAGGAACCCGTACTCGGATTCCACGGGCTCCTTGACCTTGAGGACCATGTCCGCGGGCTCCCAGGCGGCCGCGGCGTCCGGCACGATGGTCGCGCCGGCCGCCTCGTACTCGGCATCGGTGAAGGTGGAGCCGAGTCCCGCGCCGGCCTGGACGAGGACCTCGTGGCCGTGGGCGGTGAGCTCGTGCACGCCGGCCGGCGTGATCGCCACCCGGTTCTCGTTGTTCTTGACCTCAGTGGGAACTGCGACCTTCATGGGATGAGCCCTTCGACGAAGCGGGCCGCGCGGCGCTGCGCGGTGCGGGCGCGCCGCCGTCGGCGCGCGGAGTGGTTGTGCGTGTCCACCCCAAAGGTATGCCAGGCAGACCTTCTGCGCCACTTCGCCCCGCGGCCGCGTCGGCTCCGGTTCCGACCCGCACCGGCCTGGGCCGCACTCCCGCACCCGAGGCGGCCCGCGCCTCGGCGGCGGGCACGGCGGGCGGGGCCACCCGCTAAGCTGGGAGGCGCGCGGCACGGGCGCCGCGCCCAGCCCAGCCACCTGCGAAGGAGAGCCACCGTGAGCACCGATCAGAGCGTCCCCGGCGACGAGAAGTACTGGTACAACGCCCGCACCCACGAGGTGGAGCAGGGCGCCCAGTCGAGCTTCGAGGACCGCATGGGCCCGTACGACACCCGGGAGCAGGCCCAGAACGCGCTGGCCGAGGCCAAGCAGCGCAACCAGGCATGGGACGCCGAGGACAAGGACTGGAACGGCTGATGGCGTCCATGAGTCGGCAGCAGGAGTTCGTGCTGCGCACCGTCGAGGATCGCGATGTCCGGTTCATCCGGCTGTGGTTCTCCGATGTGCTCGGCCGACTCAAGTCGGTGGCGATCGTGCCCGCGGAGCTCGAGGGCGCGTTCGGCGAGGGCATCGGGTTCGACGGCTCGGCCGTCGAGGGCTTCTCGCGCATCTTCGAGGCGGACATGGTCCTCAAGCCGGACCCCTCGACCTTCTCCCTGCTGCCCTGGCGCGGTGAGGTGGAGCCCACCGGCCGGATGATCTGCGACATCGACTCGCCCGACGGCGGCCCCGCCGCCGCGGACCCCCGCAACGTCCTCAAGCGCACCATGGAGAAGGCCTCGAAGGCCGGCTTCACCTACTACGTGCACCCGGAGATCGAGTTCTACCTCTTCAAGTCCGGGCAGCTGAACGGCGAGCTTCCGGTCCCCGTCGACACCGCCGGCTACTTCGACCACGTCAACGGCGGCACCGCCAACGACTTCCGCCGCACCGCCGTGCAGACCCTTGAGGCGATGGGCATCTCCGTCGAGTTCTCCCACCACGAGGGCGGACCCGGGCAGAACGAGATCGACCTGCGCTACGCGGACGCCCTGTCCATGGCGGACAACGTCCTGACGTTCCGCGCGGTGGTCCGGGAGGTCGCCCACGCCCAGGGCGTCTACGCCTCCTTCATGCCCAAGCCGCTGGCCGACCAGCCGGGCAACGGGATGCACACGCACGTCTCCCTGTTCGAAGGCGATCAGAACGCGTTCTACGAGCCCGGGGCGGAGTACCAGCTCTCCACGACGGGCCGCCGCTTCGTTGCCGGCCTGCTCAAGCACGCGCCGGAGATCTGCGCGGTCACCAACCAGTACGTGAACTCCTACAAGCGGCTGTGGACCGGGCATGAGGCGCCCAGCTACATCTGCTGGGGGCATCGCAACCGCTCGGCGCTCGTGCGCGTTCCGCAGTACAAGTCCGGCAAGTCATCCTCCGCGCGCATCGAGTACCGGGGCATGGACTCGAGCGCGAACCCGTACCTCGCCTACTCGCTCATCCTCGCCGCCGGCCTCAAGGGCATCGAGGAGGAGTACGACCTGCCGCTCGAGGCGGAGGACGACGTCTGGCAGCTGTCCGACCACGAGCGGCGCGCCATGGGAATCAAGGCGCTGCCCGCCAGCCTCGCCGAGGCGATCGACGCGATGGAGGCCAGCGAGCTCGTCGCCGAGACGCTGGGCGAGGAGGTCTTCGACTTCTTCCTGCGCAACAAGCTCGAGGAGTGGACCGAGTACCGCTCGCAGGTGACTCCCTTCGAGCTCGCCCGCCACTTCAACTCGCTGTAGGGGCCGGCGATGGCGGTGACATGGCGCGGCGGCGACCCCGCCCGCTCCCAGCGCGCCGGCGGGCAGAGCGAGCGCATCGACCGGTTCCTGGGCGAGGCCGCGCAGCTGCTGGACGCCCCCGCGCTCGAGGGCGATGACTTCCGGGCCCTCGTGAGCGCGGCACCGGATCCCGGGGCCGTGGCGCTGGGCGCGCTGCGCGTGGCCGAGGCCGCCCAGGCCGCCGACGCCGTGGCCGAGGCCGCGCCCGCCTTCACCTCCGCGGCCCCGCTGGCGCGCTTCGCGGCGCTCGCGGGCGCCTCGGAGGCGTGCACCGATCACCTGGCGCGCCACCCCCGCGCCGCCGGCCTGCTCGCGGAGCCGGCCGGCGACCTCATGCTCGGCCATGAGCGCTCCGCGGCGCCGGTGCTGCGGGCGGCGCTGCTCGAGGCTGTGGGCGCCGACCCCGATTCCCCCCGCCCGGTGGCGCAGCTGGCGGGCGAGGAGGGCGTGGCCGCCCTGCGCGCGGCCTACCGCGATCGCCTCATCATGCTCGCCGCCGACGACCTCACTGCGCCGGACCCCCAGGCCTGCGTCGCCGAGGTCTCCCGCATCCTCTCCGACCTGGCCGCCGCCGCCGTGGAGGCGGGACTCGCCGTCGCGCGCGCCGAGGTGCCCGGCGCCGCGGGCGTCGACCTCGCCATCATCGGGATGGGCAAGTGCGGGGCGCGGGAGCTGAACTACGTGAGCGACGTCGACGTCGTCTACTGCTGGGAGCCCGTCGCGGACGACGCTCAGGACCCCGATGCGCCCGAGCCGGACAGCGCGGACGGTGCGTCCTCCCCGGGTGACTCAGGCGACCAGGAAGGCGACCGCGCGCAGGACGCAGCGGCGGGCGAGGCCGACGGCGCGGACGACGTGGCGGGGGACGGCGGGTCGCACGAGGCTGAGAGCTCCGAGGACCGTGCCCAGATCGCCGCGCGCCTGGCCGTGCGCACCGCCGAGGCCGTCTCCGGCCACGCCGCGGAGCCCGCCCTGTGGGAGCTCGACGCGGCTCTGCGCCCGGAGGGCAAGGCCGGCCCGCTCGTGCGCACCCTGGGCGAGTTCTCCCACTACTACCGGGAGGTCGCCCACAACTGGGAGTTCCAGGCCCTGCTCAAGGCCCGCCCCATCGCCGGCGCGGCCGAGCTGGGGCGCCGCTGGGCGGCCGAGCTCTCGCCCCTGGTCTGGACCGCCTCCGGCCGCGAGGGGTTCATCGACGGCGTCCGCGCGATGCGCCGGCGCGTCGTCGACCTGCTGCCGTCCGCGGAGGCCGACCGGCAGCTCAAACTGGGCGCCGGCGGCCTGCGCGATGTCGAGTTCTCCGCCCAGCTCCTCCAGTTGGTCCACGGCGCCGATGACGAGGAGATCCGCGTGCCGGCCACGCTCTCCGCCGTCGCGGTGCTGGGGGAGCGGGGCTACATGTCCCGCGAGGACGCGGGGCTGCTGGGCGATGCCTACCGGTTCATGCGCGTCGTCGAGCACCGGCTGCAGATGCCGCGCATGCAGCGCACCGCGCTGCTGCCCTCCGACGAGGCGAAGCTGCGCCTCCTCGCGCGCACCGTCTACGGCTCCGGTGACCGCTCGGCCGAGCGCCTGCTGGCCGAGCGCGAGCGCCTGGCGCACCGGGTGCGGGCCCTCCACGAGCAGATCTTCTACCGCCCCATCCTCGAAGCGGCCGCGGGCGAGCCCCACCTCGCGGGTCTCAGCGACGCCGCGGCCCGCGAGCGCCTCTCCGCGTTCGGCTACCGGGACACGAAATCGGCGATGAAGCACATCCGTGCGCTGACCTCGGGCGTCTCCCGGCCCTCGAACGTCATCCGGCAGGCGCTGCCGGCCCTGCTCGACTGGTTCTCCTCCGGGGTGGACCCGGACGCCGCGCTGCTGGCCTTCCGGCGGCTGAGCGAGGACCTGGCCGGCAGCGCCTGGTTCCTGCGCCTGCTGCGCGACTCCGGCAGCGCCGCGAAGTCCCTGGCCCATGTGCTCTCGCTCTCGCGCTTCGCCACCGAGCTGCTGCTCGTCAATCCCGCCGCCGCGGCCTGGCTCGACGACCCCGCGCAGCTGGCCGCGCGCTCCGGTGAGGAACTGGCCGGCGAACTCGCCGAGCTCGCCGGGCGGGGACGGGGCGATGCGATCGCGGGCATCCGCGGGGTGTGGGGCCGCGAGCTGCTGCGCACCGCGCTGGCCGACATCCTCGATGCCGATGGCCCCGCCGAGGTCGCCGCCCGCCTGTCCGCGGCGATGGACGCCTGCATCCACGCCGCGGTCCAGGCCGTGCGCGCGGAGCTCGACCCGCAGGCGGGGATCGGCGACTACGAGTTCGCGGTCATCGCCATGGGCCGCCTGGGCGGGGCGGAGATCGGCTACTTCTCCGATGCCGACGTCATGTTCGCCTACCGGGCGGGCGACGGCGCGCCGGAGGGCCTTGCCGCCCACGTGAAGAAGGTGGCTCTCGCGCTGACCTCCCGGCTGGGCAGGACGCTGTCGGCGCCCATCATCGAGCTCGACGCGGACCTGCGCCCGGAGGGCCGCTCGGGCCCGCTCGTGCGCAGCCTCGAGTCCTATCGCGCGTACTACGCGAAGTGGTCCGAGCCGTGGGAGGCCCAGGCGCTGCTGCGGGCCCGGCCCGTGGGCGGCGACGCCGCGCTGTGCGAGGACTACGTGGACCTCATCGACGGGCTGCGCTATCCCCAGCGGGTACCGGAGTCCTCGCTCATGCAGATGCGCCGGCTCAAGGCGCGCATGGAGGGCGAGCGGCTGCCGCGCGGAGCGGATCCCCGCCTGCACCTCAAGCTGGGCGTGGGCGGGCTCAGCGACGTCGAGTGGACGGTGCAGCTGCTCCAGCTTCGCCACGCCCACGACCACCCCGCCCTGCGGACGACGTCGACGCTGGGCGCCCTGCACGCCGCCGTCGAGGCCGAGCTCGTGGACCCAGCCGACGCGCGCGTCCTCGAGGCGGCGTGGACGATGGCCACGGAGGTCCGCTCGGCCGTCATGCTCTTCCGCGGCCGGACCGCGGACAGCCTGCCGGCCGACCGCTCCGAGCTCGAGGCCACCGCCCGCCTCATGGGCTACGGCACGGGCGGCGCGCAGGCGCTGTCCGAGGCCTATCTGGCGGCCACGCGGCGCGCGCGCCGCGTGGTCGAGCGGCTGTTCTTCGACTTCGACGAGGAGGAGGGGTTCACCAGCGCGGAAGATCGTCGCGCGGGTCGTCGTTGACGACGACGTTCTTCGGCACGACGGTCAGGCCGGATTCCGTGACGGTGAAGCCGCGGCGCGCATCGAGTTCGGGGAAGATGCCCACGGTCTCACCGGCGGGCACGACGACGTTCTTGTCGAGGATCGCCCGGTGGACCCGCGCACCGCGCTGGATGCGCACCCCGTCCATGAGCACGGAGGAGGACACGGCGGCCAGCGAGTCCACCTGCGTGCCGTGCGAGACGACGGAGCCCTCCACGTAGCCGCCGGAGACGACGACACCGGGGGAGACGATCGAGTCGACCGCCCGGCCCGGGTGGTGGTCGACGTCGTGGACGAACTTCGCCGGGGGCAGCACCGTCTGGCGCGTGTAGATGGGCCAGCGCTGGTTGTAGAGGTCGAACGCGGGGACCGGGGCGATGAGGTCCTGGTGGGCGTCGTAGAACGCGTCGAGCGTGCCCACATCGCGCCAGTAGGCGCGGTCCTCGTCATTGGCACCGGGGATGACGTTGTACGCGAAGTCGTACACGCCCGCCTCGCCCGCCGAGGTGAAGGCCGGGATGATGTCCCCGCCCATGTCATGGCGGCTCGCATCGTCCTTCGAGTCGGCCACCACGGCATCGACGAGCGCCTTGGCGTCGAAGACGTAGTTGCCCATCGAGGCGAGGAACTCGCCGGGGCTGTCGGCCAGGCCCGGAGTCGTCGCCGGCTTCTCGACGAACTCGCGGATCTTCGCGGGATTGTCCGGATCGGTCTCGATGACGCCGAACTGGTCGGACTGGTCGAGCGGCTGCCGGACGCCTGCCACCGTGGCCTGCAGGCCCGATTCGATGTGGGCGTCGATCATCTGCCGGAAGTCCATCCGGTAGACGTGGTCGGCGCCGAGCACCGCGACGATGTCGGGCTTCGCATCGGAGATGAGGTTGGGGCTCTGGTAGATCGCGTCGGCGCTGCCCTGGAACCACCGCTTGCCCACGCGCTGCTGGGCGGGCACGGAGGCGACGTAGCTGCCGAGCAGATTGGAGAACCGCCACGTCTCGGAGATGTGGCGGTCCAGCGAGTGGGACTTGTACTGGGTGAGCACGACGATCTCGCGCTGACCCGAATTCACGAGGTTCGACAGCACGAAGTCGATGAGGCGGTACGACCCGCCGAAGGGCACGGCGGGCTTGGCGCGGTCGGCGGTGAGCGGCTGCAGCCGCTTGCCCTCGCCGCCGGCAAGGACGATTGCCAGGACCTTGGGATCCGCCATCGGAGACCGCCTAACGCTGTGATCGGCTGTGGGCCTTCAGCCTATTGCATGGAAGGCGCCCTGTGCCCAGCGCTCCTGTGGTTGGATGGGGGCGTGCGCACAGACATCATCACGAAGGAATTCCCGCCCGAGGTCTACGGGGGGGCCGGCGTCCACGTCGCCGAGCTCAGCCGCGTCCTCTCCGAGCTCATCGACGTGCGCGTGCGCGCGTTCGGCGCCCCGCGTGACATCCCCTATGCGCGCGGCTACCCCGAGCTCGAGGCGCTGACCGGCCAGAACGCCGCGATCCGCACGCTGGGCGTCGACCTGTCGATGCTCGCCGACATCGAGGGCGCGGACCTCGTCCACTCCCACACCTGGTACGCGAACACCGCCGGCCACCTCGCCTCGCTCATGTACGACATCCCGCACGTGCTCTCCGCCCACTCGCTGGAGCCGCTGCGCCCGTGGAAGGCCGAGCAGCTGGGCGGCGGCTACGCGATCTCGTCCTGGGCCGAGCGCACCGCCTACGAGTCTGCCGCGGGCATCATCGCCGTGTCCGAGGGCATGCGCCGGGACATCCTGCGCGCCTACCCGACGATCGATCCGGCGAAGGTGCGCGTGGTCTACAACGGCATCGACACCGCGCAGTGGGCGCCGAACGAGGACACCGCCGCGCTCGACGCCAACGGCATCGACCCCGACCGCCCCTCGGTCGTCTTCGTGGGGCGCGTGACCCGCCAGAAGGGACTGCCGTACCTGCTGCGGGCCGCCGCGCTGCTGCCCCCGGAGGTCCAGCTCATCCTGTGCGCGGGCGCCCCGGACACCCAGGAGATCGCCGACGAGGTCGCGGGCCTGGTCGCCGGGCTGCAGGAGACGCGCAGCGGCGTCGTCCTCATCGACCGCGTCCTGCCGCGCAACGAGCTCACGCAGATCCTCACCCACGCCACGACATTCGTGTGCCCGAGCATCTACGAGCCCCTGGGCATCGTCAACCTCGAGGCCATGGCCTGCGGGGCGCCCGTCGTCGGCACCGGGACGGGCGGCATCCCCGAGGTCGTCGCCGACGGCCGGACGGGGATCATCGTGCCGCTCGCGCAGGCCGAGGACGGCACCGGCACGCCACTCGATCCCGAGGGCTTCGTGCGCGACCTGGCCGCCGCGCTCACCGAGATGGTCTCCGACCCCCAGCGGGCGGCCGCGATGGGCGAGGCCGGCCGCCGGCGGGCCCGCGAGGAGTTCTCCTGGGACCGCATCGGCCGCGACACCGTGGCGGTGTACGAGGACCTGCTCGCCTGAGCCCGGCCGCGGCGCGGTTCGCTCCGGACTCGGCTCAGCCGCGGCCGCGCGGGACGGCTCAGTCGGCGTCGAAGTCGAGGCCCAGCAGGGCGTTCTCGATGACCTCGGTGAGTGCCGGGTGGATCCAGTACTGGTGCTGGGCCACGTCGTCCGCGCGCTGGCCGAACGCCATCGCCTGGATGAGCGGCTGGATGATGATCGAGGCCTCCGGGCCCACGATCTGCGCGCCCAGGATGAGGCGCGTGGCGGGATCGGCCAGCACCTTGACGAAGCTCGTCTCGTCGTTGAGCGCCCAGCCGTAGGCGGTGGAGGAGTACGGCTGGGTGTGGGCGACGCAGCGCGCCCCGCGCTCGCGCAGCGCCGCCTCCGTCTCGCCCACGGACGCCACCTGGGGCCGGGTGAAGACCGCCGCGGGCACGGCGTGGTGGTTGACCTCCTCGAGGTCGCCGACCGGCGCCGCGCCGGGCCTGCCCGCCGCGATGTCGGCGAGCAGGTTGTGCTTGACGACCCGCGCCTCGTGGTTGGCCACGTGCTTGAGCTGGAACGGCGAGCTCACGTCGCCGAGCGCGAAGGCGCCGGGCAGCGGCTCGCCCCCGGCGAGCACCCGCTGGTAGGCGTCGACCGCGATCCGCCCGTCCTCCCGGACATCGATCCCGGCCGCCTGCGCGTCCAGGGCCGCGGTGTTGGGCACGCGGCCGGTGGCGATGAGGAGCGCGTCGGCCTGCAGCGACTGCGCCGTGGCGTCGGCGACCCGGCCGGTGGGGGAGAGCGCCACGCTCACGCCGCCCGGCCCGCCCACCTCGACCCGCTCGGCCTCGAGGCCGAAGCGCACGCTGTGGGAGTCGGCGAAGATCTTCGTGAAGGCGGCCGAGACGTCCTCGTCGAGATCGCCCAGCAGGCGCGGACCGCGGACGACGACGGTCACCTCGGTGCCGAGCCCGGCGAAGATGTGGGCGAACTCCATGGCGATGTAGCCGGAGCCCAGGATGATGAGGGAGCGCGGGGGGCTCGGCAGCCGCATGATCGAATCCGAGGTGTGCACGGGGTAGCCATCGGAGTCGATCCGTGCGCCGTCGATGCCGGCGATCTGCGGATCCCGCGGCGTGGAGCCCGCCGCGATGACGACCCGCTCGGCCGTGAACCGCTCGCCCGAGGCGGTGGCGAAGCTGCCCGGGCCCGTGAAGGCGACGTGCTCTGCGAATACCGTGACGTTGTCCTGCCGGTGGGTGCGGTAGTCGCGGCCGTCGGCCTCGATCGCATCGATGCGGCCGAAGATCCGCTCGCGCAGGCGATCCCACTCGACGCCCTCGTAGCGGGCCTCCACGTCGACGGCCTGCGCGGTCTTCGCGTCCTCGGCGACGTCGGCGGCCCGGACGAACATCTTCGTGGGGATGCACCCGACGTTGAGGCACGTGCCCCCGAAGTGCCACTCCTCGGCGATCGCGACGCGCAGCCCGTCGAAGCGGTGGTTGACGATCGAGTTGCCGGAGCCGGTGCCGATGATGAGGACGTCGAAGTCTGCCATGGCCCCATCCTACGAGGGCGCCCGGGACGGCCGCGGCGCCGCACCCCCGAAGGGATGCGGCGCCGCGGACGGGCGGGCAGGGCGGCGCTTAGCCGCCCTGGCCGTGCTCAGCTGCTGTGCTCAGATGCTGTAGTAGAGCTCGAACTCGGTGGGGGTCGGGCGCAGCTTCGCGACCTCGATCTCCTCGTCGCGCTTGTAGGCGACCCACGTGCTGATCATGTCCTCGGTGAACACGTCGCCCGCGGTGAGGAAGTCGTGATCGGCCTCGAGGTCGGCGAGCGCCTCCTCGAGCGACTGCGGGACGAGCTTGATGTCCTTGAGCTCCTCGGGCGGCAGCTCGTAGAGGTCCTTGTCCACCGGCTCCGGCGGCTCGATGCGGTTCTTGATGCCGTCGAGGCCCGCCATGAGCTGGGCGGAGAACGCCAGGTAGGGGTTCGACGACGGGTCCGGGACGCGGAACTCCAGGCGCTTGGCCTTGGGGGAGGAGCCCGTGATCGGGATGCGGATGGCCGCCGAGCGGTTGCGCGCCGAGTACACGAGGTTGACCGGCGCCTCGTAGCCCTTGACCAGACGGCGGTAGGAGTTGATCGTCGGGTTCGTGAACGCGAGCACGGCGCCGGCGTGCTCGATGAGCCCGCCGATGTACCAGCGCGCCACGTCGGACAGGCCCGCATAGCCGTTCTCGTCGAAGAACAGCGGCTTGCCGTCCTTCCACAGCGACTGGTGGCAGTGCATGCCGGAGCCGTTGTCGCCGTAGAGGGGCTTGGGCATGAACGTCGCGGACTTGCCGTAGTCGAGCGCGACGTTCTTCACGACGTACTTGAACTTCAGCAGCTCGTCCGCGGCGTGCTTGAGCTCGTTGAACTTGTAGTTGATCTCCTGCTGGCCGGCGTTGCCCACCTCGTGGTGGGCGCGCTCGACCTCGAAGCCGATCTCCGCGAGGGTGAGCGAGATCGCGTCGCGCACATCGGCGGAGTGGTCCTGCGGGGGAACCGGGAAGTAGCCGCCCTTCGTGGGGGTCTTGTAGCCCAGGTTGCCGCCCTCCTCCTCGCGGCCGCTGTTCCACTCGGCCTCTTCGGCGTCGATCTTGTAGAAGCTGTTGGAGGGGCTGTTCTGGAACTGCACGCTGTCGAACAGGTAGAACTCAGCCTCCGCGCCGAACAGCGCGGTGTCGGCGATCCCGGTGGACTTGAGGTACGCCTCGGCCTTCTCCGCCACCTGGCGGGGGTCGCGGGCGTAGGGCTCGTCGGTGAACGGGTCGACGATCGAGTGGGTGACGACGAGCGTCTTCGCCTCGCGGAACGGGTCGATGAACGCCGTCTCCACGTCGGCCAGGAGCTTCATGTCGGACTCGTGGATGCCCTGGAACCCGCGGATGGACGAGCCGTCGAACAGCAGGCCCTCGCTGATCTCCTCCTCGCCGTAGGATGCGGCGGGCAGGTTGAAGTGCTGGACCACGCCGGGCAGGTCGCAGAACCGGACGTCGACGAAGTCGACATCGTTGTCCTTGATATAGGCGACGAGTTCAGAGGGTGTCGAGAACAAGCTCACTCCTGGTGTCTTCGATGCCTGGGACCCGGGCCGCTTGCGCCGGCCCGCTCGGTCGATCCCAGTGTCGGTCTCAGTGTAGCCAGGGGCTGTGAAGTGCGCGTCACGCCCGTGTTTCGGACATGTTTCCCGTCCAATGGCCCCCCGTGTGCACTCCGGCGCCCGCTCAGGCTGGCGCGCTAGCCTGGGGACGTGGTGAATCGCGAAGACATCGGCTCCTGGCTCGAAGGCCCCCGCTCGCCCCTGCCGGAGGGCTCGTGGCCCGGGGAGCGGCTGGGCCTGCCGCAGACGGGGCGCGGATCCACCGCGGCGATCTGGCGCCGGCTCGTGTCGCTGTGCATCGACTACACGCTGTGCCGGCTCATCAGCCTCGCCTTCTTCCACGACGGCGGACTGTGGACCATTGCGATCTTCGCGCTGGAGAACTGGCTGCTCCAGGCCAGTCTGGGCGCCACGGTGGGCCAGCGGCTCATGGGGATCACCACGATCGACTCGCGGGGCGGGCGGGCGCGCGTCCTGCCGCTGCTCGTGCGCGCCGTGCTCCTGTGCCTCGTGATCCCCGCCGTCATCTTCAACCGCGATCACCGGGGACTCCACGATCTCGCCGCTAACACGGCCGTCGTGCGCACGCGGTAGGCCAAGCGAGCACGCGGTGGGGCAAGCGCGCCCGCGGAAGGGGCGCGTGCCCACCTGAAACGGCCGGTGCGCACGCGCCCCCGCACTGAGCCCGCGCCCGAGGCGCGCCGTGCGCGGCCGCAGACCGCGCCTCGGACCCGGCGCGGCAGCGCACAGCGGCCCCCATCCTGCAGGATGGGGGCCGCTGGCGGCTCGGGCGGGTCAGCGTCCGCGCATCGCGCGCCGGTCGGGGCGCACCTTGTTGGGGTCGATGCCCTTGGGCACCGGCGGCCTCGTCGACATCGTGCCGAGCGCCGCCAGGCGCTTGCGGATGACGAGGACCTCGGCCTTGTTGAGCTTCTTGGGGATCTTGCGCACGGTGGACGAGACGCGGCTCATCGGCACCTGGCCGTCCTCCTCGCCGCCCTGGATGCAGGTGATCGGCACGTTGGGCAGGACCCGCTCGTGGCGCTTGCGCTCCTTCTCGAGCATCTTCGCGGTGCGGCCCTTGGGGCCCTCGCTGAGCAGCACGACACCGCCCAGGCCCGTGGCCCGGTAGACGAGGTCCTTCGTGCGCGGATCGATCGCGACCGGCTGCTCCTCGGCCAGCCAGCTGCGGCGCACGGTGTTGAGCACCGCGCCGAACGCACCGGGCTGGCCGCGCATCTCCTCGAAGGCGGCGCTCTCCGCGAAGCGCCCCAGCATGAAGACCGCGCCCAGCAGGCCCACCATGACGCCGAAGACGATCCACAGCCAGATGGGCGGCAGCAGCAGTCCCACGACGACGCCGATCGCTGCTCCGCCAAGGATCGCGGCGGCCAGCAGCCACGGCACCGCAGGATAGTGCTTGCGGGCCATCTTGTAGACCTGGACCATCTGGGCGATGCGGCCCGGCTTCGAGGGGTCCTTCGGCCTGCGGCGGAAGAGTCCGCGCTTGGGAGTGTCGGTATCAGCCATTCTCAGAAGCTTACCTCTTCGCCGGCGCCGAACGCGTCCACGACGGACTGCGCCTCCTGCTTGGCCGGGGTCTCGCGGTCGAGGTGCGCCAGGTGCGGGGGGATGGGGGTGCCGCGGTGGCGCATCGCCTGCGCCCACAGGCGCCCGGCGCGGTAGGACGAGCGGACGAGGGGCCCGGACATGACGCCCGCGAAGCCGATCTCCTCGCCCGCATCGCGCAGCTCGACGAAGTCCTGCGGGCGGACCCAGCGGTCGATCGGATGGTGGCGGGGGGAGGGGCGCAGGTACTGCGTGATCGTGAGCAGGTCCGTGCCGGCGGCGTGCAGGTCGCGCATCGCCGCGATGACCTCCTCGTTCGTCTCGCCCATGCCCAGGATCAGGTTGGACTTCGTGACGAGGCCGGCCGCGCGGGCCTTCGTGATGACCGACAGCGACCGCTCGTAGCGGAAGCCCGGCCGGATCCGCTTGAAGATCCGCGGCACCGTCTCGACGTTGTGCGCCAGCACCTCCGGGCGGGAGGAGAAGACCTCGGCCAGCTGCTCGTCATCGGAGTTGAAGTCCGGGATGAGCAGCTCGACGCCCGTGCCCTGGCCATCGGCGTGGGGCAGGTCGTGGATCTGGCGGACGGTCTCCGCATACAGCCACGCGCCCCCGTCGGGCAGGTCGTCGCGGGCCACGCCGGTCACCGTCGAGTAGCGCAGGCCCATCTGCGCCACCGACTCGGCCACGCGGCGCGGCTCGTCGCGGTCGAACTCCGCCGGGCGGCCCGTGTCGATCTGGCAGAAGTCGCACCGGCGCGTGCACTGCTCGCCGCCGATGAGGAAGGTGGCCTCGCGGTCCTCCCAGCACTCGAAGATGTTCGGGCAGCCGGCCTCCTCGCACACGGTGTGCAGGCCGGCCCCCCGCACGAGCGACTTGAGCTCGGCGTATTCGGGGCCGATGTTGGCCTTGGCCTTGAGCCAGGCGGGCTTGGCCTCGATGGGGGTCTCGGAGTTGCGCGCCTCGACGCGCAGCAGGCGGCGGCCCTCGGGGGCGATCGTCATGGGGATCCTCTCGCTCTCAGGCGGTGATGGTGCGGTTGAGTGCGCTCGCGAGCTCGTCGGCGACGTCGGCAGGGGCGATGGTGCGGCCGGCCTCCTCGGACATCGTGGTGACCCCGGCGTCCGGGATGCCGCAGGGCACGATGGCATCGAAGCCCGCGCTGTCGTTCGAGCAGTTCAGCGACAGCCCGTGCATGGTGACGCCCTCGTGGATGCGGATGCCCACGGCGGCGATCTTGCGCTCGGGGCGGCCCGCGCCGGCCGGCAGCCAGACGCCGGAGCGGCCCTCCACCCGCTGCCCCTCGATTCCGTACTCGGGCAGCAGCCCGAGGACGGCCTCCTCGACCTGGTCGACGAAGAGCCGCACGTCCTTGGGATCGCGCAGGCGGTAGATGAAGTAGGCGACGAGCTGCCCGGGTCCGTGCCAGGTGATGCGCCCGCCGCGGTCGATGTCGATGACCTCCGTGCCGTCCGCTGGCCGTTCGAAGTCTTCGGTGCGCTTGCCGGCCGTGTAGACGGGGCTGTGCTCCAACAGCAGCAGGGTCGACGGGGCGCTGCCGGAGCGCACCTGCTCGTGCAGCTGTCGTTGGAGGTCCCACGCGGCGCGGTAGTCGACGAAGTCCGGGGCGAGCCCCAGCGTGCGAACGGCAAACGTCATGGCGCAAGCCTAGAACCCCGGTCACCCCGCTGCCACCGCGGGTGCGCCGTGTCGCTGTGGATAACCCCCGACGCCGCGACGCGGAAGGTGCCAAACTGCTGCAAACCGCATGTAGTCACGGGTACGGAGACGAACGGGCCCTCCGAGACGGGCCGGCACAGGAACGGGCTCGGGCAGGAACGGGCTCGGGTAGGAACGGGCCCGGCAGGAACGGACTCGGGCGGGAACGGGCTCGGGCAGGAACGGACGAGGGGGATGGCCATGGCGGTCGATGTGTGGAATATGGAGGCCGAGCTTGCCCCGGGGCTCTGGCGGGTGTTCGCGGGGGAGTCGACCCGCTGGTTCGTCTGCGCGGGTCCGCCCGCCGAGGCTCGTGCGTGGGTGGGCGGGGCCGTGCGCGAGGCGCGCGCGGTGGGCGCCGAAGGCGTGCAGGTCGAGGGCCTCGTCGTGCCCCGCTGCGAGGGCGGCCTGCTCGAGGCCGCGCTCACGGCCCTCGGGGCGCTCAGCGCCGCTCAGACAGCCGCGGTGGTCGCCGGCTGCGCGGCCGCCCTCGAGGCCGCGCCCGAACCCCCGGTCGGCAAGGAGCGGGGCCGGCTGGGCGCGTTCGCCCTCGACTCGGCCGCGCGGGTTCGGCTGGTCCCCGGGCTGCTCGCGGACGCGGAGCCCGGTGCCGAGGCGCAGGCGGTGGGCGAGCTGGCCTTCCGGGCCGCTGCGGGCATGTCGTGGGCGGAGGCCGGGGTGCCCGCCGCGGGCCTGCCGGGAGGCCTGCCCACGGCGCTGGCCGCGCTCATCGACGAGCTGCTCGTGGGCGGCTGCAGCAATGCGGCGGGCCGGCTCGACCTCGCCGAGGTCTCCGCGGCCCTGCTCGCCTGCCCGGAGCCCGGCCCCCTGCCCTTCATCGCCGCCGAGCCCGGCATCGACGTCGGGGCCGCCGCGACGGCCGGACTGCGCCTCGACCCCGGGCTCGTGGGCCGGCTGGCCCCGGATGCCGACGCACCGGCCGGTGGCGCGGTGGGCGCGCTGCGCGCGGCGCACGCGGCGGGGGGCACCGGCGCGCGGGCCGAACGCGGCAGCAGGCGAACGAGCAGGGGAGCGGGCACGGTCGCGGGCAGGGACGCGGACAGGGGTGACGACGGGCAGCGCAACGGCAGGAGGACGGGGGTCCGCACCCGGGGCGGAGACGGGGGCACGGCGGCGCTGCGCCACAGGGCGCGGCGCGGTCGGAAGGGCTCCCGGATCCGGGTGGCGGAGGACCGCGGTCGGTCCGGGGTCCGGATGCGGGGGGCTGCGGCGGGCCGGCGCAGGTTGCCGGCCTGGCTCACGCCGCGGGCCCTGGGGCTCGCGGTGGCCAGCTCTGCGGTGCTGGGCGGTGCCGCCCTGCTGGTGCCTGGCCTCGTCGCGGGCGAGCGCACCCCGGAGCCCGCGGCCGCCCACCGGCCGCAGACCACCGGGGCCTCGGGCGCCGCTGCAGATCCGGCGGGCGGCCGTACGGCGGTGGCGGACCGCGGCAGCCCGGAGGCCGCGTTCGCCGCGCTCACCGCGGCGCGGGCGAGCGCGTTCGAGACCGGGGACGCCGAGGCCCTGCGCGCGCTCACCGCCGAGGGCTCGCCGGCGCGCACCGCGGAGGAGGGAGCGGACGCGCGCCGCTTCGCCGGGTCCCGGGTCCGGATCGAGGTCGGCAGCCCGAAGGTCGAGCGCGCGGCCGGCGACCAGGCGGTCGTCACCGCCACGATGGCGGTCAGCGTCGAGCGCGACGGCGCGCGGCGCGACTACGGCTCGCAGCGGGTGCGCACGCAGCTGCGCTACGCGGGCGGCACCTGGCGGGTCTACGCCGTCGAGCGCGCCTGAGCACGGCCTCCACCCGATCGGCCGCCCGGAGACGCCGCAGGGGCCCGCAGCCAGGTGGCTGCGGGCCCCTACGATGCGCGGCGGTGCCTGCGCCGGTGCCGCTTACAGGTCCAGATCGGCCTGGAAGTTGGCGTCCTCGAGGCGCTCCTTGATCGTCTTGAGGAACCGGCCCGCGTCCGCGCCGTCCACCAGCTCGTGGTTGTACGTCAGCGGCAGGTAGACCATGTCGCGGATGGCGATCGCATCGTCGCCGTCCGCGTCCTTGACGACGACTGGGCGCTTCTGGATGGTGCCCGTGCCCAGGATGCCCGCCTGCGGCACGTTGATGATCGGCGTGTCGAACAGGGCACCGAAGCTGCCGATGTTCGTCACCGTGAACGTGCCGTCCGACAGGTCGTCCGGGGCGATCTTGCCGTTGCGCGTGCGCTCGGCGACATCGTCGATGGCCTTCGCGAGGCCGGCGATGCTGAGATCCTGGGCGTTCTTCACGACCGGGACGAGCAGCCCGCGCGGCGTATCGACGGCCACGGCCAGGTTCACGTTCTCGAAGTACGTGATCTGCTTGGCCTCGATGTCGAAGTGCGCATTCACCGTCGGGTGGATCTGCAGCGCCTCGACGATCGCCTTGGCGAAGAACGGCAGGTACGTGAGCTTGACGCCGTGCTTGGCCTGGAACGCGTCCTTGTTGGCCTTGCGCAGCTTCGACACGCGGGTCATGTCCGCCTCGGTCGTCTGCGTGAGCTGGGCCGAGTTCTGCAGCGACTCGCGCATGCGCGCGGCGATCGTCTGGCGGATGCGCGGCGCCTTCTGCGTCGTGCCGCGCAGCTTCTGCGCCTCCTCCGGGATCTCGAGGCGGTAGGGCTCGCGCTGGCCGCCCTGGGCCGCCCCGGCCGCCTGCGCACCCGCGGCCTGCTGCGCCTGGCCGGCCGCGCCGGTGCCGCGCTCGGCGGCGGCCAGCACATCCTGCTTGCGGATGCGCCCGCCCACGCCGGTGCCGTGCACCGCGGACAGGTCGATGCCCTTCTCGCGCGCGAGCTTGCGCACGAGCGGGGTGACGTAGGCCGAGGCGTCGGCCTGCACCGCCTGGGAGATCGAAGCCGAGCGCTCGGCCGAGCCCTCGGACTTCTGCTCCGACTTCTGCTCCGGCTTGTCACCGGAGGGCGCCTGCGACTGATCGTCGGCCGCGGGCTTGCGCTCCTGGGAGCCCTGCGCCTGCGCGTCCTCCTGAGCGGTCTGCTCCTCGGCGGCGGCCTTCTGCTGCTCGGCCTCACCGGACTGCTGGGACTGCGCCTGCTCGGACTGCGCCTCCTGCGAGTCCGACTGCGCCGGCTCGGAGTCCTCCGCGTCCTGCTCGCCGGACTGCGCGGACTCCTGGTCCGCACCGTCGTCGGAGGACGAGCCGGAGGAGGCAGGAGAACCGGAGCCGACGCGGGCGAGCAACCCGCCCACCTCGACCTCCTCGTCCTCCTCGGCCAGCAGCTCGAGAACGGTACCCGCCACCGGGCTGGGGATCTCCGTGTCGACCTTGTCCGTCGAGACCTCGAGGAGCGGCTCGTCGACCTCGACCTCGTCGCCCACCTGCTTGAGCCAGCGGGTGACGGTGCCCTCGGTGACGGACTCGCCCAGCGCGGGCATCGTCACGTCGGTCGACTCGCCCGAACCGGACGCACCGCCGGAGTCCGACGAGTCGGCGGCGCCGCCGTCGGCGGGCGCGGAGTCGTCGTCGCCCTCGAGCGAGGCGTCGACCTCGTTGAGGGAGCCGCTCTGGGCATCGTCCTCGGCGACGGGCGAGCTGGGATCGGAGTCCGTGTCCTGGTCGCCCTGGATGTACTCCTCGTTGGCATCCTCGCCGGACCCCTGCGAGTCCTCGGCGTCCTGCGAGGCCGCTTGGCCCGAGTCGCCTGATTCGGACTCGTCCGAGCCCGAGCCGTCGCCGATCACCGCGAGGTCGCCGCCGACCTCGACCTCGTCGTCCTCTTCGGCGAGGATCTTCTCGAGCTTGCCCGCGTACGGGCTGGGGATCTCCGTGTCGACCTTGTCGGTCGACACCTCGAGGAGCGGCTCGTCGACCTCGACGTCGTCGCCGACCTCCTTGAGCCAGCGGGTGACGGTGCCCTCGGTGACGGATTCGCCCAGTGCGGGCATCTGCACGGTGTTGGACATGGTGGAAGTCTCCCTTGAAAGATCAGTTGTGGAAGTGCAGGGGCTTGCCGGCCAGCGCGAGGGCGGCTTCGCCGATCGCCTCGTTCTGGGTGGGGTGCGCGTGGATGAGCTGCGCGACCTCCTCGGGGAACGCCTCCCAGTTGACGATGAGCTGCGCCTCACCGGCCTGCTCGCTCAGGCGGCTGCCGATGCCGGTCACGCCCACGATCGGGCCGTCCTTCTGGCGGATCGTCTTGACGAAGCCCGTGGTGCGCAGGATCGCCGACTTCGCGTTGCCGCCCAGGGGGAACTCGACGGTCTCGATGCCGTCCTTGCCGTACTCCTCCTCGGCCTTCGCCTGGGACAGGCCCACGGAGAAGATCTCCGGCTCGCAGTAGGTGACGCGGGGGATGCCGGACTCGACCGGGGGCACGGGGCTCTTGCCCGCGATCTCCTCGGCGACGAAGATGCCCTGCGCGAACGCCCGGTGGGCCAGCTGCAGGCCCGGCACGATGTCGCCGACGGCCCAGATGCTGCCCACCCCGGTGTGCATGCGCTCGTCGGTGATGACGAAGCCGCGGTCGAGCGTGATGCCCTGCTCCTCGAAGCCCAGGCCCTTGGTCACGGGCCCGCGGCCCACAGCCACGAGCAGCACCTCGGCGTCGAGGACCTCGCCGTTGTCGAGCGTGACGTGGACACCGCTGTCGTCCTGCTCGACGGACTTGAACATGGTGCCGAGCTTGAAGCCGATCTTGCGCTTCTTGAACGCCTTCTCCAGCGCCTTCGAGATCGACTCGTCCTCGTTGGCCACGAGGTGCGGCAGGCCCTCGACGATCGTCACGTCGGCGCCGAAGTCGTTCCAGATGCTGGCGAACTCCACGCCGATCACGCCGCCGCCCAGCACGACCGCAGACTTCGGGACCGAGTCGTACTGGAGGGCCTGGGTGGAGGTCAGCACGCGATCGCGGACGTCGATGCCCAGCGTCTTCGTCTCCGAGCCCGTGGCGAGCACGATGTGCTTGCCCGTCAGGGTCACGGGGCCGTCGTCGGTGGCGACCTCGACGGTGTCCGTGCCGGTCAGCTTGCCCTCGCCGGAGATCGTGTCGATCCCGTTGACCTTGATGAGGCCGGCGAGGCCCTTGTAGTTGCGGTCCGTGATGCCCTGCTTGAACTCGAGCGCCTTGGGCATGTCGATGCCCTCGAACTGGGCGCTCACGCCGAACGCGCCGGCGTCCTTCGTCGCCTCGACGATCTCCGCGACGTGGAGGAGTGCCTTCGTCGGCACGCAGCCGCGGTGCAGGCAGGTCCCGCCCACCTTGTCGCGCTCGACCAGGGCGACCTTCATCCCGAGCTCCGCGGCCCGCAGGCCGGCAGCGTAGCCGCCGGGTCCGCCACCCAGGATGACGAGATCGTATGTGTTCTGTGAATCGCTCACGAATGACTCCTCGGGTCGGGATCGTCTGGTGTCCGCGGGGGCCGCGGTCTGGCACTCATCTTTCCACGGATGGCGGCCGATGTCGTGGCCGGTGCCCGCGCGCTGCCTGTGGTGCTCGCCTCAGCCGCGGGAGAGGGCCGCGGCGGTCTCGACGAGGGTGCGCACGGGCACACCGGTGCCGGCGGCCGGCGTGTAGCCCCAGCCGGAGTGCGAATTAAACGACGGCCCCGCGATGTCGACGTGGGCCCACTGCTGGCCGTCCGCGACGAACTCGCTGAGGAAGATCCCGGCAGCGAGCATCCCGCCGGCCCGCGGTCCGGCGTTCTTGAGGTCGGCCACGGTCGAGTCGAACCCGGCCCGGATCTCCTCCGGGAAGGGCATCGGCCACATCTGCTCACCGCTGAGCTCCGAGGCGAGCACGATCCGGTTGCGCGCCTCGGCGGTGCCCATGACACCGGACACCCGGTCGCCGAGGGCGACGATCTGCGCGCCGGTGAGCGTGGCGATGTCGACGATGAGGTCCGGCTTGTCCTCCTGGGCGGCGACGAGGGCGTCGGCGAGCACAAGGCGGCCCTCGGCGTCCGTGTTCGTCACCTCGACCGTCTTGCCGCCGTAGATCCGGATGACGTCGCTGGGCCGCTGGGCCCCGCCGCCGGGCATGTTCTCGGCCAGTGCCAACCAGGCGGTGACGCGCACCGGCAGGCCGAGCTCCGCGATGGCGAAGAGCGCCTGGGCGGCAGCCGCCGCCCCGCCCATGTCGGACTTCATCTCCTCCATGGAGGCGGCCGGCTTGAGCGAGAGGCCGCCGGAGTCGAAGGTGATTCCCTTGCCGACGAGGGCCAGGTGGGCCCGTGCGCGGCGGGGCGCGTACTCGAGCTTGACCAGGCGCGGGCCGCGCTCGGAGCCGCGGCCCACGCCCGTGAGCCCGCCGTAGCCCTGCGCGGCCAGCTGGCGGTCGTCGAGCACGGTGGCCTTGACCTTGAGGTCCTTGGCCCGCTGCGTGACGGCGGCGGCGAACGACTCCGGGTAGAGGTCGAGGGGCGGCTCGTTCACCCAGTCGCGGGCCCCCGCGGTGGCGGCGGCCATGACCGTGCCGCGCTCCACGCCGGGGGCGGCGGCCTTGGGGGCGAGGACCGTCAGGGCAGCGGGGCCCTTGTCGGCATCGCCGCCGCTGCGGTACTGGACGTAGCGGTAGGCGCCGAGCAGCGCGCCCACCGTCACCGCCTCGGCCTCCTCCGCGGTCCGCGCCGGCAGCGCGAGTGCGGCGCTCTCGCCCTTCGTCAGGGCGCGGGTGGCGGAGCCTGCGGCGCGGCGCAGGCGCTCGAGCCGGTCGGCGCCGAAGACGGTCGACTCAGCGGTGTCCGCGTCGTCGGCGCCGATGCCGGCGAGCACGACGGAGCCGGCGGCGAGGCCCGCGGGGGAGGGGATGCGCTGCGCGCTGCCGACCGCTGCGGCGGCGCCGACGGCGCGCGCGGCGGCGAGCAGGGCGGTGCCGGGCGCGCCGCCCGGGGCGCCGTCGGCCAAGGCCAGCTCATCGTGCGCGGAGGTCAGGCCGACGACGAGGACATCGGCCTTGGCCTTCGCGGGGGCGGTCGGGGCTGCGGTGGTTTTCGGCAGGGGCATGGGGTTCCTCTCGCAGGCGTCGTGCACGGTGATCGCGGATGCTCCGATCGTAGTACGCGCGCTGGGAGGCCGGCCGCTGGCTAGGATGGCGGCGTGTATCCGCTGCTGTACCGCCTGCTCATCTCCCGCACCGACGCCGAGGCCGCCCACCGCGTGAGCTTCGCCGCCCTGCGCGCGCTCGATGCGCTCGCACCTGCCCGGTGGGCCCTGCGCGCGCTCATGCGCTGCGCGGCCGGCGGCCCGAGCAGTGCGCGCCGCGCGGGCGGTGCCGGCAGTCCGGGGGGCGCGGAGCCCGCCGAGGTGCTGGGCCTGCCGTTTCCCAACCGCCTGGGACTCGCCGCCGGCTTCGACAAGGACGGGGCCGGCGTGCGCGCCATGGCGCTGCTGGGCTTCGGGCACATCGAGGTGGGCACGGTTACCGCGCACGGCCAGCCGGGCAACGAGCGCCCGCGCCTGTTCCGGCTGCCCGCCCACGCGGGGATCCTCAACCGGATGGGCTTCAACAACTCCGGGGCGCGGGCCGTGGCGCTCAACCTCCGCCGCGCGCGGGCGCAGCTCGACCGACTCCCTCACCACCGCCGCCCCGTGATCGGGGTGAACATCGGCAAGACCAAGGTCGTGCCGCTGGCCGGCGCGGTCGAGGACTACCGCACCTCGGCGCGGATCCTCGCCCCGCTCGCGGACTACCTCGTCATCAACGTCAGCTCGCCGAACACGCCGGGGCTGCGCGAGCTGCAGGCCGTCGAGGCGCTGCGCCCCATCATCGCCGCGGTCAAGGAGATCGCCGATCGCGCTCCGGCGCCGCGCTCGACCCTGGGTCGGGTGCCGCTGCTCATCAAGATCGCCCCGGACCTCGCCGACGACGATGTGGCCGCCATCGTCGACCTCGCGCTCGAGACGGGTGCGGACGGGCTCATCGCCACGAACACGCTCCTCGACCGCGGTGGGCTTGCCGGCCGGGACCGCGCGCTGGCCGACGCCGAGGCGGGGGGCATCTCCGGGCCGGCCGTCGCCGCGCGCTCGTTCGAGGTGCTCCGACTCATCCGCGAGCGGGCGGGCGACGCCCTCGTGCTCGTCTCCGCGGGCGGCGTGGCGAGCGCGGCCGACGCCCGCGGCCGCCTGGCGGCCGGCGCCCAGCTCGTGCAGGCCTACACGGCGCTCATCTACGGCGGGCCGTTCTGGGCCGCCGGCGTGCTGCGCGGCCTGCGCGGCGGTGCGCGCCTGCTGGCCCGGCACTGAGGCGCGGCCGGGCCGCTCGGCCGGTCAGCTCGGCCAGCGTGCGCCTAGGCGGGCTGGCTGCTCAGAGGTGTGCTACTCAGCCAGCGTGCGCCTCGGCGGGCTTGCCGCTCAGCCGCGTACTGCTCAGCTGGGGTACTGACCGCGCTTGACGACGGCCTTGGGCATCCGCAGCGGGCGCAACTGGATGGCGCGCATGATCGCGTAGAAGTTCAGGCCCCGCTCGATGCGGTCGCGGCCGAACTTGATCTTCATCCGGGACTTCAGCTGCCAGATGAGGAAGATCGAGTCGAGGATGATGAGCGCGAAGAGCGCGTAGACGATGAGCGTGGAGATCATCTTCATCTGCTCGGTGGACACGAAGCCCACGACGAGGACGATGATCGCGACGGGGATGAGCAGCTCGCCGATCGAGAAGCGGGCATCGACGAAGTCGCGCACGTAGCGCCGCTGGGGGCCCGCGTCGCGGGGCGTGAGGAAGCGCTCGTCGCCGTTCATCATGCCCAGGCGCGCCTCTTCGCGCTGCTTGCGGCCCTCCTCCTTCGCCCGGCGGTTGGCGAGCTTGCGGTCATCGGGCACGAGGGGCTGCTTGCGGGCGGCCTCCTGCGCGCTGCGCTTGGGAGTCGGGCGGCCCTTCCTGCCGTCGGCAGGGGCCGCGGGCGCGGGGTGCGCGCCCGCGCTCTCCGGGGCCGAGGTGGGCGCGGGCTCTGCGTTCTTCTTCCGTCCGATCACGCAGCCCATAGTATCGGAGTCATGGACACCGAATCCCAGCCCGCAGCGCCCACCGCGGCCGAGCTGCGCGCCCAGCTCTCCGAGCGCATGCCCGCAATCATCGCGCGGCTGCGCGAACTCGTCGCCATCGAGTCGATCGCGTGGCCGAGCATGGACCCGGCCAACGTCGAGGCCAGCGCCCGGCGCGTCGCCGAGCTGGCCGCCGACGCCGGCTTCGAGCAGGTGGAGGTGCTGCGCGGGAAGAACCCGGACGGCACGGACGGGTATCCGGCCGTGGTGGCCCGCCGCCCGGCCCCGGCGGGTCGCCCCACGGTCGTCCTCTACGCCCACCACGACGTCCAGCCCACCGGCAGCCCGGAGGACTGGGATTCCGAGCCCTTCGAGGCGGTCGTGCGCGGCGACCGGCTCTTCGGCCGCGGGGCGGCGGACGACAAGGCGGGCATCATGGTCCACCTGGCGGCGCTGGAGCTGCTCGGCGACCGGCTGGACTGCGGAGTGGTGCTCTTCGCCGAGGGCGAGGAGGAGGCGGGCTCGCCCAGCTTCTCCGACTTCATCCACCGCTACCGCGACCGCCTCGCCGGCGACGTCATCGTCGTGGCCGACTCGGGCAACTGGGCGCCTGGCGTGCCCGCGCTCACCTCGAGCCTGCGCGGCATGGCCGCCCTCGAGTTCACGGTGCGCACGCTCGACCACGCCGTCCACTCGGGCATGTACGGGGGAGTGGTGCCGGATGCCGCACTCGCGATGACGCGTCTGCTCGCCACCCTGCACGGCCCCGACGGCTCGGTGGCCGTCGCGGGATTGGGCGGTTCGCACGAGGTGGAGGTCGACTACGACGAGGCGCAGGTGCGCACTGATTCCGGGGTCCTCGACTCCACCGAGCTCATCGGCACGGGCCCGCTGTCGAGCCGGGTGTGGACGCAGCCGTCGATCACCGTCATCGGCCTCGACATCCCCGCCGTCGATTCGTCGTCGAACACGCTGCAGGCGGCGATGCGGGCCAAGGTCTCCGTGCGCGTCGCCCCGGGTGAGGACCCCGCGGCCGCACTCGAGGCCCTCCGCCGCCACCTGAGCGCCCACGTGCCGTTCGGGGCCACGCTGACCTTCGGCCCCAGCGAGGCGGGAAGCCCCTGGCGCGCCGACCCCTCCGACCCGGTCGTGGGCCTCGCCCGCGAGGCGCTGACCGACGGCTTCGGGGCGCCGTGCGAGCTCACCGGGCTGGGCGGTTCGATCCCCTTCATCGCGGACCTCCTCGAGGTCTTCCCGGGAGCCTCGATCCTCGTCACGGGGGTGGAGGATCCCGATTCGCGCGCCCACAGCGCCAACGAATCGCTCTACCTGCCCGACTTCGAGTCCGCGATCGTCTCCGAGGCGCTCCTGCTCGCCCGCCTCGGCGCGCAGCCCGCGGCAGCAGGCGGCCAGGAGCCGGGACGGCCACGGTGACCAGGACGGTCAGAGCGGCCGGGACGAGCGGTAGTCACGAGCGGGAGCGGCGAGCACGGGGGATGGGCTGGAATAGCGCGGGGCGCCCGGGCGTTGGGCGTGTAGTCTCAACGAGCACACACCCAATCGCGAAGGGGATCCGATGACTGTTGCCGAGGGAACCGCCGTCCACGAGGTCGAGCTCTCCGCGCCCGCGGCCGACAAGGTGCGCAGCCTCCTCGAACAGGAGGGCCGCACGGACCTGCGCCTGCGCGTCGCGGTCCAGCCCGGCGGCTGCTCGGGCCTCATCTACCAGCTCTACTTCGACGAGCGGATCCTCGACGGGGACGCCATCCGCGACTTCGACGGCGTCGAGGTCATCGTCGACAAGATGAGCGTGCCCTACCTGAGCGGCTCGACGATCGACTTCTCCGACACGATCGAGAAGCAGGGCTTCACGATCGACAACCCCAACGCGCAGGGCTCCTGCGCCTGCGGCGACTCGTTCCACTGAGCGCCGCCCGCCGTCCGCGGCGGGGAGGGCCACTGAGATGGACCTGGAAGACCTGCGCGCGGTCGGCACCGCGCTCGAGGCCGACCAGGTCCTCTCTGCGTATCGGGCCGGGCTCTTCCCCATGGGCATCGGCGAAGGCGGAACCGGCCCGATCGGCTGGTGGGCCCCGGAGCGGCGCGGTGTGCTGCGCCCCGGTGACCTCCACGTCTCCCACAGCCTGCGCGCGTCTGCGCGCAGGTTCACCGCCACCGTGGACACCGCCTTCGCCGAGGTGCTGAGCGCGTGCGCGGACCCGCAGCGCGAGGGCGCATGGATCACCCCGCGGATCGCCGAGGTCTACCGGGCGCTGCACGCGGCCGGCCACGCGCACTCGGTCGAGGTCTGGGCCGATGGCGAACTGGCCGGGGGCCTCTACGGCGTGGCCTTCGGGTCCGTCTTCGCGGGCGAGTCGATGTTCCACCGGCGCACCGACGCCTCGAAGGCCGCACTCGTCGAGCTCGTGCGGCGCCTCGACGCCGCCGCGCCGGGCCGGTGGCTCGTCGACGCGCAGTGGTGGACCCCGCACCTCGGCACGCTCGGCGTGTCGGAAATCAGCGGGCTCGAATACCTTGCGGCGCTAGAGGACGCGGGTCGCGACGACCACTGCCAGGCTTTTCCCACCAAGTGAGGAGCTGGGTGTGAATTTCTACGCCGTGTAGCGGTAGGCTGTATCCGTTAAGAGTCAGAGTTCGCGACCCGCGCCCGCGGTCGTCCGCCCACCGGGCGGGCAGCGCGCGCTGACGCGAAGAAGGTTTCGAAAGGCTGCACGTGGATTCTCCGAATCAGCCAGTTCGCAGGGGGAGGGGCACCTGGGCCAAGCGCCTGGGCGTCGCCGGGGCCCTTGCCAGCACGGTGCTGCTCGCCGGCTGCACCAAGGAGCAGTGGGAAGTCGGATTCCTGCCGGTCGACTCCAAGGGCGCCACCTCCCACACGGAGCACTACATCGCGCTGTGGAACGGCGGCTGGATCGCCGCACTCGCGGTCGGCGCGGTGACCTGGGGCCTCATGCTGTGGTGCCTGGTCGTCTACCGCCGCCGCAAGTCGGACCGCGGCCTGCCCGTGCAGCTGCAGTACAACATGCCGATCGAGATCCTCTACACCGCGCTGCCGATCGTCCTCATCATGGGCTTCTTCTTCCAGACGGTGCACTCCCTCGAGCACACGATCGACGACAAGACCCCCGGCCAGGAGCAGATCGAGGTCGTCGGCAAGCAGTGGTCGTGGGACTTCAACTACATGACGGAGAACGTCCACTACGCCGGCGTCCAGGCCAACCTCGACGGCACGGAGGCGCCGGGCCGCAACGCCCCGACGCTCTACCTGCCCGCGAACCGCGACATCGACCTGCAGCTGCGCTCGCGCGACGTCATCCACTCCTTCTGGGTTCCCGCCTTCCTCGAGAAGCGCGACATGACGCCGGGCCGCACCGAGCACATCCACTTCAGGCCCCTCAAGGAGGGCGAGTACGTGGGCAAGTGCGCGGAGCTGTGCGGCGAGTTCCACTCCGAGATGCTCTTCAACGTCAAGGTCGTGTCCTACGACGAGTACAAGAAGTACACCGCGGGACTCAAGGCAGAGGGCAATGAGGGCCGGCTCGGGCCGGAGTACGATCGCACCGACTGGTACCAGAACCCGCACGAGCAGAAAGGCGCTGGAGAATGACGGCGGTAGCCAACCGGCCGACCTCGACGACGACGGGCCAACAGGGACCCGTCCCGCGCAGCCTCGGCAAGGTGATCGTCAACTGGATCACCTCGACTGACCACAAGACCATCGGGTACATGTACCTGATCGCCTCCTTCGTGTTCTTCTGCATCGGCGGCGTCATGGCGCTGCTCATCCGCCTCGAGCTCTTCGAGCCCGGCATGCAGATCATCGAGACGAAAGAGCAGTACAACCAGCTCTTCACGATGCACGGCACGATCATGCTCCTCATGTTCGCCACGCCGCTCTTCTCGGGCTTCGCGAACGTCCTCATGCCGCTCCAGATCGGCGCGCCGGACGTCGCGTTCCCGCGGCTCAACGCGTTCGCGTTCTGGCTCTACCTCTTCGGCAGCCTCATCGCCTGCGCGGGCTTCCTCACCCCGCAGGGTGCGGCTTCATTCGGCTGGACGGCGTACGCGCCGCTGAGCAACACGACGTTCACCCCCGGGGTGGGCGGGCACCTGTGGGTCATGGGCCTCGGATTCCAGGGCTTCGGCACCATCCTGGGCTCGGTCAACTTCATCACGACGATCATCACGATGCGCGCCCCGGGCATGACGATGTTCCGCATGCCGATCTTCACGTGGAACACGCTCATCACCGGCATCCTCGTCCTCATGGCGTTCCCGCCGCTCGCTGCGGCGCTGCTGGCGCTGGGCGCGGACCGGATCTTCGGCGCCCACGTGTTCTCACCGGAGAACGGCGGGCCCATACTCTGGCAGCACCTCTTCTGGTTCTTCGGGCACCCAGAGGTGTACGTCATCGCGCTGCCGTTCTTCGGCATCGTCTCCGAGATCTTCCCGACGTTCAGCCGCAAGCCCATCTTCGGCTACCGGATGCTCGTCTTCGCGACGATCGCGATCGCGGCCCTGTCCGTGACCGTGTGGGCGCACCACATGTACGTCACCGGCGCGGTCATGCTCCCGTTCTTCGCCTTCATGACGATGCTCATCGGCGTGCCGACGGGCGTGAAGATCTACAACTGGATCTTCACGATGGTGAAGGGCTCCATCACGTTCGAGACGCCCATGCTGTGGTCGCTCGGCTTCCTCGTGAGCTTCGTCTTCGGCGGCCTGACGGGCGTCATCCTCGCGAGCCCGGTGCTCGACCAGCAGGTCTCGGACTCGTACTTCGTGGTGGCGCACTTCCACTACGTCATCTTCGGCACCGTGGTGTTCGCGATGTTCGCGGGCTTCTACTTCTGGTGGCCCAAGTGGACCGGCAAGATGCTCAACGAGCGCCTCGGCAAGATCCACTTCTGGCTGCTGTTCGTGGGCTTCCACGGCACGTTCCTCATCCAGCACTGGCTGGGCGCCATGGGCATGCCGCGCCGCTACGCGGACTACCTGCCGCAGGACGGCTTCACGTTCATGAACCAGATCTCGACGTACGGCTCGCTCATCCTGGGCCTGTCGATGATCCCGTTCTTCTTCAACGTGTGGATCACCGCCCGCCGGGCGCCCAAGGTCTCGGTCAACGATCCCTGGGGCTACGGCGGATCGCTCGAGTGGGCCACGTCGTGCCCGCCGCCGCGCCACAACTTCGACTCGCTGCCGCGCATCCGCTCGGAGCGCCCGGCGTTCGATGCCAATCACCCGGAGCTCCTCGAGCTCGCCGGGTACCCGGGCGACGCGTACTCCCCGGCGACCACCCAGGGGGCAGCCAAGTGAAGGTCTCAGCCATCATGTTCTCCAGCGGGATCTTCTTCTTCATCCCGGTTGGGATCGTCTACGGCATCCTCACCGACTTCAAGGAGCTCGTCGGCTTCCCCGCGATCCTCCTCGCCGGACTCATGTCGATCATGATCGGCGGGTACCTGTTCCTGCACTCGCGCAGCATCGGGCGCATCGCGGCCGACTCGGACGACGGTGAGATCGCCGACGAGGCCTACGAATACGGGTTCTACAGCCCGTGGAGCTGGTGGCCGCTCGTCATCGGCGTGGGGGCCGGCATCTGCTTCTTCGGGATGGCCGTGGGCTTCTGGATCGTCCCGTTCGGCGCGGTCATCGCGCTCGTCGGGCTCGTGGGCCTGGTCTTCGAGTACGACCGGGGCAACTTCGCCCACTGACGGGCTTGCTTGAGGGCTAGCCGCAGGGCCGCCGGACGCACAGCGTCCGGCGGCCCTGCGTTTGTGTCGGGCGCCGGTTGCCGTGGCCCGGCCTGCGTGAATCACCTGGAATCGGGTTTCGCCTGGGCATAGCATCGGCACATGCACACGTCGCTCGAACGCCACCGTACCCGCAGCCTGGTGCTGCGGGCGCCGCGTCCAGACGATGCGGCGGCCGTGTTCGCCATCGCCGCCGATCCGCGCGTGTGGACCCATTTTCCCTCCGGAAGGCCCCTGGAGGTCAGGGGGAGTCCGCGGCCGGGATCGACCGCTGGCGTGAGGGCTGTGCCGCCGACGGGCTGGGTGCGTGGCTCGTCAGCACGGCTGGGGAGCCCGACCGGATCATCGGATACCCGGGCTGCTGGGGCCGTGCCGCTGGGCGCCTGTGGAACCTCGGGTATCGATTCGCCCCCAGTGCGCAGGGTCGCGGCTTCGCCACAGAGGCGGCTGCGGAAGCGGTCGCGCAGGCGCAGAGGCTCGACGCGGCTCGTCCCGTCGTCGCGCTCGTGCTCGAGCACAACACCGGCTCGCGAGCCGTAGCCGAGCGCTGCGGCCTCAGCGTCCGCTTTCGCGGCCCCTGTCGACGACGGGTGAATACTGACCCCGTGGCGACGGGTGAATTCTGACCCCCTCCAGCATCCTTGGAGGGTGATTTCAGTGGAAGATTGGGCGGAGATCCGCCGTTTGCACAGGGCCGAGC
Source organism: Brevibacterium sp. BRM-1 (assembly GCF_026802075.1). Lineage (NCBI taxonomy): Bacteria > Bacillati > Actinomycetota > Actinomycetes > Micrococcales > Brevibacteriaceae > Brevibacterium > Brevibacterium sp. BRM-1. The sequence goes on from NZ_CP113788.1 coordinate 542,904, forward strand.
GGGTGCCGATCAAGCAGATCGCGCGGGAGCTGGGGATCTCGAAGAATACGGTGAAGTCGGCGTTGGCGTCGAACGAGCCGCCGTCGTATCGGCGTGCGCCGAAGGGGTCGCTGGTCGACGCTGTTGAGCCGGAGGTGCGGAAATTGTTGCGGGTGGATGCGAAGATGCCCGCGACGGTGATCGCGGAGCGGATCGGATGGTCGCACTCGCTGACGATCCTCAAGGACCGGATCCGGGTGATCCGGCCGGAGTATGCCGGGGTGGATCCCGCGGACCGTCTGGTGCATGAGCCGGGGCAGGCTGCGCAGATGGATCTGTGGTTCCCGGAGCCGCGGATCCCGGTCGGGTTCGGGCAGGCGGCGATGCTGCCGGTGCTGGTGATGACGCTGACGTTCTCGAGGTTCTTGTCCGCGGTGATGCTCCCCTCGCGTCAGGCCGGGGATCTGCTGGCGGGCATGTGGCAGTTGATCTCGCAAGTCGGTGCGGTGTCGAAGACGCTGGTCTGGGATCGTGAGGCAGCGATCGGAGGGAAGGGGAAGGTGACGCAGGCGGCGGCCGCGTTCGCGGGGACCCTCGCGACCAGGGTCGTGCTCGCACCGCCGCGGGATCCGGAGTTCAAGGGCATGACGGAGCGCAACAACCAGTATCTGGAGACGTCGTTCCTGCCTGGCCGGGCGTTCACGTCCCCGGCCGATTTCAACGCGCAGCTGGGTGACTGGCTGCCCCGCGCGAACGCCCGGACGGTCCGTTCCCTCGGCGGGCGGCCCATCGATGTCCTGGACCGTGATGTTGCGGCGATGACGGCTCTGCCGCCGCACCCGCCGGCCACGGGCCTGGTGAGCCGGGTCCGCCTCGGCCGCGACTACTACGTCCGTGTCGATTCGAACGACTACTCCGTTGACCCGCGGGTGATCGGCCGGCTCGTCGATGTCACCGCGACTCTGACCCGTGTGATCGTCGTCTGCGACGGGAACACAGTCGCTGACCACGACCGGTGCTGGGCGGCCGGGGCGGTGGTCACCGACCCTGCCCACGTCGAGACCGCCCGAGGGCTCAGATCGTTGTTCTCGGCGGCGAAACGCGATCGAGAACGCGCAGACCGGGGCAGGCCCGCGCAGCGGGTGATGTTCCGGGACACCGCCGACTACGACGACCTGTTCGGGGTCCGGTTCGACCCGGCGACCGGGGAGGTGGCTTGATGGGCGTCACGACCGAGACCGCCGCGACACTCGGGTATCTCGCCCGGGCGTTGAAAGCTCCCACGATCGGTCGCGTCTGGGAGCCCCTCGCCGAGACCGCACGAGAGGAAGGCTGGTCCCACGAGGAGTATCTGACCGCGGTCCTGCAACGCCAGGTCGCAGACCGAGAAGCCAACGGCACCAGCCTGCGGATCGCGGGCGCGCACTTCCCCGCCGTCAAGACACTCGCGGACTTCAACGTCGATCATCAGCCCTCGCTGCGTCGCGATGTCCTCGCGCACCTGGCGACGACGACCTGGATCCCGAAAGCAGAGAACGTGATCCTGCTCGGACCACCCGGAGTCGGCAAGACCCACCTCGGCATCGCCCTCGGGATCAGAGCCTGCCACGCCGGCTACCCCGTCGCGTTCGACACCGCCACCGGATGGGCATCACGCCTCCAGACCGCGCACCGCGAGGGGCGCCTCGAACACGAACTCAAACGGCTCCGCCGCTACCGGCTGCTGATCATCGACGAGGTCGGCTACCTGCCCTTCGACGCCGATACCGCGAACCTGTTCTTCCAGCTCATCGCAGCCCGCTACGAGCAAGGCTCAATCCTCGTGACCAGCAACATGCCCTTTGGCCGGTGGGGCGAGATCTTCGCCGACGACATCGTCGCATCCGCGATGATCGATCGCCTCGTCCACCACGCCGAGGTCCTCACCCTCGCCGGCGACTCCTACCGCACCCGAGCCCGACGCGAGCTCCTCAAAACCCCGCCCGCGCCGGGCGGCGACCAGTAACAACGAACCCGAGGGGGTCAATTTTCATGCGTCGATAAGGGGTCAAAATTCAGCCGACGTTGACAGCCCCGACGTCGGCAATCCCGACGCAGCCGCGGTTCGCCTTGTCCTCGCCGATCGCCCGCTGGCCGATGAGGAGATCGCGGCAGCACTCGGGTAGGCGCGGGCCGCACACGATGTGGGGTGCCCCGGTGGGGAGTGCCGCGAGGGAGCGCTTCGCCGAGGGGCCGCCGCGGTGGGCGCCGGTCGTGGAGCCGGTCGCGCCTCCTCCATCGCGACGGCGTCGGGCGCCCGCGGCGGGGTCTCAACGTAGTGGGCCGGTCTTTCGGCGGGTCTCGGCCAGCCCCGAGCGGTGTGCGGGCACGTCCGTACGCACTGGGACGGTGTGCGCGCGCTCTAACGGTGCGCGCACGATCTGACGGTGAGCGCACGGTCACGATGTATGGGGGCCTGGCACCGCATGGTCGGTCTGACAGGCGTGTGGGGCCTGTCGGTGCGTGCACAGGCCCCGACACTGCGCGCGCGGCCTGTGTGTGGGGCCAGACGGTGCGTGGGGGGCCTGACAGTGGATGGGGAGGCCGGACCAGGCGTGTGGGGCCTGTCGGTGCGTGCACAGGGCCCGACGGCGCGTGCGGGTCCCGACCGCGCGTGGGACGGCACGGAAACGCTCGACGGCGAGACGCCGCCCCGTCCGTCGACTGGGGCAGAGACGCCCGCAGCTGGGCACTCGGGCCGTTTGCCCTCGGTGGGTGCATCGTGGCGCGTCGGAGCGCTCCCAGTCGTGTGCTCGCCTCCGAACCCTCCGCGGGGGTGCCTCACCGGTGGACACGCGTCCAACGCGAGCTGGTGCAGGATCCGTCGAAGCGTATGCGGGGGAGGGGGCGGCAACCTCTGCCTGGCTCTGCGGACAACTCTGGGCGGTCTTCACGACGGATGACCTCACGTAGCCGAAGGGCTGGGCAGGACGCGCCAGAAGGCGCGGGGCGACTCCGTGACGCGTGCCGATAGCTCTGACCACTGCCGGGAACGGCCAACCGGGATGAAGGCTTTACCACGAGAGTGGAGGACGGCCCGGCTCGATCCGGTATGGCGTGGGACCAGGCACCGATCCTTCGATAGCCGTGCTGCCCAGCGAATGATGCCGGGAGCGGCAAGCCGCTCGGGGAGCCTGCGCGGAGGCCGGCAGGGCGCGGCGGGGCGAAGTGTGAGCCGGGTGGGGGCCACTTGAGCGTAGTCCCGAAAGACGGCGCGCGCGGCCTTCCCGGGGCAGCCGAACACGTGAGCAGAGGGCCGCTCCTTCCAGACGAGCCAGGGCGCACGCACCGAGTCGCTGAGGAGCGCTCCGGTTCCGATTGCAGCCGGGAGCGACCTGGTTCCGATTGTTGCCGAGGGCGCCCTGCGAGTCGGGAGCCGCGTGGGGGCTTCCAGCACCGTCCGGGTACGCAGGTGCCCCGCGACTGTCCGAAAGCCCGAGGCCGCGCCGGGCCATGAGCGACCCGGGCGTGGGCGCCACACGCGTGCACAGCGAGGCCTGGTGAGCTGCCACGGTGTTTCCGAACGGTCAGGATGTGTGCGCGGCAGCGGGTGTGAGGCCCAGCGCAGCGAGTCAACCCGCTGGCGAGATCGCTGCGCGGACCCTGCGATGGGCGGGCCGACGGTCGTGCGCGCGGCCCACCGCGTACCGGTGAATCGGACGGCGAACTCGAGAGGCACCGGTGGGCGTATACGGCTTCGGGCACACGGGTGCGCGTTGGCCGCCACGCGCCGAGGCGTCCTCCAGAGTGCGCAGGCGGTTGCACGCGCGCCCGTCGACCGCCGCGCACCGAGGCGTCCTCCAGGGTGCGCATGCGGCATGAGCAGAGGCCTGGGCATGGACGCGACTCGACGAGCTATCACGGGCCGACCACTCCGCACGAACAGCACGGAATCAGTCCGGCTCGCCGGTCGGGCATGGACGAGCGCCGCCTCCCAGCGGGAGACGGCGCTCGTGTGCGCTCAGGCGTACGCGGTTCAGTGGCCCTTCGGCAGCTCGCCGTGGCCGGCGCCTGCCAGCTCGGCGTCGTGGCCGCCCTCGACCTCGCCGTGGTGATCGTGGTGGGCGGCATCGAGCTCGTCCTTCGTGACGGGCTCGACCCGGTTCTCGAAGAAGAACTGCGCGAACTTCGCGCGGACGCGCTCGCTGCGCGGCACCACGCCCTTCGCATTGGCCCGTGCGGGAACCGGCGCGGGCGACTCGAAGGCCGTGAGCTTCCAGCGCGCGTGCGGGTCGACGGGAATGTGGCGCTCCTGGTACTCGCCGTGGGGCAGGCGGATGATCTGGCCGGACTCGATGCCGTGCAGGACGAGTTCGCGGTCCTTGCGCTGGAGGCCCAGGCACACCCGGCGGGTGACGATGTAGCCGAGGATCGGCCCCAGGAAGAACAGCGTGCGCAGCACGTAGGTCACATCGTTGAGCGACATGTGGAAGAACACCGCGATGAGGTCGCCGGAGGCGGCGGCCCACATGACGAGGTACCACACGGTCGCCGCGACACCCACGGCCGTGCGCGTCGGGTTGTTGCGCGGGCGCTCGAGGATGTTGTGGTCGCGGTGGTCGCCCGTCAGCCACGCCTCGAAGAACGGCCAGGCGATCATGGCGCCGAACAGGACGGCGGCCACGAGCAGCGCGGAGAAGATGTTGAAGCTGATGGGGTAGCCCGCGATGTAGAACTCGAGCCAGCCCGGCATGAGGCGCAGGAAGCCGTCCATCCAGCCGATGTACCAGTCGGGCTGCGTGCCCGCGGAGACCGGCGAGGGATCGTAGGGCCCGTAGTTCCAGATCGGGTTGATCGTGAACAGGCCCGCGATGAGGCACAGGAGGCTGAAGATCATGAAGAGGAACCCGCCGCCCTTGGCCGCGAAGGTGGGCAGCACGGGCTCGCCCACGACGTTCTTCTCCGTGTGGCCGGCGCCGGGCCACTGGGTGTGCTTGTGGATGACGACGAACATGAGGTGGACGCCGATGAGCGCGATGAGCACCGCAGGCACGAGCATGATGTGCATCGTGTAGAGCCGCGAGACGATGTCCGTGCCGGGGAACTCGCCGCCGAACAGGAAGAACGACACGTAGGTGCCCACCAGCGGGATCGACTTGAGCAGCCCGTCGATGATCCGCAGGCCGTTGCCGGAGAGCAGGTCATCGGGCAGGGAGTAGCCCGTGAAGCCGGCCGCCATGCCCATCGCGATGAGCGCGACGCCGACGATCCAGTTGAGCTCGCGCGGCTTGCGGTACGCACCGGTGAAGAAGATGCGCAGCGCGTGGAGGCTCAGCGCCGCCATGAACAGCAGGGCCGCCCAGTGGTGTAGCTGGCGCAGGAACAGTCCGCCGCGGATCTCGAACGAGATGTTCAGCGTCGAGGCGTAGGCCTCGGACATCTCCACACCGCGCAGCGGGGCGAAGCTGCCCTCGTAGTGCATCTCACCCATCGCCGGCTTGAACCACAGGGTGAGGAAGGTGCCGGAGAGCAGCAGGACGATGAAGCTGTAGAGGGCGACCTCGCCGAGCATGAACGACCAGTGGGCCGGGAAGATCTTGCGCCCGAACTCCTTGACCGCGGCGGACGCCCCGGTGCGGGACTCGACGAAGCGCGCGGCGCCGGTGAGGAACTTCGAATCGGTGACGGTATTGCTCATCAGGCGTCAGTGCTCCTTGTGTGGATCTCCCAGAACGTCGGGCCCACGGGCTCGTGGAAGTCGCTCTGCGCGACGAGGTAGCCCTCGGAGTCGACGGCGATGGGCAGCTGCGGCAGCGGGCGCTTGGCCGGACCGAAGATCACCTTGCAGTGGTTCGTGACGTCGAACGTCGACTGGTGGCAGGGGCACAGCAGGTGGTGCGTCTGGTGCTCGTAGAGCGCGACGGGGCAACCGACGTGCGTGCAGATCTTCGAGTACGCCACGACGCCGTCGATCGACCAGTTCTCGCGCCCGGGCTCGATGTTGAGCTCCTCGGGCCGGATCCGCATGAGGAGCACCGCGGCCTTGGCCTTCTCGTTGAGCGGGTCCTCGGACTCGCGCAGCTTCTCCGGGATGACGTGGAACGCGGAGCCGATCGTGACATCGGCGAGCTTGATGGGCCGGTCCTCCTCGGGCACCCCGCCCGGGTCCTGGCACAGGCGCACGCCCTGCTTCCACAGCGTGCGGAACAGCGCATCGCCGGGCAGCGGGCCCAGGTCGCGCAGGACGAGCACGGCGGGCAGCGGCGCGATCGCGACGGCGGCGATGAGGAGGTTGCGCAGGAGCGGGCGGCGGGCGATGCCCGACTCCTCCTTGGCCTGGTTGAGGATCTCGAGCGCAATCGCCTGGTCCTCGGCCGAGCCCGCGATGCTGTGGCGGTCCTCGGTCACCTCGGCGTCGGTGATGAGCGTCTTGGCCCACAGGATGATGCCGATTCCCACCGAGCCCAGCGCGATGGCCGCCCCGATGCCGAGCATGGCGTTCTGCAGGCGCAGGCGGCCCAGCGAGCCGTCGGGCGCGAAGAGGAAGTAGGACACGATGAACCAGATCGTGCCGATCATCGAGAGGATGAACCAGGCGGCGACCTGGCGCTCTGCGACTTTCGCGGCGGCGGGCTCGACGTCCGTGATGCGCGGCTTGTGCTCCGGCAGACCCGGATCGGTGAAGCCGTTCACGGTGTCGAGCGTGCCGCCCGCTGCGCCGTCGTGGTCTTTCGAGGTCATTCGGTTCCTCGTCTAATACTCGTTGCGGATGAGAATTCTGCTGCGGTCACTTGGACCGGGCCGTGAGCCACACCGTGATGCCGATGACGGCCGCGAGGCCGAAGAACCAGATGAACAGGCCCTCCGCCACCGGGCCGAGCGCGCCGAGCTTGAAGCCGCCGGGGGAGGGCTCCTCCGAGGCGTTGCGGACATAGGCGATGACATCGCGCTTCTGCTCGGGCGTCAGGTTGGCATCGTTGAAGATCGGCATGTTCTGCGGGCCGGTCTGCATGGCCTCGTAGAGGTGCTTCTCCGAGACGTTCTGCAGGTTCGGGGCGTACTTGCCGCGGGTCAGCGCACCGCCGGCGCCGACGACGTTGTGGCACATTGCGCAGTTGGTGCGGAACAGGCCGCCGCCCTTGGCGGGATCGCCCTTGGACGCGTCGAGGTAGTCGCCCTCCGGTACCGAGGGGCCGGGGCCCATGGAGGCCACGTAGGCGGCGAGCTGGTCGATCTGGTCCTGGTTGAACTGCTGCTTCTTGACCTGGCCCTGGGGTCCGCTCATCTGCAGCGGCATGCGCCCGGTGCCCACCTGGAAGTCCACCGAGGAGGCGCCGACGCCCACGAGGCTCGGGCCGTTCTCCGTGCCCTGCCCGCTCATGCCGTGGCACGTGGCGCAGTTGGCGACGAAGAGCTTCTGGCCCTGCGCGACGTCATCGCTGGAGTACTCCTGCGCCTTGGCGCTGCTGTTCGAGGTGAACAGCGCGTAGGCGCCGCCCGTGAGCAGTAGGCCCACGAGCAGGAGGACGACGAGCGCCATCGGGTGGCGGCGCCGGGCTGAGAGTAGCTTCACTGGTAATCCTTTTCCAATCTCAGATGCAGGTGCGCAGGCTCACTTGAGCAGGTAGATGACTGAGAACAGCCCCACCCACACCACGTCGACGAAGTGCCAGTAGTAGGACACGCAGATCGCGAACGTCGCCTCGCGGTGGCCGAAGCGCTTCGCGCCGTAGGCACGGCCGATGACGAGGAGGAACGCGATGAGGCCGCCGATCACGTGAAGGCCGTGGAAGCCGGTCGTGAGGTAGAAGACGGAGCCGTACGCGTTCGAGTTCAGCGCGATGCCCTCGGAGACGAGGTTCGCGTACTCGTAGACCTGCCCGGCGACGAAGATCGCGCCCAGGACGAACGAGAGGAAATACCACTCGACCATGCCCCATTTGCCGATGGCGAACAGGCCGCCGGTGCGCCGGGGGGCGAAGCGCTCGGCCTTGAACACGCCCAGCTGGCAGGTCACGGAGGACAGCACGAGGATCGTGGTGTTGACGAGCGCGTAGGGCACGTCGAGCACCTTGGTCTCCTCGGCCCACAGCTCGGGGACGACCGACCGGATCGTGAAGTACATGGCGAAGAGCGCCGCGAAGAACATCAGCTCGGAGGCGAGCCACACGATGAAGCCGACCGTCGTGGTATTCGGCCGGTTGATCACCGGATGTACGGGCGCTGTCTGGGATGCAGTGGCAGTGGACACGGAGTCATTATTACTCAGTCAGCAGGAAGATTTCATCTTTTGCTCAGCTTGCGCGGCCACTTTTTCTACAGCGTGTAGGCGTTTGCCGCGCCAGGGCTGGTCGGGGCCCGCAGAACTTTTCCTCCGCGCCCGGCGGCGTGTCGGTCATGCGGCCCCCCGCATCCGCCGCCGCCCGCCCGCGTCCCGTCCTCCAGGCCGGCCCGTGGGCAGCAGCGCCGAGCACCTACGATGGGGTGGCGCCCCGGCGCTGCCCGCACTGCCCGATTCGTCGAAGAGGTCCCCGGTGAACCAGCCATCCGCCCAGTCCCACACGCCCGCCGCGATGCGCGGGGTCCGGGACTGGCCCGAGCTGCTCGTGGGGCTCATGGCCGGCCGCGACATGGATGCGGCGACCGCCGCCTGGTCGATGGACGAGATCATGTCCGGCGACGTCCCGGACGTGACGATGGCCGCGTTCCTCGTCGCCCACCACGGCAAGGGGGAGACGGTCGAGGAGATCACCGGGCTCGTCGCCTCCATGATGTCCCACGCCGTCGCGCTGCCGGGACTGGAGGACGCGGTCGACATCGTCGGCACGGGCGGCGACCGCGCGAAGACGGTGAACATCTCGTCGACCGCCTCGTTCGTCATCGCCGGCGCCGGCCAGCGCCTCGTCAAACACGGCAACCGGGCGACCTCGTCCGCCTCGGGATCCGCCGATGTGCTCGAGCGGCTGGGGCTCGTCCTCGACCTCACCCCCGAGCAGACCGGGCGGGCCGCCCGCGAAGTGGGGATGGCCTTCTGCTTCGCCAACGTCTACCACCCGTCGATGCGCTTCATCGCCCCCGTGCGCAAGCAGATCGCCGTGCCCTCCGCCTTCAACATCCTGGGCCCGCTGACCAACCCCGCGCGCACGCGGGCCACCGCGATCGGCGTGGCCGACCCCAAGATGGCCCCGCTCGTGGCCGGCGTGCTGGCCGCGCGCGGGGACAGCGCCGTCGTCTTCCGCTCCCGCGACGGGCTCGACGAGCTGAGCACCACCGCGGTCAACGACGTCTGGGAGGTGCGCGACGGGGGCGTCGCGCACACGGAGTTCGACGCCCGCGAGGTGGGCCTGCCCCGCGCTGCCAAGGACGAGCTGCGCGGAGGCGACCCGGCGTTCAACGCCGACGTCATGCGCTCGGTGCTCGGGGGCACTCAGTCGCCCGTGCGCGATGTCGTGCTGCTGAATGCCGCGGCGGCTCTTGTCGCCGCCGACCCTTCCGCGCAGGGCCCCTTCGAGCAGCGGGTCGCGGGGGCGCTCGAGCGCGCTCGTGAGGCGCTCGACACAGGCCGCGCCGCCGCCAAGCTCGACGAGCTCATCACGGTGTCGCGGGAGCTGCGCTCCGCGGACCGCCCACGGCGCTGAGCGCCTGCTCGGCACCGCGTGCCGGGGATCTGAGCGGGTCCGAGGCGCGCACGAGCCTCGTTGCCCCATCGAACAGCCACGCCGCGATGAGGGACTGCTCCTCGGCGAGCGTGCCAGCGGGGCTGTCGACGTGCTCGGCGGTCAGGGCGAGGGCGGCAAGTGTGCGGTACGGGCTGGTGCCCGCGGGGCTGACGGCGCACCCTGCGAGCCGGCCGTAGCGGATGAGCGCGAGGTCCCAGCCGCCGTCGCCGCGCGGGGCGGCCGCCGCGACCTCGGCGGCGCTGCGCAGGCAGCGGGTGCGATCGCCGCGGGCCATGGCCGAGAGCGCCCCGGTCAGCCCGTCGCGCAGCTCCGCGGCGCGCTCGAAGCGCTGCGCTGCGGCAAGCTCGCCCACGCGGGCGCGGAAGCGCTCGACGAGCTGCCCCGGATCGCCGGCGAAGAAGCTGCGGATGCCCGCGATGCCCTCTGCGTAGGCACTCGGCTCGTGCTCCCCGGCGCAGGGTCCGGCGCAGCGGCCCAGCCCCGCCGCGGCGCACGGAGCGAACGACGCCGATCCGGGCCGCTGCGTGCACCGCTTGACCGGGAAGAGCGCCTCGAGGAGGTCCTTGGCCGCGCGCGCACCGCGGTGGCTGCGGAAGGGGCCCGCCGCCTCGGCCGCGGGCCGGGAGTGCACGATCGACAGCCGGGGGAAGGGCCCGGAGGTCAGCACGACCCACGCCGCCCGCTCCGGGTTCTTCGACCGGCGGTTGTACGGGGGAGCGAGCTCGCCGATGAGCCGCACCTCGCGCACCTGGGCCTCGAGGGCGGTCTCGCAGACGACCGTGGAGACCGACTGCGCGGCCGTGACCATCTCCGCCATCCGCCCCCGCGTCTCACCGGCGTTGAAGTAGCTGCGCACCCGCGTGCGCATGTCCCGGCTCTGGCCCACGTAGAGGACCCGCCGGGCACCGTCGAGGAACATGTAGACACCGGGGCCGTGGGGCACGTCGCGGCCCAGGTGCGCCTTGGAGTTGCGCCGCTTCCAGCCGGCGGGCTTGAGCGCGCGCAGCTCCTCGAGCGTCGTGACCCCCGCGGAGCCGAACCGGTCGAACAGGAGGTGCAGGATCTCCGAGGTGGCCCGCGCGTCGGCGAGTGCGCGGTGGTTCGGCTCGATCCGGGTCCCGAAGAACGCCGCCAGCGTCGCGAGCTTGTGATTGCGCACCTCACCGCGCGGCACGGCCTGGCGGGCGAGCCTGACCGTGTCGAGCACGACCGGGTTGGGCCACGGGTAGTCGAGCCGGGCGCAGGCGCTGCGGAGGAAGCCGATGTCGAAGCCCGCATTGTGGGCCACGAGGACGGAGCCGTGGGCGAACTCGAGGAAGGCCGGCAGCACCGCCGACAGCCGCGGGGCATCGACGACCATGGAGTTGCTGATCCCCGTCAGGCGCTCGACGAACGGCGAGATGACAGAGCCCTCCGGCCGTACCAGCGTGGAGAATTCGCCGAGGACCTCACCGCCGCGGGTGCGCACGGCGCCGATCTCCGTGATGTCGTTCTCGCCGTTCGAGGTGCCCGTGGTCTCGAGGTCGACGACGACGAACGAGACCTCGGACAGGTCGGTGCCCACATCGTCGATGCTCAGCTGGCCGCTGCGCGGGTCGTCGGGGCGCTCGAAGCGCAGGGCCGTGTGTTCTCGCATCGCCCCATCGTCACATGCGCCGCGGACACGGCCCCCGCGGCCGCGCACCGAGGGCGGAGCGCCGACGGTCCGGAGGCGCTGTGCGGTCCCCGTGTCCGTGCCTGCCCGTAGCGTCAGCACCGTCCACCCGGGCCGCTGCGGCGGTGCCGGACGCACCGCGGCGCAGGCCGCACCGGCCGCCCGGCCGGCCACCGACGGAGGAGCGCACCATGATCATCGAATGCACCCACCCCGACCACGCCGTCGACCCCGCCACAGGGCGGACGGCCTGCCCGGACCCCGACTGCCTCGTGGCCGCGGCCGACGGCGGATTCGATCCGATGGACCGCCTGCCCGCGGCCCGCCCGGAGTGGATCCTCGCCTCGCCGGACCGGCTCGATGCGCGCGAGGTCGAGGCGCTTGCCGTGCTCGGCGATGCGGGCCTCGTCCCGCAGGTCGTCGGGCTCGAGGCCGGCCCCGCCGGCGCTGAGCCCATCGGGTTCACTCCCGCCCGCCGGCTGCGCCGCGCGGGCTGAGACTCACACGGCCGCCCCGTCGTCCCCGTCGCGGCGGCGCTCGCTCGGCAGCGAGCGGAAGAGCTGGACGCCCCCGCCGAGCATCACGACGACGAGCAGGAGGGTGAGCCAGCCGGGCATCGGGCGGAAGAACAGGGCGCCCACGAGCAGGCCCGCGATCGCGCCCAGCACTGCGATGAGGGAGAGCACGAGCGCGCGAGGGGCGGTGCGCCAGCCCACCGGCGGGGGGTCGGGGCGCTCCCAGTCGTCACCGGCGGCAAGCTCATCGGCGACCAGGTCCGCGGGCACCTCGGAGTTCACCGCCGCCGGGGAATCGTAGCCCGCGAGCACCTCGGCCCACTGCGCCTCGGAGACGCGGTCGGCATCGCCCAGGGCCTCCCAGTCGGGGCTGCGGGCATCGTCATCGCCCGGCTCTCCCGGGTCGGGAGTGCCCGCGCTCACGCTGGTGCTCCCCCGCCGGGCTGTGGCCCGACGTGCGCGGCGATCGCATCGGCGATGAGGGGCGTGTCGTAGTCGAGCGTGGCGACGTGCCGGCTGCGGCGCAGCGCGATGATGCGCGGCGGGGCGGGCAGCCGTCGGCGCAGGGTGCGCGCGGAGCGCGGGCCCACCACCGCATCGGCGCCGGAGAGGCAGAGGGTGACGGGGTTGCGGACCTCCCACAGCCGCGCGCGCACCCCGGGCAGCGCGCGGTGGAACCGGGCGATCGCCCGCAGCGGGGTACGCGGGTACGCGCGCTCCGTCACGCCGGGGCGGGCGATGTCGTCGCCGATCGCGGGAACGCTGCGCACGACGCGACCCAGCACCGGCAGGACGGGGGCCAGCGGCGAATCGATGTAGAGGGCCGGGTTGACGAGCACGAGCGCCGCGACGCCGGGGCGGCGCTGGGCCAGGTCGAGGGCGAGGGCCCCGCCCATCGACAGGCCCACCACGACGACGCGCGCGCAGCGGCCGCTCAGATCGTCGAAGGCCGCGTCGACATCGGCCGTCCAGTCCTCCCAGCGCGCCCGCGAGAGCTCCTGCCAGCGGGTCCCGTGGCCGGCGAGCAGGGGGACCTCCGCAGCCGCGCCGGTGCGCTGCGCGACGTCCGCGGCCAGGGGGCGCAGGGAAGCCGGGGAGCCCGTGATGCCGTGGATGAGGAGGATGCCGCAGTCGGTGCCCTCACCTGCGATGCTCAGGGCGCGGACGGCATCGTCCGGCCCACTCTGCCCTGCCGTCATGGGCACAAGGATGCCATACGCGAGCCCGGCGGCGGGCCGCTTGCGCTCACGTATAGTTGGCGGAGATCTCCGCACGCGCAATCGAAGGGACCCGAGTGTTCTACTGGCTGCTCAAGCGCGTCTTCGTGGGTCCGCTGCTCCGGGTGCTCTTCCGCCCCTGGGTGCGCGGCATGGAGAACGTGCCGGCCGAGGGGCCCGCGATCCTCGCGGGCAACCACATGTCGTTCCTCGACTCGATCTTCCTGCCCCTCATGGCGCCCCGGCCCGTCGTCTTCCTGGCCAAGAAGGACTACTTCACCGGGCGCGGCCTGCGCGGCATCCTCATGCGCCGGTTCTTCCTCATGACGAACCAGCTGCCCATGGACCGCTCGGGCGGAACCGCCTCGGAGGCGTCCCTGAACTCGGGGCTCAAGGTGCTGCGCGAGGGCAAGCTCCTGGGGATCTACCCGGAGGGCACCCGCAGCCCCGACGGCAGGCTCTACCGCGGCCGCACCGGCGTGGCCCGCCTCGTGCTCGAATCGGGTGCACCGGTGATCCCGGTGGCGCTCATCGGCACGGACGAGGTGCAGCCGATGGGCCGCACGCTGCCGCGCATCCGCCGGGTCGGGATCGTCTTCGGCCAGCCCCTCGACTTCTCGAAGTACGAGGGCCTCGGGCACGACCGCTTCCTCATGCGCTCGATCACCGACGAGATCATGTACGAGATCCTGCGGATCTCCGGCCAGCAGTACGTGGACACCTACGCATCGTCGGTCAAGACGCGCCTGCTCACCCAGAAGAAGACGGGCGAGGCGGCCGACTGACGCCGCCCGGCCCTCCGGCCCCTCCGGGTAGTGCGGCGGCATGGGTCCGCCGGCCAGAGCCGGCGCGCGGCGCGGCTGAGCGGCCGGCCGGGGAGGCGGCTTCGGTGTTCGATTCCTGCGGTAACGGCGACACGCCGCAATCGTTACCGCCCGCCTCGGGCGCCCGCTCGGCCGGACCGCATAGGTTCGTGGCATACGCGAAAACCCCGGGCCCGCGTCCGTGCCGTGCGCTAGACTTGAGCTCCACAGCACGGTCGAACAGGGCCCCCTTCCCCCTGGGGTGTAAAGGAGGAGTCGGTGTGAACCGCTCACAGTCCGAAGAGGCGCGCTCCGCGTCGGTGCCCGTCGCCGCGCAGGGCCTGCTCTTCGACGATGACCTGCCCGAACTCGACGAGGAGGCCGGCTACCGCGGCCCGACCGTCTGCCGGGTCATCGGCATCACGTACCGCCAGCTCGACTACTGGGCGCGCACCGACCTCGTGGTCCCGTCGATCCGGACCGCCAGCGGCTCCGGCTCGCAGCGCCTCTACAGCTTCCGGGACATCCTCGTCCTCAAGATCGTCAAGCGCCTCCTCGACACCGGGGTGGCTCTCGCCCAGATCCGGATCGCAGTGGGCCATCTGCGCGAGCACGGTGTGGACGACCTCGCGCAGATCACGCTCATGAGCGACGGCGCCAGCGTCTTCGAATGCACGTCATCGGATGAGGTCATCGACCTCGTCCAGGGCGGTCAGGGCGTTTTCGGCATCGCCGTGGGCCGCGTGTGGCGCGAGGTCGAGGGCACGCTCTCCGAGCTGCCCAGCGAACGGCCCGAGCACGACGCCCAGCTCCCGCTCGACGAGCTGTCACTGCGCAGGGCGCAGAAGAAGTCGAGCTGAGCCCGCTGCCCTCGGGGGAGGGGGCAGCCGCAGATGTGCGCAGGGGGGCAGAGTCGCTGACTCTGCCCCTCTTTCGCGCGCCCTGTGTCGATCGCCGGCTCGGCTCCCGAGTACCGCCGGGCGTGGACGGCTGCTCGTCGGCGGAGCGGCAAGCAGCGACGCGGACGTCGCGGTGGCGGGATGGGCCCACACCCTTTTGGGCGCCTGAGCTTGACCGGCGGTCAGCGAGGGCCGGTGGTTAGCGAGGGCTGACGCCTGCGCTTGCCCGGTAGCCGGAGAGGGTTGGTGGTCACCGAGGACCGGCGCCTGCGCTTGCCCGGCGGTCAGCGAGGGCCGGCGGTCAGCGAGGACCGACGCCCGCGCTTACCCGGCAGCCGGCGAGGGCCGGCGGCAGCGGGGGAGGGCCGACAGCGAGCTCAGGAAGTACGGGCCAGTGCCCGAGGTGAGCGCGGGGGCGAGCACGGTCCACTTCTCTGGCCGGCTGTGAGCGCCTGATACGAGAGGAAGACCCCGGCAGGATGCGGGCTGCCGCACTCACAATCGAGCACCGGAGGCCTGCATGTCCCACGCTCACGCACCCCTGACACCAGGAGCGGCGAGATCGGGGCGTGCAGCTCAGTGGCGGGGCCGGCGGCGCTGGGGCGCCTCCGGCTCGGGGCGCTCGGCCAGGGAAAGGGCGCCGGCGCTCGAGCCGGTGGGGCGCTCGAGGCGCATGGAATCGACCCCGATGAGCTCGCCGTTCTCACGCGTCTGCGGAGTCTGGGGGGCCTCTGCGGTGTCACCGGACGCGCTGGGTGCGTCACTGGCGCCGGATGCGCCCGACGCGCCGCCGGCGCCTGACGGGCTTGACGCGCCCGACGCGCCGCTGGCGCCTGCTGTCGACGCACCGTGCTCTTCTGCGGTGCCGCCGGCGGGCGAACGGCCTGGGGCGGTGGCAGACGAACGGCCGGCATCGGCACGGCCCGTGGCCGCGCTGCTCGCGGCCACACCGTCCGAGCCGTACGAGCCGTGCGCGGCCGCATGATCCGCGCCGTTCGGGCCGGTGGCCTCCGGAGCCGTCTGTCCGCTGGCATCGCCCGCACGCGCGGCGTCGCCTGCGCCGGAGGCGTTGTGACCGCCCTCGGCGGCGTGCGAACCTGCTCCGTCGCCGGCGTTGCGGTCGGCGGCAGCGCCGGCCGTCGTGCGGCCGATCGCAGGCGCCGTGGAGGGTGCAGGGGGCGTGGTGTCGGCGGTCTGGCGCGCGGCGGTGCCCTCGACGCGCTCACCGGCCAGATCGCGGACGGCAGTGCCGGCCCCCGGGCGGCGGGCTTCCTGGCCGTCGGCCCCGGCGCGACCGGGCTCTGCGGCATCGGATGCTGTGCCCTGCGCGGGCGCCTCGGCGCCCGCGCCCGCCGGGGCGCGGCGGCCCTGGACGTTCTGGGAGCGCAGGGCCCGATCGAGGATCTTGTCGAACGCCGCGGCCATCTCCGCCGCCGGCTTGCCCGGCCAGGCGTGGATGGGGCGCGCCGAGCCCTGCGCCTGCTGGAGCACGGTGCGCTCGGGCAGCTGCGGGTTGATGACGAGGGGCCCGAACATCTCCTTGAGCTCGTCGATGCGGAAGCTGTGCTCGCGCGAATTGGGCCGGACGCGGTTGACGAGGATGCCCAGGGGCTGGAGGCTCGCGGCGCTGCGGCGGCGCAGCTCCGCGGTCGCGCGCAGCGCGCGGTCCGCGGCGGCCACGGAGAACAGACCGGGCTCGGTGACGACGAGCACGCGGTCGCTGGCGCTCCACGCGGCGCGGGTCAGCCCGTTGAGCGACGGCGGGCAGTCGATGAGCACGAGCCGGTAGTCCCCGGCGATGCGGCCCAGGGCCTCGCGCAGCCGGCGCAGGTAGCGCTCCGAGAGCGAGGGGCGGTCGAACTCCGCGGCCCGCGGGGAGCCCGGGATGACGTCGACGAGCCCCTTCTTGCCCTCCGACCAGCCGCTGGGCACGACGGCCTGCTCGAGCAGCCGGGACTTCGGCGCGGCGAGCACGTCGGCGATGTCCACGGGCGTCGTGACGGGGACGTCGAGGCCCGTCGAGGCATCGGCCTGCGGGTCGACGTCGACGACGAGCGTCGGGATCCCGCGACTGAACGCGGCCGACGCGAGGCCGAGGGTCATGGAGGTCTTGCCGACCCCGCCCTTGAGACTGGAGACACTGAGCACGAGCACAGTCCCACGGTAGCCCATTCAGCCCTCCCGGTCATCGCGCGACGCGGCGGGCGCTGAGCGCCGTGCGATCCGCGATCCCGTGGGGCCGGCGATGACCTCGACCCGGCTGCGGATGGTCTGGTGCAGCGCCCCCACATGGGAGATGATGCCGATGCGCCGGCCCCCGTCCTGCAGCTCCTCGAGCAGGCCGAGCACATCGGCCAGCGCATCCGGGTCGAGCGAGCCGAAGCCCTCGTCGATGAAGAGCGTGTCGAGCTCGAGGCCGCCCGCGGCCTCGGCGACGGCATCGGCGAGACCGAGCGCGAGCGCGAGGGCGACCATGAAGCTCTCGCCGCCCGAGAGCGTGCGCGGGTCGCGCGTCTCCTGGGTGAACGAGTCGAACACGAGCAGCCCCAGCCCGGCGCGCCGCTCGCGGCGGTGCCGCCCGGTGTCGTGGAGGAGCCGGTAGCGCCCGCCCGCCATCCGGGCCAGGCGCTCGGACGCGTTGTCTGCGACCTTGGCGAAGAGCCGCAGCAGGGCGAAGGCGCTCAGCGGCAGGCGCTCGGCATTGTCCGCCGAGGTGGCCTGGACGAGGCTCGCGAGCTCCACATCGCAGCGCAGCTCGCTCAGCTCCGCCTCCTGCGCAGCCGCCTCCGCCCGGAACCGCTCCCGCGCCTGCTCGGCGGTGCCCACCGCGTGGGCGGCCACCGCGCGCCGGCGCTCGGCGGCCTCGCGCCGGACGGTGGCCTCGCGCAGCGCGTCCTGGGCCGCGGTGCGCAGGCCTTCGAGCTCCGCGCTCGGCGCGGCATCGGCCGCGGCCCGCGGGTACCAGTCCTCGGCCTCGATGCCGGCCAGCTGGGCGGCGATCGCCTCGGATTCGCGCAGCCGGGCCTCGAGGGCGTCCTCGTCGGTGCGCAGGGCCGTGGCCAGGCCCTCCTCATCGGCGAAGGGCGAGGCCGCGAGGGCCGCTGCGAATGCGGCGGAGCGCTCGCGCTCCTCTTCGGCGCGGGCTGCGGCCGCGGCGGCCGCCCGCTCGGCGGCCGCCGCGGCGGATTCGAGTTCGCGAGCGGCGGCGGCGAGGCCGCGTGCCTGCTGCGCATCCTCGGGCGGCGTGAGGCCCGCCGCGTCCAGCTCGTCCAGGGCGGCGGCGAGGCCGGTGTCGGCCAGCGCCTCGAGGCGGCCGCGGGCGGTTGCGACGGCCCGCTGCGCCTGCGCGGCGCGCTCACCGGCCGTGCGGGCCGCGGCGGTGCCCTCCTCGAGTCGGGCCGCGGCGGCGGTGTCCGCGTCCAGCGCGGCTCGGTGCTCCGCCCGTAGCGCCTGTGTGCGCTCGCGCTCGGCGCGCAGCCGGGCGGCTTCGGCGTCGAGGTCGTCGATGGCGAACGCGGCACGGGCCGCGCGCGCGGCCGCCAGTGCGCTCCGCGCTTCGGCGAGGCGCGCCGCGGTCTCGCGCTCGCGCCGGGCGGCCGTGGCCTCGCGCTCTCGGGCCGCGTCCTCGTCCGCGCGGGTCACGCGGTCGTCGGCACTGGGCGCGGGGTGCGGGTGCTCGGCGGCTCCGCAGACGGGGCAGGGTGCGCCGGTCTCGAGCCGTTCGGCGAGCTCGGCCGCGATGCCGTCGAGGCGCAGGGCGCGGATGCGCCGGTACTCCTCCTCCGCCGTCCGGGCGGCCCGTGCGGCCTCGGCCGCCTCGGCTTCGGCTCGGGCTGCGCGCGCCGCGCTGTCCTCGACGTCCGAGTCTGCACCGCGCGCCGCACCCAGGCGCCGCCCGGCGTCCTCGACGGCCGTCTCGGCCGTGGCGGGATCGGCCGCAGCGGCGCTCCGCTGGGCGGCCTGCGCGCGCCGTGCGCCCAGTGTCTCGAGCTCCTCTTCGGCGGCGCGCTGCGCTGCCGCGGCGTGCTCCTCGCGCTCGAGCGCTGCGGTCAGCGCACCGGTGAGGTCCTCGCGGGCGCCGAGGAGCTCGGCGGCGGTGCTCGCCGCGGCCAGCACCGTGCGCGCCTGGGTGAGCCGTGCCGCGGCTGCGGAGCCGGCCTCCAGCGTCTCGGCCGGATCGCGGTGCTCGGCTGGATCGTCATGCTGGACTGGATCGCGGTGCGCGGCCGGATCGCGGTGCGCGGTCGAAACCGCGGGGGCATCCGCGGCCGAGGGCACAGCGGGCGGTGTCGCAGCGGACGAGGGGGGAGGACCCTCTGCGGTAGGGGCAGGATCGGCGGCCGCGCGAGCGCCGGCGTCCGTGCGCGATCCGGCGGTCGGCGGTGGAGCCCACTCGGGCCGCCCAGCGGTGAGGCCCCGCAGCTCGGCGCGGCCGGCGGCGGTCGTGAGTGCTGCCTGCGCCTCGGCCGACCGCTGTGCGGCCTCAGCCGCCGCGCGGCGGGCGCGGGTCGCTTCCTGGCGGGCGGGCTCGGCGGCCCGGGCGGCGCGCAGCCGGTCGAGCACGCCGCGTGCCTCGGCGTCCCCGGTGCGCCGCTCGTCGGCGGCGGCGCGCAGCCGGCCCGCCCGGTCGACCCGCTCGCGCAGGCGCAGCCGCTCGGCGATGGCCTCGGCCCCGGCCCGGGCCGCGTCCTCGTCCGCCGCGGCGAGTCGCGCGCTGGCCTGGGCCGTCTCATCGTCTTCGCGGGCGACGGTGAGCGCGACGCTGAGCGCGGCGTCGACGGCTGCGGCGCTCGGATTCTCGGGCGCCCGCTCGCCCATGTCCGGCGGAACCGGGCCGGCGGCGGCCGCGAGCTCCGCGGCCTGGGCGATGAGGCGCAGGCGCTCCTGGGAGACGTTGTCGATCCGGCCGCGCGCGCGGGTGGCGGCGGCTCCGAGCTCCCGGGCCGCGGTGGCGAAGCGCTCCGTGCCGAAGAGCCGCTCGAGAATGGGCTCGCGCTCCTGCGGGTCGGCACGCAGGAAGGCCGCGAAATCGCCCTGCGGGAGCATGATGATCTTCGTGAACTGCTCGGCGCTCAGCCCCACGGCGTCGTAGACGATGTCGGAGACCTCGGCCATGGTGCGCGCGCGCCCCGCCCACTGCTCGTCTTCGCAGACCCACAGCTGCGCCGAGGCGCGCTGGAGCGTGGTCCCGCCGCCGCGCTTGGCGGGCCGCTCGTAGGCGGGGGAGCGCTCCACCCGGTACCGGCGGCCGCGGGCGGAGAACTCGACCGTGACCGCGGTGCGCGCCGCGGGGTCCGCGAACTGGGAGCGCAGGGCCTGCGCGTCGTTGCGGGCACCCGGCACACGGCCGTAGAGGCCGAAGCAGATCGCGTCGAGCAGAGTGGTCTTGCCCGCCCCGGTCGGCCCGGCGATGAGGAAGACGCCGTCCGCGCTGAGGGCGTCGAGGTCGAGTGCGACTCGGTCGGGGAACGGCCCGAAGGCCTCGAGCTCGAGGGCGTGGATCCTCATGCGTCCTCCCTCAGCGCCGCGTCCAGGGCGGCGGCGAAGCGGCGCTGCTCCCCGGGGCTGGGGGAGCGCTGGGCCACGGTGCGCACGAAGTCGTCGAAGACCTCGGCGTCGGTGGGCACCGCCGCGGCCCCGGGCGCGGGCTCGACCGGGGCCTGCGGGGCGGCCAGCCGCACCCAGTCGAACCGGACGAGCCGGGGAAAGGCGGCCCGCAGGCGCGCCAGCGCACCGGGGACCCGGGCCTCGTCCGTGAGCTCGGCGGAGACGAGCGCGTCCGCGCACTCATCGGCCTGGGCGATCACCTCCGCGAGCGTGCCGCGCACGGTCGCGACGGACTCGAAGGGGGGCAGCGGCAGGGCCGATTCCCGCACGCGCCGGTCCCGCTGTCCGGGCGCTTCTGCGACGTCGAGGAGGACGTACTCCTTGCCCGTCTGCGCCTCGCCGAACGACAGGGGCACGGGCGAGCCCGCGTAGCGCACGCCCGGGGCGACCGACTGCGGCCGGTGCAGGTGGCCGAGGGCTGCGTAGTCGGTGCCCGCGAACACGCTCGCCGCGGCCGCGCCGACCCCGCCGATCTCGATGGGCCGCTCCGATTCGCTGGCCACCGCGCCCGCCACGAACGCGTGCGCGGCCACCAGCAGGGCCGCGTCGGGGTGGTGCCGGGCGCGGTGCTCCCGGATCCGGTCCATGGCGGCCGCGAGCACCGCGGTGTGCGTGCGCGCCGTGCCGAAGCGCTCGCAGACGAGCCCGGGCTCCAGGTAGGGGATCCCGTAGGCGGCGATCGCGCCGTCTGCCAGCACCACTGGCCGCTCGATGTCGCTCAGGCGGGTGCGCAGGTGCAGCCCGGCGGCGTCCAGCTGGCGGCGCCCGACGCCCAGGCGCATGAAGGAGTCGTGGTTGCCGCTCGTGACGATGAGCTGGGCGCCCGCGGCGAGCAGGCGCGTGACAGTGGCGTCGTAGAGCTCCATGGCGTCGTGGCCGGGGACCGCGCGGTCGTAGACATCGCCCGCGACGATGACGGCGCCGATGCCCTCGCGCTCGACGGTGGCGACAAGGTGATCGGCGAACCGGCGCTGGGCCGGCAGGAGGTCCGCGCCGTAGAACGACCGGCCCAGATGCCAGTCCGAGGTGTGGAGGATCCGCATCCCGCCAGCGTAGTGGGCGGCACGGACGCGGGCCCGCGCTCAGGCCCCGGCGCCCCCGGGCGGACCGGCGGGGGCCCCTGGGTAGAGTAGGCCCCGACAACGGACCCGCAGCGCCCGCCACCCTGGGGCGCCGGAGTGAAATGAGCAACGCAGATGTTCTCGAAAGTCCTCGTGGCCAACCGCGGCGAGATCGCCGTGCGGGCCTTCCGCGCAGCCTATGAGCTGGGCGCCGCGACCGTCGCCGTGTTCCCCTATGAAGACCGCAACTCCGAGCACCGGCTCAAGGCCGACGAGGCCTACCTCATCGGCGAGGAGGGCCACCCGGTGCGCGCCTACCTCAGCGTCGACGAGATGATCCGGGTGGCGCGCGAGTCCGGGGCCGATGCGATCTACCCCGGCTACGGCTTCCTGTCCGAGAACCCGGAGCTCGCCCGCGCCTGCGCGGCCAACGGCATCACCTTCATCGGCCCCGCCGCCGATGTCCTGCAGATGGCCGGCAACAAGGTCGACGCGCTCGACGCCGCCCGCCGCGCGGACATCCCCACGCTGGCCTCGACCCGGCCCTCGGCGGACATCGACGCGCTGCTCGCCGAGGCCGAGGACATGGAGTACCCGCTGTTCGTCAAGGCCGTCGCCGGCGGCGGCGGCCGCGGCATGCGCCGCGTCGGCGGCCGCGATGAGCTCGTCGACGCGCTCAAGGCGGCGATGCGCGAGGCCGAGGGCGCGTTCGGCGACCCCACCGTCTTCGTCGAGCAGGCCGTCCAGCGGCCCCGCCACATCGAGGTGCAGATCCTCGCGGACAACGACTCGAACGCGATCCACCTCTTCGAGCGCGACTGCTCGATCCAGCGCCGCCACCAGAAGGTCGTCGAGATCGCCCCGGCGCCCAACCTCGACCCCGCCATCGCCGAGGCCCTGCGCGCCGATGCCCTGAAGTTCGCCCGGGCGCTGGGCTACCAGAATGCCGGGACGGTGGAGTTCCTCCTCGAGACGGACGGCCCGCGGGCCGGCAAGCACGCGTTCATCGAGATGAACCCGCGCATCCAGGTCGAGCACACCGTGACTGAAGAGATCACCGACGTCGACCTCGTCCAGTCGCAGATGCGCATCGCGGCCGGTGAGTCGCTCGCGGACCTGGGCCTGAGCCAGGACTCCGTGGCGATCAAGGGCGCCGCGCTGCAGTGCCGCATCACCACGGAGGATCCGGCCAACTCGTTCCGCCCGGACACGGGGCAGATCACCGCGTACCGCTCCGCGGGCGGCGCGGGCGTGCGCCTGGACGGCGGCACGGTCTACGCCGGTGCCGAGGTCAGCGCCCACTTCGACTCCATGCTCGTCAAGTGCACGTGCCGCGGGCGCGACTTCGCCCAGGCCGTCAGCCGCGCCCGCCGCGCCCTGGCGGAGTTCCGCATCCGGGGCGTGTCGACGAACATCGGCTTCCTGCGCGCCGTCCTCGACGATCCCGCCTTCGCCGCGGGCGACCTGGCCACGAACTTCATCGAGGAGCGGCCCGAGCTGCTCGAGGCCCGCGTGGGCGCCGACCGCGGCTCCAAGCTGCTCGACTACCTCGCCGACGTCACCGTCAACCGGCCCAACGGCGACTCGCCCGTGGATCTCCACCCGTCCGCGAAGCTGCCGGAGCTCGATGCGGATGCCCCGCTGCAGGCCGGCAGCCGCCAGCACCTGCTCGACGCGGGCCCCGAGCGCTGGGCCGAGGCGCTGCGAGCCGAGACCGCCCTGCGGGTGACGGACACGACCTTCCGCGACGCCCACCAGTCGCTGCTCGCCACGCGCGTGCGCAGCCGGGACCTGCTCGCCGTGGCCCCGGCCGTGGCCCGCCTGACGCCCCAGCTGCTCAGCGTGGAGTGCTGGGGCGGGGCCACCTACGACGTCGCGCTGCGCTTCCTCGCCGAGGATCCGTGGGACCGGCTGGGCAAGCTGCGCGAGGCGATGCCCAACCTCAACCTGCAGATGCTGCTGCGCGGGCGCAACACCGTGGGCTACACCCCGTACCCGGAGAAGGTCGCGCACGCGTTCGTTGCCGAGGCGGCGGCCACGGGCGTCGACATCTTCCGCATCTTCGACGCGCTCAACGACGTCGAGCAGATGCGCCCGGCCATCGAGGCGGTGCGCGAGACGAACAGCGCGGTCGCCGAGGTCGCGCTGTGCTACACCTCCGACCTCCTCGACCCGCGCGAGGAGACGTACACGCTCGACTACTACCTGGCGCTGGCGGAGAGGATCGTCAAGGCCGGCGCCCACGTGCTGGCGATCAAGGACATGGCCGGGCTGCTGCGCCCGGCCGCGGCCGGGCGGCTGGTGTCCGCGCTGCGGGAGAACTTCGACCTGCCGGTCCACGTGCACACCCACGACACCGCCGGCGGTCAGCTCGCCACCCTCCTCGCCGCCTCGCAGGCCGGCGCCGATGCCGTGGACGCGGCGAGCGCCGCGATGGCCGGGACGACGAGCCAGCCCGCCCTGTCCGCGCTCGTCGCCGCGCTCGAGCACACCGAGCGCGACACGGGGCTCTCACTGGCCGCCGTCGAGGACCTCGAGCCGTACTGGGAGGCGGTCCGCAAGGTCTACCGGCCCTTCGAGTCCGGCCTGCCGGGGCCCACGGGCCGCGTCTACCGCCACGAGATCCCCGGCGGCCAGCTGTCGAACCTGCGCCAGCAGGCGGTCGCGCTGGGGCTGGGGGAGAAGTTCGAGGAGATCGAGGCGATGTACGAGGCCGCGGATCGGATCCTCGGCCACCTCGTCAAGGTCACCCCGTCCTCGAAGGTCGTGGGCGACCTCGCCCTGCACCTCGTGGCCGTGGGCGCCGACCCCGCGGAGTTCGAGGCCAATCCGCAGAGCTTCGACATCCCGGACTCCGTCATCGGCTTCCTCTCCGGCGACCTGGGCGATCCGCCCGCAGGCTGGCCGGAGCCCTTCCGCTCGAAGGCGCTCGAGGGCCGCACCCACCGCGCCCCGGCCGAGGACCTCAGCGATGCGGACTCCGCGCTCCTCGATGAGCCCGGCCGCTCCCGCCAGGAGACCCTCAACCGCCTGCTGTTCCCGGCTCCCACGAAGGAGTACGCGCAGATGCGGGAGAACTACGGCGACCTCTCGGTGCTCGAGACGACGGACTTCCTCTACGGCCTCCAGGACGGCACCGAGCACGTGGTGACGATCGACCGCGGCAAGTCGCTGCTCGTGGGAGTCCAGGCGATCTCCGAGCCGGACGAGCGCGGCATGCGCACCGTCATGTGCACGCTCAACGGCCAGCTGCGCCCGCTGAGCGTGCGCGACCGCTCCGTCTCCGTCGACGTCGCGACCGCCGAGCGGGCCGATCCGAACAACCCCGGCCACGTCGCCAGCCCGTTCGCCGGCGTGGTGACCCTGCAGGTCGCCGAGGGCGATGCCGTCAAGGCCGGCCAGACGGTGGCGACGATCGAGGCGATGAAGATGGAGGCCTCCATCACGAGCCACATCGACGGGACGGTCTCCCGCGCGGCGATCGGCAGCGTCCAGCAGCTCGAGGGCGGGGACCTGGTCGTGGTCATCGATGGCTGAGCGCGAGATACGCCTCTTCGGCGATCCCGTGCTCCGCGAGGCCTGTGCGCCGCTCACCGCCTTCGATGCGGCCACCGCCCAACTGGCCGCCGACCTCATCGAGACCGCCCTGCCGGAGGGCAGGGCCGCCGTCGCCGCCCCGCAGATCGGGGTGGCGCTGCGCGCCTTCGGCTACGACCTCGACGGCCGGCGCGGCGCGGTGTTCAACCCCGTGGTCGTCGAGACGGGGGGCGAGCGCGTCGACATCGACGAGGGCTGCCTGTCCGTGCCGGGCCTGTGGTTCCCGACCCCGCGCTGGTCGTACGCGCGGGTGACCGGCCTCGACGAGTTCGGCGAGCCCGTCGAGCTCGAGGGCGAGGCGGTCTTCGCCCAGATGCTCCAGCACGAGACGGACCACCTCGACGGCACCGTCTACGTGCAGACACTGCCGGGCCAGCGGCGGCGCGAGGCCATGCGCCAGATCCGCCAGTCCAGCTGGTTCTGACCACCCCACCCACTCCCGCGGGCGGCGCCAGAGCCGCCCCGCAGCAGCGAAAGGAACCGCAACCATGGCAATCGAACGCGCAGGCGTCATCGGCTCGGGCCTCATGGGCTCCGGCATCGCCGAGGTGCTGGCCCGCAGCGGCCTCGACGTCGTCGTCCGCGACATCAGCGACGAGGCGGTGGCCGCCGGCCGCGCCCGCATCGAGAAGTCCTTCGACAAGGGGGTCAGCCGCGGCAAGATGACCGAGGATGAGCGCTCGGCTGCCCTCGGGCGCATGGCGTTCACGACGGACATGGCCGCGATGGCCGACCGTCAGCTCGTCATCGAGGCGGCCAGCGAGAACGAGGAGATCAAGAAGTCGATCTTCGCCGAGCTCGACTCGATCGTGGAGGACGAGTCGGCGATCCTCGCCTCGAACACCTCGTCCATGCCGATCATCCGGTTCGCCCAGGCCACCTCGCGGCCCTCGCGCGTGCTGGGCATCCACTTCTTCAACCCGGCCCCGGTGCAGCCGCTCGTCGAGCTCGTCACCTCGGTGCTCACCGCGCCCGAGGTGGTCGACGAGGTCGAGGCATTCGTCTCCGGCGTCCTGGGCAAGGAGCCGATCAGGGCCGACGACCGCCCGGGCTTCGTGGTCAACGCGCTTCTCATCCCGTTCCTGTTCTCCGCGATCCGGATGTACGAGGCGGGCCACGCGACAAAGGAGGACATCGACACCGGCATGGTCAAGGGCTGCGCGCACCCGATGGGTCCGCTGCGCCTGGCCGACATGGTGGGCCTCGACACGTGCTTCTACGTGGGCCAGAGCATGTACGCCGAGACGGGCGACCCGGCCGCCAAGCCGCCGCTCATCCTCTCGCGCATGGTCGACGCCGGGATGCTCGGCACGAAGAGCGGCCGCGGCTTCTACGAGTACGGCGGCTGAGCACCCGGCCCCGGGGACGCAGACGGCGAGGCGCCCGCAGGTTCATCCTGCGGGCGCCTCGCCCTTTGCGTCCTTCGTGGTCTGCGCGCGGTGCCGTCCGTGTCCCTCGCGCTCTGCGCGCAGCCCGGCGCGGTGCCCGCAGCCCGGCTCAGCCGGGTCGAGGCGCCCGGGCCGAGCGACGTCGCCTCAGTAGAGCCAGATCTTCGTCTTCAGCGGCATCCGGCCCTTGCCCCACAGCCAGTTCATGGCCGGGTTGGACACGCGCACGCAGCCGTGGGAGGCCGCGTAGTTCGGCACATCGAAGTACTCGCCGTGCACCGCGTAGCCGCCCTTGAAGTACTTGGGGCGGTAGAGGTAGCCCAGCCGGGAGTGGCGCACGCCGTTGATCTGGCGGATGAAGCGGTAGTGGCCGCTGGGGGTGCGCCAGCCCGCGCGGCCGGTGGAGGTGTTGAACGTCTTGACGACCCTGCCGTTCTTCACGAGCATGAGCAGCTGGCGCTTCTTGTTGACCTCGACGACATAGCCCTTCTTGGACTTGGCGTGCGGGCGCACCCCGCGGTCGAGTGCCTTCCACGTCGCGGCGTTGACGTTGCCGGAGCGCTTGATCCCCGCGGCCTTCTGGATCGCCCAGATGGCCTGGCGGGTGCTGGGGCCGTACTTGCCGTCCGCCTTCGGGAGGAAGTAGCCGAGTGCGAGCAGGCGCTTCTGGGCCGCCTTGACGTGGGCGCCCTTCGAGCCGGACTTCACGGTCTTGTGCTTGGCCGAGGAGTGCTTGGCGGGCGACTTCGCCTTCTTGGGCGTGGTCTTCTTGCTCCCATGGCCCGAGCCGGAGCCCAGCCCCGCGCGGTGGGAGTCAGCGGAGGTCAGCGAGCCCTGCGGCGCGGCCTGGGCGGGGACGGTGGAGAACGCGGTCGCGAGGGCGACGGCCGCGGCGACGGCGACAAGTGAACGCTTCATGCCCCCAAATCTAGACGGGCCGGCGCGCCGACTCGTCCGAAAACGGTCACGTTTCGGTGACGAATTCGCAATGACTTCATGACGCCGGTCTCAGCGCGGCAGGGGGCCCTGCCGGCGGGCTCAGGAGGCCGCCGCGGCCTCGAGCTCGGCCAGCCGCACGCACGCGACGAGTCCCTCGGCCGCGGCGCGGACATCATCGAGCGAGGGCATCGTCGGCGCGATCCGGATGTAGGCGTCCTCGGGGTCGAGGCCGTAGGGGTGGGTGGCCCCGGCCGGCGTGAGCTTGACCCCGGCCTCGGAGGCGAGCTTGACGACTCTGTCCGCGGTGCCCGGCGCCACGCGCAGCGTGATGAAGTACCCGCCGTGGGGGCGCGTCCAGCTCGCGGCGCTGCCCTCGGAGAGCCCGTCGGCGAGCGCGCGCTCGACCGCGGCGAACTTGGGCTCGATGAGCGCGGCCTGGCGCTCCATGTGGGCCCTCACCGCCTCGGGATCGCCGAAGAAGCGCAGGTGGCGCAGCTGGTTGAGCTTGTCCGGGCCGATGGATCCCGCCGCGGTGTGCTCGAGGAACCAGTCGACGTTGGCGGGGGAGGAGGCGAAGAACGCGACGCCGGAGCCGGCGAACGTGATCTTCGAAGTCGACGCGAACTCCCACACCCGGTCCGGGCGGCCGGCCTCGGCAGCCAGGCCCAGCGCGTCCAGCGGCTGGGCGTGGGGCTCGCGCAGGTGGTGCAGGCCGTAGGCGTTGTCCCACAGGATCGTGAAGTCCGGCGCAGCGGTCTCGAGGGCCAGCAGATCGCGGGCCCGCCGCTCGCTCATGCTCACCCCAGTGGGGTTGGAGTACAGCGGCACGGTCCACATGGCCTTGACAGCGGGGTCCGCGACGGCCTGTCGCACCGCCTCGAGGTCCGGGCCCTCGTCGTCCATGGGGATGGAGATGAGCTCGAAGCCCAGGGCCTCGGCGAGCCCGAAGTGCCGGTCGTAGCCGGGGACCGGGCACAGCATGGCGCGGCGCCCCTCGACCCAGGGCGCACCACCGGCGGGCGTGCCGAAGAGCAGCGCGAACGTGAGCGCATCGCGCATGAGGGTGAGGGAGGAATTGCCCTGGGCGAGCAGCTGGTCGGCCGGCACGCCCAGCAGCGGGGCGAACAGCTCGCGCAGCTCCCGCAGCCCCTCGGCACCGCCGTAGTTGCGCGCGTCCACGCCGGAGGGGGAGTGGACATCGTCGCCGGTGACGGCCGTGAGCAGTTCCGCGGAGAGGTCGAGCTGCTCGGGCGCCGGCTTGCCGCGGGTGATGTCGAGGTCGAGTCCGCGCTGGGCGAATTCCTCGTAGGCGTCGTGGGCGGCCCGGAGGGCGGCCTGCGGATCCTGCGCTGCGGTCATAGTCGGCTCCATCGTGACTCGGCGGGGCCTGGCCGGCCCCGGTCCTGGTGCGCACGCTCTATCCTATGCACCATGCCATCCCCCCGCCGAGGCGCCCCGCGGCCCCGCCGCCTCTCGCGCCTCGGGGTCCGCGCCGGGCTGGTCGCGGCGCTCATCGCAGCGGCGCTGCTCTTCGTTCCGAACCTCCTGGGCCTGGGCACGGTGACGGGCTTCGCGCAGCTCGCGGCGCTGCGCGCGGCCACCGTGCTGGCCGCGCTGCTCGCGGCCGCGGGCGCCACCGCGCTGGGCGCGGCGCTGCTGCGCCGGCGCCGCCAGCTGCGGTGGGCCTCGGCGCTCCTGGCGGGCGGTGTGGGCCTTGCCGTCTTCGCCGCGGCGGTGGGCGCCGCGGTGGCCGCCCGGGGGATGGGCCGCACGGGTGCCACCGGCGCTGTGGCCCGCGAGCGCCTCGTCGTCGTCGATGCCAATGTGCTGCTGAGCAACCGCAGCTACGGCTCCGTCATCGCCGCCGCCCGCCGGGCGGGCGCGGACGCGATCGCCCTGCAGGAGGCACACCGCGGGCAGCTCGAGCGCGAGCTCGCGGCGGTGGGGCTCGGCGCCGAGTTCGCGCTCTCCGCCCCGACCGGGCAGGACCCGGACGCCCCGGACACGATCCTCGCGGTGCGCCGCGGCCTGCACCCGCGCGCCGTCGAGGGGCCCCTGCCCACGGCCGCCGCGGGATTCGCCACGGACGCGGGCACGCTGTTCTCCATCCACACCGCCGCACCGGTGGAGCGGGCGCCCGTCCAACGGGCGTGGGCGCGCACCGTCCGCGCGGCCGTCGGGCTCTGCGCGGCCGGCACGATCGTGGCGGGGGACTTCAACGCCTCGGTGGACAGCGCGGTGCTGCGCGAGCGCAACGGCTGCGCCGACGCGGGCACCCGGCTGCGGATGGGTGGCCTGGGCTCGTGGCCGGCCGATCTGCCGGCGGCCCTGGGCGCGCGCATCGACCACCAGCTCTACGACGGGCGCGCCTTCGCGGCTGTCTCCGGCGAGCTGTTCGACATCGCGGGCAGCGATCACCGGGGGCTCGCGATCGTCTACGACCGGCGCGGCTGATTGAATGGGGGAGTGGACCACCCCCGACTCTCGCCCCAGGCCAAGCGTGCCTACGGCCGCGGCTTCGGTGCGGACGCCGCCGCCTACGATGCCGTGCGCCCGGGCTATCCCGCCGAGGTGCTCACGCGGTTGGAGGGACTGGCCGCGGGCCGTCCGGTGCTCGACGTGGGCGCCGGCACGGGCAAGCTCAGCGCGGGCCTGGCCGCGCGGGGCTGCGAGGTCACGGCCGTGGATCCCGACCGGGCGGCCCTCACCCGCAATCCTGTGCCGGGGCTGCTCGGCACCGCGGAGGCCCTGCCCGTGGCCTCGGGCGCGTTCGGGCTGGCGACGGTGGCCCAGGCCTGGCACTGGTTCGACGCGCCGCGTGCGGCGGCCGAGCTGCGGCGCGTGCTGGCGCCCGGGGGAGCGGCGGCGATCGTCGTCAACCAGCTCGACGTGCGCCTCGACTGGGTGCTGCGCCTGAGCCGCATCATGCACGCGGGCGACGTCTACCGCCCCTCCTGGCGCCCGGAGCTGCCCGGGTTCGGGCCCAGCTCCGTCGCGGTGGTGGAGTTCCGCCAGGAGATGTCGGTGGAGCGCGCCGTGGAGCTGGCCGCGACGCGCTCGTACTGGCTGCGCTCCGACGAGGCCACCCGGGCGCGGGTGGCGGGCAACATCCGCGACTTCCTGGGCCGGGAGCATCCCATGCCCGAGCCCTTCGGGCTGCCGTATCTGTGCCTGCTCGCCGTGGCGCGGGCCCGAAGCTAGCCGACTGCGGCGCCTCGGGGAGGAATCGCCACCGGGCTTCGGGTCGAGTGAGCGGAATGGCTCGGGATGGGTCCGAGCGGCTCCCGGGTTGGGTGCCGCTCGCCGATGGGGCGGAGGGTAGTCGGTGCGGGGGAAGCAGCCGATGGGGCCGACGGTAGTCGGTCGGGGGAAAGCCGCCGGTTGCGAAGACGGGGCAGGGGGCACATCGCCGAGGCGCCCCGGTCGGCGTGGAGTGCCCCGGACGCGACGAGGCCGCAGCTCAAGCGGGCTGCGGCCTCGTTTCGCGGGTGCGGCTCAGGACTCGGTGCCTGATGCGTCCTTGTGCTGCGGTGCGGACGTGGCGGTCGAGCTCACGGAGTTCTCCGTGCGGCCGGCCTGGTGCTGCACGGCGATCTTGCGCGGCTTGGCCTCCTCGGACACCGGGATGGTGAGCGTGAGGACGCCGTCGCTGAAGTCCGCGGAGATCTTGTCGAGCGCGACGCGGCTGCCGAGCGTCAGCTGGCGGGCGAACGTCCCCGTGGGGCGCTCGCGGGTGAGCCACTGGACGCCCTCGGCGCTGACGGGCTGGCGCTCGCTGCGCACCGTGAGGGTGCGGTCCTCGACGTCGACGTCGATGCTCGAGGGATCGACGCCGGGCATGTCGATGCGGGCGATGAACACCTCGCCGTCGCGGTAGAGGTCCATCGGCAGCGCCGCGGACTGCGAGCTGCGGGCCACCTCGGTGATGAAGCGGTCGATGTCGCGCAGGGGCTCGAACTTCGGGGCCATGATGTGTCCTTTCGTCGGAACAGGTCGTTACATTGAGTCCAACACACTCAACTTGGCGATCATTCCCGTTCAGCTGGAAAACGGATGAGACGATGCTGGCAGAAAGTTGAGAGCCAGGACGGGGACAGACCAGGGGAGGAGTGGTCTTCCTCCGCGACGGGGGCGCGGACTCGCGCTGGCCCCTGGGGGCCCTGCACGTCCGCTGGCGCGGGCGGTCGGCGCAGCGCACAGACTGTGTAGTAACGGTGAATGGTTATCGTGAGAAACATTCGCTCGACTTACCGGTCGCGGCCTTCGTAATGTGGGTCCCACGACGCTCGGGCACTCGCCCGGCCCGCCTCCCGGAAAGGCCCTCGCATGGACAGCGCCCTCGAACCACCCGTTCTCCGCATCGACGGCGATCGCCTGTGGTCCGACCTCATGGAGCTCGCGCGGATCGGCGCGTATGAGGACGAGCCCACCGGGCTGTGGGGAGTCAACCGGCAGTCGCTGACCGACGAGGACGCGGCCGGCCGCCGCCTCGTAGTCGGGTGGATGGAAGCGGCGGGCCTCGAGGTGTCGATCGACCCCATGGGCTCGATCTTCGGCCGGCGCCCTGGGCGCCGCGACGATCTCGCTCCGGTCATGGCGGGTTCGCACATCGACTCTGTCGGAACCGCCGGCGCGTTCGACGGCTGCCTGGGGGTCCTGTCGGGCATCGAAGCGGTCCGCACCCTCAACGACAGCGGCATCGTCACCGAGCGGCCCATCGTCATCGCCGCCTTCACCGAAGAGGAGGGCGTGCGGTTCGGCACCGACATGCTCGGCTCCGCGGTGGCGGCGGGGCGCATCGAGCTGGCGACCGCGCATGGCCTCACAGACGCGGAGGGGCGCGCGTTCGGCGACGAGCTGCGCCGGATCGGCTTTGCGGGGAAGGGGCCGGCACTCCTTGACCCGCCGCACGCCTACGTCGAGTGCCACATCGAACAGGGCCCCGTCCTCCAGCACAGCGGCGCTGCGCTGGGGGTCGTCACCGGAGTCCAGGCGATTTCGTGGCAGCGGGTGACGATCCACGGGCGCGCGGCCCACGCGGGCACGACACCCACGCAGCTGCGCGCCGACGCAGGGCTCGCCGCCGCCCAGATCGTCGTCAAGGTCCGCGAGATGGTCGATTCCGGCCGGTTCGGCCGCCTGCGGGGCACGGTGGGATGTCTGAGCGTTCACCCCGGGCTGCCGAGCGTCGTCCCCGACCGTGCGGAGCTCACCGTCGACTTGCGCAACCCCGACGATCAGGACGTGGAGGCGGCCGAACGCGAGCTCGCGGGGTTCCTCGACTCCCTGCCGTCTTCACAGCCGGGGCTGGGCGTCGAGACCGCTCGGATGGCCCGGACCTCCCCGGTTCCGTTCTCCGCAGACATTCAGGACACCATCGAGAAGGCCGCCGCCGATCTGGGCCATGCCGCCCCGCGGCTCATGTCCGGCGCGGGCCACGACGCCCAGGAGATCGCTGCACTGGCCCCCACCGCCATGGTCTTCGTACGCGGCCAATACGACGGAATCAGCCACAATCCGCGCGAGTACTCCACCCCGGAGGACTGCGCGGCCGGGGCCTCCACGCTGCTCAACACGATTGCCCGCCTTGCACAGGAGGGTACGCGATGAGCGCGCAGGACCATCCGCTGCCGGGCGCCGAGACGGAGTTTGCGATCCGCTCGCGCCCCGCCGCCCGAGACTGGCGGAGCGACGAACCGGCCCACGTCCTGGACTTCCACCGCTCGATTCCGGGCTACGCGCCCACCCGCCTCGTCGAACTGCCCGCGCTGGCCCGGGAACTGGGTGCTGCCCGCGTGTGGGTCAAGGAGGAGGCGCACCGGTACGGGCTGCCGGCATTCAAGATGCTCGGGGCCGCGCACGCGGTTGCCCGTGCGCTCTCGGCGCGCCTGGGGGTCGGGGAGAGCGCCCTGCCGCTGAGCGAGATCGCAGCCCGGCTCCCGGAGACGGGGGTGCGCGAGCTCGTGGCGGCCACGGACGGCAACCACGGCCGGGCGGTGGCGCGCACCGGCGCGCTCGTCGGACTGCCCGCGCGCATCTTCCTGCCCGGGGGAGTCTCCGAGGCCGCCGTCGATGGCATCCGCGCGGAGGACGCCGAGATCGTGCCGCTGGGCGGCTCCTACGATGCCGCGGTCGCCCGCGCCGCCGAGGAGAGCCGCGGCAGTGGGTCGCTGCTCATCCAGGACACGTCCTGGGAGGGCTATGAGGAGGTGCCCGCCTGGATCGTGGAGGGCTACGGCTCGGTCCTCGAGGAGGCCGCGGCGCAGCTGCGCGAAGCCGGAGCGCCCGCGCCCACGCTCGTGACCGCGCCCACCGGTGTGGGCGCATTCGCCGAGGCCGTCGTCCGCTTCACCCGCTCCGGGGGGTTCGCCTCGGGCACCGCGGGCGCCTCGGACGCCGCTCCGCATATCCTCGCCGTCGAACCGTCCGCCGCGCCCAGCCTGTTCGCCTCGCTGCTGGCCGGTCAGCCCGTCACGGTGCAGACGGGGAACACGATCATGGCCGGCCTCAACTGCGGGACGGTGGCGGCGGCATCGTGGCCGGCGCTGCGCGACGGCGTGGACCTCAGCGCGGTCGTCCCGGACGCCGCGGTGACGCGGGCCGTCCGCGACCTCGAGGCGCACGGTGTGGACTCCGGCCCGTGCGGCGCGGCATCGCTGGCGGGTGTGCGCCTGCTGCGGGAGCGCGGCATGCTGGCCGACGGTGCGAACATCCTGCTCATCAGCACGGAGGGAAGGGCCGCGAACCCACTGCCCGCGGCAGGCATTTCCGTTTAGTTAACATAATGTATATTATCGGCTAAGCGATAGCA
The DNA here is from genome assembly GCF_026802075.1 of Brevibacterium sp. BRM-1. Lineage (NCBI taxonomy): Bacteria > Bacillati > Actinomycetota > Actinomycetes > Micrococcales > Brevibacteriaceae > Brevibacterium > Brevibacterium sp. BRM-1. Next base: position 577,033 of record NZ_CP113788.1, read on the forward strand.
TCGCCCAGCCGGTGCCATGAGCGGCGCCGAGCACCGCATCGCGCCACCGATGAACGCGCGCAGACTGCGCCTCCCGTCTGATGGACGCGTCCCCTGCCTGCGCACCGGCGGCGATCCGCACTCGGCGTCGGCGCTTTGCAGACTTGCTCGGATTCGCTCGCTCGTCTCGGGGCACGCTCGGTCGCCCCGGGCTACCTACCGTCCGCTGCACACTCACCGGTGCCCACCTCGCGTGACTTCCGGCCCCCAGTTCGACTCGGCCCCAGTCTTGACTCGTTCCAATCCCAGGCCAGCCTCACCATGCATGCGAATTGGAACGAGTCCAATTAGCATGGCTGGCGACCGCCGGGTCCGCGCACCGCGCGCGGCCCACCCTCTTCCGAAAGGACTCCGACATGCGTCTGTCCGACACCATGGCCAAGGCACTGAGCGACCAGGTCACCCTCGAGCTGACCGCCTCGATGGTCTACCTCCAGCTCGCCATCGAGCTCGAGGACCAGGACCTCAACGGAATGAGCGCGTGGATGCGCGCGCAGTCCGAAGAGGAGCTCGTCCACGCCCACAAGTTCATCGCGCACTGCATCGATCGCGACTCGGCGCCGCAGATCGGCACGATCTCCGTGTCCGACCTGTCCGGCAAGAAGCCGATCGACCTCTTCCGCGCTGCCCTCGCGCACGAGCAGAAGGTCTCGGAGTCCATCCGCGAGCTCTACCGGCTCGCGCAGGCGGAGACGGATCTCGACGTCATTCCGCTGCTCAACTGGTTCGTCGACGAGCAGGTCGAGGAGGAGTCGACGGTCGACGAGATCATCTCGCACCTCGCGCTCGTGGGCGAGGACGGCTCGGGCATCCTGCGCATCGATTCCGAGCTGGGCTCGCGCACTCCGGAGATCGCCGCCGACAGCGAGTGATCCCGGCCCGCGGGGCGCGCGTGTGCGCGTCCCGCGCAGTGCCCCCGGGGCTCCAGCACAGGGAGCCGCAGACAGCTGAGGCCCCCGGCGCATGCCGGGGGCCTCAGTGCTGGGCGAAGAGCAGCGGCGGCTCAGAGGACCTTGTAGGACACCTTCGCCACGCCGTCGCCGCCGATCTTGTTCATGGCGGCGGTGGAGAGATCCAGGCAGCGGCCGCTGACGTAGGGCCCGCGATCGTTGATGCGCACCGTCACGGTCTTGCCGTTGGACTTGTTCGTCACCTTGACCTTGCTGTTCATCGGCAGGCTCTTGTGCGCCGCCGTCAGCTTGCTGGGGTTGAACCGCTCCCCCGATGCCGTCGGGCCGCCGGCCGTGCCGTCGCCCTCGCCGTAGGTCGACGCCTTGCAGGTGCCGCCCTGGCCGGACGCCTTGGAGTTCTTCTTGTACGACTCGCTCGAGGAGCCGGACGAGGAGGACTTCGACGACTTCTTCTTCGACGACTTCTTCGCCGAGCTGCTCGATGTCCCCTTCGCGGAATCGCTCGCGGCGGACTTCGAGGCGGTGGTCCGGGCAGCCGAGGTGCTCGGGGTCGGCTTGGGCTCCGGCGTGGTGAGCGTGCCGGAGACGCCGGCGGCCTTGCCACTGTCCTTGGCCTTCTGCTGCGCCTTCTGCGCGGCCGCATCCGCGGTATCCTGCGCTTTCGGAGCCTGCGCGGCGCTCGCGGCGGCCGCCTGCTCCGGCGCAACGGCCGCGGAGTCGTCGCCGCTGGGGGCGGCATTCACGGCGCCAGCCACGCCCAGTGCGGCGATCGCGGCCGTGGGGATTGCGATCGCCGCCATGACCGGGGTGCGGCGGTTCTCGCGGAGAATGGTTGCCGCCGAGGCGTCCTGGTCTGCGTGCCGCCCGGCGCGGCGCCGAGTGAAGAGACCCCCGATGCCGTTGTGCTGGGGATCGTCCTGCGCTGCGTGCTTGCCCACCCGAACTCCTTCACGTTCTTGTGATCATTGTGTAACAGTCGCCCAGCCTAGGTAACGAAACGTTAGATGACTACCCGAATAGCGGTGAGATGACGTCGAATTTGTCACAATCACGGGTACTTCGAGTCTGGGATGGTCGACTGCTCCACGACGCGCCACCACCCCAGAGCTGGGTCCCCGGGCTCTGGAGTGGCCGTGCGCGGGGTGTGCGGAGACAGCAACGGGCCCCAGCCGGCCGGCTGGGGCCCGTGGGGGTGTCGCGGCCGCCGCTGCGGCGGGTGAGGTCAGAGGACCTTGTAGCTCACGTTGATCGTGCCGGCGCTGTAGCCGCCGACGGCCTTCATCGCGGCGACCGAGAGGTCGAGGCAGCGCCCGCTGATGTAGGGGCCGCGGTCGTTGATGCGCACCGTCGCGGACTTGCCGTTCGACTTGTTCGTGACCTTAACGACGCTGCCGAGCGGCAGGGTCTTGTGCGCGGCGGTCATGGCGTTGGCGTGGAAGGTCTCCCCCGAAGCGGTCGGGCCGCCGTCCGTGCCGTCGCCGTTGCCGTACATCGAGGCCTCGCACGTGCCGCCCTGGCCGGATGCCTTCGAGTTCTTCGGACCCGAGTAGCCGGAGTCCTTCGCGGGCTTCGCCGTGGGCTTGGGCTTGGGGGTGGCGAGGTGGCCGGTGAGGTGCGAGGCGCTGCCGCCTTGCTTCTGCGCGGTGCGCAGCGCCTTGGCATCGGCCTGGGCCGCGGGCTGCGCATCGGGCAGGGTCGCGGCGGGGGCGGTGACGGGCGCGGTCTCCGCGGAGACCTCCGCACCGCTGGGCATGTTCACGGCGCCGGCGACCATGACGGCGGCGGCGGCCGCGGTGGGGATCGCGATGGCGGCCATGACCGGTCCGCGCCGGTTGGCCTCGAGGACCTCGGCGGCGGTGGCATGCGGCGCGGCGGCTGCCGAGTGGCGTCCGGCGCTGCGCGTGGTGAGGCCGGCGAGGAGGCCCGCGGCGCTGCGGCGCCCGGAGGCCTTTGGAGAGGAGTGCTTGCCCACAGATGTTTCCTTCACGATCCCGTGACCGACTTGTTATCAGACCACAGCATAGATAACAAACCGGCCGCGCGCCAATTCATTCGGCCCGGTTGTGGACCCGGTTGTGGAGCGGGTGGCACCGCCCACGCGCGCGCGATCACGGCGCGGTCGCGTGCCCCTCGGCCGGGAGGGTCCCACGTGGCCCGGCGCAGTCCTGCGAAAACAGGGCAGTCGTGCGAGGACAGTGCTGCGCGGGCTCAGCGCTGCGAAGCCGGAAAGAACTCACGGGCGGGCAATCCGCGCCTCGGTATGGCGTCCCTCGTCAGGCGGAGCCACCGGACGGCCTGCGCCCCTGGCGGGGTGCTGAGTTACACGAGCGCTGAGTACCAGGGGGCGCTGACCGTCGGGAAGTCGCAACTCCGGGGTGCGCCTGCGCAGCGAGCGAGGGCATCAGCCCCGGTTCGCCAACGGGGACCGTCGGACTGGAAGCCCAGCGGATCTCCTGAGGAATCGGTCAGCGGCCGCTGCGGCCGCGCAGCAGGCGACGCGTGGCGGCGGCGGAACGGGTCACGCCCGTGCGGATGAACCCGGCAGCCTGCTCGGCGCGACCGTCGATCTGCCGGCTGACGCTCGACAGCGCACCGTTGATGCGCTCCTCGGTGCGGTCGATGGGGCCGCCGGTGCGCGCCGCGTCGGCAGCCACCCGGCTCACCCGCTCCCCCAGCTGGCGACCGTTGGCCCGCAGGCCGCGGGTGCGCTCATCGGCCCGCCGGTACGCGGACTCCGAGTTCGTGCGCAGCCAGGAGGCCGCGCGCCGGGCGCGCTCGCGGGTGCCGGGCCGCGACGCATCGTAGACCTGGGTGGGCTCAACGGGATCCTCGCGCTGTGTCATGCTCCGATTGTCCACGGCGGGGCCGTGACGGGCAACACAGCCGCGCCGCGAAGACCGGCTGGAATTGGGTAGCGTGGCTGCCATGATCCCCTTACCGGCCGCCGCGTCCGCCGCCGTCATCGCGCACCGCGGCGGGCTGTGGCCCGATTGCGAGGAGAATTCGCTCGCGGCGTTCGAGCGCGCCGCGCAGGCCGGTCTTCAGTGGGCCGAGACCGACGTCCACGCGTCCGCCGATGGGGTGCTCTACGCCGTGCACGACCCCTCGCTTAAGCGCACGGCGGGCGTCGCGGCGCGCATCGAGCAGCTCTCCTCGGCCCGCCTTGACCGGCTGCGCCTGCTCGACGGCTCGCGCGTGCCCCGGCTGGTGGACGTGCTCGAGACGGCGCCAACGCTGAGCTTCAACGTCGACGTCAAGGCCGACTCCGGCACGGAGCCCATGATCCGCCTGGCGCGCGAGCCCCGGCTGCGCAAGCGCCTGCGGCTCGCGTCATTCAGCGCCCGGCGCCTGCGCCGCCTGCGCGCGGCCGTGCCCGGCGTCCGGACCTCGGCGGGAACTGGGGAGATCGCGCTGGCCGCAGCCGGTGGGATGCGCGCGCTCGACGAGCGCATCGACTGCCTGCAGGTCCCCGAAGCCCGGGCGGGAATCCGCGTCGTCACGCCCCGCCTCATCGCTGCGGCCCACCGGACCGGTCGCCAGGTGCACGTCTGGACCGTCAACGATGCCGCCCAGATGGAGCGGCTGGCGGCGCTGGGGGTCGATGCGATCGTCACCGACGATGTCGAGCTGGGACTGCGCGCGTTCGCCCGGGGTCCGCGGCCGCACTGATCATTGCCCGCAGTCCCGCACCCAGAGGCGAATGCCCGACGCTCTCCCACCCTCTCGCGCGCTGCCACTGGCGGGGGAAGTGGCTCTCCACTGCCGTCTGCAGGGCCTCTCCCCCGAGTCTGCGCTCGTGCCGCCCCGGGTGCGTGCGGGGCACGGGACTCGTCAACGCATGAATGCAGGCACAGTTCGTCACAGGCGCGCTCCTTCGTGGCAGGCGCATGCGCGCGCGTGGGCGTGCGCACATCCCGGGCAAGGCACGCGCAAGGGCACATGCGTCAGGCCAGACGCTCAGCCGGCAGCCACCCGAGGGCGTATCCGCAGACCGCAGCGCTGAGACTGCGCAGCCGCGGGCCGAGCCTGAGCGGGAATGAGACGTAGGAGCCCCTTGTTGCGCCGACTGTATAGCCGCCGCCCGCGCTGCCGCTGCCCGGCGTCTCCCCGACCGCAGTCCACACACCGGATCGCCCCAGGCCTGCGCGTCCCCGACGGAGCGGACGGGTTCACTCCACGCGCACTCGGAACCGTGCCGCACGCGCTCAGCGGCGCCGCGGTGGCGCTGAGCGCGTGCGGCGCTGCGGCGCTGGGGCTCGCAAGAGCGGTGGTGGTTGCTCGGTGCCGTGGCATTCGTGCTCGCAGGCGCGGCGTTCGTGCGCGGTGCCGTGGCATTCGCGGGTTCGCCGGGAATGACGGGACCCGATAGACTGTTGTGTCGCCCAGCAGCCCCCAACGTCGACAGTGGAAGGTGGCCCCACCATGAGCGAGCGCAGTCTTCGCGGCACCCAGCTCGGATCCCGCAGCCTCGAATCGGAGGTGGGCGTCGAGCCGGCGCCGCGCCAGCTGGTCGAGTACGCGTGCGAGGACGGCTTCACCTTCACCGTTCCCTTCTCCGTCGAGGCCGAGGTGCCGGCGACGTGGGAGTCGGGCACGCACGGCCTGGGCAAGCGCGTGGGCGGCGGCGAGGCCGCCGAGACGACGGAGAAGCAGGGTCGCACCCACTGGGACATGCTGCTCGAGCGCCGCTCCCTCGAAGAGCTCCAGGTCCTCCTCGATGAGCGCCTGGCCGTACGCCGCGGCGAGAAGGCCCCCGAGGTCTGAGCCGGGCCGAGCCGGCGTACCGGGCCAACGCGGCCCGAAGCTCCTCCGGGCACTTCGCGGCCCCGGTGCCTGCGACCAGAGCGCTGGCACCTGCAATCGCACAGTGCTCGGCACCTGCAATCGCACAGCGCAGCGGGACAACCCGCTGCGCTGTTCTGTATCAAGAGCGCTGTGTCGGTTCAGAGCGCTGTGTGGGAGCACGACCGCCGGGTCGTATCGAGAACGCCGCGCACTTCAAGGGCGCCGCGTTTCAAGACCCCCGTGTTGTTTCAAGACTGCCATGTTGTTTCAAGGGCGCCGTGGTGGCGTGAGGGTCGTCACCCAGGGCTCGGGCTCGGCGTGCTGCGCCGCGGCCGGCTTCGCCCTCAGGTGCGGCGCGCGAGCGCGGCGCGCACGCGGCGTGCCCGCTCAGCGGCGCCCCACTTGGCGACGTTGACGAACGCCTCCTGGATGATGTTGCCCGACATCTTCGACTCGCCGTATTCGCGCTCGACGAAGACGATCGGCACCTCGGCGATGGCGAACCCGGCGCGCGCCGTGCGCAGGGTGAGGTCGATCTGGAACCCGTAGCCCTGCGAGCGCACCGCCTGCAGGTCGATGGCGGAAAGCACCTCCCGCCGATAGGCGCGGAAGCCCGCCGTCGCATCGTGGACGCCCAGGCCGATCGCGGCATTCACATAGACGTTCGCACCGCGCGAGAGCAGCTGGCGGTTGAGCGGCCAGTTCACCACCGCTCCCCCGGGCACCCAGCGCGCGCCGATCGCCAGATCGGCTCCGTCCGCGATGGCCGCCAGCAGCTGGGGCAGGTCGCGGCCGCGGTGCGAGCCGTCGGCATCCATCTCGCAGATGACGGGGTAGTCCCGCTCGAGCGCCCAGGCGAAGCCGGCGAGATACGCCGCACCCAGGCCGTTCTTCTCGGTGCGGCGCAGCAGGTGGATGTGCTCATCGTGCTCGGCCTGCTCCGCAGTCCAGTCGGCGGTGCCGTCCGGCGACCCGTCGTCGACGACGAGGACATGGGCCGCGGGCACGAAGCGGTGCACGGCGGCGATCGTGCGCGGCAGCGATTCGCGCTCGTTGTAGGTCGGAATCACGATGAGGGGGGCGTCAGTCACCCGTCCACCCTAGCCGACGATCGCGGCCGCGGGCCGAGCGCGCGGACCCCGTTCGCGGGCCCGTGAGACGGCAAAGCGCCCCGGGCCGACAGGCTTCGGACCGCGTGCTGACACGCGTTTTCTAAGGCCTGCGCCCGGGGCGCATCCGCTGAGCGGACCGATTGAGAATCTAGCAACGCGGTGTCCCCGCGACAAATCGCCCTCACCAGGGGATCTGTGCATCGTTGCAGGTCACGAGGGTGATTTTCGGACCGGCGCAGCGGTGGGAAAAGTGTGCGCCTCGGCGCGTCGCGCTCAGCCGAGGGCCGCGCTCACCCCGTCGACCCACACCTCGCGCACCGTGGGCAGCCGCTCCGGGTCGCCGAGGTCCGGCAGCCCGGGAGTGCCGGAGCGCGGGTCCGTGCTCCAGGCCGCCACGCGGTCATCGGAGACCTGCACGACCAGCCGATCAGCGCGCCAGCGCACCGCGGTGGCCGCGGCACCCGGTGCGAGCACACCGGCCTCGAAGCGGCCGGCGGCGCGGTGGGCGAACCGCGTCGCGCAGTTGAACGCCGCGCGTCCGGAGATCCCCCCGGCGCGGTCCCAGACGGCCGCGCGGATGCTGCGCCACGGGGCGGCTGGATCGAGTGCGAAGCTCACCTGGGCACCGGCCGCCAGGAGTCCTGCCAGTGGCTGCTCGGCGCTCGGATCGACCGTCAGCGCGATGCCGGCCGCACCCAGCCGCTCGCACAGCGCCTCCGGCACGCGCCGGCCGAAGCGCAGCCGCCAGCCGGAGCGCTGCGCGTGTGCGACGGCTCCCGCATCGTTGAGCAGCGCTGCGAGCGCGGCCTCGTCGGCCTCCGATTCCACGAGCACGCAGAGCGCGCCCGGCGGCCGCTGGCCGTCCGCGAGCTGCGCCGCGCTGCGCGCGGCGGGGCCCTCCTGCGCATCGAGCGCGTAGCCGAGGACCGCCAACCGCCCGGCTCGCGCCTCGAACGCCGCGAGGGCTGCGGCCGTGCCGATCGCGTGCACGCCGGCGATCCCGGCGGCCACGAAGGCCTGCGGCTCCGGGGCGGAGACGCGCAGGTCGAGACCCGCATCGACGAACGCGGGGGCGACGAAATCGCCCTCCAGGTCCTGCACGGGCGCGCCCAGCGTGCCCGCCGCCTCGTCGGAGCCCACCCACGACACGATGGGCCCCTCGAAGGCGATCGCGGTGGCGAAGGGATCGGCACTCGAATAGACATCGCCGCCGGCGAGCACCGTGACGGCGGGATCCTGCTCAGACTTCTCCGTGGGAATCACGTCGCCCAGTATCCCACTGGTATCCCACCGGAGCGTCCGCGCCCCGCGATAGGGCACGGGGGTGAGTGCGAAGCGGGCGCAGCGGAGCCGGACGGGCGCGCCGCCCGCGCCGGATCGGGGCGCTGCTGCCCGGTGCCGCGTCCGTGCCGCGGTATAGGCTTCCCGGCGTGAGAGAAGCGCTGCTCGTCCTCGACACGCCGGCCCTGTACTACCGGGCCTTCTACGCCCTGCCCACCTCGCTGCGCGATGCCGCCGGCACGCCGGTCAACGCGGTGCGCGGGCTGCTCGACACGGTCGCCGCGCTGTGCGCCGAACTCCCCCGCCCGCGGGTCATCGCCGCCTTCGACGCAGACTGGCGCCCGGCGTTCCGCACGGCCCTCGTGCCGGAGTACAAGGCCCAGCGCGTGCGCGATGAGGCCGCCGGCACGGAGACCCCCGAGGAGCTGGCGCCCCAGCTGCCGATCATCCGGCGCGCGCTCACCGCGGCCGGCATCCCCATCGCTGAGGTGCCGGGCACCGAGGCCGACGACGTCATCGCCTCCCTCGCGGCGCAGGTCCCCGGCCCCGTGACCATCGTCTCCCCCGACCGCGACCTGCTGGCCCTGCTCGACGGTGAGCGCGTGGTGCTGCGCCGGCCCCGCCCCAAGGGCGAGTGGGAGGTCACCGCCGCGGCAGATCTGCCCGCGCTCTACGGGGTTGCGGGCCCGGAGCTCTACCGGGAGCTCGCCGCGCTGCGCGGGGACCCCTCCGACGGACTCGCCGGTGCCCCCGGGATCGGGGAGAAGACCGCCGCGCGGCTGCTCGCGGCCCACGGCAGTCTGGACGGGGTCTTCGCCGCCGCGCGCGCGGGCTCGGCCGACGGCGGCCTGACGCCCAAGCGCCGGGCCGCCCTGCTCGAGTCCGAGGAGGCGGTGCGCGCGAATGCGGCGGTCATGGCCTGCCTGGAGGACCTGCCCGTGGGCGACTGGCTCGCCGCCGCCGACCACGTGCCCGAGCGCCTGGATCGCGCGGCGCTCGCGGAGCTGGGCCGCGCCCACAGTGTCGTTGCCGCCGCGGACCGGCTCAGCGCTGCCCTGGGCGGTTGGTCCGCGGCCGGCCGGGAGCACGGTGCGCGCGGCGGCGCAGCCGCGGGCGCCGGCGCCTCATCCGACGTCGAAGGGCCTGGGTCGGGAGCGGCCCCCTCCCCCGCCGCTGGGCTTCCGGCTGCACCTGAGGACGGAGTAGCAGGCGGCGCTCCCGGTGGGCCTGGGCACGCAACCGCCGACGGATCACCGGGCAGCGCCGCTGCGGCCGGCACAGTGGGCCGCGGCAAGACGGACACCGCCGCTGCGGACGGCACGACGGATAGCGCCGCTGCCGGCTCAGCGGGCACGGGGACCGTGGGTGTGCCCGCGGCCGGCACGACGGATGGCGCCGCTGCCGGTTCGGCGGGTACGGAAACCGGGGGCGTGTCTGCGGCAAGCACTGCGGAGGTCGACGCTGCCAGCCCTGTGGGCGCGGGGACCGCGGGCGAGCCTGCGCCCGGCACTGCGGAGGCCGGCGCTGCGGATATCGGCACTGCGGGCACCGGGAGAGGCGGCGCAGCTGCGAACGAGGCTGAGGACGGGACCGAACCCGGCTGGCCCGCGGGGCCCGTGTGGGGCTTCGACCTCGAGACGACGGGTGTCGATCCCCGCACCGCGCGCATCGTCACGGCCGCCCTCGTCGAGTTCGACCGGGGCGCCAGGCGCGAGGCCTACACGTGGCTGGCCGATCCCGGGGTGGAGATCCCGGCGGCCGCCGCCGCGGTGCACGGGATCAGCACCGAACGCGCCCGCACCGAGGGCATGGACCGGCGGGCCGTGGTCGAGCAGCTGTGCGCGGCCATCGCCGATATCACTGCCGCGGGCGGGGTGCTCGCCGGCCACAACATCGCCTACGACCTCACCGTGCTCCAGGCCGAATGCGAGCGCCTGGGCATCAGCCCCGCCGTCCGCGAGGTCCATCCGCCCATCGTCGACACGCTCGTGCTCGACCGGCGCGCGGAGAAGTACCGGCGCGGGCCCCGCATCCTGCAGGCACTCGCCGAGCGCTGGGGGGTCGAGCTCGTCGACGCCCACTCGGCCGATGCCGATGCGGCCGCCGCGGCGGCCATCGCCCTGGCCATCGGCGCGGCGAGCGCGGAGATCGGCGGGCTCAGCCCGGCGGCGGTCCACGCAGCCCAGATCGCCTGGAAGGCCGAGCAGGCCGCCGATCTCGAGGCCTATCTGCGCGCCAAGCGCGACCCGCAGGCGCGCGTGAGCCGCGCATGGCCGTTCGAGGAGTGACCACCGGGTCCCGGGCAGCGAGCACCGGACCGGCCGCAGCGAGCGCGCGCCTTCGAGCGGGCTGACCGCGGAGCCCGGGGCGCCGTCGTAGACTGGGCGGCGCCCCGGGCTCGCACGCCGTGCGTGCGGCGCGCGGCTTCGCCACGCAGCATCGACAGTGAGGACGGACGCATGGGCATCTTCGCCCGCCTGCTCAACCGACCCGGCGCGCAGGCCGCCGGCCGCACCGGCTGGCTCGAGCGCTCGCGCAGCGCCATCGACGAGAAGTCGCAGGACTACGCGGCGCTGGCCGACGAGGACATCGCCGCCACCGCCGCGGAGATCTTCACGACCGGCCAGCGGCGCGAGCAGCAGATCGCCTTCGCCGCGCTCGTGCGGGAGGCCGCCGAGCGCGCGCTGGGCGAGCGCCCCTTCGACTCCCAGCTCACCGGGCTCGTCGGCCTCCTCGACGGCCACGTCGTCCAGATGCTCACCGGCGAGGGCAAGACCCTCGTGGGCGCCATGGCCGCCGCCGGCTACGCCCTCCAGGGCCGCCGCGTCCACGTGGTCAGCGTGAATGACTACCTCGCGGTGCGCGACCGCGATTGGATGGCGCCGCTGTTCGAGCTGCTCGGCGTCGAATCGGCCGCCGTCAGCGAGTCCGACGACGAGGCCGCGCGGCAGTCCGCCTACGCCACCGAGGTCGTCTACGCCTCCGTGCAGGAGGTGGGCTTCGACGTGCTGCGCGACCGCTTCGCCGCCGATGACGCGCAGCTGCGCGTGGGCGAGCGGGACGTCGTGATCGTCGACGAGGCGGACTCCGTGCTCATCGACGAGGCGCGCGTGCCCCTCGTGCTGGCCGGCTCCACCAGCGTCGAGGAGGCCGACGCGAAGATCGCCGCGCTCGTCGCCGACCTCGACCCGAACGCCGACTACGAGGTCAGCCAGGACCGCAAGGCCGTCTCGCTCACCAACGCGGGGGCCGATCGGGTCGAGCGCGAGCTGGACGTCGACCTCTACGGCGCGGATGCGGACGTGCTCGCCTCCGTCAACCTCGCGCTCTACGCCCGCGCGCTCATCAAGCGCGATGTCGACTACCTCGTGGTGGACGGCGTCATCAAGCTCATCTCCGACTCCCGCGGCCGGGTGGCAGACCTCCAGCGCTGGCCCGACGGCCTGCAGGCGGCCGTCGAGGCCAAGGAGCACCTGACGGCCAGCGAATCGGGTGAGATCCTCGACCAGATGACCGTCGAGGAGCTCATCCACGGCTACCGGACGGTCTGCGGGATGACGGGCACCGCGCTGGCGGTGGGCGATGATCTGCGCGAGTTCTACGAGCTCGAGATCCTCCCCATCGAGCCCAACGAGGCGGTGGTGCGCGTCGACGAGCCCGACCGCCTGTACACCTACCAGGAGTCCAAGGAGCGCGCGATCGTCGAGGAGGTCGCCGCCCAGCACGCCTCCGGGCGCCCGATCCTCATCGGCACGCGCTCGGTGTCCGAATCGGAGAGCCTGGCCGAGCGGCTGCGCGAGCGCGGCATCCGCGCCGAGGTGCTCAACGCCAAGGACGACACCCACGAGGCCGGGATCATCGCGGCCGCCGGCGCCGCAGGCGCGGTCACCGTGTCGACCCAGATGGCCGGCCGCGGCACGGACATCCGCCTGGGCGAGGGCGCCGCGGAGGCCGGCGGGCTCCTCGTCATCGGCGCGGGCCGCTACCAGTCCTCCCGGCTCGATGACCAGCTGCGCGGCCGGGCAGGGCGCCAGGGCGACCCGGGCACCTCGGTCTTCTTCACCTCGCTCGAAGACGAGCTCATGACCCGCGTGCCGGAGGCCCAGCGCTTCATCGAGGAGGGCGACGAGCACGGGCGGATCGCCGCGCGCCGCGCGGCCCAGCTCGTCGAGCACGCGCAGCGCATGTCGGAGGGCGAGAACACCGCGGTCCACCGCGACACGTGGCGGTTCAACGAGCTCATGGCCAAGCAGCGCGAGCTCGTGCTGCGCCGCCGCGACGCCATCCGGCGGGAGTCCACCGGGGTCGACGAGCTGCGGGCCGAGGCCGCCGAGGCGGTGGCCGCTGCCGATGAGAAGGTGGGCGCCGAGGTCGTCGACGCCGCCCTGCGCGAGGTGCTGCTGTTCGAGCTCGACTCCCGCTGGGTCGACCACCTCGCCTACCTCAACGACCTGCGCGAGGGCATCCACCTGCGCACCCTGGCGAAGGAGAAGCCCCACGAGGCGTTCAACGCGGAGTCCATCCGCGCCTTCGAGTCGTTCTGGCCCGATGTGCTGGCGGACTCCGCGGAGGTCGTGCGGGAGGCGGAGTTCACCCCGACGGGCATCGACCTGCGGGCCCACGGGCTCAAGCGGCCGTCGTCGACGTGGACCTACCTGTCGACCGAGTCGACGTTCGGCTCCGATATCGAGGCCGTCGTCAAGCGGGTCGCCAAGCGCTGACGGCCGAGCGCTGAGGGCCCCGCCGCGGGGCTATTCGAGCACGACCCCGCGGCGGATCGCGTTGGCCGCCCGCCGGATGACCTCGGCGGTCTGCGGCTGCGCGACGTGGGCGACCTGGCCCAACAGGTCGAGGGTCTGCTTGGCCCACCGCACGAAATCGCCGGCGGCGATGTCCGAGCGCCCCAGCGCCGCGCTCAGGCTCCGCCCCTGCGTCCAGCGGTAGATCTGCACCGCGATCCCCAGCTCCGGCTCCGGGGTCAGGGGCAGGCGGGCATCGGCCTCGATGCGGTCGAGGCCGCGCCACAGCTCCCCGAGCTCGGCCAGCCGCTCGCCGAGGCGCTCGGTGGGCACGGTGACGGCGCTTCCCACCTCCCGGCGGGCCTGGTAGACGAGCGTCGAGGCGAACGCGGCCACCTCCGGCTCGTCGAGCCCGTCCCAGAGCCCCTCACGGACGCTCAGCGCCGTCAGCAGGTCGCGCTCGCCGTAGATGCGGCGCAGGATCGCCATCCCGTCGGGCAGGAACCCCAGCGTCTCGAGGACCTGGCACACGCGGGTGAAGACGTGGGTGATCGACGCGGTGCGCCCCTCGATCTGGGCCGCGACGGCGCTGTTCTTGCGCTCGAGCGCCTGCGCCCGCTCCGCCCACCGCGCGTGCGCCTCGCGATCCGGGCACGCATGGCACGGGTGCTCGCGCAGCTGGCGGCGCACCGCGGCGATCTCCTCGCGCTCCGGCTCCGCGCGTTCATCCGCCGGCTGCGCAGCGGCCGGGTCGCGGACCTTGCCCGCGGCGATCGCCTCGGAGAGCACGTCGAGCAGCCGGCGGCGCTCGGCCGGGCTGCGGTGGTTGAGCTTCTTGGGCGTGCGGATGTGGCCGAGCTCGAGCGCGGGCTCGGTCACCTCGTGGGGGCGCAGGTGCCACACCTTGCCCGACTGCGTGAGCACGGTGGGCAGGCGGGTGCCGTCGTCCTCGCCGCGCAGCGGGGTGAGGACCACGCAGGCGCCGAACGAGCGCCGGGAGGGCAGCAGCACGACGTCGCCGACCTCGAGGTCGGACAGGGACGCGAGCACCTGGCGCTGGCGCTGCTTCGAGCGCGCCTTGCCCGCCCGCTTCTCGAGCTCGCTCAGGCTCCGGCGCAGGCCGAAGTACTCCCCGAAGTCGCCCCGGTCGCACTGCATGGCGGTCTCGTAGCCGGCCAGCGCCTCGTCGTTGCGGCGGGCCCGCTTCGCCAGCCCGACCACGGAGGCGTCGGCCTGGAACTGGGCGAACGAGGTCTCGAGCACCTTCGCGGCGTCCTCGCGGGTCATGCGCGCCAGCAGGTTGGCGGCCATGTTGTACGTGGGGGCGAAGCGGCTGGAGAGCGCGTACATCCGCTTCGAGGCGAGGGCCGCGATGTCGGCGGGCTCGACGTCCGGCGACCACACGGTCACCGCGTGGCCCTCGACGTCGATGCCGCGGCGGCCGGCGCGCCCGGTCAGCTGCGTGTACTCCCCCGGCGTGATCTGGACGTGCGATTCGCCGTTGAACTTCGTGAGCTTCTCCAGCACGACCGTGCGGGCGGGCATGTTGATGCCCAGCGCGAGCGTCTCCGTGGAGAAGACGACGCGCAGGAAGCCGCCGGCGAAGAGCTCCTCCACGAGTTCCTTGAACTGCGGGATGAGGCCGGCGTGGTGCGCCCCGAAGCCGTTGACGAGGCCCGCGGCGAAGCTGCCGAAGCCCAGCACCCCGAGGTCCTCCGAGCCCAGCTGCTCCTGCAGCTCGTCGAGGCGGGCCATGATGTGGCGCTTCTGCTCGCGGTCGGTGAGGTCGAGGCCCGCCGCGAGGCACTGCTCGACGGCGTCGTCGCAGGCGTTGCGGGAGAAGATGAAGTAGATGGCCGGCAGCAGGCCGTCGGCGTCGAGCTCGCGGATGATGGCCGCGCGCCCGGGGCGGTGGAAGCGCGGCGGCCGGCCCCCGCGCCGCCCCCCGCGGCCCCGGCGCGCCTGGTAGGGCCGCACCGCCTGCTGGAGGTCGCGGTCGACCTCGAAGCCGCGCGGGGCGAAGAGCGGGTAGAGGTCCGTGCCGACGGCCACGTGGTTGTACAGCGGCACGGGGCGGTGCTCGGAGACGATGACGTCGGTCGAGCCGCGCACCTCGGCGAGCCAGTCGCCGAACTCCTCCGCGTTGGACACGGTGGCCGACAGGCACACGAGCAGCACGTGGGGCGGGAGGTGGATGATGACCTCTTCCCACACCGGCCCGCGGAACCGGTCGCCCAGGAAGTGCACCTCGTCGAGCACGACGTAGCGCAGGGTGCTCAGGTCGGCGCCCGAGTAGATCATGTTGCGCAGCACCTCGGTCGTCATGACGACGATCTGCGCATCCCGGTTGATCGAGGTGTCGCCGGTGAGCAGGCCGACGCGGTCCTCCCCGTAGGCCGCGCACAGCTCTTGGTACTTCTGGTTGCTCAGCGCCTTGATGGGGGTCGTGTAGAACACGCGGACGTCCTGGGCCACGGCGAGCATGACGGCGAACTGGGCGAGCACGGTCTTGCCGGCCCCGGTGGGCGCCGCGACGAGCACGGAGCGGCCCTCCTGGAGAGCCGCGCAGCCCTCGCGCTGGAAGTCGTCGAGCGGGTACGGCAGCGCCGCCTCGAAGGCGCCCAGCTCGCCGGCGTCGAGTGCGGCGCGGCGGCGGGAGGCGGCATAGGCCTGTGCGGGTGAGGGATCGGCTGGCATCGGGCCAGTCTATCGGCCGGCCCGGGGCTCAGTCGTCGTCGTCGACGACGGCGGGCTCGACCCACGTGCCCGCCGCGATCGCCCGCGCCTTGCGGCGCCGGTCGCCGAGCGCGCAGATCGCCCAGGCGAGGACGAACATGACGAGCATCGGCACGACGAGGTAGAACATCGAGATCGCATCCGGCGAGGGCGTGGCCACGGCGGCGAACGCGAAGACGAGGACCACCAGCCAGCGCCAGGAGCGGCGCAGCGTCGCAGCGGAGAGCAGGCCGAGCATGTTGAGGCCCACCATGAGCACCGGCAGCACGAACGCGATCCCGAACACCACGATGATGAGCATGACGAACGTCAGGTAGTCCTGGGCGGGCACGATGTACGAGGCCCCCGAGGGGATGAGCTCGCCGAGTGCTGCCACGGCGTTGGGCAGCGCGAAGAACGCGCACGCCGCCCCGACGAGGAACAGCGGCAGCGCGGTGAGCAGGAAGCCCAGGCTGTAGCGCACCTCTGTGCGGGTGAGGCCCGGGACGATGAACGCCCAGAGCTGGTAGAGCCAGATGGGCAGCGTGAGGAAGATGCCGATGAAGACCGAGACCTTCAGCCGGATGTCGAAGGGCGAGGCGATGCCCGCGAAGTTCAGCTCCGCGGTGCGGCCCTGGCTGCGGGCGACTTCGTCGATGGGCGCCTGGAGCAGTGCCAGCACCGGGTCGTAGAGGAACCAGCCCACGGCCGAGCCGATGAGCAGCGCGGCGCCGACGATGACGACGCGGTTGCGCAGCTCGCGCAGGTGGCCCATGAGCGGCATCCGCCGCTCGCGGTTCTTCTGACGGCGCGGCTTCTTCGCCCGGCCCGGAAGGGAGTCGACCACCGCCGGTCAGGGATTGCGCTGCTCGGAGCCCTGCACATCGGCGCGGCGGGCGGCCTCGGCTGCCGGGTCGGCCTGCGGAGCGGAGGCGGGCGCCGCGGGCGGCGCGTCCGTGATCTCCGCGGAGCGCTTGGCATCCGCATCGTCGCTGCGCATGTCCTTGACCTCGTCCTTGAAGACCTTCATCGACTTGCCGAGGTTCTTCGCCACCGACGGCAGCTTGGCGGCGCCGAAGATGAGCACGATGACGAGCACGACGATCATGACGTGCATGGCGGAGGGGTGAAACATGTGCGGCTCCTAAGGTTGATCCGCCCCTAGTCTACGCGCCCGGCCGCCTGGGCCGCGATCCGCGCGGCATCCGCGGCGAGTCCCGGCGGCTCGACGGCGAGCACGTGGCGGCCGTGGGCCAGGAGGAGGCGGGTGAGCCACTCGCGGGAGTGCACCCGCAGCTGCGCCCGGACCGTGCCGGGCCCGGCCGCGTCGTAGTCGACGGCCGTGGTCTCGAGCTCGTCGGCCAGCCACGCGGCCTCCGGGGTGAAGGTGAGCGCGACCCCGAGTCCCTCGTCGCGCGGGCCGCCCGCCCCCGCAGCGGCGCCGGCGGGCACCTCGGGCACAGGGGCTGGGGCGAAGCCGCGGATGGCGGAGACGGCGAAGGTGCGCGGGCCGCGGGAGGTGTGGCACCACGCGTCGAGGTACCAGGCGCCGGCCAGGCGCAGCCGCTTGGGGGTCACGAGGCGGTGGGTGAGCTCATCGCGGGCGGCCACGTAGTAGTCGAGGGCGAGGCCCTCGCCGCGGGCGCGCGCCTGCGCCAGCGCCGCCTGCAGCGCGGCCGGGCGCTCCGGCACGCGCACGTCCACGGCACCGCCGGCGGGGCTCAGGGCGGCAGCGGCCGACACCTTCGCCCGCACCCGCGCGATCGTGGCGGGCTCGACGTCGTCGACCTCGGCGAGGTAGTCGAGCGCGATGAGCAGCGCCCGGGCCTCCCGCGAGCTCAGCCGCACGGGGACGGAGACCTCGTCCGCGTTCGCCACGTAGATCCGGTCGCCCTCCCAGTTGGCCTCGATGAGGTCGTCGGGCATGTGGCCGGGCCGGCCGGAGACGAAGAGGAGCTCGAGGTCGTCGATGAGCTGGGCGGGGGTGATGCCGAAGACGTTGGCGGTCGTCGCGATGCCCGTGCCGGGGTTGCGGGTGAGGTAGGGCACGAGGCCCAGCAGGCGGGTGAGCCGCTCGGATGCGTCAGCCACGGTCGGCTCCCTGGGGTGCGGCGATCGCCGCCAGTGCCGCGGCGGTCTCCCGCAGGCGCGCCGCGTAGGCGGTGCGCAGGGCTGCGGGCGCGAGTGGCTCGACCCCCGGGGCGAAGCCCAGCAGGCGGGCCGTGAGCGATTCCGCGTCGTCGAAGTCGAGCTCGAGGCCCTCCCAGTCCTCGCGGCCGGCGCCGGGGGCGGGCGCTCCGGCGTCCTGGGCCGCCGCGGCGGCGGCGCCGAGCGCGCGGCCCTCGCGGCGCAGGGGGTCGGCCCGCCCGGGCTCGAGCGCGAGCAGCGCCGTGCGCGCGCCCTCCGGCGCCCGCTCCGGGGCGAAGTAGTCCTCCGCGCGGAAGTCCGTGGGGATCGCATAGTCGCCCGCGGCGCGCGAGCGCAACGGCCTCACGGGGCCCGCGATCCGGCTGAGGCGGAACGTGCGCACCGCATCGCGGTCGATGTCACGGCCCACGGCGTAGACCCGGTCGCCGCGGGTGAGCAGCGCATAGGGCTCGAAGCGGCGGCGGTGCAGCCGGTCGCCCGGTCGGCGGTAGTCGAACTCGACCGGGCGCCGGTCGCCGAGCGCCGCGACGAAGGTGGCGAACAGCCCGGAGGCCATGCGCGCCGGGGGCACCTCGCGGTCGGCTCCCCCGCCGATGTCGAGGCCGAGCCCGCGCAGCTTCGTCACCGCACGCGCCGTGTCGGCGGCGAGCTCGGAGCCCTCGAAGACCGTCTGGGCAACCGATAGCACACCCGCCTCCTCCGGGGTCAGGACGATGGGCGGCAGCGCGTAGTCGCCCTCCGTGATGCGGTAGCCGTACGCCGTCTCACCGGTGTCCGCATCGGACCAGTCCGTCGTGGAGATCTCGATGCCCAGGCGCCGCAGGAGGTCCTTGTCCCGGCTGAACATGCGGTCGAATGCCGCGTTGTCCGGCTGCGCGCGGTAGTCGTCCAGCGCTGCGCGCAGCGAATCGCGGTCGATCCAGCCGCGCGCCGAGCGCAGTGCGATGAGCAGGTTGAGCAGCCGCTCGGTCTGCTTCCTCACCCGGTCCATGGACGGCCTGCGGAGCTCAGACCGCGTCGACGAGGTCGCAGACGAAGACGAGGGCGTCACCGGGGGCGATGACGCCCGGGACGCCGCGCTCACCGTAGGCCAGGGCCGCCGGGATGCGCAGGGTGCGCCGGCCGCCCACGCGCATGCCCAGCAGGCCGCGGTCCCAGCCCTCGATGACCTTGCCGGTGCCGACGGTGAAGCGCAGCGGCTCCCCGCGGTCCCAGCTTGCGTCGAACTGCTCGCCGGTGGACTGCGCGACGCCCACGTAGTGGACGGCGACGGCATCGCCGGGCTGAGCCTCGCGGCCCTCGCCGACGATGTCGTCGATGATCTCCAGTTCGGTGGGCGGGGTCTCGCCGGGGAAGTCGACCTCGGGCTTCGTGCGGTCCATGGTGTGCTCCTTGGGTGGGCGGTTGGGTGCGGGGGGGGTAGGCGCGGGCCGGGTCAGCCGGCGGCGGAGAGGATGTCGACGACGAAGACGAGGGTGGAGTTCGCCGGGATCGAGCCGCTCTCCTGTGCACCGTAGCCCTTGTCCGGCGGCACGACGAGGAGGATCTGCGAGCCTACCTTCTTGCCGACGACGCCCTCGTCCCAGCCGGCGATGACCTCGCCGCCGCCGGTGGTGAAGCTGAACGGCTGGCCCTTGTCCCAGCTGGAGTCGAAGGTCTTCGTGTTGTCGGTCCAGAGCCAGCCGGAGTACTGGACGCTGACCTTCTGGCCCTTCTTCACCTCGGCGCCCTTGCCCTCGATCACGTAGTCCGACACGAGGGAGGTCGGCGCCTTGCCCTGGGGTTTCGCGATGGAGGGCTTGCCCTTGGCGTCGCGGGTGACCTTCGGCATCGCCTTCGCGGGGGCGACGGCCTTGCCCTCGGCCTTCGTGTAGGTCTTGGGCGCGTTCTCCTGCTTGACGATGTCGATGATGTAGACGAGCGTCTGGGCGGCTTCGCCCTGCTGCGCGCTGCCCTGCATCGCGACCGCGATGCGCGAGCCGACGGGCTGGCCCTCGAGCGCGGAGTAGAGGTCCTCGCTGATGCCGTTCTCCTTGTCCATGGGGAACGTGGCGGGCTTGCCCTGGTCGTAGGTCGAATTGGCGACCTTGCCGGTGGTGCCGGAGACCATGGTGATGTTCGCGCTCACCTGCTTGCCGGCGGCGAGCTTCTCCCCCGAGCCCGTCACGAGCGTCTTGTGCGCCGGCTTGGCGATGACGAGGGGGGTGGGGAACTCCACGGAGGGCTTGGCGTCGGGCTTGCCCGTGACCTTGACGGCGTCGAGCGAGTCGGCCGCCGCGGACTGGGAGCCGCTGGCCTGGGGCGTCTCGCCCCCGCCCTCGTCGTCCCCGTTCCCACCGCAGCCGGTGAGGGCGAGCACGGTGACGGCACACGCGGCGAGGATTCTTCTGCGCACGGATTTCCTTCCTGAGGCGGTCAGCTGCGGGCCGCCGGGCATGAGGGGGCTGAAGGGGCGGGCGTTGGCCTGTGGGCGCGGCCTGACGGTCATGGCGCGGGCGGGCCACTGGGCGCGGTGTCGGCGCGCAGTGCGGCGATGAGGGCCGTCGCGGGCTCGCTGGCGTGGGCGAAGGGGTCCTTGAGCACGACGGCGCGCTGGGCGTGGTCGTTGAGGCGCAGGTGCACCCAGTCCACCGTGTAGTCCCGCCGCGCGTCGTGGGCGGCGGCCACGAAGTCGCCGCGGATCGCGGCGCGGGTGGTGGCGGGGGCACAGTCCTTGGCAGCCTCGATCGCAGCGGCGTCGACCACCCGGGCCGCGAGGCCCGCGGCCTCGAGCCGGGGGAAGAGCCCGCTGCCGGGGGTGAGGTCGTGGTAGGCGACATCGAGGCGCTGGACTCGCGGATCGGCGAGCCCGGCCTCGGAGCGCTCGAGGTAGCGGTCGATGAGCTTCTTCTTGATGACCCAGTCGATCTCCGTGTCCACGGCGGAGAAGTCACCGGTCTCGAGGGCTGCGAGCATCCGCTCCCAGCGGTCGATGACCCGTGCCGCGGCCGCGTCGTCGCCCAGGCTGTGGTCGCCGGCGGCCACGAGCGCCGCGGCGCGCTCCAAGTAGCGGCCCAGCAGCTCGCGTGCGGTCAGGGTGGCCCCGGAGCGCAGCTCGAGCACCGTGGAGCCCGTCAGGTCGCGCGCGATGCGGCGGATGTCGCGGATCGGGTTGCGCAGGCTGAGGTCCTCGAGCGGCACGCCGGCCTCGATGAGGTCGAGGACGAGGCCCGCGGAGCCGACCTTGAGCTCGCTCGTCGTCTGCGACATCGAGGAGTCGCCCACGATGACGTGCAGGCGACGGTACTTCTCCGCGTCCGCGTGCGGCTCGTCGCGGGCGTTGATGATGGGCCGCGAACGGGTCGTGGCCGAGGACACGCCCTCCCACATGACGTCCGAGCGGGCGGAGAGGCCGTAGACGAGCTCGCCGGTGCGCACCGGCGGCGCCTGGCCGGCGCTCGGGGCGCGGTTCGCATCCGCGGGGGCGATCTCCGTGCTGATCCCGGCGGGCAGCACCGCACCGGCGCCCACGAGGAGCTGGCGGGCGACGAGGAACGGCAGGAGCACGCCGGTGAGGTGCTTGAAGTCCACGCTGCGCCGGATGAGGAAGTTCTCGTGGCTGCCGTAGGAGTTGCCGGCGGAGTCCTTGTTGTTCTTCACGAGGTGCGCGGTGCCGGCCGCGCCCTCGTCGGCCAGCGCATCCTGGGCGCGGCCCAGGAGGTCGACCATGATGGCCTGGCCCGCGCCGTCCTGGGCGACGAGGTCGGGCAGCCGGTCGCACTCCGCGGTGGCGTACTCCGGGTGCGAGCCCACATCGAGGTAGAGCCGCGCGCCGTTGGGCAGGAAGACGTTGGACGACCGGCCCCAGGCGACGACGGGGCGGAACAGGTAGCGGGCGATCTCCTCGGGGCCCAGCCTGCGGCCGGATTCGGAGGGGGTGAAGGCGATGCCGTATTCGGTCTCAAGGCCGAAGATGCGCTTCACTGGCCGCCCTTCTGGACGAAGTTGCGCACGAAGTCCTCGGCGTTGGTCTCCAGCACCGAGTCGATGTCGTCGAGGACGTCGTCGACGCCCTGCGTGTTCGCCTGCGCCTGCACCTGGCCGAGCTCGGCCGGCTCCTCGCCGTGGTCCGAACCGCCGCGCGGCTGGGCGCGGAACTGCTCCTGGCTCATCTCAGACCTCTCCTTCCGTGGTCGTGTCCCCCAGTCTAGTGACGCCGAGCGCCCGCAGCAGTGACGGGGCGTCGCGGGCCCCGGCGATCCGCTCCTCCAGCAGCGCGCGGGTGCCCTTGAGCGGGTACTTCATGGGCACGCGCACCAGCCCCCCGTCCACGGAGAACACGAGCGAGTCCCAGCTGGCGGAGACGAGCTGCTGGCCGAAGCGCTCCACGGCTGTGCCGCGCAGCCACGCCCGGGTGTCCGCCGGCGGCTCCACCGCGGCCCGCGCCACCGCGGCGTCGTCGGTGAGGCGCCGGATCCGACCGGCGGCCTCGAGGCGGTAGAACAGGCCCTTCTCCGGGCGCACGTCGGCGTACTGGACGTCGATGAGCGCGAGCTTCGGGTGGTCCCATGCGAGGCCCTCGCGCCGGCGGTAGCCCTCGAGGAGCGAGAGCTTGGCCACCCAGTCGACGGAGTCGGCGAGCTCCATGGGATCGGTCTCGAGCGCGGTGAGGAAGCGGCGCCACTCGGCGAGCACTTCGGCGGTGGCGGCGTCCGGCTGCGCACCGGCGGCGGCCTCACACGCCTCGAGGTAGGCCCGCTGGACTGCCAGGGCGGTGGTCTGCGTGCCGTCGGCCAGGGCGAGGGGCCGGGCCAGGGTGAGGTCGTGGGAGACATCGCGCAGCGCCTGGACGGGGTCGGCGAGCTCGCAGGCGGGCGCCAGGCCCTCCTCGATGAGGCCGAGCACCAGGGCGGTGGCCCCGAAGCGCACGAGCGTCGCGGGCTCGGCGAGGGTAGCATCGCCGACTATGACGTGGAGCCGGCGGTACTGGGCGGGATCCGCGTGGGGCTCGTCGCGGGTGTTGATGATCGGCCGGCGCAGGGTCGTCTCGAGCCCCACCTCGGCCTCGAAGAAGTCCGCGCGCGAGGACAGCTGGTAGCCGGGCTCCTCGCCGGACATCCCGAGGCCCACGCGCCCTGCGCCGCACAGCACCTGGCGGGTGACGAAGAACGGGGTGAGGCCCGCGACGATGTCGTCGAACTCGACGCTGCGGTCCACGAGGTAGTTCTCGTGCGCGCCGTAGGACGAGCCCTTCGAGTCCGTGTTGTTCTTGTAGAGGTTGACCGGCTCCGGGCTCTGGGCCAGCGCGCGGACCGCCTGGAGCGCCACGAGGTCGCCGGCCCGGTCGTAGAGCACGAGGTCGCGGGGGGTAAGCACCTCCGGGCACGAGTACTCGGGGTGGGCGTGGTCGACGTAGAGCCGTGCGCCGTTCTCCAGCACCACGTTGGCCAGGTACTGCGATTCCGGCTGCGCGTCCGGCAGGTGGGTGAGCTGGGAGGTGTGCGCCTCGGCGACGTTCATGAGGAACCCGCGCGCATCGGCCAGCGGCGACTCGGCGGCGAAGTCCCAGAAGCTCTGCGAGGACTTCAGTCCGCGAGGGCCGGCATAGGCGTCGACGACGCGCGCCGAATCGCGCATCGGATTGGCCCGCGGGTTGCCCTGCTGCCAGATGCCGAACTCCGTCTCCGCGCCCATCACGCGCCGCGCGCTCACCATGGCGTCTCCCCTCATCGGTCCGTCTACACTCTAAGCGTGCCTGCTAAGAGAACCTCGCATCTGCCCGTCGCCCTGCTCGTGGACCTCGTGCTCGTCGCCGTCTTCGCGGTCGTCGGGCACTACACCCACGAGCACAGTCTCGAGGTCGCGGGCCTCGTGCGCACCGCCTGGCCGTTCCTCGCGGCGCTCGCCGCGGCGTGGGTGCTCAACGCGGTCTGGTCCGCACCGCTCGCGCCGCTGCGCACGGGCGCCGGGATCTGGGCGACCACCGTGCTCGTGGGCATGATCATCCGCTTCCTCGCCGGCCAGAGCGGCACCGGGATCCCCGGCACGTTCCTCATCGTCGCGGCCTCGTTCAACCTGCTCACGCTCGTGGGCTGGCGGCTCATCGCCACCGCCGTCGCCGGCCGCTCGCGCTGAGCGGCCGGCGCCGCGCGGGCCTCACAGCACGGTGGGGTCCGGGGTGCCGGTGACGGCCGCGCCCGCCTCCGGCGCCGAGGCGCCGGCCGGGCCGCGCTCGGCCGCGGGCTCGAGCACGACGGGCGCGGCGGGCTCGTGGTCGATCATCCGCAGGTGGGTGACCCGCTCGCCCTTGCGCCCGGAGATCCGGGCCCACTCGTCCGGGTTCGACGAGTTGGGCATGTCCTCGTGCTCGAGGAACTCCTCGCCGATCGCCTGGTCGAGGTGCTCCCAGCGGATGCCCCGCTCGCCGGTGGACAGCAGCGACTTGATCGCGTGCTTCTTCGCGCGGTCGACGACGTTGGCGATCATCGCGCCGGAGGCGAAGTCGGCGAAGTGGAGGAGCTCGCGGCCGCCGTCGGCGTAGGTCAGCTCGACGAACTCGTTGGCGGCACTGGGTTCGAACATGCGCTCGACGCAGCGCTCGATGAGCGACTCGACGGCCCGCTGGCGGGCCTCGGGCCCGTCCGAGCCCGCGAGCACCGAGGGGTGCAGGGGCAGCTCCGGGGTGAGGTACTTCGAGAAGATGTCGACGGCGGCGGCCGCGTCGGGGCGCTCGATGCGGATCTTCACGTCGAGCCGGCCCGGGCGCAGGATCGCGGGGTCGATGAGGTCCTCGCGGTTCGAGGCGCCGATGACGATCACGTTGTCGAGCCGCTCGACGCCGTCGATCTCCGCGAGGAGCTGCGGGACGATCGTCGTCTCCACGTCCGAGGACTTGCCCGTCCCGCGGGTTCTGAACAGCGACTCCATCTCGTCGAAGAACACGACGACGGGCGAGCCGGCGGTGGCCTTCTCCCGGGCGCGCGAGAAGATGAGGCGCAGCTGGCGCTCGGTCTCCCCCACGTACTTGTCGAGCAGCTCGGGGCCCTTGATGTTGAGGAAGTAGGAGCGCTGCGGCTGGCCCGTGCGGCGCTGCGAGATCGAGTTCGCCACGGCCTTCGCGATGAGCGTCTTGCCGCAGCCGGGAGGGCCGTAGAGGAGGATGCCCTTGGGCGGCTTGAGGCCGTGCTCAGTGTAGAGCTCGGGGTGCTCGAACGGCAGCTCGACGGCGTCCTGGATCATGTCGATCTGCGCCTGCAGGCCGCCGATGTCGCTGTAGGAGATGTCCGGGACGGTCTCGAGCAGCAGTGAGGCGACCTCCGGCTTCTCCACCTTCTCCGCGGCGAAGTGGGTGCGGGTGTCCACGAGCACCGCATCGCCGGGCCGGACGCCCTGGGCGGCCAGGGCGCCGGTGAGCCGGTAGACCTGCTCGTCGTCGCCGGGAGCGCCCACGAGGATGCGGTCCGAGCCGATCCGCTCGCGCACCGTGGCGACGGCGCCGGCCTGCGGGTAGTCCGCGGCCTCGAGGGCCACGAGGCTCTCGGACAGGCGCACGTCGATGCCGGGCACGAGCGAGGCGAGGTCGAGGTCCGGGGCGATCGCCACGCGCATCCGGCGCCCGGCGTAGAGGACGTCGAGGACGTGCGCGCCCTCGGCGAGCTCGATGACCTCGAGCACGGTGGCGTAGGAGTTCGGCGGCTCGCTGAGCCGCTCGGCCTCGCCGCGGATGCGCACGAGCTCCTCGCGCGCTGTGCGCAGCGTCTTGCTCAGGGCCTCGTTGCGCTGGCCCGCGGTGAACAGCTGCTGGCGCAGCGCCGCGGAGTCCTTGCGCAGCCGGTCGAGCTCGGTGTCCGTGCTCCGGTCCGAGGCCTGTGTCATGCTTCCTCCCGATTCGTGCCTGTAGTGTTCTCTGCGGTGCCGGGGCCCGGTGCGGGCGGGTCGCCCGCTGGCGCGCCGCTGCCGAGGTGGCGCCCGCGCCGGCCGGCGTCCCGGACCGCGCGGCGCAGCTTCTTGGGCGTGGGCTCCCGCTGTCCAAGGGAACGCTCCGTGACCTCGCCGGATTCCCATGCGGCGCGATCGGCCGCGCTGGGCTCGGTGCCCTGGGGCCGCTTGCGCCGCTCGAGCGGTCGCTCACCGGGCGCGAGGAGGCGCGCGGTGAGGAGGAAGCCCGTGTGGGCGATCATGCGGTGCTCCGGCCGCACGGCCAGCCCCTCGAGGTGCCAGTCGCGCACGGTGGACTCGAAGGCGTGGGCCTGGGCGTAGCGGCCCGAGGCGCGGATGGCCTCCGCCGTGCGCGAGAGCTGGGGCACGGTGGCGACGTAGACGATGAGCGTGCCGCCCGGTGCAAGGGCCGTGGAGACCGCGTCGAGGCACTCCCAGGGCGCGAGCATGTCGAGCACGACGCGGTCCACCTCGCCGGGCCCGAAGGCCCGGGGCAGCTCGGCTGCGAGGTCGCCCACCGTGAGGTCCCACGCGGGGTGGGGGCCGGCGAAGAAGTCCTCCACGTTGCCGCGGGCGATCGCGGCGAACTCCTCGCGGCGCTCGAACGAGTGCAGGCGGCCCCCGTCGCCCACGGCGCGCAGCAGCGCGAGCGTGAGCGCGCCCGAGCCCACGCCGGCCTCGACCACGGTGGCCCCGGGGTAGATGTCGCCGAGCGTCACGATGAGGGCGGCGTCCTTGGGGTAGACGACGGCGGCCCCGCGTGGCATGGAGAGGACGAAGTCCTCGTAGCTGGGCCGCAGCGCCTGGTAGGCGATGTCGCCGGAGTTGTGCACGACGATGCCCTCGGGGCGCCCGATGAGGTCGTCGTGGGCGATGATGCCGCGGTGGGTGTGGAACTCCTGGCCCGGGGTGAGGAGGATCGTGTGCATCCGGCCCTTGGGGTCCGTGAGCTGGACCTTGTCGCCGGCGCGCAGCGGGCCGCGGCGGTCGGCGGCCCCAACGGGAGAAGACGTCATTTGGCCTACCTTAGTCGGCCCGCCGCGGTGCCCGGCAGCCGCCCGCCCGGCTCAGTCGGCGAGCAGCTCGTCGTAGAACTCCTGGAGGTCGATGACCCCGGTGAGCGTGCTGCCCTCCATGACGAGGCAGAACGCCGCCTTGGGCCGGTGCGTGAGCGACTCCAGGAGGTGCGGTGCGGTGATGGAGTGCGGCACGCCGATCCAGGCCCCCAGGGGGTGCATGAACTCGTGGACCTGGCGGCCCTCGAGGTCCGGGGCGCGGGAGGCCGCCCGGCGGTCGAGCAGCCCCGAGGGCAGGCCGCGGGCGTCGAGCACGACGACGAGGGTGGCGGTCTGCGAGGGCTGGGCGTCGGCCACGCGCAGCGTCTGGTCGACGTCGGCGTCCCAGGCCGCGGCGATCGCGGGCTGGATGACCCGGTCGAGGTCGTAGGTCTCCATCCGCTGCGCGCGGCGCGCGTGGGCCGCGGCATCGCCGGCGGAGAACCACAGCATGACGGCGATCGCGGTGGTCCAGGCGACGGTGATGAGATCGGGCCGCTGACCGGAGAGGAGGGGCACGACAACCGCAGCGAACACGAAGGCCAGCGCGATGAGCCGGCCCACCCAGCTGGCGAGGATCGTGCCGCGGTACTGGCTGCCCGTGGCGCGCCAGATGAGCGCCTGGAGCGCCCAGCCGCCGTCCAGCGGGATGCCCGGGAGCAGGTTCATGATGCCCAGGGCCCCGTTGGCGACTGCCACCGCGAGGAGCAGGAGCCAGCCCGCGGTCCACGGCGGCAGCGCGTAGAGCCCCCAGACGGCCGCCCCCGCCAGCACGATGTTGACCAGGGGGCCCACGATCGAGACGATGAAGCTCGTCGTCGCCGCGCGGCGGGTGTCCTCCTCCGCGCGCGGGGAGAACTGGGTGAAGCCGCCCCAGATGTTGAGCTCGATGCCGGCGACCTGCTGGCCGCTGGCGCGGCCGGCCACCGCGTGCGCGAGCTCGTGGAGGAAGACGGAGGAGAACAGCAGCACCGCGTAGCCGAACGCGATGCCCCACGCCAGCGGCCAGCCCAGGCCCGGGGACATGCGCATGATCCACGGGGCGAAGAAGACGGTGATGACGACCGCGGCGACGAACCAGGACCAGGCGAGCACGATCGGCGCACCGAACACGCGGCCGACGACGAGGCCGCGGGGCGCACCGGGATTGCGCGTCGCGCTGGAGGAAGGCATGGGGGCCATCCTAACGTCCGTGCACCTCGCTAGAGTTGGCGGCATGGCCGAACTCCTCGCGCTCTCGCCCTCGCGGGCCAACGACTTCGTGCAGTGCCCGCTGAAGTTCCGCTTCCGCACCGTCGACCGCCTGCCCGAGCCGCCCTCGCCGGCCGCCTTCAAGGGCACGCTCGTCCACGCCATCCTCGAGCGCCTCTTCGACTTCCCCGCCGCGCAGCGGACCCGCGAGACCGCCGGCGGGCTCATCGCACCCGAGCTCGAGCGCCTGCTCGAGCGCGATGCCGAGGCCGCCGAGCTGTTCCCCGACGAGGCCGCGCGGGTCGCGCTGCGCGCGCAGGCCGACGCCCTCGTGGGCACGTACTTCTCGCTCGAGCTGCCCGACCGCCTGGAGCCGGCGGCCCGGGAGAGCTTCGTGAGCGCGCCCCTGGACAACGGGCTCGTGCTGCGCGGCTTCATCGACCGGGTGGACGTGGCCCCGGGCGGCCAGGTGCGCCTCGTCGACTACAAGACCGGCAAGCAGCCCAAGCCGCAGTACTCCCGCGAGGCGGACTTCCAGATGCGCTTCTACGCGCTGCTGCGCTACCGCACGGACGGCGAGCTCGCCCACACGCTCCAGCTCATGTACCTGGGCTCCGGCAGCGTCAAGGCGATGCACCCGCAGCTGGCGGACGTGGAGCGCACCGAGGCGGAGGTCCTCGACATCTGGTCCGACATCACGGCCAGTGCGGAGTCCGGGACGTGGCGCCCGCGCAAGTCCCCGCTGTGCGGCTGGTGCCACTTCAAGCCGCTGTGCCCCGCGTGGGGCGGCACTCCCCCGCCCGCGCCGCCGATCACCCGGATCGCGGGCCGCGACCTGCTGGCCGGCTGAGCTCCTCCAGGCCGCGGGCGTCGAGTCCCGCGAGCGTGGGCGCCAGGATGCGGCCGGGCGCGGGCTGAAGCGGCACGAGGTGCGGGATGCCGATGGCCCGCGTGCCCGCCGCCTCGGCGCTCGCGAGGCCCGGCACGGAGTCCTCGAGCGCGATGCACTGGCCGGGCTCGAGCCCCAGCGCGTGGGCGCCGAGCACATAGGGGGCGGGATCGGGCTTGCCGGCAGGCACCTCGTCGCCGGCGATGAGCGCGGCGAACGAACCGGGCGGGCAGGCCGCGACCACGGCCTCGGCGAGCCTGCGGTAGGACATCGTCACGAGCGCGCACGGGACCCCGGCGGCCGCGAGGTCCGCGAGCAGCTCACGGGCGCCGGGCCGGAAGGGCACGTGCGCGCGGACCTGGGCGATGACGGCGTCGAGGAGGTGCTCGACGATCGCCTCGGCCGGCAGCTCCAGGCCGTGCTCGCGCATGATCTGCGCGGAGACCAGCAGCTCGTTGCCCACCATGAGCATCCCCTGCTCGTGCGACCACGGGAGGCCGTGGGCGGCCATGAGCCGGCCCTCCGCGGCCATCCAGTACTGCTCGGTGTCGACGAGCGTGCCGTCCATGTCCCAGAGCACCGCGGCATAGCTTCGGAAGGGATCCATGGCCTCAGCGTAGTCTTGGCCCATGAGCTTTCTGCCCGGTGCCAGCGGCCGCCTCGTCGTCATGAGCTTCCGCGGCTGGAACGATGCCGCGGACGCCGCCTCGGACACCGCCCGCCACCTCGTCGAGGAGTGGGGCCTGGAGCTGGCGGGCATCCTCACGGACGAGGCGTTCTACGACTACACCGTCATGCGCCCGCTGACCGTGCGCGACGAGGACGGCAGGCCCGAGCTCGTGTGGCCGGCCTGCTCGTTCTACCGGGGCACGGTGCCCGGCACAGCGCTCGAGGCGCTCGTCATCATCGGCTTCGAGCCGAACTTCCGGTGGCAGGAGTTCGCCGGCCAGCTGTGCGGTGCGCTCAGCGCCGAGGACAGGGTCGTCCTGCTGGGCGCCCTGCTGGCCGATGTCCCCCACGTGCGCCCGCTGCCGGTCTCCACGACGTCGGAGGACGCGGAGCTGGTCGACGACGAGACGGTCTTCGCCTCCGAGTACGAGGGCCCCTCGGGCATCACGGGGGTGCTCTCGACGATGCTGCTCGAACGCGCGATCCCGACGGTCTCGCAGTGGGTCGCCGTGCCCGCCTACGCCGGCGCCTCGCCCTCGCCCAAGGCGGTGCTCGCGCTGCTGAGCGCGTTCGAGGACGTCACGGGCCTCGTCGTCGCCCAGCGCGCGCTCACGGAGGAAGCCCGCGCCTGGGAGACGGGCACCGACGCGCTCGTCGCCGAGGACGAGGACCTGGCCGAGCACGTCGAGGCGCTCGCCGGTGCGATGGACGCCAGCGAGCTGCCGGAGGCCTCCGGCGAGGTCATCGCCCGCGAGTTCGAGCGCTACCTGGAGCGCCGCCGCCGCGACGGCGGCAAGTAGCCCCCCTCAGGAGCCCGCGAGGTCGACGCCCAGCAGCGCGTCGACAGCCCGGACCACGCGGGCCGCATCCGCGCCCGCGCCCTCGGCATGGGCATCGGCAGGATGGGCCTCGGCGGCCCAGCCGTCCACGGCCGCAAGTGCGGCCGGGGCGTCGAGGTCCGCGGCCAGGGCGGCCCGGATCGCGGCGCTGACCTGCGCCGCGGGGGTGCGCGAGCCGCGCGCGGCGGCGGTGCGCCACGCGGCCAGGCGCTGCTTGGCCGTGGCGAGGACTGCATCGTCGTACATCCAGTCGCTGCGGTAGTGGTGGGCCAGCAGCGCCAGGCGGATCGCCATCGGGTCCTCGCCCGCGGCGCGCAGCTTCGAGACGAGCACGAGGTTGCCCTTCGACTTGCTCATCTTCTCGCCCTCGTAGCCCACCATGCCCGTGTGGACGTAGGCCTGGGCGAACGGGATGCCGGTGAGCGCCTCGGCGTGGGCGGCGCCCATCTCGTGGTGGGGGAAGATGAGGTCCGAGCCGCCGCCCTGGACGCTCAGCGGCAGGCCGGCGTGGTCGCGGGCGATGAGCGCGCACTCGATGTGCCAGCCCGGCCGGCCCGCCCCCAGGCCGCCCCCGGGCCAGCTGGGCTCGTCCGGGCGCGCCGCGCGCCACAGGAGGGCATCGAGCGGATCCTCCTTGCCGGGGGTGTCCGGGTCTCCCCCGCGCTCGGCGAAGGTGCGCGCCATCTCCTGGGCGTCGTAGTGGGACTCGGAGCCGAAGGGCGGCTCGACGGGCGTGGCGACGCGGTAGTAGACGTCCCCGCTGGGCAGCGTGTACGCCGCGCCGGAGGCCAGGAGGGCCTCGACGCCCTCCGCGATCTGGGGGATGGACTCCACCGCGCCCACGAACGCCTGCGGCGGGATGACGCGCAGCGCCTCCATGTCCGTGCGGAAGAGCTCGATCTGGGACTCGGCGAGCTCGCGCCAGTCCACCCCGGTGGCCGCGGCGCGCTCGAGGAGCGGGTCGTCGATGTCCGTCGTGTTCTGCACGTAGACCACGTCGACGCCCGCATCGCGCCAGGCGCGCACGAGGAGGTCGAAGGCGACGTACGTGGCCGCGTGCCCCAGGTGCGTCGCATCGTAGGGGGTGATTCCGCACACGTAGAGGCGGGCGGGCCCGTCCTCCCCCACCGGCTGCACCTCCCCCTGCGCGGAGGTGCTGTAGACGGCGGGCTTGATGCCCGCGTCGTCGAGGGCAGGGACCTGGGGTGCCGACCAATCTCTCACCCGCCCAGCATAGGGGCTGGACTCGGACCCTACAGCGGCGGCCAGGGAATCGGGTAGCGGTGCGCGGGCGGCTCCGGCAGCGCGCCCGCGGCCAGCAGCGCGCGGGCGCGGGCCTGGAGCGCTGCGATCTCCGGGGCCGCCAGCAGCCCTGCGAGCTCACGGGCCGCAGCCCCGTCCGGGTCCGCAGCGCGCTGCGTGGCGGCGGTCTCCGCCGCGCTCAGCGGCGCCCCGGCGAAGCCCCACAGGACGGTGCGCACCTTGTCCTCCGCGTGGAAGCACAGCCCGTTGTCGATCGCCCACAGGCGCGGCTGGGCGGGTGAGAAGGCGAAGTCGCCGGCCACGATGTGGCTGGCCTTGCGGTCGGCGTTGTTGGCCAGCGCGTCGAAGAACGCGAGGGCCCGCAGCCGCTCCCAGGGCGCGTGGGCGACGAGCACCTCGGCGCCGTCCTCGGTCTGCGCGGCGAACACGGGCGCCCACCCGGCTGGCACCTCGGCCGGGGCGAAGACGCCCACGGGCTCGGCGGCGTCCGGGTCCGGCTCCACGTAGGCCTGGAGGGAGCCGGGGCCCAGCGGGGCGTCTGCGCGCAGCACAGTGGGCGGCACGACGTCCGTGCCCAGCTGAGCGTCGAGGACCGCGGCGGCGGCCTCGCGGCCGGCGAGGCTGCCGGCGGGGAAGTCGTGCAGGGGCCGCTCGCCGGCGATGGGCTTGTAGACCGCGCGGCGGACCGTGGGGCCCAGGGCGGCGAGCACGAGGCGGGTGTCGTTGGAGGCGCCGGGGATCCGGCCCAGGTCCGTGAGCTCGCCCCGGGCGAGCAGGTCCCGTGCCGCGCGGGCCCGCTCGCCGGCCGCGGGGGCCCGGCTCACCGCGGAATGCCGTTGGCGCGGGGGCAGAGGTGGCCCTCCGGGTCGAGCGGGAGGGCGCAGAACGGGCAGTCGGCGCGCCCGGCGCTGACGACCTGGTCCGCGCGGCGGGCGAATTCGCGTGCGGCCGGCCCGGTGAGGATGACGCGCAGCGCGGCGCGCTTCTCGTCCTCGGCATCGTCCTCGGGGTCGGCGGTGACCCCGGCCTCGGTGTCCTCGGCGGTGAGCTCGAGGCACTCGACGAGCAGGTGGTCCTCGGCCGTGTCCCAGCCCAGGCTCATGGTGCCCACCCGGAACTCGGGGTCCACGGGCATCTCGAGTCCGGCGTTGTCCGCCAGCTCCGGATCCGCCGCGGCGGGCACCGCCCGGCCGGCACCGCCGCGGGCGCGGACCATGTCGAGGAGCTCGTTCATCCGCTCGCCGAGCATCTCCACCTGCTCCTTCTCCAGGGTCACGGTGACCACGCTGCCGTCGCCGACGGCCTGGAGGAAGAATGTGCGCTTGCCGGGCAGGCCGACGGTGCCGACGACGAAGCGGTCGGGATGGGAGAAGGTGAAGCTGCGGGAGGCCATGGCTCAAGCCTAGCGCCCGAGGCGGGCTACAATGGGGCCATGAGCCAGGATCCGGCAGTCGCACTCGAAGAGTTCCTCAGCGCCGTCCGCCAGCACTTCGCGGCCGCGGCGCACCGCACCTCCGATACGGACCCGCGCGTCCAGGCGGCCTATATGGCGCTTGCCGATGCGTTCGAGCTCTACGAGGACGCCCTCTACACCGCCTATGACGAGGTCACCCCGTTCGAGCTCTTCGACGATGTCGAGGATGCCCGCGAGGACGGCGACGACGAGGACGACGACGATGAGTTCGACGACCAGGTGGACCTCGGCGAGGACGCTGACGAGGCCGACGAGCAGGACGACGACGAGGACTGAGCCCGCCGGGGCGCTGCCTGCCGGGGCACCGCCTGCCGGGGCGCTGCCCGATGCAGGCTAGACCAGGCCGTCCGGCGCGGAGATCTGATCGAGGGCATCGCGGATCTCCGGCTCGAGGACGAGCTCGGAGGCGAGGATCTCCTCCAGCTGGGCCGGGGTGCGCGGCGCGACGGCCGAACTCGCCCACCCCATCGACCGGTTCCAGGCCAGCGCCACATCGAGGGGGCTGGCCCCCAGCGCGCTCGCGGCGCGCGCCGCACCCGCGACCACCTGGCCCGGGCCGTCCTCGAGGTAGGGCTCGACATAGGCGCGGGCGGCCCCGGCTGCCCGCGAGTTCTGCGGCGTGCCCGAGTCGTACTTCCCCGTGAGGACCCCGCGGCCCAGGGCCGCGCCCGCGAACACGCCCAGCCCCAGGTACTCCGCTGCCGGTGCGAGCTCGGCCTCCGCGTCGCGGGCCAGCAGCGAGGCCTCGGCCCACGCGGCGACGAGCGGGGCGCCCGCGCCGCACAGGGCGGCGAGCTGCCAGCCCGTGCAGTGGGCCGCCGCGGCGTAGTGCGCCCGGCCGGACTCCACGAGGCGGGTCAGGGCCCCGGCGGTCTCCGCGAGCGGGGTAACGGGATCGAAGGCGTCGAGGATGACGAGGTCGAGCGCGTCGCGGCCCAGGCGGTCGAGCACCTGGGAAGCCTGGTCGAGCAGGGTGGCGCGCCCGGCGCTGATGCGCACGTCGTCGCCCCGCCCGGCGATCCCGATGCGCGCGGCGATGCCCACGCCCTTGGGGATGGTGAGGGAGCCCAGGACCTCGGCGGCCGGGGACTGGAAGGCGGGGATCTCGATGAGCGTGCCGCCGGCCCGGGCATAGCCGTCCACCAGCTCCTGCGCGGTGCCGGCAGCGACGCCGCGGCCCCAGTCGAACGCGCCCAGGGTGAGCTCGGAGGCGAAGAATCCGCTGTGACCGACGCGATTGACCTGCATGTCTGTTGAGGTTACCCGATTCGAGGCCCTACGCTGGCCTACGGCCGCGCGACCGCCGGCCGCGGGCACGGAAGAGGAGACTATGGACTGGCTCGTAGCGGGCATCTTGGGTGTGGTGCAGGGGCTCACGGAGTTCCTGCCGATCTCCTCGTCGGCGCACCTGCGCATCATCGGCGAGTTCCTCATGCCCGGCCGCGAGCCCGGGGCCTTCTTCACCGCGATCATCCAGATCGGCACCGAGGCGGCGGTGCTCGTCTACTTCTGGGACGACATCGTCGCGATCATCACGAAGTGGTGCCGGGCGCTCGTGGGCCGGCACGACCGGCGCGACCCCGAGGTGCGCATGGGCTGGCTCATCATCGCCGGGTCGATCCCGATCGCCGTGCTGGGCCTGCTGTTCCAGGACGCGATCGAGACGACGCTGCGCAGCCTGTGGGTCGTCGCCTCGATGCTCATCGTCTTCGGCATCATCCTGGGCCTGGCCGACCGGTTCGGCCGCCAGGACCGCACGCTCGGGCAGATGACGTGGGGCCAGGGCGTCGCGTTCGGCCTGTTCCAGGCGCTCGCGCTCATCCCGGGCGTCTCCCGCTCCGGCGGCACCATCACCGGCGGCAGGCTCATGGGCTTCACCCGGGAGTCCGCTGCCCGCTACTCGTTCCTCCTCGCGATCCCCGCGGTGCTCTCCTCCGGCCTCTACAGCGTGTACAAGGCGATCGGCGAGCCCTCGTCGCTAAGCTGGGGCCCCACCGCGTTCGCCACGATCGTGTCGTTCGCCGTGGGCTACGCCGTGATCGTGGGCTTCCTGCGCTTCATCGAGACGAAGTCGTTCGCGATCTTCGTGTGGTACCGGGTGGCCCTGGGCCTGCTGCTCTTCCTGCTGCTCGGCACCGGCGTCCTCACCGCCTGAGCCGCGCCCGCGCCGGCTGCTCGGCCGGCAGTTCGGGTGCGTGGGCGGGGGCGTGAGCGCACGGGGCCGGTACCCCGGGCACACTGGGCCCGCGCCCTGGGCCCGTTCGGCCGGCGCTGCGGGCTCTCCGTGCGTGCCCCAGCGGGCGTTCGGCCCTCACCCCGCGCGGGGCGCCGCCCGGATGCGCTGCGGTGCTACGCGCCGTCCCCGCCGCCCAGCTGGGCGCTGCCGGCCGTGCCCGAGGCGGTCACGGACATCGCCGCGACGGTCGGGTGGGCATGGGGCACGGAGGGATCGTCGGGGTAGTCGATGATGCTGTAGGAGCCCGGCGCGACCGCGATGCGCTGGAAGTCGTCGAGGTCCATGCCGAGCGCATCGGCGAGGATCGCCTTGATGATGTCACCGTGGCTCACGACGATGCCGACCGCGCCGCCCGCTCCCCCGCCGCCGCCGCTGCCATTCGGGGCGCCGTTCGCACCGCTCTCATCGCCGGCCCGCAGGTCGCGCAGCTCGGCCGCGAGCGCCGCGACGCCGGCCCGCGCCCGGGCGGCGGCGCCGGCCAGCGCCTCGCCGCCCGGGAACACGACTCTGGAGGGCTGACGGGCGACCAGCCGCCACTCGTCGAGCGCCCCGAGCTCGGCCAGCGTGCGCCCCGACCAGGCGCCGTAGTCGACCTCGTCGAAGGCGGGCTCGGCGCGCACCTGCGCGGCGCTGACGGACTCGAGGAGCAGCCCGGACGTCACGGCGCAGCGCTCCACCGTCGAATGCGCGAGGATCGCCGCGGAGGACACCGGGAAGCGGCGGCCGAGTGCGAGCACATCGGCCCGTCCCGCGGCGGTGAGCTCGACGCCGGGCAGCCGGCCGGCCAGCACTCCCGCGACGTTCGCACCGGTCTGGCCGTGGCGCACGGCGATGATTCGGACCATGGGCCCAGGCTAGCCGACCGGCTGGTAGAGTGCTCGGGTTCATCCGATCGAGGAGGCCGTATGAAGCGGACCCGCGCCGCCATGGAGTACGAGTTCAGGACCGTGCGCTTCACCCGCGACACCCCGCGCGGCGAGGCCAAGCAGGCGCTCACCGAGGCCGCGGAATACGGCCGCTGGGAGCTGGCCCGGACCCGCATCGGCATGGGCGGTGTGCGCACGCACTGGCTGCGCCGGCGCATCGTGCGCGTCGAGCGCACCGCCTGAGCCGCCCGTGAGCGCCGCTCCCGTCCGCGACTCCCCCCTCGCCGCCGTCCTCGCGGCCGCCGCCGCCATGATCGCCGGCTCGGCCATGGCCGTGCAGGGCCACTCGAACGGCGTGCTCGCCGGGATCGTCGGCTCGGGCATCCTCGCCGCCACCGTCTCGTTCGCCGGGGGCCTCGCCGTCCTCATCGTCGTGTGCGCGGCATGGCCGAGCGCGCGCCGCGGGATCGGGCGCGCCCGGCGCCTCGTGGCCGCCGGGCAGTTCCCCTGGTTCATGCTGCTGGGCGGGGTGGGCGGCTCGCTCATCGTCATCTCGCAGTCGCTCACCGTCCCCCTCTTCGGGGTCTCGATCTTCACGATGGCGTTCGTGTGCGGCCAGCTGGGCGGGGCGCTGCTGGTCGACAACACGGACCTGCCCCCGGGCGGGCGCCGGCATCCGACGCTGCCACGCCTGGCCGGGACGGGGATCGTGCTGGCCGGTGTGGTCGTCTCCTCCGCGGGGGTCTTCGGGCAGGGCATCGCCTGGTGGGCGCCCCTGCTGCCCCTCATCGCCGGCGTCGGTACCGCATTCCAACAGGCGTTCAACGGGCGGCTCAAGGCGGCGGCGAACTCCGCCGCCGCGGCGACGTTCACGAACTTCCTCGTGGGCACGGTCTTCCTGGCCGTGTGCTCGGCGCTCGTGCTCGCGACCGGCACTCCCGTGCGGGGCGCGCCCGAGCTGCCCGCGCAGTGGTGGACGCTCATCGGCGGCGTACTCGGCGTCGTCTTCATCGGCGTGTCGACCCTCACGGTCGCGCGGCTGGGCGTCCTGCTGCTCAGCCTCACGACGCTATTCGGCAATCTCGCCGGCTCGCTCGTCACGGACGTCATCACCGGCAGCGCCGCGACGGCGCTGGCCCCCTCCACGCTCATCGCGATGGGGCTCGTGCTCGTGGGCGTGTGCGTGGCCTCCGTGCCCGGCCGCCCCCTGGGCCGCCTGCGCTGAACCGCAGGAGGGGCGCACCGAGCCGCTGAGGCGCCGCCCGAAGTGCGGTCGGAGCCCCCGGTCGGCCGCAGCCGCCGGATGGGCGGCCCGACTGCCCGGGCGATGGCCCCGCCCGCACCGAAGCGCCGGTCCCCTCCCGGGCCGGGCCCGAGGCGCAGGGCGGCGGCCTGCCCGCCCCCGCCTCGGGCGCGGCTCAGGCCTCGCGCATGAACCGGCCGAGCACCCGGGTGCCGAAGTCCAGCGCGTCGAGCGGGACGCGCTCGTCGACGCCGTGGAACATCGCCGGGAAGTCGAGCTCGGCGGGCAGGCGCAGCGGCGCGAAGCCGTAGCCGGTGATGCCCAGGCGGGCCAGCTGCTTGTTGTCCGTGCCGCCGGACAGGGCGTAGGGCATGACGTCGGCGCCGGGATCCTCGGCCTTGAGCGCCGCGATCATCTGGTTGACGAGCGAGCCCTCGAAGGGCGTCTCGAGCGCGATGCCGCTGAGCAGCGGCACGACGTCGACGTTCTCCCCCGCCAGCTCCTTGAGCGTGAGCAGCGCGTCCTCGGACCGGCCCGGCAGCGTGCGGCAGTCCACAAGCGCCTCGGCGGTGCCGGGGATGACGTTGTGCTTGTAGCCGGCGTCGAGCACCGTGGGGTTGGCCGAGGTCGCGAACGTCGCCCCGACGAACTTCTGCACCGAGCCCAGCTCGTCGAGCAGCGCCTGGTAGTTCTCCGGGGCGAAGTCGATCCCCGTGAGCTCGGCGACGCCGCGCAGCAGGTCCTGGGTGGCCCGCGGCAGCTCGATCGGCCATTCGTGGGCGCCGATGCGCGCGATCGCCGCGGCGAGCGTGACGACGGGGTTGTCGCGGTTGACCTGGGAGCCGTGCCCGGCGGTGCCGTGGGCGACGAGCTTGACCCACTCGATGCCCTTCTCGGCGGTCTGGACGAGGTAGATGCGCTGGCCGCGCACCTCCACGGAGTACCCGCCCACCTCGGAGATCGCCTCCGTGGCACCGGCGAACAGCTCCGGGTGGTGTTCGACCATGTAGCGCGAGCCGTACGTCGAGCCGGCCTCCTCGTCGGCGAAGAACGCGATGATGAGGTCGCGCCGGGGCACAATGCCCTCGCGCATCATCGCGCGCACGTTCGCGATGATCATCGCGTCCATGTCCTTCATGTCCACCGCGCCGCGGCCCCACAGCATGCCATCGCGGATCTCACCCGCGAAGGGGTCGACGCTCCAGTCCTCGGCGGCGGCCGGCACCACATCGGTGTGGCCGTGGACGACGAGGGCGGGGGCGCTCCGATCGCTGCCGGGGATGCGGGCGACGAGGTTGGCCCGGCCGGGGGCGGACTCCTCGATGACGGATTCGAGGCCCACCTCGGCGAAGAGCCGCTGGATGTAGTCGGCCGCGGGGCGCTCGGGGTTGGCCCGGTTGTCGCCCCAGTTCTGGGTGTCGATGCGGATGAGCTCCTGCGCGATGCGCACGACCTCGTCCTGCGCGGCCGGGTGGGTCTGCGTCTGCTCTGCCATGGCTGCCTTCCGTCGGTGGGGATCCTCCGGCAGTCTAGCGAGGCGCGCCCGCCGCCTTCGCAGCCGACCACGAGCCGAACTGCTTGCGCACGGCGGCACCCGAGGGGCGGGGCCGGCCCGCGCTCGCCTCGTCCTTGGCCCAGGGGGCGTAGGCTGCGAACGGCGCGCTGGACCCCGCCGCTGCGAGGAAGTCGCGCATCGCCTGAGCGTAGTCCGCGGCGGAGAAGCGGGTGTTGCCCCGCTGCCGGCCGCGCCCGGAGGCCGGCAGGCCCACCGCTGTCATCGCATCGTTCCAGTACTGGGCGCCCAACAGGGCCCGGACGGTCTGCGAGGTGGGCGGCCAGGTCCGCAGACCCGAGCGCGCGCTCATGCCGTGGGCGGTCAGCCAGGCAGCGCGCGCGGCATCGTAGGCCTCGGCGCTCAGCGGGCTCGCCTCGCCCGCCGCGATGACCTCGGCCGCGGCGGCGGCGCCGGCGGCGAGCTCGCTCAGCAGCGCCTCGGCCTGCGCCTGGTCCGCACCCTGGCGCACGAGTGCCGCGCGGATGACGCGCGCCTCGGCCTCCGGCAGCGCGGCCCCAGCCGCCTCCGGGCCGACGGAGGGCAGCCCCGCCCCGGCGGCGTAGAGGAACCGCACGGCGGTGGCGGCGGCGGGCACGGTCTGCGGGCTGGGCATGGGCCAAGCCTAACTGCGCTGTCCACGGGCTCCCTGACAGGAGACAGGGCCCGGCAGGAGCAAGGGCCCCGGCGAATCAATCGATTCGCCGGGGCCCTTCGCCGTCCTGTGCGCGGAGGGGGACTTGAACCCCCACGCCCGCTAATTGGGGCACTAGCACCTCAAGCTAGCGCGTCTACCTATTCCGCCACCCGCGCAGGCAACGGATAGAACAATACACGCCCGCTGGCCGGGTGCCAAATCCGTGCCTGATCAGCGCTTTTGCACGCGGGTGAGGACGTGCGGCTTGCCCTTGGACGGGCTGAAGACGGCGGTCGAGAACCCCTCGGCGTCCCGGTCGAACTGCGCGTAGCCGGCGGTGCCGGGCAGCGTGAGCGGGCTGGCGAACTGCACCGTCCAGTCGAAGGCGTCCAGGCGCGGGTCCGCGGCGGCGAGCGCGCGCGCGGCCGTGTACATCCCGTGCGCGATCGTCGAGCGGAAGCCGAACGCCTTGGCGGCCAGCACGCTCACGTGGATGGGGTTGTAGTCCCCGGACACGCGGGCGTAGGTGGGCCCGATGCCCCGCGGCAGCCGCCACAGCGCGGTGGCCGTCAGCCCGTCGGGCATCGCCATCCGTTCGGCGGGCTGCCCCGCGGCCGCCCCGGGCACCGTCTTCCCCCGCGCCAGGTACGTGGAGGACTCGGTGAAGACGGGCTCGCCGTCCACGCTGCCGGCCACGAGGATGTCGACCTCGGTGCCGTTGTGCACCGCGCGCAGGGGCGACAGGCTCACCTCCGCGCGGACCTTCTCGCCCACGCGCACCGGTCGCAGCTGGGCGAACGCGTTGCGCACGTGGACCATGCCGAGCACGGACAGCCCGAAGCCGGGGTCCGTCATGAGCTCCAGGCTCGGCGCGAACCCGAGCGTGTGGAGGTAGGCCGGTGAGACGGTGTCGCGCACCGGCGCGTCCACGACGGTGTCGAACCGTGAGACGGCCAGCGGGTCGAGCACGGTGTCGGCCACGATCGTGCGCGCGGGGACGTGGGCGCTCGGCGTGCCCCGCCCGGGCAGCAGCCCGCGCAGGGCACGCGCGTAGGTCGCGCCCGCCGAGGCGCGGGCCGGGGTGCGCTCGTTCGCGCCCTGCCCGGCCATCAGGCGCCCACCATGTTCTGGCCGCACACGCGCAGCGTGCGCCCGTTGATCCCGGCGGCGGCGTCCGAGGCGAGGAATGCGATCGCCTCCGCGACGTCGCGCGGCAGCCCGCCCTGGGCGAGGCTCGACAGGCGGCGGGCCACCTGGCGGGTGAGCACGGGCATCTTCTTCGTCATCTCCGTCTCGATGAAGCCCGGGGCCACGGCGTTGATGCTGCCCGAGCGGCGCGCGAACGAGTCCGCGGCGGCCGCGGCCATCCCGATGACGCCGGCCTTGGAGGCCGCGTAGTTCGTCTGCCCGCGGTTGCCCGCGATCCCGGAGGTCGAGGCCAGGGAGACGACGTGGGGGGCATCGCCCCACGCGCCCAGCTCGTCGAGCCGGTCGTCCATGCGCAGCTGGGAGAGGACGTTGACGCCCAGCACGGAGGACCAGCGCCCGGCGTCCATGTTCGCGAGCATCTTGTCGCGCGTGATCCCCGCGTTGTGGATGAGGATGTCGATGGGCCGGCCGACGGCGGCGGCGATCGTGTCCGCGGCGTCGGGGGCGGTGATGTCGGCCTGGATGGCCGTGCCCCGCACCCGGTTCATCGTGTCGGCCAGCGCCTGGCCCGCGGCCGGGACGTCGACGCCGTAGACCTGGGCGCCGTCGCGGTGCAGCACCTCGACGATCGCCGCGCCGATGCCCCGGGCCGCGCCCGTGACGACGGCGACGCGCCCGGCCAGCGGCGCGGCCGCGGAGTCGCCGGTGGCGGCGAAGTCGGCGGCGCCGATGCGCCGGCCGCGCTCGGAGTCGACCGTGAGGAACTGGCCGGAGACGTAGGCGGACTTCGCCGAGAGCAGGAACCACAGCGCCGCGGCGACGGAGGGCGCCTCGGGGCCGACGCCGTCGAGCAGGATGCCGTTGGCGGTGCTGCCCGAGCGCATCTCGTGGGCCGCGGAGCGCAGGATGCCGGTCACGCCGCCGCGCGCGGCGTTGAGCGCCGGGTCGACGGGCGCCGCGGCGGCCTCATCGGCCGTTGCCGGGGCATCGGAGAGCGTGATGACGCGACCGCAGGTGACGAGCCCGCGCAGGGCGGTGCCGACGGCGAGCGTCGCATCCTGCAGGTCGGCCGGGGTCTGCGCGCCGTCGTAGGCGGCGATGATCGCGCTGTAGCGCTGGCCGGGATCGGCGGCGCGCTGGACGGAGAAGCCCGCGTCGACGAGCAGGCCGGCCAGCGCCTCGGCACCGGGGGTGGCGCCCGCCACGAGGACGGGCTGTGCCAGGTAGCCGTGCTGCGGGTCGTCGGGGCTGAAGCGGCGCAGCGGCACGGGCGCGGGCAGGCCGAGCTTCTTCGCGATCCCGCGCAGGGGTCCGTTGACGAGGTCGAGGTACGTATCGCTCACTTGGCTGCCTCCACGATCGCTGCGAGTCCTTGTCCGCCGGCGGCGCAGATGGAGATGAGTGCGCGCTGCTTGCCGGTCGCGTGCAGGTACTTGGCGACCTGGGCGACGATGCGCCCGCCGGTCGCGGCGAACGGGTGGCCCGCCGCCAGGGACGAGCCCAGCGGGTTGAGCCTGTCGCGGTCGATCGAGCCCAGGGGGCCGTCGAGGCCGAGCCGCTCGCGGCAGTACTCCTCGCTCTCCCAGGCAGCGAGGTGGCACAGCACGGTTGCGGCGAATGCCTCGTGGATCTCCACGACGTCGAAGTCCGCGAAGGTCAGGCCGTTGCGGGCCAGCAGGCGGGGCACCGCGTAGGCGGGGGCCATGAGGAGGCCCTCGGCGCCGGAGACGAAGTCCACCGCGGCGGCCTCCGCGTCGACGATCTGCGCCAGCGGCGTGAGGCCGTGCTCGGCGGCCCACTCGTCGGAGCCCAGCAGCACGGCCGAGGCGCCGTCGGTCAGCGGCGTGGAGTTGCCGGCGGTCATCGTGGCCTCGCCGTCGAGCTTCGTGCCGAAGACCGGGCTGAGCTTGCCGAGCTTCTCCACGGTGGAGTCGGGGCGCAGGTTCGTGTCGCGCGACACGCCCAGGAACGGGGTGACGAGGTCGGCGAAGAACCCCTCGTCCCACGCCTTGCCGGCGCGCTGGTGGGACAGGGCGGCGAGCTCGTCCTGGGCCTGGCGCGAGATGCCCCACTCGAGGGTCGTCATGGCCTGGTGCTCGCCCATGGACTTGCCGGTGCGCTGCTCGCCGGCCTCGGGGCCCTGGGGCGCGAGGTCGGCCGGGCGCAGCCGGGCGAACGCCTTGAGCTTCTGCGCGGTGGTCTTGGCGCGCATTGCGTCGAGCAGTGCGGTGCGGGCGTTGTCGCCCAGCACGAGGGGGGCGTCCGAGGTGGAGTCCGCGCCGCCGCCGATGCCGGACTCGAGCTGGCCCAGGCGGATCTTGTTGCTGATGCCCAGGATCGCCTCGAGGCCGGTGGCGCACGCCATGCCCACGTCGTAGGCGGGGGTGGTGGGCGCGAAGGCGGAGCCGAGCACGGCCTCGCGGGTGAGGTTGATGTCGCGCGGGTGCTTGATGACGGCACCGCCTGCGACCTCGCCGATCCGCTCGCCGGCCAGGCCGTAGCGGGCGGCGAGGCCGTCGAGCGCGGCGGTGAGGAGATCGCGCTCGGACGCGTGCGAGTATTCCTTGTTCGAGCGGGCGAACGGGGTGCGGTTGCCCCCGAGGATGAGTGCTCTGCGGGTCACGGTGCCTCCAGGTCGATGGGTTTATCTGTGACGAACAGTACCAGCCAGTTCTGCCGGTGTGATGCGCGTCCCGGCCCGCGATTCTTCCTGGTACGGTTCGTAACATGAGTTCGACAGGACGGGACGGCCGCGCCACCCGCTGGGACAGCCATCGCCGCGAGCGCCGGCGCGAGCTGCTCCGCGCCGTGCGCGCGGCCATCGCCGCCTTCGGCGAGGACGTCACGATGGAGCAGATCTCGCAGTACTCGGGCACCTCGAAGCCGGTCCTCTACCGCTACTTCGGCGACCGCCGGGGCCTGCGCCTGGCCATGGGCGAATGGGCGATGAGCACGATCCGCCGCCGCCTCCAGGAGGCCGAGGCGCCCGACAGCAGCCCGCGCGCCGTCCTCTACGCGATGATCAGCGCGTACGCCGAGCTCGCGGCCGCCGGGCCCGACGTCTACCGGTTCTGCAACCCCGCCGTCGCCGCCACGGACGAGCCGCCCTCGGGCGATGAGGCCCCCGTCGGCGGCTTCTTCGCCGACATCACCGGCCTGCTCTGCGAGCGGCTGGGCCTCACCGAGCCCACCGAGGTGCTCTGGGGCTGCGGCGCCATCGGCTTCGTGCGCGCCGCCACCGACCAGTGGCTCCACGCCCCGGCCGACCTGCCCGCCTTCGCCGGCCGGGTCGCCGACTGGCTCGCCGCCTCCGCGCCGGCCCCGGCCGGCCGGCCCACGCACGCACACGCCACCGCCACGTCCACAAGGAGGACACCATGACCGCTGCGAACCACCGGCTCGACCTCGACACGGGCTTCCTCGGCGCGCTCCTCGACGGCCCCCACGCGGACAAGCGCCACCGCGGCCGCGAGGTCGCCGAGCACGCCGATGCGCACCTGCCCGACGACCTCACCCTCGACCAGAAGCGCGAGGCGACGAAGGAGGCGCTCCACCACGTCGTCGACTCCGGCATGACGCAGCTGCCGCTGCCCGTCGACGCCGGCGGCAAGAACGACC
Source organism: Brevibacterium sp. BRM-1 (assembly GCF_026802075.1). Taxonomy (NCBI): domain Bacteria; kingdom Bacillati; phylum Actinomycetota; class Actinomycetes; order Micrococcales; family Brevibacteriaceae; genus Brevibacterium; species Brevibacterium sp. BRM-1. The sequence continues at coordinate 621,361 of NZ_CP113788.1, forward strand.
ACGCGGGCTACGTCTCGGGCTTCGAGGAGCTCGTGGCCAGCTCCCCCAGCCTCCAGATCAAGGCCGGCGTGCAGTTCGGCCTCTTCGGCGGTGCCATCCAGCACCTGGGCAACGCCGAGCAGCAGGCCAAGTGGCTCCTGCCTGCGCTCAAGGGCGAGCTGCTCGGCAGCTTCGCGATGACCGAGATCGGCCACGGCTCCGACGTCGCCTCCCTGGGCACCACCGCGCTGTACGATCCCGCGGATGACTCGTTCGTCCTCGACACCCCGTTCCGGGCGGCGACGAAGGAGTACATCGGCAACGCCGCCTGCCACGCGCAGGCCGCCGTCGTCTTCGCCAAGCTCATCGTCGACGGGGTGGACCACGGCGTGCACGTGCTGTTCGTGCCGGTGCGCGATGAGGACGGGGCGCCCATGCCCGGCGTGTCGTTCGAGGACGACGGGTACAAGGGCGGCCTGCCCGGCGTCGACAACGGCCGCATCGCGTTCGACCACGTGCGCGTCCCGCGCACCAACCTGCTCGACCGCTACGGCGCCGTGGACGCGGACGGCGTCTACTCCTCCCCCATCGAGTCCCCCGGCCGCCGGTTCTTCACGATGCTCTCGACCCTTGTCCAGGGCCGCGTGTCGCTGGACGGCGCGGCGACGGTGGCGGAGAAGCTCGCCCTCGACATCGCGATCCGCTACGGGCTCGAGCGCCGCCAGTTCAGCGGCGCGGGCGACGCGGAGACCGTGCTCCTCGACTACGGCCGCCATCAGCGTAGGCTCATGCCGCGCCTGGCCCGCGCCTACGCCGATGCCTTCGCCCACGAGAAGCTGCTGGAGAGCTTCCAGGCCGTCTTCTCCGGCGCCGATGACTCGGAGGCCGCCCAGCAGCGCCTCGAGACCGAGGCCGCGGGCTTCAAGGCGATGACGACGTGGAACGCGCTCGACACGATCCAGGTGTGCCGCGAGGCCTGCGGCGGGGCCGGCTTCATGGCGGAGAACCGCCTCGTCGGCCTCCACGCGGACCTCGATGTCTTCGCGACGTTCGAGGGCGACAACACGGTCCTGCTCCAGCTCGTGGGCAAGCGCCTGCTGGGCGACTACTCGGAGGAGCTGCGCCACATCGACTTCGGCGGCGCGGCGCGCCTCATCGGCTCCCAGGCCGCGGAGTACTCCCTCTACCGCTCCGGCCTGGCCAATGTGGGGCGCACGATCGGCGATCTGTTCACCCCGGCGCTCAACGCCTCGCGGATCCGCTCGGGCAAGATGCAGGAGGCCCTGCTGGCCAGCCGCGTCGAGTCGATGGTCGCGCAGGTCGCCCAGGACCTGCGCCCGGCGGCCAAGGCGGACCCGGCCACAGCGGCCGCGCTGTTCAACGACAACCAGCACGCGCTCATCGAGGCCGCCCAGGCCTACGTCGAGCTGCTCAAGTGGCAGGCGCTCAACGAGGCGATGCACGCGGTGGATGCGAAGGCCCACCCGAGCGAGGCGAAGGTGCTCCGGCGCATCCGCGACCTCTTCGGGCTCAGCCTCATCGAGGAGCACATCGGCTGGCACATCATGTTCGGCCGCCTGTCGATGGCCCGCGCCCGCCAGATCGGCCCGGCGATCGACCGCCTGTGCCGCAAGCTGCGCGACAACGCCGCGGAGCTCGTGGGCGCGTTCGGCTACGGCCCGGCCCAGCGCCGCTCCGCGATCGCCGAGGGCGCCGAGGCCGAGCGCCAGGAGGAGGCGGCGGAGTACCTGCGCCGCGAGCGGGCCAAGGCCGATGCCCCGGTCGACGAGAAGGTCCTCCACCGCCGCCGGAAGGCCGAGGCGAAGGCGGCCAAGGGCGCCCAGAAATCCTGAGCCGCGCGCCTCGCGGGGCCTCCCACCGGCAGCGGTGGGAGGCCCCGCTGGCAGTGGTCGCCACCGGAGAGGGTCCGGACGCCGCGCTCCGGCGGGCCGGGCGGCTCAGTGAGCGAGCAGCGCGGCGAGCACCTCGCCCACCGCGTGCGATTCCGTGAGGAAGCCGTCGTGGCCGGCGGCGGTGGCGATGAGCGCGTAGTCCACCCGGCCGGGCAGCGCCTGGGCGAGCTGCTCGACCTGGCCCGGCGGGTAGAGCCGGTCGCTTGACAGGGCGGCCACGGAGAACCGGCAGCGCGCGCCGGCCAGTGCCTCGGCGAGGTCGGCCGAGCGCCCGCGGCGCACATCGTGATCGCGCAGCGCGGCCGTGAGCACCGCGTAGGAGTTCGCATCGAAGCGGGCCACGAGCTTGTTCGCCTGATAGTCGAGATAGCTCTCGATCGCGTAGGCGCCCTGCGCCCCGGCCCCCGCACTCGGAACGGCCCCTGCGCGCGCACCCGCCTCCGCGCTCGCGCCGGGCTGGAGGTCGCGACCGAAGCGCTCGTTGAGGTCCGCGTCCGCCCGGTAGGTGAGGTGGGCGATCTGGCGGGCGAGGCCCAGCCCGGCGGCCGGGCACCGGCCGAGCGCCGCGTAGTCCCCGCCGCAGTAGTCGGGGTCCATGCGGATCGCGCGGAGCTGGGCGTGGGCCCAGGCGATCTGGTCGGCCTGCGAGTAGGCGGGTGCGGCGAGGATCCCCGCCCGCGCGACCCGCTGCGGGGCGAGCAGCGCGAGCTCCAGGGCGCGGGCGCCGCCCATCGACCCGCCGATCACCGCGTGCCAGCGCTCGATGCCCAGCGCATCGGACAGGGCGAGCTCCGCGCGCGCCATGTCCCGGATGCCCACGCGGGGAAAGCGCGAACCGTAGGGCAGCCCGTCGGCGGCGGTGCTCGCGGGGCCCGTGCTCCCGGAGCAGCCGCCCAGCGTGTTGGCGCACACGACGAAGAACTCGTCGGTGTCGATTGCGCGGCCGGGGCCCACGACGGCCTCCCACCAGCCCGGCGCGAACGCCCCGCTGCCGTCCACGCCCGCCGAGGCCACGTGCGAGTCGCCGGTGAGCGCGTGCTCGACGAGCACGGCGTTCGTGCCCGCCGCATTCAGGCGCCCGTAGGCCTCGTAGGCCAGGTGGACGGCCGGCAGCCGCTGCCCCGATTCGAGGCGGAACGCGCCGAGGTCCACGGCGGACGTGTGCACACTCAGTGCCATGGAACTCAGCCGCGGGCGGCGGCGAAGCCCTTCTCGAGGTCGGCGATGAGGTCATCGGCGCCCTCGAGGCCCACCGAGAGCCGCACGAGCGCCGGGGTGACCCCGGAGGCCGCCTGCGCCTGCTCCCCCAGCTGGGAGTGCGTGGTGGAGGCGGGGTGGATGACGAGCGAGCGGGTGTCGCCGATGTTCGCGACGTGGGAGTGCAGCTCGAGCGCGTCGACGAAGGCCACCGCGGCGTCGTAGCCGCCGGCGATCTCGAAGGCCAGCACCGAGCCGACGCCGCGGGGCAGGTACTTCTGCGCCAGGCCGTGCCACGGGCTCGAGGCCAGCCCGGCGTAGTTGACGGACTCCACCTGCTCGTGGGCCTCGAGGTAGGCCGCGATGCGCTCGGCGTTGGCGACGTGGCGCTCGATGCGCAGGCTCAGCGTCTCGAGTCCCTGGCTGAGGAGGAACGCGTTGAACGGCGAGGCGGCCGGCCCCAGGTCGCGCAGCAGCTGGACGCGGGCCTTGATCGCGTAGGAGACGTTGGCCCCGAACGCGGAGTCGGCGCCCAGGTCCCGCCCGAAGACGATGCCGTTGTAGGACTCGTCCGGGGTGTTGAAGCCCGGGAACTTCTCCGGCTCGGCCGTGTAGTCGAAGTTGCCCGAGTCCACGATGACCCCGGCGATCGCGGTGCCGTGGCCGCCCAGGTACTTCGTGGCCGAGTGGACGACGACGTCCGCGCCGTGCTCGATGGGCCGCACGAGGTACGGGGTGGCCAGCGTGTTGTCGACGATGAGCGGCACGCCCGCCTCGTGGGCGATCTGGGCGACGCCCGCGATGTCGAGGACGTCGGAGCGCGGGTTGGACACGACCTCGCCGAAGAGCGCACGGGTCTCCGGCCGCAGGGCGTCCCGCCACGCCTCGAGGTCACTGGGGTCTGTCACGAACGTCGTCTCGATGCCGAGCTTGCGCAGCGTGACGTCGAGGAGGTTGTACGTCCCGCCGTAGAGGCTGGGGCTCGCCACCACGTGGTCGCCCGCGCCCAGGACGTTGATGAGGGCGAGGAACTCCGCGGACTGGCCCGAGGCGGTCAGCACGGCGCCCACGCCGCCCTCGAGGTCCGCGATCCGGTTCTCCACCGCCTCGAGCGTCGGGTTGCCCAGCCGGGAGTAGATGGGCCCGAGGTCGGCCAGGGCGAACCGGTCCGCGGCGGTCTGCGCGGAGTCGAAGACGAACGAGGTCGTCTGGTAGATGGGCAGGGCGCGCGCCCCGGTGGCGGAATCGGGCTCCTGGCCCGCGTGGATCTGGCGGGTCTCGAAGGACAGGTCGCTCATGAGGGGCTCCTCGCTGTGGCGGTGTGGCTTGGGCTGCGGCACGCGGATGCGCGTGCCCGACACCACGCACGCTAGGAGAGGCCGCCGAGGCGCCCCGGCGGGTTCGTCATGCGCGCGTCACCGGGCGTCATGGGGCGTCACAGGGGCGGGCGCCGGGTTTGCGCCCTGCCGGGTGCGGTGGAGCTCGGGTGAACCGGCCGGGCGGGGCCTCAGAAGAGCCAGACGAGCATGCCGGCGTAGGAGCGCCAGGGCCGGCAGCCCTCCGCGTCGATGCCGCGCAGGTACATGTCCCCGCCCAGCCACACGTCCGGGTCGCGCAGCAGGCGCATGCGCACGTAGCCGGCGCTCCACTCGCCCACGCCCGCATAGGCGCTCAGCGCGGCGGCCGGGTCGTCCGCGCTCGCGTCCGCTCCTGTCGATCGTGCACCGGACTCCAGGACCAGCCGGCCGGCGGCGAGGTCCGCGGCGAGCGCGCGGATCGCCTCGGTGCTGCGGGCCGGCAGGCGCAGGGGGCGAGCGGGATCGGGCTTGCCGGGCACGGCCGGTGGGATCCCCTCGGCCAGCTGGGCGGCGGTGGGGACGAGCACGCTGAGCCCCTCGAAGGCGCTGGCGGAGCCCCCGGGCCGGTAGGGGGTGCCGAGGTGCTCGGCGGCCTCCCCCAGGTAGCCGACGGCCCGGGCCACGGCGATCTGCTGCCCGCTGATCGCGCGCAGCAGGGCCTCGGGCGCATCCGGGATGCCGGGCACCCTCACGCCCGGCCGCGCGGCGATGGCCTGCGCGGTGAGCGGATTGCCCGCCAGTGCGGCGCCCACCGCCGCCGGGTCCGTGTCGAGGTCGAACAGGGCGCGCACGGTGGCCAGCGCGGCATCCGCGTCGTCCTCGCGGGCCAGCTCCAGGCGGGCGCGGGCGGCCCAGCGCTGGGTGGCCGGTGCCTCGGCGGCCGGCGCGTGCGCTGCCGTCACCTGCGCTGCGGGTGTGCGCGGCGCCGGCGCGAAGGTCACCTCGCAGGCCCCGGGGCCGCCCGGCAGGTGGAGCGTGCGGGCGTAGCGCAGGCGGCCGCCCGGCAGCCGCTGCGCGTGCTCGACACCGCGGATCGCGCGGTGGGACAGGAAGGCGAAGACACCGGGGGCATCGTACGGGGCGGGCAGTGCGAGGTCGCGCTCTTCCATGGGGTGGACCCTAGCGGGTGCCCGCCCACGGGTGCGCGTCCGCGAGCGTCTCGGCCCCGCGGATGGGGGCGGGGCAGGGTGGCGGGCTCAGAGGGGGCGCTTGAATCCCGTGTGGCTGGCCGCGTAGCCCAGTGAGGCGTAGAAGCGGTGGGCCCCGGTGCGCGTGGCATCGGAGGTCAGCTGGGCGAGCACCGCACCGTGCCGGCGACCCCAGGCGTGTGCCCAGTTCAAGGCGGCGGTGCCCAGGCCCGTGCCGCGGACGCCCGCGGCGAGCCGGACCGCCTCGATCTGCAGCCGCGTGGCGCCGCCGCGCGCCAGACCCGGGATGAGCGTGAGCTGCAGGGTGCCGCAGACGTCCCCGCCCTCGTCGGCGATCACGAGGAGCAGCTGCTGGGGGTCCGCGTCGATCCGATCGAACGCGGCGAGATACTGCTCCCGGTCCGCGGTCTCGCGCTCGCGGCCGAGCGGGTCGTCGGCCAGCAGGGCCACGATGGCCCCCACATCGTCGCGCCGGGCACGGGCAAGGGCGAATGCCCGCCCATCGGCCGTCAGCTGCTCCATGGCCCCATGATCGCAGGCTCCTGATCGCAGCCGCGGAGGCGTTCGGCCCCACCGCGCGGGCTCGGGTGCGCGGCCCGGCGCCTACCGGAAGTTGCGCGAGGCCACGGGCAGTTCGACGTCGAGCGGCACGAGCTTGTGCGCGTAGAGGCTCACGACCTCGCCGGCGCGCTGGAGCAGGCCCGTGACGACGAGCGTGGCGCGGGTGAGCGAGATGGGAGCGAAGCGCTTCATGAGCCCCGGGCTGCACACGACGTTGAGCATCCCGAACTCGTCTTCGATGTTCATGAACGTGATCCCCGAGGCGGTCCCGGGCCGCTGACGGTGCGTGATGATGCCGGCCACGGTGATCCGTTGGCCGTCGGACGCCGCGCGGGCGTCCGCGGTCGAGGCGTACCCCCGGGCCCGCAGCGCCCCGCGCAGCTGCTGTGTGGGGTACCCGTCGACCGTGAGGCCCGTGGCGAAGAGCTCCGCGAGTGTGACGTCGAAGGCGCCCATGAGCGGCAGGGCGGGCGCCGTGTGGACGGGCGAGGTGCCCGGCAGGGTCGCCGGCCCGGCCCCGGAGAGCGAGCCGGCGAGCCACAGGGCCTGCCGGCGGTCGAGCCCGAAGCAGTCGAATGCGCCCGCCGTGGCCAGGGCCTCGAGCACGCGCACCTCGACCCCGGTGCGCTGGGCCACGTCCTCGACGCTTCCGTAGGCGCCGTGGGCGCGCTCGGCGACGAGCGCCTCGGCGGCATCGCCCACGCCCTTGACCGCGCGCAGGCCGATCCGGATGGCGAACCCGCCCGTGGAGTCCGGGTCCGGTTCGAGGTCCGCCTCCTCCTGGGAGCGGGCGATGTCGACGGGCCGGATGCCCACGCCGTGGCGGCGGGCGTCCGCGATGAGGGACTGCGGCGAGTAGAAGCCCATGGGCTGGCTGCGCAGCAGGCCGGCCGTGAACGCCGCGGGGTGGTGGCGCTTGAACCAGGCGGAGTCGTAGACGAGGTTGGCGAAGCTGATCGCGTGGCTCTCCGGGAAGCCGTAGTTGGCGAACGCCGCGATCTTGTCGAAGATGACCTCGGCGAGCTCGGGTCCGATCCCCCGCTGGGCGCAGCCCGCGTCGAAGCGCTCGCGCAGCGCCTTCATGCGCGCCTGGGAGCGCCGCGAGCCCATGGCCCGGCGCAGCTCGTCGGCGTCCGCCCCGGAGAATCCCGCCACGTCGATCGCCATCTGCATGAGCTGCTCCTGGAACAGCGGCACGCCCAGCGTCTTGCCGAGCGAGGACTCGAGCGCGGGGTGGAGGAAGTCCACGGGCTCCTCGCCCTGGCGCCGGCGGATGTAGGGGTGGACGGAGCCGCCCTGGATGGGGCCGGGGCGGATGAGCGCCACCTGCACCGCGAGGTCGTAGAAGGTGCGCGGGCGCAGGCGCGGCAGTGTGGCCAGCTGGGCGCGGGACTCCACCTGGAAGACGCCCACCGCATCGGCCGCGCACAGCATGTCGTAGACCTCCGGGTCCTCCTGCGGGATGGCGGGCCGCTCGATGCGCTCTCCGGTGTGCGCGGCGACGAGGTCGACCATCTCGTGCAGCGCGCCCAGCATCCCCAGGCCCAGCAGGTCGAACTTCACGAGGTTCATGGCCGCGCAGTCGTCCTTGTCCCACTGGACGACCGTGCGGTCCTCCATCGTGGCGGGCTCGATGGGCACCACCTCGCCGATGGGCCGGTCCGCGAGGATCATCCCGCCGGAGTGGATGCCCAGGTGGCGCGGGGTGCCCAGGAGCTCCCCGGCGAGGTCGAGGACGGGGGCGGGGACCTGGGTCTCCGCGGGCTCCGGCAGGCTCGACCAGCGCGCGAGGCCCTTGGAGAACGCGTCCTGCTGGCCGGGGTCGTAGCCGAGGGCGCCCGCGGCGTCGCGCACGGAGGACTTGGCGCGGTAGGTGATGACGTTGGCCACCTGGGCGGCGCGGTCGCGGCCGTAGTGGGCGTAGGTGTACTGGATGACCTCCTCGCGGCGGGCGGACTCGATGTCGATGTCGATGTCCGGATAGCCCTCCCGCTCCGGGGAGAGGAAGCGGTCGAAGAGCAGCCCGAAGCGCACGGCGTCGACCGCGGTGATCCCCAGGACGTAGCAGACGGCGGAGTTCGCGGCCGAGCCGCGGCCCTGGCAGAAGATGTCGTTGTCGTGGCAGAAGCGGGCGATGTCCCAGACGATGAGGAAGTAGCCGGCGAAGCCCATCGCCTCGATCGTGGCGAGCTCCCGGTCGAGCAGCGCCCAGGCGTCCGGGCGTCCGGCGCGGTCGCCGTAGCGGCGCAGGGCCCCGGCGGCGACGAGCTCGCGCAGCCGCTCCATCTCATCCGCCCCCTCCGGCACGGGTGCCCGGGGCAGGCCCGCGCGGGCGGCCGTGAGCTCGAACGCGCACTCGGCGGCGAGGCGGGCGGCCGCGGCGACGGGCTCCGGGCCGAAGCGCTGGACCATCTCCTCCGGCGTGTGGATGCGCCCGGCCGCGGCGGGCGGCAGCCAGCCCGCGAGCTGTTCGAGCGAGCGGTGGGAGCGGATCGCCGCGCGCAGTTGGGCGCCGCGGAACTGGGCGTGCCCGGCGTAGTGGACGGCATTCGTCGCCACGGCGGGCAGGTCGCAGCGGGCCGCGAGCTCGCGCAGGTGGGCGATGCGCTCGTCATCGCGCGGGTCGCCGGTGCGGGTGAGCTCGACGGCGACCCGGTCTGTCCCGAAGAGGTCCGTGAGCCGCCGCAGCGCGCCCAGCCCGCCGTCCGGATCGCCCAGGCGGGGCAGGAGGGGTCCCTTGCGGCAGCCGGTGAGGATGAGCCAGTCGGCGCGCTGGGCAGCGAGGGATTCGAGGTCGAAGACCGGGCGGTTCTTCTCCCCGCGCTGATTGCCCGCGGTGATCGCGGCGGACAGGGCGCGGTAGCCCTCCACGCTGCGGGCGAGCACGAGGAGGTGCTCGGCGGCCGGGTCCACCTGGCCGGGGATCCGCTCGGCCAGCCCCAGGGAGAGCTCCGCCCCGTAGACGGTGGGCAGGCCGCGCGCGGCCGCGCGCTGGGCGAAGCGGACGGCGCCGTAGAGGCCGTTGTGGTCTGTGAGCGCGAGCCCGGACAGCCCCGCATCGGCCGCCGCATCGACGAGGTCCTCCGGTTCCGAGGCGCCGTCGAGGAAGCTGAAGTCCGAGTGCGCGTGCAGCTCCGCGTAGGCGATCGCGGGGGCCGCGTGCCGCAGAGTGGGCACCGGGGCACTGCAGGCGCCCGTGCTCTCGGGGGCCGCCGGGGCCGGCCGCGCACCGGGGCCGACAGAGCGCCCGGGCCCATCGGAGCCCCTCGGCCCCACGGAGACCGGCGGGGGCACCGCGGCAGGAGCGGCGCGGTGCGCGGGGGCCGTGCGGCGCGCGGGGGCCGTGCGGGCGGCGGTGGTCGGCTCGTCCTCGTAGCGCCGGGGCGCGCTCTTGCGGTCGGCGATGGGTGCGGGCTGCCCGGTGTTGGACTGCTGCCGGGAATTGGGCTGCTGCCGGGAGTCGGACTGCTGCGAGGGCGGGCTGGGCCGAGCGGCCGGGGCATTGGCCTGCCCGCCGGCGCGCACCTCGGCCCCGGGATGCGCCTGTCCCCCGGTGGGATCGGCCTCTCCCCCGGTGGAATCGGCCTCGGACCCTGCCCCGGGCTCGGTCCTGGGCCGGGCGCCGCTGTCCTGCTTGCCCGCGGGCGCGGGCTTGGACGAGAGCCGCCGCTCGAGCTCCGACCACGTGGTGCGCGGGTTGAAGAAGCGGCTCATGCCCAGCGCCCCGTGATCGCCCACTGGCCCTGTTCCTTGGCCAGCAGCAGCGCTTCACCGGCGGCGGTGACCACCTGGAGGCGCACCCGATACTGGCGGTACTCCGGCTCCCACCACATCGCCTCGACCGGCCAGCTCGACGAGTAGTCGATGACGGGCACCGAGCCGGCCTCGGGGATCGCCAGGAGCGCGGGCTCGCTGTCGAGGCCCGAAGGGCGGGCGATGACCGTGTGCCCGCGCGCATCGAGGAGGTCGACCGGCGTGTGCTCGACGAGCGTGGGCCGCGGGCTGGGCAGCTCACCGGGCCAGGGTGCATCGGGGTCGCGCTCGGGGTGCGGGGCCTGCCGCCACGGGGTCCACAGGTTCGTCTCCGCGGGCTCGCGCCCGCCCTGCAGGCCGGGCACCAGCACGGCATCGGCGCCGAAGAGGCCCTGGAGCCGCTCGAGCGTGCGCCCCACCTCGCCGGTCTGGGCATCGAAGAGGTTGTGCTGGGCCGCCAGCGGTTCGAGCAGCTCGGCGGCGGTGATCTCGATCGCGGCGATGCCGTCCTCGGCGAGCTCCGCGGGAGCATCCCCGGGGTCCGGCTGGGCCGCCCCCACCGCGCCCGAGGCGAGCCAGCCCTCCGCCTGCCAGCGCGCCCGGTCCGCGAGCTGGGTCTCCTCCATGGCCTCCAGGCGCCAGGTGCGCGCGCTCACGTCCCCCGTCGCGGCGGTGAGCGCGATCGTCGCCTGTGCGCACACGAGCCCGGCCGCGCGGACCTGGGCGAAGAGCGCGGCGGCCGCCTGGCGGGCGCTGAAGGAGAGCACATCGGAGCGGGTGGAGGCGGGTTCGACTACGGTGCGAGCGGAGAAGTCGCGGGCGCGCACGTGGTCGACGGGCAGCCGGTCGCTCAGTCCCGAGGCCAGCCGGTGGGCGCGGGCGCCCACGGCCCCGAAGCGGGCGTAGACGTCCCCGCCGGGCAGGGCGGCGAGATCGCCCAGCCGGTCGAGGCCCAGCCTGCGGCACAGGGAGGCGAACTCGGCGAAGTCCGCATCGGCCTCCGTCAGCGCGGCGATCGGCTGGCCCGCAAGGTAGTCGGGCGTCTGCCCCGGGGGCACGCGCGTGGCCGTGCGGGCGGCCAGGAGCGCGGCGAACGCGGAGTCGGCGAGGCCTGCGAAGACCTCCCAGCCGGTCGCATCGGTCAGGGCGGTGAGGACAGCTTCGACCGCGGCCTCCTCGTCCGGGCACGTGCGCGCCAGGGCGGCCGCCGGCAGGGCCACCGTGCCGGGGGCCATGAGCGTGAAGCGGGCGATGAGCCCCTCGAGGACTCCGATCCCCGCCGCAAACTCGCGGTGCTCGGCCTCGGTGTCGCGGGGCAGGGCGCGGGCGGCCGGGCAGCGGGTGCGCGCGGCGCGCTTGTTCAGCCCCACCTCCACGCCGGCCGCGCGGGCGGCGGCCGTGCAGGCGACCACCCGGTTGGCCGAGAGCGCGATGACGGGCTCGGCGGGCCCCAGGCCCAGGGACATGGCCAGGGCCGCCGCGGGCCAGTCCGGGACGGTGAGGATGAGCGTGCGCTGGGCCGCCGCGGCGGCGGGCGGGGGTGCGGTGAGCGCCGGTGGGGTCTCAGACAGCCCGGACCACCGCCTCGGCGGCTCCCGTGTCCGCGGGCAGCAGGAGGCGGTGGGCACCCGTGCGGGGGTGGGTGGCCGTGACGGCGCAGCGCCGCAGGCGCCCCCACCCCGCCGAGGTGCCCGTCCACTGGCCGGGCTCCGTTGCGATCTGCTCCGCGGCTCCGGCGAAGGGGCCCAGGCTGATGAGTGTCATGCGCCGCTCGCGGACCTTGGCGGCCAGCCGCGCGCGCTGCGCGGCCGAGGGTGCGAAGGCGGGGCGGGCGATGACGATGTCGAACGTCTCGACGAGGATGGACACGACGCGCAGCCAGTCCTCCCCCGGGGTGCGCAGGCTGATGAAGCGCTCGAGGTCCACGCCGAAGTCCGCCACCGAGGCCACGGCTGGCTCCCCCACGCCCACGGCCGCGGCCCAGTGCTGCTCCCGCGTGGCCCGTGCGACGCTCGCCAGCGCCAGCGAGAGCGCGTGGGGGCCCGTGAACTGGACGATCTCGCCCTGGGGCAGCCCGCCCCTGGCGAACAGAGGGCCCAGCACCTCGCTGACGGGGAAGGCGGGCCGCTGGGCGAACAGCTCGCGGCCGGTGCGCACGCCCGGCAGGCTGCTCAGCTGTGCGGTGAGCGCCTGGAGATCGGCTGCGGGGCGTGCGGACATGGCATCCAGTATCGAACGCCAGTTCGAATGAGGCAAGCCCGATTCGAATCCTCTTCGAATCCCCAGTTCAGGGGCCCTGGCGGGCAGGGTGACCTGTGGATGTGGCGACGCGGTGGCGCGACCGAGGCAGCGGGGGCAGTGACTTTGAAGCTGCCGGGGCGAGACCGCCGGCCCTGCGGGCACAGCCCGCGGCAAGGCCGGGACGCGATTCGAAAGCGGTGGGCGCCCGCGCGGGTCGCAGTACCGTAGCCCCATGCCCCGCCGCACAGCAGAGCGACCGCCCGGGCAGCCTCGCCCCCTCACCGAGCGGGAGACCGCGGTCCTGCTCGCCATGATCGAGCACGCGTCGGAGGCCAAGCCGGGCTTGGCCTCCGCTGCCACCTCCGGTGTGACACCGGCCCAACGCGAGCGCTGGAGGGCGGCCGTCGGCGGCCTCGTCGTCACCGACACGTGCGGCTGCGGCACCTGCCCCACGATCACCCTGACCCCGGAGGACGAGGCGAGCGGCGCCTCGGCGGCGGGAACCGGGATGCCCGGTGTCGATGGCGGTGGCGGTGGGAGCCCCCTCATGGCCTCGTCGGAAGGCGGCATCCTCCTCCTCTTCGCAGACGAGCGCACGCCCCGCATGCTCGAGTTCGCCCCCGTGCAGGGCGGGGTGTTCGACGAGTTCCCGCCGCCTGCGCAGATCGTCTTCTAGGCCGGGCCGATCCCGCGGCGCATGCACCCCGCAGCCGCAGGCGGGCGGCCCCGTAAGCTGGTGCCACCATGAGCCTGAGCATCGTCTTCCACACCCCGGAGATCCCCGGCAACACCGGCAACGCCATCCGCCTGGCAGCGGTCACGGGGGCCCACCTGCACCTCGTGGAGCCGCTGGGCTTCGACCTGAGCGACGCGAAGCTGCGGCGGGCGGGCCTCGACTACCACGACCTCGCGCACGTGAGCGTCCACCCGGACCTCGCCCACCTGTGGGACGAGCTGGGCGGCCGGCGCGTCATCGCCTTCACCACCCACACGTCCGAGCGGTTCGAGCACGTGTCCTATGATGCCGACGACGTGCTCATGTTCGGGCAGGAATCGACGGGGCTGCCCGCCGAGGTCGTGGCCGATGAGCACATCGACCTGCGGGTGCGCATCCCCATGCTGCCCTCGCGGCGCTCGCTCAACCTGGCGAACTCCGCCTCGATCGCCGTCTACGAGGCCTGGCGCCAGCTGGGCTATCCGGGCGGCGCATGAGGCGGCCGCGAGACGGGAGCGCCCCGCACGGCACCGCCCCTGCTCTGCCCTGATCCGCACCCTCTGCTCCAAGGAGTTCCGCCCATGACCTCGTCCACCCCGCGTGCCCTCACGATCGCCGGCTCCGATGTCTCCGGCGGCGCCGGCCTCGAGGCCGACCTCGCCATGTTCGAGGAGTACGGCGTGTTCGGCGCCGCTGCGATCACGTGCATCGTGACGTTCGGCACGGGCGAGGCGGCGGGCACCGACGGTGAGGGCGAGGATGGGAGCGGTGACAGCGCGGGCGGCTTCGCCCACGACATCGCGTTCCTCGACACGGGCCTCGTGGCCAAGCAGCTCGAGTCCGCGCTGGCCATCCACCGCTTCGACGCCATCAAGTCCGGCATGCTGGGGTCCGTGGACACGGCGCTCATGCTCAGCCGCCGCCTGCGCGACAACCGCCTGCCCTATGTCTTCGACCCCGTACTCGTGTGCAAGGGCGCGGGCACGATGGTCGACCTCAAGGACCTCTTCGTCGAGCACCTCGTGCCGCAGGCCACCGTCATCACGCCCAACCTCGCCGAGGCCGCGCTGCTGGCCGGTGCCGAGTCCCTCACGAGCGTCGAGGAGATGGTCGAGGCGGCCAAGGCCATCCATGCGCAGGGCGCAGGCACGGTCGTCGTCAAGGGGGGCGCGCGGTTGGGAGGCGCCCAGGCCGTGGACGTCGTGTGGGACGGCACGACGCTGACCACGCTGAGCTCGCAGAAGGTCAACGACGAGCTCGTCAACGGGGCGGGCTGCTCGTTCGCCTCCTCGATCGCGGCGGGCCTGGCCACGGGCCGCAGCGTGCTCGACGCGGTGGTCTCCGCCAAGGAGCGGGTGGCCCATGGGATCGCGGCCTCCGTGCCGAACGCCACGGGCGTCAACTCGCTCAACCACGCCGCGTGGCGCGTGGCCCCCACCCCCGCCGTCGAGGTGCGGGTCGCCTGAGCGGCGCCTGCTCCCCGCTCGCCGCTTCTGCGCGAAGGACGGGGCCTGCCGCCTCTCGCTCTGCCCCCGATCCGCACGCAAGGCGCACTTGCACAGCAAAGCGCCCTCGCACAGCGAAAAGGCCCAGCAAAGCGAAACGGCCCCGGGCGATCCCGGGGCCGTTTGGCTGTGTGCCCTCGCGGAGCACAGTGGGCGGCTGCAGTCGCGGCGCCCTGTGAGGCTGAGGGTCAGCCGCGCTTGCCGAAGCTCTTGTAGCGGTCCTTGAACTTCTCCACGCGGCCGGCGGAGTCGAGGATGCGCTGCTTGCCCGTGTAGAACGGGTGCGAGGCGGACGAGATCTCGACGTCGATGAGGGGGTAGGTGTTGCCGTCCTCCCACTCGATCGTCTTCTCCGCCTTGACGGTGGAGCGGGTGAGGAACTTGGTGCCGGAGGCCAGGTCGTTGAAGACGACCGGCTGGTAATCCGGGTGGATGTCCTTGCGCATGCGTATCCTTTGCTTGAATTCGTCAGGACCCCTGGTGCGGCTCGCGCCGCCGGCCAGTGTCCGAATTTAGGCGGGCCCAGCGATGTCGCTCGCCGCGCAGGCGCAGCAAGCCGCATCCCGCGGGCCGACGCTCAACTCTACCGCATGTGACGCGCCGATCCCACCGCGCGCCGCGCCGCCGCTAGTGTGGCGTGCATGACGTGGAACTTCCTGCCCGACACAGTGACGCCCCTGCCCGCCGCCGAGCACCTCGAGCTGCTCGCCGCCCCCACCGCGGAGGCCATCGCCGCAGCCCAGTCAGCCCAGTCTGCCGATGCCGCCATCGATGTCTTCGCCATCGACCCGGACCTCGCCGACACCGCAGCCCTCAACGAGGCGCTCGGCCTGGATCCGCGCTACTCCGCCAACTGCGTGCTCGTGGCCGGCACGCGCGGTGAGGACGAGCGGATCGCCGCCTGCGTCGTCCTCGCCCACACTCGCGCGGACGTGAACAAGCGCGTGCGCAAGCTGCTCGACGTGCGCAAGGCCTCGTTCCTGCCGATGGACCGCGCGGTGGGCGAGTCGGGCATGGAGTACGGCGGGATCACGCCGCTGGGGCTGCCCGCGCACTACCGGGTGCTCGTCGATGCCCGCGTGGCCCAGTCCGATGCGATCATCATCGGCTCGGGCATCCGCGGGTCGAAGATCGTGCTCTCCGGTGCCGCGCTGGCCGCCTTCCCCGCCGCCGAGGTGGTCGAGGACCTGGCAGTCGAGGTCTGAGCCCCGTTCGGGCTGGGGGCCTCAGGCCTTCCAGCCGCCGCCCACCACGTAGTCGATGAGCGGCTCGTAGAGGGTGGGGACCACATCGTCGTCGAGCGGGATCGTCGCCTCGAGCTGGCCCTGCGCCTCGGCGACGAAGAGGCCGGGGTCGTTGCAGTCGGCGTAGCCGATGGTCCGCAGCCCCGCGGAGCCGGCGCGCCCGGCCCAGCCGTGGTCGGCGACGACGAGGTCCGGAGCCGGCTCGCCGCGCGCCACGAGCTCGGCGAGCAGGCGCTCCATGGGCTCGGTGAGGTGCGTGTGCGGGATGCCGCCGTGCAGCTGCCAGAACCACACCCCGCGGATGCGGCGGAGGTCGCCGCCCAGGGCGGGCACCTCGATCATGCCGTCGGGCTCGACGAGCTGGGCGCCCAGCGAGCGCGCCCAGTCCGCCACCGCCATGTGCACGGGCATGAGGCCCGCGGGGTGGCCCGTGGCGAAGAGGATCCGGCCGCCGGCCGCAGCCACCTCCTCGACCGCTGTGCCCAGGGCACCGAGTCCCTCGATGCAGCGCTGCGTGGAGATCGTGTCGACGCCCTCGGTGAAGTCCCGCTCCGGCCGCAGCCCGCAGCGGTTCACCATGAGATCGAAGACGGAGTCGAAGTCCCAGTCGCGGGTGAGCTCCACCCCGAAGTCGAACTGCCGCTCCCCGGCGAGGAAGCGCCGGATGTGGTCGAGGTTGTTCTCCCGGGGCGTTGCGACCTCGCCGGTGATGGCGCCGGCTTCGAGGGCGGCGCCCAGGTCCTCGCGGGTGATCGTCATCGTTGCTCCTTTGTGTCGTCCGTCAGTCTTGCTGCAGTGCGTAGCAGGCCACCGCCGTCGCGGCCGCGACGTTCAGGGAGTCGACGCCCCCTGCCATGGGGATGAGGACGGTCGAGTCGGCCGCCTCGAGTGTGGAGCGGCGCAGCCCGTCGCCCTCGGTGCCCATGATGAGCGCCACGCGCTCCGGAGCACTGCGCGCGAACTCGCGCAGACTCACCGCGCGCTCGTCGAGCGCGAGCGCGGCCGTGTGGAAGCCCGCCGCGCGCAGGGCGGCCAGGCCACCGGGCCACGGGTCGATGCGCGTCCACGGCACCTGGAACACGGTGCCCATCGACACCCGGATGGAGCGCCGGTAGAGCGGATCGGCGCTGCGCGGGGTGATGAGCACGGCGTCGACGCCCAACCCGGCGGCCGAGCGGAAGATCGCGCCGAGGTTCGTGTGGTCGACGACGTCTTCGACGATGACGACGCGCCGGGCGCCCGCGACCACCGCCTCGACCGTCGGCAGCACCGGGCGGGCCATCGCCGCCAGCGCACCGCGGTGCAGGTGGAAGCCGGTGAGCGACTCGAGCACCTCGGCCGAGCCGATGAAGATGGGAGCCTCCTCCCCCAGCGCCCCCGCTTGCCCCTCCCCCGCCGCCGCAGAGCTTCCGCCCAGCACATCGGCGATGCCGGCGAACCAGCGGGGCGTCATGAGGAACGAGCGCGGGGCGATGCCCGCCGCCAGCGCCCGGCGGATGATCTTCTCCGACTCGGCGATGAACATGCCCTCGGCCGGCTCGCGCACGCGGCGCAGGGCGACGTCGGTGAGCTGGGTGTAGTCGGCCAGGCGGGCATCGGCGGCGTCGTCGACGAAGACGAGCCGCGCGGGGTCGACGCCGTGGGCGGCGGCCTGGGCCCGCACCTCGGCGGCGGCAGGCTCCGGCTTCTTCTGCGTGCTCACGCCCGCCTCAGTCCCATGACCGCCTCAGTCCCATGCCCGGCTCAGTGGATCTGGAGGATGCGCCAGAGCGCGACGAGGCCCAGCACGACGATGATGCAGCGCAGCACGACCGGGTTGAGCCGGCGGCCCACCCGCGCGCCGATGTAGCCGCCGAACAGCGAGCCGATCGCCACGAGCAGCGCGGCCAGCCAGTTGATCTTCTCGAAGCCCACGATGATGTAGCTGGCCGCGGCCACGGCATTGACGACGAGGACGAGGACGTTCTTGATCCCGTTGATGCGCTGCAGCGGATCCGTGAGCAGCATGCCGAGCAGGCCGATGAGGATGATGCCCTGCGCGGCGGCGAAGTAACCGCCGTAGACGGCGGTGGCGTAGATCGCGAGGAAGACGGCGATCTTGCGGCCCACGGACTCGTGGCCGGGCTCGGCGGCCTCCGCGACCTCCTTGCCGGCGGCGGCCGCGGCGGCCTTGCGCTTCTTCAGGTACGACTGGAGTGCGGGCTGGCCGATCACCATGATGAGCGCCACGACGATGAGCGCCGGCACGATCGCCTCGAACGAAGTCTCCGGCAGGTGGACGAGCAGATAGGCGCCGGTCAGCGCACCCAGCACGGAGGCCGGGACCCATCCCAGCAGGCGCCGGCCCTGCCCGCGAATCTCCTCGCGGTAGCCCAGCGAGGAGGCGATGTTGCCCGGGATGAGGCCGATCGCATTGCTCATCGTGGCGGTCTGGGGCGGCACCCCGAACGCCACGAGCGCGGGGAACGTGATGAGGGTGCCGGAGCCCACGACCGCGTTGATCGCCCCCGCGCCCACCCCTGCGAGCAGGATGAGGACGATCTGCAACGTGTCCATCAAGCGGTGGCCTGCGCGTGGTAGCGGCCGTCGCTCTGCGCCAGGGAGATGGGCATGCCGAAGGCCTCGGAGAGGTTCTCCTGCGTGAGGGCCTCCTCGAGCGGGCCCGCGGCCACGGCCCGGCCGCGCTTGATGAGCAGCAGGTGGGTAGTGCCCGCCGGGATCTCCTCGACGTGGTGGGTGACCATGATCGTGGCCGGCGCGTGGCGGTCGCTGAGGATCTCCGTGAGCGCGGCGAGGAGCTCCTCGCGACCGCCCAGGTCCAGGCCGGAGGCCGGCTCGTCGAGGAGCAGCAGCTCCGGATCGGTCATGAGCGAGCGGGCGATCTGGACGCGCTTCTTCTCGCCCTCGGACAGGGAGCCGAAGCGGCGCTCGGCCAGCTCGTCGACGCCGAAGGCGGAGAGCAGGTCGTGGGCGCGCTCGACGTCGAGCTCGTCGTACTCCTCCGTCCAGCGCCCGAGCACGCCGTAGGCGGCCGTGACGACGGCATCGGCGACGGTCTCACCCGTGGGGATGTGGCGGGCCAGCGAAGCGGAGGCGTAGCCGATGCGCGGGCGCAGCTCGAACACGTCGACGCGGCCCAGCCGCTCGCCGAGGATCTCGACCTCGCCCTGGGTGGGGAAGAGCCGGCCGGCCGCGATCTCGAGGAACGTCGTCTTGCCCGCGCCGTTGGGGCCCAGCACGGCCCAGTGCTGGCCCTCCTCGATCTTCACCGACAGGCCGTCGAGCAGCCGATTGTCTCCGCGCCGGACGCTCACGCCCTCAAGCTTCAGCACATCGCTCATACATCGAACTCTAACGTATGGGCTACCCTGGCCAGCGTGCCGTCCGCCCTGCCCACGCTGCTCACCTCGCTTGCCCTCGCGGCCCTCGTCGAGCACCGCATCGCCCCTGATCACGCGGTGTCCCTGTTCGCCGATTCCGAGGAGCCGGTGCCGTTCGCGCTGGCCGATCCGGCCCTGGGCGGGCAGCCCCGCGGGCTGCTGCTGTGGGCCGCCGATGCGCGCGCCGCCGGCATCGACGGCTTCCGCTGCCAACTCGTCCACCCCTCGCTGCCCTATGCGGTGCCGCGGGTGGACCGCGCGCTCGCCCGCCCGATCGCCCGTGCAGGCGCCGTCATCGTCGCCGAGGCGGCGGGCACGGCCCGCGCCGTGCTCGTCCTCGACGACGAGGGCGGCTTCACCGCCGCCGACTGCGCGCCGGTCCCCTACGCCCCGCTCTTCTCCGCGAGCGCCGCCGAGGCGGTGCGCGAGCTGCGCCAGACCGTCATGGAGGGCCTGGGCACCGTCGAGCGGCTGGGCCGCCGCGCCCCCGAGGCGGTGCGCGGGTTGGCCTGGCGCGATTGGCAGGCGGACATGGGCGGCCCCGGCCTGCGCGATGAGCTCTCCGCGCTGCTGCCGGACCCCGCGCAGGCCATGCCGCTGCACGCTGCGCTCGACATCCACGACGCCCTCTCCCCCATCCTCGCGCCGGCCACTCTCGAGCCGCCCGAGTTGGGGCACTTGCTCGCCCGCCTGCACCCGGCGGCCGCCGACGTCGTCGCCACGATCACCCGGGGGCCCTGAGCCGGGTTCGGCCGGGCCAGTCCTGGGCGCGGCGGGCCGCCCGGCTCAGCCGGCGGCGCGCCGCCGCGGCCAGCCGCGGTCAAGCCGTCGCGGCCGCCCGCCATCAACGGGCGCCGTGCAGGCCGCCCGGCCCGCGCCCGCCCGCACGGCCCGCCTAAGCTGGGCCCATGCAGCGCATCTCCGCCATCGCCCCGAACCCCGCCCCGTACGGCCTGAGCAGCGAGCTCGTCCCCGCCGCCGAGGTGCCCGCGGCCAGCGCGCGCCTGCGCGCGGCCCGCTCGGAGGGAACCGCGGCGGGCGCCGCGCAGGAGGCGCCGGAGTCTCCGGCCCCCGACGTCGTCGTCGTGCCCGAAGCGCTCACCGAGCACGGCGTGGGCCTGGCCGTGTGCGATGTGGACTCCACCTTCATCGAGCAGGAGGTCATCGAGCTCATCGCCGACCACGCCGGCGTGCGCGCCCAGGTCGCCGAGATCACCGAGTCCGCCATGCGCGGGGAGCTCGACTTCGAGGCCTCGCTGCGCGCGCGGGTGAGGACGCTGGCGGGCCTGCCCGTCGAGGTGCTGGCCGAGGTCGCGCAGCAGGTGAGCATGACACCCGGGGCACGGGAGTTCGTCCGCGGCGTCCAAGCAGGAGGCGGGCGCGTGGCGCTCGTGTCCGGCGGATTCGACGTCATCGTCGAGGCCATCGCCGCCGACGCCGGTGCCGATGCCGCGCGGGCCAACCGACTGGGCGTGGACGCGGGCCGCCTCACCGGCGAGGTCGTGGGCGCGGTCATCGACCGCGCGGCCAAGGCTGATGCCCTGGCCGAATTCGCGCAACGCTGGGGTGTGGACCGCTCGCAGACGATCGCGGTGGGCGATGGCGCCAACGACATCGACATGGTGGAGGCGGCCGGGATGGGCTTCGCCTTCTGCGCGAAGCCCGCGCTCGTCGCGGCCGCCGACGCCGCGATCTCGGTGCGCCGCCTCGACGCGGTGCTGGCCGCGGTCACGGGAGAGCGGCCCTGAGCTCCGCTTCCTCCGCATCGGTGTGCCCCGCCCCGCGTTGAACGTGGCGCACCTGTGCCGCTAGGCCGCCCGCGCGCTCCAACGAGACCAGAACGTCTGCGCCGAAGTGCCCGACCGGCACGGCTGGATCGCGCACCAGCCCATCGCGCCCCCGTCCATCACACGAAGTCCCGGAGCTGCGGGGCCGGGTACTGGCCCGGCTCCACATCCCACGAGTCGAGCTCGAAGACAGCGACGGACGACGGCCGGAAGGACTCGGGTGCCGTGCCGGTGAGCGTTTCGACGGTGGCGGCGGCACTGGGCTGATGGCCCACGATGTAGGCCCCGGCGGCGTCGCCCGGGATCGCGGCGATCGCGTCGAGCCAGGCCTGCACCGGGCCGTTGTAGAGCGCGGGATCGGACTCGAGCACCGCCTCGGCGCCGCCCCGCTCGCGCAGGGCGCGCACGAGCGCCTCGCCGGTGGCGCGCGTGCGCGCGGCCGGGGAGGCGACGAGGTGGGTCAGCGGCAGGGGCGCGAGGAAGTCCGCGGCGCGGGCCGCCTCGGCCTCCCCCGCCGCGGTGAGCCGGCGATCGAAATCGGAGCCCGCGCCGTCCTCGGCGTGGGCGTGGCGGGCGATGACGAGCACCGGCATCGGCTCAGGACCCCGTCGAGTGGAGGCCGCCGTCGACGTGGATCATCTCGCCGGTTGTGGCGGGGAACCAGTCGGAGAGCAGCGCGACGATGCCCTTGCCCGCGGGCTCCGTGTCCGTCTGGTCCCAGCCCAGCGGCGCCCGGGTGCCCCACACGTCCTCAAACGCCTCGAAGCCCGGGATGGACTTCGCCGCGGTCGTCTTGAGGGGCCCGGCGGAGATGAGGTTGACGCGCACGCCCTTGGGGCCCATGTACTTGGCCAGGTAGCGCGAGGCGGACTCGAGGGCGGCCTTGGCCACGCCCATCCAGTCGTAGGCGGGCCAGGCGACGCGGGCGTCGAACGTGAGGCCGACGATCGAGGCCCCGGTGTTGAGCGCGGGCTGCGCGGCCACGGAGATCGCCTTGAGCGAGTACGCGGAGACCTGCAGGGCGTTGGCCACGGACTCCCACGGCGTGTCGAGGAACACGCCGCCCAGGGCGTCCTTCGGCGCGAACGCGATCGCGTGGACGATGCCGTCGATGTTGCCCTCCAGGCGCTCGGGCAGGGCGGCGAGGTCGTCCTCGTTCGTCGCATCGAGCTCGATGACCCGGGCGGGCTGGGGCAGGCGCTCGGCGATGACGGAGGTGATCTTCATCTGCCGGCCGAACGAGGAGAGGATGACCTCCGCGCCCTGCTCCTGGGCGAGCCGGGCGGCGGCGAATGCGATCGACGCCTCCGTGAGCACGCCGGTGACGAGGATCCGCTTGCCTTCGAGAATTCCCACTGAACTGCCTTCCTGTTCGGTTGCTGGTGCTGTGCCCCGCGCGGGGCGACGTCTGCGCGCCCGGCCGGCATGCCTGCCCGCCGGCCGATGGGGGGGCGCGGGCCTCAGTGTCCCATGCCCAGGCCGCCGTCCACGGGGATGACGGCCCCGGAGATGTAGGCGGCCTCGTCGGAGGCGACCCAGCGGACGACCTTCGCCACCTCGGACGGCTCGGCGAAGCGCTTGGCGGGGATGGCGGAGAGGTACTCCTGCTGCTGCTTCTCCGGCAGCTCCTCGGTCATGTCCGTGCGCACGAATCCGGGCGCCACGACGTTCGCGGTGATGCCGCGCGCGCCCACCTCGCGGGTGATCGAGCGCGCCAGGCCCACGAGGCCGGCCTTCGCGGCGGAGTAGTTGGCCTGGCCGGCAACCCCGTAGAGCCCGGAGACGGAGGAGATGAGGACGATCCGGCCGTACCTGTGCCGGATGAGGTTCGTGATCCCCCGCTTGACCGTGCGGAAGACGCCGGTGAGATTCGTGTCGACGACGGCGGAGAACTCGTCCTCCCCCATGCGCATGAGCAGGTTGTCGCGGGTGATGCCGGCGTTGGCGACGATGACCTCCACGTCGCCCAGCTCCTCCTCGACCCGGGTGTACGCGGCGTCGAGCGAGGCGGCGTCGGTAACGTCGGCCGCGACGGCCAGCGCGCCCTCCGGGGCGTCCCCGTTGCGGGAGGTGACGGCGACGCGGTCGCCGGCGGCGATGAATTCCTCTGCGATGGTGCGGCCGATCCCCCGGTTTCCACCGGTGACCAGCACGACGCGCGGTTCGGGCACGGGGCGCTCCTTGCGTGGGGTGTGCGTGGGCGGCGGGTCGGCCCGCCGCACCCAACCTATCCCACCGCCGCCCGGGCGGCCGCGCACCCGTGGCGGGCCCACAATCGGAGAGTATGCTTTTGTAGGCCATGCCGAAGAGCCCCGGAAGCACCCAGGTCACCGATGCGGAGGACTCGCACGAGGCGGATATCCGCTCGCGCACCTCGCGCTATCTGCTGTCGATGTCGATCCGCATCGTCTGCTTCTTCCTGGCCTTCGTGTGCACCGGTCCGCTGCGGTGGGTCTTCGCCGCGGGCGCGATCGTCCTGCCGTGGATCGCCGTGCTCATCGCCAATGCGCGCTCCAACCGCTTCGACCGCGAGCGCCGCGTGCCGGCCCCCACCCGGGTGGACCAGCCGCTGCCGGCCAGGCCCGCGCGGGCCGATTCCGAGCCCGAGGTGGTGGTGGGCGAGGTCATCGAGCCCGGCCGTCAGCTGCCCCGGGGCACGGAGGACGGCCGTGGCTGAGCTCCTCTGCTCCGCACGCGACTGCGCGCGAGAGGCCGCGTACGCGGTACTGTGGAACAATCCGAAGATCCATGCGCCCGAGCGGCGCAAGGTGTGGCTGGCGTGCGAGGAGCACCGCGCCTACCTGGGCCAGTACCTGCAGGTGCGCGGCATGCTCAGCGCGATCGTAGACGTCGAGGAGATCCCGGAAGGAGCCGGCTGATGGCCCGCGGCGACTACAGCTTCATCCTCTCCTCCCGCTGGCTGCGCTACATCGCGCTCGCCGTCCTCGCGGCCTGCGCGTGCGGGCTGCTGGCCAACTGGCAGAACCACCGCCGCGAGGAGCGCGACGCCCAGATCGCCACGATCGAGACCCACTACGAGGGCAGCCCCGTGCCGCTGAACCAGGCCCTGGCGACCAGGGACGACACGCTGCGGGCGGACCAGGAGTGGACCAAGGTCAGCGGGCACGGGCGCTACGACACCGCGCACACGGTGCTCGCCCGCAACCGCAGCCTGGGCGGCCAGGTGGGCTTCTACGTCGTCGTGCCCTTCGACCTCGAGCGCGGCGGGCAGATCGCGGTGGTGCGCGGCTGGGTGCCGGTGCCCAGCGACAGCCCGCAGCCGGAGCTCGACTCGCTGCCGCAGCCGCCCCAGGGCCAGACGACGGTGACGATGTGGCTGCGCCCGGCCCAGGACGGGGCGAAGGACGACAATCCGCCCGGGTCGATCAAGGCGATCGACCCGGCGCGCATCCCCGGCATGGACGAGCCCTACGCTCACGTCTACGGCGAGATGGCCGCGGAGGAGCCGGCCGGGCAGGACGGCCTGCAGCCGCTGCCCAAGCCGAACACGGACCCGGGCTCGCACCTGTCGTACACGATGCAGTGGATCGCGTTCGGCATCATGATCCTCGTCGCCGTGCTCATCGGCGCCCGGCGCGAGCGCAGCGCCCGCGCCGAGGACCGCGCCCGGGCCGATGCCCGCGAATCCGCGGAGGCCGACGAGGGCTTCGTGCTCGTGGACAAGGACGCGCTGGCCAGCGGCGCCCGACTGGGCGACGAGTCGCGCTACGGGGGCGGGGCGGAGACCGCCTACCGTCCGCGGCGCGGCATCAAGCGGCCCCACTGGGAGGACGAGGAGGACGAGGGCCTCGACGACCAGGGCGTCTGAGCCCGGGGCATCCAAGCCCGCGGCACTGGGCCCGCGCCGCTCAGGCCAGGGTCACGAGGTCGAGGTACCCGTCGTTCCACAGGTCCTCGTCCGCATCCGGCAGCAGGAGCACGCGGTCCGGATCGAGGGCGCTCACCGCGCCCTCGTCGTGGGTGACGAGCACGATCGCGCCCTCATAGCGCCGGATGGCGGAGAGGATCTCCTCCCGGCTGGCGGGGTCGAGGTTGTTCGTCGGCTCGTCGAGCAGCAGCACGTTCGCACTCGAGACGACGAGGGTGGCCAGCGCCAGGCGCGTCTTCTCGCCGCCGGAGAGGACGCCCGCCGGCTTGTGCACATCGTCGCCGGAGAACAGGAACGAGCCCAGCACGGTCCGCACCCCGGTGTCATCGAGGTCCGGGGCCGCCGAGCGCATGTTCTCCAGCACCGTGCGGTCCGTGTCGAGGGTCTCGTGCTCCTGGGCGTAGTAGCCGAGCTTGAGGCCGTGGCCGGGCACGACGGCCCCGGAGTCGGGCGCCTCGATCCCCGCGAGCAGCTTGAGCAGCGTTGTCTTGCCCGCGCCGTTGAAGCCGAGCACGACGACGCGGGTGCCGCGGTCGATCGCGAGGTCCACGCCGGTGAACACCTCGGTCGACCCGTAGGACTTCGACAGCCCGTCCGCCGTGAGCGGCACGCGACCGCAGGCCGCGGGCGCGGGGAAGCGCAGGTGGGCGACCTTGTCCGCGGCGCGCTCCGCCTCGAGGCCGGAGAGCATCCGCTCGGCCCGCTTGGCCATGTTCTGGGCGGCCACCGTCTTCGTCGCCTTCGCCCGCATCTTGTCCGCCTGCGCGTTGAGCGCCGCGGCCTTCTTCTCCACGTTCGTGCGCTCGCGGCGGCGGCGGCGCTCGTCCGCCTCGCGCTGCTTGAGGTACTGCCGGTAGCCCATCGCGTAGATGTCGATGACCTGGCGGTTGCCGTCGAGGAAGAAGACCTTGTTCACGACCTCCTCGATGAGGTCCAGGTCGTGGGAGATGATGATGAGCCCGCCGGAGTACACCTTGAGGTAGTCGCGCAGCCACAGCACGGACTCCGCGTCCAGGTGGTTGGTGGGCTCGTCGAGGATCATGATGTCCGGGCCCTCGAAGAGGATGCGCGCGAGCTCCACGCGGCGGCGCTGGCCGCCGGAGAGCGTCTGGATCTCCTGCTCGAGCAGGTCCGCGCCCAGGCCCAGGTTCGCCGCGATCGTGAGCGCCTCCGATTCGGCCGCGTAACCGCCCGCCGCCACGAACTCGGCCTCGACGCGCGGGTACTTCTCGATCGCCTTGACCATCGTCTTCTCGTCGGGGCTGGACATCTGCTCCTCCGTGCGGCGCATGCGCCGGGCGAGCACGTCGAGGCTGCGGGCGGAGAGGATGCGCTCCTTGCCGGTGGCCTTCGGATCGCCGGAGCGGGGATCCTGCGGCAGGTAGCCGGTGCTGCCGGAGCGGGTGACGGTGCCGCCCTCCGGGGCGAATTCGTCCATGAGGACCTTCGTCAGCGTCGTCTTGCCGGCCCCGTTGCGCCCCACGAGGCCCACGCGGTCACCGGTGTCGACGCGGAAGGACACCCCGCTCATGAGGGTGCGGGAGCCGACGACGACCTCCAGGTCGTGTGCTGCGATCATGGCGTTCGGTTCTCCGGTTCCATCGGGTGCGTGCGTTCCTGGGGCTGTGTGTGGGACGGTGCTGTACGGGGTGGCGCTGTGCCGGACGATGCTCGGGCCGTGCGGATCGCCGCCGGGGTGGCGCGGGACGCGCTCACTGCGGGCTGTCCGCGGCGGCCGCGCCGCCGTAGCGCTGGGCGAGGCCGAGCATGATGAGCTCGGCGAGCTCCTCCTGGGGGCGCCTGCCCGCCGCCTTCGCCCGGCGCACGATCTGCGCGGCGACATCCCCGGGCAGGCTGCAGGCCACGGTGGTCACGGCACCGGCGCCACTCGGGGCGCCGCTGGCGCCCGCCGCACCGTTGACTCCCGGTGCCCCGGTGGGCTCGGCGGCGGCCGCGGGAGCCGGGCGCCCCTCCCCCTTCTCCGCGCCCGAGGCGCGGGTCGGGGCGGCGCCGGAGCGCGCCTCGCGCGCGGCGGAGGGCGCCCCGGCGAGTCCCGGGCCGGTCTGGGGCGGCTCCCCGCGCCGGAACGCCTCGGCGGCGCCGCGCGCGCGGGCGTCGGCGGCCTCGTTGAGCGGGTGGTTGTTGTGGCCCTTGACCCATTCGAAGTCGACCGCGCGACCCTCGGCGCGCACCTCGGCCAGCGCCGCGTCCAGCTGCTCGAGCAGGTCGCGGTTGAGCACCGCCTTGCCGTCGGCCTTCTTCCAGCCCTTGCGCTTCCAGCCGGCCATCCACTTCGTCACCGCGTTGATGACGTACTGGGAGTCGCAGAGGATCCGCAGGCCTTCGTCGCCCGGGATCGTGCCCGCCTGCGCCGCGGCGTGCACCGCGCACAGGAGCTCGAGGACGGCCTGGAGCTCGCCGCGGTTGTTCGTCGCGTTGTCCCAGCCGCCGGCGGCCCACGAGGCGTCGTCGATGTACCAGGCCCAGCCGGCCGGGCCGGGGTTGCCGAGGGCGGAGCCGTCGGCTGCGGCGATGATCGTCACGGGCGTCCCTCCTCGGGCTCTGGCGCAGGGGCTCTCGCACAGGGGCGCGCGAAGGCCCCCACTATGCTACTGCCATGACATTCTCACCGGGCAGCGGGCTCGATACCTCGCAGGTCTCCCAGCGCTCCGGAGGCGGGGGCGGCCTGGGTCTGCCCATCAAGGTGGGCGGTGGCCTGGGCGGGGTGGCGGTGCTCGTCATCGGCCTGTTCCTGTTCGGGCCGGACTTCCTCAACCAGGCCTCGCACGGCTCCGCGGCCTACGACGACGCCCAGGTCAGCTCGAGCGGCTCGGATTCCCTCGCGGAGACGTGCAGGACCGGGGAGGACGCGAACCGCGATGCGCGCTGCCGCGTCGTGGGGACCGTGAACTCGCTCAACCAGTACTGGCCCTCCGGCGCCTCTGCGCTGGGCGTGAAGTACGCGCGGCCGGACGCCGTGCTCACCTCCGGCAGCTGGTCGACGGGGTGCGGGTCCGCGAGCTCGGCCATGGGCCCGTTCTACTGTCCCGCGGACCGGACGGCCTACTTCGACGTGGGCTTCTTCGACGAGCTGCGCTCGCAGTACGGCGCCGATCGCGGGCCGCTGGCGGAGGAGTACGTCGTCGCCCACGAATTCGGCCACCACATCCAGGCGCTGACCGGCGATTCGCAGCGCGCGCGCCAGGGCGACACCGGGCCGCAGTCGTCCTCGGTGCGCCTCGAGCTGCAGGCCGACTGCTACGCCGGGGTGTGGGCGGCCAACGCGGCGCAGACCTCCGACCCCGTCACCGGCGAGCCGTATCTGGAGCCGCTCACCGGCGACGATGTGAAGTCGGCGGTCTCCGCGGCCCAGGCCGTGGGCGATGACCGGATCCAGCGCAAGGCGCGCGGGCGGGTAACGCCGGAGAGCTTCACCCACGGCACGGCCCAGCAGCGCGAGACGTGGTTCATGCGCGGCTACAGCGCAGCCGAGCCCCAGACCTGCGACACGTTCTCCCCCAGCACCGTCTGAACCGGCACCATCTGATCCCGCACCAGCTGAAAACCCGCGCCGTGCGATCCAGCCCCGCCCGACCGGCGGCCGAGCAGTCCAGGAGGAGCCCATGAGCGAGCCCAGCGAGCCGGGCGGCTGGCCGCCCCTCATCGTCCGCCGCGCCGACTGCCGGGAGCAGCCGTGGGCCAATGGCCAGGGCACCACCGCCGAGGTGCTGCGCGGCAGCGCGCCCCCGGTGCCCGGCCGGCCCGGCGCCCCGACCCCGGAGGGCGGGCCCGCCGCACCCCGCGCCGGCGCCGAGGACGGGACCGGCTGGGACTGGCGCGTGAGCATCGCCACGGTCGACTCGCCCTCGCCGTTCAGCCCCCTGCCGGGCATCGACCGCACGCTCGTGTGCCTGGGCCCCGCGCACCTGACGCTGCGCATCGACGGCAAGGCCTGGGAGCTCGCGCCCACGGAGACGATCCGCTTCCGCGGCGAGGACACGGTCGAATCGCTGCTCGTCGCCGAGCCCACGCTGGACTTCAATGTCATGGTCCGGCGGGCCGCGGCGCAGGCGGAGGTCCGGCTCGAGCGCCTGAGCGCGCCGCTGCCGCTGGCCGCCGAGCCCGGCGAGGCGGTGCTCGCCACGGTGCTCGAGGGCGACTGCGCGCTCCTGCCCGCCGCACAGGTGCCGGCCGAGCTGCGCGCCGCGCTCGCCCACGCCCCCGCAGGGCACGAGCCCCCGGGGCTGAACGACATCGCCCCGGCCGCGCACGCACTGGCCGAGGGCCATCCCGTCCGCGCCGGCGAGGCGGCGCTCGACCGCGTCGCGGAGCTGCGCGCGGAGCACCGGGCGCGACACACCGCGCAGGAGGCGCGCAAGCGGCTCGCGACCGCGCTCGCCGGGTCCGCCGCGCGGGCACTCGGACGCCTCGACACCGTGGCCCTCGGCACCGCCGCCCTCGGTGCCGTGGCCGACGGTACGGACGGCGGTACCGCGAGCGGCGGTCCAGCGGGCGGCGGTCCAGCGGGCGAGCGGGCCGATGCCCCGGTCGTGATCGTGCCCACCGGGGCAGCGCAGACGCATCCAGACCAGACCGGCCCGGGCCAGCCCGGCCCGGAGCAGGCCGCGGCGGAGCAGCCCAACCGCGCGTATCCGCACACGAGCCCGCGCGAGGTCCCACAGGCGCGCCACACGGCGCCGGTCGTCAACCACCCCCAGTCGGCTCAGCCGCTGGTCGCGGTGGTGACGATCCGGTTCCCGGCGTGAGCCTCGGATTCTCGGAGCGTCGCAAGCCCGCGAGGTTCGTGGGACTCAGTGTCTCGTGAGCCTCAGATGTTGAACCCGAGGGCGCGCATCTGCTCGCGGCCGTCCTCGGTGATCTTCTCCGGGCCCCACGGCGGCATCCACACCCAGTTGATGCGCACCGCCGGCACGATGCCCTCGAGGCTCATGGCCACCTGGTCCTCGAGCACGTCGGTAAGGGGGCATGCGGCGGAAGTCAGCGTCATCTCGACGACCGCGGTCCCGTCCTCCTCCACGGCGGCGCCGTAGACGAGGCCCAGGTCGACGACGTTGACGCCGAGCTCGGGGTCGATGACGTCCATGAGGGCCTCGAGGACCTCCTCCGGGGTGGCATTCTGCGGGGCGTCGATGACTTCAGGCACGATCGGCTCCTTCGATCTGGTAGACAGCGTCCTTGAGGGCCATCCAGGCCAGCAGGGCGCACTTGACGCGGGCGGGGAACTTCGAGACGCCGGCGAACGCGGCCGCGTCGCCCAGTGCCTCTTCATCGGGCTGGGCCTGGCCGCGGGAGTGCATGAGCTCGTGGAATCGGGCCTCGAGGGCGTTGAAGCCCTCGGGGTCGCACTCCTCGGCCAGCTCCGTCATCGCGGAGGCCGACGCCATGGAGATCGAGCAGCCCTCGCCGTCCCACCGCACGAGCAGCCGGCCCGTGGCGGGATCGCGGCGGGCCTCCACGGTGATCTCGTCCCCGCACGTGGGGTTGATCTGGTGGGACGCGCCCACGGGGGGCTCGGCCGCGCCGAGCAGGGGCATGTTGCCCGTCCGGCGCTTGGCGTGGTCGAGGATGAGCTGCTGGTAGAGCTGGTCGAGGCCGCTCACGAGTCCGCCCCGAAGAAGCCGCGCACCTCGGCCAGCGCGGCGAGGAAGCGCTCGCACTCCTCGTCGGTCGTGTAGAGGTAGGCGCTCGCACGGGTGGAGGCGGTGACGCCGTAGCGCCGGTGCAGGGGCTGGGCGCAGTGGTGGCCCACCCGGACCGCGACGCCCTGCGCGTCGAGGTACTGCCCGACGTCGTGGGCGTGGACGCCCTGCACGTCGACGGCCACCGACGCGATCCGGCCGGCCGCATCGGCGGGCCCCAGCAGCCGCACGCCGGGGATGCGCGCCACGCCCTCGACGAGGCGCTGGGCGAGGGCTTCCTCGCGGTCCGCGATCGCCGCCATCCCGATGTGCCGGAGGTAGTCCACGGCGGCGCCGAAGCCCACGGCCTGTGCGACGGGCTGCGTGCCCGCCTCGAACCGCTGCGGGGGCGCCATGAACTGCGCGCCCTCCATCGTCACGGTCGTGATCATCGAGCCGCCGGTGAGGACCGGCGGCAGGGCGGCCAGCAGCTCCGCGCGGCCGTAGAGCGCGCCGATGCCGGTGGGCGCGAGCATCTTGTGGCCGGAGAACGCCGCGAAGTCGACGCCCAGCCCGTGCAGGTCCAGGGGCAGGTGCGGGGCGGACTGGCAGGCGTCGAGCACGGTGAGCGCGCCCACCCGGCGGGCCCGCTCCACCAGCGCCTCGACCGGGTTGATCGTCCCGAGCACGTTCGACACGTGGGAGAACGCGAGGACCTTCGCGTGCTCGTCGACGATGTCGTCGAGCTCCGTGAGGTCGAGGCGCCCGTCCTCGGCCAGGGGGATCCAGCGCAGCCCGGCGCCTGTGCGCGCGGCCAGCTGCTGCCACGGCACGAGGTTCGCGTGGTGCTCCATCTCCGTGACGACGATCGTGTCGCCGGGGCCCAGGGCGAAGCGCGCGGCCTCAGCACCGCCCAGGCCCGCGGAGGCGTTGGCCAGCCCGTAGGCGACGACGTTGAGCGCCTCGGTCGCGTTCTTCGTCCAGCACAGCTCGTCCGGGTCCGCCCCCACGAATGCGGCGACGGCCGCGCGCGCGCCCTCGAACGCCTCGGTAGCCTCCACGGCCAGCGTGTGCGCGCCGCGGTGCACGGCGGCGTTGCGCTGGGCGTAGAAGTCCTGCTCGGCGTCGATGACGGTCGCGGGCTTCTGCGCCGTCGCCCCGGAATCCAGGTAGGCGAGCGGGGTGCCCGCGACCTCCCGGTCGAAGACCGGGAAGTCGTTGCGGATTCGGGCGACCTGGGCGGCCGAGAGCATCAGGCCGTCTGGGTCAGGAAGCGGTCGTAGCCCTCGTCCTCGAGCCGCTGGGCGAGCTCGGGGCCGCCCTCCTCGGCGACCTTGCCCTTGACGAGCACGTGGACGTGGTCGGGCTTGATGTAGCGCAGGATGCGCGTGTAGTGGGTGATGAGCAGGACGCCCACGTCCGTGTTCTCCCGCGCGCGGTTGACGCCCTCGGAGACGATGCGCAGCGCATCGACGTCGAGGCCCGAGTCGGTCTCGTCGAGGATCGCGAAGCGCGGCTTGAGCAGCTCCATCTGGAGGATCTCGTGGCGCTTCTTCTCACCGCCGGAGAAGCCCTCGTTGACGTTGCGCGAGGCGAATTCGGGGTCCACGCGCAGCTGCTTCATCGCCTCGGACAGCTCCTTCGTCCAGGTGCGCAGCTTGGGCGCCTCCCCGTCGATGGCGGTCTTGGCCGAGCGCAGGAAGTTCGTCACCGTCACACCGGGGACCTCGACCGGGTACTGCATGGCGAGGAAGAGGCCGGCGCGGGCGCGCTCGTCGGCGGACATGTCGACGAGGTTCTCCTCGTCGATCGTCACGCTGCCCTGGGTGATCTCGTACTTGGGGTGGCCGGCCAGGGCGTAGGCCAGCGTCGACTTGCCCGAGCCGTTGGGGCCCATGATCGCGTGGGTCGAGTTCGAGTCGATGTCGAGGTCGATGCCGCGCAGGATCTCCTTGGACCCGGCCTCGGTGACGACGCTGACGTGCAGATCGCGGATGGAGAGAGTGGACATGGGATTCCTTTACTTCGTAGTGGTCGGGTCGACGAACACGGTGCCGTCGCGCTCATCGCAGGCGTACACGGCGACGGGCTCGAACGCCGGCGGGCTCTCCGGGACGCCCGTCTCCAGGCTGAACGCGGAGCCGTGGAGCCAGCACTCGATCGCGCAGCCGAGCACCTCGCCCTCGGCGAGCGAGACCTCGCCGTGCGTGCACAGGTCGTTGACCGCGTGGACGGTGCCGTCGTCGGCGCGCGCCACGCACACCTCGACGCCCTCGAGGACGACCCGCAGGGCGCTGCCCGCGGGCACGTCCGCCGAGGCGCACGCGGCGAGCATGGTCACAGGACGCTCCGCGCCAGCTCTTCTTCGATTTTCTCGGTGATGACGTCCTCGATCGCGGGCACGCGGATCTTCTGCACGACCTCGTTGAAGAAGCCGCGGACCACGAGCCGGCGCGCGACGACCTCAGGGATGCCGCGGCTGAGCAGGTAGAACATGTGCTCCTCGTCGAACCGGCCGGTCGACGAGGCGTGCCCGGCGCCCTCGATGTCGCCGGTCTCGATCTCGAGGTTGGGCACGGAGTCGGCGCGAGCGCCCTCGGTGAGGACGAGGTTGCGGTTGAGCTCGTACGTGTCGATCCCGATCGCCTCGGGGCGGATGAGCACATCGCCGATCCACACGCTGCGCGCGTCCACGCCCTGCAGAGCACCCTTGTACATGACGTTCGAGGTGGCGCGCGGGGTGTTGTGGTCGATGTACGTGCGGTGCTCGAGGTGCTGGGCCGCGTCCGCGAAGTAGAGGCCCAGCAGCTCCGCCTGCCCGCCGGGCCCGGCGTAGCGGACGTTGGAGTTCAGCCGCACGACCTCCCCGCCGAGTGTGATGACGATGTGCTTGAGCTGCGCGTCCTTGCCCACGATCGCGTCGTGCTGGCCCAGGTGCGCCGCGCCGTCGGCCCACAGCTGCAGGGACACGAACGTCACGGCGGCCCCGTCGCCCACGACGAGCGAGACGAGCTCGGAGTAGTCCGCGCGACCCTCGTGCTCGACGATGACGGTGGCCTTCGCATTCGCGCCCACCGTGACCAGCACGTGGCCGTGGACCGGCTCATCCCCGCCTTGGCCGTCGGCGTGGATGATGAGCGGGCCGTCGAGCTCGGTGTCGGCGGGCACGTCGTAGTGGCGCACGCCGGGCGCGTTCGCCGCGGCGATCGCGGCCGGCAGGTCCTCGGGCTCGAGGATGCCCATGCCCGTGGCGTGGGCGAGGTCGACCGTCTCCACGGTCGCGCCGGCGGGCAGCTGCTCGTCGACCGCGAGCTGCGCGCCGGTGGCGCGGTCGGCGAAGAGCGGGGCGAGCCGCTTGACCGGCGTGAAGCGCCACTCCTCCTCGCGGCCGGTGATGGCCGGGAAGTCCGCGACGTCGAAGCTGCGGGTGCGGTCGCTGCGCGATGACGCGGGAACCTGCACCTCGGCAGCGCTGGCCAGGGTTTCAGTCATGTGTCCTGTTTCTCCTCAGTGGGCTGGCGCGATGGCGGGCGGGGCGAGCGGGGCTCAGCCGACCGCGCCCTCCATCTGCAGTTCGATGAGCCGGTTGAGCTCGAGGGCGTACTCCATGGGCAGCTCGCGGGCGATCGGCTCGACGAAGCCGCGCACGATCATCGCCATCGCCTCCGTCTCCTCGAGTCCGCGGCTCATGAGGTAGAAGAGCTGGTCCTCACTCACCTTCGACACCGTGGCCTCGTGGCCCAGGGACACGTCGTCCTCGCGGATGTCGATGTAGGGGTACGTGTCGGAGCGGGAGACGTTGTCGACGAGCAGCGCATCGCACAGCACGTTGTTCGACGAGCCCTTGGCGCCCGGGTGGACGTGGACGAGGCCGCGGTAGCCGGCCCGGCCGCCCGCCCGCGCCACGGACTTCGACACGATCGACGAGTGGGTGTTGGGCGCCGCGTGGACCATCTTCGCGCCGGTGTCCTGGTGCTGGTCGGCGCCGGCGAAGGCCACGGACAGCGTCTCGCCGCGCGCGTGCTCGCCGGTCATCCAGATCGCCGGGTACTTCATCGTCACCTTCGAGCCGATGTTGCCGTCGACCCACTCCATGGTGGCGCCGGCCTCGGCGATGGCGCGCTTGGTCACGAGGTTGTACACGTTGTTCGACCAGTTCTGGATCGTCGTGTAGCGCACCCGGGCGTCCTTCTTCGCGATGATCTCCACGACGGCGGAGTGCAGCGAGTCGGACTTGTAGATGGGCGCGGTGCAGCCCTCGACGTAGTGCACGTAGGAGCCCTCGTCGGCGATGATGAGCGTGCGCTCGAACTGGCCCATGTTCTCCGTGTTAATGCGGAAGTAGGCCTGCAGGGGGATCTCGACGTGGACGCCCTTGGGCACGTAGATGAACGAGCCGCCGGACCACACCGCGGTGTTGAGCGCGGAGAACTTGTTGTCGCCGGCCGGGATGACGGAGCCGAAGTACTCCTCGAAGATCTCCGGGTGCTCCTTGAGGCCGGTGTCCGTGTCGAGGAAGATGACGCCCTGGCGCTCGAGCTCCTCGTTGATCTTGTGGTAGACGACCTCGGATTCGTACTGCGCGGCGACGCCCGCGACCAGGCGCTGCTTCTCCGCCTCCGGGATGCCCAGGCGGTCGTAGGTCGCCTTGATGTCCTCGGGGAGGTCCTCCCAGGACTGCGCCTGGCCCTCGGTGGAGCGCACGAAGT
Source organism: Brevibacterium sp. BRM-1 (assembly GCF_026802075.1). Lineage (NCBI taxonomy): Bacteria > Bacillati > Actinomycetota > Actinomycetes > Micrococcales > Brevibacteriaceae > Brevibacterium > Brevibacterium sp. BRM-1. Next base: position 656,379 of record NZ_CP113788.1, read on the forward strand.
ACTTGATGTCGTCGAAGTCGATGCCGGTGAGGTCGGCGCCCCAGTTGGGCATGGGCTTCTTGCCGAACATCTTGAGGGCCCGCAGGCGGCGCTGGAGCATCCACTCCGGCTCGTCCTTGAGCGCCGAGATGCGGCGCACGACGTCCTCGCTCAGGCCGCGCTGGGCCTCGGCGCCGGCGTCGTGCTCGTCGTGCCAGCCGTACTGGTAGGCGCCGATGTCCTTGAGCTCCGGGTTCGCCTCGAGGATCGGGTTGCTGGTGTCGGTCATCGCGGACCTCCTTGTGTGTGGTCTGTCTGGTCGATGAGCGGTCGGTTGAGGACCGACGTCGGAATGTGGGTCGTGCAGACGTGGGCGCCGGAGGCCAGGGTCGACAGCCGCCGGACGTCGACGCCGAGCACCTCTGCGAACATCTCGAGCTCTGCCTCGCAGAACTGCGGGAAGCGCTCGGCGACGTGCTGGATGGGGCAGTGCCCCTGGCACAGCTGCATGGCCTCGAGCGGGGTGCCCACGGCCACCGGCGAGGCGGTCGAGGCGTAGCCCTCGGCGGTGAGGCCGGCGGCCAGGTCGCGCGAGCGCTGGGCCACCGAGCCGCGGCGATCGGCGCGGGCCTCGCCCACGCGGGCGCGCAGCGCGGCCTTGAGCTCCTCCACCCGGGAGCGGGCGAAGGCCTCGACGGCCTCGTCGCCGGCGGCGTCCTCGAGGTACTCGAGGGCGCGCACGGCCAGGTCGTCGTAGGCGTTGGAGATCGAGCTGTGGCCCATCGAGGTGACGACGTAGTGGCGGGCCGGCCGGCCGCGGCCGGCCTTGACCCCGGCGAGCTCGCGCACCTCGATGTAGCCGTCCTCACTCAGGGCATCGAGGTGGCGGCGGATCGCCGCGGCGGTGAGGTCGAGGGCCCGGGCCACGCCCGAGGCGCTGATGGGCCCGTGGTCGAGGACGTAGCGGAGCACCTTCTGGCGGGTGCGCGCGTCCTCCGGAGTGCGCTGCTGGGGCCGCTGCGCTGCCGTCATCGCTCTCCCCCTCCGCTTCGCGTTCTGCGCGCCGCTGACCGGCGCGTCCGGGCCTTCGCTCGGACTTCTATAAGGATTCTGTTACGTAAATTATTCCCTGTAAATGCAGGGTCGCCTAAGGGCCCCGGGGGCCTGCGGAGGCCCGGCGCGGCGCCCCAGCACGTAGAATGGCCGACCGTGAGTCCCGTCCCCCCACCGCAGCCGCTCGACATCCGCGATCTGCGCGTCGACTTCGGCCGCATCCGCGCCGTGGACGGAGTCAGCCTGAGCGCCGAGCCCGGCCGCGTCCTCGCGCTGCTGGGCCCCAACGGGGCCGGAAAGTCCACGACGATCGCGGCCGCCGTCGGCATGCTGCGCCCCGCGGGCGGCAGCGTGCGCATCTTCGGCCTTGACCCGCGCACGGCCCACCCGCGCACCGCCGGGCTCACCGGCGTCATGCTCCAGGACGGGGGCCTGCCCATGGCCTCACGGCCGCTCGCCGCCCTCACCCATCTTTCGCGCCTCTACGCCGACCCCCTGCCGGTGGGCCCGCTCGCCGAGCGGCTGGGCATCACCGCGTTCGCCGGCCGGTCGATCCGCCGCCTCTCCGGCGGGCAGCGCCAGCGCGTCGCGCTCGCCGCCGCGCTCATCGGCCGCCCGCGCCTCGTCTTCCTCGACGAGCCCACGGCCGGGCTCGACCCCCAGGCCGCACTCGCGGTCGCCGAGGTGATCGGCGAGCTGCGCGCCGACGGCGTCGCGGTCGTCCTCACCACCCACGACATGGCCGACGCCCAGACGCTCGCCGACGAGGTCACCGTCATCGACCACGGCCGGGTGATCGCGCACGGCACGGTCGCCGAGCTCATCGCCGCCCATGCCCCGGGCGGTGCGGTCACCTCCGAGCTGCGCATCGTCATGCGCGCCGAGCCGGGCAGTCCGGGCCCGGACTCCGTACTGCTCGATGCCCTGGCACAGCTCGGCCCCCTCGACGCCGACGGGCGCGAGGTGCGCATCCGGGCCGACTTCGACGCCGCCCGGCTCGCGGCGGCGGCGCGCGCCCTCGCGGACGCGGGGGTCCGGCCGGCCGTGTTCTCGCTGGCCGAGCGCAGCCTGGGCGATGTGTTCCTCGACCTGACCGGAAGGAGCCTGCGATGAGCGGCCGGCCCGCACCCAAGGCGGCCACCGCGGCCGCGCCGCCCGCCTCGAACGAGGCGCCGCCAGCCCGCCGGATCGCCGCCCAGGCGGCGTTCGAGGTCCGCTCGATCGTGCGCAACGGCGAGCAGCTCCTCCTCAGCGTCCTCGTGCCCGTGGGCGTCCTCATCGCCCTGTCGACCACCCGCATCCTCGACGCCGTGGGCGCCGATCCGCAGGCGGGCCCCCGGGTGGACGTCGCGACCGCGGGTGTGCTGGGACTCGCCATCGCCTCGACGGCGTTCGCGGGCCAGGCGATCGCCACCGCGTTCGAGCGCCGCTACGGGGTGCTCCGCCAGCTCGCGACCACGCCGCTCGGCGCCGGCGGCCTGGTGCTCGGCAAGCTCATCGCGGTGTGCGCGGTCGTGGCCTCGCAGTTCGCGCTCATCTTCGCCATCGCAGCGGCTCTGGGCTTCTCTGCCCTTGTGAGTGTCCCGGGCGTCCTGCTCGCGGGGGTGCTCGGCACCGCCTCGCTCGTGAGCCTCGCGCTGCTCATGGCGGGCACCCTGCGCGCCGAGGCGACACTGGCCGGGGCGAACATCGTCTGGGTGCTCATGGCCGGCGCCGGCGGGATCCTCATCGCCCCGCCCGGGCTGTGGGGGCAGATCACGGCCATCCTGCCGTTCGGGGCCCTGGGCGATGCGATGCGCGCCGCCGTGCTCGCGGGGACGATCGACTGGCCGGCCCTGGCCGTCATGGCGATCTGGGCCGTCCTCGGCGTGGCGGGGTGCCGCGCGTGGTTCAGCTTCGACGGTCGATGAGACACTGAGGGCATCATGTCGACGCAGCAGCCCACCGCCCCCCACGACCACGACGACCAGAACGATCGCGGCGCCCGCCCGCAGCGCGGCGCGCGCGGCAGACGGCGCCCGGCGAAGGCCGCGCAGCAGGCGCGCACCGAGCGCCGGTGGCAGCCCAGCACCGTCACCCCCGTCGTGCGCGCGCTCGCCTGGGCGATGCTCATCGCCCAGGCGCTCATCGTCGTGACCGGCGCGCTCGTGCGCCTGACGGGCTCTGGCCTGGGCTGCCCGGACTGGCCGACGTGCGACGGGGTGTCGATCACGAACACGCCGGACATGGGCCTCCACGGGTTCATCGAGTTCGGCAACCGCCTGCTCGGCGTCGTCCTCGGCCTCATCTGCCTGGCCACGGTCATCATGCTGCTGCGGCTCATCGCGGCGCGGTGGGACCTGTTCCTCATCTCCCTCGCCCTCACCCTCGTCGTGCCGGTGCAGGCGGTGATCGGCGGCATCAGCGTCCACATGGAGCTCAACCCCTGGATCGTCGCGGCCCACTTCGTCCCCTCGGCCGTCTGCGTGGCGCTGTCGGCGTACTTCGTGCGCCGCACGTACGACGCCGGCGGCCCGCGCACGCCCATCGGCACACCGGCGCTGCGCGGCCTCGCGTGGACGATCGCGGTGCTCACGGTCATCATCGTCATCATGGGCGTGCTCACCACCGGAGCCGGCCCGCACGCCGGGGACGAAGTCAGCGCTCGCAACGGGCTGCCGATCGTCCTCATGGCCCGCCTGCACGCCGCTCCCGTCTGGCTGCTCGTCATCGCGACGGTCGCAGGCATCGTGGCCGCGCACCGCCAGCGGCTGCCCGAGGTCCGCCGCCCCCTCGTCGTCCTGCTGATCGTCGAGCTCGCCCAGGGCGTCGTCGGCTACATCCAGTACTTCACCGGCCTGCCCGTCTGGCTCGTCGCCCTGCACATGGCCGGCCTGTGCGTCGTCATCGCCGCCTCGACCGCTGTGCTCGACAGCGTCTACCGCCGGGCTCCCCTGCCCCCCGCCGACACGCTGCTGGCCCCGCGCGGCCGCACCGACCTGCCCCCGGAGGCAGCGGCGGAGGCGGACGCGGGTGGGAGCGCCGCCGCGGGTGCGGAGTCAGACCCGACTGCGGAGAGCGGCCCGACCGCGGAGCCAGGCCCCGCCGGCGCCGCCCAGCCGGGCGCGGACACCGGAGCCGCGCACGGGACCGGGGCGGGACGCGGCACCGCACCCGGCGCGGGGGGCTGAGCCGCCGTGCTGCTCGCCCTGCTGCGCCGCTACCTGCGCCCGCACCTGCCCATGCTCGCGGTGCTGCTGGCGTTCCAGATCCTGCAGATCCTCGGGACCCTGCTGCTGCCCAACATCAACGGCCGCATCGTCGACGAGGGCGTCGCCGCCGGGGACACCGGCACCGTCGCCCGGCTGGGCGGCCTCATGCTCGGCATCGCGTTCGGGCAGGTCATCGCCAATGTCATCGCGATCATCGCCGGGGCCTTCGTGTCGATGGCCGCCGCGCGCGACGTCCGCGCGGACTTCTTCGCGGCCGTGCAGGGCTTCGGCCGGGCGGAGACGGCGCGGTTCGGCGCCTCCACCCTCGTGACCCGCTCGACGAACGACATCCGCCAGGTCCAGCAGTTCCTCACGATGGCGCTGTCGATCATGATCATGGCGCCCATCATGGCGCTGGGCGGCCTCGCCCTCGCCCTGGCCCAGGACCTCGCGCTGTCGTGGGTCATCCTCGCCACGGTGGCCGTCCTCGTCGCGGTCATGGCGGTGCTCGTCATGCGCATGGTGCCCTCGTTCCGGGTCATGCAGGACCGCATCGACGCGATCAGCTCCGTGCTCGCCCAGCAGCTGGCGGGCCTGCGCGTGATCCGGGCGTTCACGAAGGAGGACGAGGAGCGGGCGCGGTTCGCCCGGGCGAACACGGAGCTCACCGACGCCCAGCTGCGCGTCGGGACGTACTTCGTCGCCCTCTTCCCCGCCGTCATGACCCTGGTGAACGCCGGCACGGTGGCCGTCGTGTGGTTCGGCGCCCAGCAGATCCAGGCCGGGGCCAGCCAGATCGGCACCGTCATGGCGTTCATCCAGTACCTCATGCTCATCCTCATGGGCGTCGTCATGTTCGCCTTCATGTCCATGATGGTCCCGCGCGCCCAGGTGGCCGCCGGCCGCGTGCTCGAGGTCATCGACACCCGCCCGGAGATGGACCGGGGGCACGGCACCGTCGAGCGGCTGCCGAGCCCGGGCACGATCGCGTTCGACGGCGTCGCGTTCCGCTACCCCGGTGCGCGGCGCTGCGTCGTCGAGGATGTCACGTTCGCGGTCCCCGCCGGCGCCACCTGCGCCGTCATCGGATCGACCGGCGCGGGCAAGTCGACGCTCGTGCAGCTGCTCGTGCGCCTGCTCGAGCCCACCGCCGGGCGCGTGAGCGTGGGCGGGGCGGACCTGGCCGCGCTGGCCCCCGAGGTGCTCGCGGGCCAGTTCGGCTACGTCCCCCAGCGCGCCTACGTCTTCGGCGGCACCGTCCGGGCGAACCTCGCGCTGGGCAACCCCACGGCCTCGGACGCGCTCATGTGGTCCGCCCTCGAGACCGCGCAGGCCGCCGAATTCGTCCGCGCCTACGCCGACGGCCTCGACCACGTCATCAACGAGGGCGGCACGGACCTGTCCGGCGGCCAGCGCCAGCGCCTCGCCATCGCCATGGCCGTGTGCCGCGAGGCCCCCATCCTCGTCTTCGACGACTCCTTCTCGGCCCTCGACACGGCCACCGACCGCGCGGTGCGCTCCGCGCTCGCCGCGGACACCGCCGCCACCACATTCATCGTCACGCAGCGGGTGGCCTCCGCCATGGCCGCGGACCTCATCGTCGTCTTCGAGGCCGGGCGCGTCGTCGCCCAGGGCACCCACACCCATCTGCTCGAGGACTCCCCCATCTACCGCGACATCGTCTCCTCCCAGGTGGGCCCGCCCGCAGACCCGAGCGGTGCGCAGGGCGGCCTGGCCGATGCCGCCCAGGCGCGCCTCGGCGGCGCGGACGGTACGGCCCCGGGCCCCGCGGCCGGGGGCCCCGCAGCCGGGGGCCCCACACCCAAGGGCCCCGCAGTCGGGGAGGCGGGCGCATGAGCGAGGACCTCGCACCCAATCAGCGCGCCTCCCGGCTGTGGCCCACGCTGCGGCGCCTCGCCCGCGAGTTCGGCCCCGAGCGGACGCCGTTCGCGCTCACCGTCGTCGCCATCGTGACCTCCACGGTGCTCACGATCATCGCGCCCTGGGTCCTCGGCAAGGCCACCGACGCGGTGTTCGCCGGGTTCATGTCCCTGCAGATGCGCGGCGGGCAGACGAAGGACCAGGCAATCGCCGAGCTCGAGGCGCAGGGCCAGGGCGATCGCGCCGCCATGCTGCGGGCGATGGACGTCGTGCCGGGCGCCGGCATGGACTTCGCGCTCATCGGCCGGCTGCTGCTGGTGACACTGGCGGTCTACGTGGCCGCCGAGGCGCTCATGTGGGCTGCCGGCTGGATCGGCAACCGCCTCATCCAGCGCGTGCTCCTGCGCCTGCGCGAGCGGGTGGAGGACCGCATCCATCGCGTGCCGCTGTCCTACCTCGACGGCAAGCAGCGCGGGGACATCCTCTCGCGCCTGAGCAACGATCTCGACAACCTCTCCCAGGTGCTCAACCAGTCCCTCCAGCAGATCATCAACAGCGTCGTCATGGTGGTCGGCGTGCTCGCGATGATGTTCGCGCTGTCCTGGCAGCTGGCGCTCGTGGCGCTGGCCACCCTGCCGCTGACCGTGCTCGTGGTCGCGCTCATCGGCCGGCGCTCGCAGCGCGAATACGCGGAGCAGTGGAAGGCCACCGGCGAGCTCAACGCCTACGTCGAGGAGTCGATCGGCGGTCAGCAGCTCATCCAGGTCTACGGGGCCACCGAGCGCACGCTCGAGGGCTTCGGGGCGGTCAACGAGCGCGTCTACCGCTCCTCCCTGCGCGCCCAGGCGCTGGCGGGCTCCATGATGCCGGCGATGTCGTTCGTGTCGAACCTCGTGTTCGTCGGCATCGCCGTGCTCGGCGCGTGGCGGGTGGCCACCGGCGGCATGACGCTCGGCAGCGTGCAGGCCTTCATCCAGTACGCGCGCCAGTTCTCCCAGCCGCTGTCGCAGCTGGGCGGGATGGCCGCCCAGCTGCAGTCCGCCGCCGCCAGCGCCGAGCGCGTCTTCGACCTCCTCGACGCGCCGGACGAAGCGGGTGAGACCGGGACCCACCCGGACTTCGCCCCGGGTGCCGGGCGGATCGAGTTCGCCGACGTGTCGTTTGCCTACGCGCCGGGCACGCCGCTCATCGAGCACCTGAGCCTCGTGGCCGAGCCCGGCTCCACGATCGCGATCGTGGGCAGCACCGGGGCGGGCAAGACGACGCTCGTCAACCTCCTGCTGCGGTTCTACGACGTGGATGACGGTTCGATCACGTTCGACGGCATCGACATCCGCGAGCTCAGCCGCACCCAGCTGCGCTCACCCATCGGCATGGTCCTCCAGGACGCGTGGCTGTTCGAGGGAACGATCTACGACAACATCGCCTACGGCCGGGCCGGCGCCACCCGCGAGGAGGTGCTGGCCGCCGCCCGCGACGCGTACGTCGACCGCTTCGTCCACCACCTGCCGGATGGCTACGACACCGTGATCACGGAGGCCGCGGACAACATTTCGCAGGGAGAGCGCCAGCTCATCACGATCGCCCGCGCCTTCGTCTCGCAGCCGCGCGTGCTCGTGCTCGACGAGGCGACCTCGTCCGTGGACACGCGCACCGAGGTGCTCGTCCAGGAGGCGATGAACCGGCTGCGGGCGGGACGCACGAGCTTCGTCATCGCCCACCGGCTGTCGACGATCCGCAACGCGGACCTCATCGTCGTCATGGAGTCCGGCCACATCGTCGAACAGGGCAGCCACGACGAGCTCCTGGCCGCCGACGGCCGCTATGCGCAGCTCTACGAATCGCAGTACGCCCAGCCGGCCGAGGGCGCTGACGCCGACGCGGATTCCGCCGGTCCGGGTGCAAGTCCGGGCGCTGGCCTGGACACCGCTCCGGGTGCGGCTCCGAGCGCAGGTCCGAGCGCTGGTCTGGGCACCGCCGGTCAGGACTCGGCCGAGGCGCCCTGACCGTCCCGGGCTCGGCGCGCCATCGTCCTGCAGCGCCCGCCTGCAGGGCGGACGTGCCACACTGAGCGCATGAGCGCGCAGGCGGTCGCCGCGGCCGCAGCCTTCCTCCAGGCGCGGCTGGGCGAGCCCATCGGCTGGGAGGACGCCGCCGCGCACGTGGGCTACAGCCCGTTTCACTTCTCGCGGATGTTCGCCCGCCGGACCGCCATGTCCCCCGGCCGCTACCTGGCGGTGCTGCGCTTCCACGCCGCCAAGCGCCTGCTGCTGGCCGCCGATGACGACGTCGTCGACGTCTGCACCGCCGTGGGCTTCGCGTCGCACGCCACCTTCACGCGCAGGTTCGCCGCGGTCGTGGGAACCCCGCCGGCGCGGTTCCGCCGCCTGGCCGACGCGCTGGCCGAGCGCAGCACGCAGCCCTTCGCGATCGGCGCGAGCACGGGGCCCGCGGTCCGGGTCAGCCTCCGGCTGCCGGAGCGCGGTCTCAGGCGCCCGTGGCATGTGTGGCTGGGCTGGTACCCGGAACCGGTGCCGATCGGCCTGCCCACGGCGGGCGTGCTCGTCGAGGGCGACGACGATGTCGAACTGCCGCTGTGCCCGGGGGCGCCGCACCTGCTGGGCTTCGCCGTGGATCCCACCGCCGAGGCGCTCGCGCAGTTGGCGCCCGACGCGCCGCTGGTCAGCGGCTGGCCGCGCCCGCTGAGAGCCCCTGCGGCCGTCACCCTGACGTTCGCCGCACCGCCTCGGCCCGCCGTGCCGCTGCTCTCCGCGCTGCCGAGCCTTGCGCCCTGATGACCGGGAAACGCGCCAGCGCCCCGCCATCGCACCGTCCTCGCCGCCGCCTCGCACAGTCGGGGCGCAGCAGCGCAGGAACGGATAAGCGCCGGGCGCACCCCGCCCCTAGATTGGACGGTGTCCAGCGGTCGCCCGCTTCGCACGCGCGGGCCCCGCCTCACACCCACGAGAGGAATCGCCATGCCCCGACCCACCGGCACACCCACCTGGCTCGACTACGGTGCACCCCAACTCAGCGAGTCGCTCGACTTCTACGGCGCGCTCTTCGGCTGGGACTTCGAGGACTCCGGCCCCCAGCTCAACCACTACACGATGGCGCACAAGGACGGTGCGCCCGTGTGCGGCCTCATGGACACAACCGGCGTGACGGGCCCGGACGGTGCCCCGCTGCCCGCCGCGTGGAATGTGTTCCTCGCGGTGGACGACATCGGCGCTCGGCTGGCGAAGGCACAGGAAGCGGGCGCCCGCGTGCTCATGGAGCCGGGGCACATGGCGGGCACCGGCACGTTCGCCCTCCTCGCGGATCCCACCGGTGCCCGCATCGGCCTGTGGGAGGCCGACGGTTTCGACGGCTATGCGTTCAGCGGCGCGCCCGGCACCCCAGTCTGGTTCGAGCTCATGAGCATGGACTTCGACGCCTCCGCGCGCTTCTACGCCGACGTCTTCGACTTCGAGGTCACCCCTGAGGGCGCTCAGCCCGGCACTCAGGACGACTCCGCGCGGCAGCAGTGCGCGGCTCCGGCGTACGCCACCAACGCGCCCGCGGAGCGCGCCTCGGCGGGCATCTGCGCGGCGTCCGCGTGGTTCCCGGCGGGCACTGTATCGTTCTGGCGCCTCTACTTCGGCGTCGCGGACGCGGATGCGGCGATCGAGCGGATCCGCACACTGGGCGGCTCGCTCCTCGACGGGCCCATGGACTCGCCGTTCGGGCGCATCGCCACCGTGGCCGACCCCAAGGGCGCGGGCTTCCAGATCAACCAGCCGCTGCCGGACCAGGGGGCCTGATCGCGCGGTGCGGCGCCGGCGCGCGCCATCCAGGCGCCTCGGGACGGGCCGTCAGGCCGGGCACTGGGATCGGAGCAGCGGCCCGCTCAGAACAGCGCGGGGACGAACGGGTCGATCGCGACGGCGAGGAAGAGCACGGACAGGTACGTGATCGACCCGTGGAAGACCTTCATGGCGCGCAGCTGCGTGCCCGTCAGGCCCTTCTTCGCTCGTCCCACCAGCGCGTAGCACTCCCAGAGGAACCAGGCGCCACCGGCCACGGCGGTCACGGTGTAGACGGCGCCCATGGGCGCGACCGGGATGAGCGCGAGGCTGGTGAGCACCATGGCCCAGGCGTAGAGGATGATCTGGCGGCCCACCGTCATGGGCGGCACCTTGGACGGCAGCATGGGCACGCCGGCGGCGTCGTAGTCGTCCTTGTACTTCATGGCCAGCGGCCAGTAGTGCGGCGGCGTCCAGAAGAACACGACGAGGAAGAGGATGACCGGCTCCCAGGCCAGCCCGCCGGTCACGGCCGACCAGCCGATGAGCACGGGCATGCACCCGGCGGAGCCGCCCCAGACGATGTTCTGCGAGGTGTGGCGCTTGAGCAGGATCGTGTAGACGACCACGTAGATGAGGATCGCGATCGCCGTGAGCCCGGCGGCCATCCAGTTCGTGAAGCCGCCCATCCAGAACACCGAGCCGATGCCCAGCGCGAAGGCGAACACGAGTGCGTGCGACGGCTTGACCTCGCCCGTGACAAGAGGGCGGTTCTCCGTGCGGTGCATCTTCGCGTCCATGTCGCGGTCGATGAAGCAGTTGAACACGGAGGCCGATGCCGCTGCGGCCGCTCCGCCCACGAGGGTGGCGAGGACGAGCCACAGGTTCGGCAGGCCGCGCTCGGCGAGGAACATCACCGGTGCGGTCGTGACGAGCAGCAGCTCGATGACGCGCGGCTTCGTCAGCGCGACGTAGGCCATGAACGTACTGCGGGGCTTGGGCCCCCGGCGCGCCTCGTCGACGGTGCGCCGGAGGGGCTTCTCCTCACGGTGCTTCATGCGGGTCGGATCGGCACTCACGCAGACAGTCTCTTCCTCACGATTGGGCGGCCGGGCACGGCCGCCGCACAAGCTCTTCGCATTCTACTCGCCGTAGTCGTCGGCGCCACCCGCCCCGCCGTCCGCACCGGCACCGGTAGACTCGAGCCGTCGACTACCGGCCACAACAAAGGATTCGCCTCCTCATGACATTCTGCTCCTGGTCCGACACCGACTTCCGCGCCGTGGACACCGCGCGCGTGCTGGCCGCCGACGCGGTGCAGAAGGCCGGCCACGGCCACCCGGGCACCGCGATGAGCCTGGCCCCCGCCGCCTACTACCTCTACCAGACCGCGATGGTCCACGATCCCGCCGATCCGGACTGGCTGGGCCGCGACCGCTTCGTCCTCTCCGCCGGGCACTCGAGCCTCACCCAGTACATCCAGCTCTACCTGGCCGGCTACGGCCTCGAGCTGTCCGATCTCCAGGCGCTGCGCACCTGGGGATCGCTCACCCCGGGCCACCCCGAGGTGGGCCACACGGCGGGCGTCGAGATCACCACGGGCCCGCTCGGCTCGGGACTGGCCTCGGCCGTCGGCATGGCGATGGCCGCCCGCCGCGAGCGCGGGCTGTTCGATCCCGAGGCGCCGGCCGGGCAGTCGCCGTTCGACCACACGATCTACGTCATCGCCAGCGACGGCGACCTCGAGGAGGGCGTGTCCGGCGAGGCCTCCTCGCTCGCCGGAACCCAGCGCCTGGACAACCTCGTCGTCATCTGGGACGACAACCGCATCTCGATCGAGGACGACACCTCGATTGCGTTCACCGAGGACGTCGAGGCGCGCTACGCCGCCTACGGCTGGCACACCCAGCACGTGGACTTCACACAGGGCGGGTCCGAGTACCGGGAGGACATCGGCGCGCTCGACGCCGCGGTGCGCGCGGCCCACGAGGATCCCCGCCCCTCGTTCATTCGGCTGTCGACGATCATCGCCTGGCCCGCCCCCACCGCCCAGGGCACGGGGACCTCGCACGGCGCCGCGCTGGGCGCGGACGAGGTCGCCGCCACGAAGAAGGTCCTGGGCTTCGACCCGGAGGCCGACTTCGCGGTCGGGGAGGCCGTCCTCGCCCACACCCGGCGCGCGGTCGACCGCGGCCGGGAGGCTCACCGGGCCTGGGACGAGCGCTTCGAGGCGTGGGAGTCTGAGAACCCGGAGCGGGCCGCCCTGCTCCAGCGCCTCACCAACCACGGCGATCCCGCGGGGCTCGCCGAGGCCTTCCCCACGTTCGAGCCGGATGCCCAGAAGGGGATCGCGACCCGCGCCGCCTCCGGCACGGTGCTCAACGCGATCGGCGAGCTGCTGCCGGAGCTGTGGGGCGGTTCGGCGGACCTCGCCGGGTCGAACAACACGCTCATCAAGGCCGACGAGTCGTTCCTGCCCCCGGACCGCGCCACCTCGCAGTTCGCCGGCAGCGCGTACGGCCGCAACCTGCACTTCGGCGTGCGCGAGTTCGCGGCCGGCCTGGTCTGCAACGGCATCGCACTGCACGGGCCCACGCGGCCGTACGCGGGCACGTTCCTCGTCTTCTCCGACTACCAGCGCGCCGCCGTGCGCCTGGCGGCCCTCCAGCAGCTGCCCACGATCTTCGTGTGGACGCACGACTCGATCGGCCTGGGCGAGGACGGGCCCACCCACCAGCCCGTCGAGCACCTCTCCGCGCTGCGGGCGATCCCGGGCCTCGACGTCGTCCGGCCCGCCGACGCCAACGAGGTCTCCGTCGCCTGGCAGACCCTGCTCGGCCACCGCGACCGGCCCACGGGCCTCGTGCTCACGCGCCAGGCAGTGCCGGTCCTCGACCGTGCCGACCTGGCGCCGGCCGCCGGCGCGGCGCGCGGCGGCTATGTCCTCTCCGACGACGAGGGCGAGCCCGAGGTCATCATCATGGCCTCCGGCTCGGAGGTCCACATCGCGCTCGAGGGCGCCCGCGCCCTGCGCGCCGAGGGCACCCGCGTGCGCGTGGTGTCGCTGCCCAGCCACGAGTGGTTTGACGCCCAGGACCAGGACTACCGCGATGAGGTGCTCCCCCCGCACATCCGCGCGCGGGTCAGCGTCGAGGCCGGCTCGGCCATGAGCTGGCACCGCTACCTCGGCACCGAGGGCCGCGCGGTCTCCCTCGAGCACTTCGGCGCCTCGGCCGACTACCAGCGCCTCTACGTGGAGTTCGGCATCACCCCGGACGCGGTGGCCACCGCCGCCCGGGAATCGATCGCCGCGGCGGGGGCGCGCGCATGAGCGCCCCGCTGGAGCAGCTCAGCGCCGCCGGCGTGTCCGTGTGGCTCGACGACCTCTCGCGCTCGCGCCTGGCATCCGGGGGCCTCGCGCAGGCGATCGCCGACACCTCGGTCGTGGGCGTGACGACGAACCCGACGATCTTCGCCGCCGCCCTGCGCGACGGTGGGGCGTATGCGGAGCAGGTCGCGCAGCTGGCCGCCGAGGGCGGCTCCGTCGACGCCGCCATCGACGCCGTCACGTGCGCCGATGTCGCACAGGCCTGCGATGTCCTGCGCCCCGTCTACGACCGCACCGACGGCGCCGACGGCCGCGTGTCCATCGAGGTGCCCCCGCACCTGGCCCGCGATGCCGAGGGCACCGTCGAATACGCCTGCCGGCTCGTGCGGGCCATCGACCGGCCCGGCACCATGATCAAGATTCCCGCCACGGAGGAGGGCCTCGACGCCATCACCCGGGTCGTGGCGGAGGGCATCAGCGTCAACGTCACCCTCATCTTCGCGCTGGGCCGCTACCGGCGGGTCGTCGAGGCGTACATCAACGGCCTCGAGCGCGCCCGCGAGGCCGGCCACGACATCTCGCAGATCCACTCGGTGGCCTCGATCTTCGTCTCCCGCGTCGACACGGAGTTCGACCGTCGGCTCGAGGAGATCGGCACCCCGGAGGCGCTCGCGCTGCGCGGCCGGGCCGGGCTGGCCAACTGCCGCCTGGCCCACCGCATCGCCGGCGAGCAGTTCGACTCCGAGCGCTTCCGCGTGCTCGCCGCCGCCGGGGCCCGCCGCCAGCGCCCGCTGTGGGCCTCCACCGGGACGAAGAACCCGGCCTACCCGGACACGATGTACGTCACCGGGCTCGTCACCGAGGGCTGCGTGAACACGATGCCGGAGGCCACGCTGCGCGCGTTCGCCGACCACGGCGAGGTCCACGGCGACACGGTGGTCGACGGCTACGCGCAGGCCGATGAGGACCTCGACGCGCTCAGCCGGCTCGGCATCGACTACGCGCAGGCCATGGACCGGCTCGAGGCCGAGGGCCTGGAGAAGTTCGAGGCGAGCTGGGATGAGCTCGCAGGCTCCGTGGGCGAGCAGCTCGCGGCGGCACGAGAGGAGCGCGCATGAGCGCGGATGACCAGCACACGACCGTGAGCCTGGGGGTGCGCTCGGAGGCGGAGTTCGACGAGCAGCTCGCGGCGATCCTCGACGCCCGCGCCGCCTCGCGCATCGCCGCGGGCGACGGCGGGGTGTGGGGCGATGCCGCGAGCGCCGAGGCGCAGCGCCGCCTGGGCTGGACCGGGCTGCCGCTCGAGTCCGTCGGACTCGTCGAGCGGATCGGAGAGCTGCGCTCCGAGCTGGAGTCCGAGGGCCTCACCCGCATCGTGCTCGCCGGCATGGGCGGGTCCTCCCTGGGGGCGGAGGTCATCGCCGCAACCGCCGGGGTGCCGCTCACGGTGCTCGACACGACTGCGCCGGACGAGGTGCGCCGCGCGCTCACCGAGGACCTCGCGGCCACCGTCCTCATCGTCGCCTCGAAGTCCGGGACGACGGTCGAGACCGATTCCCACCGGCGCATCTTCACCGCCCTGTGCGCCGAGGCCGGGCTCGACCCCGCGGCCCGGCTCATCGCCATCACGGACCCGGACACCGCGCTCGCCCAGCTCGCCGAGGCCGAGGGATGGCGGGCCGCGTTCGAGGCAGATCCCACCGTGGGCGGGCGCTTCGCCGCGCTCAGCGCATTCGGGCTCGTGCCCGCCGGGCTCGCAGGCGCCGAGGTCGCCTCGCTGCTCGCCCAGGCGCAGGAGCTCGCGCCCGCGCTGGCCGCGGACTCCGCGGACAACCCGGCCGTGCGCCTCGGCGCCTTCCTCGGCACGGCCCACGGCCTCGGCACGGAGAAGCTCGTCATCGCCACCACCGATGCTCCGATCGTTGGGCTCGGCGCGTGGCTCGAGCAGCTCATCGCCGAGTCGACCGGCAAGGAGGGCCTGGGGATCCTCCCGGTGGCCGTCGAGTCCATCCACTCCCCCGGCTTCGACGATGCCAGGCCCGATGCGGCGCTGCTGTTCATCGGCTCCGCGGTGGGCGACCACCAGCCGCTCTCGGAGTTCGCGGCCGCCGTGGCCGGGCCGCTGGGCGCCCAGTTCCTGCTGTGGGAGACCGCGGTCGCCATCGCCGGGTACAGCATCGGCATCAACCCGTTCGACCAGCCCGATGTCGAGGCGGCCAAGGCCAACGCACGCGCGCTGCTCGAGGGCGCAGCCGAGGGCGATGACCGGCCGGTCATCACCGACGGCGCGGTCGACGTCGTCGACTCCCACCGTATCCTCGCGGACGTCGAGAGCCTGCGCGGCGCCCTCGACGAGCTCATCGACCGCACCGACGAGTACGGCTACATCGCGATCCAGGCCTACCTGGACCGCGGTGCCGCGGCCGACGCGCAGGCGCTGCGCGATACCGCCGCCCGGGCGACCGGCTTCCAGACGACGTTCGGCTGGGGTCCGCGCTACCTGCACTCGACCGGGCAGTACCACAAGGGCGGCCACCCCAACGGCAGCTTCATCCAGCTCATCGCGGCTCCGGAGGCCGATGTCGAGGTGCCGGGCACGGGGTTCACGCTCGGCCGGCTGCAGGAGGCGCAGGCGGCCGGGGACGCCGAGGCCCTGCACGGCCGACCGCTCATCACGATCCGCCTGCGGGAGGTCGAGGCCGGCCTCGCCCAGGTGCGCGCGGCGCTCGAGGCGCTCGACGGGTGAGCGCACCCCGTCCCCGTCCTCGCTGGCGGGGGCGGGGACGAGGCGCAGACGCACCGCGGCCCGGCAGTCGATGACTGCCGGGCCGCGGTGCGTGAAGGGCGGGCTACGCCTGGAAGCGGACGATGAGTCCGAGCAGGATGATCGAGGCGCCCCACACGATCGCGATGAAGGCCGTGATCCGGTTGAGGTTGCGCTCCGCGACGCCGGAGGCGCCGAGGTTCGAGCTCATGCCGCCGCCGAACATGTCCGACATGCCGCCGCCCTTGCCCTTGTGGAGCAGGATGAACAGCGTGAGGATGACGCTCGTGAGGATGAGCAAGCCGGTGAGGACCCAAGTCAGAATTTCCACGCGCTCACCCTATCAGCCGCGCACCGCGGCGGCGCACAGCGCCGCGAAGCCGTCGGCCTCGAGGCTCGCACCGCCCACCAGCGCGCCGTCGATGTCCTCGGCGGCGACGATCTCCGCCACGTTCTCCGCCTTCACGCTGCCGCCGTAGAGGATCCGCGCGGCATCCGCGACGGCATCCCCCGCCGTCTCCCGCAGCGCGGCGCGCAACGCGGTGGCCATCTCCGCAGCGTCCTGCGCCGTCGCGGTCGCTCCGGTGCCGATCGCCCAGACGGGCTCATAGGCGACGACGAGCCCGCCCAGCGCCTCCGCCGCGATGCCCTCGAGGGCCGCGCGCAGCTGCCCGGTGACGTAGTCGAGGTGGCCGCCGGCCTCGCGGACCTCGGCAGACTCGCCCACGCAGAGGATGGGCACGAGCTCGTGGCGCAGTGCGGCCTCGAGCTTCGCACGGACCTGCGCGTCGTCCTCGCCGTGGTGGGCGCGGCGCTCGCTGTGGCCCACGAGCGCGTATGCGCAGCCGAGCCGTGCGAGGAACCGGCCGCTGACCTCGCCCGTGTAGGCGCCCTCGTCATGGGCGGAGAGGTCCTGCGCCCCGTAGGCCAGGTCGAGCTTGTCGCCCTGGACGAGCGTCTGCACCGAGCGCAGGTCCGTGAACGGCGGGATGACCGCCACCTCGCAGGACCCCGCCGGCAGGCGGGCATCGCGCAGCGCCCACGCGAGCTTCTGCACGGTCGAGATCGCCTCAAGGTGGTCGTGGTGCATCTTCCAGTTGCCCGCCAGCAGCAGGGTGCGCTGGGCCATCACTCGTCCTCCAGCGCCGCGAGACCGGGCAGTTCCTTGCCCTCGAGGTACTCGAGGCTGGCCCCGCCCCCGGTGGAGATGTGGCCGAAGCTGTCGTCGGAGAAGCCGAGCGCGCGCACGGCCGCGGCGGAGTCGCCGCCGCCCACGACCGTCAGGCGCCCCTGGTCCGCGCCGCCGTGGACGTCGGTGAGCGCCTCGGCCACGGCCTTCGTGCCCGCCGCGAACGTCGGGAACTCGAAGACGCCCATGGGCCCGTTCCAGAACACCGTGCGCGCCCCGGCGATGAGCTCGGCGTAGTGCGCCGCAGTCTCCGGGCCGATGTCGAGCCCGATGGCGGACGCCCCCGCCGGCGTCGATTCGAGCGCGTCGACCGGCACCGTCCAGTGCTCGGCGTCGCGGTCGAACGACGCGGCCATGACGATGTCGGTGGGCAGCACGATGTCGACGCCGGCCTGCTGCGCCTTGGACAGGTAGCCGCGCACGGTGTCGAGCTGATCGTCCTCGAGCAGGCTCTGGCCCACCGCATGGCCCTGCGCCGCGAGGAAGGTGAAGACCATGCCGCCGCCGATGATGAGCGTGTCCGCCCGCTCGAGCAGGGAGGCGATGACGCCCAGCTTGTCCGAGACCTTCGAGCCGCCGAGGACCACGACGTAGGGGCGCGCGGGGTCGTGCAGCAGCCGGTCGGAGACCTCCACCTCCGCCGCGACGAGCCCGCCGGCAAAGGAGGGCAGCAGGCCGGCGACGTCGACGACGCTCGCCTGCTTGCGGTGGACGACGCCGAAGCCGTCGGAGACGAAGGCGTCCGCGAGGCCGGCCAGGCGCCGGGCGAAGGGCAGCCGGTCGGCGTCCTTCTTCGCCGTCTCGCCCGGATCGAAGCGCAGGTTCTCCAGCAGCACGACGTCGCCGTCATCCATCCCGGCGACCTTGGCCTGGGCGTCGTCTCCGACGGTGTCCCAGGCGAACGTCACCTGCCTGCCGATCGCCTTCGACAGCTCCGGTGCGACGGGGGCCAGCGAGTAGACGGGGTCAGGGGCGCCCTGCGGCCGGCCGAGGTGGGCGGCGACGATGACCTTCGCGCCGGCCTCGGCCAGCGCGCGGATCGTCGGCGCCGAGGCCGTGATCCGCCCGGTGTCCGTGATCGTCGTGCCGTCCATCGGCACGTTGAGGTCGCTGCGGACGAGGACGCGCTTGCCCGCGAGCTGGGCCGGGTCGGTCAGGGTCCTCACTTGCCGGCCTCCTGCAGCTTGCCGCCCACCAGGGAGGTGAGCTCGAAGAGGCGGTCGGAGTAGCCCCATTCGTTGTCGTACCAGGCGATGACCTTGTACTGGTCCCCGACCTTCATCGTCAGCTGCGAGTCGAAGATCGCCGAGCGGGGGTCCATGACGATGTCGGAGGACACGAGCGGCTCGTCCGTGTAGCCGAGGATGCCCGCCAGCTCGCCCTGGGAGGCGGCGAGCATGGCCGCGTTGATCTCCTCGACGGAGGTCTCGCGGGCCGGGACGAACGTGAGGTCGACGAGCGAGCCGGTGGGCACGGGGACGCGGATCGCGAAGCCGTCCAGCCGGCCCTCGAGCTCGGGGATGACCTTGGCGACGGCGCTGGCGGCGCCGGTCGTGGTCGGCACGATGTTGAGCGCGGCGGCGCGGGCCCGCCGGAAGTCCTTGTGCGGGGCGTCGAGCAGGTTCTGGTCCCCGGTGTAGGCGTGCACGGTCGTCATGACGCCGGATTCGATTCCGACGGTGTCGTTGAGCACCTTGGCCACGGGTGCCAGGCAGTTCGTCGTGCACGAGGCGTTCGAGATCACGGTGTGCTGGGCCGGGTCGAAGTCCTCGGCGTTGACGCCCAGGACGAACATGCCGTCGGTGCCCTTGCCCGGGGCGGAGAGGATGACGGTCTTCGCGCCGCCGTCGAGGTGCTTGGCGGCCTTGTCGCGGCTGGCGAACTTGCCGGTGGACTCGATGACGATGTCCGCCCCGGCCTCGGCCCACGGGATCTGGGCGGGATCGGCGATCGAGGTGGCCCGGATCCGCTTGCCGTCGACCGTGATCGACTCGTCGTCGTGCTCGATCTCCGCCTCGAAGCGGCGCCACACGGAGTCGTACTTGAGCAGGTGGGCGAGGTGGGCGTTGTCGGTGAGGTCGTTGATGGCAACGACCTCGATCCCGCGTCCCTCGTCGTGTGCGTGCCGCAGGAATGAGCGGCCGATGCGGCCGAATCCGTTGATGCCGACGCGAATGGGCATGAGACCTCCTGGTCGTCCGGGGCGTGCTCGGTGGGTCGCTCCCAGTCTAGTGGCGCTTACGCGTCGTCGAGCATGTCCGGGGTGAGGTTCGCATCCGTGCCGGGGATCCCGGTGTCCTCGGCCCTCTTGTCCGCGGTGGCCAGCAGGCGCCGGATCCGGCCCGCGATGGCGTCCTTCGTCATGGGCGGGCTGGCCAGCTGGCCGAGCTCCTCGAGGGAGGCCTGCTTGTGCTGCAGCCGCAGGCGCCCGGCGTAGCGCAGGTGGTCAGGCACGTCCTCGCCGAGGATGTCGAGCGCCCGCTCGACGCGTGCGCCCGCGGCCACGGCGGCCCGCGCCGAGCGGCGCAGGTTCGCGTCGTCGAAGTTCGCCAGCCGGTTGGCGGTGGCGCGCACCTCGCGGCGCAGGCGCCGCTCCTCCCACACGAGGCGGGTGTTCTCCGCGCCCATCGCGGTGAGCAGGTCCCCGATCGCCTCGCCGTCGCGCAGCACCACGCGGTCGACCCCGCGGACCTCGCGGGACTTCGCCGCGATCTCGAGGCGGCGGGCAGCCCCCACGAGCGCGAGGGCGGCCTCCGGCCCGGGGCACGTGACCTCGAGCGCCGCCGACCTGCCGGGCTCGGTGAGGGAGCCGTGCGCGAGGAACGCCCCGCGCCACGCGGCCTTCGAATCGGTGATCGAGCCGTTGACGACGGCGGCGGGCAGGCCGCGCACGGGCCGCCCCCGCCCATCGACGAGCCCGGTCTGGCGGGCCAGTGCCGGGCCGTCTTGGGCCACGCGCACGAGGTAGCGGCTGCTGCGCCGGATCCCGGCGGCGCCGATGACGGTGACCTCGGCGGTGTGGCCGTAGAGGGCCTTGATCTCCGCGCGCAGGCGGCGGGCGGCGGCGCCGGTGTCGACCTCCGCCTCGACGACGATCGAGCCGGCCACGATGTGCAGGGCCCCCGCGAAGCGCAGCGTGGCCGAGACCTCGGCCTTGCGGGCGGAGGCCCGCGTCTCGCGGTACCGGGCCAACTCGTCCTTGACCTGCGCGGTCAGTGCCATTCGGGGTCCTTTCTCACCACTGCTCGTCGACGCTGAGGCCCGCGTCGAGCAGCAAATCACGGTAACACGCCGCGAGCTTGAGGCTGTCGTGCTGCTGGGGCCTGCGCCCGGCCAGCGGCCGCGCCCACAGCTGGGCGCCGAACAGCCGCGCCGCGCTGGCCTCGAGCCCCGGCTCCTCCGCGGCGGCCGCAGCGTCCACGACGATCGCGTCGAAGGACAGGCGGGGCGCGTGGGCGTGGAGCGAGTCGAGGTGGGCGGCCAAGGTCAGGCCGCGGGTCTCGAGCTCCGCTCCCGGCAGGTTGAGCGTGAGGATCTTCAGCGCCTGGGAGCGGTACAGCGTGTCCGCCAGGGCGGGCACGAGCAGGTGGGGCATGACGGAGGTGTACCAGGAGCCGGGCCCCAGGTTCACGACCTCGGCCTGGGCGACGGCGTCGAGGGTCTCCTGCCGGGCCGGCGGCCGCGGCGGGCTCAGCCGCACCTGCGCCACCTGGCCGTCCGTGGCGGCCAGCCGGGACTGGCCGCGGATGACCTCGCGGCGCCCCCCGGGCAGCTCCACGTCCGCCTCGATCGCCAGCGGGACGGAGGACATGGGCAGGACGCGCCCGTGGGTGCGCAGCAGCCGAGCCATCCAGTCGAGCCCTTCGACGTGGTCGCCGAGGATCTGCCAGAGCGCGGCGATGAGGAGGTTGCCCACCGCGTGCTCGTTGAGCGAGCCCTCGGAGGAGAACCGGTGCTGGATGACGTCGCGCCAGTTGCGGCCCCATTCGCCGTCGTCGCACAGCGCCGCGAGCGCCATGCGCAGATCGCCCGGCGGCAGGCCCCCGAACTCCTCGCGCAGCCGGCCGGAGGAGCCGCCGTCGTCTGCGACCGTGACGACGGCGGTGAGGTTCTCCGTGAGCAGCCGGAAGGCGCGCAGCGCCGCGTAGAGGCCGTGGCCCCCGCCGAAGGACACGATGCGGGGGTTGCCGCCGGGCGCGGATCCCGGTCGGCGCAGGTAGAGGGGCAGCTCGAGCGACTGGGTGTCGAGGGACGCGGAGTCGGGCGCCACGGCTACTCCCGCCCCAGGTCGCGGTGGCGCACGGTGACGGCCGCGGGCGTGCGGTCGGCCAGCCGGCGCGCGAGCTGCTCGGTGAGCGCGACCGACCGGTGTTTGCCGCCCGTGCAGCCGATCGCGACGGTCGCATACGTCCGGTTCTCGCGCAGGTAGCCCTCGATGACGACGTCGAGGGCGCTGCAGTAGCGGTCGACGAAGGCCAGCGCCCCGGGCTGGGCGAGCACGTAGTCGGCCACGGGGGCGTCCTGGCCCGTGAATTCGCGCAGGTGCGGGATCCAGTACGGATTGGGCAGGAAGCGCACATCGGCCACGTTGTCCGCGTCCTTGGGGATGCCGTACTTGAAGCCGAAGCTCATGACCGTGATGCGCAGCGCGTCCGAGCCCTCGTGGCCGAAGGCGCGGCGCACCTCGGCCCCCAGCTGGTGGACGTTGAGGTCGGAGGTGTCGATCGTGATGTCGGCTCGGCTGCGGATCCCGGCCAGCGCGCTGCGCTCGGCCTCGATGCCCTCGATGAGCGTGCCGTCGGCCTGCAGCGGGTGCGGGCGCCGGACGGATTCGAAGCGGCGCACGAGGACCTCGTCGGAGGCGTCGAGGAACAGCACCCGGACGCCGATGCCCTGGTCCTGGTAGTCGGCGATCGCCTCCTCGAGCGCGGAGAACATCCCGCGGCCGCGCACATCGGCGACGACCGCGACCTTCGGCAGCTTGCCGTCGGCGCGCGCGACCAGCTCGACGAGCGGCGCGATCATCTGCGGGGGCAGATTGTCCACGACGTACCAGTCCATGTCCTCGAGCGCGTTGGCGGCGGTCGAGCGGCCCGCACCGGACATGCCCGTGAGCACGAGCACCTCGACGCCGGCATCGGGGGTGGCGGGGTGATCGGTCATCTCATCCTCTTCGCTGGCGGTCTGGGTCTACGGTAGCCGAATCGGCGGCGGGCTCCGCCCCGGAGGCGCCCAGGGCCGCGAGGATCCGGTCGGCCAGCGCGGGTCCGATCCCGCTCACCGTCGTCAGGTCCTCCGCGCTGGCCGCGGCGATCTTCTTGACGGAGCCGAACTCCCGGATGAGCGCCTTGCGCTTGGCCTCGCCGAGGCCCGCGACATCGTCGAGCTGGGAGGCGCGCATCGACTTCCCGCGCTTCTGGCGGTGGTAGGCGATGGCGAAGCGGTGGGCCTCGTCGCGGATCCGCTGGAGGAGGAACAGCCCCTCGGAGTTGCGCGGCAGGACGACCGGGAACTCGTCCCAGGGCACCCAGACCTCCTCGAGGCGCTTCGCCAGGCCCACCACGGCGATGTCGAGGATCCCGAGGTCCTCGAGGGCCCTGACCGCGGCGCCCACCTGGGGCAGCGCTCCGTCCACGACGAGGAGCGAGGGGCGGTAGCCGAAGCGCTCGTCCGGCTCGTCCTTCGTCAGCGCCTCGAGGTAGCGCGAGAAGCGCCGGGAGACGACGTCGTACATCGCCGAGGTGTCATCGCGCGCCGCGTCCCCGGTCACGGAGAAGCGGCGGTAGTCGCGCTTCTTGGGCAGGCCGTCCTCGAAGACGACGAGTGAGCCGACGACGTCGCTGCCCTGCATGTGGGAGTTGTCGATGCACTCGATGCGCAGCGGCGGCTCGGAGAGCTTGAGCGCCTGCTGGATCTCGTTGAGCGCCGTGCTGCGGGTGGTGAGGTCGGCGGCCCGGCGCGTCTTGTGCAGCGCCAGCGACTCCCGGGCGTTCTGCTCGACGGTCTGCGCGACGGCGGCCTTCTCGCCGCGCTGGGGCACGCGGATGCTCACCCGCGAGCCGCGCTTGGCGGTGAGCCACTCGGTGAGCGCCTCGAGCTCGCTGGGCAGCGTGTCGACGAGGATCTCGCGCGGGACCGCATCCGCGTCGGCCTCCGTGTACGCCTGGCGCAGGTAGTCGGCGGTGAGGTCGGCGGGGGTATGCTCCTCGAGCCGCTCGACGATCCAGCCGCGCTGGCCGCGGATGCGCCCGCCCCGCACGTGGAAGACCTGCACGGAGGCCTCGAGCTCCTCGACGACCATGCCGAAGATGTCCGCGTCGGCATTCATCGACAGCACGACGGCGCTCTTGTCGAGCACCTTCTGGAGGGCCGCGAGCTCATCGCGCAGACGCGCCGCCCGCTCGTAGTCGAGCTCCTGTGCCGCCTGCGCCATCTCCCGCTTGCGCGCGGAGATGAAGCCGCCGCCGGAGCCGGACATGAAGTCCGCGATGCTGCGGGCCAGGTCTCGGTGCGCCTCGGGCGAGATGCGGCCCACGCACGGCGCGGAGCACTTGTCGATGTAGCCGAGCAGGCACGGCCGGCCGCTGCGCCGGGCCCGGTCGAACACGCCGTTCGTGCACGTGCGCATGGGGAACGCGCGCAGCAGCAGGTCGAGCGTCTCCTTGATCGCCCACACCTGGGCGAAGGGCCCGAAGTACTTCACGCCCTTGCGGCGCTTGCCGCGGGTGACGTAGACCCGCGGGAACTCGTCCTTCATGGTGATGGCGAGGTAGGGGTAGGACTTGTCGTCGCGGAACATGACGTTGAACCGCGGGTTGTACTCGTTGATCCACGTCCACTCGAGCTGGAGGGCCTCGACCTCCGTGTCCACGACGGTCCACTCGACGGAGGCGGCGCTGTGCACCATCGCGCGGGTGCGCCGGTGCAGCCCCTCCGGCTTGGCGAAGTACGAGTTCAGGCGCGCGCGGAGATTCTTGGCCTTGCCCACGTAGATGACCCGGCGGTCCGGGTCGCGGAACTTGTAGACCCCGGGCCGGGTCGGAATCTCTCCCGGCGCGGGGCGGTACTCACTGGGGTGCACCGATCCGCTCCGCGATCTGCGGCATCCGGGCGAGGTACTCGCCGGTGTGCGAGCCCTCGGCGCGCGCCACCTCCTCCGGCGTGCCCGTGGCGACGACGGTACCGCCGCCGCGGCCGCCCTCGGGGCCCATGTCGATGACGTAGTCCGCCGAGCCGATGACGTCGAGGTTGTGCTCGATGACGATGACGCTGTTGCCCTTGTCCACGAGCCCCTGGAGGACGAGGAGCAGCTTGCGGATGTCCTCGAAGTGCAGCCCGGTCGTGGGCTCGTCGAGCACGTAGACGGTGCGCCCGCGCGAGCGCTTCTGCAGCTCGGCTGCGAGCTTGACGCGCTGGGCCTCCCCGCCGGAGAGGGTGGTGGCGGGCTGGCCGAGCCGCACGTAGCCCAGCCCCACCTCGACGAGGGTGTTGAGGTGGCGGGCAATCGCCGGGACGGCGGCGAAGAACTCCGCGGCCTCCTCGATGGGCATGTCGAGGACGTCGGCGATGCTCTTGCCCTTGAACTTCGCCTCGAGGGTCTCCCGGTTGTAGCGCGCGCCCCCGCAGACCTCGCAGGGCACGTAGACGTCGGGCAGGAAGTTCATCTCGATTTTGATGGTGCCGTCGCCGTGGCAGTTCTCGCAGCGCCCGCCCTTGACGTTGAAGGAGAAGCGGCCGGGCTGGTAGCCGCGCACGCGCGCCACCTCGGTCTCCGAGAACAGCCGGCGGACGTGGTCGAACACGCCCGTGTAGGTCGCGGGGTTCGACCGCGGGGTGCGCCCGATCGGCGACTGGTCGACGTGGATGACCTTGTCGAGCTCCTCGAGGCCCGTGATGCGCTTGTGGCGGCCGGGCACCTGACGGGCGTTGTTGAGCCTGTTGGCCAGCTCCGTGTAGAGGATGTCGTTGACGAGGGTCGACTTGCCGGATCCGGAGACACCGGTGACCGCGGTGAACACGCCCAGCGGGAACTTCACCGTGATGTCCTTGAGGTTGTTCTCCCGCGCCCGCTCGACGGTCACCATGCGCTTGCGGTCGATCGGCCGGCGCTCGGCCGGCAGCTCGATCCGCCGGCGGCCGAACAGGTAGGCCCCGGTGACGGAGTCCTCGGCGGCCTCAAGGCCGGGCACCTCGCCGGAGTAGATGACCTCTCCCCCGTGCTCGCCGGCGCCGGGGCCGATGTCGACGATCCAGTCGGAGGCCTCGATCGTCTCCTCGTCGTGCTCGACGACGATGAGCGTGTTGCCGAGGTCGCGCAGCTTGAGCAGGGTGTCGATGAGACGGCGGTTGTCGCGCTGATGCAGGCCGATCGAGGGCTCGTCGAGGACGTAGAGGACGCCGACGAGGCCGGAGCCGATCTGCGTGGCCAGCCGGATCCGCTGGGCCTCACCGCCGGAGAGCGTCCCGGCGGTGCGGTCGAGGCTGAGGTAGTCGAGGCCCACATCGAGGAGGAACCCGAGCCGGGCGCTGATCTCCTTCATCACCTGCGCCGCGATGGCGGCCTGGCGCGCGTCGAGGTCGAGGGTGGCGAGGAAGTCCGCGGCCTGGTCGATCGAGAGCCGGCTGACGTCGGCGATCGAGGCCCCGCCCACGAGCACGGACAGCGCCTCCGGGCGCAGCCGGGTGCCGCCGCACGCCTGGCACGGCACCTCGCGCATGTAGGACTCGTAGCGCTCGCGGGCGTGGTCGGACTCCGTCTCCTCGTGCTTGCGCAGGATGAACTGGTGGACGCCCTCGAAGCCGGTCGAATACGTCCGCTCGCGGCCGAACCGGTTGCGGTACTTGACCTTGACCTTGTAGTCCTTGCCGAACAGGATCGCCTGGCGGTCCGAGTCGCGCAGGGCGTGCCACGGCGTGTCCATGGAGAAGCCGAGCTCGCCGCCGAGGGCCGCGAGCAGCCGGTTGAAGTACTGCGCGGTGGTCTTGCCCAGCGACCAGGGCGCGACCGCGCCCTCCGCAAGGCTCAGGTCCTCGTCCGGGACGACCAGCGACTCGTCGACCTGCAGCTTCGTGCCGATCCCATCGCACTCCGGGCACGCGCCGAACGGCGAGTTGAACGAGAATGTGCGCGGCTCGATCTGGTCGAGCGCCAGCGGGTGGTCGTTCGGGCAGGACATGTGCTCGGAGAAGGTGCGGGTGCTCCCGTCGTCGGGGAACTCCACGTCCATCCGCCCGTCCGCGGTCCGCAGGGCCGTCTCGACCGAGTCCGTCAGGCGCTGGCGGATGTTGTCCTTGGCCACGAGGCGGTCGACGACCACGGAGATGTGGTGCTTGACCTGCTTGGCCAGCTTGGGCGGATCGGAGAGCATGATCTGCTCGCCGTCCACGACGGCGCGGGAGAACCCCTCGGCCTGCAGGCGGGCGAATTCGTCGACGAATTCGCCCTTGCGGCCCCGCACGAGGGGGGCGAGG
Organism: Brevibacterium sp. BRM-1; assembly: GCF_026802075.1. Taxonomy (NCBI): domain Bacteria; kingdom Bacillati; phylum Actinomycetota; class Actinomycetes; order Micrococcales; family Brevibacteriaceae; genus Brevibacterium; species Brevibacterium sp. BRM-1. The sequence goes on from NZ_CP113788.1 coordinate 683,020, forward strand.
ACGATGAACTTCGTGCGCTCGGTCAGCTGCAGCAGCTGGTCGACGATCTGCTGGGGCGTCTGGCTGGTGATCTCCTCCCCGCAGACGGGGCAGTGGGGCTGGCCGATGCGCGCCCACAGCAGCCGCAGGAAGTCGTAGACCTCCGTGATGGTGCCGACCGTGGAGCGGGGATTGCGCGACGTGGACTTCTGGTCGATGGACACGGCGGGCGAGAGGCCCTCGATGAGGTCGACGTCGGGCTTGTCCATCTGGCCCAGGAACATCCGGGCATAGGACGACAGCGATTCGACGTAGCGGCGCTGGCCCTCGGCGAAGATCGTGTCGAACGCGAGCGAGGACTTGCCCGAGCCGGAGAGGCCGGTGAAGACGACCATCGAGTCGCGCGGCAGCGAGACGTCGACGCTGCGGAGGTTGTGGGCGCGGGCCCCCTGGACCACGAGCGTATCGAGGTGGGAGACGGGTTGCTTGGCTGCAGTCACGTGGACACTCTATTCTCCGGCGCTGACACGGCCGGTCATCGAGGGTGCTGGCGGGGGCGGGCGCGCGGCGCCCGGCCGGGGCGGCCCGGTGCGGGAGCGGGCCCGCGGCTCAGGGGCGCACGGGGCCGACGTCGACGATCTCGAGGACGAGCTCGTCCGCGGCGTCGGAGGCGGCGACGTCGACCACGGCGCTGATCGCCCAATCCCGGTCGCCGCGGGGGTCGTCGAGCACCTGGCGCACCCGCATCCGACCGTCTTCCTCCGGGCCCAGCTGGAACAGGGCCGAGCTGCGCGCCTCGGGCCCGATGCCCAGCTCGCCGTACTCGGCGTAGTAGTCCTCGACCGTAGCCTCCCAGCGCTTCTGGTTCCAGCCGGAGTCGGAGTCGAGCGCGCCCAGCGCGTCATAGGCGGCGCGCTCGGCCAGGAGCACGCGGTGGAACATCTCGTTGCGCACCAGCCGGGCGAAGCGCGCCGGATCCGCGGACAGCCGGGTGTCGGCCGCCCCCATGGGCAGCGCCTCGGCCTCCGCGCCCGCGGCCCGCAGCGCCTCCCACTCCTGGACGAGCGAGGAGTCGATGCGCACGATCACCTCGCCCAGCCAGTCGACGATGTCGCGCAGCGGCTGCGTGACGAGGTCGGCGGGAACGGTCTGCACGAGCGCGCGGTAGACGTCCGAGAGGTAGCGCAGCAGGCCGCCCTCGACCCGCGCCAGCCCGTAGTAGGAGACGAACTGGGAGAAGCCCATCGACTGGTCGATCATGTCCCGGACCACGGCCTTGGGCTCGAGGCCGATCTCGCGCAGCCACGGAGCGTGGGCGACGTAGGCCTCGAACGCCACCTCGAGGGCCTCGCCGTTGGGCTGCGGGCGCTGCAGCGAGTCGAGGACCTCCATGCGCTCCTCGTACTCCACCCCCTCCGCCTTGAGCGCGCCGAGCTCCTCGCGCTTGATGCGGTCGAGCTGGCCCATGAGCACGGCCGGCGGCGCGGGGACCGTCGCCTCGATGACGGAGAGCACGTCGAGCGCCCAGCTCTCGTCCGCGGGATCGAACAGCTCGAGCGCGGCGAGGGCGAAGGGCGACAGCGGCTGGTTGAGCGCGAACTGGGGCCCGAGGTCGCCCACCGGGCGCAGGCCGGGCTCGCCGGCGCTCGTCGTGGTGGGCTCGATGACGCCGGCCGCGAGCAGCGAGCGGCCGATGCCCAGGGCGCGCAGCCGCATGTCGAGCTTGGCGTTGGCCGTCTCGTGGGTCGCCGCGATGAACGCGTCGACCGTGCGGTAGGTGGCGTTGGGGCGCGAGAGCAGATTGACGATCGTCGAGTGGGAGATCCGCATGTGCGAGGTGAGCTCCTCCGGGGTACCGGAGGCAAGGTTGTCGAAGGTCTCCCGCGACCAGGACACGAAGCCCGCCGGCGGCTGCTTGCGCTTGACCTTGCGCCGCTTCTTCGGGTCCTCGCCGGCCTTCGCGAGCGCCTTCGCGTTGTCGATGACGTGCTCGGGGGCCTGCGCGACGACGTAGCCGCGCGTGTCGAAGCCGGCGCGGCCCGCGCGGCCGGCGATCTGCTGGAACTCGCGCACGCGCAGCTTGCGCACCCGGCGCCCGTCGTACTTCGTCAGGGCGGTGAAGAGCACGGTGCGGATGGGGACGTTGATGCCCACCCCCAGCGTGTCGGTGCCGGAGATGACGCTGAGCAGCCCATCCGCGGCGAGGTGCTCGACGAGCCGGCGGTACTTGGGCAGCATGCCCGCGTGGTGGACGCCGATCCCGTGCAGCAGCAGCCGGCGCAGGATCTGGCCGAAGCCCTTGGCGAAGCCGAAGCCGCGGATCGCCTCGGCGACCGCGTCGCGCTGGGCGCGGTCGGCGAGCTCGGCGCTCGTGAGCGAGCCGGCCAGCTCGACCGCGGCCCGCTGCGAGAAGGAGACGACGTAGATGGGCGCCTGCCCCGCCCGCACGAGGCGCTGGAGGGTCTCCTGGAGCGGGTCCTCCGAGTAGTCGTACTCGAGCGGGACGGGCCGCTCGGCACCGGCCACCACGCTCGTGTCCCGGCCGGTGAGGGCGGTGAGCTCCGCCTCGATGCGCGAGGTGTCGCCCAGCGTGGCCGACATGAGGGCGAACTGCGCCTGCGGCAGCGTCAGGAGAGGTGTCTGCCAGGCCCAGCCGCGCTGTGGATCGCCGAAGTAGTGGAACTCGTCCATGACGACGAGGCCGACGTCGAGCAGCGGGCCCTCGCGCAGCGCCTGGTTGGCCAGCACCTCGGCGGTGGCGCACACGACCGGGGCGCCGGGGTTGACGGCGGTGTCGCCGGTGACCATCCCGACGGACTCGGGGCCGAAGGCGTCGACGAGCTGGAAGAACTTCTCGCTCACGAGCGCCTTGATGGGCGCCGTGTAGAAGGCGCGCCGGCCCTGGGAGAGGGCGGCGAAGAGGGCCGCGAGTGCCACCATCGACTTCCCGGACCCGGTGGGCGTCGCGACGATCGTGTTGTCCCCGGCCAGCAGGGCGTAGATGGCCTCCTGCTGGGCGGGGTAGAGCTCGATGCCGAGTTCGGCGCAGTAGTCCTCGAAGGCCTCGAGGAGGGTGTCCGGGTCCGCGAATTCCTCGGGGATGTGCGGCAGGCGTGGCACGTGTCGCGCTCCCCCTTCCCGGACCTAGACTGACAGCGCGGCCACGTGGGCAACCGCGGGCCGCGGCCCATTATTCCCCGCCGCCTCGCGCACGAAGGAGTCACCATGGCGATCTTCGCCGTCACCTACGAATACGGTCCCGACATCGACACCCGCATGGCGGCCCGACCCGCGCACCGCACGTGGCAGGCCAAGCTGTTCGACGCCGGCGTGCTGCTGGCCTCCGGGCCGCTCGAGGACGATTTCGTGCCCGGCGGCCTGCTCATCATGCAGGCCGATACGCGCCACAACATCGAGGACACCCTCACCCAGGACCCCTACGCCGCCGCCGAGGTCATCTCGTCGACGACGATCCGGGGCTGGAATCCCGTGTTCGGCCCCTTCGCGCCCGAGGCCTGAGGGAGGCCGCCCCGGGGCCGGGCTCGGCCTGAGCGGCTGCGAGGACTGAGAACGCCCGAGGCCTGAGCGGGTCCGAGGCCTGAGAAGCCTGGCCTGGGGCCGGCCCCAGTCTGAGGAGCCCGGACCGGTGCCGGGCCATGGCCCGCGCGGCTCGGAGGACTGCGCGGGACCGAGGCCTGGATCGGCTCCAGATTTCACTGCGCCTCGGGCATCGAACGGCCCGGGCTGAGGAGGTTCGGACACGTTCCGACTGGGCACGTTCGGACTGAGTAGGTCGGGGCCGTGCGGGTTCGGGCCGTGCAGGGCAGGGCAGGGGCCGCGCGGGCAGGCCCGCCCACTCCCGGGCGCCCGCCCCCGGATGCCGGCCCCCAGATGCCCGTTCCCGGGCGCCCGCCCCCGGCCGCCCAACCCGGGTGGGCCGCCGCCCAACCCGGATGGTGCGGTCGCTCGGATGCCGTGTCTGCCCGGATGGTGCGGCTGCCCGGATGCCGCGGTCTCGGCGGGTCGGGCGGCGCCGGACGTGCAGGTGTGCCCGCCCCGCGTTGCGCACGTGCTCAGGGGCGCTCGCCGGGCTCCGCACCGGGCTCGTGCGGGGCCGGGCCGTGCGCCTCGTGCTCCACCTGGCCGAAGTGCACGTGCTCGCCCCGCCGCCGCATGGCCACGAGGCTCGCAACCGTGGCAACGGCCATCGCGGCGACGATGAAGCCCAGCGACATCCACGTGCCGATCTCCGGCACGCCGGGGAACCACGTCTCGTGCATCGCGTGGAGGATGAGCTTGACGCCGATGAACGCGAGGATCGCCGCGATGCCGTATTTGAGGTACGCGAGGTGGTCGAGCAGGCCGCCCAGCAGGAAGTACAGCTGGCGCAGGCCCATGAGGGCGAAGAGGTTGGCCGCGAACACGATGAAGGGGCTGCTCGTGATGCCGAAGATCGCCGGGATCGAGTCGAGCGCGAACATGACGTCGGTGGTGCCGATGGCGATGAAGACGAGCAGCATGGGCGTGAAGTAGCGCTTGCCGTCGATCGTCGTGCGCAGCCGGTTGCCGTCGTACTCGTCGACCATGTGCGCGCGGCGCTTGATGAACCGCACGAGGGCGGAGTCCTCGTCGTCCTCGTCCTCCTTGCCGAACGCCTGCTTGAACGCGGTGTAGAGCAGGAACGCGCCGAACAGGTAGAACACGCCCACGAACATCTCGATGATGTACGAGCCGGCGAGGATGAAGGCCCCCCGGCAGATCAGCGCGATGATGATGCCCACCATGAGGATTTCCTGCTGGTAGAGCTTGGGCACCTTGAAGCGGCCCATGATGAGCACGAAGACGAAGAGGTTGTCGATGCTCAGCGAGTACTCGGTGAGCCAGCCGGCGAGGAACTGCCCGCCGTGCTCGGCGTCGCCGATGATGAACATGAGCGCGGCGAAGACGAGCGCGAGGGCGACGTAGAAGCCCACCCACAGGCTCGCCTCCTTCATGCCGGGCACGTGGGGGCGCTTGAGGATGAGGAGGAGATCGGCGATGAGGATGAGCACGAGGATGCTCAGCGAGCCGATTTCGAACCACAGCGGAAGGGCGGTGGACATCGCTGCCTTTCTGCGCGCGCGGCGCGCTGCACGGTGTGCGAAAGTCTCTCCCGCGCCGTGGGCGCCGCGGGTCCGGGCGCCTGCGCCGCGCCCAGAGCGCAGCGCAACGGCGCCGTGATGACGAACCCTGCGAGGGTGGGATACTCCCCTTCTGCTGGAGCGGCCAGTCTACACGGCCGAGGCCGCAGGCACCCGTCGTTCGGGTGCCGCCGCCGCTCAGGCGCCGCCGTCGTTGTGCATGGCGCGCAGCTCCTTCTTGAGATCGCCGAGTTCGTCGCGCAGGCGCGCCGCGAGTTCGAACTGCAGCTCCGCGGCCGCGTTGTGCATCTGCTCCGTGAGCTGGGCGATGAGCTCTGCGAGGTCCGCCGTGGGCGGCCGCACGGTCGTCTGCTCCCCCGCGTTGGCCCGCTGCTCCGCCGTGCGCGCCGCGCTGTAGCCGCGCTTGCCCTGCCCGTAGTCGAACTGGGTGAGCAGCTCCCGCGTGTCCTCGTCCTCGCGCTGCAGCCGTTCGGTGATGTCGGCGATGCGCTTGACGAGGGGCTTGGGGTCGATCCCGTGCTCCTTGTTGTAGGCGATCTGGACGTCGCGGCGGCGGTTCGTCTCATCGATCGCGTAGCGCATCGACGGGGTGATGGTGTCCGCGTACATGTGGACCTCGCCGTTGACGTTGCGCGCCGCGCGCCCGATCGTCTGGATGAGCGAGGTGCCCGAGCGCAGGAAGCCCTCCTTGTCCGCGTCGAGGATCGACACGAGCGAGACCTCCGGCAGGTCCAGGCCCTCGCGCAGGAGGTTGATGCCGACGAGGACGTCGAACCGGCCGGCGCGCAGCTCGCTGAGCAGCTCGACGCGGCGCAGGGTGTCCACGTCGGAGTGGAGGTACTCCACCCGCACGTCGTGCTCGAGGAGGTAGTCCGTGAGGTCCTCGGCCATCTTCTTCGTCAGCGTCGTCACGAGCACGCGCTCGTCGCGCTCGACGCGGGTGTGGATCTCGCCGAGCAGGTCGTCGATCTGGCCCCGGGTCGGCTTGACGACCACCTGCGGGTCGACGAGGCCGGTCGGGCGGATGATCTGCTCGACATAGCCGTCGGAGCGCTCGAGCTCGAAGTTGCCGGGCGTGGCGGACAGGTAGACCGCCTGCCCGATCCGGTCGAGGAACTCGTCGAACTTCAGCGGCCGGTTGTCCATCGCGCTGGGCAGCCGGAAGCCGTGGTCGACGAGGGTGCGCTTGCGCGACATGTCGCCCTCGTACATCCCGCCGATCTGGGGCACGGTCACGTGGCTCTCGTCCACGACGAGGAGGAAGTCCTCCGGGAAGTAGTCGAGGAGGCAGTTGGGGGCCGTGCCCGGGGCGCGGCCGTCGATGTGGCGGGAGTAGTTCTCGATCCCCGAGGTGAACCCCATCGACTGCATCATCTCGAGGTCGTAGGTGGTGCGCATCTTCAGCCGCTGGGCCTCGAGCAGCTTGTTCTCCGACTCGAGCTGCTGGAGCCGCTCCGCCAGCTCGTCCTCGATCGAGGAGATCGCTCCGGCCATGCGCGACTCACCGGCCACGTAGTGGCTGGCCGGGAAGATGTGGATGACGTCCTCATCGCGCACGATCTCGCCCGTGAGCGGGTGAAGGGTGTAGAGCGCCTCGATCTCGTCGCCGAAGAACTCGATGCGCAGCGCCAGCTCCTCGTACTGCGGGATGATCTCCACGGTGTCGCCCCGCACCCGGAACGTGCCGCGGGTGAAGGCCATGTCGTTGCGCGCATACTGCATCGAGACGAACCGCTTGAGCAGCTCGTCGCGGTCGCACTGCTGGCCCTTGCGCAGCGTCGCCATCCGCCCGACGTACTCCTCGGGGGTGCCGAGGCCGTAGATGCACGAGACGGTCGAGACGACGACGACGTCGCGGCGGGTGAGCAGCGCGTTCGTCGCGGAGTGCCGCAGCCGCTCGACCTCGTCGTTGATCGAGGAGTCCTTCTCGATGAACGTGTCCGTCTGCGGGACGTAGGCCTCCGGCTGGTAGTAGTCGTAGTAGGAGACGAAGTACTCGACGGCGTTGTTGGGGAGCAGCTGGCGGAACTCGTTGGCCAGCTGCGCGGCGAGCGTCTTGTTCGGGGCCATGACGAGCGTGGGGCGCTGGACCTGCTCGATGAGCCAGGCGGTCGTCGCGGACTTGCCGGTGCCGGTGGCGCCGAGCAGCACGATGTCGCGCTCGCCGCGCTCGAGCCGGCCGGCGATGTCCGCGATGGCGGCCGGCTGGTCGCCCGACGGCGAGTACTCGCTGACGACCTCGAACGGCGCCACCGAGCGGGTGACCTTGGGGCGGTGGCCGATCTTGGGGACCGGGCGCTGCGGGGCCGGCTGCGCGCGCGTGTCCGCCGGCGGCGCCGGCAGCTGCTCATTCTTTGCCATGGGACGAGCCTATCCCCCGCCCCTGACACGGGACGGGGGACGGGCCGACCGCGCTCCCCCCGGCCGACCGGGCCCACCGGCAGGCCGCCGGCCGCGCTGGGCGCGGGTGACAGCGGCGGAGGGCCGTGGGCGCTACGCGACGCCCAGGTAGGCCTCCTTGATGGACGGATCGGCCAGCAGCTCGCGGCCGGTGCCCGTCTTCGTGATGCGGCCGGACTCGAGCACGAGCGCGTGGTTGGCGATGGCCAGCGCCTGGTTCGCGTTCTGCTCGACGAGCAGGACCGTCGTGCCCTGCGCGTTGATCTCCTTGATGATGCGGAAGATCTGTCGGATGAACTGCGGGGCGAGGCCCATCGAGGGCTCGTCGAGCAGGAGCATGTCCGGCCGGGCCATGAGGGCGCGGGCGATGGCGAGCATCTGCTGCTCGCCGCCGGACATCGTGCCGCCGGCCTGGGTGCGGCGCTCGGCCAGGCGCGGGAAGAGCTCGAACACGCGGTCGAGCTCCGAGTCGGCCTTCTTGCCGGAGCGCGAGTACGTGCCCATGTCGAGGTTCTCCATGACCGTCATGGAGCCGAAGATCCCGCGGCCCTCGGGCACCAGCGAGATGCCCAGCGGCACCCGCTTGTACGCCTTGAGCTTCGTGATGTCGCGGTCCTCGAACCGGATGGAGCCGCGGCTGGCGGCCAGCAGCCCCGCGATGGCGCGCATCGTCGTGGTCTTGCCGGCGCCGTTGGCGCCGATGAGCGTGACGATCTCGCCGCGCTCCACCGTGAGGTCGAGCTTCTCGATGGCGCGGATGCGGCCGTAGCGCACCTCTAAGTTGTTGACCTCAAGCATCGACATCGTCGGCCTCCTCTCCCAGGTATGCGGCGATGACCGCGGGGTCCTGCTGGATGGCCGACGGGACGTCGTCGGCGATCTTCTTGCCGAATTCGAGCACGACAATCCTGTCCGTCACGCCCATGACGAGCTTCATGTCGTGCTCGATGAGCAGGACGGTGTAGCCCTCGTCGCGCACGGTGCGGATGAGCGCCATGAGCTCTTCCTTCTCCGCCGGGTTGAAGCCGGCCGCCGGCTCGTCGAGGCAGAGCAGCTTCGGATCCGTCGCGAGCGCGCGGGCGATCTCGAGGCGGCGCTGGTAGCCGTAGGGCAGGTCGCGCGCGGGGTGCAGCGCGCGGTCGGCGATGCCGACGAAGTCGAGCAGCTCCATGCCGCGCTCGATGATCTGCTTCTCCTCCCGGTAGTGCCGGGGCAGGCGCAGCATCGCCCCGATCATCCCGGTCCGGTGGCGCGCATCGAGCCCCACCGCGACGTTCTCCAGCGCGCTCATCTCGCCGAACAGGCGGATGTTCTGGAACGTGCGCGCCAGGCCGGCCCGGGTGATCTGGTGCTTCTTCTTGCCCAGCAGCGTCTGGCCCTCGAGCCGGACGTCGCCGGACGATGCCCGGTAGACGCCCGTCATCGCGTTGAAGCACGTCGTCTTGCCGGCGCCGTTCGGCCCGATGAGGCCGAGGATCTCACCGCGGCGGATATCGAACGAGACGTGGTCGAGCGCGGTGAGCCCGCCGAACGTGACGGTGAGGTCGGTGACTTCGACGAGGGGCTCGCCCTCGCTCACCGCGATCTCGCGCTCGGGCGCGACCGCGGCCTCCTCGTTGATGGCGAACTCCTGCTCCGGTGCCTGTGCCTCCGGCATGTCAGGTCTCCTTCCGCGCGCGGCGCGTGGACTGGGCGGTCGAGCCGCCGGGGGCGGGCGGGGCGGAGCCCGGGGGCGGTCCGCCCTCCGGCTGCGCGGGGGCCTGCTCCTTCTTCACCCAGCGGCGGATGCGCGAGCCGTAGGTCAGCAGGTGCGCCTTCGCCGGGAAGAGCCCCTGCGGGCGGAAGATCATGAGGAGCACGAGCACGATGCCGAAGATGAGGTACTTGTAGGCGGCGAGCTCCGTGAAGCGCAGGGGGATGTAGGCCACGATGGCCCCGCCCAGGATGACGCCGACCTTGTTGCCGCGCCCGCCGAGCACCACGGCGGCGAGGAACAGGATGGAGGTCGGGACGTCGAACTTCTGGTTGTTGACGAAGCCCACCTGGCCGCCCATGAGCGCGCCCGCGAGGCCGCCGATCGCGGCGCCCGTGCCAAAGGCGGCGAGCTTGAAGTTGAACGTCGGCACGCCCATGATCTCCGCCGCGTCCTCGTCCTCGCGGATGGCGATCCACGCACGGCCCACCCGGGAGCGCTCGAGGTTGCCGAGCAGGACCGCGACGATGATGATGATCGTCACGACGAGCCAGTACCAGGGCAGCCCGTTCGAGGCGGTGAACAGGGCCTCACCGTCGGCGTTGGTGCCCGGCGGCCGGCCGAGGTTCTGGAACCCGGTGTTGCCCTTGAGGCCCGGGATGATCGTGGCGAGCAGCCGGATGATCTCGCCGAAGCCCAGCGTGACGATCGCGAGGTAGTCCCCGCGCAGCCTCAGCGTCGGCAGGCCGAGCGCGATGCCGAATACGACGGTGACGATCATCGCGAGCGGCAGGGTGGCGAGGTACGGGATGTGCACGAACGTGCTGTCCGACGACGTCCACAGGGCGGCCACGTAGGCGCCCACCGCGAAGAAGCCGATGTAGCCGAGGTCGAGCAGGCCGGCCTGGCCGACCACGACGTTGAGGCCCAGCGCCACGAGCGCGTAGAGCGCCATGTTGAAGCACGAGATCGCGAAGTCGTTCGCGGGCTCGGTCGTGATGAGGGGCGGGTTGATGACGGGCAGCAGATAGGCCAGCGCCACGACGACGAGCAGCATGAGCCACTGCTGGAGGCGGGAGCGGTCGTTCCACCACTGCCGCAGCGCCGCGGTGCGCTTGTGCTTCTTCGTGACGTCGGCGAGCTCCTCGCCGATCGCGGTCTGGGTGGCTCCGACGGAGCCCAGGGGCGAGTGGTTGGACATCTCAGGCCCTCACTTTTCCGAGGTTGGAGCCCAGGATGCCGTTGGGGCGCACCATGAGGACGACGACGAGGACGACGAAGATGACGACGTCCGTCCACTGGGAGTCACCCAGCACGGTTGCGCCGTAGTTGCCGATGAGGCCGATGAGCAGGCCGCCGAGGAGGGCCCCGCGGATGTTGCCGATGCCGCCGAGCACGGCGGCGGCGAACGCCTTGATGCCGAGGATGAAGCCTCCCATGTAGAACACGCCGGCGGGCACGCGCATGACGTAGAAGACCGCCGCCGCGCCGGCCAGCGCGCCGCCGATCATGAACGTCGCCATGATGATGCGCTCCTTGTTCACGCCCATGAGCGTGGCGGTGTCCGGGTCCTGGGCGACGGCGCGGATGCCGCGGCCCAGCTTGGTGCGGCGCACGAGCTGGTCGACGCAGACCATCATGACCACCGCGGCGATGATGATCGTCAGCTGCTGGGAGTTGATGATGACCCCGAAGACGTCGAAGATCGGCTTGGGCCGGTACATCGTGCGGTTGGGCTCCGCAGAGGGGCCGCGCCACACGAAGAAGAGGTACTGGATCACGAACGACATGCCGATCGCGGAGATGAGGAAGGCGAGGCGCGGGGCGCCCTTGTCGCGCAGCGGCTTGTACGCCACCCGTTCGACGACGAGCGCGGTGCCCGCGGAGACGAGCATGGCCGCGATCATCGCCAGGGCGATGTCGAGAATGAGCAGCCCGAGCGACATGTGCGGGGCCGAGGGCCCGAAGCCCAGCCCGGAGAGGACGAAGACGACGGCGAAGGCGCCGGCGATGAAGACCTCGGAGTGGGCGAAGTTGATGAGGTTGAGCACACCGTAGACGAGGGTGTAGCCCAGCGCCACGAGCGCGTAGATGGCGCCGAGCGTGAGACCGTCGAGGGTCGTCGACCAGAAGCTGTCGACGAGCCTGCCGAGGTCGAACGTGATCCAGTCACCTGACATGGGGGTTCGCTTTCTGGAGGGTGTCCGGGCGACGGGGCCCGCCGGCACTGCCGGCAGGCCCCGTCATCGGTGGTGGGAGGTGGGTCAGTCGATCTTGCCGACGGAGACGATCTTGTCGCCGTCGGTCTTGTAGCCGTAGACGGTCTTGTCCGTCAGCTCGCCCTTGTCGTCCCACTTGTAGGTCTTGCCGTAGCCCGGTTTGTCGTAGTCCTTCACCCACTCCTCGAGCTTCTTGCGGTCCTTGATGCCCGAGTCGATGCCGGCCATGAGGACGGTGGCCGTGTCATAGCCCTCGACCGAGTAGGTGCCGGGGGCGGTGCCGTTCGAGACCTTCTCGTAGGCGTCGGAGAAGTCCTTGATGAGGTCGCCGGGCACGCACGCGCAGGTGTAGTACGCGTTCGAGGCGGCGGAGCCGGCCTGCTTGACGAACTCGGTGTCCTTCACGCCGTCGGGACCGATGAAGACGCCCTCGAAGCCCTGGTTGGACAGCTGGTTGTCGAACGGCGCGCCCTCCGCGTAGTAGCCGGAGTAGATGACCGCATCGGCCTTGGCGTCGGTGACCTTCTGCGCCGTGGGGCCGAAGTCCTTCTGGCCGGTGGTGACCTTGTCCTCGCAGGCGAGCTTGTCGCCGAGCGCCGACTTGACCTGCTTGGCCAGGCCCATGCCGTAGTCCGAGTCGTCCTGGACGAGGCAGACCTTGGAGGAGCCCACCTTCTCCGCGAGCTTGGCGAGCGCCGGGCCCTGCACGGTGTCGTTGCCCAGGCCGCGGAAGAACGTCTTCCAGCCGTTCTGGGTCAGCTCCGGGTTGGTCGCGGCCGGGGTGATGTGCACGAGGCCCGCGTCCTCGAAGATCTTGCCGGTGGCCTTCGACTCGCCGGAGAACGGCAGGCCGACGACGCCGATGATCTTGTCCTCCTTGACCGCCTGCGCCGACGGGCCGGTGGCCTTGGCCGGGTCGCCCTCGGTGTCGAACTTCTTCAGCTCGATCTTGCAGTCCGGGTTCGCATCGTTGTGCTCGTTGAGCGCGGTCTGCACGCCGTTGACGATGTTGATGCCGAGCTGGGCGTTCGGGCCGGTAAGAGCGCCCACGTAGGCGATCGAGGTGCCGGATTCGCACTTGCCCTTGCCGTCGCCGGCGGCCTTCGCCGCGTCCTGGGGGACCTCGATGGAGTCCTGGGCCGGCAGCTGGTTCTTCGCGCCGCCGCTCTCCTCGCCGCCGCCGGAGCTGCCGCCGGAATTGGCACAGCCGGAGAGCATGAGGGCAGCGACGCCAGCCGCGGCCGCCAAGGAAACGAGACGAGATTTCCTCTGCATAGTGTGATCGCTTTCGTCGGTGTGATGATCATCACGTGATACCTGCGCCTGAGGTATCAGGCATGGATCGAAGATACAGCAATCACGTGATGCACCTCACCATTGCAGGACACGAAACGGTAACGGTTTGCCCAGCCGATTCGCAGGCGCGCCACCCGTCCTGGAATCATCCGGATAGCAAGCCGATTTGTCTGCCGCAGAAGGAGCCGCCATGCCCACTCCACTCGTCTCGAAGGCCAGCGCCGTCTGGCGCGGTTCGCTGCTCGACGGTTCCGGCACCGTTGCGCTCGACACCTCGGGTGCCGCGAATCTGCAGGTCAACTGGAAGGCCCGCGCCGAGGAGCACCAGTCCGGCGTCACCAGCCCCGAGGAGCTGCTCGGCGCCGCCCACGCCGCCTGCTACTCGATGGCGCTGTCGAACGTGCTCGCGGAGAACGGGACGCCGGCCAGCGACATCTCCACCGGGGCCGATGTCACGTTCGACGTCGACAAGGGCATCACCGAGGTCCACCTCGTCACCGTGGCCCGCGTGGAGGGCCTCACCGCGGCCGATTTCGTCGCCGCCGCCGAGCGCGCGAAGCGCGAGTGCCCGGTCTCCCGTGCCCTCAAGGGCACGAACATCACGCTGAGCGCGGATCTGGGCTGAGCTCGAGCTCGACCGCAGCGCACAGGCCGGGGTCGGCGGGGGCGAAGGCCTCCGCCGGCCCCGGTCGCTGTGCGGCAGGGAAGAGCCCGGCGGCGCGCAGGCCGGCCCGCACCGCAGCGGCCTGTTCGGGCCGGGCGCGCACGCGCAGGCGCACCGTCGCATCGGGGGCATCGGGCGCAGGCGCCGCAGTGGCATCACCAGGGGTCCCGCCGCCGGGAGCGCTGCCGCTGGGAGCAGCCTCGCCGGGTGTCATACCGCCGGGAGCGCTGGCGCTGGTGAGCTCCGCGCTCGCCCCGTCTGCCGCCCATGCCCGCTCCAGCCGAGCGGCGAGGCGCTGCGCCGTGTGCGCGCGCATGGCCGCGGGCGCGGATTCGGCCGGGGCGCCCGTGGGCCCACCGTAGTCTGACGGTGCGGAGTGGTTCGCAGCGGCGCTCGAGGCGGGCCGCTGGGCGGCCAGCGCCGCGGCGAACGGTGCGAGCCGCCGGTCCCAGAGAGCGCCGAAGGCCGCCGTCAGCTCCGCCGGTGTGCCCGTGTTGCTCAGGAGGGCATCGCAGGCCGCGTAGCGCTCCTCGTCCGCGGCCTGGCGCTCGATACGCGCGCGGGCATCGGCCGAGTCCATTCCCCGCTGCGCCGTCAGCCTCTCCAGCCTCATGGGGGCGGGCACGTCGACGAGCAGGCACAGGTGGTAGTCGGCGCTCAGCCCGTTCTCGACGAGGAGGGGCACGTCGTGCACGAGCATCGGGGCGTCGGCGTGGCGGGCCATGAGCTCGCGGGTGCGCGCCCCGATCGCGGGGTGCATGATGGCGCCGAGGTCGCGCGTGCCCGTGTCGTCGGCGAAGGCCAGGCGCGCCAGCGCGGCCCGGTCGAGGGCGCCGTCGGCGGTGAGGACCTCGGGACCGAACCGCTGTGCGAGCCGCGCCAGGGTGGGCCGGCCCGGCTCGACGACCTCGCGTGCCACGGCGTCCGCGTCGATGACGGGCACGCCGCGGTCGGCGAATTCGCGGGCGACGGTGGACTTGCCGGCGCCGATCCCCCCGGTCAGGCCGATGCGCAGCATGCTCTCCCCTTTCCGGCGGCGGCGCCGCTCAGCTCGATGCGCGCAGGTCGATGAGGTAGACCCCGCCCGTCTCACGGTACGCGGTGCCCGCGGCGGCGGCGACGAGGTCGGCGGCCGCCTGCGGCTCGGCCGGCGGGTACGCGGCGTCGCGGGCGATGACGACGAAGTCGGTGCCCCCGCGCCGCACCTCCTCGATCGCCGCGCGCGCCTCAGCGCTGTCCCCGGCCGGCAGCTGGCCGCCCCTGTGCGCCTCGAACAGATCGTCGAGCGCGTCCGGCGGGCTCTCGTAGGTCACCGGGCGCTCGGCGGTCGAGCCGACGAAGTAGCCGCCGCGCTCGCGGTAGCGCATGCCCGCCACGGCCTGCCACAGCATCGGCTCCGCGGCCCGGGGCACCGCCATCGCCATCGGGTGCGGGAGCGTCTTGACCTGAGCGCCCAGCGGAATTTCGGCGGCACCGTCACGGTAGAACTCCGGGATGACGAGGTCGCGCGGGTGCACGGTTGCCGGTGCCACCGCCACGAGGGCCACGGCGGCGGCAGCGGCGACGAGCGCCCTGCGGCGCCGGGAGCGCGCCCGCAGGCCCAATTGCAGGCCGATGGCCAGGAGGAATGCCAGCGCGAGCGTGACGTGGACGGCCAGGCGCATCGGGAGGATGTTGCCGAGCACGGGCAGGAGTTCGATAAGCCGGAACGGGCCGGTCCTCAGGACGGGCTCGCCGTCGAGCAGCCACGGGGAGCCCAGCGACATCAACCAGACGAGCACCCCCGCCAGCGCGGCGACGCGGGTCGGCCCAGCCCACCGGGTGCGCTGGGCGGCGATGAGCGCGACAGCCGCGAACACGAGCCAGGCAAGGCCCACGTAGCCGCCGATCTCCGAGGGGTCGATCCCGGTGACGCGGCCGACGTCGACGGTGCCGCCGCCGAAGAGCGTGAAGCGGCCCGGCGCGATCATGTCGAGCAGGTCCTGGTTCCAGATGCCGTGGGGCCGGATGACGCCGCGCGGAGCCCCCGGCCCGTGCGTCATCTCGAGGACGAGCGGCAGCCCGCCGAGGGCCGCGATGCCCACGGCGACGAGGCAGCCCGCCGTGAGGCTGCGCAGGCCGCGCACGAGGGAGCGCGGGGCGCAGACCAGCCAGGCGAGGGCCAGGGCACACGCCGCGATGAACGAGCCTGCGAGCAGCTCGGTGGAGACGTAGAACTGCCAGCCCACGAGCGCGCCCAGCGCCGCCCCGATCGCAAGCGGGCGGCGCGCGCCGCGGCTGCGGGAGAGCTCGACGAGGGCGAGGGCGACGAGCGGGGGGAACGGTGCGAATGCGAGGTTGAGGTGCCCGGCGCTCTGCGCGATGACGTAGGTGGAGAAGCCGTAGGCGAGACCGCCGACGAACGCCGGCAGCCGCAGCGTGAAGCGCGAGAGCAGCCAGGCGGCGGCCAGTGCGGAGACCACCGGCGCGGCGATGAGGCAGACGTTGTAGGCCACGATGGGCCCGAACGCCAGGGTGAGCGGAACGGCCGGGAGGGCGAGGCCCAGCACGGAGGTGTTCCACGCCCCGTTGGCGCCCGTGGGGGCGTTCATCGCCGTGGCGTAGAGCAGGCCGTGCTGGCCGGAGCCGGCGCCGAACCAGCCGGCGGCCACATCGGCCGCGTGCGCGAACCACCAGACGAAGAGCGAGGAATCGTCGTTCTCCGCGAAGACGCGCGAGCCGGGCGCGGAGACGAGCTCGCCGTTGATGAGCAGCGTGAGCGCTAAGAGGGCCGCGGCGTAGCCCAGCCATGCCCGCAGCGGGCCGCGGGGCACGCGGCCGGGGCGCAGGCGGCGCGGGAGCACCGGAGCACGCAGACGCCCCAAGGGCCCCCGGACGCGCGTCCGGGAGCCCTTGGGTTCGTGTGCTGGAGCCTGGGTGCTCAGGTCAGCCGCCGGTCAGTTGCCGGCGAGCTTCTCGCGCAGCGCGGCGAGAGCCTCGTCGCTGGCGAGGGTGCCCGCATCCGCACTGTCCTCGGAGCTGTAGTTCGAGGCCGTGGATGCCTCGGACGAGCTGGAGGACGAGGAAGAGGAGGACGAGGAGGAAGAGGACTGGCTGCTGGCGTCCGCGTCTGCGGCGATCGCCTTGGCCACCTGCTTCTTGTGCTCCTCCCAGCGGGCCTGGGCGGCGGAGTACTCGCGCTCCCACGCCTCGCGCTGGGCGTCGTAGCCCTCCATCCACTCCTGGGTCTCCGGGTCGAAGCCCTCCGGGTACTTGTAGTTCCCGTCCTCGTCGTACTCCTGGACCATGCCGTAGAGCGCGGGGTCGAGGAACTCCTCGGCCTCCGGGTCCACGCCCTCGTTGGCCTGCTTGAGCGACAGCGAGATGCGGCGGCGGTCCAGGTCGATGTCGATGACCTTGACGTAGATCGTCTCGTCGACGGACACGACCTGCTCGGGCAGGTCGATGTGGCGCACCGCGAGCTCCGAGATGTGCACGAGGCCCTCGATGCCGTCCTCGACGCGCACGAACGCGCCGAACGGCACGAGCTTCGTGACCTTGCCGGGCACGATCTGGCCGATGACGTGCGTGCGGGCGAAGTGCTGCCACGGGTCTTCCTGCGTGGCCTTGAGCGACAGGGACACGCGCTCGCGGTCCATGTCGACGTCGAGGACCTCGACGGTGACCTCGTCGCCCACGGAGACGACCTCGCTGGGGTGGTCGATGTGCTTCCAGGACAGCTCCGAGACGTGCACGAGGCCGTCCACGCCGCCCAGGTCGACGAAGGCGCCGAAGTTGACGATCGAGGACACGACGCCGGGACGGACCTGGCCCTTCTGGAGGGTCTGGAGGAAGTCGTGGCGG
This sequence comes from Brevibacterium sp. BRM-1, assembly GCF_026802075.1. NCBI lineage: Bacteria > Bacillati > Actinomycetota > Actinomycetes > Micrococcales > Brevibacteriaceae > Brevibacterium > Brevibacterium sp. BRM-1. The sequence goes on from NZ_CP113788.1 coordinate 700,255, forward strand.
ACCGCGGACTGCGTCTCCTCGAGCCAGGCGCGGCGGGAGAGGACGACGTTGTTGCGGTTCTTGTCGAGCTCGATGATCTTCGCCTCGACCTGCTGGCCGATGTACGGGGCGAGGTCGCGCACGCGGCGCATCTCCACCAGCGACGCCGGCAGGAAGCCGCGCAGGCCGATGTCGACGATGAGGCCGCCCTTGACGACCTCGATGACCGTGCCGGTGACGACGCCCTCGTTCTCCTTGATCTGCTCGATGTCGCCCCAGGCGCGCTCGTACTGCGCGCGCTTCTTGGACAGCATCAGGCGCCCGTCCTTGTCCTCCTTGGTGAGGACGAGGGCTTCGATGGGGTCTCCGACCTCGACGACCTCTGCGGGGTCAACGTCGTGCTTGATCGACAGCTCGCGCGAAAGGATGACGCCTTCCGTCTTGTATCCGATGTCGACCAGAACTTCGTCGCGGTCGACCTTGACGACGGTGCCCTCCACGATGTCGCCATCGTTGAAGTACTTGATCGTCTCGTCGACTGCCGCGAGGAAATCTTCTGCAGTGCCGATGTCGTTGACGGCGATCTGCTCGGTCTGCGCCGTGCCCGGCGTGGTGGTGGTCATAGAGGTAGAGACTCCGTAATGGACTGGTTCCCGCAGGCCCCGGCTGCAGCCGGCTCCCGAGGGGGGTTGGCGTTATGGACGTGTATGCGCGCTCTCCCGCGGCCGGCCGCTGCGGTCCACGGCAGCCCGGAGTGGTGGGCCGCGCGCATGCGGTAGCATCGGGGCAGGCGCCGGAGAATCGGCGCATACGGCATCAATCGTAACACCGATGAGCCCGCGCGGCACCCGGTCCCACGCGCGGCGAAGGGATCCTGTGAGCGAGCGCCCCGACGAAGCGGAGATCATCTCCGGCGGCTACCTGTCCATCGACGAAGAGGCCTCCGTGCGGGCCAACCGCAGCTACTGGGACTCCTCCGCCGTCGACTACCTCGCCGAGCACGGCAGCTTCCTGGGCGCGAGCGACTTCATCTGGTGCCCGGAGGGCGTGCGCGAGTCCGATGTGGCCCTGCTCGGCGACGTCGAGCGCCGCCAGATCCTCGAGGTCGGCTGCGGCGCAGGGCAGTGCTCGCGCTGGTTGGCCGAGCAGGGTGCGCTGGCCACCGGGGTGGACCTGTCGAGCGGGATGCTCGAGCAGGCTTCGCGGCTGCAGCGCGAGCACCCGCTCAGCGCCGCCGCGGTCCCGCCCACGTTCCTCCAGGCCGACGCGCGCTCGCTGCCGTTCCCGTCCGCGAGCTTCGACGCCGCGTTCTCCTCCTACGGGGCGCTGCCGTTCGTCAAGGACGCCGATGTGGTGCTCGCCGAGGTCGCCCGCGTGCTGCGGCCCGGCGGCCAGTGGGTCTTCTCCGTCACCCACCCCCTGCGCTGGATGTTCCCGGATGTGCCGGGCGAGGCGGGGCTCACCGTCGAGTACTCGTACTTCGACCGCACCCCCTACGTCGAGCTCGACGCGCACGGCTCCCCTGTCTACGCCGAGCACCACCGGACGATGGGCGACTGGATGGCGCTGCTCGTCTCCGCGGGGTTCGCGGTCACCGGGCTGACCGAGCCCGAGTGGCCCGCGGACAACGAGACCGCGTGGGGCGGCTGGTCGCCGCTGCGGGGCGCGCTCATGCCGGGGACCGCGATCTTCTCCGCCCGCCTGCCGGGCTGAGTCCCCGCCGCCGAGGCCCGGGCCGGCCCGCGCCTCGGCGGCGGATCCGCGCGGGTCCCCGCGGGCACAGGGCCCCCGCAGGCGCCCGGCTCAGTGCGCGGCGGCCTGCCAGTCCGGGCCCGTGCCCACGTTGACGTCGAGCGGGACGCTCAGCTGCGCTGCGGCGCCCATCTGGTCCTTGAGGATCGCTTCGACCCGGTCGGCCTCACCGCGCGCCACCTCGACGATGACCTCGTCGTGGACCTGGAGGAGCAGGCGGCTGCTCAGCTCCGCCGCGCGCAGCCCGTCGTCCACCCGGCACATCGCGAGCTTCATGATGTCCGCGGCGCTGCCCTGGATGGGGGCGTTGAGGGCGGCCCGCTCGGCCATCTCGCGCAGCTGCCGGCGGTCCGACGTCAGCTGCGGCAGGTAGCGCCTGCGGCCGTACATCGTCTCCGTGTAGCCGCGCCCGCGCGCCTCCTCGACGACCCCGTAGAGGTAGTCGCGCACCGCCCCGAAGCGCTCGAAGTATGTGTCCATGAGCCCCTTGGCCTCGTCCACGCCGATGCGCAGCTGCTTGGACAGGCCGAACGCGCTCAGGCCGTACACCAGCCCGTAGGACATCGCCTTGACCTTCGAGCGCATCTCACCGGTGACCTCCGCGGGCTGCGCGTGGAAGACCTGGCCCGCGACGAACGTGTGGAGGTCCTCCCCCGCGTTGAACGCGGCGACGAGCGCCTCGTCCCCGGCGAGGTGGGCGAGGATGCGCATCTCGATCTGCGAGTAGTCCGCGCTCATGAGCGCGTCGTAGCCGGCCGCTTCCTCCGGCACGAACACCGACCGGATCCGGCGCCCGGCATCGGTGCGCACGGGGATGTTCTGCAGGTTGGGGTCCTTCGACGACAGCCGGCCGGTCGCGGCGACCGTCTGGAGGTAGGTCGTGTGGATGCGGCCGTCGTCGGCCACGACCTTCTCCAGGCCCACGACGGTCTGCTTGAGCTTGATGGAGTCCCGATAGGCCAGCAGGTGGGCGAGGAACGGGTGCTCCGTCTTGGCGAACAGGTCGGCCAGCGCGTCGGCGTCGGTCGTGTAGCCGGTCTTCGTGCGCTTGGTCTTGGGCATGCCGAGCTCGTCGAAGAGCACGCCCTGGAGCTGCTTGGGCGAGCCCAGGTTGACCTCGCGCCCCAGCTCCCGGTACGCCTCCTGGGCGCTCGCGTCGGCCTGCGCCCCGAACAGCCCGACGAGCTCGGTCAGCCGGGTGCCCTCGACGGCGATGCCGGCCAGCTCCATCCGGGCGAGCACAGCCTGGGTGGGCAGCTCGATGTCCTCGAGGACCCCGGTGAGGTGTGCGGCGTCGAGGCGCTCGCGCAGCGCCGCCGCCAGCCGCGGCAGGACCCCCGCCCGCCGGCCCACCGCCTCGCCGGCGCCGCCCAGGTCGAGCTCGCCCTCGGGCACCGGCGCGGCGATGTCGATGCCGAGGCTGCGCTCGGCGGCCTCAGTCAGGTCGTAGCTGCGCTGGTCGGGCACGAGCAGGTACTCCGCGAGCTCCGTGTCGAGCCACACGCGCGGCTGCCCGTAGCCCGCCCGCACGAGGCCCTTGAGCTGCGGCTTCGCATCGTTGAACACGAGGCGCCCATGGCCTGCGAGCACGGCGTCGAGGGCGTCCACCCCGGCCTCGTCGAGGTCGCGCAGCCGCGCCGCGACCGCTTCCTCGCCCTGCGCGAGCGCAATCCACTCCGGTTCGGAGCCCGTTGCGTCCGCGTCGCTCTCGACGCCCACGGGCGCGGCGGTGTCGAGGGCGCCCAGCCACGCCGCGAACTCGGCGGATTCGAGCACGCGCGGCTGCGGTGCCTGCGCGGCAGCGGCGACGGGCTCCTGGGACGCGGCCGAGCCGAAGACCTCCTGGACCCGCGAGCCGAAGGCGCGGAACTCGAGCTGGTCGAACAGCTCGCTCACCCGCTCGGCGTCCACCCCGCCCAGGCGGGCCGAATCGAGCTCGAAGTCGAGGTCGAGGTCGTCGAGGAGCCGGTTGAGGCGGTAGTTGCGCTCGACGTCCGCACGGTGCGAGCGCAGGCTCTCGCCCGCCTTGCCCTTGATCTCGTCCGCGTGGTCGAGCACGCCCGGCAGGTCGCCGTAGGAGGCCAGCCACTTCGCGGCGGTCTTGTCACCCACCCCGGGCACGCCGGGCAGGTTGTCCGCCTTCTCCCCGACGAGCGCGGCCAGCCCCCGGTAGTTGGCGGGGCTCACCGCGTACTTCTCCTCGATGGCCGCGGGCGTCATGCGGGAGAGATCGGACAGGCCGCGCTTGGGGTAGAGGATCGTCACCCGGTCCGTGGACAGCTGGAAGGAGTCCTTGTCCCCCGTGGCGAGCAGCACCTGGGCCCCGGCCTCCGCGCCGCGGCGCGCGAGGGTCGCCAGCACGTCGTCGGCCTCGAAGCCCTCCGCGGTGAGCACGGGGACCCCCATGGCGCCGAGCACGTCCTGGATGAGCTCCACCTGCCCGCGGAACTCCTCGGGCGTCTTCGCGCGGCCGGCCTTGTATTCGCCGTACTCCTCGAGCCGGAACGTCTGGCGGCCCAGGTCGAACGCGACCGCCAGGTGCGTGGGCTGCTCGGTCTCGCATGCCTTGAGGAGCATGGAGACGAAGCCGTAGACCGCGTTGGTCGCCTGGCCCGTCGACGTCGAGAAGTTCTCCACTGGCAGGGCGTAGAAGGCGCGGTAGGCCAGGGAATGTCCGTCGATCAGCAGCAGCCTGTTCTCACTCACCCGCCCAGCCTATCGCGCACAGAGCGGCGGCCCACCCCGCGCGGAGGGCGGGCGCCGTGCCCCGGCCGAGCCCTGGACGAAGGGAGGGCCCCGCGGTTCCCGGGCCGGCGGCGGACCCCGGCCGGCACGCAGCCGGAGCGCAGTCGGGCGGCAGCCGGAGCGCAGTCGGGCGGCAGCCGGAGCGCAGTCAGAGAGCAACCGGGCAGCAGTCAGGGGGCAGCAGGAGGGCGGGCGGAGGGCAGCCGGCGGGCGGGTCCCACCCTCGTCCACGCACCCGGCAGGTTAGATTGGGGCGGACGCGCGGCCGCGCGGGTGCGGACCCGCGCGGCCGTCGTCCCCGGGCTGGGACTCATCCCAGCCATGACACCGACAGAGGGAGGCACCCATGGCCGCAGCTCACAGCGCAGGCGACGACGCGCAGGGGGCGCACGGCGCCCAGGGCGGGCACGGCCTGCCGACCCTGCGACCGGACATGGACGAGCGGGAGCGCGCCGCGCTCGTCGCGGCGGCCAATGCCCAGGCGCGCGGCACGATCGCCGATGCCCTGCACTTGGAGATCACCGATGCCGGCTACGACTTCGCCGAGGGGCGCATGCCGGTGGCGGGCAACACGCAGCCCGCGGGCCTGTTCCACGGCGGCGCGCACGTTGTGCTGGCCGAGTCGTTGGGCTCGACGCACGCGTTCGCGCTGGCGGGCGGGCCGGTGGTGGGGGTCGACCTCAATGCCACCCACATCCGCGGCGCGCGCTGCGGCTACGTCCACGGCCGGGCGGAGGTGCTCCACCGCGGGCGCACGCTCATGAGCCACGAGGTGAAGATGCGCGATGACGAGGGCCGGCTGCTCTCGATCGTGCGGATCACGAACATGGTCCTCGAGCGCGGCTGAGCGCGGGCCGGGTCAGCCCTTCTGCTTGCTGCCGATCTGGTCGAGGACGGTCTCGGCGACCTCGCGCATCGTCAGGCGGCGGTCCATCGAGGTCTTCTGGATCCAGCGGAACGCCTCCGGCTCGCTCAGGCCCATGTTGGCCGTGAGCAGGCTCTTGGCGCGCTCGACGAGCTTGCGGGTCTCGAAGCGGTCGCTCATGTCCGCGATCTCCGATTCGAGCGCCGCGATCTCCGCGTGGCGCGACAGCGCGATCTCGAGGGCCGGCACGAGGTCGGCTTCGGTGAAGGGCTTGACGACATAGGCCATCGCACCGGCGTCGCGGGCCCGCTCGACGAGCTCCTTCTGGGAGAACGCGGTGAGCAGGACAACTGGGGCGATGCGGGCGCGGGCGATGCGCTCGGCCGCGGAGATGCCGTCGAGCTTGGGCATCTTGATGTCCATGACGACGAGGTCGGGGCGGAGCTCCTCGGCGAGGCGGACGGCGGATTCGCCGTCGGCGGCCTCGCCGACGACGTCGTAGCCGACCTCCCGGAGCATTTCGACGATGTCGAGCCGGATGACCGATTCGTCCTCGGCGACGACGACGCGTCGGATGGGCTGGGCGCTGCTGTCTGATTGAGCCACGGAGCAATCCTAAACCCAACGCGGGCGCGCCCGCGCGCAGTCGAGCGGCTGCCTGTCCGCCCTCGGCGAAACCCGCGCCTGTGCGCGGGCAGCGGAGCGCGCGGGCGGTCGAGTGCGCGACCGGCGGACGGGGCCCGGACGGGGAACCGCCTGCAGCGGGCGGTGCAGCCCCACCCGGACCGCGGGGCGCTGTTCTCGAGACCGTGCTGGCGAAGACCCCACCGGCCGCGACCGCACTGCCTGAGAGCGCGCTCCCGGCGACCACGATGGCCTAGACCGCGCTGCCCGAGACCGCGAGCCGCGAGCGCGATGGCCTAGACTGGGCGGCGTTGCCGGATTGGCGGAATCGGTAGACGCGGCGCACTCAAAATGCGTTGCCTCACGGCGTGCGGGTTCGAGTCCCGCATCCGGCACGGGCGCCGCCCGCGAGCGGCACGGAAAAGGGCCCCGGAGCAATCCGGGGCCCTTGCCCGTACCGGGAGGCCGGCCGAGTGGAGCGGACGACGGGGTTCGAACCCGCGACATCCAGCTTGGGAAGCTGACGCTCTACCAACTGAGCTACGTCCGCGCGCGCCGCACCGCTGCGGCGAACACTGGAAACATACTACCCCACCGCGCGACGGAGCAACTTGGCGCCGGCCGCAGGGGCGCGGCCGCGGCGGCGCCCGGCCGGCAGCCGCGGCGGTGTTCGCTCCGAGGTCACAGCGCCGGGTCGGCGGCGAACCCCTCGATGCGCGCGCGCTCGCCGAGGACGTCGCGCAGGCCGGGCACCGCGGCGCTGTGGACCAGCGCGCCGTCCGACCTGTCGAAGATGCGCAGCCGCCCCGCGTCATCGTCTGCGATGTCGAGCACTGCCACGCAGTCCCGGCTGAAGTCGACGACCGCGGACTGCTCGGCCACCCAGTCCGCGCCCGTGTCGAACAGGCGCCGGGTCTTCGCGGTCGCGAGCTCCGTGCGCCAGACCACCCCGTTGCTGCTGACCCAGTCGAGGGCGCCTCAGCTGAGCGAGAGGGCGGAGAAGACCGGGTCGATGCCGTAGTCGCCGAAGTCGAACCGCCGCGCGACTCCGCGCTCGTCGGTGAGCGTGCGCACCGTACTCCGTCCCGAGGCGGCGTCTATCCGGCGCAGCCGGGCGGTCTTCTCACCCGGGCGCTCGCTGTCCACGATCGCCCACACCACGCCGTCCCGGCACGGCGCAGGGCGCTGCGTGTAGAGGGGCGGCGCCTCGGGTGCCACGCGCGCGTGCGCCAGCACGCTCAGCCGGTGGGTGAGCGGATCGATGCGCGAGATCGTCTCCGCCATCCGCGGCTCGGAGTCTGCCTCCCCGTCCGCCTCATCGTCCACGGCCACCCCGATCAGCCCGGACGCGCACACGCCGATGCCCAGATAGGAGCCGTCGACCGCGGTGTCGGAGAAGCGCCCGCGCTGGGTCGAGCTCACGACCACCCGATAGGCGTCATCGGCCTGCCCGTCGTTGTAGACCGCGCCGAATGCGCCCCGCCCGCGCAGCGGGTACGCGGCGATCTGGGCGTCGGGCTTGCGGTGCTCCACGTGCGCCGACCCGCCGCCGAAGAAGCGGTGGTCGAACTGCCGGTCGGCGACGAGCACCTGCCCATCGGACCAGACGGGCGTCCCGCCCTGCATGGGGGCACTCCGGTAGGCGCGCAGCGAGCCGTCCCGGTCGATCGCCGCCACGAAGCTCCGGGCGCGCGCGCTGTCATCGTCGAGGTAAGGGGCCTGGGGGCTGATGAACAGCGCGGCGACGGTCTGGTCCGTCACGAGCGCATCGGCGTCGACCTCCACGCCGGGCCGTGCAGTCGAACAGCCGGCCAGGAGCAGCGCACCGGCAAGTGCGCCGCCCAGTGCGGGCACGAGCGCTCGGCGTCCCATCGGCCCGGCCCGGCTGCCGCGCGCGGCTCAGCGGGCGCGGCCCTGGGCGCGCGGCTCGGGGACCTCGCCGTAGCCGGCCAGGGGGTCCTCGAAGTCGACGTCGTCCTCGCGGTAGGCCGCGGCCAGGCCCTTCGAGGCGTCGCCGATGCGGTGGATGCGCAGGGCGTTCGTCGAGCCGGCGATGCCGGGCGGCGAGCCCGCGACGAGCACGCACAGCTGGCCGTCCTCGGCGACTCCGGAGCCGAGCAGCACCTCGTCGACCTGGCGCGCCATCTGGTCCGTGTGGCGCACGGAGTTCACGAGGAACGTCCGCACCCCCCACGTGAGCGCCAGCTGGTGGCGCACGCGGATGTCCGGGGTGAACGCGAGGACCGGCTTGGGGCTGCGCAGCCGGGACATGCGCCGCACGGAATCGCCGGTCTGCGTGAACGTGCACAGCAGCTCGATGCCCAGCAGGTCGGCGATCTCCACGGCGGCCGCGGTGATCGCCCCGCCGCGCGTGTGCGGGCGGGTGCCCAGCCCGGGCACGCGCTCGAGCCCGTGCTCCTCGGTGGACTCGATGATGCGCCCCATCGTGCGCACCGCTTCGAGCCAGTGCTTGCCCACCGAGGTCTCGCCGGAGAGCATGAGCGCATCGGCGCCGTCGAGGACGGCGTTCGCGCAGTCGCTGGCCTCCGCGCGGGTGGGCCGCGGCTCCTCGATCATCGATTCGAGCATCTGGGTCGCGACGATGACGGGCTTCGCGGCCTGCCGGCACAGCTCGACCGCCCGCTTCTGCACGATGGGCACCTGTTCGAGCGGCAGTTCGACGCCCAGGTCGCCGCGGGCCACCATGACGCCGTCGAACGCGTCGACGATCTCCGGCAGCGCCTCGACCGCCTGGGGCTTCTCCAGCTTCGCGATGACGGGGATGCGGATGCCCTCCTCGTCCATGATCGCGCGCACGAGCTCCGCGTCCTCCGCCGAGCGCACGAACGACAGCGCGACCCAGTCGGCGCCCATCCGCAGGCCGAAGCGCAGGTCGTCGATGTCCTTGTCCGACAGGGCGGGCACGGACACGGCCACGCCCGGCAGGTTGATGCCCTTGTGGTCGGAGACCGCCCCCGGCACCTCGACCTCGCATTCGACATCGGTGTCCGTCACGCCGACCGCCCGCAGCCGCACGCGGCCGTCGTCGATGAGGAGCGGATCGCCCACCTGGACGTCGCCGGGCAGCCCCTTGTACGTCGTGCCGACCGCCTGCGCGTCGCCGGGCACGTCACGGGTCGTGATCGTGAAGCGAGCGCCGGCCTCGAGGCGCACCGGGCCAGCGGCGAACGTCTCGAGCCGGATCTTGGGGCCCTGCAGATCGATGAGGACCGCGATCGCGCGCCCCGTGTTGAGGGCGGCGCGGCGCACCCAGTCGTACTTCTCCCGATGCTGGGCGTGGGTGCCGTGGCTGAAGTTGAAGCGGGTGACATCCACCCCCTCCTCGATGAGGGCCCGCATGTCCTCGTAGTCGGATTGGGCCGGGCCCAGCGTCGCGACGATCTTTGCGTGCCTCATGCTCACAACGATACCGGGCGGGGCGCCGCCAGTGCGACATCGGAGGGGCGGACCGGGCTGGGCAGCAGGGTCTGCCCGGTGAGGTGGGCGTCCACGGCGGCGGCAGCCGCGCGGCCCTCCGCGATCGCCCACACGATGAGCGACTGGCCGCGCCCCGCATCGCCGGCCGCGAAGACCCCCGGCTGGTTCGTCGCATAGCCCTCGTCGCGGCCGATCGTGGGGCCGGAGAACTCGATCCCGAAGGACTCGAGTGCCTGCGCGTGCGGTCCCGTGAAGCCCATCGCGATGAGCACGAGGTCGGCCGGCAGCTCCTCCTCCGTGCCCTCCTCGGGCGCCCGCCCGGTCTCCGTGAATGCGGTCCGGGCCACCTCGAGGGCGCGCACGGCGCCGTCCTCGTCGCCGAGGAAGCGCACGGTCGAGGCGAGGAAACGCCGCTCGCCGCCCTCCTCGTGCGAGGTGGAGACCTCGAACAGCCGGGGGGTGGTCGGCCACGGCTGGTGCGCGGGGCGCTCCCGGGGCGGCTCCTCACCGATCGCGAGCGTCGTGACGGAGGCCGCCTGCTGGCGCAGCGCCGTGCCCAGGCAGTCCGAGCCCGTATCGCCGCCGCCGATGATGACGACGTGCTTGCCGCGCGCGTCGATGACCGGCTCGGGGTCGCCGTGCTGCTGCCGGTTGACCGGCACGAGGTAGTCCATCGCGTACTCGATGCCGGACAGCTCGCGCCCGGGCAGCGGCAGCTCGCGCGGCACCTCGGCACCGGTGGCGATGATGACCGCGTCGAAGCGCTCGTCCAGATCCGACCAGCTCATGTCCCGGCCCACCTCGCAGTTCGTGCGGAAGCGCGTGCCTTCCGCCTCCAGCTGGGCGACGCGCCGGTCGATCTGGGCGTGCTCGAGCTTGAACTCCGGGATGCCGTAGCGCAGCAGGCCGCCCACGCGGTCCTCGCGCTCGTAGACGACGACGGTGTGCCCGGCCCGGGTGAGCTGCTGGGCGGCCGCGAGCCCCGCGGGGCCCGAGCCCACGACGGCAACCGTGCGCCCCGTGATGCGCTCCGGGACGAAGGGCCGGATGAGGCCCTCCTCGAAGCCGCGGTCGACGATCGTGACCTCGATGTTCTTAATGGTCACCGGCGGCTGGTTGATCCCCAGCACGCAGGAGTCCTCGCACGGCGCGGGGCACGCGCGGCCGGTGAACTCGGGGAAGTTGTTCGTCGAGTGCAGCAGGTCCACGGCGCGCGGCAGGTCGTCGACCCACATCGCCTCGTTCCACTCCGGGATGAGATTGCCCAGCGGGCAGGCCTGGTGGCAGAACGGCACACCGCAGTCCATGCACCGGCCGGCCTGGCCGATGAATGCCTCGCGGCCCAGCTGCGTGCCGATCTCACGATGGTCGAGCAGCCGCAGCGCCACCGGCCGCTTGGCCGGCAGCTCGCGCTCGCGGACCTTGAGAAAGCCGCGCGGATCAGCCATGGTTGACCTCCAGAATCCTCTCCCATGCCTCGTCGCCCTCCGGGTCGAGGCCGGTCTGCTCGCACATCTGCTGGATCTCCAGCACGCTCGCGTATTCGACGGGCACGAGCTTGGTGAACCGGCTGAACACGTCCTCGCCCTGCTCCATCTGCTCGAGGAGCGAGGCGGCCAGCGGCGAATCCGTGCGCGCCGCGTGCTCGATGAGCAGGTCGCGCACGGCCAGCGCGTCCTCGGCGGCCAGCGAGCTGAGCGAGAACGCCCCGGCCGCGCGGTCGGCGGGGTTGATCCGGGCGGGGTTGAAGTCGAGCATGTAGGCGGTGCCGCCGGACATGCCCGCGGCGAAGTTGCGGCCGACGGCTCCCAGGACCAGGGCCGTGCCGCCGGTCATGTACTCGAGGCCGTGGTCGCCGATGCCCTCGACGACCGCGGTCGCCCCGGAGTTGCGCACGAGGAACCGCTCCCCCACCTGGCCGTTGAGGAACATCGTGCCGCCCGTGGCGCCGTAGCCGATGACGTTGCCCGCGATGACGCTGTCCTCGGGCCGCCCGCGCCCGCCCGGTGCCGGGAAGACGCTGACGGTGCCCCCGGAGAGCCCCTTGCCGACGTAGTCGTTGGCGTCGCCGCACATCTCGAGGCTCACCCCGGCGGGCAGGAAGGCGCCGAGCGACTGCCCGGCGCAGCCGCTCAGGCGCACGCGGATCGTGCCCTCCGGCAGCTCGTCGAGGCCGCAGGCGCGGGTGACCGCGTTGCCGAGCAGCGTGCCGATCGAGCGGTCGACGTTGGTCGCCCGGGCGTCGATGACGACGGGCTCCCGGCGCTCGAGGGCCGGGGCCGCGGCCCGGATGAGCTGCTGGTCGAAGTGGTCGTCGATCCCGTGGCGCTGGCCGCCCCCGGAGCGGCGCGAGTCGGCGACCGTGCCGTCCGTGAGGGTGGGCGCGGCGAGCACCGGGGCCAGATCGAGCCCATCGGCCTTCCAGTGGCCGATCGCCGCGTCCGCGTTGATCTGCTCGACGCGCCCGATCGCCTCGTCGAGGCTGCGGAAGCCCAGCTGGGCGAGCAGCTCGCGGACCTCCTGGGCGATGAACTCGAAGAAGTTCACGACGAACTCCGGCTTGCCGGAGAAGCGGCGGCGAAGCTCGGGGTTCTGGGTCGCGACCCCCACGGGGCACGTGTCCTTGTGGCACACGCGCATCATGATGCACCCGGAGACCACGAGGGGCGCGGTGGCGAAGCCGAACTCCTCGGCGCCCATGAGGGCCGCGATGAGCACGTCGCGGCCGGTCTTGAGCTGCCCGTCGACCTGCAGGCTGATGCGCTCGCGCAGGCCGGAGAGCACGAGGGTCTGCTGCGCCTCGGCGAGGCCCAGCTCCCACGGGGTGCCCGCGTGCTTGAGCGAGTTGAGCGGGCTGGCGCCCGTGCCGCCGTCGTGGCCGGAGACGAGGACGACGTCGGCGTTGGCCTTGGCCACCCCGGATGCCACGGTGCCGATCCCGGCCGAGGACACGAGCTTGACGTGCACCCGGGCGGCCGGGTTGGCGCGCTTGAGGTCGTGGATGAGCTGCGCGAGGTCCTCGATGGAGTAGATGTCGTGGTGGGGCGGCGGTGAGATGAGCCCCACACCGGGCGTTGCGTGGCGCGTCCGGGCGACCCAGGGGTAGACCTTGCCCGGGGGCAGCTGGCCGCCCTCCCCGGGCTTGGCGCCCTGGGCCATCTTGATCTGGATGTCGTCCGCGTGGGTGAGGTAGAGGCTGGTGACGCCGAACCGGCCGCTGGCGACCTGCTTGATCGCCGAGCGGCGCTCCGGATCGAGCAGGCGCTCGGGGTCCTCGCCGCCCTCGCCGGTGTTGGACTTCCCGCCCAGGCGGTTCATCGCGATCGCCAGCGTCTCGTGGGCCTCCTGCGACAGGGAGCCGTAGCTCATGGCGCCGGTGGAGAAGCGCCGGACGATGGACTCGACGGGCTCGACCTCCTCGAGCGGGACGGCCCCGGAGTCCAGCGGCACGAGGTCGAAGAGTCCGCGCAGGGTCATGAGCTCGCGGGACTGCTCGTCCACGGCCCGCGTGTACTCGCGGAACACGTCGTAGCGGCGCTCCCGGGTGGAGTGCTGGAGCTTGAAGACGGTCTCCGGGTTGAACAGGTGGGGCGGGCCCTCCCGGCGCCACTGGTACTCGCCTCCCACCTCGAGGCGGCGGTGCGCGAGCGCGGGACGGTCCGCGGGGTAGGCGGTGGCGTGGCGCGCCTCCACCTCGCGGGCGATGCCGGCCATGCCGGTGCCCTGGAGCTTCGTGCGCGTGCCGGTGAAGTAGGCCTCGAGCAGCTGGGCGTCCAGCCCGACCGCCTCGAAGGTCTGCGCGCCGTGGTAGGACTGCACGGTCGAGATGCCCATCTTCGACATGATCTTCAGCAGGCCCTTGCCGAGCGCGCGCAGCAGGTTCTGCACGGCCGCGGACTCGCTGACCCCGGGCAGCCGGCCCTCGCGCACCATGAGCTCGGCGGTCTCCATGGCGAGGTAGGGGTTGACGGCCGAGGCGCCGTAGGCCACGAGCAGCGCGATGTGGTGGACCTCGCGGACATCGCCCGCCTCCGCGAGCAGTGAGACCTGCGTGCGGGTCTTGCGGCGGATGAGGTGGTGGTGGATGGCGGAGGTCAGCAGCAGCGACGGGATCGGCGCGAACTCGGCGTTCGAGTCGCGGTCGGAGAGGATGAGGAACTGGGCGCCGGCGGCGATCGCCTCGTCCGCCTGCGCGCACAGCTCCGCCAGGCGCGCGGCGATGGACTCGCCCGGCCGGTAGAGGCCCCGCAGCACCCGCGCGGGCCGCCGGCCGGCCTGCCCGATGCGCTGGCCGGTCATGTGCGCGAACTTCGCGAGCTCGTCGTTGTTGATGACGGGATAGGGCAGCAGCACCTGCCGCGCGCTGTCGGGTCCGGGCGCGAGCAGGTTCGCCTCCCCGCCGGCCGCGGAGGACAGGCTCGTGACGAGCTGCTCGCGGATCGCGTCGAGCGGCGGGTTCGTCACCTGCGCGAAGCTCTGGGCGAAGTAGTCGAAGAGCAGGCGCGGGCGGTCGGCCAGCGCGGCGATCGGCGTGTCCGAGCCCATGGCGCCGAGCGGCTCCGCGGCCGTCTGGGCCATGGGGCCGATGAGCAGGCGCAGGTCCTCGTCGGTGTAGCCGAACGTGCGCTGCCGGCGGGCGACGGAGGACTGCGGGTGGACGATGTGCTCGCGGTCGGGCAGGTTGCCCATCGCCACCGTGCCGGCCTCGAGCCAGCCGGCGTACGGCTCGGCCGAGGCCAGGCGGGACTTGATCTCCGTATCGGAGATGATCCGCTCGGCGGCTGTGTCGATGAGGAACATCCGGCCCGGCTTGAGCCGCCCGCGCTTGACGATGCGCTCCGGCGGCAGCTCGACGACCCCCACCTCGCTCGCGAGCACGACCGTGTCATCGGTCATGACGTAGCGGGCGGGCCGCAGCCCGTTGCGGTCGAGGACCGCGCCGGCGAGCGTGCCGTCGGTGAACGCCACGCAGGCGGGGCCGTCCCACGGCTCCATCATGAGCGAGTGGAACTCGTAGAAGGCGCGCCGCTGGGCGCTCATGAGCGGGTCGTTCTGCCACGCCTCCGGGATCATCATCATGACCGCGTGCGGCAGGGACCGGCCTCCCATGACGAGGAGCTCGAGGACCTCGTCGAACGACATCGAGTCCGAGCCGCCCGGCGTCACGATGGGGAAGAGCCGGTCGAGGTCGGCATTCGAGCCGTCGGAGTAGGGCGAGGCCAGAGCCTCCGAGGCGAGGTGGGACTCGCGGGCCCGCATCCAGTTGCGGTTGCCGCGCACCGTGTTGATCTCGCCGTTGTGCGCGATCATCCGGAACGGCTGGGCCAGCGGCCACGAGGGGAACGTGTTCGTGGAGAACCGGGAGTGGACGAGGCCGATCCGGCTGACGAGCCGCGGGTCCTCGAGGTCCGGGTAGAAGGGCGCGAGCTGGCCGGTGGAGACCATGCCCTTGTACGTGATCGTCGCGGGTGAGAGCGAGGGGAAGTACACGCCCGCGCGCTCGCTGCGCTTGCGGGCCATGAAGGCCCGCCGGGTCAGCTCCCGCTCGCCCGGGCGCCCGGACTCGTCCGTGGGCACGGGCACGGCGGGGTCGATCGCGACGAAGACCTGCCAGAAGGCGGGCATGATGGCGCGCGCGGCGGCGCCGAGCACCTCGGGGGCGACGGGGACCTCGCGCCAGCCGAGCACCCGCAGGCCCTCCTCGGCTGCCAGCGCCTCGACCGTGGCGCGCCCGGCCTGCGGATCCCCGGCGTCGAGGAAGGCCGTGCCTGCGGCGTAGGCGCCCGGCTCGGGCAGCTCGAAGTCCGTGGCCTCGGCGAAGAACGCGTGCGGGAGCTGCAGGGTGATCCCGGCGCCATCGCCGGTGCCCTCGTCGCCCCCCACGCCGCCGCGGTGCTCCATGTTGCGCAGCGCCGTGAGCGCCTGCTCGATGACGAGGTGGTCGGCAGCGCCGCGGTAGCGCACGATGAGCGCGAGGCCGCACGCATCGTGCTCCTCGGCGGGGTCGTAGAGTCCGCGGGCGCCGGGCAGCGCAGAGTGCGGCAGACCGCTGGGTGTCGTCGATGGCATGGCACCGTCCCCTCCGAATCGAGCTGAAGGCGCAGACGGCGCTGTCCGCGCTGCGGGCCTAGGCTGCGGCCCGCCCGCCCCATGGGTCCCACGGGGCGGAGGGACGACTATACATCAGCGCGCGGGGGGACCGTGACCTGTTTCACCCTCCGGACGATCGACCTGGGGCACGATCGAGATGGCCGAGGTCACAGCACCGAAGAAGCCGAACGAGCGCTGGGAGAACTCGCTGCCCGGGTCCTCGTCGGCGGGATCGGCGACGATGGGCAGCTGGGAGGTCTCCGGGCCGAAGCCCACCTCGCGGGCGGGCGCGGCGCCCGCCGCCGGCGCGCCCCCGTGCCCGGGGGCCGTGGGCCGGGCGGGGGCGTCGGCCGGGCTCCGCGGCCGCCGTGGGCCGGGAGGCGCCGCGGGGGCAGGCACGGCCGGCGGCGCGGCCCCGCGCACGTAGGGCGGCGCCTGCTCGCCGGTGGCCTCGAGGAGGCGCTCCGCGGCGGCGTCGTAGGCGAGCCGCTCACGGGTGTGGACGTGGGGCTCCGGGCGCTCGTGGCGCATCCGGGAGACAGCGAAGAGCACCGCGCCGAGCGCGAAGACGAGGATCGAGGTCCACACGTTGAGCCGCAGGCCCAGGATGTGCTCGGCGTCGTCGATGCGCAGCGCCTCGATCCAGACCCTGCCGAGCGTGTAGAGGCAGATATAGGAGAAGAACACCTGGCCGTGGCCCATCCGCAGGCGCCGGCCGGCCCAGATGAGCACGAAGAAGACGCCGAGGTTCCACAGCGATTCGTAGAGGAACGTCGGCTGGAAGAGGGTGCCGGCCGGCAGGGCGGGGTCCGGCCAGTTGGGATTGGGGCGCCCGGCGAGCACCTTGTCGATGTGCAGGCCCCACGGCAGTGTGGTGGGGGCCCCGAACAGCTCCTGGTTGAACCAGTTGCCCCACCGGCCGCACGCCTGGGCGAGGATGAGGCCCGGGGCGGCGGCATCGAGGAAGGCGCCGAAGCGCACGCCGTGGCGCCGCGCGGCCCACCAGGCGGCGAGCACGCCGAGGGCGACGGCGCCCCAGATGCCCAGGCCGCCGTTCCAGATGTAGAGGGCAGCCACGGGGTTGCCGCCGCGGCCGAAGTACGGCTCCGGCGTGGAGAGCACGTGGTAGAGCCGGCCGCCGATGATGCCGGCCGGGATCGCCCAGACGGCGATGCTCCACAGGTCGTCCGAGGTCCCGCCGCGCGCGGTCCAGCGGCGGTTCGTCACCCACAGGGCGAGCAGGATGCCCGCGAGGATGCACAGCGCGTACGCGTGGATCGTCAGCGGCCCCAGGCTGAATCCGCTCCAGGTGGGCGATGGGATGCCGGCCGCGTGCAGCTGCGCGGGCGCGCTCACGCCCCCACTCCGGCGGCCAGGTCGGCCGTGAGCGCGGCGACGCCGTCGACGCCATCGGCCGACAGCGCGCGCACGAGGGCCGAGCCCACGATGACGCCATCGGCGAACTGCGCGACCTGGGCGGCCTGCGCGCCGTTCGAGACGCCCAGGCCGACGCAGACGCGCTCCGCGCCGGCGCCGCGCACCCGGTCGACGAGCTCGCGGGCGTGGTCGTCGACGCTCGCGCGGGCTCCGGTGACGCCCATCGTCGAGGCGGCGTAGACGAAGCCGCGGGAGGCGCTGGCGATGCGGTCGAGCCGCTCGGGCGTGGACGAGGGGGCCGCGAGGAAGATCCGGTCGAGGCCGTGCTCGTCGGAGGCGGCCAGCCAGCGCGCCGCCTCGTCCGGGATGAGGTCGGGGGTGATGATGCCGGCCCCGCCTGCGGCGGCGAGGTCGCGGGCGAAGTCGTCGACGCCGTACTGCAGCACGAGGTTCCAGTAGCTCATGATGACGGGAGTGCCGCCGGCGGCGGCGACGGCCTCGACGGCCCGCAGCGCATCGCGCGTGCGCACCCCGCCGTCCAGGGCGGTCTCGACGGCGCGCTGGATGACGGGGCCGTCCATGCCGGGGTCCGAGTAGGGCAGGCCGACCTCGACGATGTCGCAGCCGGCGGCCACCATCGCCTCCATGGCGGCGAGCGAGCCCGGCACGTCGGGGAAGCCCACGGGCAGATAGCCGATGAGGGCGGCCGAGCGCCCGCCGGCGGCAGCGGCGTCGAGGGCGGCGGCGGTGCTGGCGGTCATTCCTGGGTCGCTCCTTCGTCGATGTAGTCGAACCACTTCGCGGCGGTCGTCATGTCCTTGTCCCCGCGCCCGGAGAGGTTGACGAGCACGATGCCGTCCTCCCCCAGCTCCTGCCCCACTCGCATGGCGCCGGCCAGCGCATGGGACGACTCGATCGCGGGGATGATCCCCTCGGTGCGGGAGAGCAGGCGCATCGCCTCCATCGCCTCGGCGTCGCCGACCGGCTCGTAGACCGCCCTGCGGGTATCGTGGAGGTGGGAGTGCTCGGGGCCCACGGAGGGGTAGTCGAGGCCGGCGGAGATCGAGTGCGAGGGGCGGGTCTGGCCGTCCTCGTCCTGGAGGATGTAGGTGGCCGAGCCGTGGAGCACGCCGGGGCGGCCGCCCGAGAACCGCGCCGCGTGGCGCCCGGACTCGACGCCCTCTCCCCCGGCCTCGAAGCCGCGCAGGCTCACCGACTCATCGCCGAGGAACGCCGCGAAGATGCCCATGGCGTTCGAGCCGCCGCCCACGCACGCGCACACGGCGTCCGGCAGCCGGCCGGTGCGGGCGAGGACCTGCTCGCGGGCCTCGTCGCCGATGACGCGCTGGAAGCTGCGCACCATGGCGGGGAACGGATGCGGGCCGGCGACCGTGCCGATGACGTAGTGGGTGTCGTCCACTCGCGCCACCCAGTCGCGCATCGCCTCGTTCATCGCGTCCTTGAGGGTGCGCGTGCCGGTGGTGACCGGCACGACGGTCGCCCCGAGCAGGCGCATGCGGGCCACATTGAGCGCCTGGCGCTGGGTGTCCTCCGCGCCCATGTACACGGTGCACTCGAAGCCGAAGAGCGCAGCGGCGGTGGCGGTGGCCACGCCGTGCTGGCCGGCGCCGGTCTCCGCGATCAGCCGCGTCTTGCCCATCCGGCGGGCGAGCAGCGCCTGCCCGATCGCGTTGTTGACCTTGTGCGAGCCGGTGTGGTTGAGGTCCTCCCTCTTGAGGAAGACGCGGGCGCCGCCGCAGTGCTGGGCGAAGCGGGTCGCCTCCGTCAGCAGGCTCGGGCGGTTGATGTAGTCGGCCTGGAGCCCGGAGAGCTCGCGCGCGAACTCCTCGTCGACGAGGGACTTGCGCCACGTCTCGTCGATCTCGTCGAGCGCGGGGACGAGCGCCTCGGGGATGAAGCGGCCCCCGAACTCACCGAAGTACGGTCCGGTCTCCTCGGTCGTCAGGTGCGTCATGGCTTCCTTCGCTTCGGGCGGCGCGGCCGGCCGCGGTGAATTCTTCGACGGCCCGGGCGGGCTCGCCGCTGCGCACGAGCGCCTCGCCCACGAGCGCCAGCCGGGCGCCGGCGCGGGCGTAGCCGGCGACGTCCGCCGCGCGGGCGACACCGGACTCGGCGACGAGCGGTGCGCCCGGCGGGCAGAGCGCCGCGAGCGGGCCGAACCGCGCGGGGTCGACGCTGAGGTCCTTGAGATTGCGGGTGTTGATGCCCATGAGGTCCGGCGCGATCGCCAGCGCGCGCTCCACCTCCGCGGGGGTGTGCGCCTCGGCGAGCACGGCCATGCCGAGGTCACGGGCCAGCGCCGCGAACGCCGCGAGCTGGGCGTCGTCGAGCGCTGCGGCGATGAGGAGAACGAGGTCCGCGCCGTGGGCGCGCGCCTCGTAGAACTGGTACTCCTCGACCATGAAGTCCTTGCGCAGGACGGGGATGTCCACGGCGGCCCGGACGGCGTCGAGGTCGGCCAGGGTGCCGGAGAACCGGCGGGCCTCCGTGAGGACGCTGATCGCCGCGGCCCCGCCGGCCGCGTAGGCCGCGGCCTGAGCGGCGGGGTCGGCGATCTCCGCGAGCGCGCCGGCCGACGGCGAGGCGCGCTTGACCTCGCAGATGAGGCCGAAGTCCTCGGGGGCCGGGGCCGCCAGGGCCGCTGGCGCCTGCGCCGCCGCGCGCCGGACCTCGGCCAGCGGGCGCGCGCGGCGCCGCTCGGCCAGATCCGCGCGCACGCCCTCGACGATCGAGGCGAGGACGGTCACCGCGGCGGCAGGTGATTGTGGTGCGGCTTGGCCCCGAGCCCGCAGGCGTTGAGGATGAGGAACGCGATGGGTCCGAGCACGACGATGCCGGCGCCCACGAAGAACATGGGCCACGAGAACAACACATTGCCGATCGTGCCGATGATCACGCCGAGGAACACGAGGCCGGACCCGGTCCAGCCGGCAATCGAATGGCCGTGGCCGGGATCCTGGATCGCCTCGTAGTCGATCGTGGACTTGTCGAGGTCGGGGGCGCCGTTGCGGGCGACGAGTGCGGACATTTCGCTCCTTTACTTGCTGTGGCCCCATTGTCGCACGGCCGCGGGGGCGCCGGTCACGCGGCTCGCCGCCGCCGCGGGGCGCGCGGGCGGCCGCCGGAGGCGCCGCCTCAGCTGGGGTCCTCGCCCCGGGTGAGCGCGTCCCAGGCGGTGGTGGGGTCATCGGCGGGGTCCTCCCGCACGGGCCCCTGCTCCGCGGGGCGGTCGTAGCGGTTCGAGCGCTGCCACGCACCGCTGGCGATGCCCGCGGCGGCTCCGCCTGCGGCGGTGAGCGCGCCCACCGCGAGCGCCGCCCACGGCCAGGCGGTGGGCGTGCCCGCCGGGGCCGCGAGGCCCTGGACCGCCGCGGCCGCGCAGCCCAGCCCCGCCAGCGCGACGATGGCGCTGACCGCCCACCGGCCCACGCGGCCGAGCATGGCGAGCAGCAGCGCGCCGACCGCCGCGATCGCCGCGCAGGCGGTGGCCAGCGGATTGCCCTCGCCGCGTTCCCCGCCCGTGCCCGCGACGCCGGGAACCGCCGAGGCCGCGGCGTCGACGTGGGCCCACTGGCGGGAGGCGATGAGCCACATGATGCCCGCCAGCACGAGCAGGGCCATGACGCAGCGGCCGCGCGTGAGCCCCGCGAGCCGCTCCCTCATGCGCGCTCCTGCCCGGATTCGGCGCCGGCGGCATCCCGCGCGGGCGCCGCCGCGCGCAGGGTGGCCGCGGCGGCCGCGGCGCGCAGCACGGCGGCGGCCTTGTGCTGCGACTCGGCGTACTCGGAGTGCGGATCGGAATCGGCGACGATGCCGCCCCCGGCATAGACGCTGAGGACGCCCGGGCGCATGACGCCGGTGCGGATCGCGATCGCCATGTCGAGGTCCCCGCTGAACGACAGGTAGCCCACGACGCCGCCGTAGAGGCCGCGGGCCACCGGCTCGAGCTCGTCGATGATCTGCAGCGCCATGGGCTTGGGCGCGCCGGACAGGGTGCCGGCCGGGAAGGTCGCGCGCAGCACGTCGACGCCGGTGCACCCGGGCGCGAGCGTCCCGGTGACGGTGGAGACGAGGTGCATGATGTGGCTGAAGCGCTCGATCTCCATGAACTCGACGACGTCGACGGTGCCCGGCTCGCAGACCTTGGCGAGGTCGTTGCGCGCCAAATCGACGAGCATGAGGTGCTCGGCGCGCTCCTTCGCATCGGCCGCGAGCTCGCGCGCGAGCGCGGCGTCCTCCTCCTCGCCCGCGCCGCGCGGCCGGGAGCCCGCGATGGGGTGGGCGATGACGGTGCCGCGGTCGACCGTGACGAGCGCCTCGGGCGAGGAGCCCACTACCGCCAGGGGGGCGCCACCGGAGGTCGGGACGTCGAAGAGGTACATGTACGGGCTCGGGTTGAGCCTGCGGAGCATCCGGTAGACGTCGAGCGGCCGCGCGTCCGTGGCCGCGTCGAAGCGCTGGCCGAGCACCACCTGGAAGATGTCGCCGTCGACGATGCGGCGCTGCGCCTCGGCGACGGCGGCGAGGTAGTCGCCCGGCTCGGTGCGGGTCTTGACCTCGGGGTCGGGGAAGTCCGCGACCTCGAGCACGGGCGCCAGCGGGGCGCGCAGGTCTTCCAGCAGCGTGCAGATGCGGGCGCGCGCGTCGGCGTAGGCGGCCTCGAGGCCGGTGGGGCGCCCGTCGGCGTTGATCGCGTTCGCGACGAGCGTGAGCTCCGAGGTCTGGTGGTCGACGATGACGACATCGCCGGGCACGGAGAGGCTGAGCTCGGGCAGCTCGCCCTCCGGCAGCGGGCCCTGGCCGAGTCGCTCGAAGCGGCGCACGACGTCCCAGCCGAGGTAGCCCACGAGCGAGGAGATCATGGGCGGCAGCTCGGGGTGGCGCGGGGCCGCGAGCAGCTCGAGCAGCGCGGAGACCCCCGCGATGGGATCCGCGATGCCCTCGGTGCCCGCGATCGGGGTGCCCAGCCACACGGCGCGGCCGTCGGCGTCCGCCGTGAGGGTGGCGATCGGATCGCGGCCGATGAAGCTGTAGCGGTTCCAGGTGCCCTGGTGGGCCGATTCGAGGAGGAAGCCCCCCGGGCGGCCCTGTGCGATCCGGCGGTAGACGCCCAGGGGCGTCTCGCCGTCGGCGAGCACGCGGGTGTGCACGGGGATGAGGCGCGTGCCGGCGGCCGCGGTCGCGGCGAAGGCCTCGAAGTCGGGGCTGATGGTCATGCGGGCTCCTCGGGGGCGGCGGGTTCGGCGGCGGCTTCCGGCGCGGCATCGTCAGAGGCGGCGGCGTGAGAGGCGGGCGCCCTGTCGGCGCTGGGCGCCTCGTCGGCGTCGGGCGGGGCCAGCGGCAGCTCCCGGCCAGTGAAGCAGGTGGCGGTGCCGGTGTGGCACGCGGGCCCCGTCTGGGCGACGGAGAGGAGGACGGTGTCGGCGTCGCAGTCGATGCGCACGGCCTCGACGCGCTGGGTGTGCCCCGAGGTCTCCCCCTTCACCCAGTACTCGCCGCGCGAGCGCGACCAGTAGGTCGCCCGGCGGGTGCGCAGCGTGCGCGCCAGCGCCTCGGCGTCCATCCAGGCGAGCATGAGCACTTCGCCGGTGCGCGCCTCCTGGACGACCGCGGGCAGCAGCCCGCCGACGCCGAACGCGAGCATGCCGGACAGCTCCTCGGCCGTGGGCGCGCCCCCGCCTGTCAGGAGGGCCGCCGCGGCGTCACCGGCCTCGGTGGCGCTCACCGGACCTCGATGCCGGCGGCGCGCAGCGCGGCCTTGACGTCGGCGACCGTGAAGTCGCCGAAGTGGAAGACGCTCGCGGCCAGCAGCGCATCGGCGCCGGCGCGCACGGCGGGCAGGAAGTGCTCGACCGCGCCGGCCCCGCCGGAGGCGATGAGCGGCAGGTCCATGACGGCGCGGGCCGCGGCGATGAGCTCGAGGTCGAAGCCCGCCTTCGTGCCGTCGGCGTCCATGCTGTTGAGCAGCACCTCGCCGGCGCCCAGATCGCGGGCGCGGACCAGCCATTCGAGCGCGTCGAGGCCCGTGCCGCGCCGCCCGCCGTGGGTGGTGACCTCGAAGCCCGAGGCGGTGGCCGGGTCTCCCGCCGGCACGCGGCGGACGTCGGCGGAGAGCACGAGGACCTGGCTGCCGTAGCGCTGGGCGATCTCGCCGATGAGCGCGGGGCGGGCGATGGCCGCGGTGTTGACGCCCACCTTGTCCGCCCCGGCGCGCAGCAGCGCGTCGACGTCGGCGCAGCTGCGCACCCCGCCGCCCACGGTCAGGGGGATGAAGACCTCCTCCGCGGAGCGGGCGACGATGTCGAACGTGGGGGCGCGGTTCCCGCTCGAGGCGGTGATGTCGAGGAACGTGAGCTCGTCGGCCCCGGCGGCGCCGTAGGCGCGCGCGAGTTCGACGGGATCGCCGGCATCGCGCAGCCCGGTGAAGTTCACCCCCTTGACGACGCGGCCCTCGGCCACATCGAGGCACGGGATGACCCGCACTGCCAGCGTCATGGAGTCCCCCGTCTCACAGGCCCAGCCTGCGGTAGCGCTCGATGCGCGCGTGCCAGCGGCGCGAGCCCGGCTGGCGCATGAGGTCGATGATCTCGTGCTCGAGCGTGGCGCCCACGCGCCGCGCGAACTCCTCCGGCTCGGCGGACGCGTCCGGGCGCTCGGCGATGATGCGGTCGACGACGCCGTTGGCCAGGAGCTTCTCCGCGTGGACCTCCTGCTGCTGGGCCATCTGCGGGGCGTGGTCGACATCGCGGTAGACGATCGCCGAGGCGCCCTCGGGCGGCAGCGGGGAGAGCCAGCCGTTGGCGGCGGTGAGCACGCGGTCGGCGGGGATCATCGCGAGCGCGCCGCCGCCGCTGCCCTCGCCCATGATGAGCGAGACGGTCGGCGCCTCGAGCGTGACGAGGTCGCCGAGCGAACGGGCGATCTCGCCGGCGAGCCCGCCCTCCTCCGCGGCCTTCGACAGGGCGGCGCCGGGGGTGTCGATGACCGTGACGAGCGGCAGGTTGAGCTCGCGGGCCAGGCGCATCCCGCGGCGGGCCTCGCGCAGCGCGGCGGGGCCCATGGGCTCGTGCGAGCGCTGCCGGTAGCGGTCCTGGCCGAGCACGATGCACGGCGCTGTGCCGAACGTCGCGAGCGCGAGGATGAGGCCGCGGTCCTTCTCGCCCTCGCCGGTGCCGTTGAGCGGCAGCACCTTCGTGGCCCCGTAGCGCAGCAGCTCGCGCACGCCCGGGCGCTTGGGCTGGCGCGAGGCGGTGATGACCTCCCACGCATCCGTGCCCCGGGGCTCCGGGTCCGGCCGCGTGGCCGGGTCCGGCACGGGGGCGGGCACCTCGCGGGCGCCCATGAGGATGTCGAGGGCCTTCGAGACGACGTGCGGGATCCGCTCGGGCCCGATGACCGCGTCGATGATGCCCTGCCGCTGGAGGTTCTCTGCCGTCTGCACGTTCTCCGGGAACGGCCGGTCGTAGAGCTGCTCGTAGACCCGCGGCCCGAGGAAGCCGATGAGGGCGCCGGGCTCCGCGACGGTGAAGTGGCCGAGCGAGCCCCACGACGCGAACACCCCGCCGGTGGTGGGGTGGCGCAGGTAGACGAGGAAGGGCAGTCCCGCATCGCGGTGGGCCTTGACGGCCGCGGTGATCTTCACCATCGACAGGAACGCGACGGTGCCCTCCTGCATCCGGGTGCCGCCGGAGGCGGGACCCGCCAGCAGCGGCAGGCCCTCCGCGGTCGCCCGCTCGACGGCGCGCACGAGGCGCTCGGCCGCGGCGACGCCGATCGAGCCGGCGAGGAACTTGAACTCGCAGGCGACGACCGCGACGCGACGGCCGTGGATGAGGCCCTCTCCCGTGATGACGGCCTCGTCGACGCCGGACTTCTCGCGGGCGGCCGCGAGGTCCGCGGCGTAGGACTCGGAGATCCCGGCGCCGGGCACGATCGGCTCCTCGTCCCAGCTGACGAACGTGGAGTCGTCGACGACCATGTCGATGAGGCCGCGGGAGTCCAGGCGCTGCGCCATCTCAGGCCTCCAGCCAGGCGCGGACCGTGTCCGCGTCCGCGTTGAGCAGGGGCGGGGCCGAGTGCTCGGTGAGGGTCGTCTCGACCTCGCCGTCGGCGCCCACGTCGAAGAAGCGCAGCGGCGGCCCGGGCAGGTCGATCGCGCCGAGCACGGGGTGGTCGACGGTGATCTTGAGCCCCTGCGAGGCCACCTGCTCGGAGGCGTAGACCTCCTGGAGGTTCGCGACGACGCCCGAGGGGATGCCGGCCTCGGCGAGCTTGGCGATGAGCTCATCGGCCGTGTAGGCGGAGAACGCGTCCTCCACGGCGCGGGTGACGGCCGCCCGGTTGGCCACGCGGGCGGCGTTGTCGGCCATGCCCTCGGCGGCCGGGTCCAGGCCGAACGCGGCGCACAGCTTCTGCCACAGCCGCTCATTGCCCACGGAGATCTGGACGGCGCCGCCGCGGCAGGCGAAGAGCCCGTACGGGCTGATCGACGGGTGGTGGTTGCCGCCGGGGGCGGGCGTCTCCCCCGCGACGGTCGCCCGGGTGCCCTGGAAGGCGTGGATGCCGATCATCCCGGCCAGCAGCGAGGTGCGCACGACCTTGCCGCGGCCGGTGCGCTCGCGCTCGAGCAGGGCCGCGAGCACGCCGAGGACCCCGTGGATGCCGCCGAGCAGGTCCGCGATCGGCACGCCCACGCGCTGCATGTCATCCGGCCCGGAGCCGGTCAGCGACATGAGCCCGCCCTCCCCCTGGGCGATCTGGTCGTAGCCGGCGCGCTGGGCGTCCGGGCCGTCGTGGCCGAAGCCCGTGATCGAGAGGATGACGAGGCGGGGGTTGAGCTCGAGGCAGCGCTGGGTGGAGAACCCCAGGCGGTCGAGCACGCCGCCGCGGAAGTTCTCGACGAGCACATCGGCGCGGGCGATGAGGGCCTCGAGGGTCTCGCGGCCGTCCGGGGACTTGAGGTCGAGGGCGATCGACTCCTTGTTGCGGTTGCAGGAGAGGAAGTAGGTGGCCTGGCGGTCGTCCTCGGGCCCCACGAACGGCGGGCCCCAGGACCGGGTGTCGTCCCCGGCGGCGGGGTTCTCCACCTTGATGACGCGCGCCCCCAGGTCTCCGAAGATCTGCCCGGCGTGCGGGCCGGCGAGTGCGCGGGAGAGGTCGACGACCGTGTAGCCGGCCAGCGGCCCGGCTGCCGGCGCGGCGGCGGCGCCCTCCGGGCTGGTGGGTGCGGCGGTGTCAGATGCCATCGTCGGGCCTTTCTGCAGGGCGGGAGTATTCGTCTGCGAGTCTACGCAATCGCGTGCAGGCGGCTGCGGCGCGTGGACCGTCGGCGGCCTGCACCGCCTGGACGTGGAGCGTCTGCCCATCGCTGAGGTCGAGCGAGGCGTACTGCTCGCCCATGCGCGGATTGAAGGACACGCCCACGATCTGCGCCCACTCGATGCGGTGGGTGCGCACGAGGTTGCGCACGACCAGCCGCTCGGGCCGGACGATGGCGCGCACGGAGCCCAGCCGCCACAGCACGCCGGCGATGGCGAGACCCAGGAGGTTCATCCAGATGGCGTCGTAGAGGTGCCACGTCTCCCAGTGGAGCTGAGACAGCCCGAAGGACAGCAGCGCGAACGACGCCACGATGACGGGAGCGAGGATCCGGGTGATGAGGCGCGTCCAGCGCGGCCGGATGACCTCAGATGCGGCAGGCGCCAATGTTCGTCACCAGGATCGCGCGGGCGCCGGCCGCGTAGAGGCGGTCCATCGCCTCGTGCACGGCCTTGGCCTCCACCATGGAGCGCACCGCGAACCACTCGGGGTCCTGGAGCGGGGAGACGGTGGGGCTCTCGAGGCCCGGCGTGACCGCCGAGGCCGCCTCGAGGGCGCTTTCGTGGACGTCGTAGTCGATGAGCACGTAGTTGCGGGCGACCATGACGGAGTCGAGCCGGCGGATGAGGATGTCCGCCGCGGCGGCGGTCTCGCGGCTGGGCTGGGCCGCGGCCGGGGCGATGAGCACACCCTCGGACTCGAGGAGCGCCTCGCCGAACGTCTCGAGGCCCGCGGCGCGCAGCGTCGATCCCGTCTCGACGACGTCGGCGATGGCATCGGCGACGCCCAGCTGGATGGAGACCTCCACCGCGCCGTCGAGCTTGACGGTGGCGGCGCTCAGGCCGCGGGCGGCGAGGTCTGCCCGCACGAGGGTCGGATAGGAGGTCGCGATCGTGGCGCCGTCGAGTTCGGCCGGGTCGGTGAAGCGGCCGGCCGGGCCCGCGTAGTGGAAGCTCGAGCGGCCGAAGCCCAGCGGCAGCACCTCGACGGCCTCCGATTCGGATTCGAGCAGCAGGTCGCGGCCCGTGATGCCGAGGTCGAGGATGCCGCGGCCGATGTAGACGGCGATGTCGCGGGGGCGCAGGAAGAAGAACTCGACCCCGTTGGCCGTGTCCTGGTGGACGAGCGACTTCGCCGAGGTGCGCAGCGCGTAGCCGGCCTCGCGCAGCATCGTGGTCGCGGCTTCGGACAGGGAGCCCTTGTTGGGCACGGCAACGCGGAGCATGGCGGGGGCCTCCTTGGCGGGGCGGCGAATGGATCGGGCGGCGGCGGGCCGCGCGGCTCAGAGCCTGCGGTAGACGTCGTCGAGCGTGAGCCCGCGGGCGAGGAGGATGACCTGCAGGTGGTAGAGGGCCTGGGAGACCTCACCGGCGAGCTCGTCGTCTGACTCGTACTCGGCGGCCATCCACACCTCGGCGGCCTCCTCGACGACCTTCTTGCCGATGGCGTGGACCCCGGCGTCGAGTTCGGCGACGGTCTTCGAACCATCGGGGCGCGTGCGCGCCTTGTGCTCAAGTTCAGCGAACAGCTCGTCGAAGGTCTTCACCCGATCAGGGTAGTACACGGCGCTGCAGCGCCCGGCCCCGGCTCAGGCGCCCGGCGGGTCCTCCCGCCCGTCGAGCGTGGCCGCGCCCGAGGTGGGGCTCGAGATCGTCTGGCGGGAGCGCCGGGCCCAGTCGACCATGCCGACGATGACCATGACGAGGAAGACGAAGTAGACGGCGCCGGAGAAGACGAGGCCGCCCATGACCGCGAGCGGGATGCCGACGAGGTCGACGGCCAGCCAGACGAACCAGAATTCGACGATGGCGCGGCCCTGGGCGTACATGGCCACGAGCGAGCCGATGAAGATGTAGGCGTCCGGGTAGGGGTTCCACGACCAGCCGCCCACGGCGAGGACATAGCCGAACCCGAGGGTGCCGAGCACCAGCGCGGCGATGAGCCCGATCCGCTCGGGCCAGGTGGCCCAGCGGACGCGGATCTCGCCCTTCTCCTGCTGCGAGCGCCGCCACGTCGTCCAGCCCCAGATCGCCGCGGCGATGATGACGACCTGCCGGGAGGCGTTGCCGCCCAGGTGGGCGGAGACGCTCGCGCTGAAGAGGAGCACGGACCCGAGGATCTGCACGGGCCAGGACCAGATGAGCCGGCGCAGGGCCAGGTAGACGGTTGCCAGCGCGCAGATGTTGCCGAGGAAGTCCGACCAGGGCACGGGCTTGCCGAGCAGCTCGAAGACCGGGGTGTTGAGCCAGGTGAAGAATTCCAACGCGCTGCCTTCTCCGCGCCGCGACGGCGGGTGTTCGGGGGCCTGTGGGGCGGGACTCCATGCTAGCGCCCCGCGGCGGTGGGGCACCCCGGTCTGGACCGGGGCCCGTTGCACAGCGCGCGCTGCGCGCACCTCGCGCCCGGCGGGCCGGTCCTCGGCTGCCGGGGCCGGCCGCCCGCATGCGGGAATGCGGGCTCCGCGGGCCCGCAGTTCGTGATACTACGGAAAGCACAACGTGAGGAGCCCCACATGTCGAACCCGCAGGAGCCCAGCGAGACCGGTGAGGCCGGCCCCGAATCAGCAGCCGACCCGAACCAGCGGACGAGTGCGCGGGCGGCGCACCCGGAGGAACCGCACGGTGGCACCGCCGCCGAGGGCGGATCACCGGGGGGCCCCGCGAGCTCGACGGCTGCGCCGACCGGCGCCGATGATGCGGAGCGCCCGGCCACCGCGGACGACCCCCGCGCCCCTGGCAGCGCGGGCGCTGCCGAGGGGGACGACGCGACGGAAGGCACGCGAGGGGCCAACACCTCGGACGGCACTGTCACCGCGGACGGCAACAGCACCTCGGACGGCACCGTCATCTCGGGTGGCACTGCCACCCCAGCTGACACCGGCAGCGCCGAGCACACCGACCCAGCCGATCACACTGCGGCCTCCGCTCAGCCTGCTGCCTCGCATGACGACCGCGCCTCGCATGACGCAGACACCTCCGAGTGCACTGGCACCTCCGAGCAAGCAGGCACCTCCGACCACACGGGCGCCGCCGCTGCGCCTACCGCCGGCGACACTGGCGCCCCGGATCGCGCAGGCGCCTCCCGCAGGGAGGAATCCGGAGCGGGTGAGCCCCACACGGAGGCAGCGGACGAGGCGAGCGCTGACGCCGCCGCCGATGCCGAGACTCGTGGAGATACCGCGGGCGATGCCGGGGAAAACGACGATGCAGGGGCTGATGACAGGGCTCGCGCAGGCACCGCGGGCACCGCGGAGGCCGCAGGCACCGGGGAAGGCGACGGGGCCCGCGGCGATGGCGGTGCGCGCGGCGATGGCGGTGCCGGGGGCACTCGCACCGCGGACCCGTCCGTTCGTTCAGAGCCCGCCGACGGGAAGCCTCAGGCGCACGGCCCCGACGGCGCCCCGCGCCCCTCCGGTGCCGTCGATGAGCCCACCGCCGCCTTCGAGCCGCTCGGCTCGTCACCGGGCGGGGCGCACGAGGAGGAGCCGACCGCGGCATTCCCACCGGTGCGCGGGGAGTCCCCGGCCCCGGACTTCTCGCCCTTCGGTGCGACCGGTGCCGCCGCCCCTCCCCCGGGTGCGGATATCGACCGGCAGGGCTCCGCGCCCACCGGCTCGCCGGCGTTCGGGTCACCGACCGCAGGGACGCCGGCCTCCGGGCCTCCGGTCTCCGGGACGCCGGCCTCCGGGCCTCCGGTCTCCGGGGCTCCGGGCGGACGGCCGCAGCCGGGTGGGAATCCCCGGCCCGGAGCGCACGGGCCGGCCGGCCCCGAACCGCACCCGCGGGAACCCGGTTCGCAGTTCCCCGGTGCGCAGGCGACCGGACCACAGGGGGCCAATCCGCGATTCCCCGGTTCACAGGGCCCCGGCGCACAGCGGACCGGTGAGCCGGGTGCCGGCGCGCAGCTCTCGGCCTCGAAGTTCGGCGCTTCCCAGCCCCCCGGTTCCCAGCCCTCCGGTTCCCAGCCCTCCGGTTCGCAGTTCCCGGGGGCTCAGTTCCCCGGTTCGCAGTTCCCGAGTTCACAGGGGCGCGGCCAGCCCGGCGGTGCCGCTGCTGCACCCGGCGCGTCCCAGGGACAGCAGACCGGTGCGCCGCAGGGCCAGCATTCCGGCGCGCCCGGTTCCGGCCGGCCAGGCGGGGTACCGATGTACGCCGCCGGAGCGGCCGGGCACGGCGCCGCCGCGGGCCCACCGCCCGGCGGCGGCACCGGTCAGTCCTGGGGCGCTCCGGACGGGGCGGGCCAGGCGGCGCCGCGGCCCAAGCGGCGCCGCACGCGCACGCCCATAGCGAGCCTCGCGGTGCTCGTGCTGCTCATCGCGGGCGGCGCCCTCGCCGTGGGAGTCGCCAACGCGACCGCGCACTCACCGCAGCGCGCGGTGGAGGCCTACCTCGACGCGCTGCGCGGCGGCGATGTGGACCGGGCGAACGAGCTCGCCGATCCCCGGGCGAACTCGAGTGAGCGCAGCGCGCTGACGAAGGAGGTCTACGACCGGGCCGAGCACAGGATCACGGGCTACCGCGTCGTCGACGCGCACAGCTCGGGCAGCAGCGCGACGGTGCGGGTGGAGATCACCCAGGACGAGAAGACGTCGACCGTCGAGCTCGGGGCACACCGGGTGGCCAACAGCGCGCTCGTGCTCCACAACTGGGAACTCGACGAGCCCCTGACCTCCACCGTGCACGTGGTGGTGCCCACGGGCGTGTCGAAGGTCACGGTCAACGGGGTGGGGGTGAGCCCCGAGTTCAAGCCGGACGAGGGGGATGCCAAGCGGATCGCAGCCGATCTTGTGGTGCTCCCCGGCCGCTATGCGGTCGAGGTGCCGCCCAAGTCGAAGTTCCTGGGCTACGGCTCCGCTCAGACGTTCGACTACGCCCCCGGTGCGGATGCCGAGGACCAGGGCGCCGGCGCCGAGGACGGCGGGAATGCCGCGCTGACGTTCAGCGACAACTTCTCCCAGGCGCTCATCGCGGATGCGGACAACGAGATCCAGAAGCACGTGGACCTGTGCATCAAGCGCAAGGCGTTCGCGGCGCCGCGGTGCCCGAACCAGTCGCTCATGGCCTCCGACGGCAGCTCGTCCTACCGCGACCCCCACTGGACGCTCACGAGCCGGCCCACGCTCGAGGAGCCGGAATACGAGGGCGACGGGGTCGGGACGATCTCCTCCAAGACGCCGGGCAAGGCCACGCTGCAGTACCAGTACGACTCGTTCGGCACCTGGGAGACGAAGAAGGAGGAGGTGGACATCGCGTTCACCGTGCGGGTCACCGTGGACGGGCCGGAGAAGTTCCACTTCGACTGGCTGGCGCGCGGCGCGGCCGGCTGAGCTCGCCCCGGCGACGTCGCAGCCCCGGGCCGGTTCAGCGCGGTGCCCGTTCGACCCGGCGCCGACTCGCGCTGCTCCGGTGGGCGGTCATCGGCTCGGCAGGGCCGGCAGCGGGCGCGGCGACCGGCCGAGACGGCCGGCAGCAGGCGCGGCCGTCAGTGGGCGTGCGCGGCGGCGCGCTCCCGGAGTGCGCCGATGGCGGCCGCCGGGCTCTCGGCGCCGTAGACCGCCGAGCCGGCCACGAGCGAATTCGCCCCGGCGTCGACCGCGCGGTCGATCGTCTGCAGCGAGATGCCGCCGTCCACCTGCAGGAGGATGTCGAGGCCCGAGGCGCTGATCGCCTGCCGAGCGCGGCGGATCTTGGGCAGGCAGACGTCCAGGAAGGACTGACCGCCGAAGCCCGGCTCGACGGTCATGATGAGCACCTGGTCGAGCTCCCCGAGCATGTCGAGGTAGGGCTCGACGGGGGTCGACGGCTTGAGCGCGATCGAGGCCTTCGCCCCGAGCCGGCGCAGCTCCCGAGCCAGGCGCACGGGCGCCTTCGCCGCCTCGGCGTGGAAGGTGACCGACTCGCAGCCCAGCTCGGCGTAGACCGGGGCGTTGGCGTCCGCGTCGTCGATCATGAGGTGGGCGTCGATGGGCACCGGGGACACGGCCCGGATCCGCTCGACGACCGGGGGCCCGAACGTGAGGTTCGGCACGAAGTGGTTGTCCATGACGTCCACGTGGGCCATGTCGGCGTCGGCGATGAGCGCGAGCTGGCCGCGCAGGTCGGCGAAGTCGCAGGACAGGATGCTCGGGTTGATGCGGATGCTCATGGGGCCTCCTGGGCGTCGGGTGCGGCTGCGGGCTTGCGCAGCAGGGTGAGGAACATGCCGTCCGTGCCGTGCACGTGCGGCCACAGCTGGGCGGCGCGCCCCTGGGCCCGGGTGCCGTCGGCGGCGCGGGCGCCCTGCTCGGGGGTGCCCACGGAGCCCGAGGCGAAGCTCGCGGCGGGCTCGCCGGTCACCTCGGCCAGCACCTCGGGCGCGTCGAGGACCTCGACGTCGGCCCCCCGCTTCCTCGCGAAGTCGCCCACGACCAGCAGGGTCTCGGCCAGGTGCGGCGAGCACGTGGTGTAGGCGAGGACTCCCCCGGGCGCGACGGCGTCGAACCCGGCCGCGAGGAGGTCGCGCTGGATGGGACCGAGCCCGCCGAGGTCGGCGGCGCTGCGCCGCCAGCGGGCCTCGGGCCGGCGGCGCAGGGCGCCCAGGCCGGAGCAGGGGACGTCGACGAGCACCCGGGCGTACTCACCGGGGTGCGCGGCGCCGAATTCGCGGGCATCGGCGGTGTCCACGCGGACCCGGTCCGCGAACGCGCGGGTGGAGTCGCGCACGAGGTCCGCCCGGTGCTCGGAGCTGTCGAGCGCCTCGACCGCGCGGTCGTCGCGCTGCGCGGCGGCTGCGAGGATGGCGGTCTTGCCGCCCGGGCCGGCGCACATGTCGAGCCACGCGGACCCGGGTCTGTCGGCGGGGGCGGCGGCGCCCAGGAGGGCCAGGGCGACGAGCTGCGAGCCCTCGTCCTGGACGCGGGCGCGGCCCTGCGCCACCTCGGGAACGGCGGCAGGGCTGCCGCCGGAGAGCGCGACGCCGATCGGCGAGAGCGGGGTGGGCTCGCCCACGGCCCGGGCCAGCGCGTCGCGGTCCACGGCGCCCGGCAGTGCGGTCAGGCACACCGCGGCCGGGGTGTTGTCGGCGGCGAGCAGGTCGCCCAGCTCCTCAGGATCGCGCCCGTGGGCGCTGAGCGCCTGGCGCAGCGCGCGGGCGATCCACTGGGGGTGCGAGGCGGTGAGCGCCAGGGCGTCGCGCTCGTCGAGGCCCTCGGTGACGAGCGCGGCCCACTCCGCGCGGTCGCGCTCGCCGATCCGGCGCAGCACCGCGTTGACGAAGCCCGCCGCGCGGGAGCTCGCCGAGGCGCGGATGACGCCGACGGTCTCCTTCACTGCGGCGTGGGGGGCGATCCGTGTGCTGAGCAGCTGGTGGGCGCCCATCCGCATGGCGGCGAGGACGGGCAGGTCGATCGACTCGGCCGGGCGGTCCGCGGCCACGGAGATGATCGCGTCGTAGAAGCCCTGGGCGCGCAGCGTGCCGTAGGTCAGCTCGGTGGTCATGCCCGCGTCCGGGCCCTGCATGTGCGCGCGGGCGATGCGGCCGGGCAGCACGAGGTTGGCGTAGGCGTCGCGCTCGGCGACATCGCAGAGGACCTCCCAGGCCACCTGGCGCGGCAGGTTGGGCCGGGGGGCGCGGGGGGCCGATTCGCGGCCCTCGGCGCGGCGCCCGCCGCGGCTGCCGCTCCGCTCACCGCGGTCGCGGGGCCGGCGATCGCCGCAACCGCTGCCATCGCGCGGCGCACCGCGCCCGCGGTGGGGGCGCCCGGCATCGTCTGGCCCGCCGTGGGCGCCGCGGTGGCGATTCGGTTCACTCATGGGCGGTCCTGTCCTCCGGTACGTCTGCGGGCACCGCGTCGAAGCGCGCGCCGGGGCGGCCCCGGAGGAACGCCTGCGCGGACATCATCGGCTTGCCGAACGGCTGGATCGATTCGAGCGTGAGGATTCCCGCTCCGGTGCCGGCGCACACGGTGCCGTCGACGTCGATGAGCTCCCCGGGCTCGAGGTCGGGCCCACCGGGCGCGTCCGGCAGCTCCGCCACGCCGCGCACCTTCGTGCGCTGTCCGTCCAGCAGCGCCCAGGGGCCCGGTGCGGGCGAGGTGCCGCGCGCAAGCGCGGCGAGGCGCGCGGCGGGGCGGGAGAAGTCGAGCCGCGCCTCGGCGGGCTCGATCTTGGGCGCCGGGGTGCCCGCGGACGGCTGGGGCGCGTAGCGGGTGGTTCCGGCGGCCACCGCGTCGAGCGCCTCGACGAGGAGGGGGGCGCCCTGCCGGGCGTAGTCCGCGAGGACGTCGCCGGCAGGCAGCGGCGGCAGCGGCAGCTGCCGCTGGGCGACGATGTCGCCGGTGTCCATGCCCTCGTCCAGCCGGAAGACGGTGAGTCCGGAGACGGTGCGGCCGTCGATGAGCGCCCGCTGGACGGGGGCGGCGCCGCGGTAGTCGGGCAGCAGGGAGAAGTGCAGGTTGAACCAGCCCAGGCGCGCGGCGGACAGGGCGCGCGGGCCCGCGAGCGCGCCGTAGGCGACCACGGCCGCGGCGTCGACCCGGAGGGCCTCGATCTCGGCGAGGATCTCACCGCGCAGCCGCGCGGCCTCGAGCACCGGGAGGCCCAGCTCGCGCGCGGCCGCCTTGACGGGACTGGGGGTCAGCGTGCGCCTGCGGCCCACGGGGGCATCGGGGCGGGTGAGCACGGCGGCGATCTCGTGGCCCGAGGCGCTCAGGGCGCGCAGCGACGGCACGGCCGGCTCGGGGGTTCCCGCGAAGAGGATTCTCACCCGCACAGTCTACGGGCCGCCCCGTTCCGGCGGTTACCCGCCCGCCCCGCCGCGGCGGGCTCAGAGCGCGTCGGGGTCGTCCATCCGCACGCTCACGAGGGGATCGCCACGCATCGATGCCGCCGCCACCTCTGCGGCGAGGAGGAAGGTGAGGGCCGGGCCCGCCCCGATCCGGCACCCGAGCACGACGGTCACCTCGCCCCCGCCCGCGACCCGGCCCGGGCGCCGGTGCGCGGCCCGCTGCTCGAACCGCCCGCCTTCATCCGGTGGGTCGGCCAGTGCGCCCCGGGCGGGCCCGGCGCCCGGGGCGGCGGGCGTTGTGGGCGCACCCGGCCGGGCCCCGGGGCGCGCCGCGGGCTCCGGGTCGTCGGCGGCCCGCTCCTCGAGGACGCGCACCTCGACCTCGCGGCGCGCCGCTGCGACGAGGGCAGCGACGGCCGGGCGGGGTCCCGTGAGCTCGGCGATGCGGATGCTCGGCGGCAGCCCCACCTGCGCGCGCTCGGCCAGCTGCCCGACCGCCCATTCGACCGGCTCGAAGCGGGCCACCGTCCTGCGCACGGCGGGGTCCTCGTCCATGAGCAGCGCCCTGCCGCCCAGCCGCGCGGCGCGGACCAGGGACGCCGCCCGCAGGCGCCGGGCAATCGACCGGTCGGTCGAGCGCAGGCCCGGGCCCGGCCACAGCGTGTCGAGCAGGATCCCGGCCGCATAGCCGCCCTCGGCGTAGGGCTCCGCCCCGGTGGTGGCGACGACGATCTGGGGCTCCCCGTCGACCCGCTCGAGGATGTGGTCGCCGCCCGAGCGCACGACCTTCACACCGGGGAACGCCCGGCCCAGCTCCTGGTGCACGCCCTCCGCCCCGGTCGTCACGGCCCTGGCCTGCGTGCCCCCGCAGTTGCGGCACTGCACGCCATCGGAGTGCCAGCCGCAGACCCGGCAGGCGAACGGACCGCTCACCGCGCGGGCGTGCAGGCGGTTGCCGCATCGGGGGCAGCGCAGCACCTCGCGGCACCGCGCGCAGGCGAGCACCGGGATGAAGCCGGCACGCGGCACCTGCACGAGCACCGGCCCCAGCGCGGTGTCCTGCTTGGTGCGCCCGAGTGCGCCCCTGACCAGGTCGAATGCCCGTCCCGGCAGCCGGGAGAGATCGGCGATGTCCCGGGCCGGGGGCGGCTCCAGCATGAGGGGCGCCTCCGCGCGGCGCACCTCGCGAGGCACCGCGATCTCCCCGAGCCACCCGTTGGCGACGAGGCGCTGCACATCGACGGAGCGCGCATAGCCCAGGAAGAGCCCTGCCGCGCCCGTCTGGCGCACGCGCTCGAGCATGACCTGCCGCGCGTGCGGATAGGGGGCGCGCTGCTCGAGGTAGGAGTCGTCCTCATCGTCGAAGCAGAGGAAGAGGCCCGGGTTCGCGACCGGGGCGAAGACGGCCGTCCGGGTCCCGATCACCAGGCGGGCACGGCCCGTCAGGGCCTTGGTCCAGGCGCTCCAGCGGGCCGACTGCCCCTGATCGGCCGACAGCCGCACGGTCCACGGTGCCAGCGCGCCGAGCTCCGCCTCGAGGGCCGCCAGCTCCCGTCTGTCCGGCACGAGCCACACGACGCTGCGGCCGGCCGCGAGCACGCGGGCCGCGGCGGCGAGGCCGAAGCGGATCCACCCGATGCCGGGCCGGTCCCCCGGCAGCATGGCGTACGCGGCACGCGGGCCATGGGTGGGCACGGACTCCTCCGCGGGCACAGCCTCCTCCGCGGGCACAGCCTCCACTGCGCGCACGGCCTCCACTGCGCGCACGGCCTCCACTGCGCGCACGGCCTCCTCCGCGGGCACAGCCTCCACTGCGGGCGCTGTCTCCACTGCGGGGGCTGCCTGCTCCGCGGGGGCTGCCTGCTCCGCGGCGGGGCCTGGCTGCGCGGCCGCGGGCTGCGCGGCGTCCCCCGCGCCAGCGGCCGGGGCGGCGGCCGATCCGGCGGTCTCATCCCGCTCGCGGGCGCCCGCCGCGCCCGGTGCCTGCGGGTCCAGCCACTCGTCGAGCGCCATCAGATACTCGGACTCGCCGGCGGGAGCGTGCTCGGCAGCGTCTGCTATGGCCGCGCGCACGTGAGCCGCGGCCGCGCCCAGGGCCTGCGCGTCGACCTCCGCGGGCTGGGCGAGCACGGCCGCCTCGGCGGTGGCATGGCGCGGCGGGATGGCCAGGCGCAGCACATCGGGCAGCGTCCCGGCGTAGCGCCGGGCGACCGCCGTGCACAGCTCGAGCAGCTCGGGCCGCAGCACGGGCAGCGGGGAGCTCACGCGCTCGAGCGGAGCCAGTTCGCCCACGTGGTCGGTTGATTCCACTCGCTCGAGGATGAAGCCCGAGGTGAGACGGCCGGCGAACCGCACCCGCACCCGCACCCCGGGCTGTGCCCGGGCGTCCATGGTGGCGGGGACCGCATAGTCGAAGGGCCGCGCCAGGTGCGGCAGCTGCGTCTCGACGAGCACGCGCGCCACGGGGTGCGCCTGCGCGGGCTCGATGCCTCCGCGCACCCGCAGGGCCTGCGGTTCGGCGAGGTCGGCGGCGAGCGGGGCGAACAGGGCACCATCGGCACCGTCGGTCATCGCACTCCCCCTCCCGGCTGCGGCGGGTCACCAGCGGCGCCCGGTCGGGCGCTGCGCCCAGTCAAGCACGCGGCGCCGACGCGGGCCCGCCGCGGTTCACACGAGTCGGCGCAGCTCGTCCGCGCGGTCCGTGCGCTCCCACGTGAAGGACTCCGCGGTCCGCCCGAAGTGGCCGTACGCGGCGGTGGGCCGGTAGATCGGCCGGTTGAGGCGCAGCTGCGAGATGATCGCGGCCGGGCGCAGGTCGAAGACCTCGCGGATAGCGGCGGCGATCGCCGCGGGATCGACCCGCTCCGTGCCGAACGTCTCGACGTAGAGGCCCACGGGCTGGGAGGACCCGATCGCGTAGGCGACCTGGACCTCCGCGCGCTCGGCCAGGCCGGCGGCGACGACGTTCTTCGCCACCCAGCGCATCGCGTAGGCCGCGGAGCGGTCGACCTTCGAGGGGTCCTTGCCGGAGAAGGCGCCGCCCCCGTGGCGGGCGAAGCCGCCGTAGGTGTCGACGATGATCTTGCGCCCCGTGAGGCCCGCGTCGCCCATCGGCCCGCCGATGATGAAGTCGCCCGCCGGGTTGATGAGGTAGCGGGCTGCGCCGGTGTCGAGGCCGGCCGCGCCCAGGATCGGGTCGATGACGTGCTCGCGCAGGTCCGCTGTCAGCTGTTCGCGCACGATCCCCCGATCGTGCTGCGTGGACAGGACCACGGCCTCCACGGTGCGGGCCGTGTCGCCGTCGTAGCCGAGCGTCACCTGCGTCTTGCCGTCGGGCCGCAGGTAGTCCAGGGTGCCGTCCTTGCGCACCTCGCTCAGGCGCTCGGCCAGCCGGTGGGCCAGGTGGATGGGCAGCGGCATGAGGACGTCGGTGGCGCTGTCCGCGTAGCCGAACATGAGGCCCTGATCGCCGGCGCCCAGCTGGCCCAGCTCGTCGCCGTGATCGCCGCCGCGGGCCTCGAGCGACTGGGTGACGCCCTCGCTGATGTTGAGCGACTGCGCTCCGATCGAGACGGAGACTCCGCACGTGTGGCCGTCGAAGCCCTTCTCCGAGGAGTCGTAGCCGATCTCCGTGATCGTCTTGCGCACGATGTCGGCGATGTCGACGTAGCCGGAGGTGGTGACCTCGCCGGCCACGTGCACCATGCCGGTCGTCACCATCGTCTCGACGGCCACGCGGGCGCGGCTGTCGAGGGTGAGCATCGCGTCGAGGATCGCGTCGCTGATCTGGTCGGAGATCTTGTCCGGATGGCCCTCCGTCACGGATTCGGAGGTGAACTGGCGCAGCGTCGTTGAAGTCACCCGGCCATCCTAGCGGCGCGGCAGCGCGGCCACCGCCCCGATGACCGCGTGTGACACCTGGGCCTTCGAGCCGTGGGCGCGGGCCGCGACGTGCGCCCGGCCATCGCGCACGGCGAGGATCGCGACCTCGTTGTCCTCGCTGCCGAATGCGCGTCCGGCGGAGACGTCGTTGAACACGAGGAGGTCGCAGCCCTTGCGCAGCAGCTTCTCCTCGGCCAGTTCGAGGGCGGGGCGGCCCGGCGAGCCGGTCTCCGCGGCGAAGCCCACGAGGGCGGCCCCCCAGCCCTCCGCGGCGCGCTGGGCGACGAGGCCGCGCAGCACGTCCGGGTTCTGGGCGAGCTCCAGGGTCAGGCCGGCATCCCCGTCCTTCTTCATCTTGTGCTCGGCGGTGTGCGCGGGCCGGTAGTCGGCCACCGCCGCAGCCATGATGACCGCGTCGGCGCCGGGGGCGAGCTCGGCGCAGGCGGTCTGCAGCTGCGCGGTCGTCTCGACCGCCCGCACGCGCACGCCCGGGGGCAGGTCCGCGAGCACCGCGACGTCGATGTTCGCCGCGACGAGGTCGACGGCGGCGCCGGCCTGCGCGGCGGCCCGGGCGAGCTGCGCGCCCTGCTTGCCCGACGACCGGTTGCCGAGGAAGCGCACGGGGTCGAGGGGCTCGCGCGTGCCGCCGGCGCTGATGAGGTAGCGCTGTCCGCGCAGGTCGGGCAGCCGGGCCGGCGCGGCGGCGGGCCGTTCCTCGTCCGCAGCCCCGGAACCGAAGCCTGCCGCACCCGAGGCGCCCCGCGCTTCCGGGGCGCCCGCGGGAGCGGCCGCGGCGGCGAGTGCGAACGCGACGATGTCCTCGGGCTCGGGCAGCCGGCCGGGGCCGGAGTCGGCGCCGGTGAGCCGGCCGCTGACCGGCTCCATGACGTG
Organism: Brevibacterium sp. BRM-1; assembly: GCF_026802075.1. Classification (NCBI taxonomy): domain Bacteria; kingdom Bacillati; phylum Actinomycetota; class Actinomycetes; order Micrococcales; family Brevibacteriaceae; genus Brevibacterium; species Brevibacterium sp. BRM-1. Next base: position 740,000 of record NZ_CP113788.1, read on the forward strand.
CAGGCCGCGCGCGCGCAGCACAGCGACGTTGTCCGCGGTGGCGGCGTTGGCCCACATCTCCGTGTGCATCGCGGGGGCCAGGGCGACCGGGGCCCGGGTGGCGAGGACGGTGGCGGTGAGCAGGTCATCGGCGCGCCCGGCGCGCAGGCGGGCCAGCAGGTCCGCGGTCGCCGGGGCGATGAGCACGAGATCGGCGCGCTGGCCGATCATGACGTGCTCCACCTCGTCGACCCGGGTGAAGACGTCGGTGGCGACGGGCTGGCCGCTCAGGGCCTCCCAGGTCGCGGTGCCGACGAACGCGAGCGCGTTGGCCGTGGGCACGACGCGCACCGCGTGCCCGGCCTCCCGGAGCGCGCGCAGCACGTGGCACGCCTTGTAGGCGGCGATGCCGCCGCCGACGCCCAGGACGATGTTCACAGCGGGCTCAGGACTCCGGGGCCTCGGGCGTCTCGGGGGTCCCGGAGGCGTCCGCCTCCTGCGCGGGCACGGCGAAGGGGTCGGCCTGCGCGGCGTCGGAGAAGGCCGCGTCCGTGCCGAAGTCGAAGTCGAAGTCGGCGGCGGCCTGCGCCTCGGCGGCGGGGGCGGCGAAGTCCGCCTCCGTGGCCTCGCGGATGAGGATCTTGCCCTCGTTGATCTCGCGCAGCGCGATCGACAGCGGCTTCTCATTGGGCTCGGGCGTCACGAGCGGCCCGACGTTCTCCAGCAGGCCCTCCTGCAGCTGCGCGTAGTACGCGTTGATCTGGCGGGCGCGGCGGGAGGACTCCACGACGAGCTCGTACTTCGAATCCGTGACGGCCAGCAGGTCGTCGATCGGCGGGTTGGTGATGCCTTCGGGCTCCGAGGACACGCAGACTCCAAACGTAGGTGCGGATAAGGCTTCAGCGCCGGTGGGCCGGCGGGCCGGCGGGCCGGCTGCGGGCGGCCGCTCAGACGTCGTCCGGCGACAGCCCCATCAATTCTACTAGCTCCCGCGCCGCGGCACGAACGTCCCTGTTGACGACCGTGAAGTCGAACTCGCCCTCGGCCGCGAGCTCCACCCGCGCGGTGGCGAGCCGGCGCTCGCGCTCCTCCGCGTCCTCGGTGCCGCGGCCCACCAGCCGGCGGACGAGCTCGTCCCAGCTGGGCGGGGCGAGGAAGACGAAGCGCGCCTCGGGCATCCGCGCCTTGACCTGGCGGGCGCCCTGCAGGTCGATCTCGAGCAGGGGCGCGCGGCCCTGGGAAAGCGCGCGCTCGACCGGGCCGCGCGGCGTGCCGTAGCGATTGCGGCCGTGGACCACCGCGTATTCGAGCATCTCGCCCGCCGCGACCATCCGATCGAACTCCGCGTCGGAGACGAACCAGTAGTGGGTGCCGTCGACCTCGCCGGGCCGGGGGCTGCGGGTCGTGGCGGACACGGAGAACCACACCTGGGGGAAGTTCTCGCGCACGTAGGCGCTCACGGTGCCCTTGCCGACGGCCGTGGGGCCGGCGAGGACCGTCAGGGTGCTGGTGGTCACTGAGCTCCGAACTTCTCCAGCAGCGCCGCCCGCTGGTGCACGCCGAGCCCCTTGAGGCGCCGCGATTGAGCGATGCCGATCTCCTCCATGAGCGTGCTGGCGCGCCGATCGCCCACGCCGGGCATCGAGCGCAGCAGGTCGTGGACCTTCATCTTGCTGAGGGCCTCATCGCCCTGCGCCCGCTCGAGCACGGAGCGCAGGCTCTGCTCACCGCTCTTGAGCGCCGTCTTGACCTCCGCTCGCGCCTGCCGCGCCTGGAACGCCTTGTCGAGGGCGGCCGAGCGCTGTTCCGGTGTCAGTGGTTGAAGTGCCACGTCATCTCCTTGAGGACATCTGCCTTGACCGGGAAGCCTAAGTGCAGTCTAGCCGCGATCGTGACGTACGGCACGCGCAAGGCCCACAATTCGGCGTTCCAGGGCCTCCGCATCCGGACCGGCCCCCGAGACGGACCGCGAGGCGCTCACCAGCACCTGCCCCCGCTCGAACGCCGCGCCGAAGACATCGGCGAGCTCCGCCGGGCCGGCGCCCTGCGCACCGTAGCCCGGCGCCAGCAGGGGCCCTGGGAAGCCGCCGAGGTCGATGCCGAGCTCGCGGGCCGCGCCGCCGATCGTCGCACCGACGACGAGCCCCGCCTGCGGGGCGCCCGCCTGCGCGTCGAACGCGGCCACGAGCCGGGCCACCTCGGCGGCCACCGCCTGCCCGTCCGGGGTGCGGGCGTGCTGGACGCGGGCGCCGTCGGGATTCGAGGTCAGCGCGAGGACGAAGATGCCCGTGCCGTGGGCGCGGGCCGCGGCGAAGGCCGGCTCGAGGGCGCCCACGCCGAGGTACGGCGAGAGGGTGAGGGCGTCGGCGCACAGGGGCGAGGCGGGGTCCATGTACGCGTCCGCGTAGCCCGCCATCGTCGACCCGATGTCGCCGCGCTTGACGTCGAGGATCGTGACGAGGCCGGCCTCGCGCGCCGCGGCGAGCAGCTCCTCGAGCACCGCGATGCCCGCCGAGCCGAAGCGCTCGAAGAACGCCGACTGCGGCTTGACGAGGCGCGCCGCGCCGCTGCGCGCGCAGGCGTCGAGCAGCCGCAGCCCGAACTCGCGCGCCCCGGCGGCGGTGTCCGGCAGCCCCCACGCGGCAAGCTGCGCGGCGTGCGGGTCGACGCCCACGCACAGGGGGCTCACGGCCGCCGCCGCCTGCCAGGCGGCGGCGAAGTCCCGGCGCGGCTCAGCCGCGCTCATGGGCCTGCCAGTCCTGCAGCGAGCGCACCCCGAACCCGCCGGCGCGGGCCGCCTCGATCGCGGTGACCGCCGCCGTGTACTCGGCCACCGTCGTCATGAGCGGGATGGGGGCGGCCGTCGCGGCCGCGCGGATGCCGTAGCCGTCGGCCCGCTCCGCGCGCCCGGCCGGGACGTTGATGACGAGCCCGATCGTGCCGTCGGTGATCTCGTCGACGATCGAGCGCTCGCCCTCGGCCAGCTCGTGCTGCTTGGCCAGCGCCGTGGCCGCGATCCCGTAGCGGGCCAGCATCGCCGCCGTGCCGCGCGTGGCGAGCACCTCGAAGCCCATGTCGACGAGCTGCTTCGTGGGCAGGACGGCCGAGCGCTTCTCCCGGTCGGCCACGGAGACGAAGACCCGCCCCGAGGTGGGCAGGGTGACCCCGGCGCCCAGCTCGGCCTTGGCGAACGCCTCCGGGAAGACCGCGGAGATGCCCATGACCTCGCCGGTCGAGCGCATCTCCGGGCCCAGGATCGAGTCGACGACGCGCCCGTCTGCGGTGCGGAAGCGCCGGAACGGCAGGACCGCCTCCTTCACCGCGACCGGGTGCTCGGGCCCCAGGTGGGAGCCGTCGGACTCGGCCGCCAGGAGCGTGCCGCGCAGCTCGGAGATGGGCGTGCCCACGGCGATGTGCGCGGCCGCCTTGGCCAGCTGGCGGCCGGTGGCCTTGGACACGAACGGCACCGTGCGCGAGGCGCGCGGATTGGCCTCGATGACGTAGAGGACATCGGCGGCGATGGCGAACTGGATGTTGAGCAGCCCGCGCACCCCGATCCCCCGCGCGATCCGCTCCGTGGCCGCGCGCACGCGCTCGAGCACGTCCTCGCCCAGGGTGATCGCCGGCAGCACGCAGGCGGAGTCGCCGGAGTGGATGCCGGCCTCCTCGATGTGCTCCATGATGCCGCCCAGGTAGATCTCCTCGCCGTCGAAGAGCGCGTCGACGTCGATCTCCACGGCATCCTCGAGGAACCGGTCGACGAGCACGGGGCGGTCGGCCGAGACCTCGGTGGCCGAGGCCATGTAGGACAGGAGCTGCTCGGTGTCGTAGACGATCTGCATGCCGCGCCCGCCGAGCACGTACGAGGGTCGCACGAGCACGGGGTAGCCGATCTCGAGCGCGATCTCCTGCGCCTCCTCGGGGGTGGTGGCGGTGCCGTGCTTGGGGGCGAGCAACCCGGCCTCGCGCAGCACCCGGCCGAACTCGCCGCGGTCCTCCGCCAGGTCGATGGCCTGCGGATCCGTGCCGAGCACGGGCACGCCGGCGGCCTTGAGCCGGTCGGCCAGGCCCAGCGGCGTCTGCCCGCCCAGGGTGCACACGACGCCGGCGACGGGCCCCGCGGCGCACTCGGCCACGTAGACCTCCATGACGTCCTCGAACGTCAGCGGCTCGAAGTAGAGCCGATCGGCGGTGTCGTAGTCCGTGGAGACCGTCTCCGGGTTGCAGTTGACCATGACGGTCTCGTAGCCGGCGTCGGAGAGCGCCATCGTCGCGTGGACGCACGAGTAGTCGAACTCGATGCCCTGCCCGATCCGGTTCGGGCCGGAGCCCAGGATGATGACGGCCTCCCGCTCGCGCGGCTCGACCTCCGTCTGGGAGTCGTAGCTCGAGTAGTGGTAGGGCGTGTGGGCGGCGAACTCGCCGGCGCACGTGTCGACGGTCTTGAACACCGGGCGCAGCCCGAGCGCGTGGCGCACCCCGGTCACGACGGCCTCGTCGAGTCCCCGCAGGGCGCCCAGCTGGGCGTCGGAGAAGCCGTGGCGCTTCGCGTGCTCGATGAGCTCGCCGGTGAGCTCGGGGGCGGCGGCGACCTCCTCGGCGGTCTCGTTGATGAGCGCGATCTGGTCGAGGAACCACGGATCGATGTCGCAGGCCTCGTGGACGTCCTCGATGCTCATCCCGGACAGCAGGGCGCGCTGCACGACGTGGATGCGCTCCGTCGTCGCGTGCCCGAGCGAGGCGAGCACGTCGGCGCGCACCTGCGGGTCGTCCAGGTCGTAGCGCACGTCGAACCGGAACGCGGCGCCCTTCTGCTCGAGCGAGCGCTGGGCCTTCTGCAGCGCAGTCGTGAAGTTCCGGCCCAGGGCCATCGCCTCGCCGACGGACTTCATGGTCGTCGTCAGGGTCGGGTCGGCGGCCGGGAACTTCTCGAAGTTGAACCGCGGGATCTTCACGACGACGTAGTCGAGCGCGGGCTCGAAGGACGCGGGCGTCACGCGCGTGATGTCGTTGGGGATCTCGTCGAGCGTGTAGCCGACCGCGAGCTTCGCGGCGATCTTGGCGATGGGGAAGCCGGTGGCCTTCGAGGCCAGCGCGGAGGAGCGCGAGACGCGGGGGTTCATCTCGATGACGACGATCCGGCCGGTGTCGGGGTCGATCGCGAACTGGATGTTGCACCCGCCCGTGTCGACGCCCACCGCGCGGATGACGTCGATGCCGACGTTGCGCAGCTCCTGGTACTCCCGGTCGGTGAGCGTGAGCGAGGGGGCGACCGTGATCGAGTCGCCGGTGTGCACGCCCACGGGGTCGACGTTCTCGATCGCGCAGACCACCACGACGTTGTCGTTGCGGTCGCGCATGAGCTCGAGCTCATACTCCTTCCACCCGAGGATCGACTCCTCGAGCAGCACCTCGGTCGTCAGCGAGTCGTGCAGCCCGTCGCAGGCGATCCGGCGCAGGTCCGACTCGTCGAACGCCATGCCGGAGCCCAGGCCGCCCATCGTGAACGAGGGGCGCACCACCATGGGGTAGCCGAGCTCGCCGGCCGCGGCCAGGCACTCGTCCATGGTGTGGCAGATCGTGGACTTCGCCACGCCCGCGCCGCACTCCTCGACGATCTCCTTGAACTTCTGGCGGTCCTCGCCGCGCTGGATCGCATCGACGTCGGCGCCGATGAGCTCCACGCCGTAGGCGTCGAGGACCCCGGCCTCGTAGAGGTTGATCGCGGCATTCAGCGCGGTCTGGCCGCCGAGCGTCGGCAGGAGGGCATCGGGCCGCTCCGCCGCGATGATCTTCTCGATGACGGCCGGGTCGATGGGCTCGACGTAGGTGGCGTCGGCGACGTCGGGGTCCGTCATGATCGTCGCGGGGTTCGAGTTCACGAGGATGACGCGCAGGCCCTCCTCGCGCAGCACGCGGCAGGCCTGGGTGCCGGAGTAGTCGAACTCGCACGCCTGGCCGATGACGATGGGCCCCGAGCCGATGACGAGGACGGAGGACAGGTCTTTCCTGATGGGCACGGGTTCTCCTTAGCGGGCCGCGGCGGCCATGAGATCGGCGAAGCGGTCGAACAGGTGGCGCGAGTCGTGCGGGCCGGCCGCCGACTCGGGGTGGAACTGCACGGAGAACGCGGGGATGTCGAGGCAGCGCAGGCCCTCGACGACGTCGTCGTTGAGGCCGATGTGGCTGACCTCGACGCGTCCGAAGTCGGGATCGGCTGGCGCCTGGACGACCTCGCGCAGGGGGGCGTCGACGGCGAACCCGTGGTTCTGCGAGGTGATCTCCACCCGGCCCGTCTGCGTGTCGAGCACCGGCTGGTTGGTGCCGCGGTGGCCGAAGGGCAGCTTGTACGTCCCGAAGCCCAGGGCGCGGCCCAGCAGCTGGTTGCCGAAGCAGATGCCGAAGAACGGGATGCGCGCGGCGAGCACCTGGCGCAGCACCTCGATCTGCGTCCAGGCGGTCTGGGGGTCCCCGGGGCCGTTGGAGAAGAACACCCCGTCGGGGCGCAGCTCCGCGAGCTTCTCGAAGGGGTAGTCCGCGGGCACGACGTGGACCTCCATGCCCCGCTCGGCAAGCTGCCGGGGCGTCATGGCCTTGATGCCCAGGTCGTAGGCGGCCACCGTGAAGCGCTTCTCCCCCACGGCCGGCACGACGTAGGGCTCATCGGCGCTGACGTCCTCGGCGAGCTGGGCGCCGGTCATCGCGGGGGCCTCGCGCACGATGCGCGCCATCTGCTCGGTGCCCATCCGCGCATCGGGGCCGGAGAAGATGCCCATCCGCATCGCCCCGCGCTCGCGCAGGTGCAGGGTGAGCTGGCGGGTGTCGACGTCGCTGATCCCGACGATCCCCAGCCGCTCGAGGCGCTCCTCGAGGCCCTCGGTGGCGCGCCAGCTCGACGCGCGGCGGGCCGCGTCGCGCACGACGTAGCCGGCCACCCAGTAGCGCAGCGACTCGTCGTCGGCGTCGTTGACGCCGGTGTTGCCGATGTGCGGGGCGGTCTGGATGACGATCTGGCGGTGGTAGGAGGGGTCGGTGAGGGTCTCCTGGTAGCCGGTCATGGCGGTGACGAAGACGGCCTCGCCCAGCGCTGTGCCGCGGGCGGCGAAGGCGCGCCCGCGCAGGCAGGTGCCGTCCTCCAGGACGAGCACGGCGGGATCGCGGTGAGTGGACATCAGTCCTCCTCGATGAGGTGGTTGAGGGCGGCGATGAGGGCGGGGCCGGCGGCCGCGGAGCGGGGCCGGAAGCCGGTGTCGAGCAGCTGGTCGCCCAGCCGCCACCGGATGACGATGAGGCCCTCCGGCTCGACGAACTTGCCGATCATCCCGGCCGCCGTGTGCACGGAGACGATGTCGGCGGCGGGGATGAAGAGATCGGGCACGCCGGACAGCCGGAAGAGGGCGCCGTCGTCCATGGCGAAGAGCTCCGCCGTGGTGCGCAGGCCCAGGCTGTGGACGCTGACCCGCTCGAGCGGCTGGTCGGCGTAGGTGGTGACGACGTACATGCCGGGCTCGCCCGCCATGCCGTTCGTCGCCTCGGGGGCGGGGCGCAGCGGCTCGGCGATGCCCGCCTGCGCGCGCTGGCGCGCGCTCCAGCCGCGCCACATGAGCGCGAAGACGCCCACGATGACCGCGGCCACGATGAGGGTCGGGACTACTCGATCCACTGTCCTCCTCGCGCCGTCGCGTGCGGCCCGCGCAGCTCCCCGTCGGCCACGACGCGGGTGCCGAAGAGGAAGGTGTCGACGATGCGCGTCGAGACCGGGATGCCGGCGAACGGGTTGTTGCGCCCGAGCGTCGCGTGCTCCGCGGGGCGGATGACCTCGTGCGCGGCGGGGTCGACGAGCACGAGGTTGGCGCCGGTGCCGGGCTCCAGGCTGCCGTGCTCGGCCAGCCCGGAGATCTGCGCGGGGCGGGCGCTCATGGTGCGCGCGGCGTCCGCCCAGCCGAACCCGTAGTCCGCCATGGCCTCCATGACGATGGGCAGGGCGGATTCGAGGCCCACCATGCCCATGGCGGCGGCCGTCCACTCGGAGCACTTGTGCTCGGCGGTGTGGGGGGCGTGATCCGTGCCGACGATGTCGATGGTCCCGTCGGCCAGGCCCCGGCGCACGGCGTCCACGTCGGCCTGCGTGCGCAGCGGCGGGTTGACCTTGTAGACGGGGTCGTAGCTGCGCACCAGCTCATCGGTGAGCATGAGGTGGTGCGGGGTGACCTCGGCGGTGACGCGCACGCCGCGCTCCTTGGCCCAGCGCACGATCTCCACGGAGCCGGCCGTGGACAGGTGGCACACGTGCAGGCGCGAGCCCACGTGCTCGGCCAGCAGCACATCGCGGGCGATGATCGACTCCTCGGCGACCGCGGGCCAGCCCGGCAGCCCGAGCTCCGCGGAGACGAGCCCCTCGTTCATCTGGGCGCCCTCCGTCAGCCGCGGGTCCTGGGCGTGCTGGGCGATGACGCCGTCGAAGGTCTTGACGTATTCGAGCGCGCGGCGCATGAGCATGGGATCGGCCACGCACTGCCCGTCGTCGGAGAAGATGCGCACGCGCGCGGCGCTGGCGGCCATCGCGCCGAGCTCGGCGAGCTGCTGGCCGGCCTGGCCGGTGGTGACCGCGCCGATCGGCACGACCTGCGCGTAGCCGGCGGCGCGGCCGAGGTGGGCGACCTGCTCGACCACGCCCGCGGTGTCGGCCACGGGCTGGGTGTTGGCCATGGCGTGCACGGCGGTGTAGCCGCCGCGGGCCGCGGACTGGGAGCCGGTGAGCACCGTCTCCGCGTCCTCCCGGCCGGGCTCGCGCAGGTGGGTGTGGAGGTCGACGAGGCCGGGCAGCGCCACGAGGCCGGTCGCGTCGATCGTCTCGTCGGGGCGCTCGACGGACTCGGCGAAGCGGCCGTCGACGATCGCGATGTCGCGCTCCTCGCCGCCGAGCACGCGAGCGTGTCGAATGAGTGTGGAGCTCACTGCTGAGCCTCCGTTCCGTCGCCGGTGAGCAGTTCGTAGAGGGCGGCCATGCGCACGGACACGCCGTTCTCCACCTGGTCGAGGATGAGCGCGCGCTCCGCGTCTGCGGCCGAGGCGCAGATCTCGAAGCCGCGGTTCATGGGCCCGGGGTGCATGATCGCCGTGTGGGCGGGCAGCCGCCTGTAGCGCTGCTCGGTGAGGCCCCACAGCCGGGTGTACTCGCGGGTGTTGGGGAAGAAGGACTGGTGCATCCGCTCGAACTGGACGCGCAGCATCATGACCGCATCGAAGTCGTGGGCCGCGAGGGCCTCGTCGAAGTCGTAGAAGACCTCTGCGGGCCAGGTGTGCACGCCCCACGGCAGCAGCGTGGGCGGGGCGATGAGGCTGACGTGGGCCCCGAGCGCGCGCAGCAGGTGGACGTTCGAGCGCGCCACCCGGGAGTGGAGCACGTCGCCGACGATCGCGACCTGCGCGCCGTCCAGGCCGGCTCCTCGCGCCCGGTCGCCCTCCGCGGGGCCCGAGGCGGGCAGTCCGGCCAGGGCGCGGCGCAGCGTGAACGCGTCGAGCAGCGCCTGGGTGGGGTGCTCGTGGGTGCCGTCGCCGGCGTTGAGGATGGGCGCGCCGATCCAGCCGGCGGCGGCCAGCCTGGCGGGCGCCCCGGAGCCGGGGTGGCGGACGACGACGGCGTCGGCGCCCATCGCCGCGAGCGTCTGGGCCGTGTCCTGCAGGCTCTCGCCCTTCGACACGGACGAGCCCTTGGCGGAGAAGTTGATGACGTCGGCGGACAGCCGCTTGGCGGCGGCCTCGAAGGAGATCCGAGTCCGCGTGGAGTCCTCGAAGAAGAGGTTGACGACGGTGCGCCCGCGCAGCACGGGCAGCTTCTTGACCTCGCGGGCGGAGACCTGGGACATCTCCTCGGCGGTGTCGAGGATGCGCACGGCATCCTCGCGGCCGAGGTCGGCGGTGGAGAGCAGGTGGCGGATCATGCGCGCGCCTCCCCCTCGTCGTCGGTGTCGGCCGAGGCAATCGTCACCGTGTCGCTGCCGTCGACCTCGCGCAGGGCCACCGAGACCCGCTCGTCGATCGCGGTGGGCAGGTTCTTGCCCACGTGGTCGGCGCGGATGGGCAGCGCGCGGTGGCCGCGGTCGACGAGCACGGCGAGCCGCACGGTGTCGGGGCGGCCGATGTCGGCCAGCGAGTCGAGCGCCGCGCGCACCGTGCGCCCGGAGAAGAGCACGTCGTCGACGAGCACGACGGTGGTGCCGTCGACCCCCGCGGCGGGGATCCTCGTGGGCTCGGGGGCGCGCAGTCGGCCGCGGCGCAGGTCGTCGCGGTACATCGTGATGTCGAGCGAGCCCGCGATGTCGTCGGCGGCGACTCCGGGCTCGATGTCGGCGATCCGCTCGGCCAGGCGGCGGGCCAGCGGCACGCCGCGGGTGGGGATGCCGAGGATGCGCAGGCCCTCAGCGCCCTTGTTGGCTTCCACGATCTCGTGGGCGATGCGTGAGACAGCTCGTGAGACCTCGGCCTCGTCGAGCACGGTCCGAACGCGCATGTGTGCCCCCTTCTCCGCCTCACGGGACGGTGCTTAAAGGAGTGTCGGTCACTGCTCACCCTATACCCGGCCCCGCGGCAGGCAGCGCCGGGGCTCCGCACCCGCCCCGGGGGCGTCCCGGCCGCGCGGATCGTGGCCGTTGGTCCCGCCGGCCGAGCCGGGGGCGGGGCGCCCCGGCTCGGCCCGCGGGCAGGGCGGGCGCGCCGGCTCAGCCCAGGGTGGGCTTGATCTGGCGGACCCGGTCGAGCAGCCCGTTGAGGAACTTGGGCGTGTCGTCCGTCGAGTACTGGCGGCCCAGCGAGACCGCCTCGTCGATCGCGACGACATCGTCGACCTCGTCGTTGTAGAGCATCTCCCACAGGGCGATCCGCAGCAGCGCGCGGTCGACGGCCGGCAGGCGATCGAGCGGCCAGTCGTAGGAGTAGGTCTCGATGAGCTCGTCGATCTCCGCGCGGCGGGCCACGACGCCGTCGACGATCTCCACCGCGTAGGGCTTCATGGGGTAGTCGGGATCCCCGGAGCGCTCGCGCAGCAGCTCCGCCTCCGGCATCGCCCGCTGCTCGGACTCGAAGAGGATCTCAAGCGCGCGGCGGCGCGCCCGGCTGCGGGAGCTCACTCCTTGACGCGGCCGAGGTAGTCGCCGGACCGCGTGTCGACCTTGACCTTGGTGCCCTCCTCGAGGAAGAGCGGCACCTGGATCTCGTAGCCGGTCTCGAGGGTGGCCGGCTTCGAGCCGCCGGTCGAGCGGTCGCCCTGCAGGCCGGGCTCGGTCGTGGCGATGGTGAGCTCGACGCTGGGCGGCAGCTCGATGTAGAGCGGCGTGCCGTCGTGGAAGGCGAGCTGGACGAGCTGGTTCTCGAGCATGAAGTTCGCGGCATCGCCGACGAGCTCCGGCGAGATGCTCACCTGGTCGTAGTCCTTCGCGTCCATGAAGACGTAGTCGGTGCCGTCGTTGTAGAGGTACTGCATGTCGCGGCGGTCCACGTTGGCGGTCTCGACCTTGGTGCCCGCGTTGAACGTCTTGTCGATGATCTTGCCCGACAGCACGTTCTTCAGCTTCGTGCGCACGAAGGCGGGGCCCTTGCCCGGTTTCACGTGCTGGAACTCGAGCACCTGCCACAGCTGGCCCTCGATGTTGAGCACGACGCCGTTCTTGAGGTCATTGGTCGTTGCCACGAATCGCTTCCCTTGCTTCCATCGTCGAAGCGGCGCCGCCGAGGTGCCGGCGGGGCCGCGCTGTCGCGCGCGGGGCGGGGCCCGCGCGCATCGGGTGAATCCTATCAGCGGGCGCGGGGCGCCCGGCCCCGCTCGGCCGGGCCCTGATCGGCCGGGTCCCCTCGGCCCGGTCCCGCTCAGCCCAGGCGGGTGACCGGCGCCTCGGTCCCGATCGCCTGGTAGGCCGTGAAGAGCAGGGAGGTATCGGGCACCTCGACGACGGTGGGCCTGGCGAGGTCCTCGAGGACGACGAAGCGCAGGAGGCTGCCCCGGGCCTTCTTGTCCCGGCGCATCGTGTCGAGCAGCTGGGGCCACTTGTCCGCGCGGTAGCCGGTGGGCAGGCCGAGCTTGGTGAGGATGGCCCGCTGCCGGTCGACGACCGCGGGATCGAGGTTCTTCACCATCGTCGAGAGCTCGCCGGCGAACATCATCCCGGCCGCCACCGCCGCCCCGTGGCGCCACTGGTAGCGCTCGGCGCGCTCGATCGCGTGGCCCAGCGTGTGGCCGTAGTTGAGGATCTCCCGGCGGCCGGACTCGCCGAAGTCCTCGGAGACGACCGCGGCCTTCACCGCGATCGTGCGCTCGATGATCTCGCGCAGCACGGGCGAGTCGTGGCGCGCGAGCTCCGCGCGGTCCGCGCCCTCGATGAGCTCGAGGATCGCGGGGTCGGCGATGAAGCCGCACTTGACCGCCTCGGCGAGCCCGGTGAAGAGCTCGTGCTCCGGCAGGGTCGCCAGCACGTCGGTGTCGACGAGGACCCCCGCGGGGGCGTGGAACGCGCCCACGAGGTTCTTGCCCTCGGCGGTGTTGATGCCGGTCTTGCCGCCCACGGCCGCATCGACCATCCCGAGCACGGTCGTGGGGATGTTGACGTAGCGGATGCCGCGCAGCCAGGTCGCGGCCACGAAGCCGCCGAGGTCCGTCACGGCTCCCCCGCCCACGCACACGATCGCGTCGCTGCGGGTGAAGTCGCTCTGGCCCAGGATCTGCCAGCAGAAGCCCGCCACCTGGATGTGCTTGGCCTCCTCGGCGTCCGGGATCTCCGCGGCCAGCGCCTCGTAGCCGGCGGCGGCGAGGTCCTCGCGCACGACCTCGCCGGTCGAGCGCAGCGCGCGCGGGTGGACGACGAGGATCCGGTGGACCCGCGGGCCCAGCAGGCCCGGCAGCTCCCTCATGAGGCCCGAGCCCACCTTCACCGGGTAGTCGCCCCCGGCGCTCACGTCGATCGTCGTGGTCACCATCGTTCCTCCTCGCTGCCGGGCCCGGGCGCGCTGCCCGGGCCGGGATCGCCGTGCGGGGCCGCGGCCGCGGCCTCGTCCCTGCGGTATGCGCCGAAGCGCGCGTAGTCCTCCGCCCGCTGCAGGCCCGTGAGCACGTCGACGATGCGGTTGACGATCGTCGCCGGCGGCGCGCTGCTGGCGGGCACGGTGAGCGTCGCGACCGCGTCGTAGAGCTCGGCGCGCTCATCGGCGATGGACTTCCAGCGCTCGACGGGGTCCGCGTCTCCCGCCAGCAGCGGGCGCTTCGAGCCGCCCAGCCGCGCGGCCGCGGTCGCCGCGTCGATGTGGATGTTAACCACCCGGATGGCGGGGTGGCGCAGCTGGGCGCGGGTGCCCGGGTTGAGGATCGCACCGCCGCCCAGCGAGACGACGCCGGGGCGCTCGAGCAGGCCGGAGAGGGCGCGGCGCACCGCGGCGCGCTCGAGTTCGCGGAACCGGGCCTCGCCGCGCTGGGCGAAGATCTCCGGGATGGGCCCGTGGGCCGCCGCGACGACGGCGTCCGTGTCGACGAGGCGCAGGCCGAGCCGGTCGGCGAGCAGCCGGCCGATCGTCGACTTCCCCGCGGCGGGCGGGCCGACGAGCGCGATGCGCGATTCGGCGGCCGGAACGGGTTTGAGCGGCGGCGCCGGCCGCGGCACCGGCGAGTCCGCGGAGCTCATCGCGGCGGCAGCAGCGACGGGTCGGCGGCGGCGAGGTAGGACTCGAGGTTGCGGCGGACCTCGCCGACGCTGTCGCCGCCGAACTTCTCGAGCACGGCCTCGGCGAGCACGAGGGCGACCATCGCCTCGGCGACGACCCCGGCGGCGGGCACCGCGCACACGTCCGAGCGCTGGTGGTGGGCGCGGGCGGGCTCGCCGGTGGAGACGTCGATCGTGTCGAGCGCACGCGGAACGGTGGCGATCGGCTTCATCGCGGCGCGCACCGCGAGGCGCTCGCCGGTGGACATGCCGCCCTCGGTGCCGCCGGCCCGGTTGGAGCGGCGGCCGACTCCGGCGGCGGCCGGCTCGATCTCGTCGTGGGCGGCGGAGCCGCGGCGGGCGGCGGTGGCGAACCCGTCGCCCACCTCGACGCCCTTGATGGCCTGGATGCCCATGAGCGCTGCGGCCAGGCGCGCGTCGAGGCGGCGGTCCCAGTGCACGTGGGAGCCGAGTCCCACGGGCACGCCGTCGGCGATGATCTCGACCACGCCCCCCAGCGTGTCGCCGTCCTTGCGGGCCGCGTCGACCTCGGCGACCATCGCGGCGGAGACCTCGGCATCGAAGCAGCGCATGGGGTCGGCGTCGAGGGCAGCGACATCGCCGATCCCCGGACGCGGGCGGTCGCGGCCCGCGTCGACGGACCCCACCGCCACGGTGTGCGAGAGCACGGTGATGCCCAGCTCGCCCAGGAACTTGGCGGCGACTGCGCCCAGTGCCACCCGCATCGCGGTTTCGCGGGCCGAGGCGCGCTCGAGGATGGGCCGCGCCTCGTCCCAGTCGTACTTGAGCATGCCCACGAGGTCGGCGTGGCCGGGGCGCGGACGGGTGAGGGGGGCGCTGCGGGCCTGGCCCGCGAGCTCGTCTGCCGCGACGGGGTCCGCGCTCATGACGGTCTCCCACTTGGGCCACTCGGAGTTCGCGACCTCGATGGCGACCGGGGAGCCGAGCGTCTGGCCGTGGCGGATCCCGCCGAGCAGGCGCACCGCATCGGCCTCGAACTTCATGCGCGCGCCGCGCCCGTAGCCCAGCCGGCGCCGGGCGAGGGCGGCGGAGACGTCCGCGCTCGTGACTGGCACGTGGGAGGGCATGCCCTCGACGATTCCGACGAGCGCCTCACCGTGCGACTCGCCCGCAGTCAGCCATCTCAACATTCCATCAACTCTATAAGACGGCCGGGCCGAGGATCACCGCGGCCCAGGCGCCGACGAGCATGTGCGGACCGTACGCGATCGCGGCGCCGCGCCGCGGGCCCCGGCGCAGCCGCGCGGTGAGCAGCTGGCAGCACGCGCTGAGGTTCATCGCGATGAGCGCGATGAGCAGGCCGCCGAGCCCCGCGGTGCACGCGGCGAGGCCCACCGGGAGGGCGAGTTTGACGTCTCCCATTCCGATTCCCGTGCGCCCCGCGAGCGCGCCGGCGATGTTGACGGCCGCGAAGAAGACGAGCAGGAGCAGCGCGCCGAGCAGCCCGTCCACCGCCGGTGCCGCGGCCCCGGCCCACCCGGCGCCCGGGGGCGCGGGCACGAGTGCGCCGCACACCAGCGAGACGGCGAAGAGGAGCAGGCAGGCGCCGGCGAGCGGCAGCACGATGCGGTTGGGCAGCCGGCGGGTGGACGAGTCGATCCAGCACAGCCACCCGGTGGCCCCTGCGAGCAGGCCCAGCGCCGCGAGGATCGGCGCATCGGCCCAGGTTCCGCTCAGCGCGGCGGGGGCGATGAAGCCCGCGAGCCAGGCCACGACGAGTCCCACCGCGCCCAGGGTGAATGTCACAAGGCCGCCCGGGCGCTGCCCCGGGCCCAGGCCACGCAGCAGGCGCAGGGCGGCCTCCGAGGCGAGCAGGGCCGGCAGGCGCCGCCAGATCCAGGCGCTCACGAGCAGGGCGGGCACCGTGGTGAGCGCGAGGCTCGCCGCAAGCGGCACGGCCGTGGTCATGCAGCACCCCCTCCGAGCGTCCGGCGGCGTCGGGACCAGGCTACCGGGCGAGACCGTCCGGCGGAACGGCGCGTGCTGCGCGGGCGGCGCGGGCCAGCTCGCGTCCGGTGGCCCCGCGGGCGCGCTTCGCGACCTGGGCGGGCGTGCCCGCATCGACGAGCCGCCCGCCCTGGGCGCCGGCTCCCGGGCCGAGGTCGACCACCCAGTCGCAGCCGGCGATGAGGCTGAGGTCGTGCTCGGCCAGCACGACCGTGGCACCGCGGTCGGCCAGCCTGTCGAGTTCGCCGCGCAGGCGCTGGACGTCGGCCGGGTGCAGGCCGGCGGAGGGCTCGTCGAGCAGGCACACGGTGCCCCGAGCGCCGGTGCGCTGCAGCTCGGAGGCCAGCCGCACCCGCTGCGCCTCGCCGCCGGAGAGCTCGGCGGCGCTGCGGCCCAGTCCCAGGTAGCCCAGCCCGATGGCGTCGAGGGCCCGCAGGCTGCGCAGGATCGCCGGCTCGGCCGCGAAGACCTCGAGCGCCTCGCTCACGCTCAGCGCCAGCACGTCGGCGATCGTGAGCCCCTGCCAGCGCACCTCGAGCGTCTGCGGGGCGTAGCGCGAGCCGCGGCAGGCGGGGCACAGGGCGGAGCTGCCGGGCAGGAAGACGAGCTCGACCTCGATCTCGCCCGCGCCCTCGCATTCGGGGCAGCGTCCCTGCGCCACGTTGAAGGAGAAGCGCCCCACGCCCCAGCCGCGCGCCCGTGCCTGTGGGGTGGCGGCGAACAGGCGCCGGACCCGGTCGAACAGGCCCGTGTAGGTGGCCAGACACGAGCGGGGCGTGCGCCCGATGGGCTGCTGGGAGATGTGGACGACCCGCGCGATATCCGCGGC
This sequence comes from Brevibacterium sp. BRM-1, assembly GCF_026802075.1. NCBI lineage: Bacteria > Bacillati > Actinomycetota > Actinomycetes > Micrococcales > Brevibacteriaceae > Brevibacterium > Brevibacterium sp. BRM-1. The sequence goes on from NZ_CP113788.1 coordinate 756,482, forward strand.
GCCGGAGACGGAGCCCCGCTCGACGGGCGGCGCGTCCTCGGGTGCGGCGCCGAGCGCGGCGGCCAGCGCGTACTGCACGAGCGTGGTCTTCCCGGCGCCGGACAGGCCGGTCACGGCGGTGAGGCTGCCCCGCGGGATCCGCAGCACCTCGACGTCCAGGGTGCGGCACCGGACGTCGGCGAGCTCGAGCCAGCCGCTCGGCCTCCGCGCGGTGGGCGCGCCGGGCGCCCCGGTGGCCCCGGCGTCCTGGGTGAGGGCGAGCGGCTCGGCGGCCAGGTGGCTGGCGGTGGCGGAGCCGGGGGTGCCGGGCAGCCGCGCGGCGGGCCCGGAGAAGACGACGGTTCCGCCCTCGCCGCCGGCCCCGGGGCCCACGTCGACGATCCAGTCGGCCTGGGCGACGAGGCCCATGTCGTGCTCGACGAGGAGCACCGAGTTGCCGTCGGCGACGAAGGAGGCGAACATCTCGCCGAGCACCGCGCGCTCGGCGGCGTGCAGCCCGGCGGAGGGCTCGTCGAGGACGTAGGCGACGCCGTAGAGGCCCGAGCGCAGCAGCGCCGCCATGCGCAGCCGCTGGAGCTCACCGGTCGACAGGGTGCGCGCGGGCCGGGCCAGGGCGACGTGGCCGAGTCCCAGGCGCACGACGGCGTCGAGCACGGGGCGCATGGAGGCGAGCAGCAGGCGCTCGGCCTCCTGCTCGGGATCCGCGGCGCTGCCGCCGAGCGCCTCCTGCAGCCGCGCCGCGCGCGCAGCGAGGACGGTGGACAGCTCCGCCGAGGGCAGCTCGGCCAGCTCCCAGATCGCCCGGTCCAGGTAGCGCACGCGCAGGGCATCGGCGCCCAGCCGGTGGCCGTCGCAGGCCGGGCAGGTGCGCTGGGCGAAGAAGCGCAGGGCGCGCCGGCGCGTCGACTCCGCCTTGGTGTCCGCCACCGTCTTGCGCAGGTAGCCCGCGACGGAGCGCCACTGGCCGCGGTAGTCGCGCTGGATCTTGTGCGGCTCGCGCTGGGGGCTCACAGTGACGACGGGCGTCTCGTCGGTGAGGAGGATCCACTCGCGGGTCTGGGCGGGCAGGCTGTCCCACGGCGCGTCGACGTCGACGCCGAGGGCCGCGAGGATGTCCCGGAAGTTCTTGCCCAGCCACGCGCCCGGCCAGGCGGCGACCGCGCCCTGCGCGATCGACAGCGAGCCGTCCGGGACCATCGAGGACTCGGTGGGCTCGAGCAGCACGCCGGTGCCGCTGCAGGCGGGGCACATGCCCTCGGCGGTGTTCGGCGAGAACATGTCCGAGGTGAGGCGGCCGCTGGCCAGTGCCGAGCCGCGCTCGAGCACATCGGCCGGGTGCTCGCCCACCCGGGAGAAGAGCAGGCGCAGGCCGTTGGACAGGTTCGTCATGGTCCCGGCCGTCGAGCGCGCCCCGCCGGCCGAGGTGCGCTGCTGCAGCGCCACCGTGGGGGGCATCCCGCGCACCTCCTCGACGCGGGGATCGACGGTCGAGCCGATGAGGCGGCGGGCGAACGGGGCCACCGATTCCAGGTAGCGCCGCTGTGCCTCCCCGTGGATGGTGCCGAAGGCCAGGGTGGACTTGCCGGAGCCGGAGACGCCGGTGAACGCGACGATCGCGCCGCGGGGGAATGCGACGCCGACGTCGCGCAGGTTGTGCAGCCGCGCCCCGCGCACCGTCACCGTGGACTCCGGCGCCGTGGACTCCGGCGCTGTGAACTCAGACTCCGTGGACTCAGACTCCGTGGACTCCGCCACCGAGCTCACGCCCCCCGCGCGGCGTCGAGCGTCGCGGTCATGGCGGCCTCGACGACGGCGGGGTCCGGGGCGGGCTCCCCGGCGGCGGCGGCGAAGGCGAGGAACTGGGCGACCGCCTGGCCCACGAGCATGCGGGTGCCGGGCACCAGCGCTCCCCCGCCGGCGGTCCAGGCGGCGGCCGCGGCGGCTGACTCCGGCGCGTAGGCGGCATCGAGGAGGACCGGCGGCACGGCACCGGGCCGTCCCGGGGCGGGCGCACTGGGCGCCAGAGCGCCGGCGGGCAGGGTGGAGACCGTGACGGCCTCGCGACCAAGGGCAGCGTCGGTGAGGCCCGACTCAGCGGTCTCCGCCCCGAGTCCGCGGGCCCACAGCGCGAGCTCGCCGCGGGCGCGGGCATTGCGGGCGATGATGCGCAATCGCGGGGTGCCCAGCCCCACAAGCGCGAGCACCGCGGAGCGGGCCGTGGCGCCGCTGCCCACGACGGCGGCGGAGCGGGGGCGGCCGGCGCCGGCTGCGCGGAGTGCTGCGGCTATGCCCTCGACGTCCGTGTTGAGCACGCGCGCACCGCCGTCCCCGGCGGGCGCGCCCGCCGGCGGGCCGGTGCGCACCCACGTGTTGCCCACACCGGTCTGCGCCGCCGATTCGGCGAGCTCCCATCCGCGGGCGGCCGCGAGGCGCACGAGGGCGGACTTCAGCGGCATCGTGAGCGAGAAGCCCACGTGCGCGGTATCGGCGCCCAGCACCTCGGGCAGGGCGGCCTCGCCGACCTCGCGGCGGTCATAGCTCCAGTGCTCCCAGCCCAGCGCGGCATAGGCCGCCGCGTGCAGGCGCGGTGAGAGGGAGTGGGCGATCGGGCTGCCGAGCACTCCGGGGGCGGGCACGGCGGCTCAGGCGTCCTGGCCGGAGTTTGCGTCCGCGCTCTTCGTCGCGGCCGAGCGGTGCTCGCGCAGCCACGCCCGGTACTCCTCGACGTTCTTCTGGTGGTCCTTGTAGTTCGCGGCGAACTTCGTCTCCCCCGTGTCCGGGTTCGTCGCCACGAAGTACTGCCAGTCGCCTGTGGCGGGGTGCTGGGCGGCGCGCACGGTGTCCTCGCCGGGCGAGTTGATGGGCCCGGGTGGCAGCCCCTTGACCTTGTACGTGTTGTAGGGGCTCTTGCTCTTGCGCTGTTCGGCGGTGGTGGTGAGGTCCTCGCGGGCGCCGTGGATGTAGGCGACCGTCGAGTCGAGCTGGAGCATGCCGTTCGTCTGCGACTTCGACCCGAGCCGGTTGAGCAGAACGCGCGCGACCTTCGCGCGGGTCTCCTCGTCGCCGCTGGCCTCGACCTGGATGATGCTCGCCAGGGTGAGGTAGCGGTTGGCGTCGTCGTTGTCGATGGCGAGGCTGTTGAGCTCGTCGCGGGTCTTGTTCACCATCGACTGGACGAGGTCCTTGGGGGTCGTCTTGGGATCGACGTCGTAGGTGGCGGGGAACAGGTAGCCCTCGAGGCTGGGGGCTGAGACCTTGAGGCCGTAGTCGCGCGGCTTCTTCTTGTCGATCGCCGCGTCGACCTCGGCCTCCTTGAGCCCGGCCTTGACCATCGCCTGCTTGATCTTGACGAGCGTCGAGCCCTCCGGGATCTGCACCCGGTTCGCCGCGCTGGCCTCCTTGAGCGTGTCGATGGCCGCCTGCGCGCTCATGTGCTTCTTCATGGCGAAGTTGCCGGCCTGCAGCACGAGGTCCTCGTCCTTGACGATCTTGAGGAACGGGTCCGCGGACTTGATGACGTCCTCGTCCACGAGCTTGTTGGCGATCTGCTTGGCCGACATGGACGGCAGCACCTCGACGACGACCTCGCCCTCGCCGCCGCCCTCGTAGTCGCCGCCGCCGGCGAACAGGTCGCCGAACGCGCCCCTGGCGCCGGCGAATGCCGCGCCGCAGGCAACGAGGAGGACCACGACGGCCAGGGCGACGATGGCCACTGTGCGGCGCCTGCGCACGACGATCCGGCGCTGCTGGGCGCGCCGCTCGACGCGGGTGAGCCCGTCGTCGGAGGTGAGTTCCTCGTGCAGGTTCACGTATCGTTTCCCCGATTCGGTTCGAAGGGCGTTCCCGCAGGTGAGCCGGTACGCTTTTCGTAATCTAGCGCGCTCTGGAGGATGAGCACGGCGGCCGCCGCGTCGACGCTCTCGCGCCTGTTCCGGCCATTCTTGCCAGCCGACTGTAGCATGCCGTGCGCCTGGGTCGTGGTGAACCGCTCGTCGACCAGCCGGACCGGCGCCAGGCGCCGTTTCGCGATGAGCTCCGTGAACTGCGCGGCGCTCGCGGCCGAGGCCCGGAGGTTCCCGTCGAGCGACCGCGGCTGGCCGCAGACGATCTCAATGGGCTCGTACTCCGCGGCCAGCTCCGCGAGCTGCCCGAGTGCCGGGCCGTCCCCGTCGCGCCGGTAGACCGTGGCGATCGGGGTCGCGAGGATCCCGTCGGGATCGCACGCGGCGACCCCGACGCGCACGCTGCCCACGTCGACGCCGAAGCGCCGCCCGCGGCGGAACGTCACACGGCCTCCCGGACCGCGGCGACCACGGCGTCGAGGGCCTCGCGGGCCTTCGACGCGTCCTTGCCACCGCCCTGGGCGACGTCGGCCTTGCCCCCGCCGCCACCGCCCATCGCGGTGCTGGCAGCCCGCACGAGGTCGCCGGCGCGCAGGCCCCTGGCCTGGGCCGCGTCGTTGACCGCGACGACGACGCTGGGCTTGCCGTCGGCCTCGCCGACGGCGGCGATGACCGCCGGGTCCGTGCCCAGGCGCCCGCGCACGTCGAGCACGAAGGCCCGCACGTCCCCGCCGCCGGCCACCGGGCCCAGGGCGGTCGCCGAGGTGCGCACGCCGCCGATGTCCTGCGCGGCGGCCGCGGCGTCGGCCGCGGCCGAGAGCACCTTCTCCTGGTTGAGTTTCGCGATGGAGCGCTCGGCCTCGCGGATGCGCTCGAGCAGGCCCGAGACGCGCTCGGGGACGTCGGCGCCCGGCACCTTGAGGAGGTCGGACAGCGCCTGGACGATCGTGCGGTCGCGCGTGAGCGAGCGGAAGGCGTCCATGCCCACCCCCGCCTCGATGCGGCGGGTGCCCGAGCCCACGGAGGACTCGGAGACGATGGAGATGGGGCCCACCTCGGCGGTGCGGCTCACGTGCGTGCCGCCGCACAGCTCGCGGGAGAACGGTCCGCCGATGTCGACGACGCGCACGATCTCCGGGTACTTCTCGCCGAACAGCGCCATGGCGCCGGACTCGCGGGCCCGTTCGAAGGGCATGAACTCGTAGCTGACGTCGAGGTCGTCGCTCACGGCGGCGTTGGCCGCCTCCTCGATCTCCGCGCGGGTCTGGGCGCTCAGCGCCTCCGGGAACGAGTAGTCGAACCGCAGGTAGCCGGGCTGGTTGAGCGAGCCCGCCTGCACGGCGTTCGGGCCGAGGATCTCGCGCAGCGCGGCGTGGACGAGGTGGGTCGCCGAGTGCGCCTGCTCGGAGCCGCGCCGGTGCGCGGGGTCCACCTCGGCGCTGACGTCGGCCCCGACGCGCAGCTCCCCGTCGAGGATCTCCACGCGGTGGGCGGGCAGTCCCTTGAGCGGGCTCTGGACGTCCGTGACGCGGGCGGTGAACCCATCGCCGCGGATGATGCCGACGTCGGCGCGCTGGCCGCCGGCCTCGGCGTAGAATGGGGTGGTGTCGAGGACGACGTCGAGCGTGTCGCCGGGGCCCGCGACCTCGGCGGCGGCGCCGTCGCTGACGAGCCCGCGGATCCGGGCGCCGGAGGTGAGGTTGTCGTAGCCGACGAACTCGGTGCGCCCCTCGTCCAGGAGCGCGGTGAACGCGGAGAGGTCCGCGTGCTGCCCGCCCTTCTTCGACTTCGCATCGCGCTTGGCGCGCTGGCGCTGCTCGTCCATGAGCGAGCGGAAGACGCCCTCGTCGACGGTGACGCCGGATTCGGCCGCCATCTCGAGCGTGAGGTCGATGGGGAAGCCGTGCGTGTCGTGCAGGGCGAAGGCCACGTCGCCGCCGAGCGTGCCGCCGCGGCCCACCTCGTCGACGCTGCGGGCCAGCAGCTGGGTGCCGGACTCGAGCGTGCGCAGGAAGGCGGTCTCCTCCGCGTGGGCGATCCGCGAGATGCGGTCGAAGTCGCTTGCGAGCTCGGGATAGGAGGCCTGCATCGCGTCGCGCGAGACGGGCAGCAGCGCGGGCAGCACGGGCTCGGTGACCCCCAGCAGCCGCATGGCGCGCACCGCCCGGCGCAGCAGCCGGCGCAGGATGTAGCCGCGGCCCTCGTTGGCCGGCCGCACCCCGTCGCCGATGATGATGAGCGCCGAGCGCACGTGGTCCGCGACGACGCGCATGCGCACATCGTCGGCCTCGTTCGCGCCGTAGGCCTTGCCGGAGAGGTCGCTGGCCGCGGCGATGACGGGGTAGACCTCGTCGATCTCGTACATGTTCGCCACGCCCTGCTTGAGGAAGGCGACGCGCTCGAGGCCCATGCCGGTGTCGATGTTCTTGGCGGGCAGCTCGCCCTTGATGTCGAAGTCCGTCTTCGAGCGGACCTCGCCGAGCTCGAACTCCATGAACACCAGGTTCCAGATCTCGATGTAGCGGTCCTCGTCGGCCTCGGGGCCGCCCTCGAGGCCGTAGTCGGGCCCGCGGTCGAAGTAGATCTCCGAGCAGTAGCCGCCGGGGCCGGGCTGACCGGTGTGCCAGAAGTTGTCCTCGTTGCCGCGCTTCTGGATCCGCTCGAGCGGCACGGAGCTCTCCTCGCGCCACAGCCCGATCGCGTCCTCGTCGTCGCGGTGGACGGTGACCCACAGCAGCTGCGGGTCGAAGCCCAGTCCGCCCTCGGACTCCGGGGCGGTCAGCAGCTGCCAGGCGTAGCGGATCGCCTCGCGCTTGAAGTAGTCGCCGAACGAGAAGTTGCCGTTCATCTGGAAGAACGTGCCGTGGCGGGTGGTCTTGCCCACCTCTTCGATGTCCGCGGTGCGCACGCACTTCTGCACGCTCGTCGCGCGGTTGAAGGGCGCGGGCTCCCGACCGGTGAGGTAGGGGATGAACTGCACCATGCCCGCGATGTTGAACAGGATCGAGGGATCGCTGCTGATCACCGACGCGGAAGGGACCACCGCGTGGCCACGGGCCTCGAAGAACTCGAGCCACCGACGTCGGATCTCTGCCGTCTTCATTCCGCGGGTCTCCTTGTGAGCGTGCGTGCTGTGTGGGCGATGGTGCTGTGGGCGTGGCTGCCGTGGACGCGGGTGCGGCCGGCCGCCGCGAGACGGCTGGCTGGGCCGGGCCCGGCCCGCGGCAAGTCTAGTGGATCGCGCCCTGCCGCACGGGCCCGGTCTGCCCGCCGCTCCCCCGCGCCCGAGGTGCGGGCCGGGCGCTGCTGGGCCCGCGCCTCGGGCGCGGGAAACGCACACTGCCCGGGCCGCAGCGGCCCGGGCAGTGTGTGAGCGTGGAGCTCGCGGCGCTCAGCGCGAGTAGTACTCGACGACGAGCTGCACGTCTGCGGTCACGGGGACCTCTTCGCGCTTGGGGGTGCGCAGGTAGGTGACCTGGAGGGCGTCCAGGTCGACCTTGAGGTAGCCCGGCGCGGCGGGCAGGACCTCGGCGTTGCCACCGGCGGCCGCGACCTGGAACGGGTCCATCTGCACGGACTTCTCGTGCACGGACACGACCTGGCCCGGCTTCACGCGGAACGAGGGGCGGTCGACGCGCTTGCCGTCCACGGTGATGTGGCGGTGCACGACGAACTGGCGGGCCTGCTGGATGGTGCGGGCGATGCCGGAGCGCAGCACGATCGCGTCGAGGCGGCTCTCGAGGAGCGCCACGATGTTCTCACCGGTCATGCCGGGGAGGCGCTTGGCCTCCTTGAACGTGTTGAGCATCTGGGCCTCGCGGATGCCGTACTGCGCGCGCAGGCGCTGCTTCTCCTTGAGGCGGACGGAGTAGTCGCTGTCGTTGCGACGGCGGGCGCGGCCGTGCTCGCCGGGCGGGTACGGACGGCGCTCGAAGTACTTCTCTGCCTTGGGCGTCAGCGGGATGCCGAGCGCGCGCGACAGCCGGACCTGGCTGCGTGATGCGGACATGCGGAACCTTTCGGTGTGTTCTCAGTGCTCCGGGCGGGATCTGCGCCCGCACTGCCGCCGCGGCGCGGCCGCGAGCGGAGGTGGGGCGCGGTCTGGCTCGACCGGGTCCGGAGCCGTTGTTTCCCCGGATGGGAAAGAGGAGCGGCGGCGCGAGTTCGCCGCCGTCGACCGCCTTTAGGGTGCAGGCACAACAGCAGACAACTCTACCCTCCGAGGTGTGCGGCGGCAAACGGGCACGGGCGCGCGCAGTATGCGTGCACGGCGGACGGTCATGCGGGTTTCTGCGCGAGCCGCTGCGCGCCGGGCCGGGGCTTCGCGCGCTGCCAGTAGCATGGCCGAATGGACGATGGCGAGGACATCCGCGCTGCCCTGCGCGCCTTCATGGCCGCGCGGGAGTGGCAGCAGTTCCACACCCCGGCCAATCTCGCGAAGTCGGTGAGCATCGAGGCCGGTGAATTGCTCGAGTGCTTCCAGTGGGACGAGGAGCCCGACGCCGGCCGCGTGCGCGAGGAGCTGGCCGATGTGCTCACCTACGCCTACCTCCTCGCCGACCGGATCGGCGAGGACCCCCAGGACCTCATCGCCCGCAAGCTCGAGGTGACAGCGGAGAAGTACCCCGTGGAGCTCTCGCGCGGGAGGAGCACGCGCTATGACCGGCTTTGAGATCGAGCAGCGCGCGTTCGGCGAGCGCGAGGTGCTGCTCCTCGCCCAGGAGGGCGGCCGGTTCGCGAACTGGCCCGTTGTCTACACGCTCGGGGACGAGCGGCGGGTGTACGTCGGGGAGACGCTGCAGGCTGCCGCGCGCATGCAGCAGCATCTGAGGAACGATGCGCGCGCCGCCCTCACGGGCATGCGGATCATCCTCGACGACACGTTCAACAAGTCCGTGTGCCTCGATCTCGAATCGTTCCTCATCCAGATGTTCGCCGGGGACCAGAAGTACGAGGTGCTCAACCGCAACATCGGCGTCGTGGACTCGGACTACTACCGCCGCGCGGACTACCAGCCGAAGTTCGACGAGGTGTTCGAGGCGCTGCGCGCCCGCGGTGCGTTCGAGCGCAGCCGCCCGGAGATCGTCAACAGCGAGATGTACAAGCTCTCGCCGTTCAAGTCCCTCAACGCGGATCAGGCAGCCGCCGTCAACGACATCGTCGAGACGCTGCTGGCATCGCTCGCACAGGGCGCCGAGAGCGAATTCGTCGTCCGCGGGGAGCCCGGCACCGGGAAGACGGTCGTCGCCGTGTACTTGCTCAAGCTGCTGAGCGATATCGCGGCCTGGGCACCCGGTGAGGAGGTCGAGGCCGACGCCGTGCACGCGGAGTTCTTCACCGCGGCGGCGCGCGCGGCCCTCACCGGCCTCACCGTGGGGTTCGTCATCCCGCAGCAGTCGCTGCGCTCCTCGGTGCGCTCGGTGTTCCGCAAGACCCCGGGGCTCGCCGCGGAGATGGTCCTCTCGCCTTTCGATGTGGGCGAGGCCGACCGGGTCTACGACCTTCTCGTGGTCGACGAGACCCATCGCCTGGGGCAGCGCGCGAATCAGGCGTCGGGGCCGGCCAACAAGCGCTTCGCCGACATCACGGCGCGCCTGTTCGGCGCCGATGACCGCTCCAAGACTCAGCTCGACTGGATCCGCGCGCGCAGCCGGCACCGGCTCCTCCTGCTCGATGAGCACCAGAGCGTCAAGCCCGCCGACCTCAGCCCCGCGGATGTCGCGAAGCTGCTCAGGACCGCACGGGACAGCGGGCGGCTGCTGCGCCTGCGCACGCAGATGCGACTCGAGGCGGCCGGCGAATACGTCGACTACGTCCGGTCGGTGCTCAGCGGGGAGGACTGCGCTCCCCGCGACTTCGGCCGGTACGACCTGCGGTTCTTCGACAGCCTGCCCGCCATGGCCGCCGCGATCGACGCCCGCGAGCGCGAGCACTCCCTGGCCCGGCTCGTGGCCGGCTTCGCCTGGCCGTGGCGCAGCAAGACCCAGCGCACGGCGATCGACATCGAAGAACCGGGCTTCCGCCGGCAGTGGAACCAGACACCGGTGGACTGGATCGGCTCGCCGACGTCGAGTGGCGAGGTGGGATCCATCCACACCGTGCAGGGGTACGACCTCAACTACGCCGGGGTCATCATCGGCCGCGACATCCGCCTGGACCCGGCCAGCGGGCGCGTCTACTTCTCCCGCCGCGACTACTTCGACAAGAAGGGCAAGGAGAACAACCGCCAGCTCGGCATCACGTACTCCGATGAGGATCTGCTGCGCTACGTCATCAACATCTACGCGGTGCTCATGAGCCGCGGGATCCTCGGCACCTACGTCTACGTCTGCGATGAGCCGCTGCGCGAGCGCCTGCGCGCCTATTTCCCGCCGGCCCCGAATAGCCCCGGTCGATCAGGCCCCTGCCCCTAGGCCAGCCAGCGCGCCGTAGAGCGCGCGGTGGGCGCGGCGGTGCTCAGCGTAGGCGGCGTGCGCGCGCTCGGCGGGCGCGATGAGCGCGCGCCCGCCGCCCCCGGGCGCCGGCGGTGCCGCCAGTGCCCCATCGGCACCCACCGCGCCGGCGGCGGCGAGCGCCGCGCCGCGCACGGCCGCGTCCTCCGTGCCGATGCGCCGCACCGGCCGGCCCGTGACGTCAGCGAGGACGCGCAGCCACGGCCCGGAGGCCGCTCCGCCGCCGGCCACCGGGAGAGTGCCTCCCGTTCCCGGCTCCAGCGCATGCGACAGCGCGAGCGCCACGCCCTCGAGGACCGCCGCGTACAGGTCGATGCCGCGCGTGGCGGCGTCCATGCCGATGACGGCGCCGCGGGCCGCCGCGTCGCGCACCGGGAAGCGCTCGCCGCGAATCGACGGCAGCGCGAGCAGGCCCGAGGGCCCGCGCCCGCGGGAGGACTCCCGCTCGGCGAGCAGAGCGTCGGCGCGCGCGGGCGAAGCGCCGTCCAGGAATGCCGCGCGCGCCCAGTCGGCGGCGCCCCCGGCGGCCAGCACGGCGCTGATCTCCAGCCTCGCCCGCGTGTCCGGCAGAGCTAAGCGGTGCGAGGCACCCTCGCGCCGAGCCGCGCCCGCCGGCGTCACCTCGGCGACCCAGCCGCTCGTGCCCAGATACGCATACCCTGCACCGGGCTGCAGGCCCACGGCGCCCAGCGTCGTGGCCGCGGCGTCGCCGGGAGCCAGGACGACGGGAATGCCGCGCGGCAGCCCCAGCAGTCCCGCGGCGCGCTCGTCCGTGCGGCCCACCAGCGCGCCCGAGGAGCCGGTCTGTTCGGGCGCTCCCGAACCGGCCGGCGCTCCTCGGCGCCCGACGCGGCCTTCGGGGCGCGTCGGCGGAGCCGCTTGGGCGAGATCGGGCAGGAGATCGAGGGACAGGCCGAGAGCGCCCGCGACGTCAGCGGACCATGCGCGGGCGGAGAGGTCGAGAAGGCCGGTGGTGGACGCTGTTGTGAGATCGCACCAGGCACCGCAGCCCAGCGCGGCCGCGAGGTAGCCCGCGGGGCCGAAGACCACGCGCTCCGTGCGGGCGAGCAGGTCCGGCTCCTCGCGCGCGAGCCTGCGCAGGGTCGCGGCGCACGACGTGGCATCCTGCTCGTTGCCCGCGATCGCCTCCCAGCGCGGCAGCAGCTCTCCCAGCGCTTGCGCATCGCCGGCCGCGCGGACGTCGGAATAGAGGATCGCCGGTGCGAGGGCGGGCACCGGGTGCGCGCCCAGCAGCACGACATCCTGCATCTGTCCCGTCAGCCCGAGCGCGATGATCTCCGCGTCCCCCGTCCGCCGGGCCGTGATGCCCGCCGAGGCGAAGCACTGCTCGCAGGCGGTGCGCGCGGCCGCCAGCCACGCAGCAGGATCCTGCTCCGCTCCGCCGCCGGGCAGCGTGCGGGTGGGGTAGGCCACGCGCCCGGAACCGCAGGCGGTGCCACGGTCGGCATCGACGAGCGCGGCCTTGACCGCGGAGGTGCCGAGGTCGAGTGCCAGCACCAGCCGGCGGACCGCCACCGTTCTACGCCTCGTCTGGCGCGTCCGCGCCGTCCTTCGGCGCCTTGCCCGGGGACTTCCGGGCCGTCCCCTTGTCCGCGGACGCGGCCTTCGCCCCTGCGGGGCTCTTCTTCGCTGCCGTCCGCTGGGCACGGGCGGCGCGCGTGGGCGCGGGTGCCTTCGCCGTGGCAGATTCCTCCGCACGTGCGGTTGCCTTCGCAGGTGCGGACCCGTTCGCGGGGGCGCCCGGCTCGGCACCAGCGTGCCGCGAGGCGGTTTCCGCTTCTGGGATCCCACCTGCCCCCGCGGTGTCCGGGACCTCCGATCCGGCCCGTGCCTCCGCCGTGCCCTGGGACTCCGCACCGGCCTGTGCCGTTGCGGTGCCCCGTGCTTCCTCGGTGCCCCGTGCTTCCTCGGCGACCGTTGCCCCTGCGGCGCCCGGCGCCTCCGCGGCCCCCGGCGGCTTCGGCGGCGACTGCGCCTCCGGCTGCGACGCTGACGACTGTCCCCCAGCGGCCCTGCCCCCAGCAGCCCCTGTCACGGCGGGGCGCTCCGCCGCGACCGCAGGGGGCGCCGGCGGCGCCTGGCCCGTGCGGATCCTCTTGATCGCGGTGAGGCGTTCGCCCATGGGGCGCTCCGCCCCGTTCGAGCCGGGGCGGTAGTACTCCGTGCCCCGCAGCGACTCCGGCAGGTACTCCTGCTCGGCGATCGAGTGCGGGTAGCTGTGCGCGTAGCGGTAGCCCTCGCCGTGCCCCAGGGCCTTCGCGCCCGGGTAGTGGGCATCGCGCAGGTGTGCGGGCACCTCGCCGGACTTGCCGGCCCGCACATCGGACAGGGCGGCCTCCAGCGCCATGTACGAGGCGTTCGACTTGGGCGCGCAGGCGAGGTAGACCACCGCCTCGGCCAGGGGGATCCGGCCCTCGGGCATGCCGATGCGCTCGACCGCGGTCTGGGCGGCCACCGCGAGCGGCAGCGCCTGCGGATCGGCCATGCCGATGTCCTCGGCGGCGGAGATGACCACGCGCCGGCAGATGAACCGGGGGTCCTCCCCCGCCGCGATCATCCGGGCCAGGTAGTGCAGGGCCGCGTCCGGATCGGAGCCGCGGATGGACTTGATGAAGGCGGAGACGACGTCGTAGTGCTGGTCGCCGGCCCGGTCGTAGCGCAGCACCGCCTGGTCCGCGGCCTGCGAGGCGAACGCCTCGGTGATGAGCGGCACCCCTGCGCCGCCCGGCTCGGCCCGCGCCTCGGCGATGCCCGCCGCGGCCTCGAGCACCGTGAGCGAGCGGCGGGCATCGCCGGAGGCGATCTGGACGAGGTAGTCGCGCGCGGCTGGCTCGAGCTCGAAGGAGCCCGCCAGGCCCCGTGGGTCGGCCATCGCCCGGTCGATGAGCGCGGCGACATCGGCGTCCTCGAGGGGCTGGAGGGTGAGCACGAGCGAACGCGAGACGAGCGGGGCGATGACGGAGAACGAGGGGTTCTCCGTCGTCGCGGCGATGAGGACGATGAGCCGGTTCTCCACGGCGGGCAGGAGGGCATCCTGCTGGGCCTTGGAGAACCGGTGGATCTCGTCGAGGAAGAGCACGGTGGTGCGGCCGTAGAGCTCGCGCTCGGAGCGCGCGTTCTCCACGACCTGGCGCACGTCCTTCACCCCCGCCGTGATCGCGGACAGCTCGACGAACCGGCGGTCGGGAGCGTGGGAGACCACGTGGGCGATCGTCGTCTTGCCCACCCCGGGAGGGCCCCACAGGATGACCGAGCTCGCCCCGGCGCGCTCGCCCGCGCTGGCCTGCGCGAGCTGCTGGAGGGGCGAGCCCGGGTATGTCAGGTGCGACTGGCCGACGATCTCGTCCATGGTCCGCGGGCGCATGCGCACGGCCAGCGGATCGAGGGCATTGGCCTGGCCGAAGCCCGGGTCGCCCTCGTCCTGCGAGAAGAGATCGGCCACCGCTGCTCAGTCCTGCTCGTCGGCCTCCGGGTCGAAGTCGACCCCGGCCTCCTTGCGCTGCTGGTCGGTGATGGGCGCCGGGGCGTCCGTGAGCGGATCGACACCGCCGCCGGACTTGGGGAAGGCGATGACGTCGCGGATGGACTCGGTGCCCGCGAGCAGGGCCACGATCCGGTCCCAGCCGAACGCGATGCCGCCGTGCGGGGGCGCGCCGAATCCGAACGCGTCGAGGAGGAAGCCGAACTTCTCCTGCGCGTCCTCCTCGCTGATGCCCATGACGTCGAACACGCGCTTCTGCACGTCCGGCCGGTGGATGCGGATGCTGCCGCCGCCGATCTCATTGCCGTTGCACACGATGTCGTACGCATACGCGAGCGCGCTGCCGGGATCGGTGTCGAACGCGTCCATGAACTCGGGCTTGGGGCTCGTGAACGCGTGGTGGACGGCCGTCCACTTCCCGGCGCCCACGGCCACATCGCCGGCGGCCACGGCGTCCTCGGCCGGTTCGAAGAGCGGGGCGTCGACCACCCACACGAACGACCAGGTGCCCTCCTCGATGAGCTCGCACTGCTCGGCGATCTCGCGGCGGGCCGCCCCCAGCAGGGCGCGGGCGGCGTTGCGGGTGTCCGCGGCGAAGAAGATCGCGTCGCCGGGCTTGGCGCCCGCGGCCGGGGCGAGGCCCGCCTTCTCCGCCTCGGAGATGTTCTTGGCGACCGGGCCGCCGAGCTCCCCGTCGTCGCCGACGAGCACGTAGGCCAGGCCCTTCGCACCGCGCTGGCGGGCCCAGTCCTGCCACGCGTCGAGCTTGCGCCGCGGCAGCGAGCCGCCGCCGGGGTAGACGACACAGCCCACATACGGGGCCTGGAATACGCGGAAGGGCGTGTCGGCGAAGTACTCGGTGAGCTCCGTGAGCTCGACGCCGAAGCGCAGGTCGGGCTTGTCCGAGCCGTAGCGGGCCATCGCCTCGGCGTAGGTGATCCGGTCGATGGGCGTGGTGATGTCGTAGCCCACGAGCTTCCACAGCGCCTTGAGGACGTCTTCGGCCAGGGCGATGACGTCGTCCTGCTCGACGAACGAGGCCTCGATGTCGAGCTGGGTGAATTCCGGCTGGCGGTCCGCGCGGAAGTCCTCGTCGCGGTAGCAGCGCGCGATCTGGTAGTAGCGCTCGATGCCGGCCACCTGCAGCAGCTGCTTGAACAGCTGGGGCGACTGCGGCAGGGCGTACCAGGAGCCCGGGCGCAGGCGTGCGGGCACGACGAAGTCGCGGGCGCCCTCGGGCGTGGAGCGGGTGAGCGTGGGCGTCTCGACCTCGGTGAAGCCGTGCTCGTCGAGCACCGTGCGCGCTGCACGGTTGGCGTCCGAGCGCAGCCGCATGTTGCGCGCCTGCTGCGAGCGGCGCAGGTCCAGGTAGCGGTACTTCAGGCGCGTCTCCTCGCCCACCTGGCCGGAGTCCTCCGCGTGGTCGGACACCTGGAAGGGCAGCGGCGAGGAGTCGGCGAGGATCCGCACGTCCGTGTCGACGACCTCGATGTCGCCGGTGGGCAGGGACGGGTTCGCGTTGCCCTCCGGGCGCTCGCGCACCGTGCCGGTCACCTGCACGATCGTCTCGTTGCGCAGGCGGTCCGCGTCCTGTTCGCGCACGACGACCTGGGCGATGCCCGAGGCGTCGCGCAGGTCGATGAAGGCGACGCCGCCGTGATCGCGGCGGCGGTCCACCCAGCCGGCCAGCGTGACGGCGGTGCCGACGTCCGAGCGGCGGAGCGAGCCCGCCTCATGAGTGCGAAGCACTGGGAAATCTCCTTCTGATCGGCGACGCGAACGGATGCGGATACGCGCAGGGATCCATACTAGTCGGTGGCGCGATCCCCCGCGGGCCCGCAGGGGCGCTGCGCGACCAGGAGGTGGGAGCCCGAGCAGTAGGCTGGGGCCATGAGCGACTCCGAGCGCACGGGCCGGCCGGACGTGCCCGCTGGCCTGCCCGCCGAAGTGCCGACCGACGCCCAGGTCGAGGTCGCGGCGGAGACCTTCCGGATGCTCTCCTCCTCGACGCGCCTGCGCATCGTGTGGCTGCTCGTGCACGCGGAGGCCGATGTCACCGGCCTCGCGGCGGCCTCCGGCCAGAGCGTGCAGACCGTCTCCCAGCACCTCGCCAAGATGCGGTTGGCTGGCCTCGTATCCTCGCGCAAGGAGGGCCGGCGGGTGTTCTACGTCGTCGACGATCCCCACGTCGTGGCGCTCGTCGACCAGATCTTCGACCACATCGCCCCCGACGGCTCGCTGGCCCCCGATCCCGCCTGAGCCCTGCCGAGCCCGGCACGACCCTTCCCGAGCTCGGCGGCCCTTGCCGATCGCCCCCTGGTGCAGGGCGCCCCAGGGCGCGGTGTCAGTGCGGCCGCGGGGCCGCACCCCGCTGCTGTGGGGAGCCGTCGCGCTCGCCTGCGCCGTCGCTCCCTGTTCGCGCTGTCCCTCCATGCCCTGCCAGCGGCGGCCCTCGGCGACCGCGACCGCCCTCCGCCGCAGCGGTGATGCCGACGGGCCTCGGGCGCGCATCGTGCCCACCGCGCCGGCCCACCTGCCCGTTCAGGTCGTCAGTGCACCCTTAGTAAAGTTAGACAACCCTTTGTATGTTTGCTGAGTTGTTGCTAGTCTGCCCTCAGCAGTACTTCCTCCGCCCGGGTCGCGCAGCTGCGCGGGCCACCCGAGCTGCTGACCCGCATCCGCCACTCTCAGCACTCGGAGGACATTCCGTGCATCGCATACCCTCTCCCGCGACCGGTCGCCGCCTCGGCGCCCTCAGCCTCGCCGTGGCCCTGGGCGCCGGCCTGCCGCTGGCCTCAGCTCCCGCCTTCGCGGCACCGGGCGGCCTCGCCGCCCAGGCCGCCGCCGCCACACCCAAGCCCGACTCCGGACAGGGCACGCTGAGCATCGACGGCTCGTCCGCCGTCAAGGCCGGTGGCAAGCTCACCGTCAAGGGCACCGGATTCGTGGCGAAGGACGAGCTGTCCTTCAAGCTCGACGACGGTGCCTACACCGCCAACGGCACCGACATCGTCGCGTCGGCCACCACCGACGATCAGGGGGCCTTCAGTCTCGAGTTCACGGTGCCCGGTGACGTGAGCGTCGGCGATCACTGGATCCGCGCCCTGTCCGGCAACGGCAGCCACCACGTGGCGTTCACCGTGACCGCCGCCGATTCTCCGGCGCCCGCCGCGGAGGCAACGGTCAATGCACCCGCCACCTGGTACGAGGGACAGCCGATCACGGTCACCGGCAAGAACTGGAAGAACGGCGACGGCGCCACGGGCTCCGTCGTGGCCGTCAAGCTCGACATGGGCGGCCTGAACCGGAAGTACGACCTCAAGGACCCCATCAAGGGCACGTCGCTGGGCAACAAGACGATCATGGGCGTCGCGAAGGCGAAGGACGACGGCTCCTTCTCCATCACGATCCCCTACCCCACCCTCAAGAACAGCGACACAGCCTACAAGGTGGGCGACAAGCCGTCCTTCACCTTCCTGTCGGGCTCCATGCAGGCCGGCGACCCGGTGCGCTCGCTGGCGGCGGAGACCGAGGTCGCGCCCTCACCCGCACTCCACACCGATGAGCTGACCGTCAGCCAGTCCGCCGTCACCGACGTCCCGCTCACGCAGGGCACGGACCCGGCGACGGCCAAGGTGGCCGGCAAGGAGACGTCCGTGGTCCGCGGCCTGTACCAGACGGCCTACTCGAAGAAGCACGGCTCGATCTACGCCGCCGCCGTGGGGCGCCCGCCGGTCAAGGACTCCGCCCTCGTCAAGCTCAACGCGGACACGCTCGAGGTGGAGAAGGCCATCGCACCGCCCGTCGACCCGACGGAGGAGGGTGAGAAGGCGGGCGCCCGCTACGCCGCCTACGGCGTGAGCGCCGACGATGCGAACAACCGCGTGTGGGTGACCAACACGCGCCAGAACACCGTTGCCGTCTACGATGCCGACACCCTGGCCCTCGTCAAGCAGTTCCCGAAGGGCGCGACGCCGCATTCGCGCGACGTCCTGGCCGATGCCGCGAGCGGCAAGGCCTTCGTGTCGAACAACTCCGGTCAGTCGATCTCCGTCTTCGACGGCAAGACGCTCGAGCAGCAGGACGATATCGCCCTGCGCGACGGCTTCAAGCCCATGTCGCTCAAGGTCGTGGGCTCGACCCTCTACACGACGGACATCGGCTCGCCCACGATCACGAAGATCGACACGAAGACGCACAAGGTCACCTACCTCGACATCCCGGCCAAGCTGGAGAGCGCCTCGGGCATCGACGTGGACCCTGCCAGCGGGACCATCGCGGTGGCCGGCCAGGCCGGCAGCGCGAACGTCGTCCTCCTCGACAAGGACGGCAAGCTTCTCAAAGAGATCGCCGTCGCAGGCCCGGCGAACGAGGAGGGCGACGCAACGGCCGGCGGTTCGCTGAGCGTCGCATTCGATGCGGTCAACAAGTGGTTCTACGTGGCCAACCGGACCGCGAACTCCATCACCGTGTACGACACGGACGGCAACCTCGTCCAGACACTCGACAGCGGCAAGTTCGCCAACCACGTCCAGGCCGACGGCCGGGGCAATGTCTACGCCGTCAACAAGGGCGGCGCGCGCACCACGGCCACCGATGGCACCGCCGCGCGGGCCGCGGAGCCGGACCTGCGCGACTACGTGCAGAAGTTCACCGGTCCGGCCGTGCCCACGCCGGATCCGACCGAGCCGACGGAGGCGCCCACGTCGGATCCGACGGATCAGCCGACCACGGATCCGACGGCCGAGCCCACCGCGGATCCGACCGGCGAGCCGACGGACGGGTCCTCGCAGCAGCCCTCGGACAGCCCGTCCGACGACGGCAAGGACGACGGCAGCGGTGACACCGGCTCCGGGGACGACGGCGACAATGGGAGCGGTGACAACGGCTCCGATGACAACGGCAGCGGGGACAACGGCTCCGGCGGCAGCCTGCCGCGCACCGGCGCCGCCGTCGGCGCGGCCGTCTCCGCGGGTGCCGCGCTCATCCTCGTGGGCGGGGCCGCGGTGACCATCACGCGCCGGCGCACGGGCTCCCGGAAGTGAGGCCGCGCCCCCTCCGGCATGGACCGGAGGGGGCGGTCGCACCCGGGGAACCGACGGCAGGGCCCCGCAGCGCATGCGCTGCGGGGCCCTGCGGCTGTCGCGGCCCGGTATACCTCGCCATGGTGGCCGGTCGGGTGTCAGGCGCCCTCTGCGGTTCCCACGACGCGCGGCCACAGGTCGGCGGCCGGCGGTGCCCAGAGCTCCGGGTCCGCGCCCACCTGCTCACCGGAGCGGATGTCCTTGACCTCGTGGCCCGTCTCGCCGTCGGTGAACCACACGAACGGGATGCCGCGCCGGTCGGCGTACTTGATCTGCTTGCCGAACTTCGCGGCCTGCGGTGCGACATCGGCGGGAATGCCCCGGGTGCGCAGGGCGTAGGCGACGTCGTCGGCCCGCGCGCGGTGGGCCTCGTCGGTGACCGCGATGAGGACCGCGGTGGGAACGGACCGCGTGGCGGCCAGCAGCCGGTGCTCCGAGCCCGCAAGGCGGGACATGAGCCGCGAGACCCCCACGGACATGCCGACGCCGGGGTAGACGCGCTTGTCGGTCTTCGCCAGCGCGTCGTAGCGCCCGCCGGATGCGACCGAGCCGATCGACTCGTGGCCCACGAGCTGGGTCTCGTAGACGGTGCCCGTGTAGTAGTCGAGTCCCCGGGCGATCTTCAGCTGGGCCACGACGCTGCCCGGGCTGATCCGGTTGGCCGAGTCGAGCAGCCGTGCCAGCGCGTCGAGGCCCTCGTCGAGCAGCGGGTCGCTGACGCCCAGCGCGCGCACCTCGTCGGCGAAGGCCGAGGTGTCGGCCTCGATGGCGGCCAGCGCCAGGCACAGCCGCTGCTGCTGTGCGTCCGCACCCGCCTCCTCGGCCAGGAGCTCGGCCACGCGGGCGGGGCCGACCTTGTCGTACTTGTCGATGCAGCGCAGCACCGCCGCGATGTCGTCCAGCCCGATGCCGCGGGCGAAGCCCTCGAGCAGCTTGCGGTTGTTGGCGAGGATGCGCACCGGCGGGACGCCCAGGGAGCGCAGCGCCTCGAACGCCTGCACGATGACCAGCGGGATCTCCACCTCGAAGTGCTCGGCGAGCGAGTCCTCGCCGATCACATCGATATCGGCCTGGATGAACTCGCGATAGCGCCCGTCCTGGGGGCGCTCCCCCCGCCAGACGGGCTGGATCTGGTAGCGCTTGAACGGGAAGTCCAGCCGGCCGGCGTTCTCCGTGACGTAGCGCGCGGTGGGCACCGTGAGATCGAAGTGCAGGCCCAGGGGGTTCTTCTCGTCGCCCTCGGCGTGCAGGCGGCGCACGGCGAAGATCTCCTTGTCGATTTCCCCGTCCTTGGCGAGGGCGCTCAGCGGCTCGACGGCGCGGGTGTGGATCGCCGCGAAGCCGTTGAGCTCGAACGTGTGCTTGAGCAGGTCGATGACCCGCTCCTCGACGATGCGATCGGCGGGCAGCCATTCGGGGAAGCCGGACAGCTTCGCTGCGGGGGCCATGGTGCTCCTCAGGTGGTAGCGGGGGTGAGACGGCGTCGGGCGGCGCCCTGGCGGGCCCGCGGTCAGAACGTGGGGCCAGAACGGCGGGGTCAGAAGAAGGGGTTGGCCTGCAGCTCGTGGCCGAGGGTGCTGGCGGGCCCGTGGCCGGGGAGCACGGGCAGGCTGCCCGGCTGCTGGCGCGCTCGGATGGCGGCAAGCGTGGCCTGCATGGCCGACTGGTCCGAGCCGGGCAGGTCCGTGCGCCCGATCGAGCCTGCGAAGAGGACGTCGCCGGTGAAGAGGACGTCCGCTGGGCCCTCGGCCGCGGCGGGATCGTGGACGTCGTAGAGCGTCGAGCCCTCGGTGTGCCCCGGTGCGGTCGTCGCCGAGATCTCCAGCCCGGCCAGCTCCAGGCGCGCGGCGTCCGCCACCGTCTGCGCCTCGGGCGCCTCCCAGCCGCGCACGAACTCGCCCAGCAGCGGGGCCAGCTGCTCGGACAGGGTGGCCGCGGGATCGACGAGGCGGTAGTGGTCCGCGGCGCCGATGTAGACGGGCACCCGCCAGCGCCCGGCGTAGGACGGCAGGCCCAGGATGTGATCCGGGTGTCCGTGGGTGAGGAGGACTGCGACGGGCCGCCAGCGCAGGTCCGCCAGCGCGGCCTCGAGGTCCGGTCCGGCGTCCAGGCCCGCATCGATGAGGACGCACGGGCGCGGGCCGTCACCGGCATTCGCCTCCGACGCCACGGCGTAGCAGTTGACGCCCAGCAGCTCCGCGGTGGCCGAGATGATCTCCATGCCCGCCAGTCTAATCGGGGGCGGGCGGCGGCCGCCCGGTGGTGGGGCGGCCGGCCCTTGGGTGGCGGGGCTGCCGAACCGCGACGACGGGCTGCCGAACCGGGGTGGCGGAGCCGCCCGCCCGCATCCGCGAGCACGCGGGCCGGCCAGCCGGATTGTCGATATGCTGGAGGGGTCACAACCCGACGACCGAGTGATCCGCCGCGCCCGCGCCGGATTCGACCGGCACATGAGAAGGCAACCATGACTGACTCGCCCGCATCCCCCACGCACGCAAGCTCGGCGGACGGCCACGACGCCGCCGCCGAGGCCCCCGGCAGCGCCGCGGCACCCGAGGCATCCGCCGCCGCGCAGGAAGGCCCCGCACAGCAGGGCGCGGCCCAGGCGACGCCCGCGGCTCCGGTGCCCGCTGGGGAGCAGCCGGCCCCGGCCGCGACGCCCGCGGCTCCGGTGCAGGAGCACTCGGCTGCGGCCTCCGAGCAGCTGGCCCCGGCCGGCGCGAGCACCGACCCCACGGCCCCGGTGGCCGTTGACGGAGCGGACTCGGCGGCGCCCGAGCAGGCTGCGCCCAAGCAGGGTGCGGCCGGTGCATCGACGGCAGGGGAATCGGCGACCTCGGAATCGGCGCAGGAGGCCGCGGCCCCCGAGGCACAGGGGCCTGCAGCCGCGCCCGCTGCCAGCGCAGTGGTGAACGGCGCCGGTGAGACGGCGAGCGACACCGGTGCGGTGGCGAACGGCGCCGAGGGCGCGCCCGCTGCCGAGGCGCAGCCGGCGCCGGCTCCCACCGCCGAACCGGCACCCACCACCGGTTCCGCCAGCTCCACCGGCTCCGCCAGCACCGCCGAGTCGAGTGGGACCGCCGAGTCGAGTGGCACCAGCGAGTCGACCGCGCCCACGAACCCCGCACCCGCGAAGCCCGCGGCGGCCAAGCCCGCGCCCAAGCCCGTTCCGAGGCCCGGCGCGGTGCCGCGCCCGGCCCCCCGCCCCTCGGGCGCGGTGGGTGCTCCCCCGGCGGGCCGGCCGGCCAACGCGGCCCCCGCAGCGCCCGCTCGAGACCGCAGCGCGGAGATCGAGGCGGCGAAGGCACACGGACGCGTGGACGAGTCGCAGACCGTCTTCGTCACCGTCGACGGTGCGGAGCGCGAGGTCGGACAGTACCCGGATGCCGGTGCGGACGGTGCGCTGGCGTACTTCGCGCGCAAGTTCCTCGACCTCACCGATGCCGCCGAGCTGCTGGCCGAGCGACTGGCGGCCGGGGCGAACGGCGAGTCCGTGCGGCAGACGGCCCAGAAGCAGCGCGAGGCGCTGGCCGAGGCCAAGGCCGTCGGCGATTTCGCGGCCCTCGAGGCCCGCCTGCGGGAGATCGAGGCGCAGGCCGCCGCGGTGCGCACCGAGCAGACCGCCGCCCAGAACGCCGCCCGCGAGGAGGGCCTCGCCGCCCGCAGCGCGATCGCGGACGAGGCCGAGCAGATTGCCGGCACGGACCCGGCGCGCGTGCAGTGGAAGAACTCGGGTGCGCGCATGCGCGAGCTCTTCGAGGAGTGGAAGCGCCTGCAGTCATCCACCCCCAAGCTGCCGCGCAGCCAGGACCAGGAGCTGTGGGGCCGCTTCTCGAAGGCCCGCAACACGTTCGACAAGCACCGCCGCGAGTTCTTCGCCGACCTCGACAAGCGCAACGCCGAGGGCAAGAAGGCCAAGCAGAAGCTCGTCGCCGAGGCCGAGGCGCTCTCCGCCTCGACCGACTGGCGGGAAACCTCCGCGAAGTACCGCGACCTCATGGACCGCTGGAAGGCCGCGCCGCGCGCCGGGCGCAAGGACGACGACGCGCTGTGGGCGAAGTTCCGCGCCGCCCAGGACGTGTTCTTCGCCGCCCGCTCGAAGAAGGACGAGGAGGTCGACGCCGAGTACGCACAGAACCTTGTGCGCAAGGAGGAGCTGCTCGCCCAGGCCAGGGCCCTGCTGCCCATCACGGACCCCACCCAGGCCAAGGCCCGGCTGCGGACCATCCAGGACGAGTGGGAGGACGCGGGCAAGGTGCCCCGCGCGGCCATGGGGCGCATGGAGGGCGGCCTGCGCGAGGTCGAGAAGGCCCTGGCGGCCGCGGAGAACGAGCAGTGGCGCAAGACCAACCCGGAGACGAAGGCCCGCACCTCCGGCATGCTCTCCCAGCTCGAGGAGCAGCTCGCGCAGCTGCGCGCGCTGGTCGAGCAGGCCCGCGCCTCGGGCGACGGCGCCGCGCTCGCCCGCGCCCAGGAGGCGCTCGATACGAAGCAGGCCTGGTACGAGCAGCTGGCGAAGACCGCCCAGGAAATGGGCTGAGGCCAGCCGCTGCAGCACCGCCGCCGGGCCCCGCCGTCATCCACAGGTGACGGCGGGGCCTTCCGCTTTCGGCGCCGGCTCGCCACGCTGGTCGGATGACCCAGCTGCTGCGCCCCGGCGAACCCCTGCCGTACTCCGAGCTCATGGGGCTCACGCTCGACGGGGTGCTGGTGCGGCTGACCCCGCGGTGCTGGGTGCCCGCGGGCGCGGTGGTCGACCCGGAGCTGCGCATCCGCGCCCTGGGCCCGCCGCCCCGCCGCGGCCTCGTCTACTCCCACGCGAGCGCGCACTGGGTGTGGTGGGGTGCCGGGACGGGCCCCGCCGTGGACGAGCTCACGACGCGCACCCGCCGCCGGCTGCGCACCCAGCCGCCCGGCTGCAGCGTCTTCGAGCGCACGGTGGGCCCGGAGGACACGGCGGAGCTCGCGGGGCTGCCGCTCACCGCCGGGCTGCGCACCCTCTACGACGAGGCCGTGCGGATCGTGGCCGAGCCGCCCGCGCCCCCGGCCGGAGGAGACGCCGGCGGGGCCAGCGACGCGGGCAGTGGTACCGGGAGCGCCGACACCGGGGCCGCGGCCTTGCGGGCGGCTTGGGCCCATGCCCTGCGGGAGCTGCTCCGGGATGTGCCGGCGGGCCAGGTGGAGGCGTTCGCCGCGCTCGTCGGCGCCCAGCGCGGCCGCCCGCACCTGGGGCGCGTGCGCGCGGCGCTCAGCGGGGCGCGCGGGCGGCCGCCGGCCGAGCTCAGCCACCCGTGATGCGGTAGACGTCGAAGACGCCGTCGACCTTGCGCACCGCGCTGAGCACGGTGTCGAGGTGGCTGGCATCGCCGATCTCGAAGACGAACTTCGACTGGGCCACGCGCGCACGGGAGGTGGCGACGGAGGCGGAGAGGATGTTCACGTGGGTCTCGCTCAGCACCTTCGTGATGTCGGAGAGCAGGCCCGCGCGGTCGAGCGCCTCAACCTGGATCTGGACGAGGTAGACGCCGCTGGCCTTCTGGACCCACTCGACGTCGACGATGCGCTCGGGCTCGCGCTCGAGGCTCGCGACGTTCGTGCAGTCGGTGCGGTGGACGGACACCCCGGCGCCCCGGGTGACGAAGCCGATGATCTCGTCGCCCGGCACCGGGGTGCAGCAGCGGGCGAGCTTGACGAGGATGTCATCGGCGCCCTTGACGCGCACCCCGTCCGTCGACGAGTGGTGGCCGCGCGACTTGCCGGCGCGGTTGGTCGGCGGCAGCTCCGTGACGGCATCGGCCTCGTCCTCCCCCGCCACCTCCTTGGCGAGCAGGTCCACGATGTGCGCGGCGGAGACCGTCCCGTTGCCGATCTGGGCGTAGAGCGAGGAGACGTCCGGCTGGTGCTGGTGGGAGGCGACGAGCTGGAGCGCCTCCTGGCTCATGAGCCGCTCGGCGGACAGGTGGTGGCGGCGCATGGCGCGGGCGAGCTGCTCGCGGCCGTTCTCGATCGCCTCCTCGCGGCGCTCCTTGGAGAACCACTGGCGGATCTTGTTGCGCGCCCGGGGCGAGGCGACGAAGGACAGCCAGTCGCGGCTGGGGCCCGCGTTCTCGTCCTTGGAGGTGAAGACCTCGACGACATCGCCGTTCTTGAGCTTCGTGTCGAGCGTGAGCAGGCGGCCGTTGACCCGTGCGCCCATCGTCTTGTGGCCCACCTCGGTGTGCACGGCGTAGGCGAAGTCCACGGGTGTCGAATCCGCCGGCAGGGTGATGATGTCGCCCTTGGGCGTGAAGGCGTAGACGTCCTGCGAGTTGACCTCGTAGCGCAGGTTGTCGAGGAACTCGTCGGGGTCGGAGACCTCGCGCTGCCAGTCGAGCAGCTGGCGCAGCCATGCGACCTGGTCGACCTCGCCGGAATCGCCCACCTTGGCCGTGCGCTTGCCCGCGGCGTTGAGCGCCTGCGGGTTCGCGCTCCCCCGGTCCTTGTATTTCCAGTGCGCCGCGACGCCGAACTCGGCGCGCCGGTGCATCTCGAGCGTCCGGATCTGGATCTCCACGGGCTTGCCGTACGGGCCGATCACGGTCGTGTGCAGGCTCTGGTACATGTTGTACTTGGGCATCGCGATGTAGTCCTTGAACCGCCCGGCCACCGGGGACCAGCGGGCGTGGACGAGCCCGAGGACCGCGTAGCACTCGCGCACCGACTCGACGAGCACGCGCACGCCCACGAGGTCGTAGATGTCGGCGAACTCGTGGCCGCGGACCACCATCTTCTGGTAGATCGAGTAGTAGTGCTTGGGCCGCCCGGAGATGTGGGCGGTGATCGAGGACTCCGCGAGCTCCTCGTTGAGCTCCTTGGACACGATGCCCAGGTACTTCTCCCGCTCGGGCGTGCGCTCGGCAACGAGCCGCACGATCTCCGAGTACACCTTGGGGTGGAGGACCTGGAACGAGAGGTCCTCGAGCTCCCACTTGATCGTATTCATGCCCAGCCGGTGCGCGAGCGGGGCGAAGATGTCCAGCGTCTCGCGGGCCTTGCGCTCCGACGAGGCGGCCGGCACGTACTTCCAGGTCCGCGCGTTGTGGAGGCGGTCGGCGAGCTTGATGACGAGCACGCGGATGTCGCGCGACATCGCGACGATCATCTTGCGCACGGTCTCCGACTGCGCCGCCTGGCCGTACTCGATCTTGTCGAGCTTCGTCACGCCGTCGACCATGACGGCGACCTCCTCGCCGAACTCGTCGGTGAGCTGGGCGAGGCTGTAGTCGGTGTCCTCCACCGTGTCGTGGAGCAGTGCGGCGGCCAGGGTCACCGGCGTCATGCCGATCTCCGCGAGAATCGTCGCCACGGCGACGGGATGCGTGATGTAGGGGTCCCCGCTCTTGCGCATCTGGCCGCGGTGGTGCTTCTCCGCCACCCGGTAGGCGCGCAGGATGATGTCGACGTCCGCGCGCGGGTGGTTGTACTCGACGGCCTGGAGCAGGGGGCCCAGCGCCTGCGGGTACTGGGGGCTGTGCTGGCTGCGGGCGGTCCAGAAGGCCAGGCGGGAGATTCCGCGCGGGCGCCGGCCCGCGATGCCCTCGGTCTGCTCGGCCATCGTGCCCCCTTCGTTCGGTTGTCCCATCGTACAAGGGACCTGGTGGGCCGCTGCACGGCCGCACCGGCGGGAACTGACCGCACCCGGTGGAACCGGCGGGGCCAGCGCGGACGGCGGGGCCAAAGGGGCCGCTGGGCCAACTGGGGCCTGCGGGGCCAATGGGCCCGCCAGGGCCAGCGGGGCGGATGAATGCGCGCGCCCACCGCACCGGTCGGCGCGGTGGGCGGCGGGAGCCCGGGCTCAGGCCTTCGCGTGCTCCGGGGCGCGGTCGGGCAGCCCGTGCTCGCGACGGTACTCGAGCACGCGGGCCTCCTGCTCGCGCACCGCCTTCTCGCGGCTGCGCAGCACCGCGTAGAGCGGCGAGGCGACGAACAGCGTCGAGGCGGCGGCGACGATCGTGCCGACGAACAGCGACAGCGAGATGTCCGTGAGCGTGCCGGCGCCCAGCAGGAATACGCCGATGAAGAGGATCGCGCCGATCGGCAGGGCGGCGATCGCGGTCGTGTTGATCGAGCGCACCGTCGTCTGGTTGATGCCCAGGTTGACGAGCTCGGCGAACGTCGCGGTGCGGTTGTCCTTGAAGTTCGCGGTGTTCTCGCGGATCTTGTCGAAGACCACGACCGTGTCGTAGAGGGAGAAGCTGAGCACGGTGAGGAAACCGATGATGGCCTCCGGGGTGACCTCGAAGCCCGTGATCGCGTAGATGCCCATCGTGAGGAGCATGACGAAGACGAGGCCCACGATCGCGGCCACGGACATCTTCCACGTCCGGAAGTACAGCGCCATGACGACCATCGCGATCGCCACGAAGATGACGAGCGCCCGGATCATCTTGTTCGTCACGTCGTGGCCCCACTGCGGGCCGATGAACGTGGAGGTCACATCGGAGTTCTGCACCTTGAACGTGCTGATGAGCGACTCGCGGACCTGCTGCATCTGGTCATCGGTGAGCTGGCGGGTGTCGATCTTGAGCGAGGAGTCCGAGGTGGGCACGACCGTGGGGTCGGCATCCGGGACCGCCTTGTTGACCGTGGTGGCCGCATCGGCCGTCATCGAGGCGGCCGGGACGTTGGCCAGCTGGAACTCCGAGCCGCCGCGGAACGCGATGCCCAGGTTGAAGCCGCCGCCCAGCACCGGCACGAGGGCGGAGAGGATGGCGAGCAGGAGCGCGATGGACAGCCAGAGCTTGGCCTTGCCGACGTAGGGGATCGAGCGGGCACCGGAGTGCAGGTCATTGCCCCATGCGAAGAACCGCTTCATCTCAGGAGTCCTTCCCCTCGTCGTCGGCGAGCAGGCCGTCGTCGTCGGCCCCCGCCTGCCGCTGCGCCTTGCGCTCGGCCAGGCTCAGGCCCGCGCCCGAGGCGCCGCCCGCCCGGTCGCGCTTCTTCGGCTTGCCGCGCTCCTTCTGCCGCGGCTGCTGCGCGCTGGCCCGTTCGGCAGGCGCCGCGGTGCGCTCCGCGGGCTCGGCCGGCGCCGACGTGGCCCCGCGGTCCTTGAGCGCGGTGGTCGAGCCCGCGGACTCGCCCGAACGGCGATCGGCGGCGGCCTGGCGCTTCTTGGCCTCCCGGTACGATCCGCCGGACTTCGACGAGGCGCGCGCGGCATCGAGGTCGAGGTTGAGCGCACCCCGGTAGGCGGCCTGGCTGACACCCAGCTGGCGCGGGTCCATGCCGGACATCGGGTGGCCCTCGCCGAAGAACCGCGTGCGCGCCAAAGCCTGGAGCATGGGGTGGGTGAACAGCACGACGACGAGGACGTCGACGATGACCGTGAGCCCCAGGGTGAACGCGAAGCCGCGCACGCTGCCCACCGCCAGGACGTAGAGGATGACGGCGGCGAGCATGTTGACGGCCTTCGAGGCGTAGATCGTCTTCTTCGCGCGGTCCCAGCCGACCTCCACCGCGGACAGGAGGCGCCTGCCCTCGCGCAGCTCATCGCGGACGCGCTCGAAGTAGACGATGAACGAGTCCGCGGTCATGCCGATGCCCACGATGATGCCCGCGACGCCGGCCAGCGAGAGCCGGTATCCGTAGCGCCAGGACACGAACAGCAGCAGCAGGTAGGTCAGCACGCCCGCCACCACGAGGCTGGAGACGGTCACGAGCCCCAGCACGCGGTACTGCAGGAGCGAGTAGAGGACGACGAGGCCCAGGCCGATCGCGCCGGCGAGCAGGCCCTTCTGCAGGTAGTCCGAGCCCAGGGTCGGCGAGATCTGCTCCTCGCTCTGGACCTGGAAGCTGATGGGCAGCGCGCCGTTCTTCAGCTGGCTGGCCAGCGTCTGGGCGGACTGCTCGGTGAAGTTGCCGGTGATCTGCGCGTGGCCGTCGTTGATCTGGGCCTGCGAGACCGGGGCGGAGAGCACGAGGCCGTCGAGCACGATCGCGAACTGGTTGTACGGCTGCTGCTTGTTCGTGATCTCCGTCGTGATCTGCTTGAACTGCTCGGTGCCCGTGGGGTCGAACTCCATGTTCACGGCCGGCTCGTTCGTCTGGTTGCCGGTGGACGAGGTCTGGTAGCCGAACGAGGCATCCGAGACGTGGTCGCCGGAGATCTCCACCGGGCCGAGCACGTACTTCGCGTCCCCGTCCGAGGAGCACGCGACGATGGGCTTGTCCGCCGGTCCCGCTGCGCCGCCGGTGCGGTTCTTCGGGTTCGTGCAGTCCAGCGACTGGTACTGCTTGAGGATCTCCGCGGTGGCCCAGGACTGGTCCTTCTCCGGATCGAAGACCGGCCGCTTGGCGTCGTCGCCGGTGCCCTGCTGGCCCTGCTGGGGCGCCGAGGCGCTGGCGGACGGGCTCGCCTGTCCCGTGCTCGCGGCAGCCGCCTGCGCCCGGGGCGTCACGGAGCCGCCGGCATTCGGGGTCTGCCCGTCCTGCTTGGTGAGCTCGTCGAGCTTCTTCTGGTCTTCCTTCGACAGCGAGGGGCCGGTGCTCGCCGGCGAGCTCGCCCCGTCCTGGCCCTCGACGCCCGGGGCACCGACGGCCGCCACGCGGCGGAAGGCCAGCTGGGCCGAGGAGCGCACGAGCTCGCGGGTCTGCTCGTCCGGGTTGCCGGGCAGGTTGACGATGATGTTGCGGTCGCCCTGCGTGTTGATCTCCGCCTCGCTCACGCCGGTGGAGTCCACGCGCTGGCGGATGATCGCCACCGCCTGCTGCAGCTGCTCCTTCGTCACCTGCTGGTCCTTGACCTGCGGCTCGAGGATGATCGACGTGCCGCCCTCGAGGTCGAGCGCGAGCTTGGGCGCCCACGTCGCGTTCGACCACAGGGCCCCGGCGGCGATCGCGGCCGTCAGCAGCGCGGTGATGATGGTGAGCCAGATGAAGCGCAGGCCGGGGCGCGGTCTGCTGTCGGTTGCTGCCACGTGTGTACTTTCGGTTGAGTCGAGGAGGGACGGGCGGGGGCGCTCAGCGCTTGGCGGGGCCCGCCTCCGGGTCATCGCCCACACCGGGCTCGGCGTCGCGGTCCGAGGCGTTGTCGGCATCCGTCGTCTTCTCCGCCGCCTCGGCCGCGGCCTCGGGAGCCTCCTGCTCCGCATCGGCAGCGGGCGTCCGGGCGCCGTGCTCGCCGTCGGCGTCGACGCGCGCCGGGGTCTCCGCGTCGCTCTCATCGTCGGTCTGCAGCGCAGGCTTCGGCTCGGAGGCGTCCGTGGAGAGGCTGCGGTCGGCGGGTGTGAGGTGGTCGGTGCGGTTCTCGGGCAGCTCGGTGCCCGGCGCTTCGTCCACGTCCTCGCTGTCGGCGGTGGCGGCCTCGCCGGCCTGCGCGCCCTCGGTGCCGGTCACCTGGGACTCGGCGTGCTCGTCGGCGGTGTGCTCGCCGGCGGTGGTCGCGGGCTCCGTCTCTCCGTCGGCGGCGTCGGCGCCCTTGCCGGCCCCAGCGGCCCGACCGTGGTCGTCGGGCTCGTCATCGCCGGCCGCGCCGCGGCGGGCGCGCTCGGCGTTCATCGCGTCGAGTTCGGCATCCGTGATGCGCCCCGACTCGTTGGCGTCGTCCTCGGCGTCGGCGGAGACGGGCTCGCGCTCGCCTGCGGCACTCGCCCCGGCGGCAGACGAGCCGGCGGGGGCCTCCTGCACCGCGGCGTCGTCCTTGCCCAGGTCCACGCCGCCGGCGACGGCGTCGGACTCGGGCGGCTCGATCTGGCCGATGGCCTGGCGGTGGACGACGAGGGTCGTGCCCGGGCCCGACTCGATGGTGACCTTGAGGCCGTCGTCGGAGACCTCGGTGACGGTGCCGAAGAGGCCGAAGCTCGTCATCACGCGCGCTCCGGGCACCATGTTGTTGGAGATCTGCTCCGCGCGCGCCTTCTGCTTCTTGCGCGAGTTGAACATGAAGAAGATGAGCATGGCGCCGATGGCGACGATGAAGATGAGCGTGGGATCCACGGGATCAGATGCCTTTCCAGACGGCGGATGGGCCAGGGCATTGCGAGCCGGTACCCCAGTCTAGTTGCGGTACACCTTCTTTGCGCAATCGCCGGGCGGATCAGGCCGTGGGCTCGCCCGGGGGCGTGAGGCCCAGGTGCGCCCAGCCCTCGCGGCTGGCGACGCGCCCCCGCGGCGTGCGGGAGATGAGCCCTTCGCGCACGAGGAAGGGCTCGGCGACCTCCTCGACGGTCTCGGGCTCCTCCCCCACGGAGACCGCCAGCGTCGACAGGCCCACCGGGCCGCCGTCGAAGCGCCGGCACAGCGCGCCGAGCACCGCGCGGTCGAGTCTGTCGAGGCCGCGCTCGTCGACCTCGTAGACCGTCAGCGCCGCGCGGGCCGCGGCGCGGTCCACGCGGCCGGAGCCGCGCACCTGCGCCCAGTCCCGTACGCGGCGCAGCAGGCGGTTGGCGATCCGCGGGGTGCCGCGCGAGCGCCCGGCGATCTCGACGAGCCCGGCGGGCTCGGCATCGATGCCGAGCATCGCGGCCGAGCGCCGCAGCACGGTCGTGAGGTCGTCGGCCGTGTAGAAGTCGAGGTGGCCCGTGAAGCCGAAGCGGTCGCGCAGCGGGGCGGGCAGCAGGCCCGAGCGGGTGGTGGCGCCCACGAGCGTGAATGCGGGCAGGTCGAGCGGGATCGCCGTGGCGCCCGGGCCCTTGCCGACGATGACGTCGACCCGGAAGTCCTCCATCGCGACGTAGAGCATCTCCTCCGCCGCGCGGGCCATCCGGTGGATCTCGTCGATGAAGAGCACCTCGCCCTCCTCCAGGGAGGACAGGATCGCGGCCAGGTCCCCCGCGTGCTGGACTGCGGGGCCCGCCGTGATGCGGATCTGCGCGCGCATCTCGTGCGCGACGATCATCGCGAGCGTGGTCTTGCCCAGCCCGGGCGGGCCGGAGAGCAGCACGTGGTCCGGCGCGCGGCCGCGGGCGCGCGCGGCGTCGAGCACGAGCGAGAGCTGGTCGCGCACCTGCGGCTGGCCGACGAAGTCGCCGAGGCCGCGGGGCCGCAGCGCCGCCTCCGCCTGGCGCTCGGCATCGCCGGCATCGCCGCGCATGAGCCGCTCGAGCTCGGCTCCCGTCGGGTCCTCGCCGCCGAAGTCCACCTCGTAGCCGTCGGTCACCGCTGGCCGCCCAGCGCGCGCAGGGTGGCCTTGAGCAGCTGCGGCACGCCGGCGCTGGGCTCAGCGCTGCGCGTGGCCTCGACGGCCTCGCGGGCCGCCGCCTCCTTCCAGCCCAGGCCGACGAGCGCCCCGACGACCTCATCGACCGCGGGCGCGGCACCGGGCGCGGATGCTGTGCCGGAGCCGGGGGCCGGCAGGCGGTCGAGCCGCGAGCCGAGTTCGAGCATGAGCCGGGCCGCGACCTTCTTGCCGATCCCGGGCACGCGGGTGAGCGCCGCCTCGTCGGCATCGGCGACCGCGCGGCGCAGGTCGTCCGGGCCGAGCACGGACAGCACGGCCAGTGCGAGCTTGGGGCCCACCCCGGAGATCGTCTGCAGGGTGGCGAAGACGCTGCGCTCGTCCGCGCTGTCGAAGCCGAACAGGGTCAGCGAGTCCTCGCGGACGACGAGGAAGGTGTGGATCGACAGCTCGGCGCCCAGCCGGGCCCGCGCGGCCAGGGCGGGCACGACGAAGGCCTCCCGGCCGACGCCGGCGGTCACGATGGTGAGCGAGTCCGGGCCGATGGCGCGCACGACGCCCTCGAGATAGGTGATCACGCGGTCTCCTCAGGCCTGCGGGCACAGGCGAACGAATGTACGAATACGGCCATCGTAGCGCGCCCCGGTGACATCGCGCGGGATGGGCGCGCCCGCGGGCCCGGCGGCGCAGCGCCGCAGCTCGGCGCCTCGGCCCGCTGCCTCAGCGCCGCCCGGTGCGCAGCGCCTGGGCCCACTGCTCCTGCGCGCGGGTCAGCCCCGCGCCCTGGCGGCCGGCGGCGCGGCGGGCCAGGACGTCCTTCGCGGCCCCGGGAGTGGAGGCGCCGCCCCCGGCCCCGCGCCACAGGTGGCAGATCGCCAGCGCCAGCGCATCGGCGGCATCGGCGGGCCTGGGGGCGGTCTCGAGGCGCAGGATCCGGGTGACCATGTGGGTCATCTGCTTCTTGTCCGCGCGCCCGTTGCCGGAGATCGCCTTCTTGACCTCCGATGGGGTGTGCATGCTCACGGGGATCCCGCGGCGGGCCGCCAGGCCCATCGTGAGGCCGGAGGCCTGGGCGGTACCCATGATCGTCGAGACGTCGCTGCGGGCGAAGACGCGCTCGATCGCCACGACGTCCGGCCGGTGGTCGTCGAGCCAGACCTCGAAGCGGTCGGCCAGTTCGCCCAGCCGCACGTCGACGGAGGCGTCGGCCGGCGTGCGCACCACGTCGACGGCCACGAGCCCGGGCCGGCTCACGTGCGCGGCGTCGATGACTCCCAGACCGCAGCGCGTGAGGCCGGGATCGACGCCCAGGATGCGCACGGCGCGGCTCAGTCCTCGGCTTCGAGGGCCGCGAGCACCTCGTCGGAGACGTCGGCGTTGGAGTAGACGTTCTGCACGTCGTCGCAGTCCTCGAGCGCATCGATGAGGTTGAAGACCTTGCGGGCGGTGTCCGCGTCGAGGGGCACCTCGAGGTTGGGCACGAACGAGGACTCGGCGGACTCGTAGTCGATGCCCGCCTCCTGCAGCGCGGTGCGCACCGCGACGAGGTCCGTGGCCTCGGAGAGCACCTCGTAGGTCTCGCCGCTCAGGCGCACCTCCTCGGCTCCCGCGTCGAGCGTGGCCTCGAGGATCGCGTCCTCATCGGCCTCGGAGGCGAGGACCTCGACGACGCCGCGGCGGCTGAAGTTGAACGCCACGGAGCCGGGGTCGGCCATCGAACCGCCGTTGCGGGTCACCGCGACGCGCACCTCGGAGGCCGCGCGGTTGCGGTTGTCCGTCAGGCACTCGATGAGCAGCGCGACGCCGCCCTGGGCGTAGCCCTCGTACATGATCGTCTGGTAGTCCACGGCCCCGCCGTCGAGCCCGCCGCCGCGCTTGACGGCGCGCTCGATGTTGTCGTTGGGCACGGAGGACTTCTTCGCCTTCTGCACCGCGTCGAAGAGCGTGGGGTTGCCGGCCAGGTCGGCGCCGCCGTTGCGCGCGGCGACCTCGATGTTCTTGATGAGCTTGGCGAAGAGCTTGCCGCGCTTGGCGTCGATCGCGGCCTTCTTGTGCTTCGTCGTTGCCCACTTGGAGTGACCGGACACGCATGTCTCCTTAGCGTTGGCGGTGAGGGACGGGGAGTCTTAGGCACACCAGTCTAGCGGGGCGGGCCCGGCGCCTCACCCCTGGGCCGCCGGGGGCGTCGCGGCCCCGACGCTGCGCAGCGGTGCTGCTCAGCCGATCTCGAGGGGCTGCGCGGGCGTTCGCCCCTGGGCGACGAGGTCCATGAGCTCGGGCAGGCGGCTGGGGTAGACGGTCTCCTCGGTGGCGAGCAGCTCCTCGCGCGACCACCAGCGGGCATCGACGATGACCCGCTTCTCCATCTCCGTCCAGACGGCATCGCTCAAGTCGAGCTCCTCGTCGATGCGGATCCCGAAGAACACCTCGTCCTGCTCGTGGCGCTTGCGCGCGAAATCTAGCACCGCGTGCCGGGTGGCCAGGGGCCCGAGCAGCTCGACCGGCTCGCATTCGACGCCGGCCTCCTCGGCCAGCTCACGGGCCGCGGTCTGGCGCGGGCTCTCCCCCAGCTCCGCCCCGCCCCCGCACGGCTGCCAGAAGCGGCTCGCGGGATCGTCGAGGTCCTTGGACTGGAGGAGGAAGACCTCGTTCCGGGCGTTGAGCAGCACGACGCGCGCGGCCTCGCGGAACTTCATGCGGATTCCTCCTGAGCGTGCAGTTGCGAATGGACCGCCGCCATGCGCTGGGCGACGGTGACCGCGCACAGCACGACCAGGACCGCCAGGGCGATTGTCAGTACGATAGCAGGCAGTCCCAGGCCCACGAGGCCCGTGACGACGAGGGTGACGAGCAGGCGGTCGGCGCGCTCGGCGATGCCGCCGGAGGCGCGCACTCCCAGCGCCTCGCCGCGGGCCCGGACGTAGGACACGAGCGAGCCCATGACGAGGCAGCCCAGCGCGAGCAGCGCGGTCAGCGGGTCCCGCGCCCCCAGGAAGTACCAGAGCGCCAGGCCCACGAAGACCGCCGAATCGGCCAGGCGGTCGAGCGTGGAGTCGAGGAACGCGCCCCACACGGTGGTCCGGCCGAGCTGCCGGGCCATGATCCCGTCGAGCATGTCGCAGAAGACGAAGAACGTGATGACGACGGTGCCCCAGAACAGCTGGCCGAGCGGATAGCACACGAGCGCGCCGGCGCACACGCCCACGGTGCCGATCACCGTGACCGCATCGGGCCCCAGCCCCAGCCGCAGGAGCAGCGCGGCCAGGGGCGAGAAGAGCCGCGTGAACGCGGCGCGCGCCAGCCCGTTGAGCATCTCAGCCGCGATCGGCCGGCAGGAAGCGCCGCCACCACTGGAGGATCGCCTCGAACCGCTGGACGCGGTGGCGGGGGCGGCCCGAGCGGGAGAGCTCGTGGTTCTCACCCGGGAAGACGAGCATCTCCGTCTCCACGCCGGCCCGCTGCAGCGCGAGGTACATCTGCTGGCCCTGTTCGAGCGGGCAGCGCAGATCCTGCTCCGAGTGCATGACGAGCGCGGGGGTGCGCGTGCCCTTGATCGCGCGCAGCGGCGACTGCGCGCGGATGCGCGCGGGCTCCGCGCCCGTGTACTCCTCGCTGAAGTACGTGCCGATGTCCGAGGTGCCGGTGAACGAGTGCGGCATTAGGTAGCCGCGCTCGATGATCGCGGCGCGGAAGCGGTGGTCGGAGCCGATGATCATGGCGGTGAGATAGCCGCCGTACGAACCGCCCTGCACGCCCAGGCGCGCGCCGTCCAGCCGCTCGTCGGCATCGAGCGCCGCGTCGAGGACCGCCAGCACGTCCGCGGCTGCGGGGTCCGCGAAGTCGCCCTGGACGGCCTTGCCCCATGCGCGGCCGCGCCCGGCCGAGCCGCGGGGGTTGGCGTAGACCACGGCGTAGCCGGCGCCCGTGAGCACCTGCGTCTCGTCGAACAGCGCGTGGGTGTACTGGGCGAAGGGCCCGCCGTGGATGTTGAGGATGACGGGGAAGGGCCCCTCGCCCGCGGGCACCGCGAGCCATCCGTGCACGTCCCCGCCCGCGCCCTGGGCCACGAGCCGCCGGGGCACCGCGATGTCGGCTGGGGCCGTGGCCGCCCAGAGCTGCCGGGCCGCGGGCGTGGTGTCTGCGGGGCCTGCGCCCGCGGGGCCTGCGGCCGCTGCGGCGAAGACCGCAGCGGTGTGCTCCGGGGTCTCCGCGGTCCACACGAGGCGCCCGCCCGTGGGGTCGAAGCCCGTGACCACCTGGTCGGCCGGGGTGAGCGGCTCGAGGTCCCCGCGGCCCAGGCACGGCGCGCCGTCGAGCGCCGCAGGCAGGTCGAGCGCGACGGCCCGCACCCCACCGTCCTCGGTGAGCAGCGCCCACGCGCGGCCGTCGTGGATGCGCAGCGGCCCGCCCAGGTCGATGTCGTCCGGGTCCGTCAGGCGCACGGTGGCGCCCGTGGCCGTGTCGTGGAGGAAGAGGCCGCCCAGCTGGGCGACGAAGTCCGTGGGGCGCGCGGAGCGGTCGGACGCGAGGAAGGCGAGGCGGGTGTCGTCGATCCAGCGGTGCGCGCTCACGGCGAGGTCGCCCAGGTCGAGCGGGCGGGCGGTCTGCTCGTTAAGCAGCCACACCGTCGAGCGCAGGTCCGGCGTCTGCGCGCCGTGGTTCACCGCAGCGATGGCACTGGCGGTGCCGTCGGGGCGCAGCTGGGGATCGGCGACGTCCGCACCCGGCCACGCGAGCGCGACGGCGGGGGCGGTGTCCGTGCCGCCGAGCAGGCCGGTGAGCTCCTCCCCCGGCTCGGACAGGTCGATGCGGAACGCCTGGGCCGGGCGGTCGCGCAGGTAGCCCAGCCCGTTGGCCAGGTAGTCGGAGTGGACGATCCGGCGGGGCGCCTCGGCGGCGGGGCCCACGTCCGGGTCCGTGCCGTACCGGCCGGCCTCCGGGATGCGGGCGACCGCGAGCGCCGTGCGGCCATCGGCACTCAGGGCGAATGCGGAGACGCCCAGGTGGAAGTCGCTGACGCGGCGCACCGCGCCGGGGTGCTCGCCCACGTGCAGCTGGGGCGCCTGCCCGGGAGCCTCGGCCCGCAGCAGGCCCCACACCGGCACATCCGCGGCGCGCTGCAGCCCGGAGTCGGCCCAGCCGTGGCTCACGCGCACGGGCTCCGGGCCGGCCCGGAAGACCTGGGAGGCGTAGGAATCGGTCTCGAGGTCGGGGCGGCGGAGCACGAAGAGGGGGCCGTCGGCCGTGTCCACCGGGTCAGAGGCGGTGGCGATGAGCGGCACGTCCGCGGGCCTCATGCGGCGTCCCAGGCTTCGGAGAAGAGGCGCTGGACGTCCGCGTGCACCTGGGGCAGCGCCTTGGTCTGGGCGATGATCGGCAGGAAGTTCGCGTCCCCGCCCCAGCGCGGCACGACGTGCTGGTGGAGGTGGGCGGCGATGCCGGCGCCGGCGACCCCGCCCTGGTTCATGCCCAGGTTGAACCCGTGCGGATGGGACACGCTGCGGATGACGCGCATGGCCCGCTGCGTGAAGTGGGCCAGCTCGACCGTCTCCTCCTCGGTGAGCTCCGTGTAGTCCGCAACGTGGCGGTAGGGGCACACGAGCAGGTGGCCCGGGTTGTACGGGTAGAGGTTGAGAATCGCGTAGACGCTGGTGCCGCGGGCCACGATGAGGGCCGCGGCGTCGTCGCCCTGCGCCGGCGCCGCGCAGAACGGGCACTGCCCGGTGCTCGCGTCCGCGGGCTTGTCCTCGCCACCGATGTAGACCATGCGGTGCGGGGTCCACAGGCGCTGCAGGCCGTCGGGCTCGCCGGGGAAGCCGGCCGCGGCCTCGGGCTCGGGGATGCCTGCCGGGGCGCCTGGGTCGGCTGTGGTGCCCGGGTCGACTGCGGTGCCTGGGTCGGCTGTGGTGCCCGAGGCGGCGGGACTCGGGGCTGCGTCGGTGTCTGCCATGGGCGTCTCCTTCGGCTGGGCGGGCAGGATGCCAGGGTACGGGGGCGGGATGTGCTCGGGCGGGTCGGCCGGCCCCCGCGGTTCGGCCCCGACGATGGGGCTCCCGGGAGGGCCGGGCCGCCGAGTCGCGGGCCGGGCTTGCACGGGCTCGGACGACGGCGGACCCGCGCCTGCGCGGCTCAGACCTGGGCGCGCTCGGCGATGGCGCGCACGATCCGCTCGACCGCCTCGGCCACCGGCACCCCGTTGTCCTGGCTGCCGTCGCGGAAGCGGAACGAGACCGCGCCGGCCTCCTCATCCTCACCACCGGCGATGAGGATGTAGGGGACCTTCTGCTTCGTGGCGTTGCGGATCTTCTTGGGCATCCGGTCATCGGAGTCGTCGACCTCGACCCTGACCCCGGCGGCGCGTAGCTGGGCCGCGACCCGCTCGAGGTAGGGCGCAAACGCATCCGCGACCGGCACGCACACCACCTGGACGGGCGCCAGCCAGACGGGGAATGCGCCCGCGTAGTGCTCGGTGAGGACGCCCAGGAAGCGCTCGATCGAGCCGAACTTCGCCGAGTGGATCATGACGGGCCGCTTGCGGGTGCCGTCGGCGGCCTGGTATTCGAGGTCGAAGCGCTCGGGCTGGTTGAAGTCCAGCTGAACCGTCGACATCTGCCACGTGCGGCCGATCGCATCGCGGGCCTGGACGGAGATCTTGGGCCCATAGAACGCGGCGCCGCCCGGATCGGGCACCAGTTCGAGGCCGGTCGCGCGCGCCACCTCCTCGAGGGTCCGCGTCGCCTGCTCCCACTCCTCGTCGGACCCGATGAACTTGTCCTTCTTCTTCCCGTCCTCGTCGCGCGTGGACAGTTCGAGGTAGAAGTCGTCGAGGCCGAAGTCGCGCAGCAGCCCCAGCACGAAGTCGAGCAGGTGGCGGATCTCCGCGCCCGCGTCCTCCTCGGCGACGTAGGAGTGGGAGTCGTCCTGCGCGAAGCCGCGCACGCGGGTGAGGCCGTGGACCACGCCGGAGGGCTCGTTGCGGTAGACGGTGCCGAACTCGAACAGGCGCAGCGGCAGGTCCCGGTACGACCGGCCCCGGGAGCGGTAGATGAGATTGTGCATAGGGCAGTTCATGGCCTTGAGCCGGTACGGGGTGCCCTGCTTGACGACGGCCCCGGACTCGTCGCGCTCCTCGTCGACCTGCAGGGCGGGGAACATGCCCTCGCCGTAGTAGGGCAGGTGGCCCGAGGTGTAGAAGAGGGACTCCTTCGAGATGTGGGGCGTGCCGACGTACTCGAAGCCCTCCTCGATGTGCCGGCGGCGGACGTAGTCCTCCATCTCGCGCTTGATGATGCCGCCCTTGGGGTGGAAGACGGGCAGCCCGGACCCCAGCTCCTCGGGGAACGAGAAGAGGTCGAGCTCCGCGCCCAGGCGGCGGTGGTCGCGCCGTTCGGCCTCCGCGAGGCGCTCCTGGTAGGCCTTGAGATCGTCCTTGCTCGCCCACGCGGTGCCGTAGATGCGCTGGAGGCTCGCGTTCGCCTGGTCGCCGCGCCAGTAGGCCGCGGAGTTCTTCGTCACGGCGAAGCCGTTGCCGATCGCCTTCGTCGAGGGCAGGTGGGGTCCGCGGCACAGGTCCTGCCAGACGACTTCGCCCTTGCGATTGCGGTTCTCGTAGACGGTCAGCTCACCGCCGCCCACCTCGACCGCGGCATCGGAGTCGCCGGCTGAGCCCTTGTCCGCGACCAGCTCGAGCTTGAACGGCTCGTCGGCCATCCGCGTGCGCGCCTCGTCCTCGCTCACGACGACGCGGTGGAACGTCTGGCCCTCCTTCACGATGCGCTGCGCGCGCTTCTCGATGCTCTTGAGGTCCTCGGGCGTGAAGGGCTCCGCGGTCTGGAAGTCGAAGTAGAAGCCGTCCGCGATGTAGGGGCCGATGCCGAGCTTCGTGCCGGGGAACAGGTCCTGGACGGCCTGGGCGACGACGTGCCCGGTGGAGTGGCGCAGGATGTCCAGGCCCGCCTGGTCCTGCAGGGTGATGGGCGCCACGCGGTCGCCGGGCGCCAGCTCGCGCGCCAGGTCCGCCGGCGCGCCGTTGAGCTCGATGGCGATGGCGTCCGGGCGCTCGGCCAGCAGCGTCGTGCCCGTCATGCCCTCCTCGAACGGGATGGGTGCGCCGTCGAGGTATACGGGGTCGGACACGGAGTTCTCCTTGGGGTGGCTCGTGGTGTGGATCGGGTCCACGGGACGGTGTGCAGCGGTCCACGGCGCGGATCGGGCAGTCCGGCCGCCGGGGCGCCGTGGCCCGGCCGGTGCGGCGCGGGCGCCCTGGGTGCCCGCGGGTGGCAGTCTATCGCCTGGTCCGGACGCGCAGCCGCCGCACCCGCGGTTTCGCGGGTGCGGCGGCCTGCCCCGCAGCGGCGCCGGCACGGCGCACACGCCTGGCGCCGGCCCGCGGCCGGGCGGGCATGCCGGTCAGTGCGCCGAGAGGGTGAAGTCGCCCTTGACGCCGCCGGAGCTGCCCACGAACTTCAAGCTGACCTTGAGGTCGTTGAGCTGCGCGGCCGTGACCGGCGCGAACCCCACCTTGATCGTCTTCGTCGACCCCGCCGGGATGGCGCGGCCGAAGCCCAGCGTCCCGTCGAGGCTCGAGTCGAACACCTGGGCGGCGTTCGCCCCGTTGACGGTGGCGTTCGCGATCGGGGAGCCCGGTGTGATGGACGACGACGAGGCGTTCTTCAGCCGCATCGTCACGACGGCCATCGACTTGCCCTGCACGTTGGCCGGCGAGGCGGTCTGCGACACGGTCGCGGTGCGCACCGACGAGGTCATCGTCAAGCCGTCTGCGAGGGTGAGCGTCGAACCGCCCGCGGCACCGTCGGAGGAACCGGAGCCGCTGCCGCCGGCGGTGCTGCCCGAGCCCGGGCTGGCACCCGCCGTCGAGGACGACTGCGGCTGGTCGTTGGGGATGGCCGAGGAACCGGCCTGCGAGCCCGCGGCGATGACGAGGACGATGATGAGGATCCACGCGATGACCCACAGGGCGATGAAGACGAAGCCCAGGATGACGCCCGTGAGCGACATGCCGCGGTTGTTCGCCTGGCCCTTCTTCGCCGCACTCAGGCCCATGAAGCCGAAGATGATGGCGGCGATGCTGCCCAGCCCGCTCGTGAAGAACCCGGCGATGCCGGTGATGAGCGCGGTCAGGCCCATCCAGTTCTTGTCCGTGCCGCTGGGTCCGGCCCCCGGCCCGCCCGCGTAGCCGGCCGCATACGGATCGGCCTGATCGGCGGCGGCACCCGCGTAGAGATCGGACTGCGCGTACTGGCCGTCGTGGGCGTACTGCCCCTGCTGCGCGTACTGGCCCTCCTGGGCGTACGGGTCGCCCTGGGCGTAGGGGTTGTCACCCTGGGCGTACTGCCCGTCCTGCGCGGAGGGATCGCCCTGGGCGGACCGGTCGCCGCCCGCGGCGGGAGCGTACGGGTCGTCCCCGTGGGCCCCACCGCCCTGCGAGCCCAGCGGATCGTTGCCCGCGGCGTAGCGGTTCGACTCGCCCGCGCCCTGCCCGGCCTGCGCACCCGGCTGCGAGCCGGGGTAGCCCTCACCGCCGGGGTAGCCCGAGGTGCCCCCGGCGGACCCGGGGCCCTCCATGCCCTGTCCCCCGCGCTCGCCGCCGGAGGCGCCGTAGGCGCCACCGCCGTAGGCGCCCTGGGAACCGCCGTACGATCCCTGGGCGTACGGATCGCGCGGCGGATCGAAGTTCGGCTGGGAGCCGGGGCTGGCCTGGCCGTCGGAGGCTCCCTGGGAGCCGTCGGGCCGGTTCAGATCGTTCGGATCGTGGGGGGTGGACATGCTCTCGCCTATCGTCGCGGGAAAACCTGTCCTGCAACCGTACTAGGCTCCCGGCTCCCCACGCCCCGAAACGGCGGCAGAAACACCGCGAATCGGCGCACCGACTCGTTCAACCGGATCGTGCGGCAGACCGCGAAGGACGGCCACGCGCAAAAGGCGGCGGCGCCGGGATCGAACCCGGCGCCGCCGCCTGCTGTGCGCGATACTGGGATCGAACCAGTGACCTCTTCCGTGTCAGGGAAGCGCGCTACCGCTGCGCCAATCGCGCATATTTCTATGCGAGCTATTCGGTTGTGCTGCGAGCCCGGAGGCTGCGTGCGCGATACTGGGATCGAACCAGTGACCTCTTCCGTGTGAAGGAAGCGCGCTACCGCTGCGCCAATCGCGCTCGATCCGGTGCTACCCGGTCGAGGTGGAGAAGGGATTCGAACCCTCGTATACGGCTTTGCAGGCCGCTGCCTCGCCTCTCGGCCACTCCACCGTAAGACGGCCTTGCCTGTCTCCGAGCGGATGACGGGACTCGAACCCGCGACCCTCACCTTGGCAAGGTGATGCTCTACCAACTGAGCCACATCCGCACGCTGCCCGGTTCCCCGTGCAACGGGAACTAACTCTATACGCTCACCCCGGCTGCGCCAAATCGGAGCCGCGGTGACCCTGCTCACAGCCGCGCGTACCGCCGGCACGCCCGCGGTCAGCCCGCGGGCAGGCGCGCTTCCTATACTTGGGCCATGCCGCGCTCGCCCGCTTCGCACCGGACCCGGCGCCTCGGCGCCCGGGCCGAGGGCTCCGCACCGCGCCCGGCTGGCCCGGTGCCCCCCGCATCCGCCACAGCACCCTCCCCCGCCGCAGCGCGCCCGGCGCCCATGCCCGCCCCGGGGTCGGACGCGGACACCGCCGCGGAGCCTGCCAGGGGGCGGTCCGCGGAGTCCAGCGCGCAGCACCCTGCGGCCGGCACCGGGCAGCGTTCTGCCGAGCCCGCGCGGCGGGTGCGTCCCCACGCCCACCGCAGGCGCTCCGTGCGCCGCACGCGGCTGGGCTTCCTGCGCTGGCGGCGCCTCGTGCACCGCAACCCCCACACCTCGGCGATCTACCGCACGCTCGTGGGCGGCCTCGGCACTGCGGTCGTGCTGCTGGGCCTCGTGCTCGTGCCCCTGCCCGGTCCCGGCTGGCTCATCGTGTTCTGCGGGGTGGCGATCATCGCCAGCGAATTCCACTTCGCCTCGCGGCTCCTGCACTGGGGCCGCCTCAGGCTCGAGGCGTGGAGCCGGTGGGTGCGCCGCTCGCACTGGTCGATCGGGGCGCTGCTGGGACTTGCGACGTGTGCGTGCGTGTGCGGGGCGGTGTGGCTGAGCCTGCACCTGACGGGAGTGCCCGGCTGGACGCCCGGGTGGGCACGGCA
This sequence comes from Brevibacterium sp. BRM-1, assembly GCF_026802075.1. Taxonomy (NCBI): domain Bacteria; kingdom Bacillati; phylum Actinomycetota; class Actinomycetes; order Micrococcales; family Brevibacteriaceae; genus Brevibacterium; species Brevibacterium sp. BRM-1. The sequence continues at coordinate 799,703 of NZ_CP113788.1, forward strand.
GCTCCTCCTGCTGCCCTGACCCTCCTGCTGCGCTGACCCTCCTGCTGCCCTGCCCCTCCAACTGCGCTGGCGCTCCAACTGCGCTGCCCCTCCAAGTGCACCGAGTCCCTCCTGCTGCCCCGACCCTCACCCCAGCGCCAAGCCCTGGGGTCTTGCCCATCGCCCGCGTGCTTCTGGCGCTCACACACGGACCGTGGGCCCGCGGACTCGGTGCCTCGGCGCCGCGCCGACGGATCCGCCCACGGATCCAGGGGACACGCACGCCTCCCCCGCCCATCGGCTGAGAGCGCAGTCGGCAAGCCCGGCCCGTATCCAGCCCGTGCGGCGGGGCACGTCGCCCCCAGCCGCGCCGAACCCCACGAGCACCTCGCTCCGCAGCCCGCACGAACCGCGGGCGCCGAAATCAGTCGAAGATGCCTGCGTAGGCGTTGAGCGCGGGCTGGCCGCCCAGGTGCGCGTAGAGCACGGTGGCATCGGCGGGAATGTCGCCGCGGGTCACGAGGTCCATGAGCCCCGCCATCGACTTGCCCTCGTAGACCGGGTCGGTGATGACGCCCTCGAGGCGGGCGCAGTCGCGGATCGCTGCGACCGTGCGCTCGTCGGGGATCCCGTAGGCGGGGCCCTCCCAGCCGGGCAGCACGGTGATCTCGTCGTCGCGCAGCGCGCGGCCGAGTCCGATGAGCTCGGCCGTGTGGTTGGCGATGCGCGTGACCTGCGCGATCGTCTTGTCCAGCGTGGCGGAGGCATCGATGCCGATGATGCGGCGCGGCCGGCCGCCGGCGTCCTCGAGGGCGGCGAAGCCCGCGATCATGCCCGCGTGGGTGGAGCCGGTGACGGTGCACACGACGATCGTGTCGAAGAAGGCACCGGTGGCCTCCTCCTGCTCGGCGACCTCGTAGGCCCAGTTCGCGAACCCGAGGCCGCCCAGGGGGTGCTCGGAGGCACCGGCGGGGATGGGATAGGGCTTGCCGCCGGCCTCCTCGACCTCGGCCAGCGCCTCCTCCCAGCTCGAGCGGATGCCGATGTCGAAGCCGTGGTCGTCGAGCCGGACGTCGGCGCCCATGATGCGGGAGAGCTCGATGTTGCCGACCTTGTCGTTGACCGGATCGTCCCAGTCCACCCACCGCTCCTGCACGAGGCGGGCGCTCAGCCCCAGGTGGGCCGCGACCGCCGCGACCTGGCGGGTGTGGTTGGACTGGTAGCCGCCGATCGACACGAGCGTGTCCGCACCGGAGGCCAGGATGTCGGGGACGATGTACTCGAGCTTGCGGGTCTTGTTGCCGCCGTAGGCCAGGCCGGAGCTGACATCCTCGCGCTTGGCGAAGATGCGCGGCCCGCCCAGGTGCGCGGACAGCCGGCGCAGCTCGTGGACGGGGCTGGGTCCGAAGGTCAGCGGGTAGCGCTCGAAGTCGCGGATCGACACGGCGGTGTCCTCTCGTGTGCCTCCGCGGCGTCTGCGTGCGGGAGGGTGGCCTCCATCACAGCCGCGGCAGGGCCCCGTGTCAACCGCGTCTCAGCACCGCCGCGGCGATCGTGCGGTGCTCGGCCTCCGGCCCGCTGCGCTGAGCGCGCCGCGCTCGGCGCCGCGGCGCTCAGCGCTCCGCGCCGCTGGCCATCGCCGTCAGCCGCGAGAGGCAGCGCATGTACTTCTTCCGGTAGCCGCCGTGGAGCATCTCGTCGGTGAAGATCGCGTCCGTGCGCACCCCCGAGTTGTGCATGGCGGCGCCGCGGTCGTAGAGCCGGTCGACGAGCGCGACGAAGCGCAGTGCCACGCCCTCGTTGTCGATCGTCACGACGTAGTCCCAGAGCACCTCGGAGACATCGTCCATCATCCGGCGGTACTTCGACGGGTGGACGCTCTGGAGGTGGTCGAGCAGGCCGGCGAAGTCGTCCCGGGCCACGACGCCCTGCGCCTCGGACTCCAGGCGGTCGAGTTCCTCGCGGGACACGGGCTCCGGCGGGGTGTCGAGGTCGCGGTGGCGGTAGTCGTCGCCGTCGATGTGGAGGACGTCGAACTGGTCGGACAGCGCCTGGATCTCGCGCAGGAAGTCCTGCGCGGCGAACCGCCCCTCCCCCAGTGCGCCGGGCAGGGTGTTCGAGGTCGCGACGATCCGCACGCCGGCGTCGGTGAGCTCGCGCATGAGGCGCGACATCATGACGGTGTCGCCCGGGTCGTCGAGCTCGAACTCGTCGATGCACACGAGCTTCATCTGGGTGAGGACGTCGCGGGCCCGCGGGAAGCCGAGGGCGCCGATGAGGTTCGTGTACTCGACGAACGTGCCGAACGCCGCCGGCTTCTCCGCCCGGTGCCACGCGGAGGCCAGGAGGTGGGTCTTGCCCACGCCGTAGCCGCCGTCCAGGTAGATGCCCTTCGACCGGTCCTCCTTGCCCATGAGCTTGGAGAGGAAGCCGCGCTTGGCGGGCTGCTCGGCGAACGCGGCCAGCGCATCGCACGCCTGCGCCTGGGTGGGCTGCGCGGGATCGGGGCGATAGGAGTCGAACGAGACGGTGGAGAAGTGGGGCGGCGGGACGAGGTCGTCGACGAGCTCGTCGGGGCTCACGCGGGGATTGCGGTCAGTCAGATGCACGGTTTCGCTCACGGGCGCCCACTCTACCCAAGGCCAGGCTCACTGCGCGCGCCGTCCCGCGCCCGCCGGGGCGCGGATCGGCCGTCGTGCGCCAGCGCCCGCCGAGGCGCGGGTCAGGAGAAGTCGAATCCGAGCCGGCCGAGCTGCTTGGGATCGCGCTGCCAGTCCTTGGCCACCTTGACGTGCAGATCGAGGTAGACAGGGGTGCCGAGGATCGCCTCGATCCCGCGGCGGGCCTGCGAGCCGATCTCCTTGAGGCGCGCTCCCTTCTTGCCGATGATGATGGCCTTCTGGCTGTCGCGCTCGACGTAGAGGTTCACGTGGACGTCCCACAGTGGCCGTTCGGCGGGCCGGTCCTCGCGCGGGGCCATCTCCTCGACCTGCACGGCCAGGGAGTGGGGCAGCTCGTCGCGCACGCCCTCGAGCGCGGCCTCGCGCACGAGCTCGGCGACGAGGACCTCCTCGGGCTCATCGGTGATGTCGCCGTCCGGGTAGAGCGGCGAGCTGAGCGGCAGGTGGGAGGCGAGCACCTCGTCGACGGTGGCCACGTTGTAGTCGTCGGGCGCGGAGACCGGCACGATGTCCGCGAAATCGCCCAGCTGTCCCACCGCGAGCAGCGCCTGGGCGAGGCGCTCGCGGTCGACGGTGTCGGCCTTCGTCACGAGCGCGATGACCGGCGTGCGCCCGGCGATGTCGGCCAGCTGCTCGGCGATGTAGCGGTCGCCCGGCCCGATCCTCTCGTTGGCCGGCAGGCAGAAGCCGATGACGTCGACCTCCGCCAGGGTGGCCGCCACCAGGTCGTTGAGCCGGGCGCCCAGCAGCGTGCGCGGCCGGTGCAGCCCGGGGGTGTCGACGAGGATGAGCTGGTGGTCCGGGCGGTGGACGATCCCGCGGATCGTGTGTCGGGTGGTCTGCGGCTTCGCCGAGGTGATGGCGATCTTCTGCCCCACCAGCGCGTTCGTCAGCGTGGACTTGCCCGTGTTCGGCCGGCCGACGAAGCAGGCGAAGCCCGCGCGGAAGTCGCCGGGGACCTCGGGAAAGTGCGGCTGGCTCATGTGGGGTCTCCTTGTTCTGCGGGCGGGTCAGTGGGCGCCTCGAGCCGGGCGACATCGACGTGCTCGATCCTGTGGCGGCGCCCGCGGCCGGGCTCCGCGACGAGTTCGAGGCCCTCGATCTCGGCCCGCGAGCCCGCGATCGGCACGCGGCCGATGAGAGTCGTGAGCAGGCCGCCGACCGTCGAGACGTCGTCGGCCTCGATGCGGACGTCGAAGAAGTCGGCGAGGTCCTCGATCTGCATGCGCGCGTCGACGCGGTAGACCCCGCCGTCGAGCTCCGCGATCTCCGGTTCGGCCGTGTCGTATTCGTCGTCGATCTCGCCGACGATCTCCTCGACGATGTCCTCGATCGTGATGATGCCCGCCGTGCCGCCGTACTCGTCGACGACGACGGCCACGTGCGTGCTCTCCAGCTGCATCTGGCGCAGCAGCTCGTCGACGGGCTTCGTGTCCGGCACGAAGACCACGCCCCGGGCGATCTCGTCCACGGGGTCGTCCGCGGCCTCCGGGTGCTGGTGGAGCCGGCGGGCGACGTCCTTGAGGTAGACCACGCCGGTCACCTCGTCGAGGTCGCCGTCGATGAGCGGCACGCGGGAGAACCCGGAGCGGAAGAAGAGGTTCGCGGCCTTGTGCAGGCTCGTGCCGGCGTGGACGGCGACGAGGTCCGTGCGGGGAACCATGACGCGGTTGACGCGGGTGTCCGAGAGCTTGAAGACGCTCTCGATCATGTCCCGCTCTTCGTCCTCGATGATGTTGCCCGCCGAGGCGCGCTCGACGAGGTCGCGCAGCTGCTCCTCGGTCACGAGCGGGCCATCGCGGTACACCCGGGCCGGGGTGAGCATGTTGCCCAGCCACACGAGCACGCGGGCGACCGGGCCGAGTGCTCGGCGCAGCAGCGCCACGAGCGGCGCGAGCAGGAGCATGACGGCCAGCGGGCGGCGACGGCCGATCGTGCGCGGCGAGATGCCCGCGATCGTGAACACCGCGATCGCGGAGACGAGCACGCTCACGACGATGAGCTGCCAGCCCAGCGGCCAGACGATGGAGAATCCGATGACGACGCATACGGTGGCCAGCGCCTCGAAGAGCTGCCGGACGAACGCGATGACGTTGATGTGGGTGGGCAGGTCCGCGAGCACTCCCTGCGCGGCGGCGGCGCCGCGCCGGCCCTCCTCGGCGGCCTCGGAGACCTCGTGGTGGGAGACGACGAAGGCGGCGGCGTCGGCGGCCGCGAGCACGGCGGCGAGCACGAGGCAGGCCAGTGCGGCGATGAGGAAACCGAAGAGCTCCATGGCGCTGTCCGCTCAGTCCTCGGTGGGCTCGGGCACCGAGGTGCGGCCCGGCTCGCGCTCGGCGAACCAGGTCAGCAGGAGGTGGCGCTGGAGGTCGAACATCTCCGCGCGCTCCTCGGGCTCGGCGTGGTCGTAGCCCATGAGGTGCAGCAGGCCGTGCGCGACGAGCAGCAGCACCTCGTCCATCGTCGAGTGGCCCGCGGCCTTGGCCTGGGCCGCGGCGACCGCGGGGCACACGACGATGTCGCCGAGCATGCCCTCCTCGCCGTCGGGGCGCAGCTCGTCCATGGGAAACGACATGACGTCGGTGGGGCCCTCGAGGTCCATCCACTGGACGTGCAGCTCGCTCATGGTGGGCTCGTCGACGAAGCGGATCGCGACCTCCGCCAGCGGGTGGATGCGCATCTGGGCGAGCACGTGGGCCGCAAGCTCCCGGACCTCCTCGAGGTCGAGCGGGGCGGCGGTCTCGTTGCCGATCTCGATGCTCACGCGCGCCCGCCCTGGCCGTCGCCCCCGCGGCTGTCCGCGCCGCGGGCCGCACCGCGCCGGCCCTGGCCGCGGTGGCCACGGTGGCCCTCGGGGCCGCGGTCCGCACCGCCGGCGGGCCGCTGCGCGCGGGCGCCGTAGAGGTCGTAGGCGTCGACGATGGCCGTGACGAGGCTGTGGCGCACGACGTCCTTGCTCGTGAGCTCCTCGAACGCGATTTCCTCCACGCCGGCGAGGATGGACTGGACGACCATGAGCCCGCTGCGTGTGCCGCCGGGCAGGTCCACCTGACTCGTGTCGCCGGTCACGACCATGCGCGAGCCGAAGCCCAGCCGGGTGAGGAACATCTTCATCTGCTCGGCCGTCGTGTTCTGCGCCTCGTCGAGGATGATGAACGCGTCGTTGAGCGTGCGCCCGCGCATGTACGCCAGCGGCGCGACCTCGATGACCCCGGAGTCCAGCAGCAGCTTGATCTTCTCCGGCTCGATCATGTCGTGGAGCGCGTCGTAGAGGGGCCGCACGTAGGGGTCGATCTTCTCCCCCAGCGTGCCGGGCAGGAAGCCCAGCCGCTCGCCTGCCTCCACCGCGGGGCGGGTGAGGATGATGCGCGAGACCTCGCGGCGCTGCAGCGCGCTCACCGCCATCGCCATCGCGAGGTAGGTCTTGCCCGTGCCCGCGGGCCCCAGCCCGAAGGTGATCGTGTGCTCGCGGATGGCGCGGACGTATTCGTGCTGGCCGAAGGTCTTGGGCCGGATCGAGGTGCCGCGGTGGGAGAGGATGTTCGCCCCCAGCACATCGGCCGGCCGGGCCCCGCGCGCGTCCATCCGGTGGATGCGGCGCACGGTCTCCGGGTCGATCCGGGCCCCGCCCACGGCCATCGCGCGCAGCTGGCCGAGCGTCTCGACGAGCGCGTCCACCTCGGCGCGCGGGCCGCTCACGGCGATGTCGCGCTGGCGCACGTGGATGCGCGTGCCGGGTGCAAGCTCCTCGAGGGTGCGCAGGTTGACGTCGGCGGGCCCGTAGAGGCCCGTGAGGTCGAGGTCCTCGGGGAGCGCGATGCGCACGCGCGCCTCCTGCCCGCCGTCCGCGGGCGCGCCGGCGGCGGCTGCTTCCTCGCGGACCGGGGCGGCGGTGCCCGGGGCGTCGGCCTGGCTGTCGGGGTTGAGCAGGGCGTGTCCTCTCCTGCCCCGCGCGGCGGGGCGAACGTGGGTGCCCGCCGCACGGGCGGGCTGGCGCCAGTCTACCGGGCGCCGGCGGGCGCGGGGCCGGCCCCGAGGTCCCAGCGGCCCAGCAGCTGCTGGGCGAGTGCGGCGGCGACGGGGCCTGCCGTCGAGGCGCGCAGCACCGTGGGGCCGAGCACGGCGGGCCGCGCCCCGGCCGCCTGCAGCGCGGCGAGCTCCGCCTCGGCGATCCCGCCCTCCGGTCCCACGAACACGAGGATGCGCCCAGGATGCGCGGTCGAGGCCGCCGCGGCTCCGGGCGCTGCGCCGTCCCCGTCGGCGACGGGGCGGGCGAGCGCGTGGGCGAAGGGCTCCACGGCGGCTTCGTGGAGCACGATGGCGCGATCGCCGGGCCGCACGGCACCGGCGGCGGCCGTGCCGCGCACAAGGGGCAGGAGCTGCGGGAAGCGGCTGCGCCGGGCCTGCAGGGAGGCCGCCGTGAGCAGGTTGTCCCACTGGCGGGCCATGCGCTGCGCCTTCTTGGTCGGCCAGTCCGCGATCGAGCGCTGCGCGGCCCACGGGATGACGGCGTCGATGCCCACCTCGGTGGCGGCCTCGATCGCCGCGAGGTCCCGGTCGCCCTTCGCGAGCGCCTGGACGAGCACGAGTGCCGGCTCCTGCGCGGGCTCGTGCTCAACCGCCTCGACGTCGACCGTGATCGCCTCGGGCTCGGCGCGGGCGAGGGCGCCGCGCACCCGTGTGCCGGCACCGTCGACGAGCTCGAGGCGCTCGCCGGCGCGCATCCGGCGCACCCGCACCGCGTGGCCGGCGACCTCGGGCCCGAAGTCGGCGCTCCCGCCCGGCCGGGCCGCCGCGATCTCCTCGCGGGCGGCCCGGAAGACGGGGAGGCTCACCGCCCGAACCTCTCCTTGAAGCGGGAGAAGCGGCTCTTGGCGCTGGGCTCGCCGAGCACGGGCTCGGGCGACTGCTCCCCGCGCGCCTCGGCGAGCTGCTCGAGCAGCTCGCGCTGGCGGTCGTCGAGCTTGGCGGGGGTCGAGACCGCGATCGTGACGAGGAGGTCGCCGCGCGAACCGTGGCGCAGGCGGGTCGCGCCCAGGCCGGGCAGCCGCTCGACGGAGCCGGACTGGGTGCCGGCGGGGATCTCGAGGCTCTGCTGGCCGTCGAACGTGTCGAGCGTCATCGTGGTGCCGAGCGCGGCGGCTGTCATGGGCAGGGTGAGCGTGGCGCGCAGGTCGTCGCCGTCGCGGCGGAACACGGGGTCCTCCTTGACGGTGACCTCGAGGTGCAGGTCGCCGGCCGGGCCGCCGCCGGGGCCCACCTCGCCCTTGCCGGCGAGCAGGATGCGCGTGCCGTCCTTGACACCGGCGGGCACCTTGACGCTGAGGGTGCGGCGGGCGCGCACGCGGCCCTCGCCGCTGCAGCTGTTGCACGGGTCTTTGATGACGGTGCCGTAGCCGCCGCAGTTCGTGCAGGTCTGGTTCGTCACCATCTGCCCGAGCAGGGTGCGCGTCATCTGCTGGACGGAGCCCTGGCCGTGGCACAGCCCGCAGGTCTCCGGGTGGGTGCCGGGCCGGGTGCCCTCGCCACCGCAGGTCTCGCACACCTCCGCGGTGGTGATGTCGAGGTCCTCGGTGCCGCCGAACACGGAGGTCTTGAGGTCGATCGTCATGCCGATGAGCGCGTCCTTGCCGCGGCGCTTGCGCGAGGCGGGCCCGGCGCTGCGCCGGCCGCCTGCCCCTCCGCCGCCGCCGAAGAACGTCTCGAACAGGTCGGAGAAGCCGAAGTCCGCGCCGGCCCCGCCGCCGAAGCCCTGTCCGTACTGGCCGCCGCCCATGTCGTAGTTGCGGCGCTTGGCGGGATCGGAGAGGACCTCGTAGGCCACGGCCACGGCCTTGAACTCGTCGCCGTGGCCCGGGTTGACGTCCGGATGGTATTTCCGCGCCATCTTGCGGTAGGCGCGCTTGATCTCCTCCGCCGAGGCGTCCTTGGACACGCCCAGGGTCTGATAGTGATCGCTCACGTGATTCCTTCTGCTCGTTCGCTCATTCGCTCGGCGGGCCCCGCGGGGCCCGGGCGGCGGGCACGGCCCTCCGGCCGACGGCCCGCGCGCCGGTTGCCTGTGGGCTATTCCGCCAGGATGACGGAGATGTAGCGGGCCACGGCGCGCACCGCGGACATGGTCGTGGGGTAGTCCATCCTCGTGGGGCCCAACACCGCGAGGCGGGCTTCTGTTCCGTCCACGCCGTAGCTGCTGGCGACGACGGAGGTCGTGGCGAAGGACTCGAGGGCGTTCTCGGAGCCGATGCTCACGCTCACCCGGTCCGGCTCATCGGCCATCGATGCGAGCAGGCGCAGCATGACGACCTGCTCCTCGAACGCCTCGAGCAGCGGGCCGATGTGCTCGCCGAGCTCCCGGCCGGCGCGCGCGAGGTTAGCCGCCCCCGCCATGACGAGGCGCTCCTGGCGCACGAGCGCGGCGAGCTCGGCGATCGCCTGGGCGATCGCCGCGCGGGCCGCGGCCAGCTCGGGGGCCGCCGTGACCGCGGCGAGCGCCGCGGCCACCGCGGTGACCCGCACCCCGCGCAGCTCGCGGTTGAAGGCGTCGCGCAGCCCCGCGAGGTCGTCCTCGCCCACCGTCTGGCCGAGGTCGACGAGGCGCTGCTCGACCTGGCCGGAGTCGGTGATGAGGACCGCGAGGACCCGCCCGGGGGCCAGGTCGACGAGTTCGATGTGGCGCAGCGCGGCCTTCGTCGCGGTGGGGTACTGGACGAGCGCCACCTGGTGGGTGAGGCCGGAGAGCAGGCGCACGGTGCGCTCGAGCATCTCGTCGACGTCGAGGGGACCGGACAGCACCCGAGCGATCGCGCGGCGCTCGGCCGCGGTCAGCGGCTTGATCTCGTCGAGCCGGTCGACGAACACCCGGTAGCCCATGTGGGTGGGGATCCGCCCCGCCGAGGTGTGCGGCTGGGCGATGAGGCCCTGCGCCTCGAGCGCGGCCATGTCGTTGCGGATCGTCGCCGATGACACGCCCAGCTCGTGCTTGTCCACGAGGGCCTTCGAGCCGACCGGCTCGTTCGTGGCCACGTAGTCCTCGACGATGGCCCGCAGCACGCGGGTCCGGCGCTCGTCGCTCATCGCAGTGCCCTCCTCGCCGTGCTCGCTTCGCGTCTCTGATGTGCGGATGTGCGCCGGAGGTGCAGGGCGGCCCCGCGGGGACGGGCCCCGCTCAGGGGTTCTGCTCACGCGGCCCCGGGTCGATCGGCCCTCGCTGGCACTCACCGGCAACGAGTGCCAACCTTACGCCTGACCCCGGGCCGGCTCAACGACCGGTGCCCGTGCGCGCCGCTGCCCGGACTGGGCCGCACCCCGCGTCGCTGCCGACCGCAACCCTGCACCGGTGCCTGCCGCACCCCGCGTCGCTGCCGGGCACCGGGGCGCACCGTGCGTACGGTGGGACCATGGTCTTCCGCGATCCCTATGGCTCCGATGTCCTCTCCTCCGGACCGCGCACGCTGCGCCGCGCGCCCGTGCCCAAGCGCCCCGCGGCCCCCGGCCTCGTCGTCGAGGTCGTGGAGGGCGGGTACGTGGGTGCCGTGACGAAGGTGGAGAAGACCTCGGCCGGCTTCTCCGTCTGGCTCGAGGACCGGGCGGGCCGGGTGCGCCCGTTCCCGCTCGGCCACGGCTTCCTCCTCGACGGCCGACCCGTCGAGCTCACGCGCCCGGAACGCGCGGCCACACCGGGGCCGCGCGCGCCCGGCCGCACCGCCTCGGGCTCCATCGCGGTGCCCGAGGCCCGCGCGCGCACCGCGATCGGCTCGCGGATCTGGGTGGAGGGCAAGCACGACGCGGAGCTCGTCGAGCGGATCTGGGGCGATGACCTGCGCATCGAGGGCGTCGTCGTCGAGCCGCTGGGCGGCCTCGACCTGCTGGGCGAGAAGCTCGCCGAGTTCCGGCCGGACCCGGCCCACCGGGTAGGGGTGCTCGCCGATCACATCGTGGCCGGGTCGAAGGAGACGCGCATCGCCCGCGACATCCTCGCCCGCCGCGAATACCGCGGCGTCGTGCACATCATCGGCCACCCCTACATCGACATCTGGCAGGCCGTGAGGCCCGCCGTCGTGGGCATCGCGGCCTGGCCGGACGTCCCGCGCGGCGAGGACTGGAAGCTCGGGGTGCTCAAGCGCATCGGCTGGCCCCACGCGGACCACCGCGATGCCGCGCGGGCCTGGGCCACGATCCTCGGCCGCGTGAGGCGGATGGCCGACGTCGAGCCGGCGCTGGCCGGCCGGGTCGAGGAGCTCATCGACTTCGTCACGGTCGACGGCGGCCCGCAGGGCTGAGCCCGGGCACTGCCGGGGCGGCGCCGCTGCGGGACCCAACGGGACTCCGGGGGAACCGGCGGGCTGCCCCGAGGCTCGGGGTGCGCTCCGCTGCCGCCGGCGCGCCCACTGCCGCAGTGGGCGGGAGCCCAAGCCTCCCGGTGGCGCCGCCCGCCTGCGCCGCCTGCCTGCGCCGTCCCGCGATCCCGATGTGGCGGATCTGCACCGCGGCGCCCTGGCGCGCCCGGCCACGTTCGGTAATGTCGTGCCCGGCAGGACCCCACTCGGACTCGAGGAGATGAGGCACCATGACGCAGCAGGACGATCAGCAGCCGGACCAGCCGTACCAGGGCTCCCAGCCGCCGCCGACCACCGGCTCCCAGGTGCCCCAGTTCGGGCCCCACTCCCAGCTCAACGCGCAGAACCAGGCCCAGCAGCCGGCGCCCAGCCAGCCCGCGCCCGGTCAGCCTGCGTCCCAGGGGGCACCGGATACCGCGCCCAGCGGTCGGCCCATGCCCCCGGACTACAACCGCCCCCCGAGCGCACCACACCCCGGTTCGGGCTACCCCGCTTCCGCCGCCCCCCAGCCGGGCGCCGGCCCCCAGGCCTCCGGCCCGCAGGGCTACGGCTCGCAGCCCCCCGGTTCGCAGGGCTATGCGTCTCACGGTTACGGGTCCCAGGGCTACGGCGCGCAGCCCTATGGTTCGCAGGGCGCCTCGCAGCCCTCCGCATCGCAGGGCTACGGCGCGCAGCAGGTGCCGCCCGGTTCGCAGGGGTATGGCCCGCCGTCGGGCAATCCCGGCCAGCCGCACACCTACCCGGGCCCGCCGCCCGGGCCCGGCGGCCGGCCGGTGCCCCGGGGCCCCTATCCCCCGCAGGCCTACGGCGACGGCTCCGAGCGCTTCTGGAACGCCTCGCAGGACGAGCGCCAGCTGGCGATGTGGACGTGGCTCGGCACGCTGCTCATCGGGTGGGTGATGCCGCTCATCATGTTCCTCACGAAGGGCGATTCGCCCTACGTGCGCGAGCAGGCCCGGCAGTGCCTGAACTTCTCGATCGTCATGGTGATCGCCATGACCCTCAGCGCGGTGCTCATCTACGTCCTCATCGGTCTGCTCACCACCCCGCTGCTGTGGGTCTTCGAGATCGTCATCGCGATCATGGGCGCGATGAAGGCCAATGCCGGCCAGGGCTATAAGCCGCCCATGGCCTTCGACATGGTCAAGTGAGGCCGCTCAGGCGATGAGCCCGGTGAGTTCGCGGACCATGTAGTCCGCCAGCAGCCGGCCGCGCAGCGTCGGCGCGAACCAGGGGCCATCGGGTTCGAGGAGCCCGGCGGCCCCGAAGCCGGCCACGAGGTCCTGGGCTCCTGGGGGCAGGGAGTCGAGGGCCAGGCCGCGGCGCACCCGGGCGGCGAGCATGATGCGCTCGATCTCCCTGGTCTGCGGGTCGAGCACTTCGCGACCCACCGCCGGCGAGAGCCCCTCGGCCAGGCGCTGCGTCCAGGCCAGCGGGTGCTTGGCGTTCCAGAACCGCACCCCGCCGATGTGCGAGTGCGCCCCGGGCCCGAAGCCCCACCAGTCGGCGTCCGCCCAGTACGCGAGGTTGTGCCGGCAGCGCGTGTCCGCTCCGGTCGCCCAGTTGCTCACCTCGTACCAGTGCAGCCCCGCCGCGCGGAATGCCGCGTCGGCGAGTTCGTACTTGTCCGCGAGGTCGTCCTCGTCCGGCATGGGCAGCTGCCCGCGGCGCACCTGGGCGCCCAGCCGCGTGCCCGGCTCCACGATGAGCGAGTATGCGGAGACGTGGTCCGGGGCGACCGCGCAGGCCACCTCGAGGCTGCGCCGCCAGTCCTCGAGCGACTCCCCGGGCGTGCCGTAGATGAGGTCGACGCTGACCTGCATGCCAGCCTCCTTGACCCACCGGACCACCTGCGGGATGCGCGCGGGGTCGTGCGTCCGGTCCAGGGTCGCGAGCACGTGCGGGACGGCCGACTGCATGCCCATCGAGATGCGGGTGAACCCGGCGGCGGCGAGGACCTCCAGCCCCTCGGGGGTCAGCGTGTCCGGGTTCGCCTCCGTCGTGACCTCCGCGTCCGGGGCCAGCCCGAAGCGCGCCCGCAGGTCCCCCAGCACCCCGGCCAGCACCTCGGCGGGCAGCAGCGTGGGCGTGCCGCCGCCGAAGAACACGGTGGCGGCCGGCCGCGGAGGCGCACCGTGGGCCCCCAGCACCCGCAGTGCCAGGTCCGCCTCGCGGGCGAGGGTGGGCCGGTAGTCCGCACGCGAGGCGCCCGGCCCGAGCTCCTCGGCGGTGTACGTGTTGAAGTCGCAGTAGCCGCAGCGCACGCGGCAGTAGGGCACGTGGACGTAGAGGCTCAGCGGGCGGCCGGCGGCGTCCGCGGTGGCGCCGGCGGGCAGCGCACCGTCGCGCGGGGGCGCCTCGCCCTCCGGCTGTGCCGGCATCTTGCCTCCTCCGCACCGCCGCGGGCGGCTCCGGCACCGGCGAGGGCCGAGGGCCTCGCATAGGATGCGAATCACACCCGCAAGGAGGCGCCATGTCCAGTCCCTACGATCGTCCGCCCGCACCGCAGTACGGGTCCGGCCCGCAAGTCTACGGCTCGGGTCCGCAGCCGGGTCAGCAGGCCTCCCCCGGGCCCGGCGGCGTCCCGCAGTCCGGCGGTTACTCAGCGCCCGGTAGTTACCCGCAGTCCGGTGGTTACTCAGCACCCGGCGGCTACTCGACGCCCGGCGGCGTACCCGGGCCGCAGACCTACGCTTCCCCGCAGCCCGCTCAGGCCGGGCCGCCCGGTTCCGAGCCCGCCCTCGTCTCCCTGCCCGGGGTGACGATCACGCAGCACTGGGTCATCACCCCCTCCGGCGCGGCGCCGCGCGCGCAGTGCTCGCTGAGCGCCGGCGAGCGGGTGTCCATCACCCGGGCGACGCCCACCTGGGCGATCGTGCTGGCGATCGTGGGGTTCTTCGTCCTCACGATCTTCAGCCTGCTGTTCCTGCTGGCCAAGGAGCAGCGGGTCACGGGGTCGGTGGACCTCGTCGTGCGAGGACCCGGCATGCACTTCGCCACGAGCGTGCCAGTGGGCAGCCAGGCGGCCCTTGCCGGGCTGCGCATGCAGGTGGCGCAGGCGCAGGGCCTCATCGGGCACTGAGCCGCCTAGCGGTCGCCCTTCTTGTCGGCCTTGGCATCGTCGGAGGACAGCGCCGCGATGAAGGCCTCCTGGGGCACCTCCACGCTGCCCACCATCTTCATGCGCTTCTTGCCCTCCTTCTGCTTCTCCAGCAGCTTGCGCTTGCGGCTGATGTCGCCGCCGTAGCACTTGGACAGGACGTCCTTGCGCATCGCGCGGATCGTCTCGCGGGCGATGATGCGCGAGCCGATCGCGGCCTGGATGGGCACCTCGAACTGCTGGCGCGGGATGAGGTCCTTGAGCTTGCCGGCCATCATGACGCCGTATGCGTAGGCCTTGTCGCGGTGGACGATCGCGGAGAACGCGTCCACCGGGTCGCCGTGGAGGAGGATGTCGACCTTGACGAGGTCCGCGGCCTGCTCGCCGTCGTTCTCGTAGTCCAGGGACGCATAGCCCTTCGTCTTCGACTTCAGCTGGTCGAAGAAGTCGAAGACGATCTCCGCCAGCGGCATCGTGTAGCGCAGCTCGACGCGGTCCTCGGACAGGTAGTCCATGCCCTTCATCTGCCCGCGCTTGGACTGGCAGAGCTCCATGACGGCGCCCACGTACTCGCTGGGGGTGAGGACCGTGGTGCGCACGATGGGCTCGCGGACCTCGCGGATCTTGCCCGCGGGGTACTCGCTGGGGTTCGTCACCTCGAACTCCGAGCGGTCCTCCATCGTCACCTGGTAGACCACCGAGGGCGCGGTGGAGATGAGGTCGAGGCCGAACTCGCGCTCGAGGCGCTCGCGGACGATCTCGAGGTGGAGCAGGCCCAGGAACCCGCAGCGGAAGCCGAAGCCCAGGGCCGCGGAGGTCTCCGGCTCGTAGACGAGGGCGGCGTCGTTGAGCTTGAGCTTGTCCAGCGCATCGCGCAGCGCGGGGTAGTCGGAGCCGTCGATGGGGAAGAGCCCGGAGAAGACCATCGGCTTGGGATCGCGATAGCCGCCCAGCGCCTGGGTGGCCGGCTTCTTCGCATTCGTCACGGTGTCGCCCACGCGGGACTGGCGGACGTCCTTGACGCCCGTGATGAGGTAGCCCACCTCGCCCACGCCCAGGCCCTTCGAGGGGGTGGGCTCGGGCGAGGAGACGCCGATCTCGAGCAGCTCGTGGGTGGCCCCGGTGGAGAGCATCTCGATCTTCTCGCGCGGGGCCAGCTTGCCGTCGACGACGCGGACATAGGTGACGACGCCGCGGTAGGTGTCGTAGACGGAGTCGAAGATCATCGCGCGCGCCGGTGCGTCCGCGTCGCCCACCGGGTGCGGGGTCTCCGCCACGATCCGGTCGAGCACCGCCTCGACTCCCTCGCCTGTCTTGCCGGACACGCGCAGGCAGTCCTCCGGCTCGCACCCGATGAGGCCCGCCAGCTCCTCGGCGTACTTCTCCGGCTGGGCGGCGGGCAGGTCGATCTTGTTGAGCACGGGGATGATCGTGAGGTCGTTCTCGAGCGCCAGGTAGAGGTTGGCCAGCGTCTGCGCCTCGATCCCCTGGGCGGCATCGACGAGCAGCAGGGTGCCCTCGCAGGCGGCCAGCGAGCGGGAGACCTCGTAGGTGAAGTCGACGTGACCGGGGGTGTCGATCATGTTGAGCGCGTAGGCCCTGCCGTCAACCTCCCACGGCATGCGCACGGCCTGGGACTTGATGGTGATGCCGCGCTCGCGCTCGATGTCCATCCGGTCGAGGTACTGCGCGCGCATGGCCCGCGGCTCCACGACGCCGGTGATCTGGAGCATCCGGTCGGCCAGCGTGGACTTGCCGTGGTCGATGTGGGCGATGATGCAGAAATTGCGGATCAGCTCCGGGGCGGTCGCCGCAACGGCGATCGAATCCTTCATGGCGTCGCTGACCTGTGGCATTCGGCATCCCTCTTCCGGCGGCGGTGGACTGACGGTCCATTGTCCCATGCCGGCGAGCCCGCTGCCGGGCGCCCTCGCCCGACCGCGGCGACTCCGGCCGCGCCGACCCACCGGGCGCGCGCCTGACGCGTCGGCGCGCAGCGGCTAGCCTGGCGCCATGGACTTCTCCTCCCTGGCCCGCCGGGCCGTGCGCGTGGGCCTGCGCCGCGGCGCCGACATCCTCGCCCGCTCGCTGTCGGATTCCGGCCCCGAGGCGCGCACCCGCCGCCCGCGGGGCGGCCCGAACGGCTCGGGCACCTCGGGAGCGGGGCGGGGCGGCGCCGGGGACCGCGACCTCGATGCACGCGGCGGCACCGCCCGGCGCCCGGGTGCCGGGACCCGCGCGCGGGGCGACCGCGCGACCGGGGCGCAGGTGCGCGCGGGCGGCGACTATCAGCCCGCGCGGCCGGGGACGCGCAGCGGGCCCAAGCAGGGCGCGCCGCGCCGGCCCTCCGGCGGCTATCCGGGCGATTTCTCGGGGTCCATCCGCCCCGTCTACACCCCCGATCTGGACGGCGATGCCGACCCCGGCGAGGTCGTATGGGCGTGGGTGCCCTACGAGGAGGACTTCTCCCGCGGCAAGGACCGGCCGGTGCTCATCATCGGGCGCGACTCGGCGTGGCTCCTGGGGCTCATGCTCACGAGCCGCGACCACATCCCCGGTGGCATCGGCGAGATGCGCGAGGCCGACTCCGCGCTGTGGATGAACGTGGGCACAGGGGACTGGGATGCCCAGGGCCGGGCCTCGGAGATCCGCCTCGACCGCGTCATCCGGATCGCCGCCGGCGCAGTGCGCCGCGAGGGCGCGATCCTGCCGATGGGCCTCTTCTCCCAGGTCGTCTCCAACGTGCGGACGAGCTGAGAAGCGTGTATCCTTGAGGCTTGTATGTTCGCCGCGGCGCGTGTCTCGCCGAGGTCGGGCGGGCATACTCCCGGATTTCAGGCCCGCCGTGTTTCCCCGCGGCGCCGGCAGGTGGGTGCGGGAAGCCCTCACGACCATCATGACGACGACAGATAAGAGTGTTTGAAGTTGGCTAACATCAAGTCCCAGATCAAGCGGATCGCCACGAATGAGAAGGCCCGCCTGCGCAACAAGTCCGTGCGCTCCGAGGTCCGCTCGGCCGTGCGCGCGGTGCGCGAAGAGGTGCAGGCCGGCAACGCCGCCGAGGCACAGGCGAAGCTGCAGGTTGCCTCGCGCAAGCTGGACAAGGCCGTCTCGAAGGGCGTGCTGCACAAGAACAACGCGGCGAACCGCAAGTCGAAGCTCGCGAAGCAGGTCAACGGCCTCTGAGCCGCACGCTCACGGCAGTGAGCGCGTGACCTCCGCGGCCCAGGCCGCGCGCACGAAGGGACGGACCCGCCGGTCCGTCCCTTCGCTGCGTCTGGGCGGGGCCGGGCGGGAGTGGGAGCGAGAACGCCCGTGTGGGCGCAAGCAGCGTCCCTGTGTGCGGAAGCGAGGCCAGCGTCGGGGCACGGGCCGGCAGGAGGGCGCGCCCCCGTGCCGTGACCTCGGCACCGTGCTTGCCCGGCTTCTCAGCGCACTCGCGCGCGCCGGGCGACACCGGCCACGAGCCGTTCGACGGCGTAGACGGGATCGCGCCCGCCGCCCTTGACCGCCTCGTCGGCGGCCGCCGCGTGCATGAGCGCCTCCCCCAGCGCCACCTCGTTCCACTGGCGGGCCTCGCGGCGGGCGCGGTCGACCTGCCACGGCGCCATCTTCAGCTCCGCGGCTGCCTTGCCGGCGCTGCCGCTGACGCCCTGGACCTTCGCGAGCTGGCGCAGCTTGAGCGCCACCGCCGCGACGATGGGAACGGGGTCCGTGCCCGTGGCCAGGGCGTGGCGCAGCAGGCCAAGCGCCTCGGCCCCGCGGCCGGCGACCGCGGCATCCGCGACCTTGAACCCGGTGGCCTCCACCCGGCCGCCGTAGTAGCGGTCGACGACCGCGGTGGTGATCGGTCCCTGGGTGTCCGCGAGGAGCTGTTCGACGCCGGCCGCGAGCTCGGAGAGGTCCTGGCCGAGCGCCGCGAGCAGGGCCGCGAGCGCCTCCGGCTCGATGCGGCGCTGGGCCTCGTCGAACTCCTGCTGCGCATAGGCCTGCTTGTCCGCATCCGAAGTCAACGGCTTCGCGTCGATGCGGGGGTGGCCGCCCGCCTCGATGGCCTTGAGCAGCCGCTGGCCGCGGTTGCCACCGCCGTGCTTGAGGATGAGCATGGCATCGGGGTTCGGATCCGCGACATAGGCCAGCGCATCGGCGAGGAAGTCATCGGACATGCCGGCCAGCGAGTCGACGACGACGAGCTTCTGGGCGGAGAACAGCGAGGGGGCGCAGGCCATGTCGAGCTCGCCCGCCGCATAGGCCGCGGCATCGAGGAACGTCGTCTCCGGGTCCGCGCGCCGGCGGGCGGCGGCGATGATCCGGTCCTGCGCCCGGCGCACGAGCACGGCCTCGGAGCCCTGGATGAGCACGACGGGTGCCGGCGCCGCCTTGCGCCAGCTCGTCAGGGAGGTCTTCTTCGCAGCCACGGCCACACACTACCCCGGGCCCCGGACACAGCCGGCGGGGTGCCGCTACGGGTCGATCTGCGCGGCGCAGCCCCGCTGGCCGTCCAGCCGGCCGGCGTCCGTGATCCACACGCTGCCGCACTCATCGGTGCGCAGCACGGCCACCGGCCCGAAGGCGCGCAGCGCCTGCAGCGTGGGGTGGCCATAGGAGTTCTGGCCCACGGAGACGATTCCCGCGCGTGCCCCAGCCGCGCGGAAGAAGTCCGCGCTGAGGTCGGCCGAGCCGTGGTGCGGGGCCACGAGCACGTCGACGGGCTCGAGGCCGCGGGCGAGCCTGCGCTGCTCCTGCGCGCCGATGTCCGCGGGCAGCAGGAGGCTGAGCCGCCCGGCGTCGACGCGGATGACGAGCGCCTCGTCGTTGCGCGCCGCGCTGTCGGCAGCCGGCCGCTCCCCGCCCCCGGCCGCGCCCTGCGCCGCCCCTGAAGCACCGGCGCCCGGTGCGGACGCCGGCCGGGCCTCCGGCCACAGTGCGCGCCATGCCACGGCGCCCACCGCCATGCGCGCGCCGGCGCCGATGGGCTCACCCGCCCGGCCCACGAGGCCCGGCAGGCGGGCAGCCTTCGGATCGGCGGCCGCGCGCGGTCCGATCCACACCCGCTCAACGGTGCGCCCACCGCGCACCGCCCCGGAGATCCCCGCCCAGTGGTCGGCATCGAAGTGGGAGATGACCGCGTAGACCCGGTGCGCCCGCACCCCGCTGAGGCAGCGGTCGAGCGCCGCGGGATCCTTGCCGGCGTCGACGAGCAGAACGCGTGAGGCGTCGAGGCGCACGAGCGTCGCGCTGCCCTGGCCCACATCGCAGGCCAGCACCCGCCAGTCGGCGGGCGGAGCCGCGCCCGCCCCCAGCCGCGGCAGCGCCAGGCCGCAGCCCAGTGCCAGGAGCGCACCCGCGGCGGCCCACAGCCGCCAGCGACCGCGGCCCAGGACGATGACGGCCGTGGCCAGAGAGACGGCCGCGGCGAGCGCGATGCCGAGCCCACCGGGCGGCCAGGGCAGGGCGGCGCCCGGCAGGCCGGCCCCGGCGTGCGCAAGCCCCGCGATCCAGTCCGCGCCGAGTGCGGCGGGCCGGACGAAGACCTGTGCGAGCGCACCGTGGCCGGGCACCGTGAGCCCCAGCACGAGCCCGGAGCCCAGGCCGCAGCACAGCCCGGCCAGGCCGAGCACGGTCGCCGGCGCCACCGCGGGGCCCGCCAGGACGTTGAGGACGACCGCCCACGCACTCGGCGCCGAGCCCATGGCCGCGAGGAGCGGCAGGACGCCCGCCTGCGCGCACACCGGCACCGCGAGCGCGGCCGCGGCCAGCCGGGGCACGCGCAGCCGCGCCAGCAGGCGCACGAGCGGCTCGCCGAGGACGAGGAGAGCGGCCGTTGCCGCGGCGGACATCGCGAAGCCGGCCGAGGCCGCCAGCTCGGGGCGCGCGACGAGCAGGGCGGCGAGCGCTGCGCACAGCACGGCCACCCCGGAGCGGCCCACGCCGCGGGCCAGCACGAGCGCGCCCACCGTGCCCATCGCTGCAGCGCGCAGCACGGAGGCATCGGGGCCCACGAGGAAGACATAGGCGCCGGTGGCCGCCAGCGCCGCGCAGATCCCGGGCCCGCGCCTGGGGGTGGCGAGCCGCACGAGCGCCAGGGCGCCCAGGCTCACAAGCGAGATATTGGCACCAGTGATAGTTTATTTGTGAGGTGAGTGCTGACTATGCAGGCGACGAGACGTAGCAGAGGCCAGACGACCGTGGCCCGCGAGTACCTTCGTGTCTCCCAGGACCGGGACGGCAGAAGCAAGAGCACCAGCCAGCAACACGAGGAGAACGCGCGGGCTGTCGCAGAGAGGGGATGGAAGCTCCATCCGCAGGCGTACCGTGACGACGGCCGGTCGGCGTCGCGGTATGCGAGGCGGGCCCGAGAAGGCTTCAGTCGATTGATCAACGACCTCGCGACTGGAGACTTCGACGCTGAGATCCTCGTGGTCTGGGAGTCCTCGCGCGGCTCTCGTCGCACGGGAGAGTGGGTGACTCTCACTCAGCTGTGTGAAGAGAACTCGATTCGCATTTTCGTCACGACACACGGTCGCGACTATGACCCGAAGAACGCTCGTGACCGCCGGTCGCTGCTTGAAGATGCGGTCGACAGCGAGTACGAGTCAGCCAAGACTTCCGAGCGGATCCGCCGTAACGTGCGGGCCGCGGCGGAGGCCGGTCGGGTTCATGGGAAGAACCTCTACGGCTACCAGCGGATCTACGACCCCCGTACGCGCCAACTGCTCCGGATCGAGGAACACCCTGAACAGGCCCCGGTCGTGAAGAAGGCAGTCGAGCGGGTCCTCGCTGGAGACTCGTTCTACGAGATCGCGAAGGACTTCAACGTCCGTGGCATCCCTCCCCGTCGCCCTGCGTTCACGGAACGCCGCAAGAACTTGGGATGGACCCCTCACGCCGTTAAGCAAATGCTCAGTATGCCTGCGTACGCGGGCAAACGTCAGCACAATGGAAAAATTGTCTCTACCGCGCAGTGGCCTCCTCTGATCGAACCCGAGGAGTGGGACAAGCTAGCTCTCATCCTCAACAACCCTGCGCGTAAACGAAGTAGCGACTGGCCCGCTAAGCACCTGTTGACAGGCATCGCCGTGTGCGATGTCTGTGGGGCCGGGGTGATCGTTGGAAAGCAGAACCAGGGCAAGAAGCAGTACGACGAGAATGGCGAGCCGCTACCTCGCGAGCACTACTACTCCTACCTCTGCCGTGGAGTACCGGGAAAGGTTGGATTCCATACGGCAATGAAGGAGGAGTATCTCGACAGGATCGTCGTGGAGTACGTTCTCGCGCGTCTGGTCCAGCCTGATTTTCTGAGCACCTACGGCCGCAAGGATGGCAAGGTGGACGCAGAGCGCAAAGCACTCGTTGACGAGATCGACGAGCACGAGAGATACCTTGCAGGGGTTCGCGAGCAGGCGGCCGCACGGCACGATCTAGACATTTTGTTCGCGCAAGAGGACCTCATCAGGCCCAAGATCGCCGAAGCGCAACGGAAGCTCAATCAGTTAGTCGCGGCTGATCCGATCGTGGTCGAGTTGGCTTCGTCGAGCGATGTCCACGCCGCTTGGGAGCGCTTGGAGCTTGCCGACAAGCGACGAATCCTGCGACAGATGGTGGAGCCAAGGATCAAACGGGCGGAGAAGCCGGGCGCGCGCGGACTACAACCTGAACGAGTACTTCCCGGTTGGCGCGTCTGAGTAGCCCTTTCGATACGACAGACACCCGTGCTACGGTTTTGCCTAGGCAACTCGTAGCTGGGCAAGGACGTCTCGATGAGACGGTGACCACCGAAGTGACGACTAGCCGATCGTGCAGGCTCAGGGTCCGTAGACACACCCGCTGGCTCCTTCAGATGGGAGCAGCTTCGTAAGGACGATCACGAGGCAACACTTCTAACGAAGGTTGCTTCGCCATGTCCATCTTGTCTACCACCGGAACCGATCTGCTCTCCCTCGCCGAGGCGTCCGAGATTCGCGACGCAGAGGGTCGTCGACGCTACGGCTCCATCGACACCCTTCGCCGGAAGGTCAAGTCCGGCGAACTCCCCCATCGGATGATCGACGGGAAGTATCTCGTTGGCCGCTCAGATCTCGACGTGTGGCGGAAGTCCAAGGCCGACGAGCGGGCTTACGCCGAGCTGAAGGCAGCGGCCAAGCGGGCTGCGAAGCTTGCTCCTCCCATCAGCCGCGAACGTCGTGAGCTGATCGCTGCGATCCTGCGGGGTGCTTGATAATGGCACCTCTCGTTTCCCCGGCCTCAAGCGCATCAGGAGAGCCTCAGTCGGTGGACACGGCCGGTGCAGAATCGATGCCTCCGGGCGGCACCCACGGCGGCAAGGACCAGGGTGGCTCCGCGGTCGGGTCCGATCAGGAATCACACAATGCTGTGGAAGCTGTGGTTTCGGTAGATCGCTCGCCCTCCGGAACCTTGGTAGACCAGGCCAATCATGCGCCCGGGGAAGGACTTGAGAATCGCCCGAGCCCAACTGTGGAAACTGTGGATTTGGGCCTCCCTTCCACGGAATCGGCCGCGGGGCCGGACGGCGGGCCTGGGCCGCGGGCCTCAACTGATCCGTATGCGCCGGGTGGGCCTTGGGCGTACGCGGAGACGAAGTGCGGCCGGATCTTCAAGATCCAATCCGCGTGGGTTCACCCGGATAGCGGCGCGACTCTGATCACCAAGGAACGCGTTGAGCAGGCAGTACGCCGTAAGGGCAACCTGCGCACGGCGTGGATCGACCACGACCGCGACGCCTACTCCCAGGAGGACGTCGCCGCGAATCCTCGCGCGGTGCTCGGTCAACTCAAGCCCGCCCATGTGCATGTGGTCGAGGAGCGCCGGAACTCGACCTCCGTCGCCGCGGTCGCCCGCGCCTACGGACTGCCTCCGGAGCAGGTCGAGGTCGCCAAGGGACGCGGAGCCTTCCTCGATTGCTGCGAGTACCTCACCCATGAGCACACGCAGCAGCAGGCGTCCGGCAAGCACCTCTACGACGACGGGGCCGTTCACGCGAACTTCGACTTCCGCGGGGCGCTCGACCGTCACCGCGCGCAGCGGGCAGGACACGGAGAAGCTCAGGAGAACTCGCGGCTGTCGGCCGTCGACCGCCTGGCGATGATGGTGCAGAATGACGGCCTCACCCTGATGGAGGCCGAGGCCCTGGACCCGCTGGCATACAACCGGGGCGAAACACGCCTCGTCAGGGCTAGGTCGACTTACCTCGCGAAACAGCCGCAGCCTCCGTATCGGATGAACATCTACCTGTTCGGCGAGGGCGGTACGGGAAAAGATGCGCTGGCGCGGGCGATGGCCCGACAGATGGTGCCGGGAGACTGGGTACCAGGGGCCAAGGAGCCCTTCTTCGTCCTCGGCGGGGACAACGTGGGCTGGGAGGGGTATGACGGCGAGCTTGTCGTGATTATCGAGGAGGCAAGGGCAGGCAGCCTGATCAAGTCGTTCGGCCGCAAGGAACTGTTTGCCTTCCTCAATCCATTTCCAGGCCGCCAGAAGCTCAACATCAAGAACTCCTCTGTTCTGCCTGTCAACATCATCACGATCATGACCGGGCCGGACGATTACGAGACGTTCCTCGACGGACTCGCGGGTGAGTACACGGACAGGTCTGGGACCCGGTTCACGGCCGAGAATAAGAGCCAGAGCTACCGACGCTTCCCGATGATCATCCCGGTGCGGGACGACGAGTTCGACCTGATGGTCAACAAGGGTTTCGTGGACAACACCAGCGAGTACCGCGAGTACTACCGCTATCAGGGTGTTCGGCAGAACATCCGCCAGGTCCTTCGGCGCGTGAAGGGAATCGAGGACCCCGGCCGGCGTGTGGAGGTGCAGCTCGCGATCGAGGCAAAGCAGGTCCAGCCGATTCTGGCCCAGCACGAGCGAATCGTCTCGTCCGTGTCGACCGAGTACGAGGACCCCGACACCCTGGTCGAGGAGTTTTCTGGGCTGGGCGAGTTCGTGTCCGAGGAAGAGCGTGCCGCGTCACGGGCTGATGCGCTCGCGCGTGCCCGAGCACAGGCGGATGGTGTAACGGCTGGCTTTCTCGCGGCTGGGCTGATCAATCGAGCTTGGGTTGCCGAGCGGGAGGGGCTCCCACCGGTGATCTACAGCGACGGCAACCCAGACATGTCGCTCTGGGATGCCAGTACCGGAACCTACAACGGCCAACCTCCGCAGCCCCTTTCAAGGATCAGTCCGGAGTTCAAGTCGACCGACTGAGCGAGTCAGTGGGATGCGCGTCGATCACGGTCTACCCCGTCGGACAACTCGGAATGCGCCGCCTTCGTCGTCGAACGAGGTCCATCTGCAACTCATCGAACACATTCGTAGGAGGGTCTGGATGTCATCGAACACCACTGGTCAGGTGGTCGGCTACGTGCGCGTGAGCGCCGCCGATCAGAACGAGGCCCGGCAGCTCGAAGCAGTCGGTGAGGTCGACCGGCTGTTCTCCGAGAAGGTCTCGGGCAAGAACACCGCCGACCGCGAGCGGCTCCAGGAGATGCTCGCGTACGTGCGTGAGGGCGACAAGGTACGGGTGAAGTCGCCGGACCGGCTCGCCCGCTCGACGACGGATCTGCTCTCGATCGTCCGAGGCCTCGCCGCGAAGGGCGTCGCCGTCGAGTTCGTCGACAACCCGGCGCTGAACACGGACACGCCCCAAGGCGAGTTCATGCTGACGATCCTCGCGGCCGTCGCCGAGCTGGAGCGGGCCACTATCCGCGAGCGGCAGGCCGAGGGCATCGCGATCGCCAAGCGCAAGGGCGTGTACGCGCGGGGGCCGAAGTTGTCGGCTGAGCAGACCGCCTCCGCTCGTGAGCGGATCCGGGGCGGGGTCGCGAAGTCGGTCGTCGCCCGGGATCTGGGCGTGAGCCGGTCGACGCTGTACGCGGCGCTGGGCGGCACGGGTCGATACGCGGAGAGGGGGTGATGCGGGTGCAGCAGTGCGAGTGGTGCAGCTCCAGGGCGACGTGGGAGCTGATCACGCAGTGGTTCAGCTCGTTCGTGTGCGACGAGCACGAGGAGCAGATGAGCCACAACCTGATCGCCCAGGGGATCTCGATCCGGTCGTATGACCGGGTCGGCAGCTAGTAGACGAAGAGAGGAACGATCATGAGCAACGATCAGAAGAAGCCCGACCAGGAGCTGGTCAAGTCCATGCGCCAGGAGCTGGCGAAGGGCGGGGACAAGGCGGTGGAGCGCCGCTACGGTCCCGAGGTGAAGGGCAGCGCCGAGTACGCCGAGGCGCAGCGTCAGCGCAGGCAGGCGCAGGCGCGTGCCCGGGCGCAGCACCAGCGGGCGGCGGAGCAGCAGCGCGGTCCGGCTCAGGGTCAGCAGGCAAAGGCTCAGGCCGACAAGGACGCCCGCAGCAAGCAGCAGCGGCAGTCCGAGCGCGAGCGGGTGATCGAGGCCCGTAAGCAGCAGGAGCGCGAGCGCGATGCGTCCCTGAGTCGCTGATCCCGCGCAAGAGAAGACCCCCGGAAGCCTCGGCTCCGGGGGTCTTCGTGTGCGCTCAGGCGGCCTTGGGGCGAGCCTTGAACCTGAGCTGGGAGATGTCGACGAGGTTCACCAGCAAACCAGCGTCGGAGAAGGTGCCCGCGGCCGTGCCGGGGCGCTTGCCGCGCAGGAGCCGTCCCTCGTCCATTGACTTCGGAAGCAGGTCGGTGGCGTGCAGGGTGTCGGCCTTCTCGGACTGCTGGGACTGTCGGCCGAGGTGGTCGGTCGTGGTCTTGTGGCGTTCGCTCTGCCCGTACCACCACGCCGCTCGTTCGAGCATGTCCTTCTCGGGTGCGCCAACGAGGCACAGGACTGCGGGGAACACCTCGCGCAGCTCGTCCATGCCTTCCTTGCCGTAGCGCTTGGCGAACTGCGAAGTGGCCTGCACGGCGCAGAGCAGGTGGATGCCCATCGCGCGGGACTCGGTGACGACGGTCGGCAACTTCGGCCAGGGCATCGTGTTGCACAGCTCGTCGACGACCATGAGCAACCTCGGCAACCTGGTCTTCTCGGTCTGGTTGGCGCGCCAACGCTTTGAGATGAAGTCGACCGCCGAGACGGCGGCACCGGCCGCGACGCCGGTCGCCGGGGCGACCATGAACAGCGTGGCCTTCGGGTGGGCCAGCATCTCCGGGGTGAAGGCCCGCCGCGTACCGTCGCCGGCCACGGTGGAGCGCAGCCACGGGGCGACGGCGGACTTCATCGTCACCATGATCGAGTCGCGCATCTTCGTATCGAGCAGAGCCGCACTCTTCAGCTCGGATTCGAGCATCGGCGACAGCTCCTCCAGGATGCCGATGGCGTTGATCCAGCTCGGCTGCTCGGTGTCGTCCTCGTCGTCGGGGCTCAGGCGGCCGACGGCGGCCCGGGTCCAGGTGATGCCGCGCTGACCGGTCGCGCGCAGCAACGCCGCCAGCGGGGCGAGGGAGACGTTCTCCCAGAACGGATCACCACCACCGCCGCCCTTGTTGCCGCCACCGGCTCCGGCGGCACCGGACTGCATGAGGATGCTCGCGAGGTCCATGGCGTCGTCATCCGTGCGGATGAGCGCAGTCGGGTCGACGACGACCTTCTCGACACCGGGCGGCAGGGCGTCGTCGGGCACCTCACCCGAGAGGTCCAGGACGTAAGTGTGTCGACCACCGGCCCACTCGTGCCGCTGCTCCAAGCAGAGGTCGATGAGATCGGGCTTCGAGGAGACGGCGACGACCGGTCCCTGCCACATGAGGATGCCCGGGCCGAGGACGCGCCTCGACTTGCCGACACCGGAAGGTCCTGACACGAGCAGGTGCGGCGCGGTCTCGGCGGGCTTGCCGTCGATGAAGCCGCCGAACGGGGTCGGCGGCGGGATGTACGCGGTGCTGCTGAACAGAGCCACGGCTACTCCTTCTGGTGCGGTTCGTCCTTGTTGTGCCACCGGTTGGCTGTCGCGGTCTTGCCGCCCTTGGATCTGCTCTCGCGGAAGCTTGCGGCCTCCCGCTCGATGACGGCCTCCAGCTCCTCGTTGCCGAGCTTGCCTAGGCCGTAGACCAGCAGTGCTCTGCCAAGCACGCCGTGCGGGATGTTCGCCTCCGCAGCCGCGACTCGCAGCCGCTGAACTTGGTCGTCGGTCAGGGAGATGGCGAGCCTCGTCGCTGTCATGTCGTGGACCTCCTGGTAGCTCAATAGCACTAGATCGGGTGCTATGCCCAAGCGTACTTCCACGACCCCTCGCTTCTTTCCTAGCTCTGTAGCACATGCTATCATGCTAGGCACAGCTTCGATCGAAGGAGGACCCCATGGGTAAGTACGTTCTTGGCCTGATCGCCGTCCTGGTGCTGCTTGGCGGTACCTTCTTCCTCGGCTACACGGCAGGCATCAGCTCCGACGGTGGACGCGTCTGTCAGATGGACCCTCAGACCGGCCAGGCCACGGACAAGAGCGTGTGCATCGTCGACGGCGTGCGCTACGTCCCCGAGGACAGCCAGACCGATGAGTGAGCACCGCTGGGAGCGGGAACGAGCGGCCTGGGTTCTCGCCCGTGCTGGGCATCGCCCGGGCGCTCGTCGTCGTGGCGAGAAGCTCGCCGTCGTTGCCCGGCGCAACGACCGCTACGAGGCAGGTGCCGGTGACGCCGGATTCGCCGAGGTCACGACCAGGCCACTCCTCTACCGGGCGATCTTCCGTGAGGAGGGCGCAGCGAACACGGCGGGCTGGGCGTTGCTGGCCCTCATCGGCGTCATGGTCGTCGCGGTGCTCGCGGGACCAGCGCTGATCATCAGCCGGGCTGCGTACGGCACCTGGTGGGTGATGGTCCGCAAGTGGGGCCGCATGATGCCCGGTCCGTACCTGCTCATCGCTGCCGTGCTCGGCGCAGTGGCGTGGCTCGTGTTGTCGACGACGGGATTGGAGGGCGGTGCCCTCCTCGCGGCGCGATACGTCGCGTTCCAGGTGGTCGGAGGCGTCGCATGGGCGGCATGGCTGGTCCGCGCGAACGGCTGGGCGGCCGTGGCACGCAAGCAGAAGCAGTCGAAGCAGCGCATCGCTCCGATCGTCGTCGAGACCGAGGCACCGGCCGTGCCCGTTGAGGTCGACAACCCATCGCACCAGGAGCGCGACGACGAGCCGGTGGGCATTGCGCCGATCGTCATCGAAGTGGAGACCGAGGTCGGGCACGAGCCCGAGCACAAGGAAGGAGCCTGATCATGGCGAAGGGCAAGAGCAAGGGCGGCCAGGTCGTCGTCAACATCGAGCAGAACAACCGCATCTACCAGATCATCGCGACGCTGCTGCTGTGCGGTGCGATCGGCATGGTGGCGTACGCGCTGGCCAAGAACGGCTGGCTGGAGCTGGCCGCGACCATGCTCACGATGTTCCTCGTGCAGCTGACCACGCTGCTGTTCAAGAACGGCATCATCGGGCTCCCCGAGAAGCAGGATGACTCGGCGTTCAAGGGCACGAAGGGTCTGCTGCGCACGATGGCTGCGGACTTCCGCGAGTGGCAGGCACGGTCACCGATCTGGCGGCTTGCGGCCCTGGCGACTGGCTACACGCTCGCGTTCATGCTCGCCCGCTCGGGCATCAGCTGGGCGCTGACGGTCTTCACCAACGTGTGGATCGCGGGCGCAGCGGCAGCGTTCCTCGCCTCGCTGATCATCTTCCCCTCGCTGATCGGAAACGCAACGAAGTTCCTCGCGAGCAGGGCGACCGAGGGCAAGAAGCGCGGGCAGAGCGTCGAGGACGAGGAGAAGGAGGTCGTCACGAAGACCTTCGACCTGGACCAGGAGTAACCCCGGTCAGTTGCCGCGAAGGCGACCTACCGACGGGAGACCGGCACCGCCGGGTGGAGAGAGGAGACCAGCATGGCGAAGCAGACGAAGGCGCAGCGGATCGAGGCGAAGGTCGCAGGCGGCCTGTCGCACATCGAGGCGGAGATCGAGGTCGAGCAGGAGGACGCCGCTGCTCGTATCGCTCGGCTGCGGCAGCGGCAGGGAAAGGAGGACGCGAAGGTCCGCGAGATCGTCGTCGACCTCCTGGAGGAAGAGCACTCGGAGGTCTTCGAGCGCCTCCAGGCCAAGGCACGGGAGCAGCTGGCCGATGAGGCGCAGCGCCGTCGGGAGCGTGCGAAGCGGGCGACTCGTTCGTCCGAGTCCACGCCGCCGAGCGGTGTGGCTGCCGAGAAGTCGGCGTTCTCGGCCGGGGCGTGAGGCCGGTGGTTAGGAGGGGCGAGGGGAGGGCGCAGCCCTCCCCCGCAAGCTCCTTTGAGGAAGACGAGCGCCAGCGATGTCTGACGAAAAGGTTGCTTGCACCTCATGTGTCTGGGTGATCAGGCAGGGCAGGCATTTGAAGCACGACGACGAAGGAGGAGGGAATCACATGGCAAGCAACAACCCAGACACGCGGCCGCCGAGTAAGGGTGAGCGACTCACCGTGCGGTTCGACGAAGGAGAACTCGCACGCGTGAGGCGGCGAGCCCTTGCGATGGGGGTCGCTCCGTCGGCACTGGTGCGTGCCTCCGTCCTCGATGTCATCGAGGGCGGGGTCGTGCCGACGGCGATCGCGGCAGCGATCGCGGACCCCGAAGGGGTCACGGCGCACTCTCCTGCTCTGCGAGAGCTGCGCGTCGAAGTGAACCGCATCGGCGTGAACTTCAACCAGCTGGTGCGCAAGGTGCACAGCGACGGTGCCGCAACGCTCGGCAGTCCGACGGCGTTGGCGGTGCTCGCTCAGCTGACGGACGTGCTGCGCCGCGTCGAGGACGAGCTGGGTGGGACGAGGCGGGCGGCATGAGCGTCACCAACTCCAAGCGCATCGCCAAGACCCGGCCCAAGGTCGAGTACGAGCTGTACGGGGCGAAGGGCTCCGAGAAGTACCGGCGCAACAAGACCGAGGGCACCGACCGCGTGGCTGCACTGCGCGTGGACGCCGAGAGCCCCGAGGAGTTCGTCGATCGCGCCGAGGCACTCGCGACGGCCCATGGCCGCCGGATCGAGGCGCGGTCGATCATCCAGAGCTTCGAGAGCAGCGAGTTCGACCCGAACGACCCCGAGGCCGTGCAGACGGTCAACGACCTGGGCTACGAGTTCGCGAAGAAGCTGCACCCCAACAGTGACGTGCTGGTGATCACGCACGTCGACGGTGCGGGCGGCCACCCGCACAACCACATCACGGTCATCAACCACGACAACGTCACGGGCCGTGCGCTCCAGGGCAACAACATGCACTGGCACGTGGCGAAGCAGAACGACGAGCTGATGCGCGACTACGGGCTCCGCGTGGCCGAGCGCGGTTCACGCAACGTGGACCAGCGTTCGCTGTGGGAGCACCGGCGCGAGGGCGAGGCCGTATCGGAGTTCGACCGCCAGCTCGGCGATCAGATCGAGGAATCGCTCGCCGACCGTCGGTCAGTCGACCTCGCCAGCTACCGGCGAGTGCTGGCGGAGAAGGGCATCGAGCTGGACGAGAAGGTCCACGTCGTCAAGGCCAGCGCCGACGGCTCGACCCAGGACCACGAGTCGGTCGGGTGGACCTACAGGGCACTCGACACCACCGGCGAGAAGCCGAGGAAGCGGCGCAGGAAGGCCTCGTCGCTCTCCGAGGAGTTCACCCACCAGGGTGCACAGGAGATCTTCAAGTACAACCAGGAAAGGACGGTGCGCCATGAGCGCCATGGACAGGATCGAGCAGCAGGAGAGGGAGCAGTCGCTCTCGGAGATGTCCGCATTGGTCGAGCAGCTGCGCAACGAGCGGCAGGAGGACAGGCGCGTACTGGCTCAGCTGATCGAGTCGCAGAACAGCCTCACGTCGATGGTGGAGGAGCTCTCGACGTCGATGAACTCCGGCGCAAGCTCGAACGGGCCCGACGCGACTCTGAAGCTGGGCGGGGTGAAGAAGCGCCTCACGAGCCTGGAGGAAGCCGTGACCGCGCTCGGCGCGAGTCTGGCGAGCAGCGAGACCGTGCAGCTCGCCGACGGAAGCTCCTTGAAGAAGTCCGACGTGGAAGCCCTCGCCTTGATGGAGAAGACCGCGGCGCAGATCGCGGACCTTCGCTCTGAGCACGCCAGGCTCATGAGCGAGGTAGCTTCCAAGGCCCAGCCGCGAATCGACTACGACAGGCTCGTTGCGGGGCTCGCGAACCTGTTGGAGTCCAAGCTCGGCCCACAGATCACCGACAGCACGCAGCGCGTTGAAGAGGCCCTGAGCGCCCACGAACGCCGCCTCGACGCGCTCGGCGAGAAGAAGGTGACCGAGGTGAAGGAGTCGCTCCAGGAGGCCACCAAGGGCCTGGAGACGGCCGAGAGGACCGCAGCGCAGCTCAAGGGCGCTCTGACGTGGGCAGGGGTCGGCAAGGTCGCCGTGGCGCTGCTGCCGGTGGCACTCGTGGGGCTCGCCGTAGCGATGCTCCTGGGCATCGGTGGCCAGCTGTTCGGCGTCGGACCGCTCTTCGGCTGGGCCTGGGCGTCGTTCGCAGCGGCGGAGGCGTGGTGGCTGAAGCTGATCATCGCTGTCGTCACGGTTTCCGGGGCGCTCGGCGTGTGCTGGGTCGTCTACCGGCTCGGCAAGAAGCTGGCCGAGGTCTATCGCGGGTGGTGATCTGAGCCTTCTGACTGTGACAGGTTGATCTGGCCCCATCGTGACGGCCTGATCTGGCCCCACTGGCGACTCGCCGGGGTGGTTGTGACGGTTTGATCTGGCCCCACCCCAGCCTTGCTCACATCAGAGCACTCGAGGGATCGGGGTTGGGATGGGATCACGTGTGGAGTTGTTCGCTGCGATACGTCGGGACGCGCGGGTCGAGGAGATCTCGATCCGCGAACTGGCCCGCCGTCACGGGGTGCACCGGCGCACCGTAAGGCACGCGCTGGCATCAGCGGAGCCGG
Source organism: Brevibacterium sp. BRM-1 (assembly GCF_026802075.1). Taxonomy (NCBI): domain Bacteria; kingdom Bacillati; phylum Actinomycetota; class Actinomycetes; order Micrococcales; family Brevibacteriaceae; genus Brevibacterium; species Brevibacterium sp. BRM-1. The sequence continues at coordinate 831,660 of NZ_CP113788.1, forward strand.
CACCACGGAAGGCACCGACACGGTCGGCACCGCGGTTGGACCCGTTCAAGGACGCCATCGACGGCATGCTCCGCGCGGATCTGGACGCGCCGAGGAAGCAACGGCATACCGCGACCCGGATCCTCGCTCGCCTCGTCGACGAGCAGGCCGCGACCGGTCTGTCGTACTCGACCGTGCGGGACTACGTGCGGGTCCGGCGGGCACAGATCGACCTCGAGGGCGGACGCCGCCTTGAGGCGTTCATCGCCCAACACCACGGCCCGGGTGAGGAGGCCGAGGTCGACTTCGGTGAGGTCTGGGTCGTCTTGGGCGGGGTGAGGACCAAGTGCTACATGTTCGTCCTGTGGCTCTCCCACTCCGGGAAGGCGATCCACCGTGTGTACCCCACCCAGGCGCAGGAAGCGTTCCTCCAAGGGCATATTGAGGCGTTCGACGCGATCGGCGGGATCCCCACGAAGCACATCAAGTACGACAACCTCACCTCCGCAGTCACGGCCGTCATCCACGGACCGGGCCGTGCCCGCAACGAGAACGACCGGTGGGTGCTGTTCCGGTCGCACTACGGCTTTGACGCGTTCTACTGCCAGTCCGGCATCGAGGGCGCCCATGAGAAGGGCGGCGTCGAGGGCGCGGTCGGGTGGTTCCGCCGCAACCACCTGGTCCCCATGCCTGAGGTCGATTCGCTTGACCAGCTGAACGAGCAGATCAAGGCGTGGGAGGCCGCCGACGAGGACCGGCGGATCAGTGGTCGCCTGAACACGATCGGGCACGACTTCACCGCCGAACAACCCCTGCTCAGGCCGCTGCCGATGGAGGTGTTCGAACCGGGACTGGTGCTGAACCCTCGCGTGGACCGGTCCTCGATGATCAGTGTGCGGATGGTGAAGTACTCCGTCCCGGCGCACCTGATCGGTCGCCGCGTGCGCGTCAGCCTGCGCGCGACCGAGGTGGTCGTGTTCGAGGGCCGCACCGTGGTGGCTATGCACCCACGGGTCGTGGCCCGGGGCACCAGCCGGGTCGTCCTGGATCACTACCTAGAGGTGTTGCGGTTCAAGCCCGGCGCCCTTCCCGGATCTACTGCTCTGGCGCAAGCCCGCGCTGCAGGGGTGTTCACCTCGGCGCATGAGGCGTTCTGGGCGGCCAGCCGGAAGGTCAACGGCGACGCTGACGGCACGCGTGAGCTCGTCGACGTCCTGCTGCTCCACCGCTCCCTCACAGCCGAGCAGGTCACCGCCGGGATCGCCGCCGCCCTGACCGTGGGCGCGGTGTCCGCGGACGTCGTCGCGGTCGAAGCCCGCCGACACACCCCCGACACCACCACGGCGACGGGTGGGGCCAGCTCTGACCGTCATCACGTTGCTCGAGGCGATACGCGCGAGCAACGCGTTGTCAGTCTGACCCAACGCCGCCTGACCGACCCTGCCGCAGTGATCGCCGGTCTCCCACCCGATACCCGGCCGATCCCGTCCGTGGTCGCCTACGACGAACTGCTCCCACGACGACGCACCACCACCCCTCCCACCCCTGATGTGAAAGCGAGCACCAGCTGATGAGCCCGACACCGGTGGCCACCCCGGTCAGTCCAACGTTGCGCCGCCGGCGTGGGATGACCGAAGAGGCCGCGATCGCCGCGGTCGACCAGGCCTGCCGCCGACTTCGGTTACCCACGATCCGGGCCCTGGTCGACGAGGCCCTGTCGGTGGCGAAGAAGGAGCAGCTGACCTACCAAGGCTTCCTGGCCGAGCTGCTGCTGGCCGAGGTCGACGACCGGGACCGACGCTCGTCGGTGCGCCGGGTCAAGGCGGCCGGGTTCCCGCGGGACAAGTGGCTCGGGGACTTCGACTTCGACGCCAACACCGCGATCAACCCCGCGACCGTGCACGAACTCGGCAAGGGCGACTGGATCCGCCGAGGCGACCCGCTGTGCCTGATCGGGGACTCCGGCACCGGCAAGTCCCACTTGCTCATCGCCCTGGGGACGGCGGCCGCCGAGCAGGGGTACCGGGTTCGGTACACACTGGCCACCAAGCTCGTGAACGAGCTCGTCGAAGCCGTCGACGACAAACAGCTCGCCAAGACCATCGCCCGCTATGGCCGGGTCGACCTGCTCATGATCGACGAGCTCGGCTACATGGAACTCGACCGCCGCGGCGCCGAACTTCTCTTCCAGGTCCTCACCGAACGCGAAGAGAAGAACTCCATCGCGATCGCCTCGAACCAGTCGTTCTCCGGGTGGACCGACACCTTCACCGACCCCCGCCTGTGCGCCGCGATCGTGGACCGGCTCACCTACAACGGCACCATCATCGAAACCGGCACCCACTCCTACCGGCTCGCCCACGCCCGGGCCAACGTTGTCGTATGACCGTGCGGCTCTATGGGCGGGCATCGCTCGATGCTTCTCCTCGCGGACTTGACCCAGGCGGCTCATTCCCTATTATCTGATCATGCGCTCAGATGACATGGTTGTTGGGTTGGATGGCTGTTCGGTCCACTGCGTTCACCCGGAGAAGGTCCAGCTCGTGCTGGATGCCACGCTCCCGGCAGATGAGCTGGCGCGGGCGGCGAGCATGTTCAAGCTCCTCGGCGACCCGACCCGGGCGCGGTTGCTGTTCGCGCTTCTCGAGGCCGGTGAGCTGTGCGTGTGCGACCTGGCCGCCGCGACCGGTGTGCAGGAGGTGACGGTGTCGCAGTCGTTGCGGATGCTGCGCGCCTCCGCGGTGGTGACCGGTCGCCGGCAGGGCAGGTTGGTGTTCTACCGGCTCGCGGACGCCCACGTGCGGATGCTGCTGGACCTGACCAGGGAGCACATCGCCCACGACCAAGCAGCCGGCATCGCGTCAGCCCAGGCGATCCGGTGAGCGACGGACACGGCCACGGAAGCGCGGGCGGGGCGCATCGGTGGCGGCTGCGGTTGGCGTTCATCCTCGTCGCCGGCTACTTCGTCGTCGAGCTGGTGGCAGGTCTGCTGTCAGGGTCATTGGCGCTGCTCTCCGATGCCGGGCACATGGCCGCCGACGTGGTCGCGCTCGGTGCGGCGTTGGTGGCCACCCGGATCGCCTCTCGCCCGGACAGCACCGGTCGTCGCACGTTCGGGTCCTACCGTGCCGAGGTGTTCGCCTCCGGCCTGGCTGTCCTGTTGATGCTCGGGGTCTCGGTCTACATCGCGGTGGAGGCCATCGGGCGCATCGGCGCCACGGCGGAGATCGCCTCGGGGCCGATGCTGATCGTCGGCGGCATCGGCCTGGTGGTCAACATCATCGCCCTGCTGCTGTTGCGCGGCGGGGCCAGCGACAGCCTGAACGTCAAGGGCGCCTACCTCGAGGTCGTCGCCGACACCGTCGGCTCTGTTGGCGTCATCGTCGCCGGGGTCATGGTGGCCGCGACCGGAAACGCGTGGTGGGACACCGGCATCGCCTTGGCCATCGCCATCTTCGTCGCCGTCCGCGCGATCATCCTGGGCCGGGAGGTCCTCACGGTCCTGGGGCAGCACGCGCCCGCGGACATGGCACCGGACGACGTCGAAGCCGCCTTGGCAGCCGTCCCGGGTGTGAGCAACGTGCATGACCTGCACGTGTGGACCCTCACCTCGGGGATGAACGTGGCCACCGCCCACCTGATGACCAGTGAGGGCGCGGACGCGCACGCCGTCCTGGACAGCGCCCGAACGGTCATGCTCACCAGCTTCGGCGTCGAGCACGCCACCCTCCAGGTCGAACCCAACACCCACACCGGATGCAAGGAGGTCACCTGGTGACCACATGGACCGCCCTGACCACCCCCGAACGGCGCGCGACCCTGATGCGCCGCGCCCAGCTGCTCGCCGCTGCCTCCGTTGCCTACAACACCGTCGAGGCCGTCATCGCGATCACCGCCGGGAATATCGCCGGCTCCTCCGCGCTGGTCGGGTTCGGCCTGGACTCCCTGGTCGAGGTGTCCTCCGGGCTGGTGATCCTGTGGCAGTTCCGCCACCGCCTGCCAGAGAGCCGGGAACGCGCGGCGCAGCGCCTCATCGCCATCTCGTTCTTCGCCCTGGCCGCCTACCTCACCGTCGAGGCCGGGCACGCCCTGATCACCGGCGCCCGCCCTGACTCCAGCCCCGTCGGGATCGGCCTGGCCCTCGCCTCCCTGGCGGTGATGCCCTTCCTCAGCGTGTGGCAGCGCCGCACCGGTCGCGAGCTTGGCTCGGCCGCTGTCGAGGGCGACGGCACCCAGACCCTGCTGTGCACCTACCTGTCCGCGGTGCTGCTGGTCGGCCTGGTGCTCAACGCCACCCTCGGCTGGTTCTGGGCCGACCCGCTCGCTGCCCTGGTCATCGCGGCCGTCGCGGCCCGCGAGGGCTGGCAGAACTGGCAGGGTGACGACTGCTGCGCCCCGGCGGCGCTCTCTGCCATGGGGGCCGGTGCTGACACCGACACCACGACCTCAGCCTCGCAATGCGCCGCGGATGACTGCTGCACCACCTCGACGAGCGGCGTCGACCAGGCAGCGGACCGACAGGCGGCACCCACCCCCGTGACCCTCGCCCGGCGCGAGGACCACTCGTGAGCCGCCGCATGCCAGCCCAGATCCGTGCGGCGTTCGACGCCGAGCTGCGCCACGCCCGCACGGCCACCACGAGCGGGCAACGGTGGGCGGCGCTGGAACGGGCGCACATCCTGTCCCAACCCTGGGCCTGGCCGCACACCCGCGCCCACGCGGTCATGTTCGCTCTGGCGTGGAGCGAGCACGACCGCCGCGAAGCCGCCGGGCAGGTCCTGCGGCTGCTAGTCGCCGCACCCGGATCCGCGCTCGGGCGCTACCCCGAGGGCAACACCGGCCGCGCCACCGTCCCGCTGACCCAGCCGATGCCCGTCCCGCAAGATCTCGCCGAACTCCTCACCCACCGCTGACGCGGCTTCCTCCCACCCCGGGGAACCTGACCGGGCCCCCGACCCGTTCGCCCCACGAGCCCCCTGCCCTTCCTGACTTACCTGGAGCTGACCCCTGTGACACCCGTGAAACGCAACGCCCTCGTCTCCGCCGCCGTCGTCGCCCTGCTCGTGGCCTTCATCGCTGGAGCCCTGGCACTGTCACCCAAGAAGGCCGACCCCGCCGACGCCGCCGGTGCGGCCACCGGAGCCGGGGCGGGGACGGGCAAGCTGGTGCGCGACGACAGCCACCGGCTCGGAGCCGCAGGGACGGGCAAGGTGACGCTGGTCGAGTTCCTCGACTTCGAGTGCGAGTCCTGCCGTGCGGCCTACCCCGTCGTGGAGGAGCTGCGCACCACGTACGCCGGCAAGGTCGACTTCGTCGTGCGCTACTTCCCGATCCCCAGCCACGCCAACGCAGTCAACTCCGCTCTGGCTGTTGAGGCCGCTGCCCAGCAGGGCAAGTTCGAGGACATGTACAAGCGCATGTACGACACGCAGGAGACGTGGGGTGAGCAGCAGGACTCCAAGGCGTCCCTGTTCCGCGGGTTCGCCCAAGAACTCGGTTTGGACATGGCCGCCTACGACAAGGCCGTCGCCGCCAAGGCCACCCAGGAGCGGGTGGAACGGGACCGGCAGGACGGCCTCGACCTCGGCGTGGAAGGCACCCCCACGTTCTTCCTCAACGGCAAGAAGCTGCAGCCGTCCTCGGTCCAGGACTTCCGCGACCAGATCGACGCCGCCCTCAATGGCTGAACCGGCACCAGGCCGAGCAGACGCACCAGCAACGACCCAGCAGGACCGAATCGTGGGTCGGGGCACGGCTTGGGTCCTGACGCTCGCCAGCGTGGTCGGCTTGGTCGCCGCGTTCGTCCTGCTCCTCGAGAAGATCGCCCTGCTCACGGACCCGGCCTACGTGCCCTCCTGCAGCATCAACCCGGTGCTGTCCTGCGGGTCGGTCATGAACACCGACCAGGCCGCCGCGTTCGGGTTCCCCAACCCCATCCTCGGCGTCGCCGGGTTCACGGCCCTGCTGACCATCGGCGTGGTCCTGCTCACCCGGGCGGCACTGCCGGGATGGTTCTGGTGGGGCATCCAGGCCGGCACCACCCTCGGGGTCGTGTTCGTGCACTGGCTGATCCTCCAGAGCCTGTACCGCATCGGCGCCCTGTGCCCCTACTGCATGATCGTCTGGGTCGCGGCCATCACCGCGTTCGTCACGACCACCGCCCAGAACGTCAGAACCGGTCGGATTCCGTTCCCGGCGCGCCTTCGGCAGGTCGCGTCCTACAGTCCCAGCGTGATCACGGTATGGCTCGTGGTCATCGCCGCACTCATCGCTGTCCGGTTCTGGGACTACTGGGTGACGCTCGGCAGCTGAACGCTGCTCGCGGCCTTGGTCGCGATCCGACCGCCATGGTCGCCAGATGCCTCAGATCGGCACCTGGAAGCCCGACACGAGCTCGGCCTGGAGCCATCGGGTGAGGTCTTCCCAGACACCGGTGGGTAGCAGCACGCCCACGACGACGAGCAGCCCGCCCCCGACGAACTGGACGAGGCGATGGCGGTCGCGCACCCAACCCGACACGCGTGCGAAGCGTTCGATCCCGGCCGCCGCGAGGATGAACGGCACCCCCCAGTCCGAGGGCGTGACAAGCCATCACGCCCGTACCACCACCGGCCGGGGCCAGATCAAGCCGTCACCATGGGGCCACTGGGGGCCTGACCCTTGTTCGTGGACACGCTGATTCCAGCATTGGCTGGGGAAGCGAGATTATGAACCATGGCCAGAAAGAACTACTCCGAGGAGTTCCGCCGGCAGGCGGTCGACCTGTATGAGTCGACTCCGGGAGCGACGCTCCGCGGTATCGCGGAGGACCTCGGGATCGTCCGGGGAACGCTGCGGCAGTGGTTGGAGACTCACGGGACCGGGAAGAAAACGGCGGCTGACGGCACGCTGACAGACAGCCCGTTGCGGTCCGCGCCGACGGCTTCCACATCGGATCCTGATGAGCCGCTCGAGCAGCGCGTGGCACGGCTGGAGGCGGAGAACGCCCAGCTGAGAGCCGAGACGACGAAGCTCACCACAGAGCGGGAGATCCTCCAGAAGGCCGCGAAGTATTTCGCCGGGGAGACGCGCTGGTGAGTCGCTTCCAGTTCGTCGCCGAGAACTCCACCACCTACCCGGTGAAGCGACTGTGCGAGCTCGTCGAGATCGAGCGCTCCTCCTACTACGCCTGGCAGACAGGCACCCCAGCTCGGTCCGCGCGGGCCGCTTCCGATGGCGAGCTGCTCGAGCGGATCCGCATCATCCACGCGGAGGACGATGCCCAAGGCGTCCCGCGGATCACGGCCGAGCTCAACGACGGGGCCGCGCCCGAGGACCGCGTCAACCACAAGCGGGTCGCCCGCGTGATGCGGGAGGCCGGACTCAGCGGGTACGTCAAGAAGCGCAAGCACCGCACGACGGTGCCCGAACCGGCCGACCAGGTCGTTCCTGACCTGCTGAAACGGGATTTCACCGCCGAGGCGCCGAACCAGCGCTACGTCGGCGACATCACCTACCTGCCGCTGTCCGAGGCCAGTGGCGGCGGGAACCTATATCTGGCGACCGTGATCGACTGCTACAGCCGCCGTCTGGTGGGATGGGCCATCGCCGATCACATGCGCACCGACCTCGTCGCCGACGCGCTCAAGGCCGCCGCCGCGACCCGTGGATCTCTGGCAGGAGCGATCTTCCACAGCGACCACGGGTCGGTCTACACCTCCAAGGCCTACGCCGAGCTCTGCCAGCAACTCGGCGTCACCCAGTCGATGGGAGCCGTCGGCACCAGCGCCGACAACGCGATGGCAGAGTCATTCAACGCGACGCTGAAGCGCGAGGTTCTCCGGGACGCCGCGTGCTTCACCGACGAGCTGTCCTGCCGCCGCAAGATGTTCCGATGGCTGACCCGCTACAACACCAAGCGCCGCCATTCCTGGTGCCGCTACCTCTCCCCGAACGCCTACGAGCGCGCCTACACCGCTACGCTGGCGCTCGCAGCGTAAACAACCCCCGTGTCCACGAACCGGGGGTAGGCCCCCTTCGAGTTGACATAGTCAGCCTTCGGAGGAAAAGAACAACCCCGCAGCCGAATGGCTGCGGGGTTGTTGCTCTCTTGGGGCGTGGTCGGATCAGTCCTTGATCCATTTCCCAGAGCTGTCACGCGTCCAGTCGCCGGTGTCCGTCGAGGCGACCGAGACACTGCCGTCGGTCATGACGGCGAGGTTTGCCGTCGCGAAGTCCTTGTAGACCTCGTACGAGTCGCCGAGGGAGTTGCGGGTCCCGGGGTAGCTGAAGCCGAGTGTGATGTCAGCGTCGTCGTCCTGCGGTGAGGACGCGCAGTCGGCGACCTGAACGATCTGCGAACCGTCGTCGGCGGCGTAGATCCCTTCCTCTGGGTTCGTCTCATCGAGTTCGTCGAGCGTGGCGATCTCGCCCCGGTACAGCGTGGCGTGGGCGATCTTCTGCCCGTCGGTGCCGTCGCTCAGGTTCTCCACCTTGTTGTAGGAGTTCAGGAGCCCTTTCTTCGCGTCGTCGGAGACGAACTCGACGCTGATGTCCACGGCGCAGTATTCGGACGTTTGCAACGTGTGGGACGAGACGGTGAAGCTCTCGACCACGACGCTGCTGGCTTCCTTGCCTGCCGCCTGCTTGAGGTCGTCAGGAAGGACCACGGTGAGCTGCTCACCCTTGCCCACGGGCTCCATGCCGTTGAGCGGGAAGTCGTAGACCGTGGCCGACTGCGCCTGCGAGGGCTTGCCCTCGTTCGAGCCGGAACCGTTCGCGCCCTCTCCCGTGGGCGAGGACGAGCAGCCGGCCAGCATCAGCGCCGTGACGGCCGCTGCTGTGGTGAGGGCGGTGGGCAGGGTCTTGCGGCGTGGCATACGGGCTCTCTTTCTCGTCTCTGGTCTGGTGTTCCCCTCGAACAGGCACGGGTCTACCGGGTATCAGAATACCCTGGTAAAGGGCGGGAATCAGGCTGACTGTTGAAAGAGTGCCTAAAGATGAACGCCTCGATGCGGAGCGAGTCGACCTCCCCGTCCTCGCCCGCCCCCTCCAGGAGTACGTGGGACGCAACCTGCGCGCCTACCGCAAGCACAAGGGCATGACGCAAGAGACGGCAGCCGAGCTACTCGGCTTCGACGTCCGTTACCTCAGGCGCATCGAGACCGGGCAGATGAACCTCCAGCTCCAGACGATCGACCACATCGCCCGGACGCTGGAGGTCGACCCGCTGGAGTTCCTCACAGGCGGCCCCTGGGACGAGGACGGCGTCACGGACCAGAGCTGATCCCCAGCTCCTCGTCGCTGTCGTAGTACCCGAGCAGATCCCGCTGATCACGGATCAGCTCGACCGTCGCCCGGTGCAACGCCAGCAGGTCGTGCAGGCGCGCCTCCTCGTCAGAAAGCTCAGAGCAGCCCCGCCACCAGTTGAACGCCAGGGCATGACTGCACGCGCTTGACTCGGCACTCATGCTTCTCCCCTCCGTCGGTCTCGGATGGCATGCATGTCCACCACCACTGCGATCGACAGCGGTCCGTGCTCCGGGCAGTAGTAGACCCGGCTCACGCTCATGTCTTCTGCCACGATGAGCACCCGCTTGGCGATGCTCGGCATGTCGCATTGCACGCACACGCGCAGCTCCCACTGGTCATCAGTCATCAGGGCACCTCCTTCCAGTCACAGGTTGCGGAAGACGAACACGCCGCCTCCTGGCGCGTCCTCGACCGTGTAGTCGAACGCGAGGTCACGGGTCCACGCAGCCCAGTCGAAGTACCGAGCAACGTCTTCGGGAACTCCCGACAGGAGGCCTGTACCGTCGGCCAGCTCCTCCGCGTACTCGCGGAACGACTCCCACTCGCCGCAGTAGCGGTCCTCGAAGTCCGGGATGCTCGGCAGGTCGCCCGTGCCCTCAGCCACGTAGTCACCGCTCCTCACCCACGCGCACAACGCCTCGCGCTGGTGCTCCGGGACTGATGCCAGCGAGCTGCCCCACTGGGCGGCTTCGTACGGGCTCATCTCGCCGCGTACGGGCAGATTCTCGTGGTCGAAGCACCACAACTCCTCGCAACCGCCGCGGGTACCGCCCGCGCCCCGGTGCACGTCGGCCAGGGTGACCTCGGCCGCCTCGACGGCGTCGAACCACTCGCCGACGAGGCGTCCGGAGTTGTAGCAGTGCAGGCAGCCGACCCACACTCGGGGCGTGCTGTCCAAGGTGTTCGTAGCCATGGATCTCCTCCTCAGGTCGAGGAGAGCGGCGAACGCGACAGGCAGTCAGGCTCTGATGAAATGACGCGCTTACGCCGCGTCAACCGCTCTCACACCGACCCCCGGGCGCCGCTCCGCGGCGCGCCAGCTGCCTGGAGACCCTCCGATGCCCGTGGTGCTCGGTATCCTGAGATGGAGCTGAAAATTGCAAACGAAGGCGCGTTTCTCGCGCGAAGGAGTACGAACTATGGCGAGACGGGCCGCGAAGGCGAAGCCAGCGAAAACGCTCGAACAGACACTGTGGGATGCCGCTGACAAGCTCAGGGGCAACCAGGAGCCCAGCGAGTACAAGCACGTCGTGCTGGGCCTGGTGTTCCTCAAGTACGTCTCCGACCGGTTCGAGGAGCGCCGCGAGCAGCTCAAGGACGAGCTGGCCGCCGAGGGCATCAAGCCCGAGCGGATCGAGTCGTTCCTGGAGGATCGGGACGAGTACGCGAGTCAGAACGTCTTCTGGGTGCCATCCCTCGCTCGGTGGGGCTACGTGCAGTCGGTGGCCAAGCAGCCTGAGATCGGCCAGCAGATCGACCAGGCGATGGACCTCATCGAGAAGGAGAACCCCTCCCTGCGTGGTGTCCTCCCACGCAACTACGGCCGGGACGGGCTCGACAAACGCCGCCTCGGTGAGCTGGTAGATCTCATCGGGTCGATCGGCTTCACCGAGACCGACGATCACGGCGCAGACGATGTGCTCGGCCGCGTGTACGAGTACTTCCTGGGCCAGTTCGCGGGCAAAGAGACTGGCAAGGACGCCGGAGCGTTCTACACGCCACGCTCCGTCGTCCGGACGCTCGTGGAGATGCTGGAGCCCTACAAGGGTCGCGTCTACGACCCCGCCGCGGGCTCGGGCGGTATGTTCGCGCAGTCGGCTGAGTTCGTGAAGGCCCATGGAGGCAAGCGCACCGACATCTCGGTGTATGGCCAGGAGTTCACCGACACAACGTGGAAGCTCGCAAAGATGAACCTCGCGCTGCGGGGCATCGAAGCTGACATGGGCTCGCACTCGGCGGACTCGTTCACCGAGGATTTGCATCAGGATCTCCGCGCTGACTACGTGATCGCTAACCCGCCGTTCAACGTCTCTGACTGGTGGGATGCGAAGCTCGCCGACGACCCTCGGTGGAAGTACGGGACACCGCCGAAGGGCAACGCGAACTTCGCCTGGGTTCAGCACTTCATCCACCACCTCGCGCCCAACGGCACAGCGGGCTTCGTGCTCGCCAACGGGTCACTGTCTTCCAAGAGCAGTGGCGAGGGCGAGATCCGTCAGCGGCTCGTCGAGGCGGGCCTGGTCGACTGCATCGTAGCGATGTCAGACAAGCTGTTCTTCAACACAGGCATCCCCGTGTCGCTGTGGTTCGTGTCCAAGGGTCGTGACGGCAATGGTCACCGTGCACGCAAAGGGGAGGTGCTGTTTATCGACGCCCGCAAGCTCGGAGCTATGCAGTCGCGACGACTGCGCGTGCTATCGGACGACGACATTGCGCAGATCGCGGACACCTACCACGAGTGGCGTAACCACGAAGGCGACTATGAGGACGTCCCCGGTTTCGCAAAGTCGGTCTCAGTCGAGGAGATCGCGAAGCACGACTTCGTACTCACGCCAGGTCGCTACGTCGGCGCTGCGGAGGCGGAGGTCGGTGACGAACTGATCGACGAGAAGATCGATCGCCTCACGAAGGAACTGTTCGTGGAGTTCGAGCGCGGGCGGGAACTGGAAGACGAGGTTCGGCAGCGAGTAGGGGCGTTGAAGTCGTGATAGAGGTTCCTTACCGCCCGTTAGGCCAATTAGTAATCAACCTCGATCGGAAACGCGTGCCCGTCAAAGCTTCAGACAGGCGGCGGGGTCCCTACCCCTACTACGGCGCGAGTGGGGTTGTGGATTTCGTCGACTCATACCTATTTGAGGGCCTTCACCTACTCGTAGCGGAGGATGGCGAGAATCTCCGGAGCCGCAGGACTCCTGTCTCTTTCCTGGCCGACGGCAGATTCTGGGTAAATAATCACGCTCATGTGCTTCAGGGCAATAGCGAGAATGACACGAGGTTCTTGTCTTACGCCCTCGAGGCAGCCGACATTTCGGGCTATATCACTGGCTCCGCACAGCCCAAACTGAGCCAGGCCTCCCTGTCCGCCGTAGAGGTACCGGCCCCTCCGCTGAGGACTCAACAGGCCATCGCTGCGACGCTCGGAGCGCTTGACAACAAGATCGCCTCGAACCTGCGGTTGGCTGCACTAATCTCCGATTTACTCGACTCATACTCAGAGCAACGCAGAGAAACACTTCCAACGGTCCCATTGGGCCACATCGCGACCCCAGTCAAGGAGTCGCTGAACCCCTCGAATCTCGGCAACACCCAGGTCGACCATCTCAGCCTTCCTGCGTTCGACAGGGACGCCAGGCCCGAGAGAGTCGCAGCATCGTCGATTATGAGCAATAAACTCAAGGTGCCGAAGCGGGCAATTCTTCTTTCGCGGCTCAACCCAAGGTTCAATCGTACGTGGTGGGTCTCCGCCCTCTCGGAGCTCCCGGCGCTGGCGTCTACCGAGTTCCTCGTATTGACCGCCGAGGACGAACTGCGGCTAGCCGCAGTATGGCTAGCACTTCGTGATCCCTTCTTCCGCGGTGAGATGCCTAAGCGCGTGACCGGCACGTCGGGTAGTCATCAGAGAGTCAAGCCCGACGACGTGTTGGCGATCGAAGTCCCCGACTTTACGAGTGCACCGACAGTGCTGAAAGAGTCGGCGCTCGCAATGCTAAAGCGCTCGGAAAGCCTACGTGCAGAGTCAGCCCGACTTTCCGCTCTCCGTGATGCACTCTTGCCCGAACTGCTCTCTGGCCGTCTACGTGCTCCGGTGGGGACAAAATGAGTCCATCGAGCCTTAGCGGGGCTGATCTCCGCATCGTTGAACAAGTCCTCGACATGGGGGGTGGCTACGTGCTCGATTTCAGCAATCGTACTTTCGCGGAGTTCTTTGCTGACCTCGATGTCGAGATCGAGCCGGAAGAGACAGGTCTCTCGAAAGCCAAGCGCTTACGCGCTTTCCTCCGTTCTGCGTCAACGGCGGAATGTGCGCGTGTTCTCCATGCACTTCTCGAGTATAGAGGCGAGCAAGACGGAGACGACCAACGTGCCTCGATCGACAAGTATCGCGGAATCGTGTCGCGACTGGAAGGCGTCGCCGTTCCGCTGAGTGCTGCGCCAGTCGCACCGAACATTCTTACGCTGGCGTATGTCCGAGAACTGTCCGGCAAGGCGGAGCGTCGTCTCGCAGCCGCAGACCTCGAAGGGGCGATCACCGTGTCGCGCACCTTGGTTGAGGCGGTGCTGGAACAGCTGGAGGTTCGTTTGACAGGCCAGAGCGGGAACTATGCCGGTGACCTCCAGCGACAGTACAAGGCGGTCGCGAAGATTCTTCGGATCGACGACAAGGACGACCAGGTCGACGAAGGGTTCAAGCAGATCGCACGCGGCCTGGTCCAGATCGTCAACGGTCTGGCAGCGATCCGGAACATGGCGAGTGACGGGCATGCGCGTCATGTGCAGCCACAGGATCGACATGCCCGAGTGGCGGTGAACTCGGCGAAGACTGTCGCGAGCTTCCTGGTCGAGGTATACCTAGCAAAACGCGGCGCACCGACGTCGGTTGCCGCAACGAGGAGCGAGCCATGAGCAGCTTCAACGAGAACGTCATCGAGCAGGCCGCTCTGGAGTACTTCGCCGAGCTGGGCTACCGACGTGTGCACGGACCTGAGATCGCGCCGGGAGAGCCTGGCGCTGAGCGGGAGTCGTACGAGGACGTCGTGCTGTGGGGGCGTGTGCGGGACGCGCTTCGGCAGATCAACCCTGATACGGACGCCGCGCTGATCGCAGAGGCTTTGAAGACAGTGCAGCGTGCCGAGTCACAGAGCCCTATTGACGAGAACGCTCGCCTGCACAAGCTCATCACGGAGGGCGTACCGGTTGAGCATCGCGGGGATGATGGTCTGCTGCGAACGACGCGTTTGTGGCTTGTGGACTTCGACGAGCCGGAGAACAACGACTGGGTGGCTGTCAACCAGTTCACGATCGTTGAGAACGGCAAGAACCGCCGCCCTGACGTGCTCGTGATGGTCAACGGGCTCCCGCTCGCGCTGCTGGAGCTAAAGAACCCGGCCGCTGAGCACGCGACGCTGAAGTCGGCGTGGAACCAGGTGCAGACCTACCGCCATGACATCCCGTCGGTGTTCGTGCCCAACGCAGTCACGGTGATCTCTGACGGCACGTCGGCGGCGATGAGCAGTTACTCGGGCGCATTCGAGCACTACGCGCCGTGGAAGACGATCGAGGGGCGCGAGGTTGTCAGCAGCCTTCCGGCGCTTGAAGTGCTCATTAAGGGGGTCTTCGAGCCGAAGCGGTTCCTGGATCTGCTGAAGAACTTCGTGGTGTTCAGCGACGAGACAGTCACCGACAAGTCGACGGGGCAGCCGACGCGGGCGCTCGTGAAGCGTGTGGCCAAGTACCACCAGTACTGGGCGGTCAACGCTGCCGTCGAGTCCACGGTGCAAGCGTCAAGCCCTGATGGCGACCGTCGCGGCGGCGTGGTGTGGCACACCCAGGGCTCCGGTAAGAGCTTCGAGATGGTGTTCTACGCCGCGAAGATCATGCGCGACCCGCGCATGGCGAACCCGACGCTGGTGTTCATCACTGATCGCAACGATCTCGACGATCAACTGTTCGGCGAGACATTCGCCCCGGCCCGCATTCTTCCTGAGACGCCGGTGCAGGCGGCAACGCGCTCGGATCTGCGAGCGAAACTGAAGCGCGCGTCGGGTGGGATCGTGTTCACCACCTTGCAGAAGTTCGCGCCGGGCGAGGACGGGGACACGAACCCCGTGCTCACTGACCGTCGGAACGTCATCGTGATCGCCGACGAGGCGCACAGGAGCCAGTACGGCTTCAGCGAGACGCTTGACAGGCAGGGACGTCTCAAGTCCGGGCTGGCCAAGCACATGCGCGACGCGCTCCCCGGCGCAACCTACCTTGGTTTCACCGGCACCCCGATCGAGTCGAACGACAAGTCCACCCGGGCTGTGTTCGGCGACTACGTCGATGTGTACGACCTCACAAGAGCCGTGGAGGATGGCGCGACTGTCCGGATCTTCTACGAGTCCAGGCTGGCAAAGATCGAGCTGTCGGAAGCTGACTTGGGAGCCCTCGACGACCTCGCCGACGAGATCACCGAGTCCGTCGAGGAAGACACAGCAACAGCTGCGAAGTCACGTTGGTCGCGGCTGGAGGCGGTCGTCGGAGCGGAGGCACGACTTGACCTCGTAGCTCGTGACATCGTGGAGCACTGGGAGAAGCGGCGCGAGTCGCTGTTCGGCAAGGGCATGATCGTCACCATGAGCCGCCGCATCGCGGTGCGGCTCTACGAGAAGATCGTGGCCCTGCGGCCGGATTGGCACTCAGATGATCCTGCCCAGGGCAAGATCAAGGTCGTCATGACCGGGTCCGCGTCTGATCCTGCTGAGTTCCAACCGCACATCCACTCGAAAGACGTGCGCAAGGACCTCAAGCTGCGGGCGAAGAACGCGGACGACCCGCTGGAACTGGTCATTGTTCGCGATATGTGGTTGACGGGTTTCGATGCCCCGTCGATGCACACGATGTACGTCGACAAGACCATGCAGGGCGCAGGGCTCATGCAGGCCATCGCTCGGGTCAACAGGACGTTCCGCGACAAGCCTGGCGGGCTGATCGTCGACTACATCGGAGTGTTCGCGAACCTCCAGAACGCGTTGAGCGAGTACTCGCCGTCCGACCGCGATCAGGCTGGCGTGCCCATCGACGAGATGGTCCAGGTGATGCTGGAGAAGCACGACATCGTGTGCGGGCTCCTTCACGGCGTCCAGTTTGACTCTTCCCCGGAGCTGACAGCCTCGCAGCGGTTGAACGAGTACGCGAAGGTCCTCGACTTCGTCATGGCGGACCCAGACCGGACCTCGCGATTCAATGACCAGGTCCTGGCTCTGGCGAAGGCGTTCGCGCTGGCGGGCGCGCGCGACGAGGCAGCCGCGGTCCGGAACGATGTCCGACTGTTCACGGACGTCCGAGCAGCGATTCTGAAGATCCAGAACCCCGACTCCGGCCGAGGCGGTTCGGGCGCGGTCGAGATCGACACCGCGCTCGGTCAACTTCTCAACGAGGCGGTCACTGCTGATCAGGTCGTGGACGTGTACAAGCTCGCCGGGATCGAGACGCCTGAGATCTCGATCCTCAGCGATGAGTTCCTCGATTCGCTTGCGGAGAAGGACAAGCCAAACCTTCAGATGGGGCTGCTGCGGCGTCTCCTGAACGACCAGATCCGTACGGTGCAGCGAACGAACGTCGTCCAGGGGCGCAAGTACTCGGAGATGCTCGATGAGGCCGTGAACCGCTATACGAACCGTTCGTTGACGACCGCTGAAATCATCGCCGAGCTGGTGAAGCTCGCGAAGCAGATGCGCGACGCTCAGAAGCGGCACGAGGAGCTCGGGCTGCGCGAAGACGAGGTCGCTTTCTATGACGCCGTCGTTCAGAACGACGCTGCGGTCTTGGAGCTCGGTGACGAGACGCTCAAGCAGATCGCGCAGGAGCTGGTGAAGTCGGTCCGTCAGTCGGCAACCATCGACTGGAACCTCAAGGAGTCCGTGCTGGCCGCGATGCGATCGAAGGTGCGACGCATCCTCGCGAAGTACGACTATCCGCCTGACGCAGAGGCCAAAGCGATCGAGCTTGTGCTGGAACAAGCAGAAGCGTTCGCAGGCGGAGTGTCAGAGCGGGGGGTGCGCTGATGTCGATCAACGCGATGCAGGGCTATTCAACCCGTAATGCCGCTCGGGGCGTGCCTCGCGCTCTTCCTTTACACACGTCATCGAGGAGGAATCCATGGGCCGTCGCGTCCTGACCGTATCGGAGCTGACGTTCCACCAGAAGCGGAAGCACAACGCGGCCAGCTTCGCGCCCGCCGACCTCGGTGGTGAAGACCTTCTGGACCTCTTCGCGACCTGGACGAAGGGCTTGAGTACGTCCGACACGCACGATGAGAGACGACAGACTTGGGTCAGCGTTGCGGAGGTGACGCGTTACGCGCCTCGGGTGGTTCTGCTCGATCTGCGGGTTGGTGCGTATGGAGAGCCTGGGGAAGTTGTCGACACCGATACCGGCGACCCTGTCGGAGAGATCGAGAACCACCAGGCACCCACGGGGCAGAACCGGGCGATGCTGTTCGTTCCTGCCGAAGGAGAGAGAGCTTATTTCCTCTCCGAAGAGTCGTCGCGCGGCTCCGCGGGAGGCCGGATACTCCGCCTGTTCAAGTCCCACTTCAGCCAGTACACCGATCAGATCACCATGGTCACTGCCCCGGTCACCGAGGGCGAGGCGTGGCGAGAGGCAGCCAAGCTCACAGAGGTCGAGGTGCGCGTTACTGGCAAAAGCGCGGACGTCGCCGACGGCTTGACGGTCAAGGTAGGCCGGGTGTCGCACGTCGCGCGGCCAGAGAGGCGCGGGTTCTTTCCGGGCAAGCTCCTCGGGGAACTGCACCACGCAAGCGTCGTGGCCGAGGTGGTTGCAGTCGACGAGTTACCCGAGGACCACGACGTCTTCGTGACGATGGTGAGGGACGGGCGGACCAAGAAGTTCCAATTGGGCTCAGAGGGGGCACCTGCGATCCGCGAGGTGCTCAACGACTCCAACGAGGAGGCCCTCGACGTCGACAAGCTGGTGGAGAGATGCACCGAGACGGTACGCGACCTGCTAGCACGGGCCGGCGGTGAGTGGAACTCAGCATGGAGCAGCCCGTCGCAGCAAGGAGCGTGACGAGATGGGCAAAGCGTCTCTGTGGAGCGTGCCCGCCGATCACTTCCGCACGCTCTATGACAACCGCACGGGCCGTCCCGACTGGTGGGCGATCGCCTGGCAGGCATTCCTCCCTCTAGGCGCTGGCGTGGCCGTCTGGAAGCTCGGCGCGAAGATGTCCGAGGTCGGTGCTGCCGTGTCGGGCATCTCGATCGTGGCCGGGCTGCTCTTCGCCATGGCCGTGTTCCTGTTCCAGCTGCGCGTCACTTTGGGCACGGACAAGAGGCTCGGTGAGGACGACTACGTGCTCGTGGACGAGTGCATGGCGAACACGCTGTGGGCCATTCTTTGGGGTCTCGCCCTGGCGCTCTTCCTCATCGTCGGTGGTGCCGGGAAGTGGATTGGGGACGACCAAATAGGGCCGGTCCTGACGGGTATAGCCGTCGCTGCGACGGTGCACTTCCTCCTCGTGATCGGTATGTGCCTCAAGCGGCTGCGCCGAGCATACAAACGCATCGCGATGCGTCGAAACTGACGCACCGCGCTCCGCCATGCGTGGCCGTCTCCTGCGCTGGCAGGCGCACACCGTTTCTAGAGTTCTCCGCGCGTAATCCGCACTCTGTACGCCCTCGACATGAAGGGTCCAACGAGGACCTCTCCGACGATCTCGATGACGCCTGCCACCTGCAATGCAGCAGCGAATCCGCGGTGCTCCGACCAGTCCTTCACGAAGACCTCATGGGGACCTGGCACATAGCCGTACCCAGAGAGATCGACGGAGAGAACCTCATCCTCGCCCGTTTCGGCGTCGACCTGAGCGAGTGCCGCCTGAGCAGGATCGTGGTCGATGGAGCCGGTCATCGTGAAGTGCGGATAGTGCACGGTCACGCTCTCGTTGATGGTCTTCCAAGTCATGGCGGTACCTCCAGGTTGTTCTGAGCTGTCAGCTCGACTCCCGGGTCGCCGCAGGCGGCCACCGACCAGCAACTACCTCAAGTCCTCGAACGGGTCGATGACGGTGTGCACACCGTGGGTGGGACAGCTGAAGGCGATGCGCATGCCTGCATCGGTCGGCACGGGTTCCGGCTCGCAGTCACCACCGCACTCGGCGCACGTCCGGTACGCCTCGTCCTCGTGCCCGAACGTTTCATCCACTCCTGCGCTCTCCTCTCACACCTCGCGCCTGTGGAGTGTCTCGGCCCGCGCGGTTGCGCACGAACCAGTTCTCATCTCACACGATCGGCTCTTCATCCGAGGCTACGCAAGCACCGGGGCACTGCCTAGGATTACGCACCTCTCTTTGTAGTAGTCTCACCGGAGACGGCGGTGATGTGGGCCAGGGAGACGGTCTTCATGTCCGCATCGAGGCCCTCGCCGACGCCGCTCGTATCGCCCACGACGAGGCCCGGCAGCAGGGCGGCGCCCTCCGTCGCGGTGCCAGCGGCCTGGCGCAGGTAGGCGCGCAGCCCGGCCCGCAGCCGCCACGCCGGCCCCGGGGGCACGCGGACCTCCGGAGCGCCGCTGAGGAACGCAACGAGCTCCGGGCCGCTGCGCCGCAGCTGCGCGCGCACCCGGACGCGGCTGCCGGCGGGCGGCAGCGCGGTGCGGCTGAGCAGGCTCACAGTCCCGGCCCCGCCCCTCGCCTGCGCGCGTACGAGGCCGCTGGGGCCGGTGTGCGGATCGGAGACGATGAGCAGCTCGCCGTCGAAGTCCCCCGCCGCCGCCTGCCCGCGCGCGGTGACGACGCCCACCCCTCCGGCGGCCAGTGCCGCGAACAGGAGCGCGGCGGCAGCCACCCTGCCTGCCGAGTCTCGCCCCGGCAGGCGTCCGGTTCGTCCCACCGGGCCATGGGCTCGTCCCGCGCCGCGGGTCAGTCCCGCCGGGCCGGCCGCTCGTGCCGGCTGGTCACCGGCTCGCACAGGTTGGCCGCCGGCTCGCCCAGGTTGGCCGCCGGCACGATCCGCCGGGCCCGCGGTTCGACCGGTGGGAACCGCGGGACGGCCGGGCGCCGAGCGGGCCCGCAGCAGCACCGCAAGCGCCGCGAGGGCGGCGGCTCCGGCGCCGGCGATGACCCACCCGGCAGGCACCGGTGCAAGGGCGGCCGCCCATGCCGCCGCTGTGGCCGCGGCCAGGCGCACGGTCGCGGCGCGCTCGAGGAGCACCCGCCGGGCCGCGCCCAGCGCCGCACCTCGAACGCCGACCCGCCCGCCGCGCCCACCCCGTGGCCCACCGGTCCGGCTGTGGTCTGGCCTGCCGCGATCCGGCCGCCCGTGGCCTGGCCCGCTGCCATCGCGCCGCCCACCGCCTCGGCGCCGGCCCCGGCGCCGAGGCGGGTCAGACCGTGACGAGGGGGCGCAGCTTCTCGAGCGTGGCATCGCCGATGCCCGGCACGTCCGTGAGCGCGTCGACCGAGGCGAACGCCCCGTGCTCCTCCCTGTACCCGATGATCGCCTGTGCGGTCGCCGGGCCGACGCCCGGCAGCGCGTCGAGCCCGGTTTCGTCGGCGGTGTTGATGTTCACCGGTGCGCCCGCGGAGCCTCCCCCGGACCCGCCTGAGCCCCCGCCGGAGTTCCCGCCTGTGCCCTCACCGGAGCCCCCGGGAGCCGTGGCCGCGGGGGCGGACTGGGCAAGCGCCTCCCCCTTCTTCGGCACCACGATCTGCTCCCCGTCGACGACCCTGCGGGCGAGGTTGACGCGGGCCTCGTCGGCGGCCGGCTGCGCGCCGCCCGCTGCCGTGATCGCGTCGGCCACGCGGGAGCCGGTGGGCAGCCGGACGACACCGGGCCGGCGCACCGCGCCCACGACGTGCACGGACGCCTCCGCGGCGGCGGTCCCTGCGTTCCCCGCCCCGCTCAGCTCGCCGGATCCGCCCGCCTGCCCGCCGGCGGCATCGCTGACCAGCGGCGCCGCCGTGTCCTCGGCGGCCGGGGCCCGCGGCCGGGTGAGCAGGAAGAACGCGAGGGCCGCCGCCACCGCCAGCACGCTGACCACCACGATGATCGTGCGCCGCGGCACGGGCCGCGTGCGCGGCAGGAGGTCGTCGAGGTCGTCGACGTCATCGTCGTCGGCGGGGCTCCAGCCGCGGGCGGCGCTGCGGTCGAGGAGGCCTGCGAAGCGGTCATCGGGTGAGGGCGCCATGGAGCGCACGCTAGGCAACCGGGGAACCGGCTGGGGCGGGGCGCCGGGCCTGGGGACGGCCGAGCGGCGGCGCCCAGGCCCCGCGCGCACGCGCGGCGGGGGCTGTGACCCCGCGCGGCTAGGGGGCGGTCTGGACGAACGCGCCCACCGTGCCCGGCCCCACGTGGGCCGTGACGACGGTGGAGATCGCCGCGCTGCTCACGCGGGTGCCCTCCGGCAGCGGGAGCGCGCTGACCTGCTCGTGCAGGCGGGCGAACGGGGCACCGGCGGCGGCCGCGGTCTCCTCGGCGTGCAGGAGCACGATCTCGATCCCGCGGCCGGGGTAGCGGTCGGCGAACTCCTGCGCGCTGGCCAGCAGCAGCGCGGCCATCCGCTCCTCGGCCCGGGCCCGGGTGCGCACCCGGGCCAGCGGGACCACCGCCCCGTCCCGCAGGCCGAGGACGGGCACGATCGACAGCGCCCTGCCGATGAGCGAGGAGGCGGCGCCGATCCGCCCGCCGCGGCGCAGGTACTCGAGGCTGGCCGGGACGAAGAACGCGCGGGTCTCCTCGGAGCACCAGTCGGCGACCTCGGCCGCGAGCTGGTCCGGCTCGAGCTGCGCGCCGGCCGCGGCGATCGCGACGGCCCCGGCAAGGCCCGCGGAGATCGTGCGCGAGTCGATGACGGCGATCGTCGCATCGCCCTCGGCCATGACCTCGTCCGCCGCGGCGCGCGCCGCCTGCCAGGTGCCGGAGAGCTCCGCGGACAGCGTGAGGACGATGAGGGCCTCCGCGCCGTCGGCGATGAGGCGCCGGTAGGCGTCCGCGAAGTCGCCTGCAGCGGGCATCGACGTCGTCACGGGCAGCCCCGCCGCCATCGCGGTGCAGACATCGGCGGGCGACCACTGCGAATCGGGGCGCTCCGCACCGTCGACGGAGACCGTGAGCTCGACAATGTCGAAGTGCCCGGCGAGCTCGTCGCGCAGCCGCTGCGCCTCCGCCGGGCCCAGCCGCGCGGTGGAGTCGGTGACGAGGCCGATCCTCATGGCCGCCCCAGCGCGCGATAGGTCCAGCCGGCCGAGCGCCAGCGGTGCGGGTCGAGGGCGTTGCGCCCGTCCACCACGACCCGCCGCGCGACGGCGGCGCCGGCGTCCTGTGGATCGAGGTCGCGGTACTCGGCCCACTCGGTGAGCAGCAGGACGAGGTCGGCTCCGGTGAGCGCCTCGGCCGCGGTCGTCGCGTAGTCCAGCTCGGGGGCCACGCGCCGGGCGTTGTCGAGCGCCTGCGGATCGGCGACGCGGACCTGGGCGCCCTCGCGCGCGAGCATCCGGGCGACATCGAGCGCCGGGGAGTCGCGCACATCGTCCGAGTTGGGCTTGAACGAGGCTCCGAGCACCGCGATCCGGCGCCCGGCGACGCTGCCGTCGAGCTCCTGGCGGGCGAGGTCGACCGTGCGCTCGCGCCGGCGCAGGTTGATCGCGTCGACCTCGCGGAGGAAGCCCACGGCCTGGTCCGCGCCGAGCTCGTCGGCACGGGCCATGAACGCGCGGATGTCCTTGGGCAGGCAGCCGCCCCCGAAGCCCAGGCCGGCGTTGAGGAAGGCGCGGCCGATCCGCTCGTCCATCCCGAGTGCCTCGGCGAGGACCGTGACATCGGCACCGGAGGCCTCGCACAGCTCGGCCATCGCGTTGATGAAGGAGATTTTCGTGGCCAGGAAGGAGTTCGCGGCGGTCTTGACGAGCTCGGCCGTCGCGTAGTCGGCGGTCAGCCGGGAGATGCCCGCCTCCAGGCCGTCCGCGTAGACCTCGTCGAGCTTGGCGGCCGCGCGCTGGCCCGCCTTGCCCGCGGGAACGCCGTAGACGAACCGCGAGGGCCGCAGGGTGTCCTCGACCGCGTGGCCCTCGCGCAGGAACTCCGGGTTCCAGGCGAGTTCGGCCCCGCGCTCGCGGATGGCCGGCGCCAGCCGTTCGGCCGTGCCCACGGGCACGGTGGACTTGCCCACCACGAGATCGCCGGTGTCGAGCTGCGGGAGCAGCGAGTCGACCGCGGCATCGACGAACGCCATGTCCGCCCCCAGCCCGTTCCGCGCCTGCGGGGTGCCCACGCACACGAAGTGGACGGAGGCCGCGCGCGCGGCGCCGATGTCCGTGGTGAAGGCCAGCCGACCGGACTCCTGGCCGGCGCTCAGCAGCTCCGGCAGGCCCGGCTCGAAGAACGGCGGGCGGTACTGCGCGAGCGCGGCGATGCGCTCGGCGTCGACATCGACCCCGATGACGTCGTGGCCGATCGACGCCATGGCCGCGGCGTGGACGGCCCCGAGGTAGCCGCACCCGATGACGGAGATGACTGTCATGGCGTTCCGCTCACTCCCTACGAGTCGACGGCCGGCCGCACGGTGCGAACTGGTCGGCACGACCAGCATAGATGTTCGGGACCGTGCGGCGATTGACTAGGCTTGTGGGCGTGAAGCGTTTTGCAGACTTCCTCGTCAACTCGATCGCGGCCTCGGTGCTCGTCGTCGTCATCGCCGCCTCGATCATCCTCTTCCTCATCCCGCCGCTGCACCCAGCGGCGTGGCTCATCGGCCTCCTCGGCTCGCTGGCCGCGGCCGTGTGCGCGGTGCTGCTCGCCCGCCAGTGGGCCCGTGCGCAGGCGCGCATCGACCGGCTGAACGAGGAGCTCGCGGCCGCGTGGGGCCACGTGGAGCCGGTCGCCCTCACCGCGGTCGAGGCCGACGACGGCGGCGCCGATGCCCGGCGCGCGGCGCGCATCGGCGAGCTGCTGCCGCAGGGTGAGGGGCTCGTCGCCGATCTGCGCGTGGCCGGCGGCCCCGGCTCGCTGCGGGCGGCCGACCTCCAGGCCCTCGCCGCGTTCCTGCGCGAGTTCGAGCGCGAGAGCTTCGACGACCGCGCCTGCCACCGGGCCTTCATGGACCTCTACCGCAGCGCGGAGCGGCTGAGCTCGTGGGTGCGCGCGGAGACGGACGAGGCGCAGGCCGGGGCGCGCGCGATGCGCTCGGGCGATGCCCGGCGCGGCGGCTGGCGCGAGTTCGGCCAGGCCCAGGCGGCCGGCGAGGAGGCCGCTGGCCGGCTCGTCGCCGCCCGCGCGGACTTCCAGCGCGCGGCCCTGGAGTCCGGCGCGCTGCGCTGAGCACCGCGGCCTGCGCGCCGCCGGGTCGATCAGGCCCGGCTCAGCAGCGGATCCACCACTCGTCGTCGGGGCCCACGGGCACCCGGCGCTTGTGCTCGGTGGCCCGGTAGCGCTCCTCGATGCGGCGCGCCGTGTCCTCGGCGACCTCGCGGCCCTCGAGGTAGTCGTCGATCTGGGCGTAGGTCAGCCCGAGCGAGGACTCGTCGGTCTGGCCGGGCGCCTCGTCGAGCAGGTCGGCGGTCGGCGCCTTCTCCCACAGCCGGGCGGGGGCGCCGAGGTGGGACAGGAGTGCCGCGCCCTGGCGCTTGCTCAGGCCGGTGAGCGGGACGACGTCGGCCCCGCCGTCGCCGTACTTCGTGAAGAACCCGGTGACGGCCTCGGCGGCGTGGTCGGTGCCGACGACGAGCTGGCCGCGCTGGCCCGCGATCGCGTACTGCGCCGTCATCCGCACGCGCGCCTTGACGTTGCCCTTGACGAAGTCGCTGAGCGGCTCGCCAGCCGCGGCCTCGTAGGCCGCCGCGACGCCGTCGGCGCCCGCGGCGATGTCGACGTCGAGCACCTCGTCGGCCCCGATGAAGCCGAGCGCGAGCTGCGCGTCCGCCTCATCGGCCTGCACGCGGTAGGGCAGGCGCACGGCGGTGAAGCGCGCGTCCGCGCCGCGGCGGCGCAGCTCCTCGGCGGCGAGCTGGCACAGCCGGCCGGCCAGCGAGGAGTCCTGCCCACCGGAGATGCCGAGCACGAAGCCGTGCGCGGCGCTCGTCAGGCAGTAGTCGACGAGGAACTGGACCCGGCGCGCGACCTCCGCGGCGGGCTCGATCCGGGGGCTCGTGTGGAGCGCCCGGCGGATGGGATCGGAGATCGTTGCCATGTCCCAACCCTATGCGGGCGCCGTTTCGCGCGCGTAACGGCGCCCGGGCGGAGGCCGGCCCCGCCTACTGCGCCGGGACTGTCACTGCGCCGGGACGATGTTGACGAGCTTGGGCGCGCGGACGATGACCTTGAGCGGCGCGGCGCCCTGGAGGAACTTCTGCGCGCCGTCGGAGGCGATGGCGAGCGCCTCGAGCTCGCCCGGATCGATCTCCGGGTCCACCTCGAGGCGGTCGCGCACCTTGCCCCTGACCTGCACGACGCACGTGACGGCCTCCGCGCGCAGCTGGGACTCGTCGGCGACGGGGTACGGGGCGTACGTGATCGTGTGGTCGTGTCCCATGCGCTCCCAGATCTCCTCTGCGAGGTGCGGGGCGAGGGGCGCGAGCATGATCGCCAGCGGCTCCATGGCCTCGCGCGGCGCGCTGCCGGCCTTCGTCAGGTGGTTGACGAGGACGATGAGCTTGGCCACGACCGTGTTGTAGCGGAAGTGGTCCATGTCCTCGCGCACGCCGGCGATCGTCTGGTGGAGCACGCGGCGGGTCTCGCCGTCCGCGGGCTCGTCGGACACGGCGGTCTCGCCGGTCTCCTCGTCCACGGCCAGGCGCCACACGCGCTGGAGGAAGCGCTGGGCGCCCACGACGGCGCGGGTCTCCCAGGGGCGCGAGTCGACGAGGGGCCCCATCGACATCTCGTAGACCCGGAAGGTGTCCGCGCCGAACGCGGCGTACATGTCCTCCGGGGTCACCATGTTCTTCAGCGACTTGCCCATCTTGCCGTACTCGCGGGCAACGGGCTGGCCGCCGTGCGTGTAGGTCGTGTTTCCTGCCTCGTCCGTGTGCTCCTCGACCTCGTCGGCGGGCACGTAGACGCCGCGGGCGTCGGTGAACGCGTAGGCCTGGATGTAGCCCTGGTTGATGAGCTTGCGGAAGGGCTCCCACGAGCTGATGTGGCCCAGGTCGAAGAGCACCTTGTGCCAGAAGCGGGCGTAGAGGAGGTGGAGCACGGCGTGCTCGACGCCGCCCACGTAGAGGTCAGCGCCGCCCGAATCGCCGGCGCCGCGCGGGCCCAGCCAGTACGCCTCGTTCTCCGGGCCGACGGAAGCGGCGTCGTTGTGCGGGTCCGCGTAGCGCAGCTGGTACCACGAGGAGCCGGCCCAGTTGGGCATGGTGTTCGTCTCGCGGCGGTAGCGGCGGGGCCCATCGCCCAGGTCCAGCTCCACGCTCACCCAGTCCGCATTGCGGCCCAGGGGCGGTTCGGGCTCGGAGTCGACGTCGTCGGCGGCGAAGGTGCGCGGCGAGAAGTCGGGCACCTCGGGCAGGTCCACGGGCAGCTGGTCGGCGGGCAGCGCGTGGGGCACGCCCGCCTCGTCGTAGACGATGGGGAACGGCTCGCCCCAGTAGCGCTGGCGGGAGAACAGCCAGTCGCGCAGCCGGTACTGGGTGGTCGCCTCCGCGCGCTCGCCCAGCCACTCGACGATCGCGGCCTTGGCCTCGGCGATCGGGCGGCCGTTGAGGTCGATCTCCGCGTTCGCGGAGTTGATCTTCTCGCCCTCGCCCGTATACGGCCGATCCTCGGGGTGGTCCTCGGCCGGCTGCACGGTGCGCACGTAGGGCAGCCCGTAGGCCTGGGCGAAGTCCCAGTCGCGCGGGTCCTCGGCCGGCACGCCCATGACCGCGCCGGTCCCGTAGCCCATGAGCACGTAGTCGGCCACGAACACGGGCATCGCCTCGCCCGTGGCCGGGTTGACCACGGACGTGCCGGTGAACACGCCGGTCTTGTCCTTGCCCTCCTGGCGCTCGAGCGGGGTCTTCGCGGCGGCGGCACGGCGGTAGGCCGCGATCGCCGCAGCGGGAGTGTCCGCGCCGCCGGTCCAGGGTTCCGGGGTGCCGGCGGGCCACCGCTGCGCGGTGTATGCCTCGACGAGCGGGTGCTCCGGGGAGAGGACGAGGAACGTCCCGCCGAACAGCGTGTCCGCGCGGGTCGTGTAGACCTCGATGTCGTCCGGCCCGGCGTCCGACGCCGCACCGGCGGCGGGTGAGAAGCGCAGGAGGGCGCCGGTCGAGCGGCCGATCCAGTTGCGCTGCATCTGCTTGACCGATTCGGGCCAGTCGACGGCGTCGAGGTCGTCAACGAGGCGGTCGGCGTAGGCGGTGATGCGCATGTTCCACTGCCGCAGGCGGCGGGTGAAGACGGGGAAGTTGCCGCGCTCGGAGCGGCCCTCCGCGGTGACCTCCTCGTTGGCGAGGACGGTGCCCAGGCCCGGGCACCAGTTGACCGGGGACTCGGAGACGTAGGCCAGCCGGTAGTCCTGCAGGACGTCCTCGCGCGCGGCGGCGTCGAGCTCGGCCCAGGCTCCGCGGCCTGTGTCGCGGCCCGCCTCGAACTGCGCGATGAGCTCGGTGATGGGGCGCGCGGCGCCGCGGCCGTCGGCGGCCTGGGGGTCGTACCAGGAGTCGAAGATCTGCACGAAGATCCACTGCGTCCACTTGACGAACTCGGGGTCCGTCGTGGCGAAGGTGCGCCGCGCGTCGTGGCCCAGCCCCAGCCGGCGCAGCTGCGAGCGCATGTTCGCGATGTTCTCCTCGGTCGTGACCCGCGGGTGCTGGCCGGTCTGCACGGCGTACTGCTCGGCGGGCAGGCCGAACGCGTCGTAGCCCAGCGCGTGCATGACGTTCTTGCCGAGCATCCGGTTGTAGCGGGCGTGGACGTCGGTGGCGACGTAGCCCAGCGGGTGGCCCACGTGCAGCCCGCGGCCCGAAGGGTAGGGGAACATGTCCATGAAGTAGGCGGGCTCCATGTCCGTGGCCCGCTTCCCGCGCGGGGTCTGTGCGAGGTCGCCTGCTGGATTGGGCGCGGCGAAGGTCTCCTCGCGCTCCCAGCGGTCCTGCCACTTGCCCTCGATCCGGCCAGCGAGCTCCGCCGTGTAGCGGTGTGAGCGGGCGGGCTGTTCGGAGGGGGCCATGGGCGTCCTTTCGACGGGTGGGTGCGGGCGCTCCGCAGTGCTGGGTGCGCCGGAGGGGCCGCCTGCCGGGGAAGGCAGCGGCGAGGTCCATGGTACGCGCAGAATACCTGTGTCTCAGGTAACATCAATCGCGTCTGTCAGCGGCGACCGCGCCGCTAAGCTGGCCGGGTCCCCGACGGGCTCGGCCCGCCGAACCGCAACCGAGCCTGCCACCGAGGGAGTCCCTATGACCGAGACGATGAGCCAAGCGGCAACGGCCGCCGACTACCCCGTCGACGAGACCTCCACGATCTCCGACGCGCTCATCCAGCGCGTCGAGGTCGATCCGCAGGCCCATCTGCTCAGCATCCTCCGCCGCGGCCGCGAGGCCGAGGTCAGCGCCGGGCAGTTCCTCGGCCAGGTCCGCGCGGTGGCCAAGGGCCTCATCGCCCGCGGTGTGCGACCCGGCCAGCGCGTGGGCATCTTCGGCCCCACGAGCTACGAGTGGACCCTGGCCGACTACGCCCTGTGGTTCACAGGCGCGGTCTCCGTGCCGTTCTACGACACCTCGAGCGATGAGCAGATCGCCTGGATGGTCTCCAATGCCCAGGTCCGCTACGCGCTCACCGCGACCGCGGACAACGCCGAGCGGGTGCGCCGCGCCGGGGCGGATGCGGGCACTGAACTCGGCACCTTCACGTGGGAGGGCGCCACGTTCGACGAGCTCATCGCCGACGGCCGCTCCGTCACCGATGCCCAGCTCGAGGCGGCACGCACCGCGGTCGCCCAGGCCGACCCCGCGACGATCATCTACACCTCGGGCACAACCGGGAGGCCCAAGGGCTGTGTGCTCACCCACGCGAACTTCGTCCAGACCGTCCAGGCCGGCATGATGCAGCTGCCCCAGATCATGGCGCCCGGCGCCCGCTGCCTGCTGTTCCTGCCCACCGCCCACGTGTTCGCCCGCTACATCGAGGTCGCGGCGCTGACCTCGGGCACCGTGCTCGCCCACGAGGCGGACATGGGCAAGCTCACCTCCTCGCTGGGCCTCTTCCGCCCCACGTTCATCCTGGGCGTGCCGCGCGTGTTCGAGAAGGTCTACAACTCCGCCGTGGCCAAGGCTCAGAGCGACGGTCGCGGGCACATCTTCCGCCGCGCCGAGGCAGTGGCCGTGCGCTACTCGCAGGCGCGGGCGGCCGGTCGCATCCCGGTGGCGCTGCGCGCCCAGCACGCGTTCTACGACGCGCTCGTGTACTCGAAGCTGCGCGCGGTCATGGGCGGCCAGGCAGCCCACGCGATCTCCGGCGGCGGCCCGCTGGGCACCCACCTCGGCCACTTCTTCGCCGGGATCGGGGTCGACGTGCTCGAGGGCTACGGCCTCACGGAGACCACCGCGCCCGTTGCCGTCAACGTGCCGGGCCGGGCCAAGATCGGCACCGTGGGCGTCCCGCTGCCGGGCAACGCGATCGCCGTGGCCCCCGACGGCGAGGTGCTCGCGCGCGGCGCGTGCGTGTTCGAGGGCTACCTCGACAACCCCGAGGCGACGGCGGAGGCGTTTGCGAACGGCTGGTTCCGCACGGGCGACATGGGCGCCCTCGACGAGGACGGCTTCCTCACGATCACCGGGCGGAAGAAGGAGCTCATCGTCACCTCCGGCGGCAAGAACGTCGCCCCCGCCCCGCTCGAGGACGTGCTGCGCCGCCACGCGCTCATCAGCCAGGCCGTCGTCATCGGCGACAACCGCAAGTTCGTCTCCGCCCTCATCTTCCTCGACCCGGAGATGCTGCCCACCTGGCTCGACAACCACGACCTGCCCGCCATGAGCCCCGAAGAGGCGGCGGGCGACGAGCGGGTGCGCGCCGCGATCTCCCACGAGGTCGACTACGCCAACCGCACCGTCTCGCGCGCCGAGGGCATCCACGAGTTCCGCGTGCTGCCCAACGAGCTCACGGAGGAGGCCGGCGAGCTGTCGGCCAAGCAGTCCGTCAAGCGCAAGGTCATCGACGAGCGCTACGCGGACGTCATCGAGGACATCTACTCCCAGCCCAACCCGAACCAGCAGGCGCAGCCCGCCCCCGCCTCGGGCGCGGAGCAGGGCGCGCCCCGCCGCGGGCGGCACTGAGGCCCACCCGAGCGCGCCTGCCGGCGGGAGGCCGGCGGGCGCGCCTGTGCATAGAATCGAGCCATGAGCGCGAAGACGATTGCGGGCACCGCCCCCCAGGACTCCCCGGACATCGATTCGGCCAAGGCGGTCCTGGCCAAGCTGGCGGCCGACCTGGGCCCCGATGCCGCGGGCAAGGACGCCTGGAAGAAGGACTACCCGTACTCCAAGAAGCTCGGCCGGGACGAGTACGAGGACGCCAAGCGAGCGCTGCAGATCGAGCTGCTCAAGTTCCAGTCGTGGGTCAAGGAGACCGGCCAGAAGGTCGTCATCCTCTTCGAGGGCCGCGACGCCGCCGGCAAGGGCGGGGCGATCAAGCGCTTCACCGAGCACCTCAACCCCCGCGGGGCGCGCATCGCGGCGCTGGAGAAGCCCACGGAGCGCGAGCAGACGCAGTGGTACTTCCAGCGCTACGTCTCCCACCTGCCGGCCGCTGGGGAGATCGTGCTCTTCGACCGCTCCTGGTACAACCGGGCCGGCGTCGAGCGCGTCATGGGCTACTGCACCCCCGCGCAGTACCTCGACTTCACCCGCTCGGCCCCGCAGTTCGAGGAGATGCTCACCCGGGCCGGCATCTCGATCATCAAGTTCTGGTTCTCCGTGGGCCGGGAGGAGCAGCTCCACCGCTTCTCCTCGCGACTGACCGACCCGGTCAAGCAGTGGAAGCTCTCCCCCACCGACCTCGCGAGCCTCGACAAGTGGGACGCCTACACGGAGGCGAAGGAGGCGATGTTCTTCTACACCGACACCCCCGCCGCGCCCTGGACCGTCGTGAAGTCCAATGACAAGAAACGCGCCCGGCTCGAGGCCATGCGCTACGTGCTCTCCCGCTTCGACTACACGGGCAAGGACCCGCAGGTCGCAGCCGGGGCCGATCCGCTCATCGTCGGCTCCCCCGCCCAGATGTACGACGAGGGCGAGCGGCCCGAATCGGATGCCGCGAGCATCGCCCAGGGCGCCGAGGCCTCCGCGGCCGCCGCCGCAGAAGACGCGGGCGCGCACGCGCAGGCCGCGGGCAGCTGAGCCGCGCCCGCCCCCGCACCCCACCGCCCCCAGCCGAGGAAGAGTCCCCACCATGAGCGAGACCGCCGCCACCGACCAGACCGCCCTGCTCACCCGGCGCCGACCGGGCGGGGCCGCGACCGTGCTGCGCAAGCCCGTGGTCGTCCACCTGCGCCACACGATCGCCCGGTTCGGCCAGCGGATGGGCAACCAGTTCGCCGCGGCGATCACCTACTTCCTCGTCCTGGCCCTCATCCCCACGCTCATGTTCGCCTTCGCCACGCTGGGCTTCGTGCTCAGCGTCGTGCGCCCGGAGCTCGTCGACGTCGTCATCGGCGAGGTCCGCCAGCTCGCCCCCGGCCAGGACCAGCTCGTCGAGATGCTGCAGAACTACCTGAAGAACTGGGCCGGGGTGGGCATCGTCGCGGTGGTCGGCGCGCTCTACACCGCGCAGGGATTCATCGGCAACTTCAAGGACGCGGTGCGCTTCCAGCTCGCGGCGGACATGGACGATGTCCCCAAGGAGCCGTTCGCCGCGCGCATCGGCAACAACGTCGTCACCCTCGTGGGCCTGCTCGTGGGCATCGCCGTGACGATCGCGGCCACCGCGGTGGGCACGGGCCTGCAGACGACGATCGCGCAGGCCCTCGACCTGCCCGGCTGGTTCGCCCCGCTGCTCAACATCGGCACGATCGCCATCACGCTGCTCATGGCCTGGCTCGTGTTCCTCTTCATCTTCACGCTCATCCCGTCGGAGCCGATTCCGCCGCGTACCAAGCGGATCGGGTCGTTCGCGGGAGCGCTGGCCCTCACCGTCCTGCTCAACATCGCCACCGTGCTCGTCGACGCGTTCTCCTCCTCGCCCACCGCCGCGCTGTTCGGGCCGGTCATCGCGATCATGCTCTCGATGAACATCTTCACCCGCATCGTGCTGCTCGTCGCCGCCTGGATGGGCACCTCGAACGACCGCCCGGTCTTCCGCCGGCTCTCGGCCAACTCGGCGCCCCCGGCGGAGCAGGGTGAGAAGTCCGTCGGCCCGGCCGCCGGGGAGTCCTTCGGCGCGCTCGCCGCGGCGGCGGGCATCATCGCGCTGACGCTGCTCGGGCTCAAGCGCTACGAGGACACCCACGAGCGGAGCCTCTTCGGCCGATGAGCCAGGACCCCCCGCTGAGCCAGGACCGCATCGACCGCTCCTTCTTCGCCCGGCCCGTGCTCGAGGTAGCCCCCGACGCCCTGGGCGGCGTGCTGCGGCGCACGGACGAGGAGGGCACCGTCGCGATCCGCCTGACGGAGGTGGAGGCCTACGACGGGCGGGTCGACCCCGCCTCCCACTCCTACCGGGGCCAGACGGCGCGCAACGCCACGATGTTCGGCCCACCCGGCCACCTGTACTGCTACTTCATCTACGGGCTGCACCACTCGCTCAACATGGTCTGCGACGCACCCGGCGCCCCCACCGGCCTGCTGCTGCGCGCCGGCGAGGTGGTCGAGGGCGCCGGGCTCGCGACCGAGCGGCGCTCCGCGCGCCGGGCCACCCCCGCCCCGCACCGCGACCTGGCCCGCGGCCCCGGCAACGTCGCCCAGTGCTTCGGCGCGGACCTCGCAGACGACGGGGCCGACCTGTTCGGCGGCGAATGGGACTTCGCCCCGGTGCGCCCCCGGCCCGCGCACACGACGGGCCCGCGCGTGGGGGTCTCCGGCCCCGGGGCCGATCCCGCCGCCTTTCCCTGGCGATTCTGGATCCCCGGCGAGCCCACGGTGTCCCGCTTCGTGGCGGGCAAGGCCCGCACGTAGACTAATCTGCGGATCATATGGGGGCAGCGCTGCTCCCGCGACGAATGCGAAGGGATCGCCCGTGTCTGACCTCACCCAGGAAACGAAGCGCCAATGGGCCGCGAAGCAGGATGCGGCCGAGCGCATCCTCCCCGTCGTCGGGCGGCTCTACCGCAACAACGACGTGCTGCTGACCGTCTTCGGCCGCAGCCTGCTGAATAAGTCCGTCAACGGCATCATCAAGGCCCACCGCTACGCCCGCCACTTCGACGGCGATGACCTCGACATCGAGGCGACGGCCGACATCGTCGCGGCGATCGAGGCGCTCAATCCCGGCCCCGCGCGCATCGACATCGGCCGCCTCGCCGCGGGCTGGCGCGCGGCCGGGGGCGACCTCGACGCCTACCTGCGCACCGCGCTCGCCGAGGTCGCCGACGGCGCCGGCTCGCAGGCGCAGCCGCGCGATGTGGTGCTCTACGGCTTCGGGCGCATCGGCCGCCTCCTCGCCCGCATCCTCGTCGACCGCGCCGGGCGCACCGGCCTGCGCCTGCGCGCCGTCGTCGTGCGCCGCGGCAGCGACGACGACATCATCAAGCGCGCCTCGCTGCTGCGCCGCGATTCGATCCACGGCAAGTTCGACGGCACGATCGTCGTGGACGAAGAGGCCAACACGATCCTCGCCAACGGCGTGCTCATCCAGGTCATCTACTCCAACGACCCGGCCAGCGTCGACTACACGCAGTACGGGATCGACGATGCGCTCATCATCGACAACACCGGCCGGTGGCGCGACGCGGAGGGGCTGGGCCAGCACCTCAAGAGCAAGGGCGCCGCGAAGGTCCTCCTCACCGCGCCCGGCAAGGGCGACATCAAGAACATCGTCTACGGCGTCAACGACGACGAGATCGGCTCGGACGCGATCGTCTCGGCCGCCTCGTGCACGACGAACGCGATCACCCCCGTGCTCAAGGTCATCGACGAGAAGTTCGGCATCGCCAACGGCCACATGGAGACCGTCCACGCGTTCACGAACGACCAGAACCTCACGGACAACTTCCACAAGGGCTCGCGGCGCGGGCGCGCCGCCGGGATGAACATGGTCCTCACGGAGACCGGGGCGGCGAAGGCCGTGGCCAAGGCGCTCCCTCACCTCAAGGGCAAGCTGTCGGGCAACGCGATCCGCGTGCCGGTGCCCGACGTGTCCATGGCGATCCTCAACCTCAACCTCGAGACCGCGACGAGCGTCGACGAGCTCAACGCCTTCCTCCGCGAGACCTCGCTGAATTCGCCGCTGCGCAACCAAGTGGACTACATCGCCTCGCCCGAGGTCGTCTCCAGCGACTTCGTCGGCTCGCGCCGCGCCGGGATCGTCGACGGCCTCGCGACGATCGTCGATGACAACCGGGCCGTCGTCTACGTCTGGTACGACAACGAGTTCGGCTACTCCTGCCAGGTCGTCCGGGTCGCCGCGGACATGGCCGGCGTGGGCACGCCGGCGCTGCCGCGCCCCTGAGCGACACCGCCTGAGCGCCCCTGCGACGGGGTGCCGGGGCAACGGCGGGCACTCGGCTCCCCCAGGGGGCCGGGTGCCCGTTCGCGTGAGCGCCGCGGTCGGCTCAGTCCGAGGCGCCGAAGAGCCTGCGCTGGCGGCGCCGGCGCGAGCGCGCGGCCTCGGCCTCGTCGTCGAGTGCCGCGTGCAGCCAGCCGGGGGCGGCCTGGGCGAACCAGTCGCGCACCCCGGGGTCGTCGAGGGCGGCCGCGAGCGCCGCTTCGGCCCGGCGCTGGGCGGCGAGCCCTGCGGGGCCGATCGCCCCCGCGCACAGGCCGGCCCAGGCCACCCCCAGGGCGAGCGGCGCCGACTGGGCCCACAGCAGGGCGACGAGCACCGCCCCAGCCGCGATTCCGCAGGCCAGGGCGGTCCAGGCCGCGGCCGGCGTGCGCGCGCGGCGGGCGCGCGGCGGGCGGCCGTGCTGCAGGTCAGTGAGCGCATCGCGGCGCAGCGCACGCAGGCTCACGAGCGCGAAGATCCCGGCCGCGCAGCCCACGAGCGCCATGGTCGTCGCGGCGAAGAGCAGCACGAGGTCGCGCGGCTGCGCGCGCAGCGCCCCCGCTCCCGCGCCCACCGCGGCGCCCAGCAGGGCCACGGCCAGCAGGCCTGCGGTGAAGAACGTCGTGAGGCGGGCGGCCATGAGCTCGGTCGTGGCGGCGTGGAGCAGGCGCGTGCGGGGCGCCTGCTCGGCCGCGGCAGCGTCCACGGGGACGCCCGGCCGGTCCTCAGCCGCGCTCACGATGCCGCGTAGCCCTTGTCGAGGTCGATCGTGTTCTCCAGGGGGCGCCCGGCCTCGAAGCGCTCGAGGTTCGCGGCGAACTGCTGCGCCAGCCGGCGCTCCCAGCCGTGGGTGTCCCCGCTCATGTGCGGCGTGAGCACCGCGGTGGGCAGCGCCCACAGGGGGTGGTCCTCCGGCAGCGGCTCGGGGTCGACCACGTCGAGCGCGGCCCCGGCGATCTGCCCGTCCCGCAGGGCGGTCACGAGGTCGGCGGTGATGACGGTGGGCCCGCGGCCGATCGTCACGAGCCGGGCGGTGGGGCGCATCGCGGCGAACACGGCGGCGTCGATGAGCCCCGTGGTGGCCGGGGTGAGCGGGGTCGCGTTGATGAGCCAGTCGAAGGCGCCGACGTGGGCGGCCAGCTGCGCGGAGTCGACGACGTCGCCGAAGTCCGGGTCGCCCCCGCGGGCCCGGGTGCCGGCGCCGGCGACCTCGACGCCCAGTGCGCCAAGCGTCCGGGCGATCTGGCGGCCGATCGCGCCGGTGCCCACGATGAGCGCGCGCGTTCCTGCCAGGTCCTCGGTGAGCCGGTGGCGCCACACGCGGGCGGCCTGCAGCCGCGCCGAGCGGTGCGTGTCCTTGGCGAAGTCGAGCAGGCAGCCGGCGACGTATTCGGCGATGGGCCGGTCGAACATGCCGCGGGCGTTCGTCACCGTGATGCCGAGCCCGCGGACCTCGGAGTAGGGCAGCTGGTCGACGCCGGCCGATGCGGAGTGGATCCAGCGCAGCCGGTCTGCACCGCCGAGCGCGCCCTGCAGGGCGTGGGAGGTGAAGTCCCACAGCAGCAGGGCATCCGCCCCGCGCAGCGCCGCCGGCAGGTCCGCCGGGTCCTCGACCCAGCGGACCTGCCAATCGGCGCCCGGGGCACCGTCAGTGCTTAGGACCTCGTCGAGGGCGCTGCGCTGGCGCTGGGGGCTGCTGAGGATCGTCAGTGCCGGCATGGGCGGGGCCTTCCTGGGAGGCGGCGGGCTGCACCGCCGCACCGGCGTGGGTCGGGACGGGCGGCGTGAGCGCCACACTACCGGCTGGGCCGTGCCCGAGGCGCGCCTGCGGCTGCTGCGCGGTCACCTCGTGAGCGCGGGCCTCGTGAGCGCGGAGCTCCTCGGCCCGGGCCTCCTCGTGAGCGCGGGGCTCCTGGGCGCGGTCCTCGTCCGGCGCCTCGGCGTCGTCTCCGAGCACCTCGCGCTCGGTGCCCGCATTGGGCTCGAGGCGGGTGGCCAGCTCCTTCTCCTTGACGAACAGGAGGATGATGACGGCGGCGAGCGTGAGCGGGGCGACCCACAGGAAGATCGGCACGAGGGCGTCGTTGTAGGCGCCCACGATGACGTCGTGGACGGGGGTGGGCAGCTGGTTGACCAGGGAGGGCGTCAGCGAGCTCGAGCTGCCGCCCGCGGCCTTCTGCGCATTGGCGCCCAGCCCCTGCATGCCCTCCTGGAGGTTGTTCATGAGGCGGTTGGTGAACAGCGAGCCGATGATCGACATGCCCAGCGTGGCGCCGATCTGGCGGAAGAAGTTGTTCGACGCCGTCGCCGTGCCCACCATGGACACGGGGAACGAGTTCTGCACGATGAGCACGAGGATCTGCATGCTCAGGCCCAGGCCCAGGCCCATGACGCCCAGCCCGATCATCGCCTCGGCGGGCGAGCTGTCGGCCTTGAGCCGCGAGAGCATGACGAGCGAGACGCCCACGATCGCGATGCCGATGACGGGGTACCACTTGTAGCGCCCCGTCTTCGACACGATGAAGCCCACGGCGGTGGAGACGATGAGCATGACGCCCATCATGGGGACCATCATGAAGCCGGCGAGGGTGGCCTCGATGCCGTGGACCATCTGCAGGTAGGTGGGCATGTAGGACAGCACGCCGAACATCGCCACGCCCAGGAACAGGCCGGCCACCGTGCACAGCACGAAGTTGCGGTCCTTGAACAGGGTCATGGGCACCATGGGATTCGGGGCGTGCAGCTCGACGAAGACGAACGTCACCGCGGCGATGACCGCGACGCCGATGAGCATGAGGATGATCGGGTCGTCCCAGTCGTACTGGTGGCCGCCCCACGCGGTGGCGAGCACCATGGCGGTGGTGAACTGGGCGATGATGAGCATGCCGGCGATGTCGACCTTGGGCCGCGGGCCGTCGTGGTGCTTGGGGACCTTGAGGAAGATGAGCGCGGCGATGAGCGCCAGCGCGCCCAGCGGGTAGTTGAGCGCAAAGTTCCAGCGCCAGCCCGGGCCCTCGGTGATCCAGCCGCCGATGAGGGGGCCGGCGACGGACGAGACCGCGAACGTGGCGCCCATGATGCCCATGTACTTGCCGCGCTCGCGCGCCGGGACGACGGCGGCGATGATCGACTGCGAGAGGATCATCATCCCGCCGCCGCCGATGCCCTGGAACACGCGGCCCAGGATGAGCACGCCCATGCTGTGCGCCATGACGCCGAACGTCGAGCCGACGAGGAACATGAGGATCGCGAAGATGAAGAGCGGCTTGCGGCCGAACAGGTCGCCGATCTTGCCGTAGATGGGCATCATGATCGTCGAGGCGAGCATGAACGCCGTGGAGACCCACAGCATCTGGTCGACGCCGTTGAGCTCGCCCACGATCGTGGGCAGGGCGGTGGCGAGCACCGTCTGGTTGAGCGAGAACATGAACATCGCGACCATGAGGCCGATGAACAGCAAGACGATGGCCCCGGGGGACATGGCCGGCTGCTCGGCCACGGGGTGCGAGCCGCGCACGGCGGGCGCCGCGGCGCCCTGTGCCCGGGCGGGGGCGCCGGCCGCGCCGCGGGCGGCGGGCTGCGCGATTGCGGTGTCTGTCATGACAGCCTTTCGATGACGGAGCGAAGGAGATGCACGGAGTCGGCGAAGACGGCCTCGGCCGCCTCCTCCGACTCGTAGGACGAGGGGTCGGACTGCAGGGTGCGGTAGGTGTGCTGCAGCGCGGCCTTGCAGACGAGGATGAGCATCCGGGTGCTGTCCTCGTCGCCCAGGGCCATGCCGCGGGCGCTCAGCCGCTCGGCGATCGCCTCGACGAGGTCGGACTCGACGTCGCGGGTGATCTCCATGCGGTGGTTGACGAGCTGGGGGTACTGGCCCATGAGGTGGCGCAGCCGGCGGCCGTTCGAGGGCTTGCCGCCGATCTTGGAGAACACGGCGCGCAGCGCGTAGGCGACCTCCTCGACCGGGGTGGAGCGCTCGGGCAGGGAGGCGATGACCGCGCGGCGGGCCTCGGCGTTCATCGCCTCGGCGCTCAGGCCCACGACCGCGTCCTCCTTCGAGGAGAAGTAGTTGAAGAACGTGCGCGGCGAGACCTCCGCGCGCTCGGCGATCTGGGCGACGGTCACGCCCTCGAGCGTGCCGGCGGAGACGAGGTCGAGCGCGGCGTCCTGCAGCGCCTGGCGGGTCTGGCGCGCCTTGCGCTCGCGCAGCGAGACGCAGTCGGCAGCGTGGTCCTGGGATGTGCTCACCGTGCAATTTTGCACGCCATGCAAGTTTTCGCCAAATGCAAACTTGCACGAAGTGCACAAACGTGGGCGGTCTCACAGCGCGGACCGGGGTGTCCCACGCCGCGGGGCCGATCAAAGGCGAGGGTGGGCCGTCCGGGCTCGACCCGCGCGGGAGCCGGCCCACGGCCCGGGCGCACTCGCCTACGCTGGGTGCCATGGAGAAGACGGGCGGCACGACCGCGGAGCTGCTGCGCTGGATGCGCGTGGCCCTGCACGTGTCGTTTGCCGCCCTGCTCGCCCTGGGCCTGCTGCGCAGCCTGGCAGCCCGGCCCGGGGCCGCCACCGCGGTCCTCATCTGCGCGCTGGCCGCGGCGCTGGCCGCGGTGTACGT
The DNA here is from genome assembly GCF_026802075.1 of Brevibacterium sp. BRM-1. Lineage (NCBI taxonomy): Bacteria > Bacillati > Actinomycetota > Actinomycetes > Micrococcales > Brevibacteriaceae > Brevibacterium > Brevibacterium sp. BRM-1. The sequence goes on from NZ_CP113788.1 coordinate 870,879, forward strand.
GGCGGGCACCTCGGCGGAGATCCGCCACGCCCACCACGGCAGCCGCTTCGACCCGCGCCCCCTGGCCGCCGCGTGGTTCGCCGTCTGCGCCAGCCTGTGGTGCGGGCTCGTCCTTATGGACGCGAACTTCTCCTGGCTGGCCTTCCCGCTGTTCTTCCTCGCCATCCACCTGCTGCCGCGCGCCTGGGCCGCCCTGGCCATCGCGGCGCTCGTGGGCTGCGTGGCCCTCGCGCAGGCGTTCCACTCCCCCGGCCGCTTCGACGCCGCCGTGGTCATCGGCCCGGTCTTCGGCGCGGCGCTGGCCGTGCTCGTGAGCGTCTTCTACCGGCGCCTCGTCGAGGACTCGCTGCGCCACCAGCGCGCGCTCGCGGAGCTCGAGGCGGCCCAGAGCGACCTCGCGCTGTCCCAGCACGAGGCCGGCCGCCTCGCCGAGCGCAACCGCCTGGCCGCCGACATCCACGACACCCTGGCCCAGGGCTTCTCCTCGATCATCCTGCTGGCCCGCGCCGCGCGCGCGGCCGGTGAGGAGGCCGGTGCGGGGGCGGGCCGCCTGGCCCTCATCGAGTCCACCGCGGCGGAGAACCTCGCCCAGGCGCGCACGTTCTTCGCGGCCGAGTCCGCCGCCGCCGACCTGCCCGAGCAGATCGCGGCGCTCGCGCGGCGCACCCAGGAGGCGGCCGCGGCGATCGGCCTCGACCTCTCCGTCGAGGCCAGCGTCGAGGGCGAGCCGGCCCGCGTGCCCGAGGACACGGCCGCCGCCGTGCTGCGCGCCGCCCAGTCGCTGCTGTCGAACGTGCTGCGCCACTCCGGGGCCCGCCGCGCCCACGTGGGACTCGCCTACTGGCCCGATGCGCTCAGTCTCGACGTCGTCGACGACGGGCGCGGCTTCGACCCGGCCGCCGATGCGGGCTTCGGCCTGCGCGCGCTGCGCGGGCGCGCCGATGCCGCCGGCGGTGACCTCGCCGTCGAATCCGAGCCCGGGGCGGGCACCGCCGTCTCCCTGCGCCTGCCGCTGCCCGCCCGCACGCAGCCGACCCCGCCTACCGCAGCCGAGGAGCGCCCCCAATGAGCCCCATCACCGTCCTCCTCGTCGATGACCACCCCGTGGTCCGCGCCGGGCTGCGCGCCGTGCTCGAGGCCTCGGACCGCGTGCGGGTGGCCGCCGAGGCGTCCTCCGGGGCGCAGGCGCAGGAGGCGCTGGCCGCCCCCGCGCCGGACGGGGCCGGCTTCGACCTCGTCGTCATGGACATCCAGATGCCCGACGGCGACGGCATCGCGACGACCGCCGCAATCCGCACGGCCGACGGCCCGCCGGTGCTCATCCTCACGACCTTCGAAACCGACCGGCTCGTCATCGACGCGATCTCCGCCGGCGCGGCGGGCTACATCCTCAAGGACGCCCCGGCGGACGAGCTCATCGCCGCGGTCGAGCGCGCCGCCGCGGGAGGGCGCGCGATGTCCGCCACCGTCACGGAGCGCCTCGCCAGGCGCCTGAGCAATCCGGCCGTGGCGCTCTCGCGCCGCGAGCTCGAGATCCTCGAGGCCGCCGCCACCGGCGAGTCGAACCGCGAGATCGCCGCGTCCCTCTTCATCTCGCAGGCCACCGTCAAGACCCACCTCGTCCACGTCTTCGACAAGCTGGGCGCGGCCACCCGCACGGAGGCGGTCGCGAAGGCCCGCGAGCTGGGCCTCATCGACTGAGCCGCGCCGGGGCCTCAGCCCGCCAGCCGGGCGCAGCCGTGAGCCGCGCTGACCTGAGCCGTACTCACATGAGCTGGCGCAGGCGCTCGCGCTGGCGCTCGAGGATCGTGAGCTGTTCGAGCAGCTTCGCGCTCGTCGCCGCGTCCCCCGGGTCCGTGCGCTGCAGCCGCGAGTGCAGCTGGCCCGCGATGCGCACCATGTCCTTGTCGAACAGGCGCGCGACGATCCCGCGCGCGTAGCGCTCGACCCCCGCGGCGTCGGCGGCCGGCAGCGGCCGCACGGCCAGCTCGCCGACGAGGCCGCGCACCCGATCGTCGGCGGCCTCGCGCACCTTCTCCGGCCAGTTCGCGGGATCCTCGATCGCCGTGCGGATCCCGCCGGCGTCCTTCATGGCCTGGTGGACTGCGCGGTGGGCGGGATCGGAGAAGACCTTGCCGTTGAGCGCGTCGAAGAGCTTCGCGTTGACGTATCCCGGCTGCTGGAGGGCCACCTGCAGCGCCCCGCGCTCCACCTTGAACCCCGTGGCGTCGACCGGCGTGGCGCGCAGCTCCTCCTGGTAGTGCGCGACCTCCGCCACGGGATCGTCGCCGGAGGCCGGGGCCGAGGCGCCCTGCCAGCGCCGGCCGCCGCGCGCCTCGGCAGCGGCCCCGGGGGCACCCGGCGCGAAACCGGGGTGCCCGGAGCCGCCCTGGGCCGGCCCGGGCGGGGACGCGGCGTGCCCGGGCTGTGCGGGGCGCTGGCCGTCCGGGCGGCCGGCGCGCCCGGTCTGCTCGCCGCGGCGCAGCGCCTGGCGCACCGCGCGGGCGACCTCCTGGTTCTCGACCCCGATGATGCCGGCGGCGAAGCGCTCATAGCCCGGGCGCAGCGCTGAGTCGCGGATGCCCGCGATGACGGGGGCCGCGGCGCGCACCGCGCCCACCTGCCCCTCGACGGTGGAGAGGTCGAACTGCTCGATCGTGGAGGTGAGCGCGAATTCGAAGAGGGGGCGGCGCTGGTCGATGAGCGCGCGGACCGCCGCATCGCCCTTGGCGATCCGCAGCTCATTGGGGTCCATCCCGCCCGCCTCGACGGCGACGAAGGTCTGGGCGACGAAGCGCTGGTCCTCCTTGAAGGCCTTGAGGGCCGCCGCGCGGCCGGCCTCGTCGCCGTCGAAGGTGAAGACGACCTCGCCGCCGGAGGCGGAGTCGTCGCCGAGCAGCCGCCGGACGATCTTGATGTGCTCGGCGCCGAACGTGGTGCCGCACGTGGCCACCGCCTGCTCGACCCCGGCGAGCTGCGCGGCCATGACGTCCGTGTAGCCCTCGACGATGACGACCCGCTTGGTCTTCGCGATCGAGCGCTTGGCCAGGTCGAGGCCGTAGAGGACCTGGTTCTTCTTGTACAGCGCCGTCTCCGGCGTATTCAGGTACTTGGGGCCCTGATCGTCATCGGTCAGGCGGCGGGCCCCGAACCCGATCGTGCGGCCCGTGATGTCCCGGATGGGCCACATGAGGCGCCCGCGGAAGCGGTCGTAGACGCCGTTGCGGCCCTGGACGACGAGCCCGGCTGCGAGGATGTCGTCGGTGGAGAACCCGCGCCCGCGCAGGTGGCGGGTGAGCGCGTCCCACGACTGGGGCGAGAAGCCCACGCCGAAGCGGGCGGCATCGGCATCGGAGAAGCCCTTGGCGGCCAGGTGGTCCCGGGCGATCTGGGCGGCGGGGCCCGCGAGCTGCTCGCGGTAGAAGTCGGCGGCCACCTGGTGCATGTCGACGAGCCGCTGGCGGGTGCCCGCGGCCTCGCGGTCGGGTCCGCGGCCGTCCTCGTAGGTCAGCTGCACCCCTGCCCGCTCGGCCAGGCGCTCGACGGCTTCGACGAAGGTGAGCCCGTCGAGCTTCTGGAGGAAGGAGAAGACGTCGCCGCTCTCGCCGCAGCCGAAGCAGTGGTACATGCCCACCTGGGGGCGGACGTGGAACGACGGGGTGCGCTCGTCGTGGAACGGGCACAGGCCCTTCTTCGAGTCGACGCCCGCGCTCTTGAGCGTGACGTAGTCCCCCACGACGTCGTCGATGCGGGTCCGGCTGCGGACCTCGTCGATGTCCTCGCGCCTGATCAGCCCCGGCACGGTAGGCCCCCGTTCACAGCAGCGCCGCCGTCTGCGCCTGCATGCGGTGGTAGGCGGCCCAGGCGGAGTGGTCGGTGAGCGAGGCGACGTGGTCGACGACGATGCGCAGGCGCTGCGCGTCGTCGGCCGCCTCCGCGTGGTCGCGGCGCGACATCGCATCCATCGCCTGGGGCTCCTGGGCGAAGTGCTCGCACAGCTGGGTGAGCACGCGGGCCTGGATGCGCTGCTGGCGCAGCCGGTCCTCGGCGACCATGACGGTGACGGTCGCCAGGCCCTTGAGCACGGCGATCTCATCGCGCGTGTCGCCCGGGACGATGATGTCCGCGTCGTAGCGGCCCAGCGGCTGGGGCCCGAAGCGATCGCGCGTGGCGGCCTCCGCTGCCCCGGTGAAGCGCCCGATGAGCTGGCTCGTCATGTGCTTGAGCCCAGCCTGCGCGCGGCGCGAGCCGTCGAAGCGCGCCTGCGGCCAGAACGGCGCGGAGCGCAGCCGGTCGAGCGCCGCGGCGATCCGCGCATCGTCGGCGCCCGGCAGGTACCACGAGCGCGTGATGTCGATGAGGCCCGCCAGCGCGTGGGCGTGGCCGTAGGCGAAGATGTCGAGGTGGCCGGAGGTGACCGCGTCCTCGACGTCGTGGACGGAATACGAGATGTCATCGGAGAGGTCCATGAGCTGGGCCTCGAGGCAGCGCTGCCCCACCGCGCGGCCCGCGCGCACGAACCCGTAGACCGGCTCGTCGTCGGCGTAGACGCCGAACTTGCGCAGGGGGGCGCCGGCCTTCTGGGGCGCGGGCGCCTGGGCGCGCGACCACGGGTACTTGATGCAGGCGTCCAGGGTGGCGCGGGTGAGGTTGAGGCCGGCGGGCGCGCCGTCGACGGCGAAGACCTTGGGCTCGAGCCGGGTGAGGACCCGCAGGGTCTGCGCATTGCCCTCGAAGCCGCCGATGTCCGCCGCGACCTCGTCGAGCACCGTCTCCCCGTTGTGCCCGAACGGCGGGTGGCCCAGGTCGTGGCTGAGGCAGGCGGTGTCGACGACATCGGCATCGCAGCCGATGAGGCGGGCGAGCTCGCGGCCCACCTGCGCCACCTCGAGGGAGTGGGTGAGCCGGGTGCGCACGAAGTCGTCGCTCGAGCCCGGGGAGACGACCTGCGTCTTGGCACCCAGCCGGCGCAGGCCCGAGGAGTGGAGCACGCGGGCGCGGTCGCGCTGGAAGGCGCTGCGCCGCGGGTTCTTGGCGGCCTCGGCGACCCAGCGCTCGCGGTCGGCCGCGCTGTAGTGGGCGCGGGGTGCCTCCGGCTGCCGGGGCTCGGGCTCGCCGGGATCCGCCTGCCCGGCGGGACCGGGGACGCGGGCCGCACCGGCCGCACCGGCCGCACCGGCGGCACCGATCGCACCGGGCGCGGCGGGCGCGGCGGCGGCACCGGCAGCGCGCGGTTCCTCAGCCCCCGGAGACATCGAGCTCCGCCTCGGCGATGTCGGCGTGCGCCACACGGCTGAACGTGCGCGAGTCGAGCCACCCGTCGGGCAGGTGCGGGCGCTTGGCGCGGGTCGTGCGCCCCCGTGAGCCCTCCGCGTCCGCGCCCGGGTAGGGCGAGGTGCGGTCGAGCTCGCCCAGCAGGCCGGAGAGCTCCTCGAAGCCGGAGACCTTCGCCAGCCGCGCGCGCAGGTCCCCGCCCACGGGGTAGCCCTTGAAGTACCAGGCGATGTGCTTGCGCAGGTCGCGCACGCCCAGGAACTCGTCGCCGTAGTACTCGGCGAGGTACTGCGCGTGCAGGTAGACGGCGTCGGCGACCTCGCCCAGGGCGGGCCGGATGCGCTCGGGGGAACCGGCGAGCGCGTACTGCAGGTCCCCGAAGAGCCACGGGCGGCCCTGGCAGCCGCGGCCGATGACGACCCCGTCGCAGCCGGTGCGCGCCATCATGTCCTGCGCGTCCTCCGCGGCGAAGATGTCGCCGTTGCCCAGCACTGGCACACCGCCGCCCTCCTGGCCGGCCACGTACTCCTTGAGCCGGGCGATCGCGTCCCAGTCCGCCCGCCCGGAGTAGAGGTCGGCCGTGGTGCGCCCGTGCAGCGTCATGGCCGCCACCCCGGCGCGCAGCGCGATCCGCCCGGCGTCCAGGTAGGTCAGGTGGTCCGCGTCGATGCCCTTGCGCAGCTTGACGGTCACGGGGATGTCCGCGCGGGAGGCCTCGCGCACCACGGTCGTGACGATGGCCTCGAACAGGTCCGTCTTCCATGGCAGCGCGGAGCCGCCGCCCTTGCGCGTGACCTTGGGCACGGGGCAGCCGAAGTTCAGGTCGATGTGGTCCGCGCGGTCCTCCTCGACGAGCATCCGCACCGCCTGGCCCATCGTCTCCGGGTCCACGCCGTAGAGCTGGACGGAGCGCGGGGTCTCATAGGGCTCGTGGTGGATGATGCGCATGGACTTCTCGCTGCGCTCGACGAGCGCGCGGCTCGTCACCATCTCCGTGACGTAGAGCCCGCCGCCGTAGTCGCGGCACAGGCGCCGGAACGCGGTGTTCGTGATGCCGGCCATGGGCGCGAGCACCACGGGCGAGGACAGTTCGATGCCGCCGATCCGCAGGGCTGCGGGGGTTGCGGGCGCGGCGGCACCGGGGGCAGGGTCGTCGTGGGCCGCCGAGGGGCGGGCCGGGTGGGTCTGGATCGTCACCCGGACATTGTCCCAGGCCCGTCAAACCGCGTGTAGGCTCGTCCCCATCCCCCGGGAGCCCGAGGCGCGGGCTGAGAGGAAGGCGCTCCTTCGACCGGCGAACCTGTCCGGTTCACACCGACGAAGGAAGAGGCCCCGCTTGACCGTCCCCCCGCCCGCCACCCGCCCAGCAGCGGGGCCGGGGCCCGCGGAGTCGCCCGCCGACACGGCCGCCCTGCGCCGAGCGGCGCTGCGCGGCGGGATCGTGGGCAACTTCGTCGATCAGCTCCACATCTTCCTACCGCTCACGGCGCTGGCACCCGCCCTGCCGGCCCTCGTCGGCGACGATGCCGTGGCGGGCACGGCGGCCCTGGCGATCACAGCGACCCTGCTGGGCCGGCCGCTGGGCGCGGTGGTCTTCGGCCGCCTGGCCGATCGCGCGGGCCGCACCCGGGTCACGCAGGCGGCGATCGCCGGCACCGCGGCCTGCACCGCGGCGATCGCCCTGCTGCCCGACCACCGGGCCATCGGGGGTGCGGCCATGGCACTCGTGCTGCTCCTGCGCTTCGCCGGGGGGATGTTCCTCGCCGGCGAGTACACCTCCGCCGTGCCGCTGGCCATGGAGTGGGCCAAGCCGCGGCGCCGCGGTCTGCTCTCCGGGCTCATCATGGCGATGGCCCCGTGGGCCCAGGCGACGGTGGCCGTCTCGACGCTCATCCTGCTGGCGCTTCTGGGGCCGAGCGCCTACGCCGCCTACGGCTGGCGCTGCGCGTTCGGCGCGGGCGCGCTGGCGTCCCTGGCGGTCCTCCTCTACTACCGGCGCCGCGTCGCCGACGCCCGCCCCGCCCCCGCGGTGGCGCGGGAGCGTTCAGCAACGCGCGGCAATCCCGAGGCACAGGGTGGTCCCGAGGCGCGGTGCGGTACGGAGCCCGCGGCGGGCTCCGTGCGGGCCCTGGTCGCCGGGGCCCAGGCGCGTGCGTTCTGGCAGGTCTTCGCGCTCATGAGCGGCCTGTGGCTCCTGACGAACATGGTCGTCCTCCAGCTCGCGGCGGCGCTGAGCGCGCACACAGTGGGCGCGGCGCTGCCCGCCCAGGCGCAGCCCCTCGTCATGGCCGTGGCCGCCGTGGCCCAGGCCCTCGTCATGTCCGCGACCGGCCAGCTGTCCACCCTGCTCGGCCGCCGCCGGTTCTTCGTCGCGGCGGGCCTGCTCGCGGCGGCTGCCGGCCCGGCCGTCTATGCGCTGCTGGCCGGCAGTCGCGGCCTGCTCGCCGTGTGCCTGCTCGCGGCTGCGCTGCAGGCGGTGACCGTGACGGCCTACGGTCCCGTGGGCGCCTACCTCGCCGAGCGGTTCCCCGCCCACCAGCGCTCGGTGGGCTACGGCGCGGCCTACAGCGTCTCCATCGTCATCCCGGCGCTCTACCCGCTCTGGCTGCCGCCGCTGGGCGTGATGCTCGGCTCGCCCACCGCCGCGGTGGGCCTCGTCCTGGCGCTCGGCGGCCTGCTCGTGGCCGGGGCGGGCGCACTGGGCCCCGCGCTGCGCCCCGCCGAGCTGGACGCGGCGATGGCCCGCCCCACCGTTGGAGCCGGTGGCGAGGCGGGCGTGCAGCCGGACCCGGCCCACGCCTCGGCGGCGGGGCGCAGGGGCGGGTCCTGATGGCCGGTGCCGTGACCCCGTTCGTCACTCCGGCCGCGTGCGGGCGGGTGCTGTCCGCGGTCCGCGCGGACGCGCCCCTCGTGCACTGCGCCTCCTCGGCCGTGTCGATGCCCACGGTGGCCGATGCCCTGCTGGCGGCCGGTGCGCGGCCGGTCATGACGGTGACCCAGGTGGAGGCGCCGCTCGTCGTCACGGGCGCCGCTGCGCTGCTCGTCAACCTCGGCACGCTGAGCGAGGAGGCCGCGCGCGCCATCGTGCCCACCGTGGCCGCCGCTCGGTCCGCCGGGCTCCCCTGGGTGCTCGACCCGGCCGCGGTGGGCGCGCGCACGCCAGTGCGCACGCGCCTGGCCCGCACGCTGGTGGCGGAGCACTCCCCCACCGTGATCCGGTGCAACGCGGCGGAGGCCGCCGTGCTCGCGGGCACCGGCACCGGGGGCAGCGGCCCCGATGCGCGCGCCGGCGAAGCAGCGGCCCGGTACGACTTCGAAGCGCTGGACCGCGCCGTGCCCGGCATCGTCTGCGTGACCGGCGAGGTCGACCGCATCGCGGGCCCCGCCGCGCCCGACCTGGCGCGTACCGGTGAAGCCCGCACCGGCGAGGCGCACACCCGGACCAGGGTGGAGCTGCGCCGCGGGGACCCGCTGCTCACCCGCGTGACCGGCACGGGCTGCGCGCTCGGGGCCCTGAGCGCGGCGTGCGCCGCAGCCGCCGAGCACCCGCTCACCGGCGCGGTCGCGGCCGCCGCGTGGATGTCGCTGGCCGGTGAGTGGGCCGCCGCGCGGACCCGGCTGCCGGGCTCGTTCCGCACCGCGCTGCTCGACGGACTGGCCTCCGTCGAGCCCGCGGATGTCGAAGCCGCGCTCAGCGGCGCGGGCGCCTCGATCGCCAGCACCCACCCGGACAGCGGCGCAGCGCCGGACGCCCCCGCATAGGCCAGCGGTCCGCGAGCGCTGCCTGCGCTCGCGGTGGAGCGCACCCGAGCAGGAGCATCCTGCGCACCCGCGTCCGCACCGCATCCGAGTGCGGGCACAGTCACCGGCGCGGGGCCGGCTCCGCCGCTGAGACGCGGCCCCGGTGCCGCGGCGCACCGCCTAGGCTCGTCCCATGCATCCGCTGCTCGCCGCCGTCCCCGTGCTCGTCGCGGTCGTGCTCCTGGCGCTGCGGCGGGGCGCCGTCGTCTCCTCCGCGGCCGCACTCGCCGCCGCCGTCCTCATCGCGGCGCTGGCCCAAGCGTTCCCCGCAGCGGCCCTTCAGAGCGCGGGGGCCTATGCGGTGCTCGTGGCGGAGGTCCTGCTCATCCTGCTGTTCGGCATGGTGCTCGCCCGCATGCTCGAGGCGGCCGGGGCCATCGCCCTCATCGCCCAGGCGCTGCGGCGGGCCGTGCCCTCTCCGCTGGCCGGCACCGCGCTCGTCGTGTTCGGCGTCGTGCCGTTCGCGGAGTCCGTCACGGGCTTCGGCATCGGGGTCACCGTGGGGGTGCCCATCCTGCGGGCGCTCGGGCACCGTCCCACGCGCGCCGCGCTGCTGGGCATCCTGGGGCTCATCGCGGTGCCGTGGGGTGCGCTCGGTCCCGGCACGGCGGTCGCGGCGAGCCTCGCGGGCCTCGATGTCGATGCGGTGGGCGTGGGCTCTGCGCTGTTCAACGCGATCCCGATCGCCGTCGTCGCGGCCGTCGTCATCGCCACCTGCCGCGGCGAGGGGCTGGCCCACATCGCCGGGCCCAGCGCGCTGGGCGCGGTGACCCTCTTCGCGGGCATCCTGGGGGCCAATGCGCTCATCGGCACCCCGCTGGCGGGCGTGCTGGGCTCCCTGCTCACCATCCTCGTGCTGCTCGGCTGGTTCCGGCTGCGCGGCGGCACGATCGAGGGCGCACCGGGGCTTCCGGGCGCGCTCGCGCCCTACGGTGCGCTCGTCGCGGGCCTCCTGGCCGCCCAGCTGCTCGCGGCCCTGGTCGATGCGCCGCTCACCCGCGCGCTCGCCTGGCCGCCCATCTGGCTCGCGGTGGCGTGCGCGGTGGCCCTGCGCACCCTGCCGGGGCCCGAGGCGCGGGCCGCCATCCGGCCGGGCGCCGCCCGCTGGGTGCCGGTGGGCGCCTCGACCGCGGGCTTCATGCTCATGGGGTGGGTGATGTCCGCGACGGGGATGAGCGGCGACATCGGCGCGGCCGTCGCGGTGCTCGGCATCGCCCCGGCCCCGCTGCTCGCCGCGGCGGGTGCCGTGCTCACGGGATCGAACACGGGGGCCAACGCCATGCTCGCCCCCACGATCACCTCACTGGCGGCCGCCTCGGGCACACCCGCCGTCTGGGCGATCGCGGCGTCGAACACCGCGGCCTCGTTCGCCACCCTCGCCACGCCCTCGCGCGTGCTCATGGCCGTCCAGCTCGCCTCGGACCCGGAGGCCGGCGAGGCGGCGGACGGCGCGAAGATCAGCCGCGCGGCTCTCCTGGCCGCCGGGATCGCCGCTGTGGCGATCGCCGGTGTCCTCGTGGTGCTCACGGCGCTCGGCTGAGCGCCGCTGGGGCCCCTGTCCGCCCCAGTGAATCGGCTCAGTCGAGGACCTTGGCGGGGCCCTCCACGGCGGCGGTCTTGCGCCCCAGGCGGCGTTCCACCCAGCGTGCGAGGCCCGCCACGCACATGTTGATCGCGATGAAGAGCACCGCGCCGACGATGAAGGTGGGGAGCAGGTTGTTGTACTGCCGGCCGATGAGGTTCACCTGGTAGAGGAGATCCTGGTACGTCACGAGGTAGCCGAGCGCGGAGTCCTTGAGGAGGACGACGAGCTGGGCGATGAGCGTGGGCATCATCGCGCGCAGCGCCTGCGGCATGAGCACCAGCCGCATGACCTGGGCGCCGCGCAGGCCGATCGACTCCGCCGCCTCGCGCTGGCCGCGCGGGACCGCGAGGATGCCCGCGCGGATGATCTCCGCGATCACCATGCCGTTGTAGAGGACCAGTCCGATGACGACGGACCAGAAGCTGCCGATCTGATTGCCGAAGAGGAGGAAGGTCGCGAAGATGAGGAGCAGCACGGGCACGCCGCGGAAGAACTCGAGCACGACCGTGGCGGAGGCCGATACCCAGCGCGACGGCGCCAGGCGCAGCAGCGCGAACACGGTCCCCAGCACCAGGGCGAGGACGGTGGCGACGACGGCCACGCGCAGGGTGGCCAGCATGCCGCTGAGCAGCGTCTGCTGGATGACCGCGAAGGTGAAGGGGCTCCACTTCTTGGCCGTCAGCTGTCCGGCCTCGCCGAACTTCCAGACGATGAGCGCCGCGATGGCGGCGAGCACGATGGCGGAGACGACGGACAGGATGACGTTGTTCCGGCGCCCCTTGGGGCCGGGGGCGTCGAAGAGGACCTGGGTGGGCTGGCTCATCGCACGATCACCCACTTCTTCTCGAGGTAGTCGAAGATCCTGCCGAGCACGAGCGACAGGACAAGATAGGCGGCTGCGGTGGCGAGGATGACGATGAGGGTGATGTCACCGCGCTGCTCGATGGCCCCGCGCATGGCCGAGATGAGCTCGCGGTTGTTGAAGGCCGAGGCGATCGAGGTGTTCTTCAGCATCGCGATGATGACGCTGCCCAGGGGCGGGATCACGGTGCGGAATGCCTGCGGCAGGATCACGAATCGCAGTGTCTGGCCGAAGTTGAGCCCGATGGCCCGCGCGGCCTCGGCCTGCCCCACCGGGATGGTCGAGATGCCCGAGCGCAGCGTCTCGGCGACGAAGCAGCTCGTGTAGGCGATGAGCGCCACACACGCGAGGACGAACGAGTTGAGCGCCGAGTCACGGCTGGCGCGGATGTCGAGGAAGGGCAGGCCGAACACGCAGAAGAACATGACGAGCGTCAGCGGGGTGTTGCGGACGATGTTGACGTAGGCCGCCGCGGCGCCGCGCAGCACCGGGGTGGGCGAGACTCGCATCGCCGCGAGGACCGTGCCGAGCACGAGGCTGCCGATGAGAGTCACGCCGAAGAGCTTGACTGTGCCCCATGTCCCCTGCAGGAACACCATGAGCAGTTCTGAAGTTGTCACGTTCGTCTTTCCGGGTGTGCGGGTGCCCGGCCGCAGGGACCGGGCACCCGTCGGGGCGGATTGCTCAGCTGTCGATCGCGGGCGGCTCGACGCCCTCCGCATCGCCGAGCGTGTACTCGAACGCCTTCTTCCAGGTGCCGTCGTCCTCATGGGCCTTGAGGGACTTGTTGACCGCGTCCTTCATCGCGGAGTCGCCCTTGGGCAGGCCGATGCCGTACGGCTCCTCCGAGAAGGGCTTGCCGACGACCTTGAATTCGCCGTCGTACTGCTTGGCGTAGCCGCGCAGGATCGCATCGTCGGTCGTGACCGCGTCCACGCTGCCGGACTGGAGGTCGGTGACGCACTTGGAGTACGTGTCGTAGGTGACGAGCTCGGCGTCCTTGTACTCGTCCTTGATCCGCTTGGCCGGCGTGGAGCCGTCGACGGAGCAGACCTTCTTGCCGCTGAGCTGGTCCGGCCCGCCGATATCCGAATCGGACTTCACGAGCAGATCCTGGCCGGCCATGTAGTAGGGCCCGGCGAAGTCGATGACCTTCTTGCGCTCATCGTTGATCGTGTAGGTGGCGACGATCATGTCGACGTTGCCCTGCTGGAGGAACGGCTCCCGGTTGGCCGAGACGGTCTCGACCCATTCGATCTGGTCGGGCTTGAAGCCCATCGAGGCCGCGGTCATCTTGGCGATCTCGATGTCGAACCCCTGGGGCGCATCGGCCCCCGCCTCCTTGTTGCCCAGGCCCGGCTGGTCGAACTTCACGCCCACCTTGAGCTTGCCGGCGTCGTGGGCCTTCTTCCAGGTCTTCGAGTCGTCGAGGGCGAAACCGTCATCGACCTTGTACTCGGGCGCCTCCGCCTGCGTCTCGCCGCCGCCGTCCGAGTCGCCGGGGCTGCCGCTCTGACCGCATCCCGACAGTGCCAGGAGCCCGATGGCGGTCCCTGTGATGATCGTCTTGAGGCTTCTCATGTCTACTCCTTGGGTTGAGCCGGTGGTGCATGGTCCGGGGTGTCGGATCTGGTCCGCGGCCCGTGGGCTGCGGGTGGGCGATCAGTGGGCGAGGATCTTCGAGAGGAAGTCCCGCGCACGTTCCGACCGCGGGTGGGTGAAGAACTCCTCGGGGCCCGCGACCTCGACGATCTCGCCGTCGGCCATGAACACGACGCGGTTGGCGGCCTTGCGCGCGAAGCCCATCTCGTGGGTCACGACGATCATCGTCATCCCCTCCGCGCCCAGCTCGACCATGACGTCGAGGACCTCGTTGATCATCTCGGGATCGAGGGCGGACGTGGGCTCGTCGAAGAGCATGACCTTGGGCCGCATCGCCAGGGAGCGGGCGATCGCCACGCGCTGCTGCTGGCCGCCGGAGAGCTGGGCGGGGTACTTGCCGGCCTGGTGGCCGACGCCCACCCGCTCGAGCAGCTCCATCGCCTCGGCCTCCGCCTCCTGCTTCTTGAGGCCGCGGACCTGAATGGGGCCCAGGGTGACGTTCTCCAGGATCGTCATGTGCGCGAACAGGTTGAATGACTGGAAGACCATGCCGACGTCCGAGCGCAGCTGCGCCAGCGGGCGGCCCTCCTGCGGCAGCGGCTTGCCGTCGATCGCGATGGTCCCGGCGTCGATGGTCTCCAGCCGGTTGATCGTCCGGCACAGCGTGGACTTCCCCGACCCCGAGGGGCCGATGACGACCACGACCTCACCGCGCTCGATCTGGAGGTCGATCCCCTTGAGCGCCTGGAAATCGCCGAAGTGCTTGTCGACGCCGCGGATGTCGACGAGCGGTGCGCGTGTGTCCGCGCTCACATCTTCACTCATGGCAATCACGGTAGGCGGTTGGGTCGCACGCGATCCACTCCGGTGCGCCTGTGCGCGCCTGCCGGGGCGAATCGGAATGCGTTCGTTACACAGCGGCCCGGATCGCGGCCCCGGTGTCCTCGTGGCGCTCACCACATTGGCCGCGGCTGCCCGGTAAGCTGTCCGGACAGCGCCCGCTGTGCCGACCCCAGCCGCCGAAGACCGAGGTACCTCCATGGAGCAGCAGCCCGCATCGTCTGACCAGAGCACGCAGAAGACGACGTCCGCCGGACACATGATCGTCCGGTCGCTCGAGGCCCACGGCGTCGAGCGCGTGTTCGTCGTTCCCGGTGAGAGCTTCCTCGATGTGCTCGACGGCCTGCATGACACCTCCATCCAGACGGTCGTGTGCCGCCACGAGGGCGGCGCCGCGTACATGGCCGAGGCGATGGGCAAGCTCAAGCAGGTGCCCGGCGTTGCGATGGTCACCCGCGGACCGGGCGCCGCGAACGCCCACGTGGGCCTGCACACCGCCTGGCAGGATTCGACCGCGATGGTGCTCTTCGTCGGGCTCATCCCGTTCGAGCACCGGGAGAAGGAGGCGTTCCAGGAGTTCGATCCGAAGGCCTGGTTCGAGTCCGGCGCGAAGCGCGTCATGGTCCTCGATCACCCGGACCGCGCCTCGGAGATCGTCGCGGAGGCGATGTTCGCCGCCCAGTCCGGCCGCCCCGGCCCCGTGGTCGTCGGCCTGCCGGAGGACATCCTGCGCGAGGCGCACGACACGATCGTCCACCCGCCCATCCCCATCGCCACCGGCGGCATGACCGTCACGGACTGGAAGGCGCTCAAGGCGGCGCTGCTGCGCGCCGAGCGCCCGCTGTTCGTCTTCGGCGGCAACGACTGGGACGACGCGACGGCCCAGAAGTTCACGGCCTGGCTCGAAGCCCATTCCCTGCCGGCCGCCGCGGAGTGGCGCTGCGAGGGCACCGTGCCGTTCGGCTCCCCCAGCTACGTGGGCCCACTGGGCTACGGCCGGCCCACGTTCACCCACGAGGTGCTGGGCGAATCCGACCTCCTCGTCTTCGTGGGCACCGTGCCCGGCGACGTCGTCACGGACGGCTTCACGGTCCGGCAGAACTGGGACAAGGAGAACTTCATCGTCACGATCGACCCGTCGCTGCGCGGCCGCTCGGGCCCGGTGACCCAGCAGATCGTCGCGAAGCCCGAGTCCTTCGTCCGCGACCTGGCCCGCATGGACCTGCCGGTCGCCGACTCGTGGAAGGCCTGGACGTCCGATCTGCGAGCCAAGCAGGAGGAATTCGCCCAGCTGCCCAGCGCCGAGCCCGGCGAGGGCCAGGCGCAGATGGCCACCCTCATGGCCAATCTCGTCGAGCGCCTCGACGAGGACGCGATGGTGACGTTCGGCGCCGGCGAGCACACGAACTGGGCCCACCGGTACTTCCCCACGAACGGCTACGCGAGCCTCATTTCCGCCCGCAACGGCTCGATGGGCTACTCGGTGCCCTCCGCTGTCGCTGCCGCTCTGCTCTACCCCGGCCGCCAGGTCGTCTCGATCGCCGGCGACGGCGAATTCCTCATGAATGGCCAGGAGCTCGCCACCGCCGCGCAGTACGGCGCTGCGCCGCTCGTCGTGGTCATGGACAACCAGGAGTACGGCACGATCCGCACCCACCAGGAGGCCCAGTACCCGGAGCGAATCTCCGGCACGCAGCTGAAGAACCCGGACTTCGCGAAGCTCGCGGAGGCCTACGGCGGCTTCGGCGTGCGGGTCGAGCACGACGCGGACGTCCCGGCGGCCGTGCAGGACGCGCTCGCCGCCGTGGCCGACGGCCGGTTCGCGCTCATCCACCTCATCGTCGATCAGCGCGTCAAGGCGTACTGAGCCTCCGAGGCCGACGCGGCGCTCCGCCTGAGGCGGGCGGCAGCGCGGCGCAGCCCGCTGCCTCGGCGCAGGTCAGAGCTCACCGTAGTCGAGCACGAGGTCGTCGAATGCGACGGGATGGACTTCCATCGTCACCTCGATCCTGTAGGCCAGGGAGGCCAGCCAGTGGCGCCGGCAGAGCAGCGCGGTCGACGACTCGCCCCCGGGCACGGGCAGGGTGAGGAAGTGCGTGGGCGCGGCGGTGCAGACCGCCTCGGTCCACGCGCAGCCGGGCCCACCGCCACCGTCGAGCGCGATATCGGTGTCACTGCCGTCGAGCGACGTCGCTGCGCTCATCCGCGTGCCTCCGCGATCTGCTGCATGACGCGGGCCTCAAGCCGGTCGAGGTCCGCCTCGGGGACGACGGCGTCCGGGTCGACGATCGGCCCCCAGCGGCGCAGGAAGCCGTCGTGGAGCGCGAACAGCGGCAGGACACCGTCGATGGACCCCACCTCAAGGGAGATCTCCGCCGCGTCGCGCTCGCTGGCGGCCACGAGCATCACATCGGCGGCGGGGAAGACCTGCGCTCCCGGCACTCCCGCGATCTCCACGACCAGCCACGCGTCCGCATCGATGGGCGCGACACCGTCGCGCACGTAGGGAGCGAGCTCGCCGGAGTCGAAGCACCGGTCGTTGTCGAATGCCTCCACCGTGCCGCCGTCTGCGAAGATCCGCACGGCCTGCCAGATGCGAGCATCGGCCGGAAACCACTGCGCAGGATCGGCGGTCGTGTCGAGGTAGCTGGCATACCAGACGGTGGTGGGCTCCGACTCGTCGCGCTGGCGGGAGACGCCCAAGGACATGAGGGACGGGCCGTCCCCGGCGCGCGCCTCGGCGGTGAATGCGCGCCCGTAGGACTGGGCATACGCGTCGGCATCGAGCCGCCGGACGCGCGGCAGCAGCCCGCTGGGCGCATAGACCCCGGTGAGCCAGACCTCGAGCTCGCCCGTATCGGCAAAGCGGCGGGCCGCGGACGTCTGCGTGTCCGCGTAGACGATGTTGCGCTCGACGCGCTCCAGCTGCGCCTCGATGCCGTCGCCCGCCCAGGGCTCGTCGTGCTGCCCCAGCGCGACGAAGGACCGCTGCAGCCAGTCCCACCAGGCCTCGACCGGCGCGCTCGGCCCGCGGCTGAGGTGGGTGTGGGCCTGAATGCACTCCTGCACCCGGCCGTCGATCTCGCAGCCCACCTCGTCTTCCGGCGCATCCGCGGAGACCGTGAACCGGGCGGTGCGCCCGTCCGGCAGCCTCACGGCGGCGAACCAGGAGAAGTCCGCAGCGGCCGTCAGCGCGCTCTCGAAGTCGACGTCGTCCGGAGTCACGCGCGTGCCGTACGGCGGCAGACCGGGTCCGGCTCGCTCCGCCGCCAGGAGCACGCGCAGCTCCTGCCGGTGGATCCCGAAGCGCACCGCGCGTTCGGCACCCGCTTGCTGTTCGGCCTCTGTCATCTTCGTCATGGCACCCCCGAACCATTCTATTCTCGGATTGCCCACGCGCGGAAAGGAGCGACACGGCAGCGGCCGAGGTACGGGGCGGGCCGCGCTCACCCCATCGTGCTCATGCCAGGTCGTCCATCTCCAGCGTGCGCGTGATGCCCAGCCTCTCAGCGAAGCCCTCATCGTGGGTGACGACTGCGAGGGCGCCCCGGTAATCCTCCAGGGCGCCGACGAGCACGTCCGCCGATTCCCGGTCCAGGCTGTTCGTCGGCTCATCGAGGAGCAGCAGCTGCGGGGCCGGCGCCGCCAGCAGCACCCGGGCCAGCGCCACCCGCAGCCGCTGGCCGCCGGAGAGCGCGCCGCAGGGCGCCTCGGCGGCGGTGCCGCGCAGTTCCAGCGCTGCGAGAGCCGCGCGGATGTCGTGCGGCTGGGCGGCCGGGACCGCGGCGCGCACCGCCGCGAGCGCGGATGCGCCGGCCGGCAGCACCGGATCCTGGTCGAGCAGCCCCACGGGCACGTGGGACCGAACCCGCCACGGCGCCCCCGCGGGGACCCGCGCCGCGAGCTCCCGTGCGTCGCCGCTGCGCAGGCCTGCGAGCAGCGTCGACTTGCCCGAACCGTTTGCCCCGGTCAGACGGGTGTGCTCGGGGCCGACGAACTCCCACTCACCGGCCGCTGAGGCCACGGCGGCGACCCGACGGCTCGCGGGCACCGCTGTGGCCGGCAGCGCCAGGCGGATCGCGGTATCGGCCCGGACTCGCCCGCGGGCCTCTTCCACGCGGTCGTGGGCGGCGGCTTCGCGGGCGGCCGCGGTTCCTTCCGCCCGGCCGGCGCTGACCTGTGCGGCGCGCTTCCAGTTGCCCAGGGCCATGCCGGGAGCGCGCTTGTCCGCCGCCGCGCGCCTGCCGTGGCCGGCGCTGCGCGCCAGCCGCGTCTGCGTCTCGACGCGCTGGCGCCGCTCGCGGGCAAGGTCGCCCTGCGCCTGGCGCACTGCCGCCTCAGCGGCGGACTGCTCGGCTTCCAGCGCGGTCTCATAGGCCTCCAGCGCGCCGCCGAACACGCGCACCTCCCCCGCCCGCAGCTCGACGATCGCGTCCACGCGGTCCAGGAGATCCGCGTCGTGAGAGACGAGGAGGACCCCGCCGCGCCACTGCTCGAGCGCGGTGAACAGTGCGCGGCGGCCGGCGGTGTCGAGGTTGTTGGTCGGCTCGTCGAGGATCGTCCAGTCCGCGCCGTGCAGCCGCGCCCCGGCGAGCCCCACCCGCATCGCCTCGCCGCCGGAGAGCTCGCGGACCGGCCGATCGAGGCCTCCGGCGTCTGGGAGTGCGAGCCCCACCGCGGCCAATGCCGCGAGGGCGCGCTCCTCGATGTCCCAGTCCGCGCCGATGCGCTCGAGATCGCGCTCGTCGGTGCCACCGGCCAGCACCCGGTGCAGCGCCGCGCGCTGGGCCGCGACGCCGAGCTCGGCGGCGATCGTGCCGGTGGACGAGGTCAGGTCCTGGCGCAGCGTCCACGTGCTCGCGGGGCCCTCGACCGTGCCCGAGGTGGGCGCCAGGTCGCCGACGATGAGCCGGGCGAGCGTGGTCTTGCCCGCCCCGTTGGCCCCGATGAGGCCGATGCGGCCCACGGGGATGCGAGCGGTCTGAGCGGCGAGGAGCGGAGGCGAATCCGGCCAGGAGAAGCTGAGGGAGTTGAGTGAGATCGACGATGGGGCCATGGGGTCCTCGAGACTGTTCGGCTCCGCCCACCGGGCACAGGGGCGACGGGTGCGTCGCGGCCGCTGCGGGCGGAGGGGATGGCGAGCGCACACCGTGCGGTGTCGCTCCGAACGGAAGTCGAGGTCTCAGTTCACCGGGCTGCCTGTCGTCGGGGGTGCGGACGGACCCAGGGTAGCGCATCGCGGATGTCCGGGCGGGCCTTCCTCGGTCTGCCCGAGCGCTGCCTACCGGCGCTGGGCCAGGCGGCCTGTACCGAGCCAGGCGGCCTGTGCCGACCAGGATCGCTTGTGCCGTGCCAGGTCGCCAGCGCGGGGCCGGCGCCGCTGTCGCGCTGCGCAGCCTGCCGGAGCCCGCCGGCCACCCTCTCAGCCCAGCGGACGGCGCTGCACCGGTCGGCACAGCCGGCCGGTGGCCGAGCCCGGACGCGAACGAGGGGCGCGGACCCTGCGGTCCGCGCCCCTCGTTCGTACCCCAGCGGCGCTAAGCGCTCAGCGGCGCCTCACGGCCAGCGGCACCGCGCGCTCAGCGGTGCCGGGCGCTCAGCAGGCTCAGCAGCGCAGGCCCGCGGCCAGGTAGGACTCCACCTGATCCAGCGGCACGCGCTCCTGGCTCATGTCATCGCGCCTGCGGATTGTGACCGCGTGGTCGTCGAGCGAGTCGAAGTCGAACGTGATGCAGTACGGCGTGCCGATCTCGTCCTGGCGGCGGTACCGGCGGCCGATCGCACCGGCATCGTCGAAGTCGACGTTCCAGCGCTTGCGGAGGTTCGCTGCGAGTTCGCGGGCCTGCGGGGAGAGCCTCTCGTTGCGGCTGAGCGGCAGCACCGCGGCCTTGACCGGCGCGATGCGCGGATCGAGCTTGAGCAGGATCCGGGTGTCCGTGCCGCCCTTCGTGTTCGGCGCCTCGTCCTCCGTGTAGGCGTCGACGAGGAACGCCATCATGGAGCGGGTGAGGCCGAACGAGGGCTCGATGACGTAGGGCGTGTAGCGCTCGCCGCTGGCCTGGTCGAAGTACTGCAGCTTCGACCCCGAGGCATCCGTGTGGTTCGACAGGTCGAAGTCCGTGCGGTTGGCGATGCCCATGAGCTCGCCCCACTCGCTGCCCTGGAAGCCGAAGCGGTACTCGATGTCGATCGTCGCGGCCGAGTAGTGGGCGCGGTCGCCGTCCGGCACGTCGAACCGGCGCATGTTCTCCGGCTTGATGCCCAGGTCGGTGAACCAGTCCCAGCACGCCTCGACCCACTGGTCGAAGTACGCGGGCGCCTCGTCCGGCGCGGTGAAGTACTCGATCTCCATCTGCTCGAACTCGCGGGTGCGGAAGATGAAGTTGCCGGGGGTGATCTCGTTGCGGAACGCCTTGCCCACCTGGCCGATGCCGAACGGCGGCTTGCGCCGGCCGGCGGTGACGACGTTGTTGAAGTTCACGAAGATGCCCTGCGCGGTCTCGGGGCGCAGGTAGTGCAGCCCCTCCTCGTTGTCCACGGCGCCCAGGTAGGTCTTCATGAGGCCGGAGAACTGCTGCGGCTCCGTCCACTCGCCCTTCGTCCCGCAGTTGGGGCAGGCGATGTCGGCCATGCCGTTCTCCGGCGCGCGGCCCTTCTTCTCCTCGAACGCCTCGATGAGGTGGTCCTGGCGCGCGCGGTGGTGGCACGAGCGGCACTCGACGAGCGGATCGGTGAACGTCTCGACGTGGCCGGAGGCCTCCCAGATCCGGCGCGGGAGGATGATCGAGGAGTCGAGGCCCACCATGTCCTCGCGGCCGCGCACGAAGTTCTGCCACCACAGGGACTTGATGTTCTCCTTGAGCTCCACGCCCAGCGGTCCGTAGTCCCAGGCGGAGCGCGAGCCGCCGTAGATCTCACCGGCCTGGAAGACGAAGCCGCGGCGCTTGGCCAGGGTGATGACGGAATCGAGGGTTGATGCCACGGGTGTCGCTCCTATTCGAGTGCAGCGGCTGGCTGCCGCTGCGCGGTTGTGCGTCGGTGTGCTGCGGGGCGGCGCGGGGCGAGCCGCGTGCTGCCTCGCTCCCGCGGCCGCCCGCGAGGATTTCGCGCCCCAGCCTACCGAATCCCATGCGCGCACCCGCATCCGCGCCGCTGCCCCGCCCCGCCCGCATCCGAGGCGCGGGCCGGTTCGCGCGCCCGCCGCGCCGCCGGTGCGGAGTGGGGGGTGGGAAGGCTGGCCCAGGTCTGTCAGATCCGTCACGATCGGCGCCGGAGGCCCGTCGCAGCGCCCCGCCGGGCGGCCGGGTCGGATAGGCTGGAGCCAACACCCAAACCTTCTCCCCTCCACCGCGCGCGGCGCGGCCGCATCCAGCCCCTGCCCCCGCAGGCGGCGCCGGCGGACCTCGGGGGCATCGGCTGCCGTGCATCACAGGGATTCGCACACTGGCCGCTTCAGGGTCGATCGCCACTTCAGTCATCTGCGATCAAGCGTGTGCGTAGCGCCGTGTGCGGCGCGTGAAAGCGAGACGACGATGGACACCATCGCCAACGACAGCCAGCCCAACGAGACCGACCAGAGCACTCAGGCCCAGACCCAGCCAGCGGAGCCCGAGCCCGCGCAGTTCTCCGACTTCCACCTCGACCCCCTCGTCGCCGCCGCCGTGACGGACCTGGGCTACGAGACGCCCTCGCCCATCCAGGAGCAGACGATCCCGCTGCTGCTCGAGGGCCGCGACGTCATCGGCCTGGCGCAGACGGGCACGGGCAAGACGGCGGCGTTCGCGCTGCCGCTGCTCTCCGACATCGCCCACGACGGGCGCGCGGAGAACGGGCCCTTCGCCCTCATCCTCACCCCCACCCGCGAGCTCGCACTCCAGGTCGCCGAGGCGCTCACGAGCTTCGCGGCGCACCTGCCGGACTTCTCCGTGCTGCCCATCTACGGCGGCCAGTCCTACGGCCCCCAGCTGGCCGGGCTCAAGCGCGGCGCCCAGGTGGTCGTCGGCACGCCCGGACGCGTCATCGACCACCTCAAGCGCGGTTCGCTCAAGCTGGCCAGCCTGCGCCACCTCGTGCTCGACGAGGCCGACGAGATGCTCAAGATGGGCTTCGCCGAGGACATCGAGGAGATCTTCTCCGCCGTGGGCGATTCCGCCCAGGTGGCCCTGTTCTCCGCCACGATGCCCAGCTCCATCCACCGGATCACCGGCAAGTACCTGAACGACCCCGCCGAGGTGCGGGTCAAGGGCAAGACGGCCACCGGTGCGAACATCCGCCAGCGCTTCCTCACCGTCAATCACACCCACAAGCTCGAAGCGCTCACCCGGATCCTCGAGGTGGAGCAGTACGACGGCATCATCCTGTTCGTGCGCACCAAGCAGGAGACCGAGGAGCTGGCCGACAAGCTGCGCGCCCGCGGCTTCTCCGCGGCCGCCATCAACGGCGACATCCCGCAGCAGGCCCGCGAGCGCACGGTCGAGGCCCTGCGCGACGGCTCGATCGACATCCTCGTCGCCACGGACGTCGCCGCCCGCGGCCTCGACGTCGAGCGCATCTCGCTCGTCGTCAACTACGACATCCCCACCGACACGGAGTCCTACGTCCACCGGATCGGCCGCACGGGCCGCGCGGGCCGCTCCGGCGAGGCGATCCTCTTCGTGACCCCGCGCGAGTCGCGGCTGCTGGCCTCGATCGAGCGGGCCACGAAGCAGAAGGTGGAGCCGCTGACGCTGCCCACCGTCGAGCAGCTGACGAACACGCGCACGGAGAAGTTCACCCAGCGCATCGCCGATGCGATGACGACGCTCGACCTCTCGGAGGTCCGCCCCGTCATCGAGGCCTACGAGCAGGCCCACGACGTGCCCGCCTCGGAGATCGCGGCGGCCCTGGCGGTCCTGCTGCTCGACGGCGACACGCTGCGCGCCACTCCCCTGCCCGAGCCCAAGGGCAAGCCCGCCCGCGGCGAGGGCGGCCGTGGGGACCGCGGCGACCGGGGTGAGCGCGGGGGCCGTCCGCCGCGCTCGCGCGAGGGCATGCAGACCTACCGCCTGGCGGTGGGGCGCAACGAGCGCGTCAACCCCGGCGGCATCGTCGGCGCGATCGCCAACGAGGGCGGGCTTTCCTCGGCGCAGATCGGGCACATCGACATCCGCTCGAACCACACGCTCGTCGACCTGCCCAGCGACCTCAGCCGCGACGTGCTCGACCGCCTCTCCCACACGAAGGTCCAGGGCCGGCGCATCGACCTGCGCCCGGACTCCGGCCGTCCGGGCCGCCCGTTCAAGAAGCGCGGCGATGACCGCCGCGAGGGCGGCGGCCGCTCGTTCAAGGGCGAGCGCGACAGCGGCTACCGCGGTGCGCGCGACGGAGGTCGCGACGGGGGCTTCCGCGAGGGCGGCTACCGCGACGGCGGCGACTTCAAGCGCGACTTCCACAAGGGCGGCAAGAAGGCCGGCAAGCCGTTCAAGAAGTGAGCGCGGCCGGCACCGCGCTCGCCGTGGGCTGAGCGCGGCCGTCCGACGGGGGCGCGGGGCTAGGCTTGATGCCATGCCCCGCGCCCTCGCTCTCTACCGGTTCCCCATCAAGGGGCTGCCAGCGCAGCCGCTGAATGCCTGCACCGCGCGGGTGGGCACCGGATTCGACGGCGACCGCGCGGCGGCGCTGAGCAACGGCGTGGCCGCCGCCGCCCAGGGCCGGTGGGACGACTGCGGCCACTTCACCGTGCTGAAGAACGACACCTCGCTCCAGCAGTGGCAGATCGCCTGCGCCGTGCGCGAGGCCGCCGCGCCGCAGGCCGGGCCCGACACGCACGGAAGTGCCGGGGGGTGCCGCGCGGGCGAACCGTCCGTCGTGGCCAGCGACATCTCGCTCACCGCGCCGGACGGCGCTCGGGCCCTCATTCGCACCGACGAGCCGGACAGCGTCACGGCGGGCACCCGCTTCCTCGCCGGGCGCCTCGAATCCCAGGGCGCGCACCCGCGCGAGCTCATCGTCGCCGATCAGGGCATGTTCGACTCCCAGGCCTCCGGCATCTCCCTCATCAACCCCGCAAGCGTCGCGGTGCTCGGCCGCGCCGCCGGCGACGAGTCCCTGGACCCCCTGCGCTTTCGCGGCAACGTACTGCTCGAGGGGCTGGGGCCCTTCGAGGAGTTCGACCTCGTGGGCCGCATCCTGCGAATCGGGGGCGTGCGCATGTGGATCCGCTCGACCATCGAGCGGTGCCCCGCCACGCGGGTCAATCCGGTCTCCGCGGCCGTCGACGTCAACGTCCCCCGGCTGCTGGCCGCCCACCTGGGCCACCTGCACTGCGGGGTCTACGGCGTGGTGCTCGAAACCGGGGAGATCCGGGCCGGCGATGAGATCGTCATCGAGGACCGCCCGCTCTCCCCTATCCCACCGCCGGGGTTCCCGGCTGCGCTGCGCAAACCGCTCACGGGTCCCAGGTCCATGGAGGTCACCGCCGCCGAGGTGCTCGACGGCAGCGCGGTGCGCCTGCGGCTGCGCGATCCGCTGGGCTTCACCGCCGAGCAGTACGCCCCGGGCATGCACGTGCGCGTCCACCTCGTCCATGACGGACTGCCGCTGTGGCGCACCTACACGCTCACCCGCGTGACGGCGGGCCCGTCGGACACCGGGCGACCCAAGACCAGCCCGGACGAGCTCGAGCTGCTCGTCGGGCTCGACGGCACGGTCTCCCACCTGCTCGCCGACCTGAACCCCGGCGACCGCCTGCTGGTCTCCGGGCCGTTCGGGCGCATCACGGCGCGCACGCTGCCCGGGCACACCGGTGTGCTCACCGCCGGGATCGGGATCACCCCCGCCCTGGCCCTGGCGCGGGGCATGGCGGCGGACGAGGTCGCGGGCCCGCTCGCCTTCTTCCACGTCGAGCGCGGCACGGAGCCGGGCCGGGTCTGCGCCGCGCTGGTCGAGGCGGCCGCGGAGGCGGGCGCGCCGCTGCAGCGCTGGTCGACCGCAGGCCACGGCCGCCCGGACCCCGCAGCCATCGAGGCCGTCCTCGCGGCGTGGAGCGCGGACCTGCCCCTCGACGACGTCGTCATCTGCGGCCCCGCCTCCTTCACCGCGGCCTGCCGTGAGGCCGCCGAGCACTTCGGCCTCGATCCCTCGCGCATCCACTCCGAGGTCTTCGCCTCGCCCCTGGCCCTCGACGGCCAGCCGCCGGACCTGCCGGACGCCCGCATCGCGGTGGAGGACCCGGGCGCGCGGGGAGACGGCGGCGCGGCCGCGCCGCGGGAGGTCCCGTGGACCCGGGACGAGGGCTTCATCCTCGATGCCCTCGAAACGGCCGGCGTGCCGGCGCCGTATTCGTGTCGCGGCGGCTCGTGCGGGGAGTGCGCCCTGCGGCTGCTGGACGGCTCGGTGGTCTATCCGCTCGAGCCGGCTGCGCAGATCGCGCCCGGGGAGGTGCTCACGTGCTCGGCCTACCCCGAGGGCGACATCGGCATCGAGCTGCGCTGACCGCCCACGTCGGCGCCGAGTGCTGACGGCGCGGGGCATCTGCCCCTGGTCAGGCAGTGCCGCGCCGCTGCTCCGGCAGAGGCGCCCCTACCCCTGGGTGGGCGCGTCGACCGCGCCGCCGAAGCGCCGGTCGCGGCGCGCGTACTCCTCGATCGCCGCCCACAGGGTGCGGCGATCGACGTCGGGCCACAGGACGTCCTGGAAGACCATCTCCGCATACGCGGACTGCCAGAGGAGGAAGTTCGAGGTGCGCTGCTCGCCGGAGGAGCGGAGGAAGAGGTCCACCTCGGGCACCTGGGGCTGGTAGAGGCGGGCGGCGAGCGCCTTCTCCGTCACCCGGCCCGGCTTGAGGCGGCCGGCGGCGATGTCCTCGGTAAGCGCGTTGACCGCGTCGACGATCTCCGAGCGGCCCCCGTAGTTGACGCAGAACTGCAGGGTCAGACCCGTGTTGTGCCGCGTCATCTCCTGCGCGTCCTCGAGCTCGCGGATGACGGAGCGCCACAGGCGCCCGGGCCGGCCCGCCCAGACGATGCGCACGCCCAGGGCGCTGAGCTCGTCGCGGCGGCGGCGGATGACATCGCGGTTGAAGCCCATGAGGAAGCGCACCTCCTCCGGGGAGCGCTTCCAGTTCTCCGTGGAGAACGCGTAGGCGGACAGGTGCTCCACCCCGATCTCGATGGCGCCGTGGATGACGTCGAGGAGGGAGGCCTCGCCCGCCCTGTGCCCCTCGGTGCGCGGCAGCCCGCGCTCATTGGCCCAGCGGCCGTTGCCGTCCATGACGACGGCGACGTGGCGGGGGACGAACTTCGCGGGGATCCGCGGCGGCCGCGCCCCCGAGGGGTGGAGCGGCGGGGCGGGATAGTCCTGTTGGCTCACCGCGCCAGTATCGCAGTCCGGGCTGGACGGGCGCCGGGAGGCTGAGCCACGGCAGGACGTGCGCCCCGGCGGCGCGCCGGTGCTCAGGCGCGCTCGAGGACGGCCAGGGACTTCACCTTGCGCTCCAGGTGCCACTGGACGTAACTGGAGGTCAGCCGCGCGCTCTGCGCCTTCGCGTGCTCGGGGGAGGCCTCCGCGGTGGGCCAGTCGCCGGCCAGCAGCGCGGCCATGTGCACCAGCGCCTCCTCACCGGGCAGGAAGGCCCCGTTCGGGCGGCAGGCGGGGCACAGCGCCCCGCCGAGCGGGGAGGAGAACGCGCGGTGCGGACCGGGGGCGCCGCACTGGGCGCAGTCGATGAGGCTGGGCGCCCAGCCCGCGCTCGACATGGCGCGCAGCAGGTAGGCGTCGAGCGACAGCCGCGGGGGGTGCTCGCCCTTGCACAGGGAGCGGATCGCGGAGACCAGCAGCAGGTACTGCCCGCGGGTGTCCGGCTCCGCCTCGCTCACGCGCAGGGCGGTCTCGGTCATGACGGTCGCCGCGGTGTAGGCGTCGTAGTCGCCCACGAGGCCCCGCCCGAACGGCTCGAGCAGCTCCACCTGGGTGACGATGTCGAGGCTGCGGCCCACGTGGCACTGGATGTCGACGAGCATGAAGGGCTCGAGCCGCGAGCCGAAGCGGCTCTTCGTGCGCCGGATGCCCTTGGCCACCGCGCGGATGACACCGTGGCTGCGGGTGAGCACGGTGATGATGCGGTCGGCCTCGCCCAGCTTGTGCCCGCCGAGCACCATGCCCTCATCCCGATAGAACTTCACCCGGCCATTGTCTCACCGCACCCCCGCCCGGGCGTGCAGGCACGGGCCGCCCGCGGCCCGGATTCGCTGTGGGCGCACCGCACAGCACCGCGCCCGAGGCGCGGGCCCAGGATCGCTGGGCCCGCGCCTCGGGCGCGGTGGCAGACAGTGGGCGGGGCAACCGGGTTCGCCGGGCCCCGCCACGGGGCGGCCGGCTCAGGCCTGGTCGCGCAGGGCCCGGTTGACGGCGGAGATGATCGCCTTGAGCGAGGCCCGCGTGATGTTGGGGTTGATGCCCACGCCCCACAGGACGCGGTCGCCCACGGCGAGCTCGACGTAGGCGGCGGCCTGCGTGTCCGCACCGGAGCCGATCGCGTGCTCGGTGTAGTCCTGCAGGCGGATGTCGAGGTCGAAGTTCTCGTTGAGGATGTTGACCAGCGCATTCACCGGGCCGGTGCCGCGGCCCTCGAACGTGCGCTCCTGACCGTCCACCCGCATGTCGATCTCGAGGCGCTCGGTGTTCTTGCCGGCATCGCCCTCGCCGCTGTGGGACTCCGTGCGCATCCCGAGGATGCGGAAGCGGCCCCAGGCGTCCGTGGGCTCGTCGCTGGGCAGGTACTCGTCGGAGAAGAAGGACCACAGCGCGGGCGCGGAGACCTCTCCCCCGGCCTCGGTGTGCTTCTGGACGACCTTGGAGAACTCCACCTGCATGCGGCGGGGCATGTCGAGGCCGTACTCGCTCTTGAGCAGGTAGGTCACCCCGCCCTTGCCGGACTGCGAGTTCACGCGGATGACCGCCTCGTAGGACCGGCCCAGGTCCTTCGGGTCGACCGGCAGGTAGGGCATGTCCCACTCCATGAGGTCGGTGGGCACGCCGGCCTCCTTGGCCCGCGCCTCGCGGTCCGCGAACGCCTTGTTGATGGCGTCCTGGTGCGAGCCGGAGAACGAGGTGAAGACGAGGTCGCCGCCGTAGGGGTGGCGCTCGTGGACGTCGATCTGGTTGCAGTACTCGACCGTGTGGATGACCTCGTCGATGTCGGAGAAGTCCAGCTGCGGGTCCACGCCCTGCGTGTAGAGGTTGAGGGCCACGGTGACGAGGTCGAGGTTGCCGGTGCGCTCCCCGTTGCCGAACAGGCAGCCCTCGATGCGGTCCGCGCCCGCCATCATGGCGAGCTCCGCGGCTGCCACACCGGTGCCCCGGTCGTTGTGCGGGTGGAGCGAGAGCGCGACGTGCTCGCGGTAGGGCATGTTGCGGCCGAACCACTCGATCTGGTCCGCGTACGTGTTGGGCGTGCCCCGCTCGACGGTGGCGGGCAGGTTGACGACGGTCTCCCGCCCGGCGCTCGGCTGCCACATGTCGAGGACGCTGCTGACCATGTCGAGCGCGAAGTCCGGCTCCGTGTCGACGAAGATCTCCGGCGAGTACTGGTAGCCGAAGTCCACATCGCCCAGCAGCGACTCCGCGTGCTTCATGACGGCCTGCGTGCCGCGCACCGCGATGTCGCGGGTCTGGTCGCGCCCGTCGCCGTCGAAGCCGAAGACCACCTTGCGGAAGACGGGGGCGGCGGCGTTGTAGAGGTGGATCGTCGCCTTGTTCGAGCCCACGAGGGACTCCGCGGTGCGCTCGATGAGGTCCTCGCGGGCCTGGGTGAGCACGGAGATGCGCACATCGTCCGGGATCGCGTCCTGCTCGATGATCTGGCGGACGAAGTCGAAGTCCTGCTGGCTGGCCGCTGGGAAGCCCACCTCGATCTCCTTGAAGCCCAGCTTGATGAGCAGGTCGAACATGCGCCGCTTGCGCTCCGGCGTCATGGGATCGATGAGCGCCTGGTTGCCGTCGCGCAGGTCAGTGGACAGCCAGCGCGGGGCCTTCTCCAGGCGCTTGTCAGGCCACGTGCGATCGCGCATGTCGAGCTGGATGCGGTCGAAGAACGACTTGTACTTGCCAAACGGCATGGGGGTGGGCTGCTGGGCATTCATGGGCTTCTGCCTTCCTTGCGGTGAATCCGGGCGGGGCCCTTCTGGGGCGCGGCTCGTCCGGCGCGACCGGCAGCGATCACTCCGCGGTGAGGATCCGGTCTGGGATCAGGCCTCGCCGCGGCAGTGAAGCAGAAGTCGATGCGTGAGCATGGCCACCACCCTACGCCCGGCTCGGTGTGGGCGCGGCCACAGGGTCCGCATGGTGAGACCGCACCCGAGGCGCGGGCCGGCCAGCCGGACGCCGCCGGCCGAGCGCCCGGCTGGCCGGCGGCCCGGGACTCGGATGGCCGGCGGCTGGGCACCCGGCTGGCCGGCGGCTGGGCACCCGGATGGCCAGCGGCCTGCCCGGCGAGCATGACGGCAACGGCGCGCGCCAGGCGGCAAAGGCGGCCGGCGGGCGACGGGCAGCGGCAGCGCGGCGAGGCGAGGCGAGGCGCAGCGTGTGCCGACCGGCTCAGAGCGTCCCGGTGTTCTTCTGGGAGATGCGGAACCCCTTGCCCGTCGAGGTGGACTTGCAGATGACGCCCTTCTCCGTCGAGTCGCACGTGTACCCGTGCGCGCTCATCGACGAGCCGTACTTCAGCTCCTTGCCGCCGGACAGCTCGGGCAGGTTCTGGCACGTGAACCCGGCGTTCTTGCCGTCCACGCTGAGCACGGTGCCGTAGTTCGGATTCGCGCAGTTCTCCGGCCGCTGCGGCGGCGAGTATGTGTGCTCCCCGATCGTGCAGTAGGCGCGCTCGGAGTCGATCCGGCACGCGATGTTCTTCGTCGGCGTCGTGAACGTCTTGGGGTCCGTGCCCTGCGCGGGCGCCGCGGCCGTGCTTGTCTCACCGCCGCCGTCCTCACCCGAGTCGAGCCCGGGCTCGCTCGAGCCCGCCGCCGGCGGCGGGGCGGGCGCGGCGGTCTGCTCGTCGCGGGTGTGCATCGAGTCCACGATGATGTAGGCCGCGACCCCCGCGAGCACGAGGAACGCCGCGATGACCACGGCGATTGCGGCGCCGGGAACGCCCCGCTTCGTCTGCGGGCCCTGGGGGCCCTGCCCACCGGGACCCGCCGGGCCGCCCTGACCGGGGGCGCCAGGACCACCGGGTCCACCGGGCTGGGACCCGTAGCCGGCTGCCGGCTGGGACCCGTAGCCCTGGCCGTAGCCGCCCTGTACGCCGTAACCGCCCTGCGCGCCGGCCGCGGCCGGAGTGCCATAGCCGCTCGAGGCGCCGGAGCCGCCCTGCCAGGCCGAGGAGCCCTGGACGCTCGAGGGACCGGAGGCACTCGAGGAGCCCTGTGAGCCGTATGCGCCCTGTGAACCGTAGGCATCCTGCGAACCGTAGCCGCCCTGGGAGCCGTAGCCCCCCGGTGCGCCCGGCGCGCCGAAGATCGGCAGCGAGCCGGTGGGCGGGGGGCCGAAGTCGGGCTGCGGGCCCACCCGGTACGCGCCGGCGGGCTGGGAGCCCGGCTGCGGCTGCGACCCCGACTGCGAATCAGGCTGCGACCCCGGCTGCGGGTCAGCGGCGGCACCGCCCGGAGCACCGGGCCACACGGAGGGCGCGGCCTGTGCCCTCGCCGCCTCGTCGTCGCGCCGAGTCGCGCGCGGCCCGCTGGCGGCGTGCGAGCCTCCGGCCGGGCCGTCGAGGCGGTCGTCGTGGGTCTCCTTCGCCAGGCGCGAGAGCTCTTCCATGCTCATCACCTGGGTCGATTCGCTATCCCCCGGGTCCGCGCCGGATGCTCCGGGCTGCTCCGCTCCCGACCACTGCGCTCCGGCCGGCTGTCCACCGGCCCCGCCCGCGCGGGGTCCCGCTGCGAAGGGATCGAACGCTGCGGCTTCGGTCCCGCCGGCCCCGCCGGCCGCCGAATCGAAGCCGGCACCGGAGGCCGCGCCTGCCCCCTCGGGGGACGCGGCGGACGACGGCGCCTGCGCGGAGCCGCCGGACTCGCGCTCGCCGATGAACAGCTGCGAGGTCAGCGAGTCCGCCGCCTCGTCGTCCTCGGGGCGGCGGCCGGGTGCGGGCTCCTCTGGCGGAGGGGGAAAGCTCATGGGGCGATTCTAGACAGCCGCGCCGCGAGTGGCGTTCACGGAATCGTCAACGTTTCGTGCCACCATGGTCCCATGACGTCTCGGAACCGACCCCGCACCCTGGGCATCGCCGGCGCCACCGCGCTCACCGCCGCACTCGTCGGCAGCGCCGTCTCCCCCGCCTCGGCCGCGCCCAGCGGCGACGACGCACTCGATGCGCCCGCGATCACCTCGCCCAGCGACTTCGCCGGGCCCACGCTGCGCACCCCGGCAGCAGCCGCGCCGAAGCCCCATGCGGACCCCACGACCGCGGCCGCGAAGGACAGCGGCCAGTCGACCATGAGCGGCTCCTCGCAGGACTCGTCCGGCACCGCCCAGGCCGCGGCCATTCCCGGCGTGGGCAAGAAGAACATGGCCAAGCTGCCCGCCGGCACCACCCAGGTCCTCGTCGCCACGACCAAGCAGCAGAAGGGCACCACGGCCCGCACGACGCTCTACACGCTGCAGGACGGCACCTGGAAGAAGGAGCGCTCGTTCGCCGGGCACAACGGCAAGAACGGCTGGAAGGCGAACCGGCGCGAGGGCGATCAGACGAGCCCGGCCGGCGTCTTCAGCCTCACGGCCGCCGGCGGCTACGACAAGAACCCCGGCACGAAGCTGCCCTATACGCGCGATGCCTCGATGCGCTCGGGCGCCGAGGCCCAGTACGGCGCCAAGGCCACGGGCGTGTTCGACTACGTCATCGCCATCGACTTCAACCGCAAGCCCGGCACGCCCCCGCGCGACGGCACCCAGCCGCTGGGCCCCAAGCCGGGCAGCGGGATCTGGCTCCACGTGGACCACGGCTCCGGCACGCACGGCTGCGTGACGCTGGCCAAGAACGACCTCAAGTACCTGCTGCAGACGCTCACCCCCGCTGCGAAGCCCCACATCATCATGGGCTCGGCCGCGGACATCGGAAAGTGAGCGCTGCGGGCGGAGCCCAGGCCCCCGTCCCGCTCACCGCTCTGCTGCCGGCCGCGGGCCCGCTCTCGCCCGCCGATGGCGAGGCCGCGCTCGTGGCGCTCTACGACGAAGGCCCCCTGAGCGGGCACACGCCGGGCATGCGCGTGCAGGCCAATATGGTCCTCTCCCTCGACGGGGCGGTCGTGGGCCCCGACGGCAGGTCCGGGACGATCTCCTCCCCCGCGGACAAGCGCGTGTTCTCCGTCCTGCGCTCGCTGGCCGACTGCGTGGTCGTCGGCGCGGGCACGGCCCGGGCGGAGCGCTACACGCGCCTGTCGCCCAAGCCGGCGCACCGGGAGCAGCGCGCGGCGCGCGGGCAGGCGCCCGTACCCGCCCTCGTCCTCGTCACCGCCTCGGGCGACATCGACACCGAGCGGCTCGACGCGGCCGGCAGCTCCCCCGTCATCGTCCTCACCTCCGCGGATGACCCGCAGATCCTGGCTCGCCTGCGGGCCTGGGCCGGGTCCGAGGCCGTTGCCCGGCTGCGCCCGGGCTTCGCCCCCGCCGAGGCGCTGGCCGAGCTGCGCCGGCGCGGCTTCGTCCGAGTGCTCACCGAGGGCGGCCCCTCGCTGCTCGGCGCCTGGATCCGCGCGGGCGCCGTCGACGAGCTGTGCGCGACGATCGCGCCCCTGCTCGCCGGCGCCGCGGCCGACGGGCACGCGCCCGCGGGGCTGCTGGGAGCGGCGCACCTGCGCGCCCCCGTCGGAGCCGTTCCGGCCAGCGTGCTCACCGGCGAAGGCGCCCTCATCTGCCGCTACCGGGTGGACGCACCGCCGGAGGCCCCAGAGGGCTGAGCGCGGACATGCCCCGAGCAGACCATGCGACCATGGCGGTGCGGCGGCGGCACCGGGCGGCCCCCCGAGCAGACCATGCGACCGCGGCGGTGCCGTGACCGCGCGCCCGGGTCAGTCGAGTCCAGCGGTGCGGAAGACGTCGGCGCGGCGATCGGGGACGTTCGCGTCGAGGAACTGCGCGACATCGTCGTTCCACTGGCGCCGGTCGACGTTCCACTCCTTCGTGTGGCGCGCCTTGCGGTAGGCCGGCATCCGCACGAGGTCGCTGCGCACCTTCGCCAGCGCATGGGCCGCGCGCGTGGGGACGAACTCATCGTCCTCGGAGTGGATGAGCAGGACCGGCTTGTCCAGCTCCGCGGCGCGCTGGACCCAGTCCATCCGGTCGAGGTCGAGCGGGGTCTCGAGCCCCGTGACCGGGCGCGCCCAGGGCCGGGTGATCATGTCGAGCGTCAGCCGGGCGATCGGCGTGGGCAGGAAGTTCTGCTTGGCCTGGTGGTCGAGCACGTCGTACCAGTCCACCACGGGACCGTCGAGGACGAGGGCGGAGATCGCGGCGCGATTGCGCCCCCGCGAGGCGGCCTGGAACGCGATCGCCCCGCCCATCGACCAGCCGAAGACCACGACGTCGCGCGCACCGTGGGCGAGCGCGTAGTCGATCGCGGCATCGACGTCGAGCCATTCGGTGTCGCCGAGCCCGTAGCGCGCACCCTTGGCCGCCCGCACCTCGGCGTCGTTGCGGTAGGAGATGGCGAGCGCCGGCATCTCGAGGGCATCGAGCACGGGGGCCGCCCGCAGGCCCTCGGCGCGCGAGCCGCCGCGGCCGTGGATGAGGATCGCCCACGTGCTGCGCGGGGTCGCCGAGGTGGTGGGCAGCACCCAGGCGGGCAGCCGCCCGGCGTCGGAGGTCAGCTCGATCTCCCGGTGCGGCAGGCCCGTGGCATCCGGGTGCGGGTAGGCGGTGCCCGTCCAGCGGCCGCGCCGGGCGGCGCGCAGATCGCCCGCGTTGACCGCGAGCACCTCGCGCGAGACGGTGT
This sequence comes from Brevibacterium sp. BRM-1, assembly GCF_026802075.1. Taxonomy (NCBI): domain Bacteria; kingdom Bacillati; phylum Actinomycetota; class Actinomycetes; order Micrococcales; family Brevibacteriaceae; genus Brevibacterium; species Brevibacterium sp. BRM-1. The sequence continues at coordinate 904,806 of NZ_CP113788.1, forward strand.
TGGACGCCGGGTCGTATTCGATGATGTCGCCGATCGTGGCGTGGCCGGTGCCGCCGGCGAAGTAGAGCCCGTACGTGCCGTTGACGAGCGTGTCCGGGGTGGCCGCGAGGTGGATCCGCAGGTCCTCGTCGAAGCCGTCGACGTGGAGGATCTCGACGTCGTCCTGGGCGTTGCCCGGGATGACGATGCGCCGGGCGAAGTAGACGGCGAGCCCGGAGGAGGCTGCCGAGACGAGCGCGCCGAGACCGGCGCCGATGCCGATTCCCGCCAGTGCCCACCGCAGGCCCCTGCGCGAGCCCCCACTGCCCTTGGCCATCTGCCCTACCTCCCGTTCACCGTTGCGGCCTGCACCAATCCTACCCGCGGCGCCTGGGCGGGCCGTGTGGAACAACCCGGGCCCGCCCCGTGTTTGCCCCGTATGGCCGCCCGCGCATCCAACCTCCGCCACCGCTCACCGGCCGCGCGCCGCGGGCCGGCCCCGCACACCCGTCCAGCACCCTCAGCACAGGAGGCACCATGACCCAGCCGCACACTCCCGCCGGCCCAGCCGAGCCGACCGGCACCCGCACCGAGGCGCAGTGGCGCGACATCCTCACCCCCGAGGAGTACGCGGTCCTGCGCGAGGGCGGCACCGAGCGGCCGTTCGTCGGCGAGTACACGGACACGACGACCACCGGCACCTATCGCTGCCGGGCATGCGGGGCGAAGCTGTTCACCTCGCAGGAGAAGTTCGGCTCGCACTGCGGCTGGCCGTCGTTCTACGCGCCCCTGGCCAAGGACACCGTGCGCTACATCACGGACTCCTCGCTGAGCATGGAGCGCGTCGAGGTGCGCTGCGCTAACTGCGACTCGCACCTGGGCCACGTCTTCCACGGCGAGGGCTATGACACGCCCACCGACGACCGCTACTGCATCAACTCGATCAGCCTCACGCTCGACGAGGGCTGAGCCGCATGGGCCCGCCGGGGCGGGCCTATGCTGGTGGCATGAGCAGTGAGAGCCCGCGACGCTTCGCCGCCTCCGATGTCACGATCGCGCCGTTCGCCCAGCTGAGCCCGGAGGACCTCTACGGCCTCCTGCAGCTGCGCTCGGAGGTCTTCGTCGTCGAGCAGGAATGCCTCTTCCTCGACCTCGACGGCGTGGACCTCTACCCGGAGACGCTCCACGCGATCCTGCCGACCAGCGTCCTCGGGCGCACCGGGCCCGTGCCCTTCCGCGACTCGCACGGCGAGCAGACGGGCCTGTCGCTCAAGCCCGCCGGCTACGCCCGGCTGCTGCCCCGCGGCCTCATCGACGGCCCCGCCGGGCACCCCGAGGGCCGCAGCATCGGCCGCGTCGTCGCCGACCCCGAGGTGCGCGCCGGCGGGATCGGCTCCGCGCTCGTGGGCGCGCTGGTCGAGCAGTTCGGCCCGGAGACGATGCTCACCCTCAACGGGCAGGCGCACCTGCGCGGCTTCTACGAGAAGTTCGGCTTCGCCGTCTCCGGCGACGAGTTCCTCGAGGACGGCATCCCGCACCTGCCCATGCGCCGCCCGGCGGGCCCGGCGGTGTGACGGCCCCCGCGGGGCGCCTCGTCCTGGCGGGTGCGAGCGGTTTCATCGGCGGCCACGTCGCCCGGTTCGCCGCCGCCCAGGGCTGGACGGTGCGCACCATCGGCCGCGCACCCGGTGCGGACGCCCGCTGGGACGACCCGGCGGGCCTCCGCGCGGTCCTCGAGGCCTCGGACGCCGTGCTCAACCTCGCCGGGCGCTCCGTGAGCTGCCGCTACACGAAGCGCACGGCCGACGAGATCTTCTCCTCGCGCACGGAGACGACGGCCGCCCTGGGACGCGCCATCGCCGCCTGCGACGCCCCGCCCCCGGTCTGGCGCAACAGCTCCACGGGCACGATCTACCGTGATGCCCGCGACCGGCCGCAGACGGAAGCCGCCGGCCAGCTGGGCTCCGGCTTCTCCGTGGCGGTGGCCCGCGCCTGGGAGCGCGAGCTCTTCGACGCGGCCGTGGACGTCCGCCGGATCGCGCTGCGCACCTCGATCGTGCTGGGCCCCGACGGCGGGGCGCTGGCGCCCATCGTCAACCTCGCGCGCATGGGCTTCGGCGGCCGCGAGGGCGACGGCGCGCAGGTCTTCTCGTGGATCCACGTCGACGACTTCACCCGCGCGGTGCTCCACCTCATCGCCGATGACCGGGTCAGCGGGGCCGTGAACGTCGCAACCGAGCACCCGGTGAGCAACGCGGAGCTCATGGCGCAGGTGCGCCGCGCATTCGGCACGCCCCTCGGCCGCGGCGGCGGTGTGCCCCTGCCGGCGTGGGCGCTGCGCGCCGGGGCGCGGATCATCCGCACGGAGGCCGAGCTCGTCCTCAAGTCGCGCTGGGTCGAACCCGAGGTGCTGGCCGCCTCCGGCTTCGCGTGGCGCTTCCCGCGCCTGCCCGCGGCGCTGGACGATCTCGCCGCCCGCACCCGGCGGGGGCTCCTGCCGGTCCAGCTCGGGTGAGCGCGCCCGCCCCGCACGGGCCCAACAGCCCGGCGACCGAGCACCGGATCGACACCGCCGTCCGCCGCCGGCTCGAGGCCCGCGGGCAGCGCTCGGGGCCCTGGACCGAGTTCTGCGTCTTCGTCCTCAAGCAGGCGTGGGCGTGCCTGTTCGGCGCGCTCATGCTCGCCTGCATTGTGGCCGCCGCCCTGTGGTACCCGGCTGGGGCACGCCTGGCACGCAACGACGCCCTCACCCTCGCGGCGCTGGCCATCCAGGCGGGCATGCTCGTCCTGCGCCTCGAGACCGCCCGCGAGGCGCTCGTCATCGTCGTCTTCCACGTCGCCGGCACCGCCATGGAGGTGTTCAAGACCCACGCGGGCTCCTGGGAGTACGCGGCCGGCGGGGTCCTCCACATCGGCGCGGTCCCCCTGTTCACCGGGTTCATGTACGCCGCGGTGGGCTCCTACCTCATGCGGGTGATGCGCCTGTTCGACCTGCGCTTCACCCGCTTCCCGCCGCTGTGGCTGGCGGGGGCGCTCGCGGCCGCGGCCTATGCCAACTTCTTCGCCCACCACTGGATCTGGGACGCCCGCTGGTGCCTCGTGGCCGCCGTCGTGCTCGCCTACGGCCGCTGCACCATGACGTTCCGGGTGCGGCGCACCACCGGCCGGATGCCGGTCGTCGTCGCGTTCGCGCTCGTCGCCGTCTTCATCTGGCTCGCGGAGAACATCGGCACGGCCGCCGGCGCGTGGGCCTACCCGGACCAGGCGGGCGGCTGGCATCCGGTGTCGATCGCGAAGCTCGGCAGCTGGTTCCTGCTCATGCAGCTCAGCGTCTTCCTCGTCACCCTCGTCAGCCGCCCGCAGGCCCCGGAGGACGCGCCCGGGCTCAGCGCCAGCCGGCGATGATGTCGGCCAGGCTGCGGCGCGGGCCCGTGTAGAAGGGGATCTCCTCGCGCACGTGCAGCCGGGCGCGGGTGTTGCGCAGGTCGCGCATGAGATCGACGATGCGGTCGAGCCGCTCGGCCTCGAATGCGAGGAGGAACTCGTAGTCGCCCAGGGCGAACGAGGAGATCGTGTTCGCCTTGATGTCCTTGTAGCCCGCGGCCGCCTGGCCGTGCTCGCGCAGCATGGCTGAGCGCTCCTCGGGATCGAGGAGGTACCAGTCGTAGGAGCGCACGAACGGGTAGACGCACAGGTAGTCCCCGGCCTCGGCGTCGGTGAGCAGGGCGGGCAGGTGGGACTTGTTGAACTCCGCGGGGCGGTGCATGCCGACGACCGACCAGACCGGCTCGAGGATGGAGCCCAGCAGCGAGCGGCGCACCACCGAGTAGGCCCGCTGGATGACCTCGACGCTGGGCGCGTGCCACCAGAACATGATGTCCGCGTCCGCGCGCAGGGCGGAGACGTCGTAGGTGCCGCGGACCACAAGGCCCTCGCTCTCGAGGCGGGCCAGGCCGTCGACGACCTCCGCGGCGAGCGCGGCGCGGTCGGCGTCGTCGATGTCCCCGCCGGCGGCGAAGACGGAGTAGCCGATGTAGCGGATCTCCTTGTTGTACTTCTCGATCTGCTCGGCGCTGGGCTGCGAGTAGCCGCTCATGTGCGTGTCACTCCTTCGGTTGGTGGTGTTCGACGTGCGGGGAGGTGGACCGTGCGGGGCGCAGGAGGCGCCCGACCGCCGTGCGGGCCCGCGCGATGCAGGCGGGGATGCCCACGCCGTCCAGGGCGGAGCCGGCCAGGGCGAGCCCGGGGACGGAGCCGAGCACGGCATCGAGGTCCGCTGCCGCCTCGAGGTGGCCCGGGGCGTACTGGGGCAGCGCGGCCGTCCAGCGCTGCACCTCGGTGTGGACGACGGTGTCGGCGCGGCCCGTGATGGCCATCCAGTCGGCGAGCGCGCGCTCGGCGAGCTCCGCATCGGGCAGCCGCTGCCAGTGCGCGTCGCCGTGGCGGCCGATGCTCATGCGCACGACCGCATGGCCGGCGGGCAGCTCGGCGGCCAGCCACGGCCACTTGTTCGAGGCGTAGGTCGAGGCCTTGATGAACGTCTCCTCGACCGGCGGGACGAGGAAGCCCGAGCCCCTGAGCTCGCCGCGGGTGCGCAGGACGGCGGTGACGAGCGCGGAATCGGCGTAGGGCACAGCGGCGAGACGGTGCGCGGCGGCTGCGAGGGCCGCGGCGTGCACACCGGCGGCCGTGCTCGGCTCGCCGGCCGCCGCTGTGGGCTCCGCGGACTCGGCGGCGCCGGAGAGCAGCGGGGCCGCGGCGTGGGCGGGCACGGCGAGGACGACGTCGTCGACGCGCAGCGCCTCGTGTGCCCCGCCGAAGGCCAGCGAGCCCCGGCGGGCGCCCTCGGCGCGCAGCGCCAGCTCCCAGCCGCCTGGGCGGCCCGCGCGGCCGCGGCGCTCCGGGCGCGGGGCCAGCGCCTCGACGCGGGTGCCGGTGCGCACGCGCACCCCCGCCGCGCGCAGCGCGGCCTCGAGGGCGGGCACGAGCGCGGAGATGCCGCCGCGGAAGCTGAGGAACACCGGGGCCGCGTGGGCCGCCTGCGTGCCGGGCACGTTCGCACCGCGGGCGGCGCTGCGCTCGGCGCGCACCGCGCGCACCGCCTCGAGCACCGAGGTGCCCTCCCGGGCAGCCGGCAGCAGCGCGGGCACGGTGGCCGCGAGCGAGAGCTCGCGGCAGCGGCCGGCGTAGACCCCGCCCACGAGGGGGTCGATGACGCGGTCCACGACGGCGTCGCCCAACCGGGCGGCGAGGAACTCGCCCACGGCCGTGTCCCCCGCCACGGGGGCCGTGAGCACCTCGGCGCCCACCCGCTCAACGTCCGCGGCCGGCAGCAGCCCGCGCAGCGCCTCCGGGTCGCCGGGCACGCCCATGAGGGTGCCCTGCGGCATCGGGTGCATGGCGCCGTCCAGGTAGAGCTGCGAGGCCTGGGCGGGATCCGGGAAGACGGGCTCGAGGCCCAGCTCGGCGGCGAGCCCGCGGACCTCGGGGCGCACGGCGAGGCTCGCCTCGGCCCCGGCATCGGCGCCTGCACCGGCCCAGCCGCCCAGGTCGGTGTGGCGCAGGCAGCCGCCCAGCTGGGCGCCGGCCTCCAGCACGACGATCTCCGCGCCCGGGTCGGCCCGGTGGGCAGCCCACGCGGCGCTCAGCCCGGAGATGCCCCCGCCCACCACCGCGATGCGGCGGGGCCGGGCCGACGGCACGGGCAGCGTACGCGAGGTCTGCGGGGCGGGCATGTCAGGCTCCGCGCTCGGCGAGGACCTCGCGGGACACGCGGTGGACCTCCTCGACGATGAGTCCCGGCACCCGCGGGTCGGTGCCCGGCAGCACGCCGTGGCCCAGGTTGAAGACGTAGCCGCCGTCGTGGGCGAGGCCCTGGCGCACGGTGGCCTCGACGCGGGGGCGCAGCGCCTCCCAGTCGGCGAACAGCATGGCGGGGTCCAGGTTGCCCTGCAGCGCCTGGCCGGGCTGCGCCCGGGCCGACGCGGCGGCGAGCTCGACGCGGAAGTCGACGCCCAGCGCGGTCGAGCCGGCGCGGCTCATGGGCCGCAGCAGCTCGCCGGTCTGCACGCCGAAGTGGAAGCTGGGGACGCGGTGGTGGGCCAGCGCGGCGAAGACGGCCGCCGAGTGCGGCAGCACGGCGCGCTCGTAGTCGGCCGGTCCCAGGTAGCCGGCCCACGAGTCGAAGAGCTGGAACGCCCGCGCCCCGCTGGCCAGCTGCACGTCGAGGAAGGTCGCGGAGATGGCGGCGAGCTTGGCCAGCAGCGCGTCGAAGAGCTGCGGGGCACCGAGCATCATCGCCTTCGTCTTCTCGTGGTTCTTGCTGGGCCCGCCCTCGATGAGGTAGCTGGCCAGGGTGAACGGCGCTCCCGCGAACCCGATGAGCGGCACGCCCGGGTGGGCCTCGAGGCCCTGGACGCTCAGGCGCACGGACTCGGCGATGTCGGCCAGCGCCTCGGGCTCGAGGGCCGGCAGCGCGGCCACGTCCGCGGCGGTGCGCACGGGGCTGGCGATGACCGGGCCCACGCCCGGCTGGATCTCCACGTCGATGCCGGCCGCCTGGAGGGGCACGACGATGTCGGAGAAGAAGATGGCGGCGTCCACCCCGTGGCGGCGCACCGGCTGCAGCGTGATCTCCGCGACGAGCTCCGGGGTGCGGCAGGCGCCCAGCATGGTCGTGCCCTCGCGCACGGCGCGGTACTCCGGCAGGGAACGGCCGGCCTGGCGCATGAACCAGACCGGGGTGTGCTCGACCGGCTGGGACAGGGCCGCAGCCTCGAGGACGGTGGGCGCCGGGGCTGGGCTGGCTGGGGTCTGCGCGGGCATGGCAGTCATCGTCTCAGACCGCCGGGCTGGGGGCGAACCGGGCCGGGAGCTGAGCGCGGGCGTCTCAGCACCGCCCCTGCGGTGGGCCGGACGCCGCTCATTCGAGCAGCGGGGTGTCCGCCGCTCATTCGGGCAGCGGGGTGTCCGCCGTGAGGCCGTGGAACACGCGGTTGACGTAGACGAGGGGCCTGCCGGGGGTGTCGACGACGATGTCGTCGATCGCCGCGACGACGACCGTCGAATCGCCCACGGGCACCTGCTCGAGACTGTGGCACAGGAGGGCGGCGTGGGCCGTGGGCAGCACGAGCTGGCCGCCGGGCAGCTCGAGCCAGCCCTGCTCCGGCGTGAAGCGGGGCGCGCCGGGCACGGCGAAGGAGCGCGCGATGCCCACCTGGGAGGCGTTGAGGAGGTTGACCGCGAAGCGCTGCGCGCCCAGCACCTTCGAGGCCGAGCCGCGCGAGCTCGTCACGGAGAACACGAGCGCCGCCGGGTCGAGGGAGACGCTGGCCACGCTCGAGGCCGTGAGGCCGAAGGGGCCCTCGGGCGTCTGCGCGGTGATGACGGCCACGCCGGCCGGATGGTTGGCGAATGCGTGCTTGTAGGCGCGGGGATCGACCGCCACGGTGAGACCTTCTTCTGGGCCGGGAGCTGGGAGGGGGCGCCGGCGCGGGCGGCCGCCCGCGCAGAACTCTACGCTCCCGGCGTGGTTCCTGGGCTGGGCGGCCGCGGGGTCCTATCGTGGAGCGCGTGACTGCGCCCTCAGAGCTCAAGCGGATCCCGGCGGACTTCGACCGGGCCGCCGCCGTGCTCCGCGAAGCCGTGAGCACCCCCCACGTGACGATTGCGGAGATCCCCGCGCCCGGCAGGCTGGCGCCGTGGGCGCTGGCCCTGGGCGCCGAGGTCTTCGCCGGCCCCGCTGCCCCGCCGGCCGGGGCGCACCCCGCCCCGGTGGCCGCGCCCACGGGGCCGGTGGATGCGGGCGAGGACGAGCCGGACGAGCTCGCCACCGGGCGCATCGTGGTCCTCTACGACCCCGCCGCCCCCGCGGAGTGGGGCGGGGCCTTCCGCATCGTCAGCTATATCCGCGCCGAACTCGAGCGCGACCTCGGCCACGAGGCGATGCTCGGCTCCGTAGCCTGGTCATGGCTCACGGAGGCTCTCGAGGACGCCGAGTGCGAGGCGCTCAGCATGGGCGGGACGACCACCCGCGTGCTCTCGGAGAGCTTCGGCACGCTGGCCGAGCGCCCCTCGACCATCGACCTGGAGATGCGCGCCTCGTGGACGCCGGTGCTCGCGGCGCCCGAGCGGATCGGCGACCACCTCGAGGCCTGGGTGGCGCTGCTGTCCACGGCGGCCGGCCTGCCGCCGCTGCCCGCCGGCGTGACTCCCCTGCCGGGGCGCCGCCGGTGAGCTCGAACCGCGTCGACGAGTCCCTGCCGCTGCTCGAGCGCCCCGCGGGCGGCGTGCCCCCCGTCATCGACACCGCCGAGGGCATGGCCGCCGCCGCGGCCGCCCTGGCCGCCGGCACCGGTGCGGTGGGCGTCGATGCCGAGCGCGCCTCGGGCATCCGCTACGGGGGCCGTGCCTTCCTCATCCAGCTCAAGCGCGCCGGGGCCGGCATCGTCCTGCTCGACCCCGAGGCGCTGGGCGACCTGAGCCCCATCGACGCGGCGCTGCGCGGCACGGAGTGGATCCTGCACGCGGCGACGCAGGACCTGCCGTGCCTCGCCGAGGTGGGCATGCGCCCCGACCGCCTCTTCGACACCGAGCTCGCCGCCCGCCTGCTCGGCACCGCCCACTTCGGCCTCGCCTCCCTCGTGGGCGAGTTCCTGGGCGTGCGGCTGGCCAAGGAGCACTCGAACGTCGACTGGTCGGCCCGCCCGCTGCCGGCCGACTGGCTGGCCTACGCGGCGCTCGACGTCGAGCTGCTCGACGAGCTGCGCGCGGCGCTGGCCCAGCGCCTGGCCGACGAGGGCAAGTCCGAATTCGCCCGCCAGGAGTTCGAGCACCTGCGCGGCTTCCGCCCCGCCGAGCACGCGGAGCCGTGGCGGCGCACCCACGGGCTGGGCGCCCTGAAGTCGCGGCGCGCGCTGGGCCGCGTGCGCGCCATGTGGGCCGTGCGCGACGACCTCGCCGAGGAGCGCGACGTGGCGCCCAGCCGCATCGTCGCCGACCGCATGCTCATCGCCTACGCCCAGGCGAACCTGCGCTCGGCGGCGGATCTGCAGCGCATGCGCGGGCACAGGCGGCCCACCCCGGCCGATGCGCGGCTGCTCTTCCACGCCCTCGCCGCCGCGGACAAGCTGCCCGATGAGCAGATGCCCCCGCGCCGCGCGCCCGATGACCGGCAGCCCGGGGGCCGCGTCGACCGGGAGGTCGTCAAGGACCGCCTGGGGCGGATGAAGGCCGCCGTCGCGCAGGTCGCGGCCGAGCTCGGCATGGCCCACGACGTGCTGCTGACCCCGCGCTACGTCAAGGCCCTCGCGGCGCAGCCGGAGGTGGGCGACGCCGAGGCGGTGGCCGCGTTCCTCACGGCTCAGGGCGCCCGCCCGTGGCAGGTCGAGCACACGGCCGCAGCGCTCGCCGCGGCGGGCGCGTAGCGGCCGCGGCGAGCAGCGGCGGGCGCGTAGCGGCGGGCGCGGCGCTCCCGAGCCGAGTTCGGGCGGTGGGGCCTCAGACGGCCCGCGTCGAGGCGCGCGCGGCGCGCCGCTGCACCTCCGCGGGGAGCATGCGCACGATCGACTCCACCATGTCCGCGACATCGAGCCCGGCGTAGCCGAGCACCTCCCCGCGGGTGCCGTGGGGCAGGAACTCGCCGGGCACGCCCAGCTCGACGACCCCGGTGCGGGTGTCGTCGTCGCGTAGGTCCTGGCGGATCTGGGAGCCGATGCCGCCCGTGCGCACCCCGTCCTCGATGACGGCCACGAGCGCGTGCTCGGAGCCCATCCGCAGCACGGAGCCCGGCACCGGCAGCACCCAGCGCGGGTCGAGCACCGTCGCGCCGATCGAACGGCGGGCGAGCTCCGCGCGCACCTCGAGGGCGCGCTCGGCCAGCGCGCCCACGGACACGATGAGGACGTCGTCGGCCAGCTTCTCGGCGGGCCGGGCGAGGATGTCCGCCCCGTCCGGCGTGCGCTCGAGCGCGGGCACCTCGGCGCCCACGGTGCCGCGGGAGAAGCGGACGACGGTCGGGCCGTCGTCGACGGCGATGGCCTCGTCGAACTCCTCGCTCAGGCGCTGGGCATCGCGCGGGGCGGCCAGGCGCAGGCCCGGCACGATGCGCAGCATCGCCATGTCCCACACGCCGTGGTGGCTGGCCCCGTCCGGTCCGGTGACGCCGGCGCGGTCGAGGACGAACGTCACGCCCTGCCGGTGCAGCGCGACGTCCATGAGGACCTGGTCGAAGGCCCGGTTGAGGAACGTCGCGTAGAGGCAGACCACCGGGTGCAGCCCGCCGTAGGACAGGCCGGCGGCCGAGGCGACGGCGTGCTGCTCGGCGATGCCGACGTCGAAGACCCGCTCCGGGAACTCCGCGGCCATCGCCGCGAGGCCCACCGGGATGAGCATGGCCGCGGTGATCGCGACGAGGTCCTCGCGCTCGCGCGCGGCCGCGACGATCGCCTCGGAGAACACGGACGTCCACGAGGCCCCCGCCGCGGGCTGGGCCTTGCCGGTGCGCGGGTCGATGACGCCCACCGCGTGGAACTGGTCGGCGTCGTCCTCGAGCGCGGGAGCGTACCCGTGGCCCTTCTGGGTGATGGCGTGGACGATCACGGGGCCCTGCGCGTACTCACGGGCCCACGTGAGCGCGCGCTCGAGCGCGACGAGGTCGTGCCCGTCGACCGGCCCGACGTACTTGATGCCGAGCTCGTCGAACATGCCCGTGGCCGGCGCCGAGGACCCGGATCCGCCGGCGGCGCCGACGACCATGTCCTTGAGCCCGCGCTTGACGCCGTGCATGGCGGTGTAGGCGGCGCGGCCCGGCGAGCCGGACTGCTGGAGCCGGTCGCGGCCCCAGCTCAGGAGCTTCTCGTAGCCCGGGCGGGTGCGCAGGAAGTCCAGGTGCTCGGCGAATCCGCCCACCGTGGGCGCGTAGGAGCGGCCGTTGTCGTTGACGACGATGACGAGGCGGCGCGGGGGCGTCGAACGGTCCGCGGCGATCGTGTTGAGCGCCTCCCAGGCCATGCCGCCGGTGAGCGCGCCGTCGCCCACGACGGTGACGACGCTGCGCTCGGCCTCGCCGCGCAGCTGGTGGGCCTTCGCGATGCCGTCTGCCCAGGACAGGGCCGCCGAGGCGTGCGAGTTCTCCACGACGTCGTGCTCGCTCTCCGCGCGCGAGGGGTAGCCGGACAGGCCGCCGCGCTGGCGCAGCGTGTCGAACCGGGCGGCGCGGCCGGTCAGCAGCTTGTGCACGTAGGACTGGTGGCCGACGTCGAAGAGGATCGTGTCGCGCGGGGAGTCGAAGGCGCGGTGGAGCGCGGTGGTGAGCTCGACGACGCCCAGGTTCGGCCCCAGGTGGCCGCCGGTCCCGGCGACGCTCGTGATGAGGAAGTCGCGGATCTCCTTGGCCAGCACCTCGCATTCGGCGCCGCTGAGCGCCTTGACATCCTCCGGTCCGGAGATGTGCTCCAGGAACGTCACCCGTGCCTCCTGCCTGCCGGCGCCGGCTCGCTGGGTCCGGCGCGCTGCATGTCGGTCGGGGTCCAAGTTTAGCCGCCGTTCGCCCGGTGTTCGCCCGCGGCGCCCCACCGGCGGGGCGCCGGTGGGGTGCCAGCGGGGTGCCTGGGAGGCGACCGGGGGGCCACCAGAGTGCCCGCGCGGCGGCTCCGCGAGCGGCGAAGACGCCCGGAGCCTGTGCCGCCTCCGGTGGCCGGATGCGGCACCATGGAGGGATGTCGACAGCTTCCGCCTCCCCCGCCCAGGCGACCAGCGCCTCGGGCGCGGCGGTGACCTTCGCCCGCCGTGTGCGCGCCGCCCAGCTGCTAGCCGCGGCCCTCATCCTCGCGGTCTTCGCCGCCGCGGCGGCCGTCCTCGTCGCCGGCCGCCCCGATGCCCCGGTGACGGGTGTCGAGGTCGAGGACTCCAGCGGCCTCCTCGACCCCACGGGGATTCGGGAGGCCGCGTCCGGGCTGCGCGCCTACCGGCCCACGCGCATCGTCGTCATCGCCGACCGCGGCGCGGCCGGCCAGAACCTCAACGAGAAGACGCTGTCCTGGGCGCGCGCGCACCCCGACGCGGACCTGCTCAGCGCGGACGGCCGGGTGTGGGCCGATGGCGTCTTCCTCATCGCGCTCTCCGTCACCGCCGACGGCTCCGCGGGCTCCGAGCCGCACGGCGACATCGGCGTCTACATGGGCGAGGACCTCAAGGTCTCGAACGGCGCGCAGCGCGACATCCAGGATGCGGGCAAGGACGCCTTCCGCGAGCGCAACTGGACGCAGGGCATCGTCGACACCGCCCGCGCGGGCACGGGCCTCCTGGCCCGGCCGCTGTGGGCCAGCCCCGCCCTGGCCGTGAGCGTCGCTGTGATCCTCGCGTGCCTGCTCGCGTTCAGCGCCTACCTGCTCACCGGGCTGCGCCGGCGGTTCGGGCAGGCGGCCGTCGCCTTCGACGACGGCACCCGCGACATCGACGAGCGCGCGCGCAGCACCGAGTTCATCCCCGATGCGGGCTTCGGCGCCCACGTGCGCGCCGCCGCCGCGGACCTGCTGCGCCGCTACGAGAGCCTGCTCGGGCTGCGCGATGCGATCGCCTCCACCCCCATCGTGGCGCTCGGCGGGCTCAACCCCCGCCTGCGCCGGCGCATCCGCACCCTCGAGGCGGACACGGCGCAGCTGCGTACTGAGGCGCGGATGGTCGAGCGCTCCGCGCGCCTGTACGGCCGCGACGAGGGCTGGCAGGCGGTGTGGAGCGAGGAGGTCGACGAGACCCGCACGTTCCTGCGCTCGGCGCTCACGGACTCCGCGATCCGGTTCCGCGCCTCGGATGCGGCCCGGATGGACCTCGCGGAGTTCGCCCAGGAGGCGCTCGCCGAGCTCGAGGAGATCGAGACCCGCGGCATCACCGGCTCGGCCGCCGAGGTGGATGCGGGCCTCGTGCGCATCGGCCAGCTGCGCGCGCAGCTGAGCCAGCGGATGAACCGGATCCTCGAGGAGACCCTGCCGGCCGATGCCCGCCAGGCCAAGTGCATCCGGGAGGGCATCGAGCAGCGCCGGCGCCGGGAGGCCGAGCGCAGCTCCTCGCTCACGGGGTTCGTCGATCGCGGCTCCGTGTTCGTCCCCACCGCCTACGCCGCTGGCTGGAGCATCGGCATGCAGAACTACCAGAGCGCCCAGTCCCCCGGCTCCGCCGGGGTGAGCGGGGGCGGCTACACGACCGGCTACGGCGGTTCGGCCGGCGGCTTCAGCGGCGCCGGGAGCTCCTCGAGCTTCTGAGCGGCCGGGCCGGGCCGCTGAGCGGCCGGGCGACTGGGCAGCCGGGCGCGGGGATGGCCGGGTGCCTGAGCCCCGGGGCCGGGCCAGCGCGGCGGTAGCATGCGGCCATGAGCGAACCGCCTGCCGCCGCCCGTGAAGCCACTGCCCACGATGAGCCTCGCCGCGATGCGCCCGATCCCGCCCGGCCGGCGGGACCAGACGGCGCGGACGAGGTCGATGCCCCGGGCGGCGTGGACGCCCTGGGGCGCCTGTGGCCGCCGTTCGGACTGCGGATCGTCTCCCCGCGGCTCGTGCTGCGCCTCGTCCGCGAGGCCGACTTCCCCGCCTACGTCGCGGCCGCCGCCTCCGGTGTCGTCCGCACCGCGCGCAACCCGTTCGCCCACGCCTGGAACGAGCAGCCGCCGGCGGAGCTCGCGCGCAGCTCCCTGCCGTGGCTGTGGTCGAAGCGGGCGGCCGTGGGCCCCAACGACTGGTACCTGTTCCTCGCGGTGTTCCTGCGCGACTCCGACGGCGGCGAGGGCCGTCTCATCGGCATGCAGGACGTGGGCGCCCGCGACTGGCCCGTGCTGGCCACGGTGACCTCGGCCAGCTGGCTGCGCGCCGATGAGCAGGGCAACGGCTACGGCAGCGAGATGCGCGCGGCCATGCTGCTGTGGGCCTTCGACCACTTCGGCGCCGCCTTTGCCGAATCCGGCGCCTATGACTGGAACGCGGCCTCGCTCGCCGTCTCCGCCACCCAGGGCTACGAGCGGGTGGGCACCACGCGGGTGGTCGACGCCCACGGCACCGCCCCGGAGACCCAAGTCGAGCTGCGCCTGGCCGCCACGGACTTCCGCCGCCCGGAGTGGACCGTGCAGGTGCGCGGCAGCGCAGAACTCGCCGCCTTCTTCGCCGGCGAGCCCCCGCCCGCAGCGAACGACACCGCGGCCGGCGGCACCGCGGGCGCACCCGGCACCGAGGCCGCACCCGGCAGCGCCTGAGACCCGCGGAAGCGGTTGAGGCCAAGCGCCGGAGCGCGAGCCGGCGGCCTGATCCCGCGGGGGCACAGCCATACCCGCACGCGCGAAGGGCGCCGGGGAGTCTGACTCCTCGGCGCCCTGCGCGCATGCGGTCCGGCACTGCCGGACGGGCCAGCTCAGTCGATGAGCGAGCGCAGCACGTACTGCAGGATGCCGCCGTTGCGGTAGTAGTCGGCCTCACCCGGGGTGTCGATGCGCACGACGGCCTCGAACTCGGTCTTCGTGCCGTCCTCCTTCGTGGCGGTCACGGTGAGTGCGGCGGGGGTACGGCCCTCGTTGAGCTCCTCGACGCCGGCGATGTCGAACGTCTCCGTGCCGTCGATGCCCAGGCTGTCGGCGGATTCGCCGGCCGGGAACTGCAGGGGCAGGACGCCCATGCCGATGAGGTTCGAACGGTGGATGCGCTCGAAGCTCTGCGCGATGACCGCGGAGACGCCCAGGAGCTTCGTGCCCTTGGCCGCCCAGTCGCGCGAGGACCCGGAGCCGTACTCCTTGCCGCCCAGGACGACGAGCGGGATGCCCGCCTCCTGGTAATTGACCGACGCATCGTAGATGGTGGTCTGCGGGCCGCCGTCCTGCGTGAAGTCGCGGGTGAAGCCGCCCTGCACGCCGTCGAGCAGCTGGTTCTGCAGGCGGATGTTGGCGAACGTGCCACGGATCATGACCTCGTGGTTGCCGCGGCGCGAGCCGTAGGAGTTGAAGTCCTTGCGCTCGACGCCGTTCTCGATGAGGTACTTGCCCGCGGGCGTATCGGCCTTGAACGAGCCGGCCGGCGAGATGTGGTCGGTCGTGACCGAGTCGCCGAGCTTCGCGAGCACGCGGGCGCCGGAGATGTCGCTGACCGGCTGCGGCTCGCGGTCCATGCCCTCGAAGTACGGGGGCTTGCGCACGTAGGTCGACTTCTCATCCCACTCGAAGACCTTGCCCTCGGGGGTGTCGAGCTGCTGCCAGCGCTCGTCGCCGTCGAAGATCGTGCCGTACTCCTCGTGGTACATGTCCGTCGAGATCGACTCGTCGATGACGGACTCGACCTCCTCCGGGGAGGGCCAGATGTCCTTGAGGTAGACCTCGACGCCGTCCTCGTCCTTGCCCAGGGGCTGGTGGTCGAAGTCGAAGTCCATCGTGCCGGCCAGCGCGTAGGCGATGACGAGCGGCGGGGAGGCCAGGTAGTTCATCTTCACGTCGGGGCTGATACGGCCCTCGAAGTTGCGGTTGCCCGACAGCACGGCGGTGACCGAGAGGTCCTCGTCCTGGATGGTCTGCGAGATCTCCGGCTCGAGCGGGCCGGAGTTGCCGATGCACGTCGTGCAGCCGTAGCCCACGATGTAGAAGTTCAGCGCCTCGAGGTCCGGGACGACGCCGGCCTTCGTGTAGTAGTCCGTGACGACCCTGGAGCCGGGGGCCACGGAGGTCTTCACCCACGGCTTGGAGGTCAGGCCGCGCTTGCGGGCGTTGCGGGCCAGCAGGCCCGCGGCCATCATGACCGAGGGGTTCGAGGTGTTCGTGCACGAGGTGATCGAGGCGATCGCCACGGCGCCGTTCTTGAGCTCGAACTCGCGGCCGTCGGGCATCGAGACCTCGGCGGACTTCTCCTCCTCGCCGGTCTTGGCGTAGTTGTGGATGTCCTTGGCGAACTGCGACTTGGCGTCGGAGAGCTCGATGCGGTCCTGGGGGCGCTTGGGCCCGGAGATCGAGGGCACGACGGTGGAGAGGTCGAGCTCGAGGTACTCCGAGTAGGCGACCTCCTCGTCCGGGTTGTGCCACAGGCCCTGCTCCTTGGCATAGGCCTCGACGAGGTCGAGCTGCTCCTGGGAGCGGCCGGTCAGGCGCAGGTAGCCCATCGTGACCTCGTCGACGGGGAACATCGCCGCGGTCGAGCCGAACTCGGGGCTCATGTTGCCGATCGTCGCGCGATTGGCCAGCGGCACGGCGGAGACGCCCTTGCCGTAGAACTCGACGAACTTGCCCACCACGCCGTGCTGGCGGAGCATGTCGGTGATCGTGAGCACGACGTCGGTGGCGGTGACGCCCGAGGGGATCTCGCCGGTGAGCTTGAAGCCCACGACGCGCGGGATGAGCATGGAGACCGGCTGGCCGAGCATCGCGGCCTCGGCCTCGATGCCGCCCACGCCCCAGCCCAGGACACCCAGGCCGTTGACCATCGTCGTGTGCGAGTCGGTGCCGACGAGGGTGTCCGGGTAGGCGCGGGTCACGCCGCCCACCTCGCGGGCCATGACGACGCGCGCCAGGTACTCGATGTTGACCTGGTGGACGATGCCCATTCCGGGCGGGACGACCTTGAAGTCGTCGAAGGCGGTCTGGCCCCAGCGCAGGAACTGGTAGCGCTCGCCGTTGCGCTCGTACTCGATGTCCATGTTGCGCTGGATTGAGTCCTCGGAGCCGAACGAGTCGATCTGCACGGAGTGGTCGATGACGAGCTCGGCCGGGGCCAGCGGGTTGATCTTCGCCGGGTCGCCGCCGAAGCCGTCGACGGCCTCGCGCATCGTGGCGAGGTCGACGATGCAGGGCACGCCGGTGAAGTCCTGCATGACCACGCGGGCGGGGGTGAACTGGATCTCGACGCTCGGATCGGCGTTCGGGTCCCACTCGGCGAGGGCGCGGATGTGCTCCTCGGTGATGTTGGCGCCGTCTTCGGTGCGCAGGAGGTTCTCCAGCAGCACCTTGAGGCTGTACGGCAGCTTCTCCGAGCCCTTGACCGCGTCGAGGCGGTAGATCTCGTAGGACTTGCCGCCGACTTCGAGGGTGCTCTTCGACCCGAACGTGTCGACGTTGCTCATCGTGAATCTCCTGTTCGTCTGCTCGCGATACCCAGCGCCTGCGCCGATTTAAACAACGTTTGTGTGCCCTAAAGTATCTTGACGTCAAGGTAAATCTTACCGCATCGCCCCGCGCGAATCCAACGAACGCGCGCCCTGGGCGGGTCCCGGTGCGAGGGCGCGCGCGGGCAATTACGCAACACCGCGCGCACGCTGGGAAGACTGCCGTTTCCGCCGCCGAGGCGCGGGCCGGCCGGGCGTCCGCACCGGCGCCGGACGGCCGGTCTTGCAGGGGCCCCGAGGGGCTCAGCGGGCGAAGACGGCCACCGTCTCCTGATGGGCGGTGAGCGGGAAGAGGTCGTGGGCGGCGAATGATGCCAGAGCGAACCCGCCCGCCGCCAGTCCCCGGGCATCGCGGGCGAACGTCGCCCCGTCGCAGGAGACGTAGACCAGGCGCTCGGCCGGCGAGGCGAGGATGGCCTCGACCACCCGCGCGCCCAGCCCCGCGCGCGGCGGGTCGACGACGACGGCCTGCGCCTCCGGCAGCCGCTCGAGCGATTCGATGCGGGCCGCGGCGAACGTCGCGGCCGTGCCGTTGGCCGCGGCGCTGTCGCGGGCGGCGGCGATCGCGGCCGCAGAGCCCTCGATGCCGTGGACGCGCACGCCGGGCTGCGCCGCCAGCCGCACGGAGAACAGGCCGGCGCCGCAGTACAGGTCGAGCACGGACCCGGCCCCGCCGGCGGCCGCTGCGACCGCATCGGCGAGCACCTGGGCGGCGTCGCGGTGGACCTGCCAGAAGCCGTCGCCGCGCAGCCGAAAGCGCAGGGGCGCACCCTGCGCCCCGGTCACCTGCTCGGCCACCCGGCCGTCGCCGGCCAGGAGCTGCGGGTCCGCGGCGGCGCCCGAGCCCCGGCCCCGCGCGCGGCCGCGACCGCGGCCGCCGCGATTGCGCTGCCCGCCGGCGCGCGCGAACAGGCTCCACTCCCCCTGCGCGCGCCCCAGGGCCGTGCGCACCGCCGTGAGCGCGGGAGCGGAGGGCGCACCGCTGACGATGACCGCCCCGGTCGGCTCCGGCCCGCTGCCCACGGCCATCTCGACGCGCTCGGCGCCGGGCAGGGAGAGCCGGTGGAGGCCCAGCGCCTCGAGCTCCGGCACGGCCAGGGGCAGGGTGGCGACCGGGACCACGTCGTGCGAGCCCGCGGCATGGGCCCCGGGTGTGCCTGCGGGATCCACGGCCAGCTGGACGCGCGTGCGCCACCCCAGCCCGGCCCGCTGCGCCGCGGGCGCGCCGGCGGGCGCCGCCGCCTCGGCCGCGGCCTCCCCGGGGGCCGGAATGAGGTCGACCGGCACGTCGATGCCGCCGATCCGGCGCAGCTGGTCGCCCAGCGCCGCGGCCTTGAGCGCGCGCGAGTGGGCCAGCTCCACGTGGGCGAACTCCATGCCGCCGGCGCCGGCGGCGCCGAGCGCCAGCCGCCGGTCGGGCACGCGGTGCGGGGAGGCCTCGAGCACCTCGAGCACGGCGGCCCTGGCGAACCCGCGGCGGACCTCGTGCACCCGCGCGCGCACCTCCTCGCCCGGAATAGCGCCGGAGACGAAGACGACGCCGTCCGGTGTGCGCGCGAGCGCCTGGCCCCCGGCCGCACTCGCCTCGGGCCTGAGCACGAGCTCGGCCCCCACGCTCAGCCCGCCGGGCGCGGGCGCATCCGCGGGCCCGCTCACCGCATGGTCCCCAGGACGTCCTCGTCGATGTCGCCGCTGCGGGCGACGAGCGCCTCGCGGTTGCGGTCGAACGAGCGCAGGCGCCACGGCACGCTGGCCACGACGACGTTGGGCACGAAGAGCAGCCGGGACTTCAGGCGCAGCACCGTCTGGTTGTGCAGGATGTTCTCCCACCAGCGGCCCACGATGTACTGCGGGATGTAGACGATGACGAGGTCGCGCGGCGAGCGGCGCCGGATCCGCGCGATGTAGTTCATGACCGGGCGCACGAGCTCGCGGTAGGGCGAGCCGAGCACCGTGAGCGGCACCGGCAGCGCCATCTCGTCCCAACGCCGCTGCAGGCGCTCGGCCGCCTCCTCGTCGACGGCCACGCAGATCGCATTCACGTAGGTGGGGCGCGTGGCGCGGGCGTAGGCCAGCGCGCGCAGCGTGGGCTTGTGGATGGCCGTGACGACGACGACGGCGTGCGTGTTCGCCGGCAGGGTGCGCGCGGTCGTGTCGTCGGGGCTGGCGCGCAGTTCGGCGTCCACGCGGGCGTAGTGGCGCCGCACGAGGCCCATGAGGGCGTAGAGCACGACCATCGCGGCCACCGCGATCCACGCGCCGTGGGTGAACTTCGACACGAGCACCACGAGCAGCACGGCGCCCACGAGGCCCAGGCCCAGCGCGTTGACCGCGCGCGCGGCCATCATGCGCCGCCGGGCGGGCCCGGAGACGATCCGCCGGATCCGCCGCGACCAGTGCCTGACCATGCCCAGCTGGCCGAGTGCGAAGGACAGGAAGACGCCCACGAGGTAGAGCTCGATGAGATCCGTGGCGCGCGCCTGGAAGCCGAGGACGAGGACGACGGCGGCCGCGGAGAGCAGGAGGATGCCGTTGGAGAACGTCAGGCGGTCCCCGCGGGTGGCGAGCTGGCGGGGCACGAATCCGTCGCGCGCCAGGCGGGAGGCCAGCCCCGGGAACCCCTCGACGGCGGTGTTGGCGGCCCCGAGGAGCACGAGCGCGGTGACGATGACGACGATGAGCGCCAGCGCGGGCGCACCGGAGAAGACGGCCCCGGCGATCTGGCCGATGACCGGGTCCTGATCCGCGTGGGCCACCGCGGTGCCGCCCGGGCCGGCGAGCGAGTGCGCGGGGTCCGCGACGAACTTCACCCCCAGGCGGGCGGTCAGCCAGGTCAGCCCGATGAGCATGCCGGCCGACAGCAGGCCCGTGAGCAGCAGCGTGTTCGCGGCGTTGCGCCCGCGCGGCTTGGCGAAGTTCGGCACGGCGGTCGCGACGGTCTCGATGCCCGCAACCGCCACCGAGCCGGAGGAGAAGGCGCGTAGCACGATGAAGGCGGCGGCCGCGCCGTGCAGGGGCCCGGGCTCGCCGTCCGGGGCGATGACGCTCAGTCCGCTCGTCGCGGCAGTGGGCACGTCCCCGCTGGCCACGCGCACGATGCCCACGATGATCGTGGCGATGACGGCGGCGAGGAAGAGGTAGGTGGGGATGGCGAGCACCCGCCGGATCCCGCGCCAGCCGCGCAGGCCCACGACCGTGACGACGAGGATGCCGAGGATCGCCACCTCGACCCGGAACGGCTTGAGGGCCGGCACCGCGGTGCCCACATAGCTTGCGAAGACGGTGAGCGAGACGGCGAGCGTGAGGACGTAGTCGACGAGCAGGGCCGCGGCGACCGCCCGCCCCGCCCGCGTGCCGAGGTTGCGCGAGGCGACCTCGTAGTCACCGCCCCCGCCCGGGTAGGCGCGCAGGTTGAGGCGGTAGCACAGGACGAGCACGAGGATGACGGCGCCCACTGCCAGGCCGATCCACGGGGAGGCGGTGAGGGCCACCGCGCCGCTGAGCGAGAGGGCGAGGAGGATCTCGTCCGGGGCGTAGGCCACGGAGGAGAGCATGTCGGAGGCGAAGACGGGCATCGCGATGCGCTTGGGCAGGACTTCGCGTCGGAACCGGTCACTGCGGAACGGGCGCCCGACGAGTAGTCTTTTGACGGCATCAGAGAAACCCACGACAGCCCATCGTAGATCACCCGGGAAGGGATGGCCCCCGCATGCACTTCGTCGTCATGGGCTGCGGTCGCGTGGGCGCCTCGCTGGCGCGCTCGCTGGACTCCTACGGGCACTCGGTGTCCGTCGTCGACCAGAACCCGGACGCGTTCGTCCGGCTGGGCAAGGACTTCTCCGGCTCGACGATCACGGGGCTGGGCTTCGACCGCGACACCCTGACCCGGGCCCGCACCGGCGACGCCTACGCGTTCGCCGCCGTCTCGAGCGGGGACAACTCGAACATCCTCGCCGCCCGCGTGGCGCGCGAGACGTTCGGCGTGGCCAACGTCGCCGCGCGCATCTACGATCCGCGCCGCGCGCAGATCTTCGAGCGCCTGGGCATCCCCACCGTCGCCACCGTGCGCTGGACTGCCGACCAGATGCTGCGCCGCCTCATCCCCCAGGGCGCGGCCACGGAGTTCCGCGACTCCTCCGGTCGGATGGTGCTCGCCGAGGTGCACCTGAACCCGGACTGGATCGCCCGGCCGGTGGCCCAGATCGAATCCGCCGTCGAGGCGCGGGTCTGCTTCGTCACCCGCGCGGGCGAGGGCCTGCTGCCCAAGCCCGGCATGCTCGTCCAGGAGGGCGACCTCGTGCACCTCATGTGCGCCCAGCCCGACCTCGAGGAGATCGTGCGCGCGCTCGACCAGCCCATCGAGGAGGACGCCGAATGAAGGTCGTCATCGCCGGCGCCGGCTCCGTGGGCCGCTCCGTGGCCCGCGAGCTGCTGGGCAAGGGCCACGAAGCGCTGCTCATCGACCGCAGCAAGGACGCCATCCGCCGCGACCGCGTGCCGGGTGCCGCGTGGCTGCTCGGCGACGCGTGCGAACTGGGCGGCCTCGAGGACGCGGACCTCGCCCGCGCCGATGTCGTCGTGGCCGCCACCGGGGACGACAAGACCAACCTCGTGCTCAGCCTGCTGGCGAAGACGGAGTTCGGCGTGCCGCGCACGGTCGCCCGGGTGAACAACCCGCGCAACGAGTGGCTCTTCGACGCGAACTGGGGCGTCGACGTCGCGGTCTCCACCCCGCGCCTCATGACCGCGCTCGTCGAGGAGGCCGTCGAGGTGGGCGGGCTCGTCCACCTGCTCAGCCTGGAGCGCGGGCGGGCGACGCTCATGGAGTTCACCGTCCACCACACGGCCTCCGTGGAGGACCGGCGCGTGGGCGACATCACCTGGCCCGCGGACTCCGTGCTCGTGGCGATCGTGCGCAGCGGCCGGGCCTTCGCCCCCACAGCCGACGACCTCATCGTGGGCGCCGACGAGCTCTTCTTCCTCGCCGCGCCGGAGGGCGAGGCGCGGCTGCGCACGCTGCTGGGGGCCGAGGAGTCGGAGGCCGCACCCGAGGCCGACCGGCGGGCCGACGACGACGGCGCAGACGACTCCAGCGAAGGCAACGGCGGAGAAGGCGCAGACGGCGCGGCCGAGGTGCCCGCCGACCTCGAGGAGGCCGGGGGCGACGCCGAGCGCGCCTAGCGCCGGCGTCCGCACAGGTCCGCGCCGGGCAGCGCCCGCGGGGCGCGCCTGCCGCCCCGCCGCGTGCCTACAGCCGTTCCGCGGAGCGCTCGACGAGCTCGTAGGCGGGGTTGAGCAGGCGCAGCCGGCCGCCGCGGTCGCAGCAGCGGCCCGTCACGACGATGACGCGGCCGGGGGCGATGCCGGGGATGTCGCGCCGGCCCAGGAAGCGCGCCTCGACCGAGCCCGTGCCGTCGCTGACGACCACATCGCAGCGCGGCGCCTCCTCGGCCACCGAGCGGGTGACCGAGGCGATGACGCCGGCCAGGCGCACCGGCTCGCGAGCGGCCGCGGCGCCGATCGCGCAGCAGTCCGGCAGGCTGGAGCGGCGCCGGTCGTCGCGCTCGGCGGCCTCCTCGGTGGACCCGAAGCGCTCGAGCAGCGCCCGGAGGGAGGCCACTCAGCGAACCTCGGTGATCTCGGGGCCGCGCTCGAACGGATCGAAGCCGTCGTCGTCCTGCGCGTCGGCCTCGGGCTCCTCGCCCACGTTCGGCGGGGTGATCGGCAGGACCTCGCGCGGGGGCATGGCCTCCGTGCCGCGCTCGACGATGATGCCCCGGAAGACCTCGACGAGGGCGGCGCGCACCTCGTCGTCGACCGCGCCGGCCCCGCCGAGCACGCCGCGCAGGAACCAGCGCGGACCGTCGACGCCCAGGAAGCGCGCGGGGCGGAACCCCTCGTTGCCCTCCTCGTCGACCGCCGGGATCTTCGCGATGAGCTCGGTGCCCACAGCGGTGTAGAGCTCGCGCGCCTCGCCCCCGGCCGCGGCGATGTTCTGCGCGATCTGCTCGCGCACCTCGCGCCACAGGCCCTCGCTCTTCGGGGCCGCGAAGGCCTGCAGCTGCAGGCTGCCGCCGGCGTGGATGAGGGAGACCGCCATGATCTGCCCCGAGTCTTCCTCCGCCTCGAGCTGGATCTGCATGCCGTCGATGACGGGCACGCTCAGCGCGCCCAGCTCCAGGCGGTTGAGCTCCGGGTCCGCATCCTCCTGGGCGTCCCAGGGCCCCGCCTCCAGGCGGTCGAGGGGCGCCTCCTTGGCGAACTCGTCGTCGTCATCCGCATCGGCGGCTGCCTGGGCGGCCCGTGCGGACTGCGCACCGCCGCCCGGTGCTGCGGCGCCCTGCTCCGGCGCGTCCTCGGCTGCGGAGTCGTCGGGTGCCGCGGAGCCCTCCTCGGCTGCGGAGTCCTCGACGGCCGGGTTCTCCTCGACTGCCTCGGGCTGTGCGCGGCGCTTGCGGCGGCTGAAGATGCCCATCGTGGTGCCTCCTGTGTCTGCTTGCCTGTGGTCTTCGTGGGTGCTGCGCGGCGCTGGGCCGCGGCCGGGGGGCGGCTGCGCTCAGGCGCGCCCGAACCCGCCGGTGGAGCCGAACCCGCGCGCTCCGCGCTCGCTGGCCTCCAGGTCGCCGACGACTTCGAAGTGCGCGTGGGCCACCGGCTGGACGACGAGCTGGGCGATCCGGTCGCCCCGCGAGATCGCGGCCGGCTCGTGCGGGTCGAGGTTGATGAGGGGCACGCGGATCTCGCCGCGGTAGCCGGCGTCGATCGTGCCCGGCGCGTTGACGAGCGTCACCCCGTGCCTGCTCGCCAGGCCGGAGCGGGGGTGGACGAAGCCGGCATAGCCCGCGGGCAGGGCGATCGCGACCCCCGTGGGCACGGTGCGCCGCTCGAACGGCTGGAGGACGAAGTCCTCGCCGGAGCACAGGTCCGCGCCCGCATCGCCGGCACGGCCGTAGGCGGGCAGCGGCAGGTCCGGATCGAGGCGCTTGAGCTCGACGCTCACGCTGTTGGTCGTCACGTGTCCGGACTCTAGTCTTCCCCGCCCGCGGTTGCCAGCGCGTGCGGGGCGCCCGTGGGACAATGGGGCCATGGCACCGCAGACTCACACGGGATCGACCGTCCGCTACTCCGAACGGCTGGGCCCCACCCCCGCCTGGTGGTTCGTCGCCGCGGTGCTCGCGGCCATGACCGCGGTCATGGTCTATCCGGTCTGGCACTGGGGCGGGCTCATCGTCCCGCTCATCACGTTCGCACTGCTCGTGCTCGCGCTGCGCGCCACCATCAAATCGGTCGTCGTCACCGATCGCGAGCTCTACGCCGGGGTCGCCCACATCGAGCGGGCGCTTTTGGGCGAGGTCACGCCCCTGGACAAGCAGCAGGCGTTCGAGGCGCGCGGCTTCCGGCTCGATGCCCGCGCGTTCCTCATGACCCGTCCGTGGATCGGGCCCGCCGTGCGCATCGACATCGCCGACCCTGCCGATCCGACCCCGTACTGGATCGTCTCCACGCGCCGCCCCGAAGAGCTGGCGGCCGCGCTGCGCGGCTGAGGCCAGCCGGCCGGCGGCGCCGGGCGGCGCATTCCCGGCCGGCAGTGCCCGGCTCCATCCTCCCCGAGCGCAATCGAACCCCCTTCCGCGGAAGGGGATTCGCCGTTATCGGTGGTCGCTGCGCCGCTGCGCCCGGGCGCTCAGCCCGCGCAGTCGGTGCAGATGAGCACCCCGCCGTTGTCCTCGGCCAGCTGCGAGCGATGGCGCACGAGGAAGCACTCCATGCAGGTGAACTCGTCATTCTGCTTGGGCAGCACGCGCACGGAGAGCTCTTCGTTCGACAGGTCCGCACCGGGCAGCTCGAAGCCCTCGGCCACCTGCGCCTCGTCCTCGTCGACCTGGCTCGCCTGCTGCTGGTTGCGCTGAGCCTTGAGCTCCTCGATCGAGTCGCTGCTGAGTTCCTCGTCCTGCTTGCGCGGGACGTCGTAGTCTGTTGCCATCTGCCCGGATCACACTCCGCATTCTCTGGTGGTGCACTTGCGGTGAAAGGGCCCCACCGCACAACTTCCCTCGCATTGTCCACTACAGCACCGCATGTGGCAAGGGCTTTTGCCGAGCAGTTTCCGCACCCGCCGAATCAGTCTCAGAAACGCGATTCACATGATGAGATAGCTGTTTCGATGTGTTCCATGAAACAGTAGGGTGCGGATACCCGACGAACAGGATGGTGATGTCATGACCAGCGAATTCGAAGCCGAGCTCGACCGCCGCATCGCCGATCTGCAGGAGCGCCTGCGCGCCGCGCGCGCCGCGGACGAGGACTACCTCGTGGAATCGCTGGTCGACGAGTTGCAGGGCCTCGTCGAGATCGCCGGCGACAACGAGGTCGACACCGCGGAGATGCAGCGCATCCTCGCCGCGGAGACCGGCGCCATCCCGATCGTCCCCGAGGCCCAGCGCGGTCCGAGCAGCTGAGGCCGCCCGGACCAGGCGCGGCCCCGCCCGCGCCGCCTCAGGCGCCGGGGGCCGGCAGCCAGTTGGGCACGGTGGGCCGCTCGCGCACCCCGCGGCAGCACTCGAAGCTGCACGCCCCGCTGCCATCGGCCAGTGCCGGCAGGCGGGTGACGGCCGGGGGGGCCACCGGCTCGCCGCGGCGCTGCGCGGCCCGCTCCTCGACGAGGTCGACGAGTCCGGCGACGAACTGCGGCTTGAGGCCCACGGTGGCCGCCCGCTCATAGGCGAACCCCAGCTCCGCCGCCGTCTCGGCCGCCTCCGTGTCGAGGTCGTACTTGACCTCCATGTGGTCCGACACGAAGCCCAGGGGCACCGCGATGACGCCCTCGACGCCATCCTCCTTGAGCTCGGCCATCCGGTCGTTGACATCGGGTTCGAGCCACGGCATGGACGGCGGTCCCGAGCGCGAGCAGTAGACGAGCTCGGAGCGCAGCGGGACCTCGTCGGCCAGCTGCTCGTTCACCCAGTCCTTGAGCGCCTCGTGCTGGGCCCGGTAGCCCGCGGTCTGCGCCTCGGAGGCGTCCTCCATGACATCGGGGATCGAGTGCGTGACGTAGAGGAGGCGGTGCCTTTCCGGGTCGAGGCCGCCGGTCTTGGCCGCGAACGCCCGCGCGGCCGTGCGCACGCAGTCGAGCTCCGCGGCCGCGAAGCCGGGGTGGTTGAAGTACTGGCGGATCTTGTCGAAGCCCACCTCGATGCCCTCGGCGGCCAGCACGTCAATCGTCTTGGCGAAGTCCTCGCGGTACTGGCGGCACGAGGAGTAGCTCGAGTACGCCGAGGTGTCGATCGCGAGGAACTGGCGGGCGCCGCTGCGCTCGTGCTCGGCGCGCACGACGTCGGTGAGATAGGGCTCCCAGTTGCGGTTGCCCCACAGCACCGGCACGTCGATTCCCCGCCGGTCGAATTCGGCGCGCAGCTCCGCGAGCAGGGCGCGGTTCTGATCGTTGATGGGCGACTTGCCGCCGAACCCGTAGTAGTGCTCCCCCACTTCCACGAGGCGCTCATCGGGGATGCCGCGCCCGCGCGTGACGTTCTGCAGGAACGGCAGCACCTCCTCCGGCGCCTCGGGACCGCCGAAGGACATGAGGATGACTGCGTCGAAGGGCTGGACTGAGCTCATGGGGCCAGCCTAGCGGCGCCCCGGCGCAGCACAGCGCCGGGACTCAGGGCAAGATCGCCGGTCCCGAGGGGCGGAATGGGGCGATTTCGGCCGCCGGATCGCGCGACTCGCGCCGCCAATGCCCGCGGCCGCGGGCCGCGCGTGACACGATCGGGAGCGAAGTCCGACCACGAAGGAGCGCAGATGACCGAGCTGAGCCTGCAGGGCGCCGTCGACGACGGGGCGACGCTGGTCCTCGCCGACGGCAGCGGTGAGCAGTTCACCCTGCCCATCGACGACGAGCTGTTCGCCGCGGTCCGGCGCGACCGGGCCCGCCGCGCCGGCGGCCCCGCCCCCGGCGAGCCGCTGCGCCCCCGCGACATCCAGGCGATGGTCCGCTCCGGCATGACCGCCGAGGAGATCGCGGAGACCACCGGCGCCGACCTCGAGCACGTGCGCACCTACGAGCACCCCGTGCTCGCCGAGCGCCGCCACACCGCCGGGCGCGCGGGCCGCTGCCTGGTCTACCCCCAGAACGACCTGGACGACGCCCCCCGGCCCCTCGCCCAGCTCGCCGCCGAGCGGCTGGCGCTGCGCGAGGTCGACCTCGACTCGATGAAGTGGGACGCCTGGAAGTCCCAGGGCGGCGCGTGGCACGTCGAACTGTCCTTCACCGCGGCCAGCAGCCGGCGCACCGCCGCGTGGGAGTACCGCCACAATTCGGTGCGCCCGCTCGACGACGAGGCGCGCTGGCTCTCCGATGCCGGCCCCACCGACTCCGGGCCCATCCCGAACTTCGGCTCCGGCACCGAGCGCGTGTTCAACATCGAGGCGGAGAACCGCCGCAGCGAGCAGCGCGCGGCGCGCGGGGCGCAGCGCACCGCCGCGCCCGCGCCCGGCGAGGCTCCCGGCGCCCCCGCGGGCGGTGCCGCTCACCGCGACCAGGCCGCGGAGACCGGCCGGATCCTCGAGGGGCTGCGCCGACGCCGCGGGCGCCCGGACGACACCCAGGCCCCGCGCGAGCAGCCCCCGGGGCTGCACTCCGTCGCGGAGGAGCCGCCCACGCATCCCGATGGCGCCCACACCGCTCTCTCGCGTCCGCAGGACGCGAAGGACGACGGCGTCTTCCCGCTGCCGCGCAGCGCCGATGACGAGGCGCAGGCATGGGGAGCCGAATCTGAGGCACTCGCCGATGCGCCGCTGCACCCCGATGCGCAGGAGTCCGCGGCGCACGATCCGGGGACGCAGGAGCAGGGTGCCCAGGCAGCGCACTCTCCCGCCGGGCAGCGCACCTCCTATGACACCGAGCCGATCGCCCCGGGCGTGCTCTTCGATGACGCCGCGACCCCGGATCAGCCCTCGCTGCTCGACGAGCCGGGTGTGACCGACGGCGCCCCGGAGAACGAGGCGGGAGGGGGCCCGTCCGAGCCGCTGCGCGCCTCGGATGCCAAGGATCCGGGTGAGCAGCAGTCCAAGCGCCGCGGCGGGCGCACGTCGCTGCCCAGCTGGGATGAGATCATGTTCGGCTCGAAGCGCGACTGACGCCCATCCGTCCCGGTGGCCCCGGGGCAGGCACGTTCCGGTCCCGCCTGGCCGTCCGCAGTCAGGCCGCCCGGCCGCTCAGCGCGGCTGAGCGACCGGAACGGCTGCGGGCCGGGCGCCCACCGCCACGCGGCGGTCCCCCGCCAGCGCAAGCGATTCGTCGTGGGTCACGAGGATCACGGCGGTGTCGGCCAGGCCGGCCCGCAGGTCCGCCATGAGCGCCGCTGCCAGGGCCTCGTCGAGGTGCGCGGTGGGCTCGTCGAGCACGATCGCGCTGGCGCCGGCGAGCAGGGTGCGCGCCACGGCCAGCCGCTGGCGCTGGCCGCCCGAGAGCCGGCCGCCCCCGGCGCCGATGCGCGCGTCGAGTCCCATGTCCGCGGCCAGGCCGCCCAGCCCCACCCGTTCGAGCACCGCAGTGAGCTCCGCGTCGTCGGGCGCCAGGTCGCGCGGCCGGGCGAGGAGCAGGTTGGCCCGCAGGCTCGAATCGAAGACGTGCGCCTCCTGCGGGCACCAGGCGATGTGGCCCGCGAGGTCCTCGGGCGACAGCGCCAGGGCATCCCCGCCGTCGAGCGCGTAGCTGCCCGCGCGCGGATCGAGGAAGCGCAGCACGATGCTCACCAAAGTCGTCTTGCCTGCCCCGGAGGGGCCGGTGACGACCGTCCAGGAACCGCGCTGCGCGGCGGCGCTCAGCCCGGTGAACACATCGCGGTCGGTGCCCGGCCAGCGGGCGGCCACATCGCGCAGCACGAGCTCGCGCGGCTGGCCCTCCCGCAGGCGTGCGGCGCCGTGAGCGAGTGACCCGCCGCCGACCGCCCCGCCGCCGTCGGCAGCTCCCCTGGCCGCACCGCCATCCCCGGCCTCGGCCTCGAGTGCCCGAGCGCCTGCGGCGAACGGTTCGCGGTCGAGCTCCGGGGTGCGCGCGAGCACGGAGGCCAGCGCAGGCCACTGCTGGAGGGAGGTCAGGGCATCGGCGAACGGATCGATGAGCGAGAGCGGCAGCAGCACGGCCACCGCGAGCATCTCGCCGGAGACCTCCCCGGCCGCCACGGCCCCGGCGAGCACCGGCAGCATGAGCACGCCGGTGAGCACGCCGCACACCGTGACGAGGGCCTCGCCGGCGCCGGTGGCGCGCAGGGCGCGCGCCTCCCAGCCCGCTGTGCGGACATCGTCGCGGGCGACCTGCGCCGCGGCCGCCGGGGCGCGGCCCGCGGCGATGAGGTCCTCGCGCGCCCACAGCAGGCGGGCGAGCCCGTCGAGCACCCTGCCGCGGGCGCTCAGGCGGGCGGTGCTCGCGTGCGCATCGGCGGCCAGGGCGAGTGCCGGCGCGGCGAGCAGCGCGCCGGCGCAGCCCAGCGCGGTGAGGAGGCCCGCGGCCGGATGGACGGACCACTCGACGCCGATCGCCGCGGCGGCGAGGATGACGGCGACGATGGGCCCGAGCACCACGCGGGGCGCCAGATCCCGGATGTCGTCGACGTCGGAGATGAGGCGGCGCAGGGCGAGCTCGCCGCGCAGGAGCGTGCGGTTGGCGGTCCCCGTGCGCGCGAACGCCGTCCACACGGCGGCGCGCAGCCGGGTGAGCGCGCCCAGCACGGCGTCGTGGAGGCAGAGCTGCTTGGCGTAGGCGAAGACGGACCGCGAGATGCCGAAGAAGCGCACGCCCACGATCGCGACGAGCAGGTACATGATCGGCGGGTGGGCGGCGGCGCGCACGATGAGCCAGCCGGAGACGGCGATGAGGGCGCTCGCCGCCGCGGCCGAGCAGACGCCCATGAGCACGGCCAGCCAGAACTTGGGCGCCCGGATGTCCACGGCACGCGCCAGGCGCCCGAGCAGGGTGCGCAGCGGGGGCCGGTTCCCGGCAGCGGACTCCGGGCCGTCCGCTCCTGCCGGATGGGCCGCCGGGCGGTCCGACCCGACCGGGTCCGCAGCGGCCGGGGCCGTCGGCACCCCGGCGGGTGACGGGGCGATGGACGCGGCTGGCGCGCTGCCGGCCGGGGCGACGGCGCTGGGGGCCGAGGCGGCGCCCGCGGTGTTCGCGCGTGCCGGCGAGGCGTGCGGCCGGGAGCCGGGCGCGCCCACGTCGATGCGGGCCTGCGCGGCGGCGAGCAGCGCCGGATCGTGGGTGGCGGCGATGACGGGCACCGTGCGGGCCACGGCGGCCAGCTCGGCGCGCACGCGGGCCGCGGCCGCGGCATCGAGGTGGGCGGTGGGCTCATCGGCCAGCAGCAGGCCGGCGCCCGCCTCGACGCCGGCCAGCGCGCGGGCCAGCGCCAGGCGCCGCAGCTCACCGGGGCTGAGCGCCGCGCACGGGAACTCGGGCTCCAGCGCGAGGCTCGCCCGGGTCAGGAGCCCGGCGGCCTCCTCGGCCGCGAGCGGGCGGCCGGCGTAGGCGCTCAGCTCCGCGCGCAGGGTGGTGGCGAACGTCCGCGGGGCCTGCGCGGCCAGCGCGAGGGCGGCGGGGACTCCGGTGGCGCTGCCGCTCACCGTGGTCTCGGCGTCGGTGCGCACGAGGCCGGCGAGGACGCCCAGGAGCGTCGACTTGCCCGCCCCCGAAGGCCCGGCGACGACGGTGAGTCCCGCGCCGATGCGCGCGCTGCACGGGGCCAGTGCGGGCTCGGCGCGCCCGGCGTAGGACACGCTCAGGCTCTCCAGCACCAGGGGCTCGGCCGCGCCGGGGGCCGGGTGCTCGCCCGCGGGCGCCGCCGGCTCCGAGGCGATGATCTCCTGGGCGCGCTCGCGGGCGGCCATCCCGTTCTCCGAGGAGTGGAAGGCAGCCCCCAGCTGGCGCAGCGGCAGGAAGACCTCGGGCGCCAGGACGAGGGCCAGCAGGCCCGCCTCGAGGTCCATCGTGCCGGCCACGAGCCGCACGCCGATGAAGACCGCCACGAGGGCCACGGAGATCGTGGCGATGAGCTCGAGTGCCAGCGCGCTGAGGAACGCGACGCGCAGGGTCTGCAGCGTCGTACGGCGGTAGGACTCGCTCATGGCCGCCAGCGCGCGGGTCTGGGCGCGGACCCGGCCCAGGCCGATGAGCACCGGCAGGCCCCGGGCGAGCTCGACGAGGTTCGTGGAGAGCTGGTCGAGGCTGTGGACGGCCTCGGCCACGCGCCCCGAGGTGTACTTGCCGATGAGCACCATGAACAGCGGCACGAGCGGCAGGGTGATGAGGAGGATGACGGCGCTCGTGAGGTCCGCGAAGGCGATCCGCACGCCCAGCACCAGCGGAATCGCCGCCGCGGACGTCAGGGCGGGCAGCACTGCGGTGTAGTAGTCGTCGAGGTCGTCGAGGCTGCGGGTGGCCGCGACGGTCAGGGCCCCGTCGGACAGCGGCAGGTCGCGCCCGGAGCCCGCGATCGCCCGGTCCACGAGCGCGGCGCGCAGCGCGGTCTTGACGGCGACCGCCGCCCGCGCTCCGATGCTGCGCTGGGCCCACGCCGCCGCGCCGCGCAGGAGCGCGCCCACGATGCCGCAGGCCAGGGCGGTGCCGATCGGCTCACCGTGGGGCAGCGCGACGATGCCGCGGGCCACCGCCTCGGCGATGAGCACGAGGCCCACCGCCCGGACCAGCGCGGTGGCGGTGAGGGCGAGCAGCGCGCGGCGCCCCGCGGGATCGGCCAGCGCCGGTCCCGCGGGGCCCTGCCGCCGGCTCATGAGTGCGCGGCGGAGCGCACGGCCTTCGGGATGACGTGCGCGGCGGGGATGTGCTCGACGCTCAGCCGCTGGGCGAACACGCGGTAGCTCCAGGACTGGTAGAGGATGACGAGCGGCACGAAGACGATGGCGACGATGAGCATGACCGTCAGCGTATAGGCCGACGAGGATGCGCCGCCGACCGTCAGCGAGAACTGCGGGTCGAGGGTGGAGGGCATGACGACGGGGTAGACGCTCGAGAAGATCGCCGCCACGCCGGCCACGAGGAACCCGGACTCGGCGAGGAACGCGGCCTTCTCCCGGCCCCCGCGGATCGCGATCCACGAGTACGCCGCGGCGCCGGCCGCGATGAGCAGGAGCACCCAGCCCCACCAGTGGCCCGAGCGGACCACGATGATGACGGCCCAGGCCACGAGCGGCAGCAGAAGCAGCGGCCCCCAGCTGCCGGCGATGCGCGCCGCGCGGTGGCGCACGTCGCCGTCGGTCTTGAGCGTGAGGAAGAGCAGCCCGTGGAGGATGCAGAAGCCCAGCACGCCCAGCCCGCCGATGATCGCGTAGGCGTTGACCCAGGCGAACGGGCCGCCCACATTGTCGCCGCGCTCGTTGAGCGGCATCCCGGTCGTCGTGAGCGCGAGCATCGCGCCCACGCAGAAGGCGGCGACGGCGGAGCCCGCGGACATGCACCAGGTCCAGCCGGCGCGCCAGCGGTCCGTGTGACCCTTGCCGCGGTACTCGATCGCGATGGCGCGCAGGATCAGCGCGACGAGCGCGAGCGTGAGCGGGAGGTAGAGCGCGGAGAACAGCGAGGCGTACCACAGGGGGAACGCCGCGAAGGTGGCGCCGCCCGCGGTGAGCAGCCACACCTCGTTGCCGTCCCAGACGGGGCCGATCGTGTTGATGAGCAGGCGGCGCTCCTGCTCGTTCTTGGCGAACCCCTTGAGCAGGGTGCCCACGCCCAGGTCGAATCCCTCGAGGAAGAGGTAGCCGAGCCACAGGACGGCGATGAGGATGAACCAGATGGTCGGAAGTGCGTCGGACATCGCGGGCTCCTCAGTAGGCGAAGGACAGGACGTCGTCGTGGTCCGACGACACCGTGGGCTTGTAGTTCTGGTGGTCGAGCTCCGGCATGGCCGAGGCCACGCCGCCGCGCACGAAGCGGATGAGCAGGAGCAGCTCGAAGACCATGAGCACTCCGTAGAGGAGGGTCAGGGTGATGAGCGAGAAGAGCATCTCCCCGGCGGACACGGACGGCGAGCTCGCTGCGGCCGTGTAGAGGTAGACGCCGTCGATGCCGGAGGCGTCCGGGTTGGGCGCCACGACGAAGGGCTGGCGGCCCATCTCCGTGAAGACCCAGCCGGCGGAGTTCGCGATGAAGGGCGCGGTGATGCCCCACAGGGCGAGCTTGGACAGGAACGCGCTGCGCGGGACCGTGCCCTTGCGGGTGGCCCACAGCGCGTAGGCCGCCGCGGCGGCGGAGAGCACGCCGAAGCCGATCATGAGGCGGAAGCCCCAGTAGGTGACGATCATGAGCGGCTGGTAGTTGATCTGCTGGCCGGCGTGGATGCCCGCCGCCTCGTCGTCCGGGTAGGTCTGACCGTACTTCTCCTGGTACTGCGGGACGAGCGGCTGGACGCCGGGGACGTCCTCGGTGAAGTTGCCCTTGGCCAGGAACGACAGGAGCCCGGGGATCTCGATGACCGGGTGGACGTCCTTGCAGTTGTTCGAGCTGAGGTCGCCCACGGTGAGCACGGAGAACTGGTTGCCGGTGTGGCAGGCCGCCTCCGCTGAGGCCATCTTCATGGGCTGCTGGACGTACATGAGCTTGGCCTGGATGTCGCCGGTCAGCGCAACGGCGGCGAAGGCGAAGATGGCCGCCCAGGCGCCGATGCGCAGGGAGCGCAGCCACACCGTGTGGTCGGTCCGGTCGCGGCCGGGGATCTCCGGGGCCTCGCCCACGACCACGCGGCCGAGGTCGTCGACGGTGTCGATCCCGTCCTTCCTGCGGCGCCACAGGTGGTACCAGGCGATGCCGAGCATGAACGCGGCGCCCACGGCGACGGCGCCGGAGAGCGTGTGGAAGTACGCGGCGATCGCGGTGTTGTTGCCGAGCACCGCCCAGATGTCGACGAGCTTGGGCCGGCCGTCGATCACCTCGACGCCCACGGGGTGCTGCATCCAGGAGTTCGCGGCGATGATGAAGAAGGCGGAGATCCAGGAGCCGATGACGGCGGCCCAGAGCACGCCCAGGTGCAGCTTGCGGTTGAGCCGGCCCCAGCCGAAGATCCACAGGCCCAGGAAGACGGACTCGAGGAAGAAGGCGATGAGCGCCTCCATGGCGAGGGGGGCGCCGAAGACGTCGCCGACGTAGCGGGAGTACTCCGACCACGCCATGCCGAACTGGAACTCCTGGACGATGCCGGTGGCCACGCCCATGATGAAGTTGATGAGGTAGAGCTTGCCCCAGAACTTCGTGGCGCGCAGCCACACGTCGTTGCCGGTGCGGTTGTACACGGTCTGCAGGATGGCCACGAGCAGGCCCAGGCCGAGCGTGAGCGGGACCATCCAGAAGTGGTAGACGGTGGTGATGCCGAACTGCCACCGCCCGACGAGTACGGGATCCACGAGTTCCTCCTCGCTTGTGCCCGCCGGCGCCGGTCGGCTCCGCGGGACCTCATTTCTACACTTCGTAGAATACTCCCAGCGAGCACGGGAGGCCCTCCCAGGCGGCACCCGTCCACGCCAGCGTCCTAGCCGTCCCACATGTCGGGATCGGGCGCCCCGGGGGCCCAGACTCCCCGGATTCGCACATGCTTGTGTTGCGATAATCTACGCGGTGTAGAAGTATGATGGCAGTGGAGCCGCCCGCCGTGGGCGGCCGCGAAGGGATACGGACAGCGTGGGAACTCTGGGTGAACTCGAGCGCAGCGTGATGAACGCGCTGTGGACCAGCGGCGACGGCATGACCGCCGCGGAT
Source organism: Brevibacterium sp. BRM-1 (assembly GCF_026802075.1). Classification (NCBI taxonomy): domain Bacteria; kingdom Bacillati; phylum Actinomycetota; class Actinomycetes; order Micrococcales; family Brevibacteriaceae; genus Brevibacterium; species Brevibacterium sp. BRM-1. The sequence goes on from NZ_CP113788.1 coordinate 939,670, forward strand.
CTGCGCGACGGCCTCGCCGCGCGCGATCTCGCCCTCACCACCGTCCACACCGTCCTCACCCGCCTGGAGAAGAAGGGGTTCGTCAGCCGCGACCGGTCCACCCGGCCCCACCGCTACGTGCCCACCTCCACCCGCGAGGACCACATGGTCGACATGATGACCGAGGTCCTCGACCAGGCGTCCGACCGCCAGGCCGTGCTCGCGCGCTTCGTCGGCACCGTCTCGGAATCCGACACCGCGTTCCTCTCCAGCCTCCTCGGCGCCCAGCGCGCCTCCTGAGGCAGGCGGCAGGTCCGCGCCGTGCTCACCCTCTTCATCCTGGGCCTCTGCCTTGCCCTCGTGGCCCTCGTGCTCGCCTGGCCCATTCCCGAGGCGATGGCGCGGGCGACGCTCGCCCGCTCCCCCACCGTGCTCATGGCCCTCTGGCAGGGCCTTGGGCTGGCCGGCGGCCTGTCACTCGTCGGGGCGATCACCCTGCTGGCCCTCGTGCCCAGCCTGCACGCCCTCAGGCTGGCCGCCGGCGATCCGCAGCGCAGCGGCGCAGGACCCCTGGCGTGGTGGCAGTGGGCGCTGCTCGTGGCCGCGCTCGTCATGCTCGCGCGACTGCTGTGGTGCCTCGTCGCCCAGTACGTGCGCGCCCAGCGCGCCCGCCGGCGCCATGTGGCGCTCGTGGAGCTGCTGACGAGCCCCTCCCAGGCCGATCCCGGGACGCGGCTCCTGCCCTCCGAGGTGCCGCTAGCCTACTGCGTGCCGGGCGCCGCCGCCCGCGGCACCGGGGCGCCGGGCACCACCGTGCTCTCCACGGGGCTCATCGCGGCGCTGAGCGAGCCCGAGCGCCGCGCCGTCATCGCCCACGAGTCCGCCCACCTGCGCTACCACCACCAGCTCTTCGTCATCCCGTTCGCCGCCTGGCACCGGGCGCTGCCCTTCCTGCCCGCAACGGCGCGCGCGCTCTCCGCCGTGTCCGCGCTCATCGAGTTCATGGCCGACGATGCGGCGGTCCGCGAGGCAGGCCCCGAGGCGCTGGCCTCCGCTATCGCCACGAGCGCGGGCATCCACCCGGGCGAGTCGAACGAGGCGCTCACGCGGGTCCGGCTGAGCCGGCTGGGCTGACGGCACCCACGCCGTGCCCGAGGCGCGGGCGCGGCGTGGGTGCCGGCCGGCGCCTCGGGCGCGGTGCGGTTTAAGCGTCGATGCGCTCCGCGTCGAGGACGGCGGCGCCGGAGATGAGGAACTCCTTGCGCGGCGCGACATCGGAGCCCATGAGCAGGTTGAACGTGCGGTCCGCGGCCTCGAGGTCGGCCATCGCGGCCCGGCGCAGGAGCCGGTGCTCGGGGTCCATCGTCGTCTCCGCGAGCTGGTCCGCGTCCATCTCCCCGAGGCCCTTGTAGCGCTGCGGGGTCTTGTATCCCCGCTTGCCCTTCTCGAGCCTGCGGACGAGCTGGTGGAGCTCGGCCTCCGAGTAGGTGTAGACGACCTCGTTGGGCTTGCCGCGGTTGATGATCTCCACACGGTGCAGCGGCGGGACGGCGGAGAAGACGCGCCCGGCCTCGACGAGCGGGCGCATGTAGCGGAAGAACAGCGTGAGGAGGAGCGTGCGGATGTGCGCACCGTCCACGTCCGCGTCCGTCATGATGATGATCTTGCCATAGCGGGCGGCGTCGAGGTCGAAGCTGCGCCCGGAGCCGGCCCCGATCACCTGGGTGAGCGCCGCACACTCGGCGTTGGCCAGCATGTCCGCAACCGATGCCTTCTGGACGTTGAGGATCTTGCCGCGGATGGGGAAGAGCGCCTGGAAGTCGGCATCCCGGGCGGCCTTCGCGGTGCCCATGGCGGAGTCGCCCTCGACGATGAACAGCTCCGAGTGCTCGACATCGCCCTTGCGGCAGTCGTAGAGCTTGGCCGGCAGCGAGGAGGACTCGAGCGCGGTCTTGCGGCGCTGGTTCTCCTTGTGGGTGCGCGCGGAGATGCGCGACTTCATCTCCGAGACGACCTTCTCCAGCAGCGTGGCGGCCTGCGCCTTCACCGGGCGCTTCTGCGATTCGAGGAGCGCGGTGAGCTCGCGCTCGACCGTCTTCGCGACGATCTGGCGCACGGCGGGGGTGCCGAGCACCTCCTTCGTCTGGCCCTCGAACTGGGGCTCGGCGAGCTTGACCGTGACGACGGCCGTCAGCCCGGCGAGCACATCGTCCTTCTCGAGCTTGTCCTTGCCCGCCTTGAGCTTGCGCGCATTGGCCTCCACCTGCTTGCGCAGCGTCTTGAGCAGGGCCTGCTCGAAGCCGGTGAGGTGGGTGCCGCCCTTGGGCGTGGCAATGATATTGACGAAGCTCTTCACCCGCGTGTCGTAGCCGGTCCCCCACCGCACGGCGATGTCGACGGCGACGTCGCGCGCGACCTCCGTGGAGACCATGTGGCCGTGGTCGTCGAGGATCGGGACCGTCTCCGTGAACGTGCCCTCGCCGGCCAGGCGCCACACGTCGGTGAGTCCGGCGTCCATGGCCAGGTGCTCGACGAAGGCGGAGATCCCCCCGTCGAACCGGAATTCGTCGAGCTTCTCCGCGATCGGGGCACCCGTCTCATCACGGGCCAGGCCGCGCAGGTCGCGCACGGAGATCCCCAGGCCGGGCACGAGGAATGCGGTCTGGCGGGCGCGGTCGACGAGCGAGGCGTCGTCGAACCGGGCGTCCTTGATGAAGATCTGCGAATCGGCCCAGTAGCGCACTCGGGTGCCGGTCACCCCGCGCTTGGCCTTGCCCACGATGTCGAGCTCGCTGGCCGTGGTGAAGGGGGTGAACGGGCTGTCGGGCGAGGGCTCGCCGCCGTCGTCGTCGAAGCGGCCGGGCTTGCCGCGCTGGAAGGACATGCGGTGGACCTTCCCGGCGCGGGTGACCTCGACGTCGAGCCGGGCGGACAGCGCGTTGACGACGGAGGCGCCCACCCCGTGCAGGCCGCCCACGGCCTGGTAGGACCCGCCGCCGAACTTGCCGCCGGCGTGCAGCTTCGTCATGACGACCTCGACGCCGATCAGCCCGGTCTTAGGCTCGATGTCGACCGGGATGCCGCGGCCGTCATCGGCGACGGCCACGGAGCCGTCGGCGTGGAGCGTCACGGCGATGTCCGTGCCGTGGCCGGCCAGCGCCTCGTCGACGGAGTTGTCGATGATCTCCCACAGGCAGTGCATGAGGCCGCGGGAGTCGGTCGATCCGATGTACATGCCGGGGCGCTTGCGCACCGCCTCGAGGCCCTCGAGCACCTGCAGCTGGTGCGCGCCGTAGTCCTCGCCGCCTGCCTTCTTCGCCGCCACGTGGCTCCCTTCGCTGCCCGCCGGGCACTCGCCGGCCGACCCCGTCGATTTTAGAACAGCGCCGCCGCGGCGCGCGCTGCCGCGCCGGGACGGCCCGCGATTTCCGGCGCCCGACGGAGTCCTGTCCTCACCCGGTCGGGGATGCTGACGTACCCGTGTTCGATTCGATGAGGTGCGGTCGGTGGGGCACGGATTGCCCCGGGGACCGCCCCGGGCCAGCGCGTGCGAGCGGGGCACACTCGGAGCCGGGCCGGAGCGCGCGGGCGGGGCGCGGGGCGCGACACCGGCATCGGGCACGGCCCGCCGGTGCGCGCAGCCGGGCACGACCCGCCGGATTGCGGAGGATGGGACATACTGGGGCCATGGCCCACCCTCTCCTGCGCTCCCTGGCGCTCCTTGCCTGCCCGCTCATCCTCGTGGGCTGCGGCGCCCAGTCCGCGGGCGACGGTCCCCCCTCACCGCGCAGTAGCACCCTGCGCCCCGAGCCCAGCGCCGCCTCCGCGGGCGCGGCCAGCACGGCGGGCGCCTCGGCGTCGGCGCGGCCCACCGAGGCGAAGGATGCCTCGGCGGGCATCGCGGAGGGTGCACTCGAGGGCACGACAATCGCCCTGGACCCCGGGCACAACGGGGGCAATGCCTCGCACCTCTCCGCGATCAACAAGCAGGTCCCGGACGGCAATGGCGGCACGAAGGCGTGCAACACGACCGGCACCGCCACCCAGGACGGCTATGAGGAGCACGCCTTCACGTGGGCCGTGGGCAAGGCGGCGAAGAAGCAGCTCGAGGCCGCCGGCGCCACCGTGGTCATGTCGCGTACCTCGGACAAGGGCGTGGGCCCGTGCGTGGACGAGCGCGGGACGTTCGCGAAGGAGAAGGGCGCGGACCTGCTCGTGAGCATCCACGCCAACGGCACGGAGAGCCGCTCGGCCAAGGGCTTCGGGGTCATCATCGCGCCCAAGGGGCCCGAGGTGGCCGCGTCCAAGCGGCTGGGCAAGGACCTCGTCGCGCAGCTCAAGGACCAGGGCTTCCCCGTCAACCGCGCGGGCTATGGCTCGGACGGGCTCAACGAACGCACGGACCTCGCCGGCCTCATGAACTCCTCCGTGCCGACCGCACTCGTCGAGTGCGCGGAGATGAACAACCCCTCCGAGGCCGCGCTCATGCGCACGAAGGCGGGCCAGAAGCGCTACGCCACGGCGATCGTCGCCGGGATCGGCGACTACGTGCACGCGGGCGGCTGAGCGGCCTCGCACGGCGGCCGGCCGCAGGATGATCGGCTGCGGGGCGGTCGGTGGCGGGGCGTTCGGCCGCGGAGTGGCCGGCTGCCGGGCTGACGGCTGCCGGGCTCACGGCCGCGGGGCTGTCAGCCGTGGGGCTGTCGGCTGTACAACGCGCGACGCCGCCGCGCCGGGCGTTCGACTGGCCCGGCATGGTCCCCCGGAGCCGGTACGCGCCGCACCCGGTGCGGAACGGACCTGCGAGAATGGGGTCGAGCGCGGTGCGCGCTCATCCGAGCCGAGGAGACACCGTGAACGCGAATACGAAGCCGTGCTGGGCCGAGCTCAGCTCACCCGACCTCACCGCAGCGCAGGAGTTCTACGGCGGGCTGTTCGGGTGGGAGTTCGCATCCCCCGGCCCGATGGGCTTCGGGGTGCGGGCCCTCGTCGGCGGTGCGCCGGTGGCCGGGATCAGCCCGCAGCCGGAGCAGGCGCCCGCCGGGCAGCCGGGCTTCTGGTCGCTGTACTTCAAGGTCGCCGAGCTCACGGCGTTCCTCGAGGACGTCGAGGAGGCCGGCGGCACAGCAATGATGGCGATCCCCGACTTCGACGAGCACGCCTCCGTGGCGCTCGTCGCCGATGCCGCCGGGACGGCGTTCGGCGCGCTCGCCTATGACGATGACCGCGGCTTCGGCGCGGTAGGCGTCGACGGCGCCACGTGCTGGTACGAGCTGCACACGAAGGACCCGGCGGCCTCCGCCTTCTACTCGACGGTGTTCGGCTGGGACTTCGCCGCCGATCCCGCCGCGGGCCCCGGGTATGAGACGTTCTCCGCGGGCGGCGAGCTGCTGGGCGGGATGGCCGACATCAGCGCCAGCGAGATCCCCGGTCACTGGGAGTCCTACATCCAGGTTGCCGACGTCGATGCCACGGCCGCGCGCGTCGAAGCGCTCGGCGGTGCCCTCCTCGCCGAGCCCGCCGCGTCCCCGCGGGGACGCGTGGGCCGGTTCATCGACACCCACAACGCGGCGTTCACGGTGCTCGCGCCCGCCCAGCGCTGAACTCCGCCTCGTCACGCGCCCGGTCGTGTCGAAGCTCGAACCCAGCCCGACCTGCACTGACGGCCCCGAATCGGCTTCTCCGATTCGGGGCCGTCGACGTTTGCGGAAATTTTCACACTGATTCATCCGAAACCGGGTATGAACCGGTGTACGTTTCTCGGTAGATACGATCTGCGGCCTTCCTCCCGCGGAGTGAAGCTTCCGCTCTCGACCAAGGGACGACAATGACGTCACCCCACCGCGGCCCGGTGCGCCGCCCGCTCCTGCACGCCACCTCCGCGAGACCTCAGTCCACGCGGCTGCGCAGGCTACTCGCCGCTACCGCCGTGCTCCTGCTCACACTGCTCGGCGTGACGCCGCTTCTCACGATGACGCCTGCGATAGCAGCCGGTCGCCTCGACTGCACAAACAACTCCATTTACGCCCTCGGAGACAAAGGGCAGCTGCAGAAGTTCTCGCCTGGCGCTAACCCGGCGGTCAGCACGATAGGCACGGCTGCAAGTGGTGTTTCACAGTTCAATGGCTTGGGTATTGGGGAGGGCGGATCCTCCGTGTACGCCTACGAACGCAGCACAAACGGCCGCGGGTCAGCCCTCACGAAAGCGCTTATCTATACCTACGACCCGGGCAGCGAGAGGTGGACAAACACAGGTGACTCATACGATGCCTCCCTGCAGGGCCTCGACGCCAATCTCGTTGCCGGAGCGGTCAACCTCAAAACCGGCAGTTTCCTCTTCGGGGGATTTACGAATAACGGCAAGAAGTTCCAGCTATACGAATACCAGCCGCAAACGAAAAGATTTTCGTACCTCGGGTTTGTAGCAACGAAGGCGACCGGTTCCAATGCCTCCCAGAACGGTGACCTCGCCTTCGATACCCAGGGCAACATGTTCGTCGTGCGCGGCGTCGGCAGCTCCTCGGAAATCTACGCGGTCAAGGCCTTAACGCTCGCAGCGGCGGATGGCGGAGAGCTCGCGGCTTCCGTCACCAACGACGTCGCAACAGCGACGAGCATGAACGGAGTCGCGTTTGACTCCGATGGCCGCGGTTACCTCGGTCAGACCAGTGAACTCCAGCGCTTCGAGATGCCGAACTGGACAGACAGAACCACCGTGACGAACAAACTCTCCAGCTCGTGGGACCTTGCCTCTTGCGCCTCACCGCCGACCATCACGGTACAGAAGGACGTCGCGGCTCGAGCGAGTACAAGTGACCAGTTCCGACTCGGGCTCTTCAGCGGGCGCACACCCTCCAGCACGACGGAAGTGGCGAACACAACGACCGCAGGCACCGCGACGGGTCTCCAGGACAAGCAGATCGGGCCGTTCCCCGCGACGCGCGGTGCAACCATGAGCTTCAATGAAACGGCCGCAGGCTCCACCGAGCTCTCGCGGTATGCCTCGAAGTACGAGTGCCTGATCGACGGCAAGCCGATGTCGCCCGCCGTCACCGGGTCAACAACCGGCGGCTCGTTCACGGTTCCGCAGTCCGGGCAGTCCATCGTGTGCACCCTGACGAACACGCCCAAGGCCTCTTCACTCCAGGCGGACAAGACATGGATGGTCGACGGCACGCCCTATGCCCACGGCAAGCAGCCCGACGGCTTGAGCGCCACGCTGGGTGTGGCGCCCACCGGCAACAAGACGGGCCCACCTAGCTGGGGCGAGGAGCGCGGTGGCTACACCGCGGGTGACACCGTCAAGCTCAGCGAGACCACCTCGATCAGCGACTCGAAACTGCCGGGCTGCACCCTCACCGACTCAACGGTAGCCGGAACGGGTATCAGCGGCTCCCCCAGTCTGCCGGCGTCCGGGCGCAGTGTGACCCTCCAGGAGGGCAAGAACAGCTACCAGGTGACCAATACGGTCGCCTGCCAGACGCTCACGCTCACCAAGCAGGTCGCTAATACGCACGGGGGCACGCGGGCAGCCGAGAGCTGGAACGGTCACCTGTTCGCCAAGGCCGGAACGGCCGACCGCCTCGCGTTCGATTCGGGGCTGAAGCGCTACGTGGCCACCGGGACCTATGCGCTCAGCGAAGACCAGTTTAACGGCTACGACCTGGAATCCATCACCTGCACGGGCGGTACATACAACGCGGACGCGAAGACGATCACGCTCACGACCGGCCAGTCCGCCAGCTGCACCCTCAAGAACGTCGACAAGCCCGGCAGCGTCACGTGGAAGAAGATCGACGTTGCGGGCAATGCGCTCAAGGGCTCGGTCTGGTCGCTCAAGGGCCCCGGTTCGGCCACGGTGAAGGTCGAGGACTGCATCGAGGCTGCGGCCACCGCCTGCACGGGCTCCGACAAGGATCCGGCTGCCGGGGCATTCCGGGTCGTCGACCTCACATGGGGTGATTACACGCTCACGGAGTCCAAGGCCCCGGCCGGCTATCAACTCAACTCGACTCCGCACCCGTTCACGATCCGTGCTGACGCACTAGCGATCGACCTGGGGCGATACACGAACAACCAAGCGCCCACCGTCGCACTCCCCCTGACGGGTGGCAACGGCTCCCTGCCGTACTTCGTACTCGGTGCCTCTCTCGTGGGCGCCGCGGCAGCGGCCGGCCTCGTGCTCCGCGTGCGGAGGCGACGCTCCTGACCCCAACTGCTACTCAGACCGCGGCCGGCGCCGCGGTCCTCGAGCCCCGCACGTTCACTCCGACCTTCCCGTTCAATGAAGAACAGCGCGGCCCGCTCACACTGGCCCGCCGAACAAGAAAGAGCACACCATGAGCAACGCACTCCCCACCCTGTGGCGGTGGCTGGCCGTCGCGGTCGCCGTCGCACTCGTCAGCCTCGGCTGGTCGAGCGGCGCTGCCCACGCAGCCGGCGGCGTCGGCAACATCGATCCGTCGAAGACCGGTTCGCTGACCATCCACAAGTTCGCGGGCAATGAGGGCTCTGCCGGTGACGGCACCCAGATCGGCGACACGTCCAATCTGGGCAAGCCCCTGTCCGGTGTCGAGTTCACGATCGCGCCCGTCTCGCAGAAGAGCGGCAAGGCGATCGACCTGACCACCCCCGAGGGCTGGGACATCATCAAGGGCGTCCAGTCCTCCGACGTGACCGGCGGCAACGGCTACACGCTGGGCTCCGGTTCGCCCGTCACCACCGGCGCCGACGGCACCGCGACGACGTCCGGGCTGCCGCTGGGCCTCTACCTCGTCACGGAGACCAATACCGGTTCGAACAACGTCGTGACGAAGTCCGAGCCGTTCCTCGTCACCCTCCCCCTGCCGCAGTCGAACGGCAACTGGCTCTACGACGTCCACGTCTACCCCAAGAACCAGGTCAACGACACGACGCCGGAGAAGACCGTCGACGCTCCGGCCACTCCCGTGCTGGGCTCCGAGGTCACCTGGCACATCAAGGCCCCCCGTGCCCAGCGCCAAGTCCTTCGACAAGTTCGTCGTCACCGACCAGCTGGACTCGCGCCTGTCCTACGTCTCCGCGAAGGTCGACAACGCCGGCTTCGCCCAGGGAACGGACTACACCGTCGCAGAGTCCAATGGACTCGTGTCGATCACATTCACCGCTGCCGGCCGCGCCAAGCTCCAGGCGGGCACCGATATCAGCATCACGCTCGTCACCAAGGTGAATTCGCTGGGCGGCGATGGTGTCATCAAGAACAAGGCGACGGTGTTCGTCAACGACTCGAAGAACGACACGAACGTGCCGAGCACCAACTGGGGTCCGCTGCAGATCCTCAAGTACGCGCAGGGCGATGAGGCGAAGGCCCTCGCGGGCGCCACGTTCGACATCTTCTCCGATGCCGGTGCCAGCACGAAGGTGGGCACCGTGACCACCGGCGATGATGGCCGGGCGAACATCTCCCTGTGGGTCGGCAACAACGACGTCGCGCAGAAGGACTACTGGATCAAAGAGACGAAGGCTCCCGCCGGCTACGTGCTCGACGAGCAGGTGCGCAAGGTGACCGTGAAGGCGAACGGCACGACCTCGCCGGTCGTCATCAAGGTCGAGAACGTCCAGCAGAATCACCCGAATCTGCCGCTCACCGGCGCCAACGGGCAGCTCATGCTCACCATCTGCGGAATCGGGCTCGTGCTCATCGCGGTGGGCGCCGGCGTCGTGACCAGCAGCCGCAGGCGCCGTCGGGGCTGATCTCCCACGCGGGTTGCACTCCCGATGAGTGCGGCCCCGCCCGGCACGATCCGCTGCAGGCCGGGGCGGTCGACTGTATGCAGTCGACCGCCCCGGCCGCCAGCGCTCCCCTGCGGAGTGCGATTCGAAGGACACCATGAGCACCCCCCTTGACACACCTGCGCGGCCCGCCGGGGACGGCACTGCGCCGAGCACACGGCGCTGGGTCTTTCCCAAGCTGCCCGCGCTCATCGCCGCCATCGCCCTCGTCGGCGCATGTGTGTGGGCATACCCCTCCATCGCAGCGTGGTTCGCTCAGCTCGATCAGTCGCAGGCAATCCGCGACGCCACTGCCTCCGACCCCGATCGGGCCGAGGACGCCCACATCCTGGCACAGGCACGGCGCTACAACAGCCTGCTGGTCAGCGGCGCGGTCCTCAATGCCAACGAGCGGCTCCCCGCCTCACAGGGCCGCCCCGGTGCCGGCGCGCCGTCCTACGCGGACCAGCTCAAGGACCCGGGCACGGGCGTCATGTCCCGACTGAAGATTCCGAGCATCGGGCTGGACCTCCCCATCTACCACGGCACGTCGGATCCCACGCTGCTCAAGGGCCTGGGGCACCTCGAGGGCACCTCGCTGCCGGTGGGCGGCGAGGGCACCCGATCCGTCATCACCGGCCATCGAGGCCTGGCCGAGGCGACGATGTTCACCCACCTCGACCAGGTGGGCAAAGGCGATCGCTTCACGCTCACCACATTCGGCGAGGTCCTGTCCTATCGCGTCATCCGCACCGAGGTCGTCGATCCCAGCGAAACCCAGCGCCTGCGTCCCGAAGAGGGTCGCGACCTCGTCACGCTCGTCACGTGCACGCCCCTGGGCATCAACTCGCAGCGCATTCTCGTGACCGCCGAGCGGGTGTTCCCCACCCCTGCCGGCGATGCGCAGTCCGGCACCGCGGACCCGAACATCCCCGGGCTCCCGTGGTGGGCCGTACTCCTGGGGGCCTGCCTGCTCGCAGCGCTCGCCTATGTCTGGCTGAGTGGGCGGAGGCCCGCGCACACGCCGCGGGCCGGGCGCGGGGCGAAGCGGAGCAACAGGGCCGCCACTGATGCGCAAAAGGCCCGGACGGTATCCGTCCGGGCCCTTCGGCCGCCGCAGTGCGCTGCACTGCCGCGCGGTAGTGACTCAGTCGAGGTAGTCGCGCAGCACCTGGGAGCGCGACGGGTGGCGCAGCTTCGCCATCGTCTTCGACTCGATCTGACGGATCCGCTCGCGCGTGACGCCGTAGACCTTGCCGATCTCATCGAGCGTCTTGGGCTGGCCGTCGTTGAGCCCGAAGCGCATCGACACAACGCCCGCCTCGCGCTCGGAGAGCGTGTCGAGCACCGAGTGCAGCTGCTCCTGGAGCAGGGTGAAGCTGACGGAGTCCGCGGGCACCACCGCCTCGGAGTCCTCGATGAGGTCGCCGAACTCCGAATCGCCGTCCTCGCCCAGCGGCGTGTGCAGCGAGATCGGCTCCCGGCCGTACTTCTGCACCTCGATGACGCGCTCGGGCGTCATGTCGAGCTCCTTGGCCAGCTCCTCGGGAGCGGGCTCGCGGCCCAGGTCCTGGAGCATCTGGCGCTGCACGCGGGCGAGCTTGTTGATGACCTCGACCATGTGGACCGGGATGCGGATGGTGCGCGCCTGGTCCGCCATCGCGCGAGTGATCGCCTGGCGGATCCACCAGGTCGCATAGGTCGAGAACTTGAAGCCCTTCGTGTAGTCGAACTTCTCGACCGCGCGGATGAGGCCCAGGTTGCCCTCCTGGATGAGGTCGAGGAAGAGCATGCCGCGGCCGGTGTAGCGCTTGGCCAGGGAGACGACCAGTCGGAGGTTGGCCTCGAGCAGGTGGTTCTTGGCGATCCGGCCGTCGTGGATGATCCACTTGTAGTCCCGGGCGTCGCGGGTGTCCTTGACCGCGCCCTCCGCCAGCAGGTGCTCGGCGTACATGCCGGCCTCGATGCGCTTGGCGAGGTCGACCTCCTCGGCGGCGTTGAGCAGCGCCACCTTGCCGATCTGCTTGAGGTAGTCCTTGACCGGATCGGCCGTCGCGCCGGCCGTTGCGACCTGCTGGGCCGGCTGGTCGTCGTCGTCGGCATCGGAGACGACGAAGCCGCCGGCCTCCTTGACGGCCTCGTCCTTGCGCTCCTCCTGGGAGTTCTTGGTCTCCGTGTCCTCGAGGGTCTCGACCTCTTCCTCGACCTCTTCGGCAGACGCGTCGACCTCGACGTCATCGGACTTCTTGGCCCGGCCCTTGGCCGGGGCCTTCTTCGCCGCGGGCTTCCCGGCGGCCGCCTTCGTGCCGGCCGCCTTCGCACCGGTGGTGCGCGCACCCGAGGCGGCGGCCGCCTCTTCCGCCTGCTCCGCGGTCTCGCCGGCGCCGGCCGGGGCCGTCTTCTTGGCGGTGGTCTTCTTCGCGGCCGCGGGCTTGGCCGCGGCGGTCTTCGCCGCACCCGAGGTGCCGGCCGCCTTCTTCGCCGCTGTCGACTTCGCGGTGGTCTTCGGTGCCGCCTTCGCCTCGGCCGGCGCGCTCTTGGCGGCAGCACTCTTGGCAGTGGTGCTCTTCGCTGCAGCGCTCTTCGTCGCAGTGCTCTTCGTTGCGCCGGCCTTGGCGGCCGTGCTCTTCGCAGCGGTGCTCTTCGTGGTGGCGGTCTTCGCGCCCGTGGCCTTGGCGGCGGTGCTCTTCGTGCCGGCCTTCGCCGCAGCGGGCTTCTTCGCCGCGGTGGTGGCGGCCGCCGCGCTCTTCGGGGAGTCCGACTTCGCACCGGCGGCAGTCGCCGCCTTCGCCGCAGCGGACTTCGTCGCCGTCTTCGCGGCTGCCCCGGCCTTGCCGGATGCGGAGGCGGACTTCTTCGCAGCCGTCGTGCGCGTGGCGCCGGCGGCGGTTTCCTTCTCACTCGTGGGCACGAGTACACCTCTTTCGCAGCAGTGGGCAGTGCGGGGCATCGATGCGCGGGCATCAATAAGACCCAAGTCAAGCGCGGAGGAGGGCGAGCGCACTCGCCTCCATCCGGCACAACCGGGTCAACGTCCGATTGTGGCACGCTATTCCCCCAGTGCGAAATCACTACTGCGCCGATCCGCCTTGCGCAAGACCCCATGGAGTGGCCTGCGTCACAGCAACCTCAGCCGCGCATCCACGCGGGCGGCATGCCCGCCTCGGAGGCGCGCAGCATGAGCTGGGCGAGCGAGTAGTCCGGGTCGAGCGCGAGCGCGGCCTGCGCATAGTGAGCGGCGAACGAGTGCCGGGCGCGCGCCCATTCCGCCCAGGCGAGCATTGCGAGGACCGCGGGCAGCGCGCTGAGCGCGACCGCCCCGGCGACGGCGCGCAGGTAGTCCACCCCCGCCTCGGCCAGCTGCATGTCCGGGCGCACCTCCGACAGACCGGCCATCTGGGCGGCCAGCGCGATCCGGTCCTCTGCCTCGACGATCTCCACGGTGAACTCCTCCGCGGTCATGGACCGCAGGCGCTCGGGTCCCAACTGCGGGTGCTCGAAGCCGAGGACCATCTGCAGCAGGTCGCGCACCCACAGATCGTCCGTGAGCTCCTCGAAGGCCAGCACCGCCGCCGCGCTGGGCACCGGCCGAGCGCTGCCCGGCGCGGAGCGCGCCACGTCGTAGACGGCAACGGCATCGGAGAGCACCGCGGCGAGCAGCGCGAGGGCGTCCGGGCTGGCCGCGCGCAGCACCGCGACCTCGGCCAGCAGCTGCGCGGGCGGTTCCGGCAGGGCCGCCGCATGCCCGAAGTCCTCGCTGACGCGCGAGCCCTGCTCAGCCATGTGCGAAGCCACCGCGGCGGAGAGCCCGGGCAGCGCCTCGGCCGCACCGCCGTCGCACAGGCCCGCCCGCAGCCCACGGCCCACCCAGACGGGCGCACTGACTTCGAGCCCGGCCGCCTGGAGGGCATCGCACACGCGCTCCACCCCGGTGCGCAGGATCTCTGCCGCACCGGGCTCGGCCGGGCCGGATCCGTGGCCGAGTGCCTCGGCGAGTGCATCGCTGTAGAGGATCGGATAGGCGCATTCGACGGTATCGGCCTCGCACAGCGAGCCGGCAAGCGCGGAGGCGGTGGCACGGTCGACGGCAGCGGCCGTCACCAGGTCGAAGTCGAGGCGCATGCACACGCCCAGCAGCCGTGCCCCATCCGCGGCTCGCGCGGTGGTGAGCACCACGAGCGAATCGGCGGGCGGATAGCCCAGCACGTGCGGGACGATGCCGATGAGGTCGGTCTGGCTGGTGATCGAGAAGGTCTCCATGCGCCCAGGCAACACCCGGACGCGCCGGCGCGCTCTCCCCCATCCTCGCACTGTGGAGCGCGACCGGCAGTCCCCAGGGCACCCCGGCCCCCACCCGCGGCCTGTGACCTTCGGCGCCTATGGCCTTCGAGCCTGCGCCCCCAGCCGGATGCCGCCTAATCTGAGCCCACCGCGCCGGATCCCGCGCCTGAGCCCTCCAGACCGGCGGCCTCCTGGGCGCGCCGCTAGGCTTGCCCCCCATGGGACGCAGACGCGGGGGGCGCGAGGAGTCGATCGAGGCCGAGATCGACACCGGCACCGCGCGCCTCGAACCGGTGCCCGGTGAGCCCGACTCGTGGATCCTCTACGTGAATGCCGTGCCGAGCTCGCCCATCACGGCCTCGGACCCGCAGCGCCTGGACTTCGAATACCTCGACTGGATGGGCCGGGTCATCGACGCCACCTTCCCCGCCGGGCAGGCGCTGCGCGCGGCCCACATCGGCGCGGCGGCGTGTGCGCTGCCGCGCTGGCTCGATGCTCGGCGGCCGGGCTCCCGGCAGACCGCGATCGACATCGACGCGCGCCTGCTCGAGCTCGTGCGCGAATGGTTCGAGCTGCCGCGCGCGCCCGCCCTGCGCCTGCGTCCCGGAGACGGCGCCCATGAGATCACGACGTTCCGGCCCGCCTCCCTCGACCTCGTGGTCCGCGACGCCTTCGCCGGCGATGCCACCCCGGAGACCCTGGCGGACGAGGCGTTCTTCACCGCCAGCGCTGCCGCGCTGCGCCCCTCCGGCCTGCTGCTTGCCAACGTGGCCGATCGCCCGCCGCACAGCGCCCTGCGCGCGGAGATCGCGCGACTGCGGGCGGTCTTCGCCCACGTCGCGCTCGTCGCAGACCCCGGCCAGGTGCGCGGACGCCGGTGGGGCAACGTCGTCGCGGTCGCGAGCGCTGGGCCCATCGACACCCTCGGCAGCGCGAAGGCACTGCGGCGCGGGCCCGCCGTCGCGACCGTGCTCTCCGGCGCCCAGCTCGACCGCTACCTGGGCATCGCCGACTGACGCCCGCGCGACCAGCGCCGGGCAGGCGGGCAGGGGATGACGGCGGCGTCCGCCGCCGAGGAGCTGCAGACCGCCGGCGAGCTGCACGCCCCCGGCGGGCTGCAGGCCCCCCGTGGGTTGCAGGCCGGTGGCGCGCACGCGAATTTCGGTGTTTCCGCGCACGGCTGAACGCCGCGAGCGCGCCGAGGCGGCATAATTGATTGCCGACTGAAAGGTGGATGGTGAGCGAAGAGACCGAGATCGCACACGAGCAGCGCAGCGTGGACACCGTGTACGCACGCCTCGACGAGGTCCGCGCCGAGGTCGCCGACAAGCTCGCGGCCGTGCGGGCGATGGAGGTGGGCGGCAACCACCAGAACCGCTCCGAGCGCGATGCGTTCGCGTCCCTCTACGAGGACCAGCTCATGCGGCTGCGCGGTGCGGAGGAGGGCCTGTGTTTCGGGCGCATCGACTCGCGCTCCGGCGAGGCTACCTACATTGGGCGCATCGGGCTGTCTGCCGCGGACCGCACCCAGCTCCTCATGGACTGGCGCGCACCGGCCAGCGAGCCGTTCTACCGCGCGACCGCCGCCGACCCCGACGGCATCGTCCGGCGCCGCCACATCGCCACGCGCCGCCGCACCGTCATCTCCGTCGAAGACGATGTCCTCGACCTCTCCGCCCTCGACGCGGCCGAGCGCGGCTCCCTTCACGGCGAGGGCGCCCTCATCGCCGCTCTGGAGGAGCACCGCACCGGACGGATGGGCGACATCGTGGCAACGATCCAGTCGGAGCAGGACAGGATCATCCGCAAGGACCTCGCCGGTGTGGTCGTCGTCCAGGGCGGGCCCGGCACGGGCAAGACCGCCGTCGCGCTGCACCGCGCCGCCTACCTCCTCTACCAGCACCGCAGGCGCATCGAGAAGTCGGGCGTGCTCCTCGTGGGCCCGTCGACGGTCTTCCTCAAGTACATCGAGCAGGTGCTCCCCTCGCTCGGCGAGACCGGCGCGGTGCTGCTCACCCCGGGCCAGCTGGTGCCGGGCATCGAGGCGGCCCTGCGCGATGGGCCGCGCACCGCCGCCGTCAAGGGCGATCTGCGCATGGCCCGGGTCATCGCACGCGCGGTGAAGAACTACCAGCGCCTGCCCCAGGCCGATGAGGAGCTGGGCGTCGGCAAGTACCGGATCGTGCTCACCCGGGCCATGGCGAAGGCCGCCCGCGACCGCGCACGGCGCACCGGCAGCCCCCACAACCGGGCCCGCGAGACCTTCGCCTCCGCGCTCCTGCGCAGCCTCGCCGAGGAGCTGGGCCGCGCCTCGGGCACGGAGCTGACCGAGGACACCCTGCCGGAGCTGCTCGATGACCTGCGGATGTCGGCAGATGTGCGCCGCGCGGTGAATTCGCTGTGGCTGCCGCTGAGTCCCATCGGGGTGCTCGAGGCCCTCTACACCAAGCCCCGCCGGCTCGTCGCCGCCGCCGATGGCATCCTCTCGTTCGAGGACATGGCCCGGCTGCGCCGCGCGCCCGGGGCCGAGCTCACCGTCGACGATGTCCCGCTCATCGACGAGATCGCGGAGCTGATCGGCACGGGTGCGCGCCCCGCCGCCGGCACGAGCGGCGCGGAGCGCGAATACGCCGAGGCGGTGCTCGAGATGACGGGCACCGATGCGATGGTCTCCGCCGAGGCACTGGCCCGCCGCTATGCGGAGACCGGCGACGGGGCAAGCGTGGCCGAGCGCGCCGCGGACGACCGCGAGTGGACCTACGGCCACCTCGTCGTCGATGAGGCCCAGGAGCTCTCCCCCATGCAGCTGCGCCTGCTCTTCCGCCGCGTGCCCAGCAAGTCCGCGACGCTCGTGGGCGACCTCGCCCAGGCCTCCGATGTCGACGTCGAGCGCACGTGGGAGTCCGTGCTGGCCCCGCACGTGGGCGAGCGCTTCGCCCTCGAGCAGCTCACCGTCTCCTACCGCACGCCGGGCACGATCATGCGGCTGGCCAACGACCTGCTGGGCGCCTACTTCCCGAGCCTGCAGACGCCCGATCCCGTCCGGGCGGGCACCTGGGAGCCGCTTGTCGAGGACTTCGCGCGCCCCGCCGAGGTGCCCGCTGCGCTGCCGGCCGCCGTGCGCGATGAGCTCGCGCTCCTCGGCGGGGGCCGGGTGGCGGTCATCGCCGCCGACGCGCAGGTGCGCGAGGCCGCCGAGGCGCTCGCGGCGGCCGGGGACGTGGACTTCGGCGTGGGCCCGGCGGGCATCGACCACACGGTCGCGGTGCTCAGCCCCTACGGCGCCAAGGGCCTCGAGTTCGACTCGGTCATCATCGTGGAGCCGGCCCGCATGGCCCCGGCCGGCGATCGCCAGGGGATCGGCGAGCTCTACGTGGCGCTCACGCGCTCCACGGCCCGCCTGCGGATCATGGGCTCGCAGCCCTCCGTGCTCACCCCGTTCCTCGCCGGCTGAGCCGGCGGGCGTCCGCCGGCCGGGTGGAGCAAGGCGCCGGCGAATGTGCCGGGGGCCGCGCGCGGCCGCCGCGGCGGGACAGCGGTGGGCCATGGGTCGGCCAGGGGCGCCGCGGCACGTCGGCAGCGGCGTGCCCTGCGAGCATGCGGGACGGGCCGCCAGAAGGCGGGCCAGAGCGCGCCAGCGCCTCGGTGCTGCCGCCAGCATCACGAGCGGCGGCCGGCACAGGGCACCGGACAAAAGAGGCCGCCGGCGGCGTCGGCTTCCCCTCCGATGCCGCCGGCGGCGGGCGCACCTGAGTGCGCTCACTCATCATACACAGAACTTCCAGGTTTCAGAGCTTCGCTTCCGGAAATTTTTCGCACCCCGCTCACCTGGCACGATCGCAGCCTCGCGCGACCGCCTCCGCTCCTGCGGTGCGCGGCCGAGGCGGGGGAAGGCGGCGTCGGCACCCGACCGGGCGGAGCAGCGCGAGGCAGAACCCGCCGCAGGCTCCGCCCACCGCTGGCTCAGGACTGTTCGGAGCCGGCCCCGCCGTCGGCGCCCTCGGCGGCGGCGATGGCGGCATCGCGCTCGGCGCGCAGCGAGCCGATCGCGGCCTCGAAGTCCTCGAGCGAGTCGAAGCCCTGGTAGACGCTGGCGAATCGCAGGTAGGCGACCTGGTCGAGCTCGCGCAGCGGCTCGAGGATCGCGAGGCCCACTTCGTCGGCGTCGACCTCGGCGATGCCGCGGGCTCGGATGAGCTCCTCGACCCGCTGGGCGAGCTTCGCGAGGTCGTCCTCCCCCACCGGCCGGCCCTGGCACGCCTTGCGCACCCCGCTGATGACCTTCTGGCGGGAGAATTCCTCGGTGACCCCCGAGCGCTTGATGACCGACAGGCTCGTCGCCTCGATCGTCGTGAAGCGGCGCATGCAGTTGGGGCACTGGCGCCGCCGGCGGATGGAGGAGCCGTCCTCCGCGGTGCGGGAGTCCACGACGCGGGAGTCGGCGTGGCGGCAGAAGGGGCAGTGCATCTCAGCGCTCCTCTCCGCGCAGGGCGACCGCGCCGCCGTGGGCGGGCAGGTCCTCGGCCTCGGCCAGCGCGACGATGTGATCGGCGACGGCCGCCAGGGCCTCTTGCGAGTAGGCGATCACCTGGCTGCCGCGCAGGAACGACTGCACGCCCAGGGCGGACGCGAACGCGGCTGTGCCCATCGTGGGCAGCACGTGGTTCGAGCCCGAGCAGTAGTCCCCCAGGGCCACCGGCGAGTGGGGGCCCACGAACACGGAGCCGCCGTTGACGATCCGGTCGACGACGGCCTCGGGGCGCTCGACCTGGAGTTCCACGTGCTCGCCCGCGTAGGCGTTGAGCACGGCGATGCCCGCGTCCAGATCGTCGACGAGGATGAGGGCGGACTGCGCCCCGCTCAGGGCGGCAGCGATGCGTTCGACGTGGCGCTGCTGCGGCACCTGCCGCGCGAGCGCCTCGCGCACGCGCTCGGCCAGGTCCGCCGAGGCGGTGACGAGAACCGCCGCCGCGTTCGGGTCGTGCTCGGCCTGGCTGATGAGATCGGCGGCCACGTACTCGGGATCGGCCGTGTCATCGGCGAGCACGATGATCTCCGTGGGTCCGGCGACCGCGTCGATGCCCACCTGGGTGCGCACAATCGACTTCGCGGCGGCGACGAAGGCGTTGCCGGGGCCCGTGATGAGGTCCACCGGGTCGAGCTCCTCACCGTCGGAGAAGCCGTAGGCGAAGGCGCCGATCGCCTGGGCGCCGCCGATCGCCCAGACCTCGTCGATGCCGAGGAGCTCCGCGGTGGCGAGCACCGTGGGGTGGGGCAGGCCGTCGGCGCGCGGCGGCGAGGCCAGCGCGATCGACCCCACGCCCGCCTCCTGGGCGGGGACCGCGTTCATGACGACGGTGGAGGGATAGACGGCGAGGCCGCCGGGGACGTAGAGGCCCACGCGCTCGACCGGGAGCCAGCGCGTCGTCACGGACCCGCCCTGGGCGAATTCGGTGACGACCGATTCGCGGCGGTCCGCGGCGGCGACCGCGCGGGCACGCGCGATCGTCTCCTCGAGGGCGGCGCGCACGGCCGGGTCGAGGGCTGTGAGGGCTGCGCGCGCGGCCTCGGCCGGCACGCGCAGTGCGTCCGGCCGCACGCCGTCGAAGCGCTCCCCGGCGTCGAGGACCGCCCGGCGGCCGCGCGCGGCGATGTCGTCGAGCAGCGGCGCGACCGCGGCTTCGGCGTCGGTGCGCACGGAGGCGGCGCGCGGCAGTCTGGCGCGCAGCGCGCGGCGGCCCAGCTCGGCCCCGCGCAGATCGATCTCGCGGATCATCGAATTGCTCATCCGCTCATTCTATTGCCCGGCCCGCAGCCGCGGGCCGGGCGTCGGCTGGTGCCCAGTCCCGCGCCGCGCGGGCGCGTCAGCGCGGGGCGCCCGCCTCGCCCAGGCAGCGCGAGCCCAGGAGTGCCTTGAGATCGCCGAACAGGCTGGGGCCCGGCGTGACCCGCACGGTCTGGTCGAGGCGCATGAGGACGCGCCGGCCGGGCTGGGTGAGGCTCAGCCGGACCTCCGTCTGGCCCGAGTTCGCCTTGAGGACCTGGCGCAGCTCATCGACGAGCTGGGGGGTGCACTTCTCGATGGGCATCGTGATGTTGAGGGGGCGGTCGGTGGGATCGGAGACGTCCGGCAGCGTCATCGCCTGTGCCGTGACGGAGGTGGGCCGGTCATCGGAGAGGCGCACCCGCCCGGTGATCGTCACAACGACGTCGGTGGCCAGCAGGGAGGCGACGGGGTCGTACACGTCGCCGAAGAACATCACCTCGACGCTGGCCTCGAGGTCCTCGACGACCACCGACGCGTACGGCCGCCCCTTGGTTTTCGACACCTTTCGGGTGACCTGGGTGATCATCCCGCAGATCGTCACCTGTGACCCGTCGGGCCGGGGGGACTCCGGGTCGACGAGCGCCACGATCGGTATTTCTGCTTCCTTGGCCAGCACGCTCTCGAGCCCGTTGAGCGGGTGGTCGGAGACGTAGAGGCCGATCATCTCGCGCTCGAAGGCGAGCTTCTCCTTCTTGTCCCACTCGGGACGGTCGGGCACGGGAACGGCGAAGCTCGACGCCGAGTCGTCCTCCCCGCCGAGCTCGGCGAAGAGGTCGAACTGGCCGGCCGCCTCCTGGCGCTTGACGCCGATCACCGCGTCCACCGCCTCCTCGTGGATCTCGACGAGCGAGCGGCGGGTGTGGCCGAGTGAGTCGAAGGCGCCGGATTTGATGAGCGATTCGATCGTGCGCTTGTTGCACACCTGGCTCGGGACCTTGTCGAGGAAGTCGGAGAACGAGGCGAACGCCCCCTTGTCCGCGCGGGCGGCGGCGATGCCGTCGACGACGTTGTGGCCCACGTTGCGCACCGCGCCCATGCCGAAGCGGATGTCGCTGCCGACGGGGGTGAAGTTGAGCTCGGACTCGTTGACGTCCGGGGGCAGCACCGTGATGCCCATCCGGCGGCACTCGTTGAGGTAGACGGCCAGGCGGTCCTTGTTGTCGCCCACCGAGGTGAGCAGGGCGGCCATGTACTCGGCCGGGTAGTGGGACTTGAGGTAGGCGGTCCAGTAGGAGACGAGGCCGTAGGCGGCCGAGTGCGCCTTGTTGAACGCGTACTCGGAGAAGGGCACGAGGACGAGCCACAGCGCCTCGATCGCGGCATCCGAGTAGCCGCGCTCCTTCATCCCGGCGGAGAACGGGACGAACTCCTTGTCGAGGATCTCCTTCTTCTTCTTGCCCATGGCCCGGCGCAGCAGGTCGGCCTGGCCGAGTGAGTAGCCCGCCACCTTCTGCGCGATCGCCATGACCTGCTCCTGGTAGATGATGAGCCCGTAGGACTCCGCCAGGATCTCCTCGAGCGGCTCGGCCAGCTCGGGGTGGATGGGGGTGATCGGCTGTTCGCCGTTCTTGCGCAGCGCGTACTTCGTATGGGAGTCGGCGCCCATGGGCCCGGGCCGGTAGAGCGCGCCGAGGGCCGAGATGTCGTTGAAGTGGGTGGGCTTCATCATCTTGCACAGCTGCCGGTAGCCCGGGCTGTCGAACTGGAACACGCCCAGCGTCTCGCCGTTGCGCAGCAGCTCATAGGACGCCTCGTCCGTGAGCTCGAGGTGCTCGAGGTCGAGATCGACGTCCTGGTTGCGCTTCACGTTTTCCACCGCGTCGGAGATGATCGTGAGGTTGCGCAGGCCCAAGAAGTCCATCTTGATGAGACCCAGGCCCTCCGCAGTGGGGTAGTCGAACTGCGTGATGACCTGGCCGTCCTGGAAGCGGCGCATGATCGGGATGACGTCGATGATGGGCGCCGAGGACATGATGACGCCCGCGGCGTGGACGCCCCACTGGCGCTTGAGGCCTTCGAGGCCGAGCGCGGTGTCGAAGACCTCGCGGGCCTCGGGATCCGTGGCGAGCAGCTCGCGGAATTCGCCTGCCTCGTTGTAGCGCTTGGCGCCGGGCTGCTCGATGTTCTTCAGCGGGATGTCCTTGGCCTGCTCGGACGGCGGCAGCGCCTTCGTCAGCCTCTCCCCCATGGAGAAGGGCTTGCCGAGCACGCGGGCGGAGTCCTTGAGCGCCTGCTTGGTCTTGATGGTGTTGTACGTGACGATCATGGACACGTACTCGGAGCCGTACTTCCGGGTGACGTACTCGATGACCTCCGAGCGGCGGCGATCGTCGAAGTCGACGTCGAAGTCGGGCATGGAGATGCGGTCCGGGTTGAGGAAGCGCTCGAAGATGAGGCCGTGCTCGAGCGGGTCGAGGTCCGTAATGCGCATGGCGTAGGCGACCATCGAGCCCGCGCCGGAGCCGCGGCCCGGCCCCACGCGGATGCCGTTGTCCTTCGACCAGTTGATGAAGTCGGCGACGACGAGGAAGTAGCCGGGGAAGCCCATCGAGATGATGATGTCGAGCTCGTAGTCGGCCTGCTTGCGCACCTCGTCCGGGATGCCGGCCGGGTAGCGATAGTGCAGCCCCTTGTCGACCTCCTTGATGAGCCAGGAGGTCTCGTCCTCGCCGGGCGGGCAGGGGAACTTCGGCATGTAGTTGGCCGAGGTGTCGAAGGAGACCTCGCACATCTCCGCGATCCTGAGCGTGTTGTCGCACGCCTCCGGCATCTCCTTGAACAGCGCGCGCATCTCCGCAGGCGACTTCAGGTAGTACCCGGTGCCGGAGAACGCGAAGCGCGAGCCGCCCTGATCGTAGGTGGGCTCGATGAGCTTGGAGCCCGACTGGATGGCCAGCAGCGCCTCGTGCGCCTTCGCATCGGATTCGTGGGTGTAGTGCAGGTCGTTCGTCGCCACGAGCGGGAGGCTGAGCTCCTTGGCCAGGCGCAGCAGGTCCCGGCTCACCCGCTTCTCGATGGACAGCCCGTGGTCCATGATCTCGCAGAAGTAGTTCTCCGCCCCGAAGAGCTCCTTGTACTCCCCCGCGGCGCGCTTGGCCTCCTCGTACTGCCCCAGGCGCAGACGGGTCTGCACCTCACCCGAGGGGCAGCCGGTCGTGGCGATGATGCCCTCGGAGTACTGCGAGAGCAGCTCGCGGTCGATGCGGGGCCACTTGCCGTAGACGGAGTCGAGCGAGGCAATCGACGAGGCACGGAAGAGGTTCTGCATGCCGGTGTTGTTCCGGCTCAGCAGCGTCATGTGCGTGTACGCCCCGCCGCCGGAGACGTCGTCGCCGCGCTGCGATTCGTCCGTGCGCCACTTCACGCGGGTCTTGTCACCGCGCGCTGTGCCGGGGGTGACGTAGGCCTCGACACCGATGATGGGCTTGATCCCGGCGTCCGTGGCCTGCTTCCAGAAGTCGTAGGCCCCGAACAGGTATCCGTGGTCCGTCGTGGCGATGGACGACATCCCGGAGGCCTTGACGGCGGCCATGAGGTCGCCCAGCCGGGCGGCGCCGTCGAGCATCGAGTACTCGGTGTGGACGTGGAGATGCGCGAATTCGCCCGTTGCCACGGATGTGCCCCCAAACTGCTAGAAAATGCTCACCCCAGGCTACCGCCGGTCACGGACTCGGGCGCACCACACCGCCGCGGTCCCCGTCACGGCGTGCGGGCCCGTGGCAGGATAGCGGAAGGCACCCCGAAGCGGTGCCCTGCCCCCACCCTTCTGAAGGAGCACCCGTGACTGAGCAGCAACAGATCGACGCGATTCGCACCGCCCTGCGCGCCATTCCGAATGAATATTTCTCCGCCTGGCCGGGCGGATGGCCCGAGGAACTCGGCACCGCCCTGGTGGAGGCTGTCTATTCGATTCAGGCGACCTATAACGCGAAGGATCCAAAACGCGGCGTGGCCGGCCGTCTGCGCACTTTCCGTACGGATCATCCTGAGGCGCGCAACGATCTGGGTGCGCTCACCACAATCGGGGAAGAGCGGATTCGCGAGATCATGGGCGACACGAAGGTCGGCCGAGGACGCAAGTACAAGAGCGTCGCCGTTCTCGAGGCAGCCGAGAATCTCAGGAGTCTCTCGCCCGCCGTCAATGCGGCCGACGACTTCCGAAAGGCCGACCCGAACGAAGTTCAGCGGGCCTACACGTCCGTCAACGGACTGGGCTGGGTGACCTTCGACTACCTCGGCATGCTCCTGGGACGCCCGGGCGTGAAGTCCGACGTCATGATCAATCGCTTCGTCAACGAGGCCCTGGCTGCCGAGGACCTTCCGGGCGTGAGCCGTGAGCAGAGCAAGGCACTGCTGACTGCCGTCCAGGAGCAGGATGCGCCGGCCGAGAATCTGACATTCCTCGATCACGCGATCTGGCTGCACGAACAGGACCGGGCTGCGGACCAGAACCTCGACGAGGAGCTTCAGGCACCGGCCTAGCGGTGGGATCGCCGCGCGCGCACGTGCGGGCGCGGCACCCCGCGCCCCGGGCCTACGCCTCCCCGGCGCGGATGCCCTCGAGCGCGGTGGCGAGATCGTCCGGGTAGTCGCTTTCGAACTCGACCCACTCGCCCGTCTCCGGGTGCTCGAAGCCCAGCTTCACGGCGTGCAGCCACTGCCGCTCCAGCCCCAGGCGCCGCGCGAGCGTGGGGTCCGCACCGTAGGACAGGTCGCCCACGCAGGGGTGCTTCGTCGCGGACATGTGGACGCGGATCTGGTGGGTCCGCCCGGTCTCCAGGTGCACCTCGAGGAGGCTGGCGCCGCGGTGGGCCTCGAGCACCTCGTAGTGCGTCACCGCGTGCTTGCCGTCCCGGCGCACGGCGTAGAGCCCATCGCGCTTGGGGTTGCGGCCGATCGGCGCCTCGATCGTGCCGACCACCGGGTCGGGCAGGCCCTGCACGAGCGCGTGGTAGGTCTTCGAGACGGTCCGGTCCTTGAAGGCGCGCTTGAGGACCGAATAGGCGTGCTCGCCCTTCGCCACGACCATGACGCCCGAGGTGCCGACATCGAGGCGCTGGACGATCCCCTGGCGCTCGGCAGCACCCGAGGTGGCGATGCCGTAGCCGGCCGCCGCGAGGCCGCCGATCACGGTGGGGCCCTTCCAGCCGGCCGCCGCGTGGGCGGCCACGCCCACCGGCTTGTCCACGACGACGAACGCCTCGTCGTCGTAGATCACGCGCATCCCGGGCACGGGCTCGGCCACGATGGACAGGGGTGCCTTGGGCTCGGGCATGGCCACGTCGATCCGCACGCCGGCGCGCACGCGGTCGGACTTGCCGGCCGCGGCGCCGTCGACGACGACCCCGCCGTCCACCGCGATCTGGGCCGCCTGCGAACGCGAGAGCCCGAGCATCCGCGACAGCGCGGTGTCCACCCGCTCCCCCTCGAGCCCCTCGGGGACGAAGAACGACCGCTCGCTCACAGCGCCGCCTCCTGACGCTCGGCGCCCCTGCCGGCAGCGGCGCGCTCGGCCTCCGTGCGGCCGTCGAGGCCCACGCCGCGCACGGTGGCGAGCACGATCGTGCAGGCCGCCGCCGTGATGGCGATGTCCGCGACGTTGCACACGAAGAAGTGCAGGTCGATGAAGTCGACCACCGCGCCGCGGAAGAACCCGGGCCGGCGGAACACGCGGTCGGCGAGGTTGCCGAGCAGCCCGCCGAGCAGCAGCCCGAGGCCCACCGCCCACGCGGGCGAGGCCAGCCGGCGGCTGGCGACGAGGATGACGGCGAGGACGGCCAGCGCGATGAGCCCGAAGACCCACGTGCTGCCGGCTCCCAGGCCGAAGGCCGCACCCGGGTTGCGCAGGAAGGCGAAGCCCGCGAGGTCGCCGAGGACCGCGATCCGGGGGCGGCCCTCCAGCAGCGCGATGGCGCAGGCCTTCGACGCCTGGTCCGCCACGACGACGACGACGGCGATGGCCGCGAGGACGAGGACCGCGCGGGAGCGGGTGGTGCGGGCCGGGCTCACAGGGGCCTCCTCGGGCAGCGGCGAAGCGGGGATGGGGCTCCCCCAGTGTAGGCGCGGCACAGCGCGACCACGCCGTGCGGGCCCCGGACGCGCGAACGGCCGCGGCCCCGGAAGGGGCCGCGGCCGCCGCGCAGCGGTGCGGTGGTGCTCAGAGCGAGTGCTTGGCGTTCGTGCCGGCGCCGCCGTTGCCGAGCGTCTCGGGAGCCAGCGAACCGGAGTTCTCCAGGTCGCGCAGCTGATCCGTGAGGTAGCTCTTGAGGCGCGTGCGGTACTGGCGCTCGAAGTTCTGCAGGCGTTCGATCTCGCGCTCGAGCGCGCTCTTCTGCGACTCGAGCTGGGAAAGCGTCGCATCGCGCTTCTTCTCGGCGTCGTTGACGATGTCGGCCGCCTTGGCGCGGGCCTCGGAGATGAGCTTGTCGCGAGTGCGCTCGCCCTCGGCGACGTACTCGTCGTGGAGGCGCTGGGCCAGCGAGATGAGGCCGTGCGCATCGCGGTCGCCCTCGGCGCCCGCGGCGAAGCCGGCGGCGGCGCCGCCGCCGAACGGCGAGGCGGAGCCGGCGCTCGGGGCCTGCTGCTCGGGCGCGGCGGGAGCGCTGGTCTCCTCGACCGAGACGACCTCTTCCTGCTCGAACGCGACCGGCGCCGACTCCTCGGCGGCCGGGGCCTGCGAGGCCACGAGGGGCGAGGACTGCGACTCGGCGGCGGGAGCCTGCGTCTGCTGGCCCTGCTGTGCTTCCGCACCGGGAACGGCGGCGGGCATCGCCTGCGTGGCCTGCGGGTCGTCGAACGCGGCGGAGCCGAAGGACCCCGACTGGGCACCCTGGGCGCCCTCGCCGCGGGAGAGCTCGCTGACGCGCTGCTCGGCCGCGGAGAGCTTCTGGGAGAGCTCGCTGACGCGCTGCTCGGCCGCGGAGAGCTTCTGGCGGAGCTCGTCGTTCTCCTGGTACAGGCGACGGAGCTCGACTACGACCTCATCGAGGAAGTCGTCGACCTCGTCCTGGTCGTAACCGTCGCGGAACTTGACGTGCTGGAACCGCTTGTTCACTACGTCTTCAGGCGTGAGCGCCATGAGGCCACCTTCTGTCGGATGCAGATACTGTCGATCGCAGGGCGATGATCAAGGTCACCATACCCCACCACCAGCCGGTTTGTCGCGCCGCCGCCGGTGCCGCTGCGGCAGGGAGCCCTCAGGCGAGCATGAGCGCCGCGTAGCGGCAGAGGTTGGCGAGCACCTGCACGCCGATGAACACGAGGATGAAGCCCAGGTCCAGCGCGATGCCGCCCAGCCGCAGCGGCGGGATGATGCGGCGCATGAGCTTGACGGGCGGATCAGTGAGCGTGTAGATCACCTCGCACAGCACGAGCAGGAAGCCCGTGGGGCGCCAGTCGCGGGCGAACACCTGGATGAGGTCCACGATGACGCGCGCGATGAGCACGTAGGTGTAGAGGCTGAGCAGCCAGAACAGGATCAGGAAGATGAGGCTCAACGGAGCGGGCCTTTCGACGAAGACGGCGGGCTACTCACAAGAGTAGCCCGCCGAGCTTGGGGGTTCTGCAGAGCGGCCGGTGCGCGGCCTGCGCTCAGCTCTGGTTGAAGAAGCTTGCGTGCTGGTCCGCGGTGGGCTCGGCCTCGGAGGCGACCTCGATGTTCTCCGGGGTCAGGAGGAACACGCTGTTCGTCACCTTCTCGATCGAGCCGCGCAGGCCGAAGATCAGGCCGGCGGAGAAGTCGACGAGGCGCTTGGAGTTGGCCTCGTCCATGGCCGAGAGGTTCATGATGACGGGGATGCCGTCGCGGAATGCGGTGCCGATCGACTTCGCGTCGTTGTAGCTGCGCGGGTGGATCGTCTGGATGCGCTGCATGGCGGACGGGGCGGCCGCTTCGACCGGGCGCATGGACTGGCGGATGGGGGTCACCGGCGCGGCCTCGCGGACGGGCTCGGGCTCGGCGTAGTCATCTTCGACCCCGTAGTCCTCGACCTCGTACTCCTCGCGCACCTCCCGGCGGCGCGGGGCGGGCTCGTCGTAGTACTCCTCCTCGTCGCCGAAGCCGAAGTAGTTGCCGATCTTCTTGAGTGTGGACATGCTGTGATCCTTCGCTGCTCTGCAGGGCTGTTCCCGCAACCCAAGCTATCGCAGGCGCCAGCGCGCGCGGGCGACGTCCTGCGGCGTGTCGCGGCGGGAGTTGGGCCGCCGGGCGCGGGCCTCAGCGCGCCGCGTCGAGCCAGGCGATGCCGGCGAAGCGGCCGGTTCGGCCATCGCGGCGGTAGGAGAAGAGCTGGGTGTCCTCGAACGTGCACTCGGGTGCCCAGTGCGCGATCGCCGCTCCCCCGCGGGCCAGCTGCTCGGCCACGCCCGCGGCCACGTCGAGGGCCGGGGTGCCCGAGTGGGAGACCGCCGCGGCGACGGGCTCGGCGGCGGCGACCTCGGCCCGCAGCGCGGCCGGCACCTCGTAGCACCGCGAGCAGATCGAGGGGCCGATGTAGGCCACCGGCGCGCTCGCGCCGGCGGACTCCAGCGCGGCGAGGACCGCAGGCACCACGCCATCGGCCATGCCCCGGCGCCCGGCGTGGGCGACCGCGACGACGCCGGCATCAGGATCGGCGAGCACCACGGGCGTGCAGTCGGCGACCATGACGACGAGCGCCAGCCCGGGGACGGTGGAGACCTGGGCGTCCGCGCGGACGCCCGGCCCGGCGGCGGCCGCGGCGCGGTGGACTGCGGTGCCGTGGACCTGCTCGGTGAAGCTCAGCCGCTCGGCCTGCAGGCCCAGCACGGAGGCCAGCGCGGCGCGGTTGGCGGCGACCGCCTCGGGCGCGTCGCCCACGTGCCGGGCGAGGTTGAGCGAGGAGTGCCCGGAAGCACTGTAGCCGCCCCGCCGATCCGTGAACGCGATGTGGGCGGACCCACGCGAACCGGATGCGACGAAGCGGCTGTGCAGCACGGCGGTCTTACTTGAGGAAGTCCGGGATGTCGAGGTTGTCGGCATCGTAGGAGCGCCCGCCGGTCTCGCGGCGCTCGTCCGGCAGGGTCTGCGGGATCGGCGCCTGCGCGGGCGCCGAGGCGCGCTGCGGCTGGTCGTCCTTGGGCTCCTCATCGCGCAGCGGGGCGGAGGCGGGTGCTGCCTGCTCGCTCTGCTCGTCGTCGCGCTTGGCGTGGCGGCCCGGCGAATCGAGGCGCTCGCCGGGCAGCGGGGCGTCGAAGCCCGCCGCGATGACGGTGATGCGGCACTCGTCGCCGAGGTTCTCGTCGATGACCGTGCCGAAGATGATGTTCGCCTCCGGGTGCGCGGCCTCCTGGACGAGGCGCGCGGCCTCGTTGACCTCGAACAGGCCCAGGTCCGGGCCGCCCTGGATGCTCAGCAGCACGCCGTGGGCGCCCTCGATGCTGGCCTCGAGCAGCGGCGAGGCGATCGCGGACTCGGCGGCCTGCACGGCGCGGTCCTCGCCCACGGCGGAGCCGATGCCCATGAGCGCGGTGCCGGCGTCCTGCATGACCGACTTCACGTCCGCGAAGTCGAGGTTGATCATGCCCGGGGTGGAGATGAGGTCCGTGATGCCCTGCACGCCGGAGCGCAGCACCTCATCGGCGGACTGGAAGGCCTCGAGCACGGAGACGTTGCGGTCGGAGATCGACAGCAGGCGGTCGTTCGGGATGACGATGAGGGTGTCGACCTCTTCGCGCAGTGCGGCGATGCCCGCTTCCGCCTGAGCCGAGCGGCGCCGGCCCTCGAAGGTGAACGGGCGGGTCACGACGCCGATCGTGAGCGCACCGGCCGAGCGCGCGATGCGCGCCACAACGGGGGCCGCACCGGTGCCGGTGCCGCCGCCCTCGCCGGCGGTGACGAAGACCATGTCGGCGCCGGACAGCGCCTCCTTGATGGCCTCCTCGGAGTCCTCGGCCGCCTTGCGCCCGATCTCGGGATCGGCTCCTGCGCCGAGCCCGCGGGTGAGATCGCGGCCGATCTCGAGCTTCGTGTCCGCCTCGGAGAGGAGGAGCGCCTGTGCGTCGGTGTTGATCGCGATGAACTCGACGCCGCGCAGACCGACCTCGATCATGCGCTGGACGGCGTTGACGCCGCCACCGCCGGTTCCGGCGACCTTGATGTCGGCTCCGGATTGGGGGTATTCAGCCAAGTCGCTTCCTCTTTCGACGCATCGTTGTCCGGCAGTACAGCCTTGCCACGACGGTATGGGGCGCGGGCACGCTGTGCAACCATCTTCCCGGTGTGTCCCCGCGATTGGCCCCCAAGTGGCCCTGGCGCGCGCGGCTGCGCCGCACGGCGGGCCCGCTCAGCGCCTGCCGGTGGTGGGGGCGTCGGGCACGGAGACGTCGATGAAGCCCGGCCTGCGGCCGAGCAGCACCCGCGCGACCTCGAACTTCTTCGCGATGTCCGCGGCATCGCCGAAGCGGATCTCGACGTCGCGGCCGTCGGCATCGTAGACGATGCGCAGGTCGCGCTCGGAGGCCGCCTGCGCGCGCTTCGTCGCCGCCCGCGCGTCCTCGGGCAGCTGGCCGAGCATGTCCACGGCCGCCCGGACCGTCGCGGCGCTCGGCGCGCCCCGGGTAATCAGCTGCGGCAGCCCCTCCGGGCGCTTGGCCGCCGTGTCGATGGCCCGGCCGTCGGCGTCGTAGCGCTGCCAGCCGCCCTCGACTTCGACGGCGAGGACGGGGGCGCGGTCGACGATCGACACGCGCAGGGACCGCGGGCCCGACCAGCGCACGTCGATCCGGCTGGCCTTGGGGTTCTCCGCCGTGAGCTCGCGGCCCAGGGGGGCGAGCCGGATCTGCGGCAGCGGGGTGCCGCGGTAGCGCTCGAGCACGCGCTCGCGCACGGCCCCGGCATCGGTGAGGCCGCCGCCGGCGACGCTCACGCTCTGCAGCGCGAGCGCGGGCGAGAACCATGCGACCGCGGCGGCGGCCAGAACCACCGCGATGACCAGCAGCGCCCAGAGCGCGCGGCCGCGGCGCCGGCGCCGGCGCGCGGCGACGCGGTCGCTCAGGCTGCTCGCATGGCTCACGACGCGAGGGCGGCGAGGAGCTCCGGACCCAGGATCGTGACGTCCCCCGCGCCCGCGGTGATGACGATGTCCCCGGGGGCCAGGCGCGGCGCGAGGTAGGGCACCGCCTCGGCGAAGGCGGGCACGAACGCCACCCGGTCAGCTGGCAGCGGGACCTCGTCGGCCACGATCTGCCCGGTGACGCCCGGCAGCGGGTCCTCGCGGGCGGGGTAGACATCGAGCACGACGACGTCGTCGGCGATGCCCAGCGCGGCGCCGAATTCGGCCCGGAAGTTCTTCGTCCGGCTGAACAGGTGGGGCTGGAAGACCACGTGGACTTGCTTGCCGTCCTCGACGATCGCGCGCGCGGCGGTGAGCACGGCGGAGAGCTCGGTGGGGTGGTGGGCGTAGTCGTCGAAGACGCGCACTCCCCCGGCGATCCCGCGCAGGTCGAAGCGGCGGCGGGTGCCGCCGAACGATTCGAGCCCGGAGATCGCGCGCGCGGGGTCGGCGTCCAGCTCGAGGCAGACCGCCAGCGCAGCGGCGGCGTTGCGCACGTTGTAGTCACCGGGCTGCTGGAGCGCGATGGGCCCCAGTGTCCGCCCGCCGGCCTCGACGGAGAAGCTCGAGCCCGCAGACGCGTGGGCGAGGCCGACGATGCGCACGTCGGCACCCTCCGACAGGCCGTAGCGCAGCACCCGCACGCCGGCCGCGGCGGCCGCGTCGGCGATGCCGGCGGCACCGGGGTCGTCACAGCAGGCGATGACGGTGCCGCCCTGCTCGCCTACGTGCGCGCAGAACTCGACGAAGGCCGAGCGCACGGCCCCCCAGCTGCCGTAGTGGTCGAGGTGGTCGGCCTCGGCGTTCGTGATGACGCCGATCGCGGGCTCGTAGAGGAGGAACGAGCCGTCCGATTCGTCGGCCTCCGCCACGAACACGTCGCCGGTGCCGTCGTGGGCGTTCGTCCCGGTTGCGGTCAGCACCCCGCCGATGACGAACGAGGGGTCGGCCCCGGCCGCCTGCAGCGCCACGGTCGTCATCGACGTCGTCGTCGTCTTGCCGTGGGTGCCTGCGATCGCGACGGTGCGGCGGCCCACCATGAGCGCCGCGAGCGCCTGCGAGCGGTGGAGGATCCGCAGCCCCGCGGCCCGCGCCGCGGCGAGCTCCGGGTTCGTCTCGCGGATCGCCGAGGAGACCACGACGGTGTCCGCGCCGGCGACGGCCTGCGCGTCGTGGCCGATGCGCACCTGGGCGCCGAGCGCCCGCAGCGCGGTGACGACGGACGAGTCCTTCGCATCGGAGCCGGAGACGTCCATGCCGCGCATGAGCATGACCCGGGCGATGCCCGACATGCCCGCCCCGCCGATCCCGATGAAGTGCACGCGGCCCAGCCGCTCGCTCGGCACGATCTCGTTCACCTGTCCGCCCCGCTTCCGTCCGCGCCGGCCGCACCGGCGAGCTCCTCCTTGGTCTGCATGCGCTCGGGATACGCCCGCCCCGGGTGCGCAGCGCCCGCCGCCGCGAAGACGCGCGCGGCCATCGCCCGGTCAGCGCTGCGCGGGAACCCCATGTCCGCGGCGGCCTGCGCCATCGCCGCCAGGCGCGCGGGATCGCGCAGCAGCGGCAGCACGGTCTGCGCGGCGTAGTCCGGGGTGAAGTCGGCGTCGTCGACGAGCAGGGCGGCCCCGGCTGCCACCGCATCGGCGGCGTTGAGGCGCTGCTCGCCGTTGCCGATCGGCAGCGGCACGTAGACGGCGGGCACCTGCATGGTCGTGACCTCCGCAACGGTTCCGGCGCCGGCGCGGCAGACGATGAGGTCCGCTGCCGTGTAGGCGTCCTCCATGCCGTCGACGTACTCGACCACGTGGTAGTCGGGGCTCGCGGCCGCGGCCGCGACGACCTCCTCGGCCTTGCCCGCGCCCGTGATGTGGAGGACCTGGACCCCGGCGTCCGCGAGCGCCGGCACGGAGGCGGCCAGCGCCCGGTTGAGCGCGGCCGCGCCGAGCGAGCCGCCTGTGACGACGAGCGTGGTTTTGGCCGGGTCGAGGCCCAGCGACTTCGCGGCGGCGGCGCGCACCCGGGGGTCGCGGCGGTCGCGGTGGGCCACCTCGGCGCGCATCGGCATGCCCACCTGGGTGCCGGGCAGCGGGGTGTTGGCGAACGTGTAGCCGATGAGCTCGGGGCGGCTCAGGCGGGCGCCCAGGCGGTTGGCCAGGCCGGGGCGCGCGTTCGCCTCGTGGATGACGATGGGGATGCCCAGGCTGCGCGCCGCGAGGTAGGCCGGCGAGGCGACGTAGCCGCCGACGCCGACGACCACGTCGACGGCCCGCTCCTTGAGCAGGCGGCGCACGGCGGTGACCGTGCCCATGAGCCGGCGCGGGAACGCGAGCGCCGCCGCGTCGACGCGGCGCGGTGCCGGCACCTTGTCGATGGTGACGAGCTCGTAGCCCGCCGCGGGGACGAGCCTCGACTCGAGGCCGTCCTCGGTGCCGAGCACGATGAGCCGGGCCTCGGGGTCCTGGAAGGCCAGGTCGTCGGCGATGGCGAGCAGCGGCGAGATGTGACCCGTCGTGCCCCCTCCTGCCAGCAGCACTGTGAGCACGGTTCAGTTCCCTCTCGGTTGGCGGGCGAAGATCGACAGCGAGGCGCGCACGCTCGCGCCGCGCCGGCGCAGCGCCTCGGCGGCACCGGGCTCGGCGCGGGCGAAGGAGAGCACGATGCCGGCGGCGAGCAGCGTCGAGATGAGCGACGACCCGCCGTAGGACACGAATGGCAGCGGCACGCCGATGACGGGCAGGATCCCGCAGACGACGCCGATGTTGACGGCGGCCTGGCCGATGATCCACAGGAAGATGCCGCCCGTGGTCGCCTGGACCATCCGGTCGGAGGTGCGGCAGATGACGCGCACGAGCCCGCAGGCGAGGATGACGAAGACGCCGATGACGGCGAAGGTGCCGAGCAGCCCCAGCTCCTCGCCGACGATCGCGAAGATGAAGTCGTTGTGCGCCTCGGGCAGCCACGACCACTTCTCGCGGCTGGCGCCCAGGCCGACCCCGGTCCAGCCGCCCGAGGCGAGGGCGTAGAGGCCGTGGTCGGACTGCCAGTGGTCGCCCAGGCTGTCCCCGCCCTCGGTGGCGTGGCCGGTGATGACCGCCTGGATCCGGGACATGCGGTTGGCGCTCGTGAGCACCATGGCCCCGACCAGGGCCACCGCGCCGGCGCCGAAGAGCAGCAGGTAGCGCTTGCGCAGGCCGCCCACGAACAGGGCGCCCGCGGCGGTGAGCATGAGGATGATGCCGGTGCCCAGGTCGTGCCCGAGGAGCACGAGGCCCACGCTCGCGCCCACCGTGAGGACGATCGGCAGCAGCGCGCGCAGGCGCGTGAGCTGGCCGATCCGCCGGCCCAGGAAGGCGCCGAGGAACAGCGCGAGCGCCAGCTTGACGAACTCGGCGGGCTGGAGCTGCAGGCTCCCGAGGTGGATCCAGCTGCGGTTGCCGTTGACCGTCGCGCCGAGCCCGGGCAGTAGCGGCAGGACCTGGATGATGAGGCCGCCGGCCATCGCCCACGGCGCGAGCGCCTGCCACAGCCGCACGGGCGCGCGGGAGCAGGCGAACATGAGCGCGAGCCCGCCCAGGGCGAAGGCCCCTTGGCGGGCGACGATGGAGAACGAGGAGCCCTTGCCGCCGTCGTACGAGGTGATCGACGAGGCGGAGAGCACCATGACGAGCCCGAAGCCCGTGAGCACGAGCACGGCGAAGAGGATGAGGTAGTAGGAGGCGACGGGCAGCCCCAGCAGCCGGCGCACCTGCGAGAACCACCCGCGCACGTGATCGGCCAGCCGCGCCCGAGGCGGGGCCGGGGCGGCGCTGCGTTCGGGGGCCTCGCGCACGGCGGTCATTCCCCGGCGACCTCGCGGGCCGCCGCGGCGAACGCGTCGCCGCGCACGGCGTAGTCGCGGAACTGGTCCATGCTCGCCGCCGCCGGGGCCAGCAGCACGGTGTCGCCGGGCCGGGCCAGCTGCGCGGCCGCCGCGACGGCGCGCGCCATGACATCGGCCCCGCGGGGCTCGGTGCCCTCCGGTTCGGCCGGGTCGATCCGCACGACGGGCACGCCGGGAGCACGGGCGGCAAGCGCCTCGGCCAGCGGGCCGGGCTCCGCGCCGATGAGCACGCAGGCCCGCAGGCGCGCCCCGAAGCGCTCCACGAGGTCCTCGTACCGGGCGCCCTTGGCCAGCCCGCCGGCGATCCAGACGATCGGCTCGAACGCGGCGAGGGCGGCCGCGGCGGCGTGCGGGTTCGTCGCCTTGGAGTCGTCGACGTATGCCGCACCGCCGGCCGTGGCGACGAGCGCGAGGCGGTGGCCGCCGGCGACGTGGGCGCGCAGGCCCGTGCGCACAGCCGCCGGCGGCACGCCGATGCTGCGGGCCAGCGCCGCGGCGGCCAGTGCGTTGGCGATCTGGTGCGGCGCGGCGGGCCGGTCCGGAGTGCCCGAGGCGATGGCGACGTCCGCGGTGTCCGCGATCTCGAGGGCCGCCGAGTAGCGCTCGGGCAGGAAGGCGCGGTCGACGAGCACGTCGTCGACGAGCCCGAAGTCGCCCGGGCCGGGCACTTCGGTGCCGAAGCCGATCGCGCGGGCCCCGGGGCGCACCTCGGCGTCCTCGACCATGGTGCGGGTGGCCGGGTCCGCGCGGCTGTAGACGCAGGCGAGGCCGACGTTGTGGTAGGCCTTCGCCTTCGCGGCGGCGTAGGCGTCGAGCCCGCCGTGCCAGTCGAGGTGGTCGGGGGCGAGGTTGAGCACGGCGGCGGAGTCCGCGCACATGGAGAACTGCCAGTGCAGCTGGAAGCTCGCGAGCTCGATCGCCAGCACCTGCGCCTCCGGGTCGAGCACCGCCTCGAGCAGCGGGGCGCCGATGTTGCCGCAGGCGCGGGCCTCGAGCCCGGCGGCGGAGAGCATGGAGGCGAGCATCGAGGTCGTCGTCGTCTTGCCGTTCGTGCCGGTCACCACGAGCCAGGGCGCGCTGTTGGCGCCGCGCACGCGCCAGGCGAGCTCGACCTCCCCGATGACGGGGATGCCGGCGGCCTGCGCCGCGACGAGCAGCGGCTGGTCCGGGCGCCACCCCTGGGAGGTGCACACGAGGTCCGGCAGGCGCCCGTCGGCCGTGCGCGGCAGCGCCTCGACGTGGGAGGGCCCGCGGCGGATGTCCGCGTCGAAGACGGCGAGGATCGCCTCGTGCTCGCTGCGGTCGGCGGCGATGTCCGCGTCGACGACGATGACCTCGGCGCCGCGTTCGGCGAGGTGGACCGCCATGGGGTAGCCGGAGACGCCCAGGCCCGTGACGCACACGACGATGCCCCGGAGGGAGGAGTCGGGGCCGTGGATCGCCGCGGGGATCCGGTCGGCGTGGGGGTAGGCGGCCACGGTCGCGCCCTCGGGCACGAGCGGGGGCGGCGCGGGCGCGGCCGCGCCGTCGGGCTGCGCGGCGGGCTCAGCGGGCACTGGCCGACACCCACTCCCCGTAGAAGAGCCCGACGCCCGCGACGACGAAGATGAGGGCGATGATCCAGAACCGGACGACGATCGTGACCTCGGCCCAGCCCTTGAGCTCGAAGTGGTGCTGGAGGGGCGCCATGCGGAAGACGCGCTTGCCGGTGAGTTTGAACGAGCCCACCTGGATGATGACGGAGAGCGTGATGATGACGAATAGGCCGCCCATGATGACGAGGAGGACCTCGGTGCGCGACATGATGGCCAGGCCGGCGATCGCACCGCCGATCGCGAGCGACCCGGTGTCGCCCATGAAGATCTTCGCGGGCGAGGTGTTCCACCACAGGAAGCCCACGCACGAGGCGGCCATCGCGGCGCCGACCATCGCGAGGTCGCGCGGGTCGCGGGCGACGTAGCAGCCGGCCCGCACGGTCGACATGAGGTCGCAGTTCTGCGTGGACTGCCACGTCGTGATGAAGACGTAGCCGCAGAAGACGATCGCGGACGCACCCGCGGCCAGGCCGTCGAGGCCGTCGGTGAGGTTGACCGCGTTGGAGACCGCCGTGACGATGAGGTTGGCCCACAGCACGAAGAGCACGAACGCCAGGCCCACCCCGGCGAAGGCGAGGTCGAGCTGGGTGTCGCGGAACACGGAGATCGCGGTGGAGGCGGGCGTGCGGCCGGCCTCGTTGGGGAACAGCAGCGCGCACACGGCGAAGGTCACGCCGACGAACCCCTGCCCGACGAGCTTGCCGACGGGGCGCAGGCCCAGCGAGCGCTGTCGGGAGACCTTGATGTAGTCGTCGACGAAGCCCACGGCGCCCAGGCCCGCCGCCAGCCACAGCACGAGCAGGCCCGTGGGGGTGGGCAGCGAGCCGGACATGAGGTGGGCGAGCAGGTAGCTGAGCACGGCAGAGCCGATGATGACGACGCCGCCCATGGTGGGCGTGCCGCGCTTCGTGGCGTGGGATTTGGGCCCGTCGTCGCGGATGAACTGGCCGTAGCCGCGTTTGACGAGGACCTTGATGAACAGCGGCGTGCCGATGAGCGTCAGCACGAGTCCGAGGCAGGCTGCCAGCACGACGGCGATCATTGGACCCCGGACACCCCTGCGATCTCATCGCCCAGGTAGCGCAGCCCGGCATCGCGCGAGGACTTGAACAGCACGATGTCGCCGGGCTTGAGCTCCGAGTTGAGCATGTCGCGGGCCTCGGAGACCGTGGGCACCCACGCCGCCTCGTTGCCCCATGAGCCCTCGAGGTTCGCTGCCTGGTAGATGGGCTTGGCGCCCTCGCCCACCGCGATCGTCAGCGAGATGTTCAGCCGCACGACCAGCCGGCCGACCTCGTCGTGGAGGGCGATCGAGTCCTCGCCGAGCTCGAGCATCTCGCCGAGCACGGCGACGGTGCGGCGCGGGGCGGACTCGCCGTCCCCGCGGCCCATCGCGGCCAGCGCCTTGAGGGCGGCGCGCATGGAATCGGGGTTGGCGTTGTAGGCGTCGTTGAGCACCGTCACCCCGCTGGGCGAGTCGATGAGCTCCATGCGCCAGCGGCTCTGCGCCCCGGAGATCTGGAGCGTCGTCGCGATCGCCTTCGCGGGCACGCCGCACAGGTGGGCGACGGCCGAGGCGGCCAGCGCGTTGGCGACGTGGTGCTCGCCGAGCAGCGCGAGCTCGATGGGGGCGGGCTCCGCGCCGGGCAGGTGCAGGGTGAAGCTCGTGCGCCCGCTCGCGCGCGTCGTGACGTCGGTGGCGCGCACGGCCGGGGTGCGGTCCGTCTCCCCCGAGGCGGAGAACCACAGGGTCTCAACGCCCGGGGCGAGCACGTCGGTCATGGCGGCCACGCGCGGGTCATCGGCGTTGAGCACGGCGCGGCCGCCCTCGGTCAGGGCCGCGACGAGCTCCGACTTGGCCCGGGCGGTGTTCTCGATCGACCCGAAGACGCCGGAGTGGGCGGTGCCGACGACGAGCTCCACGCCGATGTCGGGGCGGACGAGCGAGGTGAGGTAGGCGAGGTTGCCCATGGTGCGCGCGCCCATCTCGAGGACGAGGAAGCGGGTCTCGGGGCCCGCCCGCAGGGCCGTGAGGGGGACACCCACCTCGTTGTTGTAGGAGTTGGGCGGCCAGATCGTCTCGCCCGCGGCGGAGAGCAGGTCCGCCGTGAGGTCCTTGACGGTGGTCTTGCCGGCCGAGCCGGTGATGGCGATGACCGTGAGGTCGCCCTCGGCGCGCAGGGCCTCGACGTTGAGGCGGGCGAGCTGGCCGAGCGCCGCGGTGGCGTCGGGCACCACGAGGCTGGGCAGCTGCTCGCCGTCGACGACCGGCACGGCCTCGCTGATGACGAGGACGGCTCCGGCGGCGACGGCGGCGGGGGCGAAGTCGAGGCCGTCGGCGCTCTCGCCGCGGCGGGCGACGTAGACGTCTCCGGGCGCCACCTCGCGAGAGTCGGTGACGACCGAGCCGGCGAGGCGGGTTGCCGGGTCGATCGCGTAGAGGTCGCCCTTGAGGGCGGCCGCGGCTTCCTGCGCAGAGAAATTCTTCATATCAAGCCTGAACTCTACCGGCTCGCGCACCGCCGGCCGCGCGCGCCAC
This sequence comes from Brevibacterium sp. BRM-1, assembly GCF_026802075.1. NCBI lineage: Bacteria > Bacillati > Actinomycetota > Actinomycetes > Micrococcales > Brevibacteriaceae > Brevibacterium > Brevibacterium sp. BRM-1. Next base: position 978,590 of record NZ_CP113788.1, read on the forward strand.
GGCTTCGCGTGTCTGCTCGCGGTCGTCGAACGGATGCACCGTACCCGCGATCTCCTGGCCGGTCTCGTGGCCCTTGCCGGCCACGAGCACGGTGCCCGCGGGGCCCGCCCGGCGCACCGCCTCGGCGATGGCCTGAGCGCGCGATGCGACTTCGCACACATCGGACCGGGCCGCGCGCGCCGTGCCGTCGGCGACGGCCTCGAGGGCGCCGGAGAGGACGGCGGCGCGGATGGCTGCGGGGTCCTCGGAGCGGGGGTTGTCGTCGGTGACGATGACCGCGTCGGCCCACTGGGCGGCGGCGCGGCCCATGAGCGGCCGCTTGCCGTGGTCGCGGTCGCCGCCGGCGCCGATCACCGCGACGAGCGGGGCGCCCTGGAGCCCGGAGAGGACGTTGACCAGCGCATCCGGGGTATGGGAGTAGTCGACGATGGCGCGCGGGCCCGCCGGGCTCACGACCTCCATGCGGCCGGGGACCGCCGCGGTGAAGCCGCCGGCGGCGCGGGCGACGGCGTCGAAGGCGAAGCCCGCCTCGAGCAGCATGACGACGGCCAGCGCGGCGTTCATGACGTTGAAGTCCCCGGGCAGCGGCGAGGCGACGCGCATGCGCTGCTCGGCCCCGGGCGCTCCGGTGCGCCGGACGAGGTCGAAGTGCCCGCCCCCGCCGGGGGTCCGGGCAGCGGCGGCCTCGGCACCGGCGGCCTCGGCGGCGGACCCACCGCTGCCGGCGCCGCCGGGCGCGTCCTCGACGACGAGGTAGTCCGGCTCGTCCGCGGCGGTGCGGGAGATCGTGACGACGGGGATCTGGGCCTCGCGGGCGAGCCGCCGCGCCCAGTCATCGGCGAGCACGACGGCCCCGCGCTGCGAGAACTGCGGGGTGAACAGCTGCGCCTTCGCGGCGAAGTAGTCCTCCATGGTGGGGTGGAAGTCCAGGTGGTCCTGGCTGAGGTTGGTGAACCCCGCCACCGCGAACTGCGCACCGTCCACGCGGTGCTGGGCCAGCGCGTGCGAGGAGACCTCCATCGAGCACCAGCCCGCGCCGGCGGAGCGCATCTGGGCGAGGAGGCGGTGCAGCTCCGGCGACTCCGGGGTCGTGCGCGCGCTGGGCTGGCGCACGCCCGCGATCGAGGTGGCGATCGTGCCGATCACCCCGGTCGTCTCCCCCAGCTCGCCGAGCAGCGCATCGAGGAGGTAGGTCGTCGTGGTCTTGCCGTTGGTCCCCGTGATCCCGAGCAGGCGCGGCGGCGCGCCCCGCGTGCCGGACAGCGCGGCGGCGATGTCGCCGAGCGCGGCGCGCGGATCACCCACCTCGATGAGCACGGCGGACGAGGTGTCGGCGCCGGACTCGCGCAGCAGCCGCAGCCCCGCGCTGTCGGTGAGGACGGCGCTCACCCCGGCGGCGAGGAGGGCGCCGGCGAAGCGCGCGCCGTGGACGTTGGCGCCGGGCAGCGCGGCGTAGAGCTCGCCGGGGGCCGTCGTGCGCGAGTCGTGCGAGACCCCGGTGACGGGGCGGGAGCCGTCGCCGTGGATGACGGCATCCGGGGGCAGCGGGAGCGAATCGAGGCGCATCATTTCCATTCTCCTGCCGGGGTGTCCGGCTTCTCGGTCGAGGGGGCGACGCCCAGGTGGCGCAGGGTGTAGCCGGCGACGTCGGAGAAGACGGGGGCCGCGGCGGTGCCGCCGTAGTAGCCCTTGCGGGGGCGCTGGAGGACGACGGAGACCGCGATCTTCGGGTTCTCCGCCGGGGCGGCGCCCACGAAGCTCGCGGTGTAGCCGTCGTAGCCCTTGCCGTCGGCGGCGGGCGCCTGGGCGGTGCCCGTCTTGCCGAGCGCGCGGTAGCCGGGGATGGCCGCGCTCTTGCCGGTGCCGTCGGTCACGACGCTCTCGAGCATGCTCACGACCTTCTTCGACGTCTCCTCGCTGATCACCCGCGTGCCCTGACCGGGCGGGATCTCCGTCACCCGGCCGGAGTCGTCCACCGTACCGCTGACGAGCTGCTGGGGCATCTTCGTCCCGCCCCCGGCGATCGTCGCGACCGCGGAGGTCGTCTGCATGGCGGTGGCGGCCACGCCCTGGCCGAACATCACCGTGTAGGCGGTGCGGCCGTCCCAGGAGCCCGGCTCGTGGAGGATGCCGGCGGTGGCGCCGGGGTAGCCGATCCCGCTGGAGGCGCCGAATCCGAACGCGTGCAGGTAGTCGTAGCGCTGCTGGGGGCTCAGCCGCTGGCCGGCGAGGATCGTGCCGGTGTTCGAGGACTGCTGGAGGATCCCCGCGAAGGTGAGCTTCTCGTCCTCGTGCTCGTGGGAGTCCTTGAACTCCTCGTCGTTGGGCGCCTTCCACTTGTAGGGCACCGTGAACTGCGTGTCGGGGGCAACCTTGCCCTCCTGGACGAGCGCGGAGGCGGTGATCATCTTGGCGGTGGAGCCGGGCTCGAAGACATCGGTGAGGGCGCGGGACCCGCGCTCGTTCGCGGCGGTCTTGCCCGGGTTGTTCGGATCGACGGTGGGGGCGTCGGCGAGGCCGATGATGCGGCCGGTCTCCACGTCCTCGATGACGATCGTGCCCCACTCGGCCTTGCGCTGCTTGACGGCGGCGGCGATCGCCTGCTGGAGGTAGAGCTGGACATCGGAGTCGAGCGAGAGCTGGAGGCCCGTGCCGTTCACCGGCTGCTGGGTGGAGTTCGCCCCCAGCGGAATCGTGTCGCCGGACAGCCCGCGCTCGTACTGCTCCTTGCCGTCAGTGCCCTTGAGCGAGTCCTCGTACTGCAGCTCGAGGCCGCCGAGCGGCTGGCCGTCCGAGCCCACGAAGCCCACGAGGTTGCCGCCCAGTGCGCCGGCGGGGTACGAGCGGATCGCGTACTCCTCCTGCGAGATGCCGGGGATGTCGAGGTCGCGGACCTTCTCCCAGACCTCGCTCGTGACGCCCGAGGCGACGACATTCCACAGCTTGTCGCCGTTGAGCTTGGGGTAGAGCAGGCCGGCCTCGGTGTCGAGCGGGCCCGCCAGCGCCTGGGCGGCGCCCCACGCGCCCACCGTCGTGCCGGCGGAGTCCTTGTAGCGGGCGACGTTGCGCTGGTCGACGACGAGCCGGTAGCGCTGCGCGTTATCGGCGAGCACGGTGCCGTTGGCCGAGGTGATGACCCCGCGCGCGGCGGGCAGCGTCTTCGTCACCAGGCGCGATGCCAGCGCGCGCTGGGCGAGCTGGGCGGTGTCCATGGCCTGGATGGCCAGCAGCTTGCCGCCCACGGCGAGCAGCAGCACGAGGCTCGCCGCGACGACGAGGAACATGCGCCGGCGCGGATCGGCCGGGCGCGCAGGGCTCGCCGGCACGGTGTGGGGCCGTTCGCGGTGCGGGTCGCGCCTGCGCCCCGCGGCCGAGGCGCGGGCGGCCGCCGCTGACGCGCGCCGGCCGGGGGCGGCTCGGCCGGGGGCGCGCCCGCCCGCGGCCGAGCCCGTCCGCTCGGCTCCGGTGCTCTCGTCTGCCCCACGGCCCCTGCGCCCGCCCGCCGAGCGCCCGCGGGGTGCGTGCGGGTCGGACTCGTGGGGCATCGGTCTCCTCGGGGTGGTGGGCCGCCTCAGCCGTTCGGGCTGTGCACGGAGGGGGATGTCAGGTCATTGCCGCTGCCGCCGATCGTGGGCAGCCTGTCATCCGATCGTAGGTTCGGTCGCGGGTCGTCGCGGGTATCGGCGCGCGGCCCGGGCACGGTTTCGGGTGTTTTGCCCGAAATCTCCACGGCCTTCTCAGCGGAGATGATCGAGCCGTCCGAGCGGCGGATGAACTCCGCGTTCTTCGCCCTCACCATGCCGGCCTGCAGGGCGGCCCGCTGGATGTTCTGCGGGCTCGAGCGGTACGAGATGTCCTCGGAGAGCTCGTCGCGGCGGTCGTGGAGCTGCTGCTGCTCGGCGCTGAGCTGCTGGACGCGGTACGTGCTGTGGGAGATGTAGATGTTGGCCAGCAGGACGCCCAGCAGGCCGACGACGAGGGCCGCGACGCACAGCCCGGAGAACGGCACGCGCCGGCGTGCGATGCCGGGGACGACGAGGCGCAGGCGCGCGCGCTCCGGTGCGGCTGCGGGCCGGGTCCGGCGCGCGGGGGCGGCGTTGACGGCGCGGGCGACGGAGCTCATGGGGTTTCCTCCCGGGGATTCGGCGCGGTCTTGACCACCGCGCGCAGCCGCACGCTCGCGGCCCTCGGATTGGCCTCGACCTCCGCGGCGGAGGCCTTCTGCGCCCCGCGGACCGCCTCGGCGAGCCAGGGCCGCAGGTGGGCGGGGACGACGGGCAGATCGGGCGGGGCCTGGGCCTCGGTGCCGGCCCGCAGGATCCGCTTGACGGCGGTGTCCTCGAGCGACTGGTAGGACTCGATGACCGCCACTCCCCCGATGGCCAGGGCGTCGAGCGCGGCGGGCAGGGCAGCGGCGAGGCTGTCGAGTTCGCCGTTGACCTCGATGCGCAGGGCCTGGAAGGTGCGCTTGGCCGGGTGGGAGCGGGCGCGCTGCCGGCCGCGGGCGGGGGGTTCCGGGATGACGCGCGAGAGCATTCCGGCCAGCTGGTCCGAGGTCTCCCAGGGGCGCTCGGCGCGGTCGGCGACGATGATGCGGGCGATCTTGCGCGCGTAGCGCTCCTCGCCGTAGTCGGCGATGATGCGGGCGAGCGCGTCCTCGGAGTAGGTGTTGAGGATCTGGGCGGCCGTCGTCCCGCGGCTCTGGTCCATGCGCATGTCCAGCGGGGCCGGCCGCGAATAGCTGAAGCCGCGCTCGTCCTCGTCGAGCTGGAGCGAGGACACGCCCAGGTCGAACAGGGCTCCGGCCAGGCTCCGCACGCCCAGCTCGTCGAGCGCGCGCGGCAGCTCGTCGGCGCGGGCGTGGACGGGGGTGAAGCGCTCGCCGAAGCGGGCCAGGCGCTCGGTCGCAACGGCCAGGGCCTGCTGGTCGCGGTCGATGCCGATGACCCGGACCTGCGGGTTCGCGGCGAGGACCGCCTCCGAGTGGCCGCCCATGCCCAGGGTGAGGTCGGCGACGACCGGGGTGTGCCCGGCCGCCGCCACCGCGTCGATGCCGCGGCCCAGCAGGGCGACGACCCGCTCGAGGAGGACGGGGGTGTGGGGGAAGGCGCGGGTGCCGTCCTGGGGCTGCTCGGCCACGCCGTCTCCTTCCCGTTGTGCACTGGGTGCCCGGCGGTCCGCTTGTCCGATCCAGAACCCCGTCCGCCATTCGGGCCCTGCCACCGGGGAAGTGCGTCAGGACCGCGCGGCTTTGGAACCGGGGAAGTGCCCCAAAACCACTGGCGGACGAGGATCTCGACCGAACACTCAGAACACGCCGGGGATGACCTCCGCTTCGCGTTCGGCAAAGCCCTCTTCCGTTGCCGCGAGGTAGCGCTCCCAGGTCGGGGAGTCCCAGATCTCGACGCGGTTTCCCATGCCGATCACTGCGACATCCCGGTCGAGCGAGGCGTACTGCCGCAGGATCTGCGGGACGGTGATCCGCCCCTGCTTGTCCGGCTGCTCGGCCGCCGCGCCCGACAGGAACACGCGCAGGTAGTCCCGGGCGTCCTTCGACGTCATGGGCGCTGCGCGCATCTGCTCGTGGACGGTCTCGAACTCCCGGGTGGAGAACAGGGTGAGGCAGCGCTCCTGGCCCCTGGTGAGGACGAGTCCGTTCGCGAGCTCCTCGCGGAACTTCGCGGGCAGGATGAGGCGGCCCTTGTCGTCGAGCCGCTGCAGATGCGTGCCCAAGAACATGCCGTCTCACCCCTCTCGAAACCCCAATCGGCTCCGATTGCCACCACTGTACTCCACTTCCCCCCACAATATTCCCGCCTGACGCTCTCGACACGTCTTTTTCCTGTGTTTTCGCACGTCAGATTGGTGGTGCGAAGTGGGGGTTCAGCAGTGCTCCGGGTGTCGTGACGGCCGTGTGGGACCCCGCTCGTGGCCCTCGCCGGCGCCGCACGGCCCCCAGGATGGGCCTCGGGCGGGGCGGTGGGGAGGGATGGGGAGGACAGTGGGGGCGCCCGGTGGAGGGAAGTGGGAGGGAAGTGGCTGGCGGTCCGCGGACGGGCGTGGATTGCGGCCAGCGGAGGGCCGTGGACGCGGTGCGACGTAGCGGCTGGCGCACACCGGCGGGCGGGTGCGCGCCGTCAGATTGGCCGCGCGCCGGCCCGGTGGCGGATAATGGCGGCCATGACAGACGCGACCGCAGAGCAGATCACCGCCGCCCGCAGCCTGGCCGAGCGCGCCAACGGCGCCATGAACACGGTGCTGGAGGGCAAGGCCGAGGTCGTCTCGCTGACCGTGACCGCGCTCCTGGCCGGCGGGCACCTCCTCCTGGAGGATGTGCCGGGCGTGGGCAAGACGCTGCTGGCCAAGACCCTGGCCCGCGTGGTGGGCGGCAGCGTGCGCCGCATCCAGTTCACCCCGGACCTGCTGCCCTCCGACGTGCTCGGCGTCAACCTGTTCAACCAGGAGAGCCGCCACTTCGAGTTCCGCGCCGGGCCCATCTTCTCCAATGTCGTCATCGCCGATGAGATCAACCGCGCCTCGCCCAAGACGCAGTCCGCGATGCTCGAGTGCATGGCCGAATCGCAGGCGAGCGTGGACGGCACGACCTACCTCATGCCCTCCCCGTTCATGGTCATCGCAACGCAGAACCCCATCGACATGGAGGGCACGTACTCGCTGCCCGAGGCGCAGCGCGACCGGTTCATGATGCGCAGCTCGGTGGGCTACCCGGCCCCCGCCGCCGAGGCCGACCTCCTGCTCCACCAGTCCGGGCGCGAGGCCCTCGAGGACCTGCGGCCCGTCGCCTCCCTCGAGGACGTCGTCCGCGCCCGCGAGGCGGTGCGCTCGATCACCGCCAGCCCCCAGCTGCGCGGCTACATCGTCGCCCTCCTCGCGGCGACCCGCGCCGATCCCGGCTCCATGCTCGGCGCCTCGCCGCGCGGCGGCCTCCACCTGCTGCGCGCCGCGCAGGTGCGCGCGCTGCTGGCCGGCCGCGGGTTCGTCACCCCGGATGACGTGCAGGCCCTTGCGGTGAGCGTCCTGGCCCACCGGATCATCCGGCGCGATTCCGATGATCCCGCCGATGCGGCCGCCGCCGTGCGCGAGGCGGTTGCCCGCACCGCCGTCCAGTGATGCGGGTGACCGCCTCCGGCATCGTCTTCGCGGTCATCGGGGTCGCCCTCATCGTGCTCGCCTACGTCTTCGGGCTGCCGGGCCTGCTGCCCGCGGGCATCCTGCTGCTCGCACTCGTGCTGTGCTCGGGCCTGGCGGGGCTCCTCGCCTCCCGTCGCCTCGAGGCCCGCGTGACCACGACCGGGCGCTCATGCGACGGGATCGCGCTGGCGCGCGTGGGCGAGGACCTCGACCTGCGCCTGTCCCTGCGCAACCGCTCGCCGCTGCCGGTGGGCGGCTTCGTCGTGGCGTTCGCCCCGCGGCCCGGCTTCGGCGCCGAGCAGTCGGCCCGCATGCGCGGGCTCGCCGCGGGGGCGGGCGTGGGCATCGAGGCGGGCTTCTCCCCCACGCGGCGCGGGATGAGCGGCCTCGAGCGCACCTCGCTCGACCTCGTCGGGCCCTTCGGGCTGACCGCCGTGCGCTCGACGCTCACGGGCCCCTTCGACGTGGCGGTGGCCCCGCAGGACCTCGACGTCCCGGCGCGCCGGCGCCCCGGTGTGCCGGTCGCGCTGCGCGAGGAGCAGCGCCTGGTCCGCGGCGCCTCCACCCGCGACTTCCAGACGCGCGAGTACGTCCCCGGCGACGACCTGCGCCACATCCACTGGGCGACGACGGCGCGGCTGGGCGACCTCGTCGTGCGCGAGGAGGCCCAGGAGGAGTCCCCCGGCGCGCTCGTGGTCCTCGAGACGACCGCCGAGCCGGACGAGGACCTCATCGCGGCCGCCGCGGCAGGCGTGCGCGTGCTGCTCGACCAGGGCCTCGAGGTGCGCCTCGCCTGGGGCGCCGAGCACCGGAGCCTGCGCGGCGCGGCCGGCGCCGCGCGCCTCGACCTCGTCGCCGCGCGGCTGGGACCCGGGCCCGCGGAGGTGCGCCGCGAGGACCTGCAGGGCGTCGCCGAGGTGTTCATCGCGGCCGACGACCCGCAGGCGCGCGCCCGGCTGGCGGCCGCGCTGCCGCGCAGCGCCGCCGCGCGGGTGTGGGACCCCGCCGAGCTCTCGGGCACCGGCAGCGAGCTGTTCGGTCGCGAGATCGGCGTGCCCGCCAGCTGGCTGCAGACCGGGAGGAGCGTGCGATGACCCCCACCACCGTCTTCCAGCGCTGCGCCACGGCGCTGTGCGTGTTCGCAGCGGCGCTGCTCACGGCCTGTGCGACCTCGGCGATCCTGCAGGGCACGGCGTGGCTCGCCCCGCTCGCGGCCGTCGTCGCCGCGATCGTCGCCTCCGGACTCGCCTTCCGCAGCCTGCCGGGGATCGGCACCTCCGGACTTGCCGCCCTCGTCGAGTTCTGCGTGAGCGCCTGGGCGGTGCTCATCGCCTGCGCCTCCGGTGCCATGCTGGGCGGCGTCGTGCCCACCCCGGCCGCCTTCGGCGAGCTCTTCGCCCTGCTGGGCCAGGGCATCGACGACATCTACTCGACGACGGCGCCGGCGCCCGCCACCCCGGGGCTGCTCGCGCTCATGACCGTGGGCCTGGCCCTCGTCACCACTCTCGTCGACGGCCTCGTCGCGGATCTGCGCGCCCCGAAGACCGCGGGCATCATCCTCCTCGTCGTCTACCTGGTCCCGGCGCTGCTGGCCCCCCGCGAGCTCCGCTGGTGGCACTTCGCGAGCATCGGCGCGGCGTTCCTGCTGCTCCTGCTCACCCCCTACGCGGAGCGCGGGCCCTCCCGCGGGCCGCTCACCGCCGCGGCCGCAGGGGCCCTCGCGCTGCTGCTGGGGGTCGGCATCCCGCTGCTCATCCCGCCCATCGAGGCCACGCACACCCGGCCGCTGACGGCGCCGAAGGACCTCACGGTCGTCAACCCGTTCCTCGACCTCAAATCGGACCTCAGCGAGCGCAGCAAGACGCCGATCATCTCCTATTCCACCCAGGACCCGCTGGCCCCGCCGATTCGGCTGACGTCCGTCTCCGACTACGACGGCCGCACGTGGAAGCCGGAGACGTTCAAGCTCGACACCGCGGCCCGCGCCAACGGCGTCATGCCCGGGGCGCCCGGGCTCAGCGGCGACGCCGAGCGGCGGACCTACACCGCGAGCTTCTCGATCGGCGGCCTCGACCAGCAGTACCTGCCGGCCCCGTACGCCCCCCAGACCGCGCACGGGGTCAGCGACCAGTGGATCTACGATTCCGACACCCTCACGATCGTGGGCAACGGCATCACCGCGCGCGACCAGCAGTACGAGGTCTCCTACACCTCGGTGGAGCCCACCGCCGCGCAGCTGGCCGCCGCGGCGCCCGTCGATGCCTCCCAGTTCTCCGCGCAGCTGTCGATGCCCAACGACTCCCCGGCGATCATCGCCCGGACCGCCAAGCGCGAGACGAAGGGCGCCGCGAACGAGTGGGAGAAGGCGGCGAAACTCCAGGCGTACCTGCGCTCCGACGCCTTCTCCTATTCGCTCAACGCGCCCAAGCAGGCCTCCGGCGACGCGATCGCGGACTTCCTCGCGGACAAGCGCGGCTACTGCGTGCAGTTCTCCGGGGCGATGGCCGCCATGGCCCGCACCCTGGGCATCCCCGCCCGGATCGGGGTGGGCTTCACCCCGGGCGAGCAGACCGGGCAGGGCCGCTACGACGTATCGATGTCGCAGTCGCACGCGTGGCCGGAGCTCTACTTCAGCGGCGTGGGCTGGGTGCGCTTCGAGCCCACCCCTGGGGGCCCGGCGGGCGCGCCCCCGCCGTGGACGGAGGAGGGCGGTGAGTCCGCCGAGGAGCCCACCGCATCCGCCTCGCCCACGCCGGAGGACACGAGTTCTGCGTCGGCCGAGCCGACCACCGCGGAGCCCTCCAGCGCCCCGGCCGAGGAGGACGAGGGCACTCCCGCCGCCGGGGCAGGCCCCGGCTTCCCGTGGTGGATTGCTCTCCTCGTCCTCGCGGTGCTCCTGGTGCTCGCGCTGCCGCTGGCCGTGCGCGCGCTCCAGCGCTCGCGGCGCCTGCGGGCGCCGCAGGACCCGGAGGCCGTCTGGGCCGAGGTCCGGGCCTCGCTCGTCGACGGCGGGGCACTCGGACCCGCCTCGGCGACGGTGCGCGGTGAGGCCGCGCGCCTGGCCGGGCTGGTCGAGGGCCGCGACGCCGAGGCGCTGCGCGCCATCGGCGCGGCCGTCGAGTCCGCGCGCTACGCCGGGCCGGGGCAGACCGTGCCGCTCCCGCCGCCCGGGCAGGTGAACGCGGCCCTGGCCGCGCTGCGCGCCGCGCTGCGCCGCCGCTCGGGACGCGTGCGCGGGGCCGTGGCAACGGCGCTGCCCCGCTCCGTATTCGCCCGCTCAGGTGCCCGGCCGGGCAGCCGCCCGGCCCCGCGGCGCCAGCACTGAACCTGGCCGCGCTGCCGGGGTCCGCGCGGCGGCACCTCGGCGGCCGGACAGGACGGGTCGGCTGCTGCGGCGGCGGGTGAGTCGGTCGGCGCGCGGCCCGGCGCCGGGTGAGTTGGTCGCCGGGTGAGTCCGTTCGCGGTTGGCCCGGCCGCGGTTGGCCCCGTCGGCCGGAACGGCTGTCGCGGGCAATAAGGCTCGCGCTACGTCCCTCGCACGCTGCGCTGCCTGCGCAGGTGCGGTGAGCCGGGTGGCGTGATGCCCGTGGCCGCGGAGGGTGCGATCGGCGCTGTCCTGCGATGTAGGGCGGGAGGCGCCGCCGGACGCGCGTGGCCTCCGCGCCCCGGGGAGCGGGCGGCGGGCGGGGCGCGCGCAGCCGTCACCTCAGGGCTCAGGGCTCAGAAGGAGAATACGGCACCGGTCGGAGAGAAGGCGCGACCCGGATTGGACGCCGAACGCGGAAATTCTGCCGGTTGCCTTGGGCGGCGTCAGCGCGCCGAGGCGGATAGCGCACCGCCGGCGGCCGGCGATCGAGGAGTCGGGCGGGGGCGTCAGCCCTGGCCGCGCCGCTTGTCCCAGCGGTCCTCGAGACGGTCCATGAGCCCGGGGGTGGGCCGCTTGGCGGCCTTCGCGCCGCCGCGTGCCTCCTCGGCACCGGACTCGGCGGCCGCCGCTCGCGCGCTCGGAGTGCCCGAGACGGCCCAGTAGCCGCCGAACACCATGACGGCGAAGCCGACCACCCCGCCGATGGCGCTGAACGGCAGGTCGAGGAAGAAGATCGATGCGACCGCGATTCCGATGCCCACGACGAGGGCGAGGATCCCGGCGACGAAGCGCTTGGCCGACAGACCCGGCCCCTGGGAGGCGGGGGCCTGCGCGATCGTGTGCGCGAAACGGGGGTCCTCCGTGCGCAGCTGCTTCTCGAGCTGGTCGAGCAGCTGCTGTTCGTGATCGGAGAGCGGCATCGCAAACCCCCTGTGGCGCGCGTCGTAGAGTACCACCATCATAGTCCCCAATCGCCGCGGCGCGGAACCTGAGGGCCCACCGATTCTCCGCCCGTCGCCTGCGAGTTCCCGGGCAGCGCGCTGACGGCGGCAGCCGGGGCCGCCGCACCCGCGGCTGCGCCCGACCGGCAGGGCGCCTTGCCCTCCGCGCAGCTCGCCTTGCCCTCCGCTCAGCGGGCAGTGCCCTCTCCGCGCTCCCCCCGGCGCAGCAGCGAGGCCTGCGAGATCGCGGTCCTGCCGAACTTCGCGCGCACCGCGTCGAGCGCGAGCTCGGCCTCCCGCGGCGTGTGCTCGGCGGCGTCGAGGGTCTCCTGACGGCCCGCGTCCTCGATGCGCACGAGGTCCGCCGCGCGCAGGCCCAGCAGCCGCACGCCCTTGCGATTGTTCTCGTGGAGCGTGCGCAGCGCCGGCAGCAGCGCGGCGTGCAGCTCGGCGGCGACGTCCGTGGGGGCGGGCAGCGTGACCGAGCGCGAGGAGGTGGCGAACTCGCCGGTGCGGTACTTCAGGCCCACACCTCCGGCGGCCTGGCCCTCGGCGCGCAGCCGATACGCGACAGTGTCGGCCAGCCGGAGCAGCTCGAGTTCGAGGTCTGCGAGGCGGTAGACGTCCGCGCCGAACGTGTGCTCGGCGCTGATCGTGTGGTCGCGCGCCCGTTCGTGGACGGTGCGGCGATCGCGGCCGCGGGCGTAGCCGCCCAGCACCGCGCCGTGCGCGCCGAGCACCCTGCCGAGCCAGGCTGGGTCGGCCTGCGCGAGCTGGCCGATGCGGCGGATGCCGTAGGAGGCGAGCACCTCCTGGGTCCGCGCGCCCACCCCCGGCAGCGCCTCGACGGACATGGGCCCGAGGAACTCGGAGACCTGTGCCGTTGGCACGACGAGCATGCCGTCGGGCTTGGCCCGCGCGGAGGCCATCTTCGCCACGACCATCGTCGCAGCGACCCCCACGGATGCAGTGAGGCCCGTCTCGGCCTCGATCTGCGCGCGCAGGCGCTGGGCGATCCGGGCCGGTCGGCCCAGCCGCCGCTGGGCGGAGGCGACGTCGATATAGCCCTCATCGACGCTGACCTGGGCGTATTCGTCCGTCACGGCGCCGACGAGCTCGAAGACCCGGCGCGAGATCTCCCCGTACAGCCCGCGCGAGGGCGGGATGATGACCGCCTGGGGGCAGTTGCGGACCGCGACGGACATGGGCATGGCCGCGTGCACGCCGAATTCGCGGGCCTCATAGGAGGCGGAGACGACCACGCCGCGGCCCGCCCGGCCGCCCACGATGACGGGCCGACCGCGCAGCTCCGGGCGCGAGAGCAGCTCCGCGGAGACGAAGAACGAGTCCATGTCGAGGTGGAGGATCGTGCAGCCGGTGTCGTCGCCGCTCAGCTGCGAGAGGTCCCCGCCCGAGCGGGCCAGCTGCTTTCGACTCATTTCTCCCCCGACCTGTACGCTGACCTGCATGGTACCCGGCAGCGCTGACACGGACCCCCCGCCCGCGCGCCTGAGCGACCCGGATGCCGTCATCGCGGCCGTGGACGCCCGGCTGGCCGCCTTCCTCGCCGAGGCCGCGGCCCAGGCGGCCCGGATCTCCCCCGCCGCCGCGGAGCTCTACGATCCGATCCGCGCGTTCGCCCGGCGCGGCAAGCGCATCCGCGCGCTCGCGCTGCGCTGGGGCTTCGAGGCAGCCGGCGGGGACGCTGCCCGGCAGCCGGGCATCGACGACGCCTGCGTGGCCGTCGAGCTCCTCCACGCCGCAGCCCTCATCCACGACGACATCATCGACGAGTCGGAGACCCGCCGCGGCAGCCCCGCCGTCCACACGGCGTTCGCCCGCTCGCACGCCGAGCACGGGTTCAGCGGCGCCCCCGCCCACTTCGGCACCGCGGCCGCCATTATCGCCGGCGACCTCTGCCTGAGCCTGAGCGAGCAGGCGCACGCCCGCACCGGGCTGCCCCACGCGGGCGCCCCGGAGGCCGTGCGCCGCCACGACGACCTGCGCCGCGACGTCATGCTCGGCCAGTTCCTCGACATCCGGATCCAGGCCGCCCCGATCGCCGCGGGCGACATCCGGGAGCGCGCCATGGAGGTTCTGACCTACAAGTCCGCGAAGTACTCGGTCGAGCAGCCGCTGCTGCTGGGGGCCGCGCTGGCCGGGGCGGGGCCGGAGCTGCTGGCCGCGCTCAGCGCCTTCGGGCTGCCGCTGGGCCGGGCGTTCCAGCTGCGCGATGACGAGCTCGGCGTCTTCGGCGACCCGGAGGCCACCGGCAAGCCCGCCGGGGACGACCTGCTGCAGGGCAAGCGCACCGTGCTGGTGGGGATGGCGCTCACCCGGCTCGACGCCGAGGACGCGGCGTGGCTGACGGCGCACCTCGGCGACCCGGGCATCGGCGCGGCGGACCTCGGGCGGATGCGCGAGCTGCTGCGCGCCTCGGGCGCGGTTGACGAGCACGAGGCGCTCATCAGCGCAGAGGAGGGCGCGGCAGCCGCGGCGCTCTCGCGCCTGGGCGAACTGGGCCTGGGCGACGCCGACCTCGCGGCGCTGCGGGCCTACGCCGGGCGACTCACCCGGCGCGCCGCGTAGCCGCGCGGCTCAGAACGCGAGGGCCTGGGCGCGGCGGCGCACCTCGCCCTTCGCGCCGGCGCGCAGCTGGTCGATGGGGCGGCCCGGCAGCGAATCGTCCTCGGTGAAGAGCCACGCGATCGACTCGTCGTCATCGAAGCCCGCATCGTGGAGCAGCACCAGAGTGCCGCGCAGCGCGGGAACGACCCCGTCGTCGAGCAGGAACGCGGCGGGAACGCGGAAGACCTTCGGATCGCCGGTCTTGATGCCGCAGATCGCCCGGTCCTCCACGAGCCTGCGGACCCGGGAGATCCCCAGCCCGGTCACCTCCGCGATGTCCGGGAGGGGCAGCCAGGCGTCGACGAGTTCTTCTGCTGTGCTCACCCCACCAGGGTAGCGCGCACTCCCGCCCGGACGCGCCCGGGCGGACGTGCCCTCCGACACGCCGAGGGCGGCGCCTCAGGCACCGGGGCCGCGCCCGCCCGTAGGCTGGGTGCGTCGCCCGAGCACTCGCGCGGGCGGCGCACGCGCAGACTGACTTCCCCTAACGAGACTGCAGGTCATGACTGATTCAGCCCGCCACCCGGCCGCACCGCGGCTGCGCCGCTCGCGCGCGGCCGCCGCTGAGTCGCCGCTCGCGCTCGCCTCATACTTCGCCCACGCGCCCGAGGCGCCCGCCGCACCCGCTCCCTCCCCTGCCTCGCGGTCGGCTGCCGCTGCCTTCCTGCCGAGCGCGGACCCCGTCCTGCCGCTCGGCGGCGAGGAGGCCGGCTTCACCCGCGGCACGGTCTCCGAGGCCGTCCCCGTCACCCACGGGGGGCGGACCTACCAGGTCCGCACGGGTGACACGCTGCTCTCCATCGCCGCGAAGCACGGCGTGTCCGCCCCCGCGCTCATCGAGCTCAACCGGCTGCGCGGGGCCGCCGCGCTGCGCCCCGGGCAGGTGCTGTCCCTGCCGCAGAAGGCGGCGCCCACCCGCCCTGCCGGCCACCGCGTGCGCAAGGGCGAGACGCTCAACTCGATCGCCTGGTCCCACGGCATCGCGCCCGGCCAGCTGCGCCGAGCCAACGCGATGGGCGAGTCCTCGCTCATCGTCGTGGGCGAGGTGCTCGCGCTGCAGGGCTCCGGGGCCACGAGCGGGCGCCGTCGTCCCGCCCCGCCGGCGGACCTGCCGGCCCTGCCCGCCTCGATCGCGGGCGCGGACTACCCGGCCGAGGTGCTCGCTGCGGCCGCGCTCAACAAGCACCTCCTGCTCGCCCGGCCCGCCCCGAGCGTCCGCTGGGCCGGTGCCGCCGTCGAGCGGCTCGCCGGTGAGCTGGGCGTCAGTCCCGAGCTCGCATTCGCACTCGCCCAGCAGGAGTCGGGCCTCAACCACCGCACCGTCTCCCCCGTCAACGCGATCGGCATCATGCAGGTCACGCCCGCGGCCGGGCAGTGGGCCTGCGCGCTGACCGGGCGCCGGCTCAACATCCTCGATGCCGCGGACAACATCGTCGCGGGCCTGGCGATCCTGCGCCGCCTGTTGGCGGACGCCGCCGACGAGGGCGCCGCCCTCGCCGCCTACTACCAGGGGGCGGCCAGCGTCGCCGCGCACGGCAGGGCCGCGGACACCGTGCGCTTCGTGCGCGCCGTCGAGGCCACGGCCGATCGCCGCCGGCGCACGGCCGCCGAGCGCGCCCGGCGCGCCGCCCAGGCCGCGCCCCAGCCGGGCGCGGAGCCGCACAGCGGCCCCGCGGCGGGGCGCGCGGCCGGCTCCGGGCCGCAGCACGGCGGGGCGAGCGCATGGTGATCCGCGATCCGCTGCTCGGGCAGCTGCTCAACGGCCGATACCGCGTCGACACCGTCGCGGCCCGCGGCGGCATGGCAATGGTCTACCGCGGCACGGACATGCTGCTGGAGTCGACCGTGGGCATCAAGGTCATGCACGGCCATCTGAGCGCCGATGAGACCTTCGTCGAGCGCTTCGAGCGGGAGGCGGAGAACGCCGCGCGCCTCGTGCACCCCAACCTCGTGGCCGTGCACGATCAGCAGCGCGACGGCGATGTCGTCTACCTCGTCATGGAGTACCTCGAGTCCGTGACGCTGCGCAAGGAGCTCAAGCACCGCGGGCGGCTCACCCCGCGCCAGGCGATCGTCGTGACCGACGCGATCCTCGCCGCCCTCGAGGTGGTCCACGGCGCGGACATGATCCACCGCGACCTCAAGCCGGACAACATCCTGCTGGGCACCGACGGCCAGATCAAGCTCGCGGACTTCGGCCTGGCGCGCGCCGTGACATCGGCGACGACGACGAAGACGCTCATCGGCACGGTGGGCTACGTTGCCCCGGAGCTCGTCACGCGCACGGGCGCCGACCACCGCACGGACCTCTACACGCTGGGCATCATGCTCTACGAGATGCTCACCGGGCAGCTGCCCTACACGGACGAGGTGCCGATTCAGGTCGCCTACCGCCACGTCCACGACCGCGTGCCCCCGCCCTCGGCGGTGGTGCCCGGGCTCGATCCCGAGCTCGACGCGATCGTACTGTGGGCAACGGCCCGCGACCCGGAGGAGCGGCCCTCGGACGCCGCCGCGTTCCGCGCCGAGCTCGGCCGGCTGCGCGCGGAGCTGAGCGCGGCCGCCCTCGACTTCGGGGCCGCCGCCGCAGAGCTGCCGGCCGCCGACGGCGCCCCAGTGCTCACGCCCACCGCAGGCCTCGAGCGGCCCCCCGCCCAGCCGGCGCCCAAGGAGCGCAAGGCCCGCACCGACGAGATCCCGTTCGTCGGCGATGCCGAGGGCGCGCAGCCCGCGGCCGAGCCGGGCACCGCCAGAGCACCCGAGGATGCCGCGGCGGGGACCGAAGACGCAGCCGCCGGACTGCCCGCGGCCGCCTTCGCCGCCGAGACTGCGGCTGGAACCCGGGCCACCGAGGCCGGCGCCGTGACCGGGGAGCCGGCTCGCGCCACCGCCCCGGCGGGTGCGGCCGAGGACCACGACGGTGCGCGCGCGGGAGCGCTCGCGGCCAGCGCGCCGACGGCACAGGGTGCCACCCGGGCGCCCGCCTTGGGCGCGGGCGGTGGGCGGCGCCGGCGCACTGCGCGCAGGGCGCTGGGCATCACCGCGGCAACCGCGGTCGTCATGCTGGGCGGCTGGTCGGCCATCGCGCTGACCAACCCCGCCGATGGTGAGAGCACCGAGGCCCAGACGAGCACACCGCCGGCCAAGCCGCTCGTCCCGGCCGTGCAGGCGGGGACCGAGGCCGAGGCGGCGGAGCAGGCGCTGCGCTCCGCGGGCTTCGAGCCGGCGCTGGCCCAGGAGTACAGCGAGTCGGCGAAGGCCGGCACCGTCATCGGCACCGATCCCAAGGCCGGCACGGCGCTGCCCGAGCACTCGACCGTCCACGTGCGCGTGTCGAAGGGCGCCCAGCGCTTCGCGGTGCCCGATGTCACGGGCTCCTCGCTGGCCGACGCGAAGGCCGCGCTGGCCAAGGCGGGGCTCAAGGCCGGGGACGTGAAGTCCAAGCACTCCGCTTCCGTCGCGAAGGGCGACGTGATCGCGCAGGCCGACGATGCCGGGGCCAAGCTGCGCAAGGGCGCCGCGGTGGACCTCACCGTGTCGAAGGGCGAGGCGCCCGTCGAGATCCCGAACGTCAAGGGGTACGGGTACAAGACGGCGTTCGGCAAGCTCATCGGCGCGGGCTTCCGGGTCGCCCGCCAGGACGTCTACAGCGACACCGTGGCCAAGGGCAGCGTTGTCTCCCAGTACCCGGGTGCCGGGGCGGAGCGCAAGAAGGACGCGCTCGTCTTCCTCAAGGTCTCCAAGGGCAAGAAGCCGGAGAAGTCCGACGAGAAGAAGGCGGAGAAGTCCGCGGCCGCGAAGTCCGACGCGGCGAAGAAGAAGGCCGCGGACAAGAAGGCGGCAGACAAGAAGATGGCCGCGAAGAAGTAGCCGGCGCCGGCCGGGCTGCCCGCGCTGCCCGCTCAGCGGGCGGCGAGCCCGGCCAGCGCCTCGGCCGCGTACTGCGCCTGCTCGCGGCTGACATCCAGGTGCGTGACGAGTCGCACGGTGTGCGGTCCCAGCACGGACACGCGCACACCGTGGCGCTCGGCGTCCCGGGCGAACGCCTGCGCGCCCCCGGCCGACCAGCGCTGTCCCAGCTCGATCACGACGATGTTCGTCGCCACCGCCGCGGGATCGACGGCCCCCGGCGCGGCCGAGGCAATCGCCTCGGCGATGAGCCGCGCGTGCGCGTGATCATCGGCCAGGCGGTCCGCGTTGTGCCGCAGCGCGAACAGGCCGCCGGCGGCGATGATGCCCGCCTGCCGCATGCCTCCCCCGTAGCGCTTGCGCAGGGTGCGCGCGGCGGCGATCGTCTCCGCCGACCCGGCGAGCACGCTGCCCACGGGTGCCCCGAGGCCCTTGGACAGGCAGATCGAGATCGTGTCCGCCACCTCACCGTAGACCGAGGGGGCCACGCCAGCGGCCGTCCACGCGTTGGCCAACCGAGCGCCGTCCAGGTGCACGGCCACGCCCTGCTGCGCGGTGGCGGCGCGCAGTTTGCGCAGCTCACCGAGGTCGGCCACGGTGCCGCCCCAGAAGTTGTGGGTGTTCTCCACGCTCACGGTGGCCGTGGGCACGAGCATGGGCGAGCCGGGAGGGCTGAGCATGTCGAGTGCATCGGCCGCGCGGAACACCCCGCCGTCGGAGCGCCACGTGCGCGAGGTGATGCCGGCCAGCGCACCGTGTCCGCCGGACTCCGCGCGCAGGATGTGGGCGCGGGACTCGGCGAGCACCTCGGTCCCGGCCGGGGTGAGCGCGGCGATGCCGAGCATGTTGGCCATGGAGCCCGTGGGGCAGAACAGGCCGGCCTCGAGGCCCAGCAGCTCGGCCGTCTCCTCCTCGAGGGCGCTGACGGTGGGGTCCTCGCCGTAGACGTCGTCGCCCACGGGGGCGGCCGCCATCGCGGCGCGCATCTCCGCGCCGGGCCGGGTGACGGTGTCCGAGCGCAGGTCGATGCTGACTTCGGCTGCGGGCCGCTCGGCGCCGTCGCGGGCCATGCCCGCCTCGGCTGCCGACTCCCCCGCGCCCGAGGCGCCGGCCGGCCGGGTGCCCATGCTCAGGCGCCGGCCGCTGACCGGTGGGCGCTGACGTACTCGGCGACCTGGAAGGCCATCTCGAGGGCCTGGTCGTGGTTGAGGCGGGGGTCAACGAGGGTCTCGTAGCGCTCCTCGAGGCCCGCCTCGTCGATCTGCGCACCGCCGCCCAGGATCTCCGTGACGTCGTCGCCGGTGAGCTCGATGTGCAGCCCGCCGGGCACGGTGCCCGCGTCGTAATGGGCCTCGAAGAACCCGGAGACCTCGGCCATGATGTCCTCGAAGCGGCGGGTCTTGTAGCCCGATGACGAGGTGATCGTGTTCCCGTGCATGGGATCGCACACCCAGGTGACGTGCGGGAGGCGGTCGCCGATCCCCTGCAGCAGCTGGGGCAGCCGTTCGCGGATGACGCCGGCGCCCATCCGGGTGATGAACGTCAGGCGCCCCGGCTCGGCGTCCGGGTCGAGCCTCTCGGCCAGTGCCAGCGCGTCGTCCGCGGTGGCGGTGGGGCCGAGCTTCACGCCGATCGGGTTGCGCACGCGGGACAGGAAGTCCACGTGGGCGGAGTCGAGCTGGCGGGTGCGCTCGCCGATCCACAGGAAGTGCCCGGAGACGTCGTAGGGGTCGCCGGTGCGCGAGTCGATGCGGGTCAGGGCGCGCTCGTATTCGAGCAGCAGCGCCTCGTGGGCGGCGAAGAACTCGACGGAGTTGAGCGCCTCGAAGTCCGCCCCGCAGGCCTCCATGAACCGCAGCGCGCGGTCGATCTCCGCCGCCGTGGCCTCGTAGCGCTGGTAGCCCTCGTTGGCGGTGAGGAAGCCGCGGTTCCAGTCGTGGACGAGGCGGAGGTCCGCGAAGCCGCCGGTGGTGAACGCCCGGATGAGGTTGAGCGTCGAGGCGGAGACGTTGTAGGCGGTGAGCATGCGCTGCGGGTCGTTACGGCGGGCCTCGGGGGTGAACTCGTGGCTGTTGACGATGTCGCCGCGGAAGCTCGGCAGCGTGACGCCCTCGCGGGTCTCGAGGTCCGAGGAGCGCGGCTTGGCGAACTGCCCGGCCATCCGGCCGATCTTCACGACCGGCAGCGAGCCGCCGTAGGTGAGCACCGCGGCCATCTGCAGGACGGTCTGGACGCGGCGGCGGATCTTGTCCGCGGTGGCGCCGCTGAACGACTCCGCGCAGTCGCCGCCGGCCAGCACGAACGCCTCGCCGCGGGAGGCGGCGGCAATCCGGTCCTTCAGGCGGTCGGCCTCGCCGGCGAAGATGAGCGGCGGCTGGGCGCCGAGCGACTGGCGCGCGGCCTCGAGCTCCGCGGCATCCTCATAGGCCGGCTGCTGCTGGGGGCTCAGCGAGCGCCAGGCATCGAGCCCGGCGATCGTCTCCGCGCTCGCGTGCGCGCTCCCGGCCGACTGGTAGATGCTGCTGATCTTCTTCACTGCTCTTCTTCACTCCGGTTGGGTCCGCGGCGCGGCGCCGGGGGGCAGCGCGCTGGCCGCACGGGTCATGGGGCTGAGACGATCGTACGGTGCGCAGCACGCGACCGCCGCGGAGTCTCAGGACTGGCCGGCCTCGCCCTCGAAGTCCTCCGGCGAGACGTGGTCGAGGAACTCGCGGAACTGCGCGACCTCTTCCTCGTCGGCCTCGGGGGCCTCGATGCCGGCCTCCTCGATGAGCTCCTCCGTCGTATAGACGGGGCAGTCGGCGATGAGCGCCAGCGCCAGGGCGTCCGAGGGGCGCGCGGAGATGGCCTTGCCCTTCTCGGTGCGCAGCTCGGCGTAGTAGATGTGCTGCTCGCGGCCGGTGATGACGACTTCCTTGAGCTCATCGTCGTAGGCGGCGATGATGTCGGCCATGAGGTTGTGGCTGAGCGGGCGCGGCGGCTCCAGGCCCCGCTGGGCGATGCCGATCGCGTTCGCCTCCCCCGAGCCGATCCAGATGGGCAGGAAGCGCGGCTGGTAGACCGCCTTGAGCAGCACGATGGGCTGGTTGGCCGGCAGCTCGATGCGGATTCCGACGACTTCGAGTTCGACTGGCATTGAGCGTCGCTCAGGCCGTCCGGGGCCGCTGCTGGAAGATCATGCGGAACTTGCCGATCTGCACGTCCGCCCCGTTCTGCAGCTCGATCGAGTCGATGAGCTGCCGGCCCACGTAGGTGCCGTTGAGCGAGCCGGTGTCGCGCAGCGTGAAGCCGGCGGGCGTCCGGACGAATTCCGCGTGCTTGCGCGAGACGGTGACGTCGTCCAGGAAGATGTCCGCGTTGGGGCTGCGGCCCACCGTGACGACGTCCGTGTCCAGGAGGATCTGCGCACCGGCGTCCGGCCCGGAGACCACGACGAGCAGCGCATCGGAATCGTGGAGGTTGTTGAGGTCCGGCACGGGGTGGATCTCACCGGTGCGCGGATCGAGGATGCCCTGGTAGCCCTGCTGCGATCCCTGCTGGCCGGCCTGCTCATCGGACGCGCCCGGGACCTGCGGGTTCACGCTGGTCCCCGGCTGGGCGGGGTTGCCCTGCGGCGGGGTATCGTGCTGCGCGCCGAACCCCGACTGCTGGCCGCCCCACGGATTCGCGGGCTGATCGCCGGTGTCGGAGGGCCGGTCCCAGGAGCCCTGCTGCGCGGGCTGATCCCAGCCCTGCTGGGCCGACTGGCCCCAGGAGCCCTGCTGCTGCGCGGACTGCCCCCACCCCTGTTCGGCGGGCTGGTCAGAGGGCGCGGCCTGCTGCGGGGCCTGCGGAGCGGGCTGCGCCCACCCCTGCTGCTGGGCTTCCTGCTGCTGGGCACCGTTCTGGTCCCAGCCGCCCTGCTGGGCGTTGTTCTGGTCCCAGCCGCCCTGCTGCGAGCCCTGCGGGCCGGGCTGTCCCCAGCCCTGGTCGCCGGAGCCGGCGTTCTGGTCGTAGGGGGCCTGCTGGCCGGGCGCCTCGGGAGCGGACTGGTTCCAGCCCTGGGACGCTCCCTGGTCCCAGCCCTGCTGCTGCGGGGCCTGGTCCCAGGACCCTTGGGCATCCTGGGCGCCGGACTGGGCGTCGGCGGACTGGCCCGCGAAGGGGAACGTGTGCGGGCGCGCGGCCTGCTCGGCGTTCTCCCAGGGGTTCTGGCTGTTGGGGTTGTGCGGCTGCGACATCACGCGCCTCCGGTTCCGACTTCGGCGGAGTAGGCATCCGCGTCCAGCAGGTCGTCGATCCCGCTCTGGGCGGCCAGGCGGACGGTGAAGAGCCAGCCGGCGCCGTAGGGATCGGTGTTGATGGTCTCCGGAGCGGAGTCCAGGTCTTCGTTGATGCTCACGATCTCGCCGCTGATCGGGGCGATGATGTCGGAGACGCTCTTCGTGCTCTCCACCTCGCCGCACTCGTCGCCGGCGGAGACGGCGTCGCCCACCGCGGGGAGGTCGACGTAGACGACATCGCCAAGCGAGTCCTGCGCGAAATCGGTGATCCCGACGCGCACGACATCGGCATCGTCGGTGCTCGCGACCCACTCGTGGTCACTCGAGTACCGGAGCGAGGCCGGGTAGTCCAGCGTGGCCATGTCATCTCCTCATACGTTCGTGTCACACAAGCATAACGTCTCACCTCGGCAAAGTGTCGTTCGCATGACAGCTTTGTCATGCCGCTGACGTGAGCCGAGGTGGCGACGCCGCTCGTCGCGTGCACGGTGGTGGTGCGGGGTGCCCCAACGGTACCACCCGAGGCGAGGCTCACCCGGGTTCGCGGGGCGCATTCTGAGGCGCACGTCACGCCGCGCGGTGCGTGCACCGTGCGTCCAGTGCGCGCCTTGGCGCCCCGAGGTTTCCAGCGGTCCTCCGGCCGGCCAACCGGTTTTGCCTCCCGTCGCCGCTCGGGATAGAGTGATCCAGGTTCGCGGCGCTGATGCGACGCGACCGCGGGCTGTGGCGCAGCTTGGTAGCGCACTTGACTGGGGGTCAAGGGGTTTACCTCGCTCCGGTCGGCCCGAACAACTGAAAATCAATGCCACGGGCTGTGGCGCAGCTTGGTAGCGCACCTGACTGGGGGTTAAGTGCAGTAGAGCTTTCCTCGGTCCAAATCAACTGAATAACGGGATGTGGCGCAGCTTGGTAGCGCACCTGACTGGGGGTCAGGGGGTCGCAGGTTCAAATCCTGTCATCCCGACAGAAAAGCCCAGGTGAGAGTAGGTTTCTCACCTGGGCTTCGTCATGTTCGGGGTCGTTTTCGTCTGGTCCCCCTCTGGTCCCCCTGACCGGTCGAGACGGCGCGCCAACTGCCTTCGTGCTGCTTGTCCGGCTGCTGCCTGTGGATAAGGGGACCAAAAGGGGACCAGAACGGTTTCGGCGACTCTCGCCCTGGCGCCCTGACCGCATCACAGGCCCCTGGACGGGGTGCTGCCGCGCCGGGCGTGCTTGCGCTGTCCGGCGGCTGAGAGGAAGGCGTTGGCCTGCTCGGCGGCGGAGGCCAGGTGGCGATCGTCGGGGTGGAGGTAGCCGCGCGTGGTCTCCATCGAGGCGTGCCCGAGGATGTCCTGCAGGACGTGCAGCGGGATACCGGCATCGGCCATCCAGGTCGCCCCTGTGTGCCGGAGCCCGTGCCGGGTGAGGTCGGGCAGTCCGAGCTTGGCGACAATGCTGTCCCAGTTGGTGGCGTCGCGCACGGTCGCAGTCGTGAGGATGCCGCCCTTCGGCCCCACGAGGAGCTGGTCTCCGGGCTGTTTGTCCTTGACGAGTCGTTCCAAGACAGGGCGGAGCGGTTCGAGGATCGGCACCCTCCGCTCCTTGCGGCTCTTGGTCGGCTTGGTGACCAAGCCACCCTTCCCAGGGAACGTCTGCCGACGGATCACGACGAGGTTCTTCCCAAAGTCCACGTCCCCGACCTGGAGCCCAGACACCTCCGAGGATCGTGCGGCGAGCAGGGCAGCGAGCATCACGAAATCGCTGTAGGACTGATGCACCCTCCCGCAGGACCGGGCGAGCCGGTTGAGAGTCTTCATGTCGGGGATCGCATGAGCGCGCGGTGAGGACTTTGCGGCCGGCTGCCCACGGAAGGCGTTGCGGTTCAGACTCCGCTTCGCCCGATTCTTCGCGGGATTGATCTGGATCAGCCCGTCCCGGACCGCTTCATCGAGCACCCGCACGAGTGGCGCGATGGGGTTCTTGATGGTCGACGCGCCGTAGCGCTGCTCCCAGCCGTCGATAGTGCGGTCGATGATCCCGGCTGTGATCTGCGAGACGGGCAAGTGCCCGAGGGCGGGCAGCACCCGCAGCTTCAACCCGTACCAGTAGGTCTCCCCCGTGGACGTCGGGTCGAGGCCGCGTGCCCACCTGTCCCCGATGGAGGTGACGAATTCCAACAGGGTCATGGACACGTCCATGCCCTTGGCGGAGGAGTTGCGGAGTTGGTCGAAGAAGGCGTGCGCCGCGGCCTCGTCCTGCACGATTTCGGTGCGGATCACGCGCCGCTTGCTGATCGGGTCCGTCCAGCGGGCGCGGGCGCGGATGCCGTAGGAACGGCGCTCCATGTCCGTGGACAGCTTCACACCGATGGGCGGCACCGGTTTGGGCTCCGCCTTCGGCAGCGGCTCAGCTCTCCGGGGCATGGTCGAGTTCCAACTCGTCCAACCAACGGTCGACGGCGTCGAGCCGATAACGGGCGATCCCGCCCAGCCGCAAGAACGGCGGCCCGCTCCCTGCGGATCGCCACCGCGACAGCGTGGACTCCGACACCTTCAAGTACGCGGCGACCTCCCGGCTGTACATCAGGGGCGACACGAGCAGCGTCTCCGCGCTCTCGCTCACGGGAGTTCTCCGGTGTCCCTGTCGAGGCTGGCGTAGAACGCATCCTCCACGTCGCGGCGGCGCTGCACGTCGGCCAACACGAACTCAACGAACTCGGCGTCGCGATCGACGATCGGTGTGTCCTCAATGGGACCTCCGGGCTCTTCGCCCGGCCAGACCGCCCGGCGTGTGGGGCGGTCGCGGTCGAGTCGGGTACCGCTCGCGGCGACCCAGTCGCGGAGCCTCATACGCGCATCGACGAAGTCGCGATGCCAGCCCAAAGGCGCGGACCCGTTCTGCTCGGGGTCGTAGGCGCAGAGCCAATGCAGATGCAGCGCTGACAGCTCCCAGACGAGTTCGGGGTGCAGATGCCAGGCCGGTGGGATCACCGAGGCCGGGAGCCCATAGGTGTGTCGGAGCCAGTCGACCCAACGGTTGAGCTCCAGCCATTCGACCTCGGCCTCCTCAGCCGTGAGCAGGTTCCAGTTGATCGGATGTGGCGGCTCCGGGATCAGGGGATCGTTGAGGTCATCGTCGTCCGGCCCGTCCATCTCCGGTGGTACCGCTGTCTCGCGCCCGTCGTCCACGATCGGCCTCACAGCCCCATCGCCGAGGCGACCCCGCGCTGGGCGCCCCGCTCGGACGCGAAAGCCGACGCATCACGCTCAGGCGCCTCACGTTCAGCACTGCCGCGCCGCGGCGTACGGTCGACGTCGTAGCGGGTACGTGCGAGGTCGTGGCCGATCTTCTTGGCGACGAACTCTTCATCGTTGACGGTCTGACCGTCGCGTTCGTAGTTGACGGGGCGGATGTAGCCCTCGGCGACGAAGTTGTCGCCCTTCGCGAAGCGGACGTCAGCGTGCTCGGCAGATCGGCCGAACATGACCAGGTTGTGGAAGGTGGTCTCCAACTGGGTGAAGCTCCCGTCGTCTTCGCGGCGGTAGTGCTCTTGCCCGAACCGGAGGTACAGGCGCGGGTCGCCCTTGGTGGTCTGGGTGAGTTGCGGGTCGGATGCGACGAACCCGGACACGGATTCCTGCGTGTGGATGGCCATGATCGTGTTTCCCTTCTGCCATGCGGCCCGATGCGGCCGCTGTGACGGGAAGGTGCGCGGACCGCCTCCGGGTTTCAGGTGCCGGTGCGGCGCAGGAGTGCTTCGATCTCTTTGCGGTCGCCGGCGAGTCGCCCGGCGTCTGAGCGGCTGGGCCAGGGGTGCAGGTCGGTGACGATGGGTGGTGCGGAGCGCAGCAGCACGACGCCGGTGCCGAAGGGCAGGCGGCGGATGCGGTCGGGCGGGAAGATCGGGACGCGGCGCACGGACCTTTGGTTGGATCGGGTGCCGTGATCGCCCAGCGTCACGGAGTCGGTGTACTCGTCACGTTCCCCGACCAGCGCGGAGAGGTCTTGCAGATCGCGGGAGTTCGACGCACCGCCGAGGATGACTTTCACGATGCTGGCGTCCCAGATCGCGTTGGCCTGGTGCTCGTTCCATTTGTCCCGCGCCTGCGCGAGCGACTGCAACACGGGCATGGACGTGATGCCCGACCCGCCGCCTTCGGCCATCAGCGTCGGCAGCGACGGCAGGGGTGAGAGGTTGGCTATCTCGTCCAGCGCCAGCAGCAGCGGCGGATCGAGCCTGGCGCCCGGTGAGCGGGCGGCGAGGCGGCGGGCAGTCTCGATGAGGTCTTCCACCAATGCCGCGACCAGAGCGGCAGATGCCCCGGCACCCGAGCCGGTCGCCAACAGGAACAGGGTGCCGCGGTCGCGGATGAACGCTTCGGGGTCGAAGCCCTCTCCCTCGGCCGGGGATACGGCGTCGAGGACTCGCGGGTCGGCCAGCGATCCGAGGGCGAGGGAGACGCCTTGCCAGATGGAGTCGCGGGTGCGGGGGTCGGAGTCGATCATCGCCTCCAACGATTCGGCCCATCCGGTCGCGGCGCGGGTGGAGCCGGTCAGGATCGCCACTGCATCCGCGGCGGCGGTGGGGTCGAGGGTCCAGCGGAACAGTTCGGCGGGTGGCCGGTTGTCGATCGCCGCCGCGTGCAGCAGGGCTTGGAGTGCGGCGCGGGTCTTGCCTTCCCAGAACCCGCCGGAATCGACCCCGCCCGCAGAGAGGCCGGTGCAGGCGGCGAGGCCGGTAGCGCGGATCATCGCTGTCTGGGGCGACTCGCACCCCCGGATCGGCGACCAGCGCAACCCGGCCGGTAGCCCCTCAGCGAGATGTTGGGGGTCGAAGATCGCCACTGGGCCGATTCGGCGGCGGGCGCGCATGGTCGCGGTCAGGTTGTCGGGCCGGGTGCTCGTGACGACGACGGCACCCGGCGCGTCGAGGATCGCCGGGATCACCAGGTGCAGGCCCTTGCCTGAGCGGGGCGGCCCGATGACCATGATCGAGTCCTCCACCGACGCCCACACGCCCACCCCTTTCGACGCGCCGAGCCGGTAGCCGACATCGTGCGGCTTCGGGTCGGTCCGGCCGGGGCGCAGGTTCCCGGCCCTACGCAGCAGCGCCTTCTCCGATGCCGCGGTGGCGACTTCGTGGCGGGTTGCGATCCCGGCCATCCGGCGCGGGTCTTGCTCGGCCCGGTGTGTGTAGCGGCGTACCCGCACCCACACGAACACCACCAGCGCGATGAGAAGCGCGAGCATGGCCCCGGTGACGATCCAATAGACGACCGGGTTCAGGCCGTCCGCGTCGAGCGCGGTGCCGGGGTCGCCGGGATGGAACAGGACGCCGACCCCGGCCGCGAGCCCGCCTTGGGGTTGAGGGGTGCCGGTGAGCCATGCGGTGATCGTTCCGGCGGCGCGGAGGACGAGCGCGACTCCGAAGAGGGCGACCAGGCCGATCATGGCGGCGTTGGTCAGCTCGTCTCCGAACGATCCGGTCTGCCGTCCCTGGATCATGGCAGCCGCCGGATCACCGTCGCGCCCGAGATACGCCCGAACAGCAGCACCTCGACCCGTCCCGTCGCCTGGTTTGGGATCGGGTTGGCGGGGTCGATGAGGGCGCGGGCGGTGCCGGTGTGCGCGGCGTCGGTGTGGCCGGTGATGATCGCGACTGCGACGGGCCTTCGCCCCGGATCGTGGACACGGTGTTGGTTGATTATGCTGCGGTTGGCAGCGTAGCGGCCCGGTGGGCCTCGTAGGTGGACGGGGACTGGTGGCCGCACCAGGAGTGGCGTCGGCGGGTGTTGTAGCGGGTGGCCCACCGGAACACAGCCCGCCGGCAGCTGGTGGCGTCGGTGAACGTGGCGGCGCCAGCGAGGAGTTCGCGTTTCAGGGTGGCGTTGAATGACTCGGCCAGGGCGTTGTCGGCGCTGGTGCCGACGGCACCCATGGATTGGGTGACGCCGAGTTGGCCGCAGAGTTTGGCCTAGTCAGCCGAGGTGTAGACCGACCCGTGATCGCTGTGGAACACCGCCCCGGCCAGGCTGCCCCGGTCACGGCGGGCAGCCTTGAGTGCGTCTTCGACGAGTTCGGTGCGCATGTGGTCGGCGATCGCCCAGCCGGCGAGTTTGCGGGAGAAACAGTCGATCACGGTGGCCAGGTACAGATTGCGGCCCTCAGGCAGCGGCAGGTAGGTGATGTCGCCGACGTAGATGGTGTTGGGCCGCTCTGCGGTGAAGTCCCGCCTGAGCAGGTCGGGGTACTTCTGGTCGGCTGGCTCGGGCAGCGTGGTCCGGACCCGGCGGCGGAGCCGGATCCCGGCCAGCCCGTGGTGGCGCATCACCCGGGCGACCCGCTTGTGGTTGACCCGGTCCTCGGCCGGCACGCCGTCGTTGAGTTCAGCGGTCGCCCTGGGTGCCCCGTAGGCGGGGTCACCACCGGTCTTCGGGTCCTGGACGGTCCGGATCCGTTCGGCGAGCTCGGCATCGGCCACGACCCGTTCGGCCCGGGCCGGTGCGGCGGCGCACCAGGCGTAGAACGATGACCGGGAGACCTCCACAGCCTGACACAACCGCTTCACCTCGAAGGCGTGCTGGTGGTCGGCGACGAACTGGAAGCGGTTCACCAGTTCGTCTCCCCAGCGAAATACTTGGCCGCTTTCCGCAGGATGTCCCGCTCGGTCTCGACCTTGACCTTGTCGGCCCGTAGCCGGGCGTTCTCCGCCTCCAACCGGGCGATCCTCACCACCGCGGACTCGGTACCGGCCGACTTCGCGCCGCTGGAGGAGTGTTCTGGTGGCGCAGCCGTCGAACCTGTCCCGAACGCCCTCACCCAGTCCGCCAACGTTCCCCGGGACACCCCCAGATCGGCGGCGATGCCCTTCAACGTGGCATCGGGAGTGGACTCGTACAAGTCGACGGCCTGCCGACGGAACTCATCGGAGTAGTTCTTCCTGGCCATAGTCCTGATCATCTCGCTTCCTCCAGCAACTGCTGGATTCCACGTGTCCAAGACCCGGGGTCAGGGCCCCCCAGAGGCCGGAGCGGGTGCCGGGTGCGAGGCCGGCGCGTCGGCCGGCGACCGATACGTCTTGACAGGGGAATCCACCACAGAGCACATCGACGGGTTCGACGTCGCGCCAGTTGATGGTGGTGATGTCGCCGAGGTTCGGGGCGTCAGGCCAGTGGTGGGAGAAGATGCGGGCGACGGGCTTGTTGATTTCGGAGAACCAGATCGTCTCCGCCACGAGGGCGTGTTCGATAGCTAGGTCGAGCCCGCCGTACCCGGAGAAGAGAGTGATCCGACTCTGAGCGGGAGGTCGTGTTGGGGGGTCGTGCATGAGGGCTCCGGCCGATGGGTGATCCCCGGTCGGACGCCATTGATGGAGTCGTTGCCGAGCTGGTCACCGGGCAGGTGCACCACCACCCCGAGTTGCCATCCGCCGATCAGCAGCCCGCCGAGGCGATTCCTGTCCCGCGCACCTTCGGGCACCGCGACGTTGACGCCCCGTTGACCCGCTCCTTGCCGGAGTCGCCCCGGCCCCATCTGAGTCACCACACGTCTTTCAGACGAGGCACGAGTCGTCCCGAGTCGCATCAGATGCGACCGGGCTCGCGGGCTCACCTGCCCTCCGTACAGCGACGGAAAGGAGCGGGCCAGGTGACGGTTTCGCTGCGCGTGATGAGCGCAGGTGATGGCTACAAGTACCTGTTGAAGTCCGTCGCCGCCGGCGACGGCGACCGCTCGCTGTCCACGCCGCTGACCCGCTACTACGCGGAGGCGGGGACACCGCCGGGCTTCTGGATGGGCTCGGGACTGGGCCGGGTCGGGCACGGCGAGCTGGTCGAGGGGGCGCAGGTTTCACAAGCTCAGCTCGCGCTGTTGATCGGGATGGGCCATGACCCGATCACGGGCGAGCCGCTGGGCCGCGCCTACCAGCAGTTCGCGTCGATCACGGAACGGATCAAGCAGCGCGTCGACGCCCTCGATCCCGAGCTGGGGCCGTCCGCTCGAGCGCAGGAAGTGGCCGCGATCGAGGCGGAGGAAGCCGAGCGCGGCACCCGCCGCGCGGTAGCGGGCTATGACTTCACGTTCAGTGTGCCGAAGTCGGTCTCCACGATCTGGGCGGTTGCGGACGCCGGCACGCAGTCTCTGATCGCGGAAGCGCATCATGCGGCGGTTGCAGAGCTGGTTGCGTTCCTCGAACGCGAGGTTGCGGCAACCCGGGTCGGTGCAACCGGGCCGGACGGCGCGGTTGCACACGTCGATGTCGCCGGCGTCGTGGCGGCGGCGTTCGATCACTACGACAGCCGCGCCGGCGATCCACAGTTGCACACGCACGTCGTCATCAGCAACAAGGTTCTGACTGTGCAGGACGGTCGTTGGCGGACCCTTGCCGGCCGGCCGATGCACGCGGTGGTCGTCGCGGTCTCAGAGCTCTACAACGCCGCTCTGGCCGACCAGCTCACCCGCGTCCTGGGCGTGGAGTGGGAAGCGCGCGAGCGAGGCAAGGATCGGAACCCGGCCTGGGAAATCGAGGGCGTGCCCGACGAGCTGGTGACCGAGTTCTCCACCCGCTCCCGGCACATCGAAGCCGAGAAAGACCGCCTCATCGCCGAGTACGTCGCCAAGCACGGCAGGCAGCCCTCGGCGCGGACGGTGCTGAAACTCCGGGCGCAGGCGACGCTCGCCACGAGGCCGGAGAAGCAGGTCCGGTCGCTGGCCGACCTCACCCGCGAGTGGCGCCAGCGCGCCGGCCGGGTGCTACGCCGGGACGCGAACGGCTGGGCGCGCACGCTCATCACGACCAGCGCGCAGGCGCCGCGGCGGGTGCTGCGCGCCGATGACGTGCCGCTGGATGTGGTGCGCGAAGTCGGGCAGACCGTGATGGAGACGGTCGGTGAGAAGCGTTCGACCTGGACCCGCTGGAACCTGCACGCCGAAGCATCCCGGCAGTTGATGGGCTGGCGGTTCGCCAGCATCCAGGACCGCGAGACGATCACCGGGCTCGTGGTCGATGCCGCCGAGCACGCTTCGCTGCGGCTGACGCCGCCGGAGCTGACATCCAGCCCGTTGCAGTTCCGCCGGACGGACGGCACCTCCCGATTCCGGCCGCACGCCTCGACCCTGTTCTCATCCGAAGTCCTGCTGGCCGCCGAAGACCGCCTCCTGGCCCGCGCCGACGCCACGACCGGACCGACCGTCCCGTTGGAGACGGTCGAGAGGATCGCCCGCAATCCCGACGCACGCGGCCGGGTGCTCGGCGAGGATCAGGCCGCCGCGCTGGCCGCGATCACGGTCTCCGGGCGGGTCGTGGACGTTCTAGTCGGTCCGGCCGGGGCCGGGAAGACCACGGCGATGAACGGGCTCCGGCGGGCGTGGGAGAAGGAGCACGGCACCGGATCGGTGATCGGGCTCGCCCCCTCGGCGGTCGCCGCGCAGGTCCTCGCCGAGGACCTCGGCATCGCCACCGAGAACACCGCGAAGTGGTGGCAGAACCACCTCATGTGCGGGGCCACGTTCACGGCCGGGCAGCTCGTCATCATCGACGAAGCCTCGCTGGCCTGCACGATGTCGTTGGATCGGCTCACCCGTGAAGCCGAGAAGGCCGGCGCGAAAGTCCTCCTGGTCGGAGACTGGGGCCAGCTCCAATCACCCGGCGCCGGCGGCAGTTTCGCCATGCTCGTGCACGCCCGCGACGACGCTCCCGAGCTGACCGATCTGCACCGCTTCACCAACGAGTGGGAGAAGACCACCTCGCTCCAGCTCCGCCACGGCCGTACCGAAGCGATCGACACCCTGATCGAGCACGGCCGGATCACCGGCGGCGACGAGGAAGCGATGATCGACGCCGCCTACACCGCATGGCGGGGCGACCTTGCCGCCGGGCGCGCGTCAATCCTGGTCACCGAGACCCAGGCAACCGTCACCGAGCTGAACGCCAGAGCGCGGGCAAATCGGATCATCGACGGCACCGTGAACCCCACCCGCGAACTCGCCCTGCACGACGGCACCGCGGTCTCCGAGGGCGATCTGGTCATCACCCGCGAGAACGACCGGCGGCTCCGCAACGGCAGAACCTGGGTCCGCAACGGCTCCCGCTGGATCGTCACCGGGGTTCGTGAGGACGGGTCGGTCAGCATCCGCCCGCCCGGGCGCAGGTTCGGCGGCGGAATCGTCGTGCCGACCGACTACGTGGCCGAGCACCTGGACCTCGGCTACGCGATCACCGCGCACCGCGCCCAAGGCGTCACCACCGACACCGCCCACGCAGTCGTCACCGCCACCACCACGCGGGAGAACTTCTACGTCTCCATGACCCGCGGCGCCCACAGCAACCACGCCTACGTCGCCGTCGACCGCGAGGACGCCGAACACGCGGTGCCGCATCCCGGCGACAACCCGGACGTCACCGCCCGCTCGATCCTCTACGGCGTGATGCAGCACATCGGTGCCGAGCTGTCCGCGCACGAGACGATCACCGCCGAGCAAGACCGCTGGGGCTCGATCGCCCAGCTCGCGGCCGAGTACGACACCATCGCGCAAGCCGCCCAGCACGACCGCTGGGCCACCCTCCTGCAAGCCTCCGGGCTCTCCGTCGAACAGATCGAAGACGTGCTCGACTCCGACGCCTACGGCGCGCTGTCGGCCGAGCTGCGCCATGCCGAGGCCAATCACCACGACCTCGACGCGCTGCTCCCGCGGCTGGTCGCCGCGCGGAGCCTGGACGATGCCGACGACATCGCCTCCGTCCTCCACGCCCGCGTCGCGCGCGCCACCGCTCGGCCCGCCGGGTCGGGGCGCACTCGCAAGCCCCCGAGGCTGATCGTCGGACTGATCCCGCACGCTGGCGGGCAGATGGCCGAGGACATGCGGCAAGCCCTGGACGAGCGCCGCGAGCTGATCGAGGCCCGCGCCGACGCCGTGCTCCGTGGCGCTCTCACCGATGAGGAACCCTGGACGGCCGACCTCGGCACGGCACCGAAGGGTGAGAAACAGCAGGCGGCATGGTGGCGTGCCGCCCGCAGCGTCGCCGCCTACCGTGACCGCTACGGCATCACCGACGACCGGACGCCGCTCGGCCCGACGCCGGAGAGCACCAGCCAGAAGATCGACGCCATCCGCGCCCGCGCCGCCCTCAACCGCGCCCAAGCCGCCACCATCGAGGGCACGAAGATCGAGCCCGCGCGGCAGAGCGCTGCGGCTCGCCCCGCGCCGAGTTTGTGAACGACGGCCGCCGCGAGACTGGCAGTCAGAGAGAGCGTCCGGGCGTGCCCTGTGACGGGTGTCCGTGCCCGAACTCGCGTCCGGCGGGCCGTGTCACGGCCCGCCCTGAGTTCGGATCGCCGTCGAGCAGCCCGATCACGTCACTGGGCTGAGTGACGAGGGAGGCGAAGCCTTGCTTGATGAGTTTGTTCGGCCCGGCACTCGTGACGCTGGTCACCGGACCGGGCACCGCGCCCACGCCCCGGCCGAGTTCGCGTGCGGCGAGCACAGTGGTCATCGACCCGGACCGGGGACTGGCCTCGGGGATCACGGTCACACCCGAGAGCGCCGCCAGCAGGCGGTTGCGAGCCAGGAACCTATGCCTGGTCGGTGCGGCGCCCGGCGGCAGCTCGCTCACCAACAGCCCGACATCCCCAATGCGACTCAGCAGTTCGCTGTGCCCGGCAGGGTAGGGGCGGTCCAACCCGCCGGCCAGCACCGCGATCGTCTGACCGCTCGCAGCGAGCACGCTCTTGTGCGCGGCACCTTCGATCCCGAAGGCACCACCGGAGACGACGGCCCGTTCCTCATCCACCAGACCCGTCGCCAGCTCGCCCGCGACCTGCTCACCATAGGCAGTCGCGGCGCGAGCGCCTGTGATCGTGGCCCGATCACTCAGCGGCGTCATCAAGAACGAGGCCGCGCCGCGCGTCCACAGCAGGTACGGCGCACGCTCGCCCAAGTCGTTCAGGCCGGCGGGCCATTCCTTGTCCGCCGGGATGAGCGTGCCGAACCCGTGACGCTCCGCCTGAGCTACCTGATCCAGCAGGCCGGGCATGACATGCGCCGTCAGTCGTTCGCACCACATCAACAAGTCGGCGCGCGCCAGGCCAGGCACCTCATCGTCGGACTCGATCAGCCGCAGCGTCTCGACCCCGCCATAACGGGCGAGGACGTACCCCGTGGTCGGGTCGTTCGGTTCCGCGATCATCGACAACGCGACCCGCGCCATCCGCTCACCCTGCACCTGCTCCGCCAACGTCGCCATGATCGGTGTCCTCTCGCTCCAAGGTCACCGACGAGGTACACGCCCATCTGCCGAGAGGTTCCCTCTGTCACAAGACAGTCGTAAACTCCGTAGAGAGGCAGGTTCAGCAAACTACGCGGGTCCTTCGGGACGGCCCCTCGCGGGCACTCGGTTCATAGCCGCCTCCACGACGGAACACCGTCGCGCT
The DNA here is from genome assembly GCF_026802075.1 of Brevibacterium sp. BRM-1. Taxonomy (NCBI): domain Bacteria; kingdom Bacillati; phylum Actinomycetota; class Actinomycetes; order Micrococcales; family Brevibacteriaceae; genus Brevibacterium; species Brevibacterium sp. BRM-1. The sequence continues at coordinate 1,013,256 of NZ_CP113788.1, forward strand.
ATGACGACGAAAGAGGCCCGCAATGCTCCGCTCATCTATGGCACTCAGCGCGCGAGGCTACGGCGTGCTCCGCTATGCCCCCACCAACCTGCTGCTCAACGTCGTCCGCACCAGACGCGGCCTCAAGTGGGGCACCCTCGCGATGCTCCTGGCGGTGGTCTACTTCTACGCCGCGGCGATCTGCACCACGATCATCAACGACGGAGGTCCCGGCTGGCTCTACCTGGTGGTCCTGCTGTTCGTCTGGAACGCCTTCAAGTTCCTCTGGATCGGACCCGTCAGCCTCGTCCACCTCGTGCGGAGCAGGCGCCAGGAGCGTGTCGGAGGCCGCCGATACGCTCGGACACGCCGGCAGGCTTCTTTGACCTGACTCCCGCGCCCCTGGGATGATGGGAGAGTGAACGGCCTCTAGGAGCACGCCTGCTCGTGCCGGAACGTACGAGTCGAAGGAGTGCTGATGGGTGCAAGGACGATCCACCCGTTCCCCGCCAGGATGGCGCCGGACATCGCCATCGATCACCTGGACTCCACTACAGACGAGTCGGAGCTAGTGGTACTCGACCCGATGTGCGGGTCGGGCACTGTCCTCGCCGCGGCGGCCGACAGAGGCCACGTCGCACGCGGATTTGACGTCGATCCTCTGGCGGTCCTCATGAGCTCGGTTGCGACCCAGGCCGTCGACACTGAGGAAGTGGTCGCCGAAGCCGAGCGCATTTGTGCGCTGGCGCGAGTATCGAGCGTGGACGACCCCCGATGGGACGACTCAGAGACGCAAAAGTTCGCTGAGTACTGGTTCGCACCGACGCAGCGCAGTCAACTTAACCGCCTCTCACGGGAGCTGGACGGGATCAGCGATGATGCCGTTCGGCAGGCCCTCCAAGTGGCCCTGAGTCGGATCATCATCACGAAGGCCCCCAAGGCCTCGCTGGCGGCCGACACATCACACAGCAGGCCCCACCGGGTGGTGACCGAATCCAGATACGACGTGTACCGCGGGTTTGAAGGGTCTGTCGCCGCCCTCAAGAAGTTGCTCGATGAGCGATCCGTTGCTGGGCAGGTAGAGGTTCGTAGAGGAGATGCGCGGGCGCTCGATCTGCCCGACTCATCGGTTGATCTGATTATTACTTCACCGCCATACCTCAACGCGATCGACTACCTCCGCGGGCACAAGATGTCGCTTATTTGGTTCGGCCATACGATCCCCGAACTGCGGAAGATTCGCTCGAACAGCATCGGGGCAGAACTCGCGCTCGACGGCGAGGCTCTCAAGCAAGTCGAAGATATGGTGCAGTACATAAGAGACTCAGTGGACGCGCCCGGTCAACTTCCCGTGGCTACGATCACGCGCTATGCACACGATCTCGCGCTCTTCTCGCGCGAACTTAACCGTGTCTGCAAGACCGGCTCTGAGGTTGTCACGGTAATCGGTAACTCTACGCTGCGAGGAAACTACATCCAGAACGACGTGCTCGTCCGAAAGGCGTATGAGCATTCTGGTTTCTTTGTCGCGGCTCGCACTGAGCGCGAGTTGCCGGAGAATAGGCGGTACCTCCCGGTTCGGACTGCGAACCGCGAGTCGTCGATGGCAAAGCGCATGCGGACCGAGGTCGTACTGACTGTGAAGAAGCCATGACCACATTTTTCGAGTCGGGCACAGTCACAGACCACATCAACGTCGAAATCAGTTTCCAGATTATCGGTCTATTCTCCGAAGGCCTGTATAGCAGCCCAAACAAGGCGATTGAAGAACTGGTCTCGAATGCTTTTGACGCCGATGCGACGTGCGTTCATACCGTGATGTCACCTGACCGAGCGGCGAGCGACGCATCTATCGCCATCCTTGACAATGGGACGGGGATGGATGCGACCGGGCTCAAGGTCCACTGGATCGTCGGGGACTCCGTCAAGGCCTGCAACCGCACAACCGCACGTGGTCGCCGTACTATCGGGAAGTTCGGCATCGGAAAGCTCGCGGCATACGTCCTCGGCACACGCCTGACACACATCACCAAGTCGGACGGGAAATTCTTCTCCACAACGATGGATTTCAAGGCGATTCCGACGCCTCCACCGGCGAGCGAACGCACTGAGGAGTCTGAGGGCACAGCGACACCACCCGTCCAGCTTCCGCTTCGCGAACTCACCGAGGATGAGGCGCACAGAGCCGTTCGCCCCTGGCTATCTGACGACACTGGCCGCGAGAACCTGACTCTCTTTGGAGACGAGGCCGAGGATTCCTGGACCGTGGCGGTCATCACCGAACTCAAGCCGATGGCGGTCGAACTCTCCGCAGGCAGGCTTCGGTGGGTGCTATCGACCGCAATGCCACTACGCGATGACTTCTCCCTGTATCTGAACGGCAACGAAGTCGTCGCCTCCAAGGCATCCGCGAAGCAAGTCGGAACATGGATTCTCGGCAAAGATATTCTCACCATCCCGAGTCCTGCTCCAGAAGAGCTAGACACGGATACGGACGAGAAGGTTCCTGAAGCTGAGTATCAGCACTTTCTACTGGTCGACAAGAGCTTGGGTCCTGTCAGTGGGTACCTTGAGCTCTACGAAGACCCCATCGACGCGGGAAAATCTGAAGCTGTCGGGAGAAGCAACGGCTTCTTCGTCTACGTTAATGGCCGACTTATCAACCCCGACGACTCGGGGTTCGGAATCGATCGAAACAGCCTTCGGCACGGCACGTTCTCGCGGTTCCGCCTGGTTATCAACATTGATCGTCTCGACGCCGAGCTCCGGTCCAGCCGCGAGACTCTGCTCGCGAGCCCCGTGGTCGAGCGCTCCCGGGAACTCCTTCGTGGTCTCTTCAACCTCGCACGAACGAAACTGGACGCACACGAAACCGAGACCGCTCGCGAAAGGCGGGCCTCACAGCGCTTCGCTGATAGCCCTGCGAGCCTCACGGAGCGACCGATCCTGCGAATGGTCGTGGACTCCTACGAGGAGAAGATTCGCTCCCGCCATCTCGTACCGATCGACAAGAAGAAGTTCCCGACTGTCGCGGAGCTGATCGCCTTTCTCGAGAGCCGGATCACTGATGGCGGCGGCCTCATCGGCGATGTCGTGTACGAAGACCTCGGCACGCTGCTCCCGATGGCGATGCTGGACAGCGCAACCGGGCAACTCTCGATCAACCTTGAGCATCCCTTCGTGGCACACTTTGCCGACGAGTTCAACGATCGCAAGAAGAACCTACCTCTGGAACTTTTCGCGATGGCCGAGATTCTCCTTGAAGCAGGGCTTCATGACGCGAACCTCGATGACTCCGCCGTCACGACTGTCCTGGACTCTCGCGACGAACTACTTCGCCACCTCGCCCGATCGTCGGGTGCGCGTAACTCAATCACCGTCGCGCAGGGCTTGATGGCATCGCTAACTAGCGCGAAAGGCCTCGAACTTGCGCTGGTGGAGGTTTTCCAGCAACTCGGGTTCGAGGCTGTCCCGAAGGCGGCAAAGGACGAGCAGGACGGACTCGCTGAGGCTTTCCTGCCCGCGGGCGAGAACGGAAAGACTCAGTATCGAGTCTCCCTAGAGGCCAAGAGCAAAGAGAAGCCCGGTGGAAAAGTCAAGAAGAGCGGTGTCGAGGTATCCACTATTGCGCGCCACCGCGATGAAGCGGACTGCGATTTTGCGATCGTTGTCGGACCCGACTTCGAGACTGGTGCAGATGACCTCGGTGCGGTCATGCGCGAAATCCAGGCCGATCGGGTGGCAAACCCGACCAAAGGTATCACCCTCATGCGCGCGAAGGACTTGGCGAGGCTGGTGAGGCTCGCGCCGATCAAGCGAGTAAATCTGGCAAAGATGCGCGAACTGCTCGCCACTTGCCAGAGTCCAGCAGACGCAGAAAAGTGGGTCGATGCCATTGCTCTGTCTCAGCCTGAATCCAGCCCACATCAACAGATCTTGGAGACAGTGTGGGAGCTCCAGCAGGATGATCGAGACCACACCGTCGAGTACGCGGCACTCAGAACCGCGCTCCGCCTCTCTAAGAAGCTAACAATCACGGATGCTGAACTGCGTGAAGAGTGCTTGGCATTGAGCCGTATGGCGCCTGGATACTTCATGGCTCGTGAAGACCGAGTGGAACTCAACATCAAGCCCGAGAATGTGCTGACTACGATCCATGCATATGTTGACGATTTGCCCCAAGCAGATGAAGAGCAGACGTAGGAAGTCGACCAAGCACCTGCTTGTGGTCCACATGACACCGGGCAACTCCGAAGCCAGAGGAAGCTGAACCTATGGGCAATGCGGTCGGGGCGAAGGCTCGTCGCGAAGAGGAGATTGCGTTCCTGGCGATGGAACAAGTGCTCGGGGTCAATATCTCGTTGGCGGACGCGGGCGCGGGCGACAAGATGCCAGACGGTTCTTGGACCTACCCCGATAGCAGAGGACGCAAGGGCATCGTCGAGGTCACGTCGCCGCCAGCCAAGCGCTTGTTGGCTGAGTGGGCGCGAGCGAAGAGGGAGGGTCGGCCACAGACCGAGAGTGGATCGATCCCCACGCGTCTGAATCAGTTAGCGCAAGTTTGCGCCGAGACGCTGGCGACGCAGTGGGCATGCCAGAACTTCGAGAAGCTTCTAGCTCAATCGGCGGATGAGCGACATCTGTTCTTGTTCGCTCGGCAATATAGGGATGGCTCCTACTTCTATCGTCTTTCCGACTCCTACGAAGGCGGGACTGGGGAGGACGTGGACGATCTTGTCCTTCCGCATGGCATCTCCGACGTTTGGTTCCGTGGTCGCGCGAGCCGTGACGTGTCCGATCCGCTCGGTGTAACGCAACTCCGGCTGGCAAGGTTTCAGGCAACATCCGGCTGGCACCGCTACACGGTCCGCATAGAGGAGCGGCAACTACCAGTGCCCAACCCGAGCATCGCTGACGATCGAGTTCCGGCAGGTTGGCGGCTGCCAAAGGATCGTACGCATACCGTCGAGGACTGATGATGCAGGCAAGACGTGTGACCACTCGGACGCCCTTGACCCGGTCAAGCATCTGGCTGGCGCAAGAGACGCTTCGACCGAGAAACAACGTGTCAGTCCGCCCTTCAAGCCGCGGTGACGAGGGGGACCAGAAGGGGACCAGAATCATGCAAACCATGCATCTCGTGACGTGCTCTGCATAATCTGATCCCCGGAATCACGCGGAATCGGATGAAAGCGGATCCGTTTGGACGCCTGGGGGTCAAGGGGTCGCAGGTTCAAATCCTGTCAGCCCGACAAAAAGCCCTGGTGAGGATGTTTCTCACCTGGGCTTTGTTGTGTCCGGAGATAATGCGGTGGCGAGCGCACGCTCCCTCCGCGATATGTCGCCGCGGCGATCTGCCTCGTACGCGGGTTCACGGGTACTGTTGCCGGATGAGCCCCCACTGCCCCGCACCCCGGACGTGCCCCGTCGCGGAAGAATCCCTGCGCATCCCGGTTGACGCCACCACGGCGGCCGCCACTGTCTTCGCCCCCGCGGAGCCGAGCAGTGCCCTCGTCATCCACTCGGCGACGGCGACCCCGCAGCGCTACTACGCCGCGTTCGCCCGCGCGGCCGCGGAACGCGGGATCGCGGTCATCACCTACGACTACCGGGGCACGGGCCAGTCCGGGCACCCGCGCCGCTCCCCCGAGCTGCGGATGCGCGACTGGATGGGCACCGACGTCCCCGCCGTGGCCGCGTGGGCCGCGGAGCGCTTCCCCGGCGTTCCCTCCCTGGCGCTGGGGCACAGCCTGGGCGGCCACGCAATCGCACTGGGCACGGCAGGCGATCACCTGACCCGAGCGGCCATCGTGTCTTCCCACGTCGCGGCCACGCGCACGATCCCCAGCCGCGCCGAACGGCTGCGCGTGCGCGCCCTCCTCCAGGGCGTGGGCCCCGTGCTGGGCGCCACGTTGGGCTATGTCCCCGCTAAGCGGCTGGGCCTGGGCGAGGACATGCCGCGCGGGGCCATGCGCGAGTGGGGCCGCTGGACGCGCCTGCCCCACTACTTATTCGACGACCCGTTCATGGACGCGGCCACTCGCACCTCGCTGCTGCGCACGCCCCTCTTGGCCGTGGGCGCCTCCGACGACCCGTGGTCGACGCCCGCGCAGATGGACGCGCTCACCGAGCACCTCACCGGGACAACCGTGGAGCGCCGCACACTCACCCCCGCCGCGCTGGGAACGACCGCCGTGGGCCACCACGGCATCCTGCGCAAGGGCGTGGGCGAGGCCGCATGGCCCGCGCTGCTCGACTGGCTGAGCCGCGGCTGACGCTCCCGGGCAGTGCGCCGCGCGCCGCCCAGGCGTGTCAGCGCCCGTTATGCCTCCGGCGCCGCCGCACGCCGTGCCGCCTCCCGCGCGGGCGCGGGCACCCGGAAGGCCGCGCGCATCTCGTCCGTGTTGAGGAAGTCCGAGACCCCGATCATCACGAGGCTGAAGACGATCTGCTCGGTCACCATCCACAGCGGGTAGAGGTGCGGGATCGCCGCCATGACGAGCGTGATGACCGGGAAGATCTTGGAGAACAGCCGCAGCCGCTGGTACGCCCACACCCACCCCAGCGCCGCCCGCCACGAGAAGTAGAACAGGGTCGCGGTCATCCCGAGCACCACCACCGTGCGCATCCACACGGCGAACCGCACTGCCTCCCCGTCGGCGGCAAGCACCACGGCGATGCCCACGGCGCCTACCCCGATGACGAGCTCGAGGACGAGCAGCCAGGTGATCCACGCAAACGCGCGACGGGTGCGAGACGCTGCGACCCGGTCGGCCGGGACGCGGATGCCGGCCCTGGCGCCGCCGGTGATGCGGTCGAGGCGCCTGAGCAGTTTCTCTGTCTTCACGCGGGCCAGACTAGGCCCGACCGCCGCCCAGCACCGCACCGAAAGACGGGTGAGCCCGGGATTTCAACCGATGGGTTGACCCCCTGACCGGCACCGGAGGCGCCGCAGCCCCGCCGAAGGCTCCCGCGGCGCCGATGCAGGCTTCGACGTCGGCTCTCGCTGTCAGCCTTCGAAGACCGTCGCGAGCTCGATGTCGCCGATCCGCTCGCGCCCGCGAAGCTCCGGGATGGCGAAGAGGACGGTGGCGCCCACCACCCGGCACCCGACCTCGCGCAGCACATGGCAGGCGGCCTCCACCGTGCCGCCGGTGGCCAGCACATCGTCGGCGATGAGCACGCGGGCGCCGGTTGGCAGGTCGTCCTGCACCTCGATGGTCGCCTCCCCGTATTCGATCGTGTAGTCCCGCCGCGCGGCAGGCCGGGGCAGCCGGCCCGCCTTGCGCACGGGCACCAGCCCCGTGCCCGTGGCCTGGGCGATCGCACCGGCGAAGAGGAACCCGCGGGCCTCGAGCCCGGCCACGGCATCGAAGCGGCCGGCGAAGGGGGCGGCCATCGCCTCGATGACCGCGGCGAACGCCCGGGCATCGGCGAGCAGCGGCATGACGTCGCGGAAGACGATGCCGGGCTTGGGCACATCGGGGATCGAGCGGATGAGGGAGGCGGCGCGGGCCAGCTCGGGTGAGGTCACCGCCCCACCCTAGCCGCGCCCGAGGCGCGGGCGGGCACCCGCCCGGCCCGCGCCTCGGGCGCGGTGAGAGGCGAAGCTCAGCCGCGCGGCTTCTTGCGCGCCGCCTCGAAGGTGTCCGCGAGCGGGCCGGTGACCTCGCGGAACACGGCCTCGCGGTCCTTGGGGCGCGGGGAGAACGCGAAGAACACGGTACCCAGCAGCACCCAGGCGGCGAGGATGATGTACTCCTGGGGCCACTTGAGCGCGATGTCGACACCGGGGATGGGGAAGACCGTGCAGACGATGACGGCGAGGGCGCCCAGCGCGCCCACCGCGGGCAGCCACTGGGGCCTGGCGCGGTAGGCGTATTCGAGGCCGGGGAAGCGCTTGGGCATGCGGTACTTCGCGATGACGACGAGCAGCCAGACGATGCCGAGGAACACCCCGCCGGCATCGAGGAACCACACGATGGCGCCGGGGCCCAGCAGGCCGAGGACCACGGTGATGGCGAAGACGAAGACGAGCGCGCGCCGCGGCACGCCGGAATTCTCCTCGACGACGGACAGGCCGTGGGGCAGCAGGCGCGCGCGGGCGAGCGCGAGGACCACGCGACTCGAGGCGACGAAGAGGCCGATGAAGCTCGTGACGAGGCCGAGCGCGCCGATGAGGAACGCGCCCAGGCCCAGCAGCGGGAAGCCCGCCTGGGTGAACGCGTCGATCGTGCCGAGCTTCATGTTCGCCACGTCCTCCCACGGGAGCACGTACGCGGTGGCGAGCAGCACCGCGGTGTAGAACGCCGCGGCGCAGGCGACCGTGAGGACAACGGCGCGGCCCACCTTCGCGGCGGGCAGGCTGGACTCCTCGGCGAGCACGGCCACGAGCGAGAAGCCCACGACGTACGTGATGCCGGGGACGACCATGCGCACGACCGACAGGAACGGCTGCTGGTCCGCGGTCCACAGGGGGAACAGGTTCGACGGCGTGCCGTGGACGGCGGCGACGACGACGAGCACCGTGCCGATCGCGATCATGACCGCGAAGAGGCCCACCTGCAGCTGCGCGCCCAGCGAGACGCCGAACCAGTTGAGCGCGAAGACGAGGATGGCCAGGGCGATGCCCACCGCGAGGACCGGCAGCGTGACGGCCTCGCCGCCCACGGAGTACAGCGGGATGTCGGCCATCGCGGGCACGTACTTGCCCAGCAGGGTGCCGAAGGCGGTGATGTAGAACGCGAGCGAGGAGATGTAGGCGCCGATGTGGAACCAGCCCGTCGCGAAGCCGGCGGTGCGGCCCAGGGCCGTGTAGCCCCACACGATCTCACCGCCGGCCCGCGGCACCGCGGAGGTCAGCTCGCCGTAGGCCAGCGCCACGCACGCGGCGAGCGCGGCGCCGACGAGCAGGCCGATGATCATGCCGCCGGCGCCCACATCGGCGAAGAACTGCGAGGACGTGTAGATCCAGCTCGATCCCACGACGCCGGCCACGCCGAGGGCGATGAGCGAGGGCAGTCCGAGGGTCTTCTTCAGCTCGGCCATGGGCGGCTCCTGGGGTGCGGGCTGGCGCGGCTGCGCGGGCGGGCGCGCGGCTGCGTGTGCGGTGACGAGTTAGGCGCCAGCGTAGTACAGGGGCCCAGCGGGTCGCGGGCAAGCGCGGCGGGCAGTGCGCGGGGTGGGTTGAACGCGGCGGGCGGGCCGGGGCGAGCGCGCCGGGACCGCACGGTCAGCCCACCGGAGCGAACCGGCCGCGCGGGGCTCAGTCCTCGTAGCGGTAGTCGAACCAGCCGGTATAGGCGAGCACGGTGCCCACCAGCGGGTTCGCGATCCGCGCGGCGATCGTGTGGCGGCCCAGCTCGTCGTCGAAGCCGCCCTCCACCCGCACGCTCACGCCCAGCGGTCCGGGCAGCGGCACGTGCGCACGGCCCAGCCGCACCCGCACGCCGGTGGATTCGAGCAGCAGGTGCCCGGCCTCCGTCGCCGAGGCGCGCAGCGCGACCTCGATGCGCCGCTCGCGCCCCAGCAGGTCGAGCAGGCCACCGGGGCGCCCGGTGGGCACGAGGACGTCCTCGGCCACCTGCTCGCCGCCCTCGAAGCAGAAGGAGCGGTGTGCGGCGAGCGCGGCGGATCCGGTGGGGGCGTTGACGATGCGGAAGGGGACGTCGCGCTCCCAGCGGGTGATGAGCAGGCCGGGTCCCACGAGGGGGCGGGCGAGCGCGAGCAGCCCGCGCAGCGGCGAGCCGGCGCGGGTGAAGAGGCCCTCGCCCACGCCTCGGCGGGGTTGGCCGCTGCCAGCGACCGGCGAGGGCGCGCTCTCCGAGCCGGCAGCGTCGCCCGGGCTCGGCGCACCGGCGACGTACTCGGCGACCTCCGGGCGCAGCAGGGAGGCCTGCGCGCCGAGCGCGGCTGCGAGGACGGAGGTCATTCGCACCGCTCCTCGCGGTAGGGCTTGACGGGGGCCGGGGCGGTGGTGATGGCGGGGTATTCGCAGGTGAACTCGCCGCGGTAGCCGAAGAGGAAGCCGAAGACGCGATTGCGCACCTCGAGGTCGATGGCGAAGACCTGGCGCTCGTCGTCGAAGTGCTCGCGCAGCCGGGCGAAGCCGCTGGCCAGCATCGGGAAGCGGAAGCCCACCGGCCCCTCGTAGAAGCGCTGCTCGCCCGAGGTCAGGCTCAGCCCGCCGGCATCCGTCACGGCAAGCTCCAGGTCGACTGCGAGGTGCTGGTGGGTGCCCAGGTAGTCGACGACTCCACCGCGCTTGGCGCTGTAGATCATCGTCGCGTCGAAGCGGCGGCGCCTGCCCGGCCGCACCTCCATGGTGCGCACGAACGAGACGGTCTCCCGGCCGTAGCCGTCGATATAGGGGAAGTTGTCGATGCGGAAGGCGACGATTCGCCCCCGCTCGGGGAAGAGGATGTTGCGCAGCGTGCCGATGGACAGGAACGGCACGGTCCACCACGGCCCGCGGCGCAGCTCGGCCATGACCCCGGTGCCCACGCAGCCGTAGCCGGCGGCCACGCTCACGCCGAAGCGGCGCTGAAGCTGGGGGTGCAGCCGGTCGAAGTCGGCGCCCAGTGCACGGCGGAAGACGCCGCCGTCGGTCGGGCCGCCGCTCGGTTGACCGGTCGGGCCGTCGGTCGGGCCGGGTTCACAGGGAATGCGATCGCCTGCCGTGGGTTCCTCCGTCATCGCGTGACCTCCGCGAGCGATGCCGGGGCGTCGCCCATGATCGTGCGGCCGCGCTGCGGGGGCCGTTTCGCGCAGCGGTGCGCGCGGGGACCGCCGGGGCGCAGCGCCCGCAGCCCGGAGAACCGCTCGGGCTGGGTCCCGTCCTCCGCCCACAGCCGGAGCCTGTCGAAGCTCCAGGCGGTCAGCCACCACACGAGGCGCCGGGTGAGGAGCGGGTCGAGCACGCGCCCCAGGGCGCCCCAGCCGGGGGCGTAGTCGTAGCCGGTGATGAAGCGCACCCCCTCATCGGTGGGGATGTAGCGCCAGTAGCCGCGCCCGCGGCCCAGCGGGGAGAGCCGGTCATCCGTGTCGAAGGCCAGCGCCGAAGTGCGCTGCCCGTGCGCGCCGTGGCGCTCCCCCAGGCTCACTCCCGTGCCGGTGATCGTGTGGAAGCCCAGGCTGAGCTCGTAGCGGAACTCCTGCGCGCCGTTGTCGCGCAGCCGGGTGGGCACGATGCGGCTGAAGCGCCCGTCCCAGCGCGGATGCAGCTGGGGATCCTGGGTCAGCTCCCAGACGCGCTCGAGGGGCGCGCGGATGAGGATCTCCACATAGAGCGCCCCCTCGCGCCGACTGCCCGGTCCCCGCGCGCCGTCTCTGCCCTCGTGTGCCTTCATAAGGTCACCCTATGCCCGTCCGAGGCGGCAGTGCCGTCCAGCGCGTGCCGGCGGTTGCGCGTGGCCGGCGCCGGCTCTTCCGCCGGCCGGTTCGGCACTGCCTTATTGACCGCACTGCCATACTGACCGCGTGGGCAGTGAGAGGCTGAACACTGACAACCTGAGCACTGGCCAAGCCGACGCTCGGGTGCGGCCCCCGCGGCGACCGCTCTTCCGACCGCATCGACGCGGTCCCGGGCCGTGTCGTCCGCGCGGTGCAGCAGGCACGTCAGCGAGGGGCCGCCCCGCACACAGCCAGGTCAGCCACAGCACCCTTCGATCGACCCCCACGCTCGGCAGCACGCTCACCGGGCATCGCCCACCCGGTAGGACCGATCCCATCCAGCGCCTACCCCAGCCAGCGCCCACGTCAGGAGGCGGCATGATCCGCGACGGTTATTCGCGCCCGGAGACCGACGCTCCGGTCTTCCTCGATGCCGCCGGCGCCCCGATTCCCTACGGCGAGCGGTGGGATGACGGGCCGCCCGAGGAGTCGTACTCGCGCATCTCCCACCCGGAGCGCTTCACCCCGCTGGCGCAGGTCGCCCGCGCGATTGCCGACCATCTGCGCACGCGCGTCGACCTCGAGGTGAGCGAGGAGACCGGTCCCGTCCCGGCCGCCCCCGGTGTCTCGCTCCGCGACCTCGCCGCCCTCGGCATGCCCGCGGACGACGAAGCGGCCGAGGCACACCTGGTCCGCCTGCGCCCGCGCTCCCCCGGTGCCGTGCCGCTCACGTTCGCCATCGTGACCGGCCCCGTGCCCGGGGTCACCGTGCTCGCCGGCACCACGGTCGCCCGGTCGTTCCCCTCCTGCGCCTGCGATGCCTGCGACGAGACGGGAGAGTCTGCGGCCGAGGACCTCGAGGACACGGTCTTCGCCCTCGTGGGATCCGGTCTCACCGAGTCGGTTGAGGAGGAGCGGCCGCGCGGTCTGCGGCGGCTGCGCGCGGTTGCGCGCCGCGAGCCCGAGTACACGGTGTTCAGCCGGTGGGGCACGGACATGGGCGAGGAATCCTCGAGCGGCCTCTGGCCCTTCGGCGCCGAATCGGCGCGGGCCGCGCAGGCGCGCCTTGCGGAGGTGGGCGGCCACTGGGATCCGTGGGAGCCCAGCACTGAATCAGGTGGCGCCGAATCCGGCGGCGCGCAGCGGGGCTGACCGGTCGCAGCGGGGCTGAGCACCACGGCGGAGCAGTCGGCGCGCAGCGGACTGCTGGGCGGGCCAGTACGGTCGCACATCGCCGCAGGCGCGGTGGGCTGCTGCCACTGTCGACTGCTGCCACGGCGGCATTATTGCCGTGGTGGCTTCGGGCCTGTGAGGCGGGTCAGCCCGGGTAGGTGACCTCGACATCGCCGCCGTCTGCGCACACCCGTGCTCCCGCGCTCAACTGCGCGGGGCTACGCTTGCCGGGCCCCATGAGGTGCGTGACGGGCAGCCCGCGGGCCAGCAGGTGGTCGGCGATGATCCGACGGTGGCAGCGCCACCACACGGCCTCGGAGCACATGAGCGCGGTGCCGGGCGCCTCGGCAGCGGGTGCACCAGTGCTCGTTCCTTTCACCGGTTCGGCCGCGCCGCCGCTCACGCTCCGGGCGATCTCCAGGAGGCGTGTGAGCCCTTCAGCGAACTCCTCGCCGAGCGCGTGGTCGGCGTAGTTGTGGAAGCTGCGATTCTGCCACCAGGCGTTGACCTCAAACGGCACCTCGCGGCTGACGTTGCGGCGGCCGGTCAGCCCCGCGATGCGCTCGTAGCCGATCCCGCGCTCGCCCAGGGCCGCTGCGAGTGCCTCGGCATCGAACTGCGGGTAGCGCGCGGATCCGGGCAGGCGGCGCACGTCGACGATCTGACCGACCCGCGCCTCGGCGAGCTCGCGGGCGAAGTCCGCGAAGTCGAGGTTGGAGTGGCCCACCGTGAGCAGGCGCGGTGCCGCGGAGCCGCCGGCCACCTGGGCTGCCCGTCCTCCGGCTGACCCGCTCACCGCGGTGCGAGGGTCAGCGCGCCGCCCTTGTGCGCGGCGATGTGATCGGTCGTGTCGCTGCGGATCTCGTACTGCGGGTCTGCCTCGCTGGCCCGGTGGGTGTGGCCCTTGTAGTCGAAGTCCGAGGTGTGCACGCGGATGATCGTGCCGCCAACGCGGCCTGCCTCCGAGTTCCAGGTGACGTGATCGCCCACCGCGAATCGCTTGGCCATGGCTCCTCCTCGCCCGTCTCGTCTCGCGCTGCTCGTGCGCCCGGCAGTGCCGACACATCCAGTCTCCCACCGCGGGAGCCCGCTGCCGCGGCCGGACCCGATTGCCGGACCCCGCTGCCGGAATCGATTGCCACGGCGCCGGCCCGCGTGCCGGTCGAGTCATAGCCGGCTGCCCACCCCCACGTCCGGTGCACAGCCCGCGCTGGGCCGATCCATAACCCAGCGCGGATACGATGTGTGGCGATGGACGCGAAGAAGCCGGCGCGCCGCCGCCGCATAGTCGAGCTCGACCTGCTGCGCGGTTATTTCGTCGTCGTCATCATCCTCGACCACCTGGAGTTCTGGCCCTCACCGCTGGCCTTCCTCTCCGGCAAGGGCTACCTGTGGGTCACGGCCGCGGAGGGCTTCTTCCTCATCTCGGGGCTGCTCGTGGGTTACATCCGCGCGTACAAGGGGCGCAATGCCCCGCTCAAGGACCTGTCGTGGGCGCTGCTCTCGCGCGCCGCCAAGCTCTACCTGTGGGGCGTGGCGATCAGCCTGGCGATCATCGGTTACACGCTCCTCGTGGGCCCGAACGAGCGGCTGCCTGCGCTCCCGCCCGAGGACCAGATGGCCACGCCGCTGCTGCTCATCAAGTACATCCTCAACATGCAGGCGTTCACCGACTGGATCTTCTTCCTGCGCCTCTACGCCGTCATGCTGGCGGTCACGCCGCTGTTCCTGTGGTTCGTCCGCCGCGGGCTGTGGTGGCTCACGGGCCTGCTGTCGATCGCCGTCTACGCGCTCAGCTTCCTCCAGGAGATCCCGGAGGCCGAGCTGCAGTGGCAGCTGCTGTTCTTCGGCGCCGCGATCATGGGCTACAAATTCGAGGACATGCGCACCTGGGCGGCCAACCACCTGCGCATCCGCACCGCGCTCATCGTGGCGCTCCTCACGATCACCGCGCTGACCGTGACCGCGAGCGCGCTCATCGTCCACGCGCCGGACCTCTTCGAGGGGCTGGGGCTCTGGGACTGGTATGAGCGGATTCAGCCGGCCACGGCGGAGATGTTCTCCAACAGCCCCATGATGCCCGCGCGCATGGCGCTGGCCTTCGTGTGGTTCTGCGGGTTCCTGGCACTGTTCCATGTGCTGCGCACCTGGATCTCCCGCTGGCTGGGCTGGCTCCTCATGCCCTTCGGCACGGCCTCGCTGACCGCCTACTGCCTCCAGGCGCTCGTCCTGCCCCTCGTGGTCACACCACTGAGTCCGTCGGAGAATCCGTGGCTCAACGGGCTCATGGGCGCCGGAGTGGTGCTCCTGCTCTGGTGGCTGCTGCGCCGGCCGATCGTGCGCCGCATCCTGCCGCAGTGAGCCCGGCCGGGCCCGCCCCCGGTGCCGTCCATCCGCTCAGTCCCCGGTGCTCCGGTCGCCGCTGACGGGCTCCGCGCGCCAGGCGAGGGCGGCCACCGCCCCGCTGCCATCTGCCCCGTCGCCGAGGCGCGGGCCGGTTAACCGCGGGCCGGCTAGGCGCGGGTCGCCGAGGCGCGCGTCGGCACGGTTGCGCTGCGCACCGGCCCCGCCCGGGGCAGGCTGGTGCCCCTCCCCGGGCGCCAGGTCCCACAGCGCGGTGCCGGCCCACCTGGGGCCCAGGGCACGCGGGGCCTCCCAGGGGGCCGAGACCTCGACGTCGCGGGGATCGACGCCCCCGCGCGCGGTATCGAAACCGGTCCGCGACGCCTTGACGACGGCCTCCTTGCGCACCCAGGCGATGAGCAGCAGGCCCAACCGCGCCTTTTCGCTGCCGGCGCCCGCGGCCCGATACCAGTCGAGCTCGGCGGGGCCCAGCACGGTCGCGGCGAAGTCGGCGGCGCGGGTGCCGGAGTTGGCGAACGCCCCGGCGTCCTCGATGTCGATGCCCAGGCCGCCGCGCTCGCCCGGCTCGGCGCAGGCGGCGGCACCCCACGGACCGGACCGGGCCAGCGAGGCCGCGACGCGCTCGGCGCCGACGCGCAGCTGCGGCGGGCCGGCGGTGCGTGCGATGCCCGCCCGGCCCGCGCCCCACGCGCGGGCGGCAAGCGCACGCAGGCGCGCCTCGGCGTCCCCGTCATGCCCCGCCCACCAGCGCATTCGCACCCTCCCACCGCCAGCCGATCGCACCCGCCCGGCCCGGCCCGCGGGCGTCCAGTCCGGGCCGCCCCGGTTTCGACGTACCATCGTCATGACCATTGTCGTCCACGGCCGCGGCCCGCGGCCCGCTCTGCGCCGATTCCGCTCTCACGCACCCCACGAAGGCCTGCCGTGACCGTTCATCCCCCGCAGTTCCCCGCCGCGCCGCTCGCCGGCCCTCCCCGCACCCTCATCGACATCCTCCTCGCCACGACCGCCGCGCACCCGCACGCCCCGGCGCTCGACGATGGGCGGCGCGTGCTCAGCTACGAAGAGCTCATCGCGCAGGTGCGCGACGTCGGGCTCGCCCTCAACGCCGCGGGCGTGGGACCCGGCGACCGGGTGGGCGTGCGCGTGCCCAGCGGCACCGCCGAGCTCTACACCGCGATCCTCGGCGCACTCATGATCGGGGCGGCCTACGTGCCGGTCGACGTGGACGACCCGGAGGAGCGCGCAGCCACCGTATTCGGCGAGGCCGCGGTGGCCGCGGTCATCATGGGCCCCGAGGGCTCACCCGGCGCGAGCGCGGGGGCCCAGTCGGTGCCCGGCTTCCCTGGCCTTGCCATCGAGAGCCGGGCGGAGCGCACCGCGCCGCCGGCCTTGCGCGAGCCGCGGCCGGACGACGACTGCTGGATCATCTTCACCTCGGGCTCCACCGGCAAGCCCAAGGGCGTGGCCGTCTCGCACGCCTCGGCGGCCGCGTTCGTCGCCGCGGAGGCGGAGCTCTTCCTCGCCGAGGATCCGATCGGGCCGGGCGACCGCGTGCTCGCCGGCCTGTCCGTCGCCTTCGACGCGAGCTGCGAGGAGATGTGGCTGGCCTGGGGCCACGGTGCCTGCCTCGTCCCGGCCCCGCGGGCGCTCGTGAAGTCCGGGATGGACCTGGGCCCGTGGCTGGCCAGCCGCCGCATCACGATCGTGTCCACCGTGCCGACGCTGGCCGCGCTGTGGCCGGCCGAGACGCTCGACTCGGTGCGCCTGCTCATCTTCGGCGGCGAGGCGTGCCCGCCCGAGCTCGCGGCCCGCCTGGCCGACGGTGAGCGCGAGGTGTGGAACACCTACGGGCCCACCGAGGCCACGGTCGTCGCATGCGCCGCACAGCTGGGCGCGGGACCCGTGCGCATCGGGCTGCCGCTGCGCGGCTGGAGCCTCGCGATCGTCGACCCCGCCACGGGCTTCCCGGTGCCCGAGGGCGCCTCCGGTGAGCTCATCATCGGCGGCGCCGGGCTGGCGCGCTACCTCGATCCGGCCAAGGATGCGGAGAAGTACGCGCCCATGGCGTCGCTGGGCTGGGAGCGGGCGTACCGCTCCGGCGACATCGTCGTCAACGACCCGGCGGGGCTGCTGTTCGTGGGCCGCGCGGACGAGCAGGTGAAGCTCGGGGGCCGGCGCATCGAGCTGGGCGAGGTCGATGCCGCGCTGCAGGCCCTGCCGGGCGTGCGCGGGGCGGCCGCCGCGGTGAAGTCCACCCCGGGCGGCACGCAGCTGCTCATCGGCTACCTCGCCCCGGACGACCCCGCCCTGGGCGCGTCCGCCGGCAGCCCGCAGGCGGAGGCGGCGATCGAGGGCTGGGCCGCGCGGCTGCGCGAGTCCCTGCCGCCCGCGCTCGTGCCGCGCCTGGCGCTTGTCGACGAGCTGCCGACGAAGACCTCGGGCAAGGTCGACCGCGCCGCGCTGCCGTGGCCGCTGCCCGGTGCCGCCGCGGCCGAGCCGGCGGACGGCAGTCCGCTGCCGCCGGAGGCCGAGTGGATCGCGCAGCAGTGGGCGGCGGTGCTCGGGGCCGTCCCCGGGGAGGCGACCGACTTCTTCTCCGCCGGCGGGGGCTCGCTCGCGGCCGCGCAGCTCGTCTCGCGGCTGCGCGCCCGGCACTCGGCCGTGACCGTCGGCGACGTCTACGCCCACCCGCGCTTCGGCGCGCTCGTCGACCTGTGCCTGGGCGCGGAGTCCCAGGCCCCGGCGGCCCGGGCCGCGCGCACCGTGGTGCGCACGAAGCGCTCGATGCAGGCCCTGCAGACCCTGCTCGGGATTCCCGTCCACATCCTCGCGGGCATGCGCTGGCTCGTCATCGCCTTCCTCGTCCTCGAGGCCGCGGCCCTGCTGGGCGCCCGCGTGCCCACCGCACCGGGCTGGCTCACGCTGGCCCTCTTCGCCGCGTTCGTCACGCCCTGGGGGCGCATGCTCGTCTCCGCCGGGGTGGCCCGGGCGCTGCTGGCCGGGGTGGGCCCGGGGGTCTATCCGCGCTCGGGCGGGGTGCACCTGCGGCTGTGGCTCGCCGAGCACATCGCGGACCTCGCCGCCGCGGTGTCCGTCGCGAGTGCGCCGTGGGTGACCTGGTACGCCCGGCTGCTGGGCAACCGCGTGGGGCCCGGCGTGGACCTGCACTCCGTGCCCCCGGTCACCGGCCTGCTCACCCTCGAGGCGGGTGCGGCGATCGAGCCGGAGGTCGATCTGCGCGGCTGGTGGGTCGACGGCGACCTGCTGCGCATCGGCGCGATCCGGGTGGGCCGCGGCGCCACCGTGGGAGCCCGCTCCACGCTCATGCCCGGCGCGCAGGTGGGCGCGGGGGCCCATGTGGAGCCCGGTTCTGCGGTCACCGGGAAGGTGCGCAAGAACCAGGTGTACTCCGGCTCGCCGGCGGTGCGGGTGGGCAAGGCGCGCCGTCACTGGCCGCCGCCCCCGCGCACGCGCCGCCACGCCCCGTTCCTCCTCTACGCGCTCGGCTCGCTGGGGCAGGCGACGATCCCCTACCTTGCGGCCGTGCCGGGGCTCGCGCTCATGGTCGCCGTCTCCGGGCCCGAGGTCGCCACCCGGCCGCTGGCGCTGCTCGCGTGGGCGCCGTTCCAGGCGCTCGCGTGGTTTGCGTGCACCGCGCTGCTCATCCTCGCGGTCGTGCGGGCGCTGGGGGCCGGGCTGCGCGAAGGCGAGTTCCCCGTCCGCTCGGCCATGGGCTACCGGATCTGGGCCACCGAGCGGGTCATGGACATGGCCCGCGACCTGCTCTTCCCGCTCTACGCGGGCCTCATCACCCCCGTGTGGCTGCGGCTGCTGGGGGCCAAGGTGGGCCGCGGTGTCGAGGCCTCGACCGTGCTGCTCGTGCCGAAGATGACGCAGATCGCCGCCGGCGCATTCCTCGCCGACGACACGATGGTCGCCTCGTACGAGATGGGCCGCGGCTGGATGCGCATCGGCCGGGCGAAGGTGGGCAAGCGGGCCTTCCTGGGCAATTCGGGCATCACCGCCGCCGGGCGCCGCGTGCCCAAGAACGCGCTCGTCGCGGTGCTCTCCGCCGCACCCAGGAAGTCGCGCAAGGGCTCGTCGTGGATCGGCTCGCCGCCGGTGGAGCTGCGCCGCAGCGAGGTGGCCGCCGATGAGTCGCTCACGTACGCGCCTCCGGCACGGCTGCGCGCGGCCCGCGGGGCGTGGGAGACGCTGCGCCTGCTCGCAGTCGCCGTGGAGGGGGTGCTCGTCACCGGGGTTCTCCTGGCCCTGTGCTGGCTGCTCGCGGCCGGCGGGCAGCTCACCGGCCGGCCCGGCGGGCTCGGCGCCGCGCTCTTCGCCGCCGCGCTCTCCGGCCTCGTCATGATGGCCGCCGGCGCGGTTGCCGCCGGGATCGCGGTCGCGGCGAAGTGGCTGTTCGTCGGGCCAATCCGGGCCGGCGAGCACCCCCTGTGGTCGGCCTTCATCTGGCGCAACGAGGTGGCCGACACGTTCGTCGAGCTCATCACCGCGCCGTGGTTCGCGCGCACGGCCGTCGGCACGCCCGCCCTCGTCTGGTACCTGCGGGCCCTCGGCGCGAAGATCGGCCACGGGGTGTGGTGCGAGACCTACTGGCTGCCCGAGGCCGACCTCGTGGAGCTGGCCGACAACTCGACCGTCAACCGGGGCTGCGTCGTCCAGACCCACCTCTTCCACGACCGGGTCATGGCGCTCGACTCGGTCACCCTGGACGAGGGCTCCACGCTGGGGCCCAACAGCGTCATCCTCCCGGCGGCCCAGCTGGGCCGCTCGGCCACCGTGGGGCCCGCCTCGCTCGTCATGCGCGGCGAGTTCGTGCCGCCGCACGCGTACTTCACCGGCAACCCCGTGGTCCCGTGGCTCGATGCCCCGCTGGCGGCCGAGGATGCGCGCGACGAGGACGCGGACAGGCGGGATGCAAGGAAGGCGGATGCGCACGAAAGCGAAGCGCAGGACGAGGGCGCGCGCGATGCGCCTGCCCGCGGGGAGCCTGCCCGCGAAGCGCAGCCGATACCCGCTCATGAGCGCGCGGCCTCTGCAGCACACGGTGACGCGCCCGTTGCCGGTGCCGATGCGCCGTCCCGCGCCTCGGCTGCGGAGCCCCCTGCGCCGCCCGGCGCGTAGCATTCCCCTATCCCCACCCTTCCGTGCGGCCGGCCCGCACCCAGCGAAAGGACGCGGCACCCGCGCATGACAGTGCTCGACCCGTATACCCCCGAATCCGGCACCGCCGCCGTGCGCATCGACCACTACGAGCTCGTCCTCGACTACCGGATCGTGCCCAATCGACTGAGCGGGCACGCCACGCTGCGCGGAGTCATGCGCGCCGCTGCGGATGCCATCGAACTGGACTTCGTGGGCCTGCGCTGCGATCGCGCCCAGTTCGACGGCCAGCGCTGCCGCTACAAGACGGTGGGCTCGAAGCTCGTGCTGCGCCCGGGGAAGGCGCTCAAGGAGGGCCAGGAGTTCGCGCTCGACGTCTACTACTCGGGCAATCCGGAGCCGGCGATGGGCACGTGGGGCGATGTGGGCTGGGAGGAGCTCGAGGACGGGGTGCTCGTGGCGGGCCAGCCCAATGGGGCCGCGACGTGGTTCCCGTGCAACGACCACCCCTCGGACAAGGCGACGTTCCAGATCTCCATCCTCGTCGAGTCGGAGTACACCGCGATCTCGAACGGCGAGCTGGTGGGCGAGCGCCGCAAGGCCGGGCGCACGCAGTGGACGTGGCGCTCGGATGTGCCGGTGGCAACCTACCTGGCGACCATGCAGATCGGCCGGTACCGGCGCGGCGAGATTCCCGCCCCCGCGGGCTCTGATGTCTCTCGCGTGCCGCTGCGCCTGGCGTGCCCGCCGGAGCGGTGGGCGCACGCGGAGCGGGCCCTGAGCCGTCAGCACGGCATGATGCGCGCGTTCGAGGAGCGCTTCGGCCCGTTCCCGTTCGACGCGTACGGGGTCGTCGTCACCGATGACGTGCTGGAGATCCCGCTGGAGTCCCAGCCGCTGTCCATCCTGGGCCCCAATCACCTCCACCGCACGTGGCAGGCCGAGCGGCTGGTGGCCCACGAGCTGGCCCATCAGTGGTTCGGCAACTCCGTCACGCCCGCCCGTTGGCGCGACATCTGGCTCAACGAGGGCTTCGCCTGCTACGCCGAGTGGCTGTGGTCCGAGGCCTCGGGGCGAGGTTCGGCCGATGAGCAGGCCAAGGCGCACTACGACTCGCTGCGGCCGGGGTTCCTCCGGCGCGCGGCCGAGCGGGTGGGCGAGGCCGTCGGCGGCGTCGTCTCCCGCGCGGCGGGGGCACGCGGTGCGGACGCGAGCGGGTCGGTTGGCGCTGACGATGCAGACAGCGCTGGTAGTGCTGGCGGTGCAGACGGCGCAGGTAGCGCAGGCGGCGCAGGCGACCCGGATGCGGGGGTTTGCGAGGGGAGCGACGTGACCGAGGGGGCACGCGGAGCACGCGGTGCCGGTCGTCCAGCAGGTTCCGACGGCGGGGCCGGTTCCGCCGACGTGGGCGGTTCCGCAGGCGGCGCTGGTTCCGAGGGCAGGACCGGTTCCGCCGACGTGGGCGGTTCCGCAGGCGGCGCTGGTTCCGACGTCGCGGCCAGTTCCGCCGACGTGGGCGGATCCGCAGGCGGTGCTGATTCCAACGGCGGTGCGAAAGGCACGATGAGCTCCGACGCCGGAGAGGCTGGTTCGCCCCGGACGGAGCCTGCCCAGGCAGCCCGCGGTGTCCTCGCCAATCCGGGGCCCGACGACATGTTCGATGACGACGTCTACAAGCGCGGTGCGCTCACGCTGCACGTGCTGCGCGCCACCGCCGGCGACGAGGCGTTCTTCGGCCTGCTGCGCGAGTGGACGGCGCGCCACCGGTTCGGCAACGTCACCACGGATGACTTCCTCGGCCTCGTCGAGGAGCGCGCGGGATCCCAGGCACGCGAGGCGCTCTTCCCCTGGCTCTTCGAAGCCGAACTGCCGCCGCTGCCACAGGTCGGCTGAGACGGGTGCGCGGCTCCGGCGGGCGTGCGCACGGACCGGCGCATGGACTGTGGCGGGAGGCACGGGTACGGGCACGGGCACGGGCACGAGCACGAGCACGGGCACGGGCAAGCGCATGCATTGAACGATCGGGGGGGTGGACAAGCGCCGCGCTGGTCGGCGCACGGACTGAGGCCCGCTCCCGCACCGAGCGGTGCATCGGCTCAGGCCCGCTCCCGCACCGAGCGGCGCACGGGCTCAGGCCCGCTCCCACGCCGCCCGCACCCATCCATCCGGAACCGTTCTGGTTCTCATCCGCCTTCTCACCCGACGGGATGCCCCCCGGATCTGTCGGCGGTCAGCGCGATGGTCGCCCGTTCCGGCTCAGCCCAGTGGTCTCCCGTTCCGGATCCACGCGCTGCGTCCCGTTCCGGCGCGTACCCGAACATCGGGCGCTCCCAGACCGGAGCACTTCACAACACCGAGCATGTTCTCCGGCTCGCAGCCGCCGCACCCGGCCGTTCCGGCGCATCTCGAGACCGTGTTCGGGCCTTGTGCAGCGGTGGAGCGCGGGTGCCCGAACAACGGTGCCACGCTGCAGCGCGTGCGGGTTAAGCGCTGAGGTCGAGCAGCATGATCGAGGCGTCGCCATCGGCGCCGACGGTGCGGAAACCGGCGGCGGCGTAGAGGTGGGCGGCGCCGTTGCCATCCTCGACCGACAGGCTGATGGCCCGCTCCCCCGCTACGCGCGCCGCGCCCTTGAGCGCCCGCAGCAGCGCGGTGCCGATCCCCTCGCCTTGCCTGTCCGGGTGCACCGCGATGGTGAGCTCGGGGATGTCGTCGGCGACCCAGCCGTAGCCGGGCGAGTCCGGCAACCGCCGCAGCCACGCCGCCCCGATGAGCCGATCCGCACCGTCGCCCTCGTACGCCCCGAGCGCGAGGTCGCCGGCCTGACCCCACCCCGTGACGTAGCGGGCGAGCTCGGGCCGGCTCATGGCCTCGGCACGCGAGAGTTCCGGCTTGTCCATCGACCAGTTGACGGCCAGCAGGAGGAACGGCTCGAGCAGTTGTTGGGTCGCGGCGTCGTCGCTCAGGGGGCGGATTGTTGCCATGCTCCCAGCGTAGCGAGGCCGATTGACCACCGGCGTGTGGACACACGACGGGTGAGGATTCACCCCCGGGGAAGTCCGAAGAAGGGCACGGTCCTGGGCAGTGCCCCCTCAATTGGGAGGAGGCCCGTCAGAACGGCAGAGACTCGTGAAAGTGGGCAGAGACTCGTGAAAGTGGGCTGAGGCTCGTCAAAAGGGCGGAGGCTCGACGTGGGGCGTGTCAGCGCTTCCGGGATGACCACTGCCCCCGGATCGACCACTGCCCCCGCGGTCGCTGCCGCCTCCGAGGTGGCCAACGCTTCTGGGCTGACCACCGCTTCTGGGCTGACCGGTGCTCCTGAGCGGACCAGTGCTCCCGAGGCGAACATCGTGGCCCGCTGCCGCATCTCGTTCGCACTCCGCCCCGACCCTGCCGTCCGCGCCCTCTCCGACCGTTCCGCTGGATTCAGCGAGCGCAGTGAGGAGGGCCGTGAATTCGCTCGCGTGCTGGGCCGACACAGGGTTGCCGGAAACCTCGGTGACCGCGGAGATCCCACCGTTGAGGCTCCAGGCGAGCATGCCCTCAGCGGTCCTCGTCGGCACAAGCCTGCCGTCGGTCTTCATCTGGTGGTGCCGCTTGCACAGCGGATGGAGGTTCTCGAAGTCGGTGCGCCCACCGGAACCGGGATTCTCGTGGTCGAACGGCACCCGATGGTCGAGCTCGCAGGACCCGGACCGTCGCGAGCAGCCGGGTGCCGTGCAGTGCTGCCACTTCGCCTCGACGGCCGTGCGCATGGGCGCCGGGATCGCGTAGGTGCGCGCTGCGGCATCGAGCACGTGACCGTCGACGGGATCCGTGAGGATGCGGACCACCGAATCGAGGCCACCGGCGATCCGGCGCACGGCATCCGCCGGCACGAGCGCCCCGTCTGCGAGCTCGCCGGGCAGCTCGCTGAGTCCGAGGGCGGTGAGTGCCGGGACGGTGAGAGCGACCCGAGCCTGGGCGCGCAGCCATTGCGTGTTCGTCGGGCACGTGAGCGTGAGGGTGACGAGCTGTCCGGCCTGACCGCCGACCGTGCTGCCGTCCAGCCCAACCGGTCCGTTGGATCCACCCGGCCAACCTGGCCCATCCGGTTCGTCTGCGCCGAACGTCCCGCCTGCCCCATCCGGCACACCTGTCCCGTTTGGCCTGTGCGACCGGTCTGGTCGGCCTGGCCTGTCCGACCGGTCTGGTCGGTCCAGTTCGTCGCGTGCCCGCACAGTGGGCACACTGCGCCCCTGCCAGGGAACTCCTGGCCTGTTTTCCCCGATCATCGCGCTGTGACGGTCGCTGGTTTCGCCTTCGTCGGCACCTCTCCCCGCTCCTTCTGCGATGCCGGGTCCGCAGGCGCGATGCAGACAGCTCCCGTCGTGCCGGCAGACAATGGACCCCGGAGCTCGTGGCGAACCGGAATGCGTTCGCACACCCTGCTCGTGGTCATCCTGGGTGTGAGAGCCGGTCACTTCCGACCCGGCGGGGCCACCCCCGTGACCATCGACCTGACTCGGGGGCCGAACCGCCTGCGCCGCACCGGCGCTGGGGGCGGGGTGACCGCGATTGGTGTCCCCGTTGCCCGAACCGGGGACGCACTGCAGATTCCCGAAGGACCCGGAGTCGCGCTGCGGGTGCGAACCGGTGTGCTGCGCACGCGCGTCTTCAGCGGCCGCGGTGGGACGGGACCCGCGGGATGCCGCAGCATCGGCACTAGTTCCCGGTTCGATGGGGAGCACGGCCTGCACACTCACGTGCGGCAGGTACGAGGAGAGCATGTCGAAGCAGAGCTGGTCGAGGCTGCGCTCATCGATGACGCGCGCCCCGGGCGGCACCTGTTGCCCGAAGGCTCCGAGTTCGCTGCGCCGCACGGCCCGTGCAACCGCGTAGAGGCGCCGATGCAGCGCGTCGAGTTCGGCACTGGGGCCGATGAGCGAGAGTACGGCGGTCCCGTCCGCCTGCGGCCTGTATTCGACGCGCCGCCGGCTGTGCGCGAGCTCGGCCAGCTCCGTCGGATCCTGGGCCGCTGCGACGGTTCGCACGAGGTGCCGACGAAAGTCGGCAAGGCGCATGCTCGGTCGCAGGGCGGCCAGCTGCTGGTCGATGCGCCGCAGCCGCAGCAGCGGGAAGTCGCCGGCGAGGTCCGCGGCGAGTGCGAGCTTGCGGAAGTCGATGAGCCCGCACCGCACCTGCGCCACGAGTCGGGGCAGACCGAGCAGCGCGGTCAGCGCCTGGGCAATGAGCCGGTGGGCGGAGTATTCGCTGATGTCGAGCACCGCGCCCACGGTCATCCCCAAGCGCAGCTTCCCGCCGTCGTAGAGCTGGCCGGGGACTCGACCAGGCGCGTGGAGGGTGAGCAGGCGGGCGATGCGCGCAACCGGAATGAGCTCGGCATCCACGGGGATCGCATCGGCCCAGGGAATGTCGTCGGGAGCCGGGCTGACCGGGGCACCGAGACCGGGAAGATCGAAGAGACGACGCGGTTCGACGGTCACAGGCTCCTCGGCCGGCCCCGCCGCCGGGCAGCGGCAGAGGCCCACCGCTTCGTCACGCGCACCGGCGCCCTCACCCCTGCGCCCACCGTGGCCCTCGCCTCCTCCGGGTCCCGGCCAAGCCCCCGATGTGCGATCGACTGTCGATGCCCCCGCAGCTGGAGCGTCGCCTCCGACGCAGTCGAGTCCGCGGCCAGTCGCCTGGTCGGATGAGCGGTGCGCATCCGGAGCGAGGTCGAGCAGACCGCACCCCGTGCACACCTCACCGATTCCCACGCAATCGCCGGAGGAATCGAGCAGTGCACCGTCGTCGACACCCAGGGTGCGGAGCACCCCGTGGTCGATCATGCTCTGCAGTGCCGTGAGGCCGGGGCCGAGCATGCGGCGCAGGCTGTGCCTGCTGATGACGGTAGTCTCCTCGGCCAGCGCCGCGAAGACCGCGGCATCGTAGCCCTGCGGCCGGAGGTGGTCGTCTCCAGGGCTGCCGGAGCGTCTGGGACCACCGGGACGCGCGGGGCCCGCGGGGTCTCCGCTGCTCGCATTCCGATGATCCGCCATGCCACTCGCCCCCTCTCCGCGTGTCCGCCGGCCCCGCCTGCTGGATGTTTCCGTCGTGGATCCAGGATAGAACGAGGCACGGACACGAGAGCATGGAAAGGACTCCGCAAAGCCCAGACGACCTAATACTCTTCGATTTTCTGTGGCGCAATGGCGAAAGTCGGCCCCGTACATCCGTTAGAGGGAGCGCGCCGGCGAGAAGAGCGCACCGGGCTCAACCGGCGAAACCTGTGCAGCCAGCGCCGCCGAGCACCATCGGAACAATCAACCCAACAAGCACCACAAGCCCGCCCAAAGCATCAGTCCCCAGGAAACACAGCACTGCAGGAGACCCGTGTGGTCAGGCTCGCGCCTCGGCGCGCTCGATCCACCCCTGGCCGCGCATGCGCAGGCCCAGCGTGACCGCCCGGGCGCCCATGAAGCCGAAGCAGAAGCTCGCCCAGAGCGCGGTGAGCGATCCGAACGCGGCCATCGCCGCCCACGCGCACGCGGCGAGCACGAGGAACGAGACCACCTGGGCAAGCGCGAGGTAGCGGGCATCCTCGGCGCCCATGAGGATGCCGTCGAGGGTGAAGACCCAGCCCGCGATGGGCATGCACAGCGCCAGGACGAGCACGAGCGGGGCGAGCAGCGCGCGCACGGCACCGTCCGAGGTGAACGCGGTGCCCACCCACGGTGAGGCGCACGCGAGCGGCACGCCCACGACGACTCCGAAACCGGTCCCCCACAGCAGCAGCCGGCGCTGCACGGCGGCCACGCCTGCGCGATCCCGGCGGCCCAGCTCCAAGCCGATGAGCGCCTGGCCCGCAATCGCAATGGAGTCGAGCACGAGTGCGAGCGAATTGAACAGCGTCTGGGCCACCTGCAGGGCGGCCAGCTGCGCCGTCCCCAGCGCGGTGGCCGCGGCGATGAGGACGATGAGGCCGCCGCGCAGCGAGGCATTGCGCACGAGCAGCCAGCCCGAAGTGCGGGCCGCGGCGAGCACCCCCGCCCAGTCCGGGCGGAGGTCTGCCCCGAAGCGCCGCGCCGCGCGGATTGCGATGACGATGTAGACCGCGCACATCGCGGCGTGGGCGCACACGGTGCCGAGCGCGGAACCGGCCACCCCCATGCCTAGCCCGTAAATGAACAGCGCGTTGAGCGCGATGTTGAGCCCGAACCCGCCGGCCGCGACCAAGAGCGGCGTCTTCGTGTCCTGCAGGCCCCGCAGCAGACCCGTCGCCGCGACGACGACGAGCATGAACGGCAGCCCCCACCAGGAGATGGTGAGGTACGACAGGGCGCCGGCGGCCACCTCGGGCGCGGGATGGAAGAGGCCCAGCAGCCAGCCCAGCAGCGGCAGCCCGCCGGCCACGAGCACGGCCGAGCACACGAGGGCCAGCCAGATGCCGTCGAAGCCCGCGCCGACGGCGGCGCGCTGATCGCCCGAGCCCAGGTGGCGGGCCACGCGCGGGGTCGTCGCATAGGCGAGGAAGACCATGAGGCCCAGGACCGTCTGCACGATGGTCCCGGCGATGGCGAGTGCGCCCAGCGCCCCGGCGCCCAGATGGCCGACCATCGCGGTGTCGGCGAGGAGGAAGATCGGCTCGGCGGCGAGCGCGCCCAGGGCCGGCAGCGCAAGGCCCCCGATCCGTCGGTCGAGTGCGCGCATGGTCACGCAGTCTACGCGGCAGCGCGCGCGGCTCAGTGTCCGGCCGCCGAGGTGCACGGCCGCCCCGTTCCGGCTCGCGCAGGCGCAACGCTCCCGGTGCACAACTGCCCGCTCTGCCGAAGTGCGCAGCCACCCCGCGTCCGGTGCACAGCTGCCCGTTCTCTCAAGGTGCGCAGCCGCGCCGCTCCCCGTGCGCGCAACCAGCCCGCTCCCGAGGCGCGCCCCGGTCCGCTGCGCCAACGCCGGGTCGCGGCACGGAGGGCGTCGGCGGTTGGGCCTAGCCCAGCGTCGCGATCCAGCGCGCGGTGTCGGCGGGGTCGATGACGTCGTCGACGTCGAAGACCTCGGCCGCGCTCATGGCCCGGCCCTGCTCGTAGAGCGCGTCGAGGCGCTCCCGGAACGCGGCCTCGCGCTCGTCGGCATCGGCGATGGCCGCAAGCTCCTTGGCGAAGCCCAGGCGCACGGCGCCCTCGAGGCCCATGGGCCCCATCTCGCCGCTGGGCCAGGCCACCGTGAATTGCGTGGCGCGCAGGTGCCCGGCCGTCATCGCCATGGCACCCAGGCCGTAGGCCTTGCGCACGATGATCGCGCCCACGGGCACCGTGAGCGCGGCCCCGGCGGCGAACAGCTCGCCGAACACCCGCACGCCCGGCTCCTCCTCCGCCTGCGGCCCCACCATGAACCCCGGGGTGTCGACGAAGCTCACGAGCGGCAGGCCCAGCGCCTGTACGAGCCGCAGATGCGCGGTGAAGGACCGCGCGGCATCCACGTCGATCGCTCCGCCCTGGTGGCGGTTGGCGTTCGCGATGAACCCGAACGGCCGCCCCTGAACGCGGGCGAAGCCCACGATCGCGCCGTCCGCATGGTCCGCGCGCAGCTCGAACACGGTGGCCGGGTCGGCCACCGCCGCGATGAGCTCGCGCATGTCGAAGGCCCGCAGCCGGTCGGCGGGCACAAGGGTGCGCGGATCGGGGCGCGCCCCCTGGCAATCCGCGGCCCCGGCGTCCCCGGCTTCGGGCGCCCCGGCTGCTGGCCCCTCGCTTTCCAGCGCCTCAGCCTCCCGCGTCCCAGCCGCAGGGGCGCCGGCCCCAGCAGCACCGCCATCGACAGCACCGCGGTTCGGTGCACTCCCCTCGGCGGCCCTCCCCCCGGCGGCGAAGCCCAGGTACTCCCTGGCCCGGGCGACGGCCGCGGCATCGTCGGCGGCGAGCACGTCGATGGCGCCCGTGCGGGCGTGCAGAGCGGCCGGGCCCACGTCCTCGGGGGCGAAGCGCCCCAGCCCGCCGCCCTCGATCATCGCCGGCCCGCCCATGCCGATGTTCGCGTCTTCCGTGGCGATGATGACATCGCACACCCCCGCCAGGGCCGCGTTGCCGGCGAAGCACCGGCCGGAGACGATCGCGACGAGCGGCACGCGCCCGCGCAGCCCGGCGAGCGCGGCGAACGTCGTGACGTCGAGCTGCGCACCGGGCGGGATGTCCGTGTCCCCGGGCCGCCCGCCCCCGCCCTCGGCGAAGAGGACGATGGGCAGCCCGCGCTCCCGGGCCACGTGGATGAGCCGGTCCGTCTTCGCGTGGTTCCGGGCGCCCTGCGTGCCGGCGAGCACCATGTAGTCGTAGCTCATGACGACCGCCTCGACCTCGCCGGCCGGCGTTGCGATCCGCCCGATCCCGCCCACCAGGCCATCGCCCGGGGTGCGGGCGATGAGGTCGGCGCGGCTGCGCCGGGCCCGCTGCGCGGCGATGGCCAGCGGGCCGTATTCGACGAACGTGCCCGCGACGACGAGGTCGGCGAGGTTTTCCCGCGCCGTGCGCCGGCCGCGGGCGTGGACCTTCGCCACCGCCTCGGGGCGCGCCTCGTCGCCCGTGCCCGCGTGGCGCTCGCGCGCCTCGGCGATGCCGGGATGCTCCGCGGCCGCCTCCGCGTCTACCGCGCCGGCGCCCGGTTCGGCCGTCTCGATGAGGAACAGGGGCTCGCCCGCGCGGACCGTCTGGCCCACCGCGACGAGCGCGCGCGCCCGTGCGTGGGGCGGCGCGGTGACCGGGTGGTGCATCTTCATCGCCTCGATGACCGCGAGCTCGCTGCCCTCGCCGAGGGCGATGACGGTGCCGGTCAGCGGCGCGCGGACATACTCCTCGCCCGGCCCAGGCTCCGGCAGTGCCGCACCCGACTCCGGTTCCCCGCTCCCACCCGCGCCCGAGGCACTGGCCGGTTGACCGTCCGGACCCGGGCCCGAGGCGCCACCCGGCTCTCCATCCGGACGCCCCCGGTCTCCCGGTTCCGCGTCCGCGGCGATCCCCGCCGCGGCCTCGAGCAGTTCGCCCAGCCGCTCGTCCAGCGCGGTGGTCGTGGCCTCCCCCGCCAGGCCCGCCGCGAGGATGGCCCGCAGGAGCGGCAGCGTCGTGTCGACCCCGCGGATCCGCGTGCGGGCGAGTGCCCCGGTCAGAGCGCGCACGGCCCCGGCGAGATCCGCCCCGCTCACCGTGACCTTGGCCAGCAGCGAGTCGTAGAGGGCGCCCACCTGCGTGCCCGGGCGCAGCCACGAGTCCACGCGCACCCCCGGCCCGAACGGCAGCTCGAGGCCCTCGACGCGGCCCACGGCCGGCTCCACGGCCCCATCGGCGCGCAGCGCCTCGGCGCCCACGCGCGCCTCGACGGCGAAGCGGCCCGGCACGCCCCCGGGATCACCGCGCGGCAGGTCCACGGGCTCCCCGGAGGCGAGCGCGAGCTGCACGGCCACGAGGTCGAGGCCCGTGACCTCCTCCGTGACGGTGTGCTCGACCTGGATGCGCGGGTTGACCTCGAGCAGCACCCACCGGTCGCCCGCGACGAGGAATTCGACGGTGGCCAGCGAGGCGTAGTCGAGGGCGGCGAGCAGCCGTTCGGCGGCCTCCCACAGCCGCGCGCGCAGGCCCGGGTCGAGCCCCGGTGCGGGCGCGATCTCGATGACCTTCTGGCGCCGGCGCTGCAGGGAGCAGTCGCGGTCGCCCACGGCGACGACGCGGCCATCGCCCAGGCCCGCGCACTGCACCTCGATGTGCCGGGCGCCGGCGAACCACTCCTCCGCGAAGACGCGGTCGTCGCCGAACCCGGCGCGCGCCTCGGCGGCGCAGCGGGCGAACGCGGCCTCGAGCTCCCCGGGCTCCGTCACGACGGCGATGCCGCGGCCCCCGCCGCCGGCCACGGCCTTGAGCGCGATGCCCTGCGGGGATGCCGCCAGCAGCTCGCGGGCGCCGTCCGCGCCGTCGAGCACCGGAGTCGAGGCGCCCAGGGGGATCCCGAGCTCGCGGGCGAGCGCCGCGGTGCGCGCCTTGTCCCCGGTTGCTTCGAGCGCCTCCGGGGAGGGCCCGGCGAACGCGGCCCCGGCGGCGGCGCACGCGCGGGCGAACGCGGCGGACTCGGCGAGGAAGCCGTAGCCGGGGTGGACGATGTCTGCGCCGGCTTCCTCGATCGCGGCGGTCAGCGCGGCGATGTCGAGGTAGGCCGCGGGGCCGGTGCCCGGCAGCTCGATGGCGAGGTCCGCCGCGCTCACGTGCAGGCTCGTGGCGTCGTCGGCGGAATGGACCGCGACGGCGCGGTGGCCCAGGGCCTGGGCGGTCGCGATGACGCGCACGGCGATCTCGCCGCGGTTGGCGACGAGGACCGTGCTCATGCGCCCTCCGCCTCCTCGAGGCCCGCGATGAGCTCGACCTTGCGGATCTTGCCGGTCGCGGTCATGGGCATCGCGTCGACGAGGTGGACCTCGGGCACCTTGTAGACCGCCATGCGCTGCGCCGCCCACGCGCGGAACTGCTCCGCGCTCGTCGTCGACCCGGGTGCGGCCTCGATGAAGGCGACCGGGATCTGGCCCGCCGCCGCGTCCTCGCGCGGGGCCACGGCGATGCGCACGATGTCGGGATGGTCCTTGAAGAGGGACTCGACCTCGGCCGGGAAGACGCTCATGCCGCTGACCTTGATCATCTCCTTCGTGCGGCTGAGGTAGGTGAGGGCGCCGTGCTCGTCGAAGCGGCCGGTGTCGCCCGTGAGCAGCCAGCCGTCCACGAGCTGCTGCGCGGTGGCCTCCGGCCGGTTGAAGTAGCGGGTGAGCACGGAGGGCGAGGACTCGATGATCTGCCCGGGCGTCCCGGCCGGCACGGGGACCAGGTCGTCGTCGACGACGAGGATCCGCGTGCCGGGGACGGGGTAGCCGCAGTAGATGGGCTCGGCGCGCAGGTCCTGGTCGTCCGCGTCCAGGCCGTGCGTCGTCGTGTCCGCCGTGTGGGTCTCCGTCATGCCGAACGAGGCCTCGTGGAGCACGGTGCCCGTGGCCGCCCGCCACTGCGCGCGCAGCTGGGGGTCGAGCTTGCGCACGAACGAGATGGCCATGCACTCGGCCAGGGAGTCGGTGCGCGCCGCGGCGAAGCCCGGCAGCTCCATGAGCTCGACGTAGTTGTCGGCCATCGCCACGGTGGTCGTGACTGCCTGGGATTCGATGAGCGCGAGCGCCGCCTCGGGGTGCCAGCGCGTCATGAGGACGAGGGTCGAGCCGTCCACGATCGGGTTGAGGATGCAGAAGTCCTCGCCGGCGATCCAGAAGATCGGCAGGAACCCCAGGACGCTCTGGCCCCCGGCCCCGGGCTGCAGGCCCATGCCGGCCAGCGAGCTCACGGCGGTGTAGAGCATGTGGGCCTGCGTGTGCTCGCAGCCCTTGGGCAGGCCCGTGGTGCCGCCCGTGTAGTTGAGCGCCGCGAGCGCGTCCGGATCCGCCTGCGCCGCCGGGGCGGGAGGGCTGGCGAGGATGGCCGCCCAGTCCGAGCCCAGCGCGGGGTCGGCGGGGCCGAACGGCGCCGCGGGCACCGCGGGCCCGGGCAGCGCATCGCCCAGCTGGGTGTAGCCCACGCACAGCGGTTCGGAGGGCTGCGCGGCATCCCGGGCCTGGGTCCCCTGGGCCTGCGCGGCATCCCCGGCCGCGCCCGCATCTCCGGCCGGGGCGCCCTGTGCGTCCTCGAGGCGCAGTCCGAGCTCCGCGGCCGCGGCCTGCACGACGGGCCGGAACTCCGCCTGCGCGAGCAGCGCGCGGGGCCGGGCATCGTCGAGCTCGTGGGCGAGCTCGGCGGCCTTGAACATGGGGTTGACCGGCACGTGCACCGCGCGCAGGCGCAGGATGGCGAGGAACGCGACGATGAACTGCGGGCAGTTGGCCAGGTAGACGCCCACCCGGTCGCCCGGACGCACGCCGCGCGCGGCCAGCCAGCCCGCACAGGCCGCGACCTGGCGCTCGAGCTCGGCATACGTCGTGTCCGCGCCGTAGAAGTGGATCGCGGTGGTCTCCGGGCGCTCGCGGGCCCAGCGGTCCAGGCGATCGCCCAGCGTGCCGGCCCACGCGGCGGGGTCGAGCGCCTGTGGCACATCGGCGGGCCAGAGGTCGCGCAGGCCCTCGAGCTCGGCCGCGGCGGCGTCCCAGGCCGCGCTGCGCCCGCTCATGCGCCCGCCCCCGGAGCGGATTCGGCGGCGTCGACCGGCTCCGCTGCGTCCGCGGACTCGGCGGCGTCGGCGCGGATCTCGCGCCGCAGCACCTTGCCCGAGGCGGTCTTGGGCAGCTCGTCGATGAACGTCACGGTCCGCGGGGCCTTGTAGCTCGCCAAGTGCTCGCGGCAGTAGTCGATGATCTCCCGCTCCGTGGCCTGCGCGCCGCGGTGGAGGGTGACGAAGGCCGCGACGGACTCGCCGCGGTAGTCGTCGGGCACCCCCACGACCGCGGCCTCCTGGACCGCCGGGTGGGTGAAGAGGACGTCCTCGACCTCGCGCGGCCAGACCTTGTAGCCCGAGGCGTTGATCATGTCCTTCTTGCGGTCGACGATGAAGACCCAGCCGTCCGCGTCCATGAACCCCACGTCGCCCGTGTGCAGCTCTCCGTCCGGGATCTCCCGCGCCGTGGCCTCGGGGTTGTTGATGTACTCGCGGACCACCATGGGGCCGCGCACGCAGATCTCACCCACCTCGCCGGGGCCCACCGGGGCGCCCTCGTCGTCGAGGACGCGCACGACGGTGGAGGCCAGCGGCAGCCCGCAGGACAGGTTGCCGGAGTCCGGGTCGACGGGTGCGCGCAGCCCGCGCGGGACCACGATGCACTGGGCGGTGGTCTCCGTGAGCCCGTAGCCCTGGCCGATGTAGTAGCCCGTGCGGTCCTCGAAGCGGCGCACGACGCCCTCGGGCAGCGGCGCCCCGCCGGACATGATCTCGTCGAACGAGTCGAACTCGTCGCCCTGGAAGTCCGGGTGGGCGAGCAGCGCGAGGTAGGCGGTGGCCGGGCCGGCCATGTAGGTGGGCCGCTCCGTGCGGAAGAGCGCGAGCGCGGTGGCCGGCTCGAAGCGGCCGTTGAGCACGAGCCGGGCGCCGGCGGCGACCGCCGCGAGGAACAGGCACACGAAGCCCGTGATGTGGAAGACGGGAGCGAGCGCGAAGATCGCGGAGTCCGGCCCGTAACCGCGCAGCACCTTGAGCATCTGCGCGTTCGCGGCGAGGCCCCGCTGGAGCACGAGGGCGCCCTTCGAACGGCCCGAGGTCCCGGACGTGTAGCCGATGATGCCCGGGTCGTCCGGGCTCGTCTCGCGGTGGGGCACGCGCTGCCCGCGGTGGGCCTCGAGCGCTGCGAGGAAGTCCTGGCGCCCCGTGTCCGCCCCCGCCTCGGCGCCTGCCGGGCCGAACACCGCCTCCGGCTGCTCCACCGCGAAGTCGCGCTCCCCGCAGGTGAGGACGATGGGCAGGTGCTCGCCGTGAGGGCGGACCCGGTCGTTCCACGCGGCGGCGGAGACGACGAGGGCGGTGACGTTCGCGTCCGCGAAGACGTGGTCGAGCTCATCGCGGTACATGGGATTGAGCGGGACGACGATCCCGCCGAGCTTCCACACCGCGAACACGGCGATCATGTAGTGCGGGACGTTCTGCAGGTAGATGCCCAGCCGGTCGCCCTCCCCGAAGCCCTGCGCGGCCAGGTAGGCCGCCAGCGCCTCGGCCATCTCGTCGACCTGCGCGAAGGTGGGCCGGTAGCCGAAGTACGCGAGCGCCGCGGCCTCGGGGTGGTTGCGCACCGTCTCGTCGAAGAGCGCGGGCATCGTGGATTCCGGGATCTCGCGCAGGCTGTCCGGGCTCTGCTCGAGCGTCTGCAGCCAGGGCCTGTCGTCGAACCAGCTCATGGGCGCTTCCTCACTGTCGTCGTTGATCAGCTGTGCGGGTGCTGCGGGCCGTGCGGGTACTGCGGGTGCTGCTGGGCTTCGGGTGCCGCGGGGGCCGGGCGGCCCGACGCCGGGGCGGGCGGGCGCCCGTGCCCCGGCACCGCCGCCGAGGCGCGGGCGCTGACCCGCGCCTCGGCGGCGGTGAGCGCCCTCAGGGGCGCAGGGCGGGGCTCAGAGGACCTCGAAGAGGCCGGCGGCGCCCTGGCCGCCGCCGATGCACATCGTCACGACGACGTACTTGACGCCGCGGCGCTTGCCCTCGATGAGCGCGTGGCCGGTCAGGCGGGCGCCGGACATGCCGTAGGGGTGGCCGATCGAGATCCCGCCGCCGTCGACGTTGTACTTCTCCGGGTCGATGCCCAGGGTGTCGCGGCAGTAGAGCGTCTGGGAGGCGAAGGCCTCGTTGAGCTCCCACAGGCCGATGTCGTCGACCGTCAGGCCGTGGCGCTTGAGCAGCTTGGGCACGGCGTAGACCGGGCCGATGCCCATCTCGTCGGGCTTGACGCCGGCCACGGCCATGCCACGGTAGACGCCCAGCGGCTCGAGCCCGCGCCGGCTGGCCTCGTCGTCGGCCATGAGCACGCAGGCCGAGGCGCCATCGGACAGCTGGGAGGCGTTGCCCGCCGTGATCGTCACGTCCTTCGTCACGAGGCCGGGCTCGACGACCGGCTGGAGGCTCTGCAGGCCCTCGAGGGTGGTCTGCGGCCGGTTGCCCTCGTCCTTCTCCAGGGTCACCTCGACCTCGGAGACCTTCCCGGTCTCCTTGTCCTGGACGAGCTTGGTGGTGGGCAGCGGCACGATCTCCGCATCGAACCGGCCGGCCTCCTGGGCGGCGGCGGTGCGCATCTGCGACTGGTAGGCGTACTCGTCCTGCGCCTCGCGGCTGATGCCGTAGCGCTCGGCGACGATCTCCGCGGTCTGGAGCATGGGCATGTACATGTCCGGCTCGTGCTCCTTGAACCACGGGTCCGCGGCGCGGTAGCTGTTCATCTTGTCGTTCTGGACGAGCGAGATCGACTCGACGCCGCCGCCCACGGCGATCGTCTGGCCGTCGACGATGATCTGCTTGGCGGCCGTCGCGATCGCCATGAGGCCCGAGGCGCACTGACGGTCGACGCTCATGCCGGGCACCTCGACGCCCAGCTCGGCGCGGACGGCCGCCTGGCGGCCGATGTTGCCGCCCTGCGCGCCCTGCTGGAGCGCGGCGCCCAGGATGACGTCCTCGACCTCGGAGCCCTCGATCCCGGCGCGCTTGACCGCGTGGCGGATCGCGTGGCCGGCGAGCTCCTGGGACTGTGTGTTGTTGAAGGCCCCGCGGTAGGCCTTGCCGATGGGCGTGCGGGCGGTGGAGACGATCACTGCGTCGGTCATGTCATTCCTCGATGTCGATGATGGTGGCCAGTTCGCGCTCGAGGGCCTCGCGGCTGCCCAGCAGCAGCTCGTCGGCCTTCGCGCGCTTGAGGTACAGGTGGATGGGGTACTCCCAGGTCATGCCGTTGCCGCCGTGGAACTGGAGCATCTCCTCGGCGACGTGGACGGCGACCTTCTTACCGTAGGCCGCCGCGGTGAGGACCGCGATCGCGGCATCGGCGTGTTCGGCGGCCGGATCATCGGCAGCCCTATCGCCGGCCTCCGTTTCACCGGCACCGGGCTCGCCCCCGGCGGGCACGGCGGGGGCCGCGGACAGCGAGCGCACGGCGGCGAGCGCCGCGGCGCGCAGCTGCATGACGGCGATCCACGCATCGGCCGCGCGGTGCTTGAGCGCCTGGAACGAGCCCAGCGTGCGGCCGAACTGCCGGCGCTGCCGGATGTAGTCGAGCCCGATCTCGAGGACGCGCTCGGCCAGGCCCGCGCACTCGCAGGCCAGCAGCGCAAGGCCCAGGAGGCGGGCGGCCTCGCACGCCTCGCCGGCGGCGTCGCCGGTGCCCAGGACCGCGCCCGCCGCGCCGTCGAAGGACACATCCGCCAGCGGGCGCGTCTCGTCGAGGCTGGGGAAGCCCTCGATGCGCGCGGCGGCGGCCTCGACTGCGACGAGCACGAAGTCCTCCCCGCAGCGGGCCGGGACCACCAGGACGTCGGCGGCCTGGGCGTCGGGCACCGCCGTGATCGTCCCGGTCACGGAGACCGTGCTGGCCGAGCCGCTGGCCTCGACGGTCGTCACGGCGAGATCGGCGGAGTCGAACGGGGCGGCGACGATGCCCACGGCACCGCCGGCCAGGCGCTCGACCAGCTCATCGGCGCCCAGCGCCCCGACCGCTGCCATGGCGACGGCGAAGGTGAGGAAGGGCACGGGCGCGACGGCGCGGCCGAGCTCGTGGGCCGCGGCGCCGGCCAGCGCCGGGCCGGGTTCGGGCTCGGCAGGCGCAGCGCTCGCGGCGCCGGCGGGGTCCCGTCCGCCCGGGCCGGCGAGCAGCTCCCCCAGCCCCATGTCCGCGAGCAGGGCCGCGCGCAGCGCGGCGAAGTCCGGGCGGGGCTGGGCGAAGGCCGACAGCGCGGTCGGCGCATCGCAGTGGTCGGCGAGGAGGGCGCGGACGGCCTGGCGCAGCGCCTCTTCGTCCGCGTCGGGCAGCAGGTCGGTCGTCGTCATCTCGGCAGGTCCTCGAAGGGGATGTCCTTGTCGACGCGGTGCTCGCCGGGCAGGCCGAGCACGCGTTCGGCGATGATGTTGCGGATGATCTCCGTGGTGCCGCCCTCGATCGAGTTCCCCTTCGCCCGCAGGTAGCGGTAGACGGGGTTGCGGCCGGTCATGGAGTAGTGCTCGGGGCGGCGGTCGGCCCAGTCGTCGTAGCGCAGGCAGGCGGCGCCGCGCATCCGCACATCGAGCGCGGAGAGCGCCTGGGC
Organism: Brevibacterium sp. BRM-1; assembly: GCF_026802075.1. Classification (NCBI taxonomy): domain Bacteria; kingdom Bacillati; phylum Actinomycetota; class Actinomycetes; order Micrococcales; family Brevibacteriaceae; genus Brevibacterium; species Brevibacterium sp. BRM-1. Next base: position 1,051,037 of record NZ_CP113788.1, read on the forward strand.
GTTGCGGGCGAACGAGATCTTCGCCCCGGACCCCTCCGGGCCGGGCCGGCCGGCGGCCGCCTGCTGGCGCTGGAGCTCACCGGCGAGGCGCGCGACCTCGGACTCGATCCACAGGTCCATGAGCTCGGCACGGGCCGCCGGGCTGCGGTATTCGGGGTGGGCGCGCCAGGCCGCGGCCACGACGCCGATCATGCCGGCCTCGCGCGCGGCTCCCCCGCCGATCGAGACGCGCTCGGAGTTCAGCGTCGTGTTCGCCACCTGCCAGCCGGCGCCCTCGGGTCCCAGGCGCATGGCATCGGGCACCCGGGCGTCGGTGAGGAAGACCTCGTTGAACTCCGATTCGCCGGTGATCTGGCGCAGCCCGCGGGTCTCGACACCCGGCTGGTGCATGTCGATGAGGAAGTAGCTCAGCCCGCGGTGCTTGGGCACGGTGGGGTCGGTGCGCGCCACGAGGATGGCCATGTCCGCGTTCTGCGCCCCGGAGGTCCAGACCTTCTGGCCGTTGACGGTCCACTCGTCGCCGGAGCGCACGGCGCGCGTGGCGACGGCGGCGAGATCGGAGCCGGCGCCGGGCTCGGAGAACAGCTGGCAGAAGATCGTCTCGAGCGTGTAGATCCGGGCCAGCAGCGCCTTCTGCTCGTCCGTGCCGTACTCCACGATCGTGGGGGCCGCCATGCCCATGCCGATTGCATTGGCGTGCGGGTCCGGCACCGGCACGCCGGCGGCGGCCAGCGCCTCGGCGGCGAAGGCGCGCAGGCCGGCGGACACGCCCAGGCCGCCCCAGCCTGCGGGGAAGTCGACCCAGGCCAGGCCCTCGTCGTAGAGGACGGCGCGGACCTGCGCGTCGTCCTGGGAGCCCGCGAGCCGCCGGGCGGCCGCGGCGACCGCCGCCGCGACGAGCTCGCGCTCGGCGGCGGCGGTGCGCTGCGGTGCGGGACTCAATTCTTCGGCCCGCCCGCGACGTAGATGACCTGCCCCGAGACGAACCCGGCACCCTCGCTGGCCAGGAAGGACGCGGTGTTCGCGATGTCCTCGGGCTTGCCGGAGCGGGCGACGGGGATCGTCTTGATGGCCGCCTCGACGAACTGCTCGAAGGGCACGCCCACGCGCTCGGCGGTGGCCTTCGTCATGTCCGTCTCGATGAAGCCCGGGGCGATCGCGTTCGCGGTGACGCCGAACTTGCCGAGCTCGATCGCGTAGGTCTTCGTCATGCCCTGGATGCCGGCCTTGGCCGCCGAGTAGTTCGTCTGGCCGCGGTTGCCCAGCGCCGACGTCGACGACATCGAGATGATGCGGCCGAACTTCTGCTCCACCATGTGCTTCTGGCAGGCCTTCGTCATGAGGAAGTTGCCGGACAGGTGGACGTTGAGGACCGCGTTGAACTCCTCGAGCGTCATCTTGAACAGCATGTCGTCCTTGATGATGCCGGCGTTGTTGACGAGCACGGTGGGCGCGCCCAGTTCGCTCGCCACGCGGTCCACGGCCGCCTCGACGGCCGCGGGGTCGGTGATGTCCGCGCCGATGCCGACCGCCCGGCCACCGGCCTGCTCGATCTCGCCGACGACGTCGGCCGTCTGGTCCTCGCGGATGTCGAGGACCGCGACGCTCATGCCGTCGGCGGCCAGCTTCTTCGCGATCGCCGCGCCGATGCCGCGGGCGCCGCCGGTGACGATTGCCGTGCGCTGTGCCATGTTCTCTCCTTCGCTGCCCCGGATGGGGCCGGTGCTGCGCCCCGTGCGGGGCGGGGTCACTTCTGCTTGCGGTGCTTCTTGATCTCGTTGCGCGCGATCGAGCGCTTGTGCACCTCGTCCGGGCCGTCGGCCAGGCGCAGGGTGCGCATGTGCGCCCAGAACCGCGCGAGCGGGAAGTCGTCGGTCACGCCGCCGCCGCCGTGGACCTGGATGGCCCGGTCGAGGACCTTGAGGGCCATCGAGGGGGCCACGACCTTGATCGCGGCGATCGCGTTCTTGGCGACCTTGTTGCCGTGCTTGTCCATCATGTCAGCGGCCTCGAGGGTGAGCAGGCGCGCCTGGTCGATCTCGACGCGCGATTCGGCGATCCAGTCCTGGATGTTGGCGCGGGAGGACAGCGGCTCGCCGAAGGTCGTGCGCGACTCCGCGCGCTTGACCATGAGCTCGAGGGCGCGCTCCGCGACGCCGATGGCGCGCATGCAGTGGTGGATGCGGCCGGGGCCCAGGCGGGCCTGGCTGATGGCGAAGCCCTCGCCCTCGCCCTTGAGCACGTCCTTCTTGGGCACGCGGACCTGGTCGAAGACGATCTCCGCATGGCCCTCGCGGTCGTCGTAGCCGAAGACCGGCAGGTTGCGCTTGACGGTCACACCGGGGGCGTCGATGGGCACGACCATCATGGACTGCTGGCGGTGGACCTCCGCGTTGGGGTCCGTCTTGCCCATGACGATGAGGACCTTGCAGTTGGGGTGCATGGCGTTCGAGGCGAACCACTTGCGGCCATCGAGGATGTACTCGTCGCCCTCGGGCTTCATGAGCATCTCGATGTTCGTCGCATCGGAGGACGCGACGGCGGGCTCCGTCATCGCGAAGGCGGAGGCCATCTCGCCCTCGAGCAGGGGGCGCAGGTACTTCTCCTTGTGCTCATCCGTGCCGTAGAGGGTGAGCACCTCCATGTTGCCGGTGTCCGGGGCGTTGCAGTTCGTGGCCTCCGGGGCGATCTCGATGGAGCGGCCCATGATCTCCGCGAGGGGCGCGTATTCGAGGTTCGTCAGCCCCGGGCCCCATTCCTTGTGGGGGTGGAACAGGTTCCACAGGCCCTGGCGCTTCGCCTCGGTCTTGAGGTCCTCGAGGATCTGCGGCTGGAAGTGCGGGCTGGGCGCCGCGGCCATCTGCTCCTCGTAGACGGGCTCGGCCGGGTAGACGTACTCGTCCATGAATGCCTCGAGGCGCTCCCGGTAGTCCCGGGCGCGGTCGGATTCTTCGAACACTGTCACTCCTTCGTTTCGCTGGCGCTGGGCTGGCGGCGGCGCGGCTGCCCTGCCGTGCCCCGCCGGGTCGGGTCTCAGCCGCGCTCGCCGGCCTGGGCAGCGGTGAGCAGCTGGCGCTGGTAGCGGCGCATGCCGCGCAGCCAGCGGTCGTAGTCGGAGCCCTTCATCCGGTACATCTCGAGCACCTCGGGGTGGGGCAGGGCGAGGAACTGGCCGGCCTCGACCGCGGCGAGGACGCACTCGGCGACCTCGGCCGGGGCGAGTACGGCGCCCGCGGAGGTCACGGCGGCGGCCGCCGCGCGGTCCACGGGGTCCGCGGCCTGCGCACCGGCCTGCAGCATGGCGGTATCAACGGCCATCGGGCACAGGCACGTGACCTGGACGCCGGCATCGCCGTAGGTGATGGACAGCCATTCGGCGAAGCCGACGGCTGCGTGCTTGGTCACGGAGTAGCCGGCCTGGCCCAGCTGGGTGAGCAGGCCCGCCGCCGAGGCGGTGGTGACGAAGCAGCCCGAGCCGCGCTCCGTCCACTCGGGCAGGAGGGCCTTGGCCGCGCGGATGTGGGCGCGGACGTTGGTCTCGAAGATGCGGTCCCAGTCCGCCTCGTCCTCGCCGATGCCGCGCGGGCCCATGATGCCGGCGTTGGCGAAGTACGCGTCGATGCCGCCCAGCTGCTCGCGCGCGGAATCGAGCAGGGCGGCGATGCCCTCGCTCGTGGCGGTGTCGCCGGTGAACGAGCCCGCGCCGATTCCCTCGGCGACCGCGGCGACTCCGGGGTCGATGTCGGCGAGGACGACGTGCGCCCCGCGCTGGGCCAGGGCCGCCCCGAGGGCCGAGCCGATGCCTCCCGCACCGCCGGTGACGATGGCGCGCGTGCCGCGGATGTCCATGCGTGCGATGCCTTCCGCTTGCCGTTCTTGTGACCGGGTTCACCACTATCTATAGTGGACCGCACCGGAGTTTTCAAGTCAGACCAAACAATCGTTCGCCCAGATTGGAAGACGCGGCGGCCCGCCGGGCAGCCGACACTCCCATGATCCGAAGGAGCATCGTGGAGCAGAGCTCTCACAACCTCATCGACCCCCTGCTCGAGCACGCGCGCACCCGGCCGGACGAGGTCTTCCTGCGGGGGCCGCTCAGCGAGCCGCGCCTGGAGCTCACCTGGGCGCAGCTGACGGGGCTCATCGCGCCCCGCACCCGGGAGCTCGCGGCGCTCTACGCCCAGGGCGAGCGCGTAATCCTCATCGCGCCCACGACGGCGGAGTTCGTCATCGAGTACTACGCGGCCCAGGCCGCGGGCCTCACGGTGGTCGCGGTCAACCCGCTGTCCACGCCGCGCGAGCTCGCCTACTACATCGCGGACTCGGGGGCCAGCGCGATCCACGCCCATCCCGCCACGGCCGAGGCAGGTGAGACCGCCGCGCGCGAGGCGGGCATCCCGTTCGCCGCGCTGACGACCGTGGGCGCCGAGTCCGTCGCCGCCGCGGCACGGGAGGACCTGGGCGCCCTCTCTCCCGCCCGCCTGCCGGCCGAGCACGTAGCCACGATGCTCTACACCTCGGGCACGACCGGGCGGCCCAAGGGCGCCATGCTCACGGTGCGCAACCTCCTGGACTCCGGGCGCAACGGCGTCGAGGCCTCGGGCCTGACGACGGACGACCGCTCCGGCACCGCCCTGCCCCTGTTCCACGTGTTCGGCCTGGCGTCCGTGCTCATCTGCGCCGTCGCGGCCGGCGGCCAGCTCACCCTGCTGCCCCGCTTCGATGCGGTGGAGCTCATGAGGGTGATGGACACCGACAGGCTGACGCTGGTGGCGGGCGTGCCGACGATGTGGAACGCCATCACCCATGCCCCGGAGGGCGAGTACGACTTCTCCAGCCTGCGGTTCGCCCTGTCCGGCGGCGCCTCGATCGCCGTGGGCCTCATGCGCCGCTTCGAGGAGCGCTTCGGCGCGCGGATCGCGGAGGGCTATGGGCTCACGGAGACGACCGCCCAGGCCACCCTCAACCGCTGGGACGGAGTCATCAAGCCGGGCACCGTGGGCACGGACCTGCCCAACATCGAGACGAAGATCGTGGCCCTCGACGGCACGGACGCCGACGTGGACGAGGTCGGCGAGGTGTGCGTGCGCGGCTCGATCGTCATGGCCGGCTACTGGAATCGCCCCGAGGCCACGGCGGAGGCTATCGACGCCGACGGCTGGTTCCGCACCGGCGATCTGGGCAGCAAGGACGCCGACGGCTACCTGTCGATCGTCGACCGTCTCAAGGAGATGATCATCCACGGCGGCTACAACGTCTACCCGCGGGAGATCGAGGAGGTCCTCTACGAGCACCCGGGCGTCCTCGAGGCCGCGGTCATCGGCTCGCCGGATGAGCACTACGGTCAGATCGTCGCCGCCGCGATCACGCCCATGCCGGGTGTCGAGCTCACCGCCGCGGAGATCGAGGCTTTCTGCCGCGAGCGCCTCTCGGCCTACAAGATCCCCCGCATCATCCGGTTCCTCGAGGCGCTGCCCAAGGGCGCCACGGGCAAGATCCAGAAGCGCGAGATCGCCCTGGACTGACGCGCGGGGCGGCGCACGGCCGGGAGCTGGGCTGCGGCCGGCCGTGCGCCGCCCCGCGGCGGCCAGCACCCGCAGCGGAAGGGCCCGCGGTCCGCACCCGTCACGGGTGCGGGCCGCGGGCCCTGCGCGGTGGCCGAACGGGCTCAGGCGTCGGCCACGAGCACCTTCGTGGGCTCCTGCGGGTAGAGGTTGGTGCCGGGCACGGCGTGCGGGTCGTCCCGGACCGCGCGCGGGTTCGTCTCCTTGAGCGCCAGCGTGCAGGCGATCGTGATGACCGAGGTCACGACGACCATCGCGACGACCCCGTTCGTGTTGCCGAACGAGGCGATGAGCCACGTCATGAGGAACGGCGTGCCGCCGGAGATCGTGATCGCGGCCAGTTGGTAGGACATCGAGGCGCCGGAGAACCGGATGTGCGGGGCGAACAGCTCGCCGAAGTACGCCGCCAGCGGCGCGTAGACCATCGACTGGAAGACCGAGGCCACGCACAGCGCCACGCCGAAGAGCACGAGGTTGCCCGTGTTGACGAGCGCGAAGTACGCCGGCGCCCAGAGTCCGATGCCCAGGCCGCCGATGAGGATGATCGGGCGGCGCCCGAAGCGGTCGCTGGCCAGCGCGGCCAGCGGGGTCGTCGCGATGCCGACGAGGCACGAGAGCATCGAGGCGACCATCATCTCGTTGCGGTTCATGTGCAGCGCCACCGTGCCGTAGGACAGGATGCCGGAGATCGAGATGTAGAAGATGCAGTTCGTCGACGCCATGACGCCGCAGGCCAGCACGATCGTCTTCCAGTGCCCGCGCAGCGCCTCGACGAGCGGGGCCTGGGCGACCGCGGGGCGCTCCGAGGCGACCTCGGCCTCGAGCTGCTTGAACTCCGGGCTGTCCTCGACCTTGAGCTGGATGTAGAGCACGACGGGCACGAGCGCCGCGGTGAACCAGAACGGCACGCGCCACGCCCACGCGATGAGCGCCTCGCTGCCGAAGATGAGCGAGGTGGAGGTGAACACGAGGCTGCCGAGCAGGGCGCCGGCGGGCACGCCCAGCTGCATGAACGAGCCGGAGAAGGCGCGGCGCTTGGGGCCGGCCGACTCCGTCATGAGCAGGGCGAGGCCGCCCCACTGGCCGCCGCAGGCGAAGCCCTGGACGAAGCGGCAGCTCACGAGCAGGACCGCCGCGATCTCGCCGATCGTGCCGGCGCCGGGCAGGCAGCCAATGACGAAGGTGGAGACCGCCATGCCGATGAGCGCGGCGACGACGACCGGCTTGCGGCCCACCTTGTCCCCGTAGTGGCCGGCCACGAGGCCGCCGATCGGGCGGGCGATGAAGCCGGCCCAGAACGTGGAGAACGACAGCAGCGTGCCCATGAGCGGGCTGCTGTGGGGGAAGAACACGTGCGGGAAGACGAGCGCCGCCGCCGTGCCGTAGAGGAAGAAGTCGTACCACTCGATCGACGATCCGATGAGCCCCGCGGTGAGCAGCTTGCGGTGGGCCGCGGTGCCGTGGGCGGATGTCGTGGGCCGCGAGGTGGAAATCGCGGGGTCGGTCACTGCCATAGTCGAATGCTCCATCGTCGTTGACGGGCCCGGCCGCGCGGTGCCGGCCGGGGCACGGGCACGCGTTTCAGTGCGCCGTACAAGCGCTCACTCTGCCTGAACCTAAATGTGATGTCAATCACTATTTAAGGTATGGGTATCGCTCTTTTGCGCGCTATCCGACGATTTTCGCAGGACCGCGCCGCGCGCAGCAGCACACTCCGTGCACCTCCTCGGCCGGAGCACCGCCCGGGGGCGCGCGAAGGCCCGGGCGCCCATCGGGCACCCGGGCCATCGCGCACGCGGCCGCGCAGGCCCCGCTGTCCCACGGGCCCACCGGGCCCTGCGCAGCCCAGCGCTGCGCGCTCAGCGCGCCAGCACGTCCGGATACAGGTTGGTGCCGGGCACGGCGTGCGGGTCCTCGCGGATCGCGCGCGGGTTCGTCTCCTTGAGCGCCAGGGTGCAGCCGACCGTGATGACGGCGGTGACGATGACCATGCCCACCACGCCGTTCGTGCCGCCGGTCGTGGCGATGAGCCAGGTCATGAGGAACGGGGTGCCGCCGGAGATCGTGATCGCCGCGAGCTGGTAGGCCAGTGAGGCGCCGGAGAAGCGGATGTTGGGCGGGAACAGCTCGCCGAAGTACGCGGCCAGCGGCGCGTAGACCATGCACTGGAAGACGGAGGACACGCACACGGCGACGCCGAGCAGCAGGACCGAGCCGGTGTTGACGAGCATGAAGTAGAACGGCACCCAGAGCGCGATGCCCACCCCGCCGATGATGATGATGGGCCGCCGGCCGTAGGCGTCGGCGATCTTCGCCCAGAGGAACGTCGTGAGGATGCCGACCGCGCACGAGGCCATCGTGGCGATCATCATCTCGTCGCGCTTCATGCCCAGGTGCGTCGAGCCGTAGGACAGGATGCCGGAGATCGAGATGTAGAAGATGCAGTTCGTCGACGCGAGGACGCCGGCGGCCAGCAGGATCGTCTTCCAGTGGCTGCGCACCGCCTCGACGAGCGGGGCCTGGACGACCTTGGGCAGCTCATCGGAGACCTCGGCCTCGAGCTGCTTGAACTCCGGGCTGTCCTCGACCTTGAGCTGGATGTAGAGCACGACCGGCAGCAGCACCGCGGTGAACCAGAACGGCACGCGCCACGCCCAGGCGGCGAACGCCTCCTCGCCCGCCAGCACGGATGTGCCGACGAAGATGAGGTTGCCCAGCAGCGCGCCGGCGGGCACGCCGGTCTGCATGAAGGAGCCGGCGAACGCGCGGTGCTTGGGGCCCGCGGACTCCGTCATGAGGAGGGCGAGGCCGCCCCACTGGCCGCCGCAGGCGATGCCCTGGATGAAGCGGCACAGGACGAGCAGGACCGGCGCGATCGCGCCCACGGTGTGGGCGCCCGGCAGGCAGCCGATCGCGAACGTGGAGACCGCCATGCCGAGCAGCGAGATGACGACCATGGGCTTGCGGCCGATCTTGTCCCCGTAGTGGCCGGCGATGATGCCGCCGATGGGGCGGGCGATGAAACCGGCCCAGAAGGTCGAGAACGACAGCAGCGTGCCGGTCAGCGCGGAGCTCTCCGGGAAGAAGACGTGGGGGAAGATGAGCGCCGCGGCGGTGCCGTAGAGGAAGAAGTCGTACCACTCGATCGAGGAGCCGATGATGCCCGAGACGAGCAGGCCGCGGTGGCGCTTGAGCGCGCTCTCCGGCGAAGCGGCCGGCGGCCGCGCGGCGCCGGCCTGCGCGGACGACCCGCGGGCGGGCGAAGAGGACACTGACATGAACGACTCCATCTCCATTGACGAACTCGCGGCGCCGCCCAGGGGCCTTTAAAGCAACCGCACGAGCGTTCACTATGCCCGGCGCTCACTGTGGTGTCAATCACATGTTCGCGTGTCGGACGGGACGGCCTCACCCGGGCCCCGCGCCTCACTCGAAGCGGGAGACGTCCCCGGCCCCGGCGCGGGCGACGACCGGATCGCCGCCGGTGAAGTCGATGACGGAGGTGGGCACGGTGCCGGGCACGCCGGAGTCGATGACGATGTCCACGTCGTTGCCGAGGCGGTCCATGACGTCCTCCGCGTGGGTGAGCGGATCGTCGTCGCCGGGCAGCAGGAGCGTCGAGGACAGCAGCGGCGCCCCCACCTCCGCGACGAGCTCGAGCGCCGTGGTGTTCTGCGGGATGCGGGCGCCGACCGAGTGCTTCTTGGCGTGCATCATGCGCCGCGGCACCTCCTTCGTCGCCTTCATGATGAACGTGTAGGGCCCCGGGGTCAGCGACTTGATCGTGCGGAACGCGGAGTTGTCGACGATGACGAATTGGCCCAGCTGGGCGAAGTCGTGGCACATGAGGGTGAAGTGGTGCTTGGAGTCGAGCTGGCGGATGCGGATGATGCGCTCGATGCCGTCCTTGTTCTCCAGCGCGCAGCCCAGCGCGTAGCAGGAGTCCGTGGGATAGGCGACGAGGCCGCCGTCCGCGATCGTCTGCGCGACCCTGCGGATGAGGCGGGGCTGGGGGTTGTCCGGGTGGATCTCAACGAGTTCGGCCATACCCCATGCTAAGCACCGTGCGGCGGCGCTGAAAAGGGCCGATGCGCCCAAGGCGCGGGCCGGGCGCGCGTCAGGAGCCCTGGTCGGCCCTGCCCGGCTGCGCAGAGCCCGCGGGCGCGTCCGGGTCCCCATGCTCCCCGGAAGCCCCGGCCCGAGGCTCCCCGGCCCGAGGCGCCTGGGTCCCACGCGCCTCGGCGGCGGGGCCGCTTGCGGGGGTGCTGTCCCCGGTGGTGCCGCCCGTGGGCGCGCCGGCGGCGCCGGAGCCCTCGGCGGCAGTGCTCGTGGCCTCGGTGACGCGGGCGGCGGGCGCCTCAACACGCGCCCCGACGGGCGGCTCGGCATCGGCCTCGGCCGCGGTGCCCGTGCCCGACCGCCCGGGTGCCACCGGCGCCTCGGGCGGATCGGAGGCGATGAGGAGGTTGACCCAGGAGGCGCGCGGGTCGGCGTCCACGAGGAGGGCCTTGAGCAGCAGCGTCGCGGGCAGCGCGAGCAGTGCCCCCAGCCAGCCGAGCACCCAGTACCAGAACAGCAGGGAGACGAACGAGACGAACGGGGTCACGCCCACGGACTCGCCGGTGAACTTGGGCTGGATGATCGACTGGATGACGAAGTTGAGCACGGAGTAGGCGACGATGACCCACACGGCATCGGCCCAGCCGCCGTCGACGAGGGCCATGAGCGCGGGCGGGATGACGCCCAGGACGAAGCCGATGTTGGGGATGTAGTTCGTGAGGAACGACAGGATGCCCCAGACGATGGCCAGCGGCACCCCGATGACGTAGAGCGCCGCCACGTCGAGCACCGCGACGATGAGGCCGAAGATCGTCGCGACCACCCAGTAGCGGCGCACGCCGGCGCCGAACGACGTCAGCGCCGCGGCGAAGCGGGGCCGCAGGATGCCCGCGCGGGCCATGCGCTGGGGGAAGGACATCGAGTCCAGCGCCACGAAGAACACGGCCATGACCGCGGTGACCATGAGCGAGAGGCCCAGCGAGAGGTTCTGCGCCAGCGACATCGCGGCGTTGAAGATCGACGTGAACGACAGCCCGGACAGCTGCCGGCCCACGAGGTCCGGGGTGATACCGAGCTGGCCGAGCGCCTGCACCGCCTGGCCGTAGAGCACGCTGATCTTCTGGCTGTAGCCGGGAAGCACGGTGACGAACTGCGCGATCGACCACGCCGTGAGCCCGAAGAAGCCGACGACGAGCACGAGGACGAGGACCACCGTCACCATCGCGGCGACGAAGGCCGGGACCCGGCGGGCGACGAGCCAGCGCTGGACGGGGTAGACGACGATGACGAGGTTGACGGCCAGGAACACCGGCGCCACGATGTCCTGCAGCCCGCGGAAGAACTGGAGCGCGAACGCCAGGCCGGCGATCCCCAGCACGACGACGAGGAAGCGCGGCCAGCGCGCACCGGACTCGGGCCGGTCCCCGTGCGCAGCGGGCGCCGGCGCCTGCGCGGCGCCGGCGCTCACTTGCGCTTCCTCTTCTCGCGGATGCGCATGCTGATGTCGATGGGGGTGCCCTCGAAGCCGAAGGTCTCGCGCAGCCGGCGGGCGATGAAGCGGCGGTAGCCGGGGTCCAGGAAGCCGGTGGTGAAGAGCACGAACCGCGGCGGCCGGTTCGACGCCTGGGTGCCGAAGAGGATCCGCGGCTGCTTGCCCCCGCGCAGGGGGTGGGGGTTGGCCGCGACGAGCTCGCCGAGGAACGCGTTGAGCCGGCCGGTGGGGATGCGGGTGTCCCAGGACTCGAGGGCCCGCTCCATCGCCGGCACGAGCTTGTCCGCGTGGCGGCCCGTCTTGGCGGACAGGTTGACCCGCGGGGCCCACGCCACATGGGCGAGGTCGCGCTGGATCTCGCCCTCGAGCTGGTGGCGGCGCTCCTCGTCGATGAGGTCCCACTTGTTGAACGCGAACACGATCGCCCGGCCCGCCTCGACGGCGGTCTTGACGATGCGCACGTCCTGCTCGGAGATCACCTGATCGGCCTCGAGGAGGATGACGGCCACCTCGGCGCGCTCGAGGGCCGTCTGCGTGCGCAGCGCGGCGTAGAAGTCAGCACCGGAGGCCTGCCGGGCGCGCTTGCGGATGCCTGCCGTGTCGACGAAGCGCCACTGGCGCCCGCCCAGCTCGACGAGCTCGTCGACCGGGTCGCGGGTGGTGCCCGCGACGTTGTCGACGAGGACGCGCTCGCTGCCGACGAGCCGGTTGAGCAGCGAGGACTTGCCCACGTTCGGCCGGCCCAGCAGCGCCACCCGGCGCGGGCCGCCCACCTCGAGCTTCTGGTCGACGGCGGAGACCTCCGGGAGGACCTCGAGGACGGTGTCGAGGAGGTCGGCGACCCCGCGCCCGTGCATGGCCGACACCGTGTGCGGCTCGCCCAGCCCGAGCGACCAGAACTCGGCGGCCTGCAGCTCGCCGCGCTCGTCGTCGACCTTGTTGACGGCGAGGACGACGGGGCGCGCGGCGCGCCGCAGCATCCGCACGACGTGCTCGTCCGTCGACGTCACGCCGGTGCGGGCGTCGACGACGAAGATGACGGCGTCGGCCATGTCCACCGCGATCTCGGCCTGGTCGGCGATGCGCGAGGCCATGCCCCGCACGTCGATGTCCCAGCCCCCGGTGTCGACGAGCGTGAACGGGCGCCCGTTCCACTCCGCGGGGTAGCTCACGCGGTCGCGGGTGACCCCGGGCACGTCCTCGACGACCGCCTCGCGGCGGCCGAGGATGCGGTTGATGAGCGTCGACTTGCCCACGTTCGGCCGGCCGACGACGGCGAGGACCGGCGCGGGGCCGGTCTCCTCGTCGTCGAACTCGTCGGCGAGCGCGGTGTCGAGCAGGCTGCGGTCCTCGTCCTCGAGCTCGTAGTCCGTCAGGCCCGCGCGCAGGGTCTGGGCGCGCTGCTCGGCCTCCGCGTCGTCGATGCCGGCGACGCGCCGGCCCAGCTCCTCGTCGGGGGCCTCGACGAAGCCCTCGGGGTCCGGTGCGCTCATGTGCGGTCTCCGATCAGCTCGAGGACGGCGGCGACGGACTCGTCGAAGCCGATGTGCGTGGTGTCGAGGGTGACGACGCCGTCCGCGGCGGTCGTGAAGTTCGTCGTCTGCGCGTCGCGGGCGTCGCGGTCGGAGATCTGCGCCCGGGTGGAGTCCACGTGCGCGGCATCGGCCGCACCGTGCAGCTCCGCGGCGCGGCGGGCGATGCGCACCGACTCGTCGGCGGTCATGAGGATGCGCACCGGGGCCTGCGGCGCGACGACGGTGGTGATGTCCCGGCCCTCGACGACGATGCCGGGCGAGGCCGCGGCGATGATCTCGCGCTGGCGCTCGATGAGCTCGCTGCGCGCCTCGGGCACCGCGGAGACGGTCTGGACGAACTGGGCCACCTCCGGGTCGCGGATGTCGTCGGTCACGTCGATGCCGTCGACCTCGATGGCGAACGCATCCGGGTCCGTCGAGATCTCCAGCTCGGCGCCGCGCACCAGCTCGACGACGTCGCCGGGGTCGCCGACGCCGCGCTGGTGGGCCAGCCAGGCCATGGCGCGGTACATCGCGCCGGTGTCGAGGTAGCCGAAGCCCAGCCGGCGCGCGGTCTCCTTCGACACGCTCGACTTGCCGACCCCGCTGGGGCCGTCGATGGCGATGACGGTGGCGGTCATGGCGCTCCTTCTCCTGCGTGCTGTGCTGCGTGCTGGGCTTGCTGTGGCTGTGGCTGTGGCGCCGAGTCGGCGTCGGCCGGCTGCGCGCCGGTGCCCCCGGCCCGGCGGGGCTCGCGGGCGGGCTCCTCGGACAGCGCGGCGGCGGGGATCCACCAGCCGCGCTCGGCGAGGCCCTCTTCGAGGGCGGCCTGCGCTGCGGGGAGGACGGCGACCTCCACGCTGCCGAGTTTAATGCCGGTGGCGTGCTCCATCCGGATGTCCTCGATGTTGATGCCGAGCTCCCCGATGTCGGCGAAGAGACGGGCGAGCGTGCCCGGCCGGTCGTCGAGGAAGACCGTGACATCGGCGTACTTCGTGGGCGCCGCGCCGTGCTTGCCGGGGATCCGCTCGTGGCCCTCGTTGCCGGCCGTGAGCGCGCCGGCGATGACGGCGAGCGCGCCCGGGCCCAGCCCGAGGGCCGCGATGACCTCGTCGAGGTCGGCGCGCACCTCGGCGAGCACCGCGCGCACCTCGGCGGCGTTGCCGGCGAGGATCTGGGTCCACAGGCCGGGATCGGAGGCCGCGATGCGCGTGGTGTCGCGCAGTCCCTGGCCCGCCAGGGCGATGCCCTCGGCCGGCATGGCGCGCAGCTGGGCGGCCAGCAGCGTCGCGAGCACCTGCGGGGCGTGGGAGACCCGCGCGACGGAGGAGTCGTGGAAGTCCGGGTCGAGGTGGACGACGCTGCCGCCGGCATCGCGGGCGAGCGCGATGACCTCGTCGAGGCGCTCCGGCGGGGTGTCCGCGTCCGAGCAGACGACCCACGGCCGGGCGGCGAAGAGGTCGGCCCGGGCCGCGGCCGCACCGGACTTCTCCCGCCCGGCCATGGGGTGGCAGCCGATGTAGCGGTCGAGCTCGGGGCCCGTGGCGGCGGCGCGGACGCGCTCGAGGATCGCGCCCTTGACGCTCGCGACGTCGGTGACCGTGGCGCGCGGCCAGCGGCGCAGGGCGCCCACGATCGTCTCCCCCGCCACGTCCGGGGGCGTGGCGACGACGACGACGTCGGGGGCCTCGGGATCGTCTGCGCGGCCCGCGCCCATGTCCGCGGCCAGCCGCCTGACGGTGGGCGAGGCGTCGTCGAGCGTGACCGCGTGGCCGCGGCGGGTGAGCGCGAGGCCCAGCGAGGTGCCGAGCAGCCCCGCGCCGATGATGTGGACCCTCACAGCCCCACGGCCTCGAAGAGCTTCGCGACCTCGTCGGGCCGCAGGTCGCGCAGCTTGCCCTGGCGCTGCTCGGCCAGCTCGATCGGGCCGAACTTCGTGCGCACGAGCCGCTCGACCGGGTTGCCCACCGCGTCGAAGAGGCGCCGGACGATCCGGTTGCGCCCCGAGTGCAGGGTCACCTCGACCAGCGCGGTGCCCGGTGTGGAGTCGAGCAGCTTGAACGAGTCGACGCGGGCCAGGCCGTCCTCGAGCTCGATGCCCTCGCGCAGGCGGGCGCCGACGTCGCGGGCCACCGGGCCCTTGACCTGTGCCAGGTAGGTCTTCTGGATCTCGTAGCGGGGGTGGGTGAGGCGGTTGGCGACGTCACCGTCGTTCGTCAGCAGCAGCAGGCCCTCGGTGTCGAAGTCGAGCCGGCCCACGTGGAAGAGCCGCTCGGGGCGGTCGCGGACGACCTCGCTGAGATCGCGCCGGCCCTCCGGGTCGTCCATCGAGGTGACCATGCGCGCGGGCTTGTTGAAGGCGAGGTAGACCCGGCCCGTCTGGGCGGTGATGGGCATGGTGTCGACCTCGACGCGCTGGGTGCGCGGGTCCACCCGGGTCCCGAGCTCCGTGACGATCTCGCCGTCCACGGCCACCCGGCCGTCGGCGATGAGCTGCTCGCAGGCGCGCCGCGAGCCCAGGCCGGCCTCCGCGAGCACCTTCTGCAGGCGCACGCCGTCGGGGGTGTGGACATCGGCGCCCGCGGGGCCGGACTTGGCGGTCTGCGCGCGCTGGCGGCGGGTGGGGCGCTTGGACCGGTGGCCGGGGGCGCGGCTGTCGTGGGAATTCATTCCCCCATTGTCCCAGATGCCGGGGGCCGGGGGCGCCGGGCCTCAGTCGGCCGTGGGCACGTCGTCGCCCTCGGGCAGGAACGGGGCGATGTCCGGCAGCTGGTCGAGGGCGTCGAGGCCCGCGGCGGCGAGGAACTCGTCGGTCGTGACGAACTGCTGGGCGCCCGAGGCGCCGTCCTCGCCCGCCTCCACGATGAGCCCGCGCATGAGCAGGGTGCGCACGACCCCGTCGACGTTGACGCCGCGGATCGCGGCGATCCGGGCGCGGGTGACGGGCTGGCGATAGGCGATGACGGCCAGGGTCTCGAGCGCTGCCTGCGACAGCCGGGCCGTCTGGCCCGCGGTGAGGAACTCGCGCACCGCCTCGTGGTGCGCCGCGCGGGAGTAGAGCCGGAAGCCGCCGGGGCCCTCGCGCAGCTCGAAGCCGCGGCGCGGGCCGGCCAGCTGCCCGTCGTAGTCCGCGCCGAGGTGGGCGAGCGCTGCGGCGACCTCGCCCGCATCCGCTCCGAGGGCATCCGCGAGCTGGGCGGGGGCGACGGGCTCGGCGGCGACGGCGAGGATCGCCTCGAGTGCCGCGCGCAGCTCGGGTGCCGGTTCGGCCACCGGCTCCCGCGCGGCCGCCGGTACGCCGTCACGGGGCTCCGCGGCCGGGTCCGCGGAGCCGTCCGGGCGCGGCGGCTCAGGCATCGGGATCCTCCCCCGCCGTGTCCGCGCTGGGCGGGCCGAGCGCCGCGGCGCCGGGCGCGCCCGGGCGCAGCCGGGCGTGGAGCGCCCCGAGCGGCTCGTTCTGGTCGAGCGCGCACACCCCGGCCTTGAACAGCTCGAGCAGCGCGAGGAAGCGGGCGACGACCACGAGGCCGGATTCGGCATCCGCGGTCAGCTGCGCGAACTCGGCGGCCCCGCCGTGCGACTCGAGGAGCGCGACGATGCGGGCGCGCTGCTCGGCCACGCTGACCTGCGGCAGGTGGAGGTGGTCGAGCGCGACGCTGGGCGGGGTGCGGTCCCGGCTGATGATGGCCGCGAACAGCGCGGCGAGCGCCTGGGGGCTCGTCGTGAAGTCCAGCGGGGGCAGGATGTCGTGGAACTCCGGCGGCAGCGGCACGGCGCGCGGAGTGCGGCGCGCGGCCTGGCGCATCGCCGCGCCCAGCACCGCGGACACGCCCTTGTAGGCGCGGTACTGGAGGAGGCGGGCGAAGAGCAGGTCGCGGGCCTCGAGGAGCTCGAGGTCGAGCTCGTCGTCGACCTCGCCGCGCGGCAGCAGCCGGGCGGTCTTGAGGTCGAGCAGGGTGGCCGCGACGAGGAGGAAGTGGGACAGCTCGGCCAGGCTGGCCGCCCCGCGGTCGCGCAGGGTGCCCACGTAGGCGATGAACTCGTCGGTCACCTCGGCCAGCGCGACCTCGGTGATGTCGAGGCGGCGCTTGCCGATGAGGGCCAGCAGCACGTCGAAGGGCCCGGAGAAGTTGTCGAGTTCGACGACGAACCCGGCCACCGCCTCGGCGGCCTCGCGCTCCCCGGCGCCCGGGTGCGCGGCTGCCACCGCGAGGGTGTCCGCGCTCAGGGGGCGCCGCCGCGGCTGATGAGCTCCCGGGCCAGCCGCCGATAGGCCTCCGCGCCCGGGTGGGTGGGCGCGTAGGAGGTGATGGGCTCGGCGGCGACGGAGGCATCGGGGAACTTCACGGTGCGATTGATGACGGTGTCGAAGACCCGATCGCCGAACGCCTCGACGACGCGGGCGATGACCTCGCGGGCGTGGAGCGTGCGCCCGTCGAACATCGTCGCGAGGATCCCGTCGATCTGCAGGCCCGGGTTGAGGCGGTCCTGGACCTTCTCGATCGTCTCGACGAGCAGCGCCACGCCGCGCAGGGCGAAGAACTCGGTCTCGAGCGGGATGATGACGCCGTGGGAGGCGGTGAGGGCGTTGACCGTGAGCAGGCCCAGGGAGGGCTGGCAGTCGATGAGGATGACGTCGTACTCGTCGGCGACCTTGGCGAGCGCGCGGGCGAGCACCTGCTCGCGGGCGACCTCGCCGACGAGCTGGACCTCCGCGGCCGAGAGGTCGATGTTGGCAGGCAGCACGTCGATGTTGTCCACGGCCGTCGTCGCGATCACCTCGTGCGGATCCAAGCGGGACTGCATGAGGACGTTGTAGACGCTGAGCTCCAGGTCGTGGGGGTTGAGCCCCAGGCCGACGGACAGCGCACCCTGCGGGTCGAAGTCGACGAGGAGGACGCGGCGGCCGTAGGCGGCCAGCGCAGCGCCCAGGTTGATCGTCGAGGTGGTCTTGCCCACCCCGCCCTTCTGGTTGACCATCGCGATGATGCGCGCGGGACCGTGCTCGTCGAGCGGCGCGGGCTCCGGGAACTCGACGAGGGGCCGGCCGGTGGGGCCGATCTGCTCGGAGGCGGGGATGTCGAGTTGCTGCTGGGAGTCGGCCACGGGGAGCTCTCACCTTTCGTCGGGGCGGATCGGGACCAGACTACCGCGCCCGCAGGAGCCCCGCGCTACCGCGCCCTCGGGTGGGCAGTCGCGTAGACCTCGCGGAGGCTCTCGGCGGTGACGCGCGTGTATGACCCGCGCTACCGCGCCCTCGGGTGGGCAGTCGCGTAGACCTCGCGGAGGCTCTCGGCGGTGACGCGCGTGTAGATCTGCGTCGTGGTGACCGAGGCGTGGCCCAGCAGCTCCTGGACGACGCGGATGTCCGCGCCCCCCTCCAGCAGGTGGGTGGCGAACGAGTGCCGCAGGGAGTGGGCGGTGACGTGGGAGGCCAGACCGGCGCGCTCGGCGGCGCGGGTGACGATCGCCCAGGCGCTCTGCCGGCTCAGCCGGCCCCCGCGCGCGTTGAGGAAGACGGCGCCGGCCCGCTCGCCCGAGGCGCCGGCCCCCTTGGCGGCGAATCCGGGGCGTCCGCGCACCAGCCAGGCCTCGAGGGCGGCCGCGGCGAGCGAGCCCACCGGCACGAGCCGCTCCTTGCTGCCCTTGCCGTAGAGGCGCGCCACGCCCTGGCCCAGGTCGAGGTCGTCGACGTCGAGGCCGACGGCCTCGCTGATGCGCGCCCCCGTGGCGTAGAGGAACTCGAGGACGGCGCGGTCGCGCAGCTCGCCGGGGCTCTCGCCGCTGACGGAGTCGATGAGCGCCTCGACCTCGGCCACCGTGAGCGCCTTGGGCAGCCGCTCGGCGCCGGAGGCGGGGGCCACGTCCGCCCCGGGGTCGTCGGCGGCCTGGCCTTCGGCCAGTAGGAAGCGGTGGAGCCGGCGCACGGCCACGGTGGCCCGCGCCCGCGAGCGCACGGCAAGGCCGTCGGCCTCGAGAGCCGCGGCGAACGCGCGGATGTCCTCGGCGGTGGCCGCGGCGAAGTCGCTCACGCCCCGGGTCGCGAGCACCGCCACGTATTTGGCGATGTCGCGGGCGTAGGCGTCGATGGAGTTCGCGGACAGGCCGCGCTCGAGCCGGAGGTGGGTGAGGTAGTCGGCGGCCGCGGCGCGCAGGGCGGGCGGCCCGTCGGGCAGCAGCTGCGCGCCGTGGCGGGCCACGGGCTCAGCGTCCCCGCAGGTGCTCGCGGGCCGGCCACGGCGCATCGGCCGGGCGCAGGTCCTCCCAGCCGCGCTCCCGGGCCGCGCACGCGTGGAACACGGCCAGCTGGGTCGTGGCGTTGCCGATGCCCCCGGCGATGACGGCCTCGCGGGCCTCGGCCAGCGGTGTCCAGCGCGGCTCGATGCCGCTCTCCTCGTCCGCGCGGGCGAAGCGCTCGGCATCCGGGACCTCGCTCAGCTCCCTGGCCAGGTAGATGCGCAGGGTCTCGTCCATCCCGCCGGGCGAGGAGACGTAGTCCGCGAGCACGTGCCAGTCGGCGGCCCGCAGGTCCGCCTCCTCGGCGAGTTCGCGGCGCGCGGCGGCCGCCGGGTCCTCCCCGTCGACATCGAGCAGCCCGGCCGGGATCTCCCAGTCGCGGGTGCGGATGGGGTGGCGGTACTGGCGCATGAGGAAGATCCGGTCGTGCGCGTCGAGCGCGGCGATCGCCACGGCCCCGGTGTGCCTCACGAAGTCGCGCACCATGGGCCGCTGCGCCTCCGGCAGCGTGAACGTCTCGCGCTGGACGTCCCAGACCTTGCCCCGGAAGACGGTCTGGGAGTCGGAGACCTCGACGTCGACGGGCTGGTCGCGCAGCACGCCTACGCCCCGCCGGCCGCGCGCTGGTGGTCGAGCCCGGCCCGGATGAGGCCGGCGAAGAGCGGGTGCGGGTCGGTGGGCCGCGAGCGCAGCTCCGGGTGGGCCTGCGTGGCGACGTAGTACGGGTGGACCTCGGCGGGCAGCTCGACGTTCTCCACGAGCTGGCCGTTCGGCGAGGTCCCGGAGATGACGAGGCCGGCGTCCTCGAGGCGCTGCCGGTAGGCGTTGTTGACCTCGTAGCGGTGGCGATGGCGCTCCTCGACACTGTCCGAGCCGTAGACCGCGGCGGTCACGGAGCCCGGCAGGAGCTCGGCGGTGTAGAGGCCCAGGCGCATGGTGCCGCCCAGGTCGCCCTCGCCGTCGACGATCTCGAGCTGCTCCTCCATCGTCGCGACGACGGGCTCGGCGGTCTCCGGGTCGAACTCGGTGGACGAGGCGCCCTCGACCCCCGCCTCGGCACGGGCGTACTCGATGACCATGCACTGGAGGCCCAGGCACAGGCCCAGGGTGGGGATGCCGTGGGCGCGGGCATAGCCCAGCGCGCCGATCTTGCCCTCGATGCCGCGCACCCCGAAGCCGCCGGGCACGCAGATCGCATCGAGGCCCGCGAGCTGCTCGGCCGCGCCCTCCGGCGTCTCGCAGTCATCGGAGAGGATCCAGCGGATGCTCACCTTCGCGTCGTTGGCGAACCCGCCGTGGCGCAGCGCCTCCGTGACGGAGAGGTAGGCGTCGGGCAGGTCGATGTACTTGCCCACGAGGCCCACCTCGATCTCCGCCGAGGGCCGGTGCACCCGGTCGAGGACCCGGTCCCACTCGGACCAGTCGACGTCGCGGAAGGGCAGGTTGAGCCGGCGGATGACGTAGACGTCGAGCCCGCCGTCGTGGAGGACCTTGGGGATGTCGTAGATGCTCGGCGCGTCGACGCAGGACACGACGGCCTCGTAGTCGACGTCGCAGGACGAGGCGATCTTCGCCCGGATGGAGCCGGGCAGCTCCCGGTCGGAGCGCAGCACGATCGCATCGGGCTGGATGCCGATCGAGCGCAGCGCGGCCACCGAGTGCTGGGTGGGCTTCGTCTTGAGCTCGCCCGAGGGGCCGATGAAGGGCACGAGCGAGACGTGGATGAAGAAGACGCTGTCGCGGCCCACGTCGTGGCGGATCTGCCGGGCCGCCTCGAGGAACGGCTGGGATTCGATGTCGCCCACCGTGCCGCCCACCTCGGTGATGATGACATCGGGGGCGCCGCCGTCGGTGCGGTCGGCCTGGGCGCGCATGCGCGCCTTGATCTCATCGGTGATGTGCGGGATGACCTGGACGGTGTCGCCCAGATACGCGCCGCGCCGCTCCTTGGCGATGACCTCGGAGTACACCTGGCCCGTCGTGACGTTGGCGCTGGCGTCGAGGTTCGTGTCGAGGAAGCGCTCGTAGTGGCCGATGTCGAGGTCCGTCTCCGCGCCGTCGTCGGTGACGAAGACCTCGCCGTGCTGGAACGGGTTCATCGTGCCCGGATCCACGTTGAGGTAGGGATCGAGCTTCTGCATGGCGACCTTGAGGCCGCGCTCTGCGAGGAGGTGGCCGAGCGACGAAGCGGTCAGGCCCTTCCCCAGTGAGGACACGACTCCGCCGGTGACGAAGATGTGTCGGGTCTTGTGTTTTCCGCTTGAACTCAGTCGTTGCACCACGGACCTCGATTCTAACAGAGCCGCGGGCCGGCGGCAGTCGCTGGGGATTCGAGCTTAGCGCCCGGCGCGCACCGCGCGGGTGGGCACGGGTGGGCGGAGGGCGCCGGGCGCACTGGGCTGGGCGGGAGGGGCCGGCTACAGGGCGGCGGCAATGCGCGCCCGCGCGTAGACGTCGGCGAGCGCGGCGGGGTCGAAGCGCTCATCGGCGACGACCCGGCGGCGGGCGGCGAAGCCGTCCTGGACGCGCTGGGCCGGATGATCGGAGAGCTCCTCGAGTTCGTGCAGCAGCCCGCGGGTGTCCCCCGGTGCCGCGCGCGGGATGGAGGGACCCCACACCCGGGCCTCCTGCTCCGAGCCCACGAAGACCACGGGCCGGCGCAGCTGCATGAGGCCGGCCGCGTCGATGCCGCCCAGCTTCGTCCCGGCCACGACGATGTCCGCCGCCGCCGCGGTGTCCACGGTGCTGACCTGGGGCTCGACGCGCAGGTGGTCGAAGCGGGGCAGGAACTCCCGGGCCACGGTGTCCGCGGCGCGGCCGCCGCCGGTGAACGCCACGACCCAGCGCCGGTCGCCGCGCGCCTCGGGCAGCCGCGCGGCGGCTTCGAGGATCGCGGTGAACTCCGGGGTGTCGGCCATGCGCACGGGCACGGCGATGAGCACGGCCCCGGCGGGGACGTCGAGGTCCTCGCGCACGCGGGCACGGCTCAGCCGCGGGGCGACCTCGCGGGCGAGTTCGGAGCGCAGCAGGCGGGCCCGGCGCACCAGGGGCACGCGGTCCTCGTAGTGCTCGCAGATGGGCTCGGTGGTGCCGAGCACCGCGGTGGCGGTGCGGGCGACGACGGCGCCCTCGAGCGACCCGATCGGCCCCGTCTGCTCGTCGTGGCCGAGCGTCGCGACGAGCGCGGGCCGCAGGCGCTGCGGCAGTCCCGTGCACGCGAGGCCCGCGAGTGCGGCGGCGTGGAGGCCGTGGGCGTGGACGACGTCGACGAAGCGGTAGCGCTTGTGCAGGGCGAGCGCGGATTCGGCGTCGCTGGGCCGCAAGCCGGGGGCGGCCGCGATCGGCACGGTGCGCAGCAGCTCGGAGGCCGGCAGCTCGAGCGCGGCGAGCACCTCGGGCCGGGCGGCGACGGCCACGGCCAGGCCCGCCTCGAGCTGGGCTGCGATCGCGGCGCGGGCGACCTCGCCGATGGCGGTGTGCGCGCTCGTGAGGACGTGGAGGATGCGCGTGCGCCCGTCGAGGGCAAGCGCGGCGTCGGGTGAGCTCATGGTCCTCTTCCTGCAGCGTGTCGGGCCGTGCACGGCCGGTCTGGCCCTACCTTACGGCAGGCGCCGGTGCACCGGCCGCAGGCCCCGGCGCACCGGCCGCGGGGCGGGCGAACCGGCCCCGGGGCGCGGCGCACCCCCCGGCCTCAGCCGTTCGGCCTCAGCTGTGTGGCCTCAGCTCTTCGCGATGCCCGGGACGAGGGAGGCGGTGCCGTCGGCGAAACCGTACGCCTGGTTCTTGTTCGTCGCGAGGCGCTCCTTGACGGCGAGCGCGCCGATCACGGGGCCCGCGCCCAGTTCGAGGCCGTCGGTGGTCGTCACGTCCGCGTTGTCCGCCCGCAGGGTCGCGACGAGGCCGCTGGAGGCGTTGCCCGAGGTGCCCTCGACCACCGTGGCGATGCGGGTGCCGAGGCCCGCGGCGAACGCCACGAGGTCCTCCGGGCTCGACTGCGCGGCCCCGGCCGAGGGCGTGGCGCCCTCGTCCTGCGCGGCGGTCCGCGCCCCGGCGACGAAGACGACGGCATCGGCCTTCTGCGCCTGCCCGCCCTTGAAGCGGCCGGCGTCCTGGAACGCAGCCAGCACGTCCTTGGCGGTCTGGGCGCTGTAGGGCTGCGAGCCGCGCTCGGCGCTCAGCGCCTTGGCCAGGGCGGTCGTCAGCGCGGTCCCGGGGTCCTTGGGCAGCGCGGTGTCGAGCTCGCGCAGCTTCGCGACGAGGTCGTCGCGCTCCTGGGAGGCGAAGGTCTTGGCGGTCAGCCCCCCGGCGTCAACCGTCTTCGCGTTCGCCTCCCGCAGCCGCTGCTGCACCGCCGCGAGCTGGTCCGCATCCGCATCCGCGGCGTGCACGACGGCCACCGTGCGGCCCTTGAGGGCCCCGCGCAGCTGGCTGGGCGCCTCGGCGACGACGAAGTCGTTGAGCTTCTGCACATCGCCGTGGGCGGTGTCGAGCTCGCCGCGCAGCTTGTCGCGGTCCGTGCGCAGGCTCTCCACCTGGCTCTGCAGCGATTCGCCGATGGGCTGCTTGAGCGGCCCCGCGCCCAGCACGATGCCCACCGCGAGGGCGAGGAACACGGAGATGAGGGAGACGAGGTGGTAGCGGAAGTCGATCACGGGCGGTTGCGTCCTTGTCTGGGCGGTGGGTGCGCGGGCCGGAGCGGGTGGGCCGCTATTCGCTGGCGGGTGCGGAGGCGAAGAGCGAGTGGATCCAGCCGAAGAAGCCGTCGAGCTGGGCGCCGATGAGGCCGATGAGTGTCTGGCCGGCCGCGGTGGCGAAGAGCGCCGCCGCGACCGCGAGCAGGCCCGCGATGGCGAGGATGATGAGCTGCCAGGAACCCACGCTGCGGCGGTAGAGCAGGGAGACGCCCTTGGCGTCGATGAGCCGGGAGCCCACCCGCAGCCGGGTGAGGAACGTCGTGGCCATGCCCGAGCGCCCGCCGTCGGCGAACTCGACGAACGTGTCGTTGGTGCCGACGGCCACGATCATCTGCGCGCCCAGCGTGTCGGCCATGAGCAGGGCGAGGTCCTCGTTTGTGCCGGGCGCCTCGACGCGCTCGAAGTCGAGGTTCGCGTGCTCGAGCCGGGCGGCGCCGGCATCGCCCCCGCCGCCGCGCGGATGGACCACGAGCTCGGCCTTCGTGTTGAGCGCGGCATCGGAGACCGCGTCGAGGTTGCCCACGATGAGGTCCGGGGTGTAGCCGGCCTCGAGGAGGGCGTCGCCGCCGCCGTCGACGCCCACGAGCACGGGCTTGTACTCGCGGATGTAGGACCGCAGCATCGCGAGGTCCTCCTTGTAGTGGTGGCCGCGCACGACGACGAGCGCCTGGCGGCCCTCGAACGAGGTCCGCAGCTGCGGCAGCTCGAGGTCGTCGGCGACAAGCTCGCGGCCCTCGCGCTCGTGCGCGGCCATCGTCTCGACGAGGCCGGCCAGGGCCCGGTTCATGCTCGTGCGGGTGGAGCCGTCGCCCGCCGCCGAGGCCCCGGCCGGTCCGCGCTCGCCGGTGCCCGCGGCGGTGGAGCCGGCCGGGGCTCCGTCACCCGGCCCCGCACCGGAATCCCGCCCGGCGGCGGCGCGCTCGGCGATCCTGCGGCGGCGCCGGCGCGCGACATCTGCCGCGCGCACGGCGCGCATCTGCGCGACCGGGTCGGATTCGGGGGGAGGTGTGTCCATCGGGATCATTGTGCCACGCGGCGCCTGAGCGCTCTCTGAGGGAGCGGGCCGCCTCAGCTGCCCGGCTGCGGTGCCCCGCCGGCCCGCTGCGCGCCCCCGCGCTTGGCCTGCGCGGCGGTGGCCATGAGCTCCTGGGCGTGGGCGCGCGCGGACCCGGACTCCGACATGCCGCCGAGCATACGGGCGAGTTCGGCCTCGCGCTCCTCCTCGCCCAGCACGCTGACCCCGGAGACCACGCCCGCTCCCCCGTCGTCCTTGACGACGGTGATGTGGTGATCGGCCCATGCTGCGACCTGGGCGAGGTGGGTGACGACGATGACCTGGGAGCGCTCGGCCAGCAGGGCGAGGCGGCGGCCGATCTCGCCGGCGGCCCGCCCGCCCACGCCTGCGTCGACCTCGTCGAAGACGAACGTGGGGAACGCCTCGGTGCGGGCCATGACGACCTCGATCGCGAGCATGACGCGGGAGAGCTCGCCGCCGGAGGCGAGCTTGCCGATGTCGCCGGGCTGCGTGGCGGAGTGGGCGGAGAAGAGCATGCGCACCGTGTCCGCGCCCAGCGCGTGCGGGGCGGCCGGCTCGATCTCGAACACGACGCCGGCCTTCGGCATGGACAGCGCGGCGAGCTCCGCTGCGACCTGGGCGGAGAAGTCCTCGGCGGCCCCACAGCGGGCGGCCCGCAGGGCCTCACCGGACGCCTCGACGGCGTTGCGGGCGGCGGTGAGGCGCTCGTCCATGTCGGTGAGGGACTCGTCCGAGGCGCGCAGGGCCAGCAGCTCCGCGCCCGCGCGCTCCTCGAACGCGAGGACGGCACCGACGTCTGCGCCGTAGGCCGACAGGGAGCCCAGGGCGGCGCGGCGGGACTCCGTGTCCTCGACGGAGACCTCGGAGAGCTCCTCGAAGCCCTGGAGGTAGCCGCCCAGCCGCTCGGCGGCGTCGGCGAGCTGGAGGCCCAGCCCGGTGATCGCCTCGGCTTCCTCGGCCAGGGAGGCATCGCGCTCGGCGGCGCGGCCCACCTCGGCCGCCGCCGCGTTGATGAGGTCGACGGCGTTGGGCGCCTCGTCCCAGTCGCTGCCCACCAGCCCGTCGTGGGCGCGGCCCACGGCGGCGGTGAGCTCCTCGGCCGCGGACAGCCGGGCGCTGAGGGCCTGCAGCCGTTCGTCTTCGCCCGCGACGGGGCGCACGGCCTCGATGGCCTCAAGCGCCGTCTCGAGGAAGGCGATGCGGGCCGCGCGCTCCTGGGCGCCGGCCCGCAGCTCCTCGTTCTCCTTCTCCAGACGCGTCCAGGCGGCGAAATCGGCGCGGTAGTCGGCCAGCGCGGCGGCCAGCTGCGGGCCGCCGAAGCGGTCGAGCAGCTCGCGCTGGCGCGCGGCCCGGCGCAGGGTCAGCTGCTCGCTCTGGCCGTGCATGCTCACGAGCTCGGCGCCGATGTCGGAGAGCACCCCCACCGGCACGGTGCGCCCGCCCGCCGTGGCCCGCGCTCGCCCGGCCGCGGGCAGCACCCGGGCGACGATGACCTCGTCGTCGGCCTCGCCCCCGGCCTCGCCGACGCGCTCGGCGACCCCGGGCGCCCCGCCCAGGGAGAAGACGCCCTCGACGACGGCGCGCTCGGCCCCGGCGCGGACCATGTGCGCCTCCGCCCGGGAGCCGGTGAGCAGGTCGAGCGCGGTGACGAACATCGTCTTGCCGGCGCCGGTCTCGCCGGTGACGACGGTGAGGCCGGGGCCCAGGTCCATGTGGGAGGAGGCGATGACACCGAGGTTCTCGATGGCGAGCGATTCGATCACGGCTCGACCGCCGGTCCCCGCCAGCCGGCCACCGGCAGATG
This sequence comes from Brevibacterium sp. BRM-1, assembly GCF_026802075.1. Classification (NCBI taxonomy): domain Bacteria; kingdom Bacillati; phylum Actinomycetota; class Actinomycetes; order Micrococcales; family Brevibacteriaceae; genus Brevibacterium; species Brevibacterium sp. BRM-1. The sequence continues at coordinate 1,077,437 of NZ_CP113788.1, forward strand.
GAACTTCGCGACGAGGCGATCGGAGAACTCGCCCATGTTCAGCCGGGCCAGGGGGACGGGCGTGGCGGACTTCACCGCCTCGATGCGCGCACCGCGCGGCAGGTCGAGGATGCGGCGGCCATCGCACCACAGCTCGGCGGAGGCATCGGGCTGGACGGAGGCGAACTCGACGCCCAGGCGCGCATCCGGGGCGACGACCATGGGCTTGGCGAACAGCGCGTGGGCGCTGATGGGGACCATGAGCAGCGCCTCGACCTCCGGCCAGACGATGGGCCCGCCCGCGGAGAACGCGTAGGCGGTGGAGCCGGTGGGGGTGGCGAGGATGACGCCGTCGGCGCCGAACGAGGTGACGGGCCGGGCGTCGACGCCGAGCGCGAGTTCGATCATCGAGCAGTCGCGGCTCTTCTCGATCGTCGCCTCGTTGAGCGCCCAGCCGCGGTGGATGACCTCGTCGCCCAGCGACACGGCGATGTCGAGCGCCATGCGCTGCTCGACCTCGTAGTCGCGGTCCGCGGCCCGCCGCACGGCGAGCTCGAGGTCCTTGCGCTCGCTCTCGGCCAGGAAGCCCACGTGGCCGAGGTTGATGCCCATGATCGGCACCTGCGAGCCGTGGAAGTGCTCGGCGGCGCGCAGGATCGTGCCGTCGCCGCCCAGCACCATGACGAGTTCGACATCGGCGCTGTCCGGGTTGGGGGCCGAGTCGGGGATGACGGAGATCGGGACCTCCGGCTGGTCCTCGTATTCGACGAGGGCGCGGTAGTCCGATTCGAGCATGCGCGCCTCGATGCCCTCCGCGGCCAGCCGCGCGCACACGGTGAGCGCCGCGGCGCGCGCGGCGGCGCGGTGGGGGTGCAGCACCACGACCATGCTGCGCTGGGCGTGCGGGTCCTCCACGTGCTCTCCTCTCCCCTCGGCGCGATCCGCACCCGATTCTACTGATCCGACCGCCGCGGGGGGCCGAGGCGGGGACGGGCGGTGCGGCTACGCGCGGCCGGCCGCGATCTGCGCGGTGAATTCCTCCGGGTCCCAACCCGACTGCGGGGCGTCCTCCGCGCCCGGGGCCCGGGCCAGGAGGAAGTACTCGCGGTTGCCCGCGGGGCCCGGCAGCGGCGAGGGGGCGCCGGCGAGCACCGTCGCGCCGGCGGCGGTCAGGGCGGCTGCGACCGTGCGCACGGCCTGTGCGCGCACGGCGGGGCTGGTCACGACGCCGTGCTTGTCGAGTCCGGTCCGGCCCGCCTCGAACTGGGGCTTGACCATGAGCAGCAGGCGGGCCCCGGGGGCGCAGACGCCCAGCAGCGGGCCCACGAGGTAGGTGAGCGAGATGAACGAGACATCGGCGACGACGAGGTCGACCGGCGCTCCGCCGAGCATGGCGAGGTCGAGGTCGCGCAGGTTCGTCCCGGGCAGGTCGGCGACCCGCGGGTCGGCGGCGAGTGCGGGGTCGAGCTGTCCGTGGCCGACGTCCACGGCGCTCACGCGCGCGGCGCCGGCGGCGAGGAGGACCTGGGTGAACCCGCCCGTGGACGCCCCGGCGTCCAGGGCGCGCGCGCCGCGGACGGCCGGGGCGAGGTCCAGCGCATCGAGGGCGCCGAGCAGCTTGTGCGCGCTGCGGGCCACCCACGGGTCCGGGTCGAGCAGCTCGATGGCGCTGTCCGCGGTGACCGGCTGGGAGGCCTTGGCAGCGATGCTGCCGTCGACGCGCACGCGCCCGGCCGCGATCTCCCTGGCCGCGCGCGTGCGCGAGGCGGCGAGCCCGCGGGCGGCGAGCTCCGCGTCGAGGCGGGTCACCGCTGCTCCAGCCCGCGCTCCATGGCATCGAGGAGGGTGCGCGCCGCGGCCGCGGCCGCGGCGGGCTCGAGCCCGGCGATGCGCTCCTGCTCGGCGCGCCACTGCACGAGCTGCGGGTCCTGCGCGTCCGGGGCTGGGCCGCTCGCGCCGGCGGGGCCGGGCACGGCGGCCGGTGCCGGAGGCGCGCCGGGCACGGCCGGAGCGCCCGCCGCAGAGGCGGGCCGGGGCCCCGGGACCGGGTGCGGCTGCGGGGCCGGCTGGGAGTGCGGAGCTGGCTCAGGCATCGAACCTCCGGGGCACCTCGGCGAGGTCGAGGCTGGCCGGGTCCATGCCCGCGGTGAGGGCGAGGGCGGCCTGGACGGCCGGCCGCGGCGGCCCGGCCAGGCGCAGCCGACCGCCGCTCAGCTGTGCGCGGCCGTCGTCGCAGACAGCGCCGTCGCCGTCCACGCGCGCTTCCGGGAGCGCCTGTGCCAGCTGCGCGAGGTCGGCGACGACCGTGTCGGGGCGGGCCTCCGGTGGCGCGGTGAGCGCCGCGTGCACGTCGTCGATGCCGGTGAGGACGAGGGCGCAGGCGAAGCCCGCGGCGCGCGCGGCCGCCATGTCCGTGCTCAGCCGGTCGCCCACCATAAGCGGCGAGCGGGCGCCCAGGCGCTGCGCGGCGCGGGTGAGCATCGTGGCGGCGGGCTTGCCGATGACGGTGGGCTCCACGCCGGAGAACCGGGCGACGATGTCGACGAACGTGCCGTTGCCGGGCAGTTCGCCGTCCTCCGTGGGCACGCTGGGGTCCGGGTTCGTGGCCCAGGAGCGCGCGCCGCCGCGGATCGCGCGGATCGCGGCGGTCAGCCCGTGCCAGCCGATGTCGCGGTCGAACCCGTGGACGACGGCCGCGACGTGCGGCGGCGCCTCGTCCCCGGCCGGCGGGGTGCGCACGGCCAGGCCCGCGGCCGCGACGAGCTCGCGCAGGGCGGGGCTGCCCACGACGAGGACGGGGGTCCCCGGGTCCAGCTGGGCGGCGAGCTCGGCGGCGGCGGCCTGGCCGGAGGTCATGACGTCCGCATCCGCGAGCTCGACGCCGAATCCGCGCAGGCGCTCGGCGACGCGCGCCGCGGGGTACGCCGCATTGTTCGTCACGAAGCAGTACGGCAGCCCGGCCGCGTGCCAGCGGCCCAGGGCCTCGGCGGCGCCGGGCACCGCGGCCCGCCCGGTGTAGACGACGCCGTCCAGGTCGAGGAGGACGGCGTCGTGGCCGCCTGCCACTTCGAGGGCGCTCACAGGCCGGCGCTCACAGGTCGAACAGGGGCGCGGTCATCTCGTCATCGCCCTCGTCGTCGGCAGTGTCGTCGGCAGTCCCGTGAGCAGCGGCCTGCGCGGGGCGGCGCGCGGGGCGGTCCGTGCGCTCGGCGTCTCCCCGTGCTGTCTCGCCGACGGCTTCCTGCGCTGCATCGTTGCCAGCGCCTGCCTCGGTACCGCCGCCGGTGCCGGTGCCAGCGGACTGCCCGTCTGCGGCGTCCTCGGCTGCGTCCTGCGCTGCACCGGCAGCGGCGGCGGGGCGCGCGTCCGTGCCAGCGTCCGTGCCAGCGGTCGGCGCGGCGGCCGGGGCGCCCTCGGGTTCGTCTGGCGCTGCAGAGGGCTCGGCCCGCGCCCCGTCGGAGCTGTCCGATGCCTCGGCGGGGTCGACCGCTGCCTGGACGGGCTCGGCGTGCGGCTGCGGCTCGGCGGCGCTGGCCTGCGCCGCGGCGGGGTCGTCCTGGCCGTCGGCGGGCGCGGCGGGCGCACCGGTCCGGTCGGCGGTCTCGGCGCCCGGCTCGGCATCGTCGATGCCCGCCTCGGCGAGGAGCTCGTCGAGTTCGTCCTCGACCTCCTGCTCGAACGACCGGGCGCCCTGCGCCGGTTCCCCGCCGGCCGGCGCAGCGGCCCTCCGTGCCTCGGCTCCCGGATCCGCGGCGAGCGCGGCGGCGGCAGCGGCGCCGGCGCGGGCCTCGGCGGCGGTGTCCGCCTCGACGCCCTCACCGGTCGCCTCACCGGCGGCGGAGTCCGCGTGGCGCAGTTCGCCCACGGCGGTTTCCTCGCCGCCATCGGCCGGCAGCTCCTCGTCCTCCTCTTCGACGGTCATGATCTCGACGTCGGCGTTGGGATCGGGCTCCTCGTCGCCGAACGGGATCTCATTGGACGCGGCGGTGCGACGCGCGAGCTCCTCGTACTTGTCCCCCGTCTCCCGGTCGCCGTCGATGCGCAGGAGATCGGCGTAGGCCGCGAGCAGGCGCACGGTCTCCGCCGGAGCGTGGCCGGTGAAGTTCTGCTCCTCGATGAGCCGGCGCGCCGCGGCGACATCGCCCCGGTCGGTGTGGGCACCGGCTGCGACGATGACGAGCTCGGTCCAGGCCTCATCGGAGAGGGCCGAGCGGTCGGCCTCCGCGAAGGCCTCGAGCGCCTTGTCCGGCTTGCCCCGGCCGCGCTCGGAGTCGGCCAGCAGCGCCACATTGTCCTGGGATCCCGTGATGCGGCGGTGGGTGCGCAGCTCGCGGATGGCCTCGTCGTACTTCTCGAGGGCGTAGGCGACGATGCCCATAGCCTCGCGGACCGCGCCGATCCGACCGGCGCGCGTGACTGCCGCGGTCGCATGGGCGTAGGCGGCCTCCGGGTCCGTGTCGACGAGCTGGCCCGCGGCGACGAGGTGCTGGGAGACCTTCTCCGCGTTCTCCTTCGTCAGCGAGCGCAGCCGGGCGCGCGTCTCGCCGTCGAGTTCGCGGCCGGTGATGCCCTCGGGGATCTCCGGTTCGCGCGGCCGCTTCGCCCGGTCGCCGGTGTCGCGGCGCAGGGGGGTGCGGCTGTCGCCGCGCCCGGGCTTGTAGGGGCGCTCCTCGCGGTCATCGGAGCGACGGTCATCGCGGCGCCCCGGGCGCTCGGGGCGCCCGCGCCGGTCATCGCGCTGGAAGCCGCCGCGCCGGTCATCCCGGCGCTCGCCATCGCGGCGGCCGTCGCGGCGCTCACCATCGCGGCTCCCGCGGTAACCACCGTCGCGGCGCTGGCCACCGGAGCGGTCGTCTCTCTGGAAGCGGTCGTCGCGGCTGTCACCGCCGGCGCGGCGGCTGTCCCGGTCGTAGCCGCCGGAGCGCCCTCCCCCCCGGTGGTTGTCACGGCCGTAGCCGCGGTCATCGCGCTGGAAGCGGTCGTCGCGCTGGAAACCGCCCTCGCGCCGCTTGCCGCCGAAGCCGCCCCCGCGCTCACCGCGCTGGGAGTTCCCGCGCCGATCGTCCCGGCCGCGTTCGCCATCGCGCCCACGGTAGCCGCCCTCACCGCGCTGGCCACCGGACCGGAAGCCGCCGGTGCGCTCGTCACGGCGATCGTCGCGGTTGTACCCGGCGGAGCGCCGTTCGCCGTCGCGGCGGCTATCGCCGCTGTAACCGCCGGTGCGCCGTTCGCCGTCGCGTCGCTCGTCACGGCTGTAGCCCCCACGGCGATCCTCGCGCTGGAAACCGCCGGAGCGCCGCTCGTCGCGCTGGAAGCTCCCGCGCCGCTCGTCGCGGCGCTCGCCATCACGGCCCCCGCGGTAGCCGCCATCGCTGCGCTGGCCGCCGGAGCGGAAGCCACCGGAGCGGAAGCCGCCGGAGCGCTCGTCGCCGCGATCGTCGCGGCGGTAGCCCCCCGAGCGCCGGTCATCGTCCTGGCCGTAGCCGCGGCTGTAGCCCCCGGAGCGCTCTCCGTCGCGGCGGCCATCGCGGCTGTAGCCCCCGCGCCGGTCATCGCGCCGGGAGTTCCCGCGCCGGTCGTCCCGGCCGCGGTAGCCGTCCCGGTCGCGTTCGCCGTCGCGGCCGCGGTAGCCGCCCTCACCGCGGGGGCCACCGGACCGGAAGCCACCGGAGCGCTCTCCACTGCGGCCCCCGCCCGAGCGCGAGTCCGAGCGCCCGCGGTCGCTGCGCGAGTCGCCGCTGCGGGGCCCCGAGCCTCCCTGCCGGCGGTCGGCCCGGCCATCGTCGCGGCGCTCGCCGCGGTCGCGACCGGCGTTGCTGCTCTCGGAATTCGGCACTGCTCTCCCCTGGGGACGTGAAACGGGTGATCGGCTCAGTCTATCGGCTCGGCGGGGCGCGCACTGCCGCCCGCACGGGGCACAGCCTGCGGCCCGCCGCTGCGGGATCCGCGCGCTCGGGCCCCACCTCCAGCACGGACCTCGCCTTCCGCACTGGCCTTACCTCCCGTACTGGCCGCTCCGCCCGCACCGCCCTCACCTGCCGCGCGGCGTTCGCCGCCCAGACGGCGCTCGTTCTCCGGCCGCGCCTCGCGGTCGGCGCTCGCACCGGTCGCCGCGGTGCCCGGCGCCCGCCAGCGGCGCAGCAGCACGGGCGCGAGCATGCCGTGGAGGACCATGCTGCCCACCACGGTGAACACCATGGCCGTCAGCGCATCCCGGCTGAGCTGACCCGGCAGCTTCGTATAGGCGAGCAGCCCGAAGACGATCGTGGCGGCGCCGCGCGGGCCCACCGCGCCCAGGAGGGCGCGGTCCCAGCGCGCGATGTCCGAGCGCAGCAGGGAGACGTAGACGGGCAGCATGCGGAACACGGTGAGGGCGAGGACGGCGATGAGGACGATCGGCCAGTCGAACCCGTCGGCGACGACGATGGGGATCATGGCCCCCAGCGCGAACCACACGAAGTTTGCCGCGAGCGTGCCCACCTCGTCGACCAGGAGCAGCTCCGCGGGGGGCACCGCGTCGCCCGCGGAGCCGGAGCGGGTCAGTCGGAACGCGATTCCCGCCACGAACGCCGCGATGAAGCCGTTCGATTCAAGCACCGGCAGCAGCGCGATGCCGAACGCCAGCGGCGGCACGAGCAGGGCGACAAACCGGATGCCCGAGGCGTCCGCCCACCCGCGCGAGTGGGCCAGGCGGGCGAGCCAGCCGAAGGCGGCGCCCAGGGACACGCCCACCGCGAGCGCGACGAGGGTGGCCGGCAGCGCGCCGATGAGCGCCTCGCCGAACTCCTCGAGGTGCTGCTCGATCAGCCGCGCACTCTGCTGGGACACCTCGGCGGCCTCCCCACCGGCGGTGTCGAGCGCCTGGGCGACGAGCGAGAGCGCGATGGCCATGCTGAACACGGGCGAGACGAGCCCGTCGTTGTAGCCGCTCTCGACGTTGAGGATGCGCCGCATGCGCGCCGGGATGCGATCGCTGCGCAGGAGGGCGGCGGCCGTCGCGAAGTCCGTGGGCATGACGACGCACGCGATCGCCAGCAGCGCGAACGCGTCCACCTGCGGCAGGAGGAACCATCCGGTGGCGACGACGAGGACGAGCGAGAGCGGCAGGGCGATGAGCACGAGGCGGCCCACCGTGCGGCCCTCGCCGCCGAACACGCCGCCGCGCACCTCGGAGGCGTCGATGAACAGGAGCACGGCGAGCACGAGCTCGACGCAGCGCTCGGCGGCCTCGGACCCGGCGGCCTCGCGGAACGCGCTCACATCGGCGCACGCCACCAGTGCGCCGACGGCCGCCAGCGCGGCGGGGCCGGCGATGCCGGTGCGCTCGAAGCGCCGCGCGACGAGTGCCCATGCGGCCACGGCACCGAAGCCGGTGAGCAGGATGAACGACATGGGAGCCTTTCGGACGCGGTGGACCGCTGGGCGCGGTGGGCCTCTGGATGCGGACGCGGTGGGTCTCTGGACGAGGGCGGGCGCACGCGGGCGCGGCACATCATCCTATCGCCGGCCCGCGCCCCGCCCGGTGCTGCAGCGGGCGGGGCGGGTGTGCCTACGATGGCACTACGCCACGCGAAGGGAGCGCTCATGACCGCCATCGACCTGCCGCCCATCGGCATGGGAACCTATGGCCTCAACGGCACCGCGGGCAGGGATGCCCTCGTCACCGCGCTGCGCGGCGGGTACACCCTGCTCGACTCGGCATTCAGCTACGAGAACGAGGGCGCGGTGGGCGCCGCGGTGCGCGCCTCCGGCATGCCGCGCGAGGCCATCACGGTGACCTCCAAGCTGCCGGGTCGCCACCACGCCTACGACGAGGCGCTGCGCACCGTCGAGGAGTCCGTCATGCGCATGGGCCTCGATCACATCGACCTCTACCTCATCCACTGGCCGAATCCGCGCATCGACCGCTACGTCGACGCGTGGCGGGCGCTCATCGAGGCGCGCAGGCGCGGCCTCGTCGCCCACATCGGCGTGTCGAACTTCCTGCCGGACCACATCGAGCGCCTCGAGGCCGTCACCGGCGTATCGCCGGAGGTCAACCAGATCGAGCTCCACCCCTATTTCCCCCAGCTTGAGCAGCTCAAATTCGACGCACAGCACGGCATCGTCACCGAGGCGTGGTCGCCGGTGGGCCGCGGCAACGATGTGACGGAGGCCCAGCCCGTGCGCGAAGCGGCCCGGGCCCACGGCATCGAGCCGATCCAGGCGGTGCTCGCCTGGCACCTGGCCATCGGCTCGCTGCCGCTGCCCAAGGCCGGCAGCGCCGAGCACCAGCAGCAGAACCTCGCCGCCGCCCAGGTCCAGCTCACCGCGGCCGAAGTGCGGGCCATCTCCGCGCTCGGGCGCCCCGATGGCAGGCTCAAGGACCAGGATCCGGCGGTCTACGAGGAGTTCTGAGCCGGCTCAGAGCTCGGCGAGCAGCCGCGGGATCACCTCTTCGAGGTCGCCGCGCTCCACGCGCTCGGACGCACGGTCATAGGGCGTGGGCTCGGCGTTGGCGATGATGCCCCGGGCACCGGCCTCCAGCGCGATGGGGAACAGATCCGCCGCGGGCGTGACCGTCAGCGAGGTGCCCGCGGCGATGAGCACGTCACACGCCTGCACGATGTCGATCGCATCGGTGACGACCTGCGGATCGAGCGCCTCTTCGAAGAGAATCGTGGTGCCGCGCACGATCCCGCCGCAGCGCGCGCAGTGCGGGTCCGCCTCGCCGGCGCGCACCCGCTCGATCATCTCGGCCATGGGCCCGGTGGCCCGGCAGTCCTCGCAGCGCCAGGTGCGCATGCTGCCGTGCAGCTCGCGCACGAGGTGGGCGGGCGTGCCGGCGAGCTGGTGGAGGCCGTCCGTGTTCTGGGTGACGACGCCGCTGACGGTCCCGCGCTGCGCGGCCTGCGCGATCGCCAGGTGCGCGCGGGTGGGCGCGGAGTCCCAGACGGGTGACTCCGCTCGACTGCGCCAGGCCAGGCGCCGCACGTCCTCATCGCCCAGGTACCAGGAGAGCGTCGACATCCGTTCGGCGCGCGGGTCCTGCGTCCACAGGCCCTGGGGGCCGCGGAAGTCCGGAATGCCGGCGCCGGTGCTGAGCCCCGCGCCGGTGAGCAGTGCGATGCGCATATCGCCACCCTAGCGGTGTGCCCCGCCCGCCGAGGCGCCCAGCCCGCAGGCGCCGCTCGGCGCCCACCGCTTCATCGCGGCCCCGGTCGGGCTAGGGACGGCCGTGTGCGCTTCTGCTCGCAGGGCGCGCGATGCCGACTCGAGTGCACTGTGCCGCGAGTGCGCCGTGCCGCGGGCACTGCGCCTGGCGTCCGATGTCCCCGCGCACGGCACTCACGCGCTGGGTGCGAGCGTCATGAATGAGAGGGCGCCAGGTGGGCGAGCTCGGCCATGAGCTCCGCCGCGGTCTGCTCGCGGCAGGCGCGATAGCCCTCTCCGGCCCACATGTTCATGATCTCCGGATCGGCGCCGGCCGCGCGGCGCAGCGGGCCGGTCATCGTGTTGACCTCCGGGTAGCCCACCACCTCCGCTGAGCTCAGCCGGTCGATGAAGCGGTTGCGCAGCCCGCGGGCGGGCCGTCCCGAGTACGTGCGGGTGAGCACGGTCGCACGCTCCCCAGCCAAGAGGGCGGCGCGGTGGGCCGGTTTGGTACCGGCCTCGGCGACGGTGAGGAACCGGGTGCCCAGCTGCACGGCATCGGCGCCGGCAGAGAGCACGGCCGCAGCTGCGCCCGCATCGGCGATGCCCCCTCCGGCGACGAGGGGCAGGGCGGTGCTGGCGCGCACCTGCGCCACGAGGTCGGTGAGCGCAGTGCTGTCCGGCTGCGCGGACTGATCGTGGACCGCGCGGTGGCCGCCGGCCTCCGGACCCTGGACGATGAGCGCATCGATCGGCAGCGCACGCGCCGCGCGGGCTTCGGCCGCACTCGTCACCGTCGCGGCACAGGCGGTGCCCACCCCGTGGAGCCGGTCGAGGTCGGCGCGCGCGGGCAGGCCGAACGTGAAGCTCACCAGATCCACCGGATCGGCGACGAGCAGCGCGAGCTTCTCGCCATAGGAATCGTCGGTGGGCTGAGGGGGAGCCGGAGGCTCCACGCCCAGCTCCTCGGCCAGCGGGCGCAGTGCGCGCGCGTAGTCAGCGACGGCGGAGGGGTCGCTCCGCACGGCCTCCGGGACGAAGAGATTCACGTGGAAGGGTCGCTCCGTCAGCGCCCGCAGCGCCCCGATGTTGGCCGCCAGCTCGGCGGTGGAGAGGTAGCCCGCGGGCAGCGAGCCCAGTCCGCCCACGGTGCACACGGCCGCCGCGAGCTCGGGGGTGACGGGGCCACCGGCCATCGGAGCCTGGACGACGGGAACGGCGAGCTGCGCAAGGGAGAACATGCGGCCCACGATAGGCGCTGCACCGGCGCAGTGCCGTACCGGGCAGCGACGGACTCTGCCCTCGAAGGGCGTCATCGGCCGCACGGGCGATACGCCCGGGCCGGGAACACCCGACCAGCAACCCCCGGGACAAAACAAACACACCCCCCGGGGCAAAGAAAACACCCCGGGGGGCAAACAAAGAAAGGGGGGCCCGACCACTGCACCAACGCAGCGACCAGACCCCCCAATCGAAGAGGATTGCGGCGGCGACCTACTCTCCCACACCCCCTCGGGTGCAGTACCATCGGCGTGATCAGGCTTAGCTTCCGGGTTCGGAATGGAACCGGGCGTTTCCCCAACACTCTCACCACCGCAAAAACACGGGACACCCCCACACCACCACAACAGGCAGCAAACAAGGGAGCACACCGGGATACGGCAATGCCAAAACAGTGGACGCGAACACCAACCATGACAGTCGAAACGTGTTTACTCGTGTTACCCGACCCGCAACCCCCACACCACAACCACCACCCACAAAAACGGGGCAACAGTCACAGTGCGCGAAGGCACGTAATGGGTGAGTGATCGGCGTATTAGTACCAGTCAGCTCCACCCCTCACAGGGCTCCCACATCTGGCCTATCAACCCCATCATCTCTAGGGCACCTAATAACGAAATCTCATCTCGAAGCCGGCTTCCCACTTAGATGCTTTCAGCGGTTATCCATCCCGAACGTAGCCAACCAGCCATGCACCTGGCGGTACAACTGGCACACCAGAGGTTCGTCCGTCCCGGTCCTCTCGTACTAAGGACAGCCCTTCTCAGATTTCATACGCACGCAGCGGATAGGGACCGAACTGTCTCACGACGTTCTAAACCCAGCTCGCGTACCGCTTTAATGGGCGAACAGCCCAACCCTTGGGACCGACTCCAGCCCCAGGATGCGACGAGCCGACATCGAGGTGCCAAACCATGCCGTCGATATGGACTCTTGGGCAAGATCAGCCTGTTATCCCCGAGGTACCTTTTATCCGTTGAGCGACCGCGATTCCACAATCCACGGCCGGGTCACTAGTCCCAGCTTTCGCTCCTGCTCGACACGTCCGTCTCACAGTCAAGCTCCCTTGTGCACTTACACTCGACACCTGATTGCCAACCAGGCTGAGGGAACCTTTGGGCGCCTCCGTTACTCTTTAGGAGGCAACCGCCCCAGTTAAACTACCCATCAGGCACTGTCCCTGAACCCGATCAGGGTCCGAAGTTAAGGAATCCAGAATGGCCAGAGTGGTATTTCAACAACGACTCCACAACACCTAGCGATGCCGCATCAACGTCTCCCACCTATCCTACACAAGCCACACCGAACACCAATACCAAACTATAGTGAAGGTCTCGGGGTCTTTCCGTCCTGCTGCGCGTAACGAGCATCTTTACTCGTAATGCAATTTCGCCGAGTTCGCGGTTGAGACAGCAGAGAAGTCGTTACGCCATTCGTGCAGGTCGGAACTTACCCGACAAGGAATTTCGCTACCTTAGGATGGTTATAGTTACCACCGCCGTTTACTGGGGCTTAAATTCTCCGCTTCAACACCCAAAGGTGTTTAACAGGTCCTCTTAACCTTCCAGCACCGGGCAGGCGTCAGTCCGTATACATCGTCTTACGACTTCGCACGGACCTGTGTTTTTAGTAAACAGTCGCTTCTCTCTGGTCTCTGCGGCCACCACCCACACATCACCACGCAAAGGCGGCTTCACGGGGGCGGCCCCCCTTCTCCCGAAGTTACGGGGGCATTTTGCCGAGTTCCTTAACCACGATTCTCTCGATCGCCTCAGTATTCTCTACCTGACCACCTGAGTCGGTTTGGGGTACGGGCGGCTCGAACCTCACGCCGATGCTTTTCTCGGCAGCATAGGATCATCGGATCACCCCACAAAATGGGGCGCCCATCAGCTCTCAGGCTCACGCCCGGCGGATTTGCCAACCGGACACCCTACAGCCTTAGACCCAGACAACCATCGCTGGGCCCGACTACCTTCCTGCGTCACACCTGTTAATACGCTTACCTACTACGCGCTCAGGTCCCACCATCACCACCCACACAAGAACTCAAAGAGTCCCCGGTGGAGGCTTGGGCGGTTAGTCTCACACGCCTCGGTACGGACGGTTCTTCGCCGGTACGGGAATATCAACCCGTTGTCCATCGACTACGCCTGTCGGCCTCGCCTTAGGTCCCGACTTACCCAGGGCGGATTAGCCTAGCCCTGGAACCCTTGGTCATCCGGCGGACGGGTTTCCCACCCGTCATTCGCTACTCATGCCTGCATTCTCACTCGCATAGCCTCCACCGCTCGATCACTCGACGACTTCACCGGCCACACGACGCTCCCCTACCCAGCACCACACCCGTTAGGGCTATACATGGCGCTGCCACAACTTCGGCGGTGTGCTTAAGCCCCGCTACATTATCGGCGCAGAATCACTTGACCAGTGAGCTATTACGCACTCTTTCAAGGATGGCTGCTTCTAAGCCAACCTCCTGGTTGTCTTCGCAACTCCACATCCTTTCCCACTGAGCACACGCTTAGGGGCCTTAGTTGATGGTCTGGGCTGTTTCCCTCTCGACTACGAAGCTTATCCCCCGCAGTCTCACTGCCACGCTGACACTTACCGGCATTCGGAGTTTGGTTGACGTCAGTAACCCGGTGGGGCCCATCAGCCATCCAGTAGCTCTACCTCCAGCAAGAACCACGCAACGCTGCACCTAAATGCATTTCGGGGAGAACCAGCTATCACAGAGTTTGATTGGCCTTTCACCCCTAACCACAGGTCATCCCCTCCATTTTCAACTGAAGTGGGTTCGGGCCTCCACGACGTCTTACCGACGCTTCACCCTGCCCATGGCTAGATCACTCCGCTTCGGGTCTAGGACACGCGACTCAAACGCCCTCTTCGGACTCGCTTTCGCTACGGCTCCCCCACACGGGTTAACCTCGCCACGCACCACTAACTCGCAGGCTCATTCTTCAAAAGGCACGCCATCACCCCAACAAAGGAGGCTCTGACGGATTGTAGGCACACGGTTTCAGGTACTCTTTCACTCCCCTCCCGGGGTACTTTTCACCATTCCCTCACGGTACTGATCCGCTATCGGTCATCAGGAAGTATTCAGCCTTACCAGGTGGTCCTGGCAGATTCACACGGGATTACACGAGTCCCGTCCTACTCGGGAACCACTCAACGCAGCACGCACACGTTTCGCCTACGGGACTCTCACCCACTCCGGTCGACCTTCCCAGATCATTCGACTACGCACACGCACCCACGCGGGGACCATGCCGAATCCCCACAAGCAGCCCCACAACACCGCACATGCAACGCCGACACGCTTGACACACACACGGTTTAGGCTCCTCCGCTTTCGCTCGCCACTACTCACGGAATCATTCTTATTTTCTTCTCCTATGGGTACTGAGATGTTTCACTTCCCCACGTTCCCTCCACATGCCCTATACATTCAGACACGGGTGACTGCGCACAACACACAGCCGGGTTTCCCCATTCGGACACCCTCGGATCACCGTTCGCTTACCAACTCCCCGAGGCTTATCGCAGGTTGCCACGTCCTTCATCGGCTCCTGATGCCAAGGCATCCACCATGCGCCCTTGTACACTCACCACCACCCCACACAAAACAAGGGGGCAGCGAGTCGGATAACACAAGAAACACTTACAACAACAAAATCACAGAATGCCGCCACGCCCACACCCACCCGACAGCAGAACCACCCCGCAAACACAGGGCAGCACCACCACACGACAGGGGGCACACACGCGCGACATCCAGATGCTCGCGTCCACTATTGACAAACCACACAACCACCACACACCCACACAAGAACCAGCCACAGGCCAGCCCCGCGCCAGGCGGCGGCATCCCGGACAACACACCCCCACACAACAAGGGGGGCCTGTTCTCCCAGGACCCAACAGCGCATCCGCACACACACAGCAGCACACGCCACCAGCCATCCACGACCAGCAGCGCACACACACCCCCCACAAAAAGGGCGCCTCCTACGACGTTCCACCCATGAGCAACCGCCCCCACCACGAACGGGCGAGCAGACGGCGCCACCACCACACACCAACACCCACCCCACAAAGAGGGGCAGGCCGCGCGCGGCTATCAGTGACAGCTCCTTAGAAAGGAGGTGATCCAGCCGCACCTTCCGGTACGGCTACCTTGTTACGACTTAGTCCCAATCACCAGTCCCACCTTCGACGGCTCCCCCACAAAGTGTTGGGCCACCGGCTTCGGGTGTTACCGACTTTCGTGACTTGACGGGCGGTGTGTACAAGGCCCGGGAACGTATTCACCGCAGCGTTGCTGATCTGCGATTACTAGCGACTCCGACTTCACGTAGTCGAGTTGCAGACTACGATCCGAACTGAGGCCGGCTTTATGGGATTCGCTCCGCCTCACGGCATCGCAACCCTCTGTACCGACCATTGTAGCATGCGTGAAGCCCAAGACATAAAGGGCATGATGATTTGACGTCATCCCCACCTTCCTCCGAGTTGACCCCGGCAGTCTCCTATGAGTTCCCACCATCACGTGCTGGCAACATAGAACGAGGGTTGCGCTCGTTGCGGGACTTAACCCAACATCTCACGACACGAGCTGACGACAACCATGCACCACCTGTGCACCGGCCACAAAGGGAAGAACCATCTCTGATCCGGTCCAGTGCATGTCAAGCCTTGGTAAGGTTCTTCGCGTTGCATCGAATTAATCCGCATGCTCCGCCGCTTGTGCGGGCCCCCGTCAATTCCTTTGAGTTTTAGCCTTGCGGCCGTACTCCCCAGGCGGGGCACTTAATGCGTTAGCTACGGCACGGAATCCGTGGAATGGACCCCACACCTAGTGCCCAACGTTTACGGCATGGACTACCAGGGTATCTAATCCTGTTCGCTCCCCATGCTTTCGCTCCTCAGCGTCAGTTACAGCCCAGAGTCCCGCCTTCGCCACCGGTGTTCCTCCTGATATCTGCGCATTTCACCGCTACACCAGGAATTCCAGACTCCCCTACTGCACTCCAGTCCGCCCGTACCCACTGCACGCGCACCGTTGAGCGATGCGTTTCCACAGCAGACGCGACAGACCACCTACGAGCTCTTTACGCCCAATAATTCCGGACAACGCTTGTACCCTACGTATTACCGCGGCTGCTGGCACGTAGTTAGCCGGTACTTCTTCTGCAGGTACCCTCACCCCCGAAGGGGCTTGTTCCCTACTGAAAGAGGTTTACAACCCGAAGGCCGTCATCCCCCACGCGGCGTCGCTGCATCAGGCTTGCGCCCATTGTGCAATATTCCCCACTGCTGCCTCCCGTAGGAGTCTGGGCCGTGTCTCAGTCCCAGTGTGGCCGGTCGCCCTCTCAGGCCGGCTACCCGTCGTCGCCTTGGTAGGCCATCACCCCACCAACAAGCTGATAGGCCGCGAGCCCATCCCCAACCGAAAAAACTTTCCACACACCACCATGCGGCAGCGCGTCATATCCGGTATTAGACCCAGTTTCCCGGGCTTATCCCAGAGTCAGGGGCAGGTTACTCACGTGTTACTCACCCGTTCGCCACTCATCCACCCAGTGCAAGCACCAGGCTTCAGCGTTCGACTTGCATGTGTTAAGCACGCCGCCAGCGTTCGTCCTGAGCCAGGATCAAACTCTCCACAAAAAAATGTGCGAGTCAAAAAAGACCCCAGCCGACAAAAGAATCACTGACAAGAACAACACCCCACCAACCCACCACAAAGGGCAGGCAGCCGGGTGTCCGTTACGTCAATCAAATAACTAAATACTTCTGCCAGCCAATACAACAAAAATACTGGCATCGCAGAAAGACTTGTATGTACGAATACGCTATTGAGTTCTCAAAGAACAGGCACACCAACCCGAGCCCCACACGGCGTGCGAGACCCACAGAAGGATGCCGGGTGCCCCGACTTCCGCTCCACCGGACCCGTGCGGGCCGGTCGCGCTGCTCGAGGCGAACAATCACCTAGCTTAGACCCGATCTTCACTGCGAAGCAAGCCGCTCCGCCGTGACCCTCACCACACACTCCGAAGAAGTGTCATGAGCCCGATCGAAATCCCGCCGCCGCGTTCGGTTTCCCGTCCGCAGCGGCGAGAGACGAATCTACCCCCTCGTGCGGGGCGCGTGCAAATCGGACCGGGGATCGGCCCCGTGCGGCCTCACGCGAACCGCAGCGCGGCCAGGGTCTTCTTCCCGCGGCGCAGCACCGCCACGGCGGACTCCCCCGCGTCGAGGACCCGCTGCGCGTCGATGACAGCGGCATCCGAGTCGACCTTCGCGTTGTTGATGTACGCCCCGCCCTGCTTGATGGCCTGGCGGACTTCGCCCTTGGACTTGAGGCTGCCGGAGCCCGCGAAGGCCTCGACGAAGGCGTCGAGCACGGGGATCCCTGCCGTGAGCGCCGAGCGCGGCAGCCGAGCGGTGGGCAGCGAGTCGACGGCCGCAGAGAGCGTCGCCGGCTCCAGCGCCGCGAGATCGCCCGTGCCGAAGAGCGCATCGGCCGCGGCGAAGGCCTGCGCGGTCGCCTCGGGCCCGTGGACGAGCGCGGTGACCTCCTCGGCCAGCGCCTTCTGCACGAGGCGCGTGTGGGGTGCCGCGCGGAAGGCGGCGATGAGCTGCTCGATCTCCTCCAGCGGGCGCAGGGAGAACACCCGCAGGTAGCCCGGGGCATCCGCATCGGCGGCATTGAGCCAGAACTGGCTGAACGCGTACGGCGAGGTCAGCGCGGAGTCCAACCACACAGTGCCGGACTCCGTCTTGCCGAACTTCGTGCCGTCGGCTTTCGTGATGAGGCGCGTGGACAGCGCGTGCACGTGGCCCTGCTCCACGCGGCGGATGAGGTCCGTGCCGGAGGTGAGGTTGCCCCACTGGTCCGAGCCGCCGGTCTGCAGCGTGCAGCCGTAGCGGCGGTAGAGCTCGAGGTAGTCGTTGCCCTGGAGGATCTGGTAGCTGAACTCGGTGAACGAGATGCCCGACTCGGAGTTCAGGCGGGCGGAGACGGCCTCCTTCGCGAGCATCCGGTTGACGGGGAAGTGCTTGCCGATGTCGCGCAGGAAGTCGATCGCGGAGACCCCGCCGGTCCAGTCGAGGTTGTTGACCATGCGGGCCGCGTGCGGGCCGTCGAAGTCGAGGAACTTCTCCACCTGGCCGCGGATGCGCCCCACCCATTCCGCGACGACCTCGCGGGAGTTGAGGTTGCGCTCGCTGCTCATCCGCGGGTCCCCGATGAGGCCCGTCGCACCGCCCACGAGCGCGAGCGGGTTGTGGCCGGCCAGCTGGAGGCGGCGCGCCACGAGGAGCTGGACGAGGTTGCCCATGTGCAGGCTGGGCGCCGTGGGGTCGAAGCCCACATAGAACGTCAGCGGCCCCGCGTCGAGGTCGCGGCGCAGCGCGTCCTCGTCCGTGGTCTGCGCGACGATGTCGCGGGCCTGGAGGTCGCCGAGGATGTCCGTCACGGTCTGCCTTTCGAAACTGCGCTGGTGAGGATGCGCCCGCTGTCCCCGCGGCTGCGGGGCACGGGCCGGGCGCGCGCCCGCGCCCATCCTAGCGGGGCGCAGCCCGCGCTCTCACCGGCGCCCGAGGCGCGGGCGGCCCGCGCCCTCATCGGCGACCGAGGCGCGGGCGCGGCCGACCTCGCCGGCGCCTCGGGTGCGGTGCAGGCCCTGCCGGCTCAGTCCTCCGAGCCCACCGGCGCGTCAGAGTCCGCCGAGCGCACCGGCGCATCCGCGAACGCGCGCAGCCGCGCGGACTCGGCGCGCGCCCGCTCGAGCTGCGCGTCCACGGCGGAGCGGGCGGTGCCGCCCTTGGCGCTGCGCGAGTCGATGGACCCGCGGGTGGTGAGCACCTCCCGCATGGCCGGGGTGAAGTGCTCGGAGATGCCGGCGTAGTCCTCATCGCTCAGGTCCCACAGCTCGACCCCGCGGGATTCGGCGAGCTGGACGGCCTCCCCGGAGAGCTCGTGGGCGACGCGGAAGGGCACGCCCTGGCGCACGAGCCACTCGGCGACGTCGGTGGCCAGCGCGAAGCCGCGCGGGGCCAGGTGCTCCATCTTCTCCGTGTGGAAGCGCAGCGTGGCGACCATGCCGGTGAAGGCGGGCAGCAGGAGCGTGAGCGTGTCGACCGCGTCGAAGACGGGCTCCTTGTCCTCCTGGAGGTCCCGGTTGTAGGCCAGCGGCAGGCCCTTGAGGGTGGCGAGCAGGCCCGCCAGGTCGCCGATGATCCGGCCGGACTTGCCGCGGGTGAGCTCCGCGACGTCCGGATTCTTCTTCTGCGGCATGATCGACGAGCCGGTGGAGAAGCGGTCGTCCAGGACGGCGAAGGAGAACTCGTTCGTCGCCCAGACGATGATCTCCTCGCTGGGGCGGGAGAGGTCGATGCCGATCATCGCCGCCACGAAGAGGAACTCCGCGAACACATCGCGCGAGGCCGTGCCGTCGATCGAGTTCTCCACCGCGCCGGCGAACCCGAGCTCCGCGGCCACGGCCTCCGGGTCCAGGCCGAGCGAGGAGCCGGCGAGCGCCCCGGACCCGTAGGGCGAGAGCGCCGCGCGGCGGTCGAAGTCGACGAGGCGCTCGACGTCGCGCATGAGCGGCCACGCGTGGGCGAGGAGGTGGTGGGCCAGCAGCACCGGCTGGGCGTGCTGGAGGTGGGTGCGCCCGGGCATGGGCACGTCCCGGTGCGCCTCGGCCTGGTCGATGAACGCATCGACGGCATCGAGGACGCCGCCGGCGAGCGTGCGCGCGGCGTCGCGCAGGTACATGCGGCCCAGCGTCGCGATCTGGTCGTTGCGCGAGCGGCCCGCGCGCAGCTTGCCGCCCAGGTCCGCACCGGCGATCTCGAGCAGCCCCCGCTCGAGCGCCGAGTGGACGTCCTCATCGGCCTGCGCGGCGGTGAACGCCCCGCTCACCACCCGGTCCTCGAGCGTGTTGAGCGCCGTGAGCATCCCGGCCAGCTCCGCGTCGTCGAGCAGCCCCGCGGTGTGTAGCACGCGGGCGTGGGCGCGCGAGCCCGCGATGTCGTAGCGGGCGAAGCGCCAGTCGAAGTCCGTGGACTTCGACAGCTGGGCGAGCGCGTCGTCGGGGCCGTCGGCGAAGCGGCCGCCCCACAGGCTGATGCGATCGGACACGGGGCTCTCCTTGGGTTCGCGGAACGCGGGTGCTCGGACTGCTGGGTGCGCGGATGCCTCCGCGCGCGGAACGCTGGGTGCGCGTGCGGCCAGGCGGGCTCTGCCGCCTGGCAGCGCCCGCCTGTGCCGCCGAGGCGCGGGCCGGGTCTGCCCGGCCCGCTCCTCGGGCGCGGTTCAGCCGCGGCGCTGGTTGCGCGCCGTGGCCTGCTTCGAGGACAGCCCGTAGATGTCGATGAAGCCGCGGGCTGCGGACTGGTCGAAGGACTGGCCCTCGTCGTAGGTCGCGAGGTTGAAATCGTACAGCGAGTCATCCGAGCGGCGCCCGGTGACGGTGGCCCGCCCACCGTGCAGCGTCATGCGGATCTCACCGGAGACGTGCTCCTGGCTGTCGTCAATGAACGCGTCGAGGGAGTCCTTGAGCTCGGAGTACCACTGGCCGTCGTAGACGAGCTCGGTCCAGCGCTGGTCGACGAGCTTCTTGAAGCGGGCCTGCTCGCGCTCGAGCGTGATGTTCTCCAGCTCCCGGTGCGCGGCGATGAGCGCCATGGCGCCCGGCGCCTCGTAGACCTCGCGGCTCTTGATGCCCACGAGCCGGTCCTCGACGATGTCGATGCGCCCGATCCCCTGGGCGCCGGCGCGCTGGTTGAGCTGCTCGATGGCCTGCAGGGGGGTGACGGGGGCGCCGTCGATCGCGACGGGGATGCCGCGCGCGAACGCGATCGTCACCTCGTCGGCCGGCGGGGGGAACTCCGGATCGTCGGTGTAGTCGTAGACGTCCTTCGTGGGGCCGTTCCAGATGTCCTCGAGGAAGCCGGTCTCCACGGCGCGGCCCCAGACGTTCTGGTCGATGGAGAACGGGTTGTTCTTCGTCGTGACGATGGGCAGGTCGTTGCGCTGGGCGTACTCGATGGCCGCCTCGCGGGTCAGCGCCAGGTCCCGCACCGGGGCGATGCACGTGAGGTCCGGGGCGAGCGACGTGATCGCGACCTCGAAGCGGACCTGGTCGTTGCCCTTGCCGGTGCAGCCGTGCGCCACCGTGCCCGCGCCGTACTGGCGGGCCGCGGCCACGAGGTGCTTGGCGATGAGCGGGCGGGAGAGGGCGGAGACGTTGGGGTAGGCGTCCATGTAGAGCGTGTTGGCCTTGAGCCCGCGCATGCAGTACTCCTCGGCGAACTCATCGCGGGCATCGGCGACGTAGGCCTCCACGGCGCCGCAGCCAAGTGCGCGCTGGCGGATCGTCTCGAGGTCCTCCCCGCCCTGGCCGACGTCGACGGCCATGGCGACGACCTCGGCCCCGGTGGCCTCCTGGATCCAGCCGATGGCCACGGAGGTGTCGAGTCCGCCCGAGTAGGCGAGCACGATGCGTTCTGTCATGGTGGTTCTTCTCCTTCGTCCGTGCGTGGGAAATCCTGGGGTGTGCGGCGCCTGAGCCGCGTCCGGCGGTTCAGGCGCGGGCGGGTCAGCCGCGTCCGGTGGCGAGTTCGATGAGGGTCTCAGCGAGCTTCGCGCCGCCCTCCTCGTCGACCGCGATGATGAGGACGGTGTCGTCCCCGGCGATCGTGCCCATGACCGCGGGCAGCGACGAGTGGTCGAGCGAGGACGCGAGGTACTGCGCGGCCCCCGGCGGGGTGCGCAGCACGACGAAGTTCCCGGAGGCCACCGCGGAGACGAGCAGCTCCTCGAGAAGACGGTGGAGGCGGGCGTCGAGGACCTCGGCCCCCATCCCCTGCTGGGGCGTGCGGTCCCCGCCCTCGCCCGGAACAGCGTAGACCGAGCCGTCCGCGGTGCGCACCTTGACGGCGGCGAGCTCGACGAGATCGCGCGACAGGGTTGCCTGCGTCACGGTCACGCCGGCCTGCGCAAGCCGGTCGACGAGCTCGGACTGCGAATGGACCCGGTTGCGCCGGATGATGTCCGCGAGCAGCTGCTGGCGGGCGGTCTTCGTCGCGGGGCTCTCGCAGCCGCGCTGGGGCGCGGCCGCGCTCATGATCGCTCCCGCAGCCACGTCATGAGCGCCTTCTGGGCGTGCACGCGGTTCTCCGCCTCGTCGAAGACGACGGAGCGGGGGCCGTCGATGACGGTGGCTGCGACCTCCTTTCCGCGGTAGGCGGGCAGGCAGTGGAGGAAGATCGGGTCGCGGCCGGCGGCCATGAGCTCCTCGGTCACCTGGTAGGCGGTGAACGGCGAGGCGGCGTCGTCGCGGCCCGCGTGGTCCTGGCCCATCGAGACCCACGTGTCCGTCACGAGGACGTCTGCGCCCTGCGCGGCCCGCACCGGGTCCGCGGTCACGGCGGCCGAGCCGCCGGTGGCCGCGGCGATCTCCTGGGCGCGGGCGAGCACCTGCGGGTCCGGCTGGTGGCCGTCCGGGGCCGCAATGCGCACGTCCATGCCCGCGGTGGCGCCGGCCAGCAGGTAGGAGTGGGCCATGTTGTTCGCCCCGTCGCCGAAGTAGCTCAGCGCCAGCCCGGCCAGCCCGTTGCCCTGCCCGGTGCCGCGGTGCTCGCGGATCGTGAGCAGGTCGGCGAGGAGCTGGCAGGGGTGGAAGTCATCGGAGAGCGCGTTGATGATGGGGATCGTCGCGTGGGCGGCCATCTCCTCGAGGCCCGCCTGCGCATAGGTCCGCCACGCGATCGTCGCGACCATGCGGCTGAGCACCTGGGCGGAGTCCGCGATCGACTCCTTGTGGCCCAGCTGCGACTCGCCGGGGTTGATGATGAGCGGGCTGCCGCCCAGCTCCGCGACGCCCGCGGCAAAGGACACGCGGGTGCGGGTCGAGGTCTTGTCGAAGACGATCGCGACGGTCTCCGGGCCCTCGAACGGGCGCGCGGAGTACGGCGCGGCCTTGAGGCGGGCGGCCAGGTCGAGCACCTCGGCCTGCTCGTCCGGGCTCAGGTCGTCGTCGCGCAGGAAGTGACGGGTCATGCTGCGGCCTCCTTCTCCTTGTCCTTCGCCCGCCGGGCGGCTGCGGCGATGATGTCCGGCAGGGCGGCGGTGAACGCGTCGAGCTGCTCGGCGCTCACGATGAGCGGCGGGGCGAGCCGGACGCGGTGCGCGCTCACGGCGTTGCAGATGAAGCCCGCCTCCAGCGCCGCGGCCACGACGTCGTGCGAGTCGAGCTCCGGCAGCTCGAACGCGCGCAGCAGGCCCGCGCCGGACACGGCGGTCACGCCGTCGGCCTTCATGAGGGCCGAGGCGAGCCGCTCCCCCAGGTCCTGGGCTGCGGCGACGAGCCCGTCGCGCTCGATGACGTCGAGCACGGCCCCGGCCGCGGCGGTGACGATGGGGTTGCCGGCGAACGTCGAGCCGTGCTGGCCCGGCTGCAGGAGGTGCGCGGCGCTGGAGCCGAACGCGATCGTCGCGCCGATCGGCAGGCCCCCGCCCAGCCCCTTGGCCAGCGTCACGACATCCGGGACGATCCCCTCGCCGATGTCCGGGCGCTGCAAGGCGAACCAGGCACCGCAGCGGCCGATGCCGGTCTGGACCTCGTCGAGCACGAGCAGGGCGCCGGCCTCCCGCGTGGCCTCGCGGGCGGCCCGCAGATAGCCGGCGGGGTGGTTGCGCACACCGCCCTCGCCCTGGATGGGCTCGACGATGACGGCCTGGCACGTCTCGTCCACCGCGGCCCGCAGCGCCGCCTCGTCGCCGAACGGGACGAACCGGATGCCGGGCACGCCGGGCTCGAACGGCGCCCGGAACGCCTCCTTCGAGGTCATGGCGAGCGCGCCCATGGTGCGGCCGTGGAACGAGCCCTCGACGGCGACGATGGTGGTGCGCGGCGCGCCGCCGGGGCCGGCGGGCACGCGCCGGGCCATCTTGAGCGCGGCCTCGTTGGCCTCGGCCCCGGAATTGCAGAAGTAGACCGCGGAGCCGGCGGGCGCCTCGGCGAGGGCGAGCAGCCGGCCGGCCAGCGCGATCTGGGGCTCCGAGGCGAAGTAGTTCGAGATCTGGCCGAGCGTGGCGGCCTGCTCGCTCACGGCGCGCACGTAGTCCGGGTGGGCGTGCCCGAGCGCGTTGACCGCGATCCCGGCGAGCAGGTCGAGGTATTCGCGGCCCTCGGCGTCCCACACGCGGGCACCACTGCCGTGGGTGAGCAGGCGCTGCGGGCGGCCGAGCGCGGGCAGCAGCGCTGCTTCGTGGGCGGTCCGCCAGGTCTCGGCGGGAGCGGGCTCAGCCATGGGGTGCCTCCTGCGGGGCGGTGATCGGATCGGTGGGCTGGGTGCGGGCAGCCGCGCTCTCCGCGGCGGGGTCCGAGGCGCCCGCCGCGCCGTGCCCGCCGTGGTCCTCGACCGCGCCGTGGCCGGGCTCGCGGTGGGTCCGCAGCCGGGCGCCCGGGGCCTGCACCATCGTGCCGATCCCCTGGTCGGTGAAGACCTCGAGGAGCACGGAGTGCGCGGTGCGGCCGTCGATGATGTGCGCCTGCGTGACACCGTGGTCGACGGCCTCGAGAGCGGCGGTCATCTTGGGGATCATCCCGGAGTCCAGACTGGGCAGGAGGGCCCGCAGCTCGTCCGGGGAGATCCGGGAGATGAGGCTGTCGCGGTCCGGCCAGTTCGCGTAGACCCCGGGCACGTCGGTGAGCACGATGAGCTTGTCCGCGCGCATGTGGCGGGCGATGGCCGCCGCGGCCAGGTCCGCGTTGACGTTGAGCGGCTGGTCCGGAGCCCCGCGGCGCTCCGCGGCGATCGAGCACACGACCGGGACGCGGCCGGCGTCGAGCAACTCGTCGAGCACCGAGGTGTTGACCTCGACGATGCGGCCCACGCGGCCCAGGTCGACCAGCTGGCCGCCGTCCTCGACGGTGAGCGGCTCCCCGAGCATGAGGTCCGCGTCCTCGCCGGAGAGGCCCACGGCGTTCGAGCCGTTCTGGTTGATCCGGGCGACGATGTCCCGGTTGACCTGGCCGGAGAGGACCATCCGGGCGACCTGCGCGGCCTCCGGGGAGGTCACCCGCTGGCCGGCGCGGAATTCGGACTCGATGCCGAGGCGCTCGAGCATCGCGTTGATCTGCGGGCCGCCGCCGTGGACGACGATGGGCCGAATGCCCGCGAAGCGGAGGAAGGCGATGTCATCGGCGAAGCTCTGCTGGAGCTCGTGGGAGACCATCGCGTTGCCGCCGTACTTGATGACGATCGTGGCGCCGGCGAAGGCCTTGATCCAGGGCAGCGCCTCGGTGAGCACCTCTGCCTTGGCCTGCGCGCGGGCAAGCCGCTCGGCGGGGCTGGGCTCGTGGGGCTCGGCGGTCGTGTTGTATCTCATGTCGCGTACGCGCTGTTCTCTTCGACGTAGTCGTGGGTGAGGTCGGAGGTGAGGATGGTGGCGGCGGCGCCCCCCGTGTGGAGGTCGACGCGCACGTCCACCCGGCGGGCGAAGACGACCTCGGCGGGGTCGGCGTGCGGGGCGGAGCCGAGGCACACCTGCACCCCGTTGATCGCCACGTCGATGTTCTGCGGGTCGAACTGCGCGTCGGTCGTGCCCACCTGGGCGACGACGCGGCCCCAGTTGGGGTCCTCGCCGAAGATCGCGGCCTTGAACAGGTTGGACCGGGCGATCGCGCGGGCGACCGCCACCGCGTCCTCCTCCGTGGCCGCCCCCGCGACCTCGATTGCGATGTCGTGGTGGGCTCCCTCGGCATCGCGGTGGAGCTGGCCCGCCAGGTCCGCGCAGGCGTCGGCGAGAGCGCGGGCGAAGGCCGCCTCGTCCACGGCGGCGCCGTCGCCCTCGGCGCCCTCGCCCGAGGACAGGAGGACGACGGTGTCGTTCGTGGACATGCACCCGTCCGTGTCGAGCCGGTCGAACGTCGCGGCGGTGGCCGCGCGCAGCGCCGCATCGAGCTGCCCGGAGCTCAGCGGCGCATCGGTGGTGAGCACGACGAGCATCGTGGCCAGCGCCGGGGCGAGCATGCCGGCGCCCTTGGCCATGCCCCCGATCCGGAAGCCGGGGCCATCGAGTGCCACCGTCTTGGGCACGGTGTCCGTCGTCATGATCGCCCGGGCCGCGGCCTGGCCCGCCGCCGGGGTCCCTGCCAGGTCCGCCGCCAGGCCGGGGAGGGCCGCGAGGATCTTCGCGCGGAAGTCCTCGCCGCCCACGCCGATGAGGCCGGTGGAGCACACGACGACGTCCTGGGCCGAGGCGCCCACGAGCTCCGCGGTCTCCTCGGCGGTCTGGTGGGAGGTCTGGAAGCCGAACGCTCCCGTGTAGCAGTTGGCCCCGCCCGAGTTGAGGACGACGGCGCGGGCACGGCCGTCCGCGGTCGCCTGCTCGCTCCACAGGACGGGGTTGGCCTTGCACCGGTTGGCCGTGTAGACGGCCGCGACGGCATCGCTGCGGCCGGTGTTGACGACGAGCGCCAGGTCCGGGGTGCCGCTGGGCTTGAGGCCGGCGGTCGCGGCCGCGGCGGCGAAGCCGCGGGGGTGGGTCGTGCTCATGGCGCGACTCCTTCCGTGGGCAGGGACAGGGCCTCGGGCAGGCCGAGGGCCAGGTGCGCGGACTGCAGGGCCTGGCCAGCGGTGCCGCGGACGAGGTTGTCCAGCGCCACGCAGACGAGTGCCGTGCCGGCCGCCGGATCGACGGCGGCCTGGAGCTGCGCCTCGTTGGACCCGACCGTGGCGCCGGTGTGGGGCCACTGCCCCTCGGGCAGCACGCGCACGAAGGGCTCATCGGCGTACGCCGCGGCCAGGGCGGCGCGCACGGCCCCGTGGTCGTCGAGCGCGGCGCCCGCCAGCGGGGCGGTGATGGTCGCGAGGATCCCGCGGGCCATGGGCACGAGGGTGGGGGTGAAGGAGATCCTCACCCCGGTGTCGTCGGCCGGGCGCCCGAGGACGGCGTTGAGGTTCTGGATGATCTCCGGGACGTGCCGGTGGGTGCCGGCGGTGCCGTAGGGGCTGGCCCCGCCCAGCACCTCGGCGGCCATGAGGTGGGGCTTAGGCGCCTTGCCGGCCCCGGAGACGCCGTTGGCCAGCACGGCGGTGAGATGCGCTTCGTCGATGAGCCCCGCGGCGATGAGCGGCTGCAGGCCGAGCGTGACGGCGGTGACGTTGCAGCCCGGCACGGCGATGCGGCGGGCGGCGGCGAGCCGCTCGCGCTGACTGCCCTGCGCGGTCATGAGCTCGGGCAGGCCGTAGGTCCAGGTCCCGGGGTGCGCGCTGCCGTAGAAGCGCTCCCACGCCTGCGCGGAGACGAGCCGGTGGTCGGCGGCGAGGTCGACGATGAGCGTCTGCGGGCTCGTGGCCTCGAGTTCGGCCGCGATCCGGCCGGAGGCCCCGTGGGGCAGGGCGAGGACGGCGACGTCGTGGCCCGCGAGGCTCTGGGCGGTGGACTCCCCGATCACCATGTCGGCGAAGGCGCCGAGGCGGGGCTGGTGCTCCCCCATCGTGGAACCGGCGGACGCGTGGCCGAGGACGGCGGTAACGTGGAGTTCCGGGTGGTGGGCGAGGAGCCGCAGCACCTCCGACCCGGCATAGCCCGTGGCACCGGAGACCGCGACTGTGAACCCACTCATTTGAATAACTATACATAGATCTCGAGTTTTATTCACATCGGCCCCCTTGCCGGTGAGGCGCGCGGCAGGCCCGCGGGACAGGAGCACCCCATGCACGCAGTCCAGGCGATGAGGGCCGGCGGCCCCGAGGTCCTCGAGTACCGCGAGGTCCCCGACCCCGAGCCCCAGGCCGGCGAGGTGCTCGTCGAGGTCAAAGCGGCCGGCATCAACTTCATCGACACCTACCGCCGCAGCGGGGTCTACCCCATGGAGTTCCCCCACACGGTGGGCGTCGAGGGTTCCGGCGTCGTCCGGGCCCTGGGCGAGGGCGTCACGCAGGTCGCCGTGGGCGACCGGGTGGCCTGGCACAACGCCCACGGCTCGTACGCCGAGCTCGTGTGCGTGAGCGCCGACGAGCTCATGCGCGTGCCCGACTCCGTGGGCTTCGAGACCGCGGCCGCGATCCCCATGCAGGGCCTGACCTCGCAGTACCTCGCAACCGGGTCCCACCGCATCGAGGCCGGTCAGACCGCCCTCATCCACGCGGCGGCCGGCGGGGTGGGCCTCATCCTCACCCAGTTCGTCAAGCACCTGGGCGGCCGCGTGATCGGCACCGTTTCCACCCAGGAGAAGGCGGAGCTGGCCCGCGCCGCCGGCGCGGACGAGGTCTTCCTCTACGGTCCCGACGTCGACATCGCGGCGACGGTCCGCGAACTCACGGGCGGCGAGGGCGTCGACGTCGCCTACGACGGCGTCGGCAAGGACACGTTCGATGCGTCGCTGGCCTCCCTCCGGGTCCGCGGCTCCATGGTGCTCTTCGGCGGCGCGTCGGGCCAGGTGCCCCCGTTCGACATCCAGCGCCTCAACTCCGAGGGCGGCCTCTTCCTCTCCCGCCCCTCGCTCGTGTGGTTCACCCGCACGCCCGAGGAGCTGGCCGAGCGCTCGGCCATGGTCATGGAGGGCCTGGAGCAGGGCTGGCTCGACTTCCGGGTGGGCACGGCCTTCCCGCTGGCGCAGGCGGCCGAGGCCCACCGGGCACTCGAGGGGCGCCAGACCACCGGCAAGGTCGTGCTCACGGTCTGAGGCCGGCGGCGCGCCGATCGGCCGGGAGGGCCCGCTCGCCTTACTCGCCGCGCCGCGCGCCCTCCCGGGCGCGCGGCGACGGGGTGCGAGCCGGCTCCCCGGTCGCGTATCACACGACGGCGATCATCGCCGCCTGGGCGGCGATGCGCACCGGTGTGAGTTCGGGCGGCAGGCCCGCGCCCTGGAGCTGCGCGGGGCGGACGACCTGCCGCACCGCCGCCGGCAGCGAGCCGGCGAGGACGGCCACGGCCGGCCAGCGGGCGCGCCGGCGCAGTGCGGGCACCACCAGCGCCACCCCGATGGCGCCGAGCGCGGCCGCCATCGCCGCCTGGATGCGGCGCGCCGCAGCCGGCGACCGCACGGGCACGAGCTCGACGAACACCTCGCGCTTGGCGCACTGCAGCGAGCTGGCCCCGATGAACGCGATTCCGGCGGCCCTGCTGACCGACGTGCGCGCGACCATCTCGTTCTCCTTCTGTCCAGCACAGCTTCTGTCCAACACAGCCGCCTGCGGCCGTGGAGTGGGGGCGGCGGCCCGGTCTAGAGCGACCGGTTCTTCAGCGACGGCGCCAGCACGATCGCGGCGAGGGTGCAGCCGCCCAGCAGGATCCAGCCGCCGAAGTACGTGAAGAGCTTGAGCTCGCTCGTGAGCTGTGGGCCGAAGTTCGCGGCCATCATGACGACGCCGCCCAGGATGAGCGCGGTGGACAGGACCACCTGGACGAGGCTGTCGACGAGCGAGCGGACGAGCTCCTTGATGGAGTCGAGGCCCAGGCCGCTCGTGCCGATGTCGAGCGTGCCGTCCTCGAGGTGCTGAACGACGCGGGAGACGCGGGCGGGGAATTCCGCGAAGAGCGGGGCCGTCGTCGCGGCGTAGAGCTTGGCGTCCTCGATGGTCCCGCTCATGCTGCGGGTCTCCGCGAGGAGGCCCTCCCCGTGCTCGCGGACGAGGTCGAGGAGGTCGAGCTGGGGGTCGAGGAGCTTGAGGCTGCCCTCGAGCGTGCTGATCGCGCGGAACGCGGTGGCGATCGTCGAGGGCATCGCGAAGCCGTGGTCGACGAAGAACTCGATGAGCTGGCTGAACAGCGCGGAGTAGCCGCCCGGCGCGGTCTGGAACTGCATCATGATCTGCCCGACATCGCGCTGCAGCTCGCGCACGTCGACGCCCACGGGGGCGCCCAGCATGTCGAGCACCGCGGAGGTCGCGGCCTGCGAGTTCTGCTGCTCGAAGGCGACGAGGAGGATCGCGACATCGCGCCGGTCGCGCTTGTCGAGGCGGCCCACCGCCCCGAAGTCGATGAGGCCGGCGCGGCCGCCCCCGTCGATGATGATGTTGCCGGCATGCAGGTCCGCGTGGAAGATCCCGGTCGTGAGCACCTGGCGCGCGACGATCTCGAACAGCTGCTCGGCGAGGTCGCGGCGGGCCAGCGCCGAGAGCCTGTCCAGGCGGGCGCCCGCCCGGGCGAGCGGCACGCCCTCGATCCGCTCGAGGACGAGCACCGTGGGCCCGGAGAGCTCGGTGTAGACCTCCGGGATGCGCACGAGCGAGTCGTCGTGGGCGATGTCGGCCCGGCGCAGTGCGATCGTCTGCGCGGCCTCGCCCCGGTAGTCGAGCTCCGCGGCCAGGGAATCGACGAACGCGGCGGCGAGCTTGACGATGCCGACCTTGCGCGCCCAGCCCGCGCGCCGCTCGACCTGCTGGGCGAGCGTGAGCACGATGTCCGAGTCCGCGCGCACCTGCCGGCGCAGCTTGGGCCGCTGGACCTTGACCACCACCTCGGCACCGTCGAACATGACGGCCCGGTGGACCTGGGCGACGGAGGCAGCGGCCAGCGGGACCGTGTCGAACTCCGCGAAGACCTCGTCGACGGGCCTGCCCCACGCGCGCACGAGCTCGGGCTCGAGCTGGGAGAACGGCACCGGGGGCACCTCGGACTGCAGCTTGGAGAACTCCTCGACGAACTCGATGGGCACCATGTCCGCGCGGGTGGCGATGAATTGGCCGAGCTTGACGAACGTCACGCCCGCGGCGGCGAACGCCTCCGCGGTCGTCTTCGCGATCTCGCGGCGGTTGAGGCGCAGGGAGGGCAGGCGCGGGCGCAGGTAGCGGCCCAGCCCGAACTTCAGCAGGATCCGCTGGATCTGGATGAGCCGCCGGACCCGCCGGTACCAGGTGGGCAGCCGGCTGGCCGAGCGCGCGACGGTCGTGAACGACCCCGAGGGCACCACGAGCTCGATGGCCAGGAGGACGAACATCTGGACGACGATGAACCAGCCGTAGAGCAGGAGGAAGACCATCGCCGCCTGGAAGCCCAGGCCCACCCAGGGCACGGCGCCGTGATCGGTGATGCCGAGGATCGAGAACGCCTGCAGCGTGATGGGCCACAGCGACAGGCCGATGACGAGGGAGACGACGGTGTTGCGCACCCAGCCCGTGCCCACCGTGATGACCCGGCGGACCAGCACCCCCACGACGACGGCGTTGATGAGGCCCAGCAGGATCGTCCAGAGCAGGTTCACGCAGGCTCCCTCTTCTCAGCTCGCGGCCACGCCCAGCCTACGGCACGCACCGGGCGCGCCCGGCGGGTCACATCTCCACGGTGGCCCGGCGCAGGCCGGCGGGCAGGGGCCCGGCGGTCGCGCGGCGCGCCAGCGACTCCGGTGTGTCGAGGCCGGCGCGCACATAGCGGCCGGACCACGCGTCGAGCTCTCCGCCCGCCAGGGCGAGCGCGAGCGCCGCGACCTCCGCCGGGTCCGTCCACTCGGTGCGCTCGGCGTGGACGGGCATCGATCCTGTCATGTCGGAGCGGATGACGCCGGGGCTGAGCTCGAAGATCCGCAGGCCGCGGTCGAACCCGTAGTGCTGGACGGAGTCCGCGAGCCGGAAGAGCGCGAGCTTCGAGGCCGAGTACGCCGCGTAGGCGTTCGTGCCCTGCGCCCCGGACCCGGAGTTGAGGTCGATGATGCGCGCGGGCCGGCCGGTGGCCTCGGCCGTGGCCAGCAAAAGCGGCGCCAGGGCGTTGACGACCAGCAGCGGGCCGGCCACATTGGCCGCGACGACCGCGGCCAAGGACGCGGGATCGGCCTCCCAGACGGGGCCCTCCGTGGACTCGATGCGCCCGGCGTTGTTGACGAGCACCCGCAGCCGCGCGCCCAGGGCCTCCTGCGCCTCGTCGACCCGCGCGGCCAGGGCCGCGACGGAGGCCGGGTCGCCCGCATCGAGCGCGGCGCCGCTCACCCGCCCGGCCGTGTCCGCGGCCAGCTCGGCCGCGGCCGCCGAGGCGCGCTGGCCGTCGGTGGCCGTGAGGAGGACCGCATAGCCGGCCCGGGCGAAGGCGTCCGCGAGGTGGCGGCCGATGCCGCGCGCACCACCGGTGATGACGGCGAGGTCCTGCCCGTGGTCCATGCTCAGCTCCTCACCGTCGCGCCGAAGCGCTCGGCCGCGACGGCGGTGGCCGCCTCGCGCAGCGCCGAGGCCTCAGCGGCGGTGAGCGTGCGGTCGGCGGCGCGGAACGTCAGGCGGAACGCCAGCGACTTCTGTCCCTCGCCCACCTGGTCGCCCGTGTAGACGTCGAAGAGCTCGATGTCCTCGAGCTCGGCGCCGGCGCCGGCGCGCAGGGCCCGCGCCACCTCGGCGGCGGGGGCATCGGAGGCGACGAGCAGCGCCACGTCCTGGCGCGAGACCGGGTAGGCCGACAGCGCCCCGTCCCAGTCGCGCTCGGGCGCCTGCGCCAGCAGGACGTCGAGGTCGAACTCGAACGCCACCGTGCGGGCGGGCAGGCCGAGGTTCTCGAGGACCTTGGGGTGCAGCTCGCCGGCGTAGCCTGCGGTGGAGCCGTCGGCGAGCGCGAACCGCGCACACCGGCCGGGGTGGAACGGCGCGTGCGCGGCCGCCTCGACCTCGGCGCGCAGGCCCAGTGCGGCGATTGCCCGGCGCACGACGTCGATGGCGTCGGCCGCCTCGGCGCGCCGGCCGCTCCCCCAGCTGCCCGGGAGGTCCCAGTGGCCGGTGATCGCGCCCGCGTAATGGTAGGGCTGGGCGGGCACCGAGGCGAAGATCCGGGAGAGCTCGTCCTCCGTGGGGTGGTAGCCCGGCTCGAAGGTCAGGCCCTCGGGCAGGGCGCCGCCCGGCAGCGTGACGAGACCCGCCTCGAAGACCGCGACGTCCTTGAACCCGCGACCGGTGTTGCGCGCCACAGCGTCGACGAGCGTGGGCAGCAGCGAGGTGCGCAGCAGGGGCTGGTCCTCCGCGAGCGGGTTGGCCAGGCGCAGGCTCGCCCGCCGGGGGTCGTCGGCCGGGATGAGCAGCGCGTCGCTGCGCGCCTCGGAGGTGAAGGGGTAGGTCAGCACCTCGGTGAGGCCCAGGGCCGCCAGCAGCTGCGAGACAGTGCGCCGGGCGCGCTGGGCACGGCTGAGCCCGGCACCGCCGGGCGCCTGCGGCTGCCGGGACGGGATCTGCTCGTAGCCGCAGACCCGGGCCACCTCCTCGATGAGGTCCTCGGCTGCCGTGAGGTCGGGCCGCCAGGTGGGGACGGTGACGGCGAGCACGGCGTCGGGGGCCGCCGCCTCGGCCTTGTCCGCGATCCGGCAGCCGACGGCCTCGAGGGCCGCCACGACCTGGTCAGGGGTGTAGGCGACGCCCACCCGGCGCGCCGGGGCGGCCACGGGCAGCTCGATCGTGCGCGGCGCGGGCGCCTCGCCGACGACGGTGGCCGGGCCGATCGTACCGCCGCCGAGGTCGGCGATGAGCTGCGCGCAGCGGCGAGCTGCCGCGGGGCCCAGTGCGGGGTCGACGCCGCGCTCGAACCGGCGCGCGGCCTCACTGGGCAGGCGATGGCGGCGGCTCGTGCGGGCCACGGTGATGGGATCGAAGTGCGCGGCCTCGACGATGACGGTGTCGGTGTCCGCCTCGACCTCCGTGTCGGCGCCGCCCATGACGCCGGCGAGGCCGATGATCCGCTCGCCGCCGGCGTCCGCGATGAGGAGGTCCTCGGGGTCGAGGGAGCGCTCGGCGCCGTCCAGGGTGGTGAGCTTCTCCCCGGGCCGGGCACGGCGCACGACGATGGGCTCGCGCAGCTTCGCCGCATCGTAGGCGTGCAGCGGCTGGCCGAGCTCGAGCATGACGTAGTTCGTGACGTCGACGCACAGGGATATCGGCCGCATGCCGGCGTCGAGGAGGCGCTTGGCCATCCAGAACGGGGTGCGGGCGGTGGGATCGACGCCGCTGACCCGCAGCGCGGTGAAGCGATCGCAGCCGGCGGTGCCGTGGATGGGGGCCGTGTCTGCGAGCTCGACGGGGAAGCCGTCGGGGGCGGGGGCCAGTGCCTCGCCGTCGGCGGGGTCCGCGAAGGACTGGCCGGTGAGCATCGCGTACTCCCGCCCGATCCCGCGCATGGACAGCTGGTAGCCGCGGTCGGGGGTGACGTTGACGTCCAGGGTGGTGGAGTCGAGTCCGAGCAGCGCCTTCGCATCGTCTCCGGGCGAGGCGTCCAGGCCCCAGTCGGCCAGCACGATGATGCCGTCGTGGTCCTCGCCCAGGCCGAGTTCGCGCGCGCTGCAGATCATGCCGTCGGAGACGTGGCCGTAGGTCTTGCGGGCCGCGATCGCGAACCCTCCGGGCAGCACCGAACCGGGCAGGGCGGCGGCGACGAGATCGCCGACGGCGAAGTTGTGGGCGCCGCACACGATACCG
Source organism: Brevibacterium sp. BRM-1 (assembly GCF_026802075.1). NCBI lineage: Bacteria > Bacillati > Actinomycetota > Actinomycetes > Micrococcales > Brevibacteriaceae > Brevibacterium > Brevibacterium sp. BRM-1. Next base: position 1,111,247 of record NZ_CP113788.1, read on the forward strand.
CGGGGCGAGTCCTCTCCCACGTCCAGCTGGCACCAGTTGACGGTCTTGCCGTTCGAGTGCTCCTCCGGCTCCATGGCGAGCACGCGCGCGACGACGAGCGGACCGGTCACGGCGGGGCCGAAGAAGTCCTCCTCCTCCAGGCCGATGCCGGCGAGGTCCGCGGCGAGGCGGTGCCAGTCGCCGGCGTACGGGGACAGGTCGACGTACTGGCCGAGCCATTCCAGCGGGACGCGCATCAGGACATCACTCCAAACGTGGCGGAGAAGCGGACATCGCCTTCGACCATGTCGTGCATGTCGTTGATGCCCTCCTTGAGCATGAGGGTGCGCTCGATGCCCATGCCGAACGCGAAGCCCTGGTATTCGGCGGGGTCGACCCCGGCGGCGCGCAGCACATTGGGGTGCACCATGCCGCAGCCGCCCCATTCGATCCAGCCGGGGCCGCCGACCTTCTGCGGGAACCAGAAGTCCATCTCCGCGCTGGGCTCGGTGAACGGGAAGAAGCTGGGCCGCAGGCGGGTGCGCGACTCGGGGCCGAACATGGCCCGGGCGAACGCGTCGAGCGTGCCCTTGAGGTCGGCCATCGTCAGGCCCCGGTCGATCGCGATGCCCTCCACCTGGTGGAAGACGGGCGTGTGGGTGGCGTCGAGCTCATCGGTGCGGAAGGTCTTGCCCGGGCACACGACGTAGAGCGGCACGCCGCGCGTGAGCAGGCTGCGCGACTGGACCGGGGAGGTGTGGGTGCGCAGCACGAGGCCGGAGGCGGGCGGGTCGACGAAGAAGGTGTCCTGCATCTGGCGCGCGGGATGGTCCGGGCCGAAGTTGAGGGAGTCGAAGTTCAGCCACTCGTTCTCGACCTCGGGGCCCTCGGCGACCTCCCAGCCGTGGCCGACGAAGTGGTCGGCGATCTGCTCCTGGAGCAGCTGGAGCGGGTGGCGGTGCCCGGCGGGCCGGCGGCCGCTCGGCAGGGTGACGTCGATGGCCTCGGCGACGAGCACCTCGGCCTCGCGCTGCGCCTCGAGCTCACCCTGGCGGGCCGCGTGGGCCTGGCTCACGCGCCCGCGCGACTGGCCGACGAGCTTGCCCGCGCGCGCCTTGTCCGCCTTGTCGAGACCGCCGATCGCCCGGTTGGCCAGCGCCAGCGGCGAGCGGTCGCCCGTGTGGTCGATCTTCGCGGCCTTGAGCTCGTCGAGGGTGCGCGCCGCGGCGAAGGCCGCCAGCGCCGCGTCGACGGCTGCGCCGACTCCCGCCTCGTCGAGCGGGCTGAGGGGCTCTGACATGCGCGGTGTTCCTCCTGGCTGCAGCGCGGGCGCTGCGGTGGCGGTGCTGGACTCGGGCGGGCGCCGGCTGCACGGCGCGGGCCGCGCACCAGTCTAGCGAGTGCGCCCCGGTGGGCGCGGCGCCGTCCGCGTCGGCCACGGTGCCCCGCCGGATGCGCGGCGGGCGGGCCGGGCACAATGGGCGCATGTCCGCTCCCGCCGTGCCTCGGCCACCGCTTGTCAGCCTGCCTGCCCTCAGCCCCGGCCTGCCCGGCGACCTCGGGCCCGAGGACCGGGTGGACGGCCTCGAGTTCGCCGACCCCGAGCTGGGCCCGGGCAGCGCCCGGGCCGCCAGCGTGCTCGACTGCCGGTTCGCCTCGTGCGAGTTCGCCGGCCTCGATCTCGAGCTCGCCGCGCTCACGGGCTGCGCCTTCGACCGCTGCGCCGCGGCCGGCCTGGCGCTCGTGCCCTCCCGGTTGTCCAATGTGCGCTTCGACGGGTGCCGGGTGGGCAGCCTCGAGGCCTACGGCGCCGCGTTCGAGCGCGTCGAGTTCGCCGCGTGCCGGCTGGGGTATGTGAACCTGCGCGGGGCCGTGTTGCGCGATGTGCGCTTCGAGCAGTGCCGGATCGGCGAGCTCGATCTGGGCCAGGCCACGGCCGCGCGCGCGGCGTGCCCGCAGTCCGAGCTCGAGGCGCTCGAGGTGGTGGGGGCAGCGCTGGCCGACGTCGACCTGCGCGGCGCGAGCATCGGGCGCATCACGGGGCTGCGCGGGCTGGCCGGCGCCACGCTCGACGAGCAGCAGGTCGCCCTGCTCGCACCGGCCCTGGCCGCGGAGTTCGGCATCCGGATCGGCGATCCCGTGCCCTGAGCGGCCGAGCGGCTGCACCACGGGTGCGGCGGTGTGCGAGTCGGCCGCGGGGGGGGCGCCTGCGCGGCGAGCTGGGACTCAGCGGCGAGCTTTGAGTCAGCGCCGCAGGCGCCTGCGGCCCAGGACGACGAGCAGCAGGCCGACGCCCACGCACGCCGCCGCGGCGAGCAGGGTCGACAGCGCCTGCGCGCCCGTGCGCGGCAGCGGGGAGCCGGGGCCGGGGTCCGGGCCGACCTCGGCCGGGCGATTCGGGCCGGCGGTGGCGGTGGGGTGCCCTGGTTCGGCTGCGGTGGCGCTCGGCCCGCTGGACGGTCGGCGGTCGGGCGTGTCCGAGGACGGCTGGGGCGGGCGCGAGTGCGATGACGTCGGTGCGGGGCTGCTCGGGCTGGGAGCAGGTTGGTCAGACCCCGACAGCAGCAGCGAGAGCGCCACGCGGATGTCTGCGTCTTCGCTGCGGTTGCCGGACCCCAGCGGCAGTGCGGCCGTGACGCTGGCGCGGGCGACATGTCCGGGTGCCAGTGTGCCGAGGTCGATCGTCAGCGGCTCGTGGCGCAGCGCAGCCGCGGTGCTGTGGCGGCTGCCGGCCCGAAACACCAGGTCGTCGTCGAAGCCACGCGGATTGCGGCCGCCGTTCCAGGCCATCCTGAGCGCCGCCCGGAGGGGCTGGTCGCTGACATTCTTCACCCACAGGGTCTCCGTCTCCTCAGCGCCGGGGGCCATTCGCGGCTTCCGGGAGAAGAGCGGGTGCGGCAGGTTCGCCGCGAAGTGCGTGCCGTCCACCGAGACGCGGGCACGAGGGGCCGCACCGGCACCGGAAGCCGCCATCGCCACTCCCCCCGTGCCGACGCCCGCTGCCCCGCCGACGAGCAGGCAGGCGAGCGCCGCGCTGCTCGCGGCGCGCTGGACGCGGCGCCCCCTAGCTCTCACGACCGCCTCCCTGCCGGGCGGGCCGGTTGGCGGCAGGGGTGTGCGCGGACCGGCCGAGGGCATCGCTCGGGGCTGATTCCCTGGGCTCTGCGCTCGGCGCGCCTGAGCCCGGCCGCCCCCGCGGCGCGCGGGCAGAACGGCGCTCGACCATCAGGCGGATGACCTGCCACGCGGCATAGAGGAGGGCAAGCACGTCCAGCGCGATGATGCCGCCCAGCTTCGCCTTGCCGCCGATCGCCAGCGCGAGGCCCCCGACGAACGGCAGGTGGTAGACGAGCGTGCCGCGCACCTGCTTGCGCGCCACCGGCTCCGGGTCCGCGGCGTTGTTCGCATCGCCCTGCGTGACGTAGGAGGGGGTCCCGCTGCCGTCCTGCGAGACGCCCACGACGCGGTGGGTGACGAGCGTCGGGTCGTCGGGGTTCGGCATGAACGTGATGACCTGCCCGGCGGAGATCTGCGTGCTCTCGTCGATGGGCTTGACGTAGACCTGGGAGCCCGGCGGGATCGTGGGCTCCATGGAGCCGGTGAGCACGGTCAGCGGCACCCACCCGCACAGGCGGGGGACGATGACCATGGCCAGCAGCAGGGCGGCCAGCAGAGCCGCGAGCCCCCACAGGACCGCCCTGCCGGTGCGCGCCATCACCACGTGGGCCCCGGCATGTTCGGCTGGCCGGTGACCGCGTCCGGCACGGTTGCGGTGCCCGCGCACAGGTTGCCGTTGTTCACGCCGTTCCAGCTCAGCGTTCATGTCTTCGACGCGGCGAATCGAACCGGCGAACCACCGTTCGTACCGGCGAGCACGCCGACGACGAGGAAGGCCCGCTTCACCGGGCTGGCGGTGGTCCCACCGCTCATCTGTGCGCGGTCCACCCCGATCGAGCGTGCACCGGTGGGGATATTCGTGCCGTTGAGTTTGCCCTCGTAGCTGTAGAGGTTCGACGTCAGTTTGCTGAAGCTCTGACCGTTGGCGCTCGTCCACAGTTCCCAGTGGTCGACAGCGCTCACGGTGCTCGCAGAAACTGAACTCTCCCACTCCCCCAACCAGTTGGGACTGATGCACGATCAGGTGTCACATGATCTGTGGCGCCGTGCGGCGTTGCAGGGAAGGATGTGCGCCATGCCCGCTCCCTATCCCCAAGAGTTCCGTGAGGACGTCGTCCGCGTCGCGAGGAACCGTGAACCCGGCCAGAAGCTCTCCGTGATCGCGAAGGACTTCGGGATCTCCGAGTCCTGCCTGACGAACTGGATGCGCCAAGCGGACGTCGAGGACGGCAACCGGCCTGGGAAGACCCGTGAGGATTCCACCGAGCTGCGCGAGCTCCGACGCCGGAACCGGCTGCTGGAGCAGGAGAACGAGGTGCTCCGCCGTGCTGCTGCATACCTGTCCCAGGCGAATCTGCCGGGAAAATCCTCTACCCGCTCGTGAGCGAGCTCGCCGCCGACGGGATCCCCGTTGCGGTGTCCTTGCGGGTCCTAAAGCTCTCTCGCCAGCCCTACTACCGCTGGCGCAAACAGCAGGTCACCGAGGCCGAGCTGGTCGAGGCCTATCGAGCCAACGCGCTATTGGACGCTCACCGCGACGACCCGGAGTTCGGGTACCGATTCCTCGCCGGCGAAGCCGCTGAGGCTGGTGAGGTCATGTGCGAGCGGACCGCGTGGCGGATCTGCCACGACAACCAGTGGTGGTCCGTTTTCGGGAAGAAGCGCGCCAAGAACGGGAAACGTCCGGGACCGCCTGTCCACGATGACCTCGTCCAGAGGGACTTCACTGCCGATGACGTCAACGAGCTCTGGCTGACCGACATCACCGAGCACTGGACTGATGAGGGCAAGCTCTACCTCTGCGCGATCAAGGACGCCTTCTCCGGCCGGATCGTCGGCTACTCCATGAGTGACCGGATGAAGGCCCGCTTGGCGGTGAACGCCCTGGCCAACGCGGCAACGCGGCGCGGCGACGTTGCTGGCTGCATTGTTCACTCAGACCGCGGGTCGCAGGGCGGATTCAACTGGTTGTCGCAACACCTCGATCGAGAGGTGTTCAACGATGGTGACGGCGGATTGGAGCAAGAAGACCAGCGAAGTGCCCGTGAGTGCGCGTCGGCAGTGGCGTGCGGATCGGGCGTTGCGTCCGCCGATGCGCTCGCCCGGGCGGCCTGAGCCTTCGCGGGAGGTGCAACGGCAGTTCTGGCGTCTGATCGCGACGGGTATCACCTCCGCCGAAGCGGCGCTGACGGTGGGCGTGTCTGTGCCGGTCGGGACCCGTTGGTTTCGTCACGCTGGCGGCATGCCGCCGATCAGCCTCGCCCCGCCCACAGGTCGTTATCTGTCCTTCGAGGAACGCGAGGAGATCGCGCTTCTCCGCGCCAAGCAGCTCGGCGTGCGTGAGATCGCCCGCAGGATCGGCCGCGACCCGGGAACGATCTCCCGCGAGCTGCGCCGCAATGCCGCTACGCGCAGCGGCAAGCAGGAATACCGGGCGCTGGTGGCGCAGTGGAAGGCGCAGCAGGCGGCGAAGCGGCCGAAGAAGGCGAAGTTGGTGACCAACGCTAGGCTGCGCGAGTACGTCCAGGACCGTCTCGCCGGCAACGTCCGCCGACCCGATGGCAGCGTGGTCGTCGGCCCTGAGCCGCTGGCATGGAAGGGGCGGAACAAGCCACATCGGCAGGACCGGCGGTGGGCGATCGCGTGGAGCCCGGAGCAGATCTCACACCGCCTCAAGGTCGACTTCCCGGATGATGAGTCCATGCGCATCAGCCACGAGGCGATCTACCAGTCGCTGTTCATCCAGGGCCGTGGCGCGCTCAAACGCGAACTCGTCACCTGCCTGCGAACCGGTCGCGCACTCCGGCAGCCACGAGCTCGAGCGCAGAACCGTCCGCAAGGGCATGTCACCGCCGATGTCGTGTTCTCCGAACGTCCTGCGGAGGCGGCGGACCGCGCCGTTCCTGGGCACTGGGAGGGGGATCTGATCATCGGAACGGGCCGATCGGCGATCGGCACTGTCGTCGAGCGCAAGAGCCGCTCGACTCTGCTGGTGCACCTGCCCCGCCTGGAGGGCTGGGGCGAGAACCCATATGTGAAGAACGGTCCTGCACTGGGAGGCTACGGCGCCGTCGCGATGAATGCTGCTCTCGTCGCGACCATGACCAAGCTTCCAGAACAGCTTCGCAAGACACTCACCTGGGATCGCGGCAAGGAGCTTTCTGCGCATGCCCAGTTCGCGCTTGAGACGGGCACGAAGGTGTTCTTCGCCGACCCCCACTCGCCCTGGCAGCGGCCGACGAACGAGAACACAAACGGGTTGCTGCGTCAGTACTTCCCGAAGGGCACGGACCTCTCGCGGTGGTCGGCCGAGGACCTCGAAGCCGTCGCTCTCGCGCTCAACAACCGGCCACGGAAAAGCCTGAACTGGCGCACTCCCGCGGAAGTCTTCGAGGAGCAGTTACGCTCGCTTCAACAACACGGTGTTGCAACGACCGATTGAGCCCAAGCAGTTTCGATCCCGGAAGTTCGTCCACGCCCTGAACCAGCATCACCTCATCGGATCCATGGGCCAAGTCGGTGCTGCCGGTGATAACGCGGCGATGGAATCCTTCTTCTCGCTACTCCAGAAGAACGTCCTGGACCGGCGCCGTTGGCGCACCCGTGAGGAACTCCGGATCGCGATCATTACCTGGATCGAACGGACCTACCACCGCCGCCGGCGTCAGGCCCGCCTGGGCCGATTGACCCCCATCGAATACGAGACCATCATGAACCCGACCGTCACCCTGGCGGCCTAAACCAAGCTGACACCTGATCGTGCATCAGTCCCGTTCCAGTAGAGCCGACTGCGCGAGCCATCTCGTACACACCCGGGCACGGCACTGGCGTCCGCCTTTGCCGCATTGGGCACCGGCTGCGGCAGCCCGATGCGGTAGTACGCGGGAACGGTGCCCGACTCGGCGCCGGTGGTGGTGGAGTACTGCTGCTCCGTCTTGTACGCGGTCTGCACCTTGATGCCGCCGCCGGCCAGCTGCTTGAGGATCTCCGCTCGCTGCGCGCCGTTGTCGGAGCCCAGGGCCAGCGCGAAGTCGACGCAGACGTGCCGGGTCTCCCCCGGTGCCAGGGTGACGGCCGTGCCGGCCGGAGCGGTGTACTTCCCGCCCGAGGCGGCTGCGCTGTCCGCGCCCTTGATCGGCCAGAGCTCGGTGCGGGTCCAGTCGGTGCAGTCCTTGCCCTGCGCCGCGAGGTTGTACGTGATCTTCGCGCGGAAGACCGGATCGAGCGTTTTGTCCGGATAGGCGTAGCGGGAGGAGACCGTCGAGGACTGGATGAGCACGCGGCGGCTGAGCGTCCGCGAGTCGTTGACGAGCGCGAAGTCCGTGTCGTTCCACACGCGGCCGGCGGGATCGTTGTTCGCTCTCTGGGTCGAGGCATCCGCCGCGGAGATCGTGAAACCGTCTGAGGTGCCCGAGGCGCCGTCGCCGCCGGGCCGGGCGAACCACTTCGCTGCGGTGCTGCCCTGTGAGGTTCCCCCGGACCGTAGAGGCATCGACAATGAGGATCGAGATGCCAGAGAAGCGGAAGAAGTACGACCGGGAGTTCCGTGAGGGAGCTGTCCGGATCGTCGAAGAGACCGGGAAGCCGATCGCGCAGATCGCGCGCGACCTTGGCGTGAACGAGGGCACCCTGGGCAACTGGGTGAACCGTGCGCGGGCGGAGCGGGACGACTCATCGAGCCTGTCCAAGAACGACTCCGACGAACTCAAGCGCCTGCGGGCCGAGAACGCCGAGCTCCGCATGGAGCGTGATGTCCTCAAGCGATCCGTGGTCCTGTGGGTCAAGGAGGCGACGAAGTGAGCGTGGCACGCTTCATCGCCGACCAGAGGACCAACTACCGGGTGCCACACACCGTGACCTGCCTGCTGCTCGGCGTCAGCCTGGCGTGGTTCTACAAATGGCGCGACCGAGCACTGGGCCCGGCCGCGTCCAGCGGCCTGTTCACCGCGATGGACCGACGCCGCGACACCATCGACCGGGCCGTGAAGGTGATGTTCGCCAAGAAGCGTGGTCTACACGGTTCGCCTCGGCTGCACGCCGACCTGCGCGACGACGGGTGGGAGGTCAGCGAGAAGACGGTCGCGGACTCCATGCGCCGCCAGGGGCTGGTCGCGCGCCGGATCAAGCGCCGGAACGGGCTCACACGGCAGGACAAGACAGCTTCGAAGTTCCCCGACCTGAAGCGCCCTGGGTTTCGTTCCGCGCTTATGTGGTGACGAGGGCTCTCGCCTGGGATTGATCGTAGGCCGCTTCGACCTCGGCGGGCGTGCGGTAGTCGAGAGCTTCGTGCAGGCGTTGACGGTTCCACCAGCTGACCCACTCCAGCGTCGCCAATTCGACCGCCGATGTCGACGGCCACGTCGTGCGTGAGTAGATCAGCTCGGCCTTGTACAAGCCGTTGACCGTCTCAGCCAAGGCGTTGTCATACGAATCGCCTACTGTCCCAACCGAAGGCGCGACGCCGTGCTCGGCCAACGTGTCGGTGTACGCCAGCGAAACGTACTGCCTGGGTTCAACCGGTCGTTGCAACACCGGGTTGTTGGAGCGAGTGTAACTGCTCCTGGAATACTTCGGCGGGGGTCTTCCAGTCGAGGCTCTTGCGGGGTCGGTTGTTCAGTGCGAGGGCGACTGCTTCGAGGTCTTCAGCGGACCATCGTGAAAGGTCGGTGCCCTTCGGGAAGTATTGCCGCAGCAACCCGTTGGTGTTCTCGTTCGTCGGCCTCTGCCAGGGCGAGTGGGGGTCGGCGAAGAACACCTTCGTGCCCGTCTCGAGCGCGAACTGGGCGTGCGCGGAGAGTTCTTTGCCGCGGTCCCAGGTGAGCGTCTTGCGGAGCTGTTCGGGGAGCTTCATCATCGACGCGATGAGCGCGGCGTTCATCGCGACTGCGCCGTAGCCGCCCAACGCGGGCCCGTTCTTGATCGGCGGCGCCTCGCCCCACCCGTCCAGCCTCGGCAGGTGCACCAGCAGGGTCGACCGGCTCTTGCGTTCGACGAGAGTGCCGATCGCGGACCGGCCCGTGCCGATGATCAAGTCGCCCTCCCAATGCCCGGGCACGGCGCGGTCCGCGGCTGCTGCGGGCCGTTCGGAGAACACGACATCGGCGGTGACGTGACCTTGCGGGCGGTTCTGTGCTCGAGCCCGCGGCTGCCGGAGGGCGCGGCCGGTGCGCAGGCACGTGACGAGCTCGCGTTTGAGCGCACCACGGCCCTCAATGAACAGCGACTGGTAGATCGCCTCGTGGCTGATGCGCATGGATTCATCATCCGGGAAGTCGACCTTCAGCCGGTGCGAGATCTGCTCCGGGCTCCACGCGGTCGCCCACCGCCGGTCCTGCCGGTGAGGTTTGTTCAGCCCCTTCCATGCCGGCGGTTCCGGCCCCACGACGATGCTGCCGTCAGGCCGACGGACGTTTCCGGCGAGGCGCTCCTGAACGTACTCACGCAACCGGTCGTTGGTCGCGAGCTTCGCCGTCTTCGGGCGCTTCGCTGTCTGCTGAGCCTTCCATTGCGCTACCAACGCCCGGTACTCCTGCTTCCCGCTGCGCGTGGCCGCGTTGCGGCGCAGTTCGCGGGAGATCGTTCCCGGGTCGCGGCCGATCCTGCGCGCGATCTCACGCACGCCGACCTGCTTGGCGCGCAGGAGCGCGATCTCCTCACGCTCCTCGAAGGACAGGTAACGGCCGCTGGGCTCGGCAAGTGAGATCGGTGGCATGCCGCCAGCGTGGCGAAACCAACGGGACCCGACCGGCACAGACACGCCCACCTTCAGAGCCGCTTCGGCTGAGGTGATGCCCGTCGCGATCAGACGCCAGAACTGCCGCTGCACCGCCCGCGAGGGCTCAGGCCGCCCGGGCGAACGCATCGGCGGACGCAACGCCCGATCCGCACGCCATTGCCGACGCGCACCCTCGGGCACATCGCTCGTCTTCGCGGCCCAGTCCCTCGTCGCCACAGCTGAACACCTCCACGGTCAAGGTGTTGCGACGACCAGTTGAATTCACCCTGGACTCCGCGGTCGCTGTGATGCACGAGCCGTCCGCTCTGACGCGCCGCCGGGGTCGTGGTGATCGCCTGCTGCAACGCGATCATCGGCAACGCCTGCGTCGTCAGCGACGACGCGACCGACCAACCGACGATCTTCCTTGTGCACGCATCGGTGATGAACGCCGTGTACGCGAACCCACCGACGGTGCGCACGTACGTGATGTCCGCCACCCACAGCTCGTTCGGCGCCAACGCGTGGAAGTCACGCTCGACCAGGTCCGGGCGGTGATCGGGCAGCTTCGACGCGACGGTCGTGAACGGGCGACGCCCGCGCCGAACACCGTGCAGCCCAGCGACTCTCATGAGCCGGGCGGTCTGGTCGCGTCCGATCATCCAGCCCTGGCGGCGCATCGCGTGCCACATCTTGCGGTGGCCATACACGCCGTAATTCTGCTGGTGGACGCGCCGGATCTCGTCGATGAGGACCTCGTCACGGATCGCTCGCGCGCAGCGCGGGCGGGCTTTCGCTGCCCGGTAGCCGCGCGACGTGATGAACCCACACTCCGTCGCGCCCAGCACGCGACAGATGGACTCGACCCCGAACTGACCCTTGTGTTCGTCGATGAACCGGATCATCTCGTCGTGGGGCGGTCGAGTTCCGCTGCGAAAAAAGCCGATGCTTTCTTCAAGATCTCGTTCGCGCGCCGTGTCTCTGCGAGTTCGCGGCGAAGGCGCCGGTTCTCTTCCTCGAGCGACTCACGCGGCGCTGCCGCGCCCGCCATGGCTAGTTGTTCGCCGGCACGGGGCATCCAGTTACGGATGGTCGCCGGCGCGATACCGAGCGAGGCTCCGACGGCGTCCATCGCGACGCGCTGTGAGCATGCTTCGGCGGCGCGCTTGTCGAGCACCATCCTGACGGCGTGCTCACGCAACTGCTGGTCGTACTTCTTGGGCATGATCCGATTCTCCTTCAGATGAGTCGGAACCAAACCCAGGGCGCTTCAACCTGCTGCGCCGGGACTTCACCGCAGACCGTGCAAACGCCCGCTGGGTGGGCGACATGACCGAGATCCCCACCGTCGACGAGCACGGCCGGCCGGGCCCGAAGCTGTACCTGGCGAGCGTGATCGACCTCTACTCACGCCGACTCCTCGGAGCAGCGACAGGTCTGCATCCCGACGCCGAGCTGGCCTGTTCGGCGATCAAGATGGCCGTCGCTGCCCGTGGCGGTGTCGATGCCGTCAACGGCCCCGGCTGGCGCGAGGACGACAGCCAGCGGGTCATCTTCCACACCGACCGCGGCTCGACCTACACGGCGAACTCGCACACCTTGCTGTGCCGCACGATGGGCATCCGGCAGTCCATGGGCCGCGTCGGCTCGTGCTTCGATAACGCCGCCGCCGAGGCATTCTTCTCCAGCCTGGAGTGGGAGGTCCTCTCACGCCACCAGTTCACCGACACTCGCCAAGCCCAGGCCGTCGTACTGGACTGGTGCTACGGGTTCTACAACCACGACCGTCGGCACAGCTCAGCAAACATGATGAGCCCCGTCGACTACGAGACCAGCAACGCGGCTACGCTGCCCGAGGCCGCATAGGAAGTCCTCCACGATTCGGGGGGAACCACACCTGGGAGCCCAGCACCGCAGCGCACAGGAGCAGCAGGATCGCGACGGCGGTGGCGGGGACCACCCAGCTGCGTCTGCTCATGGTGTGCCTTCCTGCTGGGACTGCGGGGGTGCGGCGGGGGCGGGCGGGGCTCATCCGGCCTGGGTGACGCTGACGGACAGCGCGCCCAGGCTGTAGGCCTTCGATGCGTAGGCCGCCGGCCACTGCTTGGGGGTCGTCACGGTCGTGACGGCGCGCCAGGTCGCCTGCTGGGCGCTGGCCGGATCGCTGCCGCGCACGCGCACCGGCGGGGTGACCGCCGTTCCGGCGCGGGTGAGCGTCGAGGTGACAGTCGTCTCGGGGGGCAGCCCGGCCTTGGCGGGCTCGCCGTCCAGGGTGACGTCGGCGGCGAGGTTGTCGCCCGCCGCGCTCACCGTGAACTCGTTGGCGATGACGATCCGGTCACCGGGCACCAGCGCCACGTCGGCCAGCTGGGCGGGGGTGAACGACCGGCACTCCTGGTAGCCCGCGGCCGGGGTGCAGGCCGTGCCCGTGTCGAGCGCGGTCCGCTGACCGGCGGGGATCATGCTCTGGAGTTCGTAGCCCACCCGCGTGGACGTCGCGCTCAGGTGGCCGGTTCCGATGTCTGCCGAGCCGACCGGGCTCGCGGCTGTCCAGCGGGCGAGCGTGGTGCCGGTCGGCCCGAGGAGCAGCAGCGCGCAGCCGGCCGCGCAGGCGGCGGCCCACGGCCGGATGCGGCGCAGTCGCATGGGAGTCCTCAGGCTGTGGAACGGCGGTCAGGGTCAGGCCGGGTTGTTGTCCTGGATGAGCTCGACCTTCGTCTCCTTGAGGTTGACGCTGCCGTCCTCGCCCTGGGATTTCCACCAGTTGGACTTGTCGTCCGCCGGCTTCGCGCCATCGGTGGTGAGCGGGAATTCGATGACGGCGGAGACGTTCACCGCGGTCGAATCGCCGGACTTGACCTGCTTCGCCGCGTCCTCGCCTCCCACCTTCGTCGTGACCTTGACGATCTTCGCCAGGTCGCCGGTGACCGTGTTGGCCGTGTTGACCTTGAGCGTGGCGGTGAGGTTGTCGCCCACGAGGTCCGGGGTGACCGTCGCGGTGTAGGTGACCTTGTCGCCGGGGACCATCTTGAACGCGGTGGGGTCGATGGTCTTGTCGCCGTGGTTGGAGTCGACCCACTTGGGGTTGGCGACCGTGAAGTTCAGGTGGCCGGACTGGAGGTTGCCCCCGCCGATCTCCTGCTCCTCGTACCACTTGGCGAACGTCGTGGCGCCGCCGGCCAGGAGGGCGATGCCCACGGCGGCCGCGGCGACGGCCTTGGCTGCGCGGCGGTTCTTCTTGGGCTGTGCGTGTGTGCTCATGCGTGACTCCGGCTTCGTGGCCGAACGGTGGGGATGTTCGGACTTCGGCCGCCCCGTGCGGGCTCTCAGCCCGCCCCCAGATTCTATCCAGCGGGGCGGTCACCAGCGGCGTTGCACACTGAGCGAACGATCACTCTTTTCCTGCGAACGCGGAACCGCCGCTCCAGCCCACCCCCGCGCAGCCATGCGCGGCACTGCGGCGCTGCGCCGCAGCGGTGCCGTTCACGGCGCCAGGCTGCGCGCGGACTCGTAGATGCACACGCTCGCGGCGGTCGCGAGGTTGAGGCTCTCCGCCCTGCCGTAGATCGGCACGGCCACCGCAGCATCGGCGAGCGCGCGGTCGGCCTCCGGCAGCCCCCACGCCTCGTTGCCGAAGACCCACATCGTCCGGCGGGTGAGGTCCAGACCGCTCTCCCACGGGACATGGAGGTCGTGCGCCGGCGGGTGGCCGTCGGCCGCGAGCACCTGCAGGCCCCGAGCGCGGCCGAGCTCGACCACCTCGGGCAGGCCGACCCCTGTGACCACCGGCACGTGGAACAGCGACCCAGCGGTGGCCCGCACCGCCTTCGGGTTGTAGACATCGACACTCGAGGACGTGCACACGACTGCGTCGGCACCGGCCGCATCGGCCACGCGCAGCACGGTGCCGAGGTTGCCGGGGTCGCGCACCTGGGAGAGCACGACGACCAGGCGGGCGTCGCGGGTGAGGACATCGGAAAGCTCAACATCCAGGTGCTCGCAGACGCCCACAAGTCCCTGCGAGGCGACGGTGTCGGCCACCCCGGCCAGCGCCTCGGGCTCGGCCTGGCGGATGCGCACCCCGCCCGCGGCAGCGGCCGCGAGCAGCTCCGGGTGGCGCCGGGCGGCGTGCGCCGTGGCCCATAGGTCGACGAGTGCGCCGGCCGGGCGCCCCCCGGCGGCGCCGTTGACCGTCACGCGCGCGGGGCGCACCTCGGCCTCGTGGGCGAGCGCCTCGCCCACGGCCTGCTGCCCCTCGATGAGGAAGCGCTTCGACTTCGCCCGCCAGGTGCGCGCGTGCAGCTTCGCGGCCTCCTTGAGGCGGCGGGACTGGGCGGAGGTCACCACGGGGCCCTGGAGGCCCGGGTGGAGTTCGGAGACGGCAGGAGTGCTCATGCCCGCCACCCTAGCGGCCGCGGGCGCCCGGGCATGCGAAGCGGGGCGGCGGGAGCTGTGCTCCCGCCGCCCCGCTTCGGGTGCGGCGACCGGCTGCGCGCCGGGCCGTGCGGCCGCTCGGGCGGCCGCGAGGGTCACGCCGCCGAGGTCTTCGGCGCGTTGACGTCGGCCGGCAGACCGGCCTTGGCCGTCGCCACGAGCGAGGCGAAGACGGCCGGGTCGTTGACCGCGAGCTCGGCGAGCATGCGGCGGTCGACCTCGACACCGGCGGCCTTGAGGCCCTGGATGAACCGGTTGTAGGTCATGCCGTTGGCGCGCGCGCCGGCATTGATGCGCTGGATCCACAGCCGGCGGAAGTCGCCCTTGCGGGCGCGGCGATCGCGGTAGCTGTAGACGAGCGAGTGGATGACCTGCTCTTTGGCCTTGCGGTACAGGCGCGAGCGCTGCCCGCGGTAGCCGCTTGCCCGGTCGAGGATGACCCGGCGCTTCTTCTTGGCGTTGACCGCCCTCTTCACACGTGCCACGTGTACTCCTTAGAAAATTGCGTCTCTGGCGGCAGCCAGCTGGACCGAAGGGTGCTCAGCGCTTGCCGAGGAGCTTGAGCCCCTTGGCCGCATCGCCCTTGGACAGGACCTGATCGAGCTGGAGCCGGCGCTTGCGGCGCGACGACTTGTGCTCGGCGAGGTGGCGGTTGTTCACGCGCTCGCGCATGACCTTGCCGCTGCCGGTGAGGCGCAGGCGCTTCTTGGCGCCGCTGTGGGTCTTCTGCTTCGGCATAGTGCCGTTCTCCTTCTTGCCTGGCCGCGCGCGAGCGCGGCTGGACGTGCAATGCGGTAGCGCCGCGATGGCTCGCGGCGCGAGGATCATTCGGCCGGGGCCTTCTTGCTGCCGGCCTTGGCCTGGGCCTCGCGCTCACGGCGCGACTTGACCTCGGCGGTCGAGCCCTTGGCCCCCTCGGACGCCTTGCGGGACTCCGCCTTCGCGTCGGCCTTCGACTTGCTGGGGGCGATCACCATGACCATGTTGCGGCCGTCGACCCGCGGCGCGGATTCGACGGAGCCCAGGTCGGAGACCTCTTCGGCGAGCTTGTTGAGCAGGCGCATGCCCATCTCCGGGCGGGACTGCTCGCGACCGCGGAACATGATCATGACCTTGACCTTGTCGCCGCCGGCGAGGAACCGGGTGACGTGGCCCTTCTTGGTCTCGTAGTCGTGCTCGTCGATCTTGAGCCGGAACCGGATCTCCTTGAGCGCCATGTTGGCCTGGTTGCGGCGCGACTCACGGGCCTTCTGGGCCGATTCGTACTTGAACTTGCCGAAGTCCATGAGCTTGACCACGGGCGGCTTGGCCTGCGGCGCCACCTCGACGAGGTCGAGATCGGCTTCGCGGGCGAGATCGAGCGCTTTGCGGATGGCGACGATGCCCACCTGTTCCCCATTGGGGCCCACGAGGCGGACTTCCGGAACCCGGATCCGATCATTGATGCGCGGCTCGCTGATGTGTTCTCTCCTTCTCACGAATGCGGTGATCGCGCGCCGCATGGGAAAGGGCTCCCTGCGACGCATGCGAAGGGAGCCCGAGAGGAACCGCGGTGCGATCACCGCTGCGCCCCCGCGTGAAACAGAGGCGAATTCCGTACCCGATCGCCAGCGGCGATCCAGGTGGGAGCGCGAGCTCCGCTTTGCACCCTGCCAGTGTACTACGCATCGCCGATGGGCGCACGCGCCGGGGCCGAACGGACCCCGGCGGCCCGCAGGCCCCCCGGCCGAGGCGCGCCTCGGCCGGCACATTCCTCGGGCCGAGGTGCGCCTCGGCCCGGTGCGCTGGGAGGACCGGGCTGTGGGAAGCTGGGCGCATGAGCCAACACACCCACCGGTTCGAAGCCGACGGAGCAGATAACGCGGCACAGCAGCACGCCGCCGAGCAGCAGGCGCTGCGCGATATCGCCGAGGTGCCCGCCGTCGAGGTCATCTCCTCGGCCGCCGTCCACCTCATGAGCGCCGCCGCGGTCAAGTGCGGGCTCGCCGAGGACGGGCCCGAGGGGTCGGGGGCCGACCTCGCCGACCTCGACGAGGCGCGCAAGCTCATCACCGCCCTGGCCGGACTCGTGACGGCCGGGTCGACGGAGATCGGCGACCACCACGCGCGCCCGCTGCGCGATGGGCTGCGCAGCCTTCAGCTGGCCTTCCGTGAGGCCTCCGCGCACCCGGACCGCCCCGGCATGGGACCGGGCGAGAAGTACACGGGCCCCGTCGCCTGAGCCCGCAGCGCCCACCGCGCCACAACGGCGCGACGACGCTGCCGCCGCGCACCGCGGCCCAGCCCCGGCCCCGCCGCCCCTCACCGCCCCCGCCCGGAAAGGTCTGCCTCACTGAGGCAGACCTTTCTTGATTCATTCCAGAAAACTACCTAGCGTAGCGAACGTGACGACGACACCGAACCCCGCCGCGGAGGCCATCCGCGCCGCCGGCCTGCGCGTCACCGCACCACGGCAGGCCGTCTACGACGCACTGGCCGCCGACCGCGCCCACCCCGACGCCGAGCAGATCACCGCCGCCGCGCGGGCGCTGCTGGGCCGCGTCTCGCAGCAGGCCGTCTACGACGTGCTCGCCGCGTTCGAGCGCGCGGACCTGGTCCGCTGCATCGACCCGGCCGGCTCCCCGGCGGCGCGCTACGAGCTCCAGACGCACGACAACCATCACCACCTGGTGTGCACGTCGTGCCGGCGGATCGTCGACGTCGAGTGCGGTGCGGACACGGTGCCGTGCATGCACCCCTCCGCCGACCACGGCTTCGCCCTCGAGGCCACCGAGGTCGTCTACTGGGGCCGGTGCCCGCAGTGCCAGGAATCCGGCGAGGAGGACTCGCCGACCACCCGTCCTAAGGAGAACCCATGACGGAGAGCTTCACGACCAACGACTTCGGCATCCCAGTGGGCAGCGACCAGCACTCGCTCACCATCGGGCCCAACGGCCCCATCCTCCTGCAGGACCACTACCTCATCGAGAAGCTCGCCCACTTCAACCGCGAGCGGGTCCCGGAGCGCGTGGTCCACGCCAAGGGCGGCGGCGCCTTCGGCACGCTGACGATCACGAACGACGTCTCGAAGTACACCCGCGCCGCGGTCTTCCAGCCCGGCACGCAGACCGAGATGCTCGCACGCTTCTCGACCGTGGCCGGCGAGCAGGGCTCCCCGGACACGTGGCGCGACCCGCGCGGGTTCGCCCTGAAGTTCTACACGACCGAGGGCAACCTCGACATTGTGGGCAACAACACGCCCGTGTTCTTCATCCGCGACGCCATCCAGTTCCCCGACTTCATCCACTCCCAGAAGCGCAAGACCGGCTCGGGCCTGCGCGATCACAACATGCAGTGGGACTTCTGGACCCAGGTGCCGGCCTCGGCCCACCAGGTCACCTACCTCATGGGCGACCGCGGCATCCCGCGCTCGTGGCGCGAGCAGAACGGCTACGGCTCGCACACCTTCCAGTGGATCAACGCCGAGGGCGAGCGCTACTGGGTGAAGTACCACTTCCACTCGAACCAGAAGCAGGAGTTCATCGAGGCCAACGGCCACGAGGGCTTCTCCGCCGACGAGGCGAACGAGATGGCCGGAATCGACGCCGACTACCACCGGCGCGACCTCTACGAGGCGATCGAGGCCGGGAACTACCCGAGCTGGGACGTCAAGGTCCAGATCATGCCCTACGCCGAGGCCGCCGACTACCACATCAACCCGTTCGACGTGACGAAGATCTGGCCGCACTCGGACTACCCGCTCATCGACGTGGGCCGCTTCGAGCTCAACCGCAATCCGGAGGACTTCTTCTCCGAGATCGAGCAGGCGGCCTTCGCGCCCTCGAACCTGGTGCCCGGCACGGGCCTGAGCCCGGACAAGATGCTCATGGGCCGGATCTTCGCCTATGCCGACATCCACCGCTACCGGATCGGCGCGAACTACGCCCAGCTGCCGGTCAACCGGCCCAAGAACGCGGCCAAGCACAGCTACTCGATGCACGGCTCGATGTCCTACGAGAACTATCCGAAGGACCAGGCCGAGTACGCCCCCAACAGCTACGGCGGCCCGCACGCGGACCCGCAGCGCACGACGGAGGACAACCTCGTCGACGTCGAGGGCGCGGTCATGCGCTCGGTGGAGACGCTGCGGCCCGACGACGGTGACTTCAACCAGGCCGGCGAGCTCGTGCGCAACGTGCTCGACGACGCCGCCCGCGACCGGATGGTGGGCAACATCTCCGGCCACCTGCTCAACGGCGTGCGCGAGCCGGTGCTCAGCCGCGCCTTCCAGTACTGGAAGAACGTCGACGCCGAGCTCGGCGGGCGCATCGAGAACGTCGTGCGCGGCGCGCAGTCCGACGAGCACACCTCGGACACGCTCAACGCGCCGAGCTGAGCGAACCGCAGACACCGTCCCGCACCCAGGGGGCCCGGGCGCTTCGGCGCCCGGGCCCCCTTGCGCTGCTGCGGGCCCGCGCGCGCGTCGCCCGCACGGTCGGCGAAATGGGCGGCAGCCGGGCGCGGCACTCGGAGCTGCACGAGCAGCCGGGCCGGGCGGGCACCTCGGCTGCTGTACCGCTGTGCGGTCAGCCGGGCCGAAGTGGGGACCGGGCGGTCAGCCGGGCCGCGGCCGGAACCGGGCAGGGCTCCGGGCCGAGGCGCGCGGAGCGATGCGGCGGACGGGGCTCAGGCGCGCAGGGAGAGGGTGAGGGAGTCCGCGCGCTCGGCGAGCACCTCGTTCGCGGACAGGCGCTCCTGGACCACGCCCAGCTCCGCGGCGGAGGGCTGGCGCGAGCAGGTGAGGGTCAGCGCCACCTCGGGCCCGGCGGTGCCGACCTGTGCGGTGCCCGGCCCCACGCCGGCGGCGTCGATCCAGTCGAGGCCAGCCGTGGCGCGCGCACACGCGCGGGCCACTGCCTCATCCGCCCACGCCGGGGTCCATGCGCGGCCCTGGATGAACGCCCACAGCGCGGGGCGGCGCACGACGAACGTGTGCGCGGTGCCCGGATCGAGCACGAGCAGCTGGGCGCCCTCCTCGATGGCGGCGGCCGCCATGCGCTCCGCCTCGATCGGCACCGGCCGGGCGGCATCGGCCCAGGCAGTGAGCGCGGGGATGTCCGTGAAGCAGGGGGTGGCCTCCCGCCCGTCCTCCGCGGCCAGGCGCACCATGGCCATCTCCGAGCGGTTGTCGTGGACGAAGCCTCGCTCGTCGCTCACGTGCTCGACCGCCGTGGGCAGCACCGGCGCATAGAGGCGCGCTGCGCGCAGGGCTGTGAGCACGCCGGTGTGGGCCGCCGGGTCCAGCGGCGCGGCGGCCACGGCCTCGAGTGCTGACCGCAGGGCCGGATCGGCCCGACCGTCATCGCCGGAGAACGGGTTGGGGCGCAGGGTGCGCCCGGCCCAGGGGGTCCCGGCCGAATCCGCGATGTTCGGCGCGCTGGCCGCAGACGCGCCGTGCGCCGCCGAGGCATCCGGGGCGGGCGCGCTCGCGGCGGCGCCCGCACCGGGGGTGCGCTCGGCCCGGCTCACTGGGCGCCGGCGACGTCGAGCGCCTCGGGCAGGGTGAAGCGGCCCGCGTAGAGCGCCTTGCCGACGATCGCGGCCTCGACGCCCTCGGGGACGAGCTCGCGGAGAGCCGCGAGGTCGGCCAGTTCGGAGATCCCGCCGGAGGCGACGACCGGCCGGTCCGTGCGAGCGCAGACCTCGCGCAGCAGCTCCGTGTTGGGCCCGCGCAGGGTCCCGTCCTTCGTCACATCGGTGACGACATACCGGGCGCAGCCGGCCTCCTCCAGCTGGGCGAGGACGTCCCAGAGCTCGCCGCCCTCCTCCGTCCAGCCGCGGGCGGCGAGCGTGGTGCCGCGCACGTCCAGGCCGATGGCGATCCGGTCGCCGTACGTGGCGATCGCCTCGGCGGTCCAGGCGGGATTCTCCAGGGCGGCGGTGCCGATGTTCACGCGCTCGGCCCCGGTGTCGAGCGCTCGCTCGAGCGAGTCGGTGTCGCGGATGCCGCCGGAGAGCTCCACGCTGATCGACACGGACTTCGTCACCTGGCGCAGGAGGTCGTAGTTCGACCCGCGGCCGAACGCGGCGTCGAGATCGACGAGGTGGATCCATTCGGCCCCGGCCTGCTCGAACTGGCCGGCCGCGTCGAGCGGGGAGCCGTAGGAGGTCTCGGTGCCGGCCTCGCCCTGAACGAGCCGGACCGCCCGGCCGTCGGCGACGTCCACGGCGGGCAGCAGCGTGAGTGCGGGTGCGCTGGCGATTTCGCTCATGCGCCCATCCTAGACAGCGCCTCCAGCCAGTTGCGCAGGAGGTGGAGGCCGGCGTCGGCGGACTTCTCGGGGTGGAACTGCACGGCCCACGTGGTGCCGTCCTCGACCGCGGCGACGAAGTCCTCCCCCGCCCGGGTGAGGGCGGCGGGCGCCCCCGGCGGCGGGGTGTGGGCGGCGAACGAGTGGACGAAGTAGAACCGCTCGTCCTCGATGCCGGCGAACATCTGGGAGCCGGCGGGCGCGGCCACGGTGTCCCAGCCCATGTGGGGCACGATCGGCGCGCGCAGCCGGGTGACCTCACCGGGCCACAGGCCCACGCCGGCGTCGGTCAGCCCGTGCTCGGTGCCGGAGGAGAAGAGCACCTGGAGGCCGACGCAGATCCCCAGGAGCGGCCGCTGCTGGGCGTGGCGCCGGCGGATGAGCTCCACCGCGCCCACCCCGCGCAGGCCGTCCATGACCGCGGAGAAGGCGCCCACCCCGGGGACGACGAGGCCCTGCGCGGCCTCGGCACGCACCGGGTCTGCCGTCAGCTCGACGCTCGCCCCGGCGGCTTCGAGGGCGCGCACCGCGGAGCGCACATTGCCCGAGCCGTAGTCGAGCACCACGATCTCGGGGGCGCTCATGCCCGGCCCGCCAGCAGCCGGCTCACGCGGAACAGCGAGAAGCCCAGCACGAGCGCGCCCAGGCCGACCGCGAACCACGCGGGGCCGGTCCCGGCCAGCGCGACGAGGGCGCCGGCGACGACCGCGATGACGGCGAGCAGCGCGACGACCATCCACAGCAGGGCGGTGCGGGCGAGGGCGGCGCGCGCGGGCGTCATCGCCGCGGCCGAGGCCTGCATGCGCGACATCGACGCGGTGTCGATGCGGCCCTCGACATCGGCCGGGTCGAGCGCTTCGAGCAGCAGCGACTCGACCTCGCCCGGCAGGTTGGTCAGCGCGAGCCCGGCGGGCACATCGGCCTCCCTGGCACCGTTGCGGTAGTGGCCGGCGTCGATCTGCTCGTCGCTGCGCACGAGGAGGAGCACCTCGTGGTCGCGGGCGAGCTCGGAGATCTTCGCGGCCGCAGCGTTGCCGGCCTCCACGTCCGTGCCCGAGGCGACGATCGCGGTGAAGTCCCCCACCGGCACGACGTCGCCGCCGATGCCGGAGAGCACGCAGGCGGCGGCGAGCTGATCTGCCCGGCCGAAGGGCGTGACGACGACGGTTCGGCTCACAGCGACCCCTTCGTGCTCGGCACGCCGACCACGCGCGGGTCCGGCTCGATCGCGGTGCGCAGCGCACGGGCGAACGCCTTGAACTGCGTTTCGGCGATGTGGTGGGGGTCCCGCCCGGTCACGAGCTCCAGGTGGACGGTCAGCCCGGCGGCGAACGCCAGCGACTCGAGCGCGTGGCCGGTCAGCGACCCGGTGAAGTGCCCGCCGATGAGGTGGGTGAGCTGGCCGGCGGACTCCCCCGAGTGGACGAAGTAGGGCCGGCCGCTGACATCGACGACGCAGCGGGCGAGCGCCTCGTCGAGCGGGACCGCGGCATCGCCGTAGCGGCGGATGCCCGCCTTGTCCCCGAGGGCCTCGCGCAGCGCCTGCCCGATGACGATCGCCGTGTCCTCGACCGTGTGGTGGGCGTCGATGTGCGTGTCGCCGCGCGCGCTCACGTCCAGGTCGATGAGCGAGTGCTTCGCCAGCGCCGTGAGCATGTGGTCGAAGAACGGCACCTGCGTGGCGATCGCCGCCGCGCCCGTCCCATCGAGGTCGAGGCTGACGCTGACCTGGGACTCGGAGGTGGAGCGCGCGCGCTCGGCGCGCCGCGCCGGCGCGGTGCTCCCCGCGGGGCCGGGGGGCTGGGGGCTGTTCGTCATGCGCGCACCTCCGGGTGGGCTCTCACGATGGATTGCAGGGCGGCGGTGAAGGCGGCGGTCTCCGTCTCCGTGCCCGCGTTGACCCGCAGGCAGCCGGGGATGCCGATGTCGCGCAGCAGCACGCCGTGGTCGAGGAAGCGCTGCCAGAGCTCGGCCGGGTCCGCGGCACCGCGGAACAGCAGGAAGTTCGCATCGCTGGGCACGGGCTCGAAGCCGGCGGCGGCCAGTGCGGCGGCCATCGCATCGCGGCTGGCCACGAGGCGCTCGACGTTGTCCAGCAGCTCCGGGGCGTGGTCGAGCGCGGCGCAGGCGGCGGCCTGGGTGAGCGCGGAGAGGTGATAGGGCAGGCGCACCAGGCGCAGGGCGTCGATGAGGGCGGGAGCGGCGACGGCGTAGCCCACCCGGGCGCCGGCGAACGCGAAGGCCTTGCTCATCGTCCGCGAGACGACCAGGCGCGGATGCTGCGGCAGGAGGTGGAGGGCGGTCGCGAAGCCCGGCCGGGCGAATTCGGCGTAGGCCTCGTCGACGATGACGATACCGGGGCTCACGGCCAGGATCTCCCCGATGGCGCTCAGCGGGGTCGAACCCCCCGTCGGGTTGTTCGGCGTGCACACGAACACGACGTCGGGCTGTTCGGCCTCGATGGCGGCCAGGGCCGCGGGCAGGTCGATCTCGAAGTCCGCGGTGCGGGGCACCTCAAGCCATGCGGCACCGGTGGAGGCGGCGATGAGCGGGTGCATCGAATAGCTGGGGGTGAAGCCCATGACCGTGCGGCCGGCCCCTGCGAAGGCCTGGAGGATATGGGACAGGACCTCGTTCGAGCCGTTGGCCGCCCAGACCTGGCCGGGGTCGATGCGCGCGGGGCCGTCGGCCGCGCCGTCACTGGGCTGGCGCTCGAGCACCCCGGTCGCATAGGACGCCAGCTTTCCCCGCAGGGCCGTGAACTCCCGGTCCGGGTACCGGTTGAGCCCGGCCGCCTGGTCCGAGACAGCCCGCGCGATGTCGGCTGCGACGGTCGGCGGGACGGGGTAGGAGTTCTCGTTGACGTTGAGCGCCACCGGCACATCGAGCTGCGGGGCACCGTAGGGCGAGCGGCCGCGCAGGTCCGCGCGGATGGGCAGATCGGATAACTCGGGCACCCGGCGATTCTATCGCGCGGGCACCTCCAGCCGCTGGCCCGGGTGGACGACCGATCCCTCGATGCCGTTGAGGTCGCGGATCTCGACGATGACGTCGCGCGGGTCCTCCCCGCCGGCGTTCCGCACGGCGATCGACCACAGTGTCTGCCCCTCGCCGACGACGACGCTGTGCGTGTGGGCGCTGGAGCCGGAGGGCGCGGCGCCGGCGCCGGCGAATGCCGCCGGGCGCACCGCGAGGGCGAGTCCGAGGCCGAGTGCGGCAATGACTGCGAGCAGCGCGAGCCGGCGCACGGCGATCGCGGTACGGCGCGGGCCGCGCGCCGTGTGCACGAGGCTGGTGCCGCGCGCACCGCGCCCCGCGTCGGCCCGGCGGTGCAGGAACGGCGTTGCCGTGGGAAGTGCTGCAGTGCTCATGGCGTCCTCCTTGCCAGCTGCGCCGGGGCGATCCCGCGACGCTTATCGAACTGCTGTTTCGAACTCACGTTCTATTGAACCCGACATTCGAACAGATGTCTACTCTTCATCGAACATGTGTGTGAAAATGGATTCGAAAAGTCACCGTCTTCATGTTCTGCAGGAAGTCTCCCCGGAGGCACTGACATGGGCAGCGACGTCGGAGTCATCGCAGGTCAGAGAGGGAATGAGGAAATATGAGCCCCCAGCAGCGCCGCCCCCGCGGACGCCCCCGCAACGACAGCGTCGTCGAGGAGATCAACGAGTTCCGCGCCGACCGCGCGGATGTCGTGGAGATCCCGCAGGCCTCGGCGGCGGAGGGCGACCGCCGCCTCACCCCCCGCCAGCGGCTCGTCCTCGAGACGATCGAGCACGCGGTCTACACGAACGGCTACCCGCCGAGCATGCGGGAGATCGGCGAGGCCGCCGGGCTCGCCTCGCTGTCCTCGGTGGCCCACCAGCTCTCGCAGCTCGAGCGCCTCGGCTACCTGCGCCGGGATCCCAAGCGGCCGCGCGCCATCGAGGTCGTGAGCCCCGCCGAGCAGCTCGATGTGCTCGAATCCCAGGCCCACACGTCGGCGAACACCGCGATCGTGCCCGTCATCGGCCGCATCGCCGCGGGCGGGCCCATCCTCGCCGAGCAGGCGGTCGACGACATGTTCGCCCTGCCGCGCCAGGTGGTGGGCTCCGGTGAGCTCTTCCTGCTCCAGGTCGTGGGCGATTCGATGCTCGAGGCGGCGATCTGCGATGGGGACTTCGTCGTGGTGCGCCGCCAGTCCACCGCGGACAACGGCGAGATCGTCGCAGCCCTCCTGGACGACGAGGCGACCGTCAAGACGCTCAAGCGCACCGGCGGCAAGCAGTGGCTGCTGCCGCAGAACAAGGACTACGAGCCCATCGACGGCGACCACGCCACGATCATGGGCATCGTCACCGCCGTCATCCGCAGGGTCTGAGGCGGCGGGCGCGGCGCTCAGCCGCGCAGCCGCCGCAGGGCCCCGCGCACCGCCGCCGGGCTCTCGGTGCGCCACATGGGCGGCAGCGAGGACAGGAGGAACTCGCCGTAGCGGGCCGTGCGCACGCGCGAATCCAGGATCGCGACGACCCCGCGGTCCTCCGAGCTGCGGATGAGCCTGCCCACCCCCTGTGCCAGCCGCAGCGCCGCGTGCGTGGCGCTCACGGCCATGAAGCCGTTGGCCCCGCGCTGCGCCGCGGCCTGCGTGCGCGCCTGCGAGAGCGGATCGTCGGGCCGCGGGAACGGGATCCGGTCGATGACGACGAGCCGGCACGTGCGCCCGGGGACGTCGACGCCCTGCCACAGGCTCATCGTGCCCATGAGGCACGCGTCCTCGTCCGCGGCGAAGCGGCGCACGAGCGAGGACAGCGTGTCCTCCCCCTGCGCGAGGACGGTGAGGTCCGTGCGCTCGCGCAGCGCCTGCGCCGCCTGCGCGGCGGCCGCCCGCGAGGAGAAGAGTCCCAGGGCCCCGCCGCCGGAGGCCTCGACCAGTTCGACGAGCTCCGCGAGCGCCTCCTCCCCCAGCCCGCTGCGGCCCGGCTTGGGCAGCTGGGAGGCCGCGTAGAGGATGCCCTGGGCGGCGTAGTCGAACGGCGATCCCACGTCGATCGCGTCGTAGCGGGGGGCCTCGGGGCCCACGAGGCCCAGCGAGGCGGCCACTGCCTCGAAGCGGCCGCCCAGCGCCAGGGTGGCCGAGGTCGCGATGACGGTGGCGTCTTCGAAGATCCCGCGACGCAGCGTGCCCGCCACGCTCAGCGGCGCCACGACGAGCGCGACCGTCTCCTGCTCGCGGTAGGCGCTGCGGGCCACCCACACGACGTCCCAGTCGCCGTGCTCGGCCATCCGCTCCGCGAGCTCGAAGACCTCCTGCAGGCGGGCGCGGGCCATCTGCCGGCCCGCCTCGGCCTCGGAGGCGCGCTCGGAACCGCCGCCGATGTCCGCGACGACCTGGCGCGCCGCGTCGCGCACGGCCACCACCGCGGCCTGCAGGGCCTCCGGCCACACCCGCACAAGGCACTCCTCGCACGCCTCGAGCGCGCGCTCGAACCCGGCCGCCGCGGTCTCGAGCAGGTTTAGTACGCCCTCCTGCACCTGCGTGTGGCGCCGCCCGGCCGCCACCGCGGCGGCGAGGACCGCCGCGGTGAGCGACCCGGTCAGCGCGCTCGTCACGCGATCGCGCAGCTCGTGGGCCTCGTCGATGACGACGGCGGCGTGCTCGGGTAGGACCTGCGAATCGCCGAAGGCGTCGATCGCCAGCAGCGCGTGGTTGGTCACCACGATGTCAGCCGCCCCCGCCCGGCCGCGAGCGAGCTCGGCGAAGCACTCGTCGTAGAGCGGGCACTTCGCGCCCAGGCAGTCGAACGCATTCACCGACACCTGGGCCCACGCCCGGTCGGAGACCCCGGGCATGAGGTCGTCGCGGTCGCCGGTCTCCGTCGACTTCGCCCAGCTGCGCACCCGGGCGATCTCCGCCTCGAGGGCGGTGGGGTTGCCGCCTCCGCGGCCGGCGGCGCCGTCCGCGCCCAGGTCGAAGAGCATCCCGGCGCCGTCGTCGGGGTAGCCGCCCTCGAGCTTGTGCTTGCACGCGTAGTTCCGCCGGCCCTTGAGCACCGCCGCGGTGGGCCTGCGGCCCAGCTCGCCGGCGATCGACTTCGTCAGGCGCGGCAGGTCGCGGTCGATGATCTGGGCCTGCAGCGCCAGGGTGGCGGTGGAGACGACGACGCGCTCCCCCGTGCGCAGCGCGTACTCCACACTGGGCACGAGGTAGGCCAGCGACTTGCCGGTGCCGGTGCCGGCCTGCACGAGCAGGTGCACGCCGCTGTCCAGCGCGGAGCCCACGGCCTGGGCCATCGTGTCCTGGCCCTCGCGGCGCGTGCCGCCCAGGCCGGCGACGGCATGGTCGAGGAGGTCCCCGACCTTCGTCACTGCCCGCCGCCGAGGCGCTGCGCGGGCCCCGGTGCCGGCTCGCGCTCGGTGCGCAGGGCCTCCAGCTCGGCGAGGAGATCGGCGTTGACCCGCGCGCGGATGAGCGTGCCCTCGGGCGTGTACTCCTCGCCCAGCACGGTGCCCTCGTCGTGGATGCGGGAGACGAGCGAGCCGCGGTCGAAGGGCACGAGCGCGCTGAGCTCATGCGCCGGCTGCGGCAGCAGCTCCTCGATGCGAGCGCGCAGCGCGCCCACTCCCTCACCGGTGAACGCGGAGACGGCCAGCGAGCCCGGGTGGTTGAGCAGCAGGCCCGCCAGCACCTCGGGCACGGCGATATCGGCCTTGTTGAACACGATGAGCTCGGGGATGTCCGAGGTGTCGATGTCGGCGAGGACATCGTGGACCGCCCGGATCTGGCTCTCCGGATCCGGGTGGGAGGCATCGACGATGTGGACGAGGAGGTCCGCCTCCCCCGCCTCCTCGAGCGTCGAGCGGAAGGCCTCGACCAGCTGGTGGGGCAGGCTGCGCACGAAGCCCACGGTGTCGGTGTACGTGTATGTCCGCCCGTCGGCCGCCTCGGCCTGGCGCACGGTGGGGTCGAGGGTGGCGAAGAGCGCGTTCTGCACCATCGCCCCGGCGTCGGTCAGGCGGTTGAGCAGGGAGGACTTCCCGGCGTTCGTGTAGCCGACGATCGCGGCGCCGGGCACCCGGTTGCGGTCGCGGTTTGCGCGCTTGGCCGCGCGGGCCGGCCCCATCTCCTTGATCTGGCGGCGCAGCTTGGCCATCCGCGTGCGGATCCGGCGCCGGTCGAGCTCGATCTTCGTCTCGCCCGGGCCGCGCGAGCCGATGCCCGCGCCGCCCGCCACTCGGCCGCCGGCCTGGCGCGACATGGAGTCGCCCCAGCCGCGCAGGCGCGGGAGGAGGTATTCGAGCTGCGCGAGCTCCACCTGCGCCTTGCCCTCGCGCGACTTCGCGTGCTGGGCGAAGATGTCGAGGATGAGCGCGACGCGGTCGACGACCTTGACCTTCACGACGTCCTCGAGCGCGCGGCGCTGGCTGGCGGCCAGCTCCGAGTCGACGATGACGGTGTCCGCGCCGACGGCGGCGACGATGTCCTTGAGCTCGTGGGCCTTGCCGCTGCCCAGGTAGGTGGCGGGGTCGGGGTTGTCGCGGCGCTGGAGGACGCCGTCGAGCACCGTCGAGCCCGCGGTCTCGGCGAGGGCGGCGAGCTCGCGCAGCGAGTTCTCCGCCTCTGCGGCGGTCCCCGAGGTCCAGATGCCCGCGAGCACCACCTTCTCGAGGCGGATCTCGCGGTACTCCACCTCGGTGATGTCCTCGAG
The DNA here is from genome assembly GCF_026802075.1 of Brevibacterium sp. BRM-1. Classification (NCBI taxonomy): domain Bacteria; kingdom Bacillati; phylum Actinomycetota; class Actinomycetes; order Micrococcales; family Brevibacteriaceae; genus Brevibacterium; species Brevibacterium sp. BRM-1. The sequence continues at coordinate 1,139,473 of NZ_CP113788.1, forward strand.
CTCGGTGGACAGGCCGCCCACTCGGCGCAGCGCCGCGCGGTCGAGGACATCGGCCTGGTCGGAGTCGTCGGCGGCGAGGCGCTCGTCGGTGAGCGCGGTGCCGCGGTGGGAGAGCACGCGGTCGATCATGGCGCGCCGCTGCTCTTCCGGGGTGGTGTCGTTGGGGGAATCCTGCGTGGATCCGCTCACAAGCATCGCTTCTTCCTGTTGTCGTGTCCGTGTCGATTCTCCCACAGGCCCGGCGCGCGCCGGCGGCGCGCGGGCGCCCTGTGGATGCGGGGCCGCGGCGGGCGGGGCACTGCGCCCCGGCTCCGCTGCCCGCGTGAGAGTATGGCGCCGTGGGCGATCACTACTTCTCCGCCGAGCCAGGTGCGGCCAGCCGGCCGCGGGCCATTGCCGCGCAGCTGGGCGGTCGCACCGTCGAGGTGACCACGGATTCCGGGGTGTTCTCGCCCGGTCGCGTGGATCTGGGCACACAGGTGCTACTGCGCCACCTGCCGCCTCCCCCGCCGGGCAACCTGCTCGACCTGGGCTGCGGGTGGGGGCCGCTGAGCCTCCACGCCGGCCTCGTGGCCGCCGCCGAGGGGACGGGCACCCGGGTGTGGGCGCTCGACGTCAATGCGCGCAGCCTGGCGCTCACGGAAGACAACGCCCGGGCTCTGGGCATTCATTCCATCCGCCCCGTCACCGCCGCCGAGGTGCCCGCCGACCTCGAGTTCGCGGCGATCTGGTCCAATCCGCCGATCCGGATCGGCAAGGACGAGCTCCACGCCCTCCTGCTCGCCTGGCTGCCCCGGCTGGCTCCCGGGGGGCAGGCATGGCTCGTCGTGTCGAAGAACCTGGGCGCGGACTCCCTGCAGGCCTGGCTGGCCGAGCAGCTCGGCGCGGAGTACGGCGTGGAGCGCCGGGCCTCCGCCAAGGGCTTCCGCGTCCTCGTCATCACGCGGGCGGTCCGCGCCGGCTGAGGTACTTGCGGGCGAGTCCTGGTCTGCGTCTGCGTCTGCGGCCGGCCAGCGCCGCTCGGCAGGCCGACGCTGTTCAGCCTGCCGGAGCCCAGTTTGCCGGCCAGCGATCGGTCAGCCGGCCAGCGCCTCGAGCGCGGCCGTGAGCTCCGGGCTCGGCGTGACCTCGGCCGTGAGCACGGCGGGACCGGACAGGTAGGCGCGGCCGCCCGCGACCTCGACGCGCACCGTGCCGCCGGGCTGCTCGACGAACCAGTAGTCCGGGGCCCCGGCGCCGGCCCAGCTGCGGGCGGCCAGCGCTGCGGCGCACGCCCCGGTGCCGCAGGCGAAGGTCTCGCCCACCCCCCGCTCGTGGACGCGCATCCGCACCGCGCCCGCCGCCTGGGCACCCGTCTCCTGGGCGCCCGTCGGCTCGTGGCCGGCGGCGGGATCGACGACGATGTACTCGATGTTCGTGCCCTCCGGCGGAACCGGATCGACCCGCGGCGGGCGCCGCAGGTCCGCCGCGTCGAGCTCGGCGCGGCTGGCAAGCGCGAGGACCGTGTGGGGGTTGCCCAGGTCGACGCTGAGCGCGGGCCGGGCCACCGCGATCCCATCGGTTTCGACCAGGGAGTCCGCACCGTCCGAGCCCCGCGGGAAGCGGTATTCGCCCATGTCGACGCGGTACCAAGCCTCGGGGCCGCCGCGCGGGTCCGCGATGCGCTCCACCCGCTTCGTCCCGTCGCGGGTGCCCACAGGGAAGTCGTGCGCGTCGACGAGGCCGCGCTCCATGAGGTAGTGGGCGAAGACCCGCACGCCGTTGCCGCACATCTCCGCGAGCGAGCCGTCGGCGTTGCGGTAGTCCATGAACCACTCCGCGCCGGCGGCGGCGGCCTGCTCGGCACCGGGGATGCCGGAGTCCGCACTGCGCACCACCCGGATCACCCCATCGCCCCCGATGCCCCGGCGCCGGTCGGCCAGCAGCGCGGTCTGCAGCTCGGTGGGGTCGTTCGCACCCTGCGGGTCGAGCACGAGGACGAAGTCGTTGCCGGTGCCGTGCCCGGTGCTGGCCTGGGTGATCACGCCGCCCAGTGTAGACGCCGGCCGGCGTTGGCACCCGCCGGGGACGCTCACTCGCCCGCGGCCGCGCAGATCGCCGCGAGCGCCGCGGGCAGCAGGCCCGGATCATCGGCGGGCAGCCAGCGGATGCGAGGGTCTCGGCGGAACCAGGTCTCCTGGCGCTTGGCGAACTGGCGGGTGCGCACGGTCGTGAGCTCCTGCGCCTCCTCCGGGCTCAGGCGCCCGTCGAGGTGGGCCAGGATCTGCGCGTAGCCGATCGCCCGCGGGGCGGTCCTGCCCTCTTCGAGGCCCAGGCGGCGCAGCCCGCGCACCTCGTCGACCCACCCGGCGCCCCACATCCGGCGCACCCGGCCGGCGATGCGCCCGTGGAGGGCCGGGCGTTCCAGGGCGAGTCCGAGCTGGACGGCGGGGACGGCGCTGCGGTAGGCGGGCAGGGTCGCGGAGAACTCCTCGCCGGTGAGGGCGATGACCTCGAGGGCGCGCACGATGCGCCGAGCATCCGCGGGCGCGATCTTCGCCGCGGCGGCTGGGTCGAGCTCGCTGAGCTGGGCGTGCATAGGCGCGGCGCCGCCGGTCGCGGCGATCGCCTCGAGCCGCGCGCGCAGAGCCGGGTCGGTGCCGGGGAAGGCGATGTCGTCCGTGGCCGCCCGCACGTACAGGCCGGAGCCGCCCACGAGGATGGGCACGCCGCCGCGCTCGCGGATGTCCGCGATGTGCGCGCGGGCCGCGGCCTGGAACGCCTGCACTGTGGCCTCCTCGCGCACGTCGAGGATGTCGATGAGGTGGTGGGGCACTCCGCCGCGCTCGTGCGGCGCGAGCTTGGCCGTGCCGATGTCCATGCCCCGGTAGAACTGCATGGCGTCGGCGTTGATGATCTCCCCGCCGAGCGCGCGGGCGAGCCCGATTGCGAGTTCGGACTTGCCGGTGGCCGTGGCGCCCACCACGCTGATGGCCGGGAGGCTCATGCGGCCTCCCAGTGCCCATGCACCGTCGCGGTGCACACGCGGGAACCGTGCACGGGCTCGCAGCTCGCCTCCGCGGCCGCGCCGCGCTCGGCGGCGAACCGCAGGCCTGCCGCCGCTGCCAGCTCGAGGGCGGCGAGCAGGAGGGTGAGATCGGCGGCGAACCGCTCGGCCTGCGCAGCGCAGCGCCGCAGGCCGGCCGCGTCGCGGCGGGCGAGGGCGGCCAGCACCGCGGCGTCGAACTCCTCCGCTCCGGGAACCGCCGCCAGCGGGCCATCGGCGGTGCTCGCCGCGGACAGGTCGATGGGGAGGACGAGGTGGTCCGGCGCTCCGCCCGGATGGGTCTGCGGTGCCCCTCCCGGCCGGGCCGGTGATGCGCTGACCGGCCACGGGCGGAGTGCTCCGCCGGAGCGCGCGGCGAGGACGGCGGCGACGCCGACGGCGGGATGGGCGGCGAGCGCCGCGCTGCGCTCATCGCCGGTCAGCTGTGCGCAGCGATGCTCCCACTCACGCCCGGTGAGCCGCTGGCCGGTGCGCAGGTCAACGCCGGCGTCGATGCCGAAGGCGCCCAGGCCCGCCACCGGAGGCAGGGCGGGCACCGGCAGCACGGCCGGGCGGGCGAAGGCCGCCCGGATGCGCCGGCGGTGGACGGCCTCGGCGGGAGGGCTCGCGGCACTGGCGGCGCAGAGCGCCCAGTAGGGTGCGGCGGGGACGATGTCGATGCGCACCGCGGTGCCCGCAGACGCTGCCGCGGCTTCAGGGGCCGCGGCCGAACCGGCCGCCGGGACTGCGCGATCGCCGTCCGGCGCCGCGGCGGGCTCCGGGCTCATCCCGGGCTCAGGCGCCCACGCGGATCGTGGGCATGCCGAGGACGGTGGCCCCGGGCGCGCCGACACCCGCCCCCGTGCCGCACGACGCGGCCTGCGCGAGATCCCACGCATCGCCGGACGGGGTGCGCCGCAGCGCCGCGGGCGCATCGGCGATGAGGAAGTAGGGCTTGGCCTCCGTCACCGACGTGGTGACGATGTCGCCCGGCCGGGCCCCGGCCGCGGCGCCCTGGGCGATCACGTGCACGAGGCGGTTGTCGCGGGCGCGGCCGGGCATGCGCCCGTGCCGCGCATCGGCCGCGCCGGTGATGAGCACCTCGGCCTCGGTACCGACGAGCTCGCGGTTGAGCCCCCAGGAGATCTCGTCCTGCAGCGCGGTGAGGCGCTCGAACCGCTCCTGGACGACGGCCTTGGGCAGCTGGTCGGGCATCGTCGCCGCGGGCGTGCCCGGCCGGATCGAGTACTGGAAGGTGAAGGCCTGTGAGAACCGTGCCCGGCGCACGATGTCGAGGGTGCCCTCGAAGTCCTCCTCCGTCTCGCCGGGGAAGCCCACGATGATGTCGGTCGTGATCGCGGCTTGGGGGATGCGCTCGCGCACGGCGTCGAGGATGCGCATGAAGCGGCTCGTCCGGTAGGACCGCCGCATGGCCTTGAGCACGGCGTCGGAGCCCGACTGCAGCGGCATGTGCAGCTGCGGCATCACCGTGGGCGTCTCGGCCATCGCATCGATGACGTCGGCGGAGAACGCCGCGGGGTGCGGGCTGGTGAAGCGCACGCGCTCGATGCCCTGGACGGCCCCCACGGCCCTCAGGAGCTTGGCGAAGGCGCCGCGGTCGCGGAACTCCGCCCCGTAGGAGTTGACGTTCTGGCCGAGCAGGGTGACCTCGATGACGCCCTGGGCCGCAAGCGCCTCCACTTCGGCGAGGATGTCGCCGGGGCGCCGGTCCTTCTCCTTGCCGCGCAGCGCCGGCACGATGCAGAAGGTGCAGGTGTTGTTGCACCCCACGCTGATGGACACCCAGCCGGAGTGGGTCGATTCGCGCTTCGTGGGCAGCGTGGAGGGGAAGACCTCCAGGCTCTCCTTGATCTCGACCTGCGCCTCGTGGTTGTGGCGGGCGCGCTCGAGCAGGACCGGCAGGGACCCCATGTTGTGGGTGCCGAAGACGACGTCGACGTAGGGGGCGCGCCTGACGATCGTGTCGCGGTCCTTCTGGGCCATGCACCCGCCCACCGCGATCTGCATGCCCGGCCGGCGCTCCTTGGTCTCGCGCAGCTGGCCGAGGTTGCCGTAGAGGCGGTTGTCCGCGTTCTCCCGCACGGCGCAGGTGTTGAACACGACGATGTCGGCCTGTTCGCCCTCCGGTGCGGCGCTGTATCCGGCGTCGTCGAGGAGGCCCGAGAGGCGCTCGGAGTCGTGGACGTTCATCTGGCACCCGAAGGTCTTGACCTCGTAGGTGCGCGGGAGCGGGGCGGCGGGAGCGTGTGTCATAGCGGGCCCATTCTATCCGCCGTCCGCCCGCCGCCGCTCACGTCTCGTCGAGCGCCCTGCGCGTGACGTCGATGCACACGCCGGAGGGGAATCCGCGGCGCGCGAGCATGCCGAGGATGCGCCGCTCGCGGGTCTCGCGCGGCAGGCCCACAGTCGAGCGGGCCTTCTTCATCGCGACGCCGAAGGCGACCTCGTGCTCGTCGGCGACGGGATCGACGGCGGCGGCCACCGTCTGGGCCTCCAGGCCCTTCCGGCTGAGCTCGCGGCGCAGCGCGGTCTTCGACAGCGCGCGCCGCTCGCGGTTGGCGCGCACGAAGGCGCGCGCGAACGCCTCATCGTCGATGAGGCCGGAGCGCTCCAGCCGCTCGAGGAGGCACTCGACGACCTCCGGAGGGTGCTCCCTGGCCAGCAGCTTGTCGCGCAGCTCGGCGCTGCCGTGGTCGCGGGCGGCGAGCATGTTGAGCGCCCGCTTCTTCGCGCGGGCGTACTCGGACGCGTCCACGCCGGCGGCATCGGCCTCCTGGGCTGCGGTGCGGGGACCTGCGGGCTCCGCGGCGATCCGGCCCACTGCGGTGCGCAGCGAGTCGAGCACCGCGGTGCGCGGGTCTCCCCCGGCCGGCTCAGAAGTCGACATCGACCGGAACCGCCGGCGCACCGCCCGCCGTGGCCTCTGCAGGCTCCGGCTGCGCCGGCGCGGGCTCCTCCGCCTCGCCCTCGACGGCGATGAGCCCGAGCTTCTGCTTGATCTTCAGCTCGATCTCCTCGGCGAGGCCGGGGTTGTCGGCGAGGAAGTTGCGCACATTCTCCTTGCCCTGGCCCAGCTGGTCGCCGTCGTAGGTGAACCAGGACCCGGACTTGCGGATGATGCCGTTGTCCACGCCCATGTCGATGAGGCTGCCCTCGCGGGAGATCCCGTGGCCGTAGATGATGTCGAACTCGGCCTGCTTGAACGGCGGGGCGACCTTGTTCTTCACGATCTTCGCGCGGGTGCGGTTGCCCACGGCGTCGGTGCCCTCCTTGAGGGTCTCGATGCGGCGCACGTCGATGCGCACCGAGGCGTAGAACTTCAGCGCCTTGCCGCCCGAGGTGGTCTCCGGGGAGCCGAAGAACACGCCCACCTTCTCGCGGAGCTGGTTGATGAAGATGGCCGTCGTCTTCGAGTGCGCGAGCGCGCCGGTGAGCTTGCGCAGCGCCTGGGACATGAGGCGGGCCTGCAGGCCGACGTGCGAGTCGCCCATCTCGCCCTCGATCTCCGCCTTGGGCACGAGCGCGGCCACCGAGTCGATGACGATGACGTCGAGGGCACCCGAGCGGATGAGCATGTCCGCAATCTCGAGTGCCTGCTCGCCGGTGTCGGGCTGGCTGACGAGGAGCTGGTCCGTGTCGACGCCGAGCTTCTTGGCGTACTCGGGGTCCAGCGCGTGCTCAGCGTCGATGAAGCCCGCGATGCCGCCGTTCTTCTGGGCATTGGCCACCGCGTGCAGGGCGACGGTCGTCTTGCCGGAGGACTCCGGGCCGTAGATCTCGACGATGCGGCCGCGGGGCAGGCCGCCGATGCCCAGCGCGATGTCGAGGGCGATCGAGCCCGTCGGGATCGATTCGATGGGGGCGCGGGTCTCATCGCCCAGGCGCATGATGGCGCCCTTGCCGTACTGGCGGTCGATCTGGCCCAGCGCCGATTCGAGGGCCTTCGCCTTGTTGTCCGAGCTGCTGCCTGCGCCGGTGCGCGCGGTCTTGCCTGCCATGTCTCCTCCTTGTGGAATGCCTGTGCCTGCACTCTAGGGCGGGGCACTGACACGGCTCCCGCTCATGGGCGGCCTGTGGACGGCGGCGGGGCTCGGGGGGCCCGGCGGTCACAGGCGCTGGCGCCAGCCTAGCGCATCATGCGAACACGTGTTCGATATGCGACGGGCGTGTCGTGCTGCCCTCGCCCCCGCGGCGGTGCGGGCGGCTGCCCCCGGAACGTGCGCAGGCCGGCCCCCGGACGGGGGCCGGCCTGCGCGCACCCGGCAGCGCGGGCGCTCAGAACGGGGCCGAGCGCGGCTTCGGGTCCCGCCCGAGCCTGCGCTCGTCCGGCACTCCCGTCGCATCGCACACGGCGGTCCACACCTCGCGCGGATCGTGGCCGACGGCCAGCGCCTGCGCCGGCGTGAGCGAGCCCAGGGCGCTCAGCGCCAGGTCGGTGTGCAGGGAGGCCGCGCGCACCCGGCCGAACTCATCGTCCATGAGGCGCGCGTAGAGGGTGTGGCGCACTCAGCGCCCCGCCATGGCCTCGTCGGCGAGCACCCGCTCGGAGAGCTCGGCGGGCACGGTGTCGGGGATCTGGACTCCCTCGCTCAGCGCCATGCGGTCACTGACCTCGCGCAGGAGCGCGGACACGGGCATGTCGAGGGCCTCGCAGATCGAGGCGAGCAGCTCGGAGGAGGCCTCCTTCTGCCCCCGCTCGATCTCGCTGAGGTAGCCCAGGGAGACGCTCGCGCCGGTGGAGACATCGCGCAGCGTGCGGTTCTGCTGGCGTCGCGTGGCGCGCAGCGTATCGCCGATCTCCGTTCGGACCAATGTCATGGTGCGTCCTCCTCGGGGCGGCGGGATGGTGATGGTCTTCGTCGTCGGCTTGGTCATCCTCTTCGCAGTCATACGCACAATCGAACGACGCTTCGAGCCGATTCATTCCCCAGGCTACCCAGGCGGGCGCCCCGGCAGAAGCCCGGCGCCGCCCCGCGAGACGATTGCCAGCCAGCTCCAACCGCGGCCGTGGCCCGCGCGCAGGGCAGGGACAGCCCCGGCACAGGCACCGGGCGCGGAGGGCGGCGCGGACAGCGGCCCGGAGCGCGGCCCGGTCCACGGCGCGGGCTCAGCGCAGCCGCGCCGCCCGCTCCAGCAGCGCCGCGACGGTTGCGGCCCGGATGGCGACCCGGTCGCCGCCGAACCTGTGCTCGTGCGCCCGGGCACGACCGCCTCGGGCCAGGGCCGTGTAGACGAGGCCCACGGGCCGGCCGTCCTGCGGCTCCGGGCCGGCCACACCGGTGCAGGCCAGGCCGATGTCGGCCCCGCACACCCGAGCCGCGCCCAGCGCCATCTGCTCGGCGACCTCGGGATCCACCGCCCCCCGGGCGGCGAGCAGGCTCGGGTCGACCCCGGCGAGGACCGCCTTGAGCTGCGTGGCGTAGGTGATAAGGCCCCCGCGCAGGACGGCCGAGGCACCGGGCACGGTGGCCAGCTCACCGGCCACCAGGCCGGCGGTCAGGGACTCGCAGGTGGCGACCGTGAGGCCCGCCTCCCGCAGGGCGCCGATCGCCGCCGCGGCCCGGCTCACGCCTGCTGGGCCCGGGCGTCGCGCACGAGCCGATAGGCCTGGATGCAGTAGTCGACGCCGGTCACGAGCGTGACCACCACGGCCGCGGCCAGCGAGATGCCCGCGAGCACGACGAGGCAGAGCGTGAGCCAGCCGATGCCCAGCGCGCTGACCGGCAGCAGGAGGAGGAACAGGGCGACCGCGACGGTCTGGAGCACGGTCTTGAGCTTGCCTCCCTTGGAGGCGGGCATGACGGCGTAGCGGATGACGACGAAGCGCAGCACGGTGATGCCGAACTCGCGCACGAGGATGACGACGGGGATCCACCAGGGCAGGGCCCCGATGAGTGCGAGGCCGATGAACGCCGCCGCCATGAGCGACTTGTCCGCGATGGGGTCGGCGATCTTGCCGAAGTCGGTGACGAGGTTGTGCTTGCGGGCCAGGTCGCCGTCGATCTTGTCCGTGAGCATCGCCAGCACGAACACCGCGAACGCCCACAGCCGCAGGACGGGGTCCTGCCCGCCGTGCATGAGCAGGAGCACGGCGAAGACCGGGACCATGAGGATCCGCAGCACGGTGAGCGCGTTCGGGACGTTCCACGGGCTCGGCGGGGCCGGGTCGCGCGGGGGCACTGCGTCTCGCTGCTGGCTCATCACATCCTCACTCTACCGGCGCCCGCCCGCGGGCCCGGGCGGCGGCTCATCGGCCGGTGAGCTCCCAGGCGTCCTCGGATTCGGCCTCGACCACCTCGAGGCCGTCGTGGGGCTCGATGCCCGTCGCGTAGATGTCCGCGGCGTACGGATCGCCCGCCCCGGCCGGCTCCACCGCCTGGGCCTCCCCCGCCTGCTCGGCGGCGGGTGCAGGCGCGGCCGGCTCCTCGCCCTTGATGACGGCGAGGGTGGCGGGCAGGTCCTCCGGGGTGACGAGCACATCGCGGGCCTTCGAGCCCTCGGAGGGGCCCACGATGCCGCGGGACTCCATGAGGTCCATGAGCCGGCCGGCCTTGGCGAAGCCCACCCGCAGCTTGCGCTGGAGCATGGACGTGGAGCCGAACTGCGAGGTGACGACGAGCTCGGCGGCCTGCAGCAGCAGGTCGAGGTCGTCGCCGATCTCCTCGTCGATCTGCTTCTTGGGCGCCTCGACCGCGACGTCCTCGCGGTAGGCGGGGGCGAGCTGGCCCTTCACGTGCGTGACGACCTGCTCGATCTCCGACTCGTTGATCCAGGCGCCCTGGACGCGCATGGGCTTCGCGGCGCCCATCGGCAGGAACAGCGCATCGCCCTGCCCGATGAGCTTCTCCGCGCCGGGCTGGTCGAGCACGACGCGCGAATCGGCGAGCGAGGAGGTGGCGAAGGCCAGCCGCGAGGGCACGTTGGCCTTGATGAGGCCCGTGACGACGTCGACGCTCGGGCGCTGGGTGGCGAGCACGAGGTGGATGCCCGCGGCGCGCGCCAGCTGCGTGATCCGCTGGATGGAGGCCTCGACATCGCGCGGGGCGACCATCATGAGGTCGGCCAGCTCGTCGACGACGACGAGCAGGTAGGGGTACGGGTGGAGGTCGCGCTCGGAGCCGGGCGGCGGCTGGATCCGGCCCTCGCGCACCGCCTTGTTGAACTCCTTGACGTGCTTGAACCCGAAGAACGCGAGGTCGTCGTAGCGGGCGTCCATCTCGCGCACGACCCACTCGAGCGCCTCGGCGGCCTTCTTGGGGTTCGTGATGATGGGCGTGATGAGGTGCGGGATGCCCTCGTAGATCGTCAGCTCCACGCGCTTGGGGTCGACGAGGATCATGCGCACCTCGTCCGGGGTGGCGCGCATCATGACGGACGTGATCATGGAGTTCACGAAGCTCGACTTGCCCGAGCCGGTGGCGCCGGCGACGAGCAGGTGGGGCATCTTCGCGAGGTCGGCGACGACGAAGCCGCCCTCGACGTCCTTGCCCAGGCCCACGACCATGGGGTTGTCGGTCTTCCGCGCGGCCTGCGAGCGCAGCACATCGCCCAGGGCCACCGTCTCGCGGTCGCTGTTGGGGATCTCGATGCCGATCGCCTTCTTGCCCGGGATGGGCGAGAGGATGCGCACATCGGCGCTGGCCACGGCGTAGGCGATGTTCTTGCTCAGCGCGGTGACCTTCTCCACCTTCGTGCCCACGCCCAGCTCCACCTCGTAGCGGGTGACGGTGGGACCGCGGGAGAAGCCGGAGACCTCGGCGTCGATGTTGAACTGCTCGAAGACCTCGCGCAGCGCCTCGACGACGCGGTCGTTGGCCTCGGAGCGCTCCTTGGCCGGCGGGCCGGCCAGCAGGTAGTCCGACGAGGGCAGCGCATAGGTGACATCGCCGGCGAGCTCGAGCTGGGCGACGCGCTGGGGCAGCTCCCCCGTGGCCTCGGGGGCCGGGGTGGACACGGCCTGCACCGTCTTCGCCGGATCCGGCTCGCGCTCGAGGGCGGTGGTGGGCGCCTCGTCGGCGATGCCGGCCTCGCGCTTGATCCGCTGGGTCTCGCGCTCGGCCTTCGTGGGCCGGCGCTGGCCGGGCTTGGGCGCATCCGCGCCCGCGTCCGCGTCCGCGTCGACGTCGTAGAGCTCCCCAGCCGCCGAGGCGCCCGCGGGCTTCCCGCGCCCGGCGCCGCGCGCGGGGGCGGGTGCGTCGGCCGCCACGTCGTCCTCGTGGATGTAGGCCTTGTCGTAGGCCGGGTCGGCCTCGTCGCCCTGGGCCGCGGCACCGGCCGCGCGCTGCTTGCGGCTGCCGCGCTTGCGGCCCATGGGGGGCAGTGCGGAGGTCCGCTGGTCATCGCGCACGAGGTCGGTCGGGGCGGCCGCGTCCTCGCTTGCGCGCTGGGCGGGGTCGCCGACGAGGCGCTCGTAGAGCGCCGCGATCCGCTGGGGGATCCGGTTGACCGGGGTGGCGGTGAGCACGAGCACGGAGAACAGTCCCAGCAGCACGAGCAGCGGCGCGGCGACGTAGACGGTCGCGGCCGTGACGAGCGGGGAGGCGATGACGAAGCCCAGGGCGCCGCCGCCGTTGGCCATCGCCGCGCGGGAGTTCGCGAAGTTCGGCATGCCGGCGGCGATGTGGGCCAGGCCTGCAGCGGCGAGCACGAAGGCGATCGTGCCGATGAGCGTGCGGTTGTTGCCCCGGGTGTCGTGGCCGCGCAGGAACAGGCGGATCGCATAGGCGAGCAGGATGATGGGCAGCGCCAGGGCCACACGGCCCAGGGTGCCCTCGATGACGGCGCGCACGCCGTCGCCCACCGGGCCGGGGATGTTCCACCACTCGAAGGCCGCGACGACTATCGCGAGGCCCACGAGGAAGAAGCCGGTTCCGTCGCGGCGGCCCTGGGGCCGCTCGTCGGGGTGCTCGGAGCCCGCGGTCTCGGATTCGCTCAGGGCGTGCCGGGTGCGGTTGCCTGCCATCTGTGCCACTCCCATCCACGCGCCGGTCACGGGGTTCGTCGTCTGCTTCGTCCCCGCGGGTTCCGGTGCCGGCGCGCTCTGGGGAGCTGCGCGCTTGCGGCGGCCGGTGCCAGCAGCGGGGGAAGTCGTGCTGGTCGCCATGCTCCCATGCTACGCACAGGCGCCCCGCAGGCCGGGGATTGGCGCGGGCCGGCGTGGTGGGCGGCCCGCCGCCGGCCCCGGCGCCCGCCGCTCTGCTCTACCGTGGGGGGCATGGAGGAATACGCCAAGGAAAGCCCCGCCGCTCCCCCGGGATTCTTCGCCGCCGAGGCCGCGGGGCTGGCCTGGCTGGCCGCGCCGGCGGCGGTCCCGGTCGTGGGCGTGCTGGACGTCCGGGAGGACCGTCTGCTCCTCGAGCGCCTCGAGTCCGTGCCGCCCACCGCCGCGGCGGCGCGGGCGTTCGGCAGGGGCCTCGCTGCGCTGCACGCGGCGGGTGCCGAGGCGTTCGGCGCCGCGCCCTCCGAGCGGCTCTGGTTCGGCCCGCTCGACGCGCCGTTCGAGGTCTCCGTGGCCCACCGCGGCGACTTCCGGACCTACTGGGCGCAGGACCGCCTCGCACCGCTCGCCGCCGCGACGGCCGATGCGCTCGATGCCGCGGGGCGCCGCGCGGTCGAGGAGGCGCTCGCGGCGGTGCGCGCGGGAGCCTTCGACGGGATCGCCGGCGGCCCGGCCGAAGCCCCCAGCCGCGTGCACGGGGACCTGTGGGCGGGAAATGTCCTGTTCGCTGCGGGGGGCGCCACGCTCATCGACCCGAGCGCCCACGGCGGCCACCGCCTCGAGGACCTCGCCCTGCTCGCCCTGTTCGGCGCTCCGCACCTCGAGGAGATCTTCGCCGGCTACGAGGCGGCCGCCGGGCTGCCGAGCGGCTGGCGGCAGGATCTGCCGGCCCACCTCTTCTTCGCGCTGCTCGCCCACGTGCGCCTGTTCGGCGGCGGCTACGCCCGGCAGGCCGTCCGCACCGCCGAGGCGATCGTCGCCCGCGCCCGCGCGCTGGGATTCTGAGGCCCGTGCCCGGGCCGCCGAGCACCGCGGGCGCAGCGACCTCCGTGCGGGCGGCGCTGCGCTCGCCGCGCCTGCTCACCCGCGAGGTCCTCGGCGGGCTGGTCACCGCGTTCGCGCTCATCCCGGAGTCGCTGAGCTTTGCGATTGTGGCGGGGCTCGACCCCCGCATGGGCCTCTACGCCGCGTTCACCATGGCCTGCGCGGCCGCGGTGTTCGGCGGGCGCCCGGGCATGGTCTCCGGGGCCGCCGGATCCGTGGCCCTCGTCGTCTTCCCCGTGGCCCGCGACCACGGCGTCGACTACCTGCTTGCCACCGTCATCCTGGGCGGGGCGATGCAGCTCCTCCTCGCCGCCGTCGGGGTCGCCAGGCTCATGCGGTTCGTCTCCCGCTCGGTCATGGTGGGATTCGTCAATGCGCTGGCCATCCTCATCTTCACCGCCCAGCTGCCCCAGCTCATCGACGTGCCGTGGCCGGTCTACCCGCTCGTGGCCGCCGGGCTCGTCATCATCGCGGTCGCGGGGCGCCTGACGAAGGCCTTCCCCGCGCCCCTCGCGTCGATCCTCCTCGTGACACTCGCGGTCGTCTCCCTCGGCCTCGACGTGCCCACCGTCGGGGACCAGGGCCGGCTGCCCGATGCGTTCCCCGTGCCCGTGATCCCGCACATCCCCGTCACGCTCGGCGCCCTGGCCACGATCGCGCCCTATGCGCTGGCGCTGGCCCTCGTGGGCCTCATGGAGTCGCTGCTGACGGCCCGCCTCGTCGACGACCTCACCGATACCCGCTCGAACCAGACCCGGGAGGCCTGGGGGCAGGGCATCGCGAACATCATCACCGGGTTCTTCGGCGGGATGGGCGGCTGCGCCATGATCGGGCAGACGATGGTCAACGTCAAGCAGGCAGGCGCCCGGACCCGGCTGAGCGCCTTCCTCGCCGGCGCGTTCCTCATCGCCCTGTCCGTGCTGCTGGGCCAGTGGGTGGGGGCGATTCCCATGGCGGCCCTCGTGGCGGTCATGCTCGTGGTCGCGGCGACCACGTTCGACTGGCACAGCCTGCGCACCCTGGCGCTCATGCCGCGCAGCGAGACGGTGGTCATGGCGCTCACGGTGCTCGGCACCCTGGCCACCCGCAACCTGGCCGTCGGCGTCATCGTGGGGGTGCTCGCCTCGATGGTGGCCTTCGCCCGCAGGGTGGCGCTCATCGTGTCCGTGACCGGCGGCCCGGAGCGCTACGAGGTCTCCGGCCAGCTGTTCTTCGCGTCCTCCGGCGAGCTCGTCGAGGCGTTCGACTACGGCGCGGGCACCGGCGCGGTCACGATCGACCTGGCCCGGGCAGCGGTGTGGGACACGACCGCCGTCGCGGCGCTCGAGGCCGTGGCCGAGCGCTATCGCCGGCGCGGCCGCCGCGTCTCCTTCACCGGCCTCGACGCGGTGAGCGCCCGCTTCGTGGCCCGGCTGCGCGCAGCGCTCGGCGAGGGCGGCGCGGACTAGGTGTGATGTCCAGGGACGTTGTTGCGTGAATCGCGGTCTACCCGCTGACAGGTGAAGGCCTCCCATTGCGAGAGTGGAGCTGGGCCTTCGCCCCGGATCGTGGACACGGTGTTGGTTGATTATGCTGCGGTTGGCAGCGTAGCGGCCCGGTGGGCCTCGTAGGTGGACGGGGACTGGTGGCCGCACCAGGAGTGGCGTCGGCGGGTGTTGTAGCGGGTGGCCCACCGGAACACAGCCCGCCTGCAGCTGGTGGCGTCGGTGAACGTGGCGGCGCCAGCGAGGAGTTCGCGTTTCAGGGTGGCGTTGAATGACTCGGCCAGGGCGTTGTCGGCGCTGGTGCCGACGGCACCCATGGATTGGGTGACGCCGAGTTGGCCGCAGAGTTTGGCGTAGTCAGCCGAGGTGTAGACCGACCCGTGATCGCTGTGGAACACCGCCCCGGCCAGGCTGCCCCGGTCACGGCGGGCAGCCTTGAGTGCGTCTTCGACGAGTTCGGTGCGCATGTGGTCGGCGATCGCCCAGCCGGCGAGTTTGCGGGAGAAACAGTCGATCACGGTGGCCAGGTACAGATTGCGGCCCTCAGGCAGCGGCAGGTAGGTGATGTCGCCGACGTAGATGGTGTTGGGCCGCTCTGCGGTGAAGTCCCGCCTGAGCAGGTCGGGGTACTTCTGGTCGGCTGGCTCGGGCAGCGTGGTCCGGACCCGGCGGCGGAGCCGGATCCCGGCCAGCCCGTGGTGGCGCATCACCCGGGCGACCCGCTTGTGGTTGACCCGGTCCTCGGCCGGCACGCCGTCGTTGAGTTCAGCGGTCGCCCTGGGTGCCCCGTAGGCGGGGTCACCACCGGTCTTCGGGTCCTGGACGGTCCGGATCCGTTCGGCGAGCTCGGCATCGGCCACGACCCGTTCGGCCCGGGCCGGTGCGGCGGCGCACCAGGCGTAGAACGATGACCGGGAGACCTCCACAGCCTGACACAACCGCTTCACCTCGAAGGCGTGCTGGTGGTCGGCGACGAACTGGAAGCGGTTCACCAGTTCGTCTCCCCAGCGAAATACTTGGCCGCTTTCCGCAGGATGTCCCGCTCGGTCTCGACCTTGACCTTGTCGGCCCGTAGCCGGGCGTTCTCCGCCTCCAACCGGGCGATCCTCACCGCCGCGGACTCGGTACCGGCCGACTTCGCGCCGCTGGAGGAGTGTTCTGGTGGCGCAGCCGTCGAACCTGTCCCGAACGCCCTCACCCAGTCCGCCAACGTTCCCCGGGACACCCCCAGATCGGCGGCGATGCCCTTCAACGTGGCATCGGGAGTGGACTCGTACAAGTCGACGGCCTGCCGACGGAACTCATCGGAGTAGTTCTTCCTGGCCATAGTCCTGATCATCTCGCTTCCTCCAGCAACTGCTGGATTCCACGTGTCCAAGACCCGGGGTCAGGGCCCGCTGTCGACAAACCGCTCACGCATCACAGGAGGCCTTCATGTCCCACGCTAACGCTGCTCTGACCCCACGCGCTCGATTGCGCCTAGCCAAGCTCATCGTTGAGCAGAAATGGCCGGTCGCCGCCGCGGCGAGAATGTTCATGACTTCACCGCCGACGGCCCGAAAATGGGCGACCCGATTCCGCATCGAGGGCCCCGCAGGCATGATGGACCGATCCAGCCGGCCCCACTCGATGCCACCAAGACCCCGCCTGCGGTGGTCAAGCAGATCGTCAAAGCGCGGTGGCGCAGGCGGTTGGGGCCGGTGCAGATCGCCGGCGAACTGGGCATCGCGGCATCAACGGTTCACGCGGTGCTCGTGCGCTGCCGGATCAACCGACTCAACCGTATCGACCGCGTCACCGGTGAACCGATCCGCCGGTATGAGCACGACCACCCTGGGGCGCTGATCCATGTCGACGTCACGAAGTGAAGCGCCCTGGGTTTGGTTCCGACTCATCTGAAGGAGAATCGGATCATGCCCAAGAAGTACGACCAGCAGTTGCGTGAGCACGCCGTCAGGATGGTGCTCGACAAGCGCGCCGCCGAAGCATGCTCACAGCGCGTCGCGATGGACGCCGTCGGAGCCTCGCTCGGTATCGCGCCGGCGACCATCCGTAACTGGATGCCCCGTGCCGGCGAACAACTAGCCATGGCGGGCGCGGCAGCGCCGCGTGAGTCGCTCGAGGAAGAGAACCGGCGCCTTCGCCGCGAACTCGCAGAGACACGGCGCGCGAACGAGATCTTGAAGAAAGCATCGGCTTTTTTCGCAGCGGAACTCGACCGCCCCACGACGAGATGATCCGGTTCATCGACGAACACAAGGGTCAGTTCGGGGTCGAGTCCATCTGTCGCGTGCTGGGCGCGACGGAGTGTGGGTTCATCACGTCGCGCGGCTACCGGGCAGCGAAAGCCCGCCCGCGCTGCGCGCGAGCGATCCGTGACGAGGTCCTCATCGACGAGATCCGGCGCGTCCACCAGCAGAATTACGGCGTGTATGGCCACCGCAAGATGTGGCACGCGATGCGCCGCCAGGGCTGGATGATCGGACGCGACCAGACCGCCCGGCTCATGAGAGTCGCTGGGCTGCACGGTGTTCGGCGCGGGCGTCGCCCGTTCACGACCGTCGCGTCGAAGCTGCCCGATCACCGCCCGGACCTGGTCGAGCGTGACTTCCACGCGTTGGCGCCGAACGAGCTGTGGGTGGCGGACATCACGTACGTGCGCACCGTCGGTGGGTTCGCGTACACGGCGTTCATCACCGATGCGTGCACAAGGAAGATCGTCGGTTGGTCGGTCGCGTCGTCGCTGACGACGCAGGCGTTGCCGATGATCGCGTTGCAGCAGGCGATCACCACGACCCCGGCGGCGCGTCAGAGCGGACGGCTCGTGCATCACAGCGACCGCGGAGTCCAGTACGTTTCGCTGGCGTACACCGACACGTTGGCCGAGCACGGCGTCGCGCCTTCGGTTGGGACAGTAGGCGATTCGTATGACAACGCCTTGGCTGAGACGGTCAACGGCTTGTACAAGGCCGAGCTGATCTACTCACGCACGACGTGGCCGTCGACATCGGCGGTCGAATTGGCGACGCTGGAGTGGGTCAGCTGGTGGAACCGTCAACGCCTGCACGAAGCTCTCGACTACCGCACGCCCGCCGAGGTCGAAGCGGCCTACGATCAATCCCAGGCGAGAGCCCTCGTCACCACATAAGCGCGGAACGAAACCCAGGGCGCTTCAAAGTTTGGCAACATCCCCGACGGTGGCGGCCACAAGTTCCTCACCCGGCGCCAGAGCAAGCTCAACGCCCGTGCCCAGGCCCGCCTCACCGGTGAGCGCGGCCACGACTACCGACCTCGTATCGGCACCGCATTCGTCCACACTGTCATCGATGACCACTCCCGGGTGGCCTACGCCGAGATCTGCGCCGATGAGAAGGCCCTCACTGCCATTGGTGTGCTCAACAGGGCCGTGGCGTGGTTTGCAGACCGTGGCGTGAGTGTTGAGCGCGTGCTGTCAGACAACGGTTCGGCTTACCGGTCGTCTGCGTGGCGTGAGGCGTGCACCGAACTTGGTGTGCGACATAAACGCACCCGTCCTTATCGGCCGCAGACGAATGGGAAGATCGAGCGGTTTCACCGCACGCTTGCCGAGGGCTGGGCCTACGCGCGTTTTTACAGTTCCGAGACCGAACGCCGAGGTGAACTTCCTGGTTGGTTGCATGTCTACAATCACCACAGGGTCCACTCCGCGATCGGAGCCCCGCCCATCAGCAGACTCAACAACCTGCCTGGACATCACAACTAGGGCCCGCGCCCCGGGCCGGTGCCCGCGCTCGCCCGGGGCGCGGGCTGGCGGCGCCCCGGCCCGCGCCTCGGCGCCCCGGCTCAGGCCCCGCCGTGGAGGAGGTTGACGACCGTGGCGAGCAGCTCGTCCTGCTTGGCCGTGCGCGCGAACGTCGTCGGATCGAGCACGGGCGGCAGGCGCCTGCGCACGGCGGAGTGGGCGTAGGCGAACTCGCGCAGGCCGTCGGGGCCGTGGATGCGCCCGAACCCGGACTTGCCGACCCCGCCGAACGGGACGGAGGGCAGCATGGCGAACCCCAGCGCCGCGTTGATCGAGACCATCCCGGTGCGCATGCCCCGGGCGATCTGCGCGGCCCGGGCACGGCCGTACACGGTCCCGCCCAGGCCGTAGCCGGTGGCGTTGATGCGGGCGAGCAGCGGGCCGACCTCGGAGAAGCCCATGAGGTTGGCCGTCGGGCCGAACGTCTCCTCCGTGTTCGCCGGCGCATCGTCCGCCACGCCCGTGAGGATGCTCGGCTGGACCACCTGGCCCTCGGGTGCCCCGACGCCGCCGGCCAAGACGCGCGCCCCGGCGTCCACGGCCCCGCGCAGGTGGTCCTCGACGACGTCGACCTGGCCGGCCATCGTCATGGGCCCGATCGGCGCGGCGTCGTCGGCGCCCGCGCGCAGGCCCCCGACGATCGCGGCGAGCTTGGCCCCGAACGCCTCGGAGACGGACTCGTGGACGTAGATCCGCTCAGTGCCCACGCAGGTCTGGCCGGCGTTGGACAGCGCGGTCCACGCGGCGGCCTCGGCGGCGGCATCGAGGTCGGCGTCGTAGTCGACGACGAACGCGTCCTTGCCGCCGCACTCGGCGACCATGGGCGTCAGGCGCTCCGCGGCCGCGGCCATGACCTTCTTGGCGGTCGCGGTGGAGCCGGTGAACGCGATCTTGTCGATGTCCGCGCGCGCCAGCGCGTCGCCCGTGGTGCCATCGCCCGTGAGCACCTGGAGGACCGGTGCCTCGGGCACGGCCTCGGCCATGTAGCGGCCCAGCCAGAGGCCCACCCCGGGGGTGAGCTCGCTGGGCTTGAAGACGACGGCGTTGCCGGCGGCGAGCGCGAAGACGATCGAGCCCAGCGGCGTCATGACCGGGAAGTTCCAGGGGCCGATGACCCCCACGACGCCCAGGGGGCGGTATTCGATCGACCCGGACAGGTGGAAGCTCATGAGCGTCGAGCGCGTGCGCCGGGGGCCCAGCACCGAGCGCGCGTGGCGGGCGGCCCACGCGATGTGGTCGAGGATCGTCGCGACCTCGATGGCGGCATCGGCCACGGGCTTGCCCGTCTCCTCGCTCACGAGCTTGGAGATCTGCGCGAAGCGGCGGGCGAGGATGCCGCGGAAGGCATCGAGCCGCTTGCCGCGCTGGGCGAACGTGAGGCCCGCCCACCAGTCGGCGGCCCCACGGGCGCGCTCGACGGCCGCGGCGACGTCCTCGGCGGTGGCGATCGGGTAGCTGCCCAGGGGCTCGCCGGTGCCCGGGCGGGTCACGGTGAGCCGGGGCCCGGCGCCGCTCGCGGCATTGCCCGGGCTCTGGTTGGCCAGCGCGGAATTGGACAGCGGCGTGGGTGTCGGGCTCATCGGGCGGTCTCCTTCTGCGTCGCGGCGGGGGCGGTCGCGCGCTCGGGGGTGCGCCCCCGCAGCAGGTCCGCAGCGCGCTCGGCGAGCATGATCGTGGGGGCGTTGGTGTTTCCGCGGGTCACGCGGGGGAAGACCGAGGCGTCGACGACGCGCAGGCCGTCCACGCCGCGCACGCGCAGCTGCGGGTCGACGACGGACTCGGGGCCCGCGCCCATCGCGCACGTGCCCACCGGGTGGTAGAGCGTCTGCGCGTAGCCTTCGATGAGCCGGGTCATCTCCGCGTCGTCGAGCGCATCGCCCGGCCGGTCGTAGGGCCGGGAGAGGAAGCGGGCCAGCGGGGCCTCGTGGGCGATCTCGATGGAGCGGCGGATGCCGGCGGCCATCGCGGCCCGGTCCTCGGGCGCTGCGAAGTACTGGGGGTCGAGCGAGGGCCGCCAGCGCGGATCGGGCCCGCGCAGCCGCAGTGCCCCGCGGCTGGCGACCTCGACGACCGTGGGGGCGATCGTGAATTTGCGCGTGCCGGGCTCTCCGAAGCCGTTGTGGTGGAAGCCCGCCGGGGCGATGTGCAGCTGGATGTCCGGATGGGCGTCGTCGCCGCGGGTGGAGAAGAAGGCCCCGCCCTCCCCCACGTTGGAGGCCAGCGGCCCGCGCCCGGTGAGCGCCCACTGCGCGAGCCTGGCCGGAGTGACGTGGTCGGCGGCGAGATCGGTCGTCCCCCGCGTCTCCCACAGCACGGGGGTGACGGGGTGGTCGTGGAGGTTCTGGCCGACGGGCAGGTCGACCAGCGCCTCGATGCCGTGCTCGCGCAGGTGGTCGGCGGGCCCGAGCCCGGAGAGCATGAGCACCTGCGGCGAGTTGATCGCACCGCCGCTGAGGATGACCTCGGCGCCGGCGAAGACCGCCTGCTCGGCGCCGTCCTTGAGGTAGCGCACGCCCACGGCGCGGCCCCCGTCGATGACGATGCGGGTGACGAGCGCGTTCGTGATGAGCTCGACGTTGGGCCGTTCGAGGGCCGGGGCGAGGTAGGCGGCGTCGGCCGACCAACGGCGCCCGTTGCGGCAGGTGACCTGGTAGAGGCCCGCCCCGTGCTGCTCGCCGGCGTTGAAGTCGCGCCGCTCGGGCAGGCCCGCGGCGACGCCGGCGGCCACGGCCGCGGCGGTGAGCTCGTGGGTGTAGCGGCGGTCCTCGACGTGGAGGGGGCCGTGCGTCCCGTGCTCCGGGCCGGCCAGGCCGGTGTTCGTCTCCGACCGCACGAAGTAGGGCAGCGCATCGGCCCAGCCCCAGCCCTCGGCCCCGAAGTCGCGCTCCCAGCCGTCGTAGTCGTCGGGATTGCCCCGGATGTAGATCATGGCGTTCATCGCCGAGCAGCCGCCGGTGCCGCGCATCCGGGGCCAGTGGTCGGAGCCGCCGCCGAGCCCCGGCTGCGGCTCCGTCTGGTAGTCCCAGTCCCACGCGGACTTGAAGAGGTTGGCGAAGGCCGCCGGCATGTCGATCTCCATGCCGTGGGTGCGGGGGCCCGCCTCGAGCACGAGGACCGAGGCGTTCGGGTCCTCGGAGAGGCGGTGGGCGAGCACGCTGCCCGCGCTGCCGGCGCCGATGATGACGTAGTCGTAGCTGCCGTGCGCTGCCATGGGACCACCCTTCCGGCCCTGCGGCCGCATGTGATGCGCACCACTGTGTGCGCCATGGCCGCGGGACCTGCTGTGCACCGCCGAGACACCGGCTCCCGCCCGATCCGAGAGCATCCCGCCATGCCCCCCGTGCGCGACCCCGGGAGCACAGCGGTGCCCGGGGCGCACGCGCCCCGGGCACCGCTGGTTCCGGCGGGCGCGCCGGTGGCGCGCCCGTCCGGGCCCGCTCAGTCGATGAGCTCGTAGGCGGGCAGGGTGAGGAAGTCGTAGTACGTGGCGTCCGTGGCCATCTTCGCGAAGAGGTCGGTGGCCTTGCCGTAGGCCTCGCGGCCGCCGGGCAGCTTGCCGACCTCCTCGTCGATGATGCGCTCGACGAGCTCGCGGGTGACCTGCTCGCCGGAGTCGGCCAGCTCGGTGTTGAACTTCAGCCACTGCCACACCTGGGTGCGCGAGATCTCCGCGGTGGCGGCGTCCTCCATGAGGCCGTTGATCGCCGCCGCGCCGTTGCCGTTGAGCCACGACTGGACGTACTGGATGCCCACGGACACGTTGGCGCGCAGGCCCGCCTCGGTGACATCGCCGGGGGTGTCCTTGACGCTGAGCAGGTCCGCGGCGGTGACGGAGACGTCCTCGCGCTTCTTGTCGAGCTGGTTGGGCGCCTCGCCCAGGACCTTCGTGAAGGCCTCCTTGCAGATGTCGACCATGCCCGGGTGGGCCACCCACGAGCCGTCGAAGCCGTCGCCGGCCTCGCGGGTCTTGTCGCCGGTGACCTTCTCGAACGCCTGGGCGTTGGCCGCCTCGTCCTTCGACGGGATCTGCGCGGCCATGCCGCCGATCGCGTGGGCCCCGCGCTTGTGGCACGTGCGCACAAGCAGCTCGGTGTAGGCGCGCATGAAGGGCACCGTCATCGTCACGAGGTTGCGGTCGGGCAGGATCCAGTCCGCGCCCTTGTTCCGGTGGGTCTTGATGACGGAGAAGATGTAGTCCCAGCGCCCGGCGTTGAGGCCCGCGGAGTGGTCGCGCAGCTCGTAGAGGATCTCCTCCATCTGGAAGGCCGCGGGGTAGGTCTCGATGAGGCACGTGGCCCGGATCGAGCCGTGCTCGACGCCCAGCTTCTCCTCGGAGTAGGAGAACACGTCGTTCCACAGGCGCGCCTCGAGGTAGGACTCCATC
Source organism: Brevibacterium sp. BRM-1 (assembly GCF_026802075.1). Lineage (NCBI taxonomy): Bacteria > Bacillati > Actinomycetota > Actinomycetes > Micrococcales > Brevibacteriaceae > Brevibacterium > Brevibacterium sp. BRM-1. The sequence goes on from NZ_CP113788.1 coordinate 1,162,210, forward strand.
TTCGGCAGGTAGTAGTAGGGACCCTGGCCCTTCTCGAGCTGGCGGCGCCCGGCCGTGGCGAAGTAGAGGGCGAAGTCGACGAGCGAGCCGGAGACCTCCTGCCCGTCGACCTTCATGTGCTTCTCGCCCATGTGCCAGCCGCGGGGGCGCACGATGATCGTGGGCAGCTCCTCGTCGGGGCGCAGCCTGTACTCCTTGCCGGTCTCCTCGGCGACGAAGTCGATCTCGCGGTTGATGGCGTTGAGCAGGTTGAGCTGGCCGCCGATCACGGACTCCCAGGCGGGGGTGTTCGCGTCCTCCTGATCGGCCAGCCAGGCCTTCGCGCCGGAGTTCAGCGCGTTGATCGTCATCTTCGTGTACGTGGGGCCGGTGACCTCCACGCGGCGGTCCTCGAGTCCCGGCGCGGGGGCCACGACGGTCCACGAGTCGTCCTCGCGCACGGCCTTCGTCTCGTCGAGGAAGCCCAGCTCGCCGCCGGAGTCCAGGTGCTTCTGGACCTCCTTGCGCGCCGCGAGGCGCTCCTGGCGGGTGGGCTCAAAGCGGCGGTGGAGGTCGACGATGAGGTCGAGCGCGTCCGGGGTCAGCACCTTCTCGGCGCCGTCGGGCAGCTGCCCGGTGATCTCGAGGCCGTCGGGGAGCGTGAGCTCTGCCATGGTTCTCCTTCGGTTTCTTTTCGGGTGGGTCGGGGTGGTCTGCGCGGCGCGCGGGGCGCCTGGGCTAGGAGGCGGCCGCCGAGGCGCTGGGGTCGTGGGCGGCCGAGGGCGCGGCCGCCGCCTGCTCGCGGTTGAACACGACGCCCGGGTTGAGGATGCCCTGGGGGTCCAGGGCGGCCTTGATCCGGTGGTTGAGCTCGTAGACGTCGTCGCCCAGGTAGGCGCCGAGCCACGGCTGCTTGAGCCGGCCCACGCCGTGCTCGCCCGTGATCGTGCCGCCCAGGCCCATGGCGAGGTCCATGATCTCGCCGTAGGCGGTGTGGGCGCGCTCCTCCTGCGCGGCGTCGGTGGGGTCGAAGACGACGAGCGGGTGGGTGTTGCCGTCCCCCGCGTGGGCCATGACCGCGATCGTCACGTCGCGCTGGGCGGCGATCTCCGCGATGCCGTCGACGAGCCGGCCCAGCAGGGGCACGGGCACGCCCACGTCCTCGAGGAGGATCGTGCCGGTCTTCTCCACGGCGGGGATCGCGTGCCGGCGCGCGGCGATGAACTGCTCCCCCTCGTCGGGGTCGTCGGTGGAGAACACCTCGCCGGCGTGGTTGTCCCGGCAGATCCGCTCGATGTCGGCGATCTCGCGCCCGGCGTGCTCCGCGGGCTCGTCGGACTGGATGATGAGCATCGCCTCGGCGTCGCGGTCGAGGCCCATGTGCACATCGTCTTCGACGGCGTTGATCGTCACGCGGTCCATGAACTCGCACATGGAGGGGCGCATCGTCTTCGTGATCTCGAGCACCGTGTTCGTCGAGTCGTCGAGCGTGGGGAACGTCGCGACGAGCGTCGTGCGCAGCCGCTGGGCCGGGATGAGGCGCAGGCACACCTCGGTGATGATGCCCAGCGTGCCCTCGCTGCCCACGAAGAGCTTCGTGAGCGACAGGCCCGCCACGTCCTTGAGGCGCGGGCCGCCCAGCGTGACGGCCCGGCCGTCGGCCAGCACGACCGTCATGCCCAGCACGTAGTCGGTGGTCACGCCGTACTTCACGCAGCACAGGCCGCCGGCGTTCGTGGCGACGTTGCCGCCGATCGAGCAGAACTCGAACGAGGCGGGGTCCGGCGGGTACCAGCAGCCGTGCTCCGCGGCCGCCGCCTTGACCTCGGCGTTGAGGGCCCCGGGCTGGACGAACGCCGTCCGGGTGACGGGGTCGATCGTGATCTCGCGCATCCGGTCGACGCTGAGCACGATCCCCCCGTCGACGGCGGTGCTGCCGCCCGACAGGCTCGAGCCCGCCCCGCGCGGCACGACGGGGATCCCGTGGGCGGCGGCGAAGCGGACCGTGGCCTGCACGTCCGCGGTGCTCGTGGCGCGCACCACGGCCAGCGGCATGCCGGGGTGGGGGTCGTTCGCGCGGTCGCGCCGGTAGGCCTCCATGGTCTCCGGCTTGGTGATGAGGCAGCCAGCGGGCAGCTGGGCCTCGAGCTCGGCGAGCTCCGTCTCCATCGGCTCTCCCATGCGATCGGGGCGGTTGGGCAACGGGCTCAACGTAGCATTCGGGAGACTCCCACCACACGCAGTTTTCCGCGATGCGGAAATCTTATTCCGCTGAACATAATCCCCGCGCATACTGGGAGCCATGTCCTCCGCCTCCCCCGCCCGCGTGCAGTCCGTCGACCGGACCCTCGACGTCCTCGAGGCCCTGGCCCGCATGGGCGGCAGCGCGCGCGGCACGGACCTCGCCGCCGAGGTGGGACTGCCCGCCCCCAGCGTGCACCGCATCCTCGCCACGCTCATGGCGCGCGGCTACGTCCGCCAGTTCGCCGACCGCCGCTACGCCCTGGGCTCGCGGCTCGTGGGACTCGGCACGGACGCCGCGGAGCAGGCGGGCTTCGCCGTCCAGCCCATCCTCGACCGGGCCGCGGCCGCCCTGCAGGAGACCGTCAACCTCGCGTTCTACTCCCACACGCGGATGACGTACGTCGCCCAGGCCTCTTCCTCGCGCTCCATGCGCATGTTCACCGAGGTGGGCCGCCAGGTCCCCTGCTTCAACACGGGCGTGGGCAAGGCCGTGCTCGCGACCATGAGCGAGGCGAAGATCCGCGCCGCCCTGGAGCGCAGCGCGGCCTCCGGCCTTCCCGCCCCGGACGTGGAGGGGCTCATGGCCGAGCTGCGCGAGTGCCGCGGGCGCGGCTTCGCCCTCGACGACGAGGAGCAGGAGGCCGGGGTGCGGTGCCTGGCCGTCGCGGTGCCCGGCGGTCCCGCGCCCGCCGGCATCTCCGCCTCGGCGCCCACCTCGCGGCTCGTGCCGAGCATCTACCCCAGGGTCGCAGCCCAGCTGCGCGCAGCGGCCGAGGAGCTCGCCGCCCACTGGGACGGGTGAGCGGCGCACCGCCTCACAGCCGGTCCACAGCCTCGGCTCATCGCGCGGCTGGGGCGCGTCGGGACACTGGCGGCATGACTGAGCACACGGCGGGGCGGCTGCGCCCGCGCAGAACAGGCAGCAGAACACAGGCGCTGCGCGTCGTCGGGGCGGCGCGGGCGCGCCGGGCCGAGCGCGCCGAGCGCCGGCGCGCGGACTCGACCCCCGCGAACGGGAGCGCATCCCCCGCGGGCGCACCCCACAGCACCGGTGCCCGGCGCGGGCAGCACAGCACCGGCCAGCACCGCGCCGGCCAGCGCCCCGGGCCCGACGGCGGGGACTCGCCCCGCCCGGACGGGCTGCGTTCCTGGCTGCGCCGCGACGGCTGGCGCGGCCGGGAGGGCTGGCTGCGCGCGGGCGTGCTGCTCATGCTCGCCGGCGCGGCGTTCGCCTACCTGTACGACCTCACCGCCTCCGGCTACGGCAACACGTTCTACGCCGCGGCGATCCGCGCGGGTTCGCAGGACTGGACGGCGTGGCTGTTCGGCTCGCTCGATGCGAACAACGGCATCACGGTCGACAAGCCGCCGGCCGCCCTGTGGATCCCGGCGCTGTTCGCCCGCGTCTTCGGGTTCAGCTCGCTGACCGTGCTGCTGCCCCAGGCGCTCATGGGCATCGCGACCGTCTGGCTGACCTATCTCACAGTCGCGCGGCTGGGCGGGCGCCCCGCGGGCCTCCTCGCGGGCTGGCTCGTCACGCTCACCCCGGTGGCGGTCATGATGTTCCGCTTCGACAACCCCGATGCCATGCTCACCCTGTGCCTGGCGCTCGCCGCCTACCTCACGGTGCGCGCCATCCAGTCCGGGCGGGTCCATGCCGCCGGCGACGGGCTGCACCGCGCCGCGGCGAACCGCGCGCACTGGTGGATGCTGGCCGCGGGCGCGGTCATCGGGCTGGCGTTCCTCGTCAAGATGCTGCAGGGCTTCCTCACGCTGCCCGCGCTCGGCCTCGCTTTCCTCATCGCGGCCCAGGGCGGCCTGGGCCGCCGGCTCGCGGGCCTGGCCGCGGGGGCGGTCGGTGCGCTCGCGCCGATCGCCGCCTACGCCGCGCTGTTCTACCTGTGGCCCGCCGATGCGCGGCCGTACATGGCCGGCACGGACTCGAACTCGTTCTTCGAGCTCGTCTTCGGCTACAACGGGTTCGGCCGGATCTTCGGCGGCTCCGGCAACGGCGGTGGAGGCGCAGGCGGCGGCAACGTGGGCTTCGGCGGCGAGGCCGGGCTGCTGCGCATGCTCAACTCCTCGTTCGGCCCGGAGATCGGCTGGCTGCTGCCGGCGGCAGGGGTCCTGCTGCTCGGCGGCCTCTGGGCCACCCTCCGGCGCCCGCGCACGGACCCGCAGCGCGCCGGCCTCCTGGTCTTCGGCGGCTGGCTCGTCGTCACCGCGGCCGTGTTCTCCTTCATGGAGGGCACCATCCACCCCTACTACGTGGTCGCGCTGGCCCCGGCCGTGGCCGGCACCGTGGCGCTGGGCGCCGGGCTCCTGTGGCGCCGCCGAGGCGGGCTCGCGGCCCGCATCGGCCTCGCCATCGCGCTCGCGGCCACCGCCGGGATGTCGTACTACCTGCTCGCCACCACCGCGGCGGACTGGCTGCCGTGGCTGCGCTGGGCGATCCTGGCCGGCGGCATCGTCACGGCGATCGCACTGCTCCTGGGCGCCGATCGGATCCGCCTGCGCTCGGGCCGCACGCTCACCGCGTGGGTCCTCGCCGCGGCCCTGCTGTTCGGCGGGGCTGGCACGGCGGCCTGGTCGGCGGCCTCGATCGGCAATGCCTACCAGGGCTCGATCCCGACGTCCGGTCCGGCAGCCGCCGGGGGCGGCAGCGGCGGCATGGGCGGCGGCCAGGCGGGCGGCGGGGGCGGTGCCCCCGGCGGTGCCGGAACCACCGGCGATGCCGACACCGCTGGCGATGCGGACACCGCGGCCGGGGACGGCAGCGGCACCCAGGGCGGTTCCCAGGGCGGCGACGCATCCACCGACGCGTCCGGCAGTGCCTCCCAGGACGCCGGCGACGCGAGCCGCGGCGGGGGCGGCGGGATGGGCGGCGAGGCGTCGAGCGAGCTCGTCAGCCTGCTGCAGTCGGCCTCAGGGAGCTACTCCGCGGCGACGGTGGGGGCCAACAGCGCCGCCCAGCTCATGATCTCCTCGGACACCGAGGTGCTCGACATCGGCGGTTGGATGGGCTCGGACCCCTACCCCACGCTCGACGAGTTCAAGCAGATGGTGGAGGACGGCGAGGTCTCGTACTTCATCGGCGGCGGCGGAATGGGCGGGGGCCCCGGCGGCGGCAGCTCGTCGTCCCAGGCGATCAGCGAGTGGGTGGCGGCGAACTACACCTCCACCACCGTGGGCGGCACCACCGTCTACGACCTCAGCTCCCCCGCGAGCTGAGCCCAGGCCGGCAGGGCCGCGTTCCCCCTTCCCCGGGGCGCGGCCCTGTCCTGCGCCCGGCGCCTGAGCGCGGGCCGGCCCGCGCAGACAGCACCGCCGCCGAGGTGCGGGCCAGGCGATGCTCGGCCCGCGCCTCGGCGGCGGTGGAGTGCGGGCGCCCAGCGCCCGGGTGCGCTCAGCGCTTGCGGCGGCGGCTGCCGCCCGAGCGGCCCGATTCGAGCTGCTTGGGCTTGCCGCCGATCTCCCGGCCCTCGCGGTCGACGACGATGACCGTGGGCACGATCATGGGGCGCCGGCGCAGCTTCGAGGAGATCCAGCGGCCGATCGTGCGGCGGATGACCTGCTGGAGATTCTGCTCGTCCTTGACGCCCTCCTGCATCGCCTCGGTGATCGCCTCGGCGATCTTGGGCTGGATCCAGTCGAAGACGGAGTCCTCCTCCGCCACGCCGCGGGTCTTGATGACCGGGCCCGTGATGATCGTGGCGTCCTCGGGCCGCACGGTGGTGACGATCGAGACGAAGCCCTCGCCGGCGAGGACGCGGCGGTCCTCGAGGTCGGACTCCGTGATGGTGCCGATCGAGGAGCCGTCGACGAAGACGTAGTCGCACTCGACGGCGCCCACGACCCGCGCGCGCCCGTCCTTGAGGTCGACGACCCAGCCGTCGTCGGCGATGACGATGTTCTCCTCCGGCACACCGGTGTCCGCCGCGTGCTTGGCGTTGGCCAGCAGGTGGCGCCACTCGCCGTGCACGGGCATGACGCCCTTGGGCTTGACGATGTTGTAGGCGTAGAGGAGCTCGCCGCCGGAGGCGTGGCCGGAGACGTGGACGTTCGCATTGCCCTTGTGGACGACCTTGGCGCCCAGCCGCATGAGGCCGTTGATGACGCGGAAGACCGCGTTCTCGTTGCCCGGGATGAGCGAGGAGGCGAGCACGATGGTGTCGTCCTCGCCCACCTCGACGCGGTGGGTGCCGTTGGCCATGCGCGAGAGCGCGGCCATCGGCTCGCCCTGCGAGCCGGTGCACATGAGCACCACCTGGTCGTCGGGCAGCTTGTCGACGTCCTTGATGTCGATGAGCACGCCGTCGGGCACGTGGAGGTAGCCCAGCTCCTGCGCGATCTTCATGTTGCGCACCATGGACCGGCCCACGAGGGCGACCTTGCGCCCGTGCGCGCTGGCGGCCTCGAGGACCTGCTGCACACGGTGGACGTGCGAGGAGAACGAGGCGACGATGATGCGCCGGTCGGCCTTGCCGAAGATCGTCTCGAGGACGGGCCCGATGTTGCGCTCGAGCGAGGTGAAGCCGGGCACCTCGGCGTTCGTCGAGTCGGTGAGGAAGAGGTCGACGCCCTCCTCGCCCAGGCGGGCAAAGGAGCGCAGGTCCGTGATGCGGCGGTCGAGCGGCAGCTGGTCCATCTTGAAGTCGCCGGTGTGCAGCACGGTGCCGGCTCCGGTCTTGATGGCCACGGCCAGGGCGTCGGGGATCGAGTGGTTGACGGCCACGAATTCGAGGTCGAAGGGCCCCAGCTGGTCCGTCTCGCCCTCGCGCACCACGCGGGTAACGGGCTTGATGCGGTGCTCCTTGAGCTTCGCCTCGATGAGCGCCAGGGTGAGCGTCGAGCCCAGCAGGGGGATGTCGTTGCGGCGCTTGAGGAGGTAGGGCACGGCGCCGATGTGGTCCTCGTGGCCGTGGGTGAGCACGACTCCCACGATGTCGTTCATGCGCCCGTCCAGGTAGGACAGGTCCGGCAGGATGAGGTCGACACCGGGCTGCTCCTCCTCGGGGAAGAGCACGCCGCAGTCGACGATGAGGATCTTGCCGCGGTACTCGAAGACGGTCATGTTGCGGCCGACTTCGCCGAGGCCGCCGAGCGCGACGATGCGCATCGCCTCGGGGTCCGCCTTGGGGGGCGGGCCGGGTGTTTCCAGGAGGGTCTTCACGAAAGAATCCCGCTTTCTGTCAGTCGTTTGCGCAGGAACGCCAGCTGTTCCCCGTCTGCGGGAAGCAGCGGGAGGCGATCTGCGCGATGGGGAATCACTCCCATGAGCTCGAGTGCGGCCTTCGCCGACACGGCCCCGGGCAGGTGATTCATGATGGTGTCGATGAGCGGAAGGAGCTCCGCATTCAGGCGCCGCGCGGTGTCGAGGTCGTTGTCCTGGACGGCGGCGACGAGGGCGGCGACGCGCTCGGGGGCGACGTTGCCGATCGTGGAGACGACGCCCACGGCGCCCACAGCGAGCAGCGGCAGGTTGAGGGAGTCGTCGCCGGAGTAGTAGGCGAGGTCGGTCTCGGCCATGAGGCGCGCGGAGGACTCGAGGTCGCCCTTCGCGTCCTTGACGGCGAGGATGTTCGGGTGCCCGGCGAGGTCGCGCAGCGTGTCCTCGGCCAGTGCCACCCCGGAGCGGCCGGGGATGTCGTAGAGCATGATCGGCAGCTCGGCGGCATCGGCGACGGCGCGCATGTGGGCCGCGATCGCGTTCTGCGGGGGCTTGGAGTAGTACGGCGAGACGAGCAGCAGGCCGTTGGCGCCGGCCTCGCGCGCGGCCGCGGCGAGCGCGAGCGTGTGCCGGGTGTCGTTCGTGCCGATCCCGGCGATGACGCGGGCGCGGTCGCCCACCTCGTCGAGCACGGCGTCGAGCAGTCGGCGCTTCTCATCGTCGCTGGTGGTGGGCGATTCGCCGGTGGTGCCGGAGACGGCGAGGAAGTCGTTGCCGCCGTCCACCAGGCGGGCGGCGAGCGCGCGGACTGCGGCCCAGTCGATCTCGCCCGACTCGTCCATGGGGGTGACCATCGCCGTGCCCACCGAGCCGAAGGCCTGCCGTGCCGTCAGTGCGTCTCCGTCCGTCATCATCGCCATGACTGCGATTTTACCGTGCCCGGTGCGCTGACCCCAACGGACGCCGCCCGCGGCGCGTTGGGGGCAGGGCGGCGCGGTGCGTGACACAATGTCCCCACAGCTTCGACCACCCCCTTGCCCCGTTTAGAGGATGCGTATTGGACCACCGGCCGCTTGTCACCCGGGCCATCACGGTCCCGGGTCGCCTCGCGCCCGTTTCATTCGCCCTCGGGCGCGGAGCCGCCGTGGCGCTTCGAGGGACAAACGGTTCGGGGAAGACCACTGCGCTCGAGGCGGTGGCCGGTCTGCGCCGCACCCGGGGAGAGGTGCTGGTCTGCGGCGCTCCGCCCGATCGCCGCTCGGCACGCTTCCGCGCGCAAGTCGCGGCCCAACTGGGCGAGCCCGTCCTTGACACGGGTCTGACCGTGCTTGAGCACGCCATCACGGTGAGCCGCACATGGGGTCGTCCGGCTTCGCACGCGCGTGAGGCCTGCGAGAGCGTCTTGGACGAGCTGGGGATCGCCGGGCTTCGTCGGCGCCTGCCGCACGAGATGTCCTCGGGGCAGCGCCAACTTTTCGTGCTTGCGCTGACCCTCGTGCGCCCGGCGACGCTTCTCGTCTTGGATGAGCCGGAGCGGCGCCTGGCGCGCTCCGCAATCCTCACCGTGGCGACCGCCCTGCGAGCGCGAATGGCGACCGGCACGGCCGTGCTCGTCGCTACGCATTCCGAGGCTCTCGTCGCTGCGCTCGGTAGCGCCGAGGTTCCGGTGAGCGCGGAACGCGCATGACTGGGCCCGCTGACGTCTCACCCAGTGCGACCGGGCCGCCGCGCCTTGCCCGCGGCGCAACGCGGGCACACCGTCTCCACTGCACGGCGCCTCGCGGAATGGGCCGCTCCGGAGCGGCCGGGCAGATCTACGCGCTCGTACTCGCGGCGGTGGTGATCGGAGGGCCGCTGATGTGGGCGCTGACCGACGCGCTGGCGACGCACCGTGAGCTGGGATCAGCCCTCGTCGGCGCTCCCCGCGCAGGGACATTGGGCCTGAGCGAAACGGGTGTGGGGCTGGGGTTGCTGCTCCTGGCCCCCGCCGCGCTCGGCGCCGTCGTGGGATGCGCCTTCGGCCTACCCCTCCCGCGCGCGTTCGAGCTGCGCATGGTCTTCGATTCACCGCGGCCTCGCGGCGGGTTTGTGCGATCGCGGGTCTGGCCGTGGATGCTCGGTGCCGCCTGTGTGGGCGCGGCAGTTGGCTGTGCCTGCTGGGCCGCGGGGTGGCCGGGTGCAGCCGCGTGGGTGCCGTGCACCGCGGCGGCAGGCACGGCTGCCCCCGCGGGAGCAGCCGTCTGCGCCGTTGCCCGGCCTCGGGTGTCCACAGTTGTTGCGGTGAGCCTGGGCGTAGGGGTGACTGCCGGGCTAGCGTTGCTGACCGAGCGCGTCGGTGCGGTCGGCACCAGCCCCGCGACGGAGCCTGCGAACGCCCTCGCCGCACTGGTCCTCGGTACGATCGCAGGCGTCCTATGTGCAATCCAGGCTGCCGCAATCATGCTTCCGGTCCGCTTACTCCGCGTGGACGAGGCAGCCGCGTGCCAACGCGTACTCCGGCGCACCGCAGCCGCTGTCGGACTGGCGGTGGGAGACGCCGGGGCGGCTCGGGCGGCGCTGGGTGAGACGCCGCGGCCGCCCGATCCGTCTCCGCTGTTCGGCACCGCGCCCACCCGAGAAGGCAAGCGCAGTGGCCGCCTAGTGCCTGCGGGCTTCTGGCACCTGGTGGGCACCCACTTGGTCTCGGCGCGGCGACGGCCCATTGCCTGTGCACTCGGAATGCTCGCGGCGGCCGGGGCGATCGGTTGCCTGCTGCTGACGCCCGTGGTCGGCGAGGGGCTCCTCTGGCTGCCGCTCGGGGGGTTTGCCTTCTTGGCGAGCGGTGCCCAGCGGGCGTTCGATGCTGCCATGGTCCAGGCGGCTCACAGCGGAACCGAAAGCCTGTTCGGAATCCCACCCGGCTGGCAGCTCGCCGCGGCACTGTTTGTCCCGGTTCTGATCGCTGTGACGACCGTCGGGCTCTCCTCGGTCGCAGCCTTGGTTCTTGACAGGGAGGGCATTGGACCGTGGGCGGTGCCGCCCGGTTCGCCCGCGGTCGCGAACCCAGTGCGGGCCGGCCTGCTCATCGCTCCCCTCTGCGCCCTCCGCCTGCGCGGGCTGCTCGCGCCGCCGCTGCCGCCGTCGCTGGTCGAACCCATCCCGACTGCGATCGGCGATATCGCGGGTGTGCGCGTCCTCGTGTGGATGCTGCAGGATCCCCTCCTGCTGGTCGTGTTTGCGCTCGCGGTGAGCGCTGCGTGGCCGTCCTCGACGGGACTGACCGTCCTCTCGTTGGTCGCGCTGCTCTATGCCTCACTCACCTGCCGGCGCCGGGTACGCTCAGCGTGAATGGACATGCGAGCCCAGTGAGCTCCACGGTCCTCCGTCTCGCTCCGCCCGGGCGCAGCATCGGCATCGACGCCGCGCGCGGGATCGCGCTGTTCGGGATGATCGCCACGCACGTCATGCCCCTTTCCGACGCGGCCGGCGATCCCGTGTTCCCGGCGGTCATCGCCGGCCGGGCGGCCGCTCTGTTCGCGGTGCTCGCCGGGGTGTCCACCGTGCTGTCCACGCGGCGCGTCCTGGAGGCCCCGGGTGCCCGCGGCTGGACTGCGGCCGCCGCGGGGCTGGGGGTGCGCGGGGTGTTCATCGCGCTCATCGGGCTGCTGCTGGGCTCCCTGCCCTCGGGCATCGCGATCATCCTCGTCAACTACGGCGCCATGTTCGTGCTGGCCGTGCCCCTGCTGCGCGCGCCCACCTGGCTGCTCGGGGTGCTCGCCCCCGTCTGGCTCGCGGCCGCTCCGGTGCTCAGCTTCGCCATCCGCCGCGCCTGGGGCCTCTCACCTGCCTACGACGTGCCCTCGCTGGCCACCGCGGTGGACCTGCCGTGGCTCGCACAGGCGCTCGTGCTCACCGGCTACTACCCGGTGCTGCAGTGGATGGGCTACGTGGTGCTCGGCATGTTCGTGGCCCGCCTGGACTGGCACAGCGTGCGCCGCGCGCTCGGGCTGGCTGCCGCGGGCGGGGCGTGCGCAGTCCTCGCCCTCAGCGCGTCGTCGCTGCTGCTGTCCGCCGGTGGGCGCACGGCCCTGGAGATCGCCACGGCGCAGCGTCCGGACGCGCTGCGCCAGGCGCTCGGGGAGACGAGCTACGGCATCACGCCCACGGACACGTGGTGGTGGCTGACCATCGCCGGCCCGCACTCGGGCACTCCGTTCGACATGGTGTCCACGGCGGGGATCGCCGTCGCCGTGCTCGGCGGCTGCGGCGCCGCGGCCCTGGCCATCGAGCAGCGCTGGGGGCGCACCGGCCTCGCCTGGTGCCCTCCGCTCAGTGCCCCGGGTTCGATGCCGCTGAGCATCTACACCGCCCACGTCGTGCTCGTCTCGCTCACCGCCGACCTCTTCTGCCCCGCCCGCGCACTGGGCGGCGGCGCGGAGTTCGCCCTGCACGCCTGCCTCTTCGTCCTCGCAGCGGTCGTCTGGAAGGCGCTCATCGGCGCCCGGGGCCCACTCGAGGCCGTCGTCAGCGCCAGCGTCCGAGGCGCGAGCAGGTTCGCGCTCACGCGCTAGATGAAGCCGGCCACCGGGCTGGCGGCAATCGACTGGAAGGAGTGGGTGCACCGCGTGCAGCGCGGTGGCGCGGCAGCATTCACTGGTGTCGTGCCCAGGCCAAGGCGCGAGCGCAGCGCAGCGTCCGATGGTGCGCGCAGCGTTCGGTACTGCTGGTGCGACCCGCCGCGGGCCGCCATCCTCTTTGCAGCGCAGGAGGTTCGCTTTGCAGCGCAGGGCGCGGTTGAAGCGTTCGAGCTTGCCGTTCCGCCGGGGACAGGAAGGCCCGATGACCATGCACGTGGCACCCAGTGCCGTGCGCAGCCCGGGAACATGGGCAAACAGCGCACGAGTCAGGGCACGGAAGGGGCTTGTGGAGGGTAGTCTCAATCGATTATTTTTCGAACTTTTATCCATTTCTCTCACATTCAGAGTTCTGTTGCCCAACTCGTGTCAGTGCCTCCCGCTATCGTGGGAGCAAGCAGCACGGAGGACGCAGCACCGGGCACGCAGGCGGAGAGGAGGTGAGCGGCATGAGCGGCACCTCACGCACCGCGCCAACCGAAGAGGCCGGTCGGGAACCGCGGCCGCATCGCTACGACGCGGCCGTCTTCGCAGCCGTCCAGGAGGTCACGGCGCAGGCCAGCCGGCAGCGACTGCGCCAGCTCCTCGGAGCAGGAATGAGCGCACTCGACCTCGCCCTGGCCCACGGCGACCTCGCTCGCTTCGGCATCACCCCAGGCATGCTCCTCGCCCCCGCCGAGATCGCCGGTCCCGACCGACCCGGCCGGACCCACAGCCCCGGCCAGACGCACGACCCCGCCCACCCGCATGACCCCGGTCACCCGCGCGACACCGGCCACACGGACAACGGCTCCCCCGCGAACGGCCCGGGCGCAGCCCGGTGCGGCTGCCGCACGATGGCCGAGCAGCATGATGCCACACTCTTCGAGCTCCCCGCGGCCCCACCCGCCGGCGGTGTCGCAGATCCCGAGCCCGAGCCCGACGCGATCCCCTGGGCCGACCGGCTGCCCTATGACGGGGAGCTCATCCCCACCGCCCGCATCCGCGCCCTGCTCAACCTCCACGCCCCGGACGCGGTTCCCGCTCGCATCTTCGACGGCGCCCAGCAGCGCCTGGGACTCACGCTCGCCCACTGCCTCGACACCACCGAGACTCGCGCCGACCGGCTCATCGCCGACGCCCTCACCGCGATCCTCGGCCTGCCCCAGCTGAGCGCCCGCGCACGATGCGGTGCCATCGACACCCGCAAACTCGAGACCGCGGCCCACGTGGCGGCAGACCTCACCCTCCGAGACCTCTCCGCGCTCGATGCCCACCTGAGCAGGCTGCGACCGAGCATGCCGGTGGCGGACTTCCGCCGGCATGCCACCCGCCTCATCGCCACTCTCACGACCGCCGAAGACGCCGCCCAGGAGATGCGCGCGCAGCGCCGGGTCGAGTACTGGGCCAATAGGGACGGTTCGGCGAACCTGTGCCTCATCGGCCCAGTCGGCGAGGTGGCAGCGCTGCATGCGCGGGTGCGGGCACTCGCCCGCGCGGTGCGCCGCAGCGAGCTCGCGGCGTTCGGCCAGGATGTTCCAGCCGGAGCGCGGGTCACCGACGAGCGCACGATCGCCCAGCTGTGCTTCGACATGCTCGCCTCGTCCACCCCGCAGGTCACCGTGCAGGCCGTCCTCCCAGTCGGGGCGGCAGCCCCAGCTCGGGACGCGGCACCCCCACCCAAGGACGCACCGGCGCGATCGGGCACCGCGGCAGCACCGCTCCCCTGTGACGCCGCCCAGCAGGGTTCTTGGGTTGCGACTCCACCGTCTCGCGCCAACGCGGCCGGGGAGGGTATGCACGTCAGCAGCGCCCTCGGGGCAAGTGCGCCCCCGGGCCCGTCCTCGCGGCCATCGGGCGCCGCGCGGGGATCGGCTCCGTGCAATCCCTGGGGTTCGCCTCCCGGGACTGCAGGGGAGCCGCCTCCCGCCCGTGCATCGGGTCCGTCTCACCGAGGTGCGTCCGGACTCCGGCAACCGGACCGGCCCGAGTTCGCCCCACACGGACGAATGGCCGCCCCAGTACATGAACCACCCGCACCGGTTCCTGAGCCTTCGCCCGCAGTGGCGGTCGAGCAGTCGATCGCGTCGATGGCGGAGCGCCCGACCGGGGGCAGCGGACAGACCGTGGCGCTCACGCTGACGTGCCCTACGCACACCGCCTGGCTGCGCCGCCAGGCCACCGTCGCCCTGACCCTGCCGCTGCTGACGTACACGGGCCACGCCGATCTGCCCGGTGAACTGGCCGACGGCACACCCGTGCCGGCGGAGGCCGCACGCCAGATCGCTGCCGGGCGGCCCACCCTGCGCCGCCTCCTCACCGACCCGGCCGACGGGCATGTCCTCGATGCCCATGCCCATTCGTACACGATTCCCGCGGCCCTGCGAGCGGCGGTGGAGGCGAAGTGGCAGCACTGCACCGCTCCCGGCTGCTCCCGCCGGGCCACCGACTGCGAGCTCGACCACCTCACCCCGTTCGACCGCGAACGCCCCGAACTCGGCGGGCGCACGGACTTCGACAACCTCCACCCGCTGTGCGAGCACCACCACCAGCTCAAGACCGCCGGGGTGCTCATCCCGCTGCGGTTGCCCGGCGGGATGCTCGGCTGGCGGCTCAGCGGAGAGATCACCGCGGGAGCCTCGGTACCCGGCAATCCCATCAGCACCGCCCACGCTGTTCAGCTTCGGGCCATCATCGACGCAGCCCAGACGGGCAGCGAGGCACCGGTAACCCCGGTAACCCCGGTAACGCCGGTTCACGACGATCCGCCGCCCTTCTGAACCCGGCCGGGAAGAGCATGTCGGCACGCGGACATCCGGAACACGCGGTCACGGTGAGCCCCCTGCCATCCCAAGCACGCCGTCACACCGAGCACACCTTCACACCGAGCGGCGGCGGGTGAGCGGGCCGGCGCGGCGAAGGGGCAACCCGCGCCGCCGCGTGGTTGGGTGGGCGCATGTGCGTCCTTCGAGTCGTCCCGAACCTCACTGCTGCCGACATGAGCGCAGCGGTCGACGAACATGCCGGCGTGCTCGGGCTTTGGCCCGTCATGGACCACGGCTGGATCGTCACCCTGGCCGACGATGAGGGCCATCAGCTCAGCGTCATGACCCCGGACGCTTCCGGCCCGGTCAATCCCGACGTCTCGGTCTTCGTCAACGATGTGCGCGAGGCCTTCGAGCGTGCCCGCCGCATGGGAGTCGAGATCGTCCACCCGCTCACGGAAGAACCGTGGGGCGTCACCCGCTTCTTCTGCCGGTCAGCCGATGGCCGGGTCATCAACGTGGGCATGCACACGGGCGCGCGCTGAGCCGCAGCCGGGTGCGCGGCGCGCCTAGCGCTGCGCCTTCTCCATGGCGATTGCCCTGCGCATCGTGGCACGCGCCCGCTTGCGGTCGCCGGCCACATCGTAGGCGCACGACAGCCGGAACCAGCTGCGCCAGTCATCGGGCGCGGCCTCGGCCTCGTCGCGGTACTGGGCGAACGCGGCGTCCGCGGCCGAGCGGACGATGCGGCCGCCCGGGGTGCGCGGCAGGTCGTCGGGCGGCAGACCGCCCTCGGCCCCGAGCCGGCGCCCGAGCCGCTCCATCCTCGCTCCGAAGGCGAACTCGCGGATGAGCGCCCACGCGCCCAGGATCGGCAGCGCGAACAGCGCGATCCCCAGGACCTTCGCCACCGGGTTGGGCTCGGTGATCATGATCCAGCCGCGCTGCGCGGTGAAGACCAGGTAGAGCGCCAGCAGCACGGAGATGATGACCGCGCCGAGCTTCGCCTTCGACATGGCAGCCCTGCTCAGGCGTCCAGGAAGTGCTCGAGGCCCACCGTGAGACCGGGGTGCTCGCTCAGCCGCTTGACCGCCAGCACGATGCCCGGCATGAACGCCTCGGTGGACAGCGAATCGGTGCGGATCGACAGGGCCTCGTGCGCGGAGCCGAAGCGGATCTCCTCCGTCGCGTTCATCCCCAGCTGCCGGACCGCGTGGACGTGGATGCCGTCGATTACGGCCCCGCGGGCGCCGTCGGGGTCGGACTCCGTGGCATCGGGCACGGCGCCCAGGCCCGCCTCGGCGCGGGCGCGCGCGATCCGCTCGGCGGTGGCCACAGCGGTGCCGGACGGCGCATCGAGCTTGCGGGGGTGATGCGTCTCGACGACCTCCGCCGATTCGAAGTAGGGGGCGGCCAGCTGGGCGAACTGCATGGCCAGGACGGCGCCGATGGAGAAGTTGGGCGCGATGAGCACGCGCGCGCCCTCGTGCTCGGCGATGAGCGCCTCGAGGCTCCGGACGCGCTCGGCGGACCAGCCGGTCGTGCCGACGACTGCGGGAATACCGTGTTCGACGAGGAAGCGGACGTTGTCCTCGGTGGCCTTGGGCACGGTCAGCTCCACGGCCACATCCGGCCGCGCGGCGAGCAGCCCCTCGAGGGGGTCTCCGCTGCCCAGCCGGGCCGTGAGCTCCAGGCCCTCGGCCGCCTCGATCGCCGCGGCGGCGTGCGAGCCCATGCGCCCCTGCGCGCCGATCACTGCCACCCGGATGTCTGCCACGTGCTCCCCCTCGGTTCGCGGGCCTGCGGGCCGCGCTCCTTTGCTTCGTCGCTGCCTCGCCTCGGCGGCGACGGCCCCGACCGGGGTCGCCAGCAGCCTCCCCATTGTCGCATCCCGATGTGCCCGGCCCCGTGCGGCCCCGCCGCGGCTCCGCCGCGGCCCGGCCCTCGGGTGCCTATGGCCGCCGATCGCCGGCGAGGTGCGCGCACTCCTCCGTGTCGAAGCGCCGGCCGCCGTAGCTGAGCTTGCCCCGCTGCCGCCCCTCGACTGTGAAGCCGGCGGCGGCGACGACCCGGGCAGACGCGGGATTGTCGACCCGGTAGCCCAACTCCAGGCGATAGATCCCCAGGCGATCGTGGCCGACCGCCACCGCCGCGCGCAGCGCGGCGGAGGCGAGCGAGCGCCCCCGCGCCTCGGGGGCCAGCCAGTAGGACACCCAGCCCAGGGAGTGCGCGCGGTCGATCGCGGAGATCATGATGCCCCCGCACAGGCCCACACCGTCGGCCGGGCGGTCGTCGACGATGGCGCGGGCCCACAGCTCACCGGCGTCCTCCCCATCGCGCAGCGCCGCCACCCATAGGCGCATCCCCGGGATGGTCCGTCTTCCCGGGCCGTTGCGCGCCAGGCCCTCATCCGGATCGTCGAAGATCTGGGCCAGGCGCCCGGCATCGCCCGGCTCGAACGCTCGCAGCAGCATCCGGCCACCCTAGTCGAGCACACGCCGAAGGGGCGGGCCGGCCGTGAAGCCGACCCGCCCCCGAGGCGGTGGGCCCGGCACTGCGGCCGGGCCCCTATGCGCTGTGCTGGCTCAGGACACGACCTGGTAGTTCGGCGCGTCGCCGAAGAGCACCTTGGGCGTCTGCTGGCGGGCACGGTCGAAGCGGGCCTGCACGTCGGCCCAGTTGACGACGTTCCACCAGTTCTTCACGTAGTCGGCCTTCACGTTGTTGTAGTCGAGGTAGTAGGCGTGCTCCCACATGTCGAGCTGCAGCAGCGGAATGTACGCCAGCTGGATGTTGCCCTGCTGGTCGTAGAGCTGCTCGAGGGTGAAGCGCTGGCCCAGTGTGTCCCAGCCGAGGACGGACCAGCCGGAGCCCTGGATGGAGGTCGCGTTGCCGTTGAACTGCCCCTGGAACGCCTCGAAGCTGCCGAACGCATCGTCGAGTGCGGCCGCGAGCTCACCGGTGGGCTTGTCGCCACCGTCCGGGGACATGTTCTGCCAGAAGATCGAGTGGTTGACGTGGCCGCCGAGGTTGAAGGACAGGTCCTTGGACAGCTTGCCGATCGTGGCGAAGTCGTTCTTCTCGCGCGCCTCGGCCATCTGCTCGAGCGCGGTGTTCGCGCCCTTGACGTAGGTGGCGTGGTGCTTGTCGTGGTGGAGCTCCATGATCTTCGCCGAGATGTTCGGCTCGAGCGCCGCGTAGTCGTAGGGCAGATCGGGGAGAGTGTACTCAGCCATGTCGACGTCCTCCTTGAACGGATGTGGTGCGCGGCCGGGCACCTCGCCCGGTGCGCGCGGGCGGCCCGCTGGCCGCTCATGCAATGACCCTATCGAAGGTCACCCTGCCGTACAACGGCGTTTTGACCTCGTCATATTCCCGCCCGGCTATGCGGGCAGGGTGAGGTCGCGCGGGCCCACCGTCGCCAGCGCCTTGGGCCCCGCGTAGAGTGCCTCGGCGAGCGCGCGCACGTCCTGCGCGCTCACAGCGCGCACCCGCGCGACGATCTCCTCCGGCGAGCGCAGTGCGATCCCGTACAGCTCGGCGCTCGCCAGCCGGTTCATCCGGGTCGCGGTGCTCTCGAGCCCCAGGACTGTGGAGGCGGCGAGCTGGGCCGCGACCTCCTCGACCTCCTCCGCGTCCGGTGCCTCCTCGGCCAGCCGCCGGAACTCGGCGTCGCACAGTTCGAGGACCCGCTGCGCGGACTCCGGCGCGCAGCCGGCGTAGAGGGCGAAGTCGCCGCAGTCGGCGTGCTGGGAGGACGAGCAGTGCACGGAGTATGCGAGCCCGTGCTCCTCGCGGACGCTCTGGAACAGCCGCGAGGACATCCCGCCGCCCAGCAGCGACTGCAGGACGCTGAACGCGAACCGGTCCTCGCTTACAGCGCTCACCCCGTCCACGCCGTAGAGCAGGCCCTGCTGCTCCGTGTCCCGGCGGATGCTGCGCACGCCGGCGGAGAACGCCGGGCGGCTCCGTGCGGAGCGCGGCCGGGTCTGGTCCTCGGCCGGTCCGGGCGGGGCGAGCAGCGCGGGGCGCAGCTGTGCGATGGCGGTGGTGACGCGCTCGACGACCTCCGCGTGCTCGGCGCCGCCGGCGGCCACGAAGACGAGCCGGTCGGCGGTGTAGGCCCCCCGGTAGTGGGCGAGCAGGGTTGCGTGGTCGAGCGCGCGGATGCGGCCCTTCGTCGCGCCGATCGGCCGGCCCAGCGGGTGGCCGGGGTAGATGAGCTCGTCGAACGCCTCGTAGAGGACGTCCTGCGGATCGTCGGCGGCCATGGCGAGCTCTTCGAGGATGACGCCGCGCTCGCGCTCGAACTCGCCGGGATCCAGCAGCGGGTCGAGCACCATGTCCCACAGCACGTCGACCGCCGAGCCCAGGTCCGCCACGAGGCAGCGGGCGTAGTAGCAGGTGAATTCCTTGGCGGTGACGGCGTTCGAGTCGCCGCCGATCCGGTCGAAGGTCCGGGCGATCTGCGCGGCCGTCCGGGCGCGGGTGCCCTTGAAGAGCATGTGCTCGAGGAAGTGGGTGGAGCCGGCGGTCAGCTCCGACTCGTCGCGCGACCCGGAGTCCGCCCAGACGCCCACGGTCTCCGAGGCCAGGCCGGGGATCGTCTCCGTGACGATGCGCAGACCACTGGGGAGGACGGTGCGGAATGCGCGACCGTCCTCCCCCAGCAGTGCTTCGGGCTGACCCGAGGTGCGGTTCAGGACCTCAGTCCTCCGAGCCCTCGTCGTCCGCGTCCGCCCCGGAGGCGTCCGCGTCGTCCGAGTCCTCGGTGACCGGGGCAAGCGAGAGCTTGCCGCGGTCGTCGATCTTCGTGATCTCGACCTGGATCTTCTGGCCGACGCTCACGACGTCCTCGACGTCCTCGACGCGCTTGCCGTCGTTGAGCTTGCGCAGCTCGGAGATGTGCAGCAGCCCGTCCTTGCCCGGCGTCAGCGACACGAACGCGCCGAAGGACATCGTTTTGACGACGGTGCCGAGGTAGCGCTCGCCCACCTCGGGGACCTGCGGGTTGGCGATCGCGTTGACCGCGCTGCGCGCGGCCTCCGCGGCTGCCCCGCCGGTGGCGCCGATGAGCACGGTGCCGTCGTCTTCGATGCTGATCTCCGCGCCCGTGTCCTCCTGGATCTGGTTGATCATCTTGCCCTTGGGCCCGATGACCTCGCCGATCTTGTCCACGGGGATGTGCACGCTGATGATGCGCGGCGCGGTGATGGCCATCTCGCCGGGCTCGTCGATGGCCTCGTTGATGACCCCGAGGATGACCTCGCGGGCCTCGCGGGCCTGGGTGAGGGCGGCGGCGAGCACCGAGGCGGGGATCCCGTCGAGCTTCGTGTCCAGCTGGATCGCGGTGACGAAGTCCTTCGTGCCGGCGACCTTGAAGTCCATGTCGCCGAACGCATCCTCGGCGCCCAGGATGTCGGTGAGCGCCGCGTACGCGGTCTGCTTGCCGTCCGGGGTGTCGATCACGTCGGACACGAGGCCCATCGCGATGCCGGCCACCGACGCGCGCAGCGGCACGCCCGCGTTGAGCATCGACAGGGTCGAGGCGCACACGGAGCCCATCGAGGTGGAGCCGTTCGAGCCCAGCGCCTCGGAGACCTGGCGGATCGCGTAGGGGAACTCCTCGCGCGAGGGCAGGACCGGGACCAGCGCGCGCTCGGCGAGCGCACCGTGGCCGATCTCGCGGCGCTTGGGGCTGCCCACGCGGCCCGTCTCGCCGGTGGAGTACGGCGGGAAGTTGTAGTGGTGCAGGTAGCGCTTCGATGTCACGGGCGACAGCGAGTCGATCTGCTGCTCGAGCTTGAGCATGTTGAGCGTGGTCACGCCGAGGATCTGGGTCTCGCCGCGCTCGAAGAGCGCGGAGCCGTGGACGCGCGGCAGCACGCCCACCTCGGCCGACAGCGGGCGGATGTCCTTGAGCCCGCGGCCGTCGATGCGCACCTGCTCGGTGAGGATGCGCTGGCGCACGACCTTCTTCGTCAGGGCGTTGAGCGCACCGACGATCTCCTTCTCGCGGCCCTCGAAGCGGGGCCCGAGGTCGGCCAGCAGCGTCTGCAGCAGCTCGTCGCCGGCGGCCTCGCGCTCCTGCTTGTCGGCGATCTGGAAGTTCTTCGTCTGCTGCTCGAGGCCTGCGGCCTCGACGGCCTGGTAGACGTCGTCCTCGTAGTCCTTGAAGACCGGGAACTCGACGGTGGGCTTCGCGGTGCGCTCGGCCAGCTCCCGCTGGGCGCGCACGAGCTCGCTGATGAACGGCTTGGCGGCCTCGAGTCCCTCGGCGACGACCTCCTCGGTGGGCGC
Source organism: Brevibacterium sp. BRM-1 (assembly GCF_026802075.1). Lineage (NCBI taxonomy): Bacteria > Bacillati > Actinomycetota > Actinomycetes > Micrococcales > Brevibacteriaceae > Brevibacterium > Brevibacterium sp. BRM-1. The sequence goes on from NZ_CP113788.1 coordinate 1,183,260, forward strand.
CGTGGCGCCGCCCTGGATGAGGTCCCACGAGTTGTCGGTGGCCTCCGCCTCGACCATCATGATCGCGACGTCGTCGCCGACCACGCGGCCGGCGACGACCATGTCGAACACGGCGCTCTCGAGCTGCGAGTAGTTGGGGAAGGCGACCCACTGGTCGTCGATGAGGGCGATGCGCACGCCGCCGATCGGGCCGGAGAACGGCAGGCCGGACAGCTGCGTCGACATCGAGGCCGCATTGATCGCCAGCGCGTCGTACATCTGGTCGGGGTTGACCGACATGACCGTGATGACGATCTGGACCTCGTTGCGCAGGCCCTTGACGAACGTGGGGCGCAGCGGGCGGTCGATGAGGCGGCACGTGAGGATCGCGTCCGTGGACGGGCGGCCCTCGCGGCGGAAGAACGAGCCCGGGATGCGGCCCGCGGCGTACATGCGCTCCTCGACGTCGACGGTCAGCGGGAAGAAGTCGAAGCCCTCCCGCGGGTGCTTGCCGGCCGAGGTGGCCGACAGCAGCATCGTCTCGTCGTCGAGGTAGGCCACGGCAGAGCCGGCGGCCTGCTGGGCGAGGCGCCCGGTTTCGAACCGGACGGTGTGGGAGCCGAAGCGACCATTGTCGATGTGCGCGACGGCGGATTCGGGATTGAGACCCAAAGCTTCTCCGTTCGTTGTGCGCAGGGAGTCTGCGCGGGTGTGAGCGGCCGGGTGCGCGGCGCTGCGCGAATCGCAGTGGGCAGCCCTGAGGGCGGGCGCCGCGGAGCCTCGGCGGGGGCTGGTCATCGATCGAAGCCCACGCAGCGCGCTGCGGAGGCCACTACCGATCACCGGCCGTCTCGCCGCCGGCCACTCGTGGACGTGTCTCAGTGTAGCAATGCGCGAACGGGGCCACCGCGATGCGATCGCGGCGGCCCCGTCGGGCAGGGACTGCGGTGCCTCAGCGGCGCAGGCCCAGGCGCTTGATGAGCGAGCGGTAGCGCTCGATGTCGACGTTCTGCAGGTACTTGAGCAGACGGCGGCGGTGGCCGACGAGGAGCAGCAGGCCGCGACGCGAGTGGTGGTCGTGCTTGTGCTCCTTGAAGTGCTCCGTGAGGTCGCTGATGCGACGGGTGAGGACTGCCACCTGGACCTCGGGGGAACCCGTGTCGCCTTCGTGGGTGGCGTACTCTTTGATGATCTCCTGCTTGACCGTGGGATCAAGGGCCATGTTCGGACTCCTCCGTGTCGTTGCGCGGCGCCCCAGCCTTGAGCTGTGAGCACTATGGAACCGCGGCCGGCGAAAAAACGGCCTTCCTAGCCTAGCACGGCTCGGACGTCGTCCAAGTCGCGGTGCATCTGCTCCATGAGCGCGTCCATGCCCTCGAAGGCCACCTGGCCGCGGATCCGGGCGACGAACTCGATGCTCATGTGCGCCCCGTAGACGTCGAGGTCCGGGAACTCCACGCCCACGACGTGCGCCTCGACGCGCCGCTCGCAGCCGTCGAAGGTGGGGTTCGTCCCGATCGAGATCGCGGCCGGGAAGCGGCCCGGCTCCGTGCTGAAGGCCACCCAGCCGGCGTAGACGCCGTCGGCCGGGATGACGCCCTCGTGCTCCGCGCTGAGGTTGGCGGTGGGGAAGCCCATGAGCCGCCCGCGCGCGTCCCCGTGGACGACGGTGCCCTCGAGCGTGTGCGGCTGGCCCAGCTCGCGGGCGGCATCGGCCACCTCGCCGGCCTGGACGAGGCCGCGGATGCGCGTCGAGGAGAAGCGCTGGCCGTCGCCCACCTCGTCGATCGTGACGACCTCGAACCCGTGGGCGCCTCCGAGCTCGCGCAGGGTGTCGATGGTGCCCGCGTTGTCCCGGCCGAAGCGCACGTCCGCGCCCACGGCGATGAGCCTGGCGCGCAGGCCTGTCACGAGGTAGTCGAGCACGAAGTCCGCGGGGCTCTGGCGGGCGAACTCGAGGCTGTAGTGCTGGATGAGCAGCGCGTCGATGCCGGTGGTCGCCATGCGGGTGATCTTCTCCGCCTGCGGGCAGATGATCTCCGGGGCCTCACCCGGGCGGTGCACGGCGGCGGGGTGCGGGTCGAAGGTCACGGCGAGCGAGCGCAGACCGCGGGCGGCGGCGAGTTCGGCCAGGCGGCCGAGGACTGCCCGGTGGCCGCGGTGGACGCCGTCGAAGTTGCCCAGGGTGACCGCGGTCGGGCCGAACCCCTCGGGGATATCGGCGACGGAGCTGAAGACCTCCACGCGCGGATCGTTCCTCTCTGCTGGGCGACTGCTCCTCGTTGCGGTGCGCCGGCCGGCCCGCGCACCCGGCCATGCTAGCCGACCGGCCGAGCGCGGCGAACACCGCCGGCCCGGCGCCGCGCGAACCGGGCGGGCAGGCGGGTCACGTGCGGGCCATGAGCGCGGCGGCGGCCAGCCCGCAGGCGCCGGCGACGGCCGTGGAGGCGAACGTGCCGATGATGAACCGCTCCCCCGCGGCGCGCGATTCGCGCAGCTCGGGCAGGCGCCCGAGGCCCTTGACCGCGACGACGACGGCGATGACCGCGGGCTGGCCCACCGCGATGCCGCCCGCGATGAGCAGGCGCTCGAGCAGCCCGATCCACAGGCCGCCGCGCAGCAGGCCCGGGGTGTCGATGGGCCGCGGCTCGGTGCCGGCGCCGGCTCTGCCGCCGCCCGCCCCGGGCACGCCCGGGGGATCGTCCGCCCGGCCGGGGGCGGCCAGCGGCGCGACGCGCCGCCCGGAGCGGCTGGCCGCCACGTGGAGCACGGCGGAGGTCACCGGCCAGCCGAGTCCCGCGGCGCCGAGCGCCGCCACCAGGACGATGAGCCCGTCCAACCACAGGGGATCGAGCCCCGCCGCCATCGTCATCGTGCCACCGCCTTCCGCTGCGCCTATGGTCGCCACGCTACCGGCGGGGGCTGACACGGGCGGCCTCGGCGGCGGCGAGCAGCTCACCGCAGACGCCGACGCTGCGGCCCACGAGCTCGGGTGCGCCCCCGCGCAGCGTGCGCGAGACGTACTGCTGGCTGACGCCCAGGGCGTCGGCGAGCTCAGTCTGGCGCGCACCGGGCTGGGCCAGCGCCGCGGCGATGACGCGCCACTGGGCGGCTGTCGCCGCGGTCACGAGGTCGTGGAAGAGCAGGAGCACGGTCTCCGCTGCGCCCGCCGCATCCCCCGCGGCCTCGGGCGCGCGCACGCACAGCCCCCGGGGCCGGCCCTTCGCCGCCTCCACGGCGGCGCGGGCGAGGACGAAGGCCTCGCCGCGGGCAGCCGCGCTGCGCTCGGGCAGGGGCGCCTCGATCGCGCCGATGCCGACCCCGGCCCACCAGGGGCCCGCGCGCCAGGCGCGCATGAGGGCCTCCGGCACGGCGGCCGGCTCGTCCAGTGCGCCCTGCACCTCGTCGCCGACGGTGCGCTCGAACGGCAGCGCGGTCGGCACGCCGGCAAGCGCGGCGAGCAGCCCCGGCACAGCGTCGGGGGCGGCGCGGGAGCCGCGCTGGTCGAGGGTGAGGACGAACATGCGCCCATTCAACCAGGCGGGCCGGAGCAATACAACACATTCAGTTGTAAATGCGATTTACATCTGATTGCGATTGTTCAGTCAGTGGCGTCCGGCGGTTCGAGGGCGATCCCGGTCGCGATCTTGAAGCGCTCACCGCGCGGCTCCGCAATCGCGATGAGCCGGCCCCCGTGGGTCACCGCAAGGACCGCGGGAGCGGCGGGCAGGGCGACGAGCTTGCCCTGCATGAGCGCCCGAGCGCTGGCGGCGTCGACCTCGAGCGCCGGCATGAGGCGGGCGGCGACCGCGGCGAGGTCCGTCAGCGGCGGGGCGGGCACCGCATCCGTGTCCGCGGGCAGGGGCACGGCGGCGGCGACGTCCCACCCCGCGACCCGCGTGCGGCGCAGGGCGGTGAGGTGGCCGCCCACCCCGAGCGCCGCGCCCAGATCGCGGGCAAGCGCGCGCACGTACGTGCCCGAGGAGCAGGCGACGACCACGTCGATATCGGCCCAGCCCGGGCCTCGGCGCACCGGGGCCACGGGCTCGAAGCGGGCGACGCACACGGTCCGCGCCCGCAGCGCAACCTCCTCTCCGGCCCGCACCCGGGCGTAGGCGCGCCTGCCGTCGACCTTGATGGCCGAGACGGCGCTGGGCACCTGTTCGATCTCACCGGTCAAGGGGCCCATGGCTGCGACGATCTGCGCGTCCCCCAGGGCCGCCACGGCAGCGGGGTCCGCGTGCCGGTCCGGCTGCGAGTCGGCGTCGTCGGTGGGCGTCGAGGCGCCCAGCCGGATCGTAGCCTCGTAGACCTTGTCGGCGCCCACGAGGTGCGTGAGCAGCTTCGTCCCCCGGCCCAGGCCGAGCACCAGCAGCCCCGTGGCCATGGGGTCGAGCGTGCCGGCATGGCCGACCTTCTTCGTGCCGTACCACCGGCGCACCCGCGCGACCACGCCGTGGCTGGTCAGCCCGGCGGGCTTGTCGACGAAGAGGATGCCCGAGGGCGCTGCGGTGTCGCTCATGCCGAGAAGCCTATGCGGACGGCCGGGTCACGCGGCGGCCGCGTCGGCCGGCCGCTCAGTTGACCGAGACGTGGACGTGGTCGAAGTGGTTGGCGGTCTGCGAGCCGCGGTCATCCATGTGGCGGCCGGAGGCCGAGGTGTAGGGCGCGTAGAGCCGCTGCTTCCAGATGACGTACTTCACGCCCAGCTCCTTGCGGTGGGCGAGGACGTAGTCGCGGATCTCATCGCCTGTGGAACCGGAGATCATGATGTCGACCGCGTGGCCGGTGCCGTGATCGGAGCCCGGGTCGTTGCGATAGCCGCCGAACGTCTTGACCTGCGGGAACTTCGCGCACACGGCGCGGTAGACCTTCGAGGCGTTGGGCTTGAAGTGCTGCTCGACCGAACTCGAGACCGAGCACGGCGCGTTGGACACGCCGCCGGCGCTGCTCGCCGCCGCGCTCTTGGCGCTCGCCGTGGTGCCGCTCGAGGACGCCGCGGGGCTGGGCTCGGGCGTCGCGAGGCTGCCGCCGGCGCCCTTGGCGCGGTACTTCGGGTCCGCGGCGAGCTTGTCGATGCGCTTCTTCGCCTGCTCCTCGCCGCTGGGCGCCTTGGCCGCGGACGGCGCGGGCGCCGAGTCGCGCTCCGGCGACTGCGCCTGCTCGGCCTGGACGACGCCGTCATCTGCCCCGCGGGGCGCGAACACGGCGGTCGAGCCGGCCACGGCCGCGATCGCCGCGGCGGGCAGCGCGATGGCCGCCACCATGGGGCGGCGCTTGACCGCGCGCATGACGCCGGTCGCGGTCGAGGGAGCCTCGCCGTGCCTGCCGCTGCGCCTGCGCGGCCGCGCACTGCGGACGAGGTCGGCGGCGCTGCTGCCCCAGGACGGCTTCGGATCGGAGTGCTTGCCCAACGCGATGATTCCTTAACACTGTCGTAATCGTTTCGTGATCGCCTCAGCCAGTGTAGAGCCTTTCGGCGCGCGAATCACCCTCGCGGCGGGGCGAATCCGGTCACAGCGGGCTCACGCCTGCCCGGCACCGTCCTCCGACGTGCCGTCGGCGCCTCCCGGCTCGTCCGCCTCGGGGCCTGCGGCAGCCTCGTCCTGCGCGGGGCGGCGATAGGGGTCGGCCTCCCCGGCGGGCCGGGCGCCGGCGGCGAGCGCGGCGACCTGCGAGTCGCGCGCCGCGGCCTTCGCCAGCAGGTCGTCGAGCTGTGCGGCCGCGGCGGGCACGGCATCGGCGACGAACTCGAGCGTGGGCGTCAGGCGGATCTGGAGCCCCTTGCCCACCTCGGAGCGGATGAGGCCCTTGGCGGAGTTGAGGGCGGCCTGTGTGCCCTCGAGCTGCTCGTCATCGCCGTAGACGGTGTAGAAGACGGTTGCGTGCTGGAGATCGCCGGTCACCCGCACGTCCGTGATCGTGACAAAGCCCAGGCGCGGATCCTTGATCCGCTTCTCCAGGGTGCTCGCCACGATGACCTTGATGCGGTCGGCGATCTTGCGCGCCCGCGTGGGGTCCGCCATGTGCTGTCCTCTCCTCGGCCGGTGCGACCCGGCGCCTGTGCCCCGCGCAGTCGGCGCGGGCGCCGCGGCACATGCCCGCGGCGCCCGGCCGTACCTCGCGTGCGCCGCGCTCAGTCGCGCGGCTTCTCCTGCATCTCGAAGGTCTCGATGATGTCGCCTTCGCGGATGTCGTTGAACTTGCCCAGGCCGATGCCGCACTCGTAGCCCTCGCGGACCTCGGTGGCATCGTCCTTGAACCGGCGCAGCGACTCGATCGTCTGATTCTCCCCGACCACGACGCCATCGCGCGTGACCCGGGCCTTCGCATTGCGGCGGATGGTCCCGTCGCGCACGATCGAACCGGCGATGTTGCCGAACTTCGACGAGCGGAAGACCTCGCGGATCTCCGCCGAGCCGGTGTGCACCTCCTCGAACTCGGGCTTGAGCATGCCCTTGAGCGAGTTCTCGATGTCGTCGATCGCGTCGTAGATCACCGAGTAGTAGCGCACGTCCACGCCCTCGCGCTCGGCCAGATCGCGCGCCTTGGCCTCCGGGCGCACGTTGAAGCCGATGACGATCGCGTTGTCGACCGTCGCGAGGTTGATGTCGTTCTCCGTGATCGCGCCGACGCCGCGGTGGATGATGCGCAGGTCCACATCGTCGCCCACGTCGATCTTGAGCAGCGAGTCCTCGAGGGCCTCGACCGCACCGGAGACATCGCCCTTGAGGATGAGGTTGAGCGTGTCGACCTTGCCCTCCTCGAGCGCCTTCGTGAAGTCCTCGAGGCTGATCCGCTTGCGGCCGCGGGCCTGGGCGGCGTTGCGCTCGATCGCATCGCGCTTCTCCGCGATCTGGCGGGCCGTGCGATCGTCCTCCGTGGCGAGGAACGTATCGCCGGCGCGCGGCACGGACGACAGGCCCAGGACCTGCACGGGCCGCGAGGGCCCGGCGGACTCGAGCGCGTTGCCGTACTCGTCGAACAGCGCACGCACGCGACCGTAGCTCGTGCCGCACACGATCGCATCGCCCTGGCGCAGGGTGCCGGACTCGACGAGGACGGTCGCGACGGCGCCGCGGCCCTTGTCGAGCTTGGCCTCGATCGCGATGCCGCGGGCGGACTTGTCCGGGTTGGCGGACAGGTCGAGCGCGGCGTCGGTCGTGAGCAGGACGGCCTCGAGGAGGTCGTCGATGCCCTTGCGCTGGAGCGCGGAGATCGGGACGAACATCGTCTCGCCGCCGTACTCCTCGGACACGAGGTTGTACTCGGTCAGCTGCTGCATGATCTTGTCCGGGTTCGCGCCCTCCTTGTCGACCTTGTTGACCGCGACGACGATCGGGACGTCCGCAGCCTGGGCGTGGTTGAGCGCCTCAATGGTCTGCGGCATGACGCCGTCGTCGGCGGCGACCACGAGGATCGCGACGTCGGTGGCCTTGGCGCCGCGGGCGCGCATGGCGGTGAACGCCTCGTGGCCCGGGGTGTCGAGGAACGTGATCTTGCGCTCCTCGCCCTCGTGCTCGACGGCGACCTGGTAGGCGCCGATGTGCTGGGTGATGCCGCCGGCCTCCTTGGCCACGACGTTCTCCGAGCGCACGGCGTCGAGCAGCTTCGTCTTGCCGTGGTCCACGTGGCCCATGACGGTGACGACCGGCGGACGCGGCTCCTTGACCTCGTCCGATTCGGCTTCCGCCTCGGCCTCGAGGTCGAGGCCGAAGGTCTCGAGCAGCTCGCGGTCCTCGTCCTCCGGGGAGACGATCTGGATCTGGTAGCCCAGCTCCTCGCCGAGGACGCGGAACGTCTCCTCGTCGAGCGACTGGGTGATCGTGGCCATCTCCCCCAGGTGGAAGAGCACGGTGACGAGGTTCGTCGGATCCGTGTTGATCTTCTCGGCGAAGTCGGCCAGCGAGGAGCCGCGGCGCAGCCGCAGCGGCGTGCTGCCGTCGCCGCGGGGGACCTGGACGCCGCCAACCGAGGGCGCCTGCATCTGCTCGAGCTCCTGGCGCTTGGCGCGCTTGGACTTGCGCCCCTTCTGGCGCCCGCCGCCGCGCCCGAAGGCGCCCTGCGTGCCGCCGCGCCCGCGGCCGGAGCCGCGGCCGCCGCCGCCGGGACGGCCGCCGCCCGGACGGCCGGGTGCGCCGCCGGGACCGCCGGGGGCTCCCCCGGGGCCGCCGCGGCCACCGCCGCGCGAGGGCGCGGGCTTGGCCAGTGCGGAGTTCTTCAGCAGCCCGGGATTGGGCCGCGGCGCGCCGGGGCGCGGAGCGGGCTTCGCACCGGGGGCGCCGCCGGGGCGCGCCGCGGGCTTGGGGCCGCCGGGGCGCGGCGGGGCATCGCCGCTGCCGGAGCGGCCACCGGGCTTGGGCATCCCCTGCGAGGGGGCGAACGGGTTGTTGCCGGGGCGCGCGGAACCGCCGCGGCCCGGCTTGGCACCGGGCTTCGGCATGCCCTGCGAGGGGGCGAACGGGTTGTTGCCGGGCCGGCCGCCGGAGCGGCCCTCGGGCTTGCCCGCGGGCTTCGGCGCGGGCTTGGGACCCGGCTTGGCACCGGGCTTCGGGGCGGACGAGGCGGGCTCGGGCGCGGCTGCCTCCGCGGCGGGGCGCGGGGGCTCGGGTGCCTCCGGCGCCGCGGCAGCGGGCGCCTCGGGGGCTGCGGGAGCCGCCGGCGCCTCGGGCTCGGGGGCCTGCTGCGCGGCGGGCTTGGGCGCGGGCTTGGGGCCCGGCTTCGCGCCGGCGCTGGACGCCGACTTCTTCGCCGCCGCGGGCTTCGCGGCCTGCGCGGCGGGCTTGTCGCCGCCGGCCTTCGCGTCGGCGCCGGCCGCGGGCCCGTAGGCCTCCTTCAGCTTGCGCACGACGGGCGCTTCGACCGTCGACGATGCGGAGCGGACGAACTCGCCCATCTCCTGCAGTTTCTCCAGCACGTTCTTGCTGGTGGTGCCGAGCTCCTTCGCGAGCTCATGGACACGGGGCTTTGCCACTTCTCTCCTGTCCGGATTCCCTCCGCACAGGAGGGAACCTCATGGTGAGTGAACAGTCATCTCACTGCTCACAGCCGAATGCGAGGGGTGTCATCTCTGAGCACTCACTGCTGGGTATCCATCTCTGACAACCACTTTCCGTGATCGATGCTCGCCCAGTCCGGCACGCGGATCCCGGGGGACCGCAGTGCGCGGGCGAAGGCGTTCTTCTTCAGCGCTGCTGACCAGCACTGCTCGGCGCGGTGGATCGACGCTCCCCTGCCGGGCAGCGAGCGATCCGGGTCGACGCGCACGTGGGGCGGGCTGCCTGGCTGGCTCACCAGCCGCAGCAGCTGCCCCGCCGGGGCGCGTCCCCTGCAGCCGATGCACATCCGTTCGGGAGTATCGGCGCAGACCACGTCCTCAGTCTACAGCACGCCCGCTCAGGCTCCCGCGATGTCGATCTTCCACCCCGTGAGCTTCGCCGCCAGCCGCGCGTTCTGGCCCTCCTTGCCGATGGCCAGCGACAGCTGGTCGGTGGGCACGAAGGCCCGGGCGGACTTCGCATCCGCGTCGAGCACCTCGACCTTGGACACGCGCGCCGGCGACAGCGCGTGGGCGATGAACGTCGCGGGGTCCTCGCTGTAGTCGACGATGTCGATCTTCTCCTCGCCGAGCTCCGCCATCACGGCGCGCACCCGCGAGCCCAGCTCGCCGATGCACGAGCCCTTCGCGTTGACCCCGGGCCGCCGGGCTGCCACGGCCATCTTCGTGCGGTGGCCGGCCTCGCGTGCCAGGGCGACGATCTCGACGAGGTCGTCGGCGATCTCCGGCACCTCGTGCGCGAAGAGGCGGCGGACGAAATTGGGGTGCGAGCGGGAAACGGTGACGGCCGGGCCCTTATTCCCCTTGTGCACATCGGTGATGTAGACGCGCAGCCGCGCGCCGTGGGGGTACTCCTCGCCGGGCACCTGCTCGTGGGGCGGCAGCACGGCCTCGACATCGCCGAGGTCGACCTGGACGAGCTGGGCGTCGCGGCCCTGCTGGACGGTGCCGGAGGCGATCTCGCCCTCTCGGCCTTTGAAGGTGCCGAAGACGGATTCGTCCTCCACATCGCGCAGGCGCTGGTGGATGACGCTGCGGGCCGTCATCGCGGCGATCCGGCCGAAGCCCTCGGGGGTGTCGTCGAACTCGCCGATCGGGTTGTCGTCGCGGTCGAACTCGACGGCCCAGATCGTCGCCTTGCCCGTCTTCTTGTCGAGCTCGGCCCTGGCATCGGGGTAGTACCCGTCGGAGCGCTGGTAGGCGATGAGCAGCGCCTGCTCGATGAGCTCCACGAGGGTGTCGAACGGGATCTCGCGCTCCCGCTCGATCATCCGGAGTGCGCTGAGGTCGATGTCCATTGCCCTGCCCTTCGTGACGGGGGGCCGCGCGGGCCCGCTGTCGATTCAGTTGTCGCCGATTCAGTTGTCGTTGCGCAGGTGACAAGGATAGTCCACGCCCCCGCGCGGCCCGCTCAGCGGAAGCGCAGCTGCACCTGGGCGGACTCGATGTCGCGATAGGGCAGCTCGGCCAGCGCACCGTCGCCGTCGCGCAGCACGATGTGGTCGCCGGTCGCCGCGACGAGCTCGCCCGTGCGCTTGCCCGCGGCCGTGCGCACGGCAAGGGTGCGGCCCTTGACCCGGGCGAAGTGCCGCGGCTGCGTCAGCGGCCGGTCGGCGCCCGGGGAGGTCACCTCGAGCGTGTACGGACGGTCGTTGAACAGCGGGAGGTCATCGGTGGCCTCGCCGACGATGCGGGTGGCCTCCGCGATCGTCTCGAGTGAGACCGGCTCCGCCGTGTCGCCGGCGAGGTCGATGACGACCCGCACCGTGCGGTGCGAGCCCGCGGCCAGCGCGCGCACCTCCTCCACGAGGATCCCGTGGGCGCCCAGCGGGCCCTCGATCGCCTCGGTGACCCTGTCCTCGTCGGCCGACATCCGTCCTCCTCGCTGTCCGGGCCGCCCCGGGGGCCCGTTGCCCCGCGCCCGGCGGCGCCTTGGCCACCCAAGCGTAGTGGACGCCGCTAGGATGAGCCCCATGCCCAGCCATCCCCCGCCCGTCCCCCACGGCCGCCGCGCCGCGCTGCGCCTGGGAGCGTTCGGCATCGCGGGCCTCGCCGGGCTGGGCGCCCTGGGCGGCTGCGGGCTGCGCATCGACCGCGGTCCCCAGTACGCGAGCCCCGAGCCCGCCGACGAGGTCCGCAACGGCGTCGCCCGGATCCTCGCGGCCACCCGCCCCGAGGGCGCCGAGCGCTCCCGCATCGAGCGCCTGCGCGCCGCGGTGGGCCCCGTGTGGACCGCCGGCGCCGCGCCCAGCGCCTCCGCCTCCGCGGTCGCCCAGCGCTACACCCCCGCACAGGGCCTGCAGCGGGCCGCCGCGGCGGTCCTCGACGGCTATGAGAGCCTGCACGGCGACCTCACCGCGGTGCTCGCCGATGCCGCGATCGGCGCGGCGCTCGGGCTCAGCGGAGCCGCCGGGCAGCGGATCGGCCGCCGGCTCGAGGGCCTCGTCGCCCCGGCCGCGCAGACGGCCTCCCCCACGGCCTCGGCGACCGCGCCCGCGGCCGACGACCCCCTGGCGCACTGGGTGCGTACCTGCTTCCAGGCCTCCTACGGCTACGAGCGGCTCGCGGTGGCCACACCCGCGGCGAGCGCGTTCGGCGCGGCCGCGCGGGCGCGCGTGAACGCCCTGGCCGTTGCCGCGATGGCCGGCAACCGCCTGCTGGCCCTGCGCGGGGCCTCCGTGCAGGGCGATCGCCCCGCGTGGCAGCTGCCCGCGCAGGTGAGCGACGTCCGCTCCGCGCGGGCTCTGGCCGTGCGCCTCGAGACGGCCCTGGCCGATGCCTGCCTGCCGTTGTTCGCCGCCGCCGATGCGAAGTACCTGGCCGGGGCGGCGCTCTACGCCAGCGCGCGGGGCCGCGCGGCCGCCGGCAGCCCGCAGGTGCTGCGCTACACCGCGGGGAAGGGGCAGCAGTGAGGGTTCCGGCACCTCTATTCAACGCCGCCGCGGAGATCATCGGCCAGCCCCGCGCCCGCGCGTGGGCCGATGCCCTCGACTACATGCTCTTCGAGCTCATGGACCGCTGGAAGGTCACCCTCGACCCCGTGCCCGGGGCCCCGTGGGCGGGGGCGGAGAGCCTCGTCATCCCCGTCCTCACCGAGGAGGGCTATCAGGCGATCATCCGGTTCGCCGCCCCCAACACGGACAATCCCCGCGTCCACGACCAGGTGCTCACCGCGCTGCGGCGCTGGAACGGCCACGGGGCGGTGCGGGTCATCGCCCAGCACGCGGACTTCCGGGCCACCCTGCAGGAGCGGCTGCGCACCGGCGTCAACCTCTCGAGCGAGCCGTTCGACAAGGTCGCGCCCATCTGGGGCCAGCTCGCGCTCGCGCTCAAGGTGCCAGGCGCGCCCGGCTTCGTGCGCGTGCAGGACATCGCCGCCGGCTGGCTGCGCAAGCTGCCGGCCGATGCCGAGCTCCTGCGCGGCTTCGCCGCCGCCGACCCGGCCGACGAGCAGCTCCTCGACACCGGCCGGGCGTGGACCGAGCACCTCGCGCAGTCGCCCGAGAGCTGGCTGCTGCACGCGGACCTGCACTACTACAACATCCTCGCGGGCAACCCCGATCGCGCGGGGATCTCCACGTGGAAGGCCATCGACCCGCAGCCCCTCACGGGCCCCACGGCCTACATGGTCGCGCCGATCCTGTGGAACCGGCTCTTCGAGCTGCCCGGCGGCGACCCCGAGGGCCAGGCGAACTGGCTGCGGGGCTTCGCGGCGAGCCTGTGCCAGCACGCGCACATCGAACCGGGCGCCGGGATGGGCGCCACGGTGGCGCGCGAGCTGCAGAACATGTTCTGGTACCTCCGCTCGGCCCAGGGCGGCAACGAGCGCGCGCTCGGCGACGCGGCGCGCTCGCTGTGGGTGGCCCGCGCCCTGGCCGGCGCGAGCGTGCGCGGCGTGGACGCGCACTCCCTCAAGCGCCTCGGCTGAGCCCCGCGATCCACTGCCAGCCCAGGGTGAGGACGAGGATCGCGAGGACGCAGATGAAGACGGCGCGCACGAACCCGCTGCCGAAGCGGATGGCGGTCTTGGCCCCGATGACCCCGCCGGCGACGTTGCCCGCCGCGACGGCGAGCCCCGCCTGCCACACGACGTGGCCGGCCGGGACGAAGAACAGCAGCGCCCCGAGGTTCGTGGCGAGGTTGACGATCTTCGCGGTGGCCGAGGCCTGCAGGAAGTCGAAGCCGAGCAGGGCGACGAACCCGATGACGAGGAACGAGCCCGTGCCGGGGCCCAGCGCCCCGTCGTAGATCCCCACGACGCCGCCGAGCAGCCACGCCACCGCGTGGTGGCGCTTCGAGTGCTCCCCGAAGCGCAGCCTGGCCTCGGTCCCGAGGGCGGGCTTGGCCAGTGTGAACGCGCCGACGCCCACGAGGACGGCGAGGATGAGCGGGCGGAAGGCCGCCTCCGGCACGAGGCTGGCGAGCTTCGCGCCGAGCACCGCGCCGGCGAGCGCGCAGACGGCCGCGGGCAGCGCGGCGGACTTGTCCGGGGCGACCCTGCGCAGGTACGTCGTGGCAGAGGCCGCCGTGCCGGCGATCGAGCCGAGCTTGTTCGTCGCGAGGGCCTGGATCGGGCTCATCCCGGGCACGAGCAGCAGCACCGGCAGCTGGATGAGGCCGCCGCCGCCCACGACCGCATCGATCCAGCCGGCCAGCAGGCCGGCGAGGACGAGCAGCGCGAGGATGCCCAGGGTCAGCGGCACCGGCCCGGCACTCAGCCACGCCACGGCGCCCGCGCCCCTCAGCCCTGCGGCGCGGCGAGCGCCGCGTACTGCTCGCGCACCCGCGCGGACGCTGCTGCCGCCGCCTCGCCCACCGGCAGCTCCTCGGCCGTGCCGGCGCGGCGGTCGCGCAGTTCGATGAGGCCGTCGGCGAGGCCGCGGCCGACGACGACGATGTTGGGCACGCCCAGCAGCTCGGCATCGCCGAACTTCACCCCGGGCGAGGTCTTGGGGCGGTCGTCGAGCAGCACGGTGTGCCCGGCCGCCTCGAGTTCGGCGGCAAGCGCCTCGGCCGCGTCGAAGACGTCCTGGTGCTTGCCGGTGGCGACGATGTGGACCTCCGCCGGGGCGAGGTTGATGGGCCACAGGAGGCCCTTGTCGTCCGCGTACTCCTCCGCGACGCAGGCCATGGCGCGGGTCACCCCGATGCCGTAGGAGCCCATCGTCACGACCTGGGACTTGCCGTTCTCGTCGAGCACGGAGAGCCCGAGCTTCTGGGCGTAGCGGCGGCCGAGCTTGAAGATCTGGCCGATCTCCACGCCCCGGGCCAGCTCGAGCTCGCCCGAGCCGTCGGGGGCGGGGTCGCCGGGGCGCACCTGCGCGGCCTCGATGAAGCCGTCACCGGCGAAGTCGCGCCCGGCGACGAGGTCGAACACGTGCCGGCCCTGCTCGTTGGCCCCGGTGATCCAGCGCGTGCCGTCGACGACGCGGGGGTCGAGGAGGTAGCGCAGGCCGGTGGCCGAGTCCGCGCCGAGCACGGGCGCCTCCAGGCTCAGGCCCGGCCCGATGTAGCCGCGGACCAGCCCGGGGTGGGCCGCGAGGTCGGCCTCGGTGGCGGGCTCGAGGTCGACCTCGCCGTCGCCGAGCATCCCGGTGCCGGCCGCCCGGCCCAGGTCGACCTCGCGGTCTCCCGGCAGGCCGATGACGACGACCTCGCGGGTGCCGTCGGGGTGGATGACCGCGCACACGACGTTCTTCAGGGTGTCCGCCGCGGTCCACGGGCGGTCGGAGCGCGGCTGCTGGGCGTTGGCCGCGTCGACGAGCGTGGCGATCGTCGGGGTCTCCGGCGTGTCCTCCACGTGGGCCGCGGGGACCGCGGAGGCGTCGACGGCCTCCGGGACCACCGTGGTGACGGCCTCGACGTTGGCGGCGTAGCCGCCGGCGGTGCGCACGTAGGTGTCCTCGCCCACCTCGGAGGGGTAGAGGAACTCGTGGGTGCCGGAGCCGCCCATGGCGCCCGGTGTCGCCTCGACCATGACGTAGGGCAGGCCCAGGCGCGTGAAGACGCGCACGTAGGCCTCCCGCATCGTCTCGTAGGAGGCGTCGAGCCCGGCGTCGTCGATGTCGAAGGAGTAGGCGTCCTTCATGATGAACTCGCGGCCGCGCAGCAGCCCCGCGCGGGGCCTGGCCTCGTCGCGGTACTTCGTCTGGATCTGGAACAGCGAGAGCGGCAGGTCCTTGTACGAGGAGTACATGTCCTTGACGAGCAGGGTGAAGACCTCCTCGTGGGTGGGCGCGAGCAGGTAGTCCGCCTCCTTGCGGTCGCGGAGCCGGAAGAGGCCCTCGCCGAACGCCTCCCACCGGCCGGACTCCTCGTAGGGGTCCGCCGGCAGCAGCGCCGGGAAGTGGACCTCCTGTGAGCCCGCGGCCTCGATCTCCTCGCGCACGATCGCCTCGATGCGGCGCAGCACGGCCAGGCCCAGCGGCAGCCACGTGTAGATCCCGGGGGCCGAGCGGCGGATGTAGCCGGCGCGGTGGAGGAGCCTGTGGCTCTTGACCTCGGCATCGACCGGGTCTTCCTTGAGCGTGCGCACGAACAGCGACGACATCCGCAGGGGCATAGGGGTCTCCTCGGGAAACGGGGGCGCGGGGGCGATGTCAGCGAGCGTATCACCCGCGCGCGGGGTTACCGTGGGGCCAACCCGACTACAAGGAGCGCCATGCCAGCAACCACCGTCGCCGTCGTCCAGACCGGTTCCGTGCCCTTCGATCCGGCCGCCACCGCGACCAGGGTCGCCGGCCTCATCGGCGACTGCGCCGCACGCGGCGCGAAGCTCGCGGTCTTCCCCGAGGCGCTGCTGGGCACCTATCCCAAGGGCCTGCGCTTCGGCGCGCCGGTGGGCACGCGCACGGAGGAGGGCCGCGCCGAATTCGCCCGGTACTTCGCCGGCGCCGTCGACCTCGACGGGCCCGAGCTCGCGCAGATCGCCGAGGCCGCGGCAGCCCACGGCGTGTTCACCGTGCTCGGGATCATCGAGCGCTCCGGCGGCACGCTGTACTGCACCGCGGTCCACATCGATCCCGCCGCGGGCATCGTCGGCACCCACCGCAAGCTCATGCCCACGGGCTCCGAGCGCCTGATCTGGGGCTTCGGCGACGGTTCGACGCTGACGGTCAACGACACGGGCTTCGGGAAGCTGGGCTCGGTGATCTGCTGGGAGAACTACATGCCCCTGCTGCGCCAGGCCATGTACGCCCAGGGCGTCGAACTCTACTGCGCCCCGACCGTGGACGACCGCGACACGTGGCAGCACACGATGTCCCACATCGCCCTCGAGGGCCGGTGCTTCGTGCTCAGCGCCGCCCAGGCGATCCGCGCGGACGCGTACGGCGATGACTACGCAAGCGCGCTCGAGCCCGACGAGGCGGGCTACCTCATCCGCGGCGGCAGCGTCATCCTCGACCCGGCCGGCCAGGCGCTCGCGGGGCCCGTCTACGACGAGGAGGCGATCCTCACCGCCGAGGTCGATGTCGCGCAGCGCCCGGGGCGCACCTTCGACTTCGACCCGGCCGGGCACTATGCGCGCCCGGACGTCTTCCGGCTCAGCGTCGACACCCGGCCCAAGCCGAGCGTCGTGTTCGAGGGCTGAGGCCGGACCCGAGGGCTGAGGCCGGGCTCGCCCGCCGCGCACCGGGCGCGGCGGGCGGTGCGGTTCAGCGCGTCGTGACCTTGCCGAACCGACCGGCCACCGGGGCGATGAAGACGGGGCGGATGAGCACCCAGGCGGCGGCCATCGCCACGATCGCCACGGCGAACCAGATGAAGCCCAGCAGCGGCGCATGCTCCTGCGCGCCGAACGTGTGGCTGAGGTTGCCGAACAGCCCGTGCCCGTTGACCACGCTCGTCGCGAAGACGAGGAAGACGTGGACGAACGTGAACGCGAGGAAGTAGACCATGACGCTCACGTGGATGACGGTGGCGATGCGGATGGAGAACACGTTGTTGAACTCGCCCTTGATCGGCCAGATCTCCGAGAGGCGGTAGCCGGAGATCATGGCGAGCGGCGCCGCGATGAAGACGGTCGTGAAGTAGGCGAGCACCTGCAGCGAGTTGTAGTTGACCCACCCGTTCTCCGCGGGCCAGTTCATCGACAGGTACTGGATGGCCGCGGACAGCGCGTTCGGGAAGACCTCCCACGTCGTGGGCACGATGCGCATCCACTGGCCCGTGGCGAACAGCAGCACGAAGAACACGATGCCGTTGATGACCCACAGGAAGTCGAAGGAGAAGTGGATGAGGTGGTTCATGCTCATCTTGACCGGATCGCCCTTGGTCTTCACGAGCTTCGTGTTGTCGCGCGTCCAGAACGAGTCGGGCTTCTGCGTCGTGAGGATGAGCAGGCCCGAGCGGATGATGAGCAGCATGAAGAAGAAGTTGAGGAAGTGCTGCCAGCCCAGCCAGCCCGGCAGGCCCACGGGGGCGCCCTCCGGCAGCGGCGCCTCGCCGGGGTACCGGGCGATGAACGCCTGCACGCCCGCCGTGGAGCGCAGCCAGATGGCGATGCCGACGAGGATGGCCAGGGCGACGATGCCGATGCCGGCGTAGATCCCGGGCTTGATGAGGGACTGCGGGTCGAAGCCCTTCTTCTTCCCCTTCTTGCCCTTCTTGCCCTTCTTCTTCGAGCCCTTGCTCGACTTCGACGTCGCAGCCATCGCACCTTCCTCGGTGAGCGCACAGTACGGTCATGGAGTTTGCAGGCAATCGTAACCGCAGATGATGAACGGGCGTTAAGCAGGGTAGGCTCACAAGAATGCTCGAACCGGACTTCGACGGGGCGCGCTCCCAGCGCATCGACGTGTGGCTGTGGACCACCCGGATCTGCAAGACCCGCTCCGCGGCCACCGCGGCCTGCCGCAGCGGGCACGTCCGCATCGACGGCGAGCGCGTCAAGGCCGCCGCCAAGGTGCGCATCGGCCAGGAGGTGCGCGTGCGCCGCAGCGGCGCCGAGCGGATCCTCACGGTGCAGGGCTTCCTGCCCGGCCGGGGCTCCGCGCCGCTGGCCCAGGCCTGCTGGATCGACCGCACTCCCCCGCCCGATCCCGCGCTGCGCGGGGCCGCTCCGCGCCGCGACAAGGGCGCCGGGCGGCCGACGAAGAAGGACCGGCGCGAGCTCGACCGGCTGCGCGGGCGCGGCTGACGCCGGGGCACGGCTGACGCCGGGGCGCGGCTGGCGGGGGGACGGCTCAGTACATGACGGTGGCGAACGTGCCGATCTGCTCGTAGCCGGCGCGCGCGTAGGTCCTGCGGGCCGCGACGTTGTAGTCGTTGACGTAGAGCGTGACCACGGGGCTGACGCGCTCGCGCACGTGCGCGGTCACGGCGGCCATGGCGCGCGCCCCGAGCCCGGCGCCGCGGAAGTCCGGATGGACCCACACGCCCTGGACCTGCACCGCGGCCGGCGAGCGGATGCCCAGATCGGCCTTGAAGACCACCTGCTCGTCGCGGTCCCGGGCCGGCCAGCGCCGCACGGGCGCGCCGTCGGGGCCGCGGGCGGCCGTGATGAGGTAGGTGCTGCCGGCCGCGAGCAGCGAGCGCACGCGCGACCGGTAGCCGGCGGCGCCGTGCGCGATGGGCGAGAAGCCCACCTCCTCGGTGAACATCGCCACCGAGGCCGGGAACGTCTCCTCGAGGTCTGCCACCGTGCCCACGCGCACCCCCTCGGCCGGTTCGACCGCCGGCGCCGCGCGCGCCTGGAGCAGCGGCTGCTCCGGGCGCACCCCCAGGGGTCGGCCCCAGGCGAGGCGCTCGTGGAGGTCGAGCACGGCCGGCGCCTCGCCGATGAGCGAGCACGAGGCGCGCCCGCGCGCGTTCAGGTGCGCCGCGGCCGCGGCGTTCGACTCGCAGGTGGGCTCGAGGGCGATGACGCTGCCGCCCATCCAGTAGGCGGCGACGGGCTCGCCGCCGCGGAAGTAGCCCAAGAGCGTGCCGGAGGGCTGGGCCACGGCGGCGGTGCCCGCGGTGTCGAGCAGGCTGGCCAGGAAGGCGTGGCGGGCGGAATCGGCCGCGATCCGCGCCTCGAGCCACGGGGTGTGGCGGTGCTCGAGCCGGCGCAGGGCGCTCAACCGACGACGACCTCGGGCGCGCCGGACGGCTGGTCGGAGTCCTCGGCGATCCGCATGGCCTCCTCGATGAGGGTCTCGACGATCTGGGCCTCCGGGACGGTCTTGATGACCTCGCCCTTGACGAAGATCTGGCCCTTGCCGTTGCCGCTGGCCACTCCCAGGTCGGCCTCCCGCGCCTCGCCGGGGCCGTTGACGACGCAGCCCATGACGGCCACGCGCAGGGGCACCTCCATGCCCTCGAGCCCCGAGGTGACGCGCTCGGCGAGGGTGTAGACGTCGACCTGCGCGCGCCCGCACGAGGGGCAGGAGACGATCTCGAGCTTGCGCGGCTTGAGGTTGAGCGACTGGAGGATCTGCTGGCCGACCTTGATCTCCTCGACCGGCGGGGCGGACAGGGAGACGCGGATCGTGTCGCCGATGCCCTGGCTCAGCAGCGTGCCGAACGCGGTCGCGGACTTGATCGTGCCCTGGAAGGCCGGGCCGGCCTCCGTGACGCCCAGGTGCAGCGGCCAGTCCCCGCGCGCGGCGAGCTGCTGGTAGGCCTGCACCATGACGACCGGATCGTGGTGCTTGACGGAGATCTTGAAGTCGTGGAAGCCGTGCTCCTCGAACAGCGAGGCCTCCCACACGGCGGACTCGACGAGCGCCTCGGGGGTGGCCTTGCCGTACTTCTCCATCACGCGCTTGTCCAGCGAGCCCGCGTTGACGCCGATCCGGATCGAGACGCCCGCGTCCTTGGCGGTGCGCGCGATCTCCTTGACCTGGTCGTCGAACTTGCGGATGTTGCCGGGGTTGACCCGCACGCCCGCGCAGCCGGCCTCGATGGCCGCGTAGACGTACTTGGGCTGGAAGTGGATGTCGGCGATGACGGGGATCTGGGACTTCTGCGCGATGGCCGGCAGCGCCTCGGCGTCGTCGGCGCTCGGGCAGGCCACGCGCACGATGTCGCACCCGGCGGCGGTGAGCTCCGCGATCTGCTGGAGCGTCGCGTTGATGTCCGTCGTGGGCGTCGTCGTCATCGACTGCACGCTCACGGGGTGGTCCGAGCCGACGCCCACCCGGCCCACCTGGATCTGGCGGGTGGCGCGCCGGGGCGCGAGCACGGGCGGCGGCGCGGCCGGCATGCCGAGGTTGACCGAGGTCACAGAGGCGTTCCCTTCGCTGTCGTGGGCGCCCGGGGCACGGCGGACCCGGGTCGACCCGAGTCTAGTTCTCCTGCCCGCGGGTTGGCTGAGTGGACCCGGGACCTCCCGGGCATCGCCCGCCGGGCACCCGGGCGCTAGCCGAACAGACTCACGGGCTTGACAATGTCGACGTAGGCCAGCAGGGCCGTCATGCACAGCATGGCGCCGATGACGACGTAGGTCAGCGGCAGGAGCTTCGCGGTGTCGAACGGCCCGGTGGGCCCGCGTCCGCGCAGCAGGCTGAGCCGCCGGCGCGCGCCCTCGTAGAGGCCCACCGCGATGTGCCCGCCGTCCAGCGGGAGCAGCGGGACCATGTTGAAGGCGAAGAGGAAGAAGTTGAGCGAGCCCAGCAGGCTCAGCCCGATCTGTGCCTTCTGCGCGACGTCGAACTGCGACTGCGAGGCGATCTCCCCGGCCACGCGGCCCACGCCCACCATGCCGATGGGGCCGTTGGGGTCGCGCTCGCGGTCCGTGAACGCGGTCTGGCCCACGCCCACGAGCTTCTGGGGCAGCGTGATGAGCGCGGTGAACGTCTGGCCGATCATGTGGCCCACCTGGCCGGGGAACTCGGCCATGGGCAGCGGTTCGCGCAGCTGGGTGGGGCCGATGCCCAGAAAGCCCGCCTGGGCGGTCTTGGGGCTGCCGTCGGCGTTCGTCTCCTGCTGGCCGTCTGCCCCGGTCACCGGGCGCTCGGTGCGGATGATGGGCACCTCGAGCGTCTGCTCGGCGCCGTCGCGCTCGATGGTCAGGGGGACGGTCTTGCCGGCGTCGGTGCGGATGAGCGCGGACAGCTGGTCCCAGTCGGAGATCCGCTGGCCGTCGAGCGCGACGATCGTGTCGCCCGGGCGCAGGCCGGCCTGCCACGCGGGGGTCTGCTGGTCGCCCGGCTGGCACTCGCTCTTCTGCTCGGCCGGCCGCGCAGCCGCCTCGGAGGCGGGCACCGCGCACTCGACGACGGTCGCGACGGTCGTGCTCGGCCCCTTCGCCACGCCGAACCCGAACAGCACGATGGCCATGATGACGATGCCGAGGACGAGGTTGACGCACGGGCCGCCTAACATGACGACGAGGCGCTTGGGCACGGAGAGCGCGTAGAACGTCCGGCCCTCCTCCCCCGGCCCGATCTCCTGGTTCGAGACCTCGCGGGCATCGTCGACGGTGCGCTGGAACAGCCGGGCGCGCCGGCGCGCGGGCGGCCGGCCGCCCTCGGTCGCCTCGAGCGGCGGGTACATGCCCGGCATGGCGATGTAGCCGCCCAGCGGCAGCAGCTTGATCCCGTACTCCGTCTCCCCGCGCCGGAACGAGAAGAGGGTGGGGCCGAAGCCGATCATGTAGTGGGTGACCTTGACCCCGAACCGCTTGGCGGGCAGGAGGTGGCCGAGCTCGTGGAGGCCGACCGACACGCTGATGCCCACGAGCATGAGGACGATGCCGAGGATGAAGAGGGCTGCGGTCATGCGGCGCCCCGCCCGTTCTCATCGGCGGTGCGCGCCCAGGCCGCTGCGGCCGCGCGGGCGCTCGCATCGGCGGCGAGCACCGAGGCGCGGGTCGCCTCCGCGTCGGCGTGCTGGGCGAGGACGGCGGCCAG
Organism: Brevibacterium sp. BRM-1; assembly: GCF_026802075.1. NCBI lineage: Bacteria > Bacillati > Actinomycetota > Actinomycetes > Micrococcales > Brevibacteriaceae > Brevibacterium > Brevibacterium sp. BRM-1. The sequence continues at coordinate 1,205,133 of NZ_CP113788.1, forward strand.
GCCGTCGGCGATCTGCGGGAAGGACACCGCGCCCGCGTGGAAGGCCTCGACGAGGACCTCGTTGGCCGCGTTGTAGGCGGCCGGCGCGGTGCCGCCGCGCCGACCCGCCGCGATCGCGAGGCCCAGCGCCGGGAATGCCGCGTGGTCGACCGCCTCGAACGTCCACTCCTGGGCTGCGGACCAGTCGTTGGCCGGTGCCGCGCCGGGGATGCGCTCCTCGAGTCCGAGCGCGTAGGCGATCGGCAGGCGCATGTCCGGCGGGGAGACCTGCGCGATCGTCGCGCCGTCGCGGAACTGCACCATCGAGTGGATCTGGCTCTGGGGGTGGACGACGACGTCGATGTCACCGTAGGCGATGCCGAACAGCAGGTGGGCCTCGATGACCTCGAGGCCCTTGTTGACGAGCGTGGCGGAGTTCGTCGTGATGACGGCGCCCATGTCCCACGTGGGGTGGGCGAGCGCCTGGGCCGGTGTGACGGCCTCGAGCTGCGCCCGGTCCATGCCGCGGAACGGGCCGCCGGAGGCGGTGATGACGAGCCGGTCGACCTCGCCGCGGGCACCGGCCCGCAGGCACTGCCAGAGCGCCGAGTGCTCGGAGTCCACCGGCAGCAGCCGGGCCCCGGTGGCGCGGGCGGCGGCGAGCACGAGCTCGCCGCCGATGATGAGCGACTCCTTGTTCGCCAGGGCCACGTCGGTGCCGGCGTCGAGCGCCGCGAGGGTGGCGCCCAGGCCCACGGCGCCCGTCACGGCGTTGAGCACGATGTCGGCCGGGCGCGCGGCCAGCTGTGCCGCGGCGTCCGGGCCCACGAGGATCTCGCGCACCGGGTCGGGGACACCCTGCGCGGCGGCGGCGCGGGCGAGGGCGGCGCGGGCGACCTCGCGGCTCCCGACGGCCAGCGCGATCGCCTCCACGCCGAATTCCACGGCGAGCGCGGCGAGGCCGGCCGCATCGGAGCCGGCCGCGAGGCCGCGCACGCGGAAGCGGCCCGGATTGCGCCGGGCCACGTCGAGGGCCTGCCTGCCGACCGAGCCGGTGGCCCCCAGTACACTCAGATCACGGACGTCCACGAGCACCGATGATCGCATCGGTTTCTGGGAGGACGGTGAAGTCCTCCCATCCCGAACCCCGCTGAAAGGGCAGTGATGGCACAGACGCAGACCCCCGACGAGATCCTCGGCATCGACTCCGTCTTCGACAAGGAGGACCTCGAGTGGGCGGGCATCGTCCGCAAGTGGCTCGACGAGAACGTGCGCGAGAAGATCGGCGACTGGTTCCTCGAGGGCACCATCCCCGCCCGCGAGCTGGCGGAGGGCCTGGGCGAGCTGGGCGTGCTCGGCATGCACCTGGACGGCTACGGCTGCGGCGGGGCGACCGCCACCCAGTACGGCCTGGCCTGCCGCGAGCTCGAGGCGATCGACTCCGGGCTGCGCTCGCTCGTGAGCGTCCAGGGCTCGCTGGCGATGTTCGCGCTGCACCACTGGGGCTCCGAGGAGCAGAAGGAGGAGTGGCTGCCCCGCATGGCCCAGGGCAGGGCGCTCGGCTGCTTCGGCCTCACCGAGCCCGATGTGGGCTCCGACCCCGCCGGCATGCGCACGCACGCCAAGCGCGACGGGGACGACTGGGTGCTCAACGGCGCGAAGATGTGGATCACGAACGCCCCGGTCGCCGACGTGGCGATCGTGTGGGCGAAGACGGAGGGCACGGACGAGCGCGGACGCCCCGTGGTGCGCGGCTTCGTCGTGCCCACCGACACCCCCGGAGTGGAGACGCCCGAGGTGCACCGCAAGATCTCGCTGCGCGCCTCGATCACCGGTGAGATCGTCTTGGACAACGTCCGCCTGCCGGCCTCGGCCATGCTGCCGAAGGCCGAGGGGCTCAAGGGCCCCCTGTCGTGCCTGAACGAGGCGCGCTTCGGCATCGTCTTCGGCGTCACGGGCGCGGCGCGCGACGCGCTCACCGAGGCCCTGCGCTACACCGGCAGCCGCATCCAGTTCGACCGGCCCATCTCCTCGTTCCAGATCAGCCAGCAGAAGCTTGCGAAGGCGTTCGGGCAGTACTCGCAGATCACCCTGCTCGCGGCCCACCTGGGCGGCCTCAAGGACTCGCCGCAGGGCATCTCGCCCCAGCAGATCAGCCTGGGCAAGATGGTGAACGCGGACACCGCGCTCAACGTGTGCCGTGACCTGCGCGCGCTGTTCGGCGGCTCCGGGATCACGAGCGAGTACTCGCCGCTGCGCCACGCGGTCAACCTCGAGACGGTGCTCACCTACGAGGGCACCCACGAGGTCCACCAGCTCACGCTGGGCCGCGCGCTCACGGGCATCAACGCGTTCGCGAACTGAGCGCGGCCTCCAGCGCGGTCGTGCGGGCGCCGTCCGCGGCGATCTCGATGACCTGATCGGCAGGCAGCGGCTCGACCGCCGCCGGCTCGATCCGCCCGTCGCGCACGAGCGCGTCGAGCGAGGCGCCGTCGCGCTCATCGCGCACGCGGGTGCCCTCCACCCGGCTGGGCAGGCGCCGCAGGGGCTTGGCGAACGCGCTGTGCACGCCGCGCTCGGCCGCCGAGGCGCCGGCTGGCTCCTCTGCGTCCGGCTCGATGACGACGGGGGCGGCCGGCGCCCCGGGAGCGTCGCCGGCGCCCCAGACCACGGTCCCGCCGATCCGCTGGACCGCGAGTGCCGCGAGCTCGGCGGTCAGCGGGGCGACGCCGGACGCGATGCGCACGGGCACGCCCGGGCCCACGGCCAGCAGGCGCAGGGCGCCGGCGATCTTCGCCACCCGGTCCAGCGCCTCCGCCACGGTGAGCTCGGCGCGCGCGCCGTCCGGGCCGATGCCCGCGAGCGCCGGCTCGTCGGCGCGGCCGTCGATGATGGCGCGGTCGAGGCGCTCGTAGACGGGGTTGAGGGTGCCCGGATGGCCCTCGCCCAAGCGCCCGGGCGGGGCGAACCAGTGCGGCTGGGCGCTCATCGCCGCTCCCGGGGCACCATCAGTCGACGCTCGCCATGACCTCGACGACGCGGTCGATGAACGCGTCCACCTGGTCCTCGTCGTAGGCGCGCTGGCCCTTGCGGGTCTTGAACAGCGCCCGGCGCACCTCGTCGACGCTCATGGCGCGGCCCTCGGAGAAGTAGCCGTTGATGCGGTTGAGCAGCGCATCGACCTCCGTGATGTCGTAGCCGATGACGCCGGTGTCGGCCGTGGCGAACCGCTCCCCCTCCGGGCGCACGAGGCGGCCCCGCAGGGAGCTCGCGGCGCGGGTGAGCTCCTGGACCCACGCGTCCTCGCCGGACTGGGCGACGAGCAGCTCGCGCGAGCGCTTGGCCAGCACGTCCTCGAGGCGGTCGAGCGCGGCATCGACGACGCCCACGTGGTAGCCGTTGCGCACGAGGCTGAAGCCCACGGTGCGCACCGCGCGCGCGTCGAGGTCGCCCGGCTGCGGGGTGCGGCGCTCGAACGACTCGCGCGCCCGCTTGAAGAAGCTGTCGACCTGCGCAGGGTCGTAGCCGTTCTTCCATCCCGACATCCTGGGGAAGTTCTGGTCCACCACGTGCCTCTCCTCGTTTCCTGTGCGCCGCTGCCCGCGGCGGTCTCATGCGCGCGCGGGCGCGCCGTCCTCGGTGGCCGCGGCGAGCTGGCCGCACGCCCCGTCGATGTCCTGCCCGCGGGTGTCGCGGATCGTCGTGGGCACGCCGGCGGCGACGAGCCGGCGCACGAACTCGGCCGCCACCTCGGGCTCGCTGGCCGTCCAGACGGAGCCCGGGGTGGGATTGAGCGGGATGGGGTTGACGTGGACCCAGCCGCGGCCGCGGGCGTTGAGCTTCTTGGCCAGCAGTTCCGCGCGCCACGCGTGGTCGTTCATGTCCTTGATGAGTGCGTACTCGATGCTCACGCGCCGCCCGGTCTGCCGGTAGTAGTCGTAGGCCGCGTCGATGGCCTCGTCGGCCTTCCAGCGGGTGTTGACGGGGATCATCTCGTCGCGCAGCCCGTCGTCGGGGGCGTGGAGGCTCAGCGCGAACGTGACCGGCAGCTCCTCCGCCGCCAGCTTGCGGATGCCCGGCACCAGCCCCACCGTGGACACGGTGATGCGGCGGGCGGACATGCCCAGGCCCCCGGGCGCGGGGTCGGTGAAGCGGCGGACGGCGGCCATGACGCGCTTGTAGTTGGCCAGCGGCTCGCCCATGCCCATGAAGACGATGTTCGTCACCCGCTCGGCGCTCCCGGCGGGGCTGGGGGCATCGCCCTGCTCCTCGTCGGCCTCCGAGCCGACCGCGGCGGCGGGATTGCCCAGATAGTCGGTGTCCGCCTCCGTGTCCGGGGCGAGCTGGCCGGCGGCGATCACCCGGTTGGCGCGGATCACCTGCTCGACGATCTCCGCCGTGGACATGTTGCGCGTGAGCCCCTGCTGGCCCGTCGCGCAGAACGGGCAGTTCATGCCGCAGCCGCACTGCGAGGACACGCACAGGGTGATCCGGTTGCGATAGCGCATGAGCACGGATTCGACGAGGGCACCGTCGAACAGGCGCCAGAGGAACTTGATCGTGTCCCCGTTCGGGGTGCGCTGGCGGCGGACCTCGGTGAGCAGGGGCGGGAAGAAGCGCTCGACGAGCTCCGCGCGCCGATCCTGCGGCAGGTCCGTCATGGCGTCCGGATCCGTCGTGTGGTGGACGAAGTAGTGGGTGGAGAGCTGCTTGGCGCGGAAGGCGGGCAGCCCCAGCTCCGTGACCGCGGCGACCCTCTCGTCCATCGTCATGTCCGCCAGGTGCTGCCGGGGCTGGCTGACCCGCGGGGACTTGAAGTTCAGCAGCGGCCGCCCGCCGCGCGTGGGGGTGCGCGAGGTGGTCCCGTCGGCGTTCTCGACGACGGGGCGGACCTGGCGGGTGCGGGTGCTCTCATTCATGACCGTGCCATTATTCCATGCGCGCTCAGCGCCGCGCGAGCGCAGGCCTACTGTGCGGGCAGCGCCCAGGGGAAGGCCGGTGCGTGCGCGCGTGCCCCCTCTGCGGCCCGCGAGCGGTTGGGCTCGTCCAGCCGCTCGGTCAGCTCGGCACCCAGCCCGACCGCCGCGTGGAAGCCCGCGGGGTCCAGCCAGTCGGGGCGCAGGGCGAACAGGAGGTCCTCGGTGGCGGTGTTGCCGCTGGCTCCCGGGGCGAACGGGCAGCCGCCCAGGCCGCCCAGTGCCCCGTCGACGACGCCTGCGCCCGCCTGCACGGCGGCCAGTGCGTTGGCGGTGCCCTGGCCCCATGTGTCGTGGCCGTGGAACACGATGCGCCGCTGCGGCGTCTCCGCCGCCACCCGGGCGATGAGGCCGCTCACCTGTGCGGGGCTCGCCTGGCCCAGGGTGTCGGCGATGACGATGTCCGGTGTGCCGGCGGCGCGCGGGTCGCCCGCCAGGTCGAGGACGCGCTGCGGGTCGACCGGGCCCTCGAACGGGCAGGTGAACGACGTGGCGAGGCACAGCTGCACGCGGCCGCCCACCGTCGCGGCGAGCTCGAGCGCGCGGGGCAGCTCGGCCATGCTCTGCTCGGCGGTGCGGTTGACGTTGGCGCGGTTGTGGGCGTCGGAGGCGGACAGGCAGAACTGGAAGCGGGTGGCCCCCGCGTCGATGGCGCGCTCCACCTGGCGGGCGGTGGCGACCCACACCCAGCTGCGCGCCCGCTCGGCCTCGCTCAGCAGCCCGAGGACCTCCGGGGTGTTCGCCACCGCGGGCACCGCCTTCGGATGGGCCAGCGAGCCCACCTCGAGCTCCTCGAAGCCCAGTTCGAACAGGGAGCGCGCCAGCTGCGCCTTGGCACTCGCGGGCAGCGGCTTGCCGGTCAGCTGGAGGCCGTCGCGCAGCGTGACGTCCCGGATGATCGCCGGTGCGGGGCTCATGGGAGCACCCGCTGCAGCTGCGCGGCGTCCATGCCGCACACCTCGGTCAGCACGGCGCGGGTGTCCGCGCCCAGCTCGGGGCCCAGGCTGCCGATCTCACCGGACCGGCCGCCGTAGACCGGCACGATGCCGGGGAAGGCGATGCCCTCGAGCTCCTCGTTCCCGGTGGAGGCGGTCCGGCGCTGGACCATGTTGCGCGCGGCGTACTGCTCGTCGGCCGCGATGTCCGCGGCCGTGTAGATGGGCCCGGCGGGGATGTCGCGGGCGGCGAGGTCGGCGAGCACGTCCGCCTGCGGGCGCGCCGCCGTCCACTCGCCGATGGCGGCGTCGAGCTCCTCGCGGCGGCGCCAGCGCTCGTCGTTGGCGGCGAGCGCTGGGTCGTCGCGCAGGTCGGGCCGGCCGATGAGGTCCATGAGGCGGGCGAAGATCGAGTCGCCGTTGCCGGCGATGACGACGGAGCGGCCGTCGCCGCACACGTAGGCGTTCGACGGGGCGATGCCCTCCATCCGGCCGCCGGTGCGCGTGCGCTGCGTGCCGTAGGCGTCCGCGTCCGGCAGCAGGGACTCCATGACGGAGAGGATGGACTCGTTGAGCGCGACGTCGACCACCCGGTCGCCCAGCCGAGGCGGGCGCCGCCCGGCCAGGCGCGCGCTCTGGCGGGCGAAGAGCTCCATGACGGCGCCGAAGGCGGCGTAGATCCCGGCGATCGAGTCACCGATCGAGACGCCCACGCGCACGGGCGGGCGGTCGGGGTCGCCGACGAGCTCGCGCAGGCCGCCGTAGGCCTCCGCGACCGCGGCGAAGCCGGGCCGCGACGACAGCGGGCCGGTCTGGCCGAACGCGGAGATCCGGCACAGCACGAGGTCGGGGCTGCGCGGGGCCCAGCCCCCACTTCTCGAGGGTGCCCGGCCGGAAGTTCTCGATGACGACGTCGCTGCGGGCTGCCAGCGCGAGCACGGCCTCGCGTCCGGCGGGCGAGCGCAGGTCGAGGGCGACGGAGCGCTTGTGGCGGTTGAGCGTGCGGAAGAGCATGGACGTCGACCCGCGCGGCAGCCGCCAGCGCCGGACCTCGTCGCCCGTGCCCGGGCGCTCGATCTTGATGACCTCGGCGCCGAAGTCCGCGAGGAGGCGCCCCGCCGTGGGCGCGGCGATGTAGTTGCCCAGTTCGAGGACGCGGATGCCTGCGAGCGGGGTGTGCTGCTCGGACTGCGCGGTGTCGCTCATGCCGCGAGGCTATAGCGGCCGCGCCGCACACCCGGGCGCGGTCCGTATCGTGGACCCGTGTCTCACATCGTGGTCGGGACGTGCGCGCCGCCGGGTGCGGGTGGACGATGGCGGCGCCAGCGAACCAGGGCGCCCGCGGGGCGCCGAGCCCACCGAGGAGTGCCGATGACGCCGCCCCACCTCACCTCCACCCAGCGCAGCATCGGCGCGGTGCTCGACCGCCTCCCCGTGGGGCGCGTCCACCGCCGGGTCGTCATCGCCGTGGGCCTCGGCCTCTTCTTCGACATGTACGAGGTCTTCCTCGCCAGCTCGATGAACGTGGCACTCGGCACGACGTTCGCGATCTCGGGCCTGCAGCTCAAGCTCCTCCTGGCCTCCGCCTTCGTCGGCATGTTCGTCGGCGCCGTCTGCCTGGGCCGGCTCGCCGACCGGATCGGGCGCCGCCGGGCCTTCCTCCTCACGCTCGCGTGGTACTCGCTCTGGTCGCTCATCGCCGCGTTCTCCCCGAACGCCTGGTTCCTCGTCTTCGCCCGCTTCATGGCGGGCATCGGGGTAGGCGCCGAGTACCCGGTGGGCGATGTCTACCTCTCCGACGTGCTGCCCAAGGACAAGCGCGGCCGGCTCGCCACCTGGGCCTACACCTGCTCGTTCATCGCCGTGCCCGTCGTGGGCTTCCTGGCGCTGTGGCTCAACGCCGCTCCCCCGCTCGGCATCGCCGGCTGGCGCTGGCTGCTGGCACTGGGCGGCCTGGGCGCGGTCGCGGTGCTGTTCCTGCGCCGCCGGCTGCCCGAATCGCCGCGCTGGCTGGCCAGCGCGGGCCGCAACGAGGAGGCGCAGGCCGCGCTCGACGAGTTCGCGGCGGGCTCCGGGGTGGACGCGGAGGAGCTGCAGGCCATCGAGGCACGGGCCGGCGGCGTGGACGCCGAGGCGCCCGAGCCCGCGCAGCAGCGGCTCTCCCGCCTGTTCCGGCCGCCGTACCTGCGGCGGCTGGGCATGCTCGCCGTCTTCCACCTCTTCCAGACGTTCGGCTACTACGGCTTCGGCACGCTCTCCGCGCTCGTGCTCGTCTCCCGCGGCTACGACGTCACCCACTCGCTGCTGTTCACCGCGCTGTCGTTCCTCGGCTACCCCCTGGGCTCGCTGCTGTCCACGCCGCTCATCGCCCGCTTCGAGCGCAAGCACCTGCTCATCGCGGCCACGGTGGCGATGGCGGTCTCCGGCATCCTCTTCGCCACCTCGGACTCCGAGGTGCTCATCGTCGTCTTCGGCTTCCTCACCACCGCGATCAGCAACGTCTTCTCCAACGCGTTCCACATCTACCAGGCGGAGATCTTCCCCACCGCGCTGCGGGCCACGGCGGTGGGCTGGACGTACTCCCTGTCGCGCCTGTCCAGCGGTGCGCTGCCGTTCATCCTCCTGCCTGTGCTCGAGGACTACGGGGCGCTGCCCATGTACCTCGTCGTCAGCGCGGCGCTGCTCATCATCTGCGCGGCGATCGGGTTCCTGGGCCCGCGCACCACGCGGCGCAGCCTCGCGGAGATCAACCCCGCCTGAGCCCTAGCGCCGCGCGAAGACCTTGCCCGGGTTCATGATCCCGTGCGGGTCGAGGGCGTCCTTGAGCGCGCGGTGCATGGCGAGCACCTCGGCGCTGAGCTCGCGCTCGAGCCCGCCCATCTTGAGCAGGCCGATGCCGTGCTCGCCGCTGACCGTGCCCCCGGCGGCCAGCGCGGCGGAGATGATCTCCTCGAACGCGCGCTGGGCGCGCTCGCGCGCGGCCTCGTCGCCGACGGGAGTGATGAGCAGGGGGTGGAGGTTGCCGTCACCGGCGTGGGCGATGTTGGCCAGGGTGACGTCGTTGCGCTCGCCGATCTCCTGGATGGCGGCCAGCACCTGCGGAACCTTGTGCCGGGCCACGCAGACGTCCTCGGTGAGGACGGGGCCCAGCCGCTCGAGCGCCGGGTAGGCCAGGCGCCTGGCGGCGAAGAACGCCTGGGCCTCCTCCGCGGTCTCCGAGACGGCAGCGAACGTCGCCCCGCCGGCCTCGAAGCAGCCCACGAGCGCCTCGGCCTCCGCCTGGCCGGCGGCGCCGGGGACGTCGGTGGAGGCCAGCAGCAGCACCTCGGCCTCGGCGGACAGGCCCATGTTCTTCCACTCGTCCACGGCGCGCAGGCAGTACGAGTCGACGAGCTCGAGCGCGGCGGGGATGATCCCGGCCTCGGTCACGGCCGCCACCGCCCGCCCGGCGGAGACGAGGTCGGGGAAGTAGCCCACTACCGCGCGCGATTCGCGCGGCAGCGGCAGCAGGCTCACGGTCACCTCCGTGATGATGCCGAGCGTGCCCTCCGAGCCCACGAAAAGGCCGCGCAGGTCGTAGCCGGCCACGTCCTTCGCGGTGCGCCGGCCCACCCGCACGAGCTCCCCGCGGCCGTTGACGACTTCGAGGCTCACGACGTACTGGCCGGTGACGCCGTACTTCACGCAGCACAGCCCGCCGGCGTTCGTCGCGACGTTGCCCCCGATCGACGACCACGGTGCCGATGCCGGGTCCGGTGGGTACCACAGGCCGTCGGCGGCGACGCGGGCGCGCAGGTCGTCGTTGACGACGCCGGGCTGGACGCGGGCGAGGCGCTCGACGGGGTCGACGTCGAGGATGCGGTCCATCCGGTCGAGGGAGACGACGACGCTGCCGGCCAGCGCGTTCGCGCCGCCGGAGAGCCCGGTGCCGGAGCCGCGCGGGACGAGGGCAACGCCCTCGGCGATGGCCCAGCGGACCACGGCCTGCACCTCGGCCGCGGTGCGGGGCCGGACCACCGCCAGCGCGGCCTCGTACGGGGCCCACTCGGCCTCGTCGTGAAGGTAGCGGGCCATGACGTCGGGATCGACGATGACGGTGTCGGCGGGCAGGCGCTCGGCGAGCGCATCGAGTGCAGGCATCACAGGTACCCCGGGAGGAAGCTGAAGAGGACGAGGGCGACGGGCGCCGTGGGCAGGATGGAGTCGAGGCGGTCCATAACGCCGCCGTGGCCGGGCAGCAGCGTGCCCATGTCCTTGAGCCCCAGATCGCGCTTGATCATGGACTCGGAGAAGTCGCCGAGGGTCGCGAATACCGGGATCGTCACGCCGAGCACCACCCCGGTCCACCACGGGGCCGGGAAGGCGAAGACCGCCATGCACACGCCCACCGCGGTGGAGAAGACGGCGGAGCCCGCGTAGCCCTCCCACGACTTCTTGGGCGAGATGCGCGGGGCGATGGGGTGCTTGCCCCACAGCACGCCGAACACGTAGCCGCCGATGTCGGAGCCCACGACGAGGGCGAGGAAGCAGATGACGAGCAGGTTGCCCGACTCCTTGTTGAGCAGGTACACGACGAACGAGGCCATGAGGCCCACGTAGGTGAGCGCGAAGACGCTCAGGCACACATCCTTGACGGCGTTGGGTCGCTGCCGCAGGAGCGTGACGACCACGATGAGGCCCGTGCCGGCGGTGAACGCCACCCACAGCCACTCGCGCCCGCCCACGTAGCAGGCGATGGCCATCGCCGCGCCCGTGAGCATGGTCGACGGGCGCGAGACCTGCGAGCCGGAGCGCGAGAGGGCGTTGGCCAGCTCCCACGTCGCGGCGACGACCCCCACGACGGCGATCGCGAGGAAGGACGGGGGGAAGAAGATGAGGCTGGCGAGCACCGCGCCGCCCAGCACGCAGCCCACGCCGATCGCGGCCGGTAGGTTGCGGCCGGCGCGACCGTAGTCCTTGGGCGGCGGGGCCGCGGCGGCCGCCTGCGGGTCCGCGGACATCAGACCTCGAGCAGCTCGCTCTCCTTGGCGGCCAGGAGCGAGTCGATCTCCTCGACCTTCTTCTTCGTGAGGTCCTCGAGCTCCGAGAGGCCGGAGCGGACCTCGTCCTCGCCCGCCTCGCCGTCCTTCTGGATCTTCTCGAGGGCCTCCTTGGCCTTCCGGCGGATGTTGCGCACGGAGACCTTGCCCTCCTCCGCGTGGCCCTTGACGAGCTTCACGTACTCCTTGCGGCGCTCCTCGGTGAGCTCCGGGAGGACCACGCGGATGATGTTGCCGTCGTTGGCGGGGTTCGCGCCGATGTCGGAGTTGCGCAGCGCCGATTCGATGTTGCCCAGCGCCCCGCGGTCGTAGGGGGTGATGAGCAGCGTGCGCGCCTCGGGCACCTGGAACGAGGCCAGCTGCTGGAGGGGCGTGGGGGCGCCGTAGTAGTCGACCTCGATGTTGGCGAACAGGGCCGGGTTCGCGCGGCCGGTGCGCACCGAGCCGAACGAGTCCTGGGTGGCGTCGATGGCCTTGCCCATCTTCTGGCGGGCCTCGGCGAGGGTTTCGTTGATCACTTCTTCTCCTAAGGGGCTCTGGGTTTCATGATAGGGCGCTCGCGCCCCGGCGCACGGCTCAGGCGCCCGTGACCACGGTTCCGATGTCCTCGCCCATGATCGCGCGGCGCATGTTGCCCTCGCCCTGCATCCCGAAGACGCGCATGGGCAGGTCGTTGTCCATGCACAGGCTGAACGCGGTCGAGTCGACGACCTTGAGCCCGCGGGTGAGGGCGTCCTGGTAGGTGATGCGGTCGATCTTCTGGGCGCTCGGGTCCGTCTTGGGGTCCGCGGTGTAGACCCCGTCGACCCCGTTCTTGGCGATGAGGACCTCGTCCGCGTGGATCTCCAGGGCGCGCTGGGCTGCGACCGTGTCCGTGGAGAAGAACGGCAGGCCGGCGCCGGCGCCGAAGATGACGACGCGGTCCTTCTCCATGTGGCGCATGGCGCGGCGGGGGATGTAGGACTCGGCGACCTGGGACATGGGGATGGCGGTCTGCACGCGGGTGTCCACGCCCTGCTGCTCGAGGAAGTCCTGCATGGCCAGGCAGTTCATGACGGTGCCGAGCATGCCCATGTAGTCGGCGCGCGTGCGGTCCATGCCGCGCTGGGAGAGCTCGGCGCCGCGGAAGAAGTTGCCGCCGCCCACGACGATGCTCACCTCGACGTCCGGGATCGTCGGCGCGATCTCCCGGGCCACGGCGGACACGACGTCCGGGTTGACGCCCACGGCCCCGCCGCCGAAGACCTCGCCGGAGAGCTTGAGCAGCACCCGGCGGCGGTGGGTGCGCACGCGGCTGGCGCTGCGATCGGATTCGTGGACGGGCTGGTTGCTCATGCTGATCCTCTGCGCTTGCTCGAATGCTCGTGGGGCGGGCCTCCAGGGCCCCGCCAAGTCTAGCCGCTTGGACTGGCCGCCGGCCCGCTGGGCAGGCGGGCGGGCAGTTGGGGCGGGCGCCGGAGAACGCGCGAGGGGGCGGGCCACCGTGCGGTGGCCCGCCCCCTCGGGGAGCTCAGCTCGGGATCAGCTGCCGACGCGGAAGCGCAGGAAGCCGGACCCGGTGACGCCGGCCTCGCTGAGGACGGAGGCCACGGTCTTCTTGGGCTCCTTGGCGAAGCCCTGGTCGAGGAGGCAGTTCTCCTTGAAGAAGCCGTTGACGCGGCCCTCGACGATCTTGGGCAGCGCCTGCTCGGGCTTGCCCTCGTTCTTCGCGGTCTCGAGCGCGATCTCGCGCTCCTTCTCCACGATGTCCGCGGGCACGTCCTCGCGGCTGAAGTACTTGGGCGCCATCGCGGCGATGTGCACGGCGACGTCGTGCGCGACCTCCGCGTTGTCGCCCGCGTAGGCGAAGAGCACGCCCACCTGCGGGGGCAGGTCCTTGTTCGTGCGGTGCAGGTAGGACTCGACGGCGGAGCCGGCGATGCGGCCCACGCGGCGCAGCTCGACCTTCTCGCCCAGGGCGGCCCCGCCCTCGGTGATGAGCTGCGAGACGGGCTTGCCGTCGACCTCGGTGGCGAGCAGCGCCTCGGCGTCCTCGGCGTTGTTCTGCACCGCGAGCTGCAGGATCTGCTCGGCCAGCTCGATGAACTTGTCGGACTTCGCGACGAAGTCGGTCTCCGAGTTGAACTCGATCAGCGTGCCGACGCCGCCGTCGACGTGGGCGGCGATGAGGCCGTCCGAGGTCGAGCGGCCCTCGCGCTTCGTGGCGCCCTTGAGGCCCTTGACGCGCAGCAGCTCGATGGCCTTGGCCTGGTCGCCGTCGGCCTCGTCGAGCGCCTTCTTCACGTCGAGCATCCCGGCGCCGGTCTTCTCGCGCAGGGTCTTGATATCGGCAGCGGTGTAGTTTGCCATGCGATCTCCTCGTATCTGGCGTGGATGCGGTGTCTGGCGTTCGAGCGCCGGCGCGGACCCCGCGGGTCCGCGCCGGCGCTCACGCGGCAGCGGTGGCTCAGGCCTCGGGGGCCGTCTCCGCCACGGTCTCGGTCTCGGTGACCGTCTCGGTGGGCTCCTGCGAGCCCTCCCCGGCGGGGGCGGCGGTCTCCGTGACCGTCTCGGTCACGGTCTCGGTCGCGGCGGGGGCGCTGGCCGCGGACTCGTTCGAGCCCTCGAGCAGCTCGCGCTCCCACTCGGGCATCGGCTCGACGGCGGAGACGTTCCTCTCGCCGCCCTCATCGGACGAGTGGCGCTTGATGAGGCCCTCGGCGACGGCGTCGGCGACGACGCGGGTGAGCAGGTTGACCGAGCGGATGGAATCGTCGTTGCCCGGAATCGGGTAGTCGACCTCGTCGGGATCGCAGTTGGTGTCGAGGATCGCGATGACGGGCAGGCCCAGCTTGCGGGCCTCGTCCACCGCGAGGTGCTCCTTCTTCGTGTCCACGATCCAGACGGCCGAGGGGGTGCGCTGCATGTCGCGGATGCCGCCGAGCGTGCGCTCCAGCTTGTCCTTCTCGCGACGGAGGATGAGGAGCTCCTTCTTCGTGTAGTTCGACCCCGCGACGTCGTCGAAGTCGATCTCCTCGAGCTCCTTGAGGCGGCGCAGACGACCGGAGATCGTCTGGAAGTTCGTGAGCATGCCGCCCAGCCAGCGCTGGTTGACGAAGGGCTGACCGACGCGCTTGGCCTGCTCCTGGATGGCCTCCTGGGCCTGCTTCTTCGTGCCGACGAACAGGATCGTGCCGCCGTGGGCGACGGTCTCCTTGACGAAGTCGAAGGCCGTGTCGATGTAGCCGAGGGTCTTCTGGAGATCGATGATGTAGATCCCGTTGCGCTCCGTGAAGATGAAGCGCTTCATCTTGGGGTTCCAGCGGCGGGTCTGGTGTCCGAAGTGGACACCGCTGTCGAGCAGCTGGCGAGTGGTGACGACGGCCATGCCGACGCACTCCTTCCTGGGCGCACAAGGCGCACTGTTGGTCCGCGCGCGAGGCGTGGCCGGGGTCAGCTCCCGCGCGCCGTCGGGCACGCGCCTGGGCGAGTGCGTCCGGCCGCGAGGCGGGGCCGGCCGGCCCTGCGTGCGGTGTCTTCGGTTGATGCCTGGCATCCGCCGCGGCGGGCCCACGGCCGAGCGGCATGCGGATGCCCTCGGCCGCACCGGTGGCCCGTGCGGGGGTTCGGATGCGCGAAGTCAGGGCGTGCGGACACGCTCCTGCTGGCTACGAGTATACGGCGGCCCGTCAATCCGGGCCAGTCGGGGCTGTTCGCAGGCCGCGGGCAGCCGTGGGCAGCGATGCCGCAGCGGCGGACTCACAGGGGCGCGTTGGCGAGGTCACAGACGCCCCCGCGGGGGCGCACCCTCCACAGCCGGGGGCGCGGGTCTCCCAGGAAGCGTGCCGACGAGCGATTCTGCCCGCATGGACATCCCCCGCCGCCGTTCGCGCCGTCTGCACCAGCCGCGCCGTTTGCGTCGTCTGCTCACCGTTCCCGAGGCGCCCCTCGGCCCCGCCATCCCGCCCACGCCCACGGCCGTGGGCGTGGTCGGGATCGCGGGCGCGTGTGCGGGCCCACTCGGGCACGGTGTGCGGGCGGCCGAGCTGCGAGGGGCGCGGGTGAGCGCGGCTGGCCCGTGGGCCCGCTCCTGGGCAGTGCTCTCGCGCACCCTCTGCAGCGGCCTGCTGTGTTCGCTGCTGACCGTCCTGGGCATCCTGGGGGCCACCGCGGGCGTTGCGCGGGTGCAGACGGGCGCGGGACCGGCCGGCGCGTGGGTGACGCCGGTGCCGGGCTTCCAGGTCGTCAAGGCCTTCGACAAGCCGGCCCACAACTGGGAGGCAGGTCACCGCGGCATCGATGTCGCCGCGCTGCCAGGTGAGCCCATCCGCTCACCTGGGCCGGGCACCGTGCACTTCGCCGGAAAGGTAGCGGGTGTCCCGAGCGTGAGCGTGGAGGTCGGGGGCCACATCGTCTCCTACGCGGCGGTCGACGCCACGGTGAAGCGGGGCGCCGAGGTCTTCCCCGGCACGCGCCTCGGTACTGTCGCGAACCCGTCCCACTGCCCCAGCGGCTGTGTGCACGTGGGCGTCTGGCGCGCACACGCCGCGAAGGACTACCTGAACCCCGCGCACTTCTTCGCCGTCGACGCGTCGATCCTCCTGCCCGCCGACCGCGCGCCGGACGAGGCGCCCCCGGCTCCGGCGGGCGACGACGGCCGCAGCGGCGCGGGCGCCTGGGGCGGGCACGCGAACGGCCGCATCCCCGCGCCCGCACTGTGCCCGTTGGCCACGGCGCCGGGGCAGCTCCTGCGCTGCGATGGGGCGCACGCCTTCGACCGCCTTTCCCGGGCGTTCGCGCAGCGCTTCGGGCGCCCGATCTCCGTCACCGACGCCTATCGTGACTACGCCACGCAGGTGATCCTCAAGGCGCGCAAGGGCCGGATGGCGGCGACCCCCGGCCGCTCGAACCACGGGTGGGGCCTCGCGGTCGACCTGGGCGGCGGCATCAGCTCGTTCGGGTCGGCCGAACACGCGTGGATGCGCGCGAACGCACCGCGCTTCGGGTGGATCCACCCCGCATGGGCTCGTCAGGACGGCTCGCTGCCCGAGCCCTGGCACTGGGAGTTCCGCCGCGCCGGGTAGCAGCGAGCCCGGCTCGCTGTGCGAGCGGGCGCGGGAGGCGAGTGCTCACGGGTTCGGGGGCCGATGCCCACGGGGGTGCGGGGCGAGTAGCCGAACGCGCAGCGGACGCCAGATGAATTCGCGGCGAACAAGCCGCCCAGGCCCCGTTCGCGCTTGCCGCGCCGCGCTGTTCGGCCGAACAATCGTCTCGGCGCCCCCGTCCACGACCGCCCGCGATTGATCCCGGCCTGTCTGCGCCGCTCCCATCCCCGCCAGACGAAGGATCGGCATGGCAGTCTCCCTCACCGTGGTGCTCGTGGTCGTCGTGGTCGTCACGGCCCTCGTCTTCGACTTCACCAACGGCTTCCACGACTCCGCGAACGCGATGGCCACCTCCGTCGCCACCGGGGCGTTCAAGCCCCGCACGGCCGTGCTCATCGCGGCCGTGCTCAACGTCGTGGGCGCCCTCATGTCCACGGAGGTCGCGAAGACGATCTCCAACGGCCTCTTCGACGAGCATCTCGTGACCCCGGCGATCGTGTTCGCGGGGCTTGCGGGAGCCATCCTGTGGAACCTCCTCACCTGGCTCTTCGGCATGCCGTCCTCGTCCTCCCATGCCCTGTTCGGCGGACTGATCGGGGCCGTGGTGTTCACCGCGGGCGTCCACGGCGTCAAGGTCGCAGCCGTGCTGTCGAAGATCCTGCTGCCCGCCGTCATCGCGCCGGTCGTCGCGGCGCTCGCGGCGGCCATCGCCACGTGGTTTGCCTACCGGATCTCCAACCCGAAGGACACCTACTCGCAGAACGTCTTCCGCAATGGGCAGCGAATCTCCGCGGCACTCGTCGCGCTGGCGCACGGCACCTCGGACGGCCAGAAGACGATGGGCGTCATCACGCTCGTGCTCATCGCCGCGGGCGTCCAGGCCGGCGGCACGGGACCGCAGTGGTGGGTCGTGATCGCAGCCGGGCTCGCCATCGGGCTGGGCACCTACTCGGGTGGTTGGCGCATCATGCGCACACTGGGGCGCGGAGTCACGGACATCGAGACACCCCAGGGGTTCGCCGCGGAGATGTCGTCGACGGCCGCCATCCTCGCGTCGTCCCACCTGGGCTTCGCCCTCTCGACCACCCACGTGACCACGGGCTCCGTCATCGGCTCCGGACTCGGCCGGCGCACGGCCGTGCGGTGGGCCGTGGTGGGCAAGATGGCGGTGGCGTGGCTCATCACACTGCCCGGTGCGGGCCTGGTGGGCGGCGTCGCCGCGATCGTGGTGAGCCAGGGCGGCTTCGCGGGCCTCATCGTCACCCTCGTGGCACTGACCGGCGGGGCGGGCTTCATCTTCCACCGCGCCAGCAAGACGAAGGTCGACGCGGACAACGTCAACGACCATCACAAGGTCGCGGTCATCCCCTCCTCCGCGCCCGCGAACCCCGCGAAGGCGGCAGCATGAGCATCGACTGGACCTCCCTCATCGTCGTCGCGGTCGTGACGATCGCCGCGGCGGCGCTCGTCTCCATCATCATGGCCTCCGGGGCGCGCCTGCTCGACCGCGCACACATCCGCTCGCTCGAATCCTCGGGCAGCGAGTCCTCCCGCCATCTGGCCTTCAGCGCGGACCGTGCCGGGGGCATCGTCCTGCTGGGCCTCGTGGGCCTGCTGGTCCTCTTCGGCCTGTGGCTCGTCATCCCGTTCTTCCACTGATCGACCGCTGACGGCTCCCACGCACGGGCTGCGGCACAACCCCTGGCACCCGCGGGCCTGCACGAGGCCAGACCGCGCATCGCCCCCGGACGCGCCCGGCCCACGGGCCTCCGCACCCCGTCGGTGCACCTCAGGCCCGCGGATGCGCCTGCCGGTAGGAGTCGTGCAGGCGCTTCATCGACACGTGCGTGTAGATCTGCGTGGACGCCAGGCTCGCGTGCCCCAGGTAGTCCTGCACCTGCCGGATGTCGGCGCCGTTCTCCACGAGGTGCGTCGCAGCGGAGTGCCGCAGCCCGTGCGGGGAGAGCTCGGGCGAACCGGGACGATTCGCCGTCACCCGGTGGACGACCTCGCGCACCTGGCGCACGTTGATCCTGCCACCGCGCGCGCCCAGGAAGACCGCGCTGCCGGCAGCCCCCGAGGCCGGAGCCAGGACCGGGCGCCCCTCGGCCAGCCACAGCCGCAGAGCGGTGCGGGCCGGCGTGCCGAACGGCACGCGCCGCTCCTTGTTGCCCTTGCCGAGCACGGTGAGGAGGCCCGCGGATTCGTCGATGTCTCCGAGGTCGAGGGCAACGACCTCGGAGACGCGCACTCCCGTGGCGTAGAGCACCTCGACGAGTGCGGCATCGCGCACGGCAAGCGCCCGCGCGCGGGGGTTCACGGCTTCACAGGCTGTGGAGGCCTCACCCGCGTCGGGGGCGCCGCCCGCGTCAGGAGTGCTGCCTGCGTCAGCGGTGCCGCCTGCGTCGGGGGCCACGCTCTCACTGGGATTGCTGGCGGCACCGGGGGTTCCGACCGCCATGGGCGTCTCGCCGGTGACGGGAGTACCGAACGCGCTCGGGGCCGAGGCCGAACCGGGGTCCGAGGCCGCACCGGCGGCGGTGGGCGCGGAGGCGGGGCCCGGCTCACCGTGCCCGGCCCGGGCCGTGCGCCCCGTGTCGTCGAGCACCCGGCGCGCCTGCTCCTGGTGGAGCACGGCGGGCAGCCGGGAGCCCGTGCGGGGCGAGGCCAGCCGCAGGGCCGGGTTGCGCTCGATGCGGCCCGTGCGCGCGCAGAAGCCGAAGAAGGCGCGCACGCCGGCGATGCGGCGCGCCATGGTGCCGGCACTGGCCCCCGCATCGCTGAGCTCGAGCAGCCACTGGCGCAGGTTGCCCAGCTCGACGGCGTCCAGCGGCAGGACGGCATCCGCCTCGCCCGCCCCGGACTCGCGGGCGAGGAAGCGCAGGAGCGAGCGCGCGTCCGCGACGTAGTTGCGCACGGTGTGGGCCGATGCGGCGCGGACCACGCGCAGCTCCTCCTCGAACGCACCGAGGGCGGCCCGGTACTCCGACGGCAGCGCAGCATCGGGCTGCGCGGCATCGGCGGGTGCGGGGGAAGTCGCCATGGGACAACGGTAGCGCGACCGGGTGCGCGAGTGGAGCTCCTGACACCCGCGCCCCGGGCGCAATCGGCCCTCACGGCCGTGCCTTCGTCCACCCGTGGTCACCGCGGCGGGCGAGGCCCGCGAGCTCGAGGCCGGCGACGGTGGCCATGGCGGTGCGCGGGTCGAGACCGGCGCGCACCGCGAGCGCGCTGATCTCCGCACCCCGGCGCGTCGGCAGCGCGCTGTAGACGCGCAGCTCCTCGGTGCTGAGGTCATCGGTGGCGCGCAGCGGCGCCTGCGCGTCCTCGTTCGCACGCCCGGCAGTCGGATCGATGTCGTCCACCAGCTCGGCGAGATCCTCATAGCCCGTGATGAGCACTGCGGCGCCCTCCCGGATCAGGCGGTGGCAACCGGCCGACGAGGTGCTGGTCACCGGGCCGGGCACGGCCCCCACCGGGCGGAGGAGCTCGGCCGCTCGGTTGGCCGTGTTGATGGCCCCCGACCGCCAGCCGGCCTGGACCACGACCGTGGCCGCGGCGCAGGCGGCGATGATCCGATTGCGCAGCAGGAACCTGTGGCGCATCGCGGTGCCGCCGGGCGGCGCCTCGGAGACGACGATCCAGTCCTCGGCGATGCGGGAGAGCAGCGCATCATTGCCCCGCGGGTAGAAGCGATCGACACCGCCGGCCATGAACGCCACCGTGCCCGCACCTCCGGCGCCCACTCCCCCGTCTGTCCCACCGTGGCTAGCACCGTGCGCGCCGACCAGCGCCGCGGTGTGCGCAGCGGCATCGATCCCATAGGCGCCGCCGGAGAGCACCGTGCGACCCGCGCCCACCGCATCGAACGCCAGGGACTTGGCCAGGTGGATGCCGTAGTCGTCCGCGGCGCGCGAGCCGACGAGCGCCACGGAGCCTGAGCACAGCCGGGCAAGCGAACCGGGCCCACGGGCCCAGAGGCCGAGCGGCGCATCGAGGCCCAGGTCGTCCAGGCCGCGCGGCCAGTCCGCATCACCGGGCACCAGCAGGCGCGCGCCCAGCCGCGCCATGATCCGCAGGTCCCGGGCGGCGTCGAGCTCGGCCCGGCGGGTGCGCCAGCGTTCGACTGCAAGAGCTGCGGCAGCACCCGAGGCCTCCAACCCGTGGATTCCCGCGGCGTGGAGGACCGCCTCGACGTCATCGCTGCGCGGGGCCACGATCCGGTCGCGTGCCTCAGCCGCGCCCAGCTGCGCGACCGCCGCCCCCAGGAGCCGGTCGCCGGGTTCGGCGATGCGCAGGAGGTCGGCGACCGCCTCGGTGGTCTCCTCCACCGGAACCGCGGTGCTCATGCCGCCTCCCGGGTCCGCAGCACGAGGGCTGCGAGCAGGTCGTCGCCATCGGGTGCCGAACGGTCATCGAGGTCCGCGATCGTCGCGGCGATCCGCACGATCCGGTCGTAACCGCGCATCGTGAGCGAGCCGCGCTCCAGCGCCCGGTCGAGCGGCTGGGTCTGCGCGCGGCTGAGGGCGAAGCTCTCGCGCAGCCAGGATCCCGGTGCCTGGGCATTGAGCGCCCAGGACTGCCCGGCGAATCGCTCGGCCTGCCGCTCCCGGGCCCGCGCGACGCGGCGGGCCACCGATGCGGAGTCCTCCGAGGGCTGCCCGCTGTGCAGGTCCGCCGGTGCGATCGGCAGCATGTCGAGCTGGATGTCCACCCGGTCGAGCAGCGGGCCGGAGAGCCGGCCGCGGTAGCGCCTGCGATCCATCGGCGAGCACGAGCATGCCCCCTGCGGCCCCATCGAGGCCCCGCACGGGCATGGATTGGCGGCCAGCACCAGCTGGAATCGCGCGGGCAGGGAGACCGAGCCCCACGCGCGGTGGATGTCGCAGCGCCCCGATTCGAGCGGTTGGCGCAGGGCCTCGAGCACGTCGCGGTGGAACTCAGGGGCCTCGTCCATGAACAGCACACCGCGGTGGGCGCGGGAGAACACCCCGATGGTCCCCGGCCGGGAGCCGCCCACCATGGCCGCCGCCGAGGTGCGGTGGTGCGGAGCCTCGAAGGGCGGTTGGCGCTCGGGTTCGGCGGCCGCGGCATCGAGGGTGCCGTCGATCGAGCGCAGGGCGAGCGCCTCGACCGCCTCGACGTCGCTCAGCCTGGGCAGCAGGCTGGGCAGGCACCCGGCGAGCAGCGTCTTGCCCGCCCCGGGCGAGCCGATCATGAGCAGGTGGTGCCCGCCCGCCGCGGCGACCTCGAGCGCTCGGCGGGCATCGCCGTGGCCGCGGACCTCGCGCAGATCACCCGTCGCGGGCCGCGAAGCCGCAGCGCTGGGCGGTGAGGACACCGGCGGCAGGGCCGGGACTGCCACCTGCCCACCCAACGCGTTGAGTGCCTCGGCGAGGTTGCCCGCACCCAGCACCTTAAGGCCCGGGACCAGGCGCGCCTCCGCGCTGTTGGCGGCCGGCACCGCACAGCCGCCAAAACCCGCCCGCACGGCCGCGAGCGCACACGGCATAACCCCGCGCACGGGGTGCAGCCGCCCGTCCAGGCCCAGCTCGCCCACGAACACGAGGCCCGCGCCGGCACCGGTGGGCAGGTGGCCCGCGGCTGCGAGGATCGCGGTCGCGATCCCCAGGTCGAACGCGGTGCCCACCTTCTTCACGCTGCCCGGTGAGAGGTTCACCGTGATCCGCTGCGCGGGCAGCGTGATGCCCAGATTCGAGATCGCGGCGCGGATGCGCTTGCGCGATTCGCTCACGGAGGTGTCCGGCAGCCCCACGATGTCGATGCCGGGCAGCCCGGAGTTCACGCTCGCCTCGATCTGCACGGGCGTGCCGGCCAGCCCCCAGAGCGCGATGGCGGCCGTGCGGCCCACGTGCGCGCTCACTGCGCATCCCTCACGTGCGTGACGTGGGGATCGCCCCGGTTCCACAGGATGCCCAGCACGTCCACGCGGAAGTCCGGGTACCACTGCGGCTGCGCGGTCAGCCAGCGCACCGCCAGCTCGCGCAGGGTGCGCAGCTTGCGGTAGCCGATCGCCTCGAGCGGGTGGCCCGCCCGCAGGCTGCCGCGCGTCTTGACCTCGACGAAGACGATCGTCGCACCGTCCCGGGCGACGATGTCGATCTCGCCTGCCCGGCACCGCCAGTTGCGCGCGAGGACGTCCCAGCCCTGCGCCGTGAGGTAGCGGTGGGCGAAGTCCTCGCCCCGTCTGCCCAGTGTCTGCGTGCCCATGGCCGCAGTGAAGCCCACCGGGGCACGGGCGGGCGGGGCGCGGTCAGTCGCTGTGGACGGCGGGGTCTGTGAGCAGCCGCTGTGACCGGCGGGCGGGGCGCCGGTGACCGGCGGCGCCCGGACGTGCGCCCTGCCGAACCGCCGCGCCTAGCGGATGCTGCGGACCGGGTCGAAGTCGGACTTCGCGATCTCCTCGATGTTGACGTCCTTGAACGTCAGCACGTGGACCTGCTTGACGAAGCGGGCCGAGCGCCACGTGTCCCACACCCAGGCGTCGGCCAGGGTGAGCTCGAAGTAGATCTCCCCGTCGTCGTGGTGGGCCTTGAGGTCCACGGAGTTGGCGAGGTAGAAGCGCCGCTCGGTTTCCACCACGTAGGTGAAGAGGCCGACGACGTCGCGGTACTCGCGGTACAGCTGGAGTTCGAGATCGGCTTCGTAGTCCTCAAGGTCCTCGGCGCTCATGGCGCCATCCTACGTCGCACCCGGCTTCGCCCCGCACCCCGCCGGACCGGTCCGCCTCACACGAGCCGGAAGCTGCGCCGGTGCCACGGCGTGGGCCCCAGGGAAGCGACCGCGGCCTTGTGCACAGGGCTCGGGTAGCCGGCGTTCGACTCCCACCCGTAACCCGGGAAGCGGGCGGCGAGGCCGGCCATGAGCTCATCGCGGGCGACCTTGGCGATGACGCTGGCCGCGGCGATCGTGACGAGCCACCCATCGCCCTTGACGAAGGTGCGCACGGGCGGTACCCCCACCTCGGCCGCGGCGGAATCGAAGACGGCGTGGGCGTCGAGCGTGAGCGGGCGGCCGAGCCAGTCGAAGCTGCCGTCGAGCAGCACGAGGTCCGCCGGGGGCAGCGCCGCCAGGCAGCGGCGCCCGGCCAGGCACAGCGCCAGGCTCAGGCCCAGCGCATCGATCTCCGCGGGCTGGGCATAGGCCACGGCGCTGTGCGGCTGCCAGGCGCGCACGGCCCGGTCCGCGGCGAGCCGGGCGGCCGGCCGCAGCTGCTTGGAATCGCGGATGCCCGCGGGCACCGGTTCTGCGAGCAGCCGCGCCAGATCGAAGCGGACGGCTCCCACGCCCACGGGCCCGGCGGTGCACCCGCGTCCCACCTCGTCCATCCCGATGACCGAGGCGACGCCGGAGGCGGCCAGCTCCGCCTCGAGGCCGAGGTCGGAGAGCCCCTCCGGGGCGGCGGCGCGCGCCCGCGGCCGGGCTGCGGGCTGCGTCACGGGCTGGGGACGCCCGCGTACACGCTCGAGGGATTCGAGACCCACGACAGGCGGCTGAGCGGCCAGTTGATGGCGAAGACGGTGCCCACGACGTTGTCCGCGGGCACGTACGAACCGCCCTCGGTGTCCTTGTTGAACCGCGAGTCCAGCGAGTTCCCGCGGTTGTCGCCCATCACCCAGTAGTGGTCGGGGGGCACGGTGACCTTGAACTCGACCTCCGAGGGGGCGGTGCCGGGCGCCAGGTACGTCTCGTCGATGCTGTGCCCGTTGACCTGCAGCCGGCCCTGGGCATCGCAGCACTGCACGGTGTCCCCGCCCTCGCCGATCACGCGCTTGACGAGCTGGTGTCCCGCATCGGAGGGCACGAGGCCCACGAATTCGAGGAGCGGATTGGGCTTGTACTTGTCGACCTCCGACTGCTGCAGCCAGCCACCGGGATCGTCGAAGACGACCACATCGCCGCGGTGCGCGGTGGTCCAGGGCAGCTGGTTGACAAGGATCCGGTCGCCGATGAGCAGCGTCTGCTCCATGGAGGCCGACGGAATGACGAACGAGCGCATCACCCACGTCTTGACGGCGGTGGAGATGAGCAGCGCGATGATGACGATGAGGGCGACCTCGCGCAGGCCCCGCCAGAATCGACGGCCGCCGGAGGCCGAGGCGGCCGCGCCGCCTGCCGCCTGCGCTCCGGGCTCTGCCTGGGAATCGGCATCCGCACCGGGGCCGTCAGCGTTCATCATCACCCGTGCAGTCTAGCCGCTGCCTCTCCGGCCCAGCGTGCCCGCTCATCGGCCGCCGCCGCGCTGTACCGACTCCCCGGGGCCGACCGAGGCGCCATGGCCCACCACGGTCCCCAGCACCCGTGAGGTCGGGATCATGCCCCCGCCGGGACGGCCCAGCAGCGCGCGGGAATCGGTGGAATCGGCGCGGTTGTCGCCCATGAGCCACAGCCGCCCGGCGGGCACCTCGACGTCGAACCGGGTGGCCGAGGCGGGCTCGCCCGGTGCCGCGTACGGCTCGTCCAGCGGGGCGCCGTTGCGCGTGAGCCGGTGCTGGGCATCGCAGCAGGCGATCCTGTCGCCGCCCACCCCGATGACGCGCTTGACGTAGTAGACGTCCTTGCGGCCCAGCCCGAACCAGGCCGCGGCCTGCTGGCCGGCGCTGGGCGGCGGGGAGTCGACGAAGGAGCCCCGGCCGTCGAAGACGACGACGTCCCCCGGGTCGATGCGCGCGGCGAGCGCATCGGGGCGCCAGGCGTAGACGGCGGAGCCCACTGCGAGCGTGGGCTCCATGGACGCCGAGGGGATGGAGAAGGACTGGATCACCAGCGCGCGGATGCCGGCGGCGGCCAGGACGGCGAAAATGACGACGATGGCGCCGGCGCGCAGCCAGCGGCGGGCGCGGCGACCCGGCCGCAGACGCGCCGAAGGGCGCATCCCGCGCGGGGATGCGCCCTTCGGGGGCTGCGGTTCGGACAGCTCAGCGCTTCTCTTTGATGCGCGCTGCCTTGCCGCGCAGGCTGCGCAGGTAGTACAGCTTCGCGCGGCGGACATCGCCGCGGGTGAGGACCTCGATCTTCTCGATGATCGGCGAGTGCACCGGGAAGGTGCGCTCGACGCCCACACCGAAGCTGATCTTGCGGACCGTGAACGTCTCGCGGACGCCGTGGCCCTGGCGGCGGATGACGACGCCCTTGAACACCTGGATGCGCTCGCGGTTGCCCTCGACCACGCGGACGTGGACGTTAAGGGTGTCACCGGGGCGGAAATCCGGGACGTCGGTCTTCATCGACTTCTGGTCGACGACATCAAGCTTCTGCATATCTCACTCCCGCTGCAGCGCCTCGGATCGGCACAGCGCAGGTCATTCCGGCCGGTGGCCGGGGTGGCGGTTCGTCTGCCGGGGCGCAAGCGCCCCTGTGGCTGCGGCTCGGTGAGCCGCCGCGGCGCGGGCGGCCGGTGTCGACCGGTCGGCAGGGCCGCAGGCCCTCCGCCCTCCGAGGCAGGCGGGAACCAGCAAACGCAAGGCCCGAGTTTAGTCGATTGCGCCCGGCGCTGCCAGTCGCCCGGCGGCCTCCGGAGCCGAGGTCTCGGCGAGTGCGGCCAGCACCGCGCGGTCCGCGGCGCTGAGCTCCGGCTCGAGGGCCGCGAGGAGGTCGGGGCGCACGCGCGCGGTGCGCTCGAGGCGGCGGTCGCGGCGCCAGCGCGCGATCGCGCCGTGATTGCCGGAGAGGAGGACCTCCGGGACCTCGCGGCCCCGCCACTGCGCGGGCTTCGTGTACACGGGGTATTCGAGCAGCCCGTCCTCGTAGCTCTCCTCGGCCAGGGATTCCGGATTGCCGATGATGCCCGGGATGAGGCGGGCGATCGCCTCGATCATGACCATGGCCGCGACCTCGCCGCCGTTGAGGACGTAGTCGCCGATCGAGACCATGCGCACCTCGGCGCGCGCACTCGCTTCCTCGACGACGCGCTGGTCGATGCCCTCGTAGCGCCCGCAGGCGAAGAGCAGCCGGCTGCGCTGGGCGAGCTCTGCGGCCTGGGCCTGGGTGAAGGGGACCCCGGCGGGCGAGGGCACGAGGACGACCGGGCGGTCCCCGGCAGTCTCACCGGTGGCCGCACCACCGGCGGCGCCGGCGGCACCGCCGTCGGCGGAGTCCGTGGTCCCGGCGGACTCCGCGCCGTGCGCATCCAGCAGCGCGTCGAGCGCCTCCCCCCACGGCTCAGGGCGCATGACCATGCCCGCACCGCCGCCGTAGGGGGTGTCGTCGACGGTGCGGTGCCGATCGTGCGTCCAGTCGCGCAGGTCGTGCACCCGCAGGTCGAGGGCGCCATCGGCGATCGCCCGGCCGATGAGGGAGAGGCGCAAGGGGGCGAGGTACTCGGGGAAGATCGAGACGACGTCGATGCGCATCAGCCCTCCAGCAGCCCGTCCGGCGGATCGATCTCCACGCGGCGGGCCTCGAGGTCGACGACCGGCACGAGCGCCTCGACGAACGGGACGAGCACCTCGCGGCCGTCTGGCAGGCGCAGGTGGAGCAGGTCCTGGGCGGCGCCGGTGGTGACGTCGGCGATTTCGCCTACGACCTCGCCCGCACGGATCGCCTGCGCGCCCACGAGGTCCTCGATCAGCCAGGCGTCCTCGGCCTCATCGGCTTCGGCGTCGACGCCGATGAGGGTGTTGCGGACCTCCTCGGCACGGTTGCGGTCCGGGATCTCGTCGAAGGTCAGCAGCAGCCGGTCGCGGTGCCAGCGGGCGCGCGCGAGCGTGAGCTCTCCGATGTCCGGTTCGGTGGAGAACACCGCGCCGGGCACGAAGCGCTCGTCGGGATCGTCGGTGCGCACCTCGACGGTGACCTCGCCGCGGATTCCGTGCGGCTTGCCCAGGCGGGCGACAACGTGGCTCATGGGGCAAGCCTAGCGGTCCGGTGCCGAACGCATCCCCGCAAGTCAGGGGGTTGCGCATATGCTTCGAGAAGCGGACGACGAACCGCAAGGCCTCGAGAAGGGACACCCACGTGCACACCACTTTCCCCCCGCGGGCGCCGCGCGCCGGTGCCCTGCGCCGCTGCTCTGCCGTGGCCATCGCAACGGCCTCGGCTCTGGCGCTGAGCGCCTGCAGCATGATCCCGATCCCCGGTGGCAACCCGGGCGCGGGAGCCACCCAGAGCGCTGCGGCGCAGTGGGGTGAGTGGTTCGACCTCCCCGGGATCACGACGGTCGTCGTGGCGAAGCCGGGGCTCGCGGTCATCGCCAACGCGGAGAAGAAGACCGCGGCGGTCTACAACGCCCGCGGCGAGAAGCAGTGGGACCTCCCCGCCCCGCGGTTCGTGCACGACAGCGCACCGCTGGTCCAGGCCGACGCGGATACCGTCTACGTCCAGCGCGCGGACTCCTCCATCGCAGCACTCGGCTGGGCCGACGGCAAGGAGAAGTGGGTGTTTCGCACGAGGGACGCGGACCGGTGCGTTCCCGCGGACCACCTGTCGCTTGTCGGCGCCGCCCGGCGCTCTCCCATGCTCGAGGGCTCCGAACCGCTCGTGCTCTCGCGCGAGCCGCAGCTGCGCCCCGGCTACGACGAGACCACGGGGCGGGCCAGCGACGGTGGGAGCGTCGATCTGCCCGCGGGGTGCGAGGGGGAATCCGCGGCGAGCAGCCCGGACCTCGCCACCGTCATCGGCATCGACCGCGGCACGGGGAAGGAGACGTGGCGGTCGAAGGAGAGCGCTGGCACCGATCTGGGCGAGGCGGTGCCGGTGCCCGGCGGCACGTCCCTGGCGCGCGTCGTCTACCACCACGGCTACCCGGCCCTGCAGCGGACCGCGCTCGACAGCGGCAAGACGGAGACCGCCGAGCTCACGGGCCTCAACGGGTACGGATTCGAGCCCGGCGGCCATGTCCAGGTCATCCCCGAGGGCGGCAGCCGCTTCTACGCACAGGACGCCAGCGCCGACTCCGATCCCGTGGGCGGTGGGCTCGAAACCACGGAGGTGACCGTCAAGACGTGGGCTGCGCAGGGGTCCAGCTCCGCGGGTTCGGTCACAATCGACCCGATCCCGGAGTCGCCGGGCTGCGAGTACAGCGTGCACACGAGCGAGCAGGGCTACGTGTACTGCCTCCTCGGACCTGACCTCCCCGGCTCTGGGACGACGGCCGTCTGGGGCAAGCTCCTGGCAGGACCCGACCAGCAGGTGGGCGAGAACAAGGGCGAGCCGTGGAAGCACGAACTCTCGTCCGCCGCCGGGGAGGACGCCTCGGCCGAGGACAGCGGCGGCGGGGACGACGGCGGCGGGGACGACGGCGGGCCCTCCTCATTCGGCAATCCCGTCATCCCGCGCGACGGCGCCGCTGCGCTCGTCGCGGTGCCGGCCGGCGGCGGGCTGCAGGCCCTCGACCTCACGACGGGCAAGTCCGTCTGGAGCGCCGATCGCAGTGCGCTCGCGACGGCCGCGCCGAGTTCCGACGCCGAGTCCAGCACCGAGGCGGCCCTGACACCGCGCTACGTGCCCGGGGTCGACGAGGTGCAGATCGCACTGGGCAGCAGCGTGATCGGCCTCGATGCGAAGACCGGCAGGGTGAAGTGGAGTGAGGCGATGAAGGGCGGGGCGATCGGCATGGTCACCGGGTACGGCGGCTTCATCGACGTCAAGGTCGATGACGCCGGCACCGGGGCTTCGTCCTCGCGTGTGCGAGCGGTGGTCGCGCAGTGAGGGCGGTGGCTGTCCGCCGCACTGCCGTAGCGGTGAGCGCCGCGGCCGCCATCGCTCTTGCCGGCTGTTCGCTCCTGCCGGGCGCCCCTCCCGGGGACCACGGCAGCCCCGGGGCGAAGCCCCACTGGGGCGAGTGGATCGACCTGCCCTTCGCCTCCTCGATCGTCACCGCCAAGGACGGTCTCGTCGTGCTGAAGAACGACGAGACCCAGCGGCTCGCGGTCTACGACGCCTCCGGCGGCAAGAAGTGGGACCTGCCCAAGGTCAAGATGGTGGGAACCTACGAGCCCGTCGTCGTGGCGGACGCCGACCGCATCTATGCGCAGCTGCCCAACGGCAGCGTCACCGCCCTGGACTGGGAGAGCGGCAACCGGGCCTGGACCTTCGACGCCGCGAGCATCGACCGCTGTGCGCCGGCCGACCACTTCACGCTCGTGAGCGCCTCGCGCACCCACCCCCTGCTCAGCGGCGACAATCCCCTCGTCCTCTCCTACGGCTCCGAGGACGCCAACGGGGAGGAGCTCTCCGCGCCGCCGAGCGCGTGCACGGACCGCTCCAACTCCTCGCTGCCGGACATCACGACGCTCGTGGGCATCGACCGCGCGTCCGGCAAGCGGGCATGGGCCGCCAAGGACGGCTCCATCAATGTCATCGACACGGCGGTGGCCACCGCGGACGGGACCGGCGTGGCCCGCATCGTCTCCCACCGCGGCTACCCCGGGCTGAGCGTCACCGAGGCGGCGACCGGGCACACGAGCGACGCCCCGCTCGTGAGCGGCGGGCAGGATTCGCTGACCGCGCGCGGCTACACCCCGGGCGAGAGGGTCCACCTGCGCGCGCTCGGCGCCCGCGACTACGTCCTCGACTACAGCGCGGACGGAGCCGAACAGACCACGCTCATGGTCCACGTCGATGAGTGGAACCCCGCGAATGCAGGAAAATCCGGGAAGACGGGCGCGGTCACGATGACGTCGACGGGCGCCCAGCCCCCGTGCCCGGCGACCACCGCGGTGAGCGCCCAGGGCTACATCTACTGCATCGCACTGCCGCAGGGCCGCGGCCGCAATGTCTACCGCGGCGCCCTGCTCGCAGCAGCGGACGCCGCACTCCCGGTGACGCTGCCGGACCCCTGGGAGCATCCCGCTCCCGTCCCCGAGGAGGGCGACTACGCCGATGCCGGGGACGGCGCCGCGACCTCGTTCGGCGATCCGCTCATCCCCCGCGAGGGGAAGTCGCCCCTCGTGGCGCTCCTGGGCAAGGAGGCCGCCGTCGAGGCCGTCGATGCCGCGACCGGTGAGACGGCATGGCAGCTGAAGAAGGCCGACCTCACGGCCGCCCTCGGGCGCGCCGGCGGCGGCGCGAGCGCCTCGGCAGCCGGCGCCGACGGAGACGCCGACGGCGCGGACGATCCCGCACCGGCCATGCGCTACGTGCCCGGTGTCGACGAACTCCAGATCGCCACGCTGGGCACCGTCATCGGCCTGAGCGCCCAGACCGGCGAAGTCGCGTGGACGGAGCAGGCGACCGGGTCCGCCACCGCGGGCGCGTCCGGCGCGCCGCAGCGCGCGAGCATCGGGATGGTCACCGGCGCCGGCGACTTCCTCGACCTCAAGATCGACGCGGCGGAGAAGAGCACCTCGCGACTGCGCGCCGTCCAGCACGGCTGACCCGCACGCGGGCCCGCGCGCGCAAGCCCGCCCGCGCCCGCGCGCAAGACCGCCCCGCGCACGCGAAAGGGGGCCGGATCCAGCTGGATCCGGCCCCCTTTCTGCGGCTTGCCGCTCAGACCTCGATGAGGTCCACGCGCACGTTCTCGCCACCGGCCACGGCGCCGATGACGGTGCGCAGGGCCTTCGCGGTGCGCCCGGCCCGGCCGATCACGCGGCCCAGGTCCTCCGGGTGCACGCGGACCTCGAGGGTGCGCCCGCGGTTGGAGTTGCGGTCGCGCACGTCGACGTCGTCGGGGTAGTCGACGATGCCGCGCACGAGGTGGGCAAGCGCATTGGCGAGCACGCTCAGGCCTCGGCCTTCTCCGCGTCGGCCTCGGCGAGCTTCTCGTCGGCGATGTCCTCGGCCTGCTCTGCGGCCTCCTGGACCTCGTCATCGGCGGTGTTGTCCGGAACGACAACCTCCTTGATGACCGACTTGGCGGCGGGCGCCTCGTACTCGGACTTCGCGGGCTGGCCCTTGACCTTGTTCTCCGCGTCGCCCTCACCCGTGAACTTCTGCCAGTCACCGGTGAGCTTGAGCAGCGTGCGGACCTGGTCCGAGGGCTGTGCGCCCACGGAGAGCCAGTACTGCGCGCGCTCCGAGTCGATCTCGATGACCGACGGGTTCGCGAGCGGCTGGTACTTGCCGATCTCCTCGATGACGCGGCCATCGCGGCGGGTGCGCGAATCGGCGACGACAACGCGGTAGAACGGGGCGTGCACCTTGCCGATGCGGGTGAGGCGAATCTTGACTGCCACTGTAGTGGTGTCTCCTTTTGAAACTAGTGTTCGATGCCCACCTGCGTCTGTGGGGACGGAAGCGTCCGGTGCGCATCGTGCCAACTGGACTGCGCAGCGGGTTGAGAGGGTCCCGCGGACAGCCGAGTACAAACGATCATTGTGCCAGAGAGCGTCAGCGCCCGCCACTCGAGCCCATGCCGCCGAAGCCCTTCGGCAGCTTGGACAGGTCGAACTCGCCCTCGTCCAGGTCGATTCCGCCGAACGCGGCCCCCTGCTTGCTGGGCGCCTTGCCCTCGCGGCGCAGCTGGGCCTGCTTGGCCTCCTCCGCCCGCTTGGCGGGGTTTCCCGACTTGCCCGCGGCCTTCTTCTTGCCCGCGGGCTTCTTCTTCCCGCGTGCGGGGCGCCCGGCGCCGCCGGGCATCTGGGGCATCTGCGGCATGCCGGGCATCCCGCCGCCGCCGCTGCGCATCTGGCGCATCATCTTCTGGGCCTGAGAGAAGCGCTCCATGAGCTGGTTGACCGCGGTGACCGTGGTGCCGGCGCCCTTGGCGATGCGGGCGCGCCGCGAGCCGTTGAGCAGCTTGGGGTTCGCCCGCTCCTGCGGGGTCATGGACCGCACGATCGCCTCGATGCGGTCGACCTCGCGCTCGTCGAAGTTGTCGAGCTGCTCCCGGTACTGGCTCATGCCCGGGATCATGCCCATCATCTTCTTGAGCGAGCCCATCTTCTTGATCGCGGCCATCTGCGACAGGAAGTCGTTGAGGTCGAAGTCCTCGCCGGCCTCGACCTTCTTCTGGAGCTTCTCCGCCTCCTTCTTGTCGAAGGTGCGCTCGGCCTGCTCGATGAGCGTGAGGATGTCGCCCATGTCGAGGATGCGGTCGGCCATGCGGTCGGGGTGGAACTGCTCGAAGTCCGTCATGCCCTCGCCGGTGGAGGCGAACATGATGGGCTTGCCTGTCACCTCGGCCACGGACAGCGCCGCGCCGCCGCGCGAGTCGCCGTCGAGCTTGGAGAGCACGACGCCGGTGAAGTCGACGCCCTGCTGGAAGGCCTCCGCGGTGGCCACAGCGTCCTGGCCGATCATCGCGTCGATGACGAAGAGGACCTCGTCCGGGTCCACGGCCGCGCGGATGTCCGCGGCCTGGCGCATGAGCTCCTCGTCGATGCCCAGGCGCCCGGCGGTGTCGACGATGACGACGTCGTAGAGCTTGGACTTCGCCACCTCCATCGAGTCCTTCGCCACCTGCACGGGATCGCCCACGCCGTTGCCGGGCTCAGGGGCGTAGACGTAGGCACCGGCGCGCGAGCCGACGACCTCGAGCTGGTTGACCGCGTTGGGCCGCTGCAGGTCCGCCGCGACGAGCATGGGGCGGTGGCCGTCGGCCTTGAGCCAGTGGGCGAGCTTGCCGGCCAGCGTCGTCTTGCCGGCGCCCTGCAGGCCCGCGAGCATGATGACCGTGGGCGGGCGCTTGGCGAAGTGCACGCGGCGGGTCTCGCCGCCCAGGATCCCGATGAGCTCGTCGTTGACGATCTTGACGACCTGCTGGCCCGGGTTGAGGGCTTGGGCGACCTCGGCGGAGAGCGCGCGCTCGCGCACGCGGCCGGTGAAGGCGCGCACGACGGGCAGCGCGACGTCGGCGTCGAGCAGCGCGCGGCGGATCTCGCGGATGGTGGCGTCGACGTCGGCCTCGGAGAGCCTGCCCTTGCCGCGCAGGTTCTTGAAGGTCGTCGTCAGCCGATCGGAGAGGGAGTTGAACACGTGGCAGCTTTCGCTCAAGGGGCGGCGGGCACCGCCCAGGATACCAAGCCCGCGTGTGCGCCCGCCGGGTGCGCTCGGGCGGGCGCGCACCGCCGCCGAGGTGCGAACCGAGTCGCGCTCGGCCCGCACCTCGGCGGCGGTGGGGATGGGGAATGGGGGATGCGCGGCGCGCGGCTCAGATCGCCGCGTCGCCGGTGGAGCGGTCGGAGACCCGTGCCGCCTCGGCGACGTCGACGACCCAGATCTTGCCGTCGCCGGGCTTGCCGCTCGAGGCGGCGGCGAGGATCGCGTCGACGATCGCCTGGGAGTCGGCATCGGAGGACAACACCTCGAGGCGCAGCTTGGCGACGAGGCCCCCGGAGTACGAGGCGCCGCGGTAGACCTGCTTGTGGCCCTTCTGGCGGCCGTAGCCGCTGGCCTCGGAGACGGTCATGCCCTGCACGCCGAAGTCCTCGAGCGCCGCGCGCACGGTCTCCAGGGCGTTGGGCCGGATGATGGCGGTGATGAGCTTCATGATCCGATCGTCTCCACTTCGCGGTCGCTGTCAACCGTGCCCCGCCGGGTGGACCCGGGCTCCCCCACGTGGGACTCCGAGCCCGCGTCGGCCGCCGGCTGCCCGCGGTGGGCCGCGGGATCGGCTGCGCTGGCCGCGGCGATGCGCTCCGAGGCGGAGCCGCCGCCCGGGTGGTGCGGGCTGAACGCGCCGCCCACGCCCAGGCCGCCGAACTCGTAGCCGGTCTCCGCGTGCTCGGTGATGTCCACGCCCTCGTCCTCGGCCTCGCGGGTGACCCGCATGCCCATCGTCTTGTGGATGGCCAGGCCGATGATGAGCGTCATGACGCCGGTGAAGACGATGGAGAACAGCGCCGCCATGACCTGGGCGAGCAGCTGTGAGCCGTCGCCGCCGTAGAGCAGGCCCAGGGCGGCGTCCTCGCTGACGGGGGCGGCGAAGAAGCCGATGAGAACGGTGCCGACGATGCCGGAGACGAGGTGGACGCCCACGACGTCGAGCGAGTCGTCGTAGCCGAGGCGGAACTTGAGGCCCACCGCGAACGCGGAGGCGATGCCGGCGAGCAGGCCGATCGCGAGCGCGCCCAGCGGGGTGACGTTCGCGCACGCCGGGGTGATCGCGACGAGGCCCGCCACGATGCCCGAGGCGCCGCCGAGCGAGGTGGGCTTGCCGTCGCGCAGCCACTCGACGGCCAGCCAGCCGATGAGCGCGGCGCCGGGGGCGGCCACGGTGTTGATGAAGATGAGGCCGATCTCCTCGAGGCTCGAACCCGCGCCCACGTTGAAGCCGAACCAGCCGAACCACAGGATCGCGGCGCCGAGCATGACGAACGGGATCGAGTGGGGGCGCTGGGCGGGGTCCTTGCCGAAGCCGGTGCGCTTGCCCAGGATGAGCGCGAGGACGAGGGCGGCGACGCCCGCGTTGATGTGGACGACCGTGCCGCCGGCGAAGTCGATGGGGGCGCCGAACGTCTGGCCGAACCAGCCGTCCTCGCTCAGCAGGCCGCCGCCCCAGACCATGTAGGCCAGCGGGCAGTAGACGAGGGTGGCCCACACGGCGCAGAAGACGAGCCAGGCGGAGAACTTCGTGCGGTCGGCGATGCCGCCGGAGATGAGGGCGACCGTGATGATCGCGAACGTGCCGGAGAAGCCGGCCGCGATGAGGTCCGAGGAGCC
The DNA here is from genome assembly GCF_026802075.1 of Brevibacterium sp. BRM-1. Lineage (NCBI taxonomy): Bacteria > Bacillati > Actinomycetota > Actinomycetes > Micrococcales > Brevibacteriaceae > Brevibacterium > Brevibacterium sp. BRM-1. The sequence goes on from NZ_CP113788.1 coordinate 1,239,710, forward strand.
CAGCAGCTGCGACATCCCGAAGTACTCGAAGGGGTTGGCGAACAGCCCGGCGACGCCCTCGGAGCCCGCGGCCATCGAGTAGCCCCAGAGCACCCAGACGACGCCCACGACCGCGATCGCGGAGAAGCTCATCATCATCATGTTGAGCGTTGACTTGGCGCGCGTCATGCCGCCGTAGAAGAACGCGACGCCTGGCGTCATGAACAGGACCAGGGCCGCGGCGATCATCATCCAGACGCCGCTGACCAGGGTCCACACATCATCGGGCTGCATGTGCCCTCCCCTTCGCTTGAGGTGCGGAATGCACAGCAGTCTCGCGAATGGGTGTTACGCAGCGTGTCGGGTTTCGTTTCGGGGATGTAACGCCGGTCACGCGGGCGTGAATACTGTGTTACGCCCCCGTCCGCGCACTGAGACGCGCCCCGCGCCTCAGCCCTCGAGCAGCGCGTCGACGAAGCCCTCGGCGGTGAAGGGCGCCAGGTCGTCGGCGCCCTCGCCCAGCCCGATGAGCTTGACCGGCACGCCCAGCTCGCGCTGCACGGCGACGACGATGCCGCCCTTGGCGGTGCCGTCGAGCTTCGTGAGCACGATGCCGGTGATGTCGACGACCTCCGCGAACACCTGCGCCTGCTTCATGCCGTTCTGACCGGTCGTGGCGTCGAGCACGAGGAGGACCTCGTCGATGCGGTGGCCCTCGGACAGCGGGCGGGTGGCCACGCGCTTGACCTTGCCGAGCTCGTCCATGAGCCCGCGCTTGTTCTGCAGGCGCCCGGCGGTGTCGATGAGGACGACGTCGGCGCCGCTGCCCTTGCCCGCCTCGACAGCGGCGTAGGCCACGGAGGCGGGGTCGGAGCCCTCGGGGCCCCGGATCGTCTCGACGCCCACGCGCTCGCCCCACGTCGTCAGCTGCTCGGAGGCGGCGGCGCGGAACGTGTCCGCGGCGCCCAGCACGACGTCCTTGTCCTCGGCCACGAGCACGCGGGCGATCTTCCCGACGGTCGTCGTCTTGCCCGAGCCGTTGACGCCCACGACGAGCACGACCGCGGGCTCCCCGTCGGGTCCCGCCACGGCCAGCTCCCGGTCCATGCTCGGGTCGACGACGCGGATGAGCTCCTCGCGCAGCAGCTGGCGCACCGTCTCCGGGTCGCGGGTGCCGATGACGCGCACGCGCTCGCGCAGCGCCTCGACGAGTTCGCCGGCCGTGTCGACGCCCAGGTCGGCCATGATGAGCGTGTCCTCGATCTCCTCCCACGTGGCCTCGTCGAGGGTGTCACGGGAGAGCAGGGCGAGCAGGCCGCGGCCCAGGGCGGAGTTCGACTTCGCCAGGCGCGCGCGCAGGCGGCCCAGCCGGGTCGCCGGGGCCGTGGGGGTCTCCGCCGGCCGCTCGCTCAGGTGCTCGCCGGTCGCGCTCGGGGCCGCCGGCTCCGCGTCGTCGCCCGCGCCCGAGGCACCCGCCCCCTCGCCCCGGGAGCCGGGCTCGGTGGAGACAGGCTCGGCGGCGCGGCGCTCGGCCTCGGCCTGACGCGCCGCCTTCGCGGACGCCGAGGGCCCGCGCAGGCCCAGGGAGAGGATGACGGCGATGATGACGGCGAGGGCGCCGAGGACGATGAGGCTGAGCGGATCCACGTCGGACTCCTAGTCGTTGGCTTCGCGGTGGTCGGTCGTTGGCTGCGCGGGGCCGGGGCGGCGCCGGCCGCGCGCGGCCTACTTGAAGAGCAGGCCGAGCGCCGTGCGCAGGCCGGTGCCGGTCTCCGGCACCTTCCAGTGCCGGGTGCGCGGGCGCAGGGTGAGCAGGCTGGGCGCGGCGTGGCGGCGCGGCTGGGGGCGCAGCGCGTAGGAGTGCTCGCGCATGGCGGTGACGGCCGCCTGCTCGCGGGTGGCGAGGTGGGAGGTCTCGTCGTCGCCGCCGAAGAACCCGTGCACATCGTCGTCGTAGCCGGTCCAGTGCTGCGGCAGGCGGAAGCGCTGCGTGCCCTGGGAGGGGCCGAGCCTGCCCTCGGAGCGCAGGCCGGGCAGCGCGACGAGCAGGACGATGACGACGCCGATCGCCACGATGATGCCCAGCCCGATGACGATGACGAGGAGGCCGCCTACGCCCATGGCGTCCTCGTTCGCAGGTTGGGTGCCGGCATGGGCGCGGTGCTCCTCACATCGTTGCGCCGCGCGCGGGGTACGGGAGGGGTGGGCGCGCGGCGGACTCGGACAATCGTATCGGCTGCGCTCCCCCGCACCGGTCCCGACGGGCCGGATGCGGCATCAAGATCCCATTACGCTTCTGCGTCAGTTCCGTGAGAGAGCCGCTGGGAGATCACCTTCGACATGCCGTCGCCGCCCATCGTCACGCCGTAGAGCGCATCGGCGATCTCCATGGTCCGCTTCTGGTGGGTGATGACGATGAGCTGGCTGGACTCCTGCAGCTCGCGGAAGACGGTGAGCAGGCGGGAGAGGTTGAGGTCGTCGAGCGCGGCCTCGACCTCGTCCATGACGTAGAACGGGCTGGGGCGGGCCTTGAAGATCGCCACGAGCATCGCGACGGCCACGAGCGAGCGCTCCCCTCCGGAGAGCAGGGAGAGCCGCTTGACCTTCTTGCCGGCCGGGCGGGCGTGGACATCCACGCCGGTGGCGAGCATGTCGTCCGGGTCCGTGAGGGTCAGCGCCCCCTCCCCGCCCGGGAACAGCCGGGCGAAGATGTGCTCGAACTCCCGCTGGGTGTCCGCGAACGCCGCGGCGAAGACCTCCTCGACGTGCCGGTCGACCTCCTTGACCAGGCCCATGAGGTCTCGGCGCCCGTCCTCGATGTCGTTGATCTGCTTCTCCAGGAAGTCGTGGCGCTCCTGCAGGGCGGCGTACTCCTCGAGGGCGAGCGGGTTGACCTTGCCGATGCCCTTGAGGTCCCGCTCGGCCTTCGCGTGGCGGGCCTGCACCTCACTGCGCACGAAGGGCGCCTGACCGTCCTCGAGGGGCACGGGCAGGTGCGGGCCGAACTGCTCGACGAGGTGCTCGGCGGACAGCCCGATCTCCGCGCTGGCGCGGCGGCCGAGCTCCTCGAGCTGGAGGACGAAGCGCTCGCGGGCCAGCCTGGCCTCGTGCTCGGCGCTCGTGAGCTCCGCGAGCTCACCGGCGGCGGCGGCGCGCTCCGCGCGCTGGGCGGTCAGGCCCTCCTCGAGCTCACGCCGGGCGCTGCGCGAGCGGGCCAGCCGCTCCTCGGTCTGGGCCTCCGCCCCGCCGAGGTGCGCGGCGAGGTCGGCCGCGATCGCACCCAGCGCCTGCGTCCGGTCAGCGCGCCGGGCGCGCTCGGCGTGGGCGGCCTGCGCGCGCTCGCGCGCGGCCTCCTCGGCCTGGGCCTGACGGCGCAGCGAGGCGACCCTGTCGCCGAGGAACCGCTCGCGGTCCTGCACGGCGCGCAGGGCGATGCGGGCCTCCATGACCTGCTCGCCCAGCTCGGAGATCCGCGCGGCGGCCGCGTCGCGGGCGGAGGTGTCCGGCTCCTCGGGGGCCGCGTCCTCCGCGGGCCGGGCGGGCAGGGCGGCCAGCGCCTCGTGCGCCTCGGCGGCGGCCGCGCGGGCGCGCTCGCGGCGCTGCGCGAGCGTCGCGGCCTCGGCCTCAAGGCGCTCGAGGGCCTCGGCCGCGCGCGCCACCTCCTGCCCAGCTGCGAGGATCTGCGCGTCGGACTCGTGGAGGGCGGCGAGGGCGGTGTCCACGTCCGCCTGGGCCGCCTGGGCGCGCTCGGCCAGCGCGGGGCGCTGTGCGTCGAGGGCGGCGAGGTCCGCGCTCGCGGCTTCGAGGTCCGCGTGCGCCTCGTTCAGCGCGGTGCGGGCGGCCAGGCGGGCGCCCTCGCCGGCGCCGGCGCGGGTGAGGCGGTGGGGTCGCACGACCTCGCCGCCCAGCGCGGCGAACGTCGCGCCCGGGCGCGCGAGGGCGGCGCTCAGCGCGGTGTCGAGGTCCGCGCAGACGAAGACGTCTGCCAGCTGGGCGTCGAGGAGGCGGCCGAGGGCAGGGTCGTCCGCGGCGAGGAGCGCGCGGGCCGGGATGGGTTCGGAGCCGGTCAGCGCATCGGCGGCGGTGGGCGGCGCGGGCGGGGTGGGTGCGGCCGGTTCGGAGGCGGGCGCGGACTCCGGGCCGGCGGCGGGGGCGGGGACGAGGAGGTCGATGTCGGCGTCGGCACCCACGGCGCCGAGCAGCTGGGCCGCGGCGCCCATGCCGTCGACGACGACCGCAGCGGCGAGCTCGCCGAGCACGGCGGCCAGCGCCACCTCGTAGCCCGGGGCGATCGCGACGAGCTCGCCCAGGGGCGCGCGCACACCGGGGACGCCTGCGGCCAGCAGGTCCTCGGTGGCCGCGGCCAGGCGGGCGGCCAGCTCGAGGGCCTCGGCGCGCGCGGTGAGCCGGTCGGCCTCCGCACGGTGGCGGGCGCGGGCGTCATCGCAGTCCGCGAGGGCGGCGGCGGCGGCATCCGCTGCGGCGAGCGCGGATTCGTGGGCTGCGTCGAGTGCGGTCTCGCCCTCCTCCTGCGCGGCCGCGGCGGCCTGGGCCGCGGAAAGGCGCTCGCGCACCCGCGCGAGATCGCCCTCGAGTGCGGTCGCCCGCTCGTCGAGGGCGGCCGCGGTGGTGCCGGCGTCGTCGAGGGCGCGCTGGGCGACGGTGCGCGAGCTCTCGAGCTCCGCGCGCTCTCTCACCTGGGCGGCGATCTGGGCGCGGCGGCGGGTGAGCGCGTCCTCTGCGGCGCGCAGCTCCTGCTGGGCGGCCTCCCTGTCCGCGGTGAGGGCGGCCAGCGCCTCCTCGCGCTCGGCGCGCTCGGCCTGCGCGTCCTGGGCTTCGGCGGCGAAGCGCTCGGCGCGCTGGGCCAGCGCCTCGGGACTGTCCTTGCCCGTCGACTCGAGCGGCTGGGCGCGCAGGAACTCCACCCGGTCGCCGGCGCGCTGGGCGAGCGCGCGGGCGCGGGCGGCCTGGGCACCGGCGGCGCGCAGCGCGGTGCCGAGCTCCTCGACCTCGGCCTCGTGGCCCTTGAGCTGGGCCTCGGCGGCGGCGATGGCCTGGTCTGCCTCTGCGACCCGGGTCTCGAGCTGTGCGCGCCGCTCGCCTCGGTCGGCCGTCTGCGGGTCGGATTCGAGGCGCGCCTGGGCCTGGACGATGTCGTCGGCGAGCAGGCGGGCGGCGGTGTCGCGCAGCGTGGCCTGCACGCCGGCGGCGCGCTTGGCGGCCTTGGCCTGGCGGCCCAGCGGGCCCAGCTGGCGGGCGAGCTCCTGGCGCAGGTCCAGGAGGCGGTCGAGGTTGGCCTGCAGCCCGGTGAGCTTGCGCAGCGCCTTGTCCTTGCGGCGGCGGTGCTTGAGCACGCCCGCGGCCTCCTCGATGAACCCGCGGCGCTCCAGGGGATCCGCGTGGAGGATCTGGTCGAGGCGGCCCTGGCCGACGATGACGTGCATCTCCTTGCCCAGCCCGGAGTCGTTGAGCAGCTCCTGGATGTCGAGCAGCCGGGCGGGCGAGCCGTTGACCGCGTATTCGCTGCCGCCGGTGCGGAACAGCGTGCGGGAGATCGTCACCTCGGTGTAGTCGATGGGGATCGCGCCGTCGGTGTTGTCGATCGTGAGCGATACCTCGGCGCGGCCCAGCGCCTGGCGCTTGGCGGTGCCGGCGAAGATGACGTCGTCCATCTTGCCGCCGCGCAGGTTCTTCGCGCCCTGCTCCCCCATGACCCACGCGAGCGCGTCCACGACGTTGGACTTCCCGGAGCCGTTGGGACCCACCACGCAGGTGATGCCCGGCTCGAGCGCGAGGGTCGTCGCGGAGGCAAACGACTTGAAGCCGCGCATCGTGAGGGTCTTGAGGAACATGGTGGGCCCAGTTTACGGGGGCGGTGGCGTAGGCGCGGCCGGTTCCGCACCACCGGCCGCCAGGGCATCGACGAGCGCCGTCACGGCATGGCGGTCGTCCCCCGCACGGGTGAGGAGGCCGATGGTCCGCTCGATGCCGGTGTCGACCGCCAGGCGGTGTGTGCCGGGCGCGCACTCGGCGGCCGAGGCGGGCACGAGCGCGCACGCGAGCCCCGCCGCGACGAGCTCCAGCTGGGCGGGATACGAGCTGATGAGGTGGGCGATGCGCGCGGTCCGGCCGTGGGCGCGGGTGAGCTGGCGGAGGGTCTCGAGCGCCCCGCTGCCCGGCGGGCAGACCACCCACGGGGTCTCGCCGAGCCCCGCGAGCGCCTCGCGCAGCGAGCGCGGCTCCGGGGCCGCGAGGCGCTGCGGGACCACGATGTGCACCGGCTCGCGCAGCAGGGCGCGCTCCGCGAGCCCACGGCTGGGCTGCGGGGCGTCGCTGGGCCAGCGCTCGACGATCGCGGCGTCGAGGCCGTAGTCGGCCAGGCGGGCGAGGAAGTCCGAGGCCTCACCGTCCACGAGCTGCGGTTCGAGGTCCGGGTGGGTGGTCTGGAGGCGCGCCAGCGCCGGGGCGAGGAGGGGCGCCAGCACGCTCATGGGGGCGCCGATGCGCACAGGACCGGCCGCCTCCCCCGCCAGGGCGGGCAGGGCGCGCACGAGCTCGCCGAGCGCCCGGGCCATGCCGCGGGCCTCGCGCGCCACGCGATGGCCGGCGGAGGTGAGCACGATCCCGCGGCCCATGGGCTCGACGAGGCGCGTGCCGAGCTCGGATTCCAGGCGGCGCAGCTGCTGGGAGACCGCGGGCGCCGTGACGCCCAGGGCCTCGGCGGCACCGGCCACGGAGCCTGTGCGGCTGACCTCGGCGAAGACGCGCAGCCGATCCCAGTTGTGCAGCTCGCGCCGGGCGGGCGTTCGGCCGCTCATGGGCACCCCTTTGCATAGGCCAACTGAAGAATTTCGTTCACTTCTATTCAATAGACCTTATCTGTCCCGACGGTCAGAATGGGAGGCATGCAGACTTCCACCGGCGAGCGCCTGTTCGCGCCCCTGGCGATCACGGTGCTGGGGTGCGCGCTCGTGGGCGCCTCCTCGACGTTCATCCGGCTCTCCGGGCAGGGCGCCGTCACCGCCGCGTTCTACCGCTGCGCGCTCGCGCTCATCCCCCTGGCGATCTGCGGCGCCCTCGAGTACCGCCGCCTGGGCCGCCTGTGGCCCGGGGCGGGTCGGTGGGCCCTGGGCTCCGGGGTCTTCCTCGCGTGCGACTACCTCATGTGGACGCAGTCGATCCTGGACACGGGCGCAGCGGTCGCCACCGTGCTCATCGGCTCGCAGGTCATCGTCTACCCGCTGCTGGCCCGCCTCATCGAGGGCGAGCGGCTGCGCCCGCGGTTCTTCCTGGCGCTTCCCGTCATGCTCGCCGGGCTCGCGCTCACGGGCGGGATCGGCACGCGCGCACTGCAGGCGGACAGTCCCGTGCGCGGCACGGTCTTCGGCGTGGCCGCCGGCGGCCTGTATGCGGGATACCTCTACTGCAACCGCCGGGCCACGAAGCTCGACCGACGGCGCATCTTCGCCCCGGTGGCCTTGGGCACGGGCTCCGCGGCGACCGTCATCGGCCTGTTCGGGCTCGTCACCGGCACGATCGCGATGCACATGCCGGGCGCCTCGTGGGGCTGGCTCGTGGCCGTGGCGTTCGGCGGCCAGTTCCTCTCCTTCGTCTTCATCGGCATGGGGACGGTGCGCCTGCCCGCGGACCTCGCGGCCACCGTGCTGCTCCTCCAGCCGCTGTCCGGCATCGTCATGGGCCGCCTCGTGCTGCACGAGCAGCTGGGCGCGCTCCAGTACGCGGGCATGGCGCTGACCGTGGGTGCCGTGGCACTCATGTCCCTGCCGGCGCGGCGCAGGCGCGTGCGCGTAGCGTAGGAGCGAGGCTGCGAGCCCTGCCCGCGGCGACGTCGGCCGCGCTCACCGCAGCCGCTGCACCGGCTGGCAGCGCGGGCAGACGTGCGAGGCGCGACCTGCCCCGGTCAGCCGCCGGATCGGCGTGCCGCACCGCCGGCACGGCTCCCCCGCCCGGCCGTAGACGGCCAGCGAGCGCTCGAAGTAGCCCGACTCCGAACGGCACTCGACTCGTGCGCAGGTCCCGGCGCATCGAAACTCCGCAGAACCGGCGGCCATCCACAGACTACGGAGCCTCGCCTCTGCTCCGTGCTAAGCTTGCACCATCATGATCAGCCCGCTGCCGCAAGGCGCGGGCTGATTTTCTTTCCCGGGGAGGAGCATGGCCGAGTACGCGAAGTCGTGGCTGTCCGTCGACGAACAGATCGATCGACTGATGAGGCATGGAGTCGAGATCGAAGACCACGCCCGGGCTGCGTCGGTCCGCCAGGCGGTCGGCTACTACCGCCTCACCGGCTACCTCTACCCGTTCCGTGAGTCCGAGGATGACATCGACGACGAAGGTCGCGTGCAGGTCCGCGTGCTCAGCGACTACAGGACCGGCACAACGCTGCAGCACGCCGAGGACCTCATCGACTTCGACCGACGCCTGCGCTTGCTCGTCATGGACGGCGCCGAGCGCATCGAAGTCGCCGCCCGAATGCGGATCGGATACGTGCTTGGCCGAAGGTCCCCCTTCGCCTACGAGGACCCCGCCTGTTTCACTGAGTCCTTCACCGGCGAGAGCACCGACGCGGGGGATCCCGCGCCGAGCAAGCACGCGCAATGGCTTCGGCGTGTCAACGAGAGGAAGATCCGCTCGGACGAGCAGTTCGTCAAGCACTTCCGGGAGAAGTACGACGATCGGATGCCGGTCTGGGCGCTCACCGAGATCCTCGAGCTGGGCCACCTCTCAGTCCTCTATCGGGGGATGAACCAGCAGGACGCCGAGGAGATCGCCCTGGCGTTCGGATTACCGACTAAGCGCATCATGAGCAGCTGGTTGGCCAGCCTGAACTACGTCCGCAACGTCGCGGCGCACCACTCCCGCCTGTTCAACAGGAAGCTCCAGTACGCACCGGCCCGCCCCCAGGTCGGGCAAGTCCCTATCCTCGACCACCTGCGTGATGAGGCGACGGCGAAGGGCGTCTTCGGCACCTACAGCGCCCTCGCCGTCATTGCGTATCTCCTGCCGATCATCGACCCCAGCTCCGACTGGGCGCAACAACTGACAGCGCTGCTGCGGAGGTTCCCGAGCTCGCACGCCCTGACGGTCGAGTCGATGGGCGTGCCACGCGATTGGGAGTCGATCGAGCTCTGGCGAGGCTGACGCCTGCAACCGGCTCCCGAAGGCGCTGCCGCCATCCGCGACGCCATCGACGTCCGCGTCCGCGTGCTCCTCGCTCACCTCGATGGGAACTGAACAGCGCGCCACCGAGGCCCTCCGCGCAGCCGCTGCGCCGGCTGGCAGCGCGGGCAGACGTGCGTGGTGCGCCCGGCCACGGTCAGCCGTCGGATCGGCGCACCGCAGCGCCGGCACGGCTCGCCCGCCCGGCCGTAGACGGCCAGCGAGCGCTCGAAGTAACCCGACTCGACAAGTTTGTGACGTTCACTCACAAGCGAGTCGAGTCGCCAGTCGACTCGCGAATGAATCGGCACTCGACTCGCACTCCCAATCCAGCAGGGCAGCACGCGTTGAAGACCATGATACTGAGGTGAGTCGCCGGGGCGGTCCGGGCGCTTCAATGGAGGCATTCGGCCGCGGCGGCGACGTCGAGCCACTCCTCTTCGGGCGTCGGCGCTCCTCCAGATCTTCAACACCTGCCGGTCGTCGCCTCCTGTAGCCCGCCTTGGACGCTCGCCCTAACTGGACAGTTTTCTGAGACCGGCCCTCGCATGATCGCGGGGCATCGGTCTCGTCTCGAGAAGGAGATGCATACGAGCCGCTCCTAAACGACCAGCCGCATGACGGAGCCAGTCACCGCCAGACCGGGGCCACTCGGACAGACATCTCATCCACATTCGGCATGTGCTGCTTCACCGAACTCTCCGCCTCCGCGGCCAGCCGGTCGGCGTCGGAGAGGCTCGTCGCGGAGGTGCGGACGAGCGCGTCGCCATGGAGCCTGTGCCCGACCCAGCGCATCCGCACCCGTTCCACCGACTCGACCTCGGCCAGATGCTCCAGGGCGTGCTCGGCGCGGTCGACGAGCTCCGGCTCGACGCCATCCATCAGCCGTCGGCCGACCGAGCGCACGGTACCGACCAGCAGCACCGCGATCATGGCCGAGATCAGCAGGCCTACGATCGGGTCGGCGAGCGGGAAGCCGAGCAGCACGCCGATCCCGCCGGCCACGACGGCCAGAGAGGTGAATCCGTCGGTGCGGGCGTGGATGCCGTCTGCGACCAGGGCGGCCGAGCCGATCTTCCTGCCCACGCGGATGCGGTAGACCGCGACCGCCTCGTTGCCGAGGAAGCCGATGATGCCGGCGGCGATCACCCAGCCGATGTTCTCCATGGGCCTGGGGTTGAGCATGCGGTCGATCGCCTCCCAAGCGGCGATGACTGCCGACAGGGCGATCATCAGGACGATGAACAGCCCGGCGAGGTCCTCGGCCCGGTTGAAGCCGTAGGTGTACTTCCGCGTGGCGACCCGACGGGACAGCACGAACGCGATCCACAGCGGCACCGCGGTCAGGGCGTCGGAGAGGTTGTGGATCGTGTCGGCCAGCAGCGCTACCGATCCGGAGAACGCGACGACGGCGGCCTGCAGCACGGTCGTTGCCAGCATGAGCACCAGGCTGATCTTCAGCGCGCGGATTCCCTCGGAGTGGGCTTCCATCGCGTCGTCGATCGAGTCGGCGGCGTCGTGGGAGTGCGGGACGAAGATCCCGTACAGGAAGCCCTTGAACCCCGTCGGGTGGGAGTGACCGTGCTCGCCGTGGTCATGGGAATGGCCATGACCGTGCGTATGCCCGTGGTCCTGGCCGTGATCACGATCCGCGTGATCGTGCGCGGACGCTCCGCTCTCCTGCTCGTGGTCAGCGTGCGGATGGGCGTGGCTGTGCTCCGTCATGCTTCTGCTCGTTCCTCGTGGTGGTGTGCCGGGACCTGCCCATTGGCGACAGAGTGCTCGGCCTGGAAGATCGCGTCGGACACCAGCTGGGAGGCGTGCTCGTTCTCCAGCCGATAGAACACCCGCTGCCCCTCCTGCCGGGTCGACACGATCCGGGCCATCCGCAGCTTCGCCAGGTGCTGCGACACCGCGGCCGGCGACTTGCCCACGCTCTCGGCGAGGTGGTTCACCGACAGCTCGTCGCTGCGACGCAGCGCGAGGACGATCCGGACTCGGGTCGCGTCGGCGAGGAGCCCGAACACCTCGACGGCAAGTTCCACGTACTGACTGTCGGGGTCGAGCCCGCATATCTGCTTATCTGCGTCCATACGCAGATTATTGCATACTCGAACGTAAGTGCGCATCGATGAGTGCCCCACGAGACGCCACCGGCCGCCCCACGTTCGGCTCGCGAGGACGACGAATTGCCCTGGCCGGCGATTCGGCGGGTCAGTTGTGATCGTTGGCGGCGAAGGCAGAGTGCAGGGTGACGACGATGACGCGGGCAGCGTCATCTCTGTCGAGCCGGCCGGCGGTGACTTCCTCGGCTGCGGCGTTCATGGTCAGGTGAGTGACCGCGAGGAGCCAGTCGACAGGCAGATCCGCACGGAAGACGCCCTCGCGCTGGCCGCGCTCGAGAAGGCCCCGCATCCGGGCTTCGGCCTTCTCGTGCATCTCGCGGATGCGGGCCGGCTGCAGCTCGCGCTGAGCCACCACGAGCACGGCGCGAATGTGCTCCAGGAGCATCCAGCTCGGGGCGATCAGGGCCTCGAACGCCTGGCCCGGATCACCGTCGAGAGGCACGTCGGCCAGGACGGCCTCGGCTCGTTCCAGGCTGTCGGCGAGGGTCGCGTCGATGAGCTCGGCACGCGTCTTGAAATGCCCATAGAGGGTCATCCGACCGACCCCCGCCTCGGCGGCGATGCCGGCGACGGAGGCATCAGGGTCCTTCCTGAGCGCATCCGGCGTCGCCGCGAGGATCTTCGCCCGATTGCGCTGGGCGTCTGCCCTCTGGTTGGCCATCTTTCCTCGCCGCACCGGCTTCTGTTCACCAGCGCCGGCCGCGCCCTTTCCGTTCGGCATACCCACCTCTAACTCGTACGGGAATATACGAGCTAGTATAGCGGTTAGAAGTCGTACACCGATGCTTGACTTCGACTGAGGGCCTCCCGGCCCGTGACAACCCTGTCGAGAACGAATGGACCAATGGAGCCATGAGAACGACGACGCAGAACAAGGAGGTGCGCCATGTCTGAGACGAATGCACCTGCACCCCGGACCGGGGCGAAGCAGTGGTGGGGGCTCGCGGTCCTCGTGATCCCGTCGACCCTGCTGTTCATGATGCTGACGATCTTGTTCCTGGCGGCCCCGAACATGGCTGCTGATCTGAACCCGACTAGCGCACAGCTGCTGTGGATTCTCGACATCTACGGGTTCGTCATGGCCGGATTCCTCGTCGCGATGGGCGTCCTCGGCGACCGGATCGGCAAGCGTCTGCTTATGGTGATCGGCGCGGTCCTGTTCGGAATCGTGTCCATCGCTGCGGCGTTGACGACCAGTCCCGAGCTGATGATCGCCTGGCGCGCCATCCTCGGCGTGGGAGGAGCCATGATGCTCCCGTCCACGCTGGGGCTGATCTTCGTGCTCTTCGCCGACCCGAAGGCGCGAGGCGTCGCGATCGGCGTCTGGGCCGGCGGGATCTTCGCCGGTGTCGCCCTCGGACCACTGCTGTCCGGCCTGCTGCTCGAGGTCTTCGGCTGGCAGGCGACGTTCCTGGTCGCGGTGCCCGTGATGGCGCTGGTGGCCATCGGCGCGCCGCTGCTGCTGCCTGAGCACAAGGATCCGACCGCGAAGATCGATCTGCTCAGCGCATTGCTTCTGGTCGCTTCGCTGCTGGCCATCATCTACGGCGTCAAGCGCTTCGCCACCCAGGAGCCGGCCGGCCCGTCGATCGGCCTGCTGATCGCCGGAGTACTGGTCGGGCTGTGGTTCGTGATCCGGCAGCTGCGCGCGACCCAGCCCCTGCTCGACGTCCGGCTGTTTGCCAACCGCACCGTCAGCGGAGCACTCGCGGTGTTCCTTCTTTCGGCCGCGGCGCTGGGTGGGGTGTATTCGCTGTTCACCCAGTACCTGCAGCAGGTGCAAGGGCTCTCGCCTATGCAGGCCGGACTGTCGATTTTGCCTGCCGCGGCAGTTCTCATCGTCGTCTCGACCCTCTCGCCGATGCTCGCCCGGAGGTTCCGGCCGGGCAACGTGATCGCCGTGGGCCTGCTCACCCAGGTCGTCGGCTACATCCTGTTCACCCAGCTCGACGCCGTCACCGGTCTCGCGCTGGTGATCGCGAGCTTCGTCGTCACCTACCCCGGGGTCGCGCCCTCCATGGCGCTGACCACGGACCTGGTGGTGAGCTCGGTCCCGCCGGAGAAGGCCGGCGGTGCCTCCGGGCTCGCGACGACCGTCAACGACCTGGGCATCTCACTCGGTGTCGCGGTCATCGGCAGCATCGGGATCGCCGCCTATCGCAGCCAGATCAGCGACTCCTTGCCCGATGGGCTGCCACCGGAGGCGGCGGCCGCGGCCGAGACCGGGATCGACGGGGCCATCGCCGCCGCCGGACAGCTGCCGGGCGACGTCGGAGAGGCACTGACGACCGCGGCCCAGCAGGCGTTCACCAGCGGACTGAACGCCGCTGGGATCACCTCCGCGATCATCGCCGCCCTTGCCGCGCTCATCGCCGCGATCGGTCTGCGGCACATCCGCCCCACCGGGCAGGCTCACGTCGACGCCGAGAAGGAGCCCGCTCAGGAGTCGTGACGCATCCTCGACCGTTCGTGTCCGGCGGACGGATGAGTCCGCCGGACACGAACGCCGACACCCGCCGCAGGTACGCCGAGACGGCGGCTGACCCGTCCCGCGACGATGCCGCCGAAACACGCCGAAGGAGTCCCGATGACCACGCTCAGAACCACCATCGACACTGTCCGACACTCACCGACGTTGCGGCGTGTGCTGCACTGTCTGTTCCGATGCGCCGCGTCGGGGGCATCGGACCGTCTCCCCCGGGTCACGAAGACGCCATGTCCGCGCAATTGAGGCGCAGGGCCGCGCACCCGGTAAGGTGCGCGGCCCTGATGCGTCAGTTCTCCTGGTAGGCGATCGTCGTCATCATCCCGGCTTCCCCGTGGTAGACGTTGTGGCAGTGGGTGAGCCACCGCCCGGGGTTGTCGGCGTCGAACTCGACGCGCAGCGTCGTGCCGGGCAGGACGATCGAGGTGTCCTTGCGCGGCCCGCCGCCGGGAAGCTGGTAGGTGTGCCCGTGCAGGTGCATCGGGTGCCACATCGTCGTCGAGTTCTTGAACTCGAGGGCGACCCGCTCCCCGTCGGCGATGCCGAGGGCGTCGCGCATCGGTTGGTCCATGTTCATGCGCTTGCCGTTGATCGCCCAGTCGTACTTTTCCATGCTTCCGGTCAGCTCGAGGGTGAGCGTGCGGTCGACGCCGCGCTTGGGAAGTGCGACCTCGCCGGCTGCCCTGAGGTCGGCCGCTGTGGCGGGATTTTTCGTCTGCGGCAGCGTCGTGTCCTTCGCGGGTGCGCTGCCCGATGCGGTGCGCAGGACGGCGAGGGCCTGGTCCTGCTTCCCCAGGGCCTCGGCGACGACCGCGAACGCGCCGTCGCCGGCGGTGATGATCGCGTCGTAGCGCTCCCCCATGCCGAGCACGACGCTCTCGGCCTCGAAGGCCTCGACGGGGAATCCGTCGGTGTGGGTGATCGTCAGCGGGTGCTCGCCGACCCCGAAGCGGAAGGCGGTGTCGCCGCCGGCGTTGATGATCCTCAGCCTGATCCGCTCCCCGGGCTTGGCGGTGAAGGTCTGGGGGTCGTTCGCAGGCGTGCCGTTGATCAGGTAGAGGGGGTAGTAGACGTCGCCGGCGTCGCCGCCGAGTAGCGGCGAGGTCGCGCCCATCAGGGTGTTGCCCATCCGCATCGGCCCCATGTCCATGCCGCCGTGGTCCATCATCCCCTTCTCGAGCTCGGCGAGGACCTCGTCGGGCGTCGCGGTGACGCCGTCCAGCCAGTCATCAAGAACGATCACCCATTCCTGGTCGTAGTCGCCCTTCTCGTGCGGATCGTCGATGATCAGCGGCGCATACAGGCCGCGGTCGAGCTGCACGCCGACATGCGGGTGGAACCAGAACGTGCCCGGCTCGGGCAGCGTGAACTCGTAGTCGAACGACCCACCGGGCTCGATGGGCTCCTGGGTGAGGCTCGGCACTCCGTCCATGTCGTTGCGCAGCGCCAGCCCGTGCCAGTGGACGCTGGTCGGATCGGGCAGGTCGTTGGTGAAGTCGACCTTCAGGGAGTCACCGACGTTGCCGCGCAGCGGCTTGGTCGCCGACGCTCCCCGATAGGCCCAGGTCTTGGCGGTCTTCCCTCCGAGGTCCAGGGTGACCGGCTCGGCGGTCAGCGCACGCCGCACGATCGTTCCGGTGCGGCGGCGCTTCGCCTCCGCGGAAGTGACTGCGGTGCTGCTGGACCCAATGAACGAGGTTGTCTTAGTGGCGGTGGTGCTGCATCCGGCGAAGCCGGCGGCAGTCAGCGTCAATGCGCCGACAGACAGGAACTGTCGACGATTCAGGGTGGAATGCATGGGTGATGTCCTTCTGTGTCGATGGTGAACGGGACCACGACATCGCGCCCGCGCGCTCGACGAACACGGGTGATCGGAGGCACAGAGCCGCCTGGGCCCGGAAGATGGGCCAGCGTTTTGGGACACGGTGTCGTGGCAGGCACGGCAGGGTCGTGGACCCGCCGAGGTGGCTGACTGAGGAGCGCCGCATCGGCGCTCCTCAGTGCTCACGTTCGGTAGATCGACAGCTCCAGATGCGTCAGCGCGAACCGGCGGGGCGTCTCGGACGGCGACGACGGCATGGGCGCAGAGACGAGTGTGGGCACAGCTGCGACGGACGGAACGGGGAGGGCCGGAATGCTCTGGGTCGTAGGCGCGGAGACACAGGTGGAGTCGCCGCTGTTCATGGCGTCTGCGCAGCCTCCGGAGCCGTGCACCGGACCCTGTGCTCCGGTCGCGCTCGACATGGAGGCGATAGACGTCATGCCCGTCATGCCGGGCGACTGCGAGGACGCGTGAGCCGGCGACGCCATGGGGGTCGTCGCCGCTGCCGGTCCGCCGACCAGCGCGTGCATGCCGAGGAGACCCGTGATCAGCAGCGCCGTAAGAATGATCAGCTGCAGCCAGTGCCGGCTGCGGCAGGGTTCATCGGTCGCGGTCTCCACAGCCCCAGCATACCCCGGTGGTGTATCCCCTCGACACGTGGGGATCATTCAGCGGCGAGTCCGCATCCCCTTGCGGGAATACCCGTCAGGGGTATACGGTTGCACTCACACAGGTACCCACCGGGGGTACCCAAATTGAGGAGGTTATGCGATGACTGCGAACGAGTACCAGGTGACGGGCATGACCTGCGGGCACTGCGAGATGTCGGTCCGCGAGGAGGTCAGCGAGATCTCTGGCGTCACCGATATCCAGGTCAGCGCGCAGACCGGCAAGCTCGTCGTCTCCGCCTCCGGCGAGGTCGACGACGCGAAGGTCCTGGCCGCGGTCGAGGAAGCCGGCTATACGGCGGTTCGCGTCTGATGAAGGCACCGGTCAGGCTCGCGGCCTACGGCGCTGGGCTGGTGGTGGCGTTCGGCGCGGCCTTCGGGCTCGCCGGCGTCGTCGTCCCCGACAGCGTCTTGGCCGCCTGGGCCAAGAGCAGCGACACGGGCTCGCACGGCGAGGGTCACGGGGACACGGAGGAGCAGAACATGGAGCACGCGATGAACGGCGTCTCGGCCAGCGCTGCCGGCTACGTCCTCTCTCCCGTCACGGCCCCATCAGGCACCAATGATGCCGGCAAACTGAGCTTCCGGATCCTCGATGAGGACGGGAAGCCGGTGACGGAGTACACGAGGACTCATGAGAAGGATCTTCACCTGATCGTGGTGCGCACCGACGGGACGCAGTTCCGCCACGTGCACCCGGACTTGGACGAGGCCACCGGCACCTGGTCGGTGCCGTCGTGGAACTGGGACGAGGCAGGAACCTACCGCGTCTACGCCGACTTCACCCCCGCCGGGAAGGACGCCGAGGGCGTCACGCTCACCCGTGCCGTCGAGGTCGCCGGCGACTACGCCCCGGTCGAGGCGACGGTCTCGCGCACCGACGAGGTCGACGGGTACACCGTCACCCTGGACGGAGAATTAAACGCCGGGAGCACGAGCGACCTGACGGCCACCGTCGAGCGCAACGGCAAGCCGGTCACCGCGCTCGAGCCGTACCTCGGCGCATTTGGCCACCTGGTCGCGTTGCGCGAGGGTGACCTGGCCTACCTGCACGTGCACCCCGCCGGCGACGAACCCCAAGCGGGGTCGACCGGAGGACCAGACGTCAGCTTCGCCGCCGAGGTCCCCACCGCCGGCCGATACCTGCTGTACCTGGACTTCCAGATCGACGGCAAGGTCCGCACCGCACAGTTCGTGGTCGACGCCGGGCACGGCGACGGCACCCAGGCAGACGACGAATCACACTCGGGCGGCCACTGATCCCCAAAGGGCCAGTCCGTCGACGAAGAAGCAACAGGAAAGGACACGCGGTGAGCACCCAAGCTGCAGCGAACACCCAAGCGCCGCTAGTCGCGGACGCCGGCATCGAGCTCGAGATTGGCGGGATGACCTGCGCCTCCTGCGCGAACCGGATCGAGCGTAAGCTCAATAAGCTCGACGGTGTCTCCGCCACGGTCAACTACGCCACCGAGAAGGCCAAGGTCACCGTGCCCGACGGGTACGACCCCGCCCTGCTGGTCGCCGAGGTCGAGAAGACCGGCTACACCGCTGCCATGCCCAAGCCCAAGGACGCGACGCCGTCGGGCCCGACCACGGACGATGGTGAGGCTCCCGACTCCGAGCTGACATCGCTCAAGCACCGCCTCATCGGCGCAATCGTGCTCACCGTCCCGGTGATCGCCATGGCCATGGTTCCTGCGCTCCAGTTCACCTACTGGCAGTGGGCCTCCCTGGCCCTGGCCGCACCGGTGATCGTCTGGGCGGCCTGGCCGTTCCACAAGGCAGCGTGGACCAACCTGCGCCACGGCACCGCGACCATGGACACCCTCATCTCCATGGGCACGACCGCGGCGTTCCTGTGGTCGCTCTACGCCCTGTTCCTCGGCACCGCCGGGACGCCAGGCATGACGCATCCCTTCGAGTTCACCATCGCTCCCTCCGACGGCGCGGGCAACATCTACCTCGAAGCCGCGGCCGGGGTGACGATGTTCATCCTCGCCGGCCGCTACTTCGAGAAGCGCTCCAAGCGCCAGGCCGGTGCCGCGCTGTGCGCCCTGCTCGAGCTCGGCGCGAAGGAAGTCTCGGTTCTGCGCAATGGGGCCGAGGTCAAGATCCCGACCTCCGATCTGGCCGTCGGCGACGAGTTCGTCGTCCGCCCAGGTGAGAAGATCGCCACCGACGGCACCGTCGCCTCCGGAACGTCGGCCGTGGACGCGTCCATGCTCACCGGAGAGTCCGTGCCAGTCGAGGTCGTCGCCGGCGACCCGGTCACGGGCGCGACCGTCAACGCCGGCGGCCGCCTGGTCATCCGCGCGACCCGCGTCGGGTCGGACACCCAACTGGCACAGATGGCCAAGCTCGTCGAGGACGCCCAGACTGGCAAGGCCGCGGTCCAGCGCCTGGCCGACCGGATCTCTGGCGTGTTCGTTCCGATCGTCATCGCCATCTCGGTCATCGCCCTCGGCGCGTGGCTCGGTGCCGGGTTCCCCGTCTCCGCCGCCTTCACCGCAGCGGTCGCGGTCCTCGTCATCGCCTGCCCCTGCGCCCTCGGCCTGGCCACTCCCACCGCCCTGCTGGTCGGCACCGGTCGCGGCGCGCAGATGGGCGTGCTGATCAAGGGTCCCGAGGTTCTCGAATCCACCCGCAAGGTCGACACTATCGTCCTCGACAAGACCGGCACCGTCACCACCGGCAAGATGACCCTGGTCGAGGCGATCACCGAGCCCGGCGTCGACCGCGCCGAGCTGCTCCGCCTGGCAGGCGCTCTGGAGGACGCCTCCGAGCACCCCATCGCCCAGGCCATCGCCAAGGGCGCGGTCCAGGAGATCGGGCAGCTGCCCACTCCCGAGGACTTCGCGAACATCGAGGGCAAGGGCGTCCAGGGAGTCGTCGACGGCCGCGGCGTGCTCGTCGGCCGGGAGTCCCTGCTGGCCGACTGGTCGCAGCACCTCTCCTCCGACGTCGCCGCCGCCAAGGCCGCAGCCGAGGACGAGGGCAAGACCGTCGTCGCCGTCGGCTGGGACGGACAGGCCCGCGGAATCCTCGTCGTCGCCGACGCCGTCAAGCCCACCAGCGCCGAGGCGATCCAGGGCCTGAAAGACCTGGGCCTCACCCCGGTCCTGCTCACCGGCGACAACGAGGCCGTGGCCAAGCGGATCGCCGCCGAGGTCGGCATCGAAAAGGTCATCGCCGAGGTCCTGCCCAAGGACAAGGTGGATGTTGTTACCCGCCTCCAGGACGCGGGCAAGGTCATCGCGATGGTCGGCGACGGCGTCAACGACGCCCCCGCCCTCGCCCAGGCCGACCTTGGCCTGGCGATGGGCACCGGCACCGACGTCGCCATCGAGGCCTCCGACATCACCCTCGTGCGGGGCGACTTGCGGGCCGCGGTCGACGCGATCCGGCTCTCCCGCAGGACCCTGGGCACGATCAAGTCGAACCTGTTCTGGGCCTTCGCCTACAACGTCGCGGCCATTCCGGTCGCGGCGCTGGGCATGCTCAACCCCATGCTCGCAGGCGCGGCGATGGCGTTCTCCAGCGTCTTCGTCGTCGGCAACAGCCTCCGCCTGCGCGGGTTCCGCAGCGTCGCCAAGCAGTGACGCCGCAGAACCAACCATCATCCGAACACACGAAAGGCATCCACCGAGAATGAGAATCGAAGACCAGGCACCCACCAGCTGCTGCAGCACCTCCCCCGCAACCGAGACATCCGCAGCCGAGGCACCGGTCAGCGCAGGATCCGGCTGCTGCGGCACGACCGGCGCAGAGAACCACGCCGCGAATTCCGGCCATCGCGAAAACCTTCTCGTCGAAGGAAGCGACGACATGACCACCTGCCCCGTCATGGTCGGCAATCCGGTCAACAAACAGGACGCCGAAGAAAAGGGCCTCTTCCGTGACTACGACGGGCAGCGCTACTGGCTCTGCTGCCCAGGCTGCGGACCGACCTTCGACTCCGATCCAGCCAAGTACGCCGCCAACATGGCCTGATCCTTCGATGCCCCGGGGCTGCAGTATTACTACTGCTGCCCGGGGCGACTGGATCGAAGCTGAGCGATTCCACGCCCACCGATCGATATTTGACCTATACCCCATAGGGGTATAATGTTGATCGGACTACAATGAATGGATAGGAGACTTGATGCGCAAGCGCCTCATGACCACCGTCGCCGCAGGAGTGCTCGGCGGAGCACTCGTGCTCTCCGGCTGCAGCACCGGAGGAGACCAGGACCAAGCGACCCCCTCGTCGACCAGCCAGCACGAGGGCCACGGAAGCAGTGGCAGCAGTTCTGACAGCGGCGGGATGGAGCATCCGATGGACGGCGGCCCCGCCCCCGAGGGCATCGAGAAGGCCGCGTCGCCGAAGTATCCGGTCGGCACCGAGGTCAAGCTCACCGCCGATCACATGGAGGGCATGGACGGCGCACCGGCCACGATCGCCGGGGCCTACGACACCTATACCTACGCGGTGAACTTCACGCCCACCACCGGCGGGGATCCGGTCAAGGATCACAAGTGGGTCGTGCAGGAGGAGATCAAGGATGCCGGAGACCAGCGAGTGGCCGACGGCACCGAGGTCACGCTGGAAGCGGAGCACATGGAGGGCATGAAGGGCGCGAAGGCGACCATCGCCTCCTCCACCGACGAGACCGTCTACATGGTCGACTATGAGTCCGACGGCATGAAGATGACCAACCACAAGTGGGTCGTCGAGAGCGAGATCAAGCCGGCCTCCTGAGCCGGCCGCCGCGGGCCCTGAAGGGTCCGCGGCGAGACACGACCCGATCGAAGGGAAGACCGGGGAAGAACGAGGGGAAGCGAAGAGCAATGACGGACCCGACCACGCATCACCATCACCACGGCGACGTCGCCGACGAGACCACCGAGTCCGGCCACGTTGACGACTCGCATGCCGAGCACGAAGGCCACACCATGGAACACGGCGACCATGCCGGGCACGGCGATCACGGCAGTGGCCATGGTGGTCATGCGGGCCACGGCGACCACGTCGGCCAGTTCCGTCGACTGTTCTGGATCAACCTCGTCATCGCCATCCCGGTGGTCGCGTTCTCTCCCATGTTCGCCATGCTGCTGGGCTACTCGGTGCCCGGCTGGGCGGGCTGGGTCGCCGCAGTGCTCGGCACCGTCATGTACGCCTGGGGCGGCACCCCGTTCCTCACCGGTGCCGTCAGCGAGCTGAAGAGCCGCCAGCCCGGGATGATGCTGCTGATCGCGCTCGGGATCACCGTCGCGTTCCTCGCCTCCTGGGCCGCCACTCTCGGGCTCGTCCATCACGAGCTCGAGTTCTGGTGGGAGCTGGCGTTGCTGATCGTCATCATGTTGCTGGGCCACTGGATCGAGATGCGCTCCCTGGCCCAGACCACTTCGGCGCTGGACTCCCTGGCCGCGCTGCTGCCCGATGAGGCCGAGCGGATCGAGGGCGACGACGTCGTCAAGGTCGACCCGGCCGAGCTGCGCGTCGGCGATGTCGTGATCGTCCGCCCCGGTGGCAGCGTCCCCGCCGACGGCATCGTCGTCGACGGCCGCGCCGACATGGACGAGTCCATGATCACCGGCGAGTCACGCCCCGTCGCCCGCGGCGAGGGCGAGAACGTCACCGCCGGCACCGTCGCCACCGACTCCGGCCTGCGGGTGGAGATCACCGCCACGGGCGACGACACGGCGCTGGCGGGCATCAACCGGCTCGTCGCTGAGGCGCAGGGCTCTTCCTCCCGTGCACAGCGCATCGCCGACCGCGCCGCTGCCCTGCTGTTCTGGTTCGCCCTCGTAGCCGCCCTGATCACCGCAACAGTCTGGACCCTCTTCGGACTGCCCGACGACGCGGTCATCCGCACCATCACCGTCCTCGTCATCGCCTGCCCCCACGCTCTGGGCCTGGCGATCCCACTGGTCGTCTCCATCGCCACCGAGCGCGCCGCCCGCGGCGGCGTCCTGGTCAAGGACCGCCTCGCCCTGGAGTCCATGCGCCAAGTCGACGCGGTCCTCTTCGACAAGACCGGCACCCTGACCAAGGGCGAGCCCACCGTCACCGGCGTCGAACCGACCGCAGGCATGGATGCCGACCAGGTGCTCGCCCTGGCCGCATCCGCCGAGGCCGACAGCGAGCACCCCCTCGCCCAGGCCATCGTTACCGCCGCCAAGGAGAAGAGCCTCACCCTCGAGCCGTCCAGCGGATTCACCTCTTCCCCCGCGGTCGGCGTCACTGCGACGGTGGCCGACCAGGAGATCCGCGTCGGCGGACCCCGGCTGCTCGAAGAGACCGGGCAGGACGAGGTCGACACGGCAGACGCGTGGCGGGCAGAGGGCGCGATCATCCTGCACGTCCTCCGTGATGGCAAGGTGATCGGTGGCCTCAAGCTCGCCGACGAGGTTCGCCCAGAGTCCCGCGATGCCGTCGACGCCCTCCATGAGCTCAGCGTCGAGGTCGTCATGATCACCGGTGACGCCGAAGCGGTGGCGAACGAGGTCGGCCAGGAACTCGGCATCGACCGCGTCTTCGCCGGCGTTCGTCCCGAGGACAAGTCCGCGAAAGTCGCCGCGCTCCAGCACGAGGGCAAGAAGGTCGCCATGGTCGGCGACGGCGTCAACGACGCCCCCGCGCTGGCCCAGGCCGATGTCGGCATCGCCATCGGAGCCGGCACCGACGTCGCCATCGCCTCGGCCGGGGTCATTCTCGCCAGCTCCGACCCGCGCAGCGTCTTGTCGGTGATCCAGCTGTCGAGGGCCGCCTACCGGAAGATGAAGCAGAACCTGTGGTGGGCCGCCGGCTACAACCTCATCTCCGTCCCGCTCGCGGCCGGCGTCCTCGCACCCGTCGGGTTCGTCCTGCCGATGTCGGTCGGCGCGATCCTGATGTCGATCTCCACCGTCGTTGTCGCCCTCAACGCCCAGCTGCTGCGGCGCATCGACCTCACCCCCGAAGCCAGCACCCGCTCCGTCCTGGAGCGCCAGAAGTGAAGGACACAACCATGGCCAACGACACTGCCACCGACAGCACCGAGATCAGGACCGACACCGGGACCCACCAGCACGGCTACATCAGCGACAAGGACCGCTACCGCAACCGCATGAAGCGCATCGAAGGCCAGGCCCGGGGGATTACGAAGATGATCGACGACGAGAAGTACTGCATCGATATCCTCACCCAGGTCTCCGCCCTCACCCGGGCCCTGCAGGGTGTGGCGACCGGCCTGCTCGATGACCACCTCAAGCACTGCGTCCTCGACGCCGCCAAGCAAGGCGATGAGGACGCGGCTATCGCCAAGA
The DNA here is from genome assembly GCF_026802075.1 of Brevibacterium sp. BRM-1. Classification (NCBI taxonomy): domain Bacteria; kingdom Bacillati; phylum Actinomycetota; class Actinomycetes; order Micrococcales; family Brevibacteriaceae; genus Brevibacterium; species Brevibacterium sp. BRM-1. The sequence goes on from NZ_CP113788.1 coordinate 1,263,257, forward strand.
TCCAGGAAGCCAGCGACGCCATCAACCGCCTCGTCCGCTCCTAACACCTTGGGATTTCGCTCCGCGCAGGCGTGAGCTGAGCATCGTCCCGCCTTCGGTCCCGGGGCGGGACGGAGGCGGAGATCGGGCCTGACGACATGACCAACATCTACCCGAGAGAAGAGCTCGATATGACCCCTACCCTTGCCGCACCAATCCGACCCTCCAGAAGCCGGCAGGGACTCGGCGCGACCATAACCGCGCTGGCAGCCAGCGCCGTCCTCCTGCTCAGCGGCTGCGCCGGTGCTGACCCATCCCCTTCCGCAGGATCCGATCAGTCTCTGGTAGCCCACCACGGCCTCGATGGCCTGGACGCCCGGGAAATCATCAAGCGTCTTGACACGATGCCGGTCATAGACCGCTCAACCGAACTCATGGCTTCGATCGAGCCCGACCAACTCGTCCTCACCGACGATCAGAACAACCAAACCACTCTGCCGATGCCAGAGGACGACTTCTACGTCTCTATCGCCCCGTATCTCGAGCAGACCCACGAGTGCTACTTCCACAGCCTCACTACCTGTCTCGGCGAGCTCGCCAACACTGACGTCGATGTCACAGTGGTCAACACGACGTCGGGCGAGACCATCCTCGAAGATTCGCTCACGACTTACGACAACGGATTCATCGGACTCTGGCTGCCCCGCGGTATTGATGCGACGCTCACGGTCAGCACCGAAGACCGCACCGCGAAACAGGACATCTCGACCCGCCTCGACGACCCCACCTGCTTAACCACTCTCCAACTGACGTGACGCCCGGATGCTGAAGACGCCGAGGAAGTGCGGATCACCGACGATCAGAGAGCCCCGCCTTCACGAACACCATCCGGTCGACGTGTAGCCGGCATCGACATCCTTCAAAATGGATGCATGTCTAATCAAGCAGTGCCTAGTACCGGCCGACCATCGACATCCTCGCCGCCGCCAAGGCGCTCATTGCTTGACCGTCGGAGTGCGGCAGCCCTCCGAGGACTCCTGCCGACCCGTTGAGGCGCGAGGGCAGCTTCGACTACGAAACCTACGCGGACGCGTCGGCAGCCGGCACGAGTTCCGGCACCAGCAGCGGCACGAACCGGACGAACACGACCATGGCGACGAGCTCGACGAGCGTCTGGGTGACCACGACCAGCGGTGCCAGGTCAAACGCCGCGGGCAACGCGAGCACCAGCGGGAGCACGACGAGCGAGTTCCGAGTCGCGCCGCTGAACACGACGGCGCGCCTGCCGGGCACGTCGAGGCCCGCCGCGCGGCTGACCAGCATCCCCACCGGCACCATGACGGCCGCGAAGAGGACGAAGACCGGCACCGCCAGGAGCAGGGAGCCGGACCGGGCGCTCACCCCGGCGACCTGCGAGGCGACCACGACCGCCAGGGTGGCGACCATCAGCGGCACCATCGCGCCCATGACGATCTCTTCGACCCTGCGCCCGATGCGCCATCGGGCGGCGGCGAGCTGCGTGAGCGCGGCGGCGACCAGCGGCAGGGCGATGATCAGGACGAAGGCCTCGACGAAGGGACCGAACTCGACGGAGCCGACGAACTCCGCGTCGATGAAGATCCACAGGTACAGCGGCAGCAGGAGCATCTGGGCGATCATCAGCAGCGGGGCCGCCGCCAGGAGGCGCTCCTCGTCGCCGCCCGCGAGGCCGGAAAAGACGATGACGTAGTCGATACACGGGGTCAGCAGCACGAACAGCACCCCGACGAACAGCGCCTGGTCGCCGGCGACGATCCGCGACAGCGGCCAGACGACCAGCGGCACCAGGACGAAGTTGACGACGAGGACCGTCGTGAGGAAGCGCCAGTCCTTGAATGCCCGGCCGAGCCTGCCGAACGGGATGCTGAGGAACGTGGCGTAGAGCAGAAGCGCCAGCACCGGGTGAATCGCGTGCTCTGCCGGGTGGGCGATCGTGGGCCGGGACAGTCGACGACGGCCCCGAGGGCCAGTCCCGCGACGTAGAGCGCGACCTGGTGCCTAACCATCCATTCCATACTCGCGCGCATGGGTCTCCTTCTCTGTCGGGCTGGGCGCATGCACTGCGCCGTTTTAAACGCTAGACCTTGAACCCGGGTTGAAGGTCAAGCCGGAGCGCCCTATGGTCGGAACATGAAGATCTCCGAGGTCTCCGAGCGCACCGGGGTGCCTGCGAGCACGCTGCGTTACTACGAGCGCCTCGGCATTCTCGCAGCGGACCGGAGCCCGAACGGGTACCGGGACTTCGACGAGGGCCACCTCGAGCGGCTGGACTTCATCACCGCGGCGAAGCGGCTCGGCCTCGAGCTGCCCGAGATTCGCCGGCTCATCGAGCTCGTCGACGACGGGACCTGCACGGGGGTGAAGGCAACGCTGCAGCCGCTGCTGGCCGAGCAGATCGCTGCCGTTGAGCAACAGCTTCGGTCACTGACACGGCTGCAGGACCAGCTGCGGCAGGCGCGGGACCACGTCGACGGCTGCCCCGACAGTGACGAGCCCTGCCGGTCGGAGTGCGCATTCAGGGCCTTCGCCGGAACGGCTGCCCAGCAGGGCTGATCGCACGGGCTGGCCAATCGGTCAGCAAACACTGTATGGTCAGTACATGCTGACCATTGCTTCACGCGTCGACGTCATGAACCGCCTCGGCCGCGCCATGTCCGACCCGACACGCTCACGGATCTTGCTGTCCCTCCTCGATGAGCCTGGGTACCCGGCAAGACTCGCCCGGGAGCTCGAGCTAACGCGCACGAATGTGTCGAACCATCTGTCCTGCCTGCGGGGCTGCGGGATCGTCGTCGCCGAGCCCGAGGGCCGGCAGACCCGCTACGAGATCGCCGACCCGCACATCGCCGCAGCCCTGACCGCGCTCGTGGACGTGACGCTGGCGGTGGACGAGAGCGCACCGTGCTTGGACCCGGAGTGCTCGGTGCCCGGCTGCTGCGACGCCGACGGGGCTGTGCGATGAACGATGAGTGCTGCGGCGTCGACGAGCCGCGCCATCCGAGGGCGGAAAACCGCCGCTCGTCCCTGCAGCCGATCGGCACGGACGCACCCAGGGCATCGGGCGATGCCTGCTGCGGGCCAGAGACCGTCCCGGCTGCGGTACACGACGACGGCGACGCCTGCTGCGGGCCAGACCCGGCGCGGAGCCCATCGGAACCTGGCGCGGAACCGGAGTCCCGCCCGCCGTGGTGGAGGGACCTCGCCCTGCTCCCCTCAGCGGTCGCCGGCCTGTTCCTCGTCGCCGGGTACGCGCTGGACTGGTCCGACCTGGACGTCGCCGCGCTGGTGACCCAGTGGATCGCGCTGCTGGCCGGCGCGTGGACGTTCGTGCCCGGCGCGGTGCGCCGCCTGATCCGTGGACGGCTCGGCGTCGGCCTGCTGATGACGATCGCCGCGGTCGGCGCGGTGCTGCTCGGCCACGTCGCCGAAGCCGCCGCCCTGGCTTTCCTGTTCTCCCTGGCCGAGACCCTGGAGGATCGGGCGATGGACCGCGCCAAGGAGGGACTGCGCGCGCTGCTCTCGCTGGTCCCGCAGACCGCCCGCGTCTCCCGCATGGGCGGAGTCGCGACCGTGCCGGTGGCCGACCTCCGCGAACTCGACCTGCTCGTGATCGGAGCCGGTGAGCATGTCCCGACCGATGGCGTGGTCGCCGAGGGCCGCTCGAGCGTCGACGCCTCCGCCGTGACCGGGGAGTCGATCCCCGTGGAGGTAGGACCGGGCGACCCCGTGCCAGCAGGCGCGGTGAACGGGTCCGGGTCCCTGCTGGTCGAGGCGACCGCAGACGGACGGGACAACTCGCTGACACAGATCGTCGCCCTGGTCGAGCAGGCCCACGCCCGCAAGGGAGAGCGCGCCCGGCTGGCCGACCGGATCGCCCGTCCCCTCGTCCCTGCCGTCCTCGTCGCCGCGGCCCTGGTCGCGCTGCTCGGGCTCGTCGTCGGCGACCCGTGGACCTGGGTCGAACGGGCCCTCGTCGTCCTCGTCGCGGCGTCGCCGTGCGCGATGGCGATCGCCGTGCCGGTCACCGTCATCAGCGCGATCGGGTCCGCCTCAAGGTTCGGCGTCGTCATCAAGTCCGGGGCCGCCTTCGAGCAGTTCGGCACCATCCGCACGGTCGCCTTCGACAAGACCGGCACCCTCACCCAGGGCCAGCCGCAGGTGACCGAGACCCGCACCGCGCCGGGCGGCAGCCAACAGGACGTCCTCGCGTGGGCGGCGGCCCTCGAGGCGACCAGCACCCATCCCCTGGCGGCGGCGATCACAGCGGCCGCGCCGGACTCCCCGGCGGCGAGCGAGGTGGCCGAGGACGCCGGGCACGGCATCGCCGGCCGGGTCACCGGCCGTTTCGTCAGGGTCGGCAGTCCACGCTGGATCGCCCCGGCCGGCCTGCGGACCGACGCCGACGAGCTGGCCGAAATGGGCATGACGGTCGTCGTGGTGGAAGCCGACGGTGAGGTCGCCGGCCTGATCGGCGTGCGCGACGAACTCCGCCCCGAGGCCACCGAGACCGTGCGCATGCTCCACGACCAGGGAATCGGCACGGTCATGCTCACCGGCGACGACGCCCGCACCGCCCGCGCCCTGGCCGCCCAGGCCTGCATCGACGACGTCCGCGCCGAACTGCTGCCAGCCGACAAGGCGGAGGCGATCACAGGTCTGGCCGCAGCGCGGCCGACGGCGATGGTCGGCGACGGCATCAACGACTCCCCCGCGCTGGCCACCGCGACCGTGGGCATCGCGATGGGAGCCACCGGTTCCGCGGCCGCGGTGGAATCCGCCGACATCGCCTTCACCGGCCACGATCTGCGCCTGATCCCCGCCGCGTTCGCGCATGCTCGCAGAGGCCGGCGCATCATGACGGCCAACATCGTCCTCGCGCTGGCGATCATCGTCGTCCTGTTCCCGCTCGCCCTCTTCGGGGTGCTCGGCCTGGCCGGAGTCGTCCTCGTCCACGAGGTTGCCGAGGTCGTCGTCATCCTCAATGGCGTACGCGCCGCGCGCAGGCCCATCGCGGCGAGCCGAGGGCTGCCTGCAGCCTCGGACCTCCAGCCGGCGCACGGGACGAAGGCGAACCGATGACCATCGAGGCCCAGCGCTTCGGGAGACGCCCGAACCGGGAGCCGCTCGAGGAGACCCGACGCCGACGGAAAGGACCACGACCATGAAGATCACGCTCCAGTACTTCGACGGCTGCCCGAACTGGGAGATCCTCGACTCCAAGATTGCCGAAGCCCTCGACGGGCGATCTGGCGCGGAGGTCGTCCACCAACGGGTCGAGACACCCGAGGACGCCTCGCGCCTCGGCTTCCACGGCTCCCCGACCGTACTGATCGACGGCGTCGACCCGTTCGCCGAAGACAGTGCGCCGGTCGGCCTCGCGTGCCGCATGTATCGGACTCCCGACGGGCGGGCCGGGTCGCCGACCGTCGCGCAGTTGCGCACGGCCATCCGTGGGGCCTCGCGGGACGTTCGCGAGAGCGCCCTGCAGGGTCTGCCGAACGCGGTGCTCATCGCCTGCACGCTCACGCCGGACGCCGGCAAGGAGCAGGTCGAGAAATGGCGGGCCTTCGACGACGGATATCTCCTCGACGTCGAACGCGGCGACGCCCGGATCATCGTCCACTACGCGAAAGCCGACGACTCCGTCCAGCGTCTTCACGACCTCGTGGCGGTCAAGAGCGCCTGCTGTTCGTTCGTCGACTGGTCGATCGACGAGAGCCACGCCGACCTGCGCCTCGTCGTCACCGGCAGCGCGGAGCAGCTCGCGGCCCTCGACGTCGGGTAAGCGTGCACTTCCGCCCAGTCGCCTCACTCCCCCGGGGCGCGGCAGGTCAGTCCGACTCTGCCCCTGGGCCGGGCTTTTCACGTCGATGCAGGACGATCCAGCGGCCGAGCAGGCCGACGGCGAACATGGCCAGTCCAGCGATGATCGACTGCCAGGGCAGGGTCGCGATCAGGACCAGGCAGCCGAGGACGCCGATGACGTTGAGCCAGCGTGGCCAGCGGCGGTCGGACGGCGGCTGGGTGAATGCGGCGGTGTTGGCGATGCCGTAGTAGATGAGCACGCCGAAGGAGGAGAATCCGATCACGCCGCGCAGGTCGGTGGTCAGCACCAGGACGGACACGACGACGGCGAGGGCGATCTCGGCGTGGTGGGGCACCTTGTGACGGGGGTGGACCGCCGACAGCCAGAACGGCAGATCGCGATGCCGGGCCATGGCCAGGCTGGTGCGGCCGATGCCGGCGATCAGCGCCAGCAGCGCCCCGAGGCTGGCGACCGCGCCGCCGATCCGGACCACCGGGCCCAGCCCGCCGACCCCGGCTGCTTGCACGGCTGTGGTCAGGGGTGCTGTCGCGGCGGCGATCTTGTCCGGCCCGGCGGCGAGCAGGACGCTCACGCCGACGACCAGGTAGATGATCACCACGATGATCAGGGCGATGGGGATGGCGCGCGGGATGGTGCGCTGCGGGTCGCGGACCTCCTCGCCCATGGTCGCGATCCGGGCGTAGCCGGCGAAGGCGAAGAACAACAGCCCGGCCGACTGTAGGATCCCGTACGGCCCGCCGACGGTCAACGCCGGCCAGCCGCCCAGGTTCGTCGGCGAGGGTTGGCCGACGGCGAAGATGCCGACCACCAGCACCGCCAGCGCGACCAGGGTGATGGCGACCAGGATCCGGGTCAGGCCGGCGGTCTTGCTCACCCCGCGGTAGTTCAACGCGGCCAGTCCGACGATGCCGGCCACCGCCACCAACCGCTGGGCCCACCAGGGGCCGGGCACGGCGTAGGTGGCAAAGGTCAGCGCCATCGCCGCGCAGGAGGCGGTCTTGCCGACCACGAAGCCCCAGCCAGCGGTGAACCCGAACCAGTGACCGATGCGCTCTCGGCCATAGATGTAGGTGCCTCCCGAGGTCGGGTAGACCGCGGCGAGCTGGGCCGAGGCGGTGGCGTTGCAGTAGGCGATCACCGCCGCGATTCCCAAGCCGATCAGCAGGCCGGTGCCGGCCGCCTGGGCCGCCGGCCCGAAGGCGGCGAAGATGCCGGCACCGATCATCGACCCGAGCCCGATGATCACCGCGTCGCCGGTGCCCAGGCGTCGATCCAACCGCGGAGTCGGTTCACTCATCAGGTGTCATCCCATCGGGAGCGTCGGGGGTTTCGGTGTGGAGGATTTCGCGTGCGAGTTCGGTCAGGGCCTGGCGTTCGTCGGCCAATACGGCCCGGCCGGCGTCGGTGATCTGGTACAGCCGCCGGTTGCGCCCCTCCACCGTGGTCTGCCGCGAGGTCAGCAGCCCCTGGTCTTCCAAGCGATGCAGGGTCGGGTACAGGGTGCCGGGGCTGATCTGATATCCGTGATGGCCGAGCTCCTCGGCCATCCATGCGCCGTGGATCTCGCCCTCGGCGGCGTGATGCAGGATGTGCATCCGCACCGCGCCCCGGATGAACTCACTCATCGGCGGCACCGAGATCGAGGGTGAAGTCCAGGCTCGAGGGCTCGTCGGTGCCGGTCAGCGCCGACGCGCCGATGTGGACCCACACTCGATAGCTGCCTTCGGGGTCGAGGGCGACGTTGTTGCCGTAGTGCAGACCGGCCGTGCCCTTGCGGGGCCGGGCCACCGGCACCAGCCCCAGCCCCGTGAACTCCGGTCTATCGTCATCGTCGCCGTCGAGGCGGATGACGTCGACGGCGACGTCGAGGTACGGCACCGGATACCCGGTGTCGACGTCGTAGATGTGTGCGTCGAGGTTGAACAGATCCGCCGGTGGATCTGCCGGGCCGGGCTCGGCCGCGATGTTCTCCACCACTTCGTCCGCCCGGCCGGCGAACTCGGCACCGCCGCCCGCATTGGCCGGCTGCTGCCAGTCCTCGGCGTCGAACATCCGGGCGATCGGCCCGACGGCCACATCCACCCGCAACCGGCCGAAGGTTCGCGTCTCCGGCGATCCCCATACATGCATCGCAGTCCCCTTCCCTGATCTATCGGATGCCGATATCGTAGACCGATATTGAAGGCCCAGTCAACGAGAGGAAGCCAGTCATGTCTGATCCGACACAGTTGGCCGAGCACGACCCCCGCCGCCACACCAGCCAGGTCCGCGAGCGGCTGTCAGAGGTGACCGCACACCTGTGTCAGAACGTCACCAAGATCGACGACTCTTGGGCCCAGGCGCTGTTCGAGACCACCGCCGAAGCCCTGGCCGGCCTGGAGAAGGCATATATCGACTTCGAATTCCGCGACGAACCCGCCTGGCGATCCTGATTCCTGAATCGGCCGGGACCGGCGCTTCCCTAGGCCGACGCCGCCCGGCAGGGAACTCGATCCAGCGGCGATGTCCTGCGGTGGCAGGTAGCTGCTCACCTCTGGAGGTCCGAAGTTGCCCACTGCATCGAAGCCTGTCAACATAGAAGCATGTCGAATCAAGCGGCGTTCGCCGCACCTCCCGTGACCCGACGGCTCTCAACCCTCGACAGGTGGCTGCCGGCCTGGATCGGACTCGCCATGGTCGCAGGCCTCCTGCTCGGCCGCCTGGTGCCCGGCGTCTCCGACGTGCTCGCCCGGCTCGAGATCGCCGGCATCTCAGTGCCGATCGCACTCGGCCTGCTGGTGATGATGTACCCGGTCCTGGCCAAGGTCCGCTACGACAAGGTCGCCGCGGTCACCGGCGACAAGAAGCTCCTCATCTCCTCTCTAGTGCTCAATTGGCTCGCCGGGCCGGCGATCATGTTCGCCCTGGCCTGGCTGCTCCTGCCCGACCTTCCCGAATACCGCACCGGGCTCATCATCGTCGGTCTGGCCCGGTGCATCGCCATGGTCGTGATCTGGAACGACCTGGCCTGCGGCGACCGCGAGGCGACCGCGGTGCTGGTGGCGATCAACTCGGTCTTCCAAGTCGTCATGTTCTCCGTCCTCGGCTGGTTCTACCTCAGCGTCCTGCCGAGCTGGCTCGGCCTGGACACACAAGGGCTCGAGGTGTCGATGGGCCAGATCGCCCTCAACGTCCTCGTCTTCCTCGGATTACCCCTGATCGCGGGATTCGCCTCGCGCTGGATCGGCGAGAAGCGCAAGGGCCGGGACTGGTACGAGGAGAAGTTCGTCCCGAAGATCGGGCCGTGGGCGCTCTACGGGCTGCTGTTCACCATCGTGCTGCTGTTCGCCCTCCAGGGTGAGCAGATCACGAGCCGGCCGCTGGACGTCGTCCGGATCGCCCTGCCGCTGTTGGTGTACTTCGCCGTCATGTGGTTCGCGGGCCTGCTGTTGGGCAAGGGCATCGGCCTCGGCTATGCACGGTCGACCACACTTGCATTTACCGCGGCGGGCAACAACTTCGAGCTCGCCATCGCCGTCGCGATCGGCACCTTCGGTGCGGCCTCTGGCCAGGCCCTGGCCGGCGTCGTCGGACCGCTCATCGAAGTGCCCGTCCTCGTCGGCCTCGTCTACGTCTCCCTCTGGGCCGCCAAGGCGTGGTTCCGCACCGATCCCTATAACCAGGAGGTACGAACGTCATGACCGACATCGCGCTGACGCCAGCCGCCCCCGATGAAGACTGCCCACCCCAGGTGCCGCCGATCTCAACAGCCCTCGGCCAGGAGGTTGCCGCGACTCTCGCGGGCACACTCAAGGCCCTCGCCGACCCATTGCGTCTGCGGATGCTCTCGGCAATCGCTGCCGATCCTCGCGGAGAGTCGTGCGTGTGCGATCTCGCCGACCTCGCCGAGGTCTCACAGCCGACCGTCTCCCACCACCTCAAGGTCCTCCGGACAGTGGGGCTGCTCAACTCCGAGCGCCGTGGGACTTGGGTCTGGTACAGCATCGCGCCAGGGAAGAGTGCCGCCGTCGCCGCCTTGCTCGAGGGGTTCGCGCCCGCGGCCGTTGCCCCCAGCGTGGAACCGGAGACGACGGCCGACGCGGAGCTGGAGAGCATGGACGAGCACATCAGGCGTCTGGCCGCCGACCTCGCGGACGCGACGTCACAGCTGCCGCGGGAGACCGTCACCAGCATCGTCCGGGAATCGTACACGGCGCTGGCCCGGTCGGCGAAGATCACACGCTACCTGGTGCCCCTGACCGAGCGCTTCGCCCGGCAGCGACTGGCCGACCTCACCCGCAACCGAGCAACCGCACCGCCTCAGGTGCTGTTTGTCTGCGTCGCCAACGCAGGTCGTTCCCAGCTGGCCGCGGCGCTGACCCGCAGCCTGTCCGAGGGCAGGGTCATCGCCCGGTCCGCCGGCTCGACCCCGGCGACGGGCATCCACCCGCACGTGCGCGACCTCGTCGCCGACATCGACCGCGAGGCCGCCGACGAGGCGTTCCCCAAGCCGCTCACCGACGACGCCATTCGCGCTGCCGATGTCGTGGTGACCATGGGCTGCGGCGACGCCTGCCCCATCGTCCCCGGAGTCCGGTACGAAGACTGGGCTGTCGGCGACCCGGCACTGGCATCGCCGGAGGGACTCGCCGCTATACGCGACGACATCGCTGCACGCGTCAGCCGGCTCCTCGCCACCTTCACCACCGAATGAACGAGAGAAGCACAGACATGAGCGATCAAACACCCTCCGTCCTGTTCGTCTGCGTCCACAACGCCGGCCGCTCCCAGATGGCCGCCGGTTGGCTGCGCCACCTCGCCGCGGACCGCATCGAGGTCCGCTCGGCAGGGTCAATGCCCGCCGAGCAGATCAACCCGGTCGCTGTAGAGGCCATGGCTGAAGAGGGGATCGATATCATCGCCGAGGAGCCCAAGGTCCTCACCACCGAGGCCGTGCAGGACTCCGACGTCGTCATCACGATGGGCTGCGGTGACGCCTGCCCGTTCTTCCCCGGCAAGCGCTACGAGGATTGGAAGCTCGACGATCCCGCTGGCCAGGGCATCGAGGCGGTGCGCCCGATCCGCGACGAAATCAGGTCCCGGATCGAGACGCTCACTTCAGAGCTGCTCGGCCAGGACCCGGCGCTGGCGTGAGTGACGTCGTCGTCATCGGAGGAGGCCAGGCCGGACTCGCCGCAGGATACTTCCTCCGCCGCGCCGGCCTGGACTTCGTCATCCTCGACGAACAGGAACGACCGGGCGGGGCCTGGCAGCACGGCTGGCAATCGCTCAGGATGTTCTCCCCAGCCCAGTACAGTCCTCTACCCGGATGGCCGATGCCTGCCCAGACCGGCGAGGTGTTCCCCACCGCGAGCCACGTCGTAGACTACCTCGAACGATACGAGGAGCGCTACGAGTTGCCTGTGCGCCGTTCGGTCGGCGTCACAAGCGTCCACCGGGAGCACGAGCGTTGGACCGTGGACACGGACGCGGGCTCTCTGAAGGCCGCTGCGGTGATCAGTGCCACCGGCACGTGGCAGAGCCCCTACCTGCCGTACGTCCCCGGTCAGGACACGTTCTCCGGCAGGCAGCTGCACACCGTCGACTACGACTCGCCCGACATGTTCGCCGGCCAACGGGTCGTGGTCGTCGGAGGAGGGAACTCCGCCGCACAGATCCTCGCCGAGGTCTCCACGGTCGCCGAAACGCTGTGGGTCACGCGGCACCCACCGCGATTCATGCCAGACGATGTCGACGGCAGAGTGCTCTTCGACGTCGCTACCGCCCGCGAGGCAGCCCGTCGCTCTGGCCGGGACCACGACGGTGTGTCCGGACTTGGAGACATCGTCATGGTGCCTCCCGTGCAGGCCGCTCGAGATCGCGGCGTCCTGGACCGTTCGCCCATGTTCGACCGCCTCAGCCCGACGGGAGTCTCCTGGAACGACGGCCGCGAGCACGAGTGCGATGCGATCATCTGGAGCACCGGCTTCCGCCCTCACCTAGGCCACCTGAGCGGGCTCGGACTGACGCGCGAGCACGGCCATCCCGCCACCGACAGTACTCGGAGCAGTGACCACCGCGGGCTGCATTTGCTCGGCTATGGCGACTGGACCGGATTCGCCTCCGCCACCATCATCGGCGCGGCTCGCACCGCCAAGCCCGCCGTCGCCGAGATCGGCGCTCGGATGGCTAGGGCTTAACGCTGATGTCGGACGTATCGATGGCGCAGATGATATTGACGTCTATCGATGCGTCGCGTAGATTCTATATAGATCATCATCGAATCAAGGAGTGGCAGATGGACTGCTGGGAACACGAAACGGCCGGCCAGGGTCCTGTCCCCGCCGTCGCATTCTGCCGGCACTGCGGCGCGGCGCTGTGCCGGGATCATGCGACAGTCTGTACGGACGAACGCGTTCGCCAGAACGGCATGGGATCGCCCACGCGCCTGCTGCCTGACGGCCGGAAGATCTGCTGCTCGACCTGCCGCGAAGCTTTCGTCGAGTCCGTCCCCGTGCACCGAGCGGAGCAACGCCTGCGCGATCTGGCAACCACCGGGCCAGAGTCCGCAACCGCGTCGTGCTGACGCGGCTGGCGCGCCTCTGTTGATGAGTGGTGGGCATAAACGCCATCCACTGGTCCCTCGACAATGACGAGCCGCTGGCATGCGGGGACTGCTCGGCCGCGATGACATCGCGGCCCGTGCCCGCGAGCTCCTGGTGGCTCTTAACATCGACTGAACAAAGGTAGACATCGTGATCGAGAAGAAGCCGTCCATCCTATTCGTCTGCGTCAAGAACGCAGGCAAGTCGCAGATGGCCGCCGCACTCATGCGCCAGGTCGCCGGCAACTCCGTCCGGGTGCACTCGGCGGGCACCTCCCCCGGGACGGGGCTCAATGCCCTGTCCGCTGCCTCTGTCGCCGAGGTCGGGGCGAGCATGGCCGACGAGCACCCGAAGCCGATCGATCCCACTATGTTGCAGACTGCGGACCGCGTCGTCGTAATCGGCGACGAGGCTGTCGTCGAGCCCGTGCCGGGGATGGCCGGGACTATCGAGAAATGGACGATCGACGAGCCCTCGGCGCGAGGGATCGAGGGCGAGGAACGAATGCGCCTGGTCCGCGACGAGCTCGCCGAGAAGGTGCGCCAACTTGTCGGCGAACTCGCTGCAGGGCCCGTGGCCTGAGCTGGGTCAGGCCGCTCGCGAGGACGCGACGCCCGCCGAACGCGGGGTCCCCGTGGACGAGCTGGCGACCATGAGCACGGTCCCCACCGCGGCAACCGCGGCCAGGACCGCAAACCCGGTTGCGTAGCTACCGGTGACCTCGGCAAGGACCGCACCGGCCCCGGGAGCCAAGGCGGTGGCCAGCAGGACCGGGAGGCCGAGGACGCCGGAGAGGCGGCCGTATCCGCGCGCGCCCCACCGGTCGGTGACCGCGGTCGCCTGAAGCAGCGTCGCGATGCCGCGCCCGACCCCGGCGGTCATCGACGCCGCGACCAGCAGACCGACCGGCCCGGGGACCACAGCGAGCACCGCGGTGCTGACGGTGACGAGGCCGAACACGGTCGCGGTGCGCACGGTCAGCGAGGCATGCCGGGCAAGAGCGGTGTAGACGAGCCGACCGGCGACCTGACCGAGTCCGCCGAGGCCGAGCACCCAGGCGGCGGCCTGAGGACTCAGGCCGCGCTCGAGCATAAGAGGCACCAGAGCCAGCAACGCAGCGTACATGGCCAAGGCGACCAAAGTCAGTCCAGCGGCAAGCCACCGGAACCGTGAGTCCCGGACGACGCCGGCAGCGTAGGCCTTCTCGGCCTCTGGCTCCTCCGCGTCGGCATGCACCGGGTGGGGCCAGGGGCGTCGCAGCACGAGCGAGTGGATCGGGACGGTGAGGGCCGCCAGCACGACCGCCGCCCAGAAGTACGTGCCTCGCCATCCCAGCTGTTCATACGCAACTGCGGTCAACGGCGCGAAGACCGTGCTCGCCAGTCCGGCCACCAGCGTCAGCGTGGTCAGCGCGCCGAGCCGGCCGGCAGCGAACCAGCCGGTGATCGCGGCGAAGGCCGGCGGATAGAGGACTCCGGCCATGGCGACTCCGGCCAGCGCCCAGCCGACGATGAACACCAGCAGGTTCGTCGACGCGGCGATCACCACCAGCGACACGACGCCGAGACCCGAGCCAGCGGTCATGACGAGACGGGGTCCGTGCCGATCGATGAAGCGCCCGACCGGCACCCCGGCCAACGCCGACACGGCCAGGGCCACAGAGAACGCCGAGGTGACGGCCACCGGCGACCAGCCGGTATCCACGCTGATCCGCGGAGCCAGGACCGGGAAAGCGTAGTAGAGCAAGCCCCACGAGACGATCTCGGTCACGCACAGCGCAGCCAGCACCATTGCCCGCCCAGGCTGCACAGCAGCCTCAGCCAACGACGACGCCTCGCAGTTGCCTGGCCAGGGCATCGACGACGTAACCCGCGTCGCGGTGGACTCCACGCAGGGTGTTCGACGAGAACGAGCGCTGGAACTCCAGGCCCAGGAAGGCTAGGCCGGGCCGCACGGTCGAGACGCCGCGATCGTGCCTCGGCGCGCCGGACTCGTCGAGGACGCCGAGGGATCGCAGGTACGGCAGGTGCGGCCGATAGCCGGTCGCGAAGACCACCGAGTCCACGCGCTCCCGCGAGCCGCCAGGCCACACGACGCCGTCCGGGACGTACTCCGCGAACATCGGTCGCTCGTCTGGATGCGCTGCCTCGAGCGCCGCCCTGTACTTTCCGGCGTCGATGACCGGTGTGCCTGTGATAATCCTGTTCAGGACCGACGGCGGCAGGAGGTCGGCGCGGGTGAGTCGCAACCACCAGTGCAGGTCACGCCCGGCGATGACCTGCGGCGCGTACCGGACCCGGTCCCGCACCGCCAGCGAGGCCTGGGCGTGGTCGGCGAGCTCGTGGGCGATCTGGACGGCGGAGTTGCCCGCCCCGACGACCACGACCCGCTGACCGGCGAACTCCTCGGGCGACCGGTAGTCGGCCACGTGCAGGACCCGGCCCTGGAATGCCTCCCTGCCTGGGATCGTCGGCACGTAGGGGCTGGCAAACGAACCCGAGGCAGCGATGAGCGCGTCCCCAACCAGGCGGCTCCCGTCGGCCAGATCCACGGCAAAGCCCGGGCCGTCGGCGGCGACCTCGGTGACGCGGGCACCAGTGCGGACCTCGACGCCCAGCCACTCTGCGTAGCTGCGCAAGTAGTCGGCGACCTCGTCGCGTCCCGGGTACCCGTCGGGGTCGCCGGGGAACGGGTGACCCGGGAAGGCGCTGTACCGGCGCGGAGAGAACAGCCGCAGGCTGTCGTAGTAGCGCGGCCACGACCCGACTGGCTCGTCACCGGCCTCGAGCACCACCGGCTCCCAGCCTCGGTCGCGCCCGGCACGGGCCGCGGCGAGGCCGGACTGCCCGCCGCCCACGATCAGCAGGCGACCGCGGCTCATCCGTCGGTCCTCGTGCCGATCTGGACCAGCTGGGGCGCGGGTGTGCAGCACCCGCCCGACGTCGCCTGCTCCGGGGCGTCGAACAGGCCGGACCCGCCGCACACGCCGGTGTCGGGCAGCTCCAGCTCGACACGGTCAGCCGCCTCGTGATCCCCGGCGAGCTCGGCGACGACGCTGCGGACCTGCTCGTATCCGGTCATCGCCAGGAACGTCGGCGCGCGGCCGTAGGACTTCGCGCCGACGATGTAGAAGCCCGGCTCCGGGTGGGCGAGGTCAGCGGCTCCCGTGGCGCGCACTGAGCCGCAGGAGTGAAGGTTCGGGTCGACTTCAGTGGCGACCTTCGTCGGAGCCTGCAGGCGGACGTCGAGGTCGAGGCGGACCTCGGAGAGGAACGACAGGTCCGGTCGGAAGCCCGTCGCGACGACCACTCGGTCCGCGGGCTCGAGCCGCCGCCCGTCTTCGCCCACCAAGACTGCCCGACCATCCTCGACGAGGACCCGCTCGACGCGGAACCCGGTGACGAGGTCGACGTAGCCGTCCTCGACGGCCTTCTTCGCCCGCTGGCCCAGGTCACCGCGCTCGGGCAACTCGTCAGCCGACCCGCCACCGAAGGCGTTGCCGACGGTACCGCGGCGCAGCGCCCAGGTCACCCGGGTGCCTGGCTCGCGGCGGACCACTGCCGCGAGGTCGCCGATTGCTGTCGCGGCCGAGTGGCCGCTGCCGACCACGACGACGTGCTTGCCAGCCAGTTCGGCGGCCTCGTCGCGGCTCGGCGTGCGGTGATCAAGCAGGCCGGCTTCGACGGCGGCGTGTTCGCCGAGGGCGGGCAGTCCCTCCGCGCCCGCCGGGCTCGGGGCCCGCCAGGTCCCGGAGGCGTCGACGACGGCCTGGGCTTCGAGCCTCTCTTCTTCGCCGTCAGCGCGGCGGACGTGGACGACGAACGGCTGCTCCGCGCGGCCGGCGTCGACGGAAAGGTCGCGGCCCTTACGGCCCACGCCGACGACGCGGTAGCCGTACCGGACACGGTCGCTCAGAGTCTCGGCCAGCGGCGTCAGGTACTCCTCGACCCACTGGGCCCCGGTCGGGTAGCCGGTCTCGGGCGCGCTCCAACCGGTCGGCTCGAGCAGCCGGCGCGACGCTGGGTCAATGAGTTCAGACCATGGCGAGAACAGGCGGACGTGGCCCCACTCGGCCACGGCCGACGCTGGACCGTCGCCCGACTCCAGAACCAGGGACTCCAGGCCTCGCTCGAGCAGATGAGCGGCGGCGGCCAGGCCCTGCGGACCGGCTCCGATGATGACGACGGGATTCACTTCAACCTCCATGTATTGATGTTCTTCGATGGGTCGAGCTTGCCTCACGTATCGACAGATGTCAATGCGTGAGGCAGAATGGAGGCATGAGCACTCCCCCAGCCATCGAATCCGCGGCCGACGTCGCGCCCTGCTGCGTCCTCGGCGAGACGATCGACGACACGGTCGCCCAGGATCTCGCCAGGGTGTTCAAGGCCCTCGGCGACCCCACCCGGGTCAAGCTCATGTCCCTCATTGCCGGAAGCAGCGCGGGCGAGATGTGCGTCTGCGATCTCACCGAGCCCGTCGGGCTATCACAGCCGACCGTCTCCCACCACATGAAGCTGCTCGTCGAGGCCGGCCTCGTCGAGCGCGAGCAGCGCGGCCGCTGGGCCTACTACCGGCCCACCATCGACACTCTCGCCGCCGCAGCCAAGGCGCTCATCACCTGATGGAAGGCGTGTCGACCAGGCCCATGACGCCGACCGACTGGCCCGCCGTCGAGGCCATCTACCAAGCAGGCATCGCGTCCGGGCACGCCACCTTCGAGACCGAACCGCCGCCTGACTGGTACACGTTCGCGTCGAGCAAGCGCCCGGACCTCATGCTCGTCGCCGTCGGCGGTGACGACTGCGTCCTCGGCTGGGCCGCAGCCGGCCCCGTCTCGACCCGCGCCGTCTACCGAGGTGTCGTCGAGCACTCGGTGTACGTCGATCCCGACGCGGCCGGATGTGGCGTCGGTTCACGGCTCCTCGCCGACTTCCTCGGCGTCGCCGACCGATCAGGCGTCTGGACGCTCCAGTCCTCGGTCTTCCCCGAGAACGCAACCAGCCTCAGGCTCCACCAGAGAGCTGGCTTCAGGGTTGTCGGACGGCGCGAGCTCATCGGGCTGATGCCGTGCGGACCTCTTGCCGGTCAGTGGCGGGACACCGTGCTCATCGAGAGACGTGTCCCCAAGTCTGGCTGAGTTCTTCCCTGACAAGGCAAAGAAATCGCATCGCAACGCCTGAACCAAGGCGACAGCCTGCGGAAACCACGTCGCAGCGACCGCGTCGACCAGGACCAGCCTGTGCTACCTTGAGAGCACTACATCCCCCACGCCTCTCCACGATGCGCACTTGGGGGATTTTCTCTGCCCATGTTTGCAAGTTCAGACCTGTCGGTGCTGAGCCTTATCGAGCTCCGCCAGCACCCGGCTTGGATTCTTGATGAGGTCGAACAGGCTGCTTACCCGGCGCGCCCACCGCGCTGGGTCGTCACCCTCAGCAAACGCGGCAGCCGAGGCGAATTGGTCATGGAGGTTGACCGGTAATCGGTCAGCCAGCTCCGTACCGAGCTCGCCAGCGAGGCCGGCTCGAGGAGACGAAGGCCGCAAGAATCTGCCCAGCTTCCCGGTCGCTGGGACCGGTTTGTCCGATGCACCCTCAAGGGCTGTGACGGCGTCAATCACCCAGTCGGCCTTCCAGGAATCCGAGAGCGGCACGGCGACCCGCTGGACCCCGGCGATCGCATCTCGTCCCAGCGCCAGGGAGAGCCCTCCGGGGTCCTCGTGGTAGTTGAGGTACCGGGTGACGTCGACTCCTGGAGGACAGACCTCGGCGAGGACGACGTCGCCGAGCCAGTTGCTGGGATCGACGATCCAGCCCTCCCGCTCGGTGACAGATGGCTTCAGGTGCACTCGGTAGAGGTAGAACTGGCTGCCGTGGTCAGCCTGGTCGCGCATTCGCCGCAGCATGTTGTGGACCGCGGCCTCGTACGTGCCGACATGGAGCGCCTTCGCCTGCTGCCTCGCGGCCCACGCGGCGACCCTCTCGTCGCCGCCCATCATCCTTCGGATCCCAGGCGTCAGGTCCGCCGCCGGGTCGAACTCGCTTGTCGGCCAGTCCGGCTGCGTGCTCGTGTGGTACCAGGAGAACTGAGCGACTTGGTCGTCGTTCAGGGCCGGGTCGCCAGCATCGACCGTCACGCGTGGTGCGTCCTCGTGCTCGCACGTCAAGCCGCAACCGGGGTACTTCTCTCCGCTCTGCTCCCAGCGGTCGATCCAGTCCAGGTCGACGACGAAACAATGGCCGCAGCCGGTACACAGCATGCGCCGATCGCGCCAGAAGTTGATGAATCGTTCCATGGCTCCATTGTCTCGGCAAATCTCGTGGAGCCGTGGGACCCAGGACGGCACGAATCTCTCGTAGCTATGGAAAGTGTGCGAGGATCTCGTCCGGCCAGTCGTAGTCGTGCCGGGCACAACCGCCGAAGCTAGCGTTTCCGTTGGCAGCGCGGGCAAAAATGGCTCGAGCGGTTCCTGAACTTCTCCCGTACGATTGGAGTACCGCAACGCTTGCACGGGTGACCTTCCCGCCCATAGACATTCAACGCATAACGTCCCGACT
Organism: Brevibacterium sp. BRM-1; assembly: GCF_026802075.1. Lineage (NCBI taxonomy): Bacteria > Bacillati > Actinomycetota > Actinomycetes > Micrococcales > Brevibacteriaceae > Brevibacterium > Brevibacterium sp. BRM-1. The sequence continues at coordinate 1,282,246 of NZ_CP113788.1, forward strand.
CGCCGTTCACGTGGACGTAGAGCGCATCGAAGCTCGTGCCGCCGGCGTCCAGGGCCGCGGCCATGACCGACCGCGCCGCCTCGAGGACCGCGCGCAGGCGGGCCGGGCGCAGTCGCGCGGCGAGCGCCGCGGGGTGGACGCCGGCTGCGTGGAGCGCCTCGTCGGCGTAGATGTTGCCGATCCCGCTCACCACGCCCTGGTCGAGCAGCACCGCCTTGACGGGGCTGCGCCGCAGGCCCATGACGCGCGCGGTCGCCGCGACATCGAAGCCCTCCTCGAACGGGTCCGGGGCGATCTCCGCCGCCGAGGCGCCCACCGGCCGCCGCTCGGCCGAGCCCCAGTGCGCGCGCCCGTACACGAGCGGCTCGATGCCCACGTGTCCGAAGATCCGCTGGTCGACGAAGCGCAGTTCGACCCGCTCCTCGGCGGCGGGGCCCTGCCCGGGCGGCTCCGGAGGGGCGAGCTCGAAGACCGCGCGGGTGTGGCGGTGCAGCGGCTCATCGGGAGTGTGGATGCGCAGCTGGCCGCTCATGCCCAGGTGCAGCGCGAGCGCGCGCTGCCCATCGGACAGCGGCACCCACAGGAACTTGCCGCGGCGCTCGGGCGCCAGCAGGCCGGCGCCATCGACCTCGGCGGCGAGCACCCGGCCGGCGCCGGCGGGGATGTCGCGCTGGGAGGTGGTGCCCAGGATCCGCTCGTCGAGCACGCGCACGCCTTCCACGCGCGCGCCCGTCACCCAGCGCGCCAGGCCGCGGCGGACGGATTCGACCTCGGGCAGCTCGGGCACGGCTCAGGGGCGCCGGTAGTCCGGGAACTGCGCCCGGATGGCGCCCACGGCGGCCTCGGCGGCCTGCGCCTCGGCGCCCTTCTTCGATGACCCGGCACCGGAGCCCCACTCCCGCTCCCCCAGCAGGGCGACGGCGGTGAAGACGCGCGCGTGGTCGGGGCCAGCGGCGGTGAGCTCGTAGGTGACGGTCCCCAGGGCAAGGTCCGCGGCGGCCTCCTGGAGCGTGGTCTTGTAGTCCATCCCGGCGCCCAGCGTCACGGCCTGGACGAGCATGTCGTCGATGAGGCGGTGGACGAGCGCGAACGCGGCCTCGCGGCCGCAGGAGACGTAGGCGGAGCCGATGAGCGCCTCGACGGTGTCCGCGAGGATCGAGTCCTTGTCCCGGCCCCCGGTGGACTCCTCGCCCTTGCCCAGCAGCAGGAACTGCCCGATCCCGGTGCGCCGGGCGATCTGCGCGAGCGCCTTCGTGTTGACCACGGCGGCGCGCATCTTGGCCAGGCGACCCTCGGGCAGCTGCGGGTTGTCGTAGAACAGCGACTCGGTGCTCACCAGCTGGAGCACGGAGTCCCCCAGGAACTCGAGGCGCTCGTTGGTGGGGATGCCGCCCTGCTCGAACGCGTAGGAGCGGTGTGTGAGCGCAAGACGAAGCGTCTCGGGGTCGATGTCGACCCCGAGACGCTCGGTGAGTTCACGCAGGCTCTGCGCTGACACGTGAGGCTTGCTCAGGCGTCGGCGACCTTGCGGCCCTTGTACTCGAGGAACAGCGGGGTGCCCGCGGAATCCTCGACGACCTTGGCCTGGTGCGGGCGCGAGTACACGACGCGGCCGTTCTCGACGGTCTTGACCAGGGTCGGAGCCTGGGCCTTCCACTGCGAACGGCGGTGGCGGGTGTTGCTGCGCGACAGCTTGCGCTTGGGAACAGCCACGACTAGCTCTCCTTCTCTTCTTCCAACAGACTTCTCAGTGCGGACCAGCGCGGATCGGAATCCTCCTCAGGTTCGAGGTCCTCGCCCACGGTGTAGTTGAACTCCCCGTGATCCGGCTGCGCGAGCGGCCGGAACGGCAGAGCCATGACCACCGCGTCCCGTATGGCGGGATCGAGGTCCAGTGTGCCGTGCTCGACGGCATACGAGTCCTCGTCCTCCGGCTCCCGTTCGTACACGTAGAGCTCGTTGATCGCCACGTCGAGCGGCAGTTCGAGGTGCTCCAGGGTACGTGCGTCTTCGCCCTCCGCGGTTGCCCGCACGCTGCCGGAGACGTAGATGCCCTCGACGACGCTTTCGAGCTGGAGGCTCAGATGCAGGGGCGAGCCAGCAGGCACCCCGATCATTTCGATCCGCAGGTCCTCCGGGGCGGGCACCGACTCGTCGAGCTTCGTCCACTCACCCGGCTTGTCCAGCAGGTTCATGGCGCGGAGGTCGAGGATCAGGGGATTGCTTCCCTTCACCCGTCTCACCTCTTCTCGACATCGGCCAGCCGGTCACTGCCCCGAATTGACACGCAAACAACCACCTTAGCCGCTCCCGGGCCCGGGCGCCAACCGCGCACCCGGGCCCGAGGTGTGACGGTGGGCGCGCTCACGCGCGCGGCTCGCCGCTCTCGCCCGCGGGGCCTCCCTCGCCCGCGGGGCCTCCCTCGCCCGCGGGGCCATCGCCGACCGCGCCGCGCGCGCTGGCCCACGTCGCCGCGCTCGAGGCGAGCAGCAGGCCACCGGACATCGCGAAGATCGAGCCGGTGGCGAACACCGCGCTCATCGCCGATGCCAGCGAGGGCAGCACGACCTGGCTCAGCCGGTTGCCGGCCAGCCGGATCGACATGACCGCCCCGCGGTTGGCGGCATCGGCCAGGTGGCTCACCCAGCCCATCGTGAGCGGCTGGGTGAGCCCGAACGCGAAGCCGCTGATGACCATGAGCACCGCGAGCACGGGCACCGTCACCCACACCGGGAAGAGCAGCAGGCAGATGCCGGCCGCCGCCGAGGACAGCCACAGCAGCGTCGTCAGCCGCACCCGGGCCATGAGCGCGCCCATCGCGGTGCGCGCCACGATCGTGGCCAGCGTGCGCACCGTGAGCAGCAGCGTCACCGCCTGCACACCCACCCCGTGGGCCTGCCCGAGCACGGGCAGGTAGGCGCTCATGAGGTCGATGGCCGCCAGCGTCGCCATCGAGGCGAGGATCGCGGGCTTCATGCCCCGGATGCGCAGCAGGGCCAGCGGGGAGCGGGCGGCGGCGCGCGCCTCGGCGCGGGCGATGCGCGGGCCGGCCGGGCGGGCCATGACGCCGAGCATCGCGGGGATGGCGAGCGCGGCGAGGCCCGCCATCACCCACATGCCGCGCACCGCGTCCGGGTGGCCGCCCGTGCCCGCGGCGAAGCCCGCGATCGGCATGCCGACCGTCTGTCCGATCGACACGCCCAGGGTCAGCGTGCCGAAGCGGGCCGTGACGTCCGCGGGCTCGAAGCTCAGCGGGATGAGCGCCTGCCCGGCCACCGTCATGAGCAGCTGGCCCAGGCCCACGGCCATCGCGGCGCCCATGAGCACGGGCAGGGCGCCCGCGAGCGCCGCGGCGACGATGCCGCCCACCGACAGCAGGGTGCCCGCCCACATGATGGGGATCGCATAGCCGCGGTCCACCCGCCGGCCCACGGGAACGGCCAGCAGCAGCGGGGCCAGCGAGTACACGGCGGTGAGCAGCCCCACCGCGACGCTGCCGCCGCCCATGTCGAGCGTGCGGTAGCTCATGAGGACCTTCGACGCGTTGTAGACCCCGTGCAGCGCGATCGTGTGCGCGACGAGGGCTGCGAACCACGCCGGCCTCATCGGGCGTCCATCGCCTCCAGCACGGCCGCGGGGACGAGCCCGGAGATGTCGCCGCCCAGCGCGTGGACCTCGCGGATGAGCGAGGAGGACACGTGCTCGAAGCGCGGATCGCCCGGCACGAAGAGGGTCTCGAGGTCTGTCAGGTGGCGGTTCATGAGCGCCATGGGCAGCTCGTAGGCGAAGTCGGTGCCCGAGCGCAGCCCCTTGAGCACGGCGCTCGCGCCGATGTCGCGGCAGTAGTCGACGAGCAGGCCGCCGGCCACGTCGTCGATCGCGATGTTGTCGGCCCCCGCGGTGCACTCGTCCTCCGCGAGCCCCGCCCGGATGAGTGCGATGCGCTGGTCGACCGGGAAGTGGCCGGTCTTGGCGGGATTGTGGACGACGGCCACGACGACCTCATCGAACAGCGCGGCGGCGCGGGCGACGATGTCGATGTGGCCCACCGTGACGGGATCGTACGAACCGGGGCAGACGACCTTCATGCGCCCATCGTAACCGTGCCCGCCGCCCGCCTAGCGCGCACGCTCGAACAGGTAGACGGCCGTCTCCCCGTAGGACTTCGTGTCGTAGAGCGCGAGCCCGGCGGCCGCGGCATCGGGCTCCGGCGAGCGCGCCGAGCGCTCGAGGACGAGGAGCGAGGCGTCGTCGGCCAGCAGCGCGGCGGCGGCGGTGAGCACCGCGGAGACCTGCGCCTCCGGCAGGGGGTACGGCGGGTCGGCGAGCACGAGGTCGAACGCCCGCCCCTCCTGGGCGAGCGCGGCCAGCGCGGGCAGCGCGGCCTGGACGCGCACCTCGGCGGCGGCCCCCTCCCCCAGCGCCGCCGCATTGGCCGCGATGACGCGGGCGGGGCCCGCGGCGCGCTCGACGAAGACGGCGCGCGCGGCCCCGCGGCTGAGCGCCTCGAGGCCCAGCGCGCCGGAGCCGGCGAAGACGTCGAGGACCTGCGCGCCGGCGAGCATGCCGAGCGATTCGAGCGAGCCGAAGAGCGATTCGCGCACCCGGTCCGAGGTGGGCCGCGTGCCGTCGCCCGGCGGGGTGCGCAGCGGGCGGGAGGCGTGGCGGCCTGCGACGATGCGCACTAGGCCCGCCTTCTCCGGGCGCGGGCGCTCACGACGTCTCCATCCAGTCGGAGTCGTCGCGCACGAGCAGCCGGTCGATGTAGGCCCGCAGCGCGCGATGGCCGTCCAGCTCCGGATCCTCGTCGACGAGGCGGTGCGCGGCGGTGCGGGCGGCGAGCACAATCGGCTCGTCGCGGATGACGGAGAGGTAGCGCAGCGAGGTCCGCGCGCCCCACTGCGAGCGGCCGAGCACATCGCCCTCGCGGCGCTGCTCGACGTCGTAGTCGGCGAGCGCGAAGCCGTCGAGCGTGCCGGCCACCGTGCGCAACCGCTCGGCGGACTCGTGGGCCTCGGGCCGGTTCGTGGCGAAGAAGCACACGGCGTCGTCGCCGGCGCGCCCCACGCGCCCGCGCAGCTGGTGGAGCTGGGCGATGCCGAAGCGGTCGGCGTCCATGATGACCATCGTGCGGGCATTGGGCACGTCGACGCCCACCTCGATGACGGTCGTCGCGACGAGCACGTCGAACTCGCCGTGGGCGAAGCGGGACATGATGACGTCCTTCTCCCCCTGCTCGAGCCGGCCGTGGAGGACCTCGATGCGGGCCCCGCGCAGCGCGGGCAGGGCGGCGATGCGCTCGGCGAGGTCGGCCACGCCCACCGCCTCCGGCACGGGCTCGCCCGTCTCCGGGTCGGTGAGCGCCTCCTGCGTCTCGATGCGCGAGGCGACGACGAAGGCCTGCTGGCCGGCGGCGACCCGCTCGCCGACGACCTCCCACATCCGCGCGGCCCAGTGGGGGTGGTCGGCAAGCGAGACGACGTGGCTGGCGATGGCGCGCGGGCCGCCGGGCAGCTCGCGCAGCACGGAGACGTCGAGGTCGCCGAACACGGTCATCGCCACGGTGCGCGGGATGGGGGTGGCGGTCATGACGAGGGTGTGGGGCACGGCCCCGCTGCCCTTGGCCCGCAGCTGCTCGCGCTGGCGCACCCCGAAGCGGTGCTGCTCGTCGACGACGACGAGGCCCAGGTCGTGGAAGATCGTCGAGTCGCTCAGCAGGGCGTGGGTGCCCACGACGATGTCGATCTCGCCCGCGACGAGGTCGAGGGCGATCTTCCGGCGCTCCTTGGCCGGCGTGGAGCCGGTGAGCAGCGCCAGCCGCACCCCGCTGGGGTTGGCGAACAGGGAGCCGTCCTCCGCGAGCGGGCCCAGCATGGCCGACAGCGACCGGAAGTGCTGGCCGGCGAGCACCTCGGTGGGGGCCAGGAGCGCTGCCTGCTTGCCGGAGTCGACGGCCTGGAGCATGGCGCGCAGGGCCACGAGCGTCTTGCCCGAGCCCACATCGCCGTGCAGCAGGCGGTTCATGGGCGAGGTGGAGGCGAGGTCCTTCGAGATCTCCGTGCCCGCCCGCCGCTGCGAGGCGGTGAGCTCGAACGGCAGCGACTCGTCGAACGCGCGCAGCTGGCCGCCGGCCTCGCCAGGCAGGGCCACCGCCGGCTCGAGCTCCGTGCGCACGCGGCGGGTGCGCAGCTCCGCCTGGAGGGCGAACGCCTCCTCGAACTTGAACCGCTCGAGGGCCTGCTCGGGCTCCCGCTCGCCCATGGGCCGGTGGACGTACTCGAGCGCCTGGCGGTAGTCCGGCAGGCCGTGGGCCAGGCGCACATCGGCCGGCAGCGGATCGGCGAGGGCCTCCGGGGGCGCGGAGTCGAGCAGCACGCGGATGAGGCGCTGGATGCGCTGGGTGGAGATCTGGGCGGAGGCCGGGTAGATGGGGATGGGGTGGGAGATCTCCTCGAGGTCCGGCGCCTCGCCCGCGGCCTGGTTGAGCAGCACGGGGTTGCTCAGCTGGAGCTGGCCGCGGTACAGGCTGGCCTTGCCCGTGAGCGCCACCCACTGCTCCGGCAGGAGCTTGGCCTCCAGCCACGGCTGGTTGAAGAACGTCGCGGTGATCGTGCCCATCCCGTCGCTGAGCGTGACGGTCGTGAGCTTGCCGCGGCGGTTGCGCATGTGCCGCGAGCTCACGCCCACCACCCAGGCCAGCACAACGGCCGTGGACTCCGGCTCGAGGTCGCGGATGGGGGTGGGCTGGCCGGGGTAGATGTAGCGGCGCGGGAAGTAGCGCAGCGCGTCCTCGAGCGAGTACAGCCCGAGCTTCTCCAACGCCGTGACATCGCGCTTGGCGGTGATGAGGTCCGCCAGCTGGGGCGGCCGAGGCGCGGGCCCGGTCTCGCTCATGGTGCCCCGCCGCTCACTCGACGCCGATGCTCGCGCCGTAGGCGGGGTCGTCGCCGGCGACGAGGTCGACCGACGCGTCCGGGTGGGCCGCGCGGATGCGCCCCCGGGCGGCCTCGAGGGCGCCGGCGGGGGCCTGGGCGCCGCCGATGACGGTGATGAGCTCCCCGCCGGGGGCCATGAGGAGGTCCGCGAGGGCGGCGAGCGCGCTGCCGAGGTCGTCCTCGAGCGCGCGGGTGCGCCCGGCCACCCGCAGCAGCCACGCGTCCGAGTCGTGCATGACGGGCCCGGCCATCGAGCGGCGGGCGCGGACGAGCTCGCCGCCGCGGACGTTCGCGGCGGCCGCCGCCATCTCCTCGGCGGCGGCCTCGGCCGGCAGCTGGGGGTCGTAGACCGCGAGCGCGGCCAGTGCCGCGACGGGCCCGTCGACGGCGACGATCCTGGCGGCGGGGCCGCGCGGCTCCGCGCCGTCGAAGACCGCGTGGGCCAGCCGCGCATCGGCCTGCGAGGAGGCGAGCACGACCTGCTCGGTGCCGGCGGCCGCCGCGTCGTCGCGCAGCCCGGTGAGCACCGTGCGGGCCTGGGCATCGCCGGCGGCCACGGCCGTCGCCTCGGCCAGGGCCGCGGGCAGCAGGAGCCCGGGGGCGCGGGTGAGGACGAGCACCTCGGCCTCCCGGTGCACCCCGCCCGCGACCGTGAGGTCCTCGGCGCGCAGCTGGAGGATCGGCAGGGGCGCCATCGCCGCGAGAGCGCGCTCGGCCGCGGCCTCGTCCGGGACGTGGACGTGGACCTTGGGCCAGGAGACGACGACCGAGGTGCCGCCGGCCTTCGCAAGCGCCCGCTTGACCGGCCGGGAGCGGTCGCGGGGGCCGCCCAGGAGGTACACGAGCTCGATCCCGGCCTCCGCGCTGACCTGGGGCACGGCGGCGGGCCCGTCCGCGCGCACGTGCGCGGCGGCGCTCACGGCCTCGAGGTCGTGGCCGGTGACCGTGAGGTAGAGGAGGTCGAAGAGCTCGACAATGCCGGTGGAGCCCGCGTCGACGACGGAGGCGTCGGAGAGCACGTCGAGCTGGCCGGTGGTCTCCGCGAGCGCGGTGCGCGAGCGGGCGCGCACGGCGGCGATCTGTGCGAGGAGGTCCGCGCCGTCGTCGGCCTGCTCGCGCGCCTCCTCGGCCATGGCGTGGAGGACCGTGAGCATGGTCCCGTGGACGGGGTCGGCGATCGCGTCGTTGGCGCGCGCGGCGGCGAGCTCGAGGGCGCCGGCGAACGCGGGGGCGTCGAGGACGGTGATGTCCTCGAGCGCATCGGCGACGCCGCGCAGCGCGACGGAGAGGATGAGGCCGGAGTTGCCGCGGGCCCCGCGCAGAGCGCCCGTGGCCATGGCGCCCACGACCTCCGGGAGCGTGACCGAGCCGGACAGGCCCTCGACGGCGCGGTACGCGCTGCGCACCGTGTGGTACATGTTCGAGCCGGTGTCGCCGTCCGGGACGGGGAACACGTTGAGCGAGTCGATGCCGCTGCGCTCGCGGCGCATCCGCTCGACCGTGCGCCGGGCCCAGCGGGCCGCCAGGCGCCCGTTGAGGCGCACCGGATCCGTGCTCACCCGTTCTCCCTGAAATGGCTGAAGGACTTCAGGCCCACGGGGCGCCCGGCCAGGTACACGCCGGGATCGCCCGCACTGCAGGCCGCGATCGGCTCCCACCCTACCGGAGTGCCCCGCTGCGGCGGGCCGGGCGTGGGGGCCGCGCCGGCGGCGATGATGCCGTGGTCCTCGCCGCCGGCGAGCGCCCAGCCCCGGGCGCGCTCGCGGTGGGCTGCGGCGTCCCCGGCCGGGTTCAGGGCCCGGGCCGCGGGCAGCAGGGGGCGCGCCAGGCGGTCGAGGGCGGCGGGGTCGAGGTCGATGCGCACGCCCGAGGCGCGGGCCATGCGGCCCAGGTCCCCGGCCAGCCCGTCGGAGACGTCGATGGCCGCCCGGGCCCAGCCGCGCAGCGCGCGGGCCGATGCGTAGTCCGGGCGGGGGGCGAGCTGGGCCTCGATGAGCTCGGCGCAGCCCGCGGGGGCGCTCGCTGCCCGGAAGCCCGCGAACAGCAGGTCGAGGCCGGCTTCGGCGCGGCCCACCGTGCCCGCCAGGACGACGGCGTCGCCGGGGCGCGCCGCGCTGCGCAGCCAGGGCCGGGCGGAGCCGGCGGGTGCACCGGTGCCGGCCGGGGCGGGCAGCGTGCCGAGCGCGGTGATGGCCAGGGTGAGGACGGCCGAGCCGGACAGGTCGCCGCCCAGGATGCCCGTGCCGGCGCGCGCGCACTCGGCGGCCAGCCCGTCGTAGATCGCCTCGATCGTCTCGATGGGCGTGTCCGCGGGGGCGGCCAGGGAGACGAGGAGCCCGTGGGGATCGGCGCCCATGGCCGCGATGTCCGCGAGGTTCTGGGCGGCCGCCTTGCGGCCGAGGGCCCGCGGGTCGAGCCACTCCGCGAGGAAGTCCTCGCCCTCGACGAGCATGTCCGCGGTGCTGACGAGCGGGCCCGCGGGCGTGCTCACGGCTGCGTCGTCGCCGGGGCCGACCGCCGTGCCGGCGGGCGCGGCGACCCGGGCGAGGATGCGCCGCAGCACCTCGTCCTCACCCAGCGCGCCGAGCGTGCGCGCCCGGTCCTGCGCCTGCGCCGCCTCGGTGTGCTCCATACTTTCCCGCCCTCCGCTGCTGTGCCGCTGGGCCCGCGGCCCTTCGTCCAGTATGCCCGGGCTCGGGGTCTACGCTGGTCGCATGCGCCTTCCCACGCTCCTCACCGCCGTGAGCGGCCTGTGCGCCGTGGCGCTGAGCGGCTGCGCGCGAACCCTCATCGTGCAGCCCGCCCCCAGCGCCGCGGCGCCGGACTGCGCCACCGTCATGCTGCGCCTGCCCGACCGCATCGACGACCTCGCCCAGCGCAAGACCTCCGCGCAGGCCACCACCGCGTGGGGCGACCCGGCCGGCGCTGTGCTGCGCTGCGGGATGGAGCCCCCGGCACCCACGACGAAGCCGTGCGTGAGCGTCAGCGGGGTCGACTGGATCTCGCTGGAGCAGAGCGAGGAGTCGTGGAAGTTCGTGAGCTTCGGCCGTGACCCCGCCGTCGAGGTCCTCGTCGACCCGCGCAAGGCCTCCGGGGCCAATGTGCTCAACGCCGTCTCCCCCGCCGTTGCGGCGCTGCACCAGCAGGACAAGTGCCAGTCCGCCGAGGACATCGGCGAGGACGGGACCCCCGTCCGCGGATAGGTGCGACGCCCGGCTGGGACTGCGGAGTGAGGCGCGCGGGCGGCTCAGCGGGCGTCGCGCAGCGCGATGTCGAGCAGCTCGGCGACCAGCTGCTCGAAGCCCACCCCGGAGGCCGCGAACATAAGCGGGTAGCCGGAGGTCGGGGTGAAGCCGGGCAGCGTGTTGAGCTCGTTGACGAGCACCTCGCCCGCGGGGGTGACGAACGTGTCGACGCGGGCCAGGCCCGTGCAGTCGAACGCGCGGAACGTCCGCCGCGCGACGTCCTGGACCCGCGCGGTGGTCTCCGGGTCGATGTCGGCCGGGCACACGACCTCGGCGCCGTCGGCATCGAGGTACTTGGCCTCGAAGTCGTAGAACGCGTGGTCGCCCTTGACGATGATCTCCGCCGGCAGCGAGGTGCGCAGCTGCGCGTCCACGCGCCCGCCCAGCACCGAGCACTCGATCTCCCGGCCGTCGATGCCGGGCTCCACGATGACCTTGTCGTCGTGGGCGAGTGCCTCGGCCATGGCCGCCGGCAGCTGCTCGCCGGACTCGATGCGGCTGATGCCCACGCTCGAGCCGGCGCGGGCGGGCTTGACGAAGGCCGGGAAGCCCTGCTCACTGACCCGCTGTGCCGCGGCTTCGGGGTCGGTCGCCCACTGCGCGGCGGTGAGCGTCTCCCATGGGCAGGCGGGAATGCCCGCCCCGGCGAGGACCACCTTCATGAAGTGCTTGTCCATGCTCACGGCCGAGGGGAGCACGCCCCCGCCCACGAACGGGGTGTCCATGAGCTCGAAGAGGCCCTGGACCGTCCCGTCCTCACCGTGCTTGCCGTGGAGGACGGGGAAGAACGCGTCGACCCGGCCGAGCTCGCGCACCGTGCCGTCGGCCAGGCGCTCGCGCAGCGGGGAGTGCGCCCCGGAGGGCGCGACGAGGATCTCCGTGCCGTCGTCGACGACCTCCGGCATGCGCTGCGGATCGAACGCGAAGTCCGCCCAGTCCTCCACGCGGCGCCACGTGCCCTCCTGGGTGATGCCGATGGGCAGCACCCGGAAGCGCTCGCGGTGGATCGCGCCGATCACGGCCTTGGCCCCCACGCAGCTCACGGCGTGCTCGGAGGACCGGCCGCCGAAGAGCACGGCCACGAGCGGGAGCTCGTCCTCCCGCGGTGCCGGCCCCCCTGGGGCTGCGGGCTGCGAGGCGGCGGAGCGGGCGGGGGCGGACTGCGGAGCGGAGCTGGTCATGCTGGGAAGACTACTTGGCCTCGGACGTCGTTTCGATCCAGGCTCGCCCGATGCCCTTGAAGAACACGTTGAAGCCCACGTAGGCCGGGCTCGCGGACTCGTCGAGGCCCAGCGGCTCGCTGAGCGCGTGGACGATGAAGAAGTACCGGTGGGGGCCGTGGCCCTCCGGCGGCGCGGCGCCCACGAAGCGCGGCTCGCCGGTGTCGTTGCGCACCATGTAGGCGCCGTCGGGCAGCGCGTTCGCGTCCGGGTTGCCGGCATCGGCCGGCAGCTCGGTGACGTCGGCGGGCAGATCGGCCAGCGTCCAGTGCCAGAAGCCGGAGCCGGTGGGGGCGTCGGGGTCGAAGGCCGTGACGACGAAGGCCTTCGTCTCCGGCGGGAAGCCGGACCACGACAGCTGCGGCGAGCGGTCCTGGCCGCCCTCCACGCCCATCGCGGCGGAGCACTGCGCGAGGCCCAGCTCCTGGCCCTGCGCGATGTCCGTGCTCACCAGGTCGAAGCGGGGGACGTCCTGCAGGTTCCAGAACGGGGAATTCGGCTGTTCGGTCATGATGCCTCCTGACGTCGTGGATCCGTGCTGCCCACCCTAGCGGGTGCCGGACGGGCGGCAGAGGGCTCGGACAGCCTCAGCGCTCGAGGCCCTCGTGCTTGCGCTTGCGCGAGAGGAGGACCCCGGCGAGCTCGCCCACGTCGAGCGTGCCGTCGATGACCGCGCTCACCGCCTGCGTGATGGGCAGCTCCACGCCGTGGGCCTCCCCCAACGCCAGCACGGCGGGGCTGGACTTCACGCCCTCGGCCACCTGCCGGGTGCGCTCGGTGGCCTCCTCGACGCTGAGCCCCTCGCCCAGCAGGCGGCCGAACGAGCGGTTGCGCGACAGGGGCGACGCGCAGGTCGCCACGAGGTCGCCCAGCCCGGCGAGGCCGGAGAGCGTCTGGGCGTCAGCGCCCATCGCCATCGCCAGCCGGCTGGTCTCCGCGAGCCCGCGGGTGATGATCGAGGCCTTCGAGTTGTCGCCCAGACCCTGCCCGTCGGCGATCCCCACCGACAGCGCGATGATGTTCTTCACCGCCCCGCCCAGCTCGACGCCCACGACGTCGGCGTTCGTGTAGGGCCGGAAGTAGGCGTTGGCGGTGAGGTCGGCCACCGCCTCGGCGGTGGCGAGGCTGGCGGAGGCCACGACCGTGGCGGTGGGCTGGCGGTCGGCGATCTCGCGGGCGAGGTTGGGCCCGGACACCACGGCGATGCGCTCGGGGCTGGCCCCGGCGGCATCGGCGATGACCTCGCTCATGCGCATGCCGGTGGAGCGCTCGACGCCCTTCATGAGGCTCACGAGCACGGCGTCGGCGGGGATGAGGCCCGCCCACGCCTCGAGGTTGTCCCGCAGGCTCTGCGCGGGCACGGCGAGCACGACGGTGTCCGCGCCCGCCAGCGCCGCGGCCGGGTCCGCGGTCGCGGTGATCGCCTTGTTGAGGACGAGTCCGGGCAGGTAGCCCGCGTTCGTGTGCTCCTCGGCGATCTCCCGGGCGACCTCGGGACGCCTGGCCCACAGGGTGACCGGGTGGCCCGCGTCGGCCACCACCTGGGCGAACGTGGTGCCCCACGAGCCCGCGCCCATCACTGCCGTCGTCATCGGGCCTCCTCGTCCGTGGGGTTCGCATCCCGCGCGGCATCCGCGGCGGGCTCGTGCTGTGCCGGCTCGCCCAGGTCCGCGCGGTACCGCTCGGGCAGCGGCAGGCCGCGCAGCTGGGCGAGCTCGGCGGCGATGGCGGCCGTGATGCGGTGGGACAGGGCCGTCATCGCCGCGGGGCCGGTGCCGAAGCCGCGCGGGTCGATGGGGGCGCCGTAGCGCACGGTCAGCGGCTGACGGGGGGCGGGCCTGGGCACCTTCGCCCCGCGCGGGTAGCTCGTCTCCAGCCCCCAGTGGGCCACGGGGACGACGGGCACGCCGGTCTCCAGGGCGAGCCGGGCGGCGCCGGAGCGGGCTGGCTGCGGCCACAGCTCGGGATCCTTCGTCAGCGTGCCCTGCGGGTAGATGACCACGGTGGCCCCCGCCTCGAGCGCCTGCCGCGCGTAGACGAGCGAATCTCCGGCCCGGGCGGAGCCGCGCAGCACGGGGATCTGGCCGATTCTGCGCAGCACGGCGCCCAGCGCCCCGGTGAAGAGCTGGGACTTCGCCAGGTAGTGGGGCATGTGACCGCGGGCCTTGAGCGCGAGGCCCACGAGGATGGGGTCGAGGTAGTTCGCGTGGTAGGCGGCGATGATGACGGGCCCGTGCGCCGGCAGGTGCTCGGTGCCCTCCTCGACGATCCGGCCGCAGGCCCGGAACAGCACCCGCACGGGGGCTGCGACGGCGGAGCCGGCGCGGCTCATCGAGCGCAGGGAGGCCGCGGAGAAGTCGATGCGGTGGGCGGCCTGGGGGTCGCCGCTCATGCCTGGGCCACCTGGGCGCCCAGGCCCGCGAGCTTGTCCATGAAGTCCTCGTAGCCGCGGTTGATGAGCTCGATGCCGCTCACGTGGGAGGTGCCCTCGGCGCTGAGCGCCGCGATGAGGTGGGAGAACCCGCCGCGCAGGTCCGGCACCTCGATGTCCGCGCCGTGCAGCGGCGTGGGCCCGGAGATGACCGCGGAGTGGAGGAAGTTGCGGCGCCCGAACCGGCAGGGGGTGCCGCCCAGGCACTCGCGGTAGGACTGGATGGTCGCGCCCATGCGGCGCAGCGCGCCGGTGAAGCCGAAGCGGTTCTCGTAGACCGTCTCGTGGATGATCGAAAGACCCTGGGCCTGGGTGAGCGCCACGACGAGGGGCTGCTGCCAGTCGGTCATGAAGCCGGGGTGGACGTCGGTCTCGAGGACGACGGAGGACAGCCGGCCGCCGGGGTGGCGGAAGCGGATGCCCTCCTCCTCGACGGAGAAGGCGCCGCCGATCTTGCGGAAGATGTTGAGGAACGCGATCATGTCCGGCTGCGCGGCGTTCTCCACGAAGATGTCCCCGCCGGTGGCCAGCGCCGCCGAGGCCCAGGAGGCCGCCTCGATGCGATCGGGCAGCGCGCGGTGGACGTAGCCGTCCAACGAGTCGACGCCCTCGATGCGGATGACGCGGTCCGTGTCCACGGCGATGATCGCGCCCATCTTCTGGAGGATGGCCACGAGGTCCATGATCTCCGGCTCGACCGCCGCGTTCTTCAGCTCGGTCGTGCCCTCAGCGCGCACCGCGGTCAGCAGCACCTGCTCGGTGGTGCCGACGGAGGGGTAGGGCAGCTTGACCTTCGTGCCGCGCAGGCGCCGCGGCGCCTCGAGCTTGATGCCGCCGGCGGTCTTCTCCACCTCCGCGCCGAAGCTGCGCAGCACGTCGAGGTGGAAGTTGATGGGCCGGTCGCCGATCTTGCAGCCGCCCAGGTCCGGGATGAACGCGCGGCCCAGGCGGTGCAGCAGGGGCCCGCAGAAGAGGATGGGCACGCGCGAGGAGCCCGCGTGGGCGTCGATGTCGACGATGGAGCCCTGCTCGACGTTGGCGGGGTCCATGAGCAGCTCGCCGTCGGGCCGGTCGCCGTCGGGCCGCGACTCGACGGCCACGCCGTGCAGGCCGAGCAGGCCGGTGACGACGTCGACGTCGCTGATGCGCGGGACGCTGCGCAGGACGGAGGGAGTGTCGCCCAGCAGCGAGGCCACCATCGCCTTCGGCACGAGGTTCTTCGCGCCGCGGACGCGCACCGTGCCGGTCAGCGGAGCCCCGCCGTGGACATCGAGCATTTCTCTCCTCAGGTCGCGTTTCGTGCCATAGCGATGCTAGCCGACCCGCGCCCGAGGCGCCCTCAGGCGGGCGCCGGCACCGCCCCCGGGGCGGGGCTCAGACGCGCGCCGGGAGGGTCTTCGGCTTGAACGCGGGACGCGTGGCCTCGAAGCGGGAGATGGCGGCCTCGTCGCGCAGCGTGAGGCTGATGTCGTCGAGGCCCTCGAGCAGGCGCCAGCGGGTGAAGTCGTCGATCTGGAACGGCACGGTGAGCGTGTCGCACGTGACCGTGCGCGTCTCGAGGTCGACGGTGATCTGGGCGCCGGGGTGGTTGTCGAGGATCTTCCAGATGAGCTCGATGTCGGACTGTTCCACCTGGGCGGCGATGAGGCCGTTCTTGCCCGAGTTGCCGCGGAAGATGTCCGCGAAGCGGGAGGACAGGACCGCGGCGAACCCGTAGTCCTTGAGCGCCCACACCGCGTGCTCGCGCGACGAGCCGGTGCCGAAGTCGGAGCCGGCCACGAGCACCGAGCCCTCCCGGAAGGGCTCCTGGTTGAGGACGAACTCGGGGTCCTTGCGCCAGCGGGCGAACAGCGCGTCCTCGAACCCGGTGCGGGTGACGCGCTTGAGGTAGACGGCCGGGATGATCTGGTCCGTGTCGACGTTCGAGCGGCGCAGCGGGACGCCGGTGCCGGTGTGCGTGGAGATCTTGTCCATGGGGTGCTCCTTGCCTGTGGTGCGGGCTCAGTCGAGGTCGGCGGGCGAGGACAGGGTGCCGCGCACCGCGGTGGCTGCGGCCACGAGGGGGCTGACGAGGTGGGTTCGCCCGCCCTTGCCCTGGCGGCCCTCGAAGTTGCGGTTCGAGGTCGAGGCGCAGCGCTCGCCGTCGGAGAGCTGGTCCGGGTTCATGCCCAGGCACATCGAGCAGCCGGCGAAGCGCCATTCGGCGCCGAAGTCCACGAATTCCTTGTCCAGCCCTTCGGCCTCCGCGGCGAGCCGGACCTTCGCCGAGCCGGGGACGACCATCATCCGCACGTTCGGGTCCTTCGTCCGCCCGCGGATGACCTCCGCGGCCGAGCGCAGGTCCTCGAGCCGGCCGTTCGTGCACGAGCCCAGGAACACGGTGTCCACGGCGATGTCGCGCAGCGGCATGCCGGGCGTCAGCCCCATGTAGGCGAGCGCGGACTCGGCGGAGGCGCGCTCGTTCTCGTCGACGATCTGGGCGGGGTCCGGGACGCTCGCGCTCAGCGGCAGGCCCTGGCCTGGGTTCGTGCCCCACGTGACGAAGGGCTCCAGGTCCGCGGCCTCGAGGACCACCTCGGCGTCGAATTCCGCGTCGTCGTCCGAGCGCAGCGTCTTCCAGTACTCGACGGCCGCGTCCCAGTCCTCACCCTGCGGTGCGTGCGGGCGGCCCTTGACGTAGTCGAACGTCGTCTGGTCCGGGGCGACCATGCCGGCGCGCGCGCCCGCCTCGATCGACATGTTGCAGATCGTCATCCGCGCCTCCATGGAGAGGCTGCGGATCGCCTCGCCGCGGTATTCGAGCACGTAGCCCTGCCCGCCGCCGGTGCCGATCTTGGCGATGACCGCCAGGATGATGTCCTTGGCCGAGGACCCTGCGGGCAGTTCGCCGTCGACCGTGATCGCCATCGTCTTGAACGGCTTGAGGCTGAGCGTCTGGGTGGCGAGGACGTGCTCGACCTCCGAGGTGCCGATGCCCATGGCGATCGAGCCGAAAGCGCCGTGGGTGGAGGTGTGCGAGTCGCCGCAGACCACCGTCATGCCCGGCTGCGTGAGCCCCAGCTGCGGGCCCACCACGTGGACGATGCCCTGGTCCGCATCGCCCAGGGAGTGCAGCCGGATGCCGAACTCCTGCGCGTTGCGGCGCAGGGTCTCGATCTGGGTGCGCGAGGTGAGGTCCGCGATCGGCTTGTCGATGTCGACGGTGGGCGTGTTGTGGTCCTCGGTGGCGATCGTGAGGTCCGGGCGGCGGACGGGGCGGCCGGCCAGGCGGAGCCCCTCGAAGGCCTGCGGGCTCGTGACCTCGTGCACAAGATGGAGGTCGATGTAGATGAGATCCGGCTCGCCGTCCTCCCCGAGCGCTACGATGTGATCGTTCCACACCTTCTCCGCCAGAGTCCTGCCCATGGCTCGATCCTCCTTGCCTGCACTGCTGTATCAGTCCGCTGCAGCCGCGGAGCGCGGGTGGCGCCGGGCGGCTGTGCGAGCGACTTTACCGCCGCGTTCTGCCATTCGGACTTGCATCTTAGATGCTGAGATTGCACAATGGGCCCCATGAGCTCTCCAGATAACGGCAGCGGAGTCGGCGTCATCGACAAGGCCGCACTCGTCCTGTCCGCCCTCGAGGCCGGCCCCGCATCGCTGGCGGAGCTCGTCAGCCTTACCGGTCTGGCCCGCCCGACGGCCCACCGCCTGGCGGTCGCCCTCGAGTTCCACCGCTTCGTCGGCCGCGACCTGCAGGGCCGCTTCATGCTGGGACCGCGGCTGTCCGAGCTGTCCTCGGCGGCCGGCGAGGACCGCCTGCTCGCCGCGGCCGGCCCCGTGCTCAGCCAGCTGCGCGATCGCACCGGCGAGTCCGCCCAGCTCTTCCGCCGCCAGGGCGACCTGCGCCTGTGCGTCGCGGCCGCCGAGCGCCCGGTGGGCCTGCGCGACTCCGTGCCGATCGGCGCGACCCTGAGCATGCGGGCCGGCTCCGCCGCCCAGGTGCTGCTGGCCTGGGAGGAGCCCGACCGGCTCCACACCGGCCTGCGCGGGGCCCGCTTCTCCGCCACCATGCTCTCCGGCGTGCGCCGCCGCGGCTGGGCCCAGTCGATCGCCGAGCGCGAGCGCGGCGTCGCCTCCGTCTCCGCCCCCGTGCGCGGCCCGAGCAACCGGGTGGTCGCGGCCGTGTCCATCTCCGGGCCCGTCGACCGGCTCACCCGCCAGCCCGGGCGCCTCCACGCCCAGTCCGTCCTCGAGGCCGCCAAGGCCCTCACCGACGCGCTCAACCGCGGATAGGCCGGCACAGCGCCCGCGGCGCTCCCCCGCCAGCCCGCACCCCACCACCCACTCACCCAAGGAGCGACATGACCCAGAACCCCCAGCAGCCCGGCTACGGCTACGACGCGAACACCGGCGGCCAGCAGTTCGGCTCGCAGCCCGCGCAGGCCTACGGCTCCCAGCAGCCGGCGCAGGGCTACGACCCGCAGCAGACGCAGGCCTATGACCCCCAGCAGACGCAGGCCTACGGTTCGCAGGCCCAGGCCTACGGCTCGCAGCCGGTGCAGGCATACGGCGCCCAGCCCGGCTACGACGCGCAGGCCCCGCAGCAGTACGGCTCCCAGGCCGCCCAGGGCTACGGCTACGACCAGCAGGCAGCCACCGGCGGCTTCGCCGCCCCGGCGCCCGCGAACGGCGGGCAGCCCGGCGGCGCGTCATTCATGAAGTCGCTGTTCGACCTGAAGTTCCGCAACTTCGTGACCGTGAAGTTCGCCTCGGTCATCTACGTCATCGGGATCATCCTGGCGGTCCTCAACTACGTGGGCTCGGTCATCTGCTCGCTCATCATGGGCGTGACGATGGCGGGGGCGTCCGCGCTGGCTTCGAGCTACTCCGGCTCCTCGGCCGGCCCCGGCACGGGCTTCGGCGTCTTCCTCGTGATCTTCACGATCATCGTGGGCGCCATCATCACGTTCTTCTCCATCATCTGCCTGCGCGTCGTCATCGAATTCTTCGTGGCCAACATCCGCACGGCGGAGAACACGCAGGCCACGGCGGACAACACGCAGCGCTGAGCTCCGGCGGCACTCCTGCGCAGCCCGGCCGGCAGCGCACAGGGAAGCGGGCCGGGCCCGAGGCGAGTCTCGCCTCGGGCCCGGCCCGTCTGCATCCCAGCCGGCAGGCGCGCTCAGGCCTGCGCGGTCCGGACGTCCTCGTCGACCCAGTCGAAGGTCCGCTCGACGGCCTTCTTCCACAGCCGCAGGCTGCGCGCGCGCACGTCCGGATCCATCCGCGGCTCCCAGCGGCGGCCCTCCGCCCAGTTCGCGGCGACCTCGTCCTCCCCGGCCCAGAAGCCCACGGCGATGCCGGCAGCGTAGGCCGCGCCCAGCGCCGTCGTCTCGATGACGCGCGGGCTGCTGACGGGCACGCCCAGGATGTCGGCCTGGAACTGCATGAGCAGGTCGTTGGCCACCATGCCCCCGTCGACCTTGAGCTCGGTGAGCGCAGCGGGGGCCTCCGCGTCCATCGCCTCGAGCACCTCCTGGGACTGGAAGGCGGTGGCCTCGAGCACGGCGCGCGCGATGTGGCGCCGGTCGACGAACCGGGTGAGGCCGACGATCGCCCCGCGCGCCTCGGGCCGCCAGTACGGGGCGAACAGGCCGGAGAACGCCGGGACGACGAAGCACCCGCCGTTGTCCGGCACCTGCGCCGCCAGCTCCTCGATGTCCTGCGCGTCCGCGATGAAGCCCAGGCTGTCGCGCACCCACTGGACGAGCGAGCCGGTGACGGCCACGGAGCCCTCGAGCGCATAGACGGGCGGCGCCTCGCCCAGCCGGTAGCACACGGTGGTGAGCAGGCCGCGGTCGCTGCGCACGGGCTGCGTGCCCGTGTTCATGAGCATGAAGTTGCCCGTCCCGTACGTGTTCTTCGCCTGGCCCCGCTCGAAGCACGCCTGGCCGAACGTCGCCGCCTGCTGATCGCCCAGGATGCCGGCGATGGGGGTGTCGATGAGCAGGCCGTTCTTGCGGCCGTGGCCGTAGACCTCGGACGACGAGCGGATCTCGGGCAGCATGCTCAGCGGGATGCCCATGTCGGCGGCGATGTCGGCATTCCAGTCGAGCGTGTCGAGATTCATGAGCATCGTGCGCGAGGCGTTCGTGACGTCGGTGACGTGCACGCCGCCGTCGGGGCCGCCGGTCATGTTCCACAGGCACCACGAGTCGGTGGTCCCGAAGAGCAGCTCCCCCGCCTCCGCCCGCTCGCGCGCGCCCTCCACGTGCTCGAGGATCCAGGCGGCCTTGGGCCCTGCGAAGTACGTGGCCAGGGGCAGCCCGGTGCGCTCGCGGTAGCGATCGTAGTCCGGTTCCCCGTCCGGCCCCGCGGCGGCCTGGGCCAGCCGGTCGCAGATCGCCTGGGTGCGCGTGTCCTGCCACACGATCGCGTTGTGCACCGGCTGCCCGGTGGCACGGTCCCACACGACGGTCGTCTCGCGCTGGTTCGTGATGCCCACGGCGGCCAGGGCGTGGCGGTTGATGTCGGCGCCGATGAGCGCCTCGGCGACGACGCTGCGCAGGTTCTGCCAGATCTCGGCGGGGTCGTGCTCGACCCAGCCGGGGCGGGGGAAGATCTGCTCGTGCTCGAGGCGGGCGGAGGACACGATGGCCCCGGCCCGGTCGAAGACGATGGCGCGGGTGGAGGTGGTGCCCTGGTCGATGGCCATGACGCAGCGCTGCGCGGCGGCCCCCGTGGTGTGCTCGCTCATCCGCCCATTGTGCCCTGCCCCGGGCGGGCACCGTGCGCGGCCTCCGGCGCCGTGCGCGGCCGCTGCGGGAATGCGAAAGGGCCCGCGCTCCCGTGGCTGACCACGAGGGCGCGGGCCCTTGCTTGTACTCCCGAGCAGATTCGAACTGCCGTTTCCGCCTTGAGAGGGCGGCGTCCTAGGCCCCTAGACGACGGGAGCAGGGGCGTTATGGCACGCAGGTGCGAGTCATAAGCGCTGGGATACCAGGACTCGAACCTAGACTAAGTGAACCAGAATCACTCGTGCTGCCAATTACACCATATCCCACTGCGAAGCTGGCCTTGCGGGCTGCCTCGGCAACGAGAGATAACATTACACACCGCCGCGCGCGGGCGCAAAGCGAGCGCGGGGCCCCCGCGGTGATGCTCATCACCCCCGCAGCCGGCCCGGCTCAGGCGTCGCCGGCGGCCATCGCCAGGAGCCGGTCGAGCACCGCCGCGCCCGAGGCGCGCAGCCCGTCGTGCTCGTACTCGCTCGTCACCCACGTGCGCGCGTGCGGCAGCAGCGCGGCCGTGGCCAGTGAGAACTCCCGCGGCACGTATGCATCGTCGAAGTACACCGCGGCGATGGCGGGCACGTCCGCCGTCCGCAGCGCCCCCGGATCCCACATGAGCGGCCACGGCCGCTCCGCAAGCGCCTGGGCGACCTCGGCCCACGGTGCCAGGTCGCCGCTGGCCAGGAGGCCGGGGTGGATGTGCTCGCCGGCCAGCCAGGTCGAATCGAGGCCGGCCGGGCGGGCGCGCACGGCGCCCCAGTCCGTTGCGACGCCGTTGGCCCAGCACGACTCCTGGAGCACGGCGTAGACGGGGTTGCGGGCGGAGAACGGCAGGGCGGCAGCCGCGTCGTGGCGGAAGGCCGCGGTGTCGGGGTCGAAGTCGAGGAGGTAGTGCAGGGTCTGCGCGCCGTGCGCGGTGCCGAGCACGTGGCCCAGGCTGCGGATGTGCTCGGGGCCGGCGACGATGCCGCCGGGAAGCGCGATGCCGCTCTCCGCGGCGCGCTCGGCGAGGCGCTCCAGGCGCTGCGCGTCGGCGGGGAAGCGGGCGCAGAACCCTTGCGACTTGCGCCGCATCGTCTCCCAGGTCACGCGGTAGACATGCGCGACGTCCGGGTCCGCCCCGCCGGGCCCGGCCAGGCCGTCGGCGGCCAGCCGCTCGTCGACGACGCGGGGCAGGCCGCCGGTGAAGAGGGCGAGGTCGAGCGCTGCCGGGTGGGCGGCCAGGTAGCACAGGGCGGTGAAGCCGCCGAACGACTGCCCGAGGACCGCCCAGCGCTCGATGCCGAGCGCACGGCGCAGCGCCTCGGCGTCTTCGACGATGGCGTCGGCCCGGTAGTGGCGCAGGCGCGCGGCGACCCCGGCCGTGTCCTGCGCTCCCCCGGTGCCGTGGAACCGGCCGTCGACGCGGCCCACGGGGCTCGAGCGGCCCGTGCCGCGCTGGTCGAGCATGATGACCCGGTAGTCGCGCAGCGCGCGCGGCAGCCAGGCGGGGTGCGCGGCGGTGGGGCGGAACGCCTCGGAGCCGGGGCCGCCCTGCAGGTAGAGCAGGTAGGGCTTCGCCTCCCCCGGGGTGCCGACGATGCGGGCGAAGACCTCGAGTTCGCCGGGCTCGTCGCCGAAGTGGTCGAGCGGCACCGTGATGGCGTGCTCCTCGACGGCGAGCGCGGGCAGGCGATAGGCAGCCGTGGGCACGGATTCCTCCTCAGCGGTGCGGGCGGCTCAGCCCTCGGGCTGCGCGGCCAGGTGCGCCGCGAGCGCGCGGATGCGGGCCAGCGTCGACTCGCGGCCCAGGATCTCCATGGACTCGAACAGGGGCGGCGAGACGCGGCGGCCGGACACGGCCACGCGCAGCGGGCCGAACGCCAGGCGGGGCTTGATGCCCAGCCCGTCGACGAGGGCGGCCTGCAGTGCGTCGTGGAGGGAGTCCGTCGTCCAGTCGGCCAGCGCCTCGAGGGCCTCCAGCGACGCGGCCAGGACCTGCGGGGCGGTGTCCTTGAGCGTCTTGAGGCCGTCCTCGGTGAGCTCGAGCTCGGCATCGGGGGTGAAGAGGAAGCCCAGCATGTCCGGTGCCTCGCTCAGCAGGTTCATGCGGGTCTGGACGAGCGGGGCGGCGGCCGCGAGGATCTCCCTGTCCCGCGCCTCGGGCTCGGCGGGGACGATGCCGGCTGCGGCGAGGTACGGGATGAGCCGCTGGGCGAAGTCGTCGACGGGCAGCTCGCGGATGTGGTCCGCGTTGATGGCCGTGGCCTTCTTGAGGTCGAAGCGGGCGGGGTTGGGGTTGACGTCGGCGATGTCGAACGCCTCGACGAACTCCTGCACGCTGAAGACGTCGCGGTCGGGGCCGATCGACCAGCCCAGCAGCGCCAGGTAGTTGATGAACCCCTCGGGGATGAACCCGCGGTCGCGGTGGTGGAAGAGGTTGGACTCCGGGTCGCGCTTGGAGAGCTTCTTGTTGCCCTCCCCCATGACGTAGGGAAGGTGGCCGAACGCGGGGGTCTGCTCCGCGATGCCGATGGCCTTGAGCGCCTCGTAGAGCACGATCTGGCGCGGGGTGGAGGAGAGCAGGTCCTCACCGCGCAGCACGTGGGTGATCCCCATGAGCGCATCGTCGACCGGATTGACCAGCGTGTAGAGCGGCTGGCCGTTGGCGCGCACCACCACGAAGTCCGGCACGGTGCCCGCGCGGAACGTGATGTCGCCGCGCACGAGGTCCGTGAACGTGATGTCCTCGTCCGGCATCCGCACGCGCAGCACGGGCTCGCGGCCCTCGGCGCGGAACGCGGCGCGCTGCTCATCGGTCAGGTCGCGGTCGTAGCCGTCGTAGCCGAGCTTGGGGTCGCGGCCGGCGGCGCGGTGGCGGGCCTCGACCTCCTCGTTCGTCGAGAAGGACTCGTAGACGTGGCCGCCGGCCTTGAGCCGCGCGATGACGTCCTGGTAGATCTCCCCGCGCTCGGACTGGCGGTAGGGCCCGTGCGGCCCGCCCACGTCGATGCCCTCGTCCCAGTCGAGGCCCAGCCACTGCATGGCCTCGATGATCTGGCCGTAGCTCTCCTCCGAGTCGCGCGCCGCGTCCGTGTCCTCGATGCGGAAGACGAACGTGCCGCCGGTGTGGCGGGCATACGCCCAGTTGAACAGCGCCGTGCGGACCATCCCGACGTGGGGGGTGCCGGTGGGCGACGGGCAGAAGCGGACTCTGACGTTCACGCGTTTCCTTACTCTGTGCGGTGGGCTGGTTGCTGTGGGCGGTGGCTGGGGCGCTGTGTACGGCGGCCGGCGGTGGAGGTGGCTGGGAAGCGGCCGCGGTGTCTGTGTGGCGGGTGGCGGTGGCTCAGGCGTCCATGACGGGGTTGACGAGGACGCCCAGGCCGTCGATCGCGACCGTCACGCGGTCACCGGATTCGATCCTGCCCACGCCCGCCGGGGTGCCGGTGAGGATGACATCGCCGGGCAGCAGGGTGATGGTCTCCGAGATGTGCTCGATGAGCTGGGGGATGTCGAAGATGAAGTCCGCGGTCGTTCCGTCCTGCTTGAGCTCATCGCCCACCCAGGAGCGGATGCGGACATCGTCCGGGTCGAGCTCCGTTTCGATCCACGGGCCCAACGGGCACGAGGTGTCGAAGCCCTTGGCCCGCGACCACTGCTTGTCCGTGCCCTGGATGTCGCGCAGCGTGACGTCGTTGGCCGCCGTGTAGCCCAGCACGAAGTCGTACGCCTTGTCCGCGGGCACCTGCTTGGCGACGCGGGAGATGATGACCGCGAGCTCGCCCTCGTAGGACACGTGCTCGCTGATGGCGGGCAGCCGGATGGGATCGCCGGGGCCGATCACCGCGGTGTTGGGCTTGAAGAAGGTGAGCGGCGAGACCGGCACCTCGTTGCCGAGCTCCTTGGCGTGGTCGGCGAAGTTGCGGCCCACGCCGATCACCTTGGAGCGCGGGATGATGGGCGCGAGCAGCCGTACGTCGTCGAAGGCCAGGCGCTCCCCGGTCGACTGGGCCGGGCTGAAGAACGGGTCGCCGTCCAACACGGCGATCTCGAGGCCCGAGGTGTCGAACCGCGCGCCCTCGCCGTCCTTGAGCTCGCCCTCGACCACTCCGTAGGCAGGTGCATCCTTGTGCACGAATCTCGCTATGCGCATGTCGTCAGTCTAGGTCGTGACCCCGGCCGGGGACGAGGGAGGCGGGCTCCCACGGGCGATATGCCCGCGGGAGCCCGCCTGCGCTCCCGCCTCAGTGCGCGCGGCTGCGGCTCAGGCCCACCCGGCCGCCGCTCTTGCTCGGGCGGCTGGGCGGTAGCGCCGTCACTTCCGGCTGCGCCTGCGGCCGGCGGTCACGGCCAGGACGCCGCCGCCGATGAGCAGCGCGGCCGCCGCCAGCGCGCCCGCGATCTCCGCACCGGTGCGCGGCAGGGGGCTGTTCGGCTGGTCGGGGCTGCCCGGCTGCGTGGGGCCGTCCCCGGGGTTCTCTCCGGGGTTGGGGCCCGGCGCCGGAGCCGACGAGGTCGACGGCGCGGGGCTCGGCTTCCGGCTGGGCTGCTTCGTCGGGGTGCTCGAAGCGCTCGGGGTGGCCGAAGCGCTACTCGTCTCCGAGGGGGTGGTCGTGTCCGTCTGCTCCGGGGTCTGCGAGTCCGAGGGGGACGGTGTGACCGAGTCCGACGGGGAGGGAGTCACCGAAGCCGATGGAGACGGAGTCGTCGAATCTGAAGGAGACGGGGAGACCGACTCCGACGGGGACGGGGAGACCGAGTCGGAAGGAGACGGCGAGGCCGAATCCGAAGGAGAGGGCGCGTCGCTGGGCGTCTCGCACGGTGTGGGTGCTGGGGCAGTAGGGGCAGGGGGCGCCTGGAGGGTGATCCCTCCGGTGTCCCCGTTGCCGGCCTCGTTCCACGCCGCGACGCGGAACTGCACCTTGTCCTCGCTGCCCGCCTTCAGCGGCTCCGGCAGCTTGACCCCGTCGCGCCCAAGCTCCGACGTCGCGGAACTGTGGTCGACGAGCTTCCAGTCGCTGGTGGGCTGATCATCGGCGTCGAGCATGCGGGCCTCGATCGAGAAGTCGCGCACTTCGGTCTGGCGATAGGGCAGCGCGCCGCTCACCGAGGCGTTCGCCCAATCAAGGTCCGCGGTCTCGTAGGTGGGCGCTGCGGGTGCCGGAGAGGTGACGCCGCACGTCGGCTCGTCGGCGTCCGCGCGGGCCGCCTTGGCGACAGCACTCGCCGGGGCGGTCTCCGCTGGGGTTTCGGACGGCACGAGGGTGCCAGAGACCTCCGTCGTCGGATTCGGAGTCTGACCGAGCATCATGACGCGATTGAGCGCCGTCTTCGAATTGCTGCCCTCCTTCGTCCTGGCAAGCACACGGCCGTTGGAGTCGAAGACCAGGCCGCGGATGTGCTCCAGACCGTAGAAGTCCTTATCGGTGAACTTCTTGACGAGCGTGCCATCCGCCTTGTACTCGTTGAAGCCGCCGTCGGCGGACCATGCCCAGACCTCCTGCGTCTTCGGATCGATGCGGGAGCCGAACATGGCCTGGCGCGTGCCGTAATCACCCTGGCCGATGTTCTGCACAAACGCGCCCTTTTCGTCGTACTCGACGATGAAGGGCGCAATGGAGTTGCCGCCCTGCCCCACCCACGACTGCGTCGAGCCGTCCATGGGCGCGACGAAGATATGTCCGGTCTTCGGGTTCACGGAAACGCCTCGGGGGGTCCGCGCACCGGTGTCCTTGTCGCTGACCAGTCCCGGCGAGCCCTCGGGGAGGTCGAGGGGAATCGTGCCGACGAACGTGCCGTCCGGCTTGTACTCGATGAGCCGGTTCTTGCCCTTGCCGCTCTGGCTGGCGACGAGCATGTTCCCATTGGGACGCGTCGCGATCGACATGGGCTGGGCGGAGTTCGCATTGTCGAGCGCATCGAACTGGCCGTAGTTGTTGCCGCCGAGCGCCTTCTTGAAATCGAGGTCCTTGTCGAAGATCTTGACGGCGACCGGGTTCTGCGGGCTCGCGAGGTCATCGGAGTCCGTCACCCAGCCGTTGCCCTCTCCGTCGAACGCGATGCCGCGCGGCCCATGGAACGAATCGCCGTGGTACTCGGACTTGTCGGTCTCCGTGTCGACGAGCTTCTTCGTCCTAGCCTCGGTGCGGGCGGCGAAGAGGGCGCCCAAACCGGTGTTCTTGGTCTTCCAGTCATCGGAGATCGCTGTCTTCGCCGTGACGGCGAAATCACCGTCCACGGTGTACTGGCTGGCGCGCTGTTCGGTGCCATCGGCCTTCGCGTAGGTCACCATCTGCGGTACACCCGTCTGACAGCGGCTCGTACCCGGGAAGCCAGCCAACGCGCAGCTAAACCTGCTGGTCACCGTTTTGCCGGAATCCGACACCCACAGCGATCCGTCACTCGGGTTGATGTTCACGCCGTACGGGTAGGTCGTCTTGCCATCGGGGTTCTGCGTCTTGACGTCGCCCACGTAACCCCACTTGCCGGACCCGATGCCCTTGGAGTCGGTTTTCCCGATCGTCGTCTGCTTCACGATTTCCGGAACGGGCAATTCGCTTGCGTCATCGGCCTGTGCCGGGGAACGAGCAGTGGGACAGCGGCGAAGCCGAGGACGAGGGCGGAGGCCGCTGCGCCAGCACCGGCGGCCGCGAGCTTCTTCTGGGGGCTGCGCATGAAGGGGGTCGCTTTCATGTTTGTGAGAGGATGCGCAACCTACTCTAAGCGTTCGTTAAGGGCCTCGCCAAACCGCATCGCCCCGAGCGACAAGGCGTCCTGCCCCCACCGCGAAAGGCGGTGGGGACAGGACACCTGCCACGCTCAGCGGCGCCGGCGGGCGCGCACCGCGGTAAGCACGCCACCCACGATCAGGCATCCCGCGGCAACGAGTGCCGAGGCGATGCCCTGGACACCGGTGCGCGGCAGCGGACTGCGGTCATCGGGCGGTCCGTTCGGCCCGGGCGCCGGCGGGTTGCCGGGATCGCCCGGCGAACTGCTGGCCGGGGCCGGCGGCTGAGTAGTCGGGCGTGACGTGCTCGGGGCGGATGATGCCGAGGGAGACGGAACTCCGCTCGTCGGACCGGAGGTGGGGGCGGGGCCCGTCGTCGGGGTTCCCGTCGGTGCCGTTGTCGGGCCCGGCGTGGGATCAACCGTCGGCTCGGAAGTCGGATCCGCGGTCGGGTCGACCGTTGGCGGCGTGCTTGGCTCCGTCGGTTCGGTGGTCGGCGGCGTGGGATCAATCGTCGGCGTTGGCGGCGTCGTCGGCGCCGTCGGCTCGGTGGTCGGGGACGCCGTCGGCTCCGGAGGGTCCGGCAGCTCGACCCGCGCTGTCGCCTCCGCCTTCACCTCGCGGTCTCCTGCCACTCCGGTGACGACCGCGGAATTCACGACGAATCCGGCGGATCGCTGCTCGGCCGTGACGGCAGAGTGCGCGGTGGCCGTCGCCTCCTCGCCTGGCGCCAGCTCACCCGGTTTCGCCGGATCGGGCCACTCGTAGGCAAAATCCGACATTCCCGTCAGCTGATCACCCAGCGATACCCCCAGCAACGTCGAGAAGCCTGTGTTCTTCATGGTGAACGACCAGTCGATCCGATCCCCGACCGCACCGGCAGCGCCGACGGCGAGTTTCCCGGACTTCTCCAGTGCGATGCTGTTGGGCTGAGCGGTAAGGCGGAGCTTCGCGTGGCTGCGGCAGCCTTCGAGCCCCAACGCATATGTGATGGGCGTCAGCGGTCCCTCGGTGTCGAAGGCGCGCGCAGGAGTGAAGACAATCGCGCCGTGCTCCACTGTGTACGTGCCCTCGCCATCGACCGTCAGGCTGTCCGTGTACTTCTTCGGAGCGTCGTCGCGGGGATCGAGGATCTTGAGCGTCTTGGCCGTTTCCGCATCGACCGGCTCCTCCTCGAGCGGCGGCACGGCCGACGGGTCGCTCAGCAGGACGTCGTTGTCGAGCACGTCGACCTTGACACTCGGAGCGCCCAGCCCGAACTCCGCGGAGTCGTCGGCCATGCGAATCGTGCGCTGGTTTTCGAGCCGCAGCCAATCGCCGTTGCCCGCTTCATTCCAGGCGGAGACCCGGAAATCGTAGTGCTTGGCAGGGTCAAGCCCTTCGACGGTCCAGCGTGTCTTCGTCGAGGCTTCTTTCTTCGGCACGACCGTCCAGCGGTCTGCACCGCTGGCGTCCACGTCCCCCTCCATGTGCTGTTCGACGACGTAGTCCTTGATCGGCAGCCCGCCGTTGCCGGCCTCGGTCTGCGCCTGAGCCGGTGGAGCCTGCCACGACAGCTGGGCCTGGGTGCGATCCACACTTCGGCACGCACCCCCCCTGCTTCACCGGGGCAGGAGTCTGCCCGAGAATCATGACCCGGGGCTCGAGTCCCTGCCCATCGAGCTGCCGCCCTCGTTGATCGTGAGGTACATTCGTCCGCCTTCGTCGAACGTGAGCCCGCGCACGGTGCCCATGCCCGGGAACGCCTCCGTGGCTACCCCGGCCGCCTTGGCGACGCCCCCCACCGTGTTGTTCGACGCGTTCCAGGAGCGCACGAAGCTTCCGTCCTCGTCCCACTCGACGACGCCGCTGTTGAACTGCGACCACGCGAAGACGTGTCGGTTGTGCGGATTCACCACGACATTGAACACGACCTGACCGGTGCGCAGGAAGGGCGCGGCACCCGAGGGACTCTTGAGCTTGGCGAGGAGCTTGCCGGACGCGTCCCGCTTCTCGACGTAGGGCACCTGGGTCTTCATGCCAGGGGCGTCGCGGAAATCGACGAGCCCGGTGTAGATCGAGCCGTCGACGGGATCGACCGCGACCGCATAGGGCGACCGGTAGCCCTTGTCATCGGAGTTGTCACTGCCCGCGGGCAGGTCGAGCGGGATCTGCCCCGTGGCCTGCATCGTGGTGGGGTCGAAGACGTTGAGGCGGTTTGACGTCTCCGAGGTCGTGAGGATCTTGCCATCCGGGGTCGTCGCCGCGCCGGTGCCGTAGAACGTGACGCCGGGATGGTCGCGATCGGGCCACTTCCCACCCCACCCCAAGGTCGCCTCCGGCGTGCCGTCGGCGCGCAGCACCTGGACCTTGCGGTGCGGTGCCGACTCGTCGGCCGAATAGGGGTCGCCGTTCTCCGAATTCACGATCCACGCGCGGCCGCTCTTGTCGAACGTAATGGGGCGCGGCCCGTTCGTCAGATTGGGCTTGGGCGCGGCGTACGGCTCGCTGATGACTGTGCGCTGCCCCACCGCCTGCCAGTTGGCTCCGATGCCGGCGTTGGCGCTGCCGCCCCTCAGGCCCCCGTTCCATCCCGGGTCCCAGGAGCCGTTGACGGTGTACTGCCCCTGCGCGAAGTCGCTGCCGGTCTTCGCGTACCGGAAGACGCGCGGCGTACCCCCCTGCGAGCCGCCACCGGACCAGTAGACCTTCCCGGAGTCCGTCACCCACAGCGACCCGTCCGGCGCGAACTGCACCCCGTAGTTGTACGTGCTGCCACCCGAGCCCACCGTCTCAACGGCACCGGCGATGCCCCACCGGCCCGAGCCCACTCCCTTGCCCTTGACCTTGGCCACGGAGGTCTCCGCACCCGTGTCCTGCCGGGGGTCACCGGGGGCGGCGACGGCGGCGGGCGCGAGCGTCGCGGAGGAAACGGCCGCCAGGCTCAGCGCGGCAAGCGCCGCGCCCGCGGCTCGGAACGAGGTGCGAAGGGACATGGTGACTCCGATGTCGGCGCACAGGCCCTGATGCCGGTGCGATCGCACCCCACCCTAGGCAACTCATGTGAATTCTTTCCTAATTCCATGATGCCATCGGACAATCGGAACGAATGGCTTCAGGCACACTGGTGCCATGGACATTGCACCGCTGCCCGCCGCCGCGTGGCACGCCGCCCGCGACCGGCACGCGCAGCGCGCCGACCAGCGCACCGCAGCACACCGCGCGCGCCGTCAGCGCGGCGAGGCGCACCCCGTCGAGGACTTCCTGTTCACCTACTACCCCTTCTCCCCCGGCAAGCTGGCACGTTGGCACCCGGGAGCGGGTGTCCGCGTGCGCCTCGGCGACGGGCCGGACCGCGCGGAATTCGCCCGGCGCTGGTACGCACTCGACGAGGAGCAGCAGACCGCGGCCGTAGACCTTGAGCAGTGGCGCGCCCAGCGCGGCGACGGCGCCCGCTTCATCGCGGGCCTGCTCACCGCCACCCTGCACCGGGAGGCGACGTTCGGCTGCTTCGGGCTCCACGAGTGGGCCATGGTCTACCGTCAGTCCGACGACGACCGCCGGCACGGGCAGGTGCCGCTGCGGCTGAGCCGTGCGCAGACGGACGCGGTGGTCGAGGGCCACCGCGTGCAGTGCTCCCACTTCGATGCGTTCCGCTTCTTCACCGAGCCCGCCCGCCCGCTCAACACGCTGCAGCCCACGCGCACCGGGATGGTCGCCAACGAGCAGCCCGGCTGCCTCCACGCCGGCATGGACCTGTACAAGTGGGCGATGAAGCTCGAGCCGATCGTCGCCTCGGAGACGGTGCTCGACGCATTCGACCTGGCCGTCGACATCCGCCGCCTCGACATGGAGGCCTCCCCCTACGATCTGCACGACTGGGGGCTCGAGCCCGTGCGCATCGAGACCGCCGCGGGCAAGGCGGAATACAAGCGCCGCCAGGAGGCGCTGAGCGTGCGGGCGCAGGAGATCCGCCGGCGCCTGCTCGCGGCCCTGGCCGCCGCCGGGGTGCAGGCGGCCGCGCCCCAGCCGGCGCGCGCCTGAGCCCAGCAGCGCACTGCCAAGACCAGAGCGCGCCTCTGAGACCCACCCGCATCCACGACCGAAACAGGCACCCGATCCCAGGAGGCAGCAACCATGCAGACCCCCGTCACCACCTACCTCGACGACATCTACGAGTGCTGCCTCGACAACCGCTCGGGTGAGCGGGCGGACTACATCCGCGAGCTTGCAGAGGCCGACCCGGAGCCCTTCGCGATCGCCCTGTGCACCCCCGACGGCACGCAGTACTCCGCCGGCGATGCGCTGCGCGAATTCACCATCCAGTCGATCTCGAAGCCCTTCGCCTACGCGCTGGCGCTGCGCGACCGCGGCTTCGAGGCCGTCAACGCCGCCGTGGACGTGGAGCCCTCCGGCGATGCGTTCAACGAGATCTCCCTCGACGAGCACACGGGCCGGCCGGAGAACCCCATGATCAACATCGGGGCGCTCACCACGCACGCGCTCATCGGCGGGCCCGATGCCTCCGCGGCCCAGCGCTCCGCCCTCATCGTCGAGGGCCTCTCCCAGTTCGCCGGGCGCGAGCTCACGGTGGACGAGGGCGCCTGCGCCTCCGAGCTCGAGGACGCCTGGCGCAACCTGGCGCTGGCCGCCCTCATGCGCGCCGCGGGCAAGATCGAGGACGACCCGGACGACGTGGTGCTGGGCTACACCCGCCAGTGCGCGGTGCGGGTGACGGTCCACGACCTGTCCGTCATGGGCATGACGCTGGCACGCGGCGGGGTGAACCCGCTCACCCAGGAGCGCGTCGTCAGCCCGGAGATCGCCCAGCAGGTCATGGCCGTCATGACGAGCTGCGGCATGTACGACGCGGCCGGCGACTGGCTCTCCCACGTGGGCATTCCCGCCAAGTCCGGGGTGTCCGGAGGGATCCTGGGCGCGTTGCCCGGACAGGTGGGCATCGGCACGTTCTCCCCGCGCCTCGACGCGTTCGGCAACTCGGTGCGCGGTGTCCAGGCCTTCGAGCAGATGAGCAAGGACATGGGCATGCACATGATGGCCATCCCCGCGCCCACGATCAATGCGATCGGCCAGCACTGCCGCACCGCCGACGGCTCGAAGCTCGTCGCCCTCCAGGGCGTCCTCGACTTCCCCACGGCCGAGATGGCCCTGCGCCGGTTCGCCCAGATCCCGCCGGGCAGCGACGACGTCATCATCGACCTCACGCTCGTGCCCTCGATCGCCCAGGCGGGGGCGAAGATGCTGCTCACGGGCATGCGCAGCCTCACGGCCGAAGGCCACGGGATCGTCATCGTCGACCCCCACCAGCGCCTGACAGCCGGCGAGGATCAGGTCACCGGCCTGCGCCGACTCGATTCCCGCCCGCGGGGCGCGCTCACCGCGGCCGAGGCGCCGACCGGCTGAGCGCCCGCACCCGCCGCCGGGCGCGCCCGGCCGGGCGTGCAGCCGCGCTCGCGGCCCGGCCCGTTTCGGCACCGCGCGGTTCGGCGCAGGCGTGTTCGGTATCGCGCGGTTCGGTGCCGTGTGGTTCGGTGCCGGCCTGTTCGGCGTCACCACCGGCCGCCTCGTCGCCGGCCGCTTCAGCCCCGGCGTCACCGGTACCGGCGCCCACTGCGTCGCCCGTGCGCGCACCGGGCTGAGCCAGCTGCCCGGCGATCTCCCTCGCCAGCCGGGCGTTGTCGCGGAAGACGCGCGAGTTCGTGCCCGGCCGCGCGAACGCCTCGCCCACGGACCCCGCCACGGACGGGCCCACGAGGAAGAGGTCGGGCACCGGCCGGCCATCGCCCCCGATAGCGCGCCCGCTCGGGGCGGTGACGAACTTCGCCGCGTGCCCGGCGCCTGCCTCGAGGAGCAGGGAGCCCTCCGCGAGGAGGCCGCGCAGCAGCGGGTCGGCCGCGCGCGCCGCGCTCACGGGCGCCAGCCGGGCCTCGAGGAGGGCGGGCGCGCGCAGCGCCTCGCCGTGGCCGCTGGAGCGGGCGACGAATGCGCCGTCGCCCACCTCGACGCTCATGTCCGGCCCGACGAAGCGGACGATGCCCGCCCGCACCAGCGCGAGCAGCGCCTCGAGCCGCTCGGGCGGCGGCCCCGAGGCCAGGAAGGAGAAGAGCCCGTGCAGCCGACCGTCGAAGCTGCGGATGCGGTCCTCGGGGGTGAAGATCCCCGAGCTGACGTGCTCGCGCAGCGCGAAGTACCCGGAGACGAGCGCGTGGAAGACCGCGGAGTCCTGTGAGTAGTGCGGGTCCGCCGCGCGCGCGAGCTCGGCCTCGATGTGACCCGCGATGGCCTCCCCCAGGGCGGCGGCGGAATCGGTGCGCACACCGTCCAGCGGGCGATCGAGGGCGCCCAGGTCGAATCGGTCGGCCGGCTGGGCAACCGCCCGCTCGACCAGGGCGTCCAGTGCCTCCTGCGCGGCGCGCCGCGCGGCGGCATCGCCGGCGACCAGCGCCGCAACCTGCCGATCGATGAGCGCCGTGAAGTCGTCGGCGCTCGCGCTCACCCGCTCGGGGTGGCGGCCGGCGAGTTCGATGTAGTGCGCGGCGGCCATCTCCGCCTCGAGCAGCGGCAGCGCGGAGCCCTCGACGCTGACGAAGCCGTCCTCCCCGCGCAGCGCCTCGAGCAGCTGGGCGCCGATGTAGCGCGGCGGTGCCAGGCGCATCCCCTCCGGCCGGTAGCCGAGCTTGGGCCGGTAGGGCATGCCCCGCCGGGAACCGGCCCACAGGATGGGCTCGCGGCCGCTCGGGGCGTAGGACAGGCGGCCGTCCGCACCCCGGGAGAACGTGCCACCGCGCCCGGCGGTGAGCATCATGAGCGCGTCGATGAAGGCAAGGCCCATCCCGCGCACCAGCACATCGGCGCCCGCGGGCAGCACGCGAAGGTCCACGTCAGCGGTGTAGCCCGGTGCCACGTAGGTCAGGCCGCGGGCGCGCGCCGCGCGCTGGAGTGCCGTCGTGGCGGCGTCGGGCTCGACCTCCACGAAGCCCTGGGCGAGCACGAGGGCATCCGCGCTCAGGCGCAGCGGCCTGCCCTGGCCTCCCTCCTGACCGGGGTGGGCAGATTCGACCGTGACCTCCTGCCGCCCGCCCGGTGCCCTGCGGACCTGCGCGGCCGTGCCGCGGTGGACGCGCACGCTCAGCCCGTCCGGAAGCGCGGCCACCGCAGCGTCGAACGCCGCGGTGAGGTAGTCGCCCTGCCTGCGGCGCGGGGCGAACTCCCCGGCGGACAGCGTGCCCCCGGCCCACTCGTGCAGGCTGGGGCCCGGGACGGGCGCGGGCTCGAGCGTGTCGTCGGCGAAGATCGTCACGTCCTCGGCCAGCGAGTTCATCCACAGGTTGGGGTCCTGGTCGCGGCGCCAGATCCTGCCCGCCCCCGGCTCGCAGGGCTCGACGACATCGATGCGCAGGCGGGTGGGCAGCGCACCGCGATCCGCCCGGCCCAGAGCGGCCAGGGCGAGCAGCAGGCCCGTCGTCTTGGGCCCGCCTCCCACGAACACGAGGCGCGCAGGGGCCTGCGCGAGCGCAGCGCTCAACGCGGGGTCCCCTGCTCTCCGTTGCGGGGCTCGCCGTTCTGGAGCTCCGTCTCGGACCCGCCTGCCTCGGCCGGGGCACGCCCGCTTGCCTGGGCCGGGGCACGCCCGCTTGCCTGGGCCGGGGCATTCCCGCCGCGCTCGGCACTGCCCAGCCACTCGGCCAGGCGCAGCGCGCCCGCCGCATCGGCGACGTCGACGAGCACCTCGGACAGCTCGGCCCCGGCGGTGTCCAGCTCCTGGGCGTGCAGTGCCCGCAGGACGGTGCGGTCCTCCGCGGGCGCGGCATCCCATCCGGCTGCGCCGGGCGCCTCGGCGAGCACGACGATGTCCGCCGCCTGTGCCGCGGCCTCGGCCGTCTCCGGGCCGGTCACGCGGATGAGCGTGGGGAGCGTGCCCTGCGGGGGGCGCGGGACGATCGACGGGCCGGTGATCGTGAACTCCTCGCCCACGGAATCGGTGCCGGTGAAGCGCACGTAGTGCAGCCGCTCGCGGTCGACGAACCGGCCGGTCGCCGCGTCGCGGACGATCGCATCGGGCTCCCACGAGTGCCATAGCGCCGTGACCGCCTCGGCGACCACGGGCACCTCGGCCCACGCCGCGCCGGCGGTCGCGGCGGGCCGCCGACCCACTAGCCGGGCCGCGGCCTCGCTCGTCTGGGCGATCGGCGCCCAGCCCGCGCGGCCGCGCGAATCGTGGTCGAGCGTCGCGGTGGCGGTTGCCAGGTGGAACGGCTCCGCGTGGGTCACGGGCGCCTCGGGGACGAGCACGATGGACTCGGTGGCCGGGGCGAGCCACCCGGCGACGGTCACGGCGTCGAAGCCGGACTGCCCGTCATCGCCCAGGACGAGCCACGTGACCCCCGCAGCCTCGAGGCGCCGGGCTGCCTCGCGCAGCTGCGCCAGTTGCGCGGCGGGCTCGGCCGCGGCGGCCAGGGGGATGCGCACGGCGGCGGGCGCGTGCACCGGGCGAGCAGGGCTGGGCGCGGCGGTCATCGGCTGTGCGGGTGCGGTCATGAGGCTGCCTCCTGGTGGCGGCGCGCCAGCCGGGCGGCGGGGGCGCGCAGGTCGAGTTCGGCTTCGAAGGCCGCGAGCGCGGCGTGGATGTCGTCGGCGACCTTCGGATCGGTGAGCGTGGGGCCGCCGGCGTCCGGGTCCACGTGCTTGTCGATGGCGGCGGAGAGCACGAAGCGGCCGTCCGCCACGTGGGTGGCGCCCAGCGTGACGGCCAGCGGCTTGAGCCCGTAGTCGAGCGCGAGCACGTGCGCGGGGCTGCCGCCGGTGAGGAACGGCAGCACCGGCTTGCCCGCGAACGCGTCCATGGGCAGCAGGTCGACGAACGCCTTGAGCAGCCCGGTGTACGTGGCCTTGTAGACGGGCGAGCCCAGCACGACGGCGTCCGCGCCTGCCACCCGGTCCAGGGCGGCGGCGAGCTGCGGGTGGGCGGTGTCGCCGGCGAGCAGCGCCTCGCCGGGCAGCTCGCGCGCCCGCAGCAGCGAGCCGCTGTGGCCGGTGGCCGCCAGGTGCGCGCCCGCGTGCTCGAGCAGTGCGTCCGTGCTCGACGGCGCGGCGGGGCTGCCGGAGATGATGAGGACCTCAGCCACGGGCGCCCTCCTTGCGCGGCAGCCCATCCTCGTGGGCCGCCGAGGCACGGGCCGTGCGCCGCTGCGCCTCCCAGTCCGCCTCGGGCCGGGCCGCGGGCAGGCCCAGGTTGGCGCGCAGCGTATCCCCCGGGTAGTCGTCGCGGTAGACGCCGCGCTCCTGGAGCTCCGGGACGACCCGGTCGACGAACGCGTCGAGGCCGCCCGGGGTCAGGTGCGGGATGAGGATGAAGCCGTCTGCCGCGCGGGCCTGGACGAAGCGGTTCATCTCCTCGGCGATCGTCGCGGGCGAGCCCACGAACGAGTGGCGGGCGGAGACCTCGATGACGAGCTCGCGGATCGACAGGCGTTTGGCCTCGGCGAGGGCGCGCCACTTCTCCACTGTGGGACGCGGGTCCTTGATATGGCGCACGCGGCCGCGGGCGAGGCCCTCGTTGTCGAAGTCGGGCTCGATGTCGGGCAGCGGGCCGTCGGGATCATAGGCCGTGAGGTCGCGGCCCCACGTCTGCTCGAGGAACGCGATGGCACCGGGCCCGGACACCTGCTGGCGGCGGATGTGCGCGGAGGCCTCCCGCGCCTCGGCGTCCGTGTCGCCGAGCGCGAAGGTGACGCCCGGGAAGACCTTGAGCGACCCCGGATCCCGGCCGTAGCCGCGCAGGCGCTCGTCGATGTCAGCGACGAAGGCCTGGCCGTCGGCCAGCGAGGAGTGGCGGGTGAAGATGACGTCGGCGCTGCCGGCCGCGAAGTCCCGGCCTGCGGGCGAGTCCCCCGCCTGGAAGACGACCGGGTGGACCTGCCGCGAGCGCGGCAGGGGCCAGTGCCCGGCGATGTCGAAGAAGTCGGAGCGGTAGGCGAAGTCGCCCCCGGTGGAGTCCGTGCCCGCCTCCCACAGGGTGCGCGCAGCGGAGATGAAGGACTCCGCGCGCCGGTAGCGGTCCGCGTGGGCGAGGAACCCCCCGCGGCGGAAGTTCTCGCCGGTGAACGCATCGGAGGTCGTCACCACGTTCCACGCGGCCCGGCCGGCTGACGCGTGGTCGAGCGTGGCGAGCTTGCGCGCCAAGTCGTAGGGCTCGTTGAAGGTGGCGCTGAGCGTGCCTGCCAGGCCGATGCGCTCGGTGGCCTGGGCGAGGGTGGCGAGGACGGTCACGGTCTCCGGCCGGCCGACGACGTCGAGGTCGAAGATCTCCCCCTTGTGCTCGCGCAGGCGCAGGCCCTCGGCCAGGAAGAAGAAGTCGAAGAGGCCGCGCTCGGCGGTGCGGGCGAGGTGGGTGAAGCTGTCGATCGCGATGTTCGACCCGGCCTGCGGGTCGGACCAGGCGGTCGTGTTGTTCACGCCCGGGAAGTGGGCGGCGAGGTGGACCTGGCGCTGTGTCATCGTGCTCCGATCTGTGCTGCGGTGCGGCTGGGCGGTTGCGAAGGGTCGGGACTGCGGTCGGGGTGCGACGGGACGAGGTGCGAGCGGCCGGCGGCGGGCGGCCCCGACGCGGGAGCGCCCGGCGGGGCCGCCCCGGCGGCCGTGGCGGGTCCAGCGGACGGGGGTCGTTGGGCGCGGCCGGGCACGGCGGCGAGCAGCGCGCGGGTCGTGGGCGCGGTGGGCGCGGCGAAGACCTCCTCGGTGGGGCCGGCGTCGACGACCCGCCCCTGGGCCATGACGAGGACGTCGTGGGCGATCTGGCGCACCACCGCCAGGTCGTGGCTGATGAAGACGTAGGAGAGCCCGAGTTCGCGCTGCAGTCCGGCGAGGAGCTCGAGGATCTGCGCCTGGACGGAGACGTCGAGGGCGGAGACGGGCTCGTCGAGGACGACCACCTCCGGGTCGACGGCGAGGGCACGGGCGATCGCCACCCGCTGCCGCTGGCCGCCGGAGAGCTCCCCCGGCCTCCGCCGGGCTGCGTCGGCGGGCAGTGCGACGCGCTCGAGGAGTGCGCGCACGCGCGCCGGGCGCTCGGCGCGCGTGCCGATTCCGAAGCCCGCGAGCGGCTCGGCGATCGAGTCGCCGGCGCTGCGGCGCGGATCGAGCGAGGCGCTGGGATCCTGGTGGACGAAGCGCACCCGGCGGGCCAGGCGCACCGCCTCGGCCCGGCGCCCGGTGACGGGGGTGCCAAGCAGCTCGATCTCCCCCGCGTCCGCGGGTTCGAGGCCCACCAGCAGGCGGGCCGTCGTGGACTTGCCGGAGCCGGATTCGCCGACGATGCCCAGTGTGCGCCCGCGCGGCAGCTCGAGGGACACCCCGTCGACGGCGCGCACGCTCCCACCGCCGTGGGCGAAGTCGCGCACGAGGCCTGCGGCGCGCAGCACCGGCGGTTCCTGGGGCTGCGCCGGCCCGCCGCGCGGGGCGGCGATGAGCCGGGGCGCATCGAGGCCGGGCGCCGCCGCGAGCAGCCGGCGCGTGTAGGGCTCGCGTGGGGATTCCAGCACCTGCGCGGCGGTCCCGGCCTCGACGATGCGGCCGCCGGACATGACGAGGACGTCATCGGCGCGATCGGCCGCGACCCCCAGGTCGTGGGTGATGAGGACGAGGGCCGCCCCGGCGCGCGCGGTCCGCTCGGCCAGCAGGTCGAGGACCTGGCGCTGGACCGTGACGTCGAGGGCGGAGGTGGGCTCGTCGGCGATGACGAGCCGCGGCTCGCCGGCCAGGGCGAGTGCGAGGAGGATGCGCTGGCGCTGGCCGCCGGAGAGCTCGTGCGGCCGGCGCCGCCCGTGCAGGCGCGGTTCGAGGCCGACGCCGGCCAGCGCCTCGGCGGCCCGCTCCGCGGCCTCGCGGCGCCGGGCGCCGCGGGTGCGCAGCGTGTGGGCGAGCTGGCCGGCCACGGAGCGCACCGGGTTGAGCCCGGTGCCCGCGTCCTGGGGCACGAACCCCAGCACCGAGCCGTGCACCGCGCGCCACGCCCGCTGCCCGGCGCCGCGCATGTCGACGCCGCCCACGGTGTGGACGGCGGCCCGCACACGGGCGCCGGGGACCGAGAGTCCCGCGGCGGCGGCCGCCAGGCTGGACTTGCCGGAGCCGGACTCCCCCACGAGGGCCACGGTGCGGCCCGGCCGGGCGGTGAGCGCAGCACCGTCGACTGCGGGAGCGGGGGCCGCTGGGTAGGCCACCGTGAGGTCGGACAGCTCCAGGACGGGCGCGGGTGCGGTGCGGCTCATGCGGGCCTCCTCTGGGCTCCGATGCGGCGGGCGAGGTGGTTGACGGACAGGGCGACGGCGGCGATGGCCAGCCCGGGCAGGGCCGTGAGCCACCAGGCGCTGGCGAGGTAGTCGCGTCCCTCGGAGACGAGCAGACCCCATTCGGGCTGCGGTGGCGGGGCCCCGTAGCCCAGGAAGCTCAGCGCGGACACGGCGAGGATCGCGGTGCCGAATTCGACCGCCGCCAGGGCGAGCACGGGGCCGGCGGCGTGCGGCAGCACGTGGCGCACCACCGTGCGGACTGCACCCACGCCGTTGAGGCGGGCGGCCTCGACGAAGAGGGAGGAGCGCCAGCGCAGCACCTCCCCGTGGGCGATCCGCGCGAAGGCAGGCGCAGACGACGCGGCCACGGCCAGCGCGATGGCCACGGGCCCGAAGCCCAGCGCCGTCACGACCGCCATGGACAGCAGCAGCCCGGGGATGGACTGTGCGACGTCGACGGTGCGCATGATGAGCGATTCGGCCACGCCGCCGGCGGTTGCCGCGGTGGCGCCGGCCGCCGATCCGATGCCGAATGCGGCGAGGACCGCAAGCGCCGTGGTGCCCAGCGAGACCGCAGCGCCGTGGACGGTGCGCGTGTAGACGTCCCGGCCTAGGTGGTCGGTGCCGAACCAGTGGGCGAGGCCGGGGGCCTGCAGGCGCTCGCGCGGCTGGCCCAGCAGCGGATTGCCGGGGGCGAAGGCGCTGGGGGCGAGCGCCCAGCTGAGCGCCAGGACGAGCACGGTGGCGGCGAGGAGGGTGCCCGCACTGGGGCGGGGCAGGCGGGACAGCCACCGTGCCGGGGGCAACCGGGCCGGTGCGGTGTGGCTGCCGTGGGCGTCGGCCGCCACTGCGGCAGCGGGGATGCCGTCGGCCGCCGCCGAGGCGGGGGCCGGAGAAGCGGTGGCCGCTGGGCTGGGAACCGCCTGGCTGGAACCCGCGGTGCTGGGAGCCGTGGTGCTCATGGGCGGGCCTCCTGGAGGACGGCGGGCTGCTGGGGCGCGGTGCGCCCCCGGCTGCGGCGAAGCGGGGTGCGCCTGGCCCGCGGGTCGGCGGCGGGGCGGGTACGGGCGTCGACGAGCGGGTAGAGCAGGTCGGCCGCGAGGTTGACGAGGACGAAGACGGCCGCGCAGAGGACGACGATGCCCTGGACGGTGGGGATGTCCTGATTGGCCACGGCCGTCTGTGCGAGGCGGCCCAGGCCGTTGCGGGTGAAGACCGTCTCGACGACGACGGCCCCGCCCAGCAGCTGGCCCGCGAGCACTCCGGCGATCGAGAGCAGCGGCAGCGCGGCCACCGGCAGGGCGTGTGCGAGCAGCAGGCGGGGCCTGCTGAGCCCCGCTGCGCGGTAGGTGGTGATGAACTGCTGATCCCATGCCGATTCGAGGGCGCGGAAGAGCACCTGCGCCACGATCGCGCCGATCGGCAGGGCCAGGGTCAGCGCCGGTAGGACGACGCCGGCGAAGCCGTGGGCGCCGAGTGCCGGGATGAGCCGCAGGCGGAAGGCGACTACCTGCAGGAGCACAAGGCCCGTGAAGAACGTGGGCAGGGACGCGCCCAGACCCGGCAGGGCCGCGAGCAGGCCGCGCAGCCGCGGGCTGCGGGAAGCCGAGGCGGTCAGCGCCAGGGCGCCGCCGCCCAGCAGCGCGAACAGCAGCGTCCAGACCGCCAGCTCCACCGTGGTCGGCACGGCGGCGGCGATGAGGCTCGCGACGGGTTGGCCGGAGGTGTACGAGGTGCCCAGGTCACCGCGCACGATCCCGCCCAGCTGCACGAGGTACTGGAGGGCCAGCGGCCGGTCGAGGCCGTGCTCGGCGCGCAGGGCCGCGACCTGCTCGGGGGTTCCGGCCGCCTGCCCCGCGGCGCCCAGCATGATCGTCACCGGGTCGCCGGGCAGGGCGGACAGGATGAGGAAGCTCAGCGTGTACGCCGCCCAGAGGACGACGAGACCGTGGAGGCCGCGCCGCAGCGCGAAGAGCGCCGCGCCGCGCGCACCGG
Source organism: Brevibacterium sp. BRM-1 (assembly GCF_026802075.1). Classification (NCBI taxonomy): domain Bacteria; kingdom Bacillati; phylum Actinomycetota; class Actinomycetes; order Micrococcales; family Brevibacteriaceae; genus Brevibacterium; species Brevibacterium sp. BRM-1. Next base: position 1,323,841 of record NZ_CP113788.1, read on the forward strand.
TGCCGCGCGCGCTCATGGGCGGCTCCCCTCATGAGCGGCGGCGGCCCGGGAGTCGGCAGCCTGAGGGGCGGCGGGCGCCCGCATGCTGGTGGGCGCCTGGGCGCCGGCGGCAGCGAGGCTCGTGTCGTAGAGCTGGAGCCGCGAGGAGGCGTCGAAGTCGAGGTCTCGGACGCCGGGGCGCACGGACATCACGCCCGAGAGCTCGACGAGGGGGATCGCGTGGCCTGCGGTGAGCAGCTCGGTGACGGCGCCGTCCACCTGCGCACCGCGCCTGCGCTGGTCCGGCTGGGCCGCCGAGGCGTTGAGCAGCTCCTCGACGCGGCCGGGGGCGCGCTGGTTGATGTTGCGGCCGCGGGCATCGAAGAGGGTGCGCACGATGTCCGGATCGGCACGGGTGAGGTTGGAGAACTCGAGGTCGTAGTCGCCGGCGGCGCGCGCGGCGGTGGTCTCCGCCAGCGTCGACTTCTTCAGCTGCAGGTCGATGCCGACCTCGCGCAGCTGCTGCGCGACGAGCTCGATGAACGGCGCCGTCTGCCAGTAGCGCACGCTCAGCCGCAGCGGCGTGCCGTTCCTGCTGCGCATGCCCGTGGCCGGATCGGCCCGCCAGCCGGCGCGCTCGAGCAGGGCCGCCGCGCGGGCAGGGTCGTGTGCCAGCTGTGCGGAGTGGTCGCGGTAGCCGGGCGTGGACTTCGCCAGCAGCGAGGTGGCGGGGGCCTGGTGGTGGGACAGCACGGCCGCGAGTTCGGGCCGGTCGACGGCCGCGCCGATCGCGCGCCGGACGTCGGCGTCGGCGAGGATCGCGTTCTTCTCGTTCGGCATGAGCGAGTAGACGAGCCCCGGGTTGGCACGGGCTGCGATGGTGAAGTCCGAGGCCTCGAGGGCCTCTTCGTCCTGCTGCTGCACCGCGGTGTCGACGTCGATGTCGCCGGCCGACAGGCTGCCGGTGCGCACGCTGGACTCCGGCACGATGCCGATGTCGACGCCGTCTACGTGGGCGGGGCCCACGTGCAGGGCCCGGCTCGAGGGCCAGTCGTAGCCGGCGCGGCGCTCGAGGCTCACGCCGTCGCCGGGTGTGTAGCGGCCCACTGTGAAGGGGCCGGTGCCCTCGATCCTGCCCGCGCAGCGCTGCTCCGGGCTGCGCTGGAGGGTGGCGTGGGAGTACATGCCCAAGGTCATCGTGGAGGTGGCCTGGAGGAACTGCGCATTGGGCGCGGAGAAGGCGACGGTCACGCGGTGCTCGCCGTGTGCGGTGACCTTCGACAGGCCCGCCAGGTACGTGGAGCCCAGCTGGGCCTTGGCGCTGAGCCCGGCGATCCCCTCGAGGTTCTCCTTGACCGATTCCGCGGTGAAGCGCGTTCCGTCGGAGAACCGGACGCCGTCGCGCAGGGTGAAGTCGAACGTCTTGGAATCCGCGCTCACGCGCCAGGAGGCGGCGAGCCACGGGACGATCGCCCCCGATTCGGGATCCTGATCGGTCAGCGAGTCCGTCAGCTGGCGGGCCACGGTGAGGGCCGTGTTGTTGCCCATCTGCTGGCCGTCGATGCACTGCGGGTCGGAGTCGAAGGCCAGACGTAGGCGGTTGGCACCCGCTCCGGCCTGGGCGGGGGCACCGCACCCGGCCAGCGCCATGGCGCCGGCGATGCCCGCGATGACCGTGGCGGTGAGCACGCTGCGCGCGCTGCGGGGCGGACGGCGGCGGGGACTGCGCCCAGCGGGGAGTCGGCTGCGGGGCTCTCCGGGCCGATCGGAGCGGTTGGGCGGGGTGCGCTCACCCGGCTGCGGGCGCACGGTGCGCCTGCGGTGGGGATGTGGGGGTGCGGGGGGCTCGGACATGACGGTGCACTCCTGGACTCAGGCGAGTGCTCCCGATTCACCTGGACCGCGCGGGCCTCCCCGGCAGTGTGCGGGGGCGCGGGGCACCCGCCCCGAACAGGGCGCGGGTGCGGCGGCCGACGAGGGCCGCGGTGCACGGGAGTCAGATGGACGGCGTCCGGCGCCGCGAAGAGCGGGGGCGAGTGCCCAGGGCTCACATTCGCGTGGTGGCGCCTGCGAGCATGAGACAGTCAAGAGCCTCGAAGCGAGCAGCCAGTGCCCAGTTCTGCGAGTTCTTGAACGGCATCATGCTCATCCTGTCCGTTGTCCGGTGCGGGCATCGCCACGATAGGTGGCCAACGCGTTCCCGCGCTCCGGTATTCCCCTACCCTAGCGACCGGGCCGCGCGCCGTGGCCGCCGGTGTCACACAGCGCAACGCGGTCCCGACGGCCCGTGGGCAGCCGGTTTGGGGTGGCATCGGACGCCCGCGGCGGCGACCAGCAGACGCCCGAGGCGTCAGCACCCGAGGCGGCGGTCACCGGGCAGTGGGCACCAGGCACCGAGCAGCCCCTGCCGGGCGGTGCGCGGGAGCTGCGCGCTGGTTCCCGCCCACCGCCTCGGCCTAGTAGCGCCGCGGGCTCCGGCCCGCCGGCTCAGAGCAGACGCGCTGCGAGGACGATGCCGAGCACGATCATGACGGAGCCCGTTGCGATGTCGAGGAGCTGCCAGATCCTCGGGTAGCGCACGACGAGCCGGCCGAGCGCCTTGGCCCCGAAGCCGAGTGCGACGAACCACGTGATCGAGGCGCAGTAGAGGCCCACGGCGAAGATCCAGCGGCCCGGGTCGCCGTAGTTCGCGGCCATCGAGCCGAGGATGACCGTGACCTCGAAGTAGGACTGCGGATTGAGCCAGGTGAACGCGAGCAGCGCGAGGATCGCGGAGACCATCGGGTGGGTGCCGGAGCCGCGCAGCAGCCGGCCCACCGCACCGTGGCCGTGGCCGCCCTCGCCGTGTGCCGCGCAGAGGCCCTCTCCGCCGGCGTCCGGCCCGGTGGCCGGTGCGGCGGTGCCCGCTCCCCCGGTTGCTGCGGCACTCCGCTCGCGGACCAGGGTGCTGGCCCGACCGGTGGTCGCCGGGCCCGCCGTGGACTCGGCGGCGACCGGGCGCGCGCCTGCCGCCCCCTGAGCCGGGGCTGCGGCCGGGTCCGCGGCGAGCCCGGCCTCCGCCTCGGCGGCGGAGAGATCGAGGCTCTCCCGGGCGCCCTCTTCAGGGGCGCGGCGGGGGCGGAGCGCGCGCCACAGCGCGCTTGCCCCGTAGCCGGAGAGGAACACGGCGCCGACGATCGTGAGGATCGACATGAGCTGCGGAACCGCCTGGGTCAGCGAGCCCATGCCGGCCACGCCCAGCGTGACGAGCAGCATGTCGGAGACGATCGAGACGACGATGAGGGGCGCCATGCGGCGCCCTGCCGCTGCGTGCTTGATGAGGAACATCGTCTGCGCGCCGACTGCGGCGAACAGCGCGAGACCGGAGGCGAACCCGGTCAGCACAATGCTCATGGACTCCATATGACACCCCTTTTCACTGGCGAGGCTGCGGATGCGGGCGGACCCGCCCGCAGGCGATCGATGCTGTGGAAGCGGCCCGACCGGGCCACCCTTCGACACTAGGCGCGCCCTCATCCGAAGCCGATCGCATGATTCTTCGCTAAACTAAGCTCCGCTTAGGATTTGTGCCCGGGACCGCACCGGCCACACCGCTGGCCAGGGCGCTTGCACTCGCCCGGACCGCTGCGCATCGCAGACCGTGAGGAGCATCACATGCCGGACCTCAGCGGGCTCTCCGCCGCCCAGCTGCACACCTTCGCGACGGTGGTCGAGGCGGGCACGATCGAGGCCGCCGCGGCGGAGCTGGGCGTCACCGGTTCGGCCGTCTCGCAGCGGCTCAAGGCGCTCGAGGCGCACGTGGGCGCCGTGCTGCTCCAGCGCACCAAGCCGGTGGCGCTGACGGAGGTGGGTGAGATCGTCCACCGCCTGGCACTGCAGTACGCGATCGCCGCCCACGATGCGGAGGCCGCCCTCGATGCGCGCACCCACGTGCGCGGCTTCACCCGCGTCGCCATCGTCGTCAACGCCGATGCGATGGCCACGTGGATCCTCCCCGCGCTCGAGGAGGTGGCGCGCTCGCGCCGGCTGCTGCTCGACATCGTGCGCGAGGACGAGCAACAGGCCGCTGACTACCTCCAGCGCGGCATCGCCATGGCCGCCGTCAGCAGCGCTCCGGCCGGTGCGCCGGGCACCACGGCCCAGCACCTGGGCACCTGGCGCTACTGGCCGCTTGCCCACCCGCGGTTCTCCGCCGCCCACTTCCCCAGGGGGCTGACGGCCCGCGCGGTGGGGCGGGCGCCCGTCCTGCGCTACGACCCGCGCGACACGATCCCGCTCGACTTCCTGGCCCGCGAGCTCGGCGAGCCGGCGGACCCGCCCGCGCACTTCATCCCCGAGGCCCGGCAGCTCGTCCTCGGGGCTGCGCGGCAGCTGGGCTGGACGCTTGCCACGGCGCCCTTCCGGCGCCTGGTCCCGGGCAGCTCCGTCCTGCGGCCCATCCCCGGCACCGAGCCCTACGACGTCGACCTCTACTGGCACCAGTGGACGATGCACTCCCCCACGCTCGATGCGCTCGCAGGGGCCGTACACGCCGCTGCGGCGGACAGCGAACTGCAGCGGGACTGGTGAGCGGGCGCGCGAGCGCATGAGACGAGCGCGCCCGCGCGCCGGCCGGTCATTAGAGTGCCGGGCATGCGCGCAGTCTTCTTCGAGTCCTTCGGCCAGCGCCCCCGCGTGGCGGACCTGCCCTCCCCGACCGCCCCCAGCGGGGGCGTCGTCATCGACGTCGAGGCAACGGGGCTGTGCCGCAGCGATTGGCACGCCTGGGCCGGCCACGACGATTCCGTCGCCCTGCCCCATGTGCCCGGCCACGAGCTCGTCGGCCGAATCGCGCAGGTGGGCGCTGGCGTGCGCGAGTGGCGCCGCGGCCAGCGCGTCACTACTCCGTTCGTGTGCGGGTGCGGGCGGTGTGAGCAGTGCCGCTCCGGCAATGCGCAGGTGTGCCCGAATCAGACGCAGCCCGGTTTCACCCACTTCGGCTCCTGGGCCGAGCAGGTGGTCATCCACGCCGCGGACCACAACCTCGTCGCGGTGCCGGAGGACCTGCCCGCCGAGGCCGTGGTCGGGCTGGGCTGCCGGTTCGCCACCGCGTTCCGCGGGCTGCACCACAGAGCCCGGCTCCAGCGAGGCGAGACCGCCGCCGTCGTGGGCTGCGGCGGCGTGGGGCTCTCGGCCATCATGATCGCCCGGGCACTGGGGGCGCGCACGGTGGCGGTCGACGTGGCCGACGGTGCGCTCGACCTCGCCCGGCGCTTCGGCGCCGATGACACCGTCAACGCCGCCGGCCTCGCACCGCAGGAGGTCGCGGACGCGATCGTCGCGGCCGCGGGCCGCCGGCCCGCGGTGACCGTGGAGGCGCTGGGCCGGGAGGAGACGATGAACGCGGCCCTCCTGGCCGCCGCTCCCCTGGGCCGCCACGTGCAGATCGGGCTCTTCGCCCACCCGCCGGTCACCGCGATGCCCCGGGTCATCGGCCAGGAGATCGCCGTCTTCGGCAGCCACGGCATGCCCGCCGCAGACTATCCGGAGCTCGTGGACCTCGTCGCCTCGGGAGCGCTGCGGCCCGCCGACCTCGTCACGCGGACCATCGGGCTCGACGAGGTGCCCGAGGCGCTGGTGGAGCTGGGCGAGCGCACGCGGCCGGGTATGACGCTCATCCGGCCGTAGGCCGTAGGCCGTAGGCCGTAGGCGTAGGCGTAGGCGTAGGCCGGAGCCGCAGCCGCAGCCCGCGGCGGCGCCTGGGGCTGGGCTCGTGTCCGAGGCTGCCTCTTCCGCTGGGTGTGCCGGTGCGGCGGCGCCACCTGCGAATACCCCGCATCCCCGCCGGCCGCGCCGGCTGGGCATCGGATATTCTGACAGGGATACATGCCCCGCGTTCACCGTCAAGGAAGACAGAGGAGTACCGCAATGGATATGCAGACGATCATCTGGATCGTGGTCGGCATCGTTGTCGTCATCGCACTCATCGCCATCATCAGCATCGCCGCCCGCAAGGCGGCCGCCCGCAAGCGCGAGGAGCAGCGCCGCATCGATGAGGCCAACCGCAAGAAGGCAGCGGAGATGCGGGAGCAGAACAAGGAGCAGGAGCTCGACGTGCGCAAGCACGAACTCGAGCTGGAGAACCAGCGCCTCGAGACGGAGCGCACCCGCATCGAGGCCGATCGTCGCGAGCGCGAGCTGGCGGAGGAGAACGAGCGGATCGAGGCCGAGCGCCGCGCCGTGAAGGAGCGCGAGGTGAAGGCCGATGCGCTCGATCCCGATGTCGATGACAAGGGCCGCCGACGCGACGACCGCGGTGCCGCCGCTGGAGCTGCCGGGGCAGCCGAGAGCCGTCGCGAGGAGCGCCACGACGAGCGCGACGTGCGCCGCGACGACCGCGATGCCCACCGCGGTGAGTCCGTGCGCGAGCGCGCCCACGATGCCAAGGAGGGCATCAAGGGCAACAACCCCGACGCTGTGCGCGATGACCGCGGCGAGGGCGTGCGCAACGAGGGCCTCCGCGATGACCGCGACCGCGTCGGCCACGACGACGGCCGCGGCCCGGTCCGCGAGCGCGCCCACGACGCCAAGGAGGGCATCAAGGGCGACAATCCGGACGACGTGCGCGGTGCCGATGCCCGCGGCGGGTTCGGCGATGAGCGCCACGTCGCCGAGCGCGGTGAGGCGATGGGCCGCCGCGGTGACCGCGAGCCGCTGCGCGAGCGCCTCCACGATGCGAAGGAGGGCGTGAAGGGCGACAACCCGGACGGGGTGCGCCAGCGCGATGCCCTCGACGGCCCGGAGTTCGGCGAGGACGGCGGCGAGGGCTACGCCCCGCGCCACTGAGCTCAACCGGACGCCCTGAACCGCGGCGCCCGGAACCACCGGGTCGTCGCAGTGCGGCACCCCCGACGCGACGAGCGCCGGCCGAGACTCACCTCGGCCGGCGCTCGTCGCGTGTGGGGGTTACCGGGATGCTGGGCTTCGGGAACGTCGGTCCACGGCCCGCAGCGCCGCCGGTCCAGTCCACGGGCCCGCGGCGCCGCCGATCGCGGCTGCGCAGCGCACGCCGCGGCTTGTGCTCGATGCAAATGCGCTCCGGTGCCCCGCCCCCGGGGCCGGCCTCAGTCGAGGAGGCGCGCGGCGAGGAGCTCGCCAGCGGGGGCACCCTGGCCCTCGGGCAGGCGCACCCGCAGCGCGTGCGACTCGGCGCTCAGCGCATCGCCGCCCGCCGCCTCGGGGAACCGGAAGAGGGCAATGCGGTGGCCGTCGAACGCGATGAGCGCGGCCCCGTCGGTCTCCTGCACCGCGGGCAGGGCGCGCGGCCCCGAGCCACCGGCCGCGCCCGCCGGGCCGGTGCCCAGGTGCACACCCGGCGCACCGGTGCCGCGCGCCTCGGCGACGTCGTCGCGGCGCTCCTCCCCCGAGTCCTTCTGCACCCATTCATCAGCCGAGGTGTCGGACTCGACGATGCTGCGCAGCAGTTCGGCGGCGAAGACGGGGTCGGCCGTGCCGTCGTAGATCCACCGCCGGCCCAGGATCGAGTGGTCCATCTGGCTGACGAGCGCCGCCTCCAAGTCCGGCACGGGTGCCGGACGGTACGTCAGCGGCACCTGGATGAGGCGCTCGGGGCAGTCGGCGGCGCGCACGAGGTGCACCTCGGCGCCGACCTCGCCGGCGGGGTCGTCGAACCGATAGCTCGACACGAGTTCGAGCTGCGGCTGGTCGGACAGCCCCGCCCAAGCCTGCTGCGGCAGCCAGCGGCTGATCGCCTCGAGCTTGGTGGGTGAGAGATCTGCTTCGTAGATGATGGCCACGGCGCCTCCTTCAGCGGGTCTGACCTCAGCCTACGCGGTGGGCAACCGCGACGCTAAGGGGCAGGGGAACCTGGGATCACACCGCGCCCGTCGACGCGCGGAATCGCCTCGATGAGGGTGCGAGTGTAGGCCGCGGCCGGCGAATGCCAGATCTGCTCCGTCTCCCCCACCTCGACGAGGCGGCCGGATTGCATGACCGCGACCCGGTCCGCGATTTCGCGCACCACCGCCAGATCGTGGCTGATGAAGAGGAGGGAGGCACCCGACTCGGCGGCGAGATCGCGCATGAGCCCGGCGATCTGCGACTGCAGAAACGCATCGAGGGAGGCAATCGGCTCATCGCCGATCAGCACCTTCGGGCCGGCCGCAAGCGCGCGCGCAATCGCGATGCGCTGGCGCTGCCCCCCGGAGAACGCGTGCGGAAAGCGGTCCGCGGCGGATGGCGGGAGGTCGACAGCGGCGAGCAGCGAGCTCAGGTTCCAGCGGTGCGCCGCATCCAGTGCCAGCGCTTCCTCGATCTGGCGGCCGATTCTGCGCCTCGGGTTGAGGGACGCGTAGGGGTTCTGGAACACCATCTGGATGCCCAGGAGTGCCCGCGGTCGCCTGCGCAGCCCCAGCCGCTCGACGCGCGCACCGTCGAAGCCGATCGCACCGGCCGCCGGCTTCTCCAGCCCGCAGATCAGCTTCGCTAGCGTCGACTTGCCGCAGCCCGACTCGCCGACCAGGCCCAATACCTCACCGCGGGCGAGATCGAGGGAGACGTCCTCGACAGCGCGGAAGCGCCCACCGCCCGGCAGGCGGTAATCGCACGTGATCCCATCGAGCTGGAGTATGGACTCGGCCATCAGCGCAGCACCTCCGATCCGGGCAGGGATTCGATCAGCGAACGAGTGTAGGCGTGCTGCGGAGCCGTGATCGTAGCCTCGCGCGGTCCCCGCTCCACGACCACGCCGTTCTGCATGACGACGATGTCGTCCGCGATCGACGAGAGGACGCCGAAATCGTGGGTGACGAGCAGCACGCCCAGGTCGAGGTCGTCGCACAGTTCGCGGAGGAGTCGGAGGACACCGGCCTGCACGGTGACGTCGAGCGCCGTCGTGGGCTCGTCGGCAATGAGGATGCGCGGTTCGCACACGATCGCCGAGGCCACGGCGATCCGCTGCAGCTGGCCACCGGAGAATTGATGAGGGTACTTCTTCAGCGCACCCACCGGGTCGGGCACGCGTGTGCGTTCGAGCGCCTCGGCGGCACGGGAGCGGGCCTGCGACCGTGAGATGCCCGTGTGGAAGCGAAGGTGATCGGTCATCTGCCGGCCGATGCTGAGCATGGGGTGCAGCGAAGCCGCGGGATCCTGGAAGATCATCGCGAGCTTGGCCCCGCGCAGACCGTTGTACTCGCGGTTGCCCAGGCCGACCAGTTCGCGGTCGTCGAATCGGATGCTGCCGGTGATGTGCGTGCCGTCGGGCACCAGGCCCATGACCGACAGCCCGGTCATGGTCTTACCGGACCCCGAGGCGCCTGCTACCCCGGTGATCGTCCCCGGGCTGATGGCAAAGGACACCTCGTCGAGCAGTCGGCGCGCCGCCGACCCTGTCCCGGCCGTCATCGACAGCCCCTCGATCTCCAACAGCGTCATGACGTCTGCTCCCCTACCGTCCTGGCGGTGCGCGGGTCGAGCGCATCGCGCAGGCTGTCGCCGATGAAATTGAACGCCATGACCACAGTGAGGATGGCAAGGCCCGGGAACAGTGCGATCCACCATGCGGAGAAGTTCGCCACCCCCTCCGACACCATCGCACCCCAGTCCGGAGTCGGGGGGACCGCCCCGAGGGAGAGGAACGACAGGCCCGCCATCGTGAGAATCGCCTCGCCGACGCTCAGCGTGCCGAGCACGAGGAGCGGAGAGGCGACGTTCGGTGCGATGTCGACAGCGAGCGAGCGCGGGGCGCTGAATCCCAGTAGCCTGCCTGCCACGACGTATTCGCTGCTGCGCGCGCTCATCACCAGCGAGCGTGCGACCCGCGCATACGAGGGCCACGAGACCAGGAGGATCGCGACGACCGCGTTCTTCAGGCCGGGGCCCAGGGCAGCCGCGATCACCATGGCGAGGATGATCGTGGGGAACGCGAAGACGAGATCGGCGAGGCGCATGATGACCTCGTCGACGAACTTTCCGAAGTAGCCGGCGACCGCTCCCAGGATCGATCCCGCGAGCATGGACGCCAGCACGACCAGCACGGCCACGGGCAGGGTCGTGCGCGCCGCGCTGAGCACGCGCGAGAGCACATCGCGGCCCAGCTCGTCTGTGCCGAGGAGATTTCCGGGACCCGGCGGCTGCAGCCGAGGAAAGGCCTGCGCGAGCGGATCCGCGGGGCAGAGGATCGGAGCGAAGAGGGCGATGAGCACCCAGACGGCGATGATGGCACCCCCCACGATGCCAAGCGGCGTGCGCAGCGCGGTCGGCACGCGCAGCCGCCATCGCGGGATGCCGCGGGCGACGGCATCCGCACCGGCTCCCGGGGCATTCCCCGGCAGTGCCGCACCGTCGGCGGTGCCGTCGGCAGGCTGTGAGCCGTGCAGTGGATTCGGGCCCGTGGTGCGCGTCTCGCGCGGGGCGCTCATCGGACCCTCACCCGGGGGTCGATGAAGCCGTAGATGAGATCGACGAGGAAGTTGATGCCGATGTAGACGATTCCGATCACCAATCCGACGCCCATGATCACCGGGAGGTCGAGCTTGGTGGCACCGCGATAGGCGTACTGGCCCAGGCCGTTCCAGGCGAACACCGTTTCCGTCAGCACCGCTCCCGAGAGCAGCGAACCGAACGCGAGGCCGACCACGGTGATGATCGGCACCAGGGCACCGCGGAAGATGTAGCCGAAGATCACCGTCCGCGGCGGCAATCCCTTGGCCCGCGCGGCGGTGACGTAGTCCAATCCCACCACGTCGAGCACGCTCGAGCGGCTGAACCGGGTGAGCAGCCCGATCGTGAAGAGGGAGAGCACAATCGAGGGCAGCACCAGGTGCGAGAGCGCGTTGACGAAGACCGGCCACTGGCCGGCTGCGAGCGCATCCACCGTGTAGAGGCCCGTGACCTTGGGCGGCGGTTGGAGCCAGGGATCCAACCGGCCGGCGCCGGGGACCGCGCGGAGCTTGAAGAAGAACACGAAGTAGGCAACCGTTGCTATCCAGAAGGTCGGGGCGGATATCCCGATCAGGCTGATCGCCCGGATCGCATGGTCGACGGCGGTGTTGCGCTTGAGCGCGCTCACCAGCCCGAGGATGAGGCCGAGCACCACGGAGATGAGGATGGCGCCGAGGCCCAGCTCGATGGATGCCGGAAATACGTTGGCGATCGACTGGGCTACCGGCTGCCGGGTCTGGTTGGAGACCCCGAGGTCGCCCTGGAGCAGGTTGCCGAGGTACGTGAAGTACTGGACGATCAGGGGCTTGTCGAGGCCGAGCTCCTGGCGGGTCCGCTCGACGATCTCCGGATTGCCAGCCGCCCGGTCGCCCAGAATCGCCTGGGCAGGATCGGCGGGCACGAGGTTGGTGAGCAGGAACGTCACCACGGTGACGCCGAAGATCAGCAGCGCGCTGATCCCCAGGCGGATGAGGATGTAGCGGGCCAGAGGCGGCAGCGGCGCGCGCCGCAGCCTCTGGCCCGCCGGTGCCTGCGCGCTCATTCGGCCTTGGCGAAGTCGAACGAGACGTCAGCGTTGGAGACGTACTTCGTGACCGACTTGTTGATTGCCACATTCGATACCGGCTGGACCACCGGGATGAACGGGCCCTGCTTGTTCAGCGCGGCGTAGAGCTTGCTGTACGAGGTGTTGCGATCGCTCGGCTCCTTGGCGGCGAGTGCCTCCTTCTGGAGCTTCTCCACCTCCGGCGCGGCTCCGGCCTCCCACTTCACGCGCTTGGCGACAGTCCCACCGGGGGTGAAGACCAGGTAGTTCGTCGGGTCCGGGAAGTCGGCACCCCAGGAGCCGATGCCCATAGCCTGCTTGCCGGAGCGGAACGCATCGAGCTGCGTCGACGACGGCGCCGGGGCCAGTTTGAGTTCGATCCCGGCTTCCTTCAGCTGTGATTGCAGGGTCTCTGCCAACTGGGACAGATTCACCCCGTTCACGGTCTGGTCGCTCGCGTAGTTGAACGTGATGGCCTCGCCCTTGTAGCCGGACTTCTTCAGATAGTCCTTCGCCTTCTCGAGATCGCGCTTGAACGCCTGGTCCTTCGGGACGTGGCCGATGAACTCGTTGGGCACCAGGCTTGCCAGCGGCTGCGCCCCCTCGCCCGCGAGCTGCTGCACCTTTTCGTAGTCGATCGCGTAGCGCACAGCATTCTGGAAATCGGCGTTCGAGGTGACGGCGCTGATGTCCTTGCTCGCCGTGTTGAAGACGTACAGGGAACGGGTCGACGGCTGGGTCGCGACGCTGACCTGCCCGGTGTCGAGGTTCTTCACCTGGTCCGAATTGAGATCGAATGCGACCTGGGCCTGGCCTGACTGCACATCCGAAAGCTGCGTTTCCCCGCCGACGTTGCGCAGGACGACGCGCTTGTATTTGGGCGCCTGCCCGCCGAAGTGCTCGTTCGCGGTGAGGACGACTTCGCTGTCTGCGTTGTAGGACTCCACCTTGTAGGCGCCGGAGCCCTGGGAGTTCGAGTCGAGGAACTGCTGTGCTTTGTCCTTCGAATCGGTGGTTCCGCCGTTTTCCTTCACCACCTTCGAGTTCACGATGCCCAGGGAGGCGTTGGGCAAGATGTACGGTAGCGCCGGATTGGGATCCTTCGACGTCAGGGTGATCGTCTTGTCGTCGACCTTCTTGACGTCGACTCCGTCCAAGAAGAACGCAGGATTTCCGCCGATGCCCTGCAGGCGCTTGTAGGAGAAGACGATGTCGTCGGCCGAGACCGGGGTGCCGTCGGAGAACTTGGCGTTCTCATCGGCCATCGTCAGCGTCATCGTCTTCTGATCGGACGACATCTTGAAGCTGCACAACCCGGTCCCGGGCTTGGAGAGGTCACCGTCCTCGAACTTCAGCGCGGTCTGATAGATCGCGTTGTCGAGCGTGGAACCGGTGAACTCGAACTGCCGGGCCGGGTCGATCGTCTGGAGGTCGAAGGAGGACTCGGCCACAAGGGTGTCGCTCGAGCCGCCGCCGCCCGAACCGCCGCCGCATGCCGTCGTGGCGAGGACCGCCGCCACGGTTCCTGCCGCCAGTCCGAACGTGCCAATTCTCCGACGCATGAACGACCTCCGTGTATCGCAGCTTTGATGTGATATGCGCCACTATACATGATGTGAGGAGGCTTTTTGCGCTGCTCCGCACCGCAAGACGGGCGCGGTTCGGAACGGCCTGCGCGGGGCGCGCAGATCACGGCGAGCGCAGGCGTTTGCGCTGTTCACCGCGCCCGTCGACGCGGCGGCTCAGGCCTTGCGCGTGCCCGGGGTCCAGGTGCCGTCGGCCACCTCGTAGTCGGCGAAGATCGCGGGAGCCTCGGCGCGCATGATCTCGCCCACGCGGTTGAAGACGAGGCGGATCTCCTCCTCGGCTCCCGGGGCGGTGCGCATCTCGATGACGTGGCGCAGCGTGCGCAGGTTGGCGGTGTAGACGATGCCCGTGGCCAGGCCCTCGGGCGCGAAGCGGCGCATGAACGACGTCATGTGCTTCTTGTGGGAGAAGTTCGTGCCCTCCTCGTCGAGCCCGAAGTGCTGAGCCATCCACGCCTGGTGCTGCTCCATCTGGTCGAGCAGGGCCAGGCTGCGCTCCATGAGCTCGGGATCTTCGCGCGCCCAGTCGGGGAACCAGAACGGGATGTCCTCGAGGCGCACGTAGCGCAGGGATTCCTGCGAGTAGGCGCTGCCGGCGCGGTGGCGGATGAGCTCGTGGGTGAAGACGCGGGAGACGTTGTGGAGCACGAACGTGAAGTTCGCGTGCTCGAGCACGGAGCCGTGCTGGGAGCCGATCACGTTTCCCAGGTACTGCGCGGAGTCGGTGCGCACCCGCGAGACATTCGGGTTGAGACCAGGCTCCCACGACCGGTAGCACATGCGCCCGGCGAACTCGAGCAGGTCCTCACCGTCGGGGCTGTCCTGGCCCTCGACGCGCTCACCCCACGCCTGGCCGCCCACCTGGTCGAGGTAGGCGTTGATCGACTCCCAGTCGATCTGCGGGCGGGCGATGAGTTCGACCTCGGGCGTCACGTCGCGCACGCGGGGCTCCTTCTGCTGGTTCTGCGGCTGGGTCCGGCGCCGCAGGCGGCACCATGGGTCAGTCTAGTGTCCGGGTGCTTCACCCGGCCCGCGGCCGCCGAGGCGCGGGCGGGCGGGCTGCGCACGCGCAGGCCCGTGCCTGGTCAGGCAGCGTGCTCCCGCCTGCGGCGCCGTTTCACGGCACGCGATGCGTCCACGCCTCGGTGCCGAACTTCTCCGCCACGAGCCGCTCGGCCCGCGCCTCCTCCTCTGCGCTGACGGCCCCGTCGGCAGCGCCCGTGAGGGCTCCGAAGTGCTCGCGCATCCGCTCGATGATCGCCTCGCGCGGCACACCGGTCTGGCGCCGCAGGGGGTCCACTCGCTTGTTGGCCGAGCGGATGCCCTTGTCGGAGATCTTCGCCTGTCCGATCCGCAGCACCTCGACCATCCTGTCCGCGTCGATGTCGTAGCTCATGGTGTCGTGGTGGAGCACCGCACCGTGCGTGCGCTTCTGCGCGGCCCCGCCGATCTTGCCCTGGTCGGAGGTGATGTCGTTGATGGGCTTGTAGAACGCATTGACGCCCAACGACCGGAGGGCGGAGAGCACCCACCGGTCGAGGTGCTCGTAGGACTCCTCGTAGTCGAGTCCGGCGACGAGGGAGGCCGGGCCGTAGAGGGCGAATGTCACGCAGTTGCCGCCCTCCATGAACATCGCACCGCCGCCCGTGATGCGCCGGACCACCTGGACGTCGTACTTCTCCACGCCCTCGGGTCGGATCTCATTGGCGTAGGACTGGAACGCGCCGATCACGGTCGCCCGGTCGTCCCACTCCCAGAACCGGACGGTCGGACCCCGGCGCCCCGCCTCGACCTCTTCGAGGAGGACCTGATCGAGTGCCACATTCATCTGCGTGGGGCGCACGACGTCGTGGATGAACGTCCACTCGTGGTCGTAGAACTCCGTGGCGCCGGCGACCCCGCGCGCCACGGCGTAGGCGATGTCGGCCGGGGAGAAGCCGTGCAGCTGCGCCTCGGCCATGCCGGCCTCCTGGGCGGCCAGGACGAGAGCGCTCTCCAGCCGCTCCGCGAGCTCCGCCTTCGAGGCGCGCACGGGGACCCCGACGAGGGCGGGGGCGAGCGCCCCGTAGGCCTCCTCGGGTTCTAAGAAGAAGTCCCCGGAGATCGTCAGCGCACTGATCGCGCCGTCCTCCACGGCGCCGTCGACGACGACGAGCTTGCCGCCGGGCACCTTGCGCTCGGCGTGGAAGGTCCTGGCCTGTGCGGATTCCTCGGCGTGTGTCATAAGGCCACCCTATTGCGCCGCGCACCCCGTGTCGCGGTGCGGTTCGATGTGGGCCGCGCGGCCTACTCCCCCGTCAGCTCCTTCCACAGGAACCGGGCGGACAGCGCGTGGGTGCGCGCCGCCTGCCGGTTGTCGGCGGCCGCGGAGTGCCCACCCTCGGTGTCCTCGTAGAACCAGACATCGGGGATGCCCGCATCCTGCATCTTCGCCGCCATCTTGCGGGCCTGCACGGGGCCCACCCTGTCATCAGACGTCGCAGTCCAGAACAGCACCGGCGGATAGTCCGCGCGCCGGCGGTCGTCGAACAGGTGGTACGGCGAGAACGTGCGGATGAAGTCCCACTGCGCAGGCTCGCGCGGGTCCCCGTACTCGGCGATCCACGAGGTGCCTGCGCTCAGGTGGACGTAGCGGTCCATGTCGAGCAGCGGGACGCCGCACGAGATCGCGCCGAAGAGCTCGGGGAACTGGGTGAGCATATTGCCCACGAGCAGGCCGCCGTTCGACCCGCCGGAGCAGGAGAGCGCCTGCGGGGTCGTCACCCCGCGCTGGACGAGGTCGCCCGCGACGGCGGCGAAGTCCTCGTATGCGCGCTGGCGGTTCTCCCGCAGCGCCGCCGCATGCCACTGCGGACCGTATTCGCCGCCGCCGCGGATATTGGCGACGACGAAGACGCCCCGCCGGCCGGGCGCGGGACCGGACGGTCCGCGCCCATCCGGGGCGCCAGACGTTCGGCGGCTCAGCCATCCGATGCCGGTGACCGGCGCATAGCCGGGCAGGCGGCTGATCTCGAAGCCGCCGTAGCCGTCCAGGCGAACGGGGTTTCCGCCGTCGAGGGGCAAGCCCGCCTCGGAGATCTGGAAGTAGGGCACCCGCGTGCCGTCCGCGCTCGTCGCGAAGTGCTGGCCGACTTCCAGGCCATCGGCGTCGAAGAGCGCCGGAAGGCTCTTGACGGTCTCCGGCGCGTCTTCGGAGGCCAGACTGCCGCGCTTGAGCGCGGTGGGTTCGAGGAAGCCGGTCTCGATGAGCCAGTAGTCATCGGCGGTCTCCTCATCGTCGGGATCGACCGCGCCCAGGCTCACCGTCTGATTCTGCGTGGGGGCGGGCAGCTCGCGGGCGGTGAAATCGGCGCGCAGGTCGAGGACCCGGTTGACGCACTGGACGTCGCGCAGCAGGGAGAGGACCAGGAAGTTCCGGGTGATGGTCCAGCCCTGGAGCGAGGTCGCGGCGTCCGGTGCGAAGACGATGCGCGGGGCCGCGGTGCCCGCCGCGAACTCGGCGAGGCGGGCGACCGCGAGTGCCCCGGCCGGAACCGTGAACCCCGTACCCTCCCAGTCCGTCCGCGGGCGGAAGAGGATGAGCTCCCGGTCGATGTCGACGCTGATATCGGTGGGGATGTCGATCGTCGTCCAATCCGCCGCCGCGAGTGCTGCGGCGCGGTCGTCCTCGGGCAGCGGGGCGAAGCGCAGGCGCTGGTTGTGGAAGTCGATGACGTCGCCGAGCACGGCGCGCTCGAATCCCGGGGTGTGGTCGACGGCGCCGAAAGCGGTGAGGTGGTCGGCGGGCACGGACATGATCTCCGCCGCGGCGTCGAGCGCCTGGCCGCGCCGCAGCAGGCGCACGCTGGCGGGGTACGACGATGTCGTCATGGTGCCGGGGCCGAAGTCCGTGGCCACGAGGATCGCGTCGGCATCGACCCAGGAGGCACTGGTCTTCGCGGCAGGAACGTCGAACCCCCGAGGGGCGGGGACGAACTCGCGCGCCCCCAGGTCGAATTCGCGCACGGTGACGGCGTCCCCGCCGTCCGGGCTCAGGCTGATGAGCGCGCGGTCGTAGTCGGGCCGGCGCAGCTGTGCGCCGTGGAAGACCCATTCGGTGCCGTCCGCGGCTGCCAGCGCATCCACATCCAGCAGCACGTCCCACTCCGGGGCGGCGCTGCGATAGGAGTCCCAGGTGGTGCGCCGCCACAGGCCCTTGGGGTGCTCGGCATCGCGCCAGAAGTTGTAGTAGTGGTCCCCGCGCTTCGTGGCGAACGGGATCTTGTCGTCCGAGTCGAGCGCGGCGCGCATCTCCTCCGCGCTGGCCTCGAAGTCCGCATCGAAGAACGCCTCGCGCGTGCGCGCGTTCTGCTCGGCGACCCAGGCGAGCGCCCGCTCGCCCTCGATCTCCTCGAGCCACAGGTAGGGATCGGTGCTGGCACGTGCCTCATCGGCGCTGGCTTCGCTCATGCCCTCACCCTAGGCGACGGGCCTGACACGGGCCCGGCACAGGACCGGGCCGCTCAGGCGAGCTCCTCGCCGCGGGTTTCGCGGGTGCACAGCGCCATCGCGGCCACCGCCACGACGACCAGGCCGCCCAGCAGCGCGAACGTCATGGGCAGGCCGAGCAGCGGCCACAGCAGGGAGCCGAACACCAGCGGGGCAAGGCCCGTGGCCACGCGCGAGGCGGCGGACGCCCAGCCGAATCCGGATCCGCGCAGCCGCGTGGGGTAGAGCTCGGAGACGTAGGTGTAGAGCGCGGGGATGGCGACCTGGATGAAGAAGCCGAATGCCAGGATGGCCGCCTTGGCACCCATGCTCAGCGATGCGGTGCCGGGGGCCGGGACGTCACCGGCCGAGCCTGCCCCGAGCTCGAGTGAGAACCAGACGAGGCACACGGAGGCGGCCACAGCGGAGCCGCCGAGTACCCACTTGCGCCCCACGGCCTCGACGAGCAGGGCCGCGGCGACGACGCCCAGGATGCCGATCGCCGTCATCGCACCGGTCACCAGGAAGGCGGCCTGGTCGGCCAGGCCCGCGGCGCGCAGGATCTTCGGCAGCCATGTCAGTGCCGCGTAGTACACCAGGAGGACCGCGACGAAGAGCAGCCACGAGGTCGCGGTGATGATCGGGCTGTGGCGCCAGAGTTCGACGACCTGCCCCGTGCCGGCGCGCAGCCGCTCGCGCAGTCCGGCGGCGTGGGGCATCGGCTCGACGCCCTCGTGGGTCCACTCCCGCGCCTGGGCGCCCGTGCGGGCCACCAGACGGGAGATCACGGCGTCGGCCTCGGCGGTGCGGCCGGCGGAGAGGAGGTACATGGGCGATTCGGGGATGAGGGCGCGCACGGCCACGGTCAGCAGGGCGGGCAGCACCATGACGAGCATGAGGAGGTGCCAGCTGCCGATGCTGAGCAGCCAGGCGGAGGTCAGCGCGCACAGGGTGGCGCCCACGGGCCACCAGCCGTCCATAGCGGTGAGCACGCGGCCCCGGTGCCGCGCAGGGGTGAACTCGCCCACCAGCGCGTAGTCCACCGGGATGCAGCCGCCCAGGCCGAAGCCCGCGAGGAAGCGGAAGGCGCAGAACAGCCAGATGTTCGGGGCGAGCGCGCCGGCCACCGTGAACACGGAGAACACGAGGAGGGTGAGGGTGAAGGCGCGCTTGCGGCCGATCCGGTCCGCGATGCCGCCCCAGACGAACGCTCCCACGGCCATGCCGATGAGGTTGGCGGTGGCGATCCAGGCCGCCTGGCCCACGCTCAGGCCCCATTCCCTGCTCAGGAGGGGGATGAGGAACCCGTTGAGGGCGACGTCCCAGGCGTCGAACATGAAGCCCAGGCCGCCGATCACGAAGATCGCGCCCTGCGTGTGCCACTTCCAGGGCAGCGCGGAGACGACATCGCGGGCGGTGGGCAGCGCACCGGGCGCGGCGCTGGGCGGGGCTGGTCGCATGGGGCCGCCTTCGGGTCAGGCGCGGACAGGGCGGGAACAGACGCGGAATCGTCGGGAGGGGGCGCAGCGGAGCAGGCGCGAGCGGGTGGGGGCAGGCGCCGACAGGATCGTGGGATCGGGCGCCGGCCCGCTCCCCTCACCGCACCCCAGCTCACCGCACCCCAGCACCCGAGGCGCGGGCCGGCTGAATCGCGAGCCGGCGCCTCGGGCGCGGGACTGTGGGCCTGTGCGGGCTGAGCGAGTGTGCGGGCTTGCCAGCGGGTGCGCGGGCATGCCGCAGCGGGTGGGCAGGCGCGGTGAGCGCCGCTCAGCCGAGCGGCTCAGGCGAGCTGGACCATCCAGCCGTCGGGCGCCTCGGCGCGGCCGTACTGGATGTCGAGCAGCGCGCGGCGCAGCTTCATCGTGACCTCGCCGGGCTCATCGCCCTGCGCGATCTCGAAGTCCTCGGCGAGCACGCCGCCGATCGGGGTGATGGCCGCGGCGGTGCCGCAGGCGAAGGCCTCCGTGATGGTGCCGTTGGCCGCGCCCTCGCGCCACTCGTCGATCGTGATGGGCCGCTCCTCGGGCGTGAGGCCCAACGAGGGGGCCATGTCCAGGATGGAGCGGCGGGTGACGCCGTCGAGGATCGTGTTCGACACCGGGGGCGTGAGGAGCGCGCCTTCGCTGGTGACGAGCATGATGTTCATCCCGCCGAGCTCTTCGAGGTAGGTGTTGTGCTCCGCATCGGTGAAGAGCACCTGCTGGCACCCCTTCTGCGCGGCCTCGACCATCGCCTCGGTCGACGCGGCGTAGTTGCCGCCGCACTTCGCGAAGCCGGTGCCGCCCTTGCCCGCGCGCTTGAGGTTCTGCGACAGCCACAGCTTCACCGGCTTCACGCCGCCGGCGAAGTACGCCCCGGCGGGCGACGCGATGACGTAGTAGTCCGCCTGCTGCGTGGGCCGCAGCCCCAGGAACCGCTCCGCGGAGAACATGAAGGGGCGCAGGTAGAGGCTGACCTCGTCCGTGTCGCTCTGGGGTGTGGGCACCCAGTCGGCGTCGAGCGCGACAAGCTCGCGCAGGGAGTCCACGAAGTCGTCCTTCCCCAGCGCCGGCAGTGCCAGGCGGTGGGCGGACTTGCGCAGGCGCTCGGCGTTCTTCTCCGGCCGGAAGGTCCACACGGTGCCGTCGGCGTGGCGGTAGGCCTTGAGCCCCTCGAAGACCTCCTGTGCGTAGTGGAGCACCGCGGCAGCGGGGTCGAGCACGAGCTGCCCGTAGGGCCTGACCTCGCGGCCGTGCCAGCCCTGTTCGTCCGTGTAGCTGATGTGGGCCATGTGGTCCGTGAACTGGGTGCCGAACGCCGGCGTCTCGAGGATCTTCTCGCGCAGCGGTGCGGCGAGGGGCTGGGGGTTCTTGAGGACTTCGAATGCGGGCATGGAAAACCATCTCTTCTTGCGAATCGTGTGAGCAGCGCCACGCAGCAGTCTAGTGCCGGCCGCGGGCTGCGGGGCAGGCGGGGCGCGCGCGGCAGCGCCCGTCCCGGCGGGGCCGGACGCGTGGCCGCGCCCCCAGCATCCTCAACGGACGCGTGGCCTGTTCTGGGGGTGTCGGCGGGCCGGCCGGCCCCGGAGCCTCACAGGAACCGGCTGGCCGGCCCTTCGGGAGCGTCAGCCGATGCGCGCGGCGATCGCGTCGCCCACCTCGGACGTCGAGCGCTTGGCGCTGCCCCGCTCGGCCAGATCGGCCTCGACTGCGGCGGTGATCGACTTCGCGGCGACGTCGAGGCCCAGCTGCTCGGCCATGAGGGCACCGGACAGGATGGCCGCGGTGGGGTCCGCGATGCCCTGCCCCGCGATGTCCGGGGCGGAACCGTGAATGGGCTCGAAGAGGCTGGGGCCCGTGCCGTTGACGTTGAGGTTGCCCGACGCGGCCAGGCCGATCCCACCCGTGACGGCGGCCGCGAGGTCCGTGAGGATGTCGCCGAACAGGTTGTCCGTTACGATGACGTCGTAGCGCGCCGGATCGGTGACGAGGTAGATCGTCGAGGCGTCCGCGTGCTCGTAGTTGACCGCGACCTCCGGGTAGTCCTGGGCCACGTGCTCGACCACGCGGCGCCACAGGTGGCCGGCGTGGGCCATGACGTTCGTCTTGTGGACGTAGGTGAGCTTCTGCCGGCGCGCCCGGGCCTGCTCGAACGCGAAGCGGACCGTGCGCTCCACCCCGAACCACGTGTTGACGGAGACCTCGTTGGCCACCTCCTGGGGGGTGTTGGTGCGCAGGCTGCCCCCCTGGCCGGTGTAGGGCCCCTCGGTGCCCTCGCGGATGACGACGAAGTCGATGTCACCGGGGTCCTTCAGCGGCGAGACGGTGCCGGGGTAGGACTTCGAGGGCCGCATGTTGACGGCGTGGTCGAGGCCGAAGCGCATCTTGAGGATGATCCCGCGCTCGAGCACGCCC
The DNA here is from genome assembly GCF_026802075.1 of Brevibacterium sp. BRM-1. NCBI lineage: Bacteria > Bacillati > Actinomycetota > Actinomycetes > Micrococcales > Brevibacteriaceae > Brevibacterium > Brevibacterium sp. BRM-1. The sequence goes on from NZ_CP113788.1 coordinate 1,345,251, forward strand.
GACGGCGTCGTGGGGTCCCCGCACGCGCCGAAGTAGATCGCGTCGAAGCCCCGCAGCTCCTCGAGCTCGGCATCGGTGAGGGTCTCGCCCGTTTCGTGCCAGCGCTTGGCCGAGGCCTCGAAGTGCTTGGTCTCGAGCTCCACGGCGGCACCGCTGGCCTCGATGGCGCGGTTGAGGACCTTGAGCCCCTCGGGGATGACCTCGACTCCGATGCCGTCGCCGGGCATGACTGCGATCTTGTATGCGCTCATGCGGCGAGCCTACGGCCCAGTCTCATGATGCGGTAGCCCGTCTCAGGATGCGAAGCGTAGGCCGGTGCGTCGGGCGGTTCATCGGCCTCGGGCACGACTCACCCCGGGCTCTGATGCTTCCACGAGCTTCCACGCGGTGTTTTCCTCTGTGCGCATCCCTTAACGCCTCGCCTGGTGCGCGGGCCAGCGCAGGCCACGCCTGCCAGCGGTCCGGCGGACCCGCCTGCCGCGGGTCGGCACCCGGGCAGGTCCGGGTAATGAGACGCACATCGCGACAGCCTCCCCTGCCGCGGCCCGATTCCCTAGAATCGGCCCATGCCGAATTCCATTCGCAACGAACGCGCCGCCAGCCTCCCCGCCAAGCTCTCGCGCAGCTGGCTGCTCACCAGCGCCGCCAAGCCGGAGCTGTTCGCCGACGCGCAGAAGAGCGAGGCGGACTCGGTCATCTTCGATATGGAGGCCGCCGTCCCCGAGGCACAGAAGTCCGAGGCCCGCGACAATGTCGTCGCGGCGCTGTCGGACGGAATGGTCGGCTGGGTGCGCATCAACGGCAGCACCACCGAGGAGTGGGAGGACGACCTCGAGGCGATGCACGGCCTGCCGGGGCTGCGCGGCATCATGCTGCCCAACACGGAGCAGCCGGAGCAGGTCACGCTCACCGCGATGCGCCTGGGCGCGGGCGTCCCGGTGCTCGCCCTCATCGAAACGGCCCTGGGCATCGAGGCCGCGACGAAGATCGCCTCGGCGCCGGGGACCTTCCGGCTGGCGCTGGGCACGAACGACTTCCGCAAGGACACCGGTGTCGGCGACGACCCCATCGCGCTCGCCTACGCCCGGTCCCGCCTCGTCATCGCCACGAGGGTGGGCGGCCTGCCCGGCGCGATCGATGGGCCGTCGGCCGCCGGAGCCGGCAGCCACACCGTGCACGAGGACTGCGCGTGGACCCTGAAGATGGGCATGACCGGCAAGCTCGTGCTCAATCCGTCGCAGGCGGCGATCGTGAATGACTCGCTCTCGCCCAGCGAGGACGACCAGACGTGGGCCCGCGACATGCTCGAACACCAGGACGACGCGGAGATCGTCGACGGTTCGTACCTGCCGCGCCTGGCCCGCGCGAAGAAGATCGCGGCACTCGCGGACTCCTACGGACTCTGGAAGCGGTAGACACGAGCTGAATTGTTGCTCTTAGAATTCCCCTATGGCCTCCGGTGGTGTCATAGCGTCGAAGCAACACTCCCGGTCGGCGGGGGTCTGATCGGTGGAGTGTGCGGATGGCGCGGGTGGGGTTGTCGTTCAGTGACAGGTCGGAGATCTCGACGGCCTCGAAAGCGGGCTGGTCGGTGCGGAGGATCGCCCGTCACCTGGGGCGTTGCCCGTCGGTGATCTTGCGGGAGCTTCACCGGAACTCGACGAAGACCCGCGGCTACCAGGCCGTGACCGCAGACGTCAGAGCGCAGCGTCGGCGGGCTCGCCCGCAGCAGCGGAAGGTCGCGGGGGATCCGGTGCTGCAGGCGAGGGTGGAGGCGGATCTGGCCGCGTCGTGGACGCCGAACGAGATAGCGGGCCGGTTGCGTCTGGAGGCGACAGACCCGACCGTTGAACGCATGGCGAACTCTCCTGACGCACGCGGCCGAACCGTCTCCGGTGAGGCTATCTACCAGTACATCTACGCAATCCCGAAGGGTGAGCTCGCCCGCAAGGGCATCTTCCTGCAGTCCAAGCGGACCAAGCGCCGACCACGTACGACCGGGCGGACGCGCGGTGGCCCAATCGTAGGTATGGTCCCGATCGCGGAGCGAGGTGAGGACGCCGCCCAGCGTCGGGTGCCGGGGCACTGGGAGGGTGATCTGATCATCGGGAAGAACGGCACCTCGTGCGCGGCGACGCTGGTGGAGCGGATGAGCGGGTTCACCGGGCTGCTGGCCCTGCCCTCGAAACACGCCGAGCCAGCCGCTGACGCGGTCATCGAGTTTTTCAACGACCTGCCCGAGATGATGAAGGCATCGTTGGCGTGGGACCAGGGCAGCGAGATGGCCCAGCACGCGAAGGTCTCCCTGGCCACGGCGATGCCGGTCTACTTCGCCGATCCCCACTCGCCCTGGCAGAGGCCCAGCAACGAGAACACGAACCGGCTCTACCGGGAGTATCTGCCCAAGGGCACGGTGATCCCCGATCACCAGCCCTACCTCACCACCATCGCCGAGGAGATCAACAATCGACCCCGCCGCCGACTGGGCTATCTCACGCCCACCGAGGCATTCGCTCGACTGCTCGCCGGCGAGCCCCATGTTGCTTCGACGCCTTGACATCGCCTCCATAGAACAATGGGAATATGCGGCAGTTCCGACCATCATCAGCGGCTGGAGGAACGACACCGAGCAGTTCGAAGAATTCATGCAGCAAATCAACCTGATGGGCATGAACGGCTGGGAGATGACTACTGAGTCGGTAATTCATACAAAAGGCTACAGTGGATCGGAATACCCAATGTTGTTTTTCAAACGGCGACTTCCCGCCGAACCAAACGAGGACGCTCGGCACTAGATTTTCGTTCACTTCTATCGCCACGCTCGGGACGATCGCACTACGTGAACCGGAAGCGCTCGGCAGGCGGGATTGCCATGTCATTCCCAGCCTCTGCGTCCTACGATCGAAGTGCGCCGACCGGCGCACCGAGGACGGTGCCAGCACCGCCTCGCAGTCATGACCGAACAGGGCGGAGACCCTCTTCGCCCCATCACCGGTCGAGGCAGCGCTGTGCCCCTGACGATTGGATGATCATGGCCGATTACGCAGCAATCATCACCTTCCCCGACGACGCGAAGACCTTCGAGGCGTTCTCCAAGCTCAAGAACTCGCCCAGCTACATCGACGCCGGCGCCATCGTCGAGCGCAGTGAGGACGGCCACTGGCGCGTCGTCGATGCGACGGACGCCTCGATCGGCGGGGGGCTCGCCGGCGGCTCCGTGATCGGCGCCCTCGTCGGCCTGCTGGGCGGCCCGCTCGGCATGCTCCTGGGGTGGGCCACCGGAGCCGCAGTGGGCGGTGCGGTCGACGCCTCCCGCGCGGCGGACACCTCTGATGTGCTCTCCGACTTCGCCGCGCAGGTGCGCCCCGGTTCGAACGGGCTCATCGTGCAGGGCTCGGAGGAGGGCATCCCGGCCGTCGACGCCATCGTCGGCGAACTGGGCGGTGCGCTCATCCGGCGCCCGCTCGACCAGGTCCTCGATGAGCTCGATGCCGAGCGCGAGGCCGCCGAGGCCGCTGCGGCTGCCGCCCAGGCAAAGCTGCGCGAACAGCACCGCTCGGAGCGCCGCGAGAAGTGGCAGGAGCGCTGGGACGAGATGCGCGATCGCCTGATCGGCAAGGACAAGGACAAGAAGGCCTGAGTTCCACCCCGGCGGCGTGTCCCCCGCGGGGGACACGCCGCCGTCGGCAGGGGCGTGGGGCACCCTCGACGGCACCATCGACACCGGAACCGGGTGCGCCACCGTCGGCAGGGGCATGGTCCCGCGGGCCGCTGGCAGCCTGCCGGTTAGGGCCTGACCTTGTTGGGTGCCGTTGGAGCCGCCGGCCACCGCCACCCTCACCCGCTCTTGCCCCCGCTTCCCACCGCTGAGAGGTCATTCTCGTTCGGTTCGCCCAGCGTCAACCGAACAGGAATGACCACTCGGCGAGGGCTCCGCCTCCAAAGGGCGGGCGCCCCGCAGGCTCGGAAGTCCAGCGGGCATCCCCGCCCCGCAGGCCAGCGCGGCCCGCAGGCTCGAACACCGCGGGCACCCGCAGACCCGCACGCCGCTCGGGCACACACGCGCATCCCGCAGACCCGGGCCCCTCACCCGCGACGGCCGCGGCAGCCCCGCTCGCCCCTCCACGAGATTGGCGAGGGCGGAACCCGCTCAGTCCTCCACGAGGTTGACGACGGAGAACGACGAGGCGTCCACGGCACCCGCGACGGCGGCCACGACCTCACCCGTCACCGGGGAGTCGACTGCCATGACGGACAGGGCCTCGCCGTCGGCGGGCGAGACCTGCATCCCGGCGATGTTGATGTCCGCGGCACCGAGCGCCTGGCCCAGCTGGCCGATGATGCCCGGGCGGTCCTGGTAGCGGAAGACGAGCAGGTGGTCTGCCAGCTGGATCTCGAGCTCGAACCCGTTGACCTCGGTGAGCTTCTGGATGAGCTTGGGACCGGTCACGGTGCCGGACACGCGCACCTGCTGGCCGTCCGAGGTGGTGGCGACCAGCGTCGTGAGGTTGCGGAACGCCTCGACCTCGTGATCGGCGATGGACTCGACGCTCAGGCCCCGCTCCTCGGCGAAGACGGGCGCGTTGACGTAGGACACCGGCGTGGAGACGACGTCCATGAACAGGCCCTTGAGCGCGGAGAGCGTGAGGACGGAGACGTCCTTGTCGGCGATCTCGCCGTGCACTTCCACCCGCAGGTGGGTCACCGGCGACTCGGCGAGCGCGGAGACGACCCGGCCCAGCCGCTCGGCCAGGGGAATGCCCGGGCGCACATCGGGGTCGATCGCGCCGCCGGCCACGTTGACCGCATCGGGCACGAGCTCGCCGGACAGCGCCCGGCGCACGGACTTCGCGACGGCCACGCCGGCCTTCTCCTGCGCCTCGGCGGTGGAGGCGCCCAGGTGCGGGGTCACGTTGACCGCGTCGAGGTCCATGAGCGGGGAGCCCTCGGGCGGCTCGACGGACCACACGTCGATGCCGGCGCCGGCGACCTGGCCGGAGGCGACGGCCTCGGCCAGCGCCTCCTCGTCGACGATGCCGCCGCGGGCCACGTTGACGATGCGCACGCCCGGCTTCGCCTTCGCCAGCGCCTCGCGGCCGATCATGCCGATCGTCTCCGGCGTCTTGGGCATGTGCACGGTGATGAAGTCGCTGGCCTCGAGGACCTCGTCGAGGCTCATGACGCTCACGCCCATCTGCGCGGCGCGGGCCTGCGTGATGTAGGGGTCGTAGCCCACGAGCTTCATGCCGAAGGCCTTGGCGCGCTCGGCGATGAGCCCGCCGATCCGACCCAGCCCCACGATCCCGAGCGTCTTCTCGTACAGCTCCACGCCGGTGAGCTTGGAGCGGTTCCACTGCCCCGCCTTGAGCGAGGTGTGGCCGGCGCCGAAGTTGCGGGCGGAGGCGAGGATGTGGGCCATCGTGAGCTCGGCCGCGGAGACGATGTTCGAGGTGGGGGCGTTGACGACCATGACACCGGCGCGGGTGGCGGCGGGCACGTCGACGTTGTCGAGGCCCACCCCGGCCCGCGCGATGACCTTGAGCCGGTCCGCCGCGGCGATCGCCTCGGCGTCCATCTGCGTGGCCGAGCGGATGAGCACGGCGTCCGCGCCTGGCAGGGCCGCGAGCAGCTCACCGCGATCGGCGCCGTTGCACGTGCGGATCTCGAAGTCGGGGCCCAGCGCCTCGACGGTGGCGGGCGACAGGTTTTCGGCGATGAGCACGACGGGCTTGGGCACGGTTCGGGTCCTCCCGGAGAGATTCGATTCCACCGGGGCCCGCGCACCGCGGCGCCGCGCCCCGTTCCGGGACAAGTCTAGGCGGCGCCGCCGCGCCTCTCACGCCCGGGCCCGCATCGTGGACCGCCCGCCCGCCGCACACCCGCCGCTCTGCTCGCCCTCGCCCCCACCGAGGCGAGGGTCGCCTGTGCTCCCGCCCTGCGCCGAGGCGCGGGCCGGGGTCCCCGCTCGCTGCGGCATCGACCGGGCCAGACCCGTGCGCCGGGGGCTGACGGCCTCCGCCCCCGTTTACCGAGGCGCGGGCCGGGGTCCCCGCTCGCGGCGGCATCGACCGGGCCAGACCCGTGCGCCGGGGACTGACGGTCTCCACCCCCGTTCACCGAGGCGCGAACCGGGGTCCCCCACTTCCCGAGGCACGGGCCGGGGCGGCCCTTGCTCAACACCTCCCCCGCCAAGGCGCGAGCCGGCCCCGCCCGTCGCCTAGAGTGGGCGCCATGCCCGCGAACCCGCCTCCGCGCCACGTCACGGTTGCCGGGTTCTTCGACCGCAGGCCCTGGATCGCGGACACGTTCGTCCTCACCCTGCTCCTCACGCTGCTGGCGTGGGCCACGAGCGCCCCGCGCTGGGCCCTGCCCACTGGCCCCCTCGCAGGGGCGCCGGGCTGGGTGGCCGGCCTCGTCTCCGTGGCCATGTGCGCCCCACTCGCCGTCCGCCGGGTGTGGCCCGTCCCGGCCGCCTGGACGATGACCGCCGCCTTCGCGCTCAGCGCGGTCCTCGTCATCCCGCCCTCGCTGGCCTACGTGGCCGCCCCCATCATGGTCTACTCCGTCGGCGCGTTCGCCCCGGCGCGGTGCGGGCGGATCTTCCTCCTCGTCGGCTTGGCCGGCGCGCTCGTCATGGGCGTCGCGCTCGCGGTGCTCATGGGCGCCGAGCGCACCCCGGGCGGCCGGTTCGCCCTCGACCTTCCCCCGGAGGCCATCGCCACGGTTGTGGCATGCACGGTGTTCGGCGCGCTGAGCGTCGGGTTCGCCTGGGTGCTCGGCGACGTGCGGCGCCGGCGGCGACGCGAGATCGCGGCGGTAGCCGAGCGCAGCCGCCTGCTCGAGCGCGAACGGGAGCGGGAGTCCCGGCTGGCCGCTGACGCCGAGCGGATGCGCATCGCCCGCGAGATGCACGACATCGTCGCTCACTCGATGTCCGTCATGATCGCGCAGTCCGACGGCGGCAGCTACATCGCGCAGACCGACCCCGCGCGGGCACAGGGGGTCTTCGCGACGATCGGCACGACCGGGCGCGAGGCGCTCGCCCAGATGCGCGGCATGCTCGGCGTGCTGCGCGACGACGATGCCGCCCGCACCGCCCCGATGCCCGCCCTTGCGGACATTCCCGCGCTCGTCGCCGACGTGCGCGCGGCCGGGCTGCCGGTGAGCCTCATCGGCGACCCTGGCCTGCTCGCCCAGCGCACCGCGCTGCCCGCGAGCACGGGCCTGGCCCTCTACCGGATCGTGCAGGAGGCGCTGACGAACACGATGAAGCACGCGGGCCCCGCCGCCCGGGCCACGGTCTCCCTGCGCCTCGAGCCCGCCCCGGCGACCCTCGTTGTCCGCGTCGACGACACCGGCCGCGGGGCGCAGGCCGGTTCCGATGGCGCCGGTTCGGGGCTGAGCGGAATGGCCGAGCGCGCCCAGATCATGGGCGCGGAGCTCGCGGCGGAGGCCCGCGCCGACGGCTTCCACGTGGAGCTGCGCCTGCCCGTCGCACTCGAGCCCGCGCTCACCGGCACGGGAGCTGCGGCACCCACCGGCACGGGAGCTGCGGCGCCCACCGGTCCGGGCGCCTCGGCCGAGGCCCGCCCCGAAGCCGCGGGACCCGCTCACTCGGTGGTCCCGACACCCGAGCACGAGGAGCCGCCACGATGACCGCAGCGCCGACCGCGGACCCGGAGCAGCTGCGGGTGCTGCTCGTCGACGACCAGCCGCTGCTGCGCGCCGGCTTCGCCATGGTCATCGACTCGCAGCCGGACCTGCGCGTCATCGGCCAGGCCGGCGACGGCGCCGAGGCGATCGCGCTGCTGGCCCGCCAGCGGGCCGACGTCGTGCTCATGGACATCCGGATGCCGCGCCTCGACGGGCTCGAGGCGACCCGCCGGATCGTCGCGGGCGATGTTCCCGCCGCCGGTCCGGTGCCGAAGATCATCGTCCTCACCACGTTCGACACCGATGAATACGCCTACGCCGCCCTGCGCGCCGGCGCCTCCGGCTTCCTCCTCAAGGACGCCGCCCCCGAGGCGCTGCTCGAGGCGATCCGCACCGTGCACCGGGGCGGGGCGGTCGTGGCGCCGACGACCACGCGCCGGCTGCTCGACTCGGCGGTGCTGGGCGCTGCGCAGCGCACCCCGGACCCGCAGCAGGCGCGGCTGCTCGCCGCGCTCACGGAGCGCGAGCGCGAGGTGCTCATCGAGGTCGCCAGCGGCGATTCGAATGCCGACATCGCCGCGCGCCTCGTGCTCTCCGAGGCGACGGTCAAGACGCACGTGGGCCGCATCCTCGCGAAGCTGCGCGTGCGCGACCGGGTCCAGGCGGTCGTCTTCGCCTACAAGGCCGGACTCATCACCCCCGGGCACTGACCTCGCCCGCGGGCACTGAGCCCACCTGTGTGCACTGAGCCCGAGGCCGCCCCCGCCGCCCGCCGGGGGTTTTCCCTCATCCTTGAGGATGATGGGCCGCGCGCCAAATCAGCCCCGGGGCCGATGCGCGCTGACCTGGGAATCCATAGCGTAGGAGTCATGTTCGGCGGCCGCGGGGGCACCCCGCGCCCCGCCGCCGCCCAGCACCGACCGGTGCGATTCCCCAAGCAGAGGATGCGATGACGATGACGGCCACGGCCCACAATCCCGCCTACACGGCGGCCGCCCAGGCGAGAGACCTCGTGAAGACCTACGGCGCCGGGGAGGCGGCAGTGCGCCCCCTCAACGGTCTGAGCATCGACATCGAGGCCGCCCGCTTCACCGCCATCATGGGCCCCTCCGGGTCGGGCAAGTCCACGCTCATGCACGTCCTCGCCGGGCTCGACGTACCCGATTCGGGCCGGGTCTCGATCGGCCGCCGCGACCTCACGAGCCTGAGCGAGAAGCAGCTCACCCGCGTGCGCCGCGAGCATGTGGGCTTCATCTTCCAGGCGTTCAACCTGGTCCCCGCCATGACGGCCGAGGAGAACATCCTGCTGCCCTCGAAGCTTGCGAAGAAGACCGTCGACCGGGCGTTCCACGACCGGATCGTCGAGCTGCTGGGCCTGCGCCCGCGCCTGCACCACCGCCCGTTCGAGCTCTCCGGCGGCCAGCAGCAGCGGGTGGCCGTGGCCCGCGCCCTCGTCACCCGGCCGGACATCATCTTCGCCGACGAGCCCACCGGCAACCTCGACTCCGCCACCGGCACCGAGGTGCTCGACCTCCTGCGCGCCGCCGTCGACGAGTTCGGCCAGACCGTCGTCATGGTCACCCACGACGTCAGCGCCGCCGCCCGGGCCGACAGGGTCGTCCTCCTGGCCGACGGCCGCATCGCCGGCGACCTCATCCGCCCCGACGTGCAGACGCTCTCCCGCGCCATGCTGGAGGTCACCCGATGAGGCACATCACCCTGGCGAACCTGCGCACCGGCGGCGGCCGCCTGATCGCGGCCGGCATCGCGGTCATGGTCTCCGTCGCGTTCATCACGGCCGTCCTCGCGCTCTCCCAGTCCTTCAACGACGCCATGCGCAAGCAGGCGGAGGCCGATGCCGCCGGCGCCCAGCTCATCGTCGGCTACGACTCGTCCGCGGGGGCGCCCCCCGAGGCGAGCTCCGACGATCCGAACGCTCACGACTCCGCCACGGGATCGGACTCCGCAGGGTCGGACTCCGCCGGCTCGGCTTCGGCGGAGCTGTCCACAAAGCTCGCCAAGCGGCTGGGCCGCCTGGACGGCGTCGAATCGGCGCAGCTCATCGAGACGACCTATGCCCAGGCCCAGGCGGGCAGCGCGAAGTCCGCGCTCGGCCTGTCGACCTACCCCACCTCCCGCAGCATGACAATGGACGCGGGCACGACCCCGGCGGGCAAGGACCAGATCGCCCTCTACGCCTCGGATGCGAAGACCCTGGGCGCGAGCGCCGGTGACCGCATCGAACTCGACTCCGACCTCGGCGCCATGGGCGGCGATTCCGCGGGCAGCGCGGACACGAAGAAGGACTACACCGTCTCCGGCGTCATCTCCGACGGGGAGGGCTACGGCACGGCCTACCTCACCTCCGCGGGCCTTAACCGAATCGACGCCGGCGCCAGCCCCGACTCCATCCGGCTGACGCTCAGCGGCAACCAGGCCGAGGACCCCGCGGCCCTCACCGCGGCCCAGCAGCGCGTGGCCCACGCCATCGCGGACACCGCGCACGGCGCCGCGGTCGAGGACGAGGGCGACAAGGGGCTGGCGGTCGCCGGCCTGAGCGTGCAGACGAACGACCAGCTCGTCGGCCAGAAGATGGAGAGCCTCACCGGCTCGTCGAACGCCCTCGTTTCGATCGTCCTCGCGTTCGCCGCGATCGCGATCATCGTCGCGGCCCTCGTCATCTCCAACACGTTCCAGGTGCTCGTCGCCTCCCGCACCCGCTCCCTTGCCCTCATGCGGGCGATCGGGGCCACCCGCGGCCAGATCCGCGCGGCCACCCTCGCCGAGGGGCTGGTGCTCGGCGTGCTCGGCTCGATCGCCGGCCTGCTCCTGGGCTGGGCGGGAGCCGCGGGCCTGGGCCTGGCGGCGCAGAAGCTCTGGCTCCCGTCCTTCCCGGTCCCGGGCCTGCCGTGGACGGCCCTCATCGCCGGGCCGGCCGTGGGCATCGTCGTCACGGTGCTCGCCTGCATCGTCCCGGCCCGCAAGGCCACGCGCGTCTCGCCCATCCAGGCGCTCGCGCCCCTCGACGTGCCGGCACCGGACCGCCGCTTCCCGTGGGTGCGCGCCATCCTGGGCGGCCTCATGACGGCGGCGGGCCTGGCGCTCACGCTCACCGGCGCCCTCCTGCACTCCCTCCTCCCCGCGTTCGGCGGCGGTGTGCTCGCGTTCTTCGGCGTGCTCGTCCTCTCCCGTGTCATCGTGCCGCCGCTCATCGAGGGCTGCGGCCGGTTGCTCGAGAAGCTCACGGGCGGCTCCCCCACCGCGGGCCTGGTGGCCCGCAGCGTGCGCATGGCCCCGCGCCGCGCGGCCTCGACGACGACCGCGCTGCTCATCGGCGTCACGCTCGTCGCGACGATGGTCGTGGGCGCGCAGACGCTCAAGACCACGCTGAGCACGGAGCTCGTCCAGCGCAACGCGGTCGACGCGGCCGCGACGCCCGACGCCGCCAAGCGCGCCGCCGGGGACTCCGACATCGTCGCCGCCCGCAGCGAACTGGCCGGAGCCAGTGCGAAGGCCGCACTGAGCGGCGAGGGCACGGACGCCAGCGGCACCACGACTGTCCTGGGCGCCACGCGGGACAGCACCTCGGCGGCGCGCCGCGGAAACCTCGTACCCGAGCGCGGCGAGGTGCTCGCCTCCACCTCGGCGATCCCCGATGCGGAAGTCGACGAGGGCGAGCTGGAGGGAGCCCGCATCACCCTGCGCGCCCACGGCGAATCGGTCTTACTACGAGTCCGCGTGGAACAGGGCCTGCCGAACGGCACGGTGCTCGCGGATCCCGCGGACATTGCCCCGCTCGATCCCACACAGGGCAACGGCCAGACGTGGCTGAGGATCGCCGATGACGCCAGCCCCTCGCAGGTCAGCCAGCTCGCCACCGATCTGCAGGCGGCGCACCCGGCAGCCGAGCCGGACCTCTCCGGGGCGATGCAGCGGGCCAGCTACGGCCAGATCATCGACATCATGCTCACGATCGTCCTCGTGCTGCTGGCCGCCTCCGTCGTCATCGCGATCGTGGGCGTGGGCAACACGCTGTCGATGTCCGTCTTCGAGCGCACCCGCGAGGCCGCGCTGCTGCGGGCCATGGGCATGTCGCGCGGCTCGGTGGGCGCGCTCATCACGATCGAGGCGGTGCTCATGGGCGTCGTGGCGCTCGTGCTGGGCCTGGCGCTCGGCGCGTTCTTCGGCTGGGCCGGGACGTCCGCGCTCCTCGACCTCGACGGGGTCACCGTCGTGATCGGGCTGCCGTGGCTCCAGCTCGCAGCGATCGTCGCGGCGGCCCTCGCGGCTGCGGCCCTGGCCTCGGCGCTGCCGGCGCGCCGGATCTCCCGCATCGTCCCGGCCGAGGGGCTCACCCGCTGAGCCGGGACGATGCGGCGCGCGGGGCCGCCCGGGCCAGCGGCCCCGCAGACGGTGAAGCGCCCGCTGGCCGCGGCCGGCGGGCGCTTCGCTCAGTGCGCTGTTCGTCGGTTGCAGCCGCGGGCGTGGCGGGGCGCCGAGGTGCCCCGCCGGCGACGGGCCGACCGGCTGCTGCCGCTGAGCGACAGCGCACGTCGGCCGACCGATCACACGCCCCGGGAGCGGCGCTAGAAGTCGTTCGGGGCGTACGGGGCGCGCTCGAGGCCGAACATCGTGCGCGCGCGCACCGCGGCCCCCGCGGTCAGCTCGCGGATCCGCCCGGCGCGCACGAGGACAACGGGATCGGCCCCGCCCAGGTAGATCGAGCCCAGCTCGGAGACGCTGAGGGCAAGGTCCGCCTTCGCATCGGAGGGCTCCTCGGCAATCCGCTCGATCTGGGCGGCGCGGCCGTCGGCGTCGATGCGGAAGACCCCTGCGGCGTAGCCGAGCGGGTCCTCGACGGAGAGCGTGAGCTCGCCGGCGACCATCCACGGGCGGGCGCGCAGGGACTTGAGCACGTCGAGGATGCGCAGCCACACCCCGTCCTTCGTCGCGACGAGCTTGGCCCGGCGGGGGTCCGTGAGCAGCCACGGCAGGGGCGACTGCTGGGCGCCGTAGCCGAACTTCACGCGCTCGACGAGGTCGATCGCGGCGAGGAAGGCCCAGAGCGAGGAGTAGGCGGCATCGGAGACGGCGACGAAGTCGAGCAGCTCGATCGTGCCCGGCTTGACGTCCCAGCCGGCGAACTTGTAGCTGACGAAGCCATCGGGCCGGCCGTGCTCGTCGTAGTGGAGGGCCGCGCGCACGGCGAGGTCCGGCTCGTCCGTGTCGACGTTGAGATCGCCGGTGGCCACGTCGTAGTAGACCTGCTGGCGGCCGGCGGCACCCGGGGAGATCTTCTGGAACTCCTCGTACAGCTCGGGGGCGAGGTCCGCGAGCTCGTCGGGATCGCACATCTCCACGCGGCGGTCCGGCTCGACGGCGAGCGCGAAGCCGGGGCTCGTGTCGACCTCGTAGCTCGAATACCAGGTGGCGGTCCCGAAGCCGAAGCGGCGGTAGATGCCGCCCTCCGTGGCGGTGAGGGCCGCGAACGCGTAGCCGGCGTCCGCTGCGTGCTGGAGGTTGGCCGTCATGAGGCTGCGCAGCAGGCCGCGGCGGCGGTGCGTGGGCCGCACCGTCACCCACGTGATGAGGTGGGCGGGCAGCAGGCGCGCGCCGCCCACGTTCATCTGCTTCTCGAAGTGGGCGAAGGTGGCGACTGGGATGTCCGCGCTCAGCGCACCCTTCGGCACCCGCGTGGGGTAGGCCGCGGTGAAGACCCGTCCATCCGCGATCGCGCGCTCCGTGCGGCGCAGGAGCTTCTCCCCATCGACCCGCTTGTCGTGGAAGCCCGCGCGCACCGCCTGCATGTAGTCCGCGGTGCGGGCGTCGGGAGCGCCGTCGACGATCTGGGGCGCAAAGGTCTCGAAACGGTATTCAGTCACCGGCTCAGGCTATCGCATGGCTCACACTCCCCTGCGCCGTTCGTCCCCGGTGGTGCCGCCCCACCGCCCGCGAGTGACGCACCCCGCCGAACCCGTGCGTGCGGCACCCCCCCCCACCGCCCGCGAGTGCCACACCCCCGCCGTCCGCGTGTGACGCCCGTGTGACGCGCAGGCGCCCCCCGGTGGAATAAGCGTGCTTGCATATATGTTGGTCTGCTTCGCACCCCTGCGCGCGCCGCACCCGCGCCGCCCCGGCAGCCGCAGCAGCGGCCGCCCCCGCGCGCGAGGATGCCGGCCGCACCTCCCGCCCAGCCCGCTCAGCCCACCAGGAGCCCCATGCACGCCCGCCGCGCCCCGTCCTCCGGTGCCGCTGCCGCCGCGCCCGGCAGCACGGCCGGCCGGCGCCGGTCGGCGCGCGGAGCCGGCCGCGGCCCGCTGCACCGGCTGCGCACGGACCCCGCGGCGCTCATCGGCGTCGCGCTCGTGGCGCTCGCCGTGCTCATGATCCCCGCCGCGCCGCTGTACACGGCGCTCAGCGGCAACGACCCGTACACGTACAACACGGACCTGCTCGCGGCCAACACCGCGCCGGCGGGCCCCCTGGGCGGGATGAGCGCGGCGCACCCGTTCGGCCTCGAGCCCCGCACCGGCCGGGATCTGCTCGCGATCGTCCTGTGGGGCTCGCACGTCTCGCTCTTCATCGGCCTGGCGGCCACGGTCGTCTCCGTCATCATCGGCGTGGCCGTGGGCATCACGGCCGGCTACTTCGGCGGGCTCGCCGACCGGCTGCTCAGCCGGTTCACCGACGTGGTCTTCGGCTTCCCGTTCCTCATCTTCGCGATCGCGCTCTCGGCGGTCGTGCCGGACCGCTTCCCCAAGTCCGTCGTGCTCGTGGCCGTCATCGGGCTCTTCGGCTGGCCGAGCATCGCGCGCGTGGTCCGCTCCGAGGCGCTGAGCCTGCGCTCGCGCGGCTTCGTGCGCGCCGCCCGCGCCACCGGCATCCCGGCCGGCACGATCCTCATCCGCGAGATCCTGCCCAACCTCGCCGCCACGATCATTGTGTTCACCACGATGAGCCTGCCGGCGAAGATCGGCACCGAGGCGGCGCTGAGCTTCCTGGGCGTCGGCATCAACCCGCCCACCCCCTCCTGGGGCCGGACCATCTCCTCGGCCGTCGAGTGGGTCCAGGTCGACCCCCTCTACCTCGTCTTCCCCGGTGCCGCGCTGTTCGTCGTCACCCTGGGCTTCACGCTCTTCGGCGACGGCCTGCGCGATGCGCTCGACCCGCGCACCGCGGAGACCGGCGCGGACGCGGGCGCCCCCGCGGCCGCCGAGGAGGCCATCCGATGAGCCGGGCGCTGGGCTACCTACGCTTCGCCGCGGGCCGGCTGGGCGGCGCGCTCGCCGTGCTCCTCGTCATCGCGGCGGCGAGCTTCGCCATCTTCTACCTGCTGCCGAACAACCCCGCCCAGCTGTCCTGCGGCAAGCCGTGCACCCCGGACCGGCTCGTCGAGGTCCAGTCCTACATGGGCCTCGACCGGCCGTGGTTCGCCCAGCTCGGCGCCTTCCTGTGGGGCATCGTCGCCGGCCGCACGTTCGGCGACGGCGCCACCGCGATCCACTGCGCCGCGCCCTGCTTCGGGTACTCGTTCCGCCTCCACACCGACGTCACGTCGCTACTCGCCGAGCGCCTGCCCGTGACCCTCTCGATCGCCCTGGGCGCGCTCCTGCTGTGGACCGTCGTGGGCGTGGGCGCCGGCGTCATCGCCGCGCTGCGCCGCGGGCGCGCCGCCGACCGCCTGCTCATGGGCGCCTCGGTCCTGGGCGTCTCCGCCCCGGCCTACCTCGTGGGGCTGCTGTTCATCCTGCTCTTCGGGTTCACGCTCAACGTCCTGCCGATCGGCGGCTACGTGCCGCTGAGCGAGTCCCCGGGCGGCTGGGCGTTCCACCTCATCATGCCGTGGACGGTGCTCGCGATCATCAACGGCGCGATCTACACGCGCCTGACCCGCGGCTCGCTCATCGAGGTCATGGGCATGGACTTCATCCGCACGGCGCGCTCGATCGGGCTCAAGGAGTCCGCCGTCGTCACCCGCCACGGGCTGCGCAACCTCGTCGTGCCCATCGCCACGCTCGTCGCCCTCGACTTCGGCTCCCTGCTGGGCGGCACCGTCATCACGGAGAAGGTCTTCGCCATCCAGGGCGTGGGCGGACTGCTCCTCGACGCGGTGAACGCGCTCGACCTGCAGATCATCGTGGGCGTCACGCTCTTCGCCGCCCTCGCCGTCGTCCTCGCCAACTTCGCCGTCGACCTGCTCTACGGCGCGCTCGACCCGCGCATCGGGGCCCCGTCGTGAGCCCGGCGGCCACGTGCGCGGCCCGGGTGCCGCGCCTGGCCTACGCCCCTAGGCTGGCCTTCCGGCACCCGCCGGGCCGGCGATGTCACCGCCGCCGAGGCGCCGGCCGGCACCCGTTGCCCGCCCGCCTCCGATCCGCCGCGCCATGCGCGGCCGGCGCCCGCCACGGGCGGCCGCCCCGCGCCTCGGGCGCGGCCCAGACTCAGCACAACGACAAGGACCTGCAATGAAGACAACGGCTTTCGCCGCCGCGGCGATCACGGCGGCACTGGCACTGGCCGGCTGCCACGCCAACGACTTGGACGACACGAGCGGCGGACAGGGCAGGCTGGGCGAGACGCACCGCGGTGGCGCCCTGAGCATCCTGAGCTCGCAGACGCAGATGGACTGGGATCCGGCGAAGAGCCAGAGCCTCGCGATCACGTCGCTGGGCCTCGTCGAGCGGCGCCTGACGACGTGGAAGATCGAGCCGGGCGCGGAGCCGCAGGTGGTTCCGGACATGGCCCAGGACACCGGGAAGGCCAGCGACGGCGGCAAGACCTGGACGTTCCGGCTCAAGGACGGGCTGAAGTTCGAGGACGGCACCGCGATCCGGGCCGCGGACGTCAAGTACGGCATCGAGCGCTCGTTCGCCCCGGAGCTCTCCGGCGGCCTGAGCTACCACAAGGCCCTGCTGGCCGGGGGCAAGGACTACTCCGGGCCGTACAAGGGCAAGGAGCTCGCCTCGATCGAGATTCCGGACGACGCGACGCTCGTCTTCCACCTCTCCTCCGCCTACGGAGACTTCCCCTGGATCGCCTCGATGCCGGCGTTCTCCGCGGTGCCCAAGGCCAAGGACGATCCGCAGAAGTACGCGGACAAGCCCGTCGCGACCGGCCCCTACCGGGTGAAGTCGAACGCCTCGGGCAGCTCCTCCGTGCTCGAGCGCAACCCCGAGTGGAGCGCGGACACGGACGAGGTCCGCACGGCCGGGCCGGACTCCATCACGTTCAAGCTCGGCCAGGATCCCACGGTCGCCGCGCAGTCGATCGTCGCGGACTCCGGAGATGCCGCGAACAGCTTCACGGCCGACTTCGTGCCGGCCGCGCAGCTCGCCCAGGTCCAGCAGAATTCGGCGGCGAAGTCGCGCCTCGTCACCTCCGGCGACGGTGCGCTGGCCTACCTGGCGATGAACGTCGAGTCCAAGGGCCTCGACAACCCCACGGTGCGCAAGGCCTTCGAGTACGCGGTGGACAAGAACGCGTTCCGCGTGGCCGCCGGCGGGGAGATCGCCGGCGACTTCGCCTCCACCCTCATCACCCCGGGCATCCCCGGGCGCCAGGACTACAACGACTACCAGGCGCCGGAGTCCGGCGACGTGGACAAGGCGAAGGCGCTGCTCAAGGACTCCGGCCAGTCGTTGGGCACGCTCACCATGCTGACGAAGAACGACTCGACCTCCGTCTCGCAGGCCGAGGCGATCCAGCAGGGCCTCCAGCGGGCCGGCATCAAGGTGAAGATCAAGGCCGAGGACTCCGATTCGCTTGCCGCGGACGCCACGACCGGCAAGCCGGACTACGACCTCTACCTGGGCTCCTGGCAGCCGGACTTCCCGTCGGCCAACGGCAACATCCAGCCGCTGTTCGACTCCTCGCAGATCGGCGGGGGCAACTACAACATCTCCCGCTACTCCAACAAGGAAGTCGACGGGCTCATCGCCCAGGCGACCGAGGAGGTCGACCAGTCCAAGGCGCAGGAGCTGTGGGCGAAGGCGGACCGGCGCATCATGCAGGACGCCCCGGTGGTCCCGCTCATCTACACGAAGAACTCGTTCCTGCACGGCTCGAACGTGGAGAACTTCGCGATCGGCTCGTTCCCGGCCTACCCGAACTACCTGAAGGCCTCACTCAAGGGCTGAGCGGCAGGCCGAGCGGCTGGAGGGGATGAGAGGACTGCCATGGAGGATGCGATGACGGCACCGGAGCCCGTGCTGGACGTGCGCGGGCTGAGCGTGCGCTTCGGCGCGCACCCGGTGACCCACGACGTCGACCTGCGCGTGCGCGAGGCCAGCGTGCTGGCGCTCGTCGGCGAATCGGGATCCGGCAAGTCGGTCACCGCGCTCTCGCTCGTGGGCCTGGCCGGCGGGTCCGCGCACGCCGCCGGCAGCGCCGTGCTGGCCGACGGCACGCAGCTCGTGGGCGCGCCCCCGGAGGTGCTGCGCGCGGTGCGCGGCCTGCGCATCGGGATGGTCTTCCAGGAGCCCATGGGCGCCTTCGACCCCATGTACCGGGTGGGCCGCCTCATCGCGGAGGCGCTGAGCGCGCACGGCGAGCGGGTGAGCCGCGAGGCCGCGCGGGCCCGCGTGCTGACCGCGCTGCGCGCGGCGGGCCTCGCCGATCCGGAGCGGATCGCGCGGTCCTTCCCCCACGAGCTCTCCGGCGGCCAGCTCCAGCGGGCCATGATCGCACTGGCCACGATCCACGACCCGGAGCTCCTCATCGCCGACGAGCCCACCACCGCGCTCGACGTCACGGTCCAGGCGGAGATCCTCGACCTCCTGCGCTCGATCGCCCGGGAGCGCGCCGTCCTCCTCATCACCCACGACATGGGCGTCGTCGCCGATGTCGCCGACGACGTGGCGGTCATGCGCGAGGGCCGGATCGTCGAGGCGGCACCCGTCGAGCAGCTCTTCGCCCATCCGCAGCACGCCTACACGCGCACGCTGCTGGCCTCCGTGCCCCGCCTCACCGGCCTGGGCGAGGGCGCGGAGGCCCAGCCCGAGGCGCGGGTCCGCGCGCGCTCGGAGGAGCGCGCGAAGGACGGTCCGGCGGCGGCGCATGCGCCAGACGGTGCGGCGGCTTCGTATGCGCAGGGCGGTGCGCGCGCCTCGACGCGCCCACCCCAGCCCGCGGGCGCGCACGCGCAGGGAGCGCAGGGAGCTCCGCGGGCCGAGCAGCGCGGTGAAGATTCCCCAGCGGCGCGGCTGCACGAGGCAGTCGTCGTCCACGGCGGCCGCGGCGGTACGCGGGCACTGGGCGGAGTGAGCCTCGAGGTGCCGCGCGGCACGGTCGTGGGGCTCGTGGGCGAGTCCGGCTCGGGCAAGTCCACGATCGCGAACGTGCTCGTGGGCCAGCAGGTGCTCACCTCGGGGTGGGCGGAGGTGGCCGGCACCCGGGTCCGGCCGGGCAACGGCCGCGAGCAGCGCCGGGTGAGGGCCCGCATCGGCACCGTGTTCCAGGATCCCGCGGGCTCCCTCAACCCCCGCCGCACGGTCGGGGCCCAGCTCGCCCAGCCCCTGCGCACGCACACGGACCTGGGCCACGGGGCGATCCGGCAGCGCGTCGCCGCGCTGCTGGACGAGGTGCGGCTGCCCGCGGGCACCGGTGAGCGCATGCCCCATGAGCTCTCCGGCGGGCAGAAGCAGCGCGTGTCGATCGCCCGGGCGCTCGCGCTGGACCCGGACCTGCTCATCGCGGACGAGCCCACCTCCGCGCTCGATGTCTCCGTGCAGGCCGGGGTGCTCGAACTGCTGCGCGAGCTGCACGACGAGCGCGCGTTCGCCTCGCTCTTCATCAGCCACGACCTGGCCGTCATCGAGCAGATCGCCGCGCACGTGGTCGTGCTGCGCGGCGGCGCGGTCGTGGAGTCCGGCGGCGCCGAGCAGGTGCTGCGCCGGCCCACCTCGGACTACACCCGGGAGCTCATCAGCGCAGCTCCCGTGGCAGATCCGATCGTGCAGGCGCGCCGCCGGGAGGCGGCCCGCGCCCACTGAGCGCAGTGACGGTGCGCGCTGCCGGCCCGAGCCGGCGGCGGCTCAGAACCGCTGCAGCTCGAGGCGGCGCAGGCGCGCCCGGATCCCGCGGTCGAGCGAGAAGCGCACGCCCGCGATGATCCACAGCTCCGCGAGCAGGAGACCGCTCACCGCCAAGTGCGCGAATCCCAGCGCCGGGAGCGCCGGCAGGCCCCCGGGCGAGCCGACCGCCGTGAAGCCGAAGAGCAGCAGCCACCACGCACTCAGCCAGATCGCGGAGGTGAGGAAGGCCGTGCGCGGCGCCTGCGCGGCGCGGAAGACCCGGCCGTGCGCATCATAGGGGCCGTCGCTGTCCGGGCCGCCGCTGGCGAAGAGGTCGACGAGGCGGCCAGCCCACGCCTGGCAGACGACGAGGACCCGAATCGCGCCGGCCCGCTCATCGCGGCGCGCGAAGTCCGCATCCGCCCGGCGCACCTGCTCCAGGTAGTGCGCCGGCGGCGCGACTATGCGGTCGAGGCTCGCAGTGAGCCGGCGGCGCAGGCGCACGAGGCGCACGGCATGGACGGCGCCCCAGGCGAGCATGAGCGCCTCGATCCCCACGACGATGCCCAGGGCGGCGGTGGACACCGCGGCGCCGCCCTGGCTGCGGCTGCCCTGGCCGCCCATGATGGCGAGGAGCGCGAGCACGGGCAGGACGAAAAAGGTACCCAGCGCCCAGCCGAAGCCCACCCAGGGGAACAGCCGCGACGGCACGAGCAGGTGCGGCGCATCGGGGTGCTGGGCCAGGGGGTAGAGGTAGCGGGGCGCCATGCGGGCCAGTATCGCAGGCGGCCCATCTGCACGGCAGCCCATCTGCAGGGCGGCCCGTCTGCAGGGCGGCCCGAACGCGCAAACCCCCGGCGAGTCTCCTCGCCGGGGCGTCCGCCCACGTGCTGGGCGCTCAGGTGCAGCGCGCAGGTGAAGGGTGCCGGGTCAGCGCGCCGCGGTGCCCTCGGTGTAGTCGTCGTCAGAGTCCTTGAGCCACGCGAACATCTTGCGCAGCTCGCGCCCGGTCGCCTCGATCGGGTGCTTCTCCTCCTTGGCGCGCAGCTCGTTGAATTCCTTCGCGCCGTTCTTCTGGTCGTCCATGAATCGCTGGGCGAACGAGCCGTTCTGGATGTCCGCGAGGACCTCCTTCATGTGCTCCTTGACCTCCGGCGTGATGACGCGGGGGCCGGAGACGTAGTCGCCGTACTCCGCGGTGTCGGAGCAGGACCAGCGCTGCTTGGCGATGCCGCCCTCGACCATGAGGTCGACGATGAGCTTGAGCTCGTGGAGCACCTCGAAGTAGGCGATCTCCGGCTGGTAGCCGGCCTCGGTGAGGGTCTCGAAGCCGTACTGGACGAGGTGGGAGACGCCGCCGCAGAGCACGGTCTGCTCGCCGAACAGGTCGGTCTCCGTCTCCTCCGTGAACGTCGTCTTGATGCCGCCGGCGCGCAGCCCGCCGATCGCCTTCGCGTACGACATGACGGTGTCCCAGGCGGTGCCGGTCGCGTCGACCTCGACGGCGACGAGCACGGGCACGCCGCGGCCGTCGACGAACTCGCGGCGGACCACGTGGCCGGGGCCCTTGGGCGCGACCATCATGACGTCGACGCCCTCGGGCGCCTCGATGTAGCCGAAGCGGATGTTGAAGCCGTGGCTGAACAGCAGGGCCTTGCCCGGGGTCAGCTTGTCCTGGATCTCGTCCTTGTAGATGTCGGCCTGGACCTGGTCCGGGGCGAGGATGACGATGAGGTCTGCCCACTCGGCGACCTCGGCCGGGGTGCCGACGGTGAAGCCCTGCGCCTCGGCGCGGTCCCGCGTCTTCGAGGATGCGGCCAGGCCGATCCGGACGTCGACGCCGGAATCGCGCAGGCTCAGCGCGTGCGCGTGGCCCTGGCTGCCGAAGCCGATGACTGCGACCTTCTTGCCCTGGATGACCGCCAGGTCCGCATCGTCGTCGTAGTAGCGCTCTGCCATGGGAATCAATCTCCTCAAGTAGGTGTCTCGAATGATGGTAGCTGGTGTGGGACGCGGTGCCGGGTACGTTCACATGCCGGGCGGCCCCCGTGGGCAGCCGGCCCGCGCCCGAGGTGCGGGAACGGCGGGCGCTGGCCCGCGCCTCGGCGGCGGGTCAGGCGCGCGGCGCCTTGTCCGTGATCGACTTCGACCCGCGCCCGATCGCCACGGTGCCGGACTGGACGATCTCCTTGATGCCGAAGGGCTCGAGGACCTGGCGCAGGGCGTCGAGCTTGCCCTGCTCTCCGGTGGCCTCGACGCAGACCGTGTCCGGGGAGACATCCACGATGTGGGCGCGGAACATCTCGACTGCGGCGGCGATCTGGGCGCGCGAGGCCGCATCGGCGCGGACCTTGAAGATCATGTGCGCGCGCCGCACCGAGGCCTCGGGCTCCAGTTCGACGATCTTGATGACGTTGACGAGCTTGTTCAGCTGCTTGGTCACCTGCTCGAGCGGCACATCGTGGACGTCGACGACCACGGTGATGCGCGAGAGCTCCTCGTAGCCGGTGGTTCCCACCGCCAGCGAGTCGATGTTGAAGCCGCGCCGGGCGATGAGGCCGGAGAAGCGGGTCAGGACGCCGGGCTTGTTCTCCACAAGCACCGAGAGCGTGTGGCGGCTCATGCCAGCCCCTCCTCTTCCTCTTCCTCCTCGAAGTCCGGGCGCAGGTCCCGGGCGTACTGGATCTCATCGTTGCTCACGCCCGCCGCGACCATGGGCCAGACCATCGCGTCGGCGGGGACCGTGAAGTCGAGGACGACGGGCCGGTCGTCGATCGCCAGCGCCTCCTCCACCGCCGCGTCGACGTCCTCGTTGCGGTCCACGCGCCTGCCGTAGGCACCGTAGGCCTCCGCGAGCTTGACGAAGTCCGGCACGCGGATGCTGTTGTGGCCGGTGTTGAGGTCCGTGTTCGAGTAGCGCCCGTCGTAGAAGAGCGTCTGCCACTGGCGGACCATGCCGAGCGAGGAGTTGTTGATGATCGCGACCTTGATCGGGATGCTGCAGATGACGCAGGTGGCGAGCTCCTGGTTGGTCATCTGGAAGCAGCCGTCGCCGTCGATCGCCCAGACGGTGCGGTCCGGCTCCCCCACCTTGGCGCCCATCGCCGCGGGCACCGCGTAGCCCATGGTGCCGGCGCCGCCGGAGTTGAGCCAGGAGTTGGGCCGGTCGTACGTGACGAACTGGCTGGCCCACATCTGGTGCTGGCCGACGCCTGCCACGTAGATGCCCTCCGGCCCGGTGAGGGCGGAGATGCGCTGGATGACGTACTGCGGATCGCACAGTCCCTCGTCGTTGGCGTCGTAGCCCAGCGGGTACGTCTCCTTCCAGCCGCGCACGGTGGCCCACCACTTCTCGCGCGGGTCCTCGAGCGCCTGCGGGTGCTCGGACTTGAGCTCCGCGAGGAGTTCGGCGAGGACCTCGCGTGCATCGCCGACGATGGGGACCTCGGCCTCGCGGTTCTTGCCGATCTCCGCGGGGTCGATGTCTGCGTGGATGACCTTGGCCCGCGGTGCGAACGAGTCGAGGTCGCCCGTGACCCGGTCATCGAAGCGCGAGCCGATCGCGATGAGCAGATCCGACTTCTGGAACGAGGCGACCGCGGCCACGGACCCGTGCATGCCGGGCATCCCCACGTGCTGCGGGTGCGTGTCCGGGAAGGCGCCGCGCGCCATGAGGGTGGTGGCCACGGGGATGTTCGTCGCTTCGGCGAGCGCGAGGAGCTCCTTGGCCGCGCCGGAGCGGATGACCCCGCCGCCGGCGTAGATGACGGGCCGCTTGGCCTTCGCGATGAGGGCCGCGGCCTCGCGGATCTGCTTGGCGTGGGGCTTGAGCACCGGCTTGTAGCCGGGCAGCGCGGGCACGTCCGGCCATACGAACGGCGCGGTGCTCGCCTGCGCGTCCTTCGTCACGTCCACGAGCACGGGGCCGGGGCGGCCCGTCGAGGCGATGTGGTGGGCGCTGAGGATGGCCTGCGGGATGTCCTCGGTGCGCGTGACGAGGAAGCTGTGCTTGGTCACGGGCATCGTCATGCCCACGATGTCGGCCTCCTGGAAGGCGTCCGTGCCCAGCAGGTTCGAGGCCTGCTGGCCCGTGATCGCCATGATCGGCACGGAGTCCATGTGGGCGTCGGCGAGCGCAGTCACGAGGTTCGTGGCACCGGGCCCGGAGGTCGCGATGCACACGCCCACCCTGCCGGTTGCCGCGGCGTAGCCCTCCGCCGCGTGCCCGGCGCCCTGCTCGTGGCGCACGAGGATGTGGTTGATGATCTCCGAGTCCAGCAGCGGATCGTAGGTGGGCAGGATCGTGCCGCCGGGCAGCCCGAAGACGTCCGTGACGCCCAGCAGCTCGAGGCTGCGCACGATCGCCTGGGCGCCGGTGAGCACCTCGGGCTCCGATTCGCGCCGGGTGTCGCCCGAGCGGCGGGCGGGTGCGGGCCGGGCACCGCCCTGGGGCCGGGCGCCGACGGCAGGGCGGGGGGCGGGCTTGGGCGCCGCGCACTCGCCGCCGGCGGCCGGGTCCGGGTTGGGGCCGGCGGCGGCCGCGGCCGCGGCGCGCTCCTCGGCCGAGGCGCCGGGCTGGGCCGCCGGCGAGCCGGGGGCGCCCGAGGCGGGCGAGGCAGGCGGCTGCGGCGTCGCTGCCGTGGATGAGGCTGCCAAGGTGACTCCTTCGAACTCTGGTGGTCGCTCGCCCGGTGCCGGCCGGTGGGCCGGGGCTCCGTGTCCGCTCATAAGAAACGCCCCTTCCGGTGTCCGGGAGGGGCGCGCGGCGAGTCGTCCGATTCAGACGCTTACGGGTTCTCCGCGCGCTTCTCAATAAGGACGACAATGAGCGTGTTCATGGGATCACAGTAGACGCGGCAGGAGCGCTTGGCCAATTCGCGAGGCATGCCGTCTCGCGATGTAAGACGGGCGCGGAGGAAGCCGCAAGACGCACTGGCGAGGCGACGGGCGGCGGCCGGTGCGCCGCGGAGCGGCCAGGGGCTGGAGAGCGCGTGTTGGACGGCCCCGCGGCATGCGGCCGGTGCACCGCGGAGCGGCCTAGACTGTCGCCCCATGCGCTGCGAACACTTCGAGGCCGGGCGGTGCCGGTCGTGCACCCTGCTGCCGGTGCCCATGGGCGCGCGCATCGCGCAGGCCCAGGAGCGCATCGCGGACCTCCTCGCGCCATTCGCCATGGCTGCCGGCGACGCCCTCAGTGCTTCTCCGGTCACCGGCGGGCCCGGCGCTGCTTCCGTCGCGGGCAGCCCCCGCAGCGCTTCCGTCAGCGGGGTCGACGCCGCTCCCGCCAGGTCCTTCCGCACTGCTCGTGTCGGCCCCTCGGCCGGCGCGCCGGGCATCTGGCACTCCCCCATCGTCGGCCCGGAGACCGGCTTTCGGAACAAGGCGAAGATGGTCGTCTCCGGCACGGCATCCAGCCGGTCCTCGGGATCCGCGACGAGGCGGGCGAGGGCGTCGACCTGCGCGACTGCCCCCTCTACCCCGCGCCCATCCACCGGCTGCTCGAGCACCTCCCCGCGCTCATCCGCCGCGCCCAGGTCGCCCCCTTTGACGTGCAGCGCCGCCGGGGCGACCTCAAGCACGTGCTCGTCACCTGCGGCGACGGGGGCGCGCTCATGGTGCGCTTTGTCCTGAGCTCCCCCAAGTCCATTGCCCGCATCGCGGAGCACCTGCCCTCGCTCCAGGCCGCCGTGCCGGGTGTCGAGGTCGTCTCGGCCAACCTCAACCCCGGCCACACCGCGGTGCTCGAGGGCCCCGAGGAGATTCACATCGCCGGGGCGGACTTCCTGCGGGTGACGCAGGGGCGCATCCCGCTGCGCGTGCGTCCCCAGTCGTTCCTGCAGACGAACACCGCCGTGGCCAGCCGGCTGTACGCGCAGGTGGGTGCGTGGATCGACGAGCTCGCCGAGGCGCGGGCCGGGGCGGAACCGGCCGCGACCGCGCACGCTGCCGCCGCCCCGGAGCCGCTGCGCGTGTGGGACCTGTTCTGCGGGGTGGGCGGCTTCGCCCTCCACTGCGCGCCGCCCGGCACCGCCTCAGCAGGAGCGCCCGCCGCGGTCGCATGCGCAGCCGCCGCCCCCGCAGGTGTGGCGAGCGCCCCACTGGCTGAGGTGCCGCGCACCGCGCCGACTGGAGTGCCGCGCACCGGCGCGACGGGAATGCGCGGGGCCGCCGCAGCCAGGCCGAACCCCGCCGCGCGCAGCGTGACCGGTGTGGAGCTCAGTGACCAGGCCATCGCCTCGGCGGCGGAGACGGCGGCGGAGCTGGGCCTGGACGCGGACTTCATCGCCGCCGACGCCTTCGCCTGGGCGCGCGCCCAGGCCGAGCGCACCGGCCCGCCGGACGTCCTCATCGTCAACCCGCCCCGGCGCGGCATCGGGGAGGCGATGGCCGCGTGGATCGAGGCCAGCGGCATCCCCGACGTCGTGTACTCCAGCTGCAACCCCGCGACCCTGGCCCGGGACCTCGCCGCGATGCCGAGCATGCGGGTCGCGAGCGCGCAGCTGCTCGACATGTTCCCCCACACCGCCCACGCCGAGGTCCTCACCCGCCTGGTGCACACGGCAGGCTGAGGGCCCGCGCGGCGCGCCGCCGCGTAGGATGAGCGACCATGCGCCCACTCCTCCGCTTCTGGCCCGACATCCGGGCACGGCTGGGCACATACTCGCTGGTCATCGTGCTCACGCTGATCGGCAATGGCATTACGCTCGTCATCCCGCTGCTCACCGGGGACATCATCGACGGGCCCATCGCCCACCACAACCTCGCGGGTCTCTGGGCACCCGCGCTCG
This sequence comes from Brevibacterium sp. BRM-1, assembly GCF_026802075.1. Taxonomy (NCBI): domain Bacteria; kingdom Bacillati; phylum Actinomycetota; class Actinomycetes; order Micrococcales; family Brevibacteriaceae; genus Brevibacterium; species Brevibacterium sp. BRM-1. The sequence goes on from NZ_CP113788.1 coordinate 1,371,703, forward strand.
CGATCCTCGCGGTGGGCATCGCGGAGGCCGCCGCGCTGTTCGGCCGGCGCATGATCGTCGCCCCGGTCGCCTCGCACTGGGAGATCGTGTGGCGCGGGCGCCTCTATGACCGCCTCCAGTACGTCTCCGTGCCCACGCACGACGCGTGGGAGTCGGGCCAGCTGCTCTCCCGCGCCACGAACGACATGTCGCAGATGCGCCGGTTCTTCGCGTTCGGCGGCCCCTTCATCGTCGTCACGCCCATCGTCATCCTCATCGGCACGATCGTGCTCACCGTGATGCAGCCGGTCTTCGGGCTCATCATCGCGCTCATGGCGGTCCCCACGATCGCCGTCATCGCGGTCTTCGAGTCGAAGTACCGCATCACCTCCCGCCAGTCGCAGGACACGATGGGCGAGGTCACCACCGCCGCCGAGGAGTCCGTCCAGGGGGTGCGCATCCTCAAGGCATTCGGCCGCGAGCCGTGGATGGCCCGGCGCTTCGACGCCCTCGCGCAGCGCCTGGCCGGCCTCGAGGTGCGCAAGGCCAAGCTCGACTCGTGGCTGTGGGGCACGATCCTGTGCCTGCCCACGCTCGCCCAGGCAGCGATCCTCGCGGTGGGCGCGTGGGGCGTGCTCGCCGGGTGGACGACGATCGGCACCGTCGTCGCGGCCGTCACGATCACGATGGTGCTGCGCATGCCCATCGAGATGTTCGGCTTCCTCCTCTCCGATCTCCTCATGACCATGACCGCAGCCGCCCGCTACTGGGAGGTCATGGACCTGCCGCTGGGCATCACGGACGCCGGAGGCGCGATCGCCGACGCGCCGCCGGTGCGCGCGTGGCGCGGACGCGTCGACTTCGACGACGTGGACTTCCGCTTCGGCGATGCGGCCGCGGACACGCTCACCGGCCTGAGCCTGCACATCGAGCCGGGCCGGACGGTGGCGCTCGTGGGCGCCACGGGCTCCGGCAAGTCCGCGCTCGCCGCCCTCATCCCGCGCCTGCAGGACATCACGGGCGGCGCGGTGCGCCTGGACGGCACGGACATCCGGGACATCCCCCTGGGCGAGCTGCGCTCCCTCGTCGCCGTCGCGTTCGAGGACCCCATCCTCTTCTCCGCAACGGTGCGCGAGAACGTGGCGATCGGTGCGCCGGGCGCCGATGACGCGCAGGTGCGCCGGGCACTCGGCATCGCCCAGGCCCTCGAATTCGCCGAGGCGCTGCCCGAGGGGCTGGACACGCAGGTGGGCGAGCAGGGCATGGCGCTCTCCGGCGGCCAGCGGCAGCGGCTCGCCCTCGCCCGCGCGATCGTGGGCACCCCGCGGGTGCTCGTCCTCGACGATCCGCTCTCCGCGGTCGACGTGGACACGGAGGACCGCGTCCAGCGCGAGCTCGCCCGCGTGCTGCCGGACTCCACGACGCTCATCATCGCCCACCGTCCCTCCACCGCGGCGCTGGCCGACGAGGTGGCGGTCCTCCACGAGGGCCGGATCGCGGCCCGGGGCACCCACCACGAGCTGCTGCGCACCTCGGCGCTCTACCGCGACCTCATGGGCGCGAGCCCGACCACCGGCCCCGCGGCGGCACAGGACTCGCCGGCCCCGGGTGTGGCTGCCTCGGGTGCGGGAGCGATGGGTGTGGCTGCGGGCTTGGCTGTGGAGGTGTCCGAGGCCGGGGCTGCGACCGCCAGCGGAACTGCGGCGCGGGCCGAAGCGGTGGCAAGCAGCGGGTCCGTGGCCGATGCCGGGACCGCGGACCAGACCGCAGCCGGAGGAACGGCGAGTGCCGATGGCGCGCCGGGCGCCGCGAATCCCACAACCTCAGCCGAGGGGGCGGCGGGCGCCGCGGTGCCCGGGTCTCGGGAGCCCGACGGCGCCTCCGCACCCCCGGAGGAGGCGAGCCGATGAGCGCGCCCGCGAGCGCCTCGGCGGAGGCCGAACCCGATGCGCTGCCCCCGGACATCTCCAAGCGTGCCAGGCGCCTGCTGTTCTCGCTCGTGCGCCCGCGCCTGGGCTCGGTCATCGTGCTCGCGCTCGTCATCGTCGTCTCGGCGTGCGCGGCGACGATCGGCCCGGTGTTCGTGGCGCAGGCCCTCGACGACGGCCTGCCGCGGGCAGCGGACGGCGACTTCGGCGCCCTGTGGTCGGCCATCGCCGCCTTCGTGGCGTCCGCGCTGGTGGGCGGCGCAGCCTCGTTCACCTCGACCCGGCTCATGGGCATCACCGCCCAGCGGATCATGCTCGACCTGCGCCGGCGCCTCTTCCGCCACATCCAGCGCCTGGACCTCGGGTATCACGAGCGCTCGACGTCGGGCAGGCTCGTGGCGCGCCAGAGCTCGGACATGGAGTCCGTGCAGGACTTCCTGTCCTTCGCGCTCATCGAATCCGCGCTGGGCATCCTGTCGATGGCGGCGATCGCGGTCATCCTCGTGTGGCTCAACGTGCCGCTCGCCCTCATCGTCTTCGCGGGCTTCATCCCCCTGTTCTTCGTCTCACGGGCCGCGCAGCGCGCCCAGCGCACCGCATACCGCCGCACGCGCACGTCGATCGCGAAGGTCATCGTGCACTTCACGGAGACGATGGGCGGCATCCGCGCCGTCCAGGCCTTCCGCCGCCAGCCGGCGGGCCGGCACACCCTCGCCCGAGAAGACGAGCAGTACCGCGACGCCAACACCGACGCCCTGCGCGGGGTCGCCTGGTTCTCCGGTCTGACCCGCCTCATCGGCAACGTCACGCAGTTCGCGATCGTCATCGTGGGCGCCTGGCTCGTCCTCGAGGACGCCGCCCAGGTGGGCGTGCTCGCCGCGTTCCTCCTCTACCTGCGCCGCTTCTACAACCCGCTCGACGAGCTGGTCCAGAGCTTCAACCTCTACCAGTCGGCCTCCGCCGCGCTCGAGAAGATCACGGCCGTCCTCGACACGGAGCCCGCGGTCGCCGAGGCGCGGGAGCCGGTCGCGCTGCCTGCGGCCGGCGGCGGTGAGCGCGCGGGCGGCGGCCGCGGCGGACGGGCGGACGGCGCCGGACGCGCGCTCGAGTTCCGCGGCGTCCGCTTCGCCTACGGCGACGGGCCGGATGTCCTGCCGAGCTTCGACCTCGCCGTGCCGGCGGGGCAGACGGTCGCCCTCGTGGGCTCGACGGGTGCGGGCAAGTCGACGCTCGTCAAGCTCCTCACCCGCTTCTACGATCCGAGCGCCGGCGCGGTGCTGCTGGACGGCGTGGACCTGCGCGAGGTCGCCAATGCGCAGCTGCGCCGCGCCGTCGTCATGGTCACCCAGGAATCGTTCCTGTTCTCCGGCACGATCGCCGACAACATCCGCGTCGGCCGGCCGGAGGCCACCGACGCGCAGGTCGAGGCCGCCGCCCGCGCGGTCGGCCTGGACGACTACGTCCGCCGCCTGCCCGCGGGGTACGCGACGGACGTGAAGAAGCGCGGCGGGCGCCTGAGCTCCGGCCAGCGCCAGCTCGTGTCGTTCGCGCGGGTCTTCCTCGCCGATCCGGACGTCTTGGTGCTCGACGAGGCGACCGCGCACCTCGACATCCCCTCCGAGCGGCTCGTGCAGAACGCCCTGGAGACCGTGCTGCGCGGCCGCACCGCGATCGTCATCGCCCACCGCCTGTCGACGGTGGAGATCGCCGACCGCGTGCTCGTCATGGAGCACGGCCGAATTGTCGAGGACGGTGCGCCTGCAGACCTCATCGCCGGCACAGGCCGCTTCGCCCAGCTGCACGCGGCCTGGCGCGACACGCTGGCGTAGCACCGGCGGCCGTTCGCGCACACCGCGCGGTCCGAGCGGCGGTGAGACGCTGGTGCGGTGCTGGGCGAACCCCGGACTCAGGCTGGGTCTTGAGTCTCGGCTGCAGCTTGAACCGGTTCCCGAGCCTCAGGTTCGGGATCGGGCCGGGCCTCGAACCTCGCGTTGGGGCTTGGCCGCGGACTCGGTCTCGGGCTCGGGTGCTTGCTCGGGCTCGGCCTCCATCTCGAGTCTGGGCCTCGGACTGGGGTCTTGGCCTCCGGCCTCGGGTCGCGGGCTTTGGGCCTCCGGGGCAAACTCGTACTCATCCCGAGTCTTGAGTCTTGGCGACGGTTCGGACTGGGCCTCGAGCCTCGGGTACGGGGTCGGACTCGGTTTCAGACTCGTCGTGAATCTCGAGTCTTGGCCTCAGCTTGCGATGGGCCTCGAACCTCGGGCTCGGACTGGGCCTTGGATTCGTGCTCGTGCTCGACACAGACGGCGCCTCGTACCTCGCACCTCGCACCCCGGGCATTCGCCTATGTCCGAGCGGAAGTTTTGGGCCCGCGAGTCTGTTTCCGAAGAAGAACGCGCACCCACCCAAGCACCCGGTCGCCGCGGCGCCGGAGGAAGCGAGGACCACCATGGCAGAGCAGGACCGCTACGACTACGCCATCATCGGCGCGGGGGTCGCGGCCGCCAGCGCGGCGGCCGCCATCCGCGAGAAGGACGCGAACGGCAGCATCGCGATCATCGGCCGCGAACCCGACGGCCCGGTCTACCGCCCGGCTCTGTCGAAGGACCTCTGGGTGGACGGGGAGGCAAGCCTCGAGGACAACTGGCTGCTCGACGATGGCATCGGCGCCGTCTTCCTCCCCTCGATATCGGTGACGGCGATCGACACCGCGGCACACGCGCTCACCCTGTCGGACGCCTCGCAGGTGGGCTACAGCCGCCTGCTCATCGCCACGGGTGCGGAGCCGCGCACCATCGACCTGCCTGATTCCGCGCGCGTCGTCTACTACCGCACCGCACAGGACTACCGCCGACTGCGCGAGTTTGCGAAGCCGGGCAGCAGCGCCGTCGTCGTGGGCGGCGGCTACATCGGCTCGGAGCTCGCGGCGGCACTGTCGCTCAACGACGTAGCGGTCACGCTCATCGTGCCCGGCAAGCAGGTCCTGCAGCAGATGTTCCCCACCATCGTCCTCGATGAGATCGAGCGCGCCCTGCGCGAGCACGGTGTCACGCTCGTCACCGGGGCTCGTGTCACCGGCGGCGCCGTGCACGGCGATTCCGTCACCGTCACAACCGAAGCCGGCGAGTCCTACTCCGGCGATGTCGTCGTCGCGGGCCTGGGCGTCGTGCCGAACGACCAGGTCACCCGGCAGGCCGGACTCGAGGTGGGCAATGGGATCGTCGTCGATGAACGCCTCGCTACGAGCGCCCCGGACGTGTGGGCCGCCGGCGACGTCGCCTCCTACCCCGACGCGCTCCTGGGCGTGCGCCGCGTGGAGCACGTGGACAATGCCGAGCACCAGGGCACCACGGCGGGTCACAACATGGCGGCCGCAGCCGCCGGCAAGGACGAAGAGACCTACACGTACACGCCCATCTTCTGGTCCGACATCTACGACTTCGGCTACGAGGCCGTGGGCACCCTCGATGCGAGCCTCGAGATGGTCGAGGACTTCACCTCAGACCACAGCGCCGGGGTCGTCTACTACGTCGACGGCGGCCACGTGCGCGGTGTCCTGCTCTGGAACGTCTGGGACTCGACGCCTAAGGCCAAGGAGGTCATCGAGCAGTCGGCGCAGGAACCGCTGAGCGCCGAGCAGCTCAAGGGCCGCATTCCGCTGAGCTGAGCACGGGCAAGGACAGGGGCGCGGGGTGAAGTCTTCACTCGATTGTCCCAACGGCATCGGGTGAAGAGTTCGCTTCCCCACCGCCGTGCCGGTGGCCGAAAACCCTTCACCCGATGCGCAGCGCGCGATCAGGTGAAGGGTTCTTCCGAGGGCACCAATCAACCGACCGGGTAGCTGGCAACGGCGAGCGCTCACGGCGCGCCGCGCTCGTTGAGCAGCCGCCGGACCTGGTCGACGATCCACGCGCGGGCCATCGTCTTCGTCGCGCGCAGGACGATCCAGCCGTCGCACTCCATGGCGAAGTAGCGCTGCAGGTCGTACCCGAACTGCTGCGGATCGACGCGGTGGTGGTCGCCCTCGTACTCGAGCGCGATGCGCGGCCGGTCGTAGGACAGGTCCGGGTGGATCGTGCCGAGTCCGCGGATGTGGATCGGCTGCGCGACCGCGGGTTCGGGCAGCCCCGCATCGACCAGCGCCAGGCGCAGTCTCGTCTCCGGCGGCGAGCGCACTCCCGCGCGGCAGCGCGCCACCGCGGCGAGCAGCACCGCCCGCCCCTTGTAGGCGCGCTCGTCCGCGACGAAGTGCCGGAGCTTTTCCAGGTCCACGGTGTCCGCGCACCGCCCACCGCCGACGAGCGCGTCGAGCACGACCACGAGGTCGGTCTCCGACAGCCGCGGTGCCAACTCGAGCAGGGCGCACCGCAGCCGTTGCACGCGCACCCCTGCGACCTCCACTGGCTCGTAGCGCAGGCTGCGCCGGTCGTCCACGGCCGCGTGGGTCACCCGGCTGCCACCGCGCGGGACGACGACCTCCAGGCGGCCCGGGCGGACGGGCAGGCCCTGGAGATATGCCGACGAGAACCCTGCGGCGATCGCGTCCGGCCGCTTGACCTGCAGGCATGCCAGGGCATTGCGCAGACGCCAGAAGTCCTCATCCTCTTGCGCCCAGGCCGGAGCCTCGACGACGTCGACGACGTCGGGTGAGAGTCGAACGCCCGGGACGATAAGGCCGCCCAGTTCCCGGGCGTACGTGCGCATCTCCCTCACCGCGAGCCGCGATGCCTCGCCCCGGGGGTGCTCACTCGCCCGCACCGGGCGCCGGACCCGGACGCCGATACTCCCGCCCTCCACCCCGAAGCGCGCGGTCCCGGCGGTGAGAGAGGTGGCAGCCGGGTCCCGAACGGCGTGGGGATCGTGGATCACGACCGGGTCCTGGCGGCGAGTGGATCGTGGGTCGCGAGGCGGCCCCGGGCAGCGACGGGTAAGCGGGCAGCGTGGGTAACGCCGGCAACGCGAGGGACCCCGGCAGCATGCTCATCCCGGGCAGCGAAGCGAAACCGGACAGCATCGGGAGTCCGAGCAGCACGGGGACCCCGGGCAACGCGGGTGCCCCTATTAACGTGCGCATCCCGGGCAGCGAACGCCCGGGCGACGGTGTGATTTGGGGGCGTGACGCGAGCCCGAGCGGGGAGCGCGTCTGCGGCGGGCGGTTCGTCCATGGCGGGAGACTACGGAAGCCGTCCCCGTGGTAGGGGTGCACCGTCCTTGCTGTGGACGACCCTGCGGATGGAGCCGCGCTGTGGACGGCGCCGAGCGGCGAGGTCTTCACCCGATCGGCCGCGCGCCACCGCGTGGAGACTGTGCGGACCTATCCCCGCCCGGACGGTCGGAAACCCTTCACCTCATCCAACAGCACCCACCAAGTGAAGACCTCAGGAACGAACCCGATAGACGATGCCGCCACTGCCGCCCAACCACGCCCGCTCGAAGGCCGCACGGGCGTAGGTCCGCCGCACGCTCGCGTTGTCTGCGGCGGCGGGATCGTGCACGCGCACGTCTCCTTCGGCCGTCACCCCCGAGACGACGAGCAGATGCCCCGCCGTCTCGTAGCCGGCCTCCGGCAGGTCCTCCCGCGCGAACGTCACCGAGGCGGCGAACGGCTCCCCCGCGGCCAGCAGCTCCTCACCGGCGCGCAGATCCGGCAGCGCATCGACGTAGGCGTCGAAGCCAAGGCTGGCCGCCCAGGCCGCGTTGAATGCCCAGTTCCCGGCGCCGCCGTACGAGTAGTCCCACACGCGGCGCATGGTCTCGGCGATCGCGGGCGCTGCCTCACGCGCGCCCAACCCCGGCCTCGACCCTGACCCCGGCCCCGAGCCTGGCCGCACCCCCGACGCCGGCTCCGGCTCCGAACCATTTGCCGCAGGCGTTCGCGCATACGCGAGCAGCATCGCAAGCGAGGTGGGCGAGCACCACGAACCGCCGTCGGCATGCCCCGGGATCGCGCCGGCCAGCCGCTGTGAGAAGGCGGGCAGTCTCAGGTCGATGTCACGGCCCCGCGGCTGCGAGACGGTCGGCTCCGCCGTCGAGGCCCCCGTCTTCGGGCGCGTCAGCACCGAGACCCGTTCGAGCCGGGGCAGGGGGCTGCCCTCCGGGGCGAAGAGCAGCGCACGCACCTCGACGCGGGAGGCGGGACCTCCCAGTTCGGCCTCGTTCACTGCGATCGTGTCCGCATCGACGCGCAGCCCGAACGGTGCCTGGTCGGCCACGGTGTGCGAATGGAAGTCCGGCCAACCGCCACCTCCCCCGGTCGCACCGCCCGGTGTGACTTCGGCCGCTGCACCAACGCCCGCTGCACCAACGCCGGCGGTGCCGACGTCGGCGGTGCCATCGGCTGCGGGGCAGTCGGATCCGTTGGCACCCAAACCGCTGCCGCCGGTCACGTCGTAGTCGATCCCGGCGGACCACCGCGCGGCCACCGCCCACTGCGACCACACGCTGCCGGTGCCCGCGCGCAGCTGCACCTCGATCAGCGTGCCGGGCGGCGTGTGCGCGCGCCAGCTCGCGATCGCCTCGCCGAACGGGGCGACCTCGAACGGCTCGGACTCCCAGAGCCGCGCCCGCACGGGCACATCGGCCAGGGCCGAGACGGATTCGGTCACGCGCTGAGCGGCAACGGATGCACCGGGGGCGACCGCACGGGTGCCCTTGGTGCCCGGCCCGGGAGCTCGACTGCCCACCGCCCGGCCGCTCTCGGCGCCCCCATCCGCTGCGCCGCCGACCGCCGTACCAGCCACGGCCCCGTCCCCCGGTCGATCCCTGTCAGGTTCGGGCCCGGATTCGTCAACGGCACGTGCATCGGCTCCCAGTCCGAACTCGACCGGCGATGGGGCGAACGGGTCGCGCAGCACCGTCTCAGCGGCCTTCCCCGTCCCCCACCCCGTGATGTGCGTGATCGTCATTGTCTCTCCCCTCGCCGGCATGCATTCCCACCCGGCCCCTGCCACCGGACTGCTGAGCCGTTGGCACGCCCGGTGTGGCGGACGTCCACCGTCCCCGGCGTTCACTCTCCATGGACGACCATGCGGCTACGGTGACCAGACCTGTCCTGGGGATGCCCTCGACCTGAGCCGCGCGATCCTTCCGCGCTCGGTCCCCCGAGGTTCGCTGAACACCGCCACCCCAACGCCATCAGCGCTCGCCAGGCGCTTTCAGCCTGCACCGGCCCGCCGCTCAGTCCGTCGTGACGGCACCCTTCGCGGCGCTCTGGACGAGCTTCGCGTACTTGCCCAGCACCCCGTGCAGCCGCGGGTTGGCCGGCAGCTGCCAAGCGCGCCGGCGCCGCTCCATCTCGTCCTCGCTGACATCGAGTTCGATGGTGCGCTCGGCGATGTCGACCCGGATGGGATCGCCGTCCTCGATGAACGCGATCGGCCCGCCGTCCACGGCCTCCGGCGCCACGTGGCCGATGCACAGGCCGGTGGATCCGCCGGAGAACCGGCCGTCGGTGATGAGAAGGACGTCCTTGCCGATCCCCGCGCCCTTGATGGCGCCCGTGATCGCGAGCATCTCCCGCATCCCCGGCCCGCCCTTGGGGCCCTCGTAGCGGATGACGACGACGTCGCCGGGCTTGAGCTCGCCGTTGAGCACGGCGTCCATGGCCGGCTGCTCGCGGTCGAAGACGCGCGCGGTGCCCTCGAAGACGTCCGCGTCGAAGCCCGCGGACTTCACGATCGCGCCGTCCGGGGCGAGTGAGCCCTTGAGGACCGTGAGCCCGCCGGTGGGGTGGAGCGGGTTGTTCAGGGCGCGCAGGATCTTGCCGTCGGGGTCCGGCGGGTTGATGTTCTTGAGGTTCTCCGCGACCGTCTTGCCGGTCACCGTCATGCAGTCGCCCGTGAGCAACCCGTTGTCCAACAGCGCCTTCATGACGACCGGCACGCCGCCGATCTTGAAGACGTCGTTCATGACGTAGTCGCCGAACGGCTTGACGTTGCCCAGGTGGGGCACCTTGTCGCCGATCCGATTGAAGTCGTCGAGCTCGAGGCGGACCCCGGCCTCGTGGGCGATGGCCAGCAGGTGGAGCACCGCGTTCGTCGAGCCGCCGAACGCCATGACCACCGCGATCGCATTGCACAGCGACTCGTACGTGATGATGTCCTTGGTCGTGATCCCCCGGCGCAGCAGGCCCACGACGGCCTCGCCGGACTGGCGGGCGAAGACGGTGCGGTTGCGGTGGATGGCCGGCGGCGCGGCGGAGCCGGGCAGGGACATGCCCATCGCCTCGGCGGCCGAGGCCATGGTGTTGGCCGTGTACATGCCGCCGCACGCGCCCTCGCCGGGGCAGACGGCCCGCTCGATCGCGTCGACGTCCGCCTCCGTCATCTTCCCGGCCCGGCAGGCGCCCACCGCCTCGAACGCGTCGATGAGGGTGACCTCCTTCTCCGTGCCGTCGGAGAGCTTGGCTGTGCCGGGCATGATCGAGCCGTTGTAGAGGAAGGCGCTGGACAGGCCCAGGCGCGCGGCGGCCATGAGCATGCCGGGGATGGACTTGTCGCAGCCGGCCATGAGGACGGAGCCGTCCAGGCGCTCGGCGCCGAACACCGTCTCGACCGAGTCCGCGATGACCTCGCGGCTGACGAGCGAGTAGTGCATGCCCTCGTGGCCCATGGAGATGCCGTCGGAGACGGAGATCGTGCCGAACTCCAGGGGGTAGCCTCCCGCGGCGTGGACGCCCTCCTTGGCGAATCCCGCCAGCTTGTCGAGAGTGAGGTTGCACGGCGTGATCTCGTTCCACGACGACGCGACGCCGATCTGCGGCTTGCCCCAGTCGTCGTCGCCCATGCCCACCGCGCGCAGCATGCCGCGCGCGGCCGCGCGCTCGAGGCCGTCGGTGACGTCGCGCGAGCGCGGCTTGATGTCGATACCGGGCTCGGCCTGGGCCGCGGCGGGGACGAAGTCGGGGGTCTGAGAGCTCATCCGCGCAGTCTATGACCGGCCTCGCGGGCGTCCGCGCCGCGGGTCGCATGGCGGACGCCGGCCCCGCGCGCCGCCGGGCCCGCGCGGTGACGCGTCCCGTGCGCTCGAGCCCCGGGTCCGTTCGGCGGGGCCTTTTGCGCGCACTTTCATATCCGAATCCGCCGCCGAGGCGCGGGCCTGTCCATCGCCCCCGCCCGCCCGAGCGCCTGCCCGGCCTCCGCGCCCGGGCGCCTGCCCGGCCTCCGCGCCCGGGCACCCGCCCGGCCTCCGGACCCGGGCGCCTGCCCACCGGCCCCGACGCCGGCTGACCGAACGGGCCACCGGCGCGCCGCACTCTCGCTGGCAGACCACTGGCGCCGAGAATATCCGACCCTGGCACCCCAAGGTCCGCTTGACCGGTCTCAGTGTTCCCTCGACCGGCCTCCTGCCGAACGAACCCCTGTGGGGTGCTCGCCGCGCAACGGCGCGTGCCGATCCTCCAGCCTGCTCCCCCTCCAGCGCCGCAGCGCTTCCCTGCCCGGCCCTGGCGACCGGGACACCGCCGAAAATGCCACCGCGAAGAGTCCGCCGCTCATGGGCGATTGCCCCACGGCGGCTGCCCGCGTCCCCCTGTTCGCTCCTCGAAGTCAAGGCCCGCGCCCCGCCGCAAGACCCGCGGTCCCACCCCTCATCGACCCATGCACCGGTATGCAGGTGAGTCCTACTGTGGAGGCGTCCTACCAGCGATGCCGCCGGCCAGCGGCGGCCAAGGAGATCCCCATGCGAGCCCTGCGATTCCACGCCGACCACGACATCCGCGTCGAAGACATCCCCGAGCCCGAGCTGCGCGAGGGCGCCGTGAAGATCCGGGTGGCCTACTGCGGCATCTGCGGCACGGACCTCCACGAATACCTCGACGGCCCCATCTTCTGTCCCGGCCACGACACCCCGCACCCGCTGAGCGGCGAGACCCTTCCGGTGACCCTGGGCCACGAGATGTCCGGCGTCGTCGAGGAGGTGGGCGCCGGGGTCGACTCGGTCAAGCCGGGCGATTCCGTCGTCGTCGAGCCCTACTTCGTGTGCGGCGAGTGCCCCCAGTGCCGGCGCGGCGACTACCACCTGTGCACGAAGATGGGCTTCATCGGCCTGGCCGGCGGGGGCGGCGGCCTGAGCGAGAAGATCGTCGTCGATGAGCGCTGGGTCCATCCCGTGGGCGATGTGCCGCTCGACGAGGCCGCGCTCATCGAGCCGCTCACCGTGGCCTACCACGCCGTGCAGCGCTCGGGCGTGCGAGCCGGGCAGTCGGCGCTCGTTTCCGGGGCGGGCCCGATCGGCCTGCTCACGGCCGCAGTGCTCAAGGGCCTGGGCGTCACCGTCATCGTCTCCGAGCTCGCCGAGGCGCGCAAGAAGATGGCGCGCACCACCGGTGTCGCGGACCACATCGTCGATCCCAGCCAGGAGGACGTCGTGGAGCGCGTGCGCGAGATCACCGGCGAGGGGCCGGACGTGGGCTTCGACGCGGCCGGCGTCAACGCGACGATCAACACGCTGCTCAACGCCGTGCGCCCCGGCGGCGTCGTCGTCATGGAGGCCATCTGGGGCCACCGGGCCGAACTCGACATGCACGCCCTCGTGGTCCGCGAGATCGACCTGCGCGGCACGATCGCCTACGTGTCCAATCACGCGGACACGATCCGCATGGTCCAGGACGGCAAGATCGACCTCAAGCCGTTCATCACGGCCGTGCTCGGGCTCGACGAGGTCATCGACAAGGGCTTCGACACCCTCATCAACCGCCCCGAGACCGCGGTGAAGATCCTCGTGGATCCCTCGAAGTAGACCGCTCACACGCCGCGAGGGCGGGGGCCGGGAATTCCCGGCCCCCGCCCTCGCGGCGCTGCGCGCTCAGGATCCGACGGCGTTGAGGAGGTCCTCGCCGGCGGCGATCCGGCGCACCTGCTGGGCGAGGATCGCGATGATGCGCGGTTCGAACGCGCTCGTGTCCCCGCCCTCGTGGGGCGTGATGAGGGTGTTCGGGGCGCGCCACAGCGGGTGGTCGCTGGGCAGCGGCTCCGGGTCGACGACGTCGAGCGCGGCCTGGAGCCTGCCGGATTCGAGCTCGGCGAGCAGCGCGTCCGTGTCGACGACGGCACCGCGGGAGACGTTGACGATCATGGCGCCGTCTGGCAGTCGGGCGAGGAAGTCCGCATCGACGAGGTGGTGGGTCGCATCGGTGAGCGGGGTGATGAGGAAGACGAGCTCCGCGCGCGGGAGCACCTCGCCCAGGTCATCGCTTGCGTAGACATGGCCGTGCTCGTCGTCGCGCTCGCGGCTGCCGGCGCGCAGCACCGTGACGCCGAAGGGCTCGAGGCGGGCGCGGATCTCCTCGCCGATGCCGCCGACGCCGACGATGAGCGCGGTGCGGTCGACGAGCGACCAGCGCCGCTCGTGGGCCCAGGTGCCCGAGGGCATGTTGCGCGCGGCGACGTCGATCCCGCGCAGCCGGGCGAGCGCGAGGCCCACTGCCAGCTCCGCGGTGGCCGCGGCGTGGGCGCCGGCGCCGGTGGCGATCCGGATGCGGCCCTCGAAATCCGCGACGGGGTCATAGCCCGTGCTCTGCATCTGGATGAGCTTGAGGTGCGCCAGGCCCTCGAGCGCGGACACCGCCTCGCCTGCCCCCATGTAGGGCATGACGACCGCGTCGATGTCGTCCGGGTCCGGCGCGCTGCCACCCGCGGACTCGCCGCCGCCCACCGATTCGCCGCCGCTGGTACCGCCGCCGGTCTCGTTGCCCGGCCCGCGGCGGCCCTCGGGCGACCAGACGATGAGGTCGAGGCCTGCGCGGTCGTCCGCGGGGACCTCGGCTTGGACCGCGTCGCGCAGCGCCGCGGTGGGGAAGGCGATCGTGTGGATGTCGAGCGTCGTCATGGCCCCAGTCTGGCAGACCCGGCCGCGGTCGCGCAGAGACGCGAGCCCGGCCGCGCAGAGGCGCGGCCGCGACGACTCGTAGCCGCGCCCCGGCCTCGGCGCCGAGTGCCAGCGCGGGCGTGACCCCGCCTACAGGCCAGGGGCGCGGCGCTCGAGCGCCGCGGGCCGTGGCCCGGCGGGCCCGGGCCCCTGGCCCGGCGGGCCCGGGCGGCTCAGCCCATGTTGAGCAGCTGCTCGAATGGCGTGACCTGCGCCGGGTCGAACTCGTCGGGGCGGCGGTGGGGCTCCGCCACCTCGGCGTCGGTGCCCGGAGCCGCGGCGGCGCGGTCGGGTCCGCCCACGCCGGTGCGGATCGAGCACACGAGGCCCATGAGCTCGGCCGCGCCGGCCTCGGCCCGCGCGTTCGGCGAGCCGGCGCCGCCCCCAGCGCCCCAGTCCTCGGTCGCCGCGTAGACGGTGGTGGGCAGCACGATGCCCTTGAGGTAGGCGATGACCGGGCGCACCTGGGAGTCCAGCACGAGCGAGTGGCGGGCGGTGCCGCCGGTGGCGGCGAGCAGGACGGGCTTGCCCTGCAGGCCGCCCTCCGGGAAGAGCTGCCAGAACAGCGTGAAGATGCCCACGGGCGCGGCGTTGTAGACCGGGGTGATCGCCACGACGGCGTCCGCGGACTGGATCTCGGCGAACGCCTCCTCGAGGCGGGGCGTGGGCATGCCCGTCAGCGTCATGTCGACGAGGTCGTGGGCGAGGTCGCGCAGGCTCACGGTGCTCACCTGCGCCTCGGTCCCGGACTCCTCCGCCCGCTTGCGCACGGCGCGCAGGACGCGCTCGCCCAGCGCGGTCGAGGACGAGGACACGGACATGGATGCGGAGACGGCGACGATCTTCATCGGGACTCCCCCTTCTGCTCGCTGTGCTCTGGGTGCTCGGCCGGGTGGGCGGCGCTGCCCCCACACCCTATGACAGCCCGCGGGGGCGAGGCCGCGCCGGCCTCGCCCCCGCGCGGCTCAGCCCTGGGAGCCGGCGCCGCCGGCCCCATCGGACTTCGTGGCGCCCTCGGACTTCTTGGATTCCTCGGCCTCGCGGCGGGCGCGCTCCTCGCGGTCCTTGAACGCCTGGGAGTCGCGGCCGCCGCCGGGGATCGGGTCCTTGTCGGCCTCGTGGCGCGCGACGAGCCACTCGTGGGTGGGCGCCTCGGGCACCTCGGGCGAGTGCTGGGCGGCGAACTCCTTGCGCAGGGTGGGCAGGACGTCCTCGGCGAGGAGGTCGATCTGCTCGAGCACGGTCTTGAGCGGCAGGCCCGCGTGGTCGACGAGGAAGAGCTGGCGCTGGTAGTCGCCGGCCCATTCGCGGAAGGACAGCGTGCGCTCGATGACCTGCTGCGGCGAGCCCACGGTCAGCGGGGTCTGCTTCGTGAAGTCCTCCATGCTGGGGCCGTGGCCGTAGACGGGCGCGTTGTCGAAGTACGGCCGGAACTCGTTCCAGGCCGCCTGCGAGTCCTTGCGCATGAAGACCTGCCCGCCCAGGCCCACGAACGCCTGGTCGGCGGTGCCGTGGCCGTAGTACTCGTAGCGCTGGCGGTAGAGGTTGACCATGCGCTGCGTGTGGTACGTCGGCCAGAAGATGTTGTTGTGGAAGAAGCCGTCGCCGTAGTAGGCGGCCTGCTCGGCGATCTCGGGACTGCGGATGGACCCGTGCCACACGAACGGCGGGACGCCGTCGAGCGGGCGCGGGGTGGCGGTGAACCCCTGCAGCGGGGTGCGGAACTTGCCCTCCCAGTCGAGGTCCTCCTCGCGCCACAGCCGGTGGAGCAGGTTGTAGTGCTCGATGGCCAGCGGCAGGCCCTGCCGGATGTCCTTGCCGAACCACGGGTAGACGGGGCCGGTGTTGCCGCGGCCCAGCATGAGGTCCATCCGCCCATCGGCCAGGTGCTGGAGGTAGGAGTAGTCCTCGGCCAGGCGCACGGGGTCGTTCGTCGTGATGAGGGTGGTGGCCGTGCTCAGCTCGATGCGCTGCGTCTGCGCGGCGATGTTGGCCAGCAGGACCGGCGGGTTGGCCGGGGCCGCGAACGGCGGATTGTGGTGCTCGCCGGTGGCGAAGACGTCGAG
Source organism: Brevibacterium sp. BRM-1 (assembly GCF_026802075.1). Lineage (NCBI taxonomy): Bacteria > Bacillati > Actinomycetota > Actinomycetes > Micrococcales > Brevibacteriaceae > Brevibacterium > Brevibacterium sp. BRM-1. The sequence goes on from NZ_CP113788.1 coordinate 1,387,541, forward strand.
GCCCACCTCTTCGGCCTTCTTGGCGATCTCGACCGTCGCCTTGATGCGCTCGTGCTCCGTGGGCACGGTGCCGGTCACGGGGTCCGGGGTGACGTCCCCGATGGTGAAGATGCCGAATTCCATGGCCACTCCTTAGTTTAACTTTTAACTAACTTGTGGGGGTGCAACGCGAGGCCTGGGACGCTTATTCCGACACCGGGCCCGCGCGGGGAGAGCGCACGCGCACCGGACGCACCGACCACGCTGGGGGCACCGACCGCGCCGGGGGCCGCCACGCTCGGCACGCCCGCGCGTGGCCCTGACGGGCCCGCCCCGCGCGCCCCGGACTCACCCGCGCCCGGCCCGGGCACGCCGGGCCCGCGCACCTCGGCGCCGCAGGGCACCTCGCCCCGCGCGCTCGAGCCGGCGGCCGCACACACCGCGCCGCCGTCGAACTCGGCCTCGACACGGCGGATGAGGTTCGCGCTGAGCGCGGGCCGGTCGGCCATGACGAAGTGCCCCGAGCGCGTGATGACCTCGGTGATGACGCGGCACTCGCGGGCCAGCTCGCGGGCCTCGGCGAAGACCTCGCCCACCCAGCGCCGCGAGCGCAGCTGGGTGACGAGCCCGGAGGCCGGGAAGATGCCCAGCACCGCCTGCGGGCGCAGGGGCGCACCGGAGCGCAGCGCTGCGAGCTGGCCGGCGCAGTGCTCGAAGTCGACGATCTCGCGCACGAGGCGCCGGAGGAAGCCGGGCTGCACATACGCCAGCGGCAGCACCCCGTGGCGCGCGTAGATCCCCGCCCAGCGCAGGGCGCCCACGAGGATCGAGCCGGTGTCGAAGAGGAAGCGCGCGCGCGCCAGCAGCCGGCGCTGCACCGTGCGCACCAGCGAGTCCTTCGGCGCCGGCCGACCGGCCACGAACGGCAGCCCCGCCTCGCTGAGGGTGGAGCCGTCGAGGAAGACCCCGCCGCGCAGCCGCTCCGGGTGCAGGCGCAGGGCGGCCTCGACGATGTAGGCGCCCATCGAGTGGCCGAGCGCCAGGGCGGGTTCGCGCACTCCGCACGCGTCGAGCACGCCCACGAGGCGCGCGGCCTCGACGGGCAGGGAAACACGGGTCAGCGCGGCGCCGGCGGCCTCGTGGACCGCCTCGGCGCCGGCGAGGGCGCACTCGGCTTCCTGGGGCGAGGCCTCGCGCCAGCCGGGCCGGGCGAAGACGATGACGCGGTGATCGGCGGCGAGCTCCTCGACCAGCGGCAGCCAGTCCGGGATCGCCGAGCCCACGCCCGCGGAGCAGATCACGACCGGCCCGCTGCCCGCGTCGAGGACGCGGGTGCGGCGGCCCAGCACGCGCAGCCAGCGGATCTTCGCGCGTCCGCCCACGCGCCTCAGCAGGCGCATGTGCAGGGCCCCGCTGCCATGACGGCGGACGACGTCGACTTCATGGCCACACTCTATGCGCACCCGGCGACCGCGCAGGGGCGCGTCCAGCGCCCGCCGCACACCCGCTCAGATCCACAGCGCCGGCTCCACGAGCACGGCCGGGTCCACGGGATCGGCGGGATCCGCCGCCGGCGCGGCGGGCGGGCGCGAGCCGGCAGGCGGGCGCGAACTGTCCTGCGAGCGCGAGCCGGCAGGCGCCTCCCCCGCGGACCCCTCGCCGCGGGTGCCACTCGAGCCGCCCGCACCAGCGGTGCGTCCCGAATCACCGCCCGCGCCGTCAGCACCGCCGGCGCCACCCGGCCCCCGCGCGCCCGCCCGATCGCCACCTGCCTGGGCCGCGCCCGCACCCCTGGCCGGCCGCACCGCGGCGGGGATGCCCACGGCCACGGAATCGGCCGGCACATCGCGCACGACGACGGCGTTGGCGCCCACGGAGGAGTTCGCGCCGATCGTGATGGGGCCGAGCACCTTGGCGCCCGCGCCGATCATCGCGCCGTCGCCCACCGTCGGGTGGCGCTTGACCGCCTGCAGCGATGTGCCGCCCAGCGTGACCTGCTGGTAGAGCATGACGTCATCGCCCACCTCGGCGGTCTCGCCGACGACGATCCCGGAGGCGTGGTCGATGAAGAAGCGCCGCCCGATCTGCGCTCCCGGGTGGATCTCCACGCCGGTGAGCGTGCGCACGGCCTGGGAGAGCAGGCGCGCGGGCACCCGGCCCGCGGGCCGCTGCCAGAGGCGGTGCAGGCCGCGGTGGGCCCAGATGGCGTGGAGGCCGGGGTAGCTGAGGATCGTCACGAGGTCGTTTGTGGCCGCCGGGTCGCGCCGCCGCGCGGTCTCCAGGTCCTCGCGCAGGGCCGCGCGCACACCCGGGCGGGTCAGCCCGTAGGCGGCCGCGCCGGCCGCTGCCGCCGCGGCGGCGAGTCCGAACCGCACGGCCCTCAGTCCATGTACTCGGCGAACAGGGGCGTGGAGAGGTAGCGCTCGCCGAAGTCCGGGAAGACGACGACCACGCGCTTGCCCTGGTTCTCCGGCCGGCTCGCCACCGCCTCGGCGGCGGTGAGCGCGGCGCCCGAGGAGATGCCCACGAGGATGCCCTCCTCCTGCGCGACTCGGCGGGCGGCCTCGTTCGCGGCTTCGTTGTCCACTGCGACGACCTCGTCGTAGACCTCGCGGTTGAGCACGCCCGGCACGAAGTTCGCGCCGATGCCCTGGATGGTGTGCGAGCCGGCGGTGCCCTCGCTCAGCAGCGGGGAGGCGGCGGGCTCGACGGCGACGATGCGCACGCCGGGCACCTTGTCCTTGAGCACCTCGCCCACGCCGGTGAGCGTGCCGCCGGTGCCGATGCCGGCGACGAAGACGTCGACGCGCCCGTCCGTGTCCGCGAGGATCTCCTGGGCGGTGGTGGTGCGGTGGATCTCCGGGTTGGCCGGGTTCTCGAACTGGCGGACGAGGACCGCGTTGTCCTGGCCGCCGATCTCCTCCGCCTTGTCCACCGCGCCCTTCATGCCCTCGGCCTTCGGGGTGAGGACGAGTTCGGCGCCGAAGGCGCGCAGCAGGGCGCGGCGCTCCTTCGACATGGACTCCGGCATCGTCAGCACCACGCGGTAGCCGCGGGCCGCTCCGACCATCGCGAGCGCGATGCCGGTGTTGCCGCTCGTGGCCTCGACGATCGTGCCGCCGGGGCGCAGCTCGCCGGATGCCTCAGCCGCGTCGACCATGGCCACGCCGATCCGGTCCTTCACCGAGTTCGCCGGGTTGTAGTACTCGAGCTTGGCGACGACCTCCGCGCCGGTGCGCTCGCTGGCGGCGCCCAGCTTGACGAGGGGGGTGTGGCCGATGAGCTCGGAGACGTTGTCGTAGATCTTCACGGTGCGGTCCTTTCGCGTGCCTGCAGGGTCGGATCCCGCGCGGAGCGGGAGGGGCGGCCCGCCGGGCCGCTGCGCGCGGCATCGCGGGGGGCGCCGGTGACCAGCCAATGGCTTCAGCTGCTCGGCGCGCCGGGCGCCGCCCGCGCGGCCGCCGACGGGCGGGCAGCGCGGGACGGCGCAAGGCGTCCTATGAGCGGCAACTGAGGCCCCGCGCGGCTTATTCCGCCTCCCCGGACTCTTGCAGGCGGCGCATGGGCGGCCCGGGGCCTCCACTAGACTCAGCGGCTATGGCCATCCACCCCATCGTCGTGTGCGGCGAGCCCGTCCTCCACGCTCCCGCGGCCCCCGTCGAGTCCTTCGACGCGCAGCTGGGCGAGCTCGTCTCGGACATGCGCGAGACGCTCGCGGCCTCCAACGGGGTGGGCTTGGCCGCGCCCCAGATCGGCGTGGGCAGGCGGATCTTCGTCTTCGACGCGGACGACGACGAGGCGGGCGTCCACCGCTCCGGCGTGTTCGTCAACCCGATCCTCGTGGCCACGCGCGTGCCCGAGGGCCGCCCCGACCCCGACGACGACTCCGAGGGGTGCCTGTCCGTGCCGGGCCTCGACTTCCCGCTCAAGCGCGCCCACCGGGTGACCGTCAACGGCCGCGACGAGGCGGGCGAACCCGTCTCGCTTACGGTGGAGGGCTGGTTCGCGCGCATCATGCAGCACGAATTCGACCACCTCCAGGGCACGCTCTACGTCGACCGGCTCGAGGGCAAGTGGGCCAAGCGCTGGAAGAAGGCGAAGGCGGAGCTGGGCTACGGCGAGCCCGGCGAGTCCTGGCTGCCGGGCACGGACCCGGACCCGTTCGGCCACTGAGGGCTCTCACGTCCCCGCGGGGACGCCGTGCCCCATCCCGCGCCCGAGGTGCGGGCCGGGGGACGCTCGACCCGCACCCGGGGCGCGCGTCGCCCGCTCGGCCCCCGCCTCGGGCGCGGGACCGCTCAGAGGCGCCGGTCGATGGCCCGGGTGATCATGTCGAGCGCGACGAGGTTCTGGCCACCGGCGGGGATGACGAGGTCCGCGCGGCGCTTCGAGGGCTCGACGTAGAGCTCGTGCATGGGCTTCACGGTGGTGAGGTACTTGTGCTCGACGGATTCGAGGGAGCGCCCCCGCTCGATGACGTCGCGGCGGATGCGGCGCAGGATGCGGACGTCCGCGTCGGTGTCGACGAAGAGCCGGATGTCGAACAGCGCGCACAGCGCCTCATCGGCGTAGATGAGGATGCCCTCGACGATGATGACGGGGCGCGGCTCGACACGCACTGTGGCCTCTGAGCGGTTCTGGTCGGCGAAGTCGTAGACCGGCGAGTCCACGGCCCGCCCCTCGCGCAGCCGGGCGAGGTGCTCGATGAGCAGGGCGTCGTCGAACGCCTCGGGCGCGTCGTAGTTGAGCGCCGCGCGCTGCTCGAATGCGAGGTCGTCGCGGCGGGCGTAGTAGTCGTCCTGGCGCAGCAGCACGCAGCGCCCGCGGTAGGCGTCCATGAGGGCCCGCGTGAGCGTGGTCTTGCCGCTGCCGCTGCCGCCGGCCACGCCGATGATGATGGGGGGCTCCACGCCGCGGCTCAGCGCTCGCCCTGGCGCGCGGAGCGCTCGCCCTCGGGCGCGGGTCGCTCACCCGCGGACGCGTGGGGCGCAGCGGCACCGCGCACGGGCCGGGTGCCCGCGGCATGGGAGCCGCCCGTCTCCCGCTGGGCGGCTGCGAGCCGGCGGTCGAGGTCGTCGAGCCCGTCGAACTCGCCGGCGGAGGCCTCGAGCTCGCCCAGCAGGCCGCGGATCGCATCGCCGTGCGATTCGGCCTCGATGTTGAGCTCGCGGAAGCGCCAGTCGGCGGACTCGTCGTCCGCGGTGTGCGAGAGCACGTCGAGCACCCGGTCCCCCAGCGCGCGCGAGGCCTCGGTGTGCTCGAGGACCGTGAGCTGGCGGTCGAGGTCCGTGAGCCGCCCGTAGTACTCGTGCATCGCGACGACCCGGCCGGCCATCGAGCCGAACGCCTGCGCGAGCTTCTCGCGGTAGACGTCGATCTGCTTGGCGGTGTGCGGCTCGCGCACCCGCTCGAGCTCCGCGCGCAGCTCGAGCAGCTCGCTCAGCCGCACGCCGATCGAGGCGACCGCGTGATCGAGGTCCACGCGCGCCACGTGGTCGGCCAGCACCGGGTGGCTCCAGGCGCGGGTGGCGACGATGCGCCGGGCGGTGGCGACGGCCAGCTGGAAGAGGCGCTGCTCGTCCGTGTCCTGGCCGCCGGGCCCCGGACGCCAGCCCAGCAGCGCGGGCGTGATCCACCGGGCGCGGCCGGCGGCCTCGCGGTCGCGCCGGCGCAGCCGCTTGGGATCGCGCAGGTACTTGTAGCCCGTCACACCGGACACCCCTGCGGTCGCCGCTGCGGCCAGGCCGGTGGCGACCGCGCCCAGCTCGAAGAGCCCGCCGCAGGCCAGGGACAGGACCGCCGTGGGCAGGCCGAACAGCGCGGTGCCGGTGGCGCCCGCCGCCGTCCACGAGGTGAACGAGACGTTCGAGCGGATGATGTTGCGGTTCATGAGGCGCGAGGCCATCGTCCCGCGCAGGCTCGGCTGGCCCGCCGTGCCGGCGCCCACCCGGTAGCCGCGGGCGCTCCACGCGCGGAGCACGGAGTCCGGCACGCTGTCGGGTGCGAGGATGCGGTAGTCGGGCACGCTCGCCGCGCACTCGCTGCGCCACAGGGATCGCCAGGACCTGCTCATCGCCGCCTCCTCGTCTCCGGCCGGTGCCCGCCGCTGCGGGCTGCTGCCAGTGTAGGTCCGCCGGCTGGACCGCCGCTGAGGGCACCACCCCCCTGCCCCGCCGAGGCGCGCAGCAGCACCGCCCACCCCCTTGCCCGATACCCCCTCGGGGTATATGTTCGAGGCATGTCCCACTCCGATCCGCACACCGCCCGCCCGCACGGCCCAGGACACGCCGAAGCACCCGGCGCAGCGCCGGCGTCCGAGGCGCGGCCATCCGGCGCTCAACGACCCGGTGCCGAGGGAAACCGGCACGGCGGCGGCCAGTGCGGCGGTGGTGACCAGCACGGTGGTGGGGCCCAGCACGGCGGCAACCCGACCCACGGGCACGGCGGTGGGGCCGGGGCACCCGGGACCCAGCCCGGTCACCAGCACGACCACGGTCACGACGACCAGCACAGTCGCGGCGACCACCACGGCCACGGGGGCCATCACGACCACGTGGCGATGTTCCGGCGCCTGTTCTGGACCATGCTCGCCCTGGCGGTGCCCGTCGTGGGGTGCAGCCCGATGTTCGCCCAGCTCGTGGGCTATGAGATCCCCGCCGGGCCGCTGGCCTGGGTCTCACCGGTGCTCGGCACCGTCATGTACGCGTGGGGCGGCCGGCCGTTCCTCACCGGCGCCGCCTCCGAACTGCGGGCGCGCCGGCCCGGGATGATGCTGCTCATCGCGCTGGCGATCACCGTGGCGTTCGCATCGTCGTGGGGCGCGGCGCTCGGACTGCTCGACCCGGGCCTGGACTTCTGGTGGGAGCTCGCCCTCCTCATCGTCATCATGCTGCTGGGCCACTGGATCGAGATGCGCTCGCTGGCCCAGACCTCGTCCGCCCTGGACTCCCTCGCCGCGCTGCTGCCCGAGGAGGCCGAGCGCGCGGTGCCCGGCCGGGACGGGGAGACCACCGAGCGCGTCGCGCCCGCAGCCCTGCGCGTGGGCGACACGGTCATCGTCCGGCCGGGGGCGGCCGTGCCCGCCGACGGCGAGGTCGTCGACGGCTCGGCCCACCTCGACGAGTCGATGATCACGGGCGAGTCGCGGCCGGTCGTCCGCTCGGCCGGCGACCGGGTGGTCGCGGGCACCGTCGCACAGGACTCCGGGCTGCGGGTGCGCGTCACCGCCACGGGCGATGACACCGCCCTGGCCGGCATCCAGGGCCTCGTCGCACAGGCCCAGCAGTCGTCCTCGCGCACGCAGGCGCTGGCCGATCGCGCGGCCGGCTGGCTGTTCTGGTTCGCACTCGGCGCCGCGGTCGTCACCGCGCTCGTCTGGGCGCTGGGGCTGGGCCGGCCGGACGAGGCGGTGGTGCGCACGGTCACCGTCCTCGTCATCGCCTGCCCCCACGCGCTGGGTCTGGCGATCCCCCTCGTCATCTCGATCGCCACCGAGCGGGCCGCCCGCGCGGGCGTGCTCATCCGCGACCGGCTGGCGCTCGAGGCGATGCGCACCGTCTCGACGGTCGTGTTCGACAAGACCGGCACGCTCACCCGCGGCGAGCCCGCGGTCACGGACATCGCCACCGCATCCGACGGCGCCTCCCCCGGCGCCGACGAAGTCCTGCGCCTGGCCGCGGCCGCCGAGTCCGACAGCGAGCACCCGCTGGCCCGCGCGATCGTCGCCGCGGCGCGGGAGCGCGGCCTGACGATCCCGCAGTTCTCCGACTTCTCCTCCCGCCCCGCGGTGGGCGTCCAGGCGCGGGTGGACGGCGCGCGCGTGCAGGTGGGCGGGCCCGCCCTGCTCGCGGATGCCGACGCGCAGCCGCTGACCGCCGCGCACGACTGGTCGGCCGACGGCGCGACGGTCCTCCACGTGCTCGCGAACGGGCGCGTCATCGGCGCCCTCGAGCTCGCCGACGACGTGCGCCCCGAGTCCGCCGAGGCGGTCGCGGCACTCCATCGGGAGGGCATCGGCGTCGTCATGATCACCGGCGACGCGCAGGAGGTGGCGGAGGCCACGGCGCGCGGGCTCGGCATCGACCGGGTCTTCGCCGGCGTGGCCCCGGCGGACAAGGAGAAGCACATCGCGGCCCTCCAGGCCGACGGCCACCGGGTCGCAATGGTGGGCGACGGCGTCAACGACGCCCCCGCCCTGGCGCGCGCGGACGTCGGCATCGCGATCGGCGCCGGCACGGATGTCGCGATCGCCTCGGCCGGGGTCATCCTCGCCTCGTCCGACCCCCGCGCCGTGCTCTCCGTCTTCGAGCTCTCGCGCAGGGCCTACCGCAAGATGGTGGAGAACCTCTGGTGGGCCGCCGGCTACAACCTCATCGCGGTGCCGCTGGCCGCCGGGGTGCTGGCGCCCATCGGCTTCCTCATGCCCATGAGCGCGGGCGCCCTGCTCATGTCCGCCTCGACCGTGGTCGTCGCCGCCAATGCCCAGCTGCTGCGCCGCCTCGACCTCGACCCGGCGGCCGTGACCGCCCGCATCCTCGACGGCAGCTCAGGAGCCTCGCGCGCGAACGGGCCCGGGCACCCCGGCGCCTGAGCCCGCACCACCCGGCCGCACGGCGGCTGCCCCCGGCGCCGCACGCGTGCACGGCGCCGGCCTCCGGCGCACACCGCCGCGGCCCGCCCCCGGTCGTGCCAGAGGCGAGCGGCGGGCGGGGTGCGCTCAGCCGAGCCTGGCGAGGATCAGCTCGCGGGCGCGGCCCGCATCGGCCTGGCCGCGCGTGGCCTTCATGATCGGGCCGATGAGCGCCCCGATCGCCTGCTGCTTGCCGCCGCGGATCTTCTCCACGACGTCGGGGTTGTCCGCGATCGCCTGGTCGACGGCGGCCTCGAGCGCGCCGTCGTCCTGGACGATCTCGAGCCCGCGGGCGGCCATGACCTCGGCGGGGCTGCCCTCGCCGGAGATCGTGCCGTCGAGGACCTGCCGGGCGAGCTTGTCGTTGAGCCTGCCGGCCTCGACGAGGCCCGCGAGCTCGGCGATCTGGGCGGGGCTCACGAGGTCCTCGGGATCCCGCTCGTCCTGCTTGGCGCGGCGGGCGACCTCGCCGGTCCACCACTTGCGCGCCGCCGCGGGCGACGCGCCCAGCTTGACCGTCTCCTCGACGGGGTCCAGGAGGCCGGCGTTGATGACGTCGCGCATCTCCAGCTCCGTGATGCCCCATTCTCCGATGAGCCGGCGGCGGCGCGCGGCGGGCAGCTCCGGCAGCGAGGCGCGGATCTCCTCGACCCACTCGCGGGCCGGCTCGACCGGCACGAGGTCCGGCTCCGGGAAGTACCGGTAGTCTTCCGCATCGGACTTCACGCGCCCGGACGAGGTCTCGCCGGTGTCCTCGTGGAAGTGGCGGGTCTCCTGGAGGATCGACTCGCCGGCGGCGAGCAGCGTGGCCTGGCGGGCGATCTCGAAGCGCACGGCCCGCTCGATCGAGCGGAACGAGTTGACGTTCTTCGTCTCCGTGCGCGTGCCCAGCGGGGCGTCCGGCGAGTCGCGCAGCGAGACGTTGATGTCGGCGCGCACATTGCCCTGCTCCATCTTCGCCTCGGAGACGCCGAGGGCCTTGAAGATGTCGCGCAGGGTGCGCACATAGGCGGCTGCCACCTCGGGCGCTCGCCTGCCCGTGCCCTCGATGGGGTGGGTGACGATCTCCACGAGCGGCACGCCGGCGCGGTTGTAGTCGACGAGGGAGTGGTCCGCGCCGTGGATGCGCCCGCCGGCGCCGCCCACGTGCGTGTTCTTGCCCGCGTCCTCCTCCATGTGCGCCCGCTCGATCGGCACGTGCACGAGCTGGCCGTCCTCGAGTTCGACGTCGATGCCGCCGTTCGCGGCGATCGGCTCGTCGAACTGGGAGGTCTGGAAGTTCTTCGGGTTGTCCGGGTAGAAGTAGTTCTTGCGCGCGAACCGGCAGGACTGCGCGATCTCGCAGCCCAGCGCCAGGCCGATCCGGATCGCGTACTCCACGCCCTTCTCGTTGACGACCGGCAGCGCTCCGGGCAGGCCGAGCGAGACGGGCGTGGTGTTCTCGTTCGCGCCGCCGCCGAACGAGTTGGGCGCGGCGTCGAACATCTTCGTGGCGGTGCCGAGCTCCACGTGGACCTCGATGCCCAGGACCGGGTCGTAGCGCTCGATTGCCTCTTCGTACTTCATCTCAGTCCCTCTCGCTCACAGTTCCGGGGCCGAGGCGAGGACCGGGCCCGCGCCCGCGCTCGCCAGGGCGGTTTCCAGGCCGGCGCCCACCTCGTAGAGGCGGGCGTCCTCGCGCGCGGGGGCCAGCAGCTGGAAGCCCACGGGCAGGCCGTCGGCCAGGCCCGCCGGCAGGCTCATCCCGGGGATGCCGGCGAGGTTCGCCGGGATCGTCGCGATGTCGCCCAGGTAGAGGGCCATCGGATCGTCGGCGGACTCGGCGCCGAACTCGTAGGCCGTCGTGGGCGCGGTGGGCGAGACGAGCGCATCGGCGGCCTCGAAGGCGCGCGCGAAGTCCCGCTGGACGAGCGTGCGGACCTTCTGCGCGGAGCCGTAGTAGGCGTCGTAGTAGCCGGCCGACAGCGCGTAGGTGCCCAGGATGATGCGGCGCTTGACCTCCGCGCCGAAGCCCGCGGCGCGCGTGGCGGCCATGACCGTCTCGGCCGTGACGGGCCCGGACTCGGGCTCGGCGCGCAGGCCGTAGCGCATCCCGTCGTAGCGGGCCAGGTTCGAGGACACCTCGGAGGGCATGATGAGGTAGTAGGCGTCGAGCGCGTAGGACAGCGCCGGCAGGTCCACCTCGACGATCTCGGCGCCCTGCGCCTCGGCGGCGTCCAGCGCGGCCCGGAAGGCCGCGAGGACGCCGGGCTCCCAGCCCTCGCCCTGGAGCTGCTTGATGACGCCCAGCCGCTTGCCCGCCAGGCCCGCCGCCGCGCCGGCCCGCGCGGCGGCGGTGAAGTCCGGCACCGCCTCGGGCAGGGAGGTGGAGTCGAAGCGGTCGTGGCCGGCGAGCACGCCGTGCAGCGCCGCCGCATCGGCCACCGTGCGGGCCACCGGGCCCACCTGGTCCATGGACGAGGTCATCGCGATGACGCCGTAGCGGGACACGGAGCCGTACGTGGGCTTGACGCCCACGGTGCCGGTGAAGGCGGCGGGCTGGCGCACCGAGCCGCCGGTGTCCGTGCCCACGGACAGGGGCGCCTCGTAGGCGGCGACGGAGGCCGCCGCACCGCCGGACGAGCCGCCGGGCACGCGGGCGGGATCCCACGGGTTGAGCGTGCGGCCGAACGCCGAGTGCTCAGTCGTGGAGCCCATCGCGAACTCGTCGAGGTTCGTCTTGCCCAGCAGCGGCATGTGCGCGGCCTGGGTCTTCCGGTAGACGGTCGCGTCGTAGGGCGGCACGAAGTCGGCGAGCATCCTCGACCCGGCCGTCGTGGGGATGCCCGAGGTGGAGATGAGGTCCTTGTGCGTGACGGGCACGCCGGCCAGCGGGGGGAGCTCCTCGCCGACGGCGCGGCGGCGGTCGACGTCCGCGGCGGTGGCGAGCGCGGTGTCGGCCGTGACGGTGATGAAGGCGTTGAGGCGCTCGTCGACCGCGGCGATGCGGTCGAGGTGGGCGCGGGTGACCTCCGTCGAGGAGTAGTCGCCGGCGGCCATCCCCTGGGCCAGGTCGAGCGCGCTCAGGCGGGTGAGGTCGGCCATCGTCACTCCTCCCCGAGGATCTGCGGGACGAGGAACTTGCCCTCGTCGTCCGCGGGGGCGTTCGACAGCGCCTGCTCGGCGGTGAGCGTCTCGCCCACGGTGTCGGGGCGCATGACGTTGCGCAGCGCGATCGGGTGGCTCGTGGCCGGCACGTCGTCCGTGGCGACCTCCGCCACTCGCGCGACGTTGCCGAGGATGTGGTTGAGGTCCCCGGCCAGCGCCGCGAGCTCCTCGTCGTCCATGGCGATCCTGGCGAGCTGGGCCAGGTGGGCCACTTCTTCGGATGTGATCGCGGATTGCTCCGGCATCGTCACCCCTTCAGGTGGATGGGCTGTGGTTCTCGCTGTGCGGCGGGCCGCCGCGCTTCGCCGTCTACCTTAATCGAGGCCCGCGGGCCCGGTGCGCGGAGTGCGCCGGGCGGGGTCGGGAGCACCGAGTGCGGCGGTCGCCCTGGGCTGGGGTGCGTGGACGGGAGCAGGGCCGTCATCGCGGTCAGCGGGCGGCGGGGCCCACGCCGCGGCTCATGCGCTCTCGGGGAACGTGCGCTCACCGGAGATGTAGCCGGCGAGGTCGGCCGCGACGCGCTCGGCATCGGCGCGGGCCATCTCACCGCCGTCCGCGGCCGCGAGCAGCTCCGCGCGCACCGCCTGCACGCGCGAGCGCTCCGATTCGCCCGCCTGAGGCGCGGCGGCCGCGGGCGCGGCGGCCGCGGGCTCCTGGCGGGCGCCCCCGCCGTGGAACGTGGCCTCCAGCAGTGCCCGAGGCGCGGGCGGGGCCGGCGCCTGCGCGGCGGCGATGCTCGTGAGGGCGGCCGAGAGGCCCAGCGTGCTGAGGAGGACGAAGCGGGTGGTGCGGTTCATGCGTCCCACTGTCCCAGCCGCGGCTGAGTGCGGTGGGGTGCGCGCCTGTGCCCCGGCTGAGGGCGGCCCCACGTGCCCCGTGACGGCGCGGGAGGCGGCCCGGTGCAGCGGATTCGGGCGCTCAGCCCTCCGGCGTGTCGCCCGTTGGGTCGGCCACCGTCTCGTCCGCACCGTCGTCCGCGGCGGCATCCGCGGCATCGCCCGCCGTCTCGTCCCCGCCGGCGTCGGGCCCCTCGGCCAGCAGCCGCGCGAAGCCGTCGGCGTCGAGGATCGGCACGCCCAGCTCCTCGGCCTTGGCGAGCTTCGAGCCCGCCGCGTCGCCGGCCACCACGTAGTCCGTCTTGTTCGACACGGAACCGGCCGCCTTGCCGCCGGCTGCGACGATCGCCTCCTTGATGCCGTCGCGGGTGTAGCCGGGCACGGAGCCCGTCGCGACGATCGTCAGCCCGGCCAGGGTCTGCGGCGCCCCGGACTCCTCCGGCGCCGCATCGGCCATCTGCACGCCGGAGGCCGCCCAGCCGTCCACGAGGGCCGCGTGCCAGTCGACGGCGAACCAGTCGACGACGCTGTCGGCGATCGTCGGCCCCACTCCCTCGGTCTCCGCGAGCTCCTCCCGGCTGGCCGCGCGCAGGCCGTCCATCGTGTAGAAGCGGGCGGCGAGCGCGCGGGCGGCCGTGGGCCCCACATGGCGGATGGAGAGCGCCACGAGCACCCGCCACAGCGGCTGGCCCTTCGCTCGCTCCAGCTCGTCGATGAGAACCTCGGTGGTCTTGCCCGGCTGGGAGCCGCGCTGCTCGCGCCACTGCCCGGCGGACTTGTAGAAGCCGTACTTCGGCCGCGACCAGAACGCCGGCGCCAGGCGCCAGTCGCCGGTGGGCTCGCCGTCGCGGCGCTCGGGCTGGAAGACGAGGACGTCGCGCAGGTCGTCTGCGGTGAGGTCGAAGAGGTTGGCCCCGGTCGTGACGACGGGGGCCTGGGGGCCGGGCAGCAGGGGGTCGGCGGGGTCTGTGACCCGCAGCAGCGGCACCCCGTCGGTGCCCTCGGCCACCGCGCCGTTCTTGACGACGCAGAACTGCTCGAGCTGCGCATCGGCCGCCGAGCGCAGCGGCAGGTAGAGGGCGTGGCCCGCGCCCAGCCCGGCCAGCGCCTCGGGCCGGCGGCGGTCCGGGTCGGTGAGCGCGATGGCCGACTCCTCCCCCAGGGACTCGATGTCGAAGGCGCCGCGGGAGGCGGCGTGCTCGATGCGCCCGGTGACCTGGGCGGGGCAGGAGAGCGCATTGGGGCAGCGCAGGTCCTTGTCGCCCTCCTTCTGCTCGGCCAGCGGGGTGCCGCAGGCCGGGCAGTCGGCGGGCATGTGCCACTCGCGCTGCGTGCCGTCGCGGTCTGCGACGACCGGGCCGAGCACCTCGGGGATGACGTCGCCGGCCTTGCGCAGCACGACGGTGTCGCCGATGAGCAAGCCCTTGCGCGCGACCTCGTGGGCGTTGTGGAGGGTCGCGCGGTCCACGGTGGAGCCGGCCACGCGCACCGGCTCCATGATGGCGTAGGGGGTGGCCCGGCCCGTGCGGCCGATGTGGACGCCGATGTCGAGCAGCTTCGTCGTCACCTCCTCCGGCGGGTACTTGTAGGCACAGGCCCAGCGCGGGGCGCGCGAGGTGTAGCCCAGCTCCTCCTGGACCGCGATGTCGTCGACCTTGACGACGATCCCGTCGATCTCGTGGAGGACATCGTGGCGGTGCTCGCCGTAGTAGGCGATGTAGTCGTTGACGTCGCGCTGGGTGCGGCACTCGCGGAAGTACTCGCTGATCGGCATCCCCCAGGAGCGCAGCAGCTCGTAGACCTCGGACTGCAGCGCGGGCTCCGGGTGGGATTCGTCGGCCGGGACCCAGGCCGCCACCCCGTGGACGAGCATGTGCAGGGGCCGCTGCGCGGTCACGCGCGGGTCCTTCTGGCGCAGTGAGCCGGCGGCGGCGTTGCGGGGATTGGCGAACGGCGCCTTGCCCTGCTCGACGAGGCCCGCGTTGAGCTCGCCGAACGCCTCGACCGGGAAGAAGACCTCGCCGCGGATCTCCACCTGCTCCGGCGGGTGCTCGGTGTCCAACCGGGCGGGGATGTCCGCGATCGTGCGCACGTTGGCGGTGATGTCCTCGCCCGTGTAGCCGTCACCGCGGGTGGCCGCGCGCACCAGCCGGCCCGCGCGGTAGAGCAGGTTGACGGCCAGGCCGTCGATCTTGAGCTCCGAGAGGAAGCGGGTGCCCGCGGGCACCTGCTTGGCCACGCGGGCGAACCAGGCGTCGAGCTCCTCGACGGAGAAGACGTCGTCCAGGGAGTACATCCGCGCGGTGTGGTCGACCGCCTCGAACGTCGAGGTGTCGGCCCGGCCGCCCACCCGCTGGGTGGGCGAATCGGCGCTCGCGAGCTCCGGGTAGGCCTCCTCGAGTCCGCGCAGGCGCTCCATGAGCGCGTCGAACTGCGCATCGGAGACCGTGGGCGCGTCGGCAACGTAGTAAGCCTCGCGGTGGGCGTCGATCTGGGCGGCCAGCTCGTGGGCGAGCCGCTGGCGGGCCGCGGGGTCGCCGAGGTCGGCGCCGGGCCCGCTCGCATCCTCCGGGGTGGGCTCGGGGTGCGCCGGCTCGGCGGGGTCGGGCACGGGGGTCTTGCTCGTCATGCGTCCTCCTCGAGTGCGGCGGCGATGCGGGCGGCCAGGCGCAGACGGGTGCGCGCTCCCGCGGGCGCGGCATCCGCCGGCAGCAGCGGCGGGTCGTCCACCGGCAGCTCCCAGCCGGTGAGGACGCCCAGTGCGGCCGCGGCGGCCGCGGGCATGCCGAGGGCCGTCCAGGGCCGGCGCACGGCGTCGACCCAGCGGGTGACCTCACCGGGCTCGGCGCCCGCGTCGGCGGGCAGGCGCAGCCAGACCTCGGTGCCGGAGTCCGCTGCCTCCGCCAGCCGCTCCCAGTGCGCGCGCCCTGCCGGGGAGTCCGCCGGCAGCGGCACGGCGATGGCGCCGGCACCGGCATCGGCGAGGAGGTCTTCGCGGCGCAGGCGCGCGCCGCGCACCTCGACGCTGCCCAGCCGTGGCAGGGCGATGATCGTGTCCTCGCCGGTGCGGCGGAGGAACGAGCGCAGCCCGCCCACGACCGCGGCCTCCGGCACGGCCGGCAGGGTGCGCAGCCCGGAGACGGTGGGCACCCTCCCGGCCAGCACGGCGTCAAGGGCGGTCTCGAGCAGGCGCACGCGCGGGGCCTGGCCGAGCGCCCGCTGCGCGCGGGCCAGCAGCTGCTCGGCACCGGCCGCGTAGGCCTGGAGCACGTCGCGCACGGCCCCCGGATCGGCCAGGGCGCGGCCGCCGCCGGGCAGGCTGAGCGCGCTCAGCAGGGTCCACGGGCCGGGCAGGCTGAGCAGCGCGCGGCCCTCGAAGCCCGCGCCGTACTCCTCGGCGGCCTCGAGCGCGCGCGCCGTGCGGGAGCGCTCGCGGCGCAGATCGCGCCCGGCCCCCGCGGCCAGGCGCCAGCCGTAGGAGTCGCGGTCGACGGGCAGGCCGTCGAGCAGGGCGGCGGCGCAGCCGACGGCGTCCACGGCCCACCGGGTCTCGCCCACGGCCGGAGCGGCGAGCAGCGGCAGCGGGGGCAGGCCCTCGCCGAGCTCCGCGAAGGACGCGGCCGCGGCCTCGCGGGCATCGGTGCCGGGCCAGGGCCCCAGGCCCGCCGCGCGCAGGGCGCTCACCGGCCCCGCCCCCGCAGCACGACCGGCGGCACATCGGGGGTCTCGAAGCCCATGACGCGGCCGTAGAAGGACAGCTCCGCCTCGAGGGCGGCGGCGATGTTGGCCGGCTGGGTGAAGCCGTGGGACTCGCCGGGGAAGAACAGCGCCGCGTACGGCACGCCCCGCTCGTCCAGGCCTGCGGCCAGCTGCTCGGCCTGACTGCGCGGCACCACCGGATCGACGTCGCCCTGGAAGATCGCGATGGGCGCGCGCACGGTGTCGAGGCGGCCCAGCGGCGAAGCGCCCGCGTATGCCTCCGGGCCGCCGGCCAGGCCCTCCACGTAGCGGGACTCGAAGTCGTGGGTGGAGGCGGCCAGCGTCGTCAGGTCCGCCACCCCGTAGTAGCTGGCGCCCGCCGCGAAGACCGTCGTGTCGGTCAGCGCGCGCAGCACCGTGTAGCCCCCGGCCGAGCCGCCGCGGATGCCCAGCCGGGCGGGATCGGCCGCGCCCTCGGCGACGAGCGCTGTCATGACCGTCACCGCGTCGGCGACGTCCACCTCGCCCCAGCGGCCGCGCAGCCGCTCGCGGTAGGCCCGCCCGTAGCCGGTGGAGCCGCCGTAGTCGACCTCGACGACGCCGATCCCCCGCGAGGTGAAGTAGGCGTGCTCGAGCGAGACCCGCGGGGTGGCCTGCGCGGTGGGGCCACCGTGGATGACGGCGAGGTAGGGCGCGGGCCCGGCGGCCTCCGCGTCGGGGCTGTGGGGCGGGTAGACGATCGCGTGGACGCCGTCGAACTCGCGGACCGCGGGGCGCGGCAGGTAGGCCGCGGGGACGGGCAGCTCCGCGGCCAGGGCGATGGCGAAGAGCCGGCCGCTGGGGATGTCGTAGGCGTAGAGCCCGGTGATCCGGTCCGGCCCGCCGCCCAGCAGCAGCGCGGTGTCACCGGAGACGTCCTCGAGGGCGAACGCGCTGAGCTCGCAGGGCAGTTCGCGCACATCGCCGTCCTCGCGGGCGGCGGGCGAGGCATCGGCCCACAGCAGCCGGGAGGTCCCGCTCCTCGCCTGGGCCAGGATGCGGCTGCCGCCGCGGGCGGGCAGGTACCAACGGGCGTCGAGGCTCCACAGCGGGCCGCCGATCTCGCCCTGGTCCGCCAGCAGGGGCTCGGCCTCGGGCCGCATGGCACCGGGGCGGCCCTGGGCCCGGGCCAGGAAGTCCGGCGCGCTGAGCCGGTAGAGCGTCCAGGTCCCGGTGCGGTCGGCGCTCACGGCGAGCCGGGCGGTGGACAGCCACTGGGGCTGGAGCACGGATTCGCCGGGCTGGCCGAAGACGGCGCAGGGCTCGCCGCCCGGCTCGCACAGGTAGAGCCGCGTCTCGTCCCACGGCATGTCGGGGTGGTCCCAGCCGATGAATGCGAGCAGTGCGCCGTCCGGGGACAGCTGCGGCTGGGCGAGGAAGTGCGGCCCGCGGGCCAGCTCCGCGACGGCGGGCGCTGCGCAGGCCTGTGCGGGCTCGGCGCTGGTGTGCGCTGCGACTGCGGGCGCGCGCGGGTCGATCGCGACGATGGCGCGCTCGATCCCGCCCGGCAGGTGCGCCTCGCGGATCCCCAGCAGGCGGCCGCCCGAGTACGCGAGGCCGCCGTAGCGCACGGCCGCCCCGCTGGCGGGGGTGAGCGGCTCCGGGTCCGCCCCGGTGCGGGCGGTGTCGAGGCGGTAGAGGCGCTGGTCGGCGCCGTTGACGAAGACGAGCAGGCCCGCGTCGTCAAGCGCCCAGGCCCCGCCGCCGTACTCGTGGACGCGGCTGCGGGCGCTGAACCCGGCCGGCAGCAGCTGGCGGGCCTCGCCGGGGCGGGCGACGGCGGTGGTGAAGACTCCGATCCGGCCGCCCTCGGCGGGGATCCGCTGGGCGTAGCAGATCCGCTCGGCCGCGAACCGGGCGTCGCTGACGGGCGCCTCGGCGCCGGCGACGAGGGCAGCAGTGAGCGGCGAGCGCCAGGCGCCGGGGGCAGCGCTCACGCGGGCGTGCCTTCCGCCGGGCCGGGGGCGCCCGGCTCCACGGCCGCGCCGTCGGCGGCGGGCGCACCGTCGGCGGCGGGCGTGGCGCCGCTGGCGGGCGGGTCCGCGATGTCCTCGGCGTAGAGGCCGCCGCGGGCGTCGATGAGCGCCTTCGCCACGGCCCAGCCGAACGCGGCCAGCGGCACGGCGACGACGGCGCCGGCGATGCCGCCGGTGTGCGCGCCGATCGCGAGCGCGATGAGGATGACGACCCCGTGCAGGCCCAGCGTGTCGCCCATCACCTTGGGCTGGAGGATGTGGTGCTCGATCTGGTTGACGATGATGACGACGATGACGAGGACGAGGCTGGGCACGGGGCCCAGCGTCACGAGGGTGACGAGCGCCGCGAGCATGCCGGTGACCAGCGCGCCGAGGATGGGCACGAAGGCGCCGAAGAAGATGAGCGCGCCCAGCGGGATCGCGAGCGGCGCGTGCATGATGAGCATGACCGCCGTGTCCACGACGGCGGCGAAGAGCGCGATGATCGTCGTCCCGCGCACGTAGCGGCCCAGGACCCGGGAGCCCTCCGCGGCCGCCAGGTGGGCGCGCTCGCGGTGGCGGGTGGGGATGAAGCCGCGCGCGAACGCCCACATCCGGTCGCCGTCGAGGAGGAAGAAGAAGAGCAGCACGAGGGTGAGGACGAGGCCGGCGCCGATCTCGCCCGCGGTGGCGAAGCCCGCGAGAGCCCGCTCGCCCAGGTTGCCGGTCTCGCCGCCCAGGGTCCGCTCGACCTGCTCGAGGCGCTCGGCGTTGAGCAGGATGCCGAACCGGCCCAGCCACTCCTGCAGGCGGGTGACGCCCTCGATCGCCTTCTCCGCGAGCTCCCCCGCCTGGTGGTAGATCGCGAGCCCGATGAGGAAGAACGCGGCGAGGAGGGCGAGCAGCGCCCCGGCGAAGGCGGTGACGGTGGAGCCCACGCGCCCGAAGCGGCGGGCCCGCAGCCAGTTGAGGGCGGGCTGCAGGGCGCACGTGAGGATCGTGGCGATGACGATGGGCAGGGAGACGATGAGCTGCGAGGACACGAGCCAGGCGATGACGGCCACGGCGGCGAAGACGATGAGGAACTGCAGCGCGCGCACGCTCAGGCGCCCCACCCCATCGGCCCACAGGCTCGCACCGGGACGCATCCCGGCCGCCGGCTCCTTCTGCCCCTCGATCATGGCCACAGCCTAGTCGAGCGCGGCGCCCGCACCGGCGGGCTCCGGCTGCTGCGCCGGGGCGGCGCCGCCCTCCTCCCAGCGGGCGGTGCGGTCGATCGTCGCCTGCCCCAGCACGCGCGTGCCGCGGTAGAGGACCATCGTCTGGCCCGGCGCCACCCCGGTCAGCGGTTCGGCGGTGCGCACGTGCAGGAGCTGGCCCGCCGGCCGGACCGCCGGGACGTCGAACTCGCTGGCCGGCGGCTCGGATTCGCAGGCCCCCAGCCACGCGCGGGCGGGGACGGGCTCGGAGTGCGCGCGGATCTGCACCTCGCACTCGATCGCGGCCCCCTCGCCCCGCCCGAGGTCCGCGGGGGGCTCGCCGCACCAGCTCGTGCGGATGCCGGTGAGCGCGTCGACGAAGAGCGCTGCGCGCCCGCCCACCGTGACCGTGTTCGAGCGCGCGTCGACGCCGGTGACATAGCGCGGCCGGCCGTCCACGGCGGGGCGCTCGAGGCTCAGGCCCCTGCGCTGCCCGACGGTGAACGACATCGCCCCCTCGTGCTCGCCGAGCACCGCGCCGTCCTCGTCTCGGATGAGCCCCGGGCGCATGGGGATCTTGTCCGCCAGCCACGCCTTCGTGTCACCGTCGGGGATGAAGCAGATGTCGTAGGAGTCGGGCTTGCTCGCCACCGGGAAGCCGCGCTCGGCGGCCTCGGCGCGCACCTCGGCCTTGGCCGCCGAGGCGCCGATAGGAAAGAGGCAGTGCTCGAGCTGGGGGCCGGTCAGCACGCCCAGAACGTAGGACTGGTCCTTGTTCATGTCGTGCCCGCGGTGGAGCTCCGGGCTGCCGGCCGGGGTGCGCACGACCTCCGCGTAGTGGCCGGTGGCCACCGCGTCGAAGCCCAGCGCGAGCGCCCGGTCGAGGAGGGCGGCGAACTTGATGCGCTCATTGCAGCGCATGCAGGGGTTGGGGGTGCGGCCCTGGGAATACTCGGCGATGAAGTCGTCGACGACGTCTTCCTTGAACCGCTCGGAGAAGTCCCACACGTAGAAGGGGATGCCGATCATCCCGGCCACGCGGGCGGCGTCCCGGGAGTCCTCGATCGTGCAGCAGCCCCGGGAGCCGGTGCGCAGGGTGCCCGGCATCCGGTTGAGCGCAAGGTGGACGCCCACGACCTCGTGGCCGGCATCGGCCGCGCGCGCGGCGGCCACGGCGGAGTCGACCCCGCCGGACATCGCGGCGAGCACCCTCATCGGCCCACCGCCCCGGTCGGAGTGGCCGGGCGCTCGGCCGAGGCGGCCCGCCAGGCGGGCTCGGCGGAGACCATGCCGGCGGCGCGTGCCTGCGCGACGACGCCGGGCACCGCCGCGATAAGCGCGTCGACCTCCGCTCCGGTGGTCGTGGGGCCCAGGGTGAAGCGCTGGGCGGAGCGGGCATCGGTCTCGCTCATGCCCATGGCCAGCAGCACGGAGCTCGGCCGGTTGACTCCGGCCGCGCACGCGGAGCCGGCGGAGGTGTCGAATCCCGCGGCATCGAAGCCGAAGAGCAGGGAATCGGCCTCGCAGCCGGGGAAGACCATGTGCACGCTGCCCGGCAGCCGCCCGGGCCCTGCGGGGCCGCTCAGGCGCGCCTGCGGCACCGCGGCCTCGATGCCCGCGATGAGCCGGTCGCGCAGGGCCGCGAGGGCGGCGGTGCGCTGGGGGCGATCCGCGCAGGCGGCGCGGGCGGCGGCAGCGAACGCCACGGCGCCGGCCACGTCGAGCGTGCCCGAGCGCACGGCTCGCTCCTGGCCGCCGCCGAACTGCACGGGGGCCACCTCGGCGTCGCGGGCCAGCAGCAGGGCGCCCACCCCCACGGGACCGCCCAGCTTGTGCGCGGTGATCGACATCGCGGCGGCGCCGAGCGCGGAGAAGTCCAGCGGCACCTGCCCGAAGGCCTGGACCGCGTCGATGTGGAGCGGCACGCCGTGTGCGCGGGCGAGCTCGGCGGCGCGCGCAATCGGCTGCAGGGCGCCCACCTCGTTGTTGGCGGCCATGACGCTGATGAGCGCGGTGCGCTCGGCGGAGTCGGCCAGCTCGGCCTCGAGCGCTGCCAGGTCGAGCACACCGGCGGAGTCGACGGGCAGGATGGCGAGCTCGGCGCCCCGGGCGGCGAGCGCCTCGGCGGTCTCGAGCACGGCGGGGTGCTCGACGGCGGAGACGAGCAGCCGCGGGCGCGCGGCCTGCGCGTTGCGGGCGCGCCACAGGCCCTGGACGGCGATGTTGTCCGCCTCGGTGCCCCCGGAGGTGAAGAGCACCTCGGAGGGGCTGCCCGCCCCGGCCAGCTCGGCGAGCTCTTCGCGCGCCGCCTCGAGGCGCATGCGGGCGGCCTGGCCGTCGGCGTGGAGGGCCGAGGGGTTGCCCACGCGGGTGAGCTCGGCTGTGTAGGCCGCCAGCACGTCCGGCTGCATGGGCGAGGTGGCGGCGTGGTCGAAGTAGGCGCGCACGGCGAACATTGTACGGGCGCAGGACCGAGCGCGCACGGGCCCGCGGCCACGCGGGCGGGGCCAGGGCGCCCTCACCCTGGGACTACACTGAGGACCGTGTTTCCGGTCCTGACGCTCCTCGAGTATGCGGCCGCCGTCATCCTCACGCTGTGGGGGGCGCTCGGCGCCATCCGCAACCGTCCCGCCGGCCGGGGCCTGCTGGGATTCGCGGCGTTCGTGCTGCTGCTCCTGCTCGTCCAGCTGGTGGTGGGGATCGCGGCCTTCGGGGGCCACTCCGGGACGGACCCGCTGCTGTTCTTCGGCTACGTCGCCACCGCCATCGTGCTCATGCCACTGGCCGGGGTGTGGGCATTCGCCGAGCTCAGCCGGTGGGGCCCGCTTGTCCTGATGGCGGCCGGGATCACGGTGTTCGTCATGGTTGTGAGGATGGATCAGATTTGGCAGTGAGCTACTCGGCAATGCACTCCGGCCTGGGGCGCGGCCTGACCGCCGTCTACGGCATCTTCGCGCTGGCCGCGACCGCCCGCGCGGGCTACGAGTTCGCCAGCAAGTTCGACCAGGCGCCGCTGGCGTATTCGCTCTCGCTGTTCTCCGCACTCGTCTACATCGTCGCGACGGTGTGCTTCGTGCTCGGCACCCGGACGAGCCACCGGATCGCGATCGGCGCCTGCCTCGTCGAGTTCGTCGGCGTCATCGTGGTGGGCGCGCTCAGCCTCATCCGCCCGGACCTCTTCCCCGATTCCACCGTGTGGTCGGCCTTCGGGATCGGCTACGGCTTCATCCCCGTCATCCTGCCGCTCGTGGGCCTGTGGTGGCTGCGCCGCGTGGGCCGCGCCGCGCAGGCGGCGTCACCCGCACAGGTGTGAGGGCGCCCGCGCACGCGTGACTGCCCCTGGACAGGGGCGAGGCCGCCGTCCGAGGCCGACGGCCGATAGCCGGCGTCTCCGCAGATGCGTGAGGGCCGGCGTCACCGGAGATGGTTGACGGCCGGCACCGAGGCAGCCTGGTCGCTGCCGCCGCTCGGGAGTGACGGCCCGGGCAGACGGGCAACGGCCACCGCCAAGGGTGGGAGACCGCGGGCCGCCGAGGGCCGGGGGGCCGCTGGCCGGCCGGCCAGGCTCCCGTGCGCCGCGGGCCGGCAGGCCCAGGGAGGCCGGCTCTGTTCAGCCCTCCGCGCTCGCCGCCCCGCCCGCGTCCGTGCCCGAGGCGCTCGGCTCCGCCGCGCTCCCCGCGGCGCCGGAGCCCGGCTCGGGGCTTGCCGTCTTCGTCTGCTTCGCGCTCTTCTTCGCGTCCTTCGAGCCCTTCGATGTCTGCGCGGAGACGAGGAACCAGTCCGAGGTGACGAGCTTGACCGCGTCGCCCTGCTGGACGGCCAGGTAGGGCACCGAGGTGTTGATGCGGATGTGGCTGCCGTCGTCGCCCGTGGTCATGACGGCCTTGACCGCGGCGCCCATGTTCACGGAGTAGTCATCGGGCACATCGAAGTCGACCGCGCAGCGCAGATCGCCCAGCGATACCGCCCCGTCGTCCTCGGTGCGCAGCCCGCGCACCTCGCCGTCGTCGGCCGGGCTGCAGTCGGCGCGCACGTTGGCGAACGCGTCATCGCCCTTGCCGAACGCCTCGACGTAGCTGCGGAAGCTCTTCGCGGCGCTGCCGCTGACCTCGGCGGCGCCCGCCGGGGCCTTGCCGGTCTCCAGGCGCGTGGCCAGCTGGGCCGCGGCCTTGGCGGCGAGCCCGGCGTGATTCTCCGGCGCGCGGGCCACGGTCCCGTCGTCGCCCGCCTGGAGCGCCGGCACCTCACCGGTGGGCACGAAGATGCCCTTGGCGACCGTCCAGTCCGCCGTGGAGCTCTCCCGCTGCACGAGCATCGCCTGGGTGCCCTGCTTCTGGTCCGCGGCCTGCCCGAACGCCAGGAACCACATGGGGTACTCGCCGAAGCTCGGCCCCGCGGCCACCACGGAGGAGAAGCCGACGGCCGAGAGCTTCTGCTTGTCCGCCTTCGCGATCTTCACCTCCGCGCGGGTGCGCTCGAGCAGCGAGCCCGACTGCAGCGCGTCGAGGCCCTCTCCCCCGCTGCCGAGCGCCGTGTCGAGGCGCTTCGTGTAGTCCTTGAGGAACTCACCCGCCTGGCCTTCGCGCAGGGGACCGCGCTCATAGGGCGAGACCTGCGGGTGCTCGGGTTGGGCGATGGGCAGGGGGGTGCAGCCCGAGGCGCCCAGCACCGTGGCGCCCAGGCCCGCCGCCAGGGCGAGCCCGCGCCGGTGCGCGCGAAGGCGGCGCCGGGCGGGGCCGCCTTCGGCACTCGCCTGGCCGGCGGGGCCGCCGCGGCGCTCCGCACCGCCCTGCCTGCCGGCTGCGTCGCCGGGATTGCCGCCGGTGCTGCCGCCGGCCTCGGCGCTCTCGCCCCCAGCCGAGGAGCCGGTGAAGCGCCCGCGCCGGCCCCGCCTGCGCGGTGACCGGGCGCTGCCGCGCTCGCGCGCGCTCGAGCCCGCCCGCGGCGAGCCGGCACGGCCGGCACCGTCGCCGACGGCATCGCCGGTGCTGGTGCCGTTGCCGGTGCCGTGGCTGTCGCCGCTGTCGTCGTCGCGTTCGCTGTCGCTGTCAGTCCGGTCACCGGTGTGGCCGTCGGCGGGCGAGTCATGCTCGTCCCGCGCATCGTCCGGGTGAGAAGCAGCACCCTCGGCCCGGACGTCGCCCTCACCGCGGGCGCGATTCACCCGACCAGTGCTGCCCTCGGTCCCGTCGCCGTTCCCGGACCGCGGCGCGCCCTCGGGCCGAGCGCCATCGGCGCGGGTGCCATCCGCTACCCGAGTGTCGTCGTCGGCCCGGGCATCGTCCTTCAGCCGGGTGCCGTCCTTGAGCGGAGCGCCGTCGTCCCCACGCGGAGCATCGGAGCTGAGTGACTCGCTGGGGCTGCGCTGACCGGCCGGCTCGGCGGGATCCGGCTCGGCGGGACCCGGCGCACGGTTCGGGCTATCCGGTGCCTCCGCGGCGGGCTCCTGCGCCCCGCCCGCGGCACCCGGCTGCGCACGGGGGGCCGACTGCGCGGCCGGCGGCCCCCGGACGCCCGCGGCCTCGAAGGCCTCGGTGCGGGCGCGGTGCGCGGCCCCGCCGTCGGGGCCCTTGGGGCGCGGGCGGATGCGCTTGGCGCGGATGCGCAGCAGCAGGAACGCCGTGAGCCCGAAGGCCAGCAGCGCCACCGCAATGCCGATGACGCAGAACGCGAATACGCCCCTCACCTGCATGGTCATGCGCACGTGGACGTTGTCCAGGGTGCCAGTGCCGGAGGCGGGCGCGATGACGAGCGTCTGGCGGCTGTCATCGAGTTCGAAGGTCCGCGAGACCGCCGCGCCCGTGTCGCGGCTGAGCCACCAGTCGCGGTCGGCCGCGGCGGCCTTGGGCGCCTCGCCCGGCACGAACCGGTGGTCGATCGCCCCGGGGAAGTGCACGTCGGTGATCTCCTCGTGCGCGACTCCGGTGAGGTAGTCCTCGGTGTCCACGCCGCTCGCGGTGCCGATGAACAGCTCCTCATCCCCGGTCGCCGTGATCGTCGCGGTGGTCTTGGCGAACGGCACGAGCTGCTCGTTGAGCAGGATCGCGCGGGCCGCGGAATCGGCCGTGAACTCGTCCGTCTCCGTCACGTCGTCCGTGCCCGCCACGGACAGCGCGGAGAGGACGAGGACAACGGCGAGGACTCCCACCAGTGCCGACAGCGCGGCGAACACCCACTTGAGCATGGCGTCAGAAGAGGGCGCGCATGAGGCGCGAACGCGCCTTCGTCACCCGCGGGTCGGCCGCGCCCACGACCTCGAACAGCTCGAGGAGGCGCACGCGCACGCGCTCGCGGTCGTCTCCGGCCAGGGTCGGGAGCATCCCGAGCAGGCGCGCGAAGGCGTCGTCGACGTGGCCGCCTGCGACGTCGAGGTCCGCGAGCTCGAGCGCCGCGTCGACGCTGCCGGGCTCGTCGGCTGCCGCCTGGCGGACCTGGCCGAGGTCCTTGCCGCGGGTGCGCTTGAGCAGGCCGACGCGCGCCAGGCCCACCTTGGCGTCCTCATCGGCGGGGGCGGCGGCGAGGGCCTCGCGGTAGATGGCCTCGGCGCCGTCCAGATCGCCGCGTTCGAGTGCGTCGAGTGCGTCCGGGTGGGCCGGACCGGCGGGCTCCTCCGCCTGGCCCGCGACCACGGCGCGCTCGGTCATGCCCTGCTGGCCCGCGAGCTGGACGAGCTGGTCGAAGATCTGCTTGACCTGCGCCTCGGGCTGGGCGCCCTGGAACAGCGGGACGGGCTGGCCCTGCACGATCGCGACGACGGTGGGGATCGACTGGACCTGGAACATCTGCTGGATGCGCGGATTCGCGTCGACGTCGACCTTGCCGAGCACCAGCGCGCCGCCCATCCCCTCGACCACGCGGTCGAGCACGGGCGAGAGCTGCTTGCACGGCTCGCACCAGTCCGCCCACAGGTCGAGGACGACGGGCACGCGGGCGGAGAGCTCGACGACGCTGTTGAAGCTCGCCTCGTCGACGTCGAAGACGAGCGCGGGCACGCTCACGCCGGCGCCGCCCTGGCCCGCCGCCTGGGCGGGCACGGCGGAGCGGCTGCGGACGGCGGAGAGGTCGAGGCCACCGTGCCCACCGCCGGCAGGGGCGGGCTGCGCGGCGCTGCCGGGCTGCGGTGCGGCGCCGGGCTGACCGGGCTGCTGCGGGGGAACTGACATGTGCATCACTCCTGCTGTGGCTTCGCTGGGCCGGCGCGGCCGCGGGCCGCGCGCGGCGGTTGTGGTCCTGGGGCCACTGTATTCCCACGCGGGCCCCGGTGCGCGCTGCGCGGGCGCCTAGGTCAGCTCGGCACCGGTCATCGCCTCGGTGACGCCGATGAGCTGGGGCTTGCCGCCGCCCTTCTTCGGCACGACGAACGCCACGATCTCCGCGTAGTCCGTCTTGAGCTTCTTGCTCGTCGAAGTCTCCTTGACGAGCTCGCTCTGCGGCTTGGGCACGCTGAGCGTGCCGGAGCGCCCGCCCGTGGACTCGGGGCTGATCGTGCGGGTGGAGGTCATGCTGCCCACCACCACCGCGCCGCCGTCGGCCGTCTGCTGCGCGACGACGTTCTTGCCCGGCGTGTACTTCGCGTCGATCGTCGCGTTGCCCTCGGCGAGCGCCTTCTTCTGGTCCTCGAGCGATTTCTTGACCTGCTTGGCGTAGTCGTCGTCGCCGAATTCGCCGCCGCTCTTCGACCCGACCGCCAGCGCCTTCGCGTACGCGGAGACGGTGTCCTGCGGTGTCTTCGCGAGTCCGCTGGCGTCGGCGCCCAGCAGCGTCGAGCCCTGCCGCGCGTCGTTGACCTCCGGGATCTGGCTGCCGGAGAGGAGCACCGACTGCGACCACACCTTGTAGTCGGAGCGGGCGGTGTCCTGCTTGAGCACGATGAGCTGGGTCTGGCCGGAGTCGGAGTCCTCGGCCACGAGCGTGGTGACCCGCGGCCAGGCGTCCGTCGCCGAGGTGTAGTTGAGCGTGATGGAGTCCGCGGCGAGCGCCGGGGGCAGGTCGACGTCCTTGGCCTTCTTCTTCACGGCGTACGCCTTCTTGCGCAGCGCGCCGAACGGGCCGGAGGCGCGCGTCTCGAGCGTCTTCGAGCTGAGGTTGGAGTCCGCCTGCGCGACGGCCTCCGAGGCGCTGTGGAGGATCCGCTCGGCCTGGCCGTCGTCGATGACGGCGGTGGCGGTGCTGGGCTTGTCCGCCGGGGAGGGCTCGGGCAGCTCCTGGGACTGCGCACCGCAGCCGGCGAGCGCGAGCGCGGGCACGACGGCGAACGCCGCCCCCGTCTCGGCGAGCTTGCGCCGGCGCTCCTGGCGCGCGGTGCGCCGGCGGCGCTCGCGCCGGCCGCGCCGGATGCCCATGAACAGCAGCACGAGCCCGATGAGGAACGCGATCCCGCCGGCCACCATGAGCGGCACCGCCCAGGGGGTGGCGGCGTCCTTCTGCCAGGAGATGGAGACCTGCTGGGCGGCGTCGGACTTGCCGTCGGTGCCGATGAGGAACGCCGTGCGGCCGGCGTCCTGGTCCCAGTCGAGCGTCTGGGGGGCGGCGCCGGTCTGCACCGAGGTCCACAGGTCCGCAGCCGCGGGGTTGGGGGCCGAGTCCTTGCCGTCGGACTTCTCCGCCTTGAGCGCGCTCTCGCTCGTCAGCCCGGTGATCTCCGTGTGCGCGGTGTCGCCCACCCAGGCGTCGACGTTCTCCTTCGAGGCCTGGGCGATCGTCACGTCGCCCGTGCCCTCGACCGTGAGCCTGGCCGGGCCCGGGTAGAGGTTGAGCATCCCCGGGTCGACCACGACGAGCGGGCCCGGGGAGTCCAGGTCGGCCGTGGCCGTGATCGTGTCGGAGGGGGCGAGGACGGTCTTCTGCAGGATGCCGAAGCCGCCCAGGACCACCCCGAGCACCATGAAGATGACGGCGAAAACGTAGCGCACTGAGGTCCTTCCATTGGGTGGGCCGTGGTGTGGGATCCGCGAACGGGCCCGGCCAAGTCTAGTTCACGCCGTTGCCGAACCGTTATCCGCGCAGCCGATGCGTTTGCTGACTTCCCCCTGAACACTCGCCGGGTTTCCCCCTGAGCGGGCGCCGGGCACCGCCCCGCGACTGCGCACCGCGCGGTGCGGCCCCCGGTCCTGCCGTGGCCTCCCACCCCGCCGTCGCGCGCCCCGCTCGGCCCGGCCTGCCCACAGGCGCCGCGTTGTACAGTGGGCCGGTGGCTTACGACAGGATTGTGTGGATCGACTGCGAGATGACCGGGCTCGTGCTCGGCACCGACGAACTCGTCGAAGTGGCGGCGATCGTCACCGACTTCGACCTCACCCCCCTCGATGAGGGCATCGACGTCGTCATCCGGCCGAGCGCTGCCGCCCGCGCGCAGATGAACGACTTCGTCACCGGCATGCACACCGCCTCGGGCCTCATCGGGGAACTCGATGGCGGCACGACCGTCGCCGAGGCGCAGGACCGGGTGCTCGCCTACATCCGCTCGCACGTCCCGGAGTCGGGCAGGGCGCCGCTGGGCGGCAACTCGGTGGGCACGGACAAGGGCTTCCTGCAGGTGCAGATGCCCGAGCTCGTCGACTGGCTGCACTACCGGATCATCGACGTCTCCTCGATCAAGGAGCTCGCCAAGCGGTGGTATCCGCGGGCCTACTACAGCGCTCCGGCCAAGACCGGGGGCCACCGTGCGCTCGGCGACATCCGGGACTCGATCGCCGAGCTCGACTACTACCGGCGGGCCGTCTTCGTGCCCGAGGGCCCCGACTCGGAGACCGCGAAGGCGATCGCCTCGCAGGTGGCACAGGCCCATTTCCCCGCGCAGGAGACCCCCGACGCCGCCGAGGCGCCGCAGGCGGGCGGCGAGAGGTCCTCGCCCGGCGCCTGAGCCCGCTCAGCTCCCGGCCGCGCACCACTGCCCTCAGCCGCGCGCCGCTCCCGTCACCCGCGCGTCATCCCGGACCCCGGGGCGAAGATCTGGGCCGGGAAGGCCTGGGCCCGCACGACGACCCGCGCGAAGTCCTTGGCGGCCTCGGCGGCATCCGCGAGCGCCTCGTCGTCCAGCGGGGAGAACGCCACGGCCACGGAGGCGTCCGTCTGCGCCTCGATCTGCTCGCGCAGGCCGGCGGCGGCCGCGGTGGGCTCGGCCTCCTCGCCGGCGCCCACGAGCAGGCCGCGGGCCCGCAGGGACTCCTGCGCCTGGGCCCACTGCTCGGCTGACCAGCCGCGGGACTTGCGCGCGGCCTCGGGCCGGAAGGACGTGCCCGTGGCGGTGTGGAGGGCGAGCGCCTGGAGCCCGGGCAGGTAGTTGACGACGAGTGCGGCGATGTGGCCGTCCCCGCGGTATTCGCGCAGCAGGGTGGCGACCGACCAGAGGTCGAGGAACGGCTGGACGGCGGGGTCCTCGGCCTGCACCCCGGCGGCGAGGGCCTCCTGGTGCGCCGCGTAGAGGGGCCGTCCGTCCGGCAGCTGTGCGGCGAGCACCGGCTGGAGCGCGCGGCCCAGCTGCGCGGCGGCCGCCGCGAGCTCGGAGTGGTCGCGCTCCCCCTCCCCCAGGAAGAGGTGGGCGAGCATGGCCTCGGTGCCGCGCACGCGCGCCGCCCAGATGCGCTCGGGGCTCGCGATCTCCCAGCACGCGGGCACGAACCGGCGCACGTGCTCGGGACTGAAGTTGTAGAACGCGGCGGTCACCACCGCGGCGCGCACCGCTCCCATGGGCGCGGCGCGGCCTGCCAGGTACGCCTGCCCGGGGTGCTCGATGCCCGCCTCGGCCACCGCGCGAGCCACAGCCGGCGAGAAGTAGCCGGCCGAGTGCACGCTCTCGAGGCGCTTGGTCAGCTTGCGGATGAGGTCTGCTCTGCGCGTGTCCACCATGGGCCGATCCTAGCCGCGCAGCGCCGCGCCGGGGGCATCCCGCAAGGGGGACATGCAGTGCCCGGTGAGCGGTCCACGGCAACCGGTGCCCGGTCCGCGCGAGGATGCCGCCCAGCGATGCCGCCCAGCGATGGCACTCGGCGGTGGCCCTGAGGGAGCGCCCAGCCGTTCGTGTGGCACCCCACAGCCGCAAGCACTGACCCGCGCGGCCGGCGCCCAGTAGACTGGGAGGTTGAGACCGTGTGCACGGCCGCCCGCATCGGGTCCGCCGTGAGGACGTGGGCCCGGAGCGCAGGACACCCCCGCGCGGTGCGCCCCGGAAGGATGTGAGCGTGGACAACGAGATCCCACTCGGGCGGCGCAGACCGCTCTACCGGCTCTTCGAGACGATCCCCGCGATCATCAGCTACTCGGCGCTGCTGGCCGTCTTCATCATCCCGATCTTCTCGCCGCGTGCGGGCGCCGTCTACGTGCTCATTGTCGTGGGGATCATGTTCTTCCGCGCCATCCGCGGCTCGATCGACCTGGCCCGCGGCTTCGTGCGCTACAAGGCCAGCGCGCGGGTGGACTGGGGTGCGCGCCTCGTGGACATCGGCCTCACGCTCGACGGCCGGCGGGTGCCGCCGAGCCCGCCGGGCTCCTTCCACGTCCACCAGCACCGCGAGCTGCTCGACCGCGTCAAGGCCGCCCCGCAGGACTACCTCCACCCCTCGGACCTGCGCCACGCGATCATCATCGCCGCCTACAACGAGTCCTATGAGGTCATCGCCCCCACGATCCGCGGGCTCATGTACTCCACCACGCCCGGCGATCAGCTGTGCCTCTTCTTCGCCTACGAGGGCCGCGGCGGGCCGGAGATGAAGCGCACCGCCGAGCGCTTGAAAGAGGAGTTCGGCCACCGCTTCGGCCGCTTCGAGCTCGTCGAGCATCCCCGCGACCTGCCGGCGGAGCTCGCCGGCAAGGGCGCGAACATCACGTATGCGGGGCACCGGGTCCAGGAGTGGGCGCAGGCGGAGGGCTACGAGCCCGACGAGGTCATCGTCACGACCCTCGACTGCGACAACAAGCCCTATGAGTCCTACTTCGACTACGTCGCCTACGAGTACATCGCCTGCCCGGAGCGCAAGCGGCGCTCGTTCCAGCCCATCAGCCTCTACCTGAGCAACATCTGGGACGCGCCGGCCATCACCCGCGTGGTCGCCTCGGCGAACTGCTTCTGGAACCTCACCTCCACCGTGCGGCCCTTCTCGCTGCGCAACTTCGCCTCCCACTCCCAGCCGCTCGATGCGCTCATCGAGATGGACTTCTGGTCCAAGCGCACGATCGTCGAGGACGGCCATCAGTACTGGCGCTCGTACTTCCACTTCGGCGGGGACTACAGGGTCGTGCCCATCCACGTGCCGATCTACCAGGACGCCGTGCTCGCGGGCGGGCTCAAGCAGACGATGATCGCGCAGTTCAAGCAGCTCAGCCGCTGGTCCTACGGCGCCTCCGACGTGCCCTACGTGGGGCAGGCGATCTCGGATCGCAAGGCGCCCTTTTTCGGCTCCGCCCTGCGCTTCCTGGGCCTGCTCGAGGGCCACATCACGCTCGCGTCCGTCTCGCTCATCATCGCGATCGGCGGCTGGGTGCCGTTCATCGTCATGACGCAGACGGGCTCGGGCGTCGACGGCTTCGTCAAGCAGATGCCGTTCCTCGTGGGCGTCATCCAGCAGGTCGCGATGATCTCGCTGCTCATCTCGATCATCGTCTTCTGGAACCTCATCCCCCCGCGGCCGGTGCGCTACGGCCGCTTCCGGTCGGTCATGATGCTGGGCCAGTGGTTCCTCTACCCGGCGACGATCCTGGGCTACAACGCGACGACGGCCATCTACTCGCAGGGCCGGCTGCTGTTCGGCAAGTACCGCGAGAAGTTCGACGTCACGGAGAAGTCCGTGGTCTCCGAACCGCAGCGCGATGCCGCCTTCTCCGGCTCCCCGCGCTCGCTCGAGGAGTACCGGGAGGCGGAGAGCGAGCCGGAGCGCCCGCGCGCGGCCGAGGGAGGCGCGCCGGGCCAGGCCGCGCCCGGTTCGCTGCGCACAGCGGAGCGCCCGCCCCGGGAGTCCGCGCAGGACTGACACCGCGCAGCACGCCGCCGAGGCGCCGCGGGCCGAGTGCCCGCGGCGCCTCGCGTGCGTCCGGGGGCGGTGACTTGCGCTCCGAGCCTCATAGATACAAGATAGATACATGAAGTCGGCCACCGCTCGTGCCTTCGAGCACGTCAAGGGCCAGGTGCTCAGCGGGGCCCTGGCCGCAGGCACGATGACGAGCGAGGGCGAGATCGCGGCGGAGCTGGGCATCAGCCGCACGCCGGCGCGCGAGGCGTTCCTGCGCCTCGAGGCCGAGGGCCTCATGCGCCTGTACCCCAAGCGCGGGGCGCTCATCGTGCCCATCTCCCCCGCCGAGGCCGATGAGGTCTTCGAGGCCCGCCGTGTCGTCGAGTCCCACGCCGCCCGCTCGCTCACCGGTCTGCGGGACGAGGCGCTGAGCGCGGTCTGCGCACGCCTGGAGGACATCATCGAGGCCCAGCGCAGCGCGATCGCCGCGGACGACCTGCCCGCCTATGCGGCCGCCGATGCGCAGTTCCACCACTGCGTCATCGCCGCCGCCGGCAACAGTCTGCTCACCGCCTTCGCCGCGGGTCTGCGCGAGCGCCAGCAGCGCCTGGCGGCCAACTCCGTCTCCCACGACCTGGGCCGCGCCGAGGACTTCCGCGCCGCGCACGCGGCCCTCCTTTCCGCCCTGCGCGAGCGCCGCGCCGACGACTACGCCGCGCGGCTCGCCGAGCACTTCGCCACCGCCCGGGCCGCCCTGTGAATCGCGCCGCGCCCTCGCCCAAGACAACCGCCGCCGCCCCGAAGGAAGACGTGTCCCGATCCCCAGCCCCGACCCACGCCGCGGACCAGGTGGCCCGCCCCGGCTCCCCCGCGCCCGCCGGGGCCTGGCGGGCCGTCGCCTTCGTGATGTTCGCCGTGGCCTGGGGCGGCAACGAGTTCACCCCGCTCCTCGTCATGTACCGCCAGAACGGGGACTTCTCCCCTGTGGTGGCCGATGGCCTGCTGGCCGCCTACATCTTCGGCATCGTGCCCGCGCTGCTCATCGGCGGCCCGCTGTCCGACCGCTTCGGGCGCCGGCCGCTGCTGCTGCCGGCGGCTCCCCTTGCGCTGGCCGGTTCGCTCGTCATCGCCGCCGCCCCCGCCTCGTTCGTCGCCGTGGGCATCGGACGGGTGCTGTGCGGGCTCGCGCTGGGCCTGGGCATGGCCGTCGGCGCCGCCTGGATCTCCGAGCTCTCGCGGGCAGCCGATGCCGGTGCGGGCCCCCGGCGGGCCTCGCTGTCGCTGACGACCGGCTTCCTCGTCGGCGCCGGTGCGGCCGCCGCGCTGGCGCAGTGGGCCCCGTTGCCCGAACGGCTCAGCTACGGCGTGCACATCGTCATCGCACTCCTGGCCTCCCTGGCCATCCTGCGCGCCCCGGAGACCCGCCGACGGCGCACGGCCGCGGAGACCGGCAGCCTGTGGGCAGACCTCAAGGTGCCGGCAGTCGCCCACCGCCGCTTCCTCTTCGTCGTCATCCCGGTCGCGCCGTGGGTCTTCGGGGCCGCGGGGAGTGCCTACGCGGTGCTGCCCGGACTCATGGCGGATCACTCCGGCGGCCTGCCGATCGCGCTGTCGGGCCTGCTCACGGTCATCTGCCTGGGCGCGGGCGCCGTGGTGCAGATGCTGGGCAAGCGCATCGACACCCACCGCAGCGCCCGCGCCTCCGCGCTGGCCATGGGCATCATCCTCGTGGGCATGGTGATCGCGGCGCTCGCGGCCTCTCGCCTGACGCTCCCGCTGGCCATCGCGGGCGCCGCCGTCCTGGGCGCGGGCTACGGGCTCGCGATGATCGCCGGGCTCAGCGAGGTCCAGCGCATCGCGGGACCCGACGACCTCGCGGGGCTCACGAGCGTCTTCTACAGCTTCTCCTACCTGGGCTTCTTCGTCCCGGTCACGCTCACCGCGCTCTCCGCGCACTTCACCTTCGCCCAGCTCTTCACCGCCGGCGCCGTCATGGCGGCACTCTGCGGCGCAGTGGTCGTGAGCGCCTGGCGCACCCACCTGCCCACCGGGGAGGGCGCACGGGCCGTATCGTGGGAGCCGGACGACGCCGCGTCCTGAAGCGGCCGGCGGCGCCCACGCGCACACCCGCCCCGCCTCGGGCGCGGGAATCACGGTGCCCGCGGGCACCCATGACGAGGGGAGAGGCCATGGCGAACGGCACCTACGTGGAGGCCAGCTACGAGCGGGACACCGCCTACATCGAGGACCGGATCACCTCGGACGGGACCGGCCAGTGGCCCGTCGAGGCCGGCCGCTACCGGCTCATCGCCGCCCGCGCCTGCCCGTGGGCGAATCGCACGATCATCGTGCGCCGCCTGCTGGGGCTCGAGGGCGCGATCTCCATGGGCCTGGCCGGCCCCACCCACGACGCGGACTCGTGGACGTTCGACCTGGACCCCGGCGGCCTCGACCCGGTGCTGCGCATCCCCAGGCTCAAGGACGCCTACGAGCGGCGCTTCCCCGGCTACCCGAAGGGCATCACGGTCCCCGCGATCGTCGACGTGCCCAGCGGCGAGGTCGTGACGAACAACTTCCCGCAGATCACCATCGACTTCTCCGAGCAGTGGCGGGACTTCCAGCGCGAGGGCGCCCCGGACCTCCTGCCGGCGCAGCTGCGCGAGGAGATGGAGCGGGTGAACAAGCGCGTGTACACCGAGGTCAACAACGGCGTCTACCGGTGCGGGTTCTCCGGCTCGCAAGAGGCCTACGACGCGGCCTTCGACCGGCTCTTCACCGCGCTCGACTGGCTCGAGGAGCGCCTGGCCGACCGGCGCTACCTCATGGGCGACACGATCACCGAGGCGGACGTGCGGCTGTTCACGACGCTCGCCCGGTTCGACCCCGTCTACCACGGCCACTTCAAGTGCAACCGGAGCAAGCTCGACGAGCTGCCCAACCTCTGGGGCTACGCGCGCGATCTGTTCCAGACCCCCGGGTTCGGCGACACGATCAGCTTCTCCCAGATCAAGGAGCACTACTACATCGTCCACAGCGACATCAATCCCACGGGGATCGTGCCGGACGGCCCGGATCTGTCCAACTGGGTCTCCCCCCACGGGCGGGAGGCGCTGGGTGGCTCGCCGTTCGGAGCGGGCACCGCGCCCGGCCGCGTCCCCGAGGGCGAGCGCGTGCCCGTCGCGGAGAACCCGCACATCGGCGCCGACGGCCTCGTCGTCGTGCCCGGGGCATGAGGGGTGCGGGAGCGACGGGGAGCGCTGAGAGCACGAGAAGCACTGGCGTTTTGCGGAGCCCCGCGGGCATGACGAGTGCCGTGGCCACGAGGAGTGCCGGAGCCGTGAGGAGCGGTGCGGCTGCGGGCGGCGCCCGTGTGGAGACGGCCTCGTGAGCGCCGTGGCCATCGCGGCCGCGTTCGTCTGGCTGGGCATGGTCCTGGCCGTCTCGTTCCTCGAGGCGCCGCTGAAGTTCCAGGCTCCCGGCATCACGATCCCGCTGGGGCTGGGAATCGGCAGGCTCGTCTTCCGCGCGCTCAACGCCTGCGAGCTCGTGCTCGCCGCGGTGGTGACGGCGGGACTGCTGCTCTCCGGCGGCGGTCCGGGCGGTTCCTGGGGCCTGGGCGGGTGTGCGCTGCTGGGCGCGGTGGCCCTCCTGCTGCTTCAGCTCCTCCTCGCCCGCCCGCTCGTCACCCGCCGCTCGGATGCCGTGCTCGCGGGCCAGGACCCGGGCGAGCACCGCTCCCGGGCGCATCTGCTCTACGTGGCCTTCGAGCTCGCCAAGGCCGCCGCGCTGGGAGCCGGAGCGATTGCCTCGCTGGCGGCCCTGACGGCGCTGACCGGCTGAGCGGGCGGGGCCCGCGCCGGCACCCCTTGAGCGGCCCCCCCGCGCCCGTGGAGCTGTCCCCGCACCCATCGAAAGGACACCGATCGACATGGCAGAGGATCCCAGCGATTCGGCCGGCACCGCACCTCGGGCAGCCGACCAGAGCGGCCCGAGGCAGAGTGGCCCGGACGGCGGCACGGCGAGTCCGGGCTCTTCGAGTCCCGCCACTTCAAATCCCAGTGCTGCGAGTCTCGGCGCTTCAAATCCCGGCGCTGCGACACCCCGTGCCCCGGCTCCCGGCACTGCGAACACCGGCGCCCCGCATGCCGGCGCCCCGGGCCTCGGCGCCGTGAGCCTCACCGCCCTGAGCCGGGAGCTGGTGGCCAAGGCGCGCGGTGCGCACGCGGGCAGGGCCGCGCACATGGTGGCCGGGGGCCACGAGACCGTGTTGAGCCAGACGGTCCTGGCATTGGCCGCCGGCAGCGGTCTCGCGGAGCACGATGCGCCGCCGGAGGCGACCCTCCAGGTGCTCTCGGGCCGGATTGCGCTCATCGCCGGTGCGCGGCGGTGGGAGCTGGGCCCGGGCGAGCTCATCGCTATCCCCCACGCCCGCCACGCCGTCGAGGCGCTTGAGGACAGCGCGTTCCTGCTCAGCGTGGTCCGGGAGCGCTGAGGCACGGGCCCCGAAGGCCACGGCCGGCCGCGGGCTGGCGCCGGGGCACGCGCAAAGGCCCCGCACGCCCGGTGAACGGGGGTGCGGGGCCTTGCTCGACTGGGGTGGCTAACGGGACTTGAACCCGCGGCCCCCGCGACCACAACGCGGTGCTCTACCAACTGAGCTATAGCCACCATCGCATATCCGGCGCACCACTTCGGCGCGCAGACAGCAGATGACATGCTAGTTGCCCGGCTTCGCGTTTGGCAAACCCGGACCGGCCACAACGATTGCGTCACCGGCGGGTAACTATTCGGACTCATCGGGCAGGCGGCCCCGTTGGGCTTCGTACACTGAAAAACCGCCTTCCCCGTCCGCCTGCCGTCTACCGCGAGGTCTGCCGTCCATGTCCACCGCTTCCGTGCGCGTTGCCGCCGATCGCTCGGCGCAGCTCACGGTCGGCGACGCGGTGAGCGAGCACCCGGACCTGGGCGCGGCGATGGCACAGCTCGTCCAGGCCGCGAAGGCCGCGGGCGAGGACATCACCGCGCAGATCCACGACGGGCAGGCCGTTCGGACGATCACGATCGAATCGGGCGGCCGCATTTCCGCCGCCCCGCCCACCGAGCCCGCACCGGGCGCCGCCGCGGACCCTGCGACGGGTCCCGGGGCGCAAGCCGGGTCTGCCGCCCGGCTCGGGGCCGCCGGTCCGTCCGCACCCCGCGCCCCATCCGCGGCCGGCGTTCCATCCGCGCCCGGTGCTCCGTCCGCGGCATCGGAGGCCCCCGCGCAGTCGCGGGCAGAACCCGCGGCGGGGCAGGAGTCCGCCTACCCGGTGGGCACTCCGTTCTCCGGCCCCGCCGAGCCGACCCGCGCCTCGGCCCGGGCCTCCAAGCGCAGCGCGCGGCGCGCCGAGCGAGCCCAGCGCAGCGCGCCCGCCCGCCGGGACGGGCCCGGCGCCGGCCGCGCGAAGCGGGGCGCGCTGCCCCAGCTGCGCGGGCTCACGATGCCGGGCATCGTGCTGGCCATCCTGCTCGTCGGGGCGCTGGCCGCCTACTTCGTCCCCACCATCATCGGCGCGCCGGGCACGGGCGCACCTCAGAGCATCTCCGCGGCGAGCAGCCAGGCGCAGCAGTCGGAGATCCGCGTCGAGGACTCGTCCGAGCCCGTGCCGGGCTATGCCGAGGAGCCCGCCTGGCAGGCGAAGGTCGAAAGCACCGCCTCCGTCACGGCCACGGCCCGCGGGGTCCTCGTCATCGACGAGCAGAAGCTGCGCGTCCTCGACCCCCGCAGCGGCGATCAGCGCTACGGCGGCAGCCTGGACGGCCGCCTCGACTTCGCCGTCGATACGACGATCGACGGCCGCAAGGCACTGCTGTGGCGCACGGGCCGGCACGCGCAGGCGCTCTTCGACGGCACCTCGGCGCCCGTGGACTACACGCTGCCCGCGGGCGCACGCCTCTCCTCGGCCGGTTCGAGCGTGCTCGTCAAGGCCGGGAACTCCCTGTCCACGTTCACCGGCGATGGGATGCGCAACATCCCCACGCCGCCGGCGGGCTCGACGCCCATGGCGCTCGACGACGACCGGCTCATCAGCGCGGAGTTCCGCGGGCCGCTCATCAGCACCGACATCGCCACCGGCCAGACCACGCGCATCGCACTCGAGAAGCCCGAGGAGGGCCTCGAGATCATCCGCTGGGTCTCCGCCGGGCACGGCAAGGTCGTCACCCTGTGGGGCCAGCCGGGGGCCAGCACGAACAGCGGCCACCGCATCCAGCTGGTGGTCAGCGAGGCGGAGACCGGCATGATCGCCTCCACGGTCTCCACATCGACGGACGCCGTGGGCGAGGCGAGCTGGGTGCGCGGGCAGAACTACGAGCACGCCGTCATCGGCCCCTACCTGTTCAACATGCGCAGCGGACTGCTCGTGCGCGACGGCTCCGAGGCCGATGTCCGGTTCTCCGAGCCGCGCGGCACGCTCACCCCGGTCACGGTCGACGGCGCCGCATGCTTGCTCTCCGGCAGCACGGCGTTCAGGACCCAGACGAATCTGCTCGCCCTGACGGAGGGCGCGCCCGGGTACGCGATCGTGCGGCAGGGCTCGGACCGGGTCGTCGGCTACCCGGAGCAGGGCTGAGCGCGTACATTTTGTGAAATCTGTGGCTTTTGAACGTTTAGAACGCGTGGGGATGGCCCTGACCAGCGCACACGCCCTACCATGGGACGGGGCCCGGTACTCAGCGCCTTCCGCCCCGCGCACCCTGGGCTCCCCTCCCATTGCCCCCGCAGGCACCGGCACGGTCCTGTGCGGCCCCGCACCCCAGCAGCGACGAAAAGGAACAGCATGACGACGGTCTCCGCCCTGAGGAGCCGAGCCGTCGCATGCGCCGTCGCCCTCGCACTTGCGGTGGCTCCGCTCGGTGCCGGCGCCGCGCTCGCGGCCGACGGCGATGGTGCGGATTCATCGGCCCCCGCGACCGAGTCCGCCACCGCGGGCTCCGCCGACCCCAGCACCACGGCGCCGCAGCCCAGTGCCTCCGACAGCTCGACGGCACCCTCCACGACTTCGCCGGGGTCACCCGCACCGACGCCGACCCCCAAGCCCACGAACACGCCGCAGCCCACGCCCGTGCCCACGCAGTCCTCATCCGCGGCCCCCGAACCCAGCCCAGTGGAACCAGAGCCGGAGCCGAATGCGAGCAATGGCGATTCGGTCGCGCCGGAACCGGGCCGGAGCCCGCACCGCCACCCCGGCAGCGTCGAGCGCGACCCGTCGAACGGCAGCGGCGGCTCCGTCAGTTCCTTCGGCGACGACGCCGGCAACGACTGGGCGCCGAGCAGCCAGAGTTCCGGCGAGCGCGCCGCCTCCGACTACTCCGATCCGGTCCCCCGTGCTCCCGGTGGCGACAACGCCGATGCGATCGGCGCCGATGGAGCGACCACGCAGGCGGCGCCCGCCGGGACCGCCGACCCCAACGCGGACGCCGACGATGCGGGCAGCAGCTTCGCCGAGGGCTTCTCCTGGCCGATCGCGGTGATCTGCGGCATCATCGCGCTGGCCCTGGGCATCGCGGTCTTCGTGCTCGGCCGCCGCCGTGGCGCCGCCCCG
The DNA here is from genome assembly GCF_026802075.1 of Brevibacterium sp. BRM-1. NCBI lineage: Bacteria > Bacillati > Actinomycetota > Actinomycetes > Micrococcales > Brevibacteriaceae > Brevibacterium > Brevibacterium sp. BRM-1. Next base: position 1,427,551 of record NZ_CP113788.1, read on the forward strand.
CCCTCGCACTGACACTCGCCTCGCGGTGCCCCGTCCGGGCGACGGAATGCGCTGAGCCCGTGCCGGGCTGCCCGGTCTCCGCCTGGCCGCTGAGGCGGTGGGCGATGTCGCGGTGAGTGGGATGCCCGAGTTGTGAGCGCCCGGAATCGCTGTGTCCGGCCCGAGTCCGCATCCTGCGCGGCCCGTGACGGCGTTTGCGCAGCCGGCCGCGCCCGCCGCGATCCTGCGCGGCCGGTACCCGTGCATTCCCGCACCCAGCCTCATCCCGTGCGGTCAGCGCCCTGTGCAGCCAAGCCCTCCTGCACAGTCAGCGCCCTGTACGGCCAGCCCCCCTGCACAGTCAGCCCCTGGACGATTCTGTACGGCCACGACCCCGCGCTGTCGGTGCCGCACGGGATCCTGCATACCCCGCGCTGTCAGCCCCGCGCGCATTCCAGCGCAGGGGCGGGCGCTCAAGGGATGGAACTCCGCAGCAGCCTCCCCCAACGCCCCCGGGGCGGTGCAATACGAGGTGATCGAACCGGTGGGTAAGCGCGGGATCGGCGAACCCAGAACCGCATGACGAAGGCCCCTCACCGGACGTGATGCCTGATGAGGGGCCTTCATTCTGTGCACCCCCCGGGACTTGAACCCGGAACCCACTGATTAAGAGTCAGTTGCTCTGCCAATTGAGCTAGAGGTGCGCGCAACGAGACATGACTCTACACGCTCGCCACCTGGTTGTGAAATCGAATCCGGCCCTCACAGGACCGATGTGCTGGAGATCACCAGGGCGTGCCCGGTGGCGCTCCGGCGGTCGATTCCCCCCGTTCGCGGCCGCCTCAGCGGCGGCTCTTGACCACCGCGAGGGTGATGCCCGCAGCGACGGCGAGCGCGATGCCGCCGAAGAGCGCGATGCGCTCGACCTTGGGCGAACCGTCGGGGTTGATGACGACCGACTTCGCCTGCGCCTCGGCCTGCGCGGCGAGCGCCTTGGGGTGGAGACGGCCCACGAGCTCGTCCACGTTGGCCGACAGGCGCTGCTCGCGCAGGCGGATCGACTCGACGAGCTGTTCGCGGTTGGCCGTATCGACCGTGACGTCCGAGGTGTACACGCTGCTGCTCACTGAAACTTCCTCACCTTGTGCCTGTTCGGCAGCCTGTGCGCGGCCGCGAGACCGCGGCGGGCAGGCGTGCCCGTCTCTTCAGGTCAGAGCTTACCGTGAACCGCGGGCACCGTGTCCGCGCGCCCGCGTATCGTTGTGCACGCGCCTCCGGCCGCAGGCCGAGGGCCCACCGAGACCCCGCGGTCGTGCGCGCCGAGCGCACGGGACCGCGCCCAACGAAGGGAGACCCATGCCCCGCCTCGAACCCGGCAACACCGCCCCCGCCTTCACCCTCCAGGACCAGGACGGGGCGGACGTCTCCCTTGCCGACTACGCCGGCCGCCGGATCGTGGTCTACTTCTACCCCGCCGCGATGACCCCGGGCTGCACGACGGAGGCCTGCGACTTCCGCGACTCGCTGGCAGCCCTCGCCGGCGCCGGCGTCGACGTCCTGGGCGTCTCGCCGGACGAGCCGGCCAAGCTCAAGCGGTTCGCGGAGCAGGAGGACCTGACGTTCCCGCTGCTGTCCGACCCGGACAAGACGATGATGACCGAGTGGGGCGCGTTCGGCGAGAAGAAGAACTACGGGAAGGTCGTCCTGGGCGTCATCCGCTCCACGGTGGTGGTCGCGGCCGACGGCACCGTCGAGGCCGCCCAGTACAACGTCAAGGCCACCGGCCACGTCGCCCGCCTGCGCAAACAGCTGGGCGTCGACGCCGCCTGAGCCCGACCGGGCTCACCCGCGCCACGACCCACCGCTGTTGCTCCCCTGTGACGCGACACGGTGCAGCTGGGGTCGGGGGCGTGCGAGGCGGAGCCGTCGGGACGTGCGGCCGGCGCGCGCAGGCGGCGTCAGGCCCGCTGCAGCCCGCTCGGCCGGGGGCTGCGTCTACCGCGCCGCTGGGGGCTGCGCCCGGCGCGCCGGCCGGCAGCGCGGCCGAGACGCCCGGGGCACGGCGCGCGCCGGGCGAGGTGCACTAGGCTGGCCCTGGCTCGCGCGAGTGGCGGAATAGGCAGACGCGCTGGATTTAGGTTCCAGTGCCTTCGGGCGTGGGGGTTCAAGTCCCCTCTCGCGCACCCCGGTCCCTCAGTCCCTGCGCGCAGCGACCACCGTGAACTTCGCGTTGCGCGCCCACTGCTCGCTGCCGCCGAATGCCGCGTTCAGGTGCGAGCGGTAGCGCAGGTGCGAGTTGAACACGCACACGAGCCAGCCGCCCGGAGCCAGCAGGCGGTGCGCGGCATCGATCATCCGGTGGGCGTCCTCGGTCGTCACCGCGGTGCCCGCGTGGAACGGCGGGTTGAGCATCACGAGGTCGAACGTCCCGTCCCCCAGGTCCGCCCCGGCATCGCTGAGCACGATGCGGGCACTGGTGCCCGCCGCCCGCAGCGTCGCCGCGGCCGAGGCGCACGCGGCCCGCGAATCGTCCGTGCCCACCGCTCGCTCGGGGCCAAGCAGGGCCGCCGCGGCGGCGAGCAGCCATCCGTTGCCGCACCCCAGGTCGAGCACGGCGGACGGGCGCAGCACGCCCTCGCGGGCCCGCTGCGCGATCGCCTGCAGCAGCAGCTGCGAACCGGGATCCACCGAATTGCCCCCGAAGCACGCACCGTGGGCGGCCACATCGATGTCCGTCACACCCGGGATATCGCAGGCCCGGCGCGCCCAGCGCGGGAAGAGCGCCCCCGCGGCCTCCGGGATGCGCGCCTCGGTGTTCGCAGCATCCTCGTCGGCCATGGGCCGGCCCGCGGACGCAATGGGCTGGGAGGCGATGATGAGGCGCGATTTCGCGATCCCGGGTGAGACATCGACGCGGCGGAAGAAGCGCTGGAGCTCCGCGTTGAGCGCGGGCGAAAGGTGCTTGTCGCGGCCGACGACGATGACCTCGGCGGCGATCCCCTCAAGCGCCTGCAGCGTCTCGCGCAGCGCATCGACGGCCTTGGGAGCGGCGATGATGCAGCGCAGCGGTGCGCGCTCGACGACGTCGGCCGGCAGCGCGCCGACGAGCTCGGCGCCCGCGGCCCGCGCGGCCGGATCTGCGCTCACCCGGTCGTTGTACGCAAGGACGCGGCCACCCGCCGGCACCGCACCCTTGCCCGCCCGGTCGTCGGCCGCGCAGCCGTGGGTCCCCGGGATGTCCGCCGCGAGGCCCTCGACCGCCAGGCCCTCGGCCGCCAGAGAGGTCGAGCCAACCGCGACGCCGGCGGCCACGGCCCACAGGGCGCCGGCCTCGTCGTCGTCGATCACGAGCAGCGGCAGGTCTGCGAACCCTTCGGTGTCCCGCACGGTGCTCCCGGTGGGCACAGGGCCGCCGTCGTGCGGAGCACCCCCGGTTGCCTCAGCACCCCCATCCTGCGGGGCGCTCCCGCCTTGCCCATCACCGCCGCGCTCGGCGCTCCCGGCCGGCTCAGCACCGCCATCCCGCGCAACGGCGCCGTCCCGGTCCGCACCACCGGACCGGCGGCCGGAGACGTCCAGCACGCCGTGGGCCCGGCCCACGAGGTACTCCGCGAGGATCCGCGATTCGGGTGCCCCATCGGGCCAGGCGGGCAGCGCGGGGGCGGACGCGCTGCGCAGGCGCTGTGCGAGGGGGGCGAGCAGGGCGGGATCGGGCAGCAGGGATCGCGACATGCGCCCCAGTCTAGGAGCGCCGCGGGGCCCGCAGACGCGCGCGGGGCGCCGCGCGGTCTCCCGCGCGGCGCCCCGGCGGCCGTGGCCGGGCATGCCGCCCGCTGCGCCTCAGCGCGTCACTTGAGCATGTCGCGCATGAGCTGCGCAGTCTCGGACGGCGTCTTGCCCACCTTGACGCCGGCGGCCTCGAGGGCCTCCTTCTTCGCCTCGGCGGTGCCGGACGAGCCGGAGACGATCGCGCCGGCGTGGCCCATCGTCTTGCCCTCCGGGGCGGTGAAGCCGGCCACGTAGCCCACGACGGGCTTCGTGACGTTGTCCTTGATGTACTCCGCCGCGCGCTCCTCGGCGTCGCCGCCGATCTCGCCGATCATGACGATCGCCTCGGTCTCCGGGTCCTCCTGGAAGGCCGCGAGCGCATCGATGTGCGTCGTGCCGATGACCGGGTCGCCGCCGATGCCGATGGCGGTGGTGAAGCCCAGGTCCCGCAGCTCGTACATCATCTGGTAGGTCAGCGTGCCGGACTTCGACACGAGGCCCAGCTTGCCGCGGTTGGTGATGTTGGCCGGGATGATGCCGGCCAGGGACTGCTCGGGCGAGATGATGCCGGGGCAGTTCGGCCCGATGATGCGGGTCTTGTTGCCCTTGTCGGTCGCGTAGGCCCAGACCTCGGCGGAGTCCTGGACCGGCACGCCCTCGGTGATGATGACGAGCAGGCCGATCCCGGCATCGATGGCCTCGATCGCGGCGTCCTTCGTGAACGCCGGCGGCACGAAGGCCACGGACACGTTCGCCCCGGTCTTCTCCATCGCCTCGGACACAGAGCCGAAGACGTCGAGCTCGACGTCCTTGCCGTCCTTGTCCTGGTGGCTGACCGTGGTGCCGGCCTTGCGCGCGTTGACGCCGCCCACGACGTTCGACCCGGCGGCGAGCATGCGCGCGGTGTGCTTGGCGCCCTCGCTGCCGGTGATGCCCTGGACGATGATCTTCGAATCCTGGTTGAGGAAAATCGACATGGTGGTTGTCCTAGTCCTTTCGGGCGATCAGTTGGCGGCCGCGAGTTCGGCGGCCTTGTCCGCGCCCGCGTCCATGGTGTCGGTGAGCGTGACGAGGGGGTTGTTCGCGACCTTGAGGATCTGGCGGCCCTCTTCGACCTTGTTGCCGTCCAGGCGCACGACGAGCGGCTTGGTCGCGCTGTCGCCCAGGATCTCGAGCGCCTTGACGATGCCGTTGGCCACCGCATCGCAGGCGGTGATGCCGCCGAAGACGTTGACGAAGACGCTCTTGACCTGGTCATCGCCCAGGATGACATCGAGCCCATTGGCCATGACCTCGGCCGAGGCGCCGCCGCCGATGTCGAGGAAGTTCGCCGGCTTCACACCGTCGTGCTTCTCGCCCGCGTAGGCCACCACGTCGAGCGTCGACATGACGAGGCCCGCCCCGTTGCCGATGATGCCCACCTGGCCGTCGAGCTTGACGTAGTTGAGGCCGAGCTTCTTGGCCTTGAGCTCCAGCGGGTCCTCCGCGCTGATGTCGCGCAGCTCCTCGTGGTCCTTGTGGCGGAAGTCCGCGTTGTCGTCGAGCGAGACCTTGCCGTCAAGGGCGACGATGTCGCCGGCACCGGTCTTGACCAGCGGGTTGACCTCCACGAGGGTGGCGTCCTCTTCCTTGAACACGTCCCACAGCTTCTGCAGGACGGGGACGATCTTGGGACCCACCTGATCATCGAAGCCGGCGGCCTCGACGATCTCGCGGGCCTTGGCCTCGTCGATTCCGGTGAGGGCGTTGACGGGCACGCGGGCCAGCGCCTCGGGGCGCTCGACGGCCAGCTGCTCGATCTCCATGCCGCCCTCCTTCGAGCACATGGCGAGGTAGGTGCGCTCGGAGCGGTCGAGGAGCACGGAGAAGTAGTACTCCTCCGCGATGTCCGCGCCCTCGGCGATCATGACCTTCTTGGTCTCGTGGCCCTTGATGTCGAGGCCGAGGATCTCCTTGGCCTTCTCGGCGGCCTCGTCCGGGCTCTTGGCGAGCTTGACGCCGCCGGCCTTGCCGCGGCCGCCCACCTTGACCTGGGCCTTGACGACGACAGTGCCGCCGCCCAGCTCCTCGGCGGCCTGCTTGGCTTCCTCGGGGGTTTCGGCGACCTTCGCGCGCAGCACGGGCACGCCGTGCTTCTCGAAGAGGTCGCGGGCCTGATACTCGAAAAGATCCACGTGTTCTTCCTTAGCTCGGGGCGCTGCCCGCGCGCACAGATCGTGCTCCGCGCGGGCTCGCACCGGTGACGGATGGGAGGGTGGAGCACACCCGACCGATGCCCACCTTAGTCCCTGGCCCGGATGCGGGCGCCTGCCGACCGCGCATCGCACCGCGCGTTCGCCGCCCGCGAACACGCGGGCTCATCAAGATACTTCCTGGACAAGTATCTCGACGGCGAGACATATCATGTCCTCATGGATGAGGTCGACCGGATCGTCGCGGCGTGGCAGCGGGTGCGCCCCGATATCGACGTCGCGCCCATGGAGGTGCTCTCCCGCGTGTCGCGGCTGGCCAAGCAGCTGGACAAGGCGCGCAAGTCCACGTTCGCCGAACACGGCCTCGAGGTCTGGGCCTTCGACGTCCTCTCCGCCCTGCGCCGCGCGGGCGAGCCGTTCGAGCTCTCCCCCTCGCGCCTCATCGGCGAGATGATGGTGACTTCGGGCACCATGACGAACCGGATCGACCGCCTCCTCGACGCGGGCCTCGTCTCGCGGCGCCCGGACCCCGATGATCGGCGCGGGGTGCTCGTGGGCCTCACCGCCGCCGGGCGGGCGACGGTCGATGCCGCGCTCGGGCAGCTGCTCGAGCAGGAGGCCGACCTCCTCTCCGAGCTCAGCCCCGCCCAGCGCCGCCGGCTCGCCGAGCTGCTGCGCGTGCTCTCCCACGGCTTCGAGCACACGGCCCACGACTGAGGCTCGGCCGCCCGCGCGGCGCCGGCCCCGGTAGACTCGTGCCTGCAGCACCCCCCAGCCGACCGCCCCTTCCCCCGTGAGGTCACCATGAAGCACGCCTCCCTGAGCGCCTCGGCAGCCGCCGTGTGCGCAGCCCTCGCCCTGTCCGGATGCACCGCCAAGGGCGAGAAGCGCCCCGATGAGGGCTTCCCGTCCATCTCCGTGAGCCCCGAGTCCGCGACCCCCGTGCCCACGGCCACGGGCGACGAGGTGGCGATCGTCGATGCCTCCCCCGGTGGGCCGGAGGACCAGGACCCGCTATGGCAGGGGCTGAAGAAGGCGGCCGAGGGCAAGCAGCGGGCCTATCTGTCCGCCTGGATCCACTACGACTCGAAGCTCGCCGACTCCGGCCAGGTCACGCTGACCCCGGACGCGGCCGAGAGCGTGAGCGTCACGGTCGACTCGAAGGCGGTGGAGAAGTCCGATGCGCCGTTCTACCGCATCCTCGGCACGTTCGACGTGGAGAAGACCGCGGACTCCGCGTTCACACTGAAGACCGTCAACACGAAGGAACAGCCCGAGCTCAATCCCAAGAGCCCGAGTACGAAGGCCCGCTGCACCGCCTCGGACGCGGGAGACCGCCTCCAGCTGGCCGCGCAGAATCTGGCCGACGACCCGAGCAAGCGCGCGGAGATGCGGCTGCAGTGGGGCGGCTCGCCGGCCGTCTGGTGGGCCATCCAGGCCACCGCGGCGAGCCTGCGGCAGTCCAACGGCGATGCGCAGGGCGACTTCTTCACGGAGGCGTGCGAGCAGTACATGGAGGCCGGCTGAGCAGTCGGCTGCCCAGGGGCTGACCCCCACGAGGCAACCGGCCGGAAGGGGACCGCGCTGGCTGAGCAGTTGGCAATCCCGACCGGCCGCGCAGCTGGCCGAAAGGTCGATCCTGTTCGCTGTGGCGCAGTGAGACCGAACGGAATCGTCCTCTCACCCCGGGCAATAGAGCACGCAGCGACGCCCAGCGGTTACATCCGCCAACGCCGTCCACCGCCCATCGCCTCGCGGGCGCTCCTAGGCCGCATCCTCCTGGCGGGCGGCGCGCAGGCGGGCCTCCTGGTCGGCGAGCGCGCCGTCGTAGGCGCGCAGGCTCGGCGGCAGGAAGATCCCCACGAGGGACAGGACGGCGGGGATGAGAGCCGCCCAGAACATGAGGCCCGCCGCGGGCCCCACGTTGAACGCGAAGAGCAGCAGGAGGACCTGCCACGCCACGCACGCCGGGCGGGCCCAGCGGCCGAAGCGGGCCAGGCCGATCGCGACGCCCACGAGCCCGACCGCCAGGAGCAGGAACATCGCGGCCAGCGCGATGAGCGGCACGGGGTCCGCGCGCTGGCCCACGGCGACCACCACGTAGGCGACGGCGGCCACGGTGAGGGCGAGCGCCTCGAGCGCAGTCATGGCGACCGCCAGCAGGAGGGTCCAGGGGCCGCGCGCGCGGTCCCCCGGCCCACCGGCCTTCGAGGACTCCTGCGGAGACTCCCGCGAGGACTCCTGCGTCACAGCTCCACCCGGTCGAAGCCGGGAATGAGGATCTCGTCGATGAAGCGGTCGCGGACGTCGTAGGGCGTGAAGGACGAGGAGAGCGCGTTGACGGTGGCGAGCTCCAGGTCTCCCAGGTCCCAGCCCGCCTCGTCGACGAGCAGGCGCATCTCGCGGCTGATCGAGGTCGCGGACATGAGGCGGTTGTCCGGGTTGACCGTGACGTGGAACCCCAGGTCCTTGAGGCCGGTGATGGGGTGCTCGGCGATCGAGCGGGCCGCACCGGTCTGCACGTTCGAGGACGGGCACAGCTCGAGCGGCACCTGCTGGTCGAGGACCCAGGCGGCGAGGTTGCCGAGCGTGCCCTCGCCGTCGACGACGTCCATGTCCTCGACGATGCGGGCGCCGTGGCCCAGGCGCTGCGCGTGGCAGACCTGGACGGCCTCGAGGATGGACTCGCGGCCGTCGGCCTCACCGGCGTGGATGGTGACCGGGAAGCACTCGCGGTGCAGCAGGTCGAAGGCCGTGAGGTGCGCCGAGGGCGGGAAGCCCTCCTCGGGCCCTGCGATGTCGAAGCCCACCGCGCCGTGCTCGCGCCAGCGCAGGGCGAGTTCGGCCACGGCCAGCGAGTTGTCCTGATGGCGCATGGCCGTGATGAGCTGGCCCACGCGGATGACGCGGCCGTTGTCCGCGGCGAGCGCCACGCCCTCCTCCAGGCCGCGCTGCACGGCGGCGACGGCCTCGTCCATGTCGAGGCCCTCCCGCAGGTGCTGCTCGGGCGCCCAGCGCGCCTCGGCGAGGAAGACGCCGTCCGCGACCTGGTCGCAGACCCATTCGCGCGCCACGCGGGTGAGCGCAACGGCTGTCTGCATGACGGCGACGGTGTGCTCGAACGTCTCGAGGTAGCGCACCAGGTCACCCGACTCGGCCGAGTCGCGGAACCAGGCGCGCAGCGCCTCGGGATCCGTCGTGGGCAGCTCATGGCCCGCCTCGGCGGCCAGCTCCACGATCGTGGCGGGGCGCAGGCCGCCGTCCAGGTGATCGTGCAGCGAGACCTTCGGCAGGCTCAGGATGGGGTCATGGGGGTCGACGCCGGCGGGCGTCGGGAAGAGTCGCGTATCCACGTCCTCAGCTTAGCGCTCGCCGCCTTCCTCCTCGATCCCCAGCGCGCGCAGGGCGATCGCCGCGAACACGCGGATGCCCATCTCCAGGGCGCGCTCGTCGACGAGCAGATCGCCCTGGTGCAGGTCGTAGGTGATCCCGCCGGGCGTGCGCGTGCCCAGTCGCACGAGCGCGCCGGGCACGTGGGTGAGGTACCAGGCGAAGTCCTCCCCGCCCATCGACTGCGGCGTCAGCAGCACGGACCCCTCCCCCAGCTCGCGGCGCACCGCGGCCTCGGCCAGCGCCACCTCGTCCTCGGTGTTGACCACGGGCGGCACCCCCCGGCGGTGCTCGAGCTCGACGTCGACCCCGTAGGGCCCCGCGATCCGGTCGACGAGGTCGGGCAGCACCTGGGCGACCTGGTTCCAGCCGTCCACGTCGAGGCAGCGCAGGGTGCCCTGGAGCATCCCGTCCCCGGGCACCACGTTGGGCGCGTGCCCGGAGGTGATCTGCCCCCACACCAGCGAGATCGCGTGGCGCGGGTCGATGAGGCGCGAGAGCGTCGCGGGCAGGTCGGTGGCGAGCTTGGCCAGCGCGTAGACGAGGTCCTCGGTCAGGTGCGGGCGCGAGGTGTGGCCGCCGTGGCCGGTGAGGCGGATGACGACGGTGTCGCCGGCGGCGGTGATCGCGCCGATCCGCGAGCCCACGCGGCCCACGTCGACGTTCGGGTCGCAGTGGATCGCGTAGACGCACGGTACGTCGTCGAGCGCGCCCTGGCCGATCACCTTGAGCGCGCCCCCGGGCGTGACCTCCTCGGCCGGCTGGAAGATGAATCGCACGCGCCCGCCCAGGCCGCCGGGCAGCTGGCCGTCGAGCTCGTGGAGGACGAGCGCGGCCCCCAGCAGCGCGGTCAGGTGCACATCGTGCCCGCACGCGTGGCAGGCGCCGGGCACCGTCGAGGCGAAGGGCGTGTCCGTGAGGTCGTCGATGGGCAGCGCGTCGATGTCGGCCCGCAGCGCCACCGCGATGTCGCCGCGCCCCACCTCCACGACGCAGCCCGAGCCCTCGAGGCGGCGCGGGGCAAGGCCCGCCTCCTCGAGGCGGGCCACGACGCGCTCGGTCGTGCGCGATTCCGCATAGGACAGCTCGGGGTGGGCGTGGATGTCGTGGCGGAAGTCCGCGAGTTCGTCGAGCAGGCGGTGCAGGGGCGGGGCGATCACGGTCTCCGGCATCCTTCGGGTGGGCAGTGGGGAGCGCGGCGCGGGCGCACCGCGCCCGGTCGGTGCCGACAGTCTAGGACCGCGCCCGCGGCCCGGCGCGGCGGGCGTCGCAATGTGACACACCGCCGCCGAGGCGCCCCGCGGCCGGCCGGCGCGGGCGGGCTATCACGGAACCGGGGCGGGCTCAGAGGACGTCGGCGCGGCCGATCTCCCTGGCGCGCGCGACCGCTCGCTTGACGTCCTGCGCGTGCGCGCGCGAGGCGACGAGGAGGGCATCGCCGGAGTCGACGACGATGACGTCGTCCACGCCCACGAGCGCAACCACCTTGGGCTCATCGCAGAAGACGATGCCGGAGGACTCGATGTCGACCACATCGCCGCGGCCGATCGCGTGGACGGAGTCCGGCTCACCCGGCAGGGGCTGGCGCAGCTTCGCCACGGAGTCGAAGTCCCCCACGTCGTCCCAGCCGAAGTCGCCGGGCACCACGACGACCTGCCCCTCGGCCGCCGCTCCTTCCGCGAGCACGTAGTCGATCGCCTTCTTCTCCAGGCGCGGCCAGACCTGGGCGACCACCGCCTCGCGCTCGGGGGTGTTCCACGCGTCGGCGATCGTGCGCAGGGCCGCGGACAGCTCGGGGGCGCGACGGGCGAACTGGTCGAGCAGCGCGTCGGCGCGCGCGATGAACATGCCCGCGTTCCAGCGGTAGCGCCCGGAGTAGGCATAGCGCCGGGCGAGGCCCGCGGCCGGCTTCTCGACGAACTCGCGGGCCCGGCGCGCGGTGGGCGCCCCGGGCAGCCCGAGCGCCTCGCCGGTGCGGATGTAGCCGTAGGCGGTGGAGGGATAGGTGGGGGTGATCCCGATCGTCACGATGTCCCCGCCGGCCGCGGCGGCCACCGCCTGCTCGATGACATGCCGGAACTCCCACTCGTTCGTGATGGAGTGGTCCGCGGCGAACGAGCCCATGACGGCATCGGGCTCGCGGTCGTGGATGAGCATCGCCGCCAGCCCGATCGCTGCGGCCGAGTCCCGCGGGGAGGGCTCGGTGACGAGGTTGGCCTCGGACAGCTGCGGCAGCTGGTCCGCCACGGCGCGGGCGTGGGCCGCGCCGGTGACGACCCACGTCCGCTCGGGTCCCGCCAGCGGCTCGACGCGATCCCACGTGGCCTGCAGCAGCGAGCGGCCGGTGCCGAGCACATCGTGGAGGAACTTGGGCGACGAGCAGCGCGACAGCGGCCACAGCCGCGTGCCGGAGCCCCCCGCCGGGATGACGGCGTGGAACGAGGAGATCATGGCCCCATCTTTTCAGCCCGGGCGCGGCCCCGGCCGCAGGACACGCACGCCCGCCCCGTTTGGGAGCCAAACCGGCCGGAATTACGTCACGCAGTCTTTGCTTAAAAGCCGGGCGCTGCGCACGGGGGCCCCTCGAAGGTGATCCACGACGCTTCCCGGAGCCCATTTCGCAGGGTGCGGGCAATATACGCGCAGCCTTGCGGGAACCGAGGGCGAGGCGATTGGCACCGCCCACTTTTTCGGCGTACTTTCATGGGGTATCGATCTGCTCGTCACCATTGGAGGATGACCCGTGGCCAAAGCGTCAACGGGCACGCTGTACCGCGGCAACGAGGGGATGTGGTCCTGGGTCGCTCACCGCGTCACGGGCGTCGGCATCTTCTTCTTCCTGCTGGTCCATGTGCTCGACACTTCTCTCGTCCGCGTCTCGCCGGAGGCGTACAACGCCGTCATCGGCACGTACAAGACCCCGATCATGGCGTTCGGCGAGATCGGCCTAGTGGCGGGCATCGTCTTCCACGCCTTCAACGGCGTGCGGATCGTCCTCGTGGACTTCTGGAAGGGCGGGCCCAAGAACCAGAAGAAGATGTTCTGGATCGTCCTGATCCTGTGGGCGCTCATGATGCTCGCGTTCATCCCCCGCCAGCTGATGCACACGTTCGGAGGCTGAGCCATGGCAACCCCCACGATTCCCGCGCCCCGCGCCGAATACGACCGCCACAAGACCACGCGCTCGCAGTTCGAGCTGTTCGCCTGGCTCTTCATGCGCCTCTCCGGCGTCGTGCTCGTCATCCTCATCTTCGGCCACCTCTTCGTCAACCTGTGGTCCGGCTCCGGCGTCCACCAGCTCGACTTCGGGTTCGTCGGCGGCAAGTGGGCGAACCCGTTCTGGCAGATCTGGGACCTCGTCATGCTGTGGCTGGCCATGCTCCACGGCACGAACGGCATGCGCACGATCATCAGCGACTACACGGAGAAGCCGGGCACCCGCGTGGCCCTGCAGCTGACGCTCTACATCGCCTCCGCGATCGTCGTCATCCTCGGCACGCTCGTGATCTTCACGTTCAACCCGTGCCCCACCGGCGCGGACCCGAGCCTGCTCGCCAGCTTCTGCAAGGCCTGATCCCCGCCCCGCCGCAGCGCCTCAATCCGATTCCAAGGAGACACCCCTTCCATGCAGGTACATGAGTACGACGTCGTGATCGTCGGCGCAGGCGGCGCGGGCATGCGCGCAGCCATTGAGGCCGGCCAGCGCGCGCGCACCGCCGTGCTGACCAAGCTCTACCCCACCCGCTCGCACACGGGGGCCGCCCAGGGCGGAATGTGCGCGGCCCTCGCCAACGTCGAAGAGGACAACTGGGAGTGGCACACGTTCGACACCGTCAAGGGCGGTGACTACCTCGTCGACCAGGACGCCGCCGAGGTGATGGCCAAGGAGGCCATCGACGCGGTCCTCGACCTCGAGAAGATGGGCCTGCCGTTCAACCGCACACCCGAGGGCAAGATCGACCAGCGCCGCTTCGGCGGCCACACCCGCGACCACGGCAAGTCCCCGGTGCGCCGGGCCTGCTACGCCGCGGACCGCACCGGCCACATGATCCTCCAGACGCTCTACCAGAACTGCGTGAAGCACTCGGTGGAGTTCTACAACGAGTACTACGTGCTCGACCTCATCATGACGGAGTTCGAGGGCGAGCTGCGCCCCGCCGGCGTCGTCTCCTACGAGCTGGCGACCGGCGAGATCCAGATCTTCCGCGCGAAGTCGATCGTGTTCGCCACCGGCGGCTTCGGAAAGGTCTTCAAGACCACCTCGAACGCCCACACGCTCACCGGCGACGGCGTGGCCGTGACCTACCGCAACGGCCTGCCGCTCGAGGACATGGAGTTCTTCCAGTTCCACCCGACCGGGCTCGCGGGCCTGGGCATCCTCCTGTCCGAGGCGGCCCGCGGCGAGGGCGCCGTGCTGCGCAATGCCGACGGCGAGCGGTTCATGGAGCGCTACGCGCCCACCATCAAGGACCTCGCGCCGCGCGACATCGTCGCCCGCTCGATGGCCAACGAGGTGCGCGAGGGCCGCGGCGCCGGGCCGAACAAGGACTACGTCCTGCTCGACCTCACCCACCTGGAGCCCGCGCACATCGACGCGAAGCTGCCGGACATCACCGAGTTCGCGCGCACCTACCTGGGCGTCGAGCCCTACACGGAGCCGGTGCCGGTGTTCCCCACCGCGCACTACGCGATGGGCGGCATCCCCACGAACATCGCCTCCGAGGTGCTGCGCTCCAACGACGACGTCGTGCCCGGCCTCTTCGCCGCCGGCGAGTGCGCGTGCGTGTCCGTCCACGGCTCGAACCGCCTGGGCACCAACTCGCTGCTCGACATCAACGTCTTCGGCAAGCGCGCCGGCATCGCCGCCGCGGAGTTCGCGAAGACGGCGCAGCTGCCCCCGCTTCCCGAGGGCGCCGCCGATGACACGATCAAGCTCATCGACGAGATGCGCCATGCCGACGGCCCCGAGCACGTGGGCGCCATCCGCAAGGACCTGCAGGACATCATGGACGCCAACGTCCAGGTGTTCCGCACGGAGGAGACGCTGCGCGAGGCGCTCGACGAGATCGAGAAGCTGCGCGAGCGCTACAAGCACGTGGGCATCTCGGATCGCGGCAAGCGCTACAACCTCGACCTCCTCGAGGGCGTGGAGCTGGGCTTCCTGCTCCAGATCGCCGAGGTCGTCGTCGTCGCAGCGCTGCACCGCAAGGAATCGCGTGGCGGCCACTTCCGCGAGGACTTCCCCAAGCGCGATGACGAGAACTTCATGCACCACACGATGACGTACGCGGATCCGGACTCCGAGGCCGAGGGAGTGCCCGGCATGCGCCTGGAGACGAAGCCCGTCGTCGTCACCCGTTACCAGCCGATGGAGCGTAAGTACTGATGAGCGCAGACACAGCGACGAAGGAGACCGCGGAGCCGGCCTCGAAGGTCGACATCCCGGATCACCTGGGCGGCGGAGCCGGCGAGATCCCCTCGTTCGACTGCACCTTCCTCATCGCGCGCTTCAATCCCGAAGAAGACTCGGAGCCGCACTGGGAGGAGTACAAGGTCACGATGCACGGCACGGACCGCGTGCTCGATGCCCTGCACAAGATCAAGTGGGAGATGGACGGCTCGCTGTCCTTCCGCCGCTCCTGCGCGCACGGCGTGTGCGGCTCGGATGCCATGCGCATCAACGGCCGCAACCGCCTGGCCTGCAAGACCCTGCTCAAGGACCTCGACACGAACAAGACGATCACCGTCGAGGCGATCAAGGGCCTGCCGCTGGAGAAGGACCTCATCGTCGACATGGACCCGTTCTTCCAGAGCTACCGGGAGATCATGCCGTTCCTCATCACCAGCGGCCATGAGCCCACCCGCGAGCGCCTGCAGTCCGCGGAGGACCGCGAGCGCTTCGACGACACGACGAAGTGCATCCTGTGCGCCTCGTGCACGACGTCCTGCCCGGTGTTCTGGACCGATGGCCAGTACTTCGGCCCCGCGTCGATCGTGAACGCCCACCGCTTCATCTTCGATTCGCGCGACCAGGGCGGCGACCTGCGCCTCGAGGTGCTCAACGACAAGGAGGGCGTGTGGCGCTGCCGCACGACCTTCAACTGCACCGAGGCCTGCCCCCGCGGCATCCAGATCACGAAGGCCATCGCCGAGGTCAAGCAGGCGCTGCTCGAGCGCGCCTTCTGATTCGCGCTCCGCACCGTAGGCGGGCCCGGGACGAGAGTCCCGGGCCCGCCGCTTTTCTCTGCCCGTCCGGCCCCGCAGGCCCGCGCCCTGACTCGCACGCCGGCTGCGGAGCGCTACTGTGAGCGCAGTTGAGGAAAGGCTTGCCATGTCGATGCGCTCGGTCCCCGGTGCCGCCCATGACGCCGCTCCGTGCTCGGGTTCAACGGGCTGTTCGACCCGACAAACCGGGTGGCTCGACCCGACAACCGGCCTTGCGATGGACCCGCGTGTGGCCCTGGCGCGCGGGCGAGACGGGGCCTCACAGGCTCCTGCGCCTGCCTCCGCGCCGAGTAGACTCGTGCCTCGTGACCGCCTCCGATCCTCGCCCGCAGCGGCCAGCGCCGCGCCGCGGGAAGTCGAGCGCCCGCGGCGCCCTGGCCCTGCTGCTCGCCCTCGTGCTCGCGCTGGCGCCGAGCGCCGCCCAGGCCAAACCGGGGCCCACGCCCTCGAAGGAGTACACGAGCCCGCCGCTGGACAACGGCAGGCCCGCACCGTCGTTCGATGCCCGGGCCTACCTCGTGGGCGACCTGGACTCCGGGCGCCTGTACGTTTCGCACGACCCTGACCGCAGGCTCGCGCCCGCCTCGGTCATGAAGCTGCTGACCGGGATCGCACTCGTCGACGTCCTCTCCGACAAGCGCAAGCGCTACACGGCCAGGCCCGCGGACTCGAGCGTCGACGGCACGAAGGTGGGCCTCATGGAGGGCAACGCCTACACGGTCGACCAGCTCTTCCACGCCATGCTCATGTCGAGCGCCAACGACGCTGCGTTCGCCCTGGGCAACGCCGCCGGGGGCCAGGACAGGGCGCTGGGCCTCATGCGCGCCAAGGCCAAGCAGCTCGGGCTGACCGGAACCGTGCCCATGACGCTCAACGGGCTCGATGCGCCCAACCAGTCGATGACCGTCCACGACCTCTTCATCATCGCCCGGGCGGTCGTCGACAGCCCCTACCTCATGCGGGTCATCGGCACGCAGACCTACACGTTCCCCGGCGGCAAGGACCCCCGGACGAAGAAGAAGGTCAAGCCTTACGAGATCCAGAACCACACGAAGATCGTCGGCGCCTACCCCGGCGGGCTGGGCCTGAAGAACGGCTACACGATCGCCGCGAAGGGCTCGTTCGTGTGCGCGGTCAAACGCGGCGGCCGCACGTTCGCGGCGGCCGTGCTGTCGTCCGTGCCGAACCCGCGGCAGCCGTGCATGGACCTCATCGGGTGGGCGCTCAACCAGCGGCAGGCGCCCGAAGCGGGCACGATCGATCTGAGCGCGGCCCGCCAGTCGGGCTCGGCACCGCCCAGCTCCGAGCCCGCGCCGTCGGATCCGGCTGCCCCGCAGGTCGGCCAGGGGCCCGGTGACAAGGGGGCGGCGACGCCCGCCGCGGGGCCGGCCGGCGATGCGGCCGCCATCTGGTCGACGGCGGCGGCACTCCTCGTTGTCATCGTCCTCATCGCCGCGGTGACCGTACTGCGGCGCCGGCGCAGGCGCCCGGAGTTCTCCTCGGCCACCAATGCTGGAAACGGCGCTGACGCCCCCAGCGGCGCGCCGGGCGCGGGTCGCGGACCGCGGGCCGACTACGACCGCGGCGAGACCACCGAGGACTGGGACCGCGAGGACTGACCCGCCGCCTGCGCGGCAGCGGCCCAAGGCGCAGCACCGGCGCACGGCGCCCAGGCGGCTCGCGGCGCGGCTCAGAACCCGGAGACGATGCCCCGCTCGGTGAGCTTCGAGGCCAGTCCCGCGCCGTCGTTCGCATACACCCACGGCACGCCCTGGCCCCGGCCGCTCTTCTTCGAGCGGCCGCCGGCCCACACGGCCTCGCCCACGGTCAGCTGCCGGATGGCCACCGCAGCCACGTTGTCCGGGTGGTTCTCGACGAACTCGCCGTAGAGCTCCTCGTCGTGCTGCCCGTCATCACCGATGAGCAGCCACTTGATCTGCGGGAACTCGCGGGCCAGGCGCTCGAGCTGGATGCGCTTGTGCTCCTGCCCGGAGCGGAACATCCGGGTGGCGGTGGGCCCCCAGTCGGTGAGGAGCAGCGGGCCGTCGGGGTAGAGGTTGCGGCTGAGGAAGCGCTTGAGCGTGGGCGCCGTGTTCCAGGCGCCGGTGGACAGGTAGATGATGGGCGAATTGGGTCGCATGTAGACGAGGCGGTCGTAGAGCACGGACATGCCCGCCACCGGGGAGCGCGCGTGCTCGTCGAGGACGAACGTGTGCCAGGCGGCGAGGAACGGCCGGGGCAGCGCGGTGACCATGACCGTGTCGTCGATGTCGGAGATGATCCCGAACTGCTGGTCGGCGCCCACGATGTGCACGGTGGCCGTGTCCACCCGCGAGCCCTCGGTCCACATCTGGATGTCGAGCTTGCCGGGCCGGAAGTCGCCGGGGATGATCGCGTCGACGATCCCCCCGCGGTCCGCGGTCACCATGTGCTCGGCGCCCGCGATGCGCACCCACGCGGTCTCACCGGGCAGCGGCACGTTGCCGAACGAGCGGAATCCCCGGATGCTCGCCTCGGTATCGGCGGCGGGCTGGCCGGTCTTCGTGAGCACGATGCGGGCGAGCACGCGTACGCTCGTCTCCGAGCCGTAGGAGTCGTAGGCGATGACGGTGCGCTTCCAGCCGCGCGCCCGCACCTTCTCCCCCGCCCACGCGTGCCACTTGTCCTCGAAGCGCGCGGCGGTGTGGAGCATCTCCGGGGCAAGGCTGCGCGGCTTCGCACCCTGCGAGCGCCTCCGGCCGATCACAGGAACCCCACCCGCTCGTAGGCGGCGGCGACGGTCGGGTCGGCCACCTCGGCGGCCCGCCGCGCTCCGGCGGCGAGGATGCGGGTGAGCTCGGCGCGGTCGGCCAGGAGTTCGAGGGTCCGCTCGCGCACGGGCGCCAGCGTCTCGACGGCGAGGTCCGCGAGCTCGCCCTTGAGGTGACCGTACATCTTGCCCTCGAAGTGCTCGACGGCGATGGCCATGTCCACGCCCGCCAGCGAGGAGTAGATGGTGAGGAGGTTGCTCACCCCCGGCTTCGCCTCGCGGTCGAAGGCGACCTCGGTGCCGTCGTCGGTGACCGCGGACTTGAACTTCTTCGCGATCGCCTTGGGCTCGTCGAGGATGCCCACGAGCCCCGCCGGGGACTGCGCGGACTTCGACATCTTGGCGGTGGGGTCCTGCAGGTCGTAGATCTTCGCGGTCTCCTTCACGATCCCGGGCTCGGGCACCGTGAACGTGTGGCCGAAGCGCTTGTTGAAGCGCTCGGCCAGGTTGCGCGTGAGCTCGAGGTGCTGGCGCTGGTCCTCGCCCACCGGCACCACGTCGGCCTGGTAGAGGAGGATGTCCGCTGCCATGAGCGCGGGGTAGGTCAGCAGTCCCAGGGACACCTGCTCGTTCTTCGCGGACTTGTCCTTGAACTGCGTCATCCGCCGCGCCTCGCCCTCGGAGGCCACGCACTCCATGATCCAGCCCAGCTTGGGGTGGGCATCGACCTGGGATTGGACGAAGAGGACCGAGCGCTCCGGGTCGACGCCCGCGGCGATGAACTGGGCGGCGGTGAGCAGCGTCCGCTCGCGCAGCTTGGCCGGATCCTGGGGCACCGTGATCGCGTGCATGTTCGCGATGAAGTACCACGCATCGCTCGTCTCCTGCTGGGCCACGAACTGCTGGAGGGCGCCGATGTAGTTGCCCAGATGCAGCGAGTCCGAGGTGGCCTGGATTCCGGAGAGCGAGCGGGGACGTGCGTGCGCGGTTTCGGTCATGGCCCCATTCTGCCACCCGCGCCCGCCGCGCCGCGGCTCGCCGCTGCGGGCCCGCCCGCGCCCGGGCCCGAGGTGCGGGGACAGGCCCGCACCTCGGGCGCGGGAACGGCGCCGACGCTGTGCGGCCGGGGCGGGTGAACCGGGTGCGTTCATAACATTTCGGGCGTCATAGCCCCGCCCGGAGTGTGACGCATTGGACACCACCGGGCGCAGGCCTCACCCTAAGAGGGTCGTAAGCCAACTCACAGACTTCCCACACCTCCGCGGGCACGCTCCCGGCCCCAGGGCCCCGCCTGCTGCGGATCCCCATGGATGTAGGAGCAAAGGAGCCCCGATGTCGGTCGAAATCGTCAGAACCGAGGAGTCGCTGCCGCCGGTGGCGGTCGTCGAGAAGCCCCGGTGGACCCCCGCGAAGATCGCGCTGTGGGCCGCCATCGCCATCACCGCCGCGCTCGGCTGGATCATGGTCGCGTTCGTGCGCGGGGAGAACCTCAGCGCCAGCTGGTTCGTCG
Source organism: Brevibacterium sp. BRM-1 (assembly GCF_026802075.1). NCBI lineage: Bacteria > Bacillati > Actinomycetota > Actinomycetes > Micrococcales > Brevibacteriaceae > Brevibacterium > Brevibacterium sp. BRM-1. The sequence continues at coordinate 1,447,364 of NZ_CP113788.1, forward strand.
CCGCGGCGGTGGGCAGCTACCTCGTCGCCTACCGCTTCTACGCCAAATTCATCGAGTGGAAGGTCTGCCGCCCGGACCCCCGCCGCGCCACCCCGGCGGAGATCAACGACAACGGCCGGGACTTCGCACCCACGGACCGCCGCGTGCTCTTCGGCCACCACTTCGCCGCGATCTCCGGCGCCGGCCCGCTCGTGGGCCCCGTGCTCGCCGCCCAGATGGGCTACCTGCCCGGCACCCTGTGGATCATCTTCGGCGTCATCCTCGCCGGCGGTGTCCAGGACTACATGACCCTGTACTTCTCCACCCGGCGCAACGGCCGCTCGCTCGGCCAGATGGCCCGCGATGAGCTGGGCCGCACCGGCGGCATCATCGCCTCGATCGGCATCATCCTCATCATGGTGATCCTCATCGCCGTGCTCGGCATCGTCATCATCAACGCCCTCGCCGAATCGCCCTGGGGCGTCTTCTCGATCGCGTGCACCATCCCGATCGCGCTGTTCATGGGCATCTACATGCGCTTCCTGCGCCCGGGTCGAGTCGTCGAGGTCTCCATCATCGGCGTCGTCCTCCTCATCCTCGCGATCGTCGCCGGCGGCTGGGTGCACAGCGATCCGACGTGGTCGGCGGTCTTCCACCTGGACAAGACGACGCTGGCCTGGTGCCTCATGATCTACGGCTTCTTCGCCGCGGTCCTGCCGGTGTGGGTGCTGCTGGCCCCGCGCGACTACCTGTCGACGTTCATGAAGATCGGCACGATCCTCCTGCTCGCCGTGGGCATCATCATCGCCAACCCCACCGTGCAGATGCCGGCGGTCACCGTCTTCGCCGGGAACGCGAACGGCCCGGCCTTCGCGGGCACCCTGTTCCCGTTCCTCTTCATCACGATCGCGTGCGGCGCCCTGTCCGGCTTCCACGCGCTCATCTCCTCGGGCACCACCCCCAAGCTCATCGAGAAGGAATCGCAGATCCGCCTCATCGGCTACGGCGGCATGCTCATGGAGTCGTTCGTGGCGATCATGGCGCTCGTCGCGGCCATCAGCCTGGACAAGGGCCTGTACTTCGCGATGAACGCCGCCGAGCCGCTGACCGGCGGCACCGCGCAGGGAGCGGCCGAGTTCATCAACACGAAGCTCGGCATGCCGGGTGTGACGACCTCGCCCGAGTTCCTCCAGCAGGCGGCGACCAATGTGGGCGAGCCCTCGATCGTCTCGCGCACCGGCGGTGCGCCCACCCTGGCGATGGGGATGGCCAACATCCTCCACGGCGTCTTCGGCGGCCCGGCCTGGCAGAGCTTCTGGTATCACTTCGCGGTGATGTTCGAGGCGCTGTTCATCCTCACGACGATCGACGCCGGCACCCGCGTCGCCCGCTTCATGCTCTCGGACCTGCTGGGCAACTTCCACCGGAAGTTCCGCGACCCGTCGTGGACCGTGGGCGCGTGGCTGACCACGCTCGTCATGGTCGGCGGCTGGGGCTCGATCCTCATCATGGGCGTGACGGACCCGCTGGGCGGCATCAACACCCTCTACCCGCTGTTCGGCATCTCCAACCAGCTGCTGGCGGCGATCGCGCTGGCCGTCATCTTCGCGATCGTGTGCAAGTCCGGGCTGGCGAAGTGGGCGTGGATCCCGGGCCTGCCGCTCGCGTGGGACCTCATCGTCACGATGACCGCGTCGTGGCAGAAGATCTTCTCCTCCAACCCGAAGCTCGGCTACTGGGCGCAGCACAGCGCGTACAAGCAGGCGCTCGACGCCGGCCAGACGGAGCTCGGCACCACGAAGGGGGTCGCGCAGATGGAGGCGGTCGTGCGCAACACGTTCATCCAGGGCACCCTGTCGATCGTGTTCGCCGCGCTCGTGCTCCTCGTCGTGCTCATGGCGCTCTACGTGTCGATCAAGGCCATCCGCACGCACGTCTTCTCGACCTCCGAGGAGCCGTTCGTCGAGACGCGCATGTTCGCGCCCGCGGGCCTCATCTCCACGAAGGCCGAGCGCGAGGTGGCCGCCGAGTGGGCGGCCAGCGGCAAGGCCCCCGAACGGGTGGGAGGGGCGCACTGATGCCCCGCGCGCTGGCGCTGGCCGCGCGGCCCTTCACGGCCGCGTGGTGGTACCTCAAGGAGGTGATGGGCGAGAACGCCTACGTCCACTACCTGGAGTCCTTCGAGCGCCGGCACGGCACCCGCGAGGGCGCGATGGGTGAGCGCGAGTTCTGGCGCGACCTCACCGACGCACAGGACCGCGATCCGAAGGCGCGCTGCTGCTGAGGCGGTTGCACTGGCGGCACTGAACCGTCTGGTGCCGTCCGCACCACTCCCCCGAGGGCCGGGGCTTTCCGATCGGAAAGCCCCGGCCCTCGCGCATGCCCCCGCCTGTGCCCGCGTGCATGTCCCCGCCTGTGCCCCGGTGCGTGCCCCGGCCATGCCCCCGGCCGGGCCCGCAGAGCGTGACCCGCGCCTGCCCTGGCATCTGCTGCATCTGCCGCATCCGCCCTCGCGCATGTCACCGTCTGCGCCTTCCGCGCGCCCCGAACTTTGCCCCCCCCGATGCCCCCCGATGTCCTGAGCAGAGCCGCGGGCCGGGGGCTCCGCGCAGGGCGCCCGCCGCAGGCCGGTACCGCAGGGCGGAGCCGCGGCGTGGGACAGCCCTGCGCATGGGCTTCGCACACGGCGCGGGAGATCGCGCGGCACGGGACGCGGGCAGAGTTCCGCATACACGCAGCTGGGCCCCGGAGGCGGATGCCTCCGGGGCCCAGCTGGCGCGGGGAGCGCCCGCGGTCGGGTGAGCGGTGCCGCTCGCTCAGCCGTTCATGCGCCGGCGCGTGACGAACACCGTCGCGCCGCCGATGACGAGCAGCGCCGTGCCCAGGCCGAGCGCGCCGAGCTCGGCACCGGTGCGCGGCAGGCTGCCGTTGCCGCCGCCGTTCGAGTCGTCACCCGACCCGTTGTCACCGTTGCCGCCGCCGTTGCCGTTGTCGCCGTCGTCATCGCTGCCGCCCTTGTTGGGGGTGTCGGTGACGCGGAAGCTGTCGGCCAGCTTCTCGCCGTCGGCGGTGGCGACGACCTTGTAGAGCCCCAGGTATGCGCTGGGGTTCGAGGCGTCGGTCCCGAAGACCTTCCAGGTGGCGGTGCCGTTGTCATCGGCCTTGACCGACTTCTTCAGCCCCTTGACCGAGTTGTCGGTGCTCACCGCGTACTCGACGGTCTCCCCCGGCTTGGCGCCGGTGACGTTGAGCGTCACGCCCTTCTTCTGGTTGACGAAGTCGGCCGGGGTGATGCGGTCGGGCGTCACCTCGAGCTTCTTCTCCGCCTGGACCGCGAACGGCAGCTCCGCGTAGGTCTTCGAGCCGTCGGCCGAGGTGACGATGAACGTGTGCTGGCCCGCCTCCGCGTCCTCGGGGGCCTTCACCTGGACGGTGCCCTTGGCGCTGACGACGGCGTCGTCGGCGACCATGACGGGCTTCGAGTGGAAGTTCACGTCGATCTTCTGCCCCGCGAGGGCGTCGAGGCCCTCGATCGTGACCGTGTCACCGGGCTTGCCCGTGTTCGGGCTCAGCTTCGGGTTCAGGTCCGGCGCATCCGTGGGCGCCGCCGAGGTGGGGGCATCGGTCGTCGGTGCATCCGTGGTGAGCGCCGCCGTGGTCGGAGCGTCCGTGGTGGGCGCCACGGTGGTCGGAGCGGGGCTCGTAGTCTCCGCGGCCTTCGGCAGCGTCTTGAAGGGCACATTGGCCACGATGTTGGCCGCATCGCCGGTGTTCAGACCGCCGCTGAGGACCGTGACCGTGTGATCGTCCTCGCCGGCCTTCCAGGCGATCTTCTTCTGATTGTTCGCCTCGGTCGGCACGTCGACGTCGGCGCTGAAGTGGCCCTTGTCGTCGGCCGAGACGACCGCCCACAGGCTGGGGCGGGCGGGATCGTTGGCCGGAGTGGCCTTGTCGTCGGACTTCGGTTCGTAGGTCTTCCCATCGACCGTGAGCGGGAAGCTGCGCCAGACCGAGCCCTCGTCGAGCTTGATGACGATGTCCTTCGCGCCGGCCTTGCCGGTCTTGTCGAGGAAGTGGTCGCCCTCGAGGTGGAGCTTGCCGCCCTCCTGGGCATCCGAGGCCGTGACCGTCGCCTCCGGGACGGGCGCGGGGGTCTCCTTCGCCTTGACCGTGACGTCGGCTCCGACCGTCTGCGCGGAGTCGCCCGGCACGATATTGCCGCTGAGCGCGCGGACCGAGTGCTGCGTCCCCGCCTTCCAGGCACTGTCGGCCCCGCCCTGGTCGTTCGCGGCGGTGGGGACGTCGAGGTCCACGGAGAAGCTGCCGTCCTTGGCGGCCTTGACCGCTCCCCAGACGCTCGGGCGCTTGAGGTTGCCGGGGCCGCCGCCCTCGCCCTCCTGCACCTCGTAGGTGGTGCCGTTGACGGTGATGGGGAAGTTGCGCAGGTTGCCGCCCTCATCGAGCTTGAACGCGACGGTGTTGCCGTCGGTGCCCTCCTTGTTGACGAAGCCCTTGCCCTCGAGGTGGATTTTGCCGCCCTCCTCCGGGTTCGTGGCGGTCATCGTGGCAGCTGCGGGAGCCGGCGAGGTGGTCGACGGCGCGGAGGTCGTGGGCGCCGCGGTGGTGGCCGGTGCCGCAGCCTTCATGGTGAACTCGGCCGTGCCCGTGCGCGGCAGGTCACCGGTCAGCAGCGACCCGGTGAGCAGGCGGATCGAGTGCTTCGTGCCCGGGGCGAAGTCATCGGCCTTCGCATCGGAGTTCGCCGGCGTGGGAATGGGGGCCTCGATGGTCCAGTTGCCGCTGGCGTCCGCCTGGGTGATTGCCCACGTCGTGGCGTTGCCGTGGACCTTGCCATCCGGCTGCGTCAGCGGGTAGGCGGTCTTGTTGCGCGACACGGCCCCGTCGTCGATCTTCATCGCGATGACCGAGCCCTGCGTGTTGTCCTTGGTCTGCCACCCGGTGCCCTTGACGACGATCTTGCCGCCCTGTTCGACCTGGGACTTGACCTGGAACGGAGCCTTGTTGACGTCCGGCTCGCCGTCCAGATGCGCTACACCGCTCGTCCATCTGTCTTCCGCGTGGGCGACGGACGAGGTGCCGTCGATGGCGCCTGCCGCGAGCGGGACGCCCGCGCCGAGCGCAACGGCCAGGCTCAGCGCGCCGAGCTTGCGACCGGAGATCGTTCTCAATCCCATGTGCTTCCTCCGTGTGATGACGTTCCGGCTGCTGCCGGTCGGTCGGCTTGGGGCTTCGGCCCTGGTAGTCGGCACCCGCCGCGTGCGCCGCTGCGTGCGGCACCGGGAAGTCGGTTTGGGTTGCCCGACCATACTATCAATAGGCTCAGCTTACTGACAGCAAATATTCATATATCGCTAGGGTGGTGTCATAGCGTCGAAGCAACACTCCCGGTCGGCGGGGGTCTGATCGGTGGAGTGTGCGGATGGCGCGGGTGGGGTTGTCGTTCAGTGACAGGTCGGAGATCTCGACGGCCTCGAAAGCGGGCTGGTCGGTGCGGAGGATCGCCCGTCACCTGGGGCGTTGCCCGTCGGTGATCTTGCGGGAGCTTCACCGGAACTCGACGAAGACCCGCGGCTACCAGGCCGTGACCGCAGACGTCAGAGCGCAGCGTCGGCGGGCTCGCCCGCAGCAGCGGAAGGTCGCGGGGGATCCGGTGCTGCAGGCGAGGGTGGAGGCGGATCTGGCCGCGTCGTGGACGCCGAACGAGATAGCGGGCCGGTTGCGTCTGGAGGCGACAGACCCGACCGTTGAACGCATGGCGAACTCTCCTGACGCACGCGGCCGAACCGTCTCCGGTGAGGCTATCTACCAGTACATCTACGCAATCCCGAAGGGTGAGCTCGCCCGCAAGGGCATCTTCCTGCAGTCCAAGCGGACCAAGCGCCGACCACGTACGACCGGGCGGACGCGCGGTGGCCCAATCGTAGGTATGGTCCCGATCGCGGAGCGAGGTGAGGACGCCGCCCAGCGTCGGGTGCCGGGGCACTGGGAGGGTGATCTGATCATCGGGAAGAACGGCACCTCGTGCGCGGCGACGCTGGTGGAGCGGATGAGCGGGTTCACCGGGCTGCTGGCCCTGCCCTCGAAACACGCCGAGCCAACCGCTGACGCGGTCATCGAGTTTTTCAACGACCTGCCCGAGATGATGAAGGCATCGTTGGCGTGGGACCAGGGCAGCGAGATGGCCCAGCACGCGAAGGTCTCCCTGGCCACGGCGATGCCGGTCTACTTCGCCGATCCCCACTCGCCCTGGCAGAGGCCCAGCAACGAGAACACGAACCGGCTCTACCGGGAGTATCTGCCCAAGGGCACGGTGATCCCCGATCACCAGCCCTACCTCACCACCATCGCCGAGGAGATCAACAATCGACCCCGCCGCCGACTGGGCTATCTCACGCCCACCGAGGCATTCGCTCGACTGCTCGCCGGCGAGCCCCATGTTGCTTCGACGCCTTGACATCGCCCTGACTTACATCGGGTTCTTCATCCCCGCCGTTCTTGCGCTGGTGGGTGCGTGGCTCCCGTGCACGGTCATGTTCGTGGCTCTTCACAGATGAGGGTGTAGGAGCTGGCGGCGCGGCGGTGCCGGGATAGACGTCGAGGTCTCCCGATGATGGAAGTTCCTACGCTCGCCATCTGGAAGACCTCGACGTGCTCAACGCTACCTTCGCCGCGCCCGATCTCGATACGTTCAGCCAGGTTGACCGGCTGGGCCTGACCGTGACGGGGCAGCTGATCGAGCCGCATCGATCGGTGTTGGAGTGTCGCGTGCTTGAACCGGACAACTGGTGCCACGGTTGCGGCCAGCAAGGCGTCTCCCGGGGCACGGTGGTCCGGCGTCTCGCCCACGTCCCGGTGGGTTGGCTTCCCACGACGCTGCAGGTCAGAGTGCGTCGTTACCGATGCCCGGACTGCCGCAGCGTGTGGCGTCAGGACACCTCGACCGCGGCCGAGCCCCGCGCTGTCCTCTCCCGGCACGCCGCGCTGTGGGCGCTCAAGGGCGTGGTCATCGATCGCTTGTCCGTCGCCCGGCTCGCCGCCGGGCTCGCAGTCGCCTGGAACACCGCCAACGATGCGATCCTGGCCACCGGCCAGCAGCTGCTGATCAACGATCCCACCCGCCTCGACGGGGTGCGCGTCGTCGGAGTGGACGAGCACGTGTGGTCCCACACCCGTCGGGGCAGCAAGTACGTCACCGTCATCATCGACCTGACTCCGATCCGCGACGGCAGCGGCTCCTCCAGGCTCCTGGACATGGTCCCGGGGCGTTCGAAGAGAGTGTTCAAGACCTGGCTCGAGGGCCAGACCGCCCAGTTCCGGGACGGGGTCGAGGTCGTCGCGATGGACGGGTTCTCCGGCTTCAAGACCGCGACCGCCGAAGACCTGCCCGAGGCGACCGCGGTGATGGACCCCTTCCACGTCGTCGCCCTGGCCGGCGAGAAGATCGATCAGTGCCGCCAGCGCGTCCAACAAGCCACGCTCGCCCATCGGGGCCGATCTGGGGATCCGCTCTACGGGATCCGGCGCGTGTTGCATACCGGCGCTGACCTGCTCACCGACAAGCAGATCACCCGCTTGAAAGCCGTGTTCGCCAGCGACGAGCACGTCGAGGTCGAAGCGACCTGGGGCATCTACCAGCGCATCGTCGCCGCCTACCGCCACGCCGACCGCGCGAGTGGGAAGAAGGCTCTACAAGCCGTGATCGACGACCTCACCCCCGGAGTGCCCACGCAGCTCACCGAGCTGATCACCCTCGGTCGAACCCTGAAACGACGGGCCCTCGACGTGCTGGCCTACTTCGACCACCCCGGCACCAGCAACGGCCCCACCGAAGCGATCAATGGCCGACTCGAGCACCTCCGTGGCACCGCGCTTGGCTTCCGCAATCTCGCTCACTACGTCATCCGCGCCCTACTCGACACCGGAGGATTCAGAACCGAACTACACCGTTATCTGTGAAGAGCCGCTAAAGTCTCTCCAAGAAGCCGGTGTTGCAACGACCAGTTGAATCCGGTCAATACACATCCGTAGTGCTGACCGATCACCTCGCGCTCGAGCAGATCGCACCCTCGATCGGAAGCATCGGCGACGCGTACGACAACGCCCTGATGGAGACGATCAACGGCGTCTACAAGGCCGAATGCGTCCGCACCACCATCTTCCACGACGGCCCCTACAAGACGATCGCGGACGTCGAGTTCGCGACAGCTGGGTGGGTCGACTGGTACAACCACCGCAGGCTCCACGGTAGCCTCGGAATGGTCAGCCCCGACGAGTTCGAGGCGGCCTACTACGCGGCCCTCAACCCAGAGCCGCTCCCCGCATAGAAGCGGCCGAGAACCTGGGACGGTTCATGGGCCTGGGGGTGGAAGGGTTGGCCGTTCTTTTGCTCGATGCCCAGGGGGGCCAGCAGGTATTCGAAGGCGTTGCGGGCGCCGCGGGAGCAGGTGGTGAAGACGAGCCCGTTATCGGTCAGGGTGGAGGCTGGTGGCCCGTAGGTGGTGATGTTCGTGGTGAAGCTGTCCACGACAAGTGCGGCGGTGACGCGGCGGTGGGCGGTGGCGGAGAGCAGTAGCCGGGAGTGGTCGTCGAGCCAGTTGAGGATCTCGACGTCGCTGCCGTCGGCCAGCGGCCAGTGGTGGGGGCACCTCCCGCTTGCGGGGGAAAATCGGATTGCCAGGTTTCGTTGGGTTGGTCTGCTTCGAACCGGTGGATGCTGCTTTTGGGGCGCTTCTTCGGTTCTGGGGTGATCAGGTCTGCTTTGTGCAGGATCCGGCGGATCGTGGAGGTCGACGGGGCGCGCGGGTGTTCGTGTTCGAGGTGCCAGGCGATGGTGACCGGGCCAGCGTCCAGTCCGGAGTCCGTGAGGACGCGACGCAGGGCCAGGATGCGGGCTCGCACGGGTTCGGCGGTGGCGGCACTGTTGCTGCGGGGGCGCCGACTTCGGGGCTCGATCGCGTCCCAACCGCCCTGTTCGTATCGTCGGATCAGTTCGTGGACCCATCGCCAGGACACCCGGTAGCGGCGGGCGACCTCGGCCTGCGTTTGCTGCCGCTGCGTGACGGCCAGAACAATCAGACGCGCTTTAGACATCCCTCATCGTCACGGACCACTATGAACGATGTCCCGACTCACCTATGAACGATGTCCTGAACCTACACACCTTCAGCTCCACCAATATGTTCAGGCAATGTGTTTCAGCAATAGCCTCCGGGCTCGTCGATGTGGCCGGTGGCGAGGATTTCGCCGGTGTGCCGGCCGTCGCGGGTCAGCTGACGGCGTGAGGCGATGACCCGTTCTCGGACCGGGCGCGGCCCTCGCCGCCACGCGATTCTATGGCCTGCCCAGCCTCTGACCGATGTCTCGACTCATCCGTCCCGGTGGACCTAGGGAGTCGAGCCCTAGGCCCACCCGAGATGGATAAGACATCGCTCAGGCTCTCACGGCGTCGCGCTACCTTGGGGACTTAGGCCCAGTCCTTGTGCGGCGACGTGCCGCCGATACCGGCGTTGAACGTATTCGTCGGATCGAGCTCCTTGAAGTGCTCTTCCATGGACTCCGGCAGCTTGTAGATGCGACCGTAGTTGTGCTCGGCGGGCAGCTTCGCGCCGCGCTCCTCCAGCAGGTGCTGGATGCGGTCGTGCAGCGCCTCGGGATCCACGCCCTGCTTGGCGACATAGTCCTGGTGCATCACATGGCAGAAGAAGTGCCCGTAATACGCCTTGACCTCAAGCTGGTCGTCGATCTCCTCCGGCAGCACCTCGAGCCAGTTCCAATCGTCGCGACGCAGGGCCACATCGATGGGGATGAGCCCTGCGATGTGCCGGCGCTTCAACGCGGCGTAGCGAGTGGCGGCACTGGCCGCGCCGAACCGGTTGAGCGACGCGCTCTTTTCTTCATCAGACGTGCAGATGAAGAACTCACCAGTGTGCTCGGGCTCTGCGAAGAACTCCTTGAGCATCTTCTCGCTCGCGGCCTTCTGCGACTCGCTGACGGTGAGCAGCAGGTGATGCTCGAAACGGTTGCGGTACTCCATCATGCGCTTGGGCAGCTGGTTGGGCAGCACGCTGAACATGGCTTGCGATACCGTGTCGGCGAAGGTCGGACCAATGCCGGGAATCTTCGAGAACAAGCCGTTGGCCCACGTCTTGAACGAGAACATGCGCGTCTGCAGCGCTGGACTCATGAACTTCAGGAAGACGAAGGTGTCTTTGCCGTACTTCTCGGCCAAGTCGAAGGCACTGCGGCCCATGTACTCACCAGAGATAGGCAGCGGCATGTCGGCTTCGAGGAACAACCGACGGATCTCTTCGAGCTCGTGCGTGTTGTTCGTGCCGATGTAAAACACGGTCGGGTGCACTTCGCGAGGGAAGGTGCGGGTGCGCACCGCGAACACCATCAGCTTGCCGGCCGAGCCGGATGCCTCGAACAGGTACTCGGGGTTCGCATTGTAGCGAGCAGGCGAAGGCACGATCTTGCGCAAGTGCTCGGCGTACTCGGTCTCGTTCGAGTCTTCGGGAGCTGGGGTGACATCCTCGGGAGACCACTCGCCGCGCTGTAGACGGTCGAGTGCGACCTCAGGGTCGTCTCCGAGCGAGATGCCCAGGTGATTGACCAGCTCGACCTTGCCGTCGTCGTTGACGCGGGCGAAGATCGCTTCGCGCGTGAATGCCGGACCCTTGCGAATCTGGCTGCCGCCCGAGTTGTTCGCGATGCCGCCGATGACCGAGGCGCCGATTGATGTCGACCCGATCACCGAGTGCGGCTCGCGCTGGTGCTTGGCGAGCGCGTCGGTCAGGTGTGTCAGCGGGGTGCCCGCGAGCGAGATCGCCTCGCGCGCGTCGTTGATGAGGTGCACCTCATCGATGCGGTGAGTCGAGATGATCACAATGGGGCGATCGTAGTCTTGGAAGCCGGGGCCGGATCCACCGGTCAGGCCCGTGTTCGATGCCTGCGGGATGACGATGAGGTTGTTGTCGACGGATACCTGCAGCGCCCGCCACATCTCGACCAGCGTGCCGGGGCGCACCACGGCGAAGACTGGTCCTCCGCCGAATCGATAGCCTTTGCTGAATGGCATCGTGGCACGCTCAGAGGTCAGTACATGTTCGTCGCCGACGATTCTCTTGAACGCATCGATCGCTTCGTGCGAAGTCGTGGTGGTCTGTCCTGGTTGCGTCATCTCTAAGCTTCCTATATTCAGGGCTCTTCACGAACGAGGGTGTAGTCGGTTGAGCGCGTCGGTGGCCGGGTAGGGGTCGAGGTCTCCCGGATGATGGAAGTTCTTCACGCTCGCCATCCCGAAAGACCTCGACGTGCTCCACCCTACTTTCGCACCCCTGACCTGACCACGTTCTGCCGCCTCGACGAGCTCGGCCTCGTCGCCGTCGGCCAGCTGATCGAGCCGGATCGGGCCACGATCGAATGCCGCGTCGTCGGGGACGACCCGTGGTGTCGGAAGTGCGGTGTCGAGGGCGTGCCGCGGGACACGGTCACGCGTCGACTGGCGCACGAGCCGTTCGGGCACCGGCCGACGACCCTGCTGGTGCGGGTGCGCCGGTACCGGTGCGGACACTGCCGGCGCACGTGGCGGCAGGACATGACGCGGGCAGCGGCGCCGCGTGCGAAGATCTCCCGCGGCGGCCTGGAGTGGGCGCTGCGGGGCATCGTCATCGACCACCTCACCGTCACCCGCGTCGCCGCAGGTCTCGGGGTGTCCTGGAGTGCCGCGAACGCCGCCGTCCTCGCGGAAGGCAAGCGGCGCCTGATCGACGACCCCGCCCGGTTCGACGGGGTCACCACGATCGGTGTCGACGAGCACGTCTGGCGACACACGAGGCTGGGCGACAAGTACGTCACCGTGATCATCGACCTCACGCCCGCGAGGAACAAGACCGGGCCGGCGAGGCTGCTGGACATGGTCGAGGGCCGCTCCAAGGCGGTGTTCAAGCAGTGGCTCGCCGCCCGCCCTGCGGACTGGGCGAAGCGGATCGAGGTGGTCGCGATGGACGGCTTCGCCGGGTTCAAGACCGCTGCCGCCGAGGAACTCCCCGACGCCGTCCCCGTCATGGACCCGTTCCACGTGGTCCGCCTCGCCGGCGACGCGCTGGATGTCTGCCGGCGTCGGGTCCAGCAAGACACCACTGGTCACCGCGGGCTCAAGGGCGACCCGCTCTACAAAGCCCGCCGCACCCTGCACACCGGGGCGAGCCTGCTCACCGACCGGCAGCGGGCACGCCTGGACGCAGTGTTCGCGAGCGAGGAGCACGTCGAGGTCGAGGCGACCTGGGGCATCTACCAGCGCATCGTCGCGGCCTACCGGGAGCCCGACAAGAAAAAAGCGAAGGCGATGATGCAGGAGGTGATCGCTGCGATCAGCAGCGGCGTTCCCGCGGCGCTCGTCGAGGTCCGCAAGCTCGGCCGGACCATGAAGCAGCGGGCGGGCGACATCCTCGCGTTCTTCGACCGCCCCGGCACCAGCAACGGCCCGACCGAGGCCATCAACGGGCGACTCGAACACCTCCGCGGCTCCGCCCTCGGCTTCCGCAACCTCACCCACTACATCGCTCGGTCGCTGCTCGAAGCCGGAGGGTTCAGACCCGCGCTACACCCTCATTCGTGAAGAGCCATGTTCGTCATCGGCGCGGTTCTTGCGCTCATCAGTTTCAGGATCGTCGCTCTGAGCTAGCGAAGGCATCTTCCGTAGCGCGCCGCCGGGCATTGCCGTCCGATGCGACTGGCAGCGCAGTCGCGCCGGAGGCAGCCGCCAGGCTCAGAAGATGCTTGCGATCCGGCGGGCCTGTCGCTGTCAAGGGACGCCGTGCAGTCGAATGCAGGGAGAGTGGCATGGTGACGTCTGCGCTCGGGGTGCATGTGGTCTCGCCTTCGCACGGTCGCGCGATGATCAGGTTCGCCGCGTATTGCGACAGGTTGATCAGTATGGCAACCATGAGCGGTCCAATCGCGAGTGTCGTCGCGACATCGAAGATGCTGAGATCGCGCGCGTCGCTTTTCCTCAGGGAGTATGCGGATGGACATCGCCATGCGGCGTCCCGGGATACGGAGGACTCGCCCGAAGTTGTGAACTCTCTCGAGCCAGTCTCCCGCGACACCTAGTCCGTCGTCCGCAACGGGCTATGTCATTATGCGGCGCCTGGAGGCGTTCAGTCCTCGTGACGTTCCTGCGGCTTCCTCCCAGTGGGCTCGCTACCGCTGTCGGGCGTGCCCGAGTCCGCCTCAGCACCCATTATCGGATTCACCAGAACGATGTCGGAGCTCGATTTCTCCGCCGTGCTCCGTTGGTCCCAGGTTGGGCGGCGCACGGCGTAAAAGACCAGCGGAGGGCCGCCCAGTAGCAGCACGACGACGGCGACGACCAGGGGGTAGGTGGCATCGGAGAGCCCAGAGAACCCGGTAGGGCGGATGAAGGCGAGAATGAAGGCTGCGGCGCAGGAGATGAAACCCAAGCCTGCCACCAGGGGCATCACAGGCGTCCGGTAGCTACGAACAACCCTTGGTTGCGTCCGGCGCAGCCGGATCGCGGCGGCGAACATCAGCATGTACATGATGAGGTAGAGCGCTGCTGCCATGTCCACCAGGGCGACGAATGCTGTGTTGCCATTGGGGACGAGGACGAAGAGCAGTGCGAGCAACGTCACGATCACTCCTTGCACCGCGAGGATGCCCACCTGCACCCCTGCCTTGTTCCGGCGCTGGAGCAACGGCGGAAGCAGTCCCGTCCGCGCGGCGGCGAGCAGGCCGCGTGAGGGCCCGGCAATCCACGTCACCACCGAGGCGAAAGCACCGAGTGCGACGAGCAGCGAGATCACCGGTGTGCCCCACGAGATGCCCCAGTGGTCGAAGAAGGTCTGGAAGGCCAGGTTGATGCCGTTGGTCACCCCGAGGTCGGTTTGCGGCACGGCCACGGCGATCGCGATTGTGGGGAGGATGAACACACCCAGGATGAGGATCGTGGCGAAGGCTATCGATCGGGGAAAGCCGCGTCCCGGGTTCTTCAGATCGTTCGCGTGCACCGCATTGACTTCCATGCCCGCATAGGCGAGAACGTTCGAGACCACGAGGACGATCGCGGCGATCCCGGTCCAGGGCGGTATGGCCGCTGAAGGCTGTAGTGAGGTCTCGGAATGTTCTCCCGTGCCCAGCCAGAGCGCTCCGAGCGCGATCAGGAGAACCGCGGGGAGGATCGTGCCGAAGATCCCGCTCCAGCTGCCGACTTTGGCGAAGAGGTTGCCGCCGGCGAGAGTGATGAGAGTCGATCCCCAGTAGAGGACGAGGATGACGATGGCGGTGTAGATCCCGCTCTGTGCGAGATCGGGCTTTCCGACGACGAACGACAAGCTTGCCGCGATGAAGGCGATCTGCGTGGGATACCACACGACGTTCTGAATCCACTGGAGCCAGATCGCGACGAACCCTGCGCGTTCGCCGAAGGCCTCACGCACCCAGGTGAAGATGCCGCCTTTCCACCCCGTTGCCAGCTCCGCTGCTACGAGCGCGGTCGGCACGAGGAACAGAATCGCGGGGATGACGAAGAGCGTGATGGAGCCCAGGCCATAGGTGGCCATTGCGGGCAGGGATCGCAGCGACGCCACCACTACCACCGTGAGCATTGACAGCTGCACGACCGACAGGTAGGTCGTCGCTCCTGCTGCGGGGGCGCCAATCGCCGGCCCTGTGTGGTTTCTTGGGCGGCGGTTACCCGATCGGCCGTACGGATGAGGTTTGACGTGCTCCGCCGTAGGGGCCTGAGTGCCGTCCGCGCGCTCGTCCGGTCCTGCGGACTCGTGGTGAGACATCAGCTCGTCCCGTCCTTGTGCTCTGGGTCAGTGGTGGAATCCGGATTGTTGGCCTTCTGCGGGCAGCGGGCCTTCGAGGGCATCGAGGTAGGCGACTGCTTCCCGGAGGTCTGCGAGGAACGAGAAGGCGAGGTCGTGGCTGAACCCGTTGCGGACGACGATGCGCTGGACGGTGATGTCCACGAGGTCGGCCGGCATCGGGTACGCGGGCACGAGCCAACCCTTCATGCGGAGCCGTTCCGACAGGTGGTACAGATTCCAGTTCTGTGTGTAACCATCTCGTAGGCGCCACGCGAATACGGGGATGTCCGAGCCGTCGTTCCAGAGCTCGAAGGCCGGAATCTTCGCGATCTCGCTCGAGAGGTAGAGCGCAACGTCTTGGGTCGACTGCTGCACGGCGTGGAAACCTGTGCGTCCCAGTCGCAAGAATAGGTAGTACTGCAGGAGGACCTGCGCGCCGGGGCGGGAGAAATTCAGAGCGAATGTCGGCATGTTGCCGCCGAGATAGCTGACGCGGAAGATCAGGTCGTCGGGGAGCGCGGTGATGTCCCGCCAAACGACCCAGCCGAGCCCCGGGTAGACGAGGCCGTACTTGTGTCCCGATGTATTGATCGAGGCGACGCGCTCGATGCGGAAGTCCCATTCCAGATCCGGCTGCAAGAAGGGAGCGATCATGGCACCGGACGCGCCGTCAACGTGGATGGGCACGTCGATTCCGGTGGCCTCCTGGATGCGATCGAGCGCCGCGGCGATGGCCGCGACGGGCTCGTACATCCCTGTGTAGGTGACGCCCAGGATCGCGACAACGCCGATAGTGTTCTCGTCGACATACTTCTCGAGGCCGTGACCGTCGAGAACCTTATGTTCCTCGGAGATGGGAACATACCTTGGTTCGACCTCGAAGTAGTTGCAGAATTTCTCCCAGCACACTTGCACCGCGCTGGAGAGCACGATGTTCGGCTTCTCGGTGGGTTCTCCAGCACTGCGGCGCGCATGCTGCCAGCGGCGCTTGAGGGCGAGGCCACCTAGCATGCATGCTTCGGACGAGCCGATCGTGGATGTCCCGATGCTATCGGCGGGGTCCGGAGCGTGCCAGAGATCGGCGAGCATACGCCAACACCGCGTCTCGATGGCTGCCGTCTGCGGATACTCGTCCTTGTCGATCATGTTCTTATCGGCGGCTTCGAGATAAAGCCGAGACGCGTGATCGTCCATCCAGGTGCCGACGAAAGTCGCGAGATTGAGTCGGGCATTCCCGTCGAGCATCATCTCGTCGTGGACGATCTGATAAGCGGTTTCCTGCAGCGATTCCTCCTCGGGGAAGAGAAACTTCGGCAGCATCGTAGCCTCTCCCGGCCTGGAGAAGATCGGGTTGAGCTCGACCCGGTTGAGTCCATCCTCGTGCCGCGTGATGCGTTGCGTGTTCGACATTATTTTCCTCCTTCACCGTGCAGCGCAGGCGGGGTTGCCAACACCCAATTCCAGTGAAGTTCTGACAATTCGTGCAGACGATTGGGTCTGCCAATCTCCCGGAGGGGACGCCGCATGGTGCGGTTGGTGTTTTGTCAGCGCAGATGTCGGCGCGGGTTCAGTGCGACGATATCGAAGCTGGACAGAGCGAGAAGTGCGCCTACGGCAAACATAGCATCACGAAGTCGGAGTAGCTCTGATGCACCTCCCCACACTGATCCGCCAACGTCGTGGGCGATGTCAAGGCGTCGAAGCAACATGGGGCTCGCCGGCGAGCCCCATGTTGCTTCGACGCCTTGACATCGCCTAGTGCCCGACCGGCCGTCGGTGCGCTAGCGGCACCACGAGCGGCGTTCCCGTCTCCGGGTCCGGGATGATGCGCGAGCGCAGCCCGAACACGGCCTCGATGGCCTCCGCGGTCACGATGTCGTTCGGCCGCCCCTGCGCCACGATTCGCCCCTCTCGCATGAGCACGATGTGCGTGGCGTAGCGGAATGCGAGGTTGAGGTCGTGGAGGACCACGAGGACCGTCCTGCCCTGCCGCTGGAGGTCGGCGGCCAGGTCGAGCACCTCGATCTGGTGGGTGATGTCGAGGTACGTGGTGGGCTCGTCGAGCATGAGAATGTCCGTCTGCTGGGCGAGCACCATGGCGATCCAGACGCGCTGGCGCTGGCCGCCCGACAGGGCGTGGACGGGCCGCGCGGCGAGCTCGGCGATCGAGGCGGCGGCGAGCGCCTCGTCGACGGCGCGCTCATCCGACTCGCTCCACTGGTGGAGCAGCCCCTGGTGCGGGTAGCGCCCGCGGGCGACGAGGTCGGCCACCGTGATGTCGCCGGGCGAGTTCGACTGCTGCGGCAGCAGGCCCAGCCGGCGCGCGATCTCCTTGGACTTCAGCGAGCGGATGTCCGCGCCGTCGAGCCAGATGCTGCCCGCCTCGGGGGCGAGCACGCGCGCCAGCGCCTTGAGCAGGGTGGACTTCCCGCAGGCGTTCGGCCCCAGGACCACGGTCAGCTCTCCCGGCAGCAGCGCGAAGTCCACTCCCGTCAGCACGCGGTGGTCGCCGTAGCCCACGTCCAGGGCCGCGGCGCGGATGGGCACCGCCGCGCGGCTGCGCAGCTGGGCGGGATCGGTGCTCGTGCTCATACGGTTCCCCTCCGGAATTCCATGAACAGCAGGATGATGAGGTAGACGCCGCCCACGCTCGACGTCACGATGCCCACGGCGATCTCGTTGGGTGCGAAGATCCGCTGGGCGACGATGTCGGACACGCTCACGAGCAGCGCGCCGAGCACCGCCGAGGTGCCGAGCGCGGCGCCCGCGGTGCGCCCGAGGCGCCGGGCGATGTGCGGGGCGGCGAGCGCGACGAAGGCGATGGGCCCTGCCACGGCGGTGGCGAGCGAGACGAGCACGACGCCCGCCGCGAGGGTCAGCCGGCGCACCCAGAGGATCGGCACGCCCAGCCCGATCGAGGCCTCGGCGCCCATGGGCATGACCGCCAGCGGCTTGGCGAGCCAGACGAGGAGTGGGATGACGGCGACGAGCACGGGCGCCAGCCAGAGCAGCCGGCCGAAGCTCATCCCGTTGAGCGAGCCCACGTTCCACTGGGCCGCGTGCTGGGCGGCCTCGAGCGGGGCGCGCACGAGCAGCAGGCTGTCGACCGCCTTGAGCGCGGCGGAGGCGCCGATGCCGATGAGGACCATGCGGAAGCCGGGTGTTGCGAGGCCGCCGGCGAGCAGCGAGATGAGGCCCGCGGCGGCCAGCCCGCCCAACAGCGCGCCGAGCGGTGTCTGGATGCCCGAGCCGCCGAACACGATGATCGCGATGATCGCGCCCGTCGAGGAGCCGGCGGAGAAGCCGATGATGTCCGGGCTGCCCAGCGGGTTGCCCGAGTAGACCTGGAACAGCGCGCCGCTGATGCCCAGCGCAGCGCCCACGAGGAGCGCGCCCACCGCGCGCGGCAGGCGCACCTCCTGGACGAAGTAGTTGGCGAGCCGGTCATCGGAGCCGCCGAACAGCGCGGTGAGGGACTCCCCCGCGCTCAGCCCGTAGTCGCCGATCATGAGCGAGACGAGGAAGACCGCGGCCGCGAGGGCCGTGCCGATCGCGCACACGGCTGCCAGGCGCGGTTCGAAGCGCAGGCTCAGGCCCCCGAGGCGCAGGGTCGCGAAGCGGCTGCCGGCCCGAGCGCTCCCACGGGTCCGGGGCCTGCGGGCGGGCGGGGCCACGGCCTGGGGCGGGTTGACGGTCATGAGCGGTTGAGTCCCTTCGTCCGGCGCACGATCCAGATGAAGAACGGCGCTCCGGCCAGCGAGGCCACGATGCCCACCTGGATCTCCGCGGGGGCGACGATGATGCGAGCCAGCACGTCGGCGGCGAGCATCCACGCGGCTCCCAGCAGCGCCGCGAGCACCAGCGTCCAGCCCAGCGAGTCGCGCATGACGCGCCGGGCGATGACGGTCACCGCCAGGCCCACGAAGGTCAGCGGGCCCGCAATGGCCGTGGCCGCCGCGGCCAGCAGCGTGACGGCGATGAGCGCGCACGTGCGGATGAGGCCCACCCGCACGCCCAGGCCGATCGCGGCTTCCTCCCCCAGGGCGAGCGCCGAGAGCCCCGGCACGACGGCGACCGCGGCCAGCAACCCCAGCACGATGACGCAGGCGGGGATGAGGAGGTCCGCGTACGCCCGGCCCTCGAGGTTGCCCACCACCCAGAAGCGGAACTCGTTGAACACCGCCTGGTCGCCCAGGATGATCGTCTGGGTGATCGCGGTGAGCGCCGCGCTGATCGCGACGCCGGCCAGCGCCAGGCGCACCGGGGACGAATTGCGCCGGCCGGCGATGCCGAGGAAGTACACGCCCGCCGACGCAGCGGCCGCTCCCACGAAGGCCGCGACCATGTTCGAGGTGGCCCCCATGGCCCCGGTGAGGGAGGCGCTGAGCACCACCGCGACCGAGGCGCCGGCGTTGATGCCGAGGATGCCGGGCTCTGCGAGGGGGTTGCGGGTCAGCGACTGCATGATCGCCGTTGCGGCGCCCAGCGCCAGTCCCACGACGAGGCCCGCGAGCGTGCGCGGCAGGCGCAGGCCGTAGACGACCTGCCCCGCGGCCGTAGTGCGGTCACCGGTGAGGGCGCGCAGCACCTCGGCGGGGCTGAGCAGGTTCGAGCCGAGCATGATCCCGGCCAGCGCAGCGAGGACGACGCAGCCCGCCGCCGCGAGCACCCAGGCCAGGCGGGCGGCGCGCAGCCGCCCCGGCCGGGCGGCGTGCCCGGCATGCGAGCCCGAGCCGGTCGCCGGCGCGGCCGCGCGCCCCGCTGTGCCCGTCAGTGCGCCGGATGCGAGGGATCCTGCCCCCACGGCTGCGGCTGCTGGCCCGGCACCGCCTGAAACTCGTGCGTGTCCTCGTCCTGCGGGGCCGCCGGCGCCGGCCCCTGGGCTTTTCCCGCCGCGGCGCCGCCCGCCGCACCGGCACCCGAGGCGGCCGTGGCGCCCGCGGCGCGCGGCCGGCCGAAGAATGCGATCGTGACGGTGGCGACCGCGAGCACGGCCAGGACGATGCCCACGACCCCGGTCCAGGGGAACGCGTTGTCGCGGCGCTCCAGCTCCGCCTGCAGGATGGTGTTCTGCTGGGTCAGCTCCTTGGCCGCCTCGTCCTCGCCCCCGCTCGTCCCCGTGTTCCCGGGTCCCTGCGCCTTCGCTGCGGCCGGGCCCTGCGCCTGGCCTCCCGCGCCGGCGGTGGAGCCCGCGGTGGACCCGCCCGAGGCGCCGGCTCCGCCCGTGCCGCCCTGGACCTGGCGGTTCGTCTTCGAGCCCCCGTCGACGGTCCTGCTGCCGCCTCCGGAAGAGGACGAGCCGCCGTTGTCGACGTCCGCATACCCGCCGGCGCTGGACTTCTTGCCGGTCGTGTTCGAGCTGTTCGTCACGGTGAAGTTGGGGCTGCGGTTCGTGTAGCCCTTCGAGCCCTTGCCCGGCACGGTCGTCGAGGCGAGGAACCGCAGCCAGTGCTGCCCGTCGGCCAGGTCCTTCGGGATCGTGATCGAGCCGCTCACGGTGCTGCTCTTGGGGATCTTCTGCTGGTGGACCACGCCCTGGCCCTGGATGGACTGGTCGCCCTGCGAGCTGCCGCCGTCGTCGAACTTCACGTAGACGGTCTCGCCGCCCGGGAAGCCGCGCAGCGTGAAGCTGATCCGGCCGCCGGCGCGCACGCTGCCCGGGCTGACGCTCGAGCTGGTGCCCGGGGTGCTCGCGCCCGCACCGCCGGGCGGCAGCGCGCTGGCAGGTGCTGCGACGAGCGCGGCGGCCAGGGCCAGGCCCAGCGCCGTGAGGGCCGCGAGCAGGGAGCGCGCGCCGCGCGCGCACAGGGAGCGGTCGAGTCGGGGGTGGCGGTTCATAGGGCCTTCCGCTTTCGGTTGCGCAGGGCGAAGACGGCGGCGGCGGTTCCGCTGCCGATCACGAGGATCGCGCCTGCGATGATGAGGAGCACGCTGTTCGGGTCGATCCCGGCGGGTCGGTAGCCATCGCCCAGGTACTCGGAGATGTCCGCGCCGGTGGTGCCGGCGTCGCGCTTGAGCGGCAGCTGGGCCCAGCCGGCGAGCTTGCCGTTGCGGTCGGCGAGCACCAGCTGGTAGTCGCCGTCCGGCAGGTTCGACACGTCCACCTGGATCTGCCCGGCCGAGTCGACCTGGAGCCAGCCCAGCGAGCTCGCACCCGGGTAGACGAACGGGGTGGTCCAGTCGCCGGGCTTGACGGCCTTGCCCACCTGGAGGGTGACGATGTTGCCGCTGATCGAGCCGGTGACGCCCCCGGTGTTCTGCTCGGTGAGCTCGTCGGTCGACCCGATGGGCGCCTTCGCCTCCCCCTTGGGCCGCGGCTGGCTCACCGCGGCCGGGGCGGCCGGGGCGGCCGCGGCGGTGCCGCCGTTGTTGATGACCGTCTCGTTGTTCACGGTCGTCACGGTGTTCGTGTTCGTCCCGCGCACCGTCGTGGTGCGCGAGCGCACCACCTGCCTGACCTGCTCGCGGGTGATCGTCTTCGCGGCCTGGGCGCTGGGGTTCTTCACGCGCGTCCAGCCGCGCACCCGGTCCTCCTGGTCCTGCATGACGACGTAGAAGGTGCCCGTGGGCAGGAGCGACTGGGCGTAGGCGATGTCGCGGATGGCGCCCTCGGGGCCGGTCCAGCGCAGCCACTTGCGGGTGCCGTGCGGGTACTGGACGTTGCCCGAATCCGCGTAGAGGCTGATGAAGAACCAGTCGCCCTTCTTCAGCTGGCGGGTGAAGACGCTGAGCGCGCCGTTCTGGTAGAAGGACCGGAAGCCCAGCGCATTGCCCTTCTTCAGGTCCTCACCGGGCTCGATGAGGTCGGGGGCAAGTGCCGGGATGCACGACTCGACGCAGAACGCGTTCGTGTCGACGTTGATGCCCTGCTTGGCGTTCTTCTTCATGGAGCCGGAGAGCAGGCGCAGCGAGTGGATGCCGGGGTCGAAGGCGGGCTCCGTCGTGCCCTTGCCCGTGCTGCCCTTCTTGGGCAGGGCGAACGTCGCATCGAAGCTGCCGTCGGCGCTGTTGACCTCGATGACGGCCCACAGGCTGCTGAGGGTCAGGGTCTGGGTGGCCGAGACCTTCACGTAGTCGGCCTTGTGGCGGCTGTAGGGCGCGCTCTTGTTGCCGTCGAGCTTGACGCCGATGACGGCGCCGCCGCTGTCCGGGTCCTTCGGGTTGTTGCACCAGCCCTTGCCGGTCACGTGGATCTGCTGGCCGTAGCGGAAGACCGAGCCGCTCTCGCCCTTCTTCACCCGGCCCACGGCCTCCACTTGGGCGGTGGGCGAGACCATCGAGGTCACGCACCGCTTCGAGTTCGCGGAGACATCGCCCGCGTAGTCCTTGCCGTCGACCGTGAGCGGCTTGGAGGTGGCGCTGTGCTTCGTGTCGCCGGACCTGGCACCGCTGCGCAGCGTCACCGTGAGCTTGGAGCCCGCCTGGAGCTTGGCCTGGGAGTTGCCGCGCAGCTTGGGCGGCAGGTTGGCCTCGGTGGGGACCTTCATCGTGGCGTCGAACGTGCCGTCGTCCGCGGCATCGGCGGTGAACCAGATCGTATCGCTCTGCTTGCCCGCCCCGTCGGTCAGGATCTCGTCTCCGCTGGCACCGGTGTGGACGAACTGGAAGTCCGTGCCGTCGGTGCGCCCCACGCGGGAGTTCAGGCTCAGCTCGACGCGGGCGCCCCGCGCCTTGTCCGCGGTGGTCCAGCCCGCCCCGCGGACGTGGATCTCACTGCCCGCGCCCGTCGACACGGCCCGGCGGATGCAGGCCTGCGCGGTCTGCCCGTTCGCGTAGTGGCTGACGGCGACCTCGCTGGCCTCGCAGGAGATCGTCGTGCTCGCCGGGTCCACGACGGCGGTGTCGAGGATGGGCGAGCGCTGCACGTCCCCGGTCTTGATCTGGCCGCTGAGCAGGTTGAACTGGTGCGTCTCACCGGCCTTCCATGCCTCCTTCTCCCGGTTGTTCGAGGCGGTGGGCTGGTCGAACGTCATCGTCCAGTCGCCGTTGGCATCGGCCTGCGTCACGGCCCAGAGGCTGGGGCGGGTGAGATCGCCGGGTCCGCCGCTGTCCTTCTCCTTGGGCCTGTACGTCTGGCCGTTGAGGGTGAGGTCGAACGTGCGCAGCGAGGCGCCGCCATCGAGCTTGAGGGCCACGGCGGCACCGGACTTCTTGTCCTTCGTCTTCCACCCGGTGCCGGAGAGCGTGACCTTCTCACCCGCCTTGATCGTGTCCGGGCTCGTCACCGTGTACTTCGTGCCGTCGTCATCGGAGAACTCGTGGGTCGTGCCGGCGGCGGCCGCGCGCGCGGACCCGCGGGCCGAGTCCCCGGATGCGGGCGCTCCCCCACCCGCGTCCATGCCGGATGCGCCGCCGGAGTCGTCCGCGGACTGCGTGGCCGCGAGTGCGGGCAGACCGCCGAAGGCCCCGCACGCCAGGAGCACGAGGCCCGCGGCGAAGGCGAGGACCGTGAGCAGGCGGCTCCGCCGCTTCATCGCTGTTGTCATGGTGTTGCGTTCCCGTCCTCGGGGCAGCGCGCTGCCCGATCCGTGTGCGCGTGCGCTGCGCTCAGCCCTGCTGGATGACATTGCTGCCCGGTGTCTGCGCGGGCGCCTGGGTGGACCCGGCGCCGTCCTCGCCGCTCCGCCCCGAGTCGCCCTGGTCCGCGCCGCCGTTCGATGCCCCGGCCCCGCCGGAGCCCTTGCCGTCCTGGTCGATGAGGATCTCGCTGACCTCGTCGACGATCGTGTTCATGAGGTAGTAGCCGCCAGTGGACGTCCACAGCGAGCCGTCGACGGGGAACACGTGCTTGTCCTTCACGGCCGTGAGCGCGGAGAAGCCCGGCGTGCTCATGGCCCCGGCCAGTGATTCCTGACCGGCCTGCGCGTCAGCCGCACCGCCGGCGTCGGGGTTGTTGACCGATGATCCGCCCAGGGTGCCGAAGAACATGTAGTCCGCGTCGATCGTCGCGATGTTCTCCAGCGACACCGGATCGCTGTGCCCGCGCCCATCGCGGTTCTGCGACTTGGGCCGCTTGAGCCCGAGGTCGGTGAGGGCCTGGCCCGGGGGGAGCTCCTTGAGCACGAGGGCGGGTGCGGAGCCCTGCCAGCGCACGATCGAGAAGGTCTTGTTCCCGTAGCCCTTCTTCTTGAGCTGGCCGCCGACGTCCTTGACGCGCTGGTCGTAGCCGGAGAGGAGCTTTTGGCCCTCGGCCTCCTTGTTCAGTGCCGTCGCCACGAGCGAGAAGTTGTCCTTCCACTTGCCGCCGGCGTAGCCCGTGTAGACGAGCGGCGCGATGGCCGCGAGCTTGTCCAGGGCCTCCTGGTTGTTGTTGATCGAGGTGCCGTCGACGAGGATGAGGTCCGGCTTGGCGGCGCCGATCTTCTCGTAGTCGGGATTGGCCACCCCGCCGAGGATCTCGATGTCCTGGCCCTTCGTGCCCTCCCCCTTGTCCTTGAGGTAGTTCGACACGCTCGACTGCCCGCGGCCGGAGACGATGCCGATCGGCGTCACGCCCAGCGCCAGGGCGGAGTCGGTGGCGGGCTCGCTGAGGGTGACGACGCGCTCGGGGCGCTCCGGGATCGTCACATCCTTGTCGTCGACGTCCTTGATCGTCCACGTCGGCCCGGACACACCTCCGTCGTGGGAACCGGAGGAGCAGCCGCCCAGCAGCGCGGTGCTGAGCACGAGCGAGGCGGCGGCGGCGCGCAGGATCTGTCGGCGCGGGAGGGGCATGTGCATCCTTAGCGTTGCATGAAGGCTTCCCTAAAGACGTATCACCTTACTGAGGTGAGGCACAACATTCAGACCGAAAGGCGAAACGGTTCGGTTTGCGCACGTGCGTTATGGATGTATGTGGTGAGGCGGCCCTAATCTTTTGCACTCAGGTCGCCGCGCGCCTGCCCGAGCACCACCGCGCCCGAGGTGCGGGCCGAGGATCCCCGCACCTCGGGCGCGGTGGAGTGGGAGCTGGGGCGGCGCCCGGGCTCAGCCCTGCAGGTCCGGCAGGTCGTAGTCGATGACGAGGGGGGCGTGGTCCGACCAGCGCTCGCCCCAGCTGGGCGCCCGGTCGACGCGAGCCGTGCGCGCCAGCGCGGCGAGTTCCGGGGTGGCCAGCTGGTAGTCGATCCGCCACCCGGCGTCGTTGTCGAACGCCTGCCCGCGCATCGACCACCACGTGTAGGGCCCCGGGACCTCACCGGCGAGCAACCGGTGGACGTCCACCCAGCCCAGCTCCCCGAAGAAGCGGTCGAAGTAGGCCCGCTCCTCCGGCAGGAAGCCCGCCTTCTTCCGGTTGGCCTTCCAGTTCTTGATGTCGAGCTCCGTGTGCCCCACGTTGAGGTCGCCCGTCACGAGGGCGAAGTCCGCGTGCTCGCGCAGCTCCGGGAGGCGCGTGAGCATCCGGTCCATGAACCGGTACTTGTCCTCCTGCTTGGGGGTGCCTGCCTCCCCCGAATGCACGTAGGCGGAGACGAGGGTGAGCAGCGAGCCGTCGGCGAGCTCGTAGTCGGCCTCGAGCCAGCGCCCGGCCCGGTCGAAGTACTCATCGCCGATCCCCCGGCGCACCGCGCGGGCGGGGACCCGGCCCAGCACCGCGACGCCTGCGCGGCCCTTGGCCTCGGCATCCGCGCTGTGGGCGTGCATGCCCAGCGGCTCCATGGCGCTCAGGGCGACCTCGTCCTGCGCGCGGACCTCCTGCAGCGTCATGAGGTGGGCCCCGGCCTCGCGTGCCCACGGCTCCATGCCCTTGCGCATGGCCGCGCGGATGCCGTTGACGTTGACGCCTGCGATGCGAATCATGGCTCCATCCTTTCACGGGGGCGTATTGTTGAACCAACGCCGACCACGAGGAGGAGCCATGGCGGATTCGACCGACTACGACGCCGATCGCCTGACGATCAGCCCCCTGGACGAGATCGATGCGCTCGAGCTGCGCGACTTCCTCGTCACCGCCCAGGAGGACTTCTGGGGCGAGCGGGACCTGATGTCGAGCCATGATCCCTACTGGTTCCGCCAGCTCGACTCGTCCGGCCTCGTGGCCCGCTACCAGAACCAGATCGTGGGCTACCTGCTGGGCGTCGTCCCGCAGGAGGGCCCGGGCTATATCCACCTCGCCGCCGCGCACAACGACTTCCGGCACCTGGGGATCGGGCGCGCGCTCTACGCCGCGTTCGTCGACCGCGCCCGCCAGCTGGGCAAGCAGGAGGTCCAGGCGACCACGGAGCCGGAGAATACCGGGGCCATCGCCTTCCACACGGACCTGGGCTTCGAGAGCGAGCTCATCATTGACTACGCGGGCCCCGAGCGCCCGCGCGTGCTGTTCACCCGCTCCCTGACCGTGGAGAGCTGAGCCTCCCGCACTCGCAGACGCAGCATTCCCAGTCGCCGCACTCGCAGTCCCCGCACTGCAGACGCGCCCGAGGCGCGGTCCGAGCATCGCTCGGGCCGCGCCTCGGGCGCGCTGTGGGAGGAGTGCGCCGCCTACGCGCGGTCCGCCTGCGCCTCCGCGAGGTCGACGACGTTGGCCAGCAGCATGGCCCGGGTCATGGGGCCCACTCCCCCGGGGTTGGGCGAGTACCACGAGGCGCGCTCCCGGGCCTCGCGCGAGATATCGCCCACGACCTTCGACTTGCCGGTCTCCGGATCCTCCTCGCGGGAGACGCCCACATCGATGAGCACGGCCCCGTCCTTGACCATGTCCGCGCTCACGATGTCCTTGACCCCGGCGGCGGAGACGATGACGTCGGCCTGCCGGACCAGGTCGGCCAGGTTCCGCGTGCCGGTGTGCGTGAGGGTGGCAGTCGCATTGACCGCCTTGCGGGTCAGCAGCAGGCCGATGGGCCGGCCCACGGTGACGCCGCGTCCTAGGACGACGACGTGCTTGCCGGCCAGGTCGATGCCGTGGCGCTCCATGAGCTCGACGATGCCGCGCGGGGTGCAGGGCAGGGGCGTGTCGATGGGGCCGTTGACCCGCAGCACCAGGCGTCCGAGGTTCGTCGGGTGCAGCCCGTCGGCGTCCTTGTCCGGGTCGACGAGCTCGAGCACGCGGTTGGCGTCGATCCCGTCGGGCAGGGGCAGCTGGACGATGAAGCCGGTGCAGGCCGGGTCCTCGTTGAGCCGGCGCACCGCCGCCTCGATATCGGCCTGCGAGGCGGTGGCGGGCAGGTCCTCGCGGATCGAGGCGATGCCCACCTCGGCGCAGTCGCGGTGCTTGCCCGCCACGTACCACTGCGAACCCGGGTCCTCGCCCACGAGCAGCGTGCCCAGGCCGGGCGTGCGGCCGGCCGCGACGAGTGCCTCGACGCGCGCGGCGAGCTCGCCCTTGATCGCCTTGGCCGTGGCCTTGCCGTCCAGGACCTGTGCCATCAGTACTGCTCCAGTCCGTCGTAGAGGGGGAAGTCCGCGGTGAGCTTCGCGACCCGGCCGCGCAGCGCCTGGGCGTCCGCGCCGGGCTTGAGCGCCTCGGCGATGACGTCGGCGACCTCGGCGAACTCCGCATCGCCGAAGCCGCGGGTGGCCAGCGCCGGCGTGCCGATCCGCAGGCCGGAGGTGACCATCGGGGGCCGCGGGTCGAAGGGCACGGCGTTGCGGTTGACCGTGATGCCGATCTCGTGGAGGAGGTCCTCGGCCTGCTTGCCGTCGAGCGCGGATTCGCGCAGGTCGACGAGGACGAGGTGGACATCGGTGCCGCCGGTCAGCACGCTGGCGCCGGCCTGGGCGACGTCGGAGGCCAGCAGGCGCTCGGCGAGGAGCTGGGCGCCGCGCACCGTGCGCTCCTGACGGTCCTTGAACTCCTGGCTCGCGGCGAGCTTGAAGGCGACGGCCTTGGCCGCGACGACGTGCATGAGCGGGCCGCCCTGCTGCCCCGGAAAGACGGCCGAGTTGAGCTTCTTGGCGTTGGCCTCGTCGCGGCTGAGGATGAAGCCGGAGCGGGGGCCGCCGATCGTCTTGTGCACGGTGGAGGAGACGACGTCGGCGAGCAGCACGGGGTTGGGGTGCAGCCCGGCGGCCACGAGGCCCGCGAAGTGGGCCATGTCGACCCACAGGACCGCGCCGACCTCGTCGGCGATCGCGCGGAACGCCTCGAAGTCGAGCTGGCGGGGGTACGCCGACCAGCCGGCGACGATGACCTTGGGCCGGTGCGCCAGCGCGCGCTCGCGGACCATGTCCATGTCGACGCGGTAGGTCTGCGGGCCCACCTCGTAGGTGGAGACGTCGAACAGGCGGCCGGAGAAGTTGAGCTTCATGCCGTGGGTGAGGTGCCCGCCGTGGGCCAGGTCGAGGCCGAGCAGGCCGTCGCCGGGCCGGGCGAAGGCGTGCATGACGGCGGCGTTCGCGCTCGCGCCGGAATGGGGCTGGACGTTGGCGTAGGCCGCGCCGAAGAGCGACTTCGCACGGTCGATCGCGAGCTCCTCGGCAACGTCGACGAACTCGCAGCCGCCGTAGTAGCGGCGCCCGGGGTAGCCCTCGGCGTACTTGTTCGTCAGGACGGAGCCCTGCGCCTCGAGCACGGCGCGCGGAACGAAGTTCTCCGAGGCGATCATCTCCAGCGTCGAGCGCTGGCGATTGAGCTCGTCGTCGAGGACGGCGGCGATCTCCGGGTCGATGGCGCCCAGCGAGGCGTCCATGGAATGCGGGCTAGTCGGCAAAACGGCTCCTTGCGGTCTGCAGCACGGCAGCGCTGCGGTGTTCAACTCTGCTCGGCCCAGGCGAACGGCCTCCGGTGGCGGGGCAGCGCTGCCGCGCCCCGCGGTCGCTCCCCGTGGTGGGCTCCACTGTCTCGCCAGTCACGACCTGGGCTCAGACTACCAGCCGGCGATCCCTAGGATGAGGGCATGACCAGCGCCAGCACCCCGGCCGATCCGGCCGCCGCCCCCGAATGGATCCTCTCTCTCTCCTGCCCCGATCAGGGCGGCATCGTCTACGCCGTCACCGGTGCGCTCGTCGCCCTCGACGCGACGATCACCGAGTCCCAGCAGTTCGGCTCACCGGACACCCGCCGCTTCTTCCTGCGCCTGCAGTTCCGCACCCATGCCGGCGAGGAGGAGATCCGCGCGGCGCTGGAGCCCAGCGCGCAGCGCCTGGACATGCAGTTCGAGCTGGCGCCCGCCGCGCGCCGCATGCGCACCCTCATCATGGTCTCGAAGACCGCGCACTGCCTCAACACGCTGCTGTTCCGCCGGGACGCCGGCATGCTCCCCATCGACGTCGTCGGCGTCATCGGCAACCACCCGGACCTCGAGCCCATGGCGCAGTTCTACGGCGTCCCGTTCTTCCACGTGCCGGCGCGCCCGGACGACAAGGCCGGGGCCGAGGCGCGCATGCTCGAACTCGTCGACGAGCTCAACGCCGAGCTCGTGGTGCTCGCGCGCTACATGCAGATCCTCTCCCCCGCGCTCACCGAGGCCATGGGCGGGCGGATCATCAACATCCACCACGCGTTCCTGCCCAGCTTCAAGGGCGCGAAGCCCTATCAGCGCGCCCACGAGCGCGGCGTCAAGCTCATCGGCGCGACCGCCCACTACGTCACCGCGGACCTCGACGAGGGCCCCATCATCGAGCAGGACGTCACCCGCGTGACCCACGCGCAGTCCAATGCCGAGTTCGTCCAGCAGGGCCAGGAGGTCGAGGCATCGGTCCTCGCCCGCGCGGTGCGTTGGCACGCCGAGCGCCGCGTCATCCTCGACGGCAAGCGCACGGTCGTCTTCAGCTAGGCCGCAGCCCCACCCGCAGCGCAGCAGGCCCCGCCGCACTCGAGGTGCGGCGGGGCCTGCTGTGGGCGTGCGCGGCGCGGTGCGCCGGGCTGCGGATCACTCCTTCGAGTCGTCCGCGGCCTCCTGCGCCTCGTCCTCGTGGGGGCCGTCGGCGACGTCGGGCTCGGCGGGGGGCGCCTGCTCCTGCGTCTCCTGCGGCGCCTCGGTCTGAGCCGGCTCGGCCGGCTCGTCCTGGGCCGGGGTCGAGTTGGCCTGGGCAACCGCCTCGGCCTCCTTGACCGTCGCCTGCTTGGGCGAGTAGGCCTCGAGCACGAGCTCGATCACGGCCATCGGGGCGTTGTCGCCCTTGCGGGGGCCGATCTTCGTGATGCGGGTGTAGCCGCCCGGGCGCTCGGCGACGGCCGGAGCGATCGAGGTGAACAGCTCGTGGACGATCCCCTTGTCGGAGATGCGGCCCAGCACGCGGCGGCGAGCGGCGAGGTCGCCGCGCTTCGCGAACGTGATGAGGCGCTCCGCGACCGGGCGCAGGCGCTTGGCCTTCGTCGCGGTCGTCGTGATCGACTTGTTCTCGAACAGCTGTGCGGCAAGGTTGTTGAGCATGAGCCGCTCATGCGCCGGGGAGCCGCCGAGGCGGGGTCCCTTCGTAGGCGTAGGCATGGGTTTGTCTCCTTGGAATTCTTAGAACTGTTCGTCCTCGACGAAGGACTCGTCGTCGCCGTCGGCGGGGATCGACTCGCCGAAGCCGGCCGGGCTGTCCTTGAGGCTCAGGCCCAGCTCGCTGAGCTTCTGCTTGACCTCGTCGATCGACTTGGAGCCGAAGTTGCGGATGTCCATGAGGTCGGCCTCGCTGCGGCCCACGAGTTCGGCCACGGTGTGGATCCCCTCGCGCTTGAGGCAGTTGTACGACCGCACGGTGAGGTCGAGGTCCTCGATCGCCAGGGCGAGGTCCGCGGCCATCGCCGCATCGACCGGCGAGGGCCCGATGTCGATGCCCTCGGCCTCGACGTTGAGCTCGCGGGCCAGCCCGAAGAGCTCGACGAGGGTCTTGCCGGCCGAGGCCACCGCGTCGCGGGGGCTGATGGACGGCTTGGCCTCGACGTCGACGACCAGGCGGTCGAAGTCGGTGCGCTGCTCGACGCGGGTCGCCTCGACCTTGTAGGTCACCTTGAGCACCGGCGAGTAGATCGAGTCGACCGGGATCCGGCCGATCTCCGCGTCGATGTTCTTGTTCTGGGCGGCGGACACGTACCCGCGGCCGCGCTCGATCGTCAGCTCCATGTCCAGGCGCGCGTTCTCGTCGAGCGTGGCGATGAAGAGCTCCGGGTTGTGGATCTCGACGCCGCCGGGCGCGGAGATGTCCGCGGCCGTGACCTCGCCCGGTCCCTGCTTGCGCAGGTAGGCGACGACCGGCTCATCGAACTCCGAGGAGACGACGAGCGACTTGAGGTTGAGGATGAACTCGGTGACGTCTTCCTTCACACCGGGCACGGTGGTGAACTCATGGAGGACACCGTCGACCCGGATGCTCGTCACGGCCGCGCCGGGAATCGAGGACAGCAGGGTCCGGCGCAGCGAGTTGCCGAGGGTGTAGCCGAAGCCGGGCTCGAGCGGCTCGATGACGAACCGCGACCGATGGGCGTCGACGACCTCTTCCGTAAGCGTGGGGCGCTGTGCAATCAGCACGTGGGCTTCCTTTCAGCGAGCATCCGCTATCTGACGCTCGCACTGCACTTCACGAGGCGGGGCCTGCGTGACGCTGGCGGGTGGGTTGGGACGAGGCTGATCAGCCGCGACGGCGCTTGGGGGGACGGCAGCCATTGTGGGGCGTCGGGGTGACGTCCTGGATGGTGCCGAGCTCCAGGCCGGTGGCCTGCAGCGAGCGGATCGCGGTCTCGCGGCCCGAACCCGGGCCCTTGACGAAGACGTCGACCTTCTTGAGGCCGTGCTCCTGGGCGCGGCGCGCGGCCGACTCGGCGGCCATCTGCGCGGCGTAGGGCGTGGACTTGCGCGAGCCCTTGAAGCCAACCTCGCCGGACGAGGCCCAGGAGATGACGGCGCCCGTGGGGTCCGTGATGGAGACGATCGTGTTGTTGAACGTCGACTTGATGTGCGCCTGACCGTTGACGATGTTCTTCTTGTCCCTGCGGCGGGGCTTGCGCGCGGCTGCTGCGCGTGACTTGGGAGGCATAGTGTGAAAACTCCTGATCGAAAGCTGAGGGCTTACTTCTTCTTACCGGCGACCGTGCGCTTGGGGCCCTTGCGGGTGCGCGCATTGGTCTTCGTGCGCTGGCCGCGCACGGGCAGCCCGCGGCGGTGGCGGAGGCCCTCGTAGCTGCCGATCTCCACCTTGCGGCGGATGTCGGCGGTGACCTCGCGGCGGAGATCGCCTTCGACCTTGAACGTGCCCTCGATGTAGTCGCGCAGGCGGACGAGCTCGTCGTCGCTCAGGTCCTTCACGCGGGTATCGGGGCTCACGCCCGTGTCGGTCAGGGTCTGGCTCGCGCGAGTGCGGCCCACACCGTAGATGTATGTCAGGGCGACTTCCACGCGCTTTTCGCGCGGGAGGTCGACTCCGGCAAGACGTGCCATGTGTCTACTCCAATTGTCGATACGGAGGTGCTTGCTCAGGCCCGTCCCGCCTCATCGTGAGGCGGGTCCCCGGCCTCCGACCGGGGGTGTCGTCCCGTCCCCTGGACGGGGGGCGGGGCCTGCTTGGGTGTGGGTTCGCGCGCCCCTGCGGGGTGCCGAACTCCGGATCTGCCGGAAGTGGCCGATCAGCCCTGACGCTGCTTGTGGCGCGGGTTGTCGCAGATCACCATGACGCGGCTGTTGCGGCGGATGACCTTGCACTTCTCGCAGATCGGCTTGACGCTGGGCTTAACCTTCATCGCTCTTCCTTCTCCTCACAGCGAAGCCCCCTGCAGGGCTGAGCCTGCGGGGCCGCGCGGCGAGAGGTGCCGAAATGCCGAACTTACTTGTACCGGTAGACGATGCGCCCTCGAGTGAGGTCGTACGGGGAGAGCTCCACGACGACGCGGTCCTCGGGGAGGATGCGGATGTAGTGCTGGCGCATCTTTCCGGAGATGTGCGCGAGCACCTTGTGGCCGTTGGTCAGCTCCACCCGGAACATTGCGTTCGGGAGGGCCTCGACAACGCTGCCTTCGACCTCAATGACCCCTTCTTTTTTGGCCATATCCTTCGTCAACCTCAGTTTCCCGCAGCCCGTCGACTGCGCATCGAATGTGCCTGCCCCCTGATGCGGGGGCCGGTACCGGCGGCCCGAAGCGCCGCGGTTCCCACACTCTCCGCGCCCGATGCGATAGGCTCGCTCGTGCCACGGTGGGTGCAGTCTCCCCGACGATCACAGACCAATCGTCTACATTACACAGAATCGGGCCGCGATGCCAGTCCGCCGCTCTCCCCTGCGATCGCCCGACGGGCCCTGCCCGCCCCGCGGGTCACGCCTGCCCCGCGGACACGCGCACGGCACCGTGGCCGAGGGCCGAGGCGCGCACTCCGCGGCGGCCCTCGCAGCGCGCCTGCGCGCCTGCCTGGCAGACCCGGGCGCCTGCCGCGCCGATCTCGCAGCGCTGAGCGCCGAGCTGCTGCCCGCCCCGACGACGCCCGCGCAGCGCCTGCGCGCCGCCCTCGGCGTGCGCACCGCGCCCCGCCTCCTCGGCCCCCTGCTCGCCGAGCTCGGACCCGATGCGCTGGGCGCCCTGCTCCCCCGCCTGCCGGCCTTCGAGCCCGCGGCGCGGGGCGGCAGCTGCGCGGAGCCGGCCGGCCGCGCGGTCGATCCCGCCGACCGGTCGCCGAGGGGCGTGGTTCCGGACCTGCGCCAGGGCCGGCTGGGCGACTGCTGGCTCGTCGCCGTCCTCATCGCCTGCGAGGCTGCGCGCCCGGGCTTTGCGCGCTCCCAGCTCACCCCGCTCGGACCCACCGCGGCCGCCGGCGCCGACGGCCCGCCTGCCGGGGCGCACCCGGCGATCGGCTTCTGGGCCGTGGACCTGTGGGCGCCGGCGCGCCGGCGCATCGTGGTCTCCGACCGCCTGCCCGTCGCCCACCGCTGTGGCGACGGGGGCCTGGCTCCCACCGCCGCGAGCATCGTGGAGAAGGCGGTCGCGGTGGCGCTGGGCGGTTCGTATCGGCGCCTGGAATCCAATCTTGCCGACGTCGCGCTCTGGCTGCTCACGGGCCGCGCGGCACCGGCACGGCCCGTGCCGCGACGCCTGGACGGCCTGGACCGCGCGCTGCGCGCGGGCCGCCCGGTCGTCGCCTCGACTCTCGTGCGGCCGCGCGGCTCGTTCCGCCTGCCGCGCGAGGATGGGCGCACCGCAGTGCCGATCATGGACGGACACGTCTATGCGGTGCTCGGCGTCGCGCGCACGGACGAGGACGGCCGCCCGGATCCCCGGCAGCCCCCGCGGGCGCGGCTGCGCAACCCGCTGGGCGGCAGCGGGCCGGCCGCCGGCGCGGACCTCTGGCTCTCGGCCCGCCAGCTGCGCCGCGCGTTCCTCAGCGTGAATGTCGGGCCGGTGCTGGCGGCGCGCCCGTGAGCGCCGGGGCCCGTGCGGCCCAGGGAGAAGGCAGTCGGGACGGGTCCGCTCTTCCGGCTCGGCTCGCGGCCGCCTGCGCGATCCGAATCGGGCAGCGCTCGCGACGCGGGTCCGACAAGGCGGCCCGATGAGGCGGGCCGGGATTGGATTGCGAGCGCGTTACCGGTGGCTGCCCCTGGCCGGTCGATCGCCGCGCGCCCGGCGCTTCGCGCGCGAGGTCGCGAAGAGGAGTGCCACCCATACGGCGAGCGAGGCGAAGAGGAGCAGCGCGGCGCCGGTGTCGTGGAAGAGCCGGCTCATGTCGTCCTGCAGCCACCGGCTCGGGTTGTTCTCACCCGTGGTCTCGCAGTAGATCCTCTGCGTGCGCTCGTCGTAGGCGACGTCGATCCCGCTGGCCCCACCGGGGCAGTAGGATTCCGGGTCTCCGACGGCGCCGTGGAGCCTGCTCGCAGCGAAAGCGCGCGGTGTCAGCCAGAGACCCAGCGACAGCAGCAGCATCGCGCTCGCTGCCCATGCGCCGATGCGCATGGCCCTGCGCCCGCGGTGGTCAGGCACGGGCTGCGGCCAGGATGTCAGCGCTCACGGTGGGCATGAGCCGAATGTATCTCGCCGGCCCAGGTCCGTCGATGGGCGATCGGCGATGGCGGGGGGCGGGGGCACTGGTCGACCATGGGAGACGGTGCCCCAGCCCCCCCCCGCCTCGCGAGCGGCCGAGGCACGCGGTCGTGATCGAGGTTTTCGACCGCCATGGCTAGCAGCCGGCCCACTCGATGTGCTCGGCACCGGGCAGGTCCGCGACGAGCGTCCGCAGGCGATCGGCGATGTGCGCGGCGTGCAGGGCGCGCAAGCCGCACATGAGGGCACCGGCGTCCGCGGCCAGATCGACCCCGGGCGTGAGCTCGGCGGGCAGGGCCGGGGTGTCGAGGACGAGCGCGGCCGCCCGGAAGAAGTGCTCGCCGAAGCTGCGCAGCGCCGCGTCGGAGGGCGCCGGACCCGCCGCCAGCGCGTCGCCCAGGGCGGGGGTGCGCGCGGCGGCGGCCCTGAGGCCCGCCCGCAGGCCGACCGGGTCGAAGGCGCGGGCGATGAGCTCGCGCGCGTGCTCGTGGCTGCGGGGCACGAGCGCGCTGGTGTCGGCCCATGCCGCCGCGGGCAGTGCCGCGAGCTCGGGGACGAGCGCGGCGGGCGCCTCGGCGGCGGCGGAGACGAACGCCCCCGGGCGCAGCCGGCCGAAGCCGTGGCGCCGGGCCAGGTAGTCGAGGCGGTCGCGGGCGGCCCGGTCGGACTCGGGCACGGCGGTGAGCAGCAGCGTCAGGCGCCCGGCGTAGACCGCACGGTCGCCCGCGCCGGACAGCGCATCGAAGGAGACCAGCAGGCGCGCGCCCAGGAAGAAGACGGCCCGGCCGCCGCGCGGCGCGCGGACGAGCAGGCCCCGGTGCACGAGCCGGTTGAGCTGGGTGTGCACGTTGGTCTCGGAGTATCCGCGCGCGGCGAGGACCGCAATGAACGCCGAGGTGGGCAGGGCATGCGCCCGCAGGCTGCCGAAGACGGAGACGATGTCGAAGGCAGGACGGGTGAGGCGGTAGCGCTGAGATGGTGACACAGTTTCACCGCGGTTCGTGAGGAAATGGTGATCCGGTTCACCCGATCCTACTGTGAGGGCCATGCGGCGCCCGCCGCAGCGCCCGTGACCCGGAAGGACTCCCCATGACCACTGACCCGCAGCACCCGGGTGGCCGTCCCCCCGCACCCCGTCCCGCCGCCTTGGCGGCAGCGGCGCAGTCGGCGCTGCTGGGCGCCTCGTTCGCGCTGGTGCTGTCGTTCGGGCTCTTCATGCTCATGGGATTCGGCATCGACGCCACCCTCGTGTGGATGCTCGCGCTGGGCCTGCTGGCCTTCGGCGCCACCTTCGCCCCGACGCTGCTGATTGCCCGTTCGCGCGAACGTCGGGCCCCCGGGGCCTGAGGCCCACGGCCGCCAGCCGGCCCGAGCGGGAGCGCGGCTCTCAGTCGAGCGGAACCGGGGCGATCCCGTAGGGCGCGAGCCCCGCGGCGCCGCCGTCGTCCTCGGTGAGCACCCAGATCCCGTCCGCGTGGCGGGCCACGGAGTTCTCCCAGTGCGCGGCCCGCGAGCCGTCGTCGGTCATGACGGTCCACTCATCGGCGAGGGTGTGGCTCGCGATGCCGCCGGAGGTGAGCATCGGCTCGATGGCGAGCACCATGCCGGGCCGGACCTTCGGTCCCAGGTTCCTCGCCCGGTAGTTGAGGACCTCGGGCTCCATGTGCATCTGCGTGCCGATGCCGTGCCCGGTGTACTCCTCGACGAGGCCGAATTCCGGGGCCTCGCGCGCGGCGAAGTCGTCGATGGCCGCGCCGATGTCCCCCACCCGCTTGGCGGAGGCGAATGCGGCGATGCCGGCCCACATCGCACCCTCGGTGGCCCTGCTCAGGGCCAGGTCCACGGGATCGGCGGCCGCATCGCCGCCCACGATGACCGTGATCGCGGCGTCCCCGTGCCAGCCCTCGACGATCGCGCCGCCGTCGATCGACACGACGTCGCCGGGCTCGAGGTTGCGCGGCCCGGGGATGCCGTGGACGATGACGTCGTTGACGGACACGCACAGCGTCGCGGGATAGCCCATGTAGCCCAGGAAGTTCGAGGCGGCGCCCGCCCCGGCGATCGCGGCGGCCCCGGCGGAGTCCACATCGTCGGTGGTGGCGCCGGGCACGCAGACCGCGCGCGCGGCCTCGAGCGCGGCGCGGGTGACGAGCCCGGCGCGGCGCATGGTGCGGATCTGGTCCGGGCTCTTGAGCTCGACGCGCGGGGAGAACATCAGCGGCCGAGGGCGGCCAGGATCCGCGCGGTGATCTCCTCGACCTCGCCCAGGCCGTCGACGCGGCGCAGCAGCCCGCGGTCGGCGTAGATGTCCGTCAGCGGCTGCGTCTGCTCCGCGTAGACGTCCAGGCGGTGGCGGATGACGTCTTCCGTGTCGTCCGAGCGGCCCTGCAGCTGCGAGCGGGTGAGCAGGCGGGCGACCACCTCATCGGTGTCGGCGGTGAGCTCGACGACGTGGTCGAGGCCGTGCCCCTGCGCCGAGAGCATGCGGTCGAGTTCCTCGACCTGGGCCGCGGTGCGCGGGTAGCCGTCCAGCAGGAAGCCGTCCGCGGCATCGTCCTGGGCCAGGCGGTCCGCGATCATCTTGTTCGTGACCTCGTCGGGCACGTACTCGCCGGCGTCCATGTAGCGCTTGGCGGTGGTGCCCAGCTCCGTCTCGCCCTTGACGTTGGCGCGGAAGATGTCGCCGGTGGAGATCGCGGGGATGCCCAGCTCCTCGCTCAGGCGCTCGGCCTGCGTGCCCTTGCCGGCCCCGGGAGGGCCGATGAGGATGATGCGCTCGCTCATGGGAATCCTTTCGTAGACGGCCGCGGCCGGTGTGCTCAGCGCAGCAGGCCCTCGTAGTGGCGCTGCTGGAGCTGCGAGTCGATCTGCTTGACGGTCTCGAGGCCCACGCCCACCACGATGAGCAGCGAGGTGCCGCCGAACGGGAAGTTCTGGCTGGCGCCGACGAGCACGAGCGCGACGAGCGGGATCATGGCGACGAACGCCAGGTAGATCGAACCGGGGAACGTGATGCGCGTGAGCACGAAGCTCAGGTAGCGCTCGGTCGGCCGGCCGGCGCGGATGCCCGGGATGAAGCCGCCGTACTTCTTCATGTTGTCCGCGACCTCCTCCGGGTTGAAGGTGATCGCCACGTAGAAGTAGGCGAAGAAGATCGTGAGCACCGCGTAGGCGATCATGTAGATCGGGTGGTCGCCGCGGGTCAGGTAGGTCTGGATCCACTGCGTCCAGCCCGCGTCCTTGGGTCCGAACTGCGCGATGAGCGAGGGCAGGTAGAGCACCGAGGATGCGAAGATCACGGGGATGACGCCGGCCTGGTTGACCTTGATCGGGATGTACGTCGAGGTGCCGCCGAACATCCGCCGGCCCACCATGCGCTTGGCGTACTGGACGGGGATGCGGCGCTGGGACTGCTCGACGAAGACGACGAGGGCGACGATCGCGAGGCCCACGAGCACGACGATCGCGAAGGTGTCCGGGCCCTTCGTCTTGAGGATCGCGCCGAATGCCGAGGGGAAGCCCGCGGCCACCGAGGTGAAGATGAGCAGCGACATGCCGTTGCCGATTCCCCGCTCGGTGATCTGCTCGCCCAGCCACATGATGAGGCCGGTGCCCGCGGTCAGCGTCACGATGATGATCGCGATGCCCCACCACTCGTCGTTGACGATGAGGTTCGTGCACGACTCGTTGTTGCCGAACAGCGCGCCGGAGCGGACCGTCGAGACGAGGGTCGTCGCGTTGAGGATCGCGAGCCCGATCGTCATGTAGCGGGTGTACTGCGTGAGCTTCGCCTGGCCGGAGGCGCCCTCCTTGTGGAGGGCCTCGAAGCGCGGGATGACCACGCGCAGCAGCTGGGTGATGATGCTCGCGGTGATGTAGGGCATGATGCCCAGCGCGAAGATCGACAGCTGGAGCAGGGCCCCGCCGCTGAACAGGTTGATGAGCCCGAACGCGCCCTGGGTGAGCTCCGGCGAGGCCACGCACTCCTGCACGCGCTTGAAGTCGATGCCGGGCGAGGGGATGTAGCAGCCCACGCGGTAGAGCACGATGATGCTGAGAGTGAAGAGGAGTTTCTTCCTCAGATCGGGCGTTCTGAAAGCCCGCCCAATAGCGCCGAGCAAGCGTCCTCCTCGGTAGATGATCAGTGCGATGCAGGTGGGTCCCGGGGCATGGCGCGGCCGGGTACCAGTGGAACCTTACCAGGGTGGGCGGGTCTGGCGGCAATCGCGCGGCCGCCCACCGGCCCGGTGCGGCCGATGCGGGGCCCGAGGCGCGTGAGCCCGCCCGCGCCGGTGCGCGGGGCTCCGCGCACGCACGGAGGGGAGGACGGCCGAGCGGCCGTCCTCCCCTCCGGAGTGCGAATGGCGTTCGATCACACGGTGGTGGTCGAACCGCCCGCCGCCGCGATCTTCTCCGCTGCGGAGCCGGAGAACCTGTTCGCGGTGACGTCGAGCTTCACGGTGATCTCACCGGTGCCGAGCACCTTGACGGGCTGGTTGGCCCGCACGGCGCCCTTGGCGACGAGCTCCTCGATGCCCACGGTGCCGCCCTCGGGGAACAGCGCGGAGAGCTTGTCGAGGTTGACGACCTGGAAGGTCACCTTGTTCGGGTTCTTGAACCCGCGCAGCTTGGGCAGCCGCATGTGC
Source organism: Brevibacterium sp. BRM-1 (assembly GCF_026802075.1). Taxonomy (NCBI): domain Bacteria; kingdom Bacillati; phylum Actinomycetota; class Actinomycetes; order Micrococcales; family Brevibacteriaceae; genus Brevibacterium; species Brevibacterium sp. BRM-1. Next base: position 1,486,708 of record NZ_CP113788.1, read on the forward strand.
AGCGGCGTCTGCCCGCCCTCGAAGCCGTGGGGCACCTGGTAGCGGGCCTTCGTGCCCTTGGTGCCGCGGCCGGCGGTCTTGCCCTTCGAGCCCTCGCCGCGACCCACGCGGGTCTTGGGAGTGTTCGAGCCGGGGGCAGGGCGCAGGTGGTGGAGTTTGAGCGAGCGCTGATCTGCCATATCAGTCCACCTCTTCGATCTTCACGAGGTGGCTCACGACATTCACCATGCCGCGGATCTCCGGACGGTCCTCTTTCACGACGGAATCGCTGATCCGCTTGAGGCCGAGGGTCCGGAGCGTCTCGCGCTGGTTGCGCTTGCCACCGATTTCGGACTTGGTCTGGGTAATCTTCAGCTTGGCCATCAGGCGTTCGCCCCGCTTTCCTCTGCGCGCAGCATGGCCTGCGGTGCGACCTCGTCCACGGGCAGCCCGCGGCGGGCGGCGACGGCCTGCGGCGTCTCGAGGGCCTTGAGCGCGGCGATCGTGGCGTGCACGATGTTGATCGCGTTCGAGGAGCCCAGCGACTTCGACAGGATGTCGTGGATGCCCGCTGCGTCGAGGACGGCGCGCACGGGGCCGCCGGCGATGACGCCGGTGCCGGGTGCGGCCGGGCGCAGCAGGACGACGCCGGCCGCTTCCTCGCCCTGGACGGGGTGCGGGATGGTCTTCTGGATGCGGGGGACGCGGAAGAAGTTCTTCTTCGCCTCCTCCACGCCCTTGGCGATGGCCGCGGGAACTTCCTTGGCCTTGCCGTAGCCCATGCCCACCATGCCGTTGCCGTCGCCCACGACGACCAGTGCGGTGAAGGAGAACCGACGTCCGCCCTTGACCACCTTGGACACGCGGTTGATCGTCACGACGTGCTCGACGAACTGGTTCTTGTCGTCGCGGTCCTGGCGGTTGCCGCGGCGGTTGCCGCCGTCCCCGCGGCCACGGCCGCCGCGGCCACGGCCGCGATCGTCACCCTGACCCCGGGACTGGTTCTGGCCCTGCCCCTGGCCCTGGTTCTGGCCCTGGGCCTGGTCGGCGGTCTGCTGCTGGTCCTTGTTCTCTTCGCTCACAGGCTCAGCCCTCCTTCACGTGCGCCTTCGGCGATGGCCGCAACGCGGCCGTGGTAGGCATTGCCCCCGCGGTCGAAGACCACGGAGTCGATGCCGGCGGCCTTCGCGCGGTCGGCCACCAGGGAGCCCACCTTGCGGGCCTTGGCGGTCTTGTCGCCCGCGTCGGCGCGCAGTTCGGGCTCCATCGTCGACGCCGAGACCAGCGTGTGGCCCTTCGCATCGTCGATGACCTGCACGAACACGTGCCGCGAGGACCGGGTGACCGCGAGGCGGGGGCGCTCCGCGGTGCCGGAGATGTGCTTGCGCAGACGGGTGTGGCGACGGGCGCGCGCGGCGGCCTTGCCCTTGCCGTAGCTCTGCTTCTTTCCGAAGGCCATGGTCACTTACCAGCCTTTCCGACCTTGCGGCGAATGTTCTCGCCGGCGTAGCGAACGCCCTTGCCCTTGTACGGCTCGGGCTTGCGCAGCTTGCGGATCTTCGCCGCAACCTCGCCGACCTGCTGCTTCGAGATGCCGGAGACGGTCAGCCTGTTCTGACCCTCCACGGAGAACGTGATGCCCTCCGGCGGCTCAACGGTGATCGAGTGGCTGTAGCCCAGGGCGAACTCGAGGTTCGCGCCCTTGGCCTGCACACGGTAGCCCGTGCCCACGATCTCGAGGGACTTCTTGAAGCCCTCGGTGACGCCGATGATGGCGTTGTTGATGAGCGTCCGGCTCAGCCCGTGGAGCGAACGCGACTCGCGCTCGTCGTCGGGGCGGGTCACCGTGATGACGCCGTCGTCCAGGGTCGCCCGGATGGGCTCCGGGACCGTGACGGCGAACTCGCCCTTGGGCCCCTTGACGGACACGTGCTGCCCGTCGATCGCGACCTCCACGCCCGAGGGAACGGAGATCGGCTGCTTGCCAATGCGTGACATGTGCTCTCTCCTTCCTTACCAGACGTAGGCGAGGACTTCTCCGCCCACGCCCTTCTTGGCGGCCTGACGATCGGTGAGCAGGCCGGAGGACGTCGACAGGATCGCGATGCCCAGTCCGCCCAGGACCTTCGGCAGGTTCGTGCTCTTCGCGTAGACCCGCAGACCCGGCTTCGACACGCGCTTGAGGCCGGCGATCGACCGCTCGCGGTTCGGGCCGAACTTGAGGTCGAGCTCGAGGCTCTTGCCGACCTCCGCGTCCGCGACGCGGTAGTCGGCGATGTAGCCCTCGGCCTTGAGGATCTCGGCGATGTTCGTCTTCAGCTTGCTGTGGGGCATGCTGACTTCTTCGTGATACGCCGAATTGGCGTTGCGCAGACGCGTGAGCATGTCTGCGACGGGATCGGTCATAGTCATTGGGCTCGTGCCCTTCCTCGTTGAGGTTTCCCCGCGCGGGGGACCTGCAGCGTAGAGATCAGTTGGTCTTGAACGGGAAGCCGAGGTGGCGGAGCAGTGCCCGGCCGTCCTCGTCCGACTTGGCGGTCGTCACGACGGTGATGTCCATGCCGCGCACCCGGTCGATCGCGTCCTGGTCGATCTCGTGGAACATCGACTGCTCCGTGAGGCCGAACGTGTAGTTGCCGTTGCCGTCGAACTGGCGGTCCGACAGGCCACGGAAGTCGCGGATGCGGGGCAGCGCGAGCGACACGACGCGGTCGAGGAACTCCCACATGCGCGCGCCGCGCAGCGTGACGTGCGCGCCGATCGGCTGGCCCTCGCGCAGCTTGAACTGCGCGATCGACTTGCGTGCGCGGGTCACGACCGGCTTCTGGCCCGTGATGAGCGTGAGGTCGTTGATCGCGCCCTCGATGAGCTTCGAGTCGCGGGCGGCGTCCCCGACGCCCATGTTGACGACGACCTTGGTCAGCGTCGGCACCTGCATGGGGTTGGCGTAGCCGAACTCGTCCTGCAGCTTGGCCACGATCTCATCGCGGTAGACCTGCTTGAGGCGCGGTGCGGGACGGTTGGACACGGTGTTCTCGGTCATCAGATGTCCTCCCCGGTGCGGCGCGAGATGCGGATCCGCACGGTCTTCTGCCGACCGTCGCGCTCCACGACCTCTTCGCGGTAGCCCACGCGGGTGGGCTTCTTGTCCTTCGGATCCACGAGCATGACGTTCGAGACGTGGATGGGCGCCTCGACGACCTCGATGCCGCCGGCGGTGGCGCCGTTGGCGGTCTGGCCGGCCTTCTTGTGCTTGGTCACGCGGTTGATGCCCTCGACGAGCACGCGATTGCGCTCCGGGTAGACCTCGAGGACCTTGCCCTGCTTGCCGCGGTCGCCGCCGCGGGCCTGCCGGGCACCGGAGATCACCTGGACGAGGTCGCCCTTCTTGATCTTGAGCTTGTTCGCCATGTTCACAGCACCTCCGGCGCGAGCGAGACGATCTTCATGAACTTCTTGTCGCGCAGCTCGCGGCCCACGGGTCCGAAGATGCGGGTGCCGCGGGGCTCGCCGTCGTTCTTGAGGATGACGGCCGCGTTCTCATCGAAGCGGATGTAGGAGCCGTCGCTGCGGCGGCGCTCCTTGACGGTGCGGACGATGACGGCCTTGACCACATCGCCCTTCTTGACGTTGCCCCCGGGGATGGCGTCCTTGACGGTGGCGACGATCGTGTCGCCGATGCCGGCGTAGCGCCGGCCCGAGCCCCCGAGGATCCGGATCGCGAGGATTTCCTTCGCTCCGGTGTTGTCGGCGACCTTGAGTCGCGACTCCTGCTGGATCACTGTTCATTCTCCTGTCGTCACGCGGGTTCTCGCCTGGGGCGAGCCTTGCGGAACGGTCATGGTCAACTGCCCCGCCCGGGTTCCCGGTGGCCGCCGCGGAACAGGCGGGACCGGGAGGGACCGGGCGGGCTTCACATCACTTGGCGCGCTCGACGACCTCGAGCAGCCGCCAGCGCTTGGAAGCCGAGAGCGGGCGGGTTTCGGCGACGCGGACGAGGTCGCCGATGCCGGCGGTGTTCTCCTCGTCGTGCGCCTTGATCTTGCTGGTGGTGCGCAAGACCTTGCCGTAGAGGCGGTGCTTCTTGCGGTCCTCGACCTCGACGACGATGGTCTTGTCCATCTTGTCGGAGACGACGTAGCCGCGCATCACCTTGCGCGAGCCGCGCTCGGCGGCCTGGGTCTGCTCGGACATCACTTATCCTCTTCCTTCGCCTCGGCGGGGTTGGTGCGGATCGACAGCTCGCGCTCTCGGAGCACGGTGTAGATCCGGGCGATGTCGCGGCGGACGGCCTTGAGCCGGCCGTTGCTCTCCAGCTGGCCGGTGGCCGACTGGAAGCGCAGGTTGAACAGCTCGGCCTTGGCCTTCTTGAGCTCCTCGACCAGACGCTGCTCGTCATAACCGTCGAGCACGTCCATGGAGAGGTCCTTCGAACCGATCGCCATGATCACTCACCACCTTCGCGCGAAACGATGCGCGCCTTGAGCGGAAGCTTGTGGATCGCCAGGCGCAGGGCCTCGCGAGCGACTTCCTCGGACACGCCGGCCAGCTCGAACATGACGCGGCCCGGCTTGACATTGGACACCCACCACTCGGGTGAGCCCTTGCCGGAGCCCATGCGGGTCTCGGCGGGGCGCTTGGTCAGCGGGCGGTCCGGGTAGATGTTGATCCAGACCTTGCCGCCGCGCTTGATGTGGCGGGTCATGGCGATACGCGCGGCCTCGATCTGCCGGTTGGTCACGTAGGCGTGCTCGAGCGCCTGGATGCCCCAGTCGCCGAACGACACCTCGGTGCCGCCCTTGGCGACGCCACGGCGCTTGGGATGGTGCTGCTTGCGGTACTTGACGCGACGCGGGATCAGCACGGGTCAGCCCTCCGATCCGGCCGGCGCCTCAGACGCGGCGTCGGCAGAGTTCTCAGTCTTCTTCTGGGGGGCGCCCTGGCGCTCCGGCGCGCGGCCGCGGCCTCCCGCGCGTCCGCGGCCGCGGCCGGCACCGCGAGGACCGCGGTTGTTCGGCTGCTGCGCCTCGACGGCGGCGAGTTCCTTGTCGGTCAGGTCGCCCTTGTAGATCCACACCTTCACGCCGATGCGGCCGAAGGTGGTCTGCGCCTCGTAGAAGCCGTAGTCGATGTTCGCGCGGAGCGTGTGCAGCGGCACCCGGCCCTCGCGGTAGAACTCCGACCGGCTCATCTCGGCGCCGCCCAGGCGGCCGGCGCACTGCACGCGGATGCCCTTGGCCCCGGCCCGCTGCGCGGACTGGATGGCCTTGCGCATCGCGCGGCGGAACGCCACCCGGCTGGCGAGCTGCTCGGCGACGCCCTGCGCGACGAGCTGGGCGTCGACCTCGGGGTTCTTGACCTCAAGGATGTTGAGCTGGATCTGCTTGCCGGTGAGCTTCTCGAGCTGACCGCGCAGGCGGTCGGCCTCGGAGCCGCGGCGGCCGATCACGATGCCCGGACGCGCCGTGTGGATGTCCACGCGGACGCGGTCGCGGGTGCGCTCGATGTTGACCTGCGAGAGGCCGGCGCGCTCGAGGCTGCTCTTGAGCAGCCGGCGGATCCGGACGTCTTCGCCGACGTAGTCGGCGTAGCGCTGGCCGGGCTTGTTGGAGTCCGCGAACCACTTCGACTTGTGGTCGGTCGTGATTCCCAGGCGGAATCCGTTCGGGTTGATCTTCTGGCCCATCAGGCGTTCTCCTTCCGTGAAGCGCCGGCTTCCTCAGAGGAGAGCACCAGGGTGATGTGGCTCGTGCGCTTGTTGATGCGGTAGGCACGGCCCTGTGCGCGCGGCCGGAACCGCTTCATCGTCGGGCCTTCGTCGACGTACGCCTCCGAGATGACCAGGTCATCCTCGTTGAACGCCTCGCCGAACTTGTCGGCCTGCACGCGGGCATTCGCGATGCCCGACGCGACGAGCTTGTAGACCGGCTCGGAGGCGGCCTGCTCTGCGAATTTCAGGACCGCGAGGGCTTCGGTTGCCTGCTGACCACGAATGAGGTCAACGACACGCCGAGCCTTCTGGGGCGTGACGCGCAGGTAGCGCACCTTCGCCTTGGCTTCCATCGTTTCCTTCTCTCTTTTGATGACCGCGGGTCGGCGCCTCAGCGGCGACGGCCCTTGCGGTCGTCCTTCTCGTGGCCGCGGAACGTCCGCGTCGGTGCGAATTCGCCGAGCTTGTGCCCGACCATGGACTCGGTGATGAACACCGGGACATGCTTGCGCCCGTCGTGCACGGCGATCGTGTGGCCCAGGAAATCCGGGACGATCATCGAGCGGCGGGACCACGTCTTGATGACGTTCTTGGTGCCCTTTTCGTTCTGAGCAGCGACCTTCTTGTAGAGGTGCTCATCGACGAAGGGGCCCTTCTTCAGACTGCGAGGCATTTCTCAGGCTCCCTATCAGCGCTTCTTGCCGGTACGCCGGCGACGGACGATGAGCTTGTCGCTTTCCTTGTTGGGGCGACGCGTGCGGCCCTCGGGCTTGCCCCAGGGGCTCACCGGGTGGCGGCCGCCGGACGTCTTGCCCTCGCCGCCGCCGTGCGGGTGGTCGACGGGGTTCATGACGACACCGCGGACGGTCGGGCGCTTGCCCTTCCAGCGCATGCGGCCGGCCTTGCCCCAGTTGATGTTCGACTGCTCGGCATTGCCGACCTCGCCGATCGTCGCGCGGCAGCGCACGTCCACGTTGCGGATCTCGCCCGAGGGCATCCGCAGCTGGGCGTAGGGGCCGAACTTCGCGACGAGCTGCACGGAGGCGCCCGCCGAGCGGCCGATCTTCGCGCCGCCGCCCGGACGCAGCTCGACTGCGTGGATGACGGTGCCGACCGGGATGTTGCGCAGCGCCAGGTTGTTGCCCGGTTTGATGTCCGCGTCGATGCCGGCCTCGATCCGATCGCCCTGCTTGAGGCGGTTCGGGGCGATGATGTAGCGCTTCTCGCCGTCCACGTAGTGGAGCAGCGCGATGCGCGCGGTGCGGTTGGGGTCGTATTCGATCTCCGCGACCTTGGCGGGCACGCCGTCCTTGTCATGGCGACGGAAGTCGATGACGCGGTACTGGCGCTTGTGCCCGCCGCCCTGGTGGCGGGTGGTGACACGACCATTGCTGTTGCGGCCGCCCTTCTTGGGCAGCGGGCGCAGAAGCGACTTCTCCGGCGTAGACCGGGTCACTTCGACAAAGTCGGCAACGGACGAGCCGCGACGGCCCGGCGTTGTCGGCTTGTGCTTACGGATTCCCATGAGTCCTGATCCTTCTCTACCGAGGTGTATCGCTTAGAGCGATCCGCCGAAGATGTCGATCGATCCTTCGCTCAGGGCGACAATGGCACGCTTGGTGTCATTGCGCTTGCCCCAGCCGGAGCGGGTGCGGCGGCGCTTGCCCTGACGGTTCAGGGTATTCACCGAGGCGACCTTCACGCCGAAGATGGATTCGATTGCGTACTTGATCTCGGACTTGTTCGACCGGGGATCGACGAGGAACGTGTACTTGCCCTCGTCCATGAGCCCGTAGGTCTTCTCCGAGACGACCGGCGCGATGATGATGTCGCGCGGGTCCTTGATCGTCACGCTGCTCACTTGGCGTCCTCCTCGCTGCTCGAGCGTGCTGCGCCCGCTGCGGCCGAATCGAGAAACGAGTCCAGCGCGGCCTGGGTGAACACGATGTCATCGGCCATCAGCACGTCGTACGTGTTGAGCTGGCCCGGGGTGAGCACGTGCACCTTCGGCAGGTTGCGAACGCTGCGGTAGGTGAGCTCGTCCGCCGCATCCACGACGACGAGCTTGTTGGCGCGGTCCGAGAGCTTGCCCAGCGCGAGGCGGGCCTGCTTGGTGGACGGCGCATCGCCCTCGATGAGGCCGGACACGACGAACACCTGGTCGAGGCGGGCGCGGTCCGAGAGCGCGCCGCGCAGCGCGGCCGCCTTCATCTTCTTGGGCGTCCGCTGCGAGTAGTCGCGCGGCACGGGGCCGTGCACGATGCCGCCGCCGGCGTACTGCGGCGCGCGGATCGAGCCCTGGCGGGCGTTGCCGGTGCCCTTCTGGCGGTACGGCTTCTTGCCGCCGCCGCGGACCTCGGCGCGGGTCTTGGTCTTGTGCGTGCCCTGGCGCGCTGCTGCCAGCTGCGCCACGACGACCTGGTGGATGAGCGGCATGTTCGCCTCCACGCCGAAGACCTCGGCGGGGAGGGACGCGGTGCCGGACTTCTTGCCAGCGGCGTCGAGCACGTCGATCGTCTTGGTCTCAGTCATTGTGCTCATGCTCCCTTCGCAGCGGAGCGGACGAGGACGACGGCGCCCTTGGGGCCGGGAACGGCGCCCTTGACGAGCAGCAGGCCGTTGTCCGCATCGACTGCGTGAACGGTGAGGTTCTGCGTGGTGTGGCGCACGTTGCCCATGCGGCCCGCCATGCGCATGCCCTTGAACACGCGGCTGGGGGTCGACGCTCCGCCGATCGAGCCGGGCTTGCGGTGGTTGCGGTGCTGGCCGTGCGAGGCGCCGACGCCCTTGAAGCCGTGACGCTTCATGACGCCCGCGGTGCCCTTGCCCTTGGTGTTGGCGGTCACGTCGACCTTCACACCGGGCTCGAAGACCTCGGTCCCGAGCTCCTGGCCGAGCGAGTAGTCCGCGGCGTCCGCGGTCCGCAGCTCGGCGAGGTGGCGGCGCGGCGCGACGCCGGCCTTCTCGAAGTGTCCGGTGAGCGGCTTGTTGACCTTGCGCGGGTCGATCTCGCCGTAGGCGATCTGGACCGCGGGGTAGCCGTCGGTGTCTGCGCTGCGCACCTGCGTGACGACGTTCTGGCCCGTCTTGATGACGGTGACCGGCACGAGGACGTTGTTCTCGTCCCACACCTGGGTCATGCCGAGCTTGGTGCCCAGCAGGCCCTTGACGCTGCGCGTGGTGGGGAGCGGCTTGGAACGGGTGTTTGCCATGGCTCCCCCTTACAGCTTGATCTCGATGTTGACGTCGTCGGCGAGGTCGAGGCGCATGAGCGAGTCAACGGCCTTCGGCGTCGGGTCGACGATGTCGATGAGCCGCTTGTGCGTGCGCATTTCGAAGTGCTCGCGGCTGTCCTTGTACTTGTGCGGCGACCGGATGACGCAGTACACGTTCTTCTCGGTCGGCAGCGGCACGGGGCCCACCACCGTAGCGCCCGCGCGGGTCACAGTGTCCACGATCTTGCGTGCTGCACTGTCGATCACCGCGTGGTCGTACGACTTGAGCCGGATGCGGATCTTCTGTCCCGCCATGGCGTCGTATCTCTTTCCGTTGATCTTCCCGGCCATCAACCGCGGTCCTGTGCGGATCGCGCGGTCTGCGCCGGCTGAGCTGACCGACCCCCGAGGTCGGGCGTGTCGTCCATGTCTTCCGACAGAACTCCGCGCTTCTTCATTGGCTGCCCGGTACATCGAAACCGCTGTGCGCAGATTCTTCCCGGAGGCTTTCGGACCGTTCGCGGCGAGGCCGCTGTGCAGGGGTCATCGTCCGAAATGCAACCTGCCTATCTTGGCACGGACTGCTCGGGCCGCGCAAATCCGCGGGCCGAAAGCACCTGCGCCCGGGCGTGTCGCACGGCGTGTCTGGGCCTGCGGTGGCCAAGCTCACATCCCGAGCGACCGCGATGTGAGCTTTGCCACCGCAGGCCCGAGGGGGCGGGGCCGGCGCTCCGGTCCCGCCCCCTCGGACGTGCGCGCCACGGGTGCGCGGGCGGCCTACTCCTTGCCGCCGACGACCGAGGCGCCCTCGGCCTGCGCCCGCTCGAGCGCGCGCTGGCGCATCTGCTCCGAGCGCTCGGCCAGGCGCCGGGCGTTGGCGGGGTCCCGGGTGAGGTTGTCCCCCGTCTTCGGGTCGAAGACCATGACGTTGGCCGGGTCGAACCACAGCGACATATCATCGCCCTCGCGCACGAGCGAGCCCGGCTCGAGCGCCGCGACGATCTGCGTGCGCAGCGACTCGCCGTCGAGGTCGCGGTCGAGCTCCTCGAGTGCCTCGCGGACCTCCGCATCGGCCTCGAACGGCAGGTAGACGTAGAGCTCGTGGCCCAGCCACTCGGTGACGTCGACCTTGGCGGTGGACTCGGCCCCGCGCGCCTGGTCCTCCGGCTCGACGAGCTCCCAGTCGCGGAAGTGCTCGGGCCGGATGCCCGCGATGAGCAGCTCCGGCGCACCGTCGAGCGCCCGGGCACGGCCCTCCGGGAGGGAGAACGAGCCGAACGGGGAGTGCAGGGCGCCGTCGCGGTTCTGGACGGGCAGGAAGTTCATGGGCGGGGATCCGATGAAGCCCGCGACGAAGAGGTTGACGGGCTCGTCGTAGAGCTCCTTGGGGCTCGCGTACTGCTGGAGCACCCCGCGCTTGAGGACCGCGACCTTGTCGCCCAGCGTCATCGCCTCGGTCTGGTCGTGGGTGACGTAGACCGTGGTGGTCCCCAGCGTGCGCTGCATGCGCGAGATCTCCGTGCGCATCTGCCCGCGCAGCTTCGCGTCGAGGTTCGACAGCGGCTCGTCGAACAGGAACGCCTTCGCGTCGCGCACGATCGCCCGGCCCATGGCCACGCGCTGGCGCTGGCCGCCGGAGAGGTTGGCAGGCTTGCGCTGCAGGTGCTCGCCGAGCTCGAGCATCTGCGCCGCCTGGTTGACCCGGCGGTCGATCTCCTGGTCCGAGAACTGCCCCTTGGCCAGGCGCAGCGGGAACGCGATGTTCTCGTAGACCGTCAGGTGGGGGTAGAGCGCGTAGTTCTGGAACACCATGGACAGCCCGCGCTCGCGGGGGGCGACGTCGTTGACCCGCTTGCCGTCGATGCTCAGGCTGCCGTCGCTGATGTCCTCGAGACCGACGATCATGCGCAGCAGCGTCGATTTGCCCGAACCCGAGGGGCCCACGAGGATGACGAATTCGCCGTCGGCGATCGTCAGGCTCACGTCGTTGACGGCCGGGAAGCCGTCACCGTACTTCTTGACGATGTGCTCCAGGACGATCTCAGACATGCTCGGCTCCTTCGGGGCGGCGCGGCGCTGGGCGCGCGGTGGGGCGGTGTGCGTGGGGGCGGGGTGCGGACGTCATCCCTTGACGGCTCCGGAGGTGAGGCCGCTGACGATCTGGCGCTGGAAGAGCAGCACGATGATGATGACGGGGATCGTCACGACGATCGCGGCCGCGGCGATGGCGCCGGCGGGCTCCTCGAACTGGCTGGCGCCGGTGAAGAACGACAGCGCGGCCGGCACCGGGCGGGCCGCCGAGGTGGAGGTCAGCGAGATGCCGTAGAGGAAGTCGTTCCAGGCGATGAAGAACGCGATGATCGCGGTGGTGAACACGCCGGGCGAGGCCAGCGGCACGATGACCTTCCGGAACGCCTGGAACGGCGTCGCCCCGTCCACCTGCGCGGCCTGCTCGAGCTCCCACGGGATCTGCCGGAAGAAGGCCGCGAGGGTCCAGATCGAGATGGGCAGCGTGAGCGACAGATACGGGATGATGAGGCCCAGCCACGTGTCGTAGAGGCCGATCTTCGACCACACGTTGAACAGCGGTGTGACGAGCGAGATGACGGGGAAGATCGACACGCCCAGCGCCATCGTGAGGATGAGGCTCTTGCCGGGGAAGTCCAGCCGCGCCACCGCGTAGGCGGTCAGCGTCGCGAGCACCACGGCCACCAGGGTGGAGATGAGGCAGATGCCGATCGAGTTGATGAGCGCGGGGATGAACAGGTCGTGCGCGTCCCCGGTGAAGATGAGCTGGTAGTTCTCCCACGAGATGTTCGTGGGCCAGAAGTGCCGGTTGGCGATGTCGCTGGCGGACTTCATCGACAGCGACACGATCCACACGATGGGGAAGAGCGCGTACACCGCGATGAGGAGGCCGACGATCACCCAGAGGATCGTCTTCTTCGGATTCGCTTTCATATCAGTCTCCCCGCACCTGGCCGAGATCGACCTTGAAGCCCTTGATGAAGATGAAGCAGATGATCGCCACGCACAGGAAGAGCATGACCGACAGCGCGGAGCCCATGCCCACCTGCAGCTGCGAGATCGACTGGTCGTAGGCGAGGAACGACACCGTCGCCGTGTCCTGCGCACCGGAGGTCATGACGAAGACCGAGTCGAAGACGCGGAACGCGTCGAGCGTGCGGAACAGCAGCGCCACGAGGATCGCGGCCTTCATGTTGGGCAGGATGACCTTCGTCATCCGCTGCCACCAGCTGGCGCCGTCGACCGTGGCCGCCTCGAGCATGTCGCCCGGGATCTGGGCGAGGCCGGAGAGCAGCAGCAGCGAGATGAACGGCGTGGTCTTCCAGATCTCCGCGAGGCAGATGACGACGATCGAGGAGCCGAAGTGGCCGAACCAGTCGAAGTCGCTGTTGCCCGTCCACGTGCCCACGAAGCCGGTGGGCAGGTCGAACGCGTACTTCCAGGCAAAGGCGGAGACCACGGTGATGATGCCGTAGGGGATGAGGATGACGGTGCGCACCCAGGGCCGCACCGAGCGGATCGCGTTGATCATCACGAGCGCGAGCGCGAAGCCCAGCACGAGCTCGACCGCGACCGTGATGACGGTGATGAGCACCGTGACGCCCAGGGTCTGCCACCACTGCGGGTCGCTGAGGATGACGATGTAGTTGTGGCCCCAGTTGAACGACCGGTTGTCCGGATCCGTCATCCGGTAGTTGAACAGGGAGAAGTAGATGGCCTGCACGATGGGATAGGCCGTGACCGCCAGGAGGATGATGACCGCCGGGGCGGAGAGCATCCAGCCGAGCTTGGCCTCGGACTTCGCGCGATCGGTCGCACTCATAGCAGCCGCTCCCCTCTCAGCACCTCATAGATGTAGTTCGCCGAGTCCGCCGGCGTCGAGTCGGGGCTGACGTCCTGCGGCGGATGCCAGGTCTTCTGCACGCCGCCGGTGACCTCGTTGTAGTACGGCGTCGTGGGGCGGGCCTTGGCCATCGCCAGCGACTGCTTGATCGTCGCGGCCGCGGGCAGCTCCTCGCGGATGCGGGAGTCGTCGAACGCGGCCAGCAGCGAGGGCGCGTTGCCGTCGGTGAGGAAGTACTCGATCTGGTTGTCCTTCGACCGGATGCACTTGACCGCCTCGAAGGACTCGGCCTGGTGCTCGCCGAACGCCCCGACGCCCAGCTCGATCCCGCCGAAGGGCGGCGCGGCGGCGCGGTCGGCGTCGACGCGGGGGTAGAGCGCCCAGCCCACGTCGTCGAGCACGGACTTGTCGAGCGTGCCCTCCTCCGCGCCCTTCTTCATCGCCGCGTAGACGAACGGCCAGTTGACCATGAACCCGCCGTCGTCGCCCTGGAAGCCGAGCATCGTGTTGTTCTCGTCGAGGTTGGAGAACGTGGGGCCTGCCAGGCCCTCCTTGCCGATGGTGCCCACGACCTTTGCGGCCTTCTTGCCGGCCTCGGAATCGAGGCCGAGCTTGACGTCCTCGGGGCGCTCGGCGTCCGGGTTCTCCACGATGTGGCCGCCGCCGGACTCCACGAGCGCGTTGACCCAGACCGTCAGCGATTCGGCGCGGATGCCCTGGGCGCCCAGCAGCCTGTCCGACTGCTGCGCGGCCGCGATCACCTGGTCCCACGTCACGGGCTTCGACATGTCGAGGCCCGCCTCCTTGGCCACCGACTTGCGGTACCACAGCAGCTGCGTGTTGGCCCAGAACGGGGCCGCCACCAGCTGGTCCTGGCGCGTCGAGGAGTCGACGGAGGCCTCGTTGACCCCCTCGGTGAACTCCTGCTCGTACTGCGCGGGCACCGGGGCGAGGTAGTCGGCCTGCGCCATCTCCGCGACGAAGACGGGGTCGAGGCTCATGATGTCGATGGAGGAGTCGTGCGAGGCGAGGCGGCGGATGAGCTGCTCGCGCTGGCCCGGGGCGTCGCTGGGCAGCAGGCTCGTCTTGATCCGGTACTTCCCGCCCGAGGCGTCCGTGCACTTCTGCGCGATCGTCTCCTGGCCCCCGTCATCGGGGTTGATGTACCACGTGAGCGTGGGGGTGCCGGTGTCGGAGCCGCAGCCGGTCAGCGACAGCGCGGCGACGGCGGTCACCACCGCCGTCAGCCGGGTCGCCAGGCGGCGCAGCCGCCGTCGACCGCGCGAGGTTGTGAGCGTCATTGCCGTCGTACCACCAGTTCCGCCGTTCGAATCGTGGTGACAGACTACCCCAGTTCCCACGCTCTTCTGCGCAACCGCCAAGAATTCTCAGAGGTTGGGCGTTCGGGCTGGTGGCGCCGCGGATTCGGCCGCTGGCTCGGGCGGGCGGTGCGCTCAGTCCGCGGCCGCCCACACGGCCGCGTCGGCCGGCAGCAGCGTGCCCCGCAGCGCCTCGGGCGAGGATGCCGCGAGCACCGCGCGCGGCGCGATCTCCCGGGCGCGCGCGGAGAGGTTCGCCAGCACCTCTGTGGTCCCCTCCGGCGAGGCGAGGACGTAGTGGATGAGCCCGCCGGCCGGATCGTGCTCGGCGCCCGGGCGCAGCCGCGCCCGCCCCATCCCGCGGGCCCGCCGCACGTGCAGCAGGGTCCGGTAGAGGTGCAGCGCCGAGCCGGGCCGGGCCTCCTGCCGGTCCACGGCCAGCGCCGCGAACTCCGCGGGCTGCGGCAGCCACGGCGCGGCGTCGCCCGGCCGCCCGGGCCCGAACCCCAGGCCGGGGGCCTGGGAGTCCCACGGCAGCGGGATGCGGGCGCCGTCCCGACCGAGGTCCGCGCCGGCCGTCCGGAAGTACGCGGGGTCCTGGCGCAGCTCGTCGGCGAGCACGGTGTGCTCCGTGAGGGCCAGCTCGTCGCCCTGGTAGAGGTAGGCGGAGCCCGGCAGGGCGAGCTCGATCATCGCGGCGACGATCGCGCGCCGGCGCCCGAGGCCGTGGTCCGGCTGCGGGTCCCCCGCGCCGATCCCCCGCTGCTGCGCCGGGGCCTGGGCCAGGCCGAAGCGCGCCGAGTGGCGCACCGTGTCGTGGTTCGACAGCACCCAGGTCGCGGGCGCGCCGACGCTGCGCGCCGCCTCGAGCGTGGCCCGCACCGAGGCGTCGATGGCTGCCGCGTCGTAGCCGGCCACGAGGAAGCCGAAGTTGAAGGCCTGGTGCATCTCCCCCGGGCGGACGTACCGGAACAGGCGCTCGACCGGCTCGACCCACGCCTCGGCGACGAGCATCCGCTGCCCCGGGTACTGGGCGAGCACCGCGTTCCACTCCCGGTAGATCGCGTGGACGCCCTCCTGGTCGAAATACGGGGCCGCGGCCATCGGATCGTGGCCGGCCGGCTCGTCGTCTGCCCCGGAGACCATGTGGACGGTCCCGGCGTGGTCGGGCAGCCCCTCGGCCTTGACGAGGCCGTGGGCCACATCGACGCGGAAGCCGTCGGCGCCCCGGTCGAGCCAGTAGCGCAGGACGGCGGCGAATTCGGCGTGGACCTCCGGGCTGTCCCAGTTGAGGTCCGGCTGGGAGGAGTCGAAGAGGTGGAGGTACCACTGCCCCGGGCGCCCGGCGGCGTCCGCGGTCCGCGTCCACGCCCTGCCGCCGAACACGGAGGACCAGTTGTTGGGCGGCAGCTCGCCGTGCGCGCCCCGGCCGTCCGCGAAGTGATAGCGGGCCCGCTCCGGCGAACCGGGCTGCGCGGCCAGCGCCGCGCGGAACCAGGCGTGCTCATCGGAGGTGTGGTTGGGCACGAGGTCGACGATGACCCGCAGGCCGAGCGCGTGGGCCCGGGAGATGAGCGCCTCGGCATCGGCCAGGGTGCCGAACATCGGATCGACGCTGCGGTAGTCGGCGACGTCGTAGCCGGCGTCGCGCTGGGGCGAGCGGTAGAAGGGCGAGAGCCACACGGCGTCCACGCCCAGGCCGGCCAGGTAGTCCAGCCGCGCGGTGATCCCCGGCAGGTCGCCCATCCCGTCGCCGTCGGAGTCGGCGAACGAGCGGGGGTAGATCTGGTAGATGACGGCGTCGGCCCACCAGGGGGCCTGCGACTCGCTCAACGGCGGGGATCCCTTCATCGTCCGGACGGGTGCCGCGCGCGGGACGGGCCCCGCCGCGCGCGCCCCAGGCTATCAGCGGGCCCGCGGGCGGGCGCGCCCGCCCGGGTGCGCCTCGGCGGCTGCGGGGCTGCGGGGCTGCGGCGCGCCTGCCCAGGACATGCGAACGGGCCCCGGCAGGACGAATCCTGCCGGGGCCCGCAGCACCGCAGACGCGCGGATCAGCCGAAGATCATCACTCGATGATCTTGGTGACGCGGCCGGCGCCGACCGTGCGGCCGCCCTCGCGGATGGCGAAGCGCAGGCCGTCCTCCATGGCGATCGGCTGGATCAGCTCGACCGACATGTCGGTGTTGTCGCCGGGCATGACCATCTCGGTGCCCTCGGGCAGCGTGATGACGCCGGTGACGTCGGTCGTCCGGAAGTAGAACTGCGGACGGTAGTTCGAGTAGAACGGGTTGTGACGGCCGCCCTCGTCCTTGGACAGGATGTAGACCTGGCCCTCGAACTTGGTGTGCGGGGTGATCGAACCCGGCTTCACGATGACCTGACCGCGCTCCACGTCGTCGCGCTTGGTGCCGCGCAGCAGGAGGCCCACGTTCTCACCGGCGCGCGCGTCGGGGAGGGTCTTGCGGAACATCTCGATGGCCGTGACGGTGGTCTTCGAGGAGTGCGGCTTGATGCCGACGATCTCGATTTCCTCGTTCGGCAGCAGCACGCCGCGCTCCACGCGACCGGTCACGACGGTGCCGCGGCCGGTGATGGTGAAGACGTCCTCGACGGGCATGAGGAACGGCTTGTCGATGTCGCGCTCGGGCTCCGGGACGTACTCGTCCACGGCGTCCATGAGGTCCTCGACGGACTTGACCCACTCGGGATCGCCCTCGAGGGCCTTGAGCGCCGAGACCTTGACGACGGGCGCGTTGTCGCCGTCGAACTCCTGGTCGCTCAGCAGCTCGCGGACCTCCATCTCGACGAGATCGAGGAGCTCCTCGTCCTCCACCATGTCGGCCTTGTTCAGGGCGACGACGATGTAGGGCACGCCCACCTGGCGGGCGAGCAGCACGTGCTCGCGCGTCTGCGGCATGGGGCCGTCGGTGGCGGCGACCACGAGGATCGCGCCGTCCATCTGGGCCGCGCCGGTGATCATGTTCTTGATGTAGTCGGCGTGACCGGGAGCGTCGACGTGCGCGTAGTGGCGCTTCTCGGTCTGGTACTCAACGTGGGACACGTTGATGGTGATGCCGCGCTGCTTCTCTTCGGGCGCGTTGTCGACCTGATCGAAGGCCTTGGCCTCGTTCAGATCCGGGTACTTGTCAGCCAGAACCTTGGTGATTGCCGCGGTCAGAGTCGTCTTACCGTGGTCAACGTGACCAATGGTACCGATGTTGACGTGCGGCTTAGTCCTGTCGAAACTAGCCTTTGCCACTGGGTTCCTCCTCGTGGTTGGTGCGGCTCATGTGGTCCATGCGCCGCGCCTTTCCTTATTGATGCTGCCGCGGGGCGTGTGCCCCGCGGCAAACGGGGAGATTACTCTCCGCCGCGGGTCTTCTGGATGATCTCGTCGGCAACGGCCTTCGGGACCTCCGAGTAGCTCTGGAACTGCATCGAGTACACGGCGCGGCCCTGCGTCTTGGAACGCAGGTCGCCGATGTAGCCGAACATCTCCGAGAGCGGAACAAGGGCGCGGATGACCTTCACACCGGAAGCGTCCTCCATCGACTGCATCTGCCCGCGCCGCGAGTTGAGATCGCCGATCACGTCGCCCATGTACTCCTCGGGCGTGCGGACCTCCACCTCCATGAGCGGCTCGAGCAGCACCGGGTTCGCCTTGCGCGCGGCCTCCTTGAAGACCATCGAGCCGGCGATCTTGAACGCCATCTCCGAGGAGTCGACGTCGTGGTACGCGCCGTCGACCAGGGTGGCCTTGACGCCCACCATCGGGTAGCCCGCGAGGACGCCCACCTGCATCGCATCCTGGATGCCGGCGTCCACGCTCGGGATGTACTCGCGCGGGACGCGGCCGCCGGTGATCGCGTTGTCGAACTCGTAGATGGTGTCGCCTTCGACCTCGAGGGGCTCGATGGTGACCTGCACCTTCGCGAACTGGCCGGATCCGCCGGTCTGCTTCTTGTGGGTGTAGTCCTGCTTCTCCACCTTGCGGCGGATGGTCTCGCGGTAGGCCACCTGCGGCTTGCCGACGTTGGCCTCCACCTTGAACTCGCGGCGCATGCGGTCCACGAGGATGTCGAGGTGCAGCTCGCCCATGCCGCGGATGACCGTCTGACCGGTCTCCTCGTCGAGCTCGACCTGGTAGGTCGGGTCCTCCTTGACGAACTTCTGGATGGCCGCCGACAGCTTCTCCTGGTCGCCCTTCGTCTTGGGCTCGATGGCCACGGAGATGACGGGCTCGGGGAACGTCATCGACTCGAGGGCGATCGGGTTCGCCGGGTCGCACAGAGTGTCGCCGGTCGTCGTGTCCTTGAGGCCGATGAACGCGTAGATGTGGCCCGCGAAGGCCTCATCCACCGGGTTCTCCTTGTTGGAGTGCATCTGGAAGAGCTTGCCGACGCGCTCCTTCTTGCCGCTCGTGGCGTTGAGCACCTGGTCGCCGGTCTTGACGTGGCCCGAGTACACGCGCACATAGGTGAGCGTGCCAAAGAACGGGTGGGTCGCGACCTTGAACGCGAGCGCGGAGAACGGCTCCGTGGTCGAGGGCTCGCGCGTGAGCTCGATCTCCTCGTCCTTGGTGTCGTGGCCGATCATGGGCGGCACGTCCAGCGGCGACGGCAGGTAGTCGATGACCGCGTTGAGCATGGGCTGGACGCCCTTGTTCTTGTACGCGGAGCCCGCGAAGACGGGGTAGGCCTGCGAGGTCACGGTGAGCTCGCGGATGCCCTTCTTCAGCTGCTCGACGGTGAGGTCGCTCTCCTCGAGGTAGGCCTCCATGAGCTCCTCGGAGCTCTCGGCGACGTCCTCGACGAGCTTGCTGCGGTACTCCTCGACCTTGTCGGCCAGCTCGTCCGGGATCGGGACCTCGACCTGGTACTGGCCGCGGGCCTCGTCGCCGGCCTTCGCGTTGAACTCGGGCACGTCCACGGGGAACGTGTCCGGCCACTCGTAGGCCTTCATCTCAACGAGGTCGACGACGCCGCGGAACTCGCTTTCGGAGCCGATCGGCACCTGCATGACGAGCGGCTTCGCGCCCAGGCGGTCGATGATCGTCTGCACGGTGAAGAAGAAGTCGGCGCCCAGCTTGTCCATCTTGTTGACGAAGCAGATGCGGGGCACGTCGTACTTGTCGGCCTGGCGCCACACGGTCTCCGACTGGGGCTCGACGCCCTCCTTGCCGTCGAACACCGCGACGGCGCCGTCGAGGACGCGCAGCGAGCGCTCGACCTCGACCGTGAAGTCGACGTGGCCCGGGGTGTCGATGATGTTGATCTGGTTATCGCCCCAATAGCAGGTCGTCGCGGCGGACGTGATGGTGATGCCGCGCTCCTGCTCCTGCTCCATCCAGTCCATCGTCGAGGCGCCGTCGTGCGTCTCGCCGATCTTGTAGTTCACACCGGTGTAGAACAGGATGCGCTCGGTGGTGGTTGTCTTGCCGGCATCGATGTGGGCCATGATGCCGATGTTGCGAACCTTGTTGAGGTCGCTGAGCACTGCGAGTGCCACGGTGTCTCTCTCTCGTGTGAAGTGATGCCCGCGGTCCGGCCGCGGCGGGCTGCCGCGGCCGGACCGTGGATATTACCAGCGGTAGTGAGCGAATGCCTTGTTGGATTCGGCCATCTTGTGGGTGTCCTCGCGGCGCTTGACCGCGGCACCCAGGCCGTTCGAGGCGTCGAGGATCTCGTTCTGGAGGCGCTCGGTCATCGTCTTCTCACGGCGCTGGCGCGAGTAGCCGACCAGCCAGCGCAGGGCCAGCGTCGTCGCGCGGCCCGGGCGCACCTCGATCGGCACCTGGTAGGTGGCGCCGCCGACGCGGCGGGAGCGGACCTCCAGCGACGGGCGGATGTTGTCGAGCGCCTTCTTGAGCAGCTGGACCGGGTCCGCGTTGCCCTTCTCGCGCACGCCCTCGAGTGCGCCGTAGACGATGCGCTCGGCGGTGGAGCGCTTCCCGTCGAGCAGGATCTTGTTGATCAGCTGCGTGACGACGGGCGAGTTGTACACCGGGTCGATGACGACCGGGCGCTTCGGTGCGGGGCCCTTGCGCGGCATTACTTCTTCTCCCTCTTGGCTCCGTAGCGGCTGCGGGCCTGCTGGCGGCCCTTCACGCCCTGCGTGTCGAGCGAGCCGCGGACGATCTTGTAGCGCACGCCCGGCAGGTCCTTCACGCGGCCGCCGCGCACGAGCACGATCGAGTGTTCCTGCAGGTTGTGGCCCTCGCCGGGGATGTAGGCCGTGACCTCGATCTGCGAGGACAGCTTGACGCGGGCGACCTTGCGCAGCGCCGAGTTCGGCTTCTTGGGAGTGGTGGTGTAGACGCGGGTGCAGACGCCGCGGCGCTGCGGGCTGCCGTTGAGGGCAGGCGTCGCGTTCTTCGCGGCCTTCGAATGCCGTCCCTTGCGGACGAGCTGCTGGATAGTGGGCACTTAAGAGTTCTCCATTGCTTCTCGATGTTCCTAAGCTTCCCGCCGCCGGCCACGGGCCGTTGAGCGGGGAGCATGTCCCCTGCGACTGGGTGAAGCTGCCTTCCCAATCGCAGCATTCGCGCGGGTCGCCTGCACCCGAGGTCGGGTGTGTCGGAAGGAGCGAACTCCTGCCGACGCGGAACTCCGCGCGGTCGGCGTGCGCACGGGGCGATTCGCCCATCGGGCTTCGCGGCACCGGGCCGATCGCTCGATTGCGCGCACGCGGACATGGCTGATGTCAATCAGTCATCGTCCAGCGTAGACGGGGATCGGCGCGCGGTCAAAATGCTTGGGGCACGGTGCGCGCCGCGCCGGGCTCGTCCGCGCCCGGTCCGCATCGGGTGCGCATCCGGTCCGCGGTCGGCCGCGGGGGCGCAGCCTCTGGGTGCTCGAACGCCGGAGTGGCGGCCCCTATTCCCGGCCCGTCGGCGCCTGCCCGTGCCTGCTGTGCCCGTCCGGAGGCGCGGGCGGGCCCGGGCGCTCCGCGTGATCGGAGGGCCCGGGCCCCTGGGGTTCCCGCCGGCGCCGGCCGGCGGGACGGCTCCCGCGTGCGGTCAGGCCACCGCGGTGCCGAGGTTCGCTGCGTCCGCGAGGTTCGCACCCGCCTGCGCCGTGGCGGTCTGAGCCGCCGAGGCGCCGGTCTGGTCGGCGCTCGCGGCGCCGTCCTGCGTACCGGAGGAGTCCTGGCCGTCAGAACCGCCCTGCGCACCCGTGCCGCTCTGGCTGCTGGACGAGTCGTCCCCGCTCGAGGAATCCTGGCCGCCGGGAGCGCCGGGCACCTGCTGGCCGCCGGCGGCACCGGAGCCCGCCCCGGAGTCGGCGCCGGTGCCGGAGTCGGCGCCGCCCTGGGCATCCGTCCCCGAGCCGTCCTGGGAACCGGAGCCGTCCTGGGAGCCGCCGGGCATCCCGCCCTGGCCGCCGCCCGGCATTCCACCGCCGCGGCCGCCGGGGCCCTGCCGACTGAAGCCGGAGTCCGCGCCGCTCGCGTGGCCGGCCGCCGCGCCGATCGCACCGCCCGCCGCCCCGCCCACGACGAAGAGCGCGGCTCCGGCCGCAATGGCCGGGAGCATGGGGACGGTGCGCTTGCGCTTGGGCCGGCCCTGGGCCGGCAGCCCGGCCGCACCGTAGGGGCCGGGCTGGCCGAATGGGCCGGGCTCCCCGGGGGCACCGGCCGCGCCGTACCCACCGGTCGCGCCGAACCCGCCGTCCTCACCGGCACCGCCCTGGGCGTAGGCGCCCTGCGGGGCGCTCCCGCTTGCAGTGCCGGGGCCCGCCGCGGCGCCGTAGCCGGCGATGCCGTCCGCGCCTGCCCCGGCCGTGTGGGCTTCGGGGCCGCCGGACGTGCCGCGGCCGCGCTGCTCACCGTAGGCAGCACCCGAGGCGCCGTGCGCGAGGCGGCCGGCTCCCCCGTCCCCGCCGAACTCTCCCGCGTCTGCAGGCGCGGAACCGCTGGGGGCGCCGGAGGCCGCCGAGGCGAACCCGCCCGCGCCTTCCCCGTGACCCGTGCCTTCCCCATTGCCCGTGCGTGGCCCGTAGCCCGCGCCTTCCCAGTCGCGAGCGGTGCCCGCGGCCGGCTGCGCGCGGGTGGGCGCCTCGTCCGCGGTGGGCTGCACCCGCGTGGGCTCTTCGCGGTGGCCGTCGAAGTAGGGCTGTGCGTCGTCGTATCGGTTGTTCGAGTCGCTCACTGTCGTCTCCTCGTGTGCGTCGGTTCCTCGTGTGGGACCCACTCTGGACGCGCAACCTAGAGCACCGGGCAGGCGGAGCTATGCCGCGGCTGTGAAGCGGAGCGCGAAGACGGTGCCGCGGTCCTCCCCCGCGTCGCGCGAGACCACGGAGATGTCGCCGCCCATGGCGCCCATGAGCGCCTTGGCGATCGCCAGGCCGAGGCCGCTCGAACCGCCCGCTGCCTGCGCGCTGCTCGAGCGGGCGCGGTCGGCGCCCGCGCGCACGAACCGGTCGAAGACCCGGTCGACGATCTCCGGGGCGATCCCCGGCCCGTCATCGGCGATCCGCACCACGGCCCACGGGCCCTCGTAGGCCGCGCTGGCCGTCACGGTGGTGCCGGGAGGGGTGTGCACGCGGGCATTGGCGACCACGTTGGCGATGACCTGCACCGCCCGGGCCGGCACCGCCATCCCCATGACCGGCTCGGCCTGCAGGTCGAGGGCGAACTGGTGCTCGCGGGCCGTGACGTGCGCATCGTCGACGATCTCGAGGAGCAGGGCGGAGAGGTCCACGGGCTCTGGCTCGACGGGCTCGCGCCCCGCGTCGAGGCGGGCCAGCAGCAGCAGGTCGTCGACGAGGCCGGTCATCCGCACGGCCCCCGCGTCGATGCGCTCGAGGGCCTGCGCCACCTGGGGAGGGGAGTCCGGGCGCAGCGGCTTCGTGAGGTCCGCGTAGCCGCGGATCGTCGCGAGCGGCGTGCGCAGCTCGTGCGAGGCATCGGCGACGAACCGGCGGACCTGGAGCTCGCTGTCGTAGCGCGCCTGGAGGGCCGCGTCGACGTGGTCGAGCATGTGGTTGACCGCCGAGCCCACGTCGCCCACCTCGGTGCCGGGCTGCGAGAGGTCATCCGGCACGCGGGTGCGCAGCGCGGACTCGCCCTGCTCGAGTTCGAGGCGCGAGACCTCGGCGGCGGTCTGCGCCACCCGGCGCAGGGGCAGCAGGGCCCGGGAGATGAGCAGCCCGGCGAGCACCGCCGCGGCGGCCACGCCGATGACGACGACGAGCGCGGTGCGCCACAGCGTGGCGCCCATGGCCGCGTTGACGCCCGTCTGGGGGATCCCGTAGACGACGCGCATGCCGGAGGCCTCGACCGCCACCACGCGGTAGTCGCCCAGGCCCGCCAGGCGCACCGTGCGCGGCTCGCCGTCCGGGGAGACGCCGATGAGCCCCCGCAGGGTCTGCGCGTCGAGGGACTCGGAGGCGCCGCGGCCGGCGCGGGCGATCTGGCCCTGCACCGTGCTGCCGTCCGTCACCGCGGCGATCGTGCCGTCGCCCTGGCCGGGCAGCGACAGGAAGCGCAGGGGGTCCTGGAACGGGTGGCGGCCGGCGTCGCCGCCGCGGGGCGAGGCCTGGGCGCGCGCGGACAGCTGCTCGAGCTGGCCGTCGAGGTCGTCCATGAGCGAGCCGCGCACGGCGAGCACCGCCGCGGCGCCGATGCCCACGCCGATGACGGCGAGGATGGCGACGGTGGTGATGATGAGCCGGGCGCGCAGCGTCACGCGTCGGCGCGGCCGCGCGGGCGCCTGCGCGGCCACCCCCGGCTCAGTCATCCGCGGCGCGGAGCATGTAGCCGGCGCCCCGCTTGGTGGTGAGCAGCGCCGGGCGGTCGGGGAACGGCGCGTCGATCTTCTTGCGCAGATAGGAGATGTAGAGCTCGACGATGTTGCCGTTGCCCCCGAAGTCGTAGTCCCACACGCGGTCGAGGATCTGGGACTTCGACAGCACCACGCGCGGATTGCGCATGAAGAGCAGCAGCACCTCGTACTCGCGGGCCGTGAGCTCGATCGGCGTGCCGCCGCGGGCCACGTCGTGGCTGTCCTCGTCCAGGGTGAGGTCGCCCACCGTGAGCACCGAGGTCTTCTCTGGCACCGGCGCCGAGCCGCGGCGCAGGCGCGCCGCCACCCGGGCGATGACCTCGTCGAGGTTGAACGGCTTCGTCACGTAGTCGTCCCCGCCCAGCCGCAGGCCGGTGAGGCGGTCGTCGACGCCGTCGCGCGCGGAGAGGAACACGACGGGGGTGTCGATGCCCTCGGCGCGCAGCTTCTCGAGCACCGCGAAGCCGTCGAGGTCGGGCAGCATGACGTCGAGGATGATCGCATCGAACGCCTCCGCGCGCGCCGCGCGCACGGCCTCGCGGCCCGTGCCCACCGCGGTGGGCTGCCATCCCTGCACCGTGCAGGCCATCGCGAGCAGCTCGGCGAGGTTGGCCTCGTCGTCGACGACGAGGATCCGCATGGGGGTGCCGTCCGGGTGCTCGAGGTTGGCGCTCATGGGCTCATTATCCACGGTCGCCGCGGCCGCCGCCCGCCCGCCGCTCACGACTGCGCTCCCGCGCTCAGGTCGTAGACGACGGTGCCGTCGACGGTGGTGGAGGAGAAGTTCGCCGCCACCCAGTCGGCGATCTGGCCCGCGGCCGAATCGTCGGACGCCATGGACTGCCCCGCGATGTAGTAGTGGATCTCGCCCTCCGCCACGTACTGCTGGAACTGCGCGAGCGTGGGCGCTGGATCGGTGCCGTTGAACCCGCCGATCGCCATGACCGGCGAGCGCGCAGCCAGTTGGTAGCCGGCCGCGCTGTTCGCACCGGTCGTCGCCGCGATCCACGTGTAGTCGCCGCTGTTCGCCGACAGGTGGGCCGTGAGCTCCGCGCTGGGCTCGGAGCCGCTCAGCAGCCCGCCCACGCCGCCGGGTCCGCCCTGGGAGCGGCCGCCCTGGGATGCCTGGCCCCCCTTCGCGGTCTGACCGCCCTGGGAGTTTTGGCCGCCCTGGGAGTTCTGGCCGCCCTGCGAGGTCTGGCCGGGTGGTGTGCCCGTCCGGCCGCCGCCGCCCTGTCCGCCCCCGCCGCCGGGGCCGCCGCCCATGCCGCCCGTGCCCGCCACGGAGACGAGCGAGCCGGTCGCGGCCGAGCCGATCGTATTGGCGGTCAGCACCGCGGGCGCGGCCAGCCCCGTCAGGAGCGCTGCGGCGAGCGCTCCGGCTGCCAGCGTGCGCCGCAGCCGCGGGCCGGCCAGGCTCGCGACGATGAGCGCGAGCGCCCCGGCGACGCCCACGATGAGGACGCCCCAGCGCAGCCACTCCGGCACACCCGAGACATCCGCCAGGAGCCAGAACTGCCAGCCGCCGGTGATCGCGAGGACCGCGGCGAGTGCGGGCAGCGTCCACACGCGGCGGCGGGCCAGGAGGGCGGGCGCGCCGATGGCGATGACCGCGGCGATCGCGGGCACGAGCGCCACCGTGTAGTAGCTGTGCACGATGCCGCTCATGTAGCTCAGCGTCAGCCACGTCACGACCAGCCAACCGCCCCACGCTAAGAGCGCAGCGCGCAGCTGGGGATCGCCCGCGGCGCGCGGCAGCCGCGGGGCAGCGGCCCGCTCCGGTCGCGCCTCGGCTGCCCGCCCACGGCCGGTGACGTGCTCGGCGGGCGGGGTGTGGGCCGGGGCCGGGGAACGGCCCGGCAGCGCCGGGCGGGTCCGCCGCGCGGCGCGGTCCTGCAGGCCGGCGACCGCGAGGAGGACGAGGAGTGCGAGGGCCGCGGGCAGCAGCCAGGCGATCTGCGTGGCGTACTCACCGGTGAGGAGCCGGGCGATGCCCGTCGTGCCCCAGCCGCCGCCCATGCCCCCGCCCACGGAGCCCTCCTCGTCGCCCGTGAGCCGCCCCAGGCCGTTGTAGCCGAAGGTGAGCTCGAGGAAGGAGTTCGTCTGCGAACCGCCGACGTAGGGGCGCAGGGAGGCCTGCAGCAGCTCGACGAGCGCGATCCACCAGCCGGTGGAGACGATGAGGCCTGCGAGCGGCCAGCCCAGGCTCGCGATACGGCGGCGCAGCGGCAGGCGCGCCGCGACGAGCCATGCGGCGACGAGCCCCGGCGCGATGAGCAGCACCTGGAGCTGCTTGGTGAGGAACCCCAGGCCCAGCGCCACGCCGGCGAGCACGAGCCAGAGGGCCGGTGTGCCCAGCGCCCGGCGCACGAGAGGTGCGCGCCGCGAACCGGCCGCGCGCAGCTCGGGGTTCGCGGGCTCGGCACGTGCGGACTCGGCGCGAGCCGACTCGGCACGGCCGGCGTCGGCGCGTGCGAGCTGGGCGCGGACCGCCTGCTGGGTGGCGAGCACGGCCGCGGCCATGAGCGCCACGAGCAGGGCATCCGGGTTGTTGAAGCGGAACATGAGCGCCGCGACGGGGCTGAGGGCGAAGATGAGCCCCGCGCCCAGCGCTGCCCAGCGCGCGGGCGCGGTGCCGGCCCTGGCCTCGAGCGCCACCCGCACCGAGCGGGCGAGCATGAGCATGGTCAGCCCGGCGAGGATGACCTGCGGCGCGAGGATCTGCACACTGCCCAGCCCGAACAGCCGGACGCTGAGCTCCATGAGCCACAGCGCGGCCGGTGGCTTGTCGACGGTGATGGCGTTCGCGGCGTCCGACGAGCCGAAGAGGAACGCCTCCCAGCTCTGGCTGCCGGCCTGGACCGCAGCGGAGTAGAACGCGTTGGCCCACCCGTTCGCCGCCAGGTTGAGGAGGTACGCGCCGACCGTGCCGAGGGCCAGCACTGCGAGCGCAATGCCGTACCAGCGGGTGGCGAGGAAGCCCGCGGCGCGGGAGCGGTACGGGACAAGCCTGCCACCCGGGGTGCGGGCGGGGGCCGCGTGATCGTTCTTCATCTGCAGCATCTCAGGCCTCCCGGTCCTGTGCGCCCGGTCCCGTCGCCGTGCGCCCATCCGCGCCCGAGGCGCCGGCCTGGCGGGCGCGGACCTGTGCCTCGGCCTCGCGGCTGGGATCGGCGAGCGCGGCGCGCACGCGGGCCAGGACGCTGCCGCGCCGCCGGCCCGGGCGGACGGCATCGGCGAAGACCCACAGCCGCTGCAGCGCGAAGCGGACGACCGTGGCCAGCACGTTTGCGCCGGTGACGGCGACGAGTACCCAGATCGTAGGCTGCCCCGCGGTCAGTGCGATGGCCGCGGAGGTCAGCGCCCAGCACAGGGCGAACACCGCGAGCCCCTTGATGTGGTGGCCCAGGGTGTTGCGCGGGTTCTGCGCCCCGAACGAGTAGCGGCGGTTGAGCGCGGTGTTGAGGATCGCCGAGCCCAGCAGCGCCGTGAGATTCGCGGCCCCCAGCGGCATGAGGTGGCCGAGGACCAGGAAGCCCAGCGAGTAGACGACCGTGCAGAGGATGCCGACGTCGACGAAGTGGAGGAGCTGGGTGCCCGTGTTCGGCACGGCGGGCGGGCGCCCCACGAGGGCCGCGATCCGCTCGAGCGGGACCGTGTTGCGGCGCAGCTCGCGGCGCATCCGCCACATCCCGTGCAGGTCGTCGAGGGCCGTGCGGACCACGTCGACGGAGGAATCCGGGTCATCGGTCCAGTCGGCGGCGAATTCGTGGATGCGCAGGCCCGACCACTGCGCGAGCGTGAGGACCTCCGTGTCGAAGAACCAGCCCGTGTCCTCCACATGGGGCAGGACGGCATCCGCGGCGCGCCGCGACATCGCCTTGAACCCGCACTGCGCGTCCGAGTAGTCGACGTCGAGGAACCCGCGCAGCAGGCGGTTGTAGCAGCGCGAGATGATCTCCCGCTTGGCCCCGCGCTCCACCCGGGCGTCGCGGCGCAGGCGCGAGGCGATGGCCACGTCGCTGTGCCCGCTCGCGAGGACCGCGATCATGGGATCGAGCAGGCGGACATCCGTGGCGAGGTCGACGTCCGTGTACGCGACGACGTCCGCGCTCGAATCGGACCACACCTGCTTGAGCGCCCGGCCGCGCCCCTTGAGCCCCAGGCGCACCCAGCGCACCCGCTCGCGGCTGGTGGCGAGGTGGGAGGCCAGGACGGGGGTGTCGTCCGTGCTCGCGTTGTCCGCGATGACGATGGTCACCGCGTGGGGTGAGTGCGCGGTCGCGGCGAGGAGCCGGTCGACACTGGCGACGAGCTGGGCCTCCTCGTTGAAGACCGGCACCACGAGGTCGACGGTGGTCGCGGTCCGGGGCGCGCCCGGGGCCGGATCCTGTGCCGGACCGGGCCGCCGTGCCGGTGCGCCCGCCCATCGTGGGCCGGAGGTGTCGCCGCGTGCCGCGGGATCCCGCGCCGCGCCGCTCGTGGGGGCGGCATCCGGCGCATCGAAATCGGGCTGCTGGCGTTCGAGGTGGGTATCGCGCGTCGTCTTCATGCCGCTCAGTACAGTCCGGTGGCTTAGGGCGGCTGTGGGGCGCAGCTATGCCGGGGCTGTGAGTGGGCGGCCGGCGGCGCGGGGATGCTGGGCGGGAGCGCAGTGCGGTCCATCCCCGCAGCCGGGTGGGCACGGTGGCACCGGCACGCGGAGCCGGGCCTTCGTAGGATGGGACCATGGCGACTGAGAATCCCGATTCCCCCGGCACCGCCGCAGCGCGCGAGCCGGATACTCCGGCCGGCGGCAGCGCGGCAGAGCCCGAGCGCGCCGGGCAGGGCGACTCCGCGACCGAGCGCTCCCAGCAGGACGGTGCCGTGCCCGAGCCCACCGAGCGGGGCGATGCCGAACCCGAGCGCGCCGAGCGAGGCGATGCTGAACCCGAGCGCGCCGTAGGGGGCGACCCTGCGCCCGCCGGTGACGCGGCGGCGCGGCGGGTGCGCGCCTCGGACGCGGACCGCGACGCGGTGCTCGCCGTGCTGGGACAGGCCCACGCGCACGGCCGGCTGGACGCCGGGGAGTTCGACGAGCGCCAGTCCGCGGTGCTGGGGGCGAGGTTCGTCCACGAGCTCATCGCCCCCATCGACGACGTGCCCGAGGGCGATGGCCTCGCCGCGGACATGCGCGCCACCGTGGGGCTCCCCGCGGCTCAGGGCCCTGCGGTTCCGGGCACTGCGATTCAGGGCGCTGCAGCTCAGGGCACCGCGCCCCGCGGCGCAGCGACGGGCGCACCGGCGGTGCAGGGGCCCGGTACCGTGCAGGGCCGCGCGGGCGCGGGAGCGCACTCCACCTCGGTCGCCGTGCTGTCGGGCTCCACCACCCACGTGCCGGAGGGCGAGACCAGCCGGCGCGCCTATGCGGTCATGGCCGGAGACGACATCTACCTGGCCGAAGCCATGGGCCCCGGTGTCGAGTACGTCCTCGACTGCTACGCCCTCATGGCCGGCCACGACATCTACGTGCCCCCGGGCGTGCGGATCATCGACCGGACGGTCAACATCCTGGCCGGCAGCGACGTCCACCCGGAGGCCAAGGGCGATGGCTCCAACGGCACGCTCGTGCTCAAGGGCGTGAGCATCATGGCGGGCCACGACATCCGCCTCGACGAGGCCGCCGCACTGCCGCCGGCCCGGTCCTAGGCCCTCCCCCGGCGCTCAGCCCGACCCGGCCGCATGGGGCCCGCGGCCCGGCGCTCAGCACGTATGCTCGCAGGAGGCACCCGCCGTGGCCCAACCGCCCGCGCATCGCACCTGGGACCCCGTGGACTCAACGCAAAGGACGCACATGAACATCGGCATCCTCACCTCCGGCGGCGACTGCCCGGGCCTCAACGCGGTGATCCGCGGGGCCGTGCGCAAGGGCGTGCGCTCGGAGCACATGACGTTCAGCGGCATCCGCG
The DNA here is from genome assembly GCF_026802075.1 of Brevibacterium sp. BRM-1. Classification (NCBI taxonomy): domain Bacteria; kingdom Bacillati; phylum Actinomycetota; class Actinomycetes; order Micrococcales; family Brevibacteriaceae; genus Brevibacterium; species Brevibacterium sp. BRM-1. Next base: position 1,516,534 of record NZ_CP113788.1, read on the forward strand.
ACGGGTGGCGCGGGCTGCTCGAGGACGACATCGCCCCGCTGACCACCCACGACGTGCGCGGCATCTCCGGGCGCGGCGGCACAATCCTCGGCACCTCGCGCACCCACCCGTACTCGCAGGGCGGGCCCGAGCAGATGAAGCGCGTCATGGCCGCGCGCGGGATCGACGCGATCATCGCGATCGGCGGCGAGGGGACGCTCGCCGGCGCGGCGCGCCTGGTCCGCGACGACGGCCTGCCGGTGGTGGGCGTGCCCAAGACCATCGACAACGACCTGGACAACACGGACTACACGTTCGGCTTCGACACGGCCGCGGAGATCGCCACCGAGGCCATCGACCGGCTGCGCACCACCGCCGAATCGCACCACCGCTGCATGGTCGTCGAGGTCATGGGCCGCAACGTGGGCTGGATCGCGCTGCACTCGGGCATGGCCGGGGGCGCCCACGCGATCCTCATCCCCGAGTTCCCCGTGGACTACGAGCAGATCTACGCGTGGGTGCGCTCCGCCCACGACCGCGGCCGCGCCCCGCTCGTCGTCGTCTCCGAGGGCTTCATGCCCGCGGGCGCCGACGAGCAGGTCGCCGACAAGGGCCGCGACCGCGACGGGCGGATCCGCCTGGGCGGCATCGGCAACCACCTGGCGCCCATGATCGAGGACGCCACCGGCATCGAGACGCGCTCGACGCTGCTGGGCCACCTGCAGCGCGGCGGCCAGCCCACCGCCTACGACCGCGTGCTGGCCACCCGCCTGGGCATGGCCGCGGTGGACCTCGCCGCCAACGGGAGCTGGGGCCAGATGGCCAGCCTGAGCGGCACGGACATCGTCTCCGTCTCCATGGAGTCCGCGGTGGACAAGCTCAAGCTCGTCCCTCAGCAGCGCTGGGATGAGGTGCAGGTGCTGCTCGGATAGGCCGTTTCGGCGCAGGCACACCGGGTGCGCCCGCGCACCGGGCACAACCGTGCGCCGCGCGCCCCACCGGACAGGCGAGAGGGCCCCGCCTCCACGTGAGTGGAGGCGGGGCCCTCGGGCTGCCGGGGCCGGCGCGGCGGCCGGCCCCGGGCGGATCAGACGCCGGAGAAGCCCCCGAAGTCGTAGTCCTCGAGCGCGATCGCCGAGCCCTCGCCGGCCAGCGCCGGGTAGAAGTCGCCGTAGGAGTTGTTGAACATCTCCGCCTTCGCCTCCTCCGTGGGCTCCACGACCATGTCGCGGAACTTGTGCATGCCCGTGCCCGCCGGGATGAGCTTGCCCAGGATGACGTTCTCCTTGAGGCCCAGCAGCGGGTCGGACTTGCCCTCCATCGCAGCCTCGGTGAGCACGCGCGTCGTCTCCTGGAACGATGCGGCCGACAGCCACGAGTCCGTGGCCAGCGACGCCTTCGTGATGCCCATGAGCTCATCGCGGGCGCTGGCGGGCGTGCCGCCCTCGGCCACGACGCGGCGGTTCTCCGCCTGGTACCGGCCGCGGTCCACCAGCTCGCCCGGCAGCAGGTTCGTGTCGCCGGACTCGATGACCGTCACGCGGCGCAGCATCTGGCGCACGATGACCTCGATGTGCTTGTCGTGGATGCCCACGCCCTGCGAGCGGTAGACCTTCTGCACCTCGTCGACGAGGAAGCGCTCGGCCTCCCGGCGACCGCGGATGCGCAGCACCTGCTTGGGGTCGACCGCACCGGCCACGAGCTTGTCTCCCGCGGTGATGTGCTGGCCGTCCTCGACGAGCAGCTGCGAGCGGCGGCCCACGGCGTGCTCGATCTCCTCGGCGCCGTCGTCCGGGACGACGATGACGAAGCGCGTCTTGCGGCTGTCGTCGATCTTCACCCGGCCGGTGGCCTCGGCGATGGGCGCGAAGCCCTTGGGCGTGCGCGCCTCGAACAGCTCAGTGACGCGCGGCAGGCCCTGCGTGATGTCGCCCCCGCCGCCGGCGGCCACGCCGCCGGTGTGGAAGGTGCGCATTGTCAGCTGCGTGCCGGGCTCGCCGATCGACTGCGCCGCGACGGTGCCGATCGCCTCGCCGATGTCCACGAGCTTGCCCGTGGCCATCGAGCGGCCGTAGTGCATCGCGGAGATCTGCACGTCCGAATCGGCGGTGAGCACCGAGTGGACCTTGACCTCGCGGATGCCCGCGGCGACGAGCCGGTCCACGACGTCCGCGTTGATGTCCGTCTTGGCCTCGACGACGACGTTGCCGTCCGCGTCGAGGACATCGCTGACGAGCAGGCGGCCGTAGACGCTGGTCTCCACGTACTCGTGGGGCTCGAGGCCGCCGTCGGCGGTCTCCTGCGCCACGGGCAGCGTGATGCCCTTGTTCGAGTCCGTCTCCTCCGTGCGCACGATGACGTCCTGCGACACATCGACGAGGCGTCGGGTCAGGTAGCCCGAGTCCGCCGTGCGCAGCGCGGTGTCGGCCAGGCCCTTGCGGGCGCCGTGGCTGGCGATGAAGTACTCGAGCACCGAGAGGCCCTCGCGGTAGTTCGACTTGATGGGACGCGGGATGATCTCGCCCTTGGGGTTCGTCACCAGGCCGCGCATGCCCGCGAGCTGCCGGACCTGGGTCCAGTTGCCCGAGGCGCCGGATTCGACGAGGCGCAGCACCGAGTTCTCCTCGGGGAAGTTGTGCTGCATGGCCTCGGCGACCTCGTCCGTCGTGTCCGACCAGATCTTCACGAGCTCCGAGCGGCGCTCATCGTCCGTGAGCGCGCCGAAGTCGAACTGGTCCTGGACCTTCGCCGCCTGGTCCTCAGCCGCGGAGAGCATGGACTCCTTGACGGCCGGGGACACGATGTCGGACATCGCGACCGTGAGGCCGGAGCGGGTCGCCCAGTAGAAGCCGGTGGCCTTGAAGTTGTCGAGGGTCGCGGCGACGTCGACCTTGGGGTACAGGTCGGCGAGGCGGTTGACGATCTTCGACAGCGTCTTCTTGTCCACCGTGCGGTTGACGTAGCGGTAGTCCGCCGGCAGCGTCTCGTTGAACAGCGCGCGGCCCAGCGTGGTCTGCACGACCAGCGGATCACCCGGCGCCCAGCCGGCCGGGACCTCGAGGTCCTTGCCCGGGACCACGTCGCCGATGCGGATCTTGCACTCGGCGCCCAGGTCCAGCTCCCCGCGGTCGAAGGCCATGATGGCCTCCGCGATCGAGCCGAACTCGCGGCCGATGCCGGGGACATCCGTGCGCTGCGACGTCAGGTGGTAGATGCCGATGATCATGTCCTGGCTGGGCATGGTCACGGGCTTGCCGTCGGAGGGCTTGAGGATGTTGTTCGCGGACAGCATGAGGATGCGGGCCTCGGCCTGCGCCTCGGTGCCCAGCGGCAGGTGCACGGCCATCTGGTCGCCGTCGAAGTCGGCGTTGAACGCCGAGCAGACGAGCGGGTGGATCTGGATGGCCTTGCCCTCGATGAGCTGCGGCTCAAACGCCTGGATGCCCAGGCGGTGCAGGGTGGGCGCGCGGTTGAGCAGCACCGGGTGCTCGGTGATGACCTCTTCGAGGACATCCCACACCTGGGGGTGCTGGCGCTCGACCATGCGCTTGGCGGACTTGATGTTCTGCGCGTGGTTGAGGTCCACGAGCCGCTTCATGACGAACGGCTTGAACAGCTCGAGCGCCATGGTCTTCGGCAGGCCGGCCTGGTGCAGCTTGAGCTGCGGGCCGACGACGATGACCGAGCGGCCCGAGTAGTCCACGCGCTTGCCGAGCAGGTTCTGGCGGAACCGGCCCTGCTTGCCCTTGAGCATGTCGGACAGCGACTTGAGCGGGCGGTTGCCCGGCCCGGTGACCGGGCGGCCGCGGCGGCCGTTGTCGAACAGCGAGTCCACGGCCTCCTGGAGCATCCGCTTCTCGTTGTTGACGATGATCTCCGGGGCGCCCAGGTCGAGCAGGCGCTTGAGGCGGTTGTTGCGGTTGATGACGCGGCGGTACAGGTCGTTGAGGTCGGAGGTCGCGAAGCGGCCGCCGTCCAGCTGGACCATGGGGCGCAGCTCCGGCGGGATCACCGGAATCGCGTCGAGCACCATGCCCTCGGGCGAGTTGTCCGTGGTCATGAACGCGTTGACGACCTTGAGGCGCTTGAGCGCGCGGGTCTTGCGCTGGCCCTTGCCGGTCTTGATGAGCTCGCGCAGGGCCTCGGACTCGGCGTCCAGGTCGAAGTCCTGCAGGCGCTTCTGGATCGCCTCGGCGCCCATGGCACCGGTGAAGTAGATGCCGAAGCGCTCGACCATGTCGCGGTAGAGCTGCTCATCGCCCTCGAGGTCGGAGACCTTGAGGCCCTTGAAGCGGTCCCACACCTTCTCGATGCGGTCGAGCTCGCGATCCGCACTGCGGCGCAGATTGCCCATCTCCTTCTCCGCCTGCGCCTCGAGCTTCTTCTTGGCGGCGGCGGTGGCACCGTCGGCCTCGAGGGCCTTGAGGTCCTCCTCGAGCTTCTTGGCGCGGCGGTCGACGTCCGCGTCGCGGCGGTCGACGATGCGCTTCTTCTCCACGTCGATCTGGTTCTGCAGCGTGGGCAGGTCGCGGTGGCGCGACTCCTCGTCGACCGAGGTGATCATGTAGGCGGCGAAGTAGATGACCTTCTCGAGGTCCTTCGGCGCCAGGTCGAGCAGGTAGCCCAGACGGCTGGGCACGCCCTTGAAGTACCAGATGTGGGTGACCGGGGCGGCGAGCTCGATGTGGCCCATCCGCTCGCGGCGCACCTTGGCGCGGGTCACCTCGACGCCGCAGCGCTCGCAGATGATGCCCTTGAAGCGCACGCGCTTGTACTTGCCGCAGTAGCACTCCCAATCGCGAGTCGGTCCGAAGATCTTCTCGCAGAAGAGGCCGTCCTTCTCCGGCTTCAAGGTGCGGTAGTTGATGGTCTCGGGCTTCTTGACCTCGCCGTACGACCAGCGGCGGATGTCTTCGGCGGTCGCCAGGCCGATGCGCAGCTCATCAAAGAAATTGACGTCAGGCACGTAGAACCTCTTTCTCATTGACGGCCTCGGGGCCGTCGTAAATCTCAGGTGAGTTCGGGTTTGCTGGTGTCAGCGGGTCTCAGACCTCTTCGACGGTGTTGGCCTCGTTGCGCGAGAGGTTGATGCCGAGCTCCTCCGCGGCGCGGAAGACCTCGTCATCGGAATCGCGCATCTCGACCGACATGCCGTCCGCGGAGAGGACCTCCACGTCGAGGCACAGCGACTGCATCTCCTTGATGAGGACCTTGAAGGACTCGGGGATGCCCGGGTCCGGCAGGTTCTCGCCCTTGACGATCGCCTCGTAGACCTTCACGCGGCCCGGGATGTCATCGGACTTGATGGTGAGCAGCTCCTGGAGGGTGTACGCGGCGCCGTACGCCTCGAGCGCCCACACCTCCATCTCGCCGAAGCGCTGTCCGCCGAACTGCGCCTTGCCGCCCAGCGGCTGCTGGGTGATCATCGAGTACGGCCCGGTCGAGCGCGCGTGGATCTTGTCGTCGACCAGGTGGTGCAGCTTGAGCATGTACATGTAGCCCACGGAGATGGGGTACGGGAACGGCTCGCCGGAGCGGCCGTCGAACAGGCGCGCCTTGCCCGAGGAGTCGATGAGGCGGTCGCCGTCGCGGTTGGGCAGCGTCGAGTCCAGCAGGCCGCGCAGCTCCTCCTCGTGGGCGCCGTCGAACACCGGGGTGGCGACGTTCGTCCCGGGCTCGGCCTCGCGCTCGAAGTGCAGGTGGCTGAGCTCCTGGGCCCACTCGGGGTTGCCCTCGATCTTCCAGCCCTGCTTGGCGATCCAGCCGAGGTGGACCTCGAAGACCTGCCCGATGTTCATGCGCCGGGGCACGCCGTGCGGGTTGAGGATGACGTCGACAGGCGTGCCGTCGGCGAGGAACGGCATGTCCTCGACCGGCAGGATGCGCGAGATGACGCCCTTGTTGCCGTGGCGGCCGGCCATCTTGTCGCCGATCGTGATCTTGCGCCGCTGGGCGACGTAGACGCGGACCAGCTGGTTGACGCCGGGAGCCAGCTCGTCGTCCTCGTCGCGGTCGAAGACCTTGACGGCGATGACGGTGCCGGACTCGCCGTGGGGCACCTTGAGCGATGTGTCGCGGACCTCGCGGGACTTCTCGCCGAAGATCGCGCGCAGCAGGCGCTCCTCCGGGGTCAGCTCGGTCTCGCCCTTGGGCGTGACCTTGCCGACGAGGATGTCGCCGTCCGTGACCTCGGCGCCGATGCGGATGATGCCGCGCTCGTCGAGGTCGGCCAGCGCGTCCGGGGAGATGTTCGGGATGTCGCGCGTGATCTCCTCGGCGCCCAGCTTCGTGTCGCGGGCGTCGACCTCGTGCTCCTCGATGTGGATCGAGGAGAGGACGTCGTCCTGGACCATGCGCTGGGACAGGATGATGGCGTCCTCGAAGTTGTAGCCCTCCCAGGACATGAACGCCACGAGCAGGTTCTTGCCGAGCGCCATCTCGCCGTTCTCGGTGGCCGGGCCGTCGGCGAGCACTGCGCCGATCTCCACCCGGTCGCCCTCGTTGGCGATGATGCGCTGGTTGTAGGACGTGCCGTGGTTCGAGCGGCGGAACTTCTCGGCCCGGTAGGTCGAGGTGGTGCCGTCGTCGTTCATGACGGTGACGTGGTCCGCGGAGACCTCGGTGACGGCGCCCGGCTTCTGCGCGACGATGACGTCGCCGGCGTCGACGGCCGCGCGGTACTCCATGCCGGTGCCCACGAACGGGGCCTCGCTCATGACCAGCGGCACCGCCTGGCGCTGCATGTTCGCGCCCATGAGGGCGCGGTTGGCGTCGTCGTGCTCGAGGAACGGGATGAGCGCGGTGGCCACGGAGACCATCTGGCGGGCCGAGACGTCCATGAAGTCGATCTCGGAGACCGGCAGGAGCTCGGCCTCGCCGCCGCCGCCCTTGGGGCGGGCGAGCACGTGGTCCTCGGCGAAGCGGCTGTCGTCGTCGAGCGGCGCGTTGGCCTGCGCGATGTTGTACTCCAGCTCGTCGTCCGCGGTGAGGTACGCGGTCTGGTCCGTCACGACGCCGTCGACGACCTTGCGGTACGGGGTCTCGATGAAGCCGAACGGGTTGATGCGCGCGTAGGACGCGAGCGAGCCGATGAGGCCGATGTTCGGGCCCTCCGGCGTCTCGATCGGGCACATGCGGCCGTAGTGCGAGGGGTGGACGTCGCGGACCTCCATGCCCGCGCGGTCGCGGGAGAGGCCGCCGGGGCCCAGCGCGGAGAGCCGGCGCTTGTGGGTCAGGCCCGCGAGCGGGTTGTTCTGATCCATGAACTGGCTCAGCTGCGAGGTGCCGAAGAACTCCTTGATCGCGGCGACGACCGGGCGGATGTTGATGAGCGTCTGCGGCGTGATCGCCTCGACGTCCTGCGTCGTCATGCGCTCGCGCACGACGCGCTCCATGCGCGACAGGCCCGTGCGGACCTGGTTCTCGATGAGCTCGCCCACCGCGCGGATGCGGCGGTTGCCGAAGTGGTCGATGTCGTCGAGCGCGACGCGGATCTCCGTCTCCTCGCCGTCGCGGCGCCCGGGCATGGAGTCCTTGCCGGCGTGCAGCGAGACGATGTAGCGGATGGTCGCGACGATGTCGTCGACGGAGAGCACGGAGTCCGACAGCGGCGCGTCGATGCCGAGCTTGCGGTTGAGCTTGTAGCGGCCCACCTTCGCCAGGTCGTAGCGCTTGTTGTTGAAGTAGAGGTTGCGCAGCAGGGTCTCCGCGGCCTCGACGGTCGCGGGCTCGGCCGGGCGCAGCTTCTTGTAGATGTCGAGCAGCGCCTCCTCGCGGGTCTCGACGGTGTCCTTCGCGAGGGTCTCGCGGATGGACTCGAACTCGCCGAACTCTTCGAGGATCTTCGACTCAGTCCAGCCCAGCGCCTTGAGCAGCACGGTGACGGACTGCTTGCGCTTGCGGTCGAGGCGCACGCCCACCTGGTCGCGCTTGTCGATCTCGAACTCGAGCCAGGCGCCGCGCGAGGGGATGATCTTCGCGGTGTAGATGTCCTTGTCGCTCGTCTTGTCCGCGGCGGCCTCGAAGTAGGCGCCCGGGGAGCGCACGAGCTGCGAGACGACGACGCGCTCGGTGCCGTTGATGACGAAGGTGCCCTGGTCGGTCATGAGCGGGAAGTCGCCCATGAAGACCGTCTGGCTCTTGATCTCGCCCGTGTTGTTGTTCATGAACTCGGCGGTGACGAACAGCGGGGCCGAGTAGGTCATGTCCCGCTCCTTGCACTCGTCGATCGAGTACTTGGGCGGCTCGAAGCGGTGCTCGCGGAACGACAGGCTCATCGCGCCGGAGAAGTCCTCGATGGGAGAGATCTCCTCGAAGATGTCCTCGAGGCCCGAGGTGGTGGCAACCGAGTCGTCGCCCGTCTCGATGGCCTCGGCGACGCGGTCCTGCCAGCGCTCGTTGCCGATCAGCCAGTCGAAGCTGTCGGTCTGGAGGCCCAGCAGATTGGGGACCTCGAGGGGCTCGTGAATCTTCGCAAAGGAGATGCGCTTGGGCGGGTTAGCGGTCCTGATGTTTTCGTTGGCGGCGGCCAATGGGATCCTTCCACGTGGTTGTCTCTCCTGCGCTGCCGCGCTCACCCCGGGAGCATTGCCGGCGTGGGCTCAATCGAGTGCGCGAGCCCGCCCTGGTGTGCGGGCTCCGATCGTCTCCGGAGGTGAAGTCCTTGCTGGCCCACCGCTATTTGAAGGCACCACAAGCTACAGCAACGCAAGGATCTACATTAGACCCGAATGCCCCCGCGCGCAAGTCCGGCTGTGGTATGGTGCCCCGCTTGCGGTGGTGAGGCTGTCGTCGGCGCTCAGGAGCGCTCCCAGAGGCCGGTGAACGCGACCGGTTCGAAGCCCACCGCGTTGTTGATGGCGAGCATCGCGTCGTTCTCGCACGCGTTGTACGTCTGCACCCATGCGACATCGGGGCGCCGCTCCCGCAGGTGCGCCGCATTCAGGCGCTTGACGGTGCCCGCCAGCCCCCGGCCGCGGTGGGCGCGCGCCGTCACCGTCTCCTCCTGCTGGGCCACCGGCCGCGGGCCGGCGGCGAACGCGGTGGCCGCGGTGCAGCGCCCTGCGGTGTCGAACAGCGCCGTCCAGTAGCGCTCGCCGCCCTGGGCCCGCACGACGTCGAGGTCGTTGCGCAGCCGGTCGGCGCTAACGGCCTCGTGCTCGAAGGACCCATCGCCGGCCGGGACGTCCGCGCTGAACGTCGTGAGCAGCTCGAGCAGTGCCGCCATGTCCCCATCCCCCGGCAGGCCGGCCCAGCTGCGCGCGGTGAGGCCGGCCGGGGCCTCGGGAGCGGAGACGGCCGCGAGGGCCAGCAGTGAGCGGCGCTCGACCTGGATGAGCCGGTACCCGAGGGCGAGCATCCTCGCGGTCGTCGCATCGGCCCCCAGCGCGCCGGCGCCCGAGCCGGGCCGGACCGCCCGCGCGGCCGGGTCCCGCGGCCCGGCCGGACCGGCAGCACGGCCACCGGGTTCCGACGGCCCGCTGCCGCGCAGCCCCGGGCTCCACCACACCGGCCCGGTGCGGTGGACCGCGGGCAGGGCGAGCTCGCTGAACGCGCTCGCGGGCACCGCACCGGATTCGGTGAAGCGCAGGTCCTTCGTCCGGCCGGCGCGCTCGCGCGCCGCGGTGAGGAACGCCTCGAGCGCGCCGACGGCCGCCGCGGCCCGCTGCGGCGCGGCGCGCGGATCGACGATCACCTCCGAGTCCATGAAGTCGAGGTTCTCCAGCTGCGAGAACAGCGCGAGGCCGGCGGCGATGGGACGCCCGCCGGGGCCGACGATGACCGCCCCCGTGCGCGTGTAGCTCGTGTCCGTCAGCCACCTCGCCAGTCGCTCCGCCCCGGTGGCCACCGCGGCGGGCAGGCCGCTCAGGCGCTCCTCCTGCGCCCGGTCGAGTCCGGCGATGCCGTCCAGGAGCGCGGCGAGTCGCGCGCGGCCGGCCGGGCGGCGCGGGTCGCCGCAGTCCGCGGTTCGCAAAAGGCGCATCCCCGGCGGCAGCGTCACGGGCTGTGCTGCCGCGTCCGCTCTCGTCATGTGCGCGATGGTACCGGCGGGCGCGGGTTTGATGCGAGGGCACGGGGGCGACGCGAGGGCCGCGGGCGGCACCCGGCCAGCAGCGGGCCCGATGCGAGGTGCGAGCCGGCTGGGCTCCGCGCCCCTGGACGCTGCCCCGCGTGTCCGCGCACGGTGAGGGCGCGGCGCCGCGTCCCTCGTAGCGGTTTGGGAACAACGGGCGGCGGCCCTGTGGATCCTCGCCGGCGAACCGGTGCGCGCTGATAGCTTGCCAGCATGGACGGGTCGTATTTCTGGTTGCACTTCGCCGCCTCCGCCGCGGCCTTCGCGCTGATCGGCGTCTCCTGCCTGGGGCTGATCCCCACGGGCGGCACGGGTTCGCGGCGCCCCGGCGGGCGCGTCGCCGAGCGTGCCGCCGGGCGCGCTGCGGGGCCCGGGAGCCGCGGGAGCCGACGAGCCGCCGCCCCCGGGCCCCCACGCCCCGCAGCCGTGAACCCCACGGCACCGAACCCCGCGGCCCAGGGTCCACGGCCTCAGGGCCCCCGCCCTCGCGGGCCCCAAGCGGGAGGACCACGGCCGAGCGCATCCCGCGCCTGGGGCCCCGGCCCCGGGCAGCAGCCCATCGCCAGCCAGCCGTACCCGGGCGGGCCCGTGCCCTCGGACCGTGCCCTCGGCACTCCGCGCTCCGCGGCCGCTCCCGCCGGTTACGCGCCCGCGGCCTACGCGCCCGCGGGACAGCGGCCGGCTGCCCGCCCCGCCGCCGACCGCAGCGCCCTCTACCCGAACATCCTCCTGGGCGTCGCCTGCCTCTTCGTCCTCGCCGCCGCGATCGTGTTCGCGAGCATCGCCCGCTCACCGGGCATCCGTGCGGTCTGCATCTGGGCGGTTGCCCTCGTCGTCTACGGCACCGGCCTGCTCATCTACACGCTCACCCGGCGCCTGCGGCCCGTCGGCAGCGCGCTCACCGGGCTCGGCCTCGCCCTCGTGCCGATCGCGGGCTCCCTGCTGGGCGGCCTGTCGCTGACCTCCCCCAGCCTCGCCTGGTTCGTCTCCTCGCTGGTGGGCTTCGCGTGCTTCGTCCTCGCCGCATGGCTGCTGCGCTCGGCGACGATCACCTGGTTCGCCGGCCTGTTCTGCCTCTCCCTGTTCATGTCCGCCGCCAGCCTCACCGCCGCACCGGTGGTCTGGTACTTCGTCGTGCTCATCCTCGCCACCTCGCTCCTCGCGCTCGCCGCGCGGGTGCTCCGCGGCCGGGCGAGCGCCCTGACGACCGAGCCCCTCGTGCTCATCGGCGAGGTCGTCGCGCCAGCAGCCGTGGTCGCCGCGACGGCGATCATGCCGTTCCCCTCCGCGGGCGCCTGGGCCGGGCTGTTCGGCGCCCTCGCCGTGCACTACGCCGTCGCGGCGCTCCTCTTCCCCGCCATGTGGCGGATTGCCGCGGCCCAGGCCGCTGCCATCGCCGCCCTCGTCGCCCTCGTCGTGGCGTGCTCCGGGGCGCTGTGGTTTCACGGTCACGAGGGCTTCGCGGGGCGCACCGGCGCCGGCGCCGTCACCGCGCTGATCGCCGCCGTCGCCGTGGGCGCCGAGGCGGTGCTCGTCCGCCGCCGCAACCGGCTGTTCTCCCTCCTCTGCCTGGGCACGGGCGGAGTGCTGCTGATCGCCGCGCACTTCGCGGCCGAGGGGATGCTGCGCGCCGATGTCCCGGCGCTGGCCATCGCGCTCGCCCTCGCCTGCGCGAGCGCCACCGGATGCGCGCTCCTCATCGCCCTCGCCTTCGACCTCCCGCCCGCACAGGGTGTGGCCGCGGCCTGCGCGCTGGGCGCCGTGGCATGGGTCGGCAGGCTCCTGCCGCTGTCCCCGTCACTGCCGGGCGGCGGGGCCCGCTGGGTGCTCGTCGCCGCAGCGGGCTTCACGATCGTGCTGGCCGGGGTCATCGCCGTGCAGACCTTCGCCGCCTCGCGCGCCGGGCGCCGCCTGCCGCGCACCCGGCGGGCCATCCCCTGGATGAGCGGCGGTGCGCCGTTCGTCCTCCTCCTGCCCGCGGCGATCGCCCCGGACGCCGGCATGCCGTTGGTGGCCGCCGCCATCGCCCTCGCGCTCCTGCTCGCGCTTGCGGGGTGCGCGTGCGCCGCGAAGTCCGGTCTGCTCCTCACCGGGGCGATGCCGCTCAGCTTCGCGCTCGGGAGCGGCATTGCGCGCGCGCTCGGCCCCGCGTCCGAGGCGCCGGCCCGCACGGCGCTCATCACCGCGGTCGTTCTCACGCTCATAACGGCGGGACTCGTCCTGGCCGCCGCGCCCCTCGTGCGCAGGGGGCGAGCGCAGCGCGCGCTCTCGTGCGCCACAGCCGCCATGCTGTGCACGGCCGGTGCCCAGCCCATGCTGTTGTCCGGCCTTGCCATGTCCCTCATCTCCGCGCGCACGCAGCTGGCCCCCAGCGAGGCGGTGCTCGCCGGGGCGGGAATCGTAGCCGTCCTGGGGGCCGCGCGCTGGGTGCAGCGCCGCGTGCTCACCACCGCGCCGGCCACCGTGGCCATCCCCGGTGCCGTCAAGCGGCCCGCCGCTCCGCGGCAGCCGGGGGCGCCGGCCGCGCGACGGCCCGAACCGGCGCCGCCGGCCGGATGGGGCCCGCGCCCACGGCTGGCCGGGGCCACCGGATACACGACGGCCTTCTCGCTGGGCATCGGCGCGTTGGCCGGTGCGGCGGTCGTGGTGTTCGGCTCCTCGGCCGCCGCCCTGCCGCTGGCCGTGGTGGCCTGCGGCGTGGTCGTCGCGATCAGCGCCGCGACGGCGCTGGGTGAACGGCTGGGCGGCCTCTTCGCCCTGGGGGGCCTGCCCCTGCTCATCATGTTCACGCTGCCGGCGCAGCTCATCACCGATGACGGGTCCGTGCAGCTGCTGGTGGGCGCCTGGGGTGCGTGGGCCGTCACCTACGGCGCCTACTGGCTGCTCGTGCGCCTGGGGCGCCCCAGTCTCACCCTCCTCATCATGGCGTTCTGCGCGGTGGGAATCGCGGTGCTCGCCACCCTCACGCTGAGCGCCTCGGTGCCCTGGCTGCACTCCCTGCCGCAGGCGGCCGCCGGGCTCACCGTCATGGCGCCGGCGCTCATGCTCGCGCTGCTCGGCGTGCGCATGCGCAGCCCCATGGCCCGGCGCGTGCTGCCGGAGGCGGCGAGCTACGTCATGGCCTTCGGCGCGATGCTCGTGGTCCACGGCATCGTCGACGTGCGCGCCGTCATCGGCTGGCACCTCGTCGTGGCCGTCGCCTGGTTCTGGGGACTGCGCGCCGAACCGCGGGGCGAGCGCACCGGTGCGCTCGTCCGGCTGATCGTCCCGTTCGCCGCGCTCACCCTGCTGGGGCTCGTCGCCGCACTGGCCGGCGGCGGCTGGTACACGGTCGTCTTCCTCGCCGACCACGTGGCGCTGCTCGTCTACGGGGCGCTTCGCTCCCGGCCGTGGGCGCTGTGGTGGGGACTGGCGGCCTCCGTCGCGGCCATCGTCTGGTTCCTGCGCGACCTCGTGTGGCTGGCGCTCATCGTGCTGGCGCTCGTGCTCATCGGGGTGGTCGTCTGGCTGCTGCTGCGCGGACAGCGCAAGCCGCAGCCGCAGTCGCCCCCCGCATTCGACCCCGGCCCCCAGAGCGATGGCACCGGCGGGGGAACCGGGGGACCTCACGGCGGGGCCGCGCACTGGGGCGCTCAGGCGCGCCGGGACGCCGCCGCGGCAACCGGGGGCGCGCGCCAGGATCCTCACACTCGTTGGGCCCCGCGGCCCGCAGGCGCCCCTGCGCCCGGGTTCCGGCCGCCAGCGCCGGCCCCGCGCGGACCGGGCGGTGCGGTGCCGGGCGGTGATCGTGGCCAGCAGCAGGGTCCGCCCGCGGGGATGGCGCCCTCAGGGGCCGGAGACCCGCGGGAGCCTCGGCGGCCGTCGGCGGGTCCGCCGGAGATCCCACCCGGCCCCCTCGCCGGGCCGGTGAGCGGCCGGCCCGGCGAGTGGGCGAACCCGCCGCAGCATCCGCAGACCGCCGGTCACCACGGCGCCACGCCGCCCACGCCGCCCCCGGCGCCCCCGCAGGCCGGGGATCCCAGACTGGCGGGCGGGCGAGCGCCGGCACCCTACCGGACCGACCACCGTGAGCAGGCGGGGCCGGGTCCCCGCCCACAGGGGATGGATCCCCGCCGCGGCCTCGTGCACGACGATGGGCAGCCAAACCCCGGTGCGCGCCCGGCTCCGGCGGACCCGGGCGCGCAGGCCGCTCCCCCGCGCCCGGGCGCAGTGCGGCGCCCCGGCACACCCCGGGCCCCGGGCAGCGGCACACACGCTCCCGGGACCCAGGCACCGGGCGCGCATGATCCCGGTGCGCAGGGTGCCGGAGCGCAGGGTGCCGGAGCGCAGAGCCCCGGTGCACAGCCCCCCGGCACCCAGGGCGGTCCTGCCACGGAGGAATCGCGGTGAGCCGCGTCTACGCCTTCACCAGCGACCCGGCCGCCCTCAACAGCTACCTGGTCGTGGGTGCGGAGCGCGCCCTCGTCGTCGACACGGGAGCGGGACCGCGCCAGGCGGCCGGGATCCTTGCGGCCGTTCGCGCCGTGACCGAGCTGCCGCTGACGGTGGTGAACACCCACGACCACTGGGACCACTTCTTCGGCAACGCGACGTTCCGAGCGGCCGGGGTGGAGGACTTCCGCGCCGGCGTCGGCTTCGTGCGCGACCAGGCGGGCTCCGCGTGGTACCAGTACCACTCCGTGCCGCTCGAGGCCGAGCCCGACCTGCCGCCGGATCCGGGACAGCTCATCGTGGACGTCCGCCCCCTGGGGGCCGGTGAGGCGATCGAGCTGGGCGGGGCGAGCGTCGTCGCCCGCGAGCTGGCGGGCCACACCGACAGCGACCTCGTGCTCATCGTGGACGATGTCGCGCTCGTGGGCGACCTCGTGGAGGAGGGCGCCCCGCCCTCCGTGGGCGAGGACGCGACACCCGGGCGCTGGGCGCAGGCGCTGCGCGACGTCCTGGCGCTGCCCGGCATCGCGGTGTTCTGCCCCGGCCACGGCCAGCCGGTCGACCGGGCCTTCGTCCAGGAGCAGGCCGCCAACCTCGCGGAGCTGGCCGCGGATCCGGCCGCCGAGGTGCGCGAGCTCGCCACCGCGCCCTTCGCCTGGGCGGAGGAGACGGGCACCGCCGGCCTGCGTCGCCTGCGCTGAGCCTGCGAGCCGGGCAGGCGCCCGTCGCGGGGGGCGATGCCGGACGCACGGCCCACAGAGGGGCCGCCGCGGCCCCGGCCGAGCTCGTCGCCGCTGGGCGCGGCCCTGGCGGCGCCGGGCCCCGGGCCCGCACCGCAGGCTCGGTTCTGGCAGCACACCCGTCCCCGGGAGCACGGCCGCCCCGTGACCGGACCCCGTCGCACCTCGAGCTGGGGGCAGCGGTGCCGAGACCAGGGATCCAGCCGTGCCGGCCGGAATGCGGCCCGCGGCCACAAGCGCCCCGCGCCGGTGAGCGGGCGCCTGCACTCGGGCGGCCGGCGCGAACGGTTCCGTTCCGGGTGATTCCGGGCTACGAGGCGGAGGCCGACACGAGGGCCACCAGCGCGAAGGCCGCGAAGCCCACCCCGGGCGCCAGGACGCTGCAGACGATCGCGACGATGGGCCGGCCCTTGCCTTGCCGCTTGACGAGCGCCACGATGGCGCACACGAGCCCGGCGGTGCCCAGCGCACCCCACAGCGCGAAGGACAGCCAGATGCCGTTGGCCACGAGGAAGTAGTCCGGCGGCAGGTCGCTCATGTACCGCCCGGAGGACTGCTGCCACCGGGTGGTCACGAACCCCATGGCGGCGCCGGCGGCCGCGAATCCCACCAGCGCCACGATGCTCAGCGCCAGCGCCACCGCGCTCAGCCGGGTGGACGCGCCGCCGGGGCACCCTCCGCGGCCGGTGCGCACGGGCTGAGCGGACGGGGAAGACGAGGGGCCCGGCGAGGGCGATGCGGCGGACATGGCCTCATCCTGTCATGGTGCGCCCCATCCCGTGATCCCCTGATCGCCTGATCCCCGGAGACCGCAGGCACGCGATATCCCCCGCTGCCACAGCCTCGCGAAGACCGCGTGCCGCGCTCGAGGGCGCCGCCTCCCCGCTCGCACACGGCGGCGCAGGCACAGCCTCGTGAGCGGGGCGTCCGCATGGCTCCACGTCCGCACGGCTCTGCGTCCGCACACCCCCGCGGACGCAGCGAACCCCGCCGTGCGATGCACGGCGGGGTTCGCGGTGAGCCGGTCGCGGACGGCGCGAGCCGTCAGCGACGGGGGATCACTTGAGGGTGACGGTCGCGCCGGCGCCCTCGAGCTGCTCCTTGGCCTTGTCGGCCGTCTCCTTGTTGACGCCCTCGAGGACGGCCTTGGGGGCGCCGTCGACGAGCTCCTTGGCCTCCTTGAGGCCGAGCGAGGTGAGGGCGCGCACCTCCTTGATGACCGGAACCTTCTTGTCGCCGGCCGACTCGAGGACGACGTCGAACTCGTCCTTCTCCTCGGCGGCGGCGCCGGCATCGGCACCGCCGGCGGCGGGGGCGGCAGCGGCGGCGACCGGAGCCGCGGCCTCGACCTCGAACTCCTCTTCGAACTTCTTGACGAAGTCGTTGAGCTCGATGAGCGTGAGCTCCTTGAAAGCCTCGATGAGCTCTTCGGGGGTGAGCTTAGCCATGGTGGCTTAGTCCTTCCGTGTGGTGGCCGCACGGGGCGGCCGGGTGGTTGTTCGGGGTGAAGCTCAGGCGGCCTCTTCGCCCTGGCGCTTTTCGCGCAGGGCGTCGATCGTGCGGATGTTCTTGACCAGCGGAGCCTGGACCACGTAGGCAGCCTTGTACAGGCCGCCCTTCATGGCACCGGCGGCCTTGGCCAGCAGAACCTCCCGCGACTCGAGGTCGGCGAGCTTCGTTACATCCTCAGCGGCGAGGAGGCTGCCGTCGAAGTAGCCTCCCTTGATGACCAGCTGCGGATTCGCCTTGGCGAAGTCACGAAGCGCCTTCGCTGCATCGGAGATCTCACCGGAGACGAAGGCGATTGCCGTCGGCCCGGAGAGCAGGTCGTCGAGTCCCTCGACGCCGGCTTCCTTAGCAGCGATTGCGGTCAGCGTATTCTTCACCACGGCGTAGGAGGCGCTCTCACCCAGTGCGACGCGCAGCTCCTTGAGCTGCGCGACGGTGAGACCGCGGTACTCGGTCAGCAACGCGGCGTGGGAATCAGCGAACTGCTGCTTGATCTCCGCGACCGCGGCTGCCTTGTCAGGCCTCGCCATGGTTGTCCTTTCGTAAATGCCGGTCCGACTCGGACACGAAAAAAGCGCTCCGCACAGGGGCGCGGAACGCTGGCACCGGATTGCTCCGGCTGCATTCTCCTCACACCTGCGCAGGTCACTCTCACGAGTCTTCGCCCGCGGGTGCCCGGCGCGAATCGCTTCGCAACGGGTGTGCCCGCGGAGACCGACGGTCTTGGGCAGATACCAGCATAGACCAGGTGGCCGACGGGGCCAAATCGGGCCGGGTGCCACGGCCACAGCGACCTGCGCCGGCGGCCGCCGCCGGCCGCCGCGGCCGAAGCCCGCGGCCTCGCTCGGCACGGTCCGCCGGCGCGGCCCACTCGACACGGTCCCCGAGCGCCGCCGCCGCGACCGAAGCCGGCGCCCGCGCCGCACGCGGCTAGCCTGGGCGCATGCAGAATCTCGCCCAGTGGGTGCTCGGCTTCGCCGCGGACCCCCTCGTCTATCCCCTCGCGGGCCTCTGCGTCCTCGTCTCGATCATCGCGCCGTTCATCCCCACCACCTCGCTCTTCGTGGCGCTGGGGGCGCTGAGCGCGGCGCACGCCGTCCCCTCGGCATGGGCGCTCATCGGCGCCATGGCCGCGGGCTCGTGGTTGGGCGATATGGGCCTGTGGGGCCTGGCGGGCAGGCTGCGCTTCCGGTCCTGGCGCCTGCTGTCGGGCCAGCGCACGCGCGAGCGCATCGACCGGATGGAGGCGCGGGCCAGCAGCCACGGGCTCGTGCTCACCCTCGTCTCCCGCTTCATCCCCCTGGGGCGCACGACGATCGCGCTGGTGGCGGGCTCCGGCGCGGTGCCCGCGCGCGCCTTCGCCGGCCAGGCCGCCGCCGCCTCCGTCGTCTGGGCGGTGTACTCCGTGGGAGTCGGCTGGGTGTCCGGCCGCTTGGTCCCGCTGCCCACATGGCTCACGGTGGGCCTCGCGATCGTCGTCTCGCTTCTCCTGGGCGCGCTGCTCTCCCGCCTGGGCGATGCGTGGCTCGCCCGCTTCGGGCGCCGGCGGCGCCGGCCGGCGGGTGAGGAAGCGGCCGGCGAGGCGACGGGTGAGACGGCCGCCTGGCCCGGGCCGACCGCGGGCGCAGCCGCGCCCGGTCACGCGCGGCCGGTCAGCCCTGCTCGCGCAGCTCGAAGCCCACGCCGAGGTCGGCGCTGATCTCGCGCAGCTGCTCGACCAGCGCGGGGGCCAGGGGCACGCCCTCCGCCAACCGCAGCGCGCGGGTCGCGAAGTCGCGGTCGCCGGTGGCCTGGACGGGCACCTGGGGGTCCACGGGCGCCATGGCCCGGATCGTGTCGCGCAGCTCGCGGACATAGGCGCCGGCGTCGCCGTCCGGGTCGACCACCTGCGGGTCGATGGCGAGGAAGAAGTAGCCGATGCTCTGGTAGCCGTCCACATTGCCGGGCTGGGCCGCCCCGGACAGCGCGGCGGAGAGCACCTGGACCATGGTCGCGAGCGCGGAGCCCTTGTGGCCGCCCTCGAAGAACGTCGCCCCGCCCAGCGGCAGGAGGCCCAGGGCGCCGTCCTTGTCGATCTCGAGCTTGCGGTAGATCTCCCCCGCGTCGGTGAGCACGCTGCCGCTCTCATCTGCCACCCAATCGGCCGGCAGATCCTCGCCCTTGAGGCCGTAGACCTTCACCTTGTTCAGCGGCACGACCGAAGTCGCCATGTCCACGAGCAGCGGGTCCTCACCGGGCACGGGGGCGGCGAAGCCGATGGGGTTGGTGCCCATGAGCGGGCGCCTGGCGGCGTGCGGGATCTGCAGGGCGTTCGCGGTGGAGCACAGCGAGAGGCCCATGAGCCCCTCCGCAGCGGCCATGCGGGCGTAGTAGCCGGCGGCGCCGTAGTGGTTGGTCTCGCGCACCGAGCCCAGCCCCACGCCGAGGCGCTTAGCCTTCTCGATCGCGAGGCTCATGGCCAGGTGCGCCGCGGGGTGGCCGAAACCGCGCCGACCGTCCACGAGGGCCACGGCGCCGAAGTCGCGGACCACCTCCGGGCGCGCGTCCGGGACCATCCGGCCGGCGCGCACCTCGTGGGCGTAGTAGGCGAGCATCGAGATCCCATGCGAGTCCACGCCCATGAGGTCCGTGTCGTACATGACCTCCGTGCACACGGCGCGCGTGTGCTCATCGGCCCCCAGGCCGCCCATGATCGAGTCGATCTGGGCTCGGACGGACTCCGGTGCGTACCGCTGCATGCCACTCCCCCTGCCAGCCGCGGCGCGGGCCGCCGCGGGGATTCGCCAGCCACTCTAGCCGCGCCGCTTTCCCGCGCCCGAGGCGCCCGCCTGCTGGGCGCCTCGGGCGCCGGGATGCACAAGGGGCCGGGACGATCCCAGCGGATCGTCCCGGCCCCTTGTGCGGTGAGCGGTGAGCGGCTAGCTCACGGACGCAGCGCGTTCGTGTCGAGCGGGATGCCCGGGCCGTTCGTCGTCGCCAGCGTCGCCTTGGAGATGTAGCGGCCCTTCGAGGAGGACGGCTTGAGGCGCAGCACCTCTTCGATCGCAGCGTTGAAGTTGTCCTCGAG
Organism: Brevibacterium sp. BRM-1; assembly: GCF_026802075.1. Taxonomy (NCBI): domain Bacteria; kingdom Bacillati; phylum Actinomycetota; class Actinomycetes; order Micrococcales; family Brevibacteriaceae; genus Brevibacterium; species Brevibacterium sp. BRM-1. The sequence goes on from NZ_CP113788.1 coordinate 1,536,332, forward strand.
ATCCTGCTCCGAGAACGACACCTTGCCCACGATGAAGTGGAGGTTCGAGTGCTTGTCCACGCGGAACTCGATCTTGCCGCCCTTGATGTCCTTGACGGCCTTCGCCACGTCCATCGTCACGGTGCCGGTCTTGGGGTTCGGCATGAGGCCGCGGGGGCCCAGCACCTTGCCCAGCCGGCCGACCTTGCCCATCATGTCCGGGGTCGCAACCGCGGCGTCGAAGTCGGTGAAGCCTGCGGCCACCTTCTCCAGCAGGTCATCGGAGCCGACGAAGTCGGCACCTGCTTCGCGGGCTGCCTCTGCACGGTCGCCGGCGGCGAACACCAGGACCTTGGCGGTCTTGCCGGTGCCGTGCGGGAGGTTGACGGTGCCGCGCACCATCTGATCCGCCTTGCGCGGATCGACACCCAGGCGCAGCGCAACCTCGACGGTTGCGTCGAACTTCGCCACGGAGGTGTCCTTGGCCAGGGTGATCGCCTGGGCCGGTTCGTAGTGGGTGTCTGCCGCGATCTTCTCGGCAGCGGCCTCGTAGGCCTTTGAGCGCTTAGCCATCTGCTAACTCCTTGCAGTCGTGGTGCGGGTCCGCCGACCCTGCCACGGGATTGGTGTCTGGGATCAGACTTCGATGTCGGTGGTGATGCCCATCGACCGGGCGGTGCCGGCGATGATGCGATCGGCCTCGTCGAGGTCGTTCGCGTTGAGGTCGGGCATCTTCGTCTGGGCGATCTCGCGCACCTGGTCCTTGGACAGGTGGGCCACCTTGACGGTGTGCGGGGTCGCGGAACCGGACTTCACTCCGGCGGCCTTCTTGATGAGCTCCGCGGCCGGCGGCGTCTTCGTGATGAACGTGAACGAGCGGTCCTCGTACACGGTGATCTCGACGGGGATGACGTTCCCGCGCTGGGATTCCGTCGCGGCGTTGTACGCCTTGCAGAATTCCATGATGTTGACGCCGTGCTGACCGAGCGCCGGGCCGATGGGCGGTGCCGGGTTCGCGGCACCAGCCTGGATCTGGAGCTTGATCAGGCCAGCAACCTTTTTCTTGGGAGGCATGTTGGTCCTTCTCGTTCGTATGACATCCCGCGGCTCGTGCCGCGGGGGCGTTCCCGCCGGGCTCCGATGAGATCCCGACAGTCAAACCACACCATTATTCCACGAACGCATGCGGAAGGGAAGCGCGCGGCGCCCGGGCGGACCCGGGCGCCGCGCACCCCTGGCGGGGCTGTGCCGGACCGCCGCGCGGGCGGCCCGGAAGCTTGGACGGCGGTCAGACCTTCTCGACCTGGTTGAAGCCCAGTTCGACCGGCACGTCGCGCTCGAAGATCGACAGCAGCACGACGAGCTTCTGCTGATCCGGGCGGATCTCCTGGATGGTCGCGGGGTGGCCCTCGAAGGAGCCCTCCTTGACGAGCACGGACTCGCCCACCTCGAAGTCGACCTCGTAGGGCCGGCCGTCGGCGGTCTGCTGGGCGGCGCCGGACTCCTTGGCCGCGGCCGCCTGCTTCTCCTCGAAGACGGGGGCGAGCATGGAGAAGACCTCATCGAGGCGCAGCGGCACCGGATCGTAGGCATTGCCCACGAAGCCCGTCACACCGGGCGTATTGCGCACGACGCCCCACGACTCATCGGTGAGCTCCATGCGCACGAGGACGTAGCCGGGGATGCGCACGCGGCGCACCTGCTTGCGCTGGCCGTTCTTGATCTCCACGACATCTTCCATGGGGACCTGGACCTCGAAGATGTGGTCCTCCATGTCGAGGCTGACCGCACGGTTCTCGAGGTTCGTCTTCACGCGGTTCTCGTAGCCCGCGTAGGAGTGGATGACGTACCAGTCGCCGTCCTGCATGCGCAGCTCGGCCTTGAACTCCTCGGCGGGATCGACCTCAGGCTCGGCATCGGCCGCATCGGCATCGGCCTCTGACTCGGCAGCGGCCGTGCCGTCGGCCTCTGCCGAGGCCTGCTCGCCCTCGACGGCCCCGGTCGCCTCAGCGGAGGCCTCGTCATCCGGCAGCGAGCCGGTGGCGCCGGCCTCGTCCGCGCCCTGCGCGGCGGGCTGCGCCTCCTCGGCGGGCTGCGCCTCCTCGGCCGGCTGGGCCGCCGCGGCTGCGGTGTCCGCCTGTGCGGTCTCGGCCGCGTCGGGGTTCTCGGTTTCCGGGGTGTTGTCCGACACCAGTTCTCCTTGTGGTCTGTGCTCGGTGATGCGGGGCGGGCGCTGCGGCTAGGCGGCGGGCGCCGGGCGGCAGGGGTGCGTCACCAGAGCGGCCACAGGGCCGCGCCGCCGAAGACGAAGGCCGACAGCTTGCCGAACGCGAAGTCCAGCACGGTGACCAGCAGCATCATGGTGATGACGAAGCCCAGCACCACGAGGGTGTAGTTGATGAGCTCTTTGCGGGTGGGGGTGACGACCTTCTTGAGCTCGGAGAAGACCTCGCGGAAGAACTGCACGATCGTTGCGAAGAACCCGCGCTTCATGCGCTCGGGGGCGCTCGTCGCGCCGTCGGCCTGCGCCGGTGTCTGTGCCACTCGCCCTCACTCGGTCGTCGTTGTGCTTCGGTCTGCCGGAGCCCGGCCGGACCCGGCAGCAGACCAGAGCAGGGGTGACAGGACTCGAACCTGCAACCTACGGTTTTGGAGACCGTTGCGCTACCAATTGCGCCACACCCCTTCGCCTCGGAGCGCGCAGATGCGCATCCGCGGACCGGAGACGCATATGAGCATACCGGTCCCGGGCGCGCGCGTCGAACCGCGCCGGCTCGGCGGGCTCGCACCGCGGGCTCGTATGCTGGGGCGATGGCGACCCGAGCCCAGCTGGACGCGCTTCCCAAGGCCCACCTGCACCTGCACTTCACGGGCTCGCTGAGCCCCGCGGCCCTCGCTGCGCTCGCCGCGCGGGCCGGTGTGCGCCTGCCCGCCGCGCTGAGCGGTGCCCAGGCGGTGCGCGTGTCGCCCGATGCCCGCGGCTGGTTCCGCTTCCAGCGGCTCTACGATGCTGCGCGCGCCGTGGTGCGCGGCGAGGAGGCGATGCGCGAGGTCATCCGCACGGCTGCCGCCCTCGACCGGGCCGAGGGGTCCCGGTGGCTCGAGCTCCAGCTCGACCCGACCTCCTATGCGCCGTTCGTCGGCGGCATCACCCCGGCGCTCGAGATCGCGCTCGACGAGGCCCGGGCCGTGTCTGACGAGGGCTTCGGGATGGCGCTCATCGTCGCGGCCTCGCGGACCCGCCACCCCCTCGACGCCCGCGCGCTCGCCCGCCTGGCCGCCCAGCACGCCGGCAGCGGGGCGGGCCAGGTGGTGGGCTTCGGGCTGTCCAACGATGAGCGGGCCGGCTCGACGGCCGCCTTCGGCCCCGCCTTCGCGATCGCGCGCCGGGCGGGCCTGGCGGCCCTGCCCCACGGCGGTGAGCTGCTGGGGCCCGCGCACATCCGCGAGGTCGTCCGCGAGCTGCGGCCGACGCGCCTGGGCCACGGCGTGCGGGCCGCCGAGGATCCCGCGCTGCTGGCGGCGCTCGTCGAGGCCGGGATCGCGCTGGAGGCGTGCCCGGTATCCAATGAGCGGCTCGGCGTCTACCCCGCCGCCGGCGATGTCCCGCTGCGCGCGCTCGTCGACGCGGGCGCGACCGTTGCCCTGGGGGCCGATGACCCGCTCATCTTCGACGCGCGGCTGACCGACCAGTACGCAGTGGCCCACGCGGCCGGCTTCGACGCTCACGGCCTCGCCCAGCTGGCCCGGATGAGCTTTAGCGCCTCGCTGGCGCCGGAGCGGATCCGGGCAGCCGCGCTCGCCGACATCGAGGCGTGGGAGGCACGGACGGCCGGCTGAGACCGGCACCGCCGGGCCGGGCCACCCCAGGCGCCCGGCCGCCCCCTGCCGTCCGACCGCGCCCTACGCGGGCAGGGTCGCGCCCACGAGGTTGGGCTCGGGGACCAGCCGGATGCCGAAGCGCTCCTCGACGCCGTCGCGCACGGCGGCGGCGAGCTCAAGGACATCGGCGGCCGTGGCCCCGCCCCGGTTCGTCAGCGCCAGCGTGTGCTTGCCGGACAGGGCCGCCCGGCCGCTGCCCACGCTGTAGCCGCGGGCCAGGCCCGCACGGTCGATGAGCCAGGCCGCCGAGGTCTTGACCGCCCCCTCCTCGGCGCGGCCCGTCGTGGGGTCGGTCACCGGGTAGGCCGGCGCGCCCTCGGGCACCGGGCGGCCCCGCAGGATGGGGTTGGTGAAGAACGAGCCCAGCGACCAGGTGTCGTGGTCGGCCTCGTCGAGCACCATGCCCTTGGACCGGCGCAGCTCCAGCACGGCCGCGCGCACCCGGTCGGTCGGAGCGCCCTGGCCCACCTCGACGCCCAGCCGGCCGGCCAGCTGCCCGTAGCGCACCGGGGCGGACTCCCCCGCCCGCGCCAGGCGGAAGCTCACCGCGAGCACGACGAAGCGGGGCTGGCCGAACTCGGCGGCGGTCCGCTTGAGCAGCGAGGTGCGGTAGCCGAAGTGCAGGTCGCGCGCGAGGAGGCGCAGCGCGTCGCCCGTGAGCCGGTCGAAGACGAGCGCGGACTCGATCGTGTCCGAGACCTCGGCGCCGTAGGCCCCCACGTTCTGGACGGGCGCGGCGCCCACGGTGCCGGGGATGCCGGAGAGCGCCTCGAGGCCGGCCAGGCCGTATTCGACGCACGAGGCGACGAAGTCGTCCCAGTGCTCGCCGGCCTCGGCAGTGACGAGCACGGAGTCGGCCCCGGGCTCCGTGTCCACGCCGCGGGAGCGCACGAGGCACGTATCGCCCGCGAAGCCCTCGTCGCCGACGAGCAGGTTCGACCCGCCGGCGACGAACAGGGCCGGCGGCGCGGTGCCGGCGCCTGCGGTGAGCGGGTGAGCGCGGCAGAAGGCGATGAGCTCGGCGCGCGTGCGGGCCTCGGTGACGGAGGCCGCCGGGCCGCCGACCCGGATGGTCGTCAGCTCGGAGAAGTTCACTTCACCCGCACCTTGGCCTGGGTGCGGCCGAGCACCTTCGCCTCGCCGTCGGCGACCTCGATGTCGAGGCGCACGGTCTTCGCGTCCTCGTCGATCGCGCCGACCTTCGCGATCACCGTGAGGAAGGCGGTGGGCTGCTCCGGCGAGCCGCTGGAGGCATCCGGCACGAGGACCGGAGCGGTGAAGCGGGTGCGGTAGTCGAGGACGGCGCCGGGGGCGCCCGCCCACTCCACGATCGGGGCGATGACCGCGCCCATCGTGAGCATGCCGTGGGCGATCACGCCGTCGAGGCCGACCTCCTTGGCGAAGCGCTCGTTCCAGTGGATCGTGTTGAAGTCGCCCGAGGCGCCCGCGTAGCGGATCAGGTCCGCGCGGGAGAACTCGACGTCGGCCGTGACGACCTGCGCGCCCACCTGCAGCTGGGCGGCCACGGGGGCGAACTGGGCGGGCATGTCCTGGGGCGCGGCGGATTCAGTCATCGTCTCCTCCTCGGACCACGATCGTGGACGTGACCGTCACGACGGGCGCGGCGTGCGCATCGGCGATCTCCGTGCGCGTCGTGATCATCGCGTGGCCGCCGGCCTCGCGCAGGCCGTCGACGTGGCAGACGGCGCTGAGGACGTCCCCGGCGACGATCGGGCGGGTGTAGGAGAACTGCTCGGAGCCGTGGACGACCCGCGAGAAGTCGATGCCGGCCTCGGGCAGGGAGATGTAGCGCGCCTCGGCCCGCTGGGCGGGGATGACGGCGAACGTGGGCGGCGCGACGACATCGGCGTAGCCGAGGGCGCGGGCGGCCTGCGGGTCCGTGTGCGCGGCATCATGTGACTGGGTGGCGCGCGCGAAGGCCGCGATCGCCTCCCGGGAGACCTCGTAGGGCTCCGGCAGGGCGTAGCTCGTGCCCTGCAGCTCGGTGTTGACTGCCATTCTCATCCTCTCCGCTCAACGGCTGGGGGCCGCGCCCGGCGCGGCGCCGGCGCCGGCACGCGGCGCGGGGGCTCCCGCGGCCGAGTCTAGCGGCGGGAGGACCTCAGGGCAGAACGCGCGCGGGTGGGCTGCAGCGCGGGGCGCGCTCAGGCGCCCACGGCGGTGGACTTCATGACGGCGAGCGCGTAGGCGACCGCATTGGCCACCGCGTCATCGGGGCCCACGGGGCCCTCCGGGTCATACCAGCGCGCCAGGGACACGCACATGTTCACGACCATGCGGCTGGCGAACAGGATGTCCGGATTGGCGAACGCGCCGGCAGCCGCGGCGGCCTGCGCCTCGGCGTCCACGAGGTGCTGGACGCCGCGGCGCAGCTGCACGACGCGCTCGCGGTTCGCGCCCTCCAGGCTGCGCAGCTCGCTGCCGCCCAGGAAGGCGATGTCGCGCTCCGTGATGTGGAAGATCGCGAGCACCTCGATCATGGCGGCGAAGCGCTTCTCCGGCTCGTCCTCCGGGTGGCGCTGACCCGCGGCGACGACGGCATCGCGCAGCTCGACCATGGCGGGTTCGAGCGCGGAGACGAGCATCTGCTGCTTCGACTCGTAGTAGTGGTAGACCCCGGCCACGCTCATGTGCCCGGCCTGGGCGATCTCGCGCATGGACGTCCCGTGGTACCCGCGCCGGGTGAAGCACTCGATGGCCGCCCCGAGCACGTGGGGGCGCTCGGATTCCGGTTCCACCCGCAGCTGCGCCTCGTGCTCCGGGTCCGTCCCCCAGCCCAGCTCCGCGGGATCCGCGCCGAGCGCGGCGGCGATCTCCTTCAGGCGCGCGCGGGTGACGGAGACCTTGTCGCGCTCGATGAGCGAGAGCGTCGCCGGGCTCACGCCGATCTCCTCGCTCACCTGCTCCAGGGTGCGGCCGCGGGCGTTGCGGGCGCGGCGGATGCCCTGGCCGATCGTGTCGCGGGCGCCGCCCGGTGGGGACGAGGTCATCCTGCCAGAGTAGACGATCGGCGCTGCCCGCCCGCCGGAGCCGTGCGAGAATCGTGCCGTGCGCTGGGAGTGCCCCGGCTGCCGCCGCATGAGGAGGGGCCGTGGCCGATCGCCGCTTCGCGCTCGAGCCGCAGCCCACCGCGCGCGCCCCGCTCGTCGAGGCCACCGCCGGTGCGCTCATCGTGCGCCCGCCGCGCGGACCCGCGGTGGAGCTGCCGCGCACCGGTGCGCGGGCCCCCGCGGCGATCGGGTTCGCGGACCTGCGCCTGCGCGCGGGCGGGAGCATGAGCGGCGATCCCGAGCGCGGCCAGCCGCGGCGCACCGCCTGGCGGCGGTGCTGGTTCGTCCTCGATGGGGCCGGGGAGCCGCTGGCCTACCTGGGCGGTGACCCGCAGCCGCTCTACCACGCCTACGCGGTCAAGCGCTTCTGCGCGCGCTCCGGCCTGCGCTGGGAGGACATGGGCATCATCGAGCCCCAGCGCTTCGCCCAGCTGGCCGGTGCGAGCGCCGCGCTGCCTGAGGCGGCCGGTGCCGCCGCGCGCACCGCCGCCGCTCCCGGGCGCATGTGGCTGCTCGCGGGGCTCGCCGCCGGCGGTGCCATCGCCGGGTTCCCGCTCATGGTCCACCTGCTCAACGTGCGCCCGGAGTGGGCGCTTGCCTGGGTGCTGGGACTGGGGGCGGGCTCGCTGTTCGCGCCGTTCTTCCTCCTGTGGCCCATGCAGGCGTGCGCGCTCGTGCGCCCGCCGCGCACCGTGCGCGCCGTTGCCTGGGCGCACTGGGCTGTGGCGGCGGTCTGCGCGGTGCTGGCCGCCGTGTGCGTGCCGCTGAGCTGGAGCTCCGCCGAGGTGCTCGGCAGCGGCACCGGCTGGCCGATTGCCCTGTGGGCCGGCCTGGCGCTCATCGCGCTGCTCATCCCCAGCACCGCGCGGGCCATGATGATCGCCCGCGACCCGCGCACGGTGGGCGCCCGGAGCCTCCGCGAGGCCCGCGAGGCCGTGCGGGCCCACCCGTTCTCCGACTTCCGCCCCATCGGCTCCCCGCCGCCCCGCCGGGACCGGGCAGGCGGCCACGGGGCGGGGTCCGATGCCGATTCCCCACTCCCGGGCTCAGCCGCGTCCCAGGGCCCTGCCGCGTCCCCGGACTCTGCCGCAGACAGTGGGGGCACGGGCGATGCGGGCACGGGCGGTTCAGCCCAGCGGCGCTGAGGCGTCCTGCGCTACGCTTTCACACGAGCCGAGCGGTCGCTCGGCTGGCGTCGAGGCGGACACCGGAGTCCGCAGCGAAGGAGCAGCGCGATGACCGCCGATACCCCCGCCCCGGAGCTGCGCGCGGCCCAGCCGTTCGACGAGCCCCTCGGCTCCCGCTTCCCCACCGCCGTCGCCATGTGGGACGCGGCGGTGGCGGAATACGGGGACGTGCCCTTCCTCTACGACTTCGCACAGCCGCTGACGTTCCGCGAACTCGACGAGCGGGCCGCCGCCCTGGCCGGTGCACTGTCCCGGGCCGGGCTGGGCCCGGGCGACCGCATCGCCCTCTTCGCACAGAACGACCCCCTGTTCGTCGCCGGGCTCATCGCGGCCTGGAAGATCGGCGGCATCGCGGTGCCCGTCAACCCCATGAACACGGCCCGCGAGCTTGCCTACCACCTGTCCGATTCCGGGGCCCGGGCCCTCATCACCCTGCCGGGGCTCTTTGCGGAGGTCGCCCGCGATGTCGTCGTGAGCGCCGGGCTCGCGCTCACGATCGTGGGCGGGCACCGCGAATGGCGCGGCGACGGCACGGAGGTCGCCGAGGTCGCAGCCCCGGCCGAGCTCGCCGCCGAGCCGCGCTGCGTGCTCGCCGACGACGTCTTCGCCGACCCGCCGTCGGTGCCCGCCCCACCGCAGGCGCGGCCGGACGATGTCGCACTGCTCACCTACACCTCGGGCACCACGGGCAAGCCCAAGGGCGCCTGCAACACCCACGGCAACCTGGCCTTCGACGCCGAGGTGTTCGAGGCGCTCACCGGGCTGCGCCCGGGCCAGCCGATCCTGGGCGTCGCCCCGCTGTTCCACATCACCGGCATGGTCGCCCACCTCATGCTCGGCATCCGCGGCGCCCATCCCATCGCGCTGACACACCGGTTCCACCCGAAGGCGATGCTTCAGGCCGCGCGCGCCCATCGCCCCGTCTTCACGATCGGTGCCATCACCGCGCTCATGGCCCTCGCGGACGCGAGTGAGAACGGACCCGAGGACTTCGCCGGCCTCGACGTCGTCTACACGGGCGGGGCCCCCGTGGCCCCCGCGCTGGCGGACAGGCTCGAGGGCGTCTTCGGCGCCTACGTGCACAACATCTTCGGCATGAGCGAGACGACCTCCGCGGCCATCGGCGTGCCGCGCGACGCGCGCGCCCCGGTCGACCCCGCCTCCGGCGCCCTGTCGATCGGGCGGCCCGTCTACGGCACCCGGGTGCGCGTCGTGGGCGAGGACGGCCGCGACTGCGCGGCCGGTGAATACGGCGAGCTGCTGTGCGCGGGGCCCCAGGTGGTGCCCGGCTACTGGGAGCGCCCGGAGGCGACGCAAGAGGCGTTTGACGACGGCTTCCTCAGGACCGGCGACGTGGGCTTCGCCGATGCCGACGGCTGGATCTTCCTCGTCGACCGCAAGAAGGACATGATCAACGCCGCCGGCTACAAGGTGTGGCCCCGCGAGGTCGAAGACGTCATCTACGGCCACCCGGCGATCAGCGAGGCGGCCGTCGTGGGCGTGGCCGACGAGTACCGCGGTGAGACGGTCAAGGCGTACGTGACCCTCAAGGAGGGCGCACAGGCCAGCGGGGAGGAGATCGTCGACTACTGCCGGGCGAACATGGCGGCCTACAAGTACCCGCGCAGCGTCGAGGTGCTGGAGCAGCTGCCCAAGACCGCGACCGGCAAGATCCTGCGCCGGGAGCTGCGCTCGCGCTGAGGGGGCTGCCGGCCAACGGGTCGCCCGGCCGTGAATGGACACGGCCGCCGGAGGGCATCCGGCGGCCGTGTGGGCGGTAGCGGGGGGGAGGCTCGATCTCCCGACCTCACGATTATGAGTCGTGCGCTCTAACCAGCTGAGCTACCCCGCCTCGGCACGCTGAACGTGCGAGAGCCCCGAAAGGGAATCGAACCCTTGACCTTCTCCTTACCATGGAGATGCTCTGCCGACTGAGCTATCGGGGCAACGAGAAAGAACTGTACATGAGCCACTCGGCTGTTGGCAAAACCTCGCCGGGACCATCGGCACCGCCCCCGGGGCCCGCCGCCGCGGCCCTCTCCCAGCCGGCAGGCGGGTGCCTCAGACCGCCTCGTACTTCGCCGCGAGATAGCCCTGCAGGCGCCCCGGCTGGTTCGTGATGAGGCCGTGGACCCGGGCTGCCAGCAGCCGCTCCCATTCCCGGGCGGTGTCGACGGTGAAGACGAAGACGCCGAATCCCGCCCGCATCGCCTCCTCGACGAGCTCCCGGCGCAGGCCGTAGCCGCGCATGGAGACGTTGATGCCGATCGCCTCGAGCTCCGCCGCCAGTTCCAGGTCGCCCTCCTTGGGCACCATGCGCAGCAGGCAGCGCGGCACCATGGGGGCGAGGTCGCGGCAGGCGCCCACCGTGCGCGCGGAGAAGCTCTGGACGATCGTGCGATCGGACATCCCCGCGGCGATGATCTCCTCGGCCACCCGGCTGACGGCGCCCGGCGACCAGTCGTGCTTGAGCTCGAGGAGCAGGCTGCCCCCGTGGGCCCGCAGCGCGGCGAGCACCGTGCGCAGCGGGCTCACGCGCTGCCCGGCATACCCCGGCCCCAGCCAGCCGCCGGCATCGGCGAGCGAGATCCGCTCGTCGCTGAGCTGGGCGATCGTCCCGTGCGAGCCCGTCGTGCGGCTGAGCGTCTGGTCGTGGATGACGATCGGCGTGCCGTCGGCGCTCAGGTTGATGTCGACCTCGATGAGGTCGACGCCCAGCGCCCGGGCGGCGTCCACGGCGGCCAGCGTGTTCTCCGGCGCCACGCCGGAGTACCCGCGGTGGGCGATCACCCACGGCGGCGCATCGGCGCCCGGCACGCGCTCGGCGCCGCTGGCCTCGAGGTACTCGGCGAACACCGCGGGGCTCACACCACGCCGAACGCGAGCATCGCGTCCGCGACCCGCCGGAAGCCCGCGATGTTGGCGCCCGCGACGTAGTCGCCGGGGTGCCCGTACTCCTCGGCCGTGGCGAGGCAGTCCGCATGGATGTTCTTCATGATCTCCACGAGGCGCTCCTCTGTGTGCTCGAACGTCCACGTATCGCGCCCGGCGTTCTGCTGCATCTCCAGCGCACTCGTGGCCACACCGCCTGCGTTGGCGGCCTTGCCGGGGCCGAACGCGACGCCCGCATCGCGCAGGATCTCCACCGCATCGGCCTGCGTGGGCATGTTCGCGCCCTCGGCGAGGACCTTCGCGCCGTTCTGCACGAGCGCGCGGGCATCGTCGGCGTCGACCTCGTTCTGGGTGGCGCACGGCAGCGCGACGTCCATGGGGACCTCCCACACGGAGCCGCCCTTGACGAAGCGGGCGCCGGAGCGGCGCTCGGCGTACTCGCCGATCCGCCCGCGCTCGACCTCCTTGATCTGCTTGAGCAGCTCCAAGTCGATGCCGGCCTCGTCGACGACGTAGCCGGAGGAGTCGGAGGCGGTGATGGCCCGCCCGCCCAGCTGCTGGACCTTCTCGATCGCGTAGATCGCGACGTTGCCGGACCCGGAGACGCCCACGGTCAGGCCGTCGAACGACATCCCCAGCGTGCCCAGCATCTCCTGCGCGAACGCGGCCGCGCCGTAGCCCGTGGCCTCGGTGCGCACGAGCGAGCCGCCCCAGCTCAGGCCCTTGCCGGTGAGGACGCCGGACTCGTAGCGGTTCGTGATGCGCTTGTACTGGCCGAACAGGTAGCCGATCTCCCGCGCGCCCACTCCGATGTCACCGGCCGGCACATCGGTGTACTCGCCGATGTAGCGGTAGAGCTCCGTCATGAACGACTGGCAGAACCGCATGACCTCGTCATCGGACTTGCCGTGGGGATCGAAGTCGCTGCCGCCCTTGCCGCCGCCGATCGGCAGCCCGGTGAGCGCGTTCTTGAAGATCTGCTCGAAGCCCAGGAACTTCACGATGCCGAGGTTGACACTCGGGTGGAAGCGCAGGCCGCCCTTGTAGGGGCCCAGCGCGGAGTTGAATTCGACGCGGTAGCCGCGGTTGATCTGCACGGTGCCCGCATCGTCGATCCACGGCACCCGGAAGATGATCTGGCGCTCCGGCTCGCACATCTGCGCGACGATCCGCGCGTCCTCGTACTCCGGATGGCGGCCTTCCATGGCGCGCAGCGAGCCCAGCACCTCGCGCACGGCCTGGTGGAATTCCGGCTCGTTGGGATTGCGGGCGAGCACCCGCTCCAGCAGGTCGTCGATCGACTCGCGGGCCATCGTCTCTCCATTCGTCGGGGGTTCGTCGGGCGTGCCTGGGCCGGGCGCGGCAGCGGCCGGGCCACCCGGGCCTCGGGCGCGCGGTGCCCACCGCCGCCGAGGCGTGGGGCAGTGGCCGTGCCGGTCCCAGTCTGCCATCCGCGGGCCGCGGCCCGCCTCCCGCTCACCGCGGGCTGAGACGGGTGCCGGGACGCCCCCGCCCGGTAACGGCGGTACCGCTGCGGTGCGCCACCGCGGGACCGGTCGGCGGAACGCATCGACGCCGGGCGGACCCCTGCGGGAGAATCGCACGATGACGGGCGATGGGACAGCGGGCAGCACACGGCACCGGCGCGCGGGCGCGGAGCGCTCGCGCGCGGGCGATTCGGGACACGAGGCGGGTGCAGGCGACTCGGGCGCCGCGGCGGGCGATGAGCGGGCGGCCGGGCACAGCGTGCCCATCGGCGAGCACGCGCTGCTGTCGGACAACCGGACGGCCGCGCTCATCACCCGCGAGGGCGTCGTCGACTGGCTGTGCCTGCCCCGCTTCGACTCGCCGGCCGCGTTCGCGGCCCTCCTGGGCGACGAGTCCAACGGTGCGTGGCGCCTGGCGATCGCCGACGGCCGCGTGCTCTCCCGCCGCTACCTGCCCGGCACGCTCATCCTCGAGACGACCTGGCGCTCCCCCACCGGCACCGCCGTCGTCCACGACTTCATGCCGGTGCTCCATCCCCCGGGCGACCACTGCGATGCGGCCGGCGCGGCCGCCGCGGCGGACGTCGCCCTCGATGCGCCGGTGCCCCCGGACGGGCACGCGCCCAGCGGCGCCCCGGTGGCGGAGAACTCCGACCTCATGCGCACCGTGGCCTGCACGCGCGGGCGCGTGGTGGTCGAACAGGAGCTGCGCGTGCGCTTCGACTACGGCTCGGTGGTCCCCTGGGTCCACCAGCAGGCCGATGCCGCGGGCACCGAGGTCTTCACCGCGGTGGGCGGCCCCAGCGCGCTCGCCCTCCACGGCCCCGCGCTGCACCCGCACGACTCCGTCCACGAGGGCCGCCACGAGCTGAGCGCCGAGGCACAGGCCCGTGCGACGTGGACGCTCACGTGGTTCCCCTCGTGGTCGACCGCGCCCGAGCCGCCGGATCCGGACTGGGCACGGCAGCGCACCCACGCGGCGTGGAGCCAGTGGCTCGAGCGCTCCGAGGTCGCCGGCGAGTGGTGCGAGCTCGTGGAGCGCTCGCTGCTGACCCTGCGCGCCCTCACCCACCGCACCACGGGCGGGATCGTCGCCGCGCCCACGACGAGCCTGCCGGAGGACTTCGGGGGCGAGCGCAACTGGGACTACCGCTACTGCTGGCTGCGCGACGCGGCGCTCACGCTCGAGGCGCTGCTCACCCACGGCCACACCTCGGCGGCGGCGGGCTGGCGGGACTGGCTGCTGCGCGCCATCGCCGGCGATCCCGAGCGCCTGCAGATCATGTACGGCGTGGGCGGCGAGCGCATCCTCACCGAGCTCGAGCTCGACCACCTGGCCGGCTACGACGGCTCGCGGCCCGTGCGCGTGGGCAACGCCGCAGTCGCGCAGTACCAGGGCGACGTCGTGGGCGAGGTGATGATCGCACTGGCGCACATGCGGCGCGCGGGGCTCGCGGAATCGCAGTGGTCCTGGGCGCTGCAGTGCGAGCTGATGCGCTACAGCGCCGCGCACATCGACGATCCGGACCAGGGCCTGTGGGAGATGCGCGGGGAGCCCGCCTACTTCACCCACTCGCGGATCATGGTGTGGGCCGCCTTCGACTGCGGGATCCGCGCCGTCGAGGACGAGGGCCTCACCGCGCCCGCCGCGGACGTCGAGGGGTGGCGGCGGATGCGCGCCCGGCTGCGGGAGGAGGTGCTGGAGCACGGGGTCGACGAGGATGGGGCGTTCACCCAGACCTACGGCTCCGCGGAGGTCGATGCCTCCCTCCTGCAGATCCCGCACACGGGCTTCGTGCCGGCCGATGACCCGCGGATGCTCGCGACGGTTGCCCGGATCGAGGCTGACCTGCTCACCGCCGACGGCCTGGTGCTGCGCTACCGCGCCCAGGGCCAAGACGGCCTGGCGGGCATCGAGCACCCGTTCCTCGTCTGCTGCTTCTGGCTCGTCGAGCAGTACGCGGACTCCGGGCGCCGCGCGGATGCGCACGCTCTCATGGAGCGCGTCGTGGCCGCGGGCAACGACCTGGGGCTCTTCAGCGAGGAGTACGACGGGCGCGCCGGCCGCATGGCGGGAAACTTCCCCCAGGCGTTCAGCCACCTGGGCCTCATCCGGGCCGCCGAGGCGCTCGGCCGCGTGGGCGCCGCCGACTGAGCCGACCGCACGGCCCCGGGGTGCCGATGCCTCGATCCCGGCACCGGCGTGAGGGACGGCACCGGCGTGAGGGACGGCACCGGCGCGGACAGCAGCGCTGGGACGGGCGACGGCGCCGAGCGGCGCGGCCGTCACCGGTCACGCGCGGGCATCCACGGCGAAGGCCCCGCCCCAGCGTATTCGCTGGTGGCGGGGCCCTTCTTCCGTGTGGCAGGTATAGGATTCGAACCTATGTAGGCATAAGCCAACTGATTTACAGTCAGTCCCCTTTGGCCGCTCGGGTAACCTGCCGCGGTGCGCTCGTGCGGGTCAGCCCGCATGAACACCAGAGAAAGCATACATAGCGCCGCGGCCGTTGTGAAATTGCGGGGCCGGCGCCCGCGCATACCGCTGTCACCGCACCGCGCCGCGCAGCCCGCAGCCGCCCCGAGCCCCTAGACTGGCCGCACGAGCACCGGCCCCGCGCCTCGACGACCCGGCTGGGGGCCGGCCCCGCACACCCAAGACGAGCAGCGGCCGCGGCGGACGCGAAGGAGTGGATGACACATGGCAGGCGATTCGAGCTTCGACATCGTGAGCAAGGTCGACAAGCAGGAGGCGGACAACGCCCTCAACCAGGCGGCCAAGGAGATCGGCTCGCGCTACGACTTCAAGGGCACGGACGCCTCGATCGCCTGGTCGGGCGAGAAGGTCATGATGAAGGCCGTCTCCGAGGACCGCGTCAAGGCCGTCCTCGATGTCTTCGAGTCCAAGCTCATCAAGCGCGGCATCTCCCTGAAGTCGCTGGACCTGGGCGAGCCGTACCCCTCGGGCAAGGAGTTCCGCCTGGAGGCCTCGATCAAGGACGGCATCGACCAGGACAACGCGAAGAAGATCTCGAAGATCATCCGCGAGGAGGGCCCCAAGGGCGTCAAGGCCCAGATCCAGGGCGATGAGCTGCGGGTGACCTCGAAGAAGCGCGATGACCTCCAGGACGTCATCTCCCTGCTCAAGGGCAAGGACCTCGACGTCGACGTGCAGTTCACGAACTACCGCTGAGCACCCCGGCGCCGCCCCCATCCGGTGGCCCTCACCCGTGCCGGTCGCCCTGTGCGCTGTGTCCCGGACCGCGGGCGGCCTCGCGGGCGCGGCGCCGTTCGCGGCCCTCGGTGCGGAAGCCCAGGAGCACCACGGCGATGCCCGCCGCGGCCCCGATCGCCGTCTCCGCCGCCCGCGAGGCGACGAGCCCGCCCACCGGCTGGGGGCTGCCCAGCTGGGTCATCGTGAGCGCCAGCGGGGTGATGAAGAGCAGAGCGAGTGCGTAGTTGCGGGTGACCAGCACCTCGGCGGCGAACTGCAGGACGATGACGTCGAGCACGAGCTGCCAGGGCTGGGCCGGGAACGCGAGGAGCAGCGCCGTGACCGCGACCCCCGCCAGCGTGCCCACGATCCTGTGCAGGCCGCGGATCACCCGCGCCGAGCGGTGGGGCGCGCTGATGGGCGCGGCCGCCGCCACCATCGCCCAGTAGGAGTGGGAGAGGCCCGGCAGCAGCTGCGTTGCGGCGATCCCCAGGGCCCCGCCCAGCAGGGGCGCGGCGGTGAAGCGGCCGAACTGCCCCGCCAGCTCGCGGGCCGTGAGGTTCGAGGTCAGGCGGCCGAGGGGCTCGTGGATGCGGCCCTCGCCCAGCAGGTGGGCCCCGGTGCCCAGCAGGATGCAGAAGCCCGCGGCCGCCGCCGCGCTGCGCGCGGCGAGCCACACCGGAGCCCCGTGCGGCACCGAGCCCACCGCGGCGGTGGCGAAGATGAAGAAGATCGACCCGGACGGCTTGAGCCCGAATCGCGCCGCGGTCACCGCACCGGCCCCGGACACGAGCGCGGTCACGGCCGTGAGCGCCCAGACGTCCGCCCCCAGCGCCGCGAGCACGGCGCCGACGGCCACGGAGGCGGTGAGCAGCCCGCCCGCGATCGCCTGGCGCGCCGCCCGCGCGCGGCGCGCCTCGAACCGGCCGTAGATCCCGGTGAACGCGCCGAAGGAGGCGTAGATCGCGAGGTCCAGCCGGCCGAGCGCCAGCAGCGCGAGGAGGGGGCCCCCACGCCCAGCGCGATGCGGAAGGCGGGGATGTGGTCGCGCTGGGCGGGTGCCAGGCGGAAGAATTCGCGGACGTGGTTCACGGGTGCGGGGGCTCCTGGTGGTCTGGGACTGGAGGGCTGGTGGGCTGGTGGTCCGTGGCTGGAGGCGGCGGGCGTGTGGACGACGGGTTTGGGGCCTGCGGCCGGCCTGCCCGGTGCGCGCCGGCGGACGGTCTGCAAGGGTGGGAGGCGATTGCCCGCCGCCCTGCTCAGGAGCCCCATGGACACCCTCAAGTCGATCGTCCTGTTCGCACTGGCCGCCGTGCTCGAGATCGGCGGGGCATGGCTGATCTGGCAGGGCGTCCGCGAGCACCGCGGGTGGCTGTTCCTGGGCGCCGGGGTCGTGGCGCTGGGCCTCTACGGCTTCACCGCCGCCCTGCAGCCCGACGGCGGCTTCGGGCGGGTCCTCGCGGCCTACGGGGGCGTCTTCATCGTCGGGTCGCTCGCGTGGGCAATGGTCGCCGACGGCTTCCGGCCCGATGCCTGGGACCTCAGCGGCGCGCTCGTCTGCCTGGTCGGCGTGGCGCTCATCATGTACGCCCCGCGCTGAGCGGCCTCGGGCCCGGGCGCCCTCCCCCGGGCCGGCTGAGGGGCGTGTGGGCCCGGCCCACGCCCCGGCCCGCGCCCGAAGCGGCGCCGCTCAGTGCCCCGCGGGCGCCTCGGCGGCGGACTCCACCGCGCGCCGGGCCTGCGCGAGCATGCCCTCCCGCGTGGCGATCTTGATGCGCTCGCGGCCGTGGGGCTCGCCCGCGGCCTTCTCCGCGGCCTCGAGGAGGTGGTAGCCCTCCCAGTCGACGTACTCGACGCCCGCCGCGTCGAGGAAGTCCACGATGTCGTCCTCGCCCGGGTGCGCGGGCTCGGGCAGCGCACCGGCAGCGCGGTCCTCGATGAGGTGCGTGATCGTCTCGAGCGCATCGCCCTTCGTGTGGCCGATGAGGCCCACCGGGCCCCGCTTGATCCAACCGGTCGTGTAGACGCCCGGAATGGTCTCGGCCTGCGCGGCCGTGGCCTGTGCGTCGCCGTCCACCACGCGGCCCTCGACGTTCGTGATGACGCCGCGGGCCTGATCGAAGGGCAGGCCGGGCAGCGGCGAGCCGAAGTAGCCGACCGCCCGGTAGACCGCGTCCATGCCCCAGTCGACGAATTCGCCAGTGCCGGTGACCCCGGCGTTGCCGTCGAGCTCCTGGCGCTCGGTGCGCAGGCCCGTGACCCCCTCCTCCTGGGTTCCCAGCACGGCCACCGGTGCGTGGAGGAAGTGCAGGTGCAGGCGGCGGGGGGCGCCCGTGGGCTCGCGCAGCGTGAAGTCCGTGAGGGTCTTGGTGACCTGCTTGACCTGGTTGTTCGAGTGGATCGCCGCCATGGAGGCCTCGTCGAACTCGAAGTCCTCCGGGTAGACAATGATGTCGACGTCCTTGACGTGGCCCAGTTCGCGCAGCTCGAGCGGGGTGAACTTCGTCTGCGCCGGGCCGCGGCGGCCGAAGACGTGGACGTCCGTGACCTCGGACTTCTTGAGCCCGTCGTACACGTGATCCGGGATCTCCGTGCTCAGCAGGTCATCGGCCTGCTTGGCGAGGATGCGCGCCACGTCGAGGGCCACATTGCCGTTGCCGATCACCGCGACGCGCTGCGCGTCGAGCGGCCACTCCTGGCCCACATCGGGGTGCGAGTCGTACCAGTTGACGAAGTCGGCGGCGCCGTAGGAGCGCGGCAGGTCCACCCCGGGGATGTCGAGGCGGGCATCGACGAAGCTGCCGGTGGAGAAGATGACGGCGTCGTAGTGGTCCTGCAGCTGCTCGAGCGTGATGTCCGTGCCGAAGTCGACGTTGCCGAACAGGCGGATGTCGCCGCGGTCGAGGACCTTGATGAGCGCGTTGATGATGCCCTTGATACGCGGATGGTCCGGGGCCACGCCGTAGCGCACCAGGCCGAAGGGGGCGGGCAGCCGCTCGAACAGGTCGATGCTGACCTCGAAGTCGCGCTCGGCCTTCGTCAGCAGGTCCGCCGCGTAGATCCCGGCGGGGCCCGCGCCCACGATCGCCACCCTGAGAGCTCGGCTCATGTCACTCCTTTAGCGTCTGCGTCGGCCGCGCGCGGTCTGAGGCCCGCACGGGCACCGCGGACCAGTCTAATTGGCCCAGCATTTCGTTGCCGAATCCCGGTGCAGGATCACTGTGACCCGGGCCAGGATCGCTGCGGCAGCGGCTCCGGGGATCACTGCGGCAGCGGCAGCGGCAGCGACGCAGGCCCGGTGCGCGCCGGATGGCGTCTCTGCCCGCGGGCACTCGCCCCGTGAACCCGGGGCCTCCCTAGACTGAGCGGGTGACCCACACTCCCCTCCCCGAGGACGAGGCCGCCCGCCGTCGCGCTGGCCTGCTCCTCGGCACCGCCAGCTATGTCTTCTGGGGTTTCATGCCCCTGTTCTTCGCGCTCGCGGCGCCCGCCTCGAGCCTCGAGATCCTCGCCCACCGCATCGTGTGGTCGCTGGTCTTCTGCCTCATCCTGCTCACCGGCGCCCGCGGCTTCGGCCGGGTCCTGGCCGCGGTTCGCAGCCCCCGCCTGTTGGGCACCCTGGCCCTGGCCAGCGCGATCGTCGCGTGCAACTGGTTCGCGTTCCTCTACGGGGTGGAGGTCAACCGCGTCCTCGAGATCTCGCTGGGCTACTTCATCAATCCCCTCGTCACGATCGCGCTGGGCGTCATCTTCCTGCACGAGCGGCTGCGCCCGCTCCAGTGGGCCGCGGTGGGGTTGGGCGCTGCGGCGGTCGTCGTCATCGCGGCGGGCTACGGCCACATGCCGTGGCTGTCGCTGGCCGTGGCCTTCAGCTTCGGGACCTACGGGCTGGTGAAGAACCGGGTGGGCGGCCGGGTGGGCGCCCTCGAGGGCCTGACGATCGAGACGGCGGTCCTCACCCCGCCCGCGCTCGTCGTCATCGGCGTCCTCGCAGCCACCGGCCACTCCCACTTCGGCAGCGCAGGCCTGGGCCACGCGGGCATCATGATGCTCCTGGGCCCCCTTACCGCGATCCCGCTCATCATGTTCTCCGGGGCCACGCGCCGGGTCCCGCTGTCCTGGGTGGGCATGCTCCAGTACATCGCGCCCACCATGCAATTCGTCCTCGGCACGCTCGTCTTCCACGAGGCGATGTCGACGACCCGCTGGATCGGCTTCATCATCATCTGGGCCACGGTCGGACTCATCATCGCGGACATGCTGCGCGCCTCCCGGCGGGGCCGCCGCCGCTGATGGCGCAGCGCTGGGGTTGCCCCCGCATCGCACCGGCGTAGACTCGGGCTCCCGCTCACCCGAGCGCACAGCCTCTCGCTGTACCACGGCGCTCGCCGTCGGCTCGCCCCGGCGAGCGCCGGCTTCGGACGGGGGCCCCGGGCGGCAGGCCGCACGCCGTCGCAGCGGAACCGAAAGGCGGCACGATGCAGGCATTCCTCGCTCAGCCCGGCGGCACTCCCGCCCTCTCCGACTGGGACCCGCCCACTGCGGAACCTGCGCTCGCCCCCGTGCGGGCCGCGGCGCTCAACCCCGTGGACCTCGCGATCGGCGCCGGCGGCTTCCCGTTCCGCCCGCTCTCCGCCGGTGACGTGCTGGGCTTCGAAGGCGTCGCCCAGACCGGCCCGGACACCCACGTCTACTTCTCCGCACCGGCTCCGCCGTTCGGCTCGTTCGCCGAGCGGGTGGACCTCTCCGGTGCGGAGACGGTGGAGCTGCCGGCGGGCGTCGACCCGGTCGCCGGCGCCGCGCTCGGGGTGCCCGGCATCGCCGCCTTCCTGGCGCTCACGAAGGCCGGGCGGATGCAGGCGGGCGAACGGGTGCTCGTACTGGGCGGCACGGGCAGCGTGGGCCGCCTCACCGTCCAGCTCGCCCGGGCACTCGGCGCCGCGGAGGTTGCGGCCACCACCCGCGGCGCCGGCAGCGCCATCGAGCGTGCGGGAGGACGGCCGGTGCACGCCACCACGGCGGACGAGATGTCCACCGGCCTGGCAGGACTCGAGCCCTTCGACGTCGTCGTGGACACCCTGTGGGGCGACTACGCCGGCGCTGCGGTGGAGCACACCGCCCGCTATGGGCGCTTCGCGCAGGTGGGCAACTCCGCCGGGGCACGCGGTGAGATCGCCGCCCCGGACTTCCGCAATCGGGGCATCTCCTTCATCGGCCATTCGAACTTCCTGGCCGCCTCGGCCGAGCGCACCGCCGCCTACGCCGAGGTCGCCGCCCTGCTGGCCAACGGCGAACTCGAGGTGCGGCCCGACGTCCGCCCCCTGGCAGAGCTGCCGCAGGCGTGGGCGGATGCCGCAGCGGGCAGGGGCGGCGGCAAGCTCGTCGTCTGCCCCTGAGCCGTCGCCTCCGCATCCCGGATCACCAGCCCCGCTGGCAACGACGGCGCCTCTCCTGTCTCCCGCGGCTCTCCCACGGCGACGACCAGACGATCTTCGCCGTGACGCCCGAACGCCTGGTCGGCGGCGGCCGCGGCGCGCGCGAACCGCGGGAGCCGCGAACGGCGCTCGGTCTAGGCGACCCGCTCGACGACCGAGGCGGCAAACGCCTCGAGCTCGTCGCGCACGGCGCCCGCGGGCAGCGCGGCCAGCGCCTCGACGGCCTCGGCGGCCCAGCGGCGGGCCTCGGCCGCGGCCTGCGCGGTGGCCGGCAGCGCGACGACCGCGCGCCGCGCGGCCTCCAGCGCGGCATCGGAGCTCAGGTCCTCGTCGAGGAGCACGATGGCCTGGGCCGCCTGCGCATCGCCGGCCGCTGCGGCGCGGCGGGCGTAGAGCACGGGCAGCGTCGGCACGCCCTCGCGCAGGTCCGTGCCCGGCGTCTTGCCGGTCTTCGCTCCATCGCCGGCCAGGTCGATGAGGTCGTCGGCGAGCTGGAAGGCGATCCCCACGCGCTCGCCGAAGTCGCGCAGGGGACCGATGAGCTCGCGCGGGCCGTTGGAGTAGATGAGCCCGAACTCGCCGGCGGCGGCGATGAGCGAGCCGGTCTTGTCCGCGAGCACGCGCAGGTAGTGCTCGATGGGGTCGGCCCCGGCGGGCGGCCCGGAGAACTCGGCGAGCTGGCCCAGGACGAGCCGCTCGAACGTCTCCGCCTGCAGCCGGACCGCCTCGACGCCCAGCTGGGCGCTCAGCAGCGAGGCCCGGGCGAACAGCAGATCGCCGGTGAGGATGGCCACGGAGTTGCCCCACACGTGCTGTGCCGCCGGGGCACCGCGGCGCAGCGGCGCATCGTCCATGACGTCGTCGTGGTAGAGGGTCGCGAGGTGGATGAGCTCGACGGCCGCGGCGGCGCTGCGCACCTCGGGCCGCGACCCGTCGCCCAACTGGGCGGTGAGGAGGACGAGCATGGGCCGCACCCGCTTGCCGCCGGCGGCGAGCAGGTGGTGGGAGGCCTCGTCGGCGAGGTGGTCGGCCTGGGCGACGGCGGTCTCAAGGATCTCCTCGACGTCGCCGAGGCGCTCGGCAAGCTCCTCGGCGAGCCCGGAGCCCGCTGCCGCGAAGGACCCGGGCGTCAGCGGCCCACGGTCGCGCGAGCGCGCGGCGGGGGTGTCGGCAGCCTTCGTCATGTCCTCTTCCATGGTCGTTCGCGCGGCGGTGCGCGCGCCGCCGCGTGCCGGATTCCGCGGCGCGGGCTGCGCAGTGCGGTCCGTCAGCGGTCCCTGTTGTCCGTCGCGGGGACCAGTGTCTCCAGCGCGACGATGATGCGATCGTACAGGTCGCGCTCGTCGGACTCCCCACCGCGATACAGGTTGGCGAGCAGCTTGACGACGAACCGCATGAGCGTCTCGCTCCCCATACCGTACTTCAGACCGGCGCTCATGAGGGCGGGCCTGCCGATGAGCGAGGCGAAGATCCGGCCCAGCGTGAAGTAGCTGCCGAACGCCCCGCGCACCCGGTCCGGGTATTCGCGCAGGGCGGCGTGCATGGCCGCGCGCGGGTAGCGCCGCACGGTCGACACGGCCTCGGCGGCCAGGCGCGCGGACTCCATCGCGTAGTCGATGCCCTCGCCGTTGAACGGGTTGACCATCCCCGCGGAATCGCCCACGAGCAGCACTCCCGCGCGCAGGTGCGGGGTGCGGTTGAAGGCCATGGGCAGCGCGGCGCTGCGCACCTTCGCGACCATCGTGTCCTCCCCGATCGACCACTCGTGGCCCATCGCGGCAATCCACTCGCGCAGGACTCCGCGGTAGTCCACGGTGCCGAACTGGGGCGAGGAGTCGAGGATCCCCAGGCCCACGTTGACCGTGCCGTCGCCCATCGGGAAGAGCCAGCCGTAGCCGGGCATGGCCTCGCCGCGCTCGCCCTCGCGCGGGCGCCGAGCGCGGCCCGCTCCGGCGGCGTCGCCAGCGGGTGCCTGCGCAGGGGCGCGCAGCTCCAGCCAGCTCTCCAGCCGATCGTCCGAGGCCCGCGGCGAGGGGTAGTAGGTCCGCACGGCCACGCCCATGGGGCGATCCGCGCGCTTCTCGATCCCCAGCCCTACGGCCATGCGGGCCGAGACCCCGTCGGAGGCGATGACGACGGGCGCGCGGAAGAGCGTCTCGTCACCGGTCTTGCGGCCGCGGGAGTCCGTTGCGACGGCGCGCACGCCGGTGACCCCGCCGTCGGCGCCGAGCACGGGCTCCTGCGCGAACGTGTGCTCGAACAGCTCCGCTCCCGAGGCGCGGGCGTGGTCGGCGAGCGCCGCGTCGAGTCCCGTGCGGGCCCGGGTGAGCCCGAAGTCCGGCATCCCGTCGACGGCCGGCCAGTCCATCTCCAGCCGGTGGCCCGCGCCGATGAGGCGCAGCCCCCGGTTGCGGTGCCAGCCGTCCTCCTCGCGCGGGTCGATGCCGAGCAGCTGGAGCTCGCGGACCGCGCGCGGGGTCAGTGCGTCGCCGCACACCTTGTCGCGCGGGAAGGCGGACTTCTCGAGCAGCGCGACGCTTAGCCCGGCGGCCGCCAGGTGCGCTGCCGCGGTGGAGCCGGCGGGCCCGGCGCCCACGACGACGGCGTCGAAGTCGAGTGCCCTCATGCTCCCGGGACCGGCTTGAGGGCGTGGTGGAGGGCCACGATGCCGCCGGTGAGGTTGCGGTATCGCACCTGGTCGAAACCGGCATCGCGGATGAGGTGGGCGAGGGCGTCCTGGTCCGGCCACGCGCGGATGGACTCCGCGAGGTAGACGTAGGCCTCCGGATTCGAGCTCACGGCGCGCGCCACGGCGGGCAGCGCGCGCATGATGTAGCCCTTGTAGAAGCGGGCGAACGGCGCGAGCGTGGGGGTGGAGAACTCGGCGACGAGGAGCCGCCCGCCGGGCTTGAGCACCCGCAGCATCTCCGCGAGCGCGGCCTGGGGCTCCTGCACGTTGCGGAAGCCGTAGGTGATGGTCACGACGTCGAAGCTCGCATCGTCGAACGGCAGGTCCAGCGCGTCGGCGTAGACGAAGTCGATCTCCGGGTGCTTGCGGCGGCCCACCTCGAGCATGCCGGTGGAGATGTCGCCGGCCGTCACCTCGGCGCCGGCGCGCGCATAGGGCACGGAGGAGGCGCCGGTGCCGGCGGCCAGGTCGAGGATCCGCTCACCGGGGTGCGGGTCGACGGCCTTCGTGATCTCGATGCGCCACAGGCGCGAGATGCCGAATGTCATCGCGTCGTTCGTCAGGTCGTAGCGGTCGGCCACGGCGTCGAACATGGATGCGACTTCCGATGCCTGCTTGTCCAGGTGCGCGCGATTCATGCCCCCATGATCGCAACCGGCGGGGCATGCGCGCCACCCCGGGTGCGCCGCGCGGGATCCCGGCGCCGCGCGTGCTCTCGCTGCCGCGCGGGCTCCCGGCACCGGACCTGTGGCGGCGTCGCTAGCATGGGGCCGTGATCACCGTGGACTTGGACCCCGCCGCCGTGGAGCTCCCGGACCTGCCGGCGCTGCGGGTGCGCTCGTGGTTCATCGACGGCGTCAGCCCCGAGGCCCCGCGCCCGTTCCGCGCGGGCCTGCCCACCGCGCCCGTCGAGTTCCTCGCACAGCTGCCGGTCGACGAGCTCAGCTGCTGGGTGCGCGGCACCTCCGGTCTCGTGGGCTTCGGGCGAGCCGTGCGCCTGCGCACGCGCGGGACCGCGGGGCCGGGCGCCGTGGCCGGGAACGGGGTGCCAGGCGCAGTTGCCGCAGACGAGGCGGCGCTCCCCTCGCGCTTCACGGTCCTCGACCGCGCCTGGCGGGCGCTCGTCGCGAGCGCCCGCATCGACGACGGCGTGGGCCTGCCGGGCGCGGGCCTCGTGGGCTTCACGGCCCTCGCGTTCTCGCCTGACTCGCGGGCCCACTCCGTCATCGACGTGCCGCGCTACCTCATGGGCCGCCGCGATGGCCGGGTCTGGCTGACGGACATCGCCCCGGACGGCGACAATGCCGCCGGCCTCGCACTCGCCGCCTCGCCCCTGCGCGCGCCGGTGGGCGCCCGGGTGCTGCCCGGCAGCGTGAGCGCGCAGGCCTACCGGGCGAATGTGGCCCAGGCGAGCGCGACGATGCGCGGCACCTCGGTGATTGGCACCTCGGCGGCGGGCCTGCCCGAGACGGATGCCTCGAAGGCGGGAGGCCGGGTGACCGCCTTCGGCACTGGGGCGCATGGCTCCCCCGGTGCCGCCGCCTCCCCTGGCACCGTCGGCTCCCCCGGCGAATCCGGCGGCGCCGCCACCGCAGGGGGCGCGGGGGCGGCCGGCGAGGCCGGACGGCTGCGCAAGGCCGTGCTCGCCCGCGACGCGGTCGTCGAGACCGTCGAGGACATCGACGTGCGCGCGGTGCTCGGCCGGCTCAACGCCGACTACCCCTCGTGCTGGACATTCGATGTGGCCGGCCTCGTGGGCGCCACCCCGGAGCTGCTCATCGGGGTGCAGGACGGCACCGTCACCTCCCGCGTGCTCGCCGGGACGTACCGCGTGCAGCGCGATCCGGCCGCGGAGCTCGACGCCGCGCGCGCCCAGCTGGGCGCGGCCAAGGACAGCGCGGAGCACCGCTTCGCCATCAACTCGCTGGCCGCCTCGCTGGGCCCGCTGAGCCCCGACCTCCACGTCGACGCCGAACCCCACCTGCTCCAGCTCTCCAACGTCATCCACCTCGCCTCGGACGCCCGCGGGACGCTGGCCCCCACCGGATCGGCCGCGGGCGCTGGCTCCGGCGGGGCTCCCGGCTCCGAACACGAGGTCGGGGACGGCGAGGCCGCCGGGGCGCCCGCGGCCCCGCCGTCCATCCTCGAGGTCGCACGCCGCGTGCACCCCACCGCCGCCGTGGGCGGCGTGCCCCCCGCGGCGGCGGCCGCGCTCATCGCCGACCTCGAGGGCGCCGACCGCGGCCGCTACGCCGGGCCCGTGGGATGGCTCGACGACCGCGGCAACGGGCAGCTGGGCATCGCGCTGCGCTGCGGCCAGCTCGAGGCGCGCAACCGAATCCGGCTGTGGGCGGGCGCGGGCATCATGCCGGACTCGGACCCGGATTCGGAGCTGGCGGAGACCGCGGCGAAGCTCGCGCCCATGCTGCGCGCGCTCGGTGCCCGCCTGCCGGACGAGGCGGGAGGCGAGACCGGTGACACGGCGGGCCGCCTTTCTCCACCCGAATCCCCACCCGTGGACTGAGGCGCCCCCTGCGCTCGGCCGGGATGCTGGTCCCATCGTCAGACGAAAGGACCGCATCATGCTCGGCTTGCCCCTCACCCAGTTCCTCGGACCCCTCGGCCAGATCCTCCCCACCGTCGTCGTGGTCGCGGTGGTCATCGCGCTGATCGGGCGCCGCCAGCTGCGGTGGCGAGCCCTCGATGCGGCCCGGCCGTGGAGATCCGCCCTCATCCTCGGCGGCATCGGCGCGGGCCTGGTGGTCGTGACCGGGCAGCTGGGTGCCATGACCCTCGCCGCCTGCGCGCTCCTCGCCGTCGAGCTCCTGGTCGGTGCGGCCTCCGGTGTCGTGATGGGGCGTCTCACGACGCTGCGGCCGCACGCGGCCGCAGCGGGGAAGAACCCCGAGACGGCCCCGCGGTGGGAGGCCCGCGGCGGCGCCGCAGGCCTCCTGGTCTTCGTCGGCCTGCTCCTGGTCCGGGTGGCCATCGGCGTCGCAGCCCACGTCGCGGGAATCGAGTTCGCGGTCTCCAGCGGTACGATCCTGCTGCTGGTGGCCGCGAACCGCGCGGGCGCCGCCGCGGTCCTCGGTTCGCGCACGGCAGCCCTCGAGGAGGCGCCGAGCGCCCCGCACCGCGCGCGCTGATCCGCCCCGCACACGCGGGACCGTGAGGAGGGGAACGACGATGACCGTGGGCGACGCCGCACCCGGGTTCGGCCGGAACCGCGCAGCGCTCGCCCTCGTGCGCTCCGGCGTGGGCATCGCCGCCGTGACGACGGCGCTCATCGTCATCCCGGTGGGCACCCTCCCTACCCTGTTCGCCGCGCTCGCGATCGCCGTCTGGGCCGCCCTCAGCGTGTGCGCCGCCCTCGGCCGCCGGGTGCCGCTGCCCCTTGCCGCACTGGGCGTGCTGGCCGCCTCGCTGGCACTGACCGGCAGCCTGGGACTCACCGCGGTGCCGCTGGCGATCGTGCTGGTGCGCACGCTGGCCGAGCCCCAGCGCCCCGCCTGGCACGGCGCCGCCCTGGCGGTCCTTACCGCCCTGGCCCTGGTCGGGGCCGCGCTGACGCCACACGGCCGCGAGGACCTCCGCTGGCTGCCGGTGCAGCTGGCCATGGTCGGCGTCATGGCGGCACTCGGTGCGGCGCGCCGGCAGGTGCGCCGCTCAGAGCTGGCCGCTGCCCGCGCCCGGGAGGTCGAACTCGAGGCCACCGCCCGCTGGCAGGTGCTGGCCGACCGGCAGGCGCTGGCCCGCGAGCTGCACGACGTGCTCGCCCATTCACTGGGCGGTCTTGTCGTGCAGCTCGATGCCGCCGAGGCGCTGCTCGAGTCCGGGCGCGCAGACGATGCGGCCCGGACGGTGGGCGCGGCGCGCGCCCTCGCCGCAACCGGGCTGTCCGAGGCGCGCGACGCGGTGGCCCAGCTGCGCGAGCCCCCGGCCGAGGCCCCCGCTCGGTCCGCCTCGCTGAGCGCCGCCGTGGACCCCCTCGTCGCGGAGGCGCGCGGACTGGGAATGGAGGTCCGAGCGCAGGCGGGCCCCGACGACGCGGTGTCCCCCGTCGCTGCCGCCGCGTTCCATCGCGCCGCGCAGGAGGCCCTGACCAACGCCCGCAAGCACGCGCCCGGGCAGCCCGTCGACCTCGCATACGCCGTGTGCGATGGGTGGGCGACGTTGGACGTCGCGAACGCGCTGTCCTTCGCGCCCGGTGCCCTGGCCGAGTCCGGCGGCGGCAACGGGCTGCGGGGGATGCGGGAGCGCTTCGCGCAGCTGCCCGGGGGCGAGCTCAGCGCCGGCACCGCGGACGGCGCCTTCAGCCTCCATGCCCGCGCACGCGCCGAAGGGTGCCCGGAGTGAGCGAGTCCGGCCCCCCGATCCGCGTCATCGTCGCGGACGACCAGGCGATCGTGCGCGAGGGCCTCGCCACGGTGCTCGGGCTGCTCGCCAACGTCGACGTGGTCGGGCAGGCGGCGGATGGCGCGCAGGCACTCGCGATCGCCCGCGAGGTGCACCCGGATGTCGTGCTCATGGACCTGCGCATGCCGGGCGTATCCGGCGCGGAGGCGACCGCCCTCCTGCGCGCTCAGGCGCCCTCGGTGCGGGTGCTCGTTCTCACGACGTTCGGCGACGACGCCTCGATCGCCGAGGCGCTGCGGGCCGGCGCCGCGGGCTACCTGACCAAGGACGCCTCCCGGGCCCAGGTCGCCGCGGCCATCCGCGCCGTCGCCGCCGGGGCCACGGCGATGTCCGATGAGGTCGGAGCGCGCCTGCTCCAGGGCCTCGCTCCCGCCCCGGCCGCGCCCGTGGCCGACGGGTCTGCGCGGCCTGCCCGCGGTGACTCCACACGGGACGAGCGAGAGGAGGAGGCCTCGCCCGCGAGCCTGCGACGGCGCCACGCGAACCTCACGGCGCGCGAAGCCGAGGTGCTCGCCCTGATGGCGCAGGGGCTCACCAACGCCGAGATCGCGGGCTCCCTGTTCGTGTCGATGCCCACGGTGAAGACGCATGTGAACGCGGTCTTCGCCAAGCTCCCCGCCCGGGACCGCGCCGATGCCATCCGGCAGGCGCTGGGCCGCGGGCGCACCCCGTAGCCGCGGCCGGTGCTCAGCCCCCGACGGGCGGCAGCGGTATCTCGTAGACCCCGGGGCGCCCGGCCGCAGCGGCCGAGGCGATGGCCGCGGCATCCGCACAGCGCTCGTAGTGCCAGCCGTAGGCGCGGGCCAGATGTTCGAACGTGCGGCCGTGGCGGGTGCCGAAGTAGCGGTCGAAGAACGGCCGCAGGTGCGGCTGGCCGTGCTCCAGGCCGGCGAAGATCGCCCCGCCGTCGTCGTTGAGGACGAAGACCTGCAGGTGCGGCGGTGCCTCGCCGGATTCGCGCAGCAGCCCGCCCACGTCGTGGAGCGCGGCGACGTCGCCGATGACCAGCCGCAGCGGTGCGTCCAACTCAGGATCGAGGCCCAGCCCCATCGCCGCGCCCGCGGCCGTGGAGATGAGCCCGTCGATTCCGGCCAGGCCCCGCGAGGCGTGCAGCCGCACCCCGGAGGTGGGCACCCGGTCCAGGTAGCGCACGGCCGACGAGCTGGCGGCAAACAGCTCGCCCCCTGCCGCGGCGATCGCACGAACGGCGGCGGCTGGATCGAGCGGGCGAGGTGCCCCCGGCTGGGGCTCCGCGGCCGGCCGCGCAGCGGCCGGTTCCTCCTGCTCGGTCCGCTCCGGCTGCTCGGTCCGCGCAGGCTGCGCCGCCCGTGGCAGTCCGGTGCCCTGTTCCCGTTGGTCGCCGTCCTGCTCCGCGGGGTCGGCGCTCTGCGGCGCACCCGCCGCACGCCAGCGCTCGGCCCAGCGCAGCCCCACGGCGTCCGGGGCGAGCCCCGCGGCGGCCCCCGCGGCCTGCCAGGCCTCCTCCCACGCACCGGGGCTCACCGCGTCCAGATCGGCCTGGATGCGGTGCACCGCGACACCCGGGGCGGCGAGGAGCCGCGCATCGGGGCGGAAGAGCGTGACCTTGCCGAATGAGAAGACCGTGCGGATCTCCGCCGTGAGCTCGGGATGCGCGGCCAGCACCTCGGCGTGGGCGGGGACCGCGCCGGGCAGCTCGCGCAGGGCCGAGGTGGGCTCGGCGAGCACGGGCAGGCCCGTGGCGTCTGCGAACGCGGCCGCCCGCGCGGCGGACCAGCCGAACGCATCGCCGGCGAGGATCACCGCGCGCTCGCGGGGCGCGGTGAGGAACCCGGCGTCGAGGGCCGCCGACGCACCAACCGGGGCCGCGGACGCGCCAACGGGCGCTCCGGGCACACCAGCCTGCACTGCCGGCACCGCGACCGCGAACGGCGGGTCGTCCGCGGTCGGCTCCAGCGGCACGTCGAACTGGACGTTGAGCTGGACGGGGCCGGGAGGCCGCCCGGCGGCCAGCCCGGTGCCCAGCGCCGCGGTGAGCGCCTGGGCGACCAGCGCCTCGGCGGCGGAGCCCGGCGTCCCCGCGGGGACGTCGAGGGCCGCGCGCACCTCGGGCAGCGCGCGGTGCTGCGCGTCGAGTGTCTGATTGGCTCCGGTGCCGCGCAGGCGGGCCGGCCGGTCCGCGGTGAGCAGGAGCAGCGGGAGGTGGGCGTAGGCGGCCTCGAGCGCGGCCGGGTGGAGGTTGGCGACGGCGCTGCCGGAGGTGGTCACGACGGCCACCGGGGCGGGCGGCCGGCCCGCGGCCCGCTCCCCCTTGGCGATCCCGAGGGCCAGGAAGGCGGCGTCGCGCTCGTCGATGCGCACGTGGGCGGTGAGGGCGCCGGCGGCATCGGCGGCGGCCAGTGCGTAGGCCAGCGGAGCCGAACGCGAACCCGGGCTGATGACCGCGTGGCGCACTCCGGCGCCGAGGAGAGCGGAGACGAGGGCGCGGGCGAGCGCGGTGGAGTCGTTCACATCCCGATTCAACCAGACGCTCGGGGTGTGCCGACGCAGCCGCCCGGCACGGCCGGGGCTGGCGGGGCCACTGCGCGCGCCCGGCCGAGGCCCGCTGCGGGCACGGGCCCGGCACTACGATGGCCCCTATGAGTTCGTACCCTCCCCATCCCTACGCCGCCGCCGAAGCCCCGCACAGGCCGGCAGTCGAGCGCAGCGATCGGCACCGGGTGTGGCAGCTCGTCGCGGGGGCGGTGGCGTTCGTCCTCGCGCAGCTCGTGGCGGGGACCGTGAGCGTCCTCGCCCACGTGTTCAACACGGGCGCGCTCGTGGGCAGCACGGGCGAGCTCACGGGCGGGGAGTACCTGATCGGCATGTGCGCCGGCGCGCTCGTGGCCCTCGTCCTCTACGCCCTCATCGTGGGCACCATCGGCAAGGCGCCCTGGCTGGGGCTGCGCGGTTCATCCGTGCCGCTGGAGATCGCGATCGGGCTGGGGGTGGGCGCCGTGCTCATCGCGGTCTCGGTGGGGCTCATCGCGCTGTTCGGCGGCTACCGCATCACCGGCGTCGAGGTCTCCGGCGGCATCCTCCTGGCCCTGGCCGCGGGGATCGGCGCGGGCTTCATGGAGGAGATCCTGTTCCGCGGCTTCCTGCTGCGCATCCTCGACGCGTGGCTGGGCACGTGGTGGGCGCTCATCCTCAGCTCGGTGCTGTTCGGCGCGGTCCACCTCACCAATCCCGAGGCGACGTGGCTGGGCACCGTGGGGATCATGGTCTCCGCGGGCGGCCTGCTGGGCGGGGCATACATCCTCACGCGCCGCCTCTGGCTGCCCATCGCGATCCACATCTCCTGGAACTTCGTGCAGGGCGGCATCTTCTCCTCCGACATCTCCGGCACCGGGGACTCCCACGGCCTGTTCACCGCGCAGTGGCCCGGTCCCGCCTGGCTGACCGGCGGGACAATGGGCATGGAGGGCTCGGTCCTCACGATCGCCGTGGCCGTGATCGCCGCCGGCGGCATCCTCCATCTGGCGCTCAAGCACGGGATGATCGTGGGGCCCGTGCGCCGCGAGCGCAGGGCGGCACGGGAGCCCGAGGCGCGGGAGCCTGACCCGCGGGGGACCGAACCGCAGTAGCCCGAGGTTCGGGGGCCCGATGGGCAGTAGCCCGGGGTCCGGGGCCCGAGACCCGGGGAGCCCGAGGGGCGGGCCGCCTACGGGGAGCGCGCGGGCTCCCCCAGTAAGCGCCGGTGAGCGCGGATAGGTGCGGTGAGCGCGGTTCGGCGCGGCCAGGCGCGCTGCGCGGGGGTAAGCGCAGTGAGCGCGGGCGAGCGCGAAGAGGCACGGGCCTGTTCACCTTCGCGCCGTATAGTCGCAGTCCGCCGGCCATGCGCCGGCGGTTCGCCGTTCACCGCGCCCACCGCCCGAGGCCCCGCCATGTCCCTGCGCTCTCCCGCCTCCGCACCGTTGCCCACCGCCCTGAACTGGGGCGATGTCGTCGTGCCCGCGGACGCCGAGGCGCCGGCCGGTGTTGGCCCGACTGCAGCGCCGGCCCGGGCTTCGCTGGCCCAGCGGGCCGCCCTGGGGCTCGGCGCGCGCGCCGTGCGCGCCCACACCTCGGCCCGCCGCCGTGCCGGTGCCTACCCGGCGCGCAGCGAGACGCTTGCGCCCCTGGGCGCCGAGCCCACCGGGCCGGCCGCCCGCCGGATCCACGTGCGGGAGAAGCGGAAGCTCTCGGACCGGCTGCGGGAGCTCTTCGTCTACTCCCCCGCCCTGGGCCGCACGGTGGGGGTGCGGGTGCTGCTGCCCGGCGTGCCCAGCGAGCAGGCCCCCGCGCTCTACCTGTTCCACGGCGGCGGGGACGACTTCCGCTCGTGGACCGACCTGGGCAACGCGGAGGCGCTGACGGCGCACTCGCCCCACCTCGTCGTCATGCCGGACGCGGGCGCGGCCTCCTACTCGCGCCATGCGCTCGACGACGGCTCGATCCTCGATTGGCCCGCATTCCACACCATCGAGCTTCCCGCGCTCATCGCCGAGCTCCACTCCGTGCGGGCCGGGCCCCGCGGCCGCCTGCTGGCCGGACTGTCGATGGGCGGGTACGGGGCCATGAAGTACGCCGCGTGGGCGCCCGGCTCCTGCCGGGCCGCGGCCGCATTCTCCTCGCCGCTCGACCCGCTGGCCGCCCCGCCGCTCTTCCATATCGTGGCGCTGCGCGAGGGCGCACGCGCGCACTCGCTGTTCGGGCCCGTGCGGACCTCGCGGCAGCGCTGGGAGGACAATTCCCCGCTGGCGCTCGCGGCGGGACTGCGCGGGACGGACCTGTGGTTCACCGCGGGTTCCGGCCTGCCGGACCCGGACGACCCCGCTGCGGCCGCGGGCCCGGACCGCCTCGAGGCCGCCGTGAGCGCCCTGGGCGAGCGGTTCCACGCGCGGCTGGACGAACTGCGCATCGACCATGCCTGGCATCCGCGGCCGGCCGGTGCGCACTCCTGGCACGCGTGGCAGCGCGAGCTGCACCGCTGGTTGGGCCACCTCGCCGAGCTCGAGCGGTCCGACCGCCCCGGCCGGTTCGACGACCATCACAGGGGTGGCGAGCCCGACCGGTTCGGCGACCTCGGCCGGCTCGCTCCCGATGACGATGGCGGCCTCGTCCAGCTTGCTCCCGGCTCCGGCGATGAACTCGGCTCCCTGAGCGCCCCGGGTCGTGGTGACAGCTCCGACTGCGGTGACGGCCTCCCTCGCGGTTCGGGCCTCGCTCGTGGTGACGGCCCCGAACGTGGCGACGGCATCGGCCGCGGTGCGGGGACCGGATGCGCCACCGGCCGCTGGGGCACCGGGGACCGGGCCGGTGCCACCGGAAGGCCCGCGGAGCCGAGCGCCGACGGTGCCGCTCTCACAGGGGCGGCAGTTCCGGCTGCGGGCTGCTCCGAGCCGGCCCCGGCCCGTGTGCCGCGCGCCCCGCTCGCAACTGCCGCCGGCCTCACATCCCCGCCCGGGCAAGGGGCAGGCACAGCGGGTGAGCGCACCACGGTGCGCACCGCAGAACCGGTGTTCGCCTCCGACGGGTGGTACGTCTCGCTCTCACGGCGGCGGGGCCAGGAGACCGTGTTCACGGCGGGACGGGACGGATTCGCACTCACCGGGGCGGGCACGTTCCGCGTCCGCACGCCCGCCCTCTACCGGCCGGGGGCGCTGTACCTCTGCGAGGTGGCCTCACCGCTGGGAAGCAGCGCGTTCTCCGTGCGCGCGGACGCACACGGGCGCCTCGACCTCACGGGCCGCCTGGGTGCGGCCCTCCACGATCCCATCGTCCCGGGCCCGCGGACGCGCCACTTCCGCACGTGGGGCCAGGAGGCGCTGACGCAGGTGCGGATCGTCGCCGCGCCGACTGCGCTCGCCTGAGGGCTCGCGCCCTCCCGGACCGGTGACCCGGGTGCCCGAGTCACCTCGCCCGCGGGCCGCCTCGTCCGCGGGCCGCCTCGTCCACGGGCCGTCATCCCGTGTGCCTGCCCGCCGGACACGCAGCGCGAAGGCCCGCCGCGGCGCGGCGATTGCCCGCTCGCCGGGCGGGTCCACGGCCACGGCCGCGTGCTAGCGTCGGCGGTACCGACACGGTCGGCCCCTGCGACGAAGGCAGCAGCATGCGCACCCCCGCCCAGCATCCGCCACACACCCACCCGATGCCCACGGCCGCCCCGGGCGCTGCGCGCACCGGGCGGAGCCCGCGGCGCAGCGCTCTGCCCGCCCTGGCCCTCGTCGCCTCACTCGCCCTCGCGGGCTGCACCCCGGCCGGTGACCACGGATCGGATCCCGACGATGCACAGGGCGGTGCGACCTCGGCGCCGACGGCCGGCACGGCGAGCGCGCAGGGCGAGGGCACCTCGGCGCCGGAGACGCAGGGCCCACAGGAAAAGGTCGACCGCTCGGCGCTCGAGGCCGCGGTGCGCAAGGCGAAGGCGGGCGGCAAGGCGTTCGCGCCCATGTCCGAGGAGACGAAGGCGCAGCTCGAGGCCATGCTCGATCAGCTGGAGAAGGCGAAGTCGACCCCTGCGGACTGTAAGGGCCTCGCGCAGGAGGTGCTGGCCACCAACGCCCCCGAGGAGGATGCGGTGGCGGGACTCACCGAGGACAGCGACCACTCGCTGGCCGTCGTGTCCTACGACTCCCCCGGCCAGGCGCGCGGAGCCTACGACACCGTGGACCGGGCACTCGACCGCTGCGCCTCCTTCACCTTGGACATCGGCGGTCGCACGTCGCCCTTCACGGTCGAGGCGCGCGACGTCGCGGTCGACGGTTCGCAGGCCGCGCGGGCCGCCGTCATCACCGGGGACCTCTCCGGCGAGCAGACGAAGACGGCAGCCGTCTGGGCGGTGAGCGGAACGGCGCTGGTGAGCGCGGAGAACCTCAGCGCGGACGATCCGCAGCCGGCTGCCGAGGCCGCCGCGTCCCTGTTCGCGGCACTGGACTGACATGACCCGTCTCCCCGCGCGCTATGTCCTGCGCCCACTGCACCGCGCCGCGTGGTGGCTGGTGCCGGGCCTCGTCATCACCGGGGTCCTCGGTGTCATCAACGCCGTCGAGTCGTTCGCGGGCGGGCCCGGTTCCGGCGGGTGGCATGCGGCACTGGACCCCGGTGCGCTGCTGTTCGCCGCCCAGCTGGGGATGGCCGCGTTCGCGCCCGGTGCGGTCGTCGAGGCGGTGACGACCCGCGCGGGAGTGCGAGCGCCCCTCCGACTCGCAGCGTTCGCTGCGCTGCTCGTGGGCGGCGGCTTGGCACTGCACGGGCTCACGCTGCTCATCGACATGGACCTGTGGGGTCTGAACGTGGCGATCTACGAGTATGAGGTCGTGCCCGTCACGCTGGTGGGCGCAGTCGTGTCCATCGCCACGGCCGCGCGGGCCGAGGTCCTGGCCGCGCGGGCCGCGGGCAGCTCGGGGCGCACGGCGGGCAACCTTGCGCGCGCGGTCGGCAGCCCTGCGCGCACGGCGGGCGACCCGCGGCGCACGCGCATAGTGCACGATGCCTCGACACCGGGGGCGCCAGGGGCGCCAGGGGAACGCGACCTCAGCGCACCGCGCGGCTAGTCCCCGGCCCCGAGTGGTCGGCAAACTCACCGCGCTCCACTCGCCCGCGCAGATGCTCCCAGCACGCCTCGAGCCTGCGGACCCACCACGCGGTGCGCACGGGGCCCGCATCCAGCTCGGCCAGCAGCTTCGCGTCCGGTTCGACTCGGCCCACCGGCAGCTCGCCGCCCACCGCGCGCAGCGGCGGCTGGGCGACGTCGCGCTCGAACAGTGCGCTCGTGCCCAGGCCTGCGGCAACCGGGGGCAGGCTCGCGGCCAGCGCGGCCCCAGCGGCCAGACCCACGGACGTCTCGAGCGCCGAGGACACCGTGGCGGGCAGGCCTGCCTGCTCCACGATGGACAGCGCGCGGTGCACCCCGCCCAGCGGCTGCGCCTTGACGATGATGTGATCGGCCGCGCCCAGCCTGGCGACGGTGAGCGGGTCCTCGGCCTTGCGGATCGATTCGTCGGCGGCGATCCGCAGCCCCAGGCGCTCCGCCTGCGCCCAGGCGCGCAGGTCGGCGAGCTCGCGCACGTCCATGACCGGCTGCTCGATGTAGTCGCACGCCTCGGCGAAACCCGGCAGCCGCGCGAAGCGGGCGAGCGCGGTGCGGGCCTGTGCGGGCCCGTAGCGGCCGTTGGCATCGAGGCGCACCCGCATGCCGGGGGCGGCCGCGCGCACCGCGGCGATGCGGGCGAGGTCCTCCTCGAGGCCCGCGCCGCCCGCATCGTCGGCACCGCCCGCCGCGCCCGTGTCGGCGATCTTGATCTTCACGCAGTGCGCCCCGTCGTAGCGGGCGAGCACCTCCGCCACCCGCTCTGCCGGGACCGCCGGCAAGGTGGCGTTGACGGCCACCGCGGGGCGCCTCGGCGGCGGGAACGGGCCCGTGGCCGCCTCGATGGCCGCGGCCAGCCAGGTGGACGCCTCCGGCACGGCGTACTCGGCGAACGGGGAGAACTCCGCCCAGCCGGCGGGCCCGCGCAGCAGCAGCGCCTCGCGCACGGTGATGCCGCGGAACCGGGCGACCATGGGCAGGGAGACGGCGCACATCCGGTCGAAGAGGTCGGCGGGCTCACCGGCGAGCACCTGCGCCAGCCCACCGCCGAGGCGCTCCTCGGGCCGGCGCTCCCCGGGCCGGGACTGCCCCGGCCCGGGGGCCCGAGGTTCGCGCCCCGCGGCCTGGCCGGTCTCGGACTGGCGCACACCGGCCCGGGTCGCCTCGGGTCCACGATCCGCGGTCGTGTGCGTGCCGGGCGCGGGGGCCCGCGCTGGAAGCGGTGGAAGCGGTGCGGTGCCGCCGGTGTCGTCGCGCATGCCCCCAGCGTAGGCGGCGCCCGGCCGGGCCGCGCACTATCCTTGGAACCCTATGAGCCCAACCGATTCCGCCCCGGCGCCCGTGTCCCAGACCTTCGACCCCGCGAAGTGGCGCGAGGTGCCCGGCTTCGACTTCACGGACATCACCTACCACCGCGCCATCGACGCCCAGGGGGCCGACGTGGGCTGCGTGCGCATCGCATTCGACCGGCCCGAGGTGCGCAACGCGTTCCGCCCGCACACGGTGGACGAGCTCTACCGCGCCCTCGACCACGCCCGCCAGACCCCCACCGTGGGCGCGGTGCTGCTGACGGGCAACGGCCCCTCCCCCCGGGACGGCGGCTGGGCGTTCTGCTCCGGCGGCGATCAGCGCATCCGCGGGCGCTCGGGCTACCAGTACGCGGACGGCGAGACCGCGGAGTCGGTCGATCCCGCGCGCGCCGGCCGGCTGCACATCCTGGAGGTCCAGCGCCTCATCCGCACGATACCCAAGATCGTCATCGCGGTCGTCCCGGGCTGGGCGGCCGGCGGCGGCCACAGCCTGCACGTCGTGTGCGACCTCACGATCGCCAGCCGCGAGCACGCCCGCTTCAAGCAGACGGATGCGGACGTGGGCTCCTACGACGCGGGCTACGGCTCCGCCTACCTGGCCAAGCAGGTGGGCCAGAAGCGGGCGCGGGAGATCTTCTTCCTGGGCCGGGCCTACTCCGCGCAGGAGATGGCGGACATGGGCGCGGTCAACGAGGTCGCCGACCACGCAGAGCTCGAGGACGCCGCGCTCACGATGGCCCACGAGATCCTGGGCAAGTCGCCCAATGCGCAGCGGATGCTGAAGTTCGCGTTCAACCTCGCCGACGACGGCCTCATGGGCCAGCAGGTGTTCGCGGGCGAGGCCACCCGCCTGGGCTACATGACCGACGAGGCCGTCGAGGGCCGCGATGCCTTCCTGGGCAAGCGGGAGCCCGACTGGTCGCCGTTCCCGTGGTACTACTGACCCCGCGGTACCGCTGAGCGGCCGGCACCACTGGGCCGCTGGTACCCCTGAGCCGCCAGTGCTCGTGAGCCCTTGAGCACTCCTGAGAACCTGGTACTCCTGACCTCCTGGTACTCGTGAGCCCCTAGGGCTCCTGAACCGCCGGCTCCGCCGACCACCCCACCCCGAGCGAGGACCGCCCTGCACACTCCCGTCGAACTCTCCGAGCTGCTGCGCCGCGCCATGGCCGGCCGGCACACCGTCGTCCTGCCCGCGCGCAGCGGGGAAAGTGCCTCCGTCGTCGAACCGAGCGCGTTCGACCCCGCCGGCACGGGGCGCGGCGCGCCTGCCCTCGTCGTCCACACCTCGGGCTCCACGGGGGCGCCCAAGGGTGTGGCGCTGAGCGCGGACGCCCTGCGCGCCTCGGCGGAGGCGACGGCGTCATACCTGGGCGGGCACGGCCGCTGGTACCTGGCCCTGCCGCCCAACCACATCGCCGGCGCGCAGGTGCTGCTGCGCTCGCAGCTGGCGGGCACGACCCCGTTCGTGGCGCAGGGCCGCTTCAGCGCGCAGGGCTTCGCGCAGGAGGTGCGCGACCTCCGCACGGCCGCGCTCCACTCGGCCGCCGAGCCGCTCTACACCTCCCTCGTGCCCACGCAGCTCGTGCGGATCATGCGCGATCCGGCCGCCGTGCGCGCCGCGGCGGCTTTCGACGCGATCCTGCTGGGCGGAGCCGCGCTGTCCCCAGCGCTGCTGGCCCGCGCCGCGGATGCCGGGCTGCGCATCGTGCGCACCTACGGCATGAGCGAGACCGGCGGCGGGTGCGTCTACGACGGCGTGCCGTTCGACGGCGTGCGCGTGGCCATCACCGCTCACTCGCGCATCGAGCTGGCGGGCCCGGTGCTCGCCGATGGCTACATCGCCCACGATCCGAGCGCCGGAACCCTGCGGGCGCTGCCGGACGAGGGCACGGGCTTCTCCGGTGCGGGCACTGCACGCGCCTTCCTCACGAGCGACCTGGGCCGCCTGGCGGGGGGCGTGCTCAGCGTGCTCGGCCGGGCCGACGACGTCATCATCACCGGCGGTGAAAACGTCTCGCCGCTCGCCGTCGAGCACGCCCTGCTCGCGCTGCTGGAACCGCACGGGGTCGCCGAGGTGCTCGTCACCTCGGTGCCCGACGAGGAGTGGGGCGAGCGCTTGGTCGCGCTCGTCACGGCCGAGGCGGGTGAGTTCTCCGCGGCCCGGGGCGCGGACCCGCAGCGCCAGGCCGGGCGCGTGCGCGAGCTGGCGGCGAAGACGCTGCTGCAGAACGGCGGGCCGAGCGCACCGCGCAGCGCGCCGCCCGCGGCCGCGGCCGTCCCCGCCGCCGAGCGGCCCGCTCTCGCACCCCATGAGCGCCCCATGGCGGTCATCACCGTGGGGGCCCTGCCGACCACCGGCATCGGCAAGCCCGACCGACGGGCCGCCCGAGCGCTCGCGGCCCGCAGGCTCTCCGGCTCCGGGGGCAGCGTGGGCGCCCGCTGAGCGAACCGGACGAACTCGCAGCCCATCGGCGCGCCGAGTACGATGGGGTGGCCGATCGTGCGTTCGATATGAGCGCGGGCCGGCACGGCAGCGCACCGCCCGGGGCACCTCGGGCGCGGATGGCGCACACACACGGATGAGCGAAAGGGCGGCGAGCGCGCATGGCGACAGCGGCGCAGTGGATCGAGGGCGCGCGGCTGCGCACCCTCCCCCTGGCCATCGCCCCGGTCCTCATCGGCACCGGCGCGGCGCTGGGCAGCATCGGCGGCCTGTCCTCGCTCATCATCGGCTCCGTCGACGACGGTCAGCCCCACGGCGTGCACCTGCCCTCGCTCTTCCTCCGGGCGCTCCTCGCCCTGGTCGTCTCACTGGGGCTGCAGATCGGCTCGAACTACGCCAACGACTACTCCGATGGCATCCGCGGGACCGATGACGAGCGCGTGGGGCCGCTGCGTCTGACCGCCACCGGTGCCGCCCCGCCGCATGCCGTCAAGCGCGCCGCATTCGCAAGCTTCGCGGTGGCCGGGCTGGCCGGCGTGCTGCTGACCATCGTGTCGCACTCGTGGTGGCTCATCCCCGTGGGCGTCCTCGCGGTGCTCGCGGCCTGGTACTACACGGGCGGCAAGCACCCCTATGGCTACATCGCGCTGGGCGAGGTGTTCGTCTTCGTCTTCTTCGGCCTCGTCGCGACACTGGGCAGCGCGTACTCCATGGTCCACCGGCTCTCCCCGTCCGCCTGGGCGGGGGCGGTGGCGATCGGGCTGTTCGCCTGCGCCGTGCTCATGGTCAACAACCTGCGCGACATCCCCTCGGACTCGCAGGTGGGCAAGACCACGCTCGCGGTGCTCCTGGGCGACGACCACGCCCGCGCCGTCTACGCCCTCCTCGTCTTTGCACCCTACGTGCTGCTCATCGTCCCGATCCTCACCGGCCAGCCCGCCGCGCTGCTCGCGGTGCTCTCCCTGGTGCTCATCGTCTCCCCG
Source organism: Brevibacterium sp. BRM-1 (assembly GCF_026802075.1). Taxonomy (NCBI): domain Bacteria; kingdom Bacillati; phylum Actinomycetota; class Actinomycetes; order Micrococcales; family Brevibacteriaceae; genus Brevibacterium; species Brevibacterium sp. BRM-1. The sequence continues at coordinate 1,576,914 of NZ_CP113788.1, forward strand.
CTCAAGACGGTGCTGGGCAATGCTGAGGGCACGGCGCTCATCCCCACGATCAAGCACACGGGGCTCGCCGCGCTCACGTACTCGGCGCTGCTGGCACTGGGCCTCTCGCTCTGACGGCCGCCCGCCGGGCCCGCCGCTGCGGCGGGGCGGTTGGCGCGGGGGCTCGGCGCCGGGTAGCGGTCAGCGCGGCACGGGGTGCCGGGCGCGGCGCCTCCGCGGGGTGGCGGGCGCGCGGCTGAAAGGTCATTCCTGTGCGGTCCCCTGCCCCACCCGGTGCCGAACGGTCAATCCTGTTCGCTCTGGCGCACCGGAACCGTACGAAATCGACCGCTCACCGGCCCGCAGATCGCTGCGTGCTGCGGTGATGCAGCAGCGGGGACGCGCCGGTCAGGGCTCGGCGCGGTGGTCCGAGGCGGGCGGAGCCTCCGCTGTGTCCGGCTCGGCGGCGTCTGCTGGCTCCACGGGCTGAGCGGCATCGAGGGCCTCATCCTCGGCGGACTCATCGGCGCCGCGGCGGCGCGGGCCTGTAGCGGCTGCGCGCAGCTGGTCGTCGACGGTTCGCTCACCCTCACGCCGGGCGTCCGCTTGCTGGGCGTCCACTTGCCGTGCGTCGGCAGGACGAGCGTCGGCCGGCTGGGCACCGGGCGCGCTGGCCGCGGAGGCCTTTGCCAGCCGGCGGCGCTTGGCCATCGCATCCGTGGCCCGGCGTCGCAGGCCGGCCAGCAGGAGATAGCTGAGCATGGCGGCGATGAGCACGGCCGCCACGAGCGAGAAGACGGACGGGCCGAGTGCCCACACGACGACGACGAGCGTGACGGCGAGCAAGCCCAGGCGGGCGAGGGAGTACAGAACGAATTCGCGCATGACGGCCACGATTCTAGTCGCGGCGGCTGAGCGCCCGCCCCACGTGGACCGCGCGCTGAGTGCACTATCCTGGGCGGCATGTCTCGCATCCTCATCGCCGTTGTCGTGCTCTACGCGGCGATCGCCATCTACAGCGTCTTCGACTGCGCGCTGCGCGAGCGGGACCTCATCAAGATCATGCCGAAGGCCGCGTGGCTGGCCGTCATCGTGTTCGTGCCCGTCATCGGCATCGTGCTGTGGTACCTGTTCGGCCGCACGAGCTTTCCCCAGCGCCGCCCGTCAGGTCCCGCGGCCCCGGACGACGACCCGGAATACCTCGATCGCATCGCCCAGAGCGTCCGCGACGAGCAGGATCGCCGCCGGCGGATGCGCGAGCGCGGCGAAGATCCGGACGCCTGAGCGCTCGCCCACCAGCCGCAGCCGAATCCCCCGAGCGCCCCACCAGAACAGCACCGCCCCACCACAACAGCACCGCGCCACCCGAACCCAGGCACTCAGCCGTGCGGCGGCGAAGCAGCCCGCCTTTCAACCGCTCAGCTGCTCAGCCCCGAGTACGCGTGCAGGCCGTTGAAGAAGACGTTGACGATCGTGAAGTTGAAGATCACGCAGAGGAAGCCCACGAGGTTGAGCACCGCGACCTTCGTGGGGCTCCAGCCGCGCGTGGCCCGCGAGTGCAGGTACGCCGCGTAGACGACCCACACGACGAAGGTCCAGATCTCCTTCGAGTCCCAGCCCCAGTAGCGGCCCCAGGCCACCTCGGCCCAGATGGCCCCGGCGATGAGCGTGAACGTCCACGTGATGAAGCCCACCGCGGCGATCCGGTAGGAGGCCTTCTCGATGTCGTCGCTGGCGGGCAGCCGGTCCATGAAGCGCAGGAGGCACGGCGACTTCGCCTCGCGCCAGGCGCGCAGCATCTGGAACACCGCGAGCGCCGCGGACACGGAGAGCAGCGCGGTGGAGAGGATCGCGATCGGTACGTGGATGTAGATCCAGTAGTTCTGCAGGGCGGGGACGAGCTGCGCGGCCGGCGTGTAGAACACGGTGATGCTCAGGCCCAGCGCCAGGAGCACGGCCCCGGTGACGAATGTGCCCAGGTAGCGCACGTCCTTGACGCGGACCGTGACGAGGTAGACGATGCACGCGATTGCCGAGGCCGTCATCGCGTATTCCATCATGTTGCCCCACGGGACGCGCATGACGGACAGGCAGCGCGTGACGATGGCGGCGATGTGCAGGAGCAGCGCCAGCACGGTCAGGGCGGTGCCCACGCGGGCCAGGCGGCGGATCCCGCCCGAGGCGCCGCGCACCGATGCGCCCGCACCCGGCCCGTCCGCACCCGCACCCGCGCTGGGGCCATCCGCGTCCGCGGCCTCGGCCGGCTTGCTCGAGCCCGCTCGCGCCTGGCCGCCGTCAGCGTCCGCCTCGTCCTCCGCGTCGAGCACGGCCACCTGCTCGTGGCGCGAGGTCCGGTGCACGGAGCTCTTCGCCGAGGCGCGCCCCGCGCGACCCTGCGCGCGCGACCCGGCGCGCGAGCGGGCCCCGGCCCGCGCCTCGGCCGCGGTGCGGCGGGCAGCGGCGTCAGCGGTGCGCTGGCGGCCGAAGAGGTCGAACGCGTACACGAGGAACGCGATCGCGTAGACGGCCATGGCCGAGTACACGAGCAGGTTCGACCAGGCGGCCAGGGTGACGTTGACGTCCATGTACTCGGTTCCTCTGCAGCAGCATTTTCCGGGGAGCGCGGCTGAGCGACTCCTCAGTCCCGCAAGTCTACGGCAAGGTCCGCGGCCGCCGCCTGGACGCGGGGGTCCTCACCGCGGGCCAGCGCGGCCACCTTGACCCGGCCGTCCTTCACGCGCACCCACATGCGCCGGCGCGGCACGAACAGGGACAGGCCCAGGCCGGCCACGAGCAGCACGGAGAAGACGAGCATGAAGCCCTGCGTGGGGTCGTGGCGGACGTCGAGCGAGACGTACTTGTCGATCCGGTCGAGGGTGATGGAGCCCAGCCCATCGGGCAGCTGGGCGGTCTTGCCGGGGCTCATCTCGAGGCGCAGCGGCTGCCCGTCGGCGCCGGCGATGGGCTCCATCTCCGAGGTGTCGAGGTCGTAGACGGACTGCGCCTGCCCGGAGTCGAGGCCCAGGTTGCCCTTGTAGGCGGTCATGACGAGGTAGGGCCGCTCAAGGCCGGCGAACGTGGAGATGAGCTCGTTGTCCTTGTTCAGCCCGGCGGTGGGCAGCAGTACCGCGCCGAAGCCCAGCTGCTCCTTGCCGGCATCGGGGACCTTGATGACGCCGCGCGAGGTGTAGTTGCCGTCTTCGGGGAGGAAGACGACGGGCCCGGAGAATGTCACCTGGCCCTTGGCGTTGCGGGTCGTGACGACCGGCGCGTAGCCGTTGCCGGTGAGGTAGACGCGCGTGCCGTTGATGCGGATGGGCTCGTTGACGCGCAGCTCGTGCTGGGTGGAGGCCCCGTTCGAGGTCTCCGTGACCTTGGCGAGGAAGCTGCGCGGCTGGCCGAACTGGCTGCCCTGGGCCTGGGTGTCGAAGGTGGCGTCGAACGAGTCCAGCTTGAGCCGGAAGTCCGGCATCCGGTCCGAGTCGTAGTACGAGCCCGGTTCGAAGGAGTCGTAGGAGACGAGCGAGTTGGTGAACGTGTCGCCCTCGACGAGGACGCGCTGGCCCGAGTAGCCGAAGAGGGAGCCCGCGGCCATCGTGATGACGAGGGCGAGCAGGGAGATGTGGAAGACGAGGTTGCCGGTCTCGCGCAGGTAGCCGCGCTCGGCGGCCACGTGGTCCTCGGCCAGGGCCGTGCGGTAGCCGGCCCTCTTCAGCCGCTTCTGGGCCTGGAGCAGCAGCGCCTGGGGCGCCTGGCCCTCCGGCAGCGCGAACTCCTGATAGCCGGGCATCCTGCCCAGCCTGCGCGGCGCCTTGGGCGGCTTGGCGCGCATCGCTTTCCAGTGCTGCGCGGAGCGGGGCACCACGCAGCCCACCAGGGAGATCATGAGGAGGATGTAGACGGCGGAGAACCAGAACGAGGAGTAGACGTCGAAGAGCTGGAGCCGGTCGAGGACCTGGCCGAGCTGCCCGTTGTCCTGGATGTACGTCGTCACCCGGCCTGGGTCCTGGATGCGCTGGGGCAGGAGCGAGCCGGGAATGGCCGCGAGCGCCAGGATGAGCAGCAGGATGAGGGCCGCGCGCATGGTCGTCAGCTGCCGCCAGGCCCAGCGGGCCATGCCCAGCACGCCGAGGTTCGCCGGAGCTGCCGGGCCCGAGGCGCCCGCCGGCCTCCCGGCCTTTCCGGCGCTGGGTCCCCGGCCGGATCCCGTCGTGGCGGCCTCGGGCTCCTGACCGGCCTTCGTCCCGCCGGGCGTGGCCGCCCTGGCCTTCGTCCTGCCGGGCTGCGCGCGACTGCCGGCCTTCGCCTGGCTGCCCGCCTTCGCCGATCCGGACGTTGCCGGACCCTCGGCGGCTTCGCTCCCCGCCGCTGCTCCGTTCCTGCGCTTCGCCACCTGCTCGGGCTGCTCCTCTTGCGTCGTGGGCCGCTGCTCGCCAGCTGCGGGCCGTTCCCTGCTCGGTACGGGCCCGCCCGCGTCATCGTGCGCGGGCCGGCCTGCGTGATCGTGCTCGGCCACTCAGATCACCGTCTCGAATCCGCCCACGGCGTTCTGCACGCCGCTCATCCACGCCGTCCACAGCCCGCTGATGAGGACGAGGCCCACCGCCACGAGCATCGCGCCGCCGGCCAGCTGGATCCCGCGCTGGTGCTCGCGCACCCAGCGCAGGCGGCCCATGCCCTTGTGCACGAGCACCGCGACGATGAGGAAGGGCACGCCCAGGCCCAGGCAGTAGGCGAACGTGAGCAGCGCTCCGCGGGCACTCGCCCCCTCCGCTCCGAAGCCGGTGGACAGAGCGAGCACGGCGGCGAGCGTGGGGCCGATGCACGGCGCCCAGCCGAGTGCGAACGTCGCGCCCAGCAGCGGCGCGCCCCAGAGCCCCGCGCGGGGGCGCGCATGCACTCGCCGCTCCCGCTGCAGGCCGCGCAGCCCGCCCATGAAGACGATGCCCGCGATGACGACGAACACGCCCATGATGCGGATCGCGATGTCCGTCCAATTGCCCAGCAGCGCCCCCAGCGAGGAGAACACGGTGCCCAGGCAGACGAAGACGACGGCGAAGCCCAGCACGAAGAGGCTGACGCCCAGCACCACCGTCGAGGTCCTGCGGTCCTTCGCGTGCGCCCCGGTCAGCCCGGTCACGTAACCCACGTAGCCGGGCACGAGCGGCAGCACGCACGGGGAGAGGAACGAGACGAGCCCGGCCAGCGCGGAGACGCCGAGCGCCGCGAGGAGCGGCCCGCTCAGCGCGGTCTGCGCGAACGTGTGTCCGAGTCCGCCTGCGAGCACGCCGGTCAGCCCTGCAGCGCGTCGTCGATGACGCCGGTCAGCGTCGAGGACTCCACGCGGCCCACGATGCGCGCGGCCGCCCGGCCCTGGGCATCGAGCACGACGGTGGACGGGGTGGCCTGCGGCGGCAGGATCGCCGACAGCAGGGAGACCATCCGGCCGTCCGCGTCGAGCATGACGGGGTACTTGATGGCGAACGTGTCGATGAACGCCTGGGCGGCGGCCTTCTGGTCCCGGACATTGACGCCCAGGAACTCCGCGCGCCCCTTGTACTTCTGGGCCACCTTCACGAGCTCGGGGGCCTCGCGGCGGCACGGCGGGCACGCGGCGTACCAGAGGTTGATGACGACGGCGCGGGGGCGCCACTGCTTGAGGTCGGCCCGCTTGCCGTCGAGCAGGGTGAAGGCGAGGTCGAGGGGCTCCTTGCGCTCACCGGGCGCGATCTGCGTGACGACGCCGTCGCCGGAAACGTAGCCCTGCCCCGAGCCCGCCTGCTTGGCCAGCTGGTCGTTGTCCGTGCTGCAGCCGCTCAGGCCCAGCAGGCCCGCACCGGCCCCCAGCGCGCCGAGCGCGCCCAGCGCGCCGCGGCGGTCCATCATGCCCCCACCCCCGCCCGGGCGGGCTGGAGGTCTGCGCACACGTCCCGGTAGTCCACGCCCACCAGTGTGCCCCCGTCGTATGTGAGGGTCGTGACAGAGCCCAGCGCGCACTCGCGGGCGCGGGGATCGTGCCACAGGCGCCGGCCCTCGGCGAAGCGGCGGGCCATCCAGATGGGCAGCTGGTGGGACACGATGATCCCGTCCGCGGACTCCAGGCCCTCGGCGGCCGCGGCATCCTCGAGGCGCCGGCGCAGGCTCGCGATGGCCGCGGTCATCCGCAGCGCCTGCGCGCGGTAGGCCTCGCCCCACGAGGGGCGCAGCGGGTTGTAGACCATCGCCAGGCTCGCCGGCTCGAGCAGCGTGCGGCGGTCGACCCACATTCCCTCGAAGCCGTTGCCGGCCTCGATGACGCGCTCGTCGACGACGGGCTCGAGGTCCAGCGCGGCGGCGGTGGGCGCGATCGTCTCCGCGGTGCGCTGCAGCGGGGAGCGCACGAGCCCGCGGATCGCAGCGCCGCCCGTCTCCTGGGCCGCCGCGTAGTGCTCGCCGAGGCGCTGGGCCATGCGGCCGCCGCGCTCGGAGAGGCCGTAGCCGGGCAGTCGGCCGTAGAGGATTCCCTCGGGGTTGTCGACCTCCCCGTGGCGGGTGAGGTGGACGCGGGTGCGGGTCATGCGCCGGCCCCCGTTCGGGTCCCGGCGGCGGCCGCGGCCGCGCGGGCCGCCTGCGGCAGCGCGGCGATGATCCGGTCGATGACCTCCGGGGTGTGGGCCAGGGAGAGGAACCACACCTCGAACGCGCTGGGCGGCAGGTGGACGCCCTGGTCGAGCATCGCGGTGAAGAACGCGGCGTAGGCGGCGCTGTCCTGGCTGCGCGCGTCCTCGTAGTCGCGGACCTCGCGGTCGGTGAAGAAGACGGAGAACATCGAGTTCGCGCTCTGGATCGTGTGCGCCACGCCCTCGCGCTCGAGCGCCTCGGCGATGGCCGGGCGCAGCGCGTCTGCGGCGGTTTCGAGGTGGGAGTAGACGTCGAGCTCCGTGGTCAGGCGCAGCGTCTCGAGGCCCGCCGCGGTGGCAACGGGATTGCCCGCCAGCGTGCCCGCCTGGTAGACCGGCCCGGCCGGCGCCAGGTGGCCCATGACCTCGGCCCTGCCGCCGAACGCGGCCGCCGGGAAGCCGCCGCCCATGACCTTGCCGAACGTGAAGAGGTCGGCGGGGCCGTCGGGATAGCCCTCGCGCTCGGACTCCCAGCCGTACCAGCCGGCCGGGCCCACGCGGAAGCCGGTCATGACCTCGTCGGAGATCATGAGCGCACCATGGGCCCGGGTCAGGCGCCGGATGAGCTGGGTGAAGCCCTCGCGCGGCGGCACGATGCCCATGTTGCCGGGGCACGCCTCCGTGATGACGCAGGCGATCGAGTCGCCGTGCTCGGCGAACGCCTCCTCGAGGGCCTGGGCGTCGTTGTAGGGCAGCACGATTGTGTCCGCGGCGTCGGCGCCGGTCACGCCGGGCGTATCCGGCAGCGCGAACGTCGCCAGGCCGGAGCCGGCCGCCACGAGCAGCGAGTCGACGTGGCCGTGGTAGCAGCCGGCGAACTTCACGACGCGCGAGCGGCCGGTGCAGCCGCGGGCCAGGCGGATGGCCGACATCGTCGCCTCCGTGCCGGAGGACACGAGGCGCACCTCGTCCACGGGCTCGATGCGCTCGACGATGGCCTCGGCCAGCCGCACCTCGTTCTCACTCGGGGTGCCGAACGAGAAGCCCCGCGCGGCCGCCTCCTGGACGGCGGCGAGGACCTGGGGGTGGGCGTGGCCCAGGATCATGGGGCCCCAGGAGCCGATGAGGTCGACGTATTCGCGGCCGTCGGCATCGGTGAGCAGGGCGCCCTGCGCGCGCTCGATGAACCGCGGCGTGCCGCCCACCGCGCCGAACGCGCGCACGGGCGAGTTCACACCGCCGGGGATGACCCGCTGGGCGCGGGCGAACAGCTCCCGGGACCGGGCGGTGGGGTCGGCCTGGGCGGCCGAGCCGGCGGCGTGCGGTGCGGTGTCCTGGGGTGCGGTGTCCTGGGGCATGTGTCTCCTTTCGCGGGGCTCAGCGCTGCCCGCGCATGTGCTTCGCCACGGCGCCCATGGCGCGGGCGAGCGCCTGGGTGTCCTCGGCGTCGATGAGGTCGATGAGGTTCTCGCGCACGTCCTCGACGTGGTACGGGGCGGCGGCCTTGAGCAGCTCCCAGCCGGCCTCGGTCATGGAGCACAGCACGCCGCGCCCGTCCTCCGCGGTGGCCGTGCGCTCGAGGAGGCCGCGGCGCTCCATCCGGCCGACCACGTGGGTCAGCCGGGAGCGCGACATCACTGTGCCGTTGGCGAGCTCCGCCATCCGCATCGAGTGGTCGGGGCGCTCGGAGAGGCGCACGAGGACCTCGTACTCCCCCATCCCGAGCCCGAAGCGGGTGCGCAGCCCGCGCTCGAGCTCCGCGCTCAGCAGCGAGAAGCCCTCGAGCAGGCTGCGCCACGCGCGCTGCTGCCCGTCGTCGAGCCAGCGCGGCTCGCTCACGCCGTCTCCCGCAGCCACCCGGCCGCCTCGGTGGCCCAGTAGGTGAGCACGGCGTCCGCGCCGGCGCGCTTGAAGCCCATGAGCGACTCGAGGATCGCGGCGCGGCGGTCGATCGCGCCGGCCCGGGCGGCGAACTCGATCATCGCGTACTCCCCGGAGATCTGGTAGGACCACACCGGCACGGGGCTGGCCGCTGCGACCTCTGCGAGCACGTCGAGGTAGGGCATGCCCGGCTTGACCATGACGATGTCGGCGCCCTCGGCGAGGTCGAGGTCGAGCTCGCGCAGCGCCTCGCGGCCATTGGCCGGATCCTGCTGGTAGGTGCGCCGGTCGCCCGTCAGCTGCGAGTCGACGGCCTCCCGGAAGGGCCCGTAGAAGGCGGAGGAGTACTTCGCCGTGTAGTCCATGACGACGGTGTCGAGGAGTCCCGCCTCGTCGAGGCCCGTGCGCACGGCGGCCACCTGGCCGTCCATCATGCCCGACAGGCCCAGCACCTGCGCCCCGGCGCGCGCCTGGGCGAGCGCCATGGACACGTAGCGGTCCAGGGTGGCGTCGTTGTCGACGCCGCCGTCGGCTGCGAGCACGCCGCAGTGGCCGTGCGAGGTGAATTCGTCGAGGCACAGGTCGGCCATGACGACGAGGCGCTCGCCCACGGCGTCCCGCACGGCCGCGATGGCCCGGTTGAGGATGCCGCCCGGGTCATCGGCGGCCGAGCCGGTCGCATCGCGGTGGGCCGGGATCCCGAAGAGCATGACGCCGCCCACCCCGGCATCGGCGGCGCGCTGCGCGGCGGCAACGAGCGAGTCGAGGCTGTGCTGGCTCACGCCGGGCATCGTCGCGAGTTCGACGGGGGCCTCGAGGCCCTCCTTGACGAACATGGGCTCGATGAGCTCGGCGGGGCTCAGGCGGTGCTCCGCGACGAGGCGGCGCAGGGCGGGGGTGCGGCGGAGGCGGCGGGGGCGGATGGCTCCCGGAGCCAGCGAGTAGTCGGGCATGTCAGCTCCTCCTGGAACGGCTGCGCCTCTTCTGCGAGGGGCGCAGCGGGGCGAGACCCGCGGCGAGGTCTTCGTCGCGCATCCGCCGGGCGTCGGCGACGAGGGCATCGATGAGGGCGCCCACGTTCGCCTCGGGTGCGGTCACGTCCACGCGCAGGCCGTGGTCGCGCGCGGTCTGCGCCGTGGCCGGGCCGATGCACGCGACGACCGTGGTGGGGTGCGGCTTGCCCGCGATCCCCACGAGGTTGCGCACGGTCGACGACGAGGTGAAGAGCACCGCGTCAAACTCGCCGCCCTTGATGGCGTCGCGCACCGGAGCGGGCGGCGGGGCCGCACGCACCGTACGGTACGCCGTCACGTCGTCGACCTGCCAGCCGCGCTCGGTGAGACCCGTCACAAGCACCTCGGTGGCGATGTCGGCGCGCGGCAGGAGGACGCGGTTGAAGCCGCCCTCGTCGTCGAACTCGGGCCAGATCGCGGCGAGCCCGCGGGCGGACTGCTCGGCGGTGGGCACGAGGTCGGGGTCGATGCCCCACTCGCCCAGCGCCTCGGCGGTCTTGCCGCCCACGGCCGCCACCTTGACGCCGGCCAGGCTGCGGGTGTCGAGGCCCAGGTTCGCCAGCCGCATGCGCACGGCGCGCACGGCGTTGACGGAGGTGAAGCCCACCCACTGGTAGTCGCCGTCGACGAGCGCCCGGATCGCCTTGTCCATCTGCTGCGGGGTGCGCGGGGGCTGGATCGCGATCGTCGGCACGACGGTGCCCACGGCGCCGAACTCGGCGAGCACCTCGGAGGTGTCCGCGCCCTGCTCCTTGGTGCGCGGGATGAGCACCTGCCAGCCGAACAGCGGGCGCGATTCGAACCAGGACAGCTCGGAGCGGGCGGCGATGCCCTGGCCCAGGAGCACGGTGAGGTGCTCGTCGGCGATCTCCTCGGCGATCCGGTCCGGGGCAGCGCCCAGCGCCGTCTCGATGGTGAGCTGGCTGATCGTGGAGACGTTGGCCGCGATGAGCGCGGGAGTCTGCGGGTCCCAGCCGTCGGCGAGCAGCGCGCGGATGCCGGCGGTCATCTCCTGGGGCGAGCCCATGAGCACGTGGCCCGTGTTGCGGTGCTTGGAGACGTCGACGTGGCTCTGCTCGCCGGCCTCGACGAAGCGCACCGAGCGCACCCGGTTCGTCGTCAGGGGCGTGCCCGTGTAGGCGGAGACGGCGGCGCTGAGCCCGATGCCGGGCACGATCTCGAACGGCACGTCGCCGCGGTGGACGGCGGCGGCCTCATCGGTCGTCGTGGAGAACAGCACGCCGTCGTAGGGCACGAGCCGCACGACGACGCCCTCCTCCTGGGCCAGCGCCGCGAGCCGGCGCCCGCGGGTGGTCGCCGAGGTGCCGAGCTCCGCGGCGTCGATGCGCCGGGCCGCCGTCGGCAGGTAGGCGTCGAGGATGTCGTCGTGGATGCGCTCGTCGTGGACGACGACGCCGGCGGCCGCGAGCAGGTCCGCGCCGCGCATCGTCATGAGCCCCGGGTCGCCGGGTCCGGCGCCGAGGAAGTACACGTGGGGGCTCTCGCGCAGCGGCGCCTGGGCATGCGCGGGGTCGCCCGCGGCGGGCGCGCCCTCCACCCGGGTCCCGGGATCCGCGGGGGCGGTGTCCTTCGTCTCGTCGCTCATCGGCTCACGCCCCTCGCAGTCTCCACATGGGTTCGGGGCGCGTTGGCCCCCGGCGCCGAGGTGCCGGGCACCTCGCCGAGTGCGCCGAGCAGCTCGTCGGCGCTGAGGTAGCCCAGCTCGCGGGCGCTGCGCCGGTTGTCCGCGGCGGCCCCGGCATCGGCGCTGCCCACGCTGGCGGCGAGGCGGGCGAACCGGCTGACCTGCTGGAGGCGGCCCTCGTCGTCGGCCATGACCGCCGTGAGGGTGAGCGCCTCGCCGTCGAGCTCGGCGAGCGCGCCGATGGGCGCCGAGCAGCCCGCCTCGGCGCGCGAGAGCACGGCGCGCTCGCTGAGCACGCACAGGGCGGCGGCCTCGTCGTGGAGGCCGGCCAGCGCCTCGCGCAGCTCGGCGTCCGTCGCGGCGATGTCCGCGTCCGCGGCGCGGCACTCCACGGCCAGGGCGCCCTGTCCGGGCGCGGGCAGCATGACGGAGGTGGCGAGCACATCGGTGACCTCGCTCAGCCGCCCGAGCCTGCGCACCCCGGCCGCGGCGAGGACGACGCCGTCCAGCCGGCCCTCGGTGACGTGGCGGATGCGGGTGTCGACGTTGCCGCGCACGCCGCGTACCTCGATGTCCGGGCGCGCCGCGCGCAGCTGGGCCGCGCGGCGCGGTGAGCCGGTGCCCACCACGGAGCCGGCGGGCAGCTCGGCCAGGGTCAGCCCGTCGCGGGCGATAAGGACGTCGGAGGGGTCGACGCGCGGGGGCACGGCGGCCAGGTCGATGCCCGCGGCCGGGGCCGTCGGCAGGTCCTTGAGCGAGTGCACGGCGATGTCGACCTTGCCCGTGAGCAGCGCCGTGCGCACGGCGGAGACGAACACGCCGGTGCCGCCCAGCGCGGCGAGCGGGGTCATGTTGATGTCGCCCTCGGTGACGACCTCGCAGATCTCGACCCGCCAGCCCGTCTGGGCGGCGAGCTGCTGGGCCAGGGCCGTGGACTGGGCGCGGGCGAGCTGGGACCGGCGCGTGCCGAGCTTGACCGTGCGGCCCGTGTAGTGGGCGGGCTCGACGACGTCGAGGGTGTGGTCGGCCACGGGGGTCAGGCCGTCGGCGGCGACCGGTGACCGCTCGGCCCCGCCGGGGCGCCGCGGGGCTGCGCTCGGGCCGCTGCGGGCCATCGGGGCGGCGCCGGGCCGCTGGAGGTCGGAGATCGTGTCCGCGCGCACGGCGGGCGCCGAGGACAGGTCGAACAGCGTCGTCAGCGCGGCGGCGTAGTCGACGCCCGAGTCCTCGGCGGAGAGCTCCTTGACCCGCACCGTGGGCGTGTGGATGATCTTGTCCGCGGTGCGCCGCAGGCTCTTGCGGATCTCCTTGAGCACCGCCGCGTCGGCGCGCTCGCCCAGCTTGTTGGCCACGCGCTCGAACTCGGCCTCGACGGCGGCCGCCGCCTGCTCGCGCAGCGCCGCGACGGTGGGGCTGATCCGGTTGGCAGCGCGGCGCTGGGCGTCGGCGTCCATGGCCTCGCGGATGAGTCCGCGCACCTCGGCGATGACCGCGATGACGTCGGACCCGGCCTCCTGGCTGGCGTCGGCGAACATCCGCGAGAGGTCCTCGAGGCCCAGCAGACGGATGTGCGGCAGGTCCGCGACATCGGGGGCGATGTCGTGGGGCAGGGCCAGGTCGATGAGGAACGTGTTCTGCCGCGGCTTGGCCTTGGCCTGCAGGGCCGCGATGACGCGGTCGCGGTCGAGGACCGTGCCGCGCGCGCCCGTGACGGAGATGACGACGTCGGCGGCCGCCACCTCGGCGATGAGGGACTGCTCGTCGAACTCGACGGCGCGCCCGCCCACGGAGTCGGCCAGCCGCTGCGCCTTGACGAGCGTGCGGTTGAGGATGGTGATCGAGGCGGTGCCGGCGCGCGCGAGGGTCGCGGCGGCCAGGCCGGACATGGCTCCGGCGCCGATGATGAGCGCATTGGCCTGCGCGATCGGCCCCACGTGGTGGGCCGCGGCGGTCAGGGCGGCGTCGAGCAGCGATTGGGAGACGCTGTCGAGGGGGGTTTCGGCGTGGGCGCGCTTGCCCAGCTCGAGGGCGGCCTCGAGGGCGCGGGTCAGCGGACCGGACAGGGCGCCGGCCTCCCGCGCGGCCGTGTAGGCCCGGCGCAGCTGGCCGAGGATCTGCGCTTCGCCCAGCGCCATCGAGTCCAGGCCCGCGGCGACGGTGAAGAGGTGCTCCTGCGCGCGGTCGTCGAAGTAGACGGTGAGGTACTGGGCGAGTTCGCGCCAGTCCAGGCCGGTGGCGGTGACGAGCGCGCTGCCCATGTCCGCGAGGCCGCCGTGGAACGAGGTGACATCGGCGATGAGCTCGACCCGGTTGCAGGTGGCGAGCGCGGCGCCGCCGCTGACGTACTCCCCGGCGAGCATCCCCGCGCGCAGGGCCGCGATCCCCTCGCGGTCGAGCGCGATGGCGTCGAGCACGGACATCGGGGCGGAACGGTGGTTGATCCCCAGAACGAGCAGGGTCATGGTGTCATCTCCTGGGACCCGGGGTCCGGGTGCCGATGCGGTGCTGTGCCGGACGGCGCCGGCGCGGCGGAGGGAGCGTCCGGCGCCCCGTCGCGGGGGGCGGGGCCGGGCGCGGGTGCTGCGGGGGCGGCGCCCGCGGGTTCAGCGCTCGCGGGCTCAGTGCTTGTGGGGTCGGGGGCGGCGGCTGGGGCGTAGAAGCCCAGCAGCTGCATCTCCGAGGCCAGGTCGATCGAGCGCACGTGGACGTGCTCCGGGGAGCTCACGAGCACGGGTGCGAAGTTGAGCAGGCCGCGCACCCCCGCGGCGGCGCACGCATCCGCGGTGGCCTGGGCGGCCTCGGCGGGCACGGCGAGGACGGCGAGGTCGATGCCGGTCCGGGCGATGACGGCCGCCAGGTCGTCGGGGTGGCGCACCGTGAGCCCGCCCATCGCCGTGCCGATCTTGGCGGGGTCGTCGTCGAACACCGCGGCGATCTCGAAGCCGGCGGGCAGGAAGCCCGGGTAGTGGGCGAGCGCGGTGCCCAGGCGCCCCACGCCGACGATCGCGACGGCCCGGCGGGAGTCCACGTCGAGGAAGCCGCGGATCGCGCGGGTGAGCGCGGTGGAGTCGTAGCCGACGCCGCGGCGGCCCACGGCGGAGACCTGGGAGAGGTCGCGGCGCAGGATCGCGGCGCCCACCTGGCACTTGCCGGCCAGCTCCTCGCTGGACACGGTCGTGCGGCCCTCGGCCACGAGCTCCTCGAGCGCGTGGAGGTAGGCGGGCAGGCGGGAGACGACCGGGGCGGGGACTTCGGGCACGGCGGGGCCGGGCCGCAGCTGTGTTGCGCTGTCCACCGATCTCACTCCTGTCCTCCGTGCGGGCCCGCCGGCGGCGGGTCCGCGGCCGCCCGGCTGCGCGCCGGGCGGGATCGCACCCGCCGCAGCGGGTGCGCATGCGGGTGCTGCCCGCTGCGGGTGCCGAGCGCTGCGCGGGCCCAGCGGGGGGCTCGGTGCCCAGCGGCGCAGCGCCGCAGCGCTGGAGCGCCTCAGCACCTCAGTCGTTCAGCGCCTCGGTCCTCCAGCACCTCAGTCGTCCAGCGCCTCGGCCGTTCAGCGCCCAGTGCTGTGGTGGCCGGCGCCTCAGTGCCCGGCGGTGCCGGGCGGCCCGGGCTGGTCCGGGGCTCCCCGTGCCGCCATCGCGCGGTCGAGCGCGGCGGCCAGGCGCCGCCGGTCGACCCGGTGGAAGCTGTGCTGGCGCCCGCCGATGAGCACGACCGGCACCTCCCAGTCGTAGCGGGCGAGCAGGTCGGGGTCCGCATCGACATCGCGCACCGCGACGGACAGGCCGCGCGCAGCCGCCTCCTGGGCGACGATCGGCGCGGCCTCCGCGCACAGGTGGCAGCCCTCGCGGGTGATGAGGGTCAGCTTGAGGCTCATGCGCACTCCACGGCGCTGCGGACCGGGCCGAGCGCGTGCCGGACGCGGGCACGCCCACGACAGCACGAAACCCCGCCGCCGGTGCGACGGGGGTCGGACACTGCGGCCCTGCGCGCCTTACTTCTTATTGCGGCGCTGGTGACGGGTCTTGCGCAGAAGCTTGCGGTGCTTCTTCTTGGCCATGCGCTTGCGGCGCTTCTTGATGACTGAACCCACAGTGATTCCTTTGCGTCGGAAACTCCCGCGAACACGGGGCTCACGGGCTGAACGTAACCGCTCTATGGTATCGGCCGCGCGGCCTTTTCCCAAACGAGCGTCGGGAGAGATGGGCGACAGGCGGGCGCCGGCGGCTCAGTCGTAGTACGCGTCGAGCCCGAAGAAGGGGAAGATGTTCTTGCGCGTGCTCATCACCGTGCGGTCCAGGTCGGATTCGGGATCGTAGCCGCGCGACCACGGCGCGAAGTCCGCATCGGAGCCGTCGGTCATGCGCACGGGTGCGTCGCGGTCGGTGAGCGCGAGGACGTAGTCGCGCCAGCGCTGGGGCACCTCGGCGGCGGGCTCGATATCGCGGCCCGCGGCGATCGCGACGAGCTGGACCCAGGCGCGCGGGACGACGTCGATGAGCGCATAGCCCCCGCCGCCCACGGCCAGCCACTTGCCGTCGGTGAGCTCCTCGGCGAGTCCGCGGACCCACGTGGCGGCCACGCGCATCGCGTCGACGCTGACCCGCAGGTGGGTGAGGGGGTCGAGGCGGTGGCCGTCGCAGCCGTGCTGGGAGACGATGACCTGCGGATCGAAGCCGCGCAGCACGGGCGGGACCACCGCGTCGATGGCGCGCAGCCAGTCCGCGTCCCCGGTGCGCGGGGGCAGCGAGATGTTGACGGCGCTCGCGGCGGCCTTGAGCCCCCCGATGTCGTTGGCGAAGCCCGTGCCCGGGAACAGGAACCGCCCGTTCTCGTGGGCGGAGACGGTGAGCACGCGCGGATCGTCCCAGAAGAACGACTCCGTGCCATCGCCGTGGTGCGCGTCGAAGTCGATGTAGGCGACCCGCTCGTAGCCCGCGTCGAGGAACTGCTGGACGGCGCCGGCGCAGTCGTTGTACACGCAGAATCCGGCCGCCTTGCCGGGCATCGCGTGGTGCATGCCGCCGGCGAAGCTCACCGCCCGGTCGTAGCGGCCGCCGGCGATCGCGCGCGCGGCCTCGACGCTGGCCTGGAAGATCCGCCCGGAGGCCTCGTGGATCGAGTTGAAGCGCGGCACGTCCTCGGTGCCCACCCCGTAGGCGGCCTGCGTGTGCTCGTCGACCTGGGAGACCCGCCCGGCGTCCTTGACGGCGGCGATGAAGTCCGGCTTGTGCAGCCGGGCGAGCTCCGCCTCGTCCACCTGCGGGATCGCCTCGATCGTGATGTTCGGGGCGTCGAAGAGCCCGAAGTCGGTGGCGAGCTTGGCCGTGAGGTCCAGGCGCAGCGGGTTCATGGGGTGGCTGGGCCCGAAGTTGTACTCGGTCAGCGACTCGTCCCACATGACGAGCACGTCGGTTTCTGCCGCACTCATGCGTCAACTGTAACCCCGGTCACGCCCCGCCCGAGGTGCGGGCGCGCACCCGCCCGCCCGCGCCTCGGGCGCGGAGTTGCGCAGCGTGGGCGGGCGCCGGGACAGCCCGGGGCGGGCTCCCCCGGGGCAGCGCGGGCTCGCCGTAGGATGTCCGGGTGAGCAGACTGCCCGGGGACCCCATGAGCGAGCGCGTGTTCGCCCCGGGCCGGCGCCTGCGCGACTTCGTCGACAGGGTCGCCGACTCCTCCCCCGCTCGCCTTGCGATGGTCTCGTTCGTGGGCGTCATCGCGGTCTTCGCCGTCCTGCTGTGCCTGCCGATCGCCCACCGCGACCCCGGTGACATCTCGATTGCGAAGTCCGTCTTCACCGCCGTGTCCGCCGTGTGCGTGACCGGGCTGACGCCGGTGGTCACGGAGGAGTACTGGTCGGACTTCGGGGTCGCCGTCATCACGGCTGGCATCCAGGTGGGCGGCCTGGGCATCCTCACCCTGGCCTCGGTGCTCGGCATGGTCGTCTCCCGCAAGCTGGGCGTGCGCCAGCGGCTCATCGCGGCGCAGGCGACGAACACGTTCAAGCTGGGCCAGGTCGGCACGCTGCTGCGCGTGGTCGTCGGCACGATCGTCGTCGCCGAGGCGGTGGTCTTCGCCCTGCTCCTGCCCCGCTTCCTGCTGCGCGGCGAGGAGCTGGGCGATGCGGTCTGGCACTCCGCGTTCTATGCGATCTCCGCGTTCAACAACGCGGGCTTCACGATCCACTCCGGCGGCATGGAGCACTTCGCCAACGATCCGTTGATCCTCATCGTCATCATGCTCGCGGTGTTCGTGGGCTCCCTGGGCTTCCCCGTCATCCTCATGGTCACCTTCCTGTGGCGCCGACCGCGGCGCTGGGACCTGCACACGAAGCTCACGCTGGCGACCTCCGGGATCCTCGTGGCGGTGGGCTTCGCCTTCCTCCTCCTCTTCGAGGCGGGCAATCCGCGCACGCTGGGCGCCCACGGCTTCTGGGACACGAACGTCGAGGCGCTCTTCATGTCCGTGATGACTCGCTCGGGCGGGTTCTCCACGGTGAGCGTGCCGGACATGTCGGCCAGCAGCCATCTGCTTGTCGACGTCCTCATCTTCATCGGCGGCGGCTCCTCGTCCACGGCCGGCGGCATCAAGGTCACGACGCTTGCGATCCTCGTGCTCGCCGCCTGGTCGGAGGCCCGTGGCCTGCGCGATGTCAGCGCCTTCCAGCGGCGCATCGACCCCTCGGTCATCAAGGTGGCGATCTCCGTGACCCTGGCGGGCTTCACGATCGTCATCGTCGGCACGCTCATCATGCTCCAGGTCACCCACCTCAAGCTCGACCTCGTGCTCTTCGAGGTCATCTCCGCGTTCGGCACCTGCGGGCTGTCCTCCGGCGTGACGGAGGCCTCGCCGCCCGCCGGCCTCTACGTCCTCTCCGTCCTCATGTTCCTGGGCCGGCTGGGTACGATTACGCTGGCGGCGGCGGTCTCCCAGCGCGACACCCAGCGGCTGTACCGCTTCCCCGAGGAGCGGCCGATCATCGGTTGAGCACCGCGGCGCACGCCGGGATGCGAATGGCCCTGCGGGGCAGGACGACAGTGCGACCGGCCCTGTGACGATGTCTGAGCCTGTGATGACGAGTGAGAAGGAGAGCGCGTGGCCAAGAAGTCCTCCGAGCGGGAGGCGTCCTCGATCCTCGTGATCGGGCTGGGGCGCTTCGGCTCGGCTACCGCGGAGGGGCTCATGAGCCTGGGCCGCGAGGTCATGGCGATCGAGCGCAGCCCGGAGGTCGTCCAGCAGTGGACGGGCCGCCTCACCCACGTCGTCGAGGCCGATTCGACGAACATCGAGGCGCTGCGCCAGGTGGGCGCCGAGGACTTCACGACCGCCGTCGTGGGCATCGGCACCTCGATCGAGGCGAGCGTGCTCACCACCGCGAACCTCGTGGACCTGGGCATCTCGCAGGTGTGGGCGAAGGCGATCTCGAACGCCCACGGCAAGATCCTGCGCCGGATCGGCGCGGAGCACGTGCTCTTCCCCGAGTCCGAGGCCGGGGCGCGCGTGGCCCACCTTGTGTCCTCGCGGATGCTCGACTACATCGAGTTCGACGAGGGCCACTTCGCGGTCGTGAAGATGCGCCCGCCCAAGGAGGTCCAGGGCTTCACGCTGGGCGAGTCGCGCATCCGGGACACGTACGGGGTCACGGTCGTGGGCGTGAAGAGCCCCGGGCGGGACTTCACGTACGCGGAGCCCAGCACCCGCATCGGCGCCCAGGACGTGCTCATCGTGGCGGGCAATGTGGAGCTGCTGGGCCGCTTCGCCGGCCGCCCGTAGCGCGGGAGCCCAGCGGGCGCTCCTGCGGCAGGCGGGCGCTCAGCCCTGCTGGTTCTCCGCTTCCATCTCCGCGGCGCGATCCCGGGCGGCGGTGGCGGCGCGCGCCACGACCGCCTCGAAGTCGGCGTCGGCGAGCGCGGTGATGGCCGCGTGCGTGGTGCCGCCCTTGCTCGTCACGGCGTTGCGCAGCGCGGCCGGGTCGCCCCCGTCGGCCAGCAGCGCACCGGCGCCCACGGCCGTCTGCACGACCATCCCGCGCGCCGTCTCCTCGTCCAGTCCCAGCTCCACGCCGGCGGCGACGAGCGCCTCGGCGAGGTAGAAGAAGTACGCCACGCCGGAGCCGGAGATGCCCGTCATCGCCCCGATCTGCTCCTCGCTGACCTCGAAGACCTCGCCCGCGCCGGACAGCAGCGCGCTCAGCTGCGCGCGCTGGTCCTCGTCGACGCCCTCCCCGGCCGCCAGCGCGATGACGCCGCGGCCCAGTGCGGAGGGGGTGTTCGGCATGATCCGCACGACCGGGTTGTCCGGGGCGAGCTCCTGGATCTGCGCGGCGGAGAAGCCCGCCGCCATGGACACGATGACGGCGCGGGCCGGCAGCGCGCCCGCGAGGTCGGCGAGCGTCCCGCGCATCATCCACGGCTTGACGCCCAGGAAGACGAAGTCCGCGCCGTCCACGGCCTCGCGGTTGGCATCCGGCTCGGACTCGAGCGAGGTCGCGGGGACGTCGAGGCGCTCGGCGAGCGCGCGCGCGGACTCCTCCGACTTCGTCGTGGCGTGCACCCGGTCGCGGGCGACGTGGTCCTCGCCCGCGGCGAGGATGCCCGCCAGCAGGGCGGCGCCCATGTTTCCGGTGCCCAGGAATGCAATCGTTGGCGTCATGCTGACTGCCGTCCTTTCGGTGGGGAGGTAGTGGGGTGTCGGTGCGGCTGCGCTCAGCGAGCCGAGCGCGAGGCGCCGGCCGGGCCCGCGCCTCGGCCGCGGCACCGGCCCGCTGGGCACACTGCCGCCGTCATCGGGCGGCGGTGAGGCCCAGGTGGCGCCGGGCGAAGGCGAGGGATTCGGCGAGCATCGCATCGCGGGTGGCCTTCTTCGCGACGAGGCGGGTGTTGACCTCGACGACGACGTCGCCGGCCCAGTTGTGCTTGGCGAGGTGCTGGAGGGTCTCCGCGACGGGCATGCGCCCGCGGCCGGGCACCAGGTGCTCGTCCTTGAGGGAGCCGGAGCCGTCGGTGAGGTGAACGACCGCCAGCCGGTCGCGGATCTCGGCCACCGTCTCCAGCGCGTTCATCCCGGCCGTCGCGGCATGGGAGAAGTCGAAGGTCATGGCGTCGTAGTCCTCGTCGAGCGGATTCCAGTCCGGCTGGTAGACGAGGATCTCGCGCACGCCGGCGCGCCACGGGTACATGTTCTCCACCGCCAGCGCGATCCCGGTCTCGGCTGCCATCCGGCGCACCCCGGGCACGAAGTCGCGGGCGTAGTCGCCCTGCCAGCGGAACGGCGGGTGGAGGACCACGGTGCGGGCGCCGGCCCGCGCGGCGAGCTCACAGGTCAGGCGCAGTTTCTCCCAGTGGTCGCGGTGCATGACGCGCGGCATGAGCAGCAGGGTGGGCGCGTGCAGCGACATGACGGGCAGGCCGGTGCGCTGCGACTCCGCGCGCATGAGCTCTGCGTCCTGCGTGCCGCGGTTGTTCGTCACCATGATCTCCACGCCGTCGTAGCCCAGGCGGGCCGCGGTGTCGAAGGTCTCCTCGACCGTCATGGGGGACACGGAGGAGGAGGAGAGTCCGATGCGGATCTCGTGGTCAGAGACGTGGCCGGCGCCCTGCTCGTAGACCGGGTTGGCCGCGAAGTACTCGCGGTGCCGGCGGGAGTTCGCCTTCGCCGAGTTCTTGGCGGTCAGTGCCCTGCGCGCCGGGGTCGGCCGGTCCGTCTCGCTGTCTTCGCTCTTCCCGCTCACGGCGCTTAGTCTACTGGCGCCCGGCCGCGGGCCATGACCCCCTCGGGACCGGTGGCCGTCTGGCGCGCAGGCGGCCAGCGGGTGGACGTGCGGGCCGGCGGGCCCGAGGGCCCGCGGGCGCGGAATGCCCCAGAGGTGGCAGACGACGCGGGAGCCCGTGCGCCAGGCGGTGCGGCGCCTCAGCTGCGACCCGCGGCCGCGAGCGTGCGGTGGGCGGCATCGGAGGGCGAGAGCGCCTCCGCGGAGTCGAGGAGGTCGAGCCGCCGGAGGATGATCCCCTCGCGCAGCGCCCACGGGGAGATCCTCATACGCTCGATGCCGAAGATCGCGAATGCGGCCTCGGCGACGATCGCACCGGCGAGCACCTGGCCGGCGCGGGCCTCGGAGACGCCGGGCAGCTGGGCGCGCTCGGCGTTCGTGCGACTGGCCAGGGCGTCGACGATGCCGGGCAGGTCGCGGCGGGAGAGGGTGCGGGGCACGAAGATGCCGTCGGCGCTCGGGGCGGCGCCGGCGATCCGGGCCAGCGAGCGGAAGGTCTTCGAGGAGCCGACGACGTTCTCCGGCGCGCCCACCCGGTTGATGTCGCCGGCGATCCGGCCGATCGTGCGGCGGGCGTGGTGGCGCAGCCGGGCGAGCTGCTCCTCGGAGGGCGCCTCGTCCGGCAGGAAGTCCGCGTGCATCCGGCCCGCGCCCAGCGGCACGGACAGCGAGGCCTCGGGGTACTCGTCGTGTCCGGCCGCGATCTCGAGCGAGCCGCCGCCGATGTCGAGGAGGAGGATGTTGCCGGCCGACCAGCCGAACCAGCGGCGGGCGGCCAGGAACGTGATGCGCGCCTCGTCGTCGCCGGTCATGACGGTCAGGTCGAGGCCGGAGGCCGTGCGGATGGCCTCGATGACCTCCTCGCCGTTGGGCGCCTCGCGGATGGCGGAGGTCGCGAAGGCGAGGATCTGCTCGGCCCCCTGGTCCTCGGCGATGTCGATGGCCTCGCGGCAGAACGCGATGAGGCGATCGCGCCCGTAGCCGGAGATCGAGCCGTCGGGCTTGAGGTATTCGGCGAGGCGCACCACCTCCTTGTGGGAGGTCGCGGGCAGCGGCGGCGCGCCCACGTGGGCGTCGACGACGAGGAGGTGGATGCTGTTCGACCCGATGTCGAGGACCGCTAGGCGCATCGGGCCAGTGTATCCGCGCCGGGCACGGTGCCTGTCCGCCGCCCGTCCAGGAGGCGCAGGGCGCGCACAGGGGCCCGGCAGCGCGCGGCTGCCGGGCCCCTGTGGGCGTCGGCCGGATGAGGACTCACATGCTGAGCACGGCCGATGCCGTGCGCCGTTCGGCCGTGGCGCCGGACGGCGTGAGGTGCGGCGGGTTACTTCGCGGCGGGCTTGCGGTTCTCCGCGGAGATGAACCAGGCCTGCTGCTCGAGCTTCTGGGTGTACTCGTGCAGGATGTCCGCGGTCGTGGGGTCGGCCGCGTCCACGGCGTCATGGATCTTGCGCATCGTGCCGGTCGCGGCGTAGATCGCATCGGTGATGCGGTCCACCGCATCGTGCGTGGAGATCTCGCCCTCGGGGAACGCCGGGAGGCTGGACTCCTTGGCGACGACGACCGCGCGGCCGTCGGGCACGGCGTAGAGCACGCGCATCCGCTCGGCGAAGTCGTCCGCTCCCTCGCGGGCGATGTCGATGACCTCGTCGAGGTTGAGGTGGAGGTCGCGGAAGTTGGTGCCCAGGATGTTCCAGTGGGCCTGCTTGCCCACCAGGCTCAGGTCGATGAGATCGGTGACGACGCTCTGCAGGTTCTCGGCCAGCTCGTGGGACGCCTTGAACGGGGCATTGTCTGCCATCGCGTTTCCTCCTCGGGTTGTGGTTTTTCTTGCTACACGGTGTAGAACACGGCGCCCCGGGAGATCATTCCTGCTGGCGGCGCCCTTTTCGCCACCGCCGCGGCGCATTAGTGTGCAGGCATGGAATCGATCGCCATCCTCACCGACCTCGCCCGCCGGCCCGCCGATTCGCTTGCCGCCATCGCCGATTCGCTCGACCCTGCGGTGCTCAACGTCCACGTGGGCGGCCACCCGAACTCGCCGGCGTGGCTGCTGTGGCACACGGGCCGCGAGATCGACGTGCAGATCGCGGACCTGGCGGGCACCGAGCAGGTGTGGACCGCCCAGGGGTTCGACGCGCGCTTCGACCTGGGCCTGGACGATGCCGAGCTGGGCGCCGCGCAGATGGGCTACGGCCAGTCGGCCGAGCAGGCGGAGCGGATCGTCGTCGACGATCCGCGCCTGCTCATCGACTACATCGAGGCCGCGACCGAGGCGCAGGTCGACTACGTCTCGCAGCTGACCGAGGCGCAGGTCGCCGAGGTCATCGACGAGCAGTGGGATCCGCCCGTCACCCGGGCCGGGCGGCTCATCAGCGTGAGCGTCGACGCCGCCGAGCACATCGCCCAGGTCGCCTACGTCCTGGGCACCGACGCCGCGCACGGCGCGCGCTGAGCGCGCGGGCGCTCACCGGCGCCCGCCCTCACGCCTCCCAGTCCTGGCGGCGGGTGGTGAACGCCGGCGCCTCCTTGGCGAAGAACGCCCGCTGCCCCTCGGTGATCTCGTGGGCGTACGCCTCGGCGAGCCAGCCGGCGGCCTCCGGCGACGGCTCCGCGCCCCGCAGGATCCGCTTGACCCCCGTCTGGCTGAGCGCCGAGCGCCCGGCGATCGTGGCCGCGAGCTCCCGCGCGGCGGCCAGCGGCTCATCGGCGGACCGGTGGATGAAGCCCAGGCGCAGCGCCTCGTCGAAGTCGATGATCTCCGCGGTCAGCAGGAAGTACCGCGCCCAGGACTCGCCCAGGATCGCGGCCAGCCGCCGGGTGGGGCCCGGGGGGTAGACGAGGCCCAGCTTCGCGGCCGTGACGCCGTAGATGGTGCCCGGCGCCGCGATGCGCACATCGCAGGCCGCCGCGAGCTCCGTGCCCCCGCCCACGCAGTTGCCCTCGATCGCGGCGATGGTGGGGATGTCCACGGATGCGAGGGCCGCCTCGGCGGCGGAGTTGGTCTCCCAGAACTCGGCGAGCGGCACGTCGAGGTCGTGGATGTCCGAGCCCGCGGAGAAGTGCCCGCCGGCGCCGGTGAGGATGAGGACGCGCACCTCGGGGTCCGCGTCGATGTCGTGCAGGATGCCCGGCAGCGCCTGCCACATGGCGCGCGAGAGCGCGTTGCGCTTGGCCGGGCGGTCGATGACGAGGGTGCCGACGCCGTCGGCGACGGAGTAGGCGAAGCCCTCGCGATCGGCCGCCCGGCCGGTCTGCTGCGCGGTCATCGCTCAGCCGCGGTCGGCCGGGACCTCGCGCTGCTCCTGCCCGTCATAGGCGCTCAGCGGGCGGATGAGCGCGTTCGCGGCCTGCTGCTCCATGATGTGCGCGGTCCATCCGGTGATGCGGGCCATGACGAAGATGGGCGTGAACTGCTCGGTGTCGAAGCCCATGAGGTGGTAGGCGGGCCCGGATGGGTAGTCGAGGTTCGGGTAGATGCCCTTGCGGCCCACGAAGTCCTCTTCGAAGGCGTTGTAGAGGTCGAGCAGCTGGGTGTCGCCGGTGACCTCCACCATCGATTCGAACGCCTTGCGCATGGTGGGCACGCGCGAGTCGCCGTTCTTGTACACCCGGTGGCCGAAGCCCATGATCTTCTTCTTCTCCGCCAGCGCCCGGTCGATCCACTCCGACGCCCGATCCGCCGTGCCGACCTCCTCGAGCATCGCCATGACGGCCTCGTTGGCACCGCCGTGCAGCGGGCCCTTGAGCGCGCCCACGGCCCCGGCGACCGCGGAGTACATGTCCGAGGTGGTCGACGTGATGACGCGGGCGGTGAACGTGGAGGCGTTGAACGAGTGCTCCGCGTAGAGGATCATCGAGATGTCGAACGCGCGGACGATCTCCTCGGCCGGGACCTCGTCGAAGACCATGTGGAAGAAGTTGGCCGCGTAGCCCAGGTCCTTCGAGGGGGCGACCGGGTCCAGCCCGTGGCGGCGCCGGTGGTCGATCGCGACGATCGTGGGCAGCTGGGCGTAGAGGCGCTCGGCGATGCGGCGATTGGCCTCCTCCCCCGTCTCATCGGCGTGGGGGTCCACGGCGCCCAGGTAGGCGACGGCCGTCTGCACGACGTGCATGGGGTGGGAGTCGCGCGGCAGCGACAGCAGGAGGTCGACGAGCTGGGGGTCGATCTCGCGCTTGTCGCGCTCGCTGCGGGTGAACTCGTCAAGCTGCGCGCGGGTGGGCAGCTCGCCGTGCCAGATGAGGTAGGCGACCTCCTCGAAGCTGCACGCGGCGGCGAGCTCCTGGACGGGGTAGCCGCGGTAGGTCAGGGAGTTCGTCTCCTGGACGACCTTCGAGACGGCGGTCGTGTCGACGACGACGCCGGCGAGGCCCTTCTTGATGTCCTGCTCGCTCACTGGTGGCCCTCCTGAGAGAAGTTGAAGATGCTCGCGTCGAAGTCGTTGTACGCGTTGTAGTCGATCGTGTCGTAGAGGTCCGCGCGGGTCTGCATGCCCTCGACGAGCGAGGCCTGCGTCCCCTCCGAGCGGATCGTGGCCAGCCCGCGCTTGATCGCGCCCATGGCGATGCGCAGGGTGGTGACGGGGTAGATGACCATCGACACCCCCGCATCGGCGAGCTGCTGCGTCGTGAAGAGCTCGCTCTTGCCGAACTCCGTCATGTTCGCCAGGATCGGCGCGCCGACGGCGTTGGCGAACGTCTCGAACTCGCCCAGGTCGCGCATCGCCTCGGGGAAGATGAGATCCGCGCCGGCATCGACGTAGGCCTTGGCCCGATCGATCGCGGCCTGGAGTCCCTCGCCCGCCCGGGCGTCCGTGCGGGCGCTGATGACGAATGCGTCGTCGCGGCGGCCCTTGACGGCGGCGGAGACCCGCTTGACCATCTCGGCGCGGCTCACCACCTCCTTGCCGTCCAGGTGGCCGCAGCGCTTGGGGTTGACCTGGTCCTCGAGGTGCATGCCGGAGAGCCCGGCGTCCTCGAACTCCTGGACGGTGCGGGCGACGTTCATCGCCTCGCCCCAGCCCGTGTCCGCGTCGATGAACGTGGGCAGGTTCGTCACCCGCGCGATCGCCCGGCCGTGGTCGGCGACCTCCGTCAGCGTGGTCAGGCCGATGTCCGGCAGGCCCTGCGCGGCGGAGAAGGCGCCGCCGGAGATGTAGACGCCCTCGAAGCCCTCCTGCTCGATGAGCTGGGCGTTGATCGGGTTGATCGCGCCCGGGAACTGGGCGATCGCATCGGCGGCGAGCAGCTCGCGGAAGCGCACCCGGCGCTCGTGCGCGGTGGCGGTGGCCCCGAGCATCAGAAGATCCCCTTCGAGCCCGAGTGGCCCAGGCCCTCGACGACGAAGCTGAGCTGGCGGATGTCGTCGGCGCCCAGCTGCTCGAGGTTCTGGGCGAGGTCGAGGAAGCGGTTCTGCTCGGCCTCGCTCACGATGCCCTCGGAGAGCGTGCGGAACTTCTCCACGTAGTTCTCCCGCGCGAAGGGCCGGGCGCCCAGCGGGTGGGCATCGGCCACGGCCAGCTCGTCGACGAGCGTCGAGCCGTCCTCGAACTCGATCTCCACGCGGCCGCCGAAGGCCATCTCGTCCGGATCGGTCGAGTGGTAGCGGCGGGTCCACTCCGGGTCCTCGCGCGTCTCGATCTTGTGCCACAGCTCGACGGTCTCCGGCCGGCCGGCGCGCTCGGGGGCGTAGGAGCGCTCGTGGTGCCAGCCCTCGTCCTCCATCGCGACGGCGAAGATGTACATGATCGAGTGGTCGAGCGTCTCGCGGCTGGCCTTCGGGTCCATCTTCTGCGGATCCTCGGCGCCGGTGCCGATGACGTTGTGCGTGTGGTGCGAGGTGTGGATGGTGATCTTCTTGATCGTGGACTTGTCCGCGATCTGCGCGCCCATCCTGCGCGCGAGGTCGATGAGCGCCTGCGCCTGGTACTCCGCGGAGTGCTCCTTCGTGTAGGAGTCGAGGATCGCGCGCTTGGCCTCGCCGGCACCGGGCAGCGGCACCGTGTAGCGGGCGTCCGGTCCGGAGAGGATCCAGGCGATGACGCCGTCCTCGCCCTCGTAGATGGGGCTCGGCGAGCCCTCGCCGCGCATCGCGCGGTCGACGGCCTCGATCGCCATCTTGCCGGCGAACGCCGGGGCGTGGGCCTTCCACGAGGAGATCTCGCCCTTGCGCGACTGGCGGGTGGCGGTGGTGACGTGCAGCGCCTGGCCGATCGCCTGGTAGGTGACGTCGACCGGCAGGTGGAGCATGGCGCCCAGGCCGGCGGCCACCGAGGGCCCGAGGTGGGCGACGTGGTCGATCTTGTGCTCGTGCAGCGAGATGCCCTTGGCCAGGTCGATCTGGATCTCGTAGCCGGTGGCGATCCCGTTGATGAGGTCCGCCCCGCCGACGCCCAGGTGCTGGGCGACCGCGATCATGGGCGGGATGTTGTCGCCGGGGTGCGAGTACTCCTTGGCGAGGAACGTGTCGTGGAAGTCGAGTTCGCGCACCGCCACGCCGTTGGCGAATGCGGCCCACTCGGGGGAGATCGTCGTGCTCAGGGCCTCGCCGAACACCGTGGAGCCGGGGGTGAGCGCATGCGGCAGGGCCTGCTCGCGGGCGTGGGTGGGGGCCTTGCGGCGCACCGAGGCGGCGGCGACGGCGGCGTTGTCGATGACCCGGTTGACCACCATCTCGGAGACCTGCGGGTCCACGGGGACCGGATCCGCGGCCACCGAGGCGATCTTGTGGGCGAGCTGGTCTTCGCGCGCCAGCTTCTCGGAGCTCTTGTAGGTGCGGACTTCGTGATCGATCACGGACGCTCTCCTTCGTGTCAACGTCGACAGTGTGCGGTGGCGCACTTCGCCACCACTCTAACCTCCGGCCCGCCGGCGCAGCGCGCCCCACCGGCCCGGAAATATCTTGACATCAAGGTACTTCACCGCGCGGCAGCGGCCAAGGGCGGGGCGCCCGGGATGGCCCGCGGCGGCCATCGTCCCCCTCCCGCCGCGCTCGCCGGAGGGCCCCGATGTGTCACGATGACTCCATGACGCGGACAGCCCTGGACTACGACGACAACTGGCTCGAACCGGACGAGATCGCGCAGCTGCGCCGCCGGCTGCCCATCGCCTACGTCAACGCGGTCCCCGTGCAGCTGGGCGACAGCGGCGCCCCCGAGCGGGTGGGCCTGCTGCTGCGCACCATGGCCGACGGGACTCTCGGCCGCGAGATCGTGGGCGGGCGCGTTCGCTTCCACGAGCCGCTGCGCCGCGCGCTCACCCGCCACTGCGAGAAGGACCTGGGCCCGCTCGCGCTGCCGCTGCTGCCGCCCTCGCTGACCCCCTTCCACGTGGCCGAGTACTTCCCCACCGAGGGCGAGTCGAAGTTCTTCGACCCCCGCCAGCACGCGATCGCGCTGTGCTACATCGTGCCGGTCCAGGGCGAGTGCACGCCCCGCCAGGACGCCCTGAGCCTCGACTGGCTCACGCCCGCCGAGGCGCTGCGCCGCGAGACGCTCTCCGAGCTCTCCCACGGCCAGCAGCACGTCGTCAAGGCCGCGCTCGCCCACCTGGGCCTCCTCCCGTAGCCCCTCCCCCGCGCCCGAGGCGCGGGCCGGTGCGCCTGCGCGCGGCACCTCGGCCCGGGCGCGGCTGGGAATCTCCCCAGAGTCCTGCGGATTGTGTAGTCTGGGCCCCACGACAGGGGAGCGCCGTCAGGGGCGCTGAGAGTGCGCAGCGCGCAGACCCTCGAACCTGATGCGGCTCATACCGCCGAAGGAAGTCGAGTCTCTTCACCCCTCCTTGCCATAAGGAGGATCTTCATGACCGCACCGACATCCGACCGCCGCGCCCGCCCGGCCTATGCGTGGCGGGTCGTCGACATCGTCGTCGCCGCCGTCCTCGCCGTCGCGTGCGGCCTCATCTTCACCCTGTGGTCGGCCTCGTGGTCGGTCATGCAGGTGCCGTTCGCCGCGTTCCCGCCGGCCGGCGGCCTGCTGACCGGCGGCTGGGTGATCGCCGGCCCGCTGGCCGGGCTCATCATCCGCAAGCCGGGCGCGGCCCTGTTCTGCGAGCTGCTCGCCGCGGTCATCGAGGCGGCCCTCGGCTCGCAGTTCGGCCTGGGCGCCGTCTTCTCCGGCCTGCTCCAGGGCGCCGGAGCGGAGCTCGCCTTCGCGCTCTTCGCCTACCGCCGCTTCACGCTGCCCGTCGGCCTGCTGTCCGGGGCACTGGCCGGCCTGGCCCTGGGCATCCACGAGGCGATCATCTACTACGCGGAATGGGCGACCATGTGGAAGGTCGTGTTCTTCATCGCCACGACGATCTCCGGTGCCCTCATCGCCGGCCTGGTGTCGTGGCTGGCGATGAAGGCCGTCGCGAAGACCGGCGCGCTCTCCGCGTTCGCCGCCGGACGGTCCAACCGCGAGGTCTGATGCCCGCGGACATCCTCGCCCGCGACTTCGGCTGGCGCCACGCCGGCCGGAAGCGGGCGGCCCTCGCCCACATCGACCTCGAGGTCCCCGCGGGCCAGCGCGTGCTGCTCGCGGGCGCCTCGGGGGCGGGCAAGTCGACGTTCCTCCACGCCCTGGCCGGCGTGCTGCCGGCCGAGTCCGGCTACCAGGAGGGCGAGCTGCTCGTGGGCGGGCAAGAGCCCGACCCCTCGGCCGGGCGCACCGGCCTGGTGCTCCAGGACCCCGACTCGCAGGTCATCCTCGCAACGATCGGCGCGGACGTGGCGTTCGGGATGGAGAACCTGCGCGTCCCGGCCGCCGACATCCCGCACCGGGCCGCCGCCGCACTCGACCTCGTGGGCCTGACCCTGCCGCCGGAGCGCTCCACGCAGGCCCTGTCCGGCGGGCAGAAGCAGCGGCTCGCCATCGCCGGGGTCATCGCCATGGCCCCGGACGTCATCGTCTTGGACGAGCCCACCGCCAACCTCGACCCCGCTGCCGTGACCGTTGTCCGCGATGCCGTGCTCGCCGCGCAGGCCCGGACCGGAGCCACGATGCTCGTCGTCGAGCACCGCGTGGAGATCTGGGCCGACCACGTCGACCGGGTCGTCGTGCTGGGCCCCGAGGGCGTGCTGGCCGATGGCCCGCCGCGGGCGGTGCTGGCCGATGCCGGCCTGCGCCCGGCCCTGCTCGACGCGGGCCTGTGGCTGCCCGACCTGCCCCTGCCCGCCCCGCGGGCGCGCGCCGCGGGCGGTGAGGAGCTGCTGAGCGCGCGGGGGCTCGGAACCGGGCGCGGGCGAGCGCTCACGGCCGCGGGCATCGACCTCGACATCCGCGCGAGCACCGCCACCGGCTTCGTCGGCCCCAACGGCGCCGGCAAGTCCACGACGGCGCTCACCCTCGCCGGCCTGCTGCCGCCGCTGGCCGGGACCCTCCGGGCGCAGCCCGCGCTGCTGGCCGCCGGCACCGGCCGGCCCCGGGGCAGCGCGCCGCACGGCTGGAGCGCCCAGGAGCTCGTCAGCCGGATCGGCACGGTGTTCCAGGAGCCCGAGCACCAGTTCATCGCGGCGAGCGTGCGCGCGGAACTGGAGTTCGGGCCGCTGCGCGCCGGGCTGGGCGAGGAGATCGCCGCCGCCCGCGCGGACGAGCTGCTCGCCCGGCTGCGGATGGAGGCCCTGGCCCCCGCCCACCCGCAGACGCTCTCCGGTGGGGAGAAGCGGCGGCTGTCCGTGGCGTGCATGCTCGCCGCGCAGCCGCCCGTGCTCATCGTCGACGAGCCCACCTTCGGCCAGGACGCGCGCACGTGGCGCGGCCTCGCCGAGCTGCTGGGCGACCAGGTCGACGCGGGCGGTGCGCTCCTCGCAGTCAGCCACGACGAGGAGTTCCTCACCGCGGTGGGCGCGCGCCGCTGCGCGTTCGCCCCGGCCCCGCGCCCGCAGGAGGTGCGATGAGCGACATCGTCATCCGCAGCGAGCCCGCCGCGGCGCCCCCCGTCGCCGCGCTGCTGCCCGTGGCGCGCCGGACCTGGGTCACCCGCTGCAATCCGGTGGGCAAGATCATCGCGATGGCCGTCCTCACGTTCGGGGTCGTGCTCAGCATCGACATCGTCTCCGCCTCGCTCATGCTCGCGCTCATCGCCCTCACCGCGCCGCTGGCCGGCGTGCGCGCGGCCGTGCTCGCCAGGCGGCTGTGGTTCATCCCCCTCATCGCGCTGGGCGCCGGCTACGGCACCGCCCTGCTCTCGGAGAAGTCCGGCACCGTGCTCCTGCAGCTGGGCCCGGTCGTGTTCTCCACCGGCTCGCTGCTGGCCGGGCTCGCCGTGGCGCTGCGCACGATCGACCTCGTGCTCCCGTGCGTGCTGCTCGCCGCGTCCATCGACTCGACGGAGCTGGCGGACTCGCTCGTCCAGATCTGCCGGCTGCCCGAGCGGTTCGTGCTCGCCTCGCTGGCCGCCTCCCGCCTCGTGGGACTCTTCGCCGCCGAGCTGGCGACCCTCCAGATGGCCCGCCGCGCCCGCGGCGTGGGCGGCGCCGGGCCGTTCGCGAAGCTCGCAGCGTTCTTCCCCGTCTCGTTCGCCCTGCTCGTCCAGGCGATCCGGCGGGGCACACGGCTCGCGATGGCCATGGAGGGCCGTGCCTTCGGCACCGCCGGGCGGACCTGGTCGCGCACCTCGCGCCTGGGCGGGCGCGATGCGGTGCTCATCGCCTGCAGCGCGGCGATGGCCGCCGCCGCCATCACGGCGGCGGTCGCGACGGGCGCCTGGAACCTCATCTTCACCTAAGGGCCGGCTGGGTTTCGCCGAGGGGCGGCTGGGTTGCCGAGGGGGCCGCCTAGCGCCGGCGCGCGGAGGAGCCCGGCGAACCGGGATCCGAACGCAGTGGCCAGCGCGGCGGCCGGCGCGGCGGCCGGCGCGGCGGCCGGCGCGGCCGGGGTCAAAGCGCCGGGAGCCGCGGCGCGGCGCGGCGGACGGTCTGCAGCGGTCGGTGCGCCAGGGCAGCACCGCTGCCCCGCCAGCGCACGCGCGCAGGGGCCCGGCCGATCCGAGTGGATCGACCGGGCCCCTGCGCGCGAGGCGGGCTGCCTCAGCCCTTGCGGGGCGGCTTCCCGCCGCGCTTGCGCGCGGCATCCGGGTCGGCCACGGCGGGCTGCTCGCCCGTCGCGGTGCGCCCGCGCCCGCCGTCCACGCGGCCGGCGCGGGTGCGCGAGATCCGGTAGTCGATCCGGTCGTCGAGCACCTCGCCCCACTCGCCGGCGAACTGCTCGTTGACGTGGCCGGTGACGCGGTCGGCCATGCTGTCCGTGATGTGCTCGCTGATCGCCTCCGCGCGGTGGAGGAGCTTCTGCTCCTCCACCATCGCGTGGTCGAGCTTGAGCGTCTTGAGCGTCGCGAACGCCATGAGCAGGAGGATCACGCTGAACGGCAGCGCCGTGATGAGCGAGCCCGCCTGCAGCGAGGTCAGCCCGTTCGACAGCAGCAGCGCGATCGCGACGAGGCCCTCGAGGAAGGCCCACACGACGCGCGACCACAGCGGCGGGTTCGGGTGCCCGCCGGAGGAGAGCATGTCCACGACGAGTGAGCCGGAGTCCGAGGAGGTGATGAAGAAGATCGCCACGAGCAGGATCGCGACGACAGAGAGCACGGGGCCCGCCGGCAGGTCGCTGAGCACGGTGAACAGCGCCTTCTCCGGCACGATCGCCTCGCCGCCCTCGTGCCACAGGTCGCCCTGCGTGAGCTGGCGGTGGATCGCGATGCCGCCCAGCACGGAGAACCACACGAAGCTGACCATCGTGGGCACCAGCAGGACGCCGGCGATGAACTCGCGGATGGTGCGGCCGCGGGAGATGCGCGCGATGAACACGCCCACGAACGGCGCCCAGGAGATCCACCAGCCCCAGTAGAAGATCGTCCAGGACGAGGCCCAGGTCTGGCCCTCCTCGCCCGTGTAGGCCGCGGTGTCGAACGTCATCTGGAAGAAGTTGGCCAGGTAGAGCCCGAACGCCTGGATCATCTCGCGGAACAGGAAGACCGTGGGGCCCATGATGATGAGCGAGATGAGCAGCAGGCCCGCCACGGACAGGTTGATGTTCGACAGCCACTTGATGCCCGCGCCCAGGCCGGTGACGACCGAGGTGGTGGCGAGCAGCGTGATGATGACGATGAGGACGACGAGGATCGTGTTGTTGACCTCGCCGATGATGCCGATCGACTGCACGCCGGCGGCGATCTGCTGGACGCCGAGGCCCAGCGAGGTGGCCACGCCGAAGAGCGTGCCGAGCACCGCGATGACGTCCACGGTGTCTCCCAGCCAGCCCTTGATGCGCTCGCCGAAGAGCGGCTCGAGCGCCCAGCGGATCGACACGGGCCGGCCGCGGCGGTGGATCCCGTAGGCCAGCGCGAGGCCGATGATCGCGTAGCAGGCCCAGGGGTGCAGGCCCCAGTGGATGAACGTCTGGGCGAGGCCCTGCTCCGCCAGCGCGGACGGCGGCCCCTCGGTGCCCGGCTTGGGGTCCGAGGTCATGTAGGTGAGCGGCTCGGCGACGCCGAAGAACACGAGGCCGATCCCCATGCCCGCGGCGAACAGCATGGCGAACCAGGACAGGAGGCCGAACTCCGGTTTCTCGCCGTCGCGGCCCAGGCGGATCCGGCCGTACTTCGAGACGCCGAAGAACACGGCGAAGCCGATGAGGATGCCGATCGTGAGCATGTAGAACCAGCCCAGGTCCGCCACGATCCAGCCCTGGATGGACTCGAGCACCGCGCCCGTGCCGTCCGGGAAGACCATGGCGAGCGCGGTCACGAGGACGACGATGCCGATCGCCGGGTAGAACACGGCGGGGGTGACGCCGCCGCGGCCGATCTTCACGCCCTGTTCGCGCAGCTGGTCGGTGATCTCGTCGTCCGAGGCACTGTCGTCGATGGGCTCGACCTCGCGGCGGTCGGGATCGAGCGGGTCGACGAAGTCGTAGCGGTCGGCGTGGCCCAGGCGCTCCTCGAGGGAGGCCGCTGTGGGCTCCTCGCGGGGGTCGACCGCCGTCGAGGGCGCGTCGGAGAAGGCGGTGGGGGCCTCGCCGGGCGCCGGCGCGTCGGAGGCGGCGGAGCCGGGTGCGGCGTGCGCGCCCGCGGGCTGCGGGTCGGCTGGCGACGAGGAGGGTTCTCTGCCCTGTGTCATCGGGTCCTTTGCGGGGTTGGGGACGAAAACGGCCGTCTACCAGGATGCGTGAAGTCTTCCGTGGCAGCAACCCGCGGTGGCCCCCGTCACCGCGCTCCCCCGGGCCCCGCCGCGGCCGAGGCGCGGGCCGGCCGGGTGCCGGCCAGCGCCTCGGGCGCCGCTCAGCCGGCCTCGAAGCCGCCGTCGATGACGAGGTGGGCGCCGGTCACGAAGGCCGAGTCGGGGCCCGCGAGGTAGGCGATCATGCCGGAGACCTCCGCGACATCGGCTCGCCGCCCCAGCGGCGTGCGGGGCACGACGCCGCCGGGCAGGATGGCATCTCACGGACGTGGGCCGGCGAGCTCGTCCCGCGCGCCAGGGCCGCGCTCGCCGCGGCCGAGGCGGTCACCGCCGCCGCGCACCAGGCCAGCGCCCTGCTGGGCGGGACGGTGTCGTTCGGCACGTTCAGCAGCGCGCACCGCTACCTGCTCACCCCGCTCATCGTCGACTTCTCCCGCCTTCACCCCGACGTCCAGATCGAGATCGTGGGGCTCAACTCGTCCGAGGTGGCGCAGGCCGTGCGCGAGGGCGACCTGGAGGCCGGGCTGGTCTCGCTGCCCATCGACGCCCACGGGCTCACGGTCTCCGAGCCGGTCCTCACCGACATCGTCGTCTGCGTGAGCGCCGAGCCCGCCCACACGGAGGAGCCTGTGACGCCGGCGCAGCTGTCCGAGCGCCGCCTCGTGCTCTCCGAGGCGCGCTTCCGGCACGACGACCCGATGCGGCGCCGGCTCGATGTGCTCGCCCAGTCGGCCGGCGTGCGGATCCGGCCCTACATCGAGGTCGAGTTCATGGATGCGGCGCTCGAGCTGTGCGCCGAGGGCGTGGGCGACACGCTGGCCTCCTCGCTCGTCCTGCGCGCCCACCGCGTGGGTGAGCGGGTCACCTGGGCGCCGGTGGAGCCGCCCTTCGTCGAGCAGTTCGCGTTCATCACCCGCATCGATGCCGAGCTCTCCCCCGCCACCCGGACGTTCATGGACCTCGCCCGCCGGCACATGCGCGCCCTGCAGCGCACGCCCGAGGACTGGCAGCGCGAGTACGAGCAGCAGCGCCGGGGCTGAGCGGCCGCGCCGCTCAGCCGAAGATGCCCGCCAGCAGCGCCCGGAGGTCCGCGCGCCAGGCCTCGGCGGCGGCGGGGTCCGGGACCTTCTCCGCGCCGGCCGTCACCAGGGCGCGCGCCGCCTGCGGGCTCGCGGCCAGCGGCGCGGCGGCGGCGACCCCCAGCTCGATGCGCTCGCCGCGCTCGAGGTCGGCGCGCCAGAAGCTGCGCTGGGCGGTGCGCGAGGTGCGCGGCGGCCCGCTCAGGGGGTGCCCGGCGATCGTACCGGGGTGCGCGCCGAGGTGGCCGACTACGCGCTCGTAGGCCGCGGCGCGGTCGAGCGCGACGGTGCGCGAGGCGGTCGCGGAGAAGGTGCCGTCGGCGCGCTGGCCGGGCAGGCGCCGGCCGATCCGCTGCTCGAAGCCCAGGGCCGCCGCCTGCGCCCACCAGCCAGGATTGTCCACGCGGCCGGCGAACGCGGCGGCCGCAACGGCCACGAGCTGCCCGTGATCCAACCGCGAACCGCCCGCGGCCTCCAGCACGGCGACGATGTCCTCCCAGCCCATCCCCGTCGCCCGCGCGAGCGCGGCGGTGTTCAGCGGCCTGACCACCGGGGCCTCACAGCAGCCGACGGCCGGCGGGGGCCCCGGCCTCCCGGGACAGCGGCGGGCGCTCGGATGAGTCCTCGCCCGCCTGTGCCGTGGGTGCCTGTGCCGTGGATGCCTGCGCCGCGGGCGCCACGGAGCCCTCGGGGCGGCTTGCGACGCAGACGAGGAAGCCCGCATCGGGGGCGAAGGGGCGCAGGTCCCAGGTGGACAGGGTGAGGTCGATGGCAAGCCCGGCGGCCCGCTGGTCGTGCAGGAAGTCCTCGAATGCGTAGCCGCGGCCGGCACCGAACCCGGTGACGAGCCGTCCCCCGGGGGCCAGCAGCGCGGCCATGCGCGCGACGGCGCCCGGGCGCAGCTCCGGGTCGAGGAAGCCCAGGACGTTGCCGGCGGAGAACACGATGTGGAAGGGCGCCCCGTAGGCCTGCGGATCGAGCGCCTCGAGGTCGCCCACGCTCCAGCTGGCGGTCGGGAAGTCCCGCTGGGCCTGCGCGATGAGATAGGGATCGAGGTCGACGCCCACCACGTCGTGTCCGGCGGCGGCGAGCAGGCCGCCCACGCGCCCCGTGCCGCAGCCGGCATCGAAGATCCGGCTGCCGCGCTGGGCCATCGCGTCGAGGAACCGGGCCTCCCCGCCCAGATCGTGGCCCGCGGCGGCCATGTCCTTCCACCGCTGGGCGTAGCGGTGGGAGTGCTCCGGGTCGTTCTCGATCATCATTCGCCAGCGGTTCGCAGAGGTCATGGCTTCATCGTAGCCACGGGCGGCGGCCGGGCATTCGGCAATCGGTCAGGTGATCCTTCCTACATTCGAGGGCGAGGCCGGTGAAGTGGTTGAAGTGGCAACCATGAGTCTGCCAGGGTGGAGGCATGACTCACGACATCGGAATCCTGGTCCTCCGCCTCGCAGCCGGCGTCATCATGATCGCCCACGGCCTGCAGAAGCTGCTGTCCGTCTCCATCCCCGGCGTGCAGGAGATGCTCGCGGGCATGGGCGTCCCGGCGGCCTCCGCCATGGGCGCGATCCTGCCGTTCGCCGAGGTCGCGGCCGGTGCCCTGCTCATCCTGGGCGCCCTGACCCGCGTGGCGGGCATCGTCACCGCGCTCGTCGCGGTGGGCGCGATCGTCACCGTGCACGGCTCCCAGGGCTTCTACGCGGCCGACGGCGGCTACGAGTTCGTCCTCCTCCTGGCCGCCGCGGGCATCGCCCTGGCGCTGACCGGGCCGGGCCGGATCGCCGTCGACGCGCTGTTCGCCCGGCCGCGCGCCCGCCGGCTCGACTCCGCGGCCGCGCGCTCCGAGGGCCGCCCGGCCGGCGGCCGCGCCGCGGACCGCGCCACCGGCGAGCCCGGCGCGACCGAGCGCCCGGCCGACGCCTCGGCGACGGCGCGCTGAGCCCGGCGGACCCGCGGGCGGGCCTCCGCGGCCGCCCACGGGAGCGCACATCCACTGCGCCCACCACGGGCACGGGCACGGCCGGTGCAGGCGCACCGGCCGTGTCCGTGCCCTATGAGACTCTTGCCCCATGGCCTACACGTGCACCGCCTGCGGATACTCGAGCCCCAAATGGCTGGGCAAGTGCCCCCAGTGCGGCGAGTGGGGCACGCTCGAGGAGGGCTCCGGTGGGGCCACGGCCATCAAGACGAAGGCGGCCAAGCCCACCGCCGGTCGCCGCGCGAAGGCCATCACCGGCATCGACCCCGGCACGGCCGTCGCCCGGCCCACCGGCATCGGCGAGCTCGACCGGGTGCTCGGCGGCGGCCTCGTCCCCGGCGCCGTCGTGCTGCTGGCCGGCGAGCCCGGCGTCGGCAAGTCGACGCTGCTGCTCGACGTCGCGGCCCGCACCGCCCGCGGCGGCTCCACCGTCCTCTATGTGACGGGCGAGGAATCGGCGGGCCAGGTGCGCCTGCGCGCCCAGCGGATCGGGGCCCTCGAGGACCGCCTGCTGCTGGCCGCGGAGACGGACCTGGGCACGGTGCTCGGCCTTATCGAGGCCGAGCACCCGGACTTCCTCATCGTCGACTCCGTCCAGACCCTCTCCTCGGCGCAGGTGGACGGGGTGCCCGGCGGCGTCACCCAGGTGCGCGAGGTCGCGGCAGCGCTCATCCGCGCGGCCAAGGACCGCGCGCTGCCCACGGTGCTCGTCGGCCACATCACGAAGGACGGCAGCGTCGCCGGCCCCCGCCTGCTCGAGCACCTCGTGGACGTCGTGTGCTCGTTCGAGGGCGAGCGCCACTCGCGGTTGCGCCTGCTGCGCGCGGTGAAGAACCGGTTCGGCCCCACGGACGAGGTGGGCTGCTTCGACATGAACGAGGACGGCATCACGGGGCTCTCCGATCCCTCCGGACTGTTCCTCTCCCGGTCGAACTCGAAGGCGGCGGGCACGTGCCTGTCCGTGGCCCAGGAGGGCAGGCGGCCCATGGTCATCGAGGTGCAGTCGCTCGTCGACCAGGCGGGGGCCGGTGCGCCGCGGCGCACGGTCAGCGGCGTCGACGCCAGCCGCGTGTCCATGATCATCGCCGTCCTGTCCAAGCACACGGGCCTGGGCAAGCACGATGTGTTCGTGGCAACGGTGGGCGGGGTGAAGGTGGGCGAGCCCGCCAGCGACCTCGCCGTGTGCCTCGCCCTGGCCTCCGCCGCGGCGGACACCCCGCTCTACTCGCGCCTCGTGGCGATCGGGGAGATCAGCCTGTCCGGGGAGATCCGCCAGGTGCCGGGGGTTGGCCAGCGGCTGGCGGAGGCGGCGCGGCTGGGCGTGACGAACGCGGTCGTGGCGCGCGGGGCGCTGGAGAACGTGACGGTTCCCGCGGGCATGCGCGTGCGCGAATGCGACACGGTCCACGATGCGATTGCCGCGGTGCTGCCCGCCGGCGCCGAGCCGGAGGGCGGCGCGCCGGCCGCGGCGCCCGCCGGCTCCGGAGCCGCCTAGCGCACTGGCCACGGAGCCGCGTGGCCCGGCGGTGCCGGAACCGCCCGGCGCGGTGCTATCGGAGGCGCCTGGCGCGGTGGGCCGCGGCCTCGGGCTCAGTCCTTCTTCGTCGTGGCGCTCGCCGTGGGCTTCGCATCGCCCTCGACGGTGAAGTCCGCGGCCTGGCTCTTGACCTCCCCGAGCTGCGTGATGAGCTGGTAGGTGCCGGGCTCGAGCGCATCGGCGGTCTTCTTGCACGTGTCGTCGGCGGGCACCATGTCCCAGGCGACGGTCGCCTTCTTCTCCGAGCCGGCCGCGAAGTTCTTCACGTCCTTCGCTCCCCCGGCGGCGCAGTACTGGCTCGCCCACACCGTCTTGCCATCGCGCTGGACGATGTAGTTCTGGGCGGCGGAGCCCACCTCGATCGAGCAGTCCTTGTCGTTGCCGTTCTTGACCGTCAGCTGCAGCTTGGCGCTGTCGCCCACCTGGTAGGCCTTCTTGTCCGTCTTGGCGGCCACGGAGATCGAGTCGGTGGGGCAGCTGCCGCTTGCCTCGGCGTCCGTGGGGCCCGCCGCGCTCTGGGTCGTTGCGGCGGCCGGGGCCGGTTCGCCGCCCCCGCCGGACTGGGCGGCCGGCTGCGCCCGGCCCCCGCTGAGCGCCTGCGCGAGCAGCACGATCCCGATGATGAAGAGGACGATGACGACCACCGCCAGCCCCAGGACCGTCAGGCGGCGCCTGCGGTAGACTTCCGCGGGCAGTCGGCGGTGCGCGGATAGGCCCCGCTGCCCGCCGGAATGGGGGGCTGCAGGCCTGCGATCGTACGTGGAAGGAGACATCGGTCCGAGCTTAGAGCGCGCAGCCGATACTTCACCCGATGACACACCGGACCGAGGCCACCTCCCAGACTTCAGCCCGCGCGCAGCGCGCGCCGAGCCCGCCCGCGGCGGACCCGCGCACCCTCGCCGAGGTCCAGCGCGCGATCATCGCCTGGTTCGCGGACGCGGCCCGCGATCTGCCGTGGCGGCGGCCCGGCACGACGCCCTGGGGTGTGCTCGTCTCCGAGGTGATGTCCCAGCAGACCCCCATGTCCCGCGTGGCGCCCCGGTGGAGTGCGTGGATGGCCGCGTGGCCCGAGCCGGCCGATCTTGCCGCCGCCTCCCCCGCCGAGGTGCTGCTGGCCTGGGACTCCCTGGGCTATCCCCGCCGCGCGCTGCGGCTGCAGGAGTGCGCCCGCACCGTCGCGCGGGACTGGGGCGGCGAGCTGCCGCGCGACGAGGCCGCCCTCCTGGCCCTGCCGGGCGTGGGCGTGTACACCGCGGCCGCGGTCGCCTCGTTCGCCTACGGCCGGCGCACCGCGGTGCTCGACGTGAATGTGCGCCGGGTGCTCGGCCGCGTCTTCGCCGGCCGCGCGCACCCGTCCGCCGCGCTGTCGAAGGCCGAGGCGCGCTGGGCCGGAGCACTCGTGCCCGACCGCGCCCACGTCGAGTTCAATGCCGGCGCCATGGAACTCGGAGCCCTCGTGTGCACCTCCCGCTCCCCCGCATGCGAGCGGTGCCCCGTCGCCGCGCACTGCGCGTGGCTGGCCGCAGGGCGGCCCGCGGACCCGGCCGCCCAGCAGAAGAGGGCGCAGGCCTGGGAGGGCACCGACCGCCAGCTGCGCGGGGCGATCATGCGCGTGCTGCGCGAGGCCCACGCAAGCGAAGCAGGCAGCGGCGCAGCGGGGAAGGGGCCTGCCGGCAGCAGCGACGCGCCGGGCGGTGCGCGCACCGGGGTGCCCGAGGCGCTGCTCACCGCTCCCACGGCCCAGTTGGATGCCGAGGCGCTCGACGGCCTCCCGGACCCGGTGCGCGCGGCCGTGCTGCGCGTGCGCGAGCTGGGCGACGGCGAGCGCGTGCAGCGCCTGGCCGGCGATCTCGTCTCCGATGGGCTCGCCGTGCGCGGCACGGCCGGGGAGCTGTGCCTGCCCTGACGCGGGGCAGCCGCCTCGTCACGGCACCGCACTGCGCACGCCCGCCGCACACCCCGGCCGGGGTGGGCGCCCGGGCCGGGCGCCTCGGGCACGGGGCCGTGAGGGCCAGCACCACGAGCACGGCCGCGCGGGGCCGGTGCCTAGAGGTGCTTGAGCATCCGGGTGTTGCCCAGGGTGTTGGGCTTGACGCGGGCGAGGTCGAGGAACTCCGCGGTGCCCTCGTCGTGGGAGCGCAGGAGCTCGACGTAGACGTCCGGCGAGACGGGGGTGCCGGAGATCTCCGCGAACCCCAGTGAGCCGAAGAAGCGGGTCTCGAACGTCAGGCAGAACAGGCGCGTGACGCCGATCGCCCGAGCATCGGCGATGAGCTGCTCGATGAGCGCGCGGCCGATCCCGCGGCGCCGGTAGGTGGGGTCGGTGGCGACGGTGCGGGCCTCGGCGAGGTCGTCCCACAGCACGTGGAGGGCCGCGCAGCCCACGACCCGCTCGGAGCCGTCGGGCAGCACGTCGACGACGAGCTGGTACTCCTGCAGGAACTCGTAGTAGTTGACCTGCTCCTTGGGCGTGAGGATGCGCTGCCGGATGAGGGGCTCGACGAGCGCGCGGATCTGCGCGACGTCCGCGGTGCGCGCACGCCGCATGTGCAGGCCACTCGGGAGGCTGCGCAGCGCGAAGTGGGCGGCCGAGGCAGTCGAGCTGGCGTCCACGGAGCCACCGGGCGCTGCGGCGGCGGGAGCGCTGGCGGGCGTGGCATCGGGGGCTGACATGGGCACATACTCTCACGCACCCGCCGCTGCGGCAGGGGTGTCTGCACCCGGGCACGCACAGGGGGCGGCGGACCCGTGTGGGTCCGCCGCCCCCTGCGGCTGTTCGGCTCGCGCGCCGGGGCCGGCCCGGCGCCCGGCCTCAGTCCTCCGTGTCGGCCGGGGCGCCGGCCTCGGCCGCGCCGAGTTCGGCCGCACCGGCCGAGCCGGGACCGGAGCCGCCGGACTCGGAGGCGGCCTGGTTGGCCAGCCCCGCCTCGGGGATCGCGCCCGAGGAGTCCTCGGACTCCTCGCTCGCGGCTCCCACCGTCACCGGGATCCGCTCGTCGTCCACGCCCTTGAACGTGAACACCGCGTCCTGCCCGGAGCCCTCGACGTCGACGTAGACCGTCTGGCCGGAGTGCAGCTCGTTGAACAGGATCCGCTCGGAGAGCTGGTCCTCGATGTCGTGCTGGATGGTCCGGCGCAGCGGGCGGGCGCCCAGCACGGGATCGTAGCCGCGGTCGGCCAGCGCGTCCTTGGCCCCCTGGGTCAGCTCGATGCGCATCGCCTGGTCGGCCATGCGCTCATCGAGCCGCTTGACGAAGAGGTCGACGATCTTGATGATCTCCGGCTTCGCCAGCTGCGGGAAGACGATCGTGTCGTCCACGCGGTTGAGGAACTCGGGGCGGAAGTGCTGCTTGAGCTCCTCGTTGACCCGCTGCTTCATGCGCTCGTAGCTGGTCTCCGAATCGCCCTCGACCTGGAAGCCCATGGGCGTGCCGCGGTTGATGTCGCGGGTGCCCAGGTTGGTGGTCATGATGATGATGGTGTTCTTGAAGTCCACCTCACGGCCCTGCGAATCGGTCAGGCGACCGTCCTCCAGGATCTGCAGCAGCGAGTTGAAGATGTCCGCGTGGGCCTTCTCCACCTCGTCGAAGAGCACGACGGAGAACGGCTTGCGGCGCACCTTCTCCGTGAGCTGGCCGCCCTCCTCGTAGCCCACGTACCCGGGGGGCGAGCCGAAGAGGCGGGAGACGGTGTGCTTCTCCGAGTACTCGCTCATGTCGAGGGAGATGAGCGCGTCCTCGTCGCCGAATAGGAACTCCGCGAGCGCCTTGGCCAGCTCCGTCTTGCCCACGCCCGTGGGCCCGGCGAAGATGAAGGAGCCGGAGGGCCGCTTGGGGTCCTTGAGGCCCGCGCGCGTGCGGCGGATGGCCCGGGAGATCTGCTTGACCGCATCCTCCTGGCCGATGATCCGCTTGTGCAGCTCGTCCTCCATCCGCAGCAGGCGCGAGGACTCCTCCTCGGTGAGCTTGAAGATCGGGATGCCCGTCGAGGACGCGAGCACATCGGCGATGAGCTCCTCGTCGACGATCGCGGAGCCGGACTTGGTGCCGGTGCGCCAGGCCTTCTCCGCCTCCTCCTTCTGCTCGGTCA
This sequence comes from Brevibacterium sp. BRM-1, assembly GCF_026802075.1. NCBI lineage: Bacteria > Bacillati > Actinomycetota > Actinomycetes > Micrococcales > Brevibacteriaceae > Brevibacterium > Brevibacterium sp. BRM-1. The sequence goes on from NZ_CP113788.1 coordinate 1,619,636, forward strand.
GCGTCATCTCCGCCTTGCGCTCCTCGGCGGCGAGCTCGAAGTCCTGCTTGTCGATCGCGGCCTCCTTGCGGTGGCGCGCGTCGAGGATCTTCTCCTCGTACTCCTTGATCTCCGGCGGCGCGGACAGGCGCGAGATGCGCAGCTTCGCCCCCGCCTCGTCGATGAGGTCGATCGCCTTGTCCGGCAGGAACCGGTCGTTGATGTAGCGATCGGAGAGGTTGACGGCGGCGGCGACCGCGGCGTCCGTGATCGTGACCTTGTGGTGCGACTCGTACTGGTCGCGCAGGCCCTTGAGAATCTCGATCGCATCCGCGGCGGACGGCTCCGGCACCTGGATGGGCTGGAAGCGGCGCTCGAGCGCGGCGTCCTTCTCGATGTTCTTGCGGTACTCATCGAGCGTCGTGGCGCCGATCGTCTGCAGCTCGCCGCGGGCCAGCATGGGCTTGAGGATCGAGGCGGCGTCGATCGCGCCCTCCGCCGCACCGGCGCCCACGAGCGTGTGGATCTCGTCGATGAAGAGGATGATGTCGCCGCGCGTGCGGATCTCCTTGAGCACCTTCTTCAGGCGCTCCTCGAAGTCGCCGCGGTAGCGCGAGCCCGCCACGAGGGAGCCCAGGTCCAGCGTGTAGAGCTGCTTGTCCTTGAGCGTCTCGGGCACCTCGTTGGCGACGATCTTGCGCGCCAGGCCCTCGACGACGGCGGTCTTGCCGACGCCGGGCTCGCCGATGAGGACGGGGTTGTTCTTCGTGCGGCGCGAGAGCACCTGCATGACGCGCTCCATCTGGAGCTCGCGGCCGACGACGGGGTCGAGGTCGCCCTCGCGCGCCGCCGCGGTGAGGTTGCGGCCGAACTGGTCGAGGACGAGCGAGCCGGACGGCGTGCCCTCCTCGCGGGCGCCGGTCGAGGCCGGCTCCTTGCCCTGGTAGCCGGAGATCAGCTTGATGACCTCCTGGCGGACCCGCGAGAGGTCCGCGCCGAGCTTGACGAGGACCTGGGCGGCGACGCCCTCGCCCTCGCGGATGAGGCCGAGCAGGATGTGCTCGGTGCCGATGTAGGTGTGGCCCAGCTGCAGCGCCTCGCGCAGGCTGAGCTCGAGGACCTTCTTGGCCCTCGGGGTGAACGGGATGTGGCCGCTGGGGGCCTGCTGGCCCTGGCCGATGATCTCGGTGACCTGTTCGCGCACCTGCTCGAGGGAGATTCCCATTCCCTCCAGAGCCTTGGCGGCGATGCCCTCGCCCTCGTGGACGAGGCCGAGCAGGATGTGCTCGGTGCCGATGTAGTTGTGCTTGAGGAGCTTGGCCTCCTCCTGCGCCAGTACGACGACGCGTCGGGCACGATCCGTGAACCGCTCGAACATTTGCCCTCCTGATGACTGAAGATTTCTAGCACCATAACCAGGCGGGAGGGCGATTTATTGCAGTTTCGCCATCAGCCGAAAGGGTTCGGCTGATGGCGAAAGGGCGGCGGTCTGCGCCCGCCGCGGGCGGGTTCCGCGCGGGCGCGGAAGCGGGTCACCGCCGGGTCCGTGCCCACCGCGCCCGAGGCGCCGGCCGGCCACCCGGGCAGGCGCGGGTGCGCGCCGTCCGGGCGGGGCCGCGGCGCTCAGTTCTGGTGCGCGGCGCGGTAGGCCTCGACGATGGGGTAGGAGATCCGGCCGCGGTCGGAGACGTCGTAGCCGTTCTCCTTGGCCCACGTGCGGATCTTCGCGGTCACCTTCGAGGAGTTCGCGCCGCCGCCTGCGGAGCGGCGCACGGTGCGGCCGCCGCCGGCCACGCGGCGGGCCTTCGCGGTGTAGGGCGCCAGCACGTCGCGCAGCTTCTGCGCGTTCTCGCTGGAGAGCTCGATCTCGTAGGCGGTCTGGTCGAGGGCGAAGCTCACGGTCTCCGCCGCATCCGTGCCGTCGATGTCGTCAGTCAGGACGACCTTTGTCTCTCGTGCCATGGGTTCCTCCAGAAGTCTCGGGGCGGTCCTGCCCGACGGTCGCCTGCGGTGCGGCTTCCCCGGCGCGGGCATGCGGCTCGCGCTCATCGAGCTGTGCGTAATAGCGGTCCATTTCCCTGCGCTCGGTGGAATCGGCTCGCAGTATTGCGCGCAGCACATACCAGAACAGAAGGCCCACGACGAGCGACGGGAGAAGGACTTTGACGTATTCCACTGCCTCACCCTAACGCATGGAGAAAATATCGGGACTAAGGGAATTGTCAGTCTTCGAGCGGTTTGACGAGCGGGAAGAGAATCGTTTCCCGCACGCCCAATCCGGTGATCGCCATGAGCAGCCGATCAATGCCCATGCCCATTCCGCCGCTGGGCGGCATTCCGAATTCCATTGCCGTGAGGAAATCCTCGTCCAGGCGCATCGCCTCGTCGTCGCCGGAGTCGGCATCGCGCGACTGCGCGGCGAAGCGCTCGCGCTGGATGACGGGGTCCACGAGCTCGGAGTAGCCGGTGCCCAGCTCGAACCCGCGCACGTAGAGGTCCCACTTCTCCACGACGCCCGGCTTGTCCCGGTGCTCGCGGGTGAGTGGGGAGGTGTCGACGGGGAAGTCGGTGACGAAGGTGGGCGCCCACAGCTCGTCCTTGTGGAAGTGCTCCCACAGCTCCTCGACGTACTTGCCGTGGGAGCGGAAGACGCCGCCCAGGTCCGCGCCGTGGCGCTGCGCGATCTCCTCGAGCTCCTCGACGGTGGTCTGCGGCGTCACCTGCGCACCCGATTTCTCGGACAGCGAATCGTACATGCTGATGACGGCCCATTCGCCGCCGAAATCGTATTCGGTGCCGTCGGCCAGCGTCACGAGCGTGGAGCCGGTGGCCTCGCGCGCCGCATTCTGGATGAGCTCTTTCGTCAGCGCCGCGATCGAGCGGTAATCGCCATACGCCTGATATGCCTCGACCATCGCGAATTCCGGCGAGTGCGTCGAATCGGCGCCCTCGTTGCGGAAATTGCGGTTGATCTCGTAGACGTTCTCGAGCCCGCCCACCACGGCGCGCTTGAGGTAGAGCTCCGGCGCGATGCGGAGGAAGACCTCCATATCGAAGGCGTTCATGTGCGTGGAGAAGGGCCGTGCCGCGGCGCCGGAGGGGATGGTCTGGAGCATGGGCGTCTCGAGCTCCATGAAGCCCGCGCGCGCGAACGTGGTGCGCAGCGAGGCCATGACGGCGGCGCGCACGCGCACGGTCTCGCGCGCCTCGGGCCGGGTGATGAGGTCGACATAGCGCTGGCGCACGCGCGTCTCCTCGTTGAGCTCCGTGTGCAGCGCCGGCAGGGGGCGCAGTGCCTTCGCGGCGAAGGCCCACTCGTCGGCCATGACGGACAGCTCGCCGCGCTTGGACATGATGACGCGCCCGTGCAGGAACACGTGGTCGCCCAGGTCCACATCGGACTTCCACGCGTCCAGGCGCTCCTGGCCCACCTCGGCCAGCGAGAGCATGCCCTGGATGCGGGTCCCGTCGCCGGACTGGAGGGTGACGAAGCACAGCTTGCCGGTGTTGCGCTGGAAGACGACGCGCCCGGCGATGCCGACGATGTCCTCGGTCTCCTCGCCGGCCTCGAGGTCCGGATGGGCCTCGCGCACCTGGGCGATCGTGTGGGTCCGGGCCACGGACACGGGGTAGGCCTCGGTGCCGGAGGCGAGCAGGCGGGCGCGCTTGTCCTTGCGGATGCGCAGCTGCTCGGGATCGAGGTGGTCGTCTTCGGGCGCGGCGGGGCCGGGAGCGGCGTTCTTCGGCATGGGCTCAGACTACCGCCCGGTCGCCGCGGGCCCGGAATCGCGGTGGGCCGGGCCCGCTCACTCCAGCGCGTCGATGATGCGCGCGGCGGTGGCCTCGTCGATCGTCCCGTTGGCCAGCGCTCGGGAGGCGGTCGCCCGGGCGAGCGCCGCGTAGGCGGTGCGCACCTCCGTGCTGCCGGCGCTCAGCGCATACTCGTCGAGGGCGTCCAGGTGCGCCCGGACGGTCTCCACGTCGCCGCGGCTCACGGGCCCGGTGAGCGCGGAGGGGCCGGACTGCAGCGTGTTCGCCACGCTCGCCTCGACGAGCGCGCGAAGGATGCGGGCGGGATCCTCCGCTCCCAGCGAGGTGAGCAGCTCGAGGGCCTGGGAGAGCACGACAACGGTGTGATTGGCCGCATGGGCGATGGCCGCGTGGTAGAGCGCCCTGTCCGCCTCCGCCACGAGGACGGGCTCCGCGCCGATCTCCACGACGAGCGCCTGGCCGATGGGCAGGACGGCCTTGGCACCGGTCACCGCGATCGTCGCCTGGCGCAGGCGCGGCAGGTCCATGCTCGTGCCGGTGAACGACAGCGACGGGTGGAGCGCCAGCACGATCGCGCCGGCGGCCGCGGCGGGGGCGAGCACCTCGGTGCCGAAGCGGCCGGCGCAGTGGAGGACGATCTGGCCGGGCTTGAAGCGACCCAGCCGGGCCAGGCCCGCCACGAGCTCTTCGAGGACGTCGTCCTTGACGGTGAAGAGGACGAGCTCGGCGCGCTCCACCACGGTCTCGATGTCGAGCACGGGCACGCCGGGCAGCATCGCCTCGGCCCGGTCCAGGCTCGCCTCCGAGGTGGCGGTGGTGCCGACGATCGCGTGGCCCGCGGCGCGCAGCGCGCTGCCCAGAACGGCGCCCACCCTGCCGGTGCCGATGATTCCGATGCCCAGGCGGGTCTCGTCCTCGTGGTTCATGCCGGGTCTCCTTCCGGGGTGGGACGCGCCGCGCGGTGCCGCGCGGCCATCAGGCCGCGTCCATGGCGGTGCGCGCCCTGCGGGTGATCGCCGCGAGCTCGAAGAGGAGGGCGCGGGCCTCCTGCGCGCCCAGGTGCGGCAGCCGCGGCGCCACCGGCCCCGCGGTGGAGTGCAGCGCGAGCGAGGACAGGCCGAGCGCCCGCTGGAGGGGCCCGGTGCGCTGGGCGAGCGACTGCACGCGGGCGTGCGGCACGCACACGACCGAGCGGGTGAGCACGCCGCGGCGGATGACGGTCATCGTCTGGGTGACCAGGCGCAGGCCGCAGCGGTAGGCGAGCGGGTCCAGCCACTTCGAGCGGTCGGGCTGGCCGGCGAACAGCGCCCCGGCAGGCGCGGCCCCGGCGCCGGTGCGGCCGGCGCCCATGGCCGCGCGCATCACCTCGCCGCCCGTCACGGGCGCGCCGTCCTGGGCGCGCAGCGCGCCCGTCCCGGGGTCCGGCAGCACGAGGCCCAGCAGCGTGAGCGCCTGGCGGGCCGAGCCCACCGGCAGCAGCACGCTGCCCGCGGACTCGCCGTCCTCGCCGGCGGCCGCGAAGTTGAAGTCGATGGCCCACCACCCCGTGGGCCGCCACAGCAGGCCCTGGCGCAGCCGGACGGCCTGGATCCGGTCGAGCGGGATGACGCGCCGCGTGGTGGACAGGAGGCCGCGGGTGAGGACGAGGCCGTCGGGGCTGAGCGCCACGGAGAAGTTCGCGAGGTCCAGCGCGGACTTCACGTAGCCGAACAGCCCCGCGAGGACGGGGAAGGCGCCGGCGAACAGGACGCTCAGGCCCGCCCCTGGGCCCACGAGGGCGAACAGGACGATGCTCGCGACGACCATCGCGCCGAGGGCGAGCAGCAGCACCAGTGTGCCGGCGGAGAGCGCGCGCGCCAGCAGCACCCGGTGCAGCGGCACCCGCACGATTCTGCCCTGCGCATCGAGGCTCGGATCCGCGGTGTAGGGCGCCACGGCCTCGCCCAGGGTCGCCGCCGCGTCGTCGAGGACGGAGTGAGCCGTGCCGCGCAGCGCCTCGAGCACCCGCAGGCCCCGCGGGGCGCCGGGCCGCGCCGAGCCCCGGCGCGCCGCCGGCCCTGCGTCGGCCGCCGGGGCGGCGTGGCCGTCTGCGTGCGAAGCGCCCGCGGGAGCCGCGCCCTCCCCCGCACCGCCGCCGAGGCGCGCGGCGCCGGCCGCTGGCGCCTCGGCGGCGGTGTGCGGGCGGTAGGCGCCGGGGGCGGCGTCGGGAGAGCCGGGGCGCGCCTGGGCTGGCGCGCCGCCGGGGGCCAGCGGCGAGCGCCCCGGTTCCGCGGGGGCGGCACCGCCCGCGCTGGACGTGCGCGCGGACTTGGCCGAGCGCACGCGCTCGAGCATGGTGGCGCGCAGCGATTCGGCGGTGGCGCGGGAGATGTAGCCGATGTCCACCGCGGAGCCCTTGCCGCCGGCCACGTCGAAGCGCAGCACCGCGAGGCCCAGGAGGCGGGGGACGAACGGCTGCCGCACGTCGATCGACTGCACGCGGTCCAGGCGCGCCTCGCGCTGGCGCCGGGCGATCACGCCCTGGCGCAGGCGCACGGCGTCCGCGTCGATGCGGTAGCCCATGGCGCGCCAGGACAGCCAGTTGAGGCCCACGACGATGCCGATGAGCACGAGGAGCCCGAGCGCGCCCAGGCCGACGTAGCCGGGGTGGGCGGCCGCCGCGCCCAACAGGCCCGAGGGGTCGTCCTCGTCCCCGCCGGTCACGCCCCGCCGCACGGCGTCCTCGATGAGCTCGCGCGCCTGCGCGGCCACAATGCCCGCGAACGCGATGAGCACGATGCCCGTGCGCAGGAACGGGGTGAGCGGGTGGACGCGCCGCCAGCCGTCGCCGGCTCCGGCACCGGCGGCACCAGCGCCATCGGCGGGCGGGCCGCTCGAAGGGGGCTCGGCGCCCGTGCTGCCCGGCGCGCTCACAGGCCCGCCAGGTGGGCCTCGCCCCGCGCCGCCAGGGCCTCGCGCAGCGCACGGGCGCGCTCGTGCGGCAGCCCGGGGATGACCGCGTCGGAGCCGGCCGAGGCGGTGTGCAGCTTGACGTTGGCCAGCCCGAAGGCGCGGTCGAGGGGGCCCGCGACCACGTCGACGAACTGCAGGCGGCCGTAGGGCACCACCGTGGAGGAGCGGATGAGGATCCCGCGCTCGATGAGCAGGTCCGACTCGCGCTGGGCGTAGCCCAGGTGCTTGACCTGGCGGACGATGACGGCGCCCCACCAGCAGGCTGCGAGCAGCCAGACGACCGCGGCCGCGGCGGTGAGCCACAGCGGGAAGCGGAAGACGGCGAACGCGGCGATCCCCGCGGCCACGGCCACCGCCGCCATCGTGAGCCCCATCTCCGTCAGCCGCAGGCCCGCGAGGCGGGGGCTCACGGGCTCCAGGCGGGGCTCGACGGGGGCGCCGAGGGTCGAAGCCTCGGGGGGCGAGGCGGGGGCTGCGGGTTCGCTCATGCGGGCTCGGCTCCTGACGGGTCATCCGGGGGCAGCTGGCAGAAGTATTCGACGACGAGCCCCACGACCATGAGGAGGGCCGCGGTGGCCACGGCGACGAGCATCCCGAAGCCGGTCGCGGCGCGCACCCCGCCGGCGCTCACGAGCAGATAGGCCACCTGCCCGCCGTACCAGCCGGTCAGCGCCGCGCCGGTGACCGCGGCTGCCTTGGCCATCATCGCCACGCGCGCCGCGCGCAGCGGGTCGATCTCCGCGGTGCGGTCGCCGTCGTTCCACTTCTTGATGGGCCAGCCCAGCGCCACGAGGACGATCGAGAGCAGCAGCATGCCGAGGATCGCGGGCCAGGGAACGCCGGGCAGCTCGCCGCCGTAGCGCTCCCAGACGAACGAGAACGCCGCCGAGGCGATGAGACCGACGACTCCCCACGAGACCAGGGTCGGATACTGGGTGCGCTTCATGCCCCGGCCTCCCCGTCGGGCAGGCGGCGCACGCCCTGGCCTGCGAGTTCGGAGGCGAGCACGGCGGCGGGCACCTCGCCGCGGCCGGGCACGGCGAGGGCCGCGTGCGGGCGAAGCTCGAGCCAGGGCACGAGCACGAACGCGCGGTCGTGGGCGCGCGGGTGCGGCAGGAGGAGCTCGGGGTCGGCCGAGGCGAGCTCGGCTTCCGGGGCATCGACACCGGCGTCGACGGCAGGCGTGGCGGCGGCAGACGTGGCGGTGGCGTTGTGGGACCCTGGGCCGTCGACGTCGATGGACTCGGCCATGGAGCCGCTGATGGGCCCAGACATGGAGCCGTCAGCGCGGCCGGCGGCGTGGCCGGGGTCGGCAAGGTCGGCGCTCGCCCCCGCGGGCCCGGCAGCGGCGGGGGCGGGGGCCGGCGCCTCGGGCACGAGGCCCCGGGCCCGGGCAGCAGTAGGGGCCGGCGCCTCGGGGGTGAAGCGCACGAGGTCGATGTCGAGAGTGCGCGGGCCCCAGCGGACCTCGCGGGTGCGGCCGAGCGCCAGCTCGATGCCCTGGCAGACCCGCAGGAGCTCGCGGGCGGGCATCTCCGCGGCGACGAGCGCGGCCGTATTGACGAAGTCCGGCTGCTCGACCCCTCCCTGCGGCGCGGTGGCGTAGAGCCCGGAGCGGGCGAGGACGCGCAGCCGGGGATGGCGGTCCAGGGCAGTGAGCGCGGCCTCGATGGCGCCCGCGGGGTCGCCCACGTTCGAGCCCAGCGACAGCACGGCCGCGCCGGGCCGGTCCGCGGCGCTCGCACAGGATGCTGCGCCGGCAGCGCGGCGCCGGCGGACCGTGACGGAGACGTCGGCGAAGGCCCGCTCGATGGGCGCCTGCGGCTTGTGGACGGTGACCTCCACGTCGTCGCACTCGGCCAGCAGGTCCTCGGCGATCGCGGCCGCCAGCGCCTCGATGAGGTCGAAGGGCGGCCCGGCGACGATCGCGGCGGCACGCTCGGCCAGCGCCCCGTAGTCGACGGTGTCGGCCAGGTCGTCGCTGCGCTGCGCGGCCGAGGTGTCCGCGCGCACGTGGAGGTCGACGAGGAAGTCCTGGCCGTCGCGCTTCTCGAAGTCGAAGACGCCGTGGCGGCCGCGCACCCGCAGCCCGGTCAGCCGGATGCCCTCGCTCATCGCCCCTCCTGCGCCGTGTCGATGGCGTGGACGACCGCGGCGGCGATCCGGGAGGAGCGGGGCTCGTGCACGCGCACGGCCCATGCCCCGGCGCGGGCGGAGACGGCGGTGATGGCCGCGGTCGCCGCATCGCGCTCCGCCTCCGTGGCCGCCTGGGGGTCCTGCGGGCTGATGAGGGAGGCGAGGAAGCGCTTGCGGGACGCGGCGACGAGCAGGCGGCAGCCCATGTCCGCGAACGCGTCGATGCCGGCGAGCAGCTGCCAGTTGTGCTCGGCGTTCTTGGCGAACCCCAATCCCGGGTCCACGATGATCCGCGCGGCGGCCACCCCTGCGCGCAGCGCGGCGTCGATGCGGCCCGCCAGCTCGCGCCGGACATCGGCGACGACGTCGTCATAGGTGTAGTGGGCCCCGGCCACCAGGTGGCCGCGCCAGTGCATGAGGACCAGGTCCACGCCCGTGTCCGCGGCCACCCGCAGCATCTCCGGCTCGCTGAGGCCGGCGGAGACATCGTTGATGATGGCCGCGCCGGCCTGCACGGCGGCGCGGGCGGTCGCCGCGTGCATCGTGTCGACGCTGATGAGGGCGCCGTCGGCGGCCAGGCGCTCGATGACGGGGACCACGCGGCGGATCTCCTCCTCCGCGGGCACGCGCACGGCGCCTGGCCGCGTGGACTCGCCGCCCACGTCGATAAGGTCCGCGCCGGCCGCGAGCAGCGCGCGGCCGTGGTCCACCGCGGCCGCGGCGTCGAAGTAGCGCCCCCCGTCGGAGAACGAATCCGGGGTCACGTTGAGCACTCCCATGATCTGCGTGCGCATGCTCACCTCCGCCTCACCGCTTGAGGATCAGGCTCATCGCCTCGGACCGGGTGGCCGCGTTGCGCAGCTGGCCGCGCACGGCCGAGGTCATGGTCACGGCGCCGGGGCGCTGCACCCCGCGCATGGACATGCACAGGTGCTCGGCCTCGATGACGACGATGACGCCGCTGGGGCTGAGGTGCTCGACGAGCGCGTCCGCGATCTGCTCGGTGAGGCGCTCCTGGACCTGGGGGCGCTTGGAGAAGACCTCGACGAGCCGGGCGAGCTTGGACAGGCCGGTGACCCGCCCCTCGGGCCCGGGGATGTAGCCCACGTGCGCCGAGCCGTGGAAGGGCAGCAGGTGGTGCTCGCACGTGGAGAACATCTCGATGTCGCGCACGAGGACGATCTCGTCGTAGCCGACGTCGAACGTCGTGCCGAGCACCTCGCCCGGCGTGCGCTCGACGCCCGCGAAGAGCTCCTCGTAGGCGCGCGCCACCCGGGCGGGGGTGTCGAGGAGGCCGTCGCGGTCCGGGTCCTCGCCGATCGCGGCGAGGATCTCGCGGACCGCGGCCTCGATGCGGGGCTGGTCGACCACGTCAGATCCCGGGGCGCTGGGGGCCGTCGCCGTCGGTCAGCGGCCCCTGGGGGCCGCCCTGCGCAGGACCGCCGTCCCCGGGGCTGGCCGGGGGCTGGCCCGGCAGGCCCGGATCGGGCTGCTGCCCCGGCCCGGAGGCCGGCGGCTGCGGGTCGTGGCCGGGGTGCGCGTGCGGGGGCACGGGACCGCCGGGGCCGGGCTGGGACGGGCCCTGGGGGCCGCCCTGGCCGGGGTGCTCGCTGCCGGGCACGCCGCCGGAGACACCCGGGCCCGAGGCGCCGGGCTGGCCGCCGTGGCCCTCCCCCGCACCGGACTGGCCGGACTGGCCCTGCTGGCCCTGCTGCCCTGGGTCCCCCTGCTGGCCGGGCTGGCCCTGCTGGCCACCGGTCGGATCGCCGGCCCAGCCGGTGCCGCCGGCACCGGTGTCCGTGCCGCCGCCCCACTCGGGGACCTCGCCGGGCTCAACGCGCACATCTGCGCTGCGCTTGGGCGGGGTGATGGGTCCGCGGGTGGAGACGGGCTGCTTCTCGTTGGCCAGCCACACCTCGCGCCGGGGGGCCTTGACGACATCGGCGAAGATCTCCGCGATCTGCGCCTGGTCGAGCGTCTCCTTCTCCAGCAGCTCATAGGCGAGCCGGTCGAGGATGTCGCGGTTGGTCGTCAGCGCCCAGTACGCGTCCGAGTGGGCGGTGTCGATGAGCGTGCGCACTTCCGTGTCGACCTTGCGCAGCGTCTCATCCGAGTAGGAGTTCTCGTGGCCCATGGAGCGGCCCGCGAAGGGCTCGGAGGAGCCGTCGCCCAGCTTGACCATGCCCACGCTGTTTGTCATGCCGTACTCGGTGACCATCTTGCGCGCGGTGTCCGTGGCCTTCTCGATGTCGTTGCTGGCGCCGGTGGTGGGGTCGTGGAACACGAGCTCCTCCGCGACGCGCCCGCCCATAGCGTAGGCGAGCTGGTCGAGCAGCTCGTTGCGCGTGGTCGAGTACTTGTCCTCCACCGGGAGCACCATCGTGTAGCCCAGGGCGCGCCCGCGCGGCAGGATCGTGATCTTCGTGACCGGGTCCGTGTCGTTCATGGTCGCGGCGACGAGGGCGTGGCCGCCCTCGTGGTAGGCGGTGACGAGGCGCTCCTTGTCCCGCATGAGGCGGGTGCGCTTCTGCGGGCCCGCGATGACGCGATCGATCGCCTCGTCCAGGATCGCCGAGTCGATGACGTGGTGGTTGTAGCGCGCGGTGAGCAGGGCGGCCTCGTTGAGCACATTGGCCAGGTCCGCGCCGGAGAAGCCCGGTGTGCGCTTGGCGATCTGCTGCAGGTCCACGTCGTCGGCCAGCGGCTTGTTGCGGGAGTGGACGCGCAGGATGTGCAGGCGGCCCTTCATGTCCGGGACCTCGACGTGGATCTGGCGGTCGAAGCGGCCCGGGCGCAGCAGCGCGGGGTCGAGCACGTCGGGCCGGTTGGTGGCGGCGATGAGGATGACGTTCGTCGAGTCGTCGAAGCCGTCCATCTCCACGAGCAGCTGGTTGAGCGTCTGCTCGCGCTCGTCGTTGCCGCCGCCCATGCCGGCGCCGCGCTGGCGGCCCACCGCGTCGATCTCGTCGATGAAGATGATGCACGGCGAGTTGTTCTTCGCCTGCTCGAACAGGTCGCGCACGCGGGAGGCGCCCACGCCCACGTACATCTCGACGAAGTCGGAGCCGGAGATCGAGTAGAACGGCACCCCGGCCTCGCCGGCGACGGCCTTGGCCAGCAGGGTCTTGCCGGTGCCGGGCGAGCCGTAGAGCAGGACGCCCTTGGGGATCTTGGCGCCCACGTCGACGAACTTCTTGGGCTCGGAGAGGAACTCCTTGATCTCCTCGAGCTCCTCGAGCGCCTCGTCCACCCCCGCGACGTCCTTGAACGTCACGTCCGGGTTCTCCTTGTTGACGAGCTTGGCTTTCGACCGGCCGAAGTTCATGATCCCGCCGCGGCCGCCCCCGCCCATCTGGGAGAGCAGGAACCAGAAGACGGCGCCGATGATGACGAACGGGATGAGGTTGATGAGCAGCGAGCCCAGCCACGAGCGCTTGGGCACCTCGTCCGTGTAGCCCTTGTCCGGCTGCGCCGAGTCGACGGCCTTGACGACGTCGTCGCCGCGCGGGGCCACGTAGTAGAACTGGACCTTCTTGCCGTAGTCGTGGTCCTCATAGGAGAAGTCGTCCTTGAGGACGAGGTCCACCCGCTGATCGCTGTCGACGATCTTGGCCTGCTCGACCTTCTTCTCCTTCAGCAGCGTCATGCCCTGCTCCGTGTCGACGCGCTGGAAGCCGCCGCCGGAGAGCAGCAGCAGGCCGATCGAGACGACGACGATGGCGAGCACGGCCCAGAAGAGCGGGCCCTTGGCGATCTTCTTGAAGTCCGGCTTCTTGCCGTCGCCCTTGCCGTCGGGCTTCTTGCCGGCGGACCGCTTGGGGTCCTGCGGCTCGGGCTTCCGGCCGGCGGGCGGGGTGCCGTCGGGCCGGCTGTTCTGCGGATCGGCCATGGGTCCTCTCAGGGCGGTGCGGGACGCGCAGTGCATTCTGCGCGCCGGGTGTGCGCGGCCGCCCGGAAGGGCGCCGGCGGGCGGCTCAGCTGTAGACGTGGGGGGCGAGGGTCGCGACGAAGGGCACGTTGCGGTACTTCTCCGCGTAGTCCAGACCGTAGCCCACGACGAACTCGTTGGGCACCTCGAAGCCCACGTAGCGCACGTCGATCTCGACCTTCGCGGCCTCCGGCTTGCGCAGCATCGTGCAGATCTCGACCGAGGCCGCGCCGCGGGACTTGAGGTTGGCCAGCAGCCACGACAGGGTCAGGCCGGAGTCGATGATGTCCTCGACGATGAGGACGTGCTGGTCCTTGAGGTCCGTGTCGAGGTCCTTGAGGATCCGCACGACGCCGGAGGACTTCGTGCCGGAGCCGTAGGAGGACACGGCCATCCAGTCCATCCGGACGGGGCTGTGCAGCGCCCGGGCCAGATCGGCCATGACCATGACGGCGCCCTTGAGGACGCCCACGATGAGCAGGTCCTCGCCCGCGTAGTCGCGGTCGATGTCCGCGGCCAGCTCCGTCAGGCGGTGCTTGATCTGGGCCTCTGCGACCAGGACCTTCTCGATGTCCGTGCCCAGGTCTTGTTGATCCACGGGGAGCCTTCCTTCGCTGGTGGCCGCGCTGCCGCGCGGGCGGGCCCCCTCAGCATATCCGCACCCCCTCACACGGGGCTCCCAGCGGGTTCGCGGGCTGTGCGCCCGCCGCGCTCAGCGGGGGTGCGGTGCCGGGAGGAGCGCGAGGCCCCCGTTCGGGGTGCGCACGGCACGGCGGGCGATGGGCACGGAGACGGCGCCGGTGCGCGCACCCGTCAGCAGCGCGTCCGCGCGCTGCACGTGGGCGTGGCCGAGCTCCTGGCCGCCGCCCCCCGCGGTGCGCAGCCAGGCCCGCAGCACGCGGGTCCGCAGGGCCGGCGGCAGTCCCGCCGCCTCGGGTGAGAGCCGGGCGCCGTGCGCGCACCGGGCCAGCGCCTCGGCCGCCTGTGCCTCGAGCTCATCGGAGTCCGCGGCGAGCTGGGCGGCGCTGCGGGCCAGCGCCCGGGCGATGCCGGGGCCCAGCTCCGCCTCGAGGACGGGCAGGACCGTGCGGCGGGCGCGGACCCGAGCGAAGGCGGGGTCGGCATTGTGCGGGTCCTCCCACACGGGCACGCCCTGCGCCGCGCACGAGGCGCGAGTCTGGGCGCGCTCGATGCCCAGGAGCGGGCGCCACACGGTTCCGGCGACCGGGCGCATGCCGGCCAGCGAGCGGGCACCCGAGCCGCGGGCCAGGCCCAGGAGCACGGTCTCGGCCTGGTCGTCGAGCGTGTGCGCGGTGAGGACGGCGCGCGCGCCGAGGTCCGCCCGCGCGGCCTCCAGCGCGGCGTAGCGCGCGCGGCGGGCCGCGGCCTCGGGCCCGCCGGTGCGCGCGACATCCACCCGCACGGTCCGGGCCGGCAGGCCGAGGGCCTGCACCGCCGCCACCGCGCGCGCGGCGATGGCGGCGGAGCCCTCCTGCAGGCCGTGGTCGACCGTGACCGCGGTGAAGGCGTGGCCGCTGGCCCGCCCCACGTGAGCGCAGGCGGCAGCGAGCGCCATCGAGTCCGCACCGCCGGAGACGGCGACGATGAGCGCGTGGGGCTCGGGCGGGAGGGCGGCGCGCACGGCAGCGCGAATGGCGGCCGTGTCCGCGTCCAGGCGGGGCCGGCGCGCGGCGGCCGTCGGAGCCGCGCGCACCGGGTCTGCGGGCACCGCGGGCGCTGGCGCTGGGACACCGGGCTCCGGGGCCACGGACTTGGGGACAACGGGCTCCGGTGCGCCGGGCTCAGGCGCCGCGGGCGCTGCGGGCTCCGGGGCCGGGTCGGCGTCCCCGCCCGGTGCCGGGTCCGGCCGCGCACTGGGCGGCCCGGCCGGGCCGGGGCTCACCCGTGCGCCGGCACGCGGGCCAGCCAGCGGTCGGGGTCTGCGATCTCCTCGGGCGCGGGCAGGAGGTCGGGGCCCTCCCAGACGCGCGCCAGGCCGGTGTGGCCGCGCGCGGCGACGACGGCGCGCACGAACACCGCGCCGCGCTCGTACTGCCGCAGCTTCGCCGTGAGCCCCAGGAGGTCCGCGACGGCGCCGCGCACCCCGCCGGCGTCGGCCCTCCGGGTGTCGAAGGCCCGGCGGATGTCCGCGACCGTCGGGATGACACCGGGCCCCACGGCGTCCATGACGACGTCGGCGTGGCCCTCAAGCAGGCTCATCACCGCCGTGACGCGGTCGAGCACGCGCTGCTGGGCAGGGTCGGCGGTGACGTCGATGAGCGACGCGCGGCGGCGCAGCGCGTCGGGCAGGCGGCGCAGCACGGCGCCCAACCGCCGGTAGTCGGGATCCGCACCGGCGGCGAACTGCGCGAGCAGCTCCCGCAGGTGCGCCCGGAGCCAGGGCGCGGCGGCGAACTGCGCGCGGTGGGTCTGCTCGTGCAGCGCCACCCACAGCCGGAAGTCGCGGGGCACAGCGCGCAGCGCGCGCTCGATGCGGTAGACGTTGGGCGCCACGAGCAGCAGGCGGCCCTCGGCGCCGAAGGGATCGAACTGGCCCAGCACGCGCCCGGAGAGGATCGCGAGCACCGCCCCGGTCTGGGCGGAGGCGGTGCGCCGGGCGAGGAGCTGCGAGGCCCGGCGCGCACCGGGCAGCCGCCCGGCCAGGCGGCCGAGGCCCGAACCCTGCGGCCGCGCGACCAGCGGTTCGAGCTCCGCGGCCAGCTGGGCGAAGGTGCGCGCGTTCGCCTCGGCCCAGCCCAACCGGTCCACAATGGCAACCGAGCCGGCCGCCATGGCGCGGCGCGCCTGCGCCTCCGTGGCCGGCGGCAGCGCCATGACCTCGAAGACGAGGCCCTCCGCGGTGCCGGCGGCAGCGCGCAGCTCGCGCACGAGCGCGCGCGCCTGCTCGGGCGCCGGCAGCTCCCCCGCCGGCGCGAGCTCGCGGACGGTGCGCACCGCCTCGGCGACGTCGATGAGGCCGGCGGGCGCGGCCGCGCCCGGTGCGGGGGGCGCCGTCACGAGCAGCCGCACTGCGAGAGCGAGGACACGGTGCGGTCGAGCACCGCCCGCGCGGACTGCGCGCTGCCGGCGGGCAGCCCGTCGGCCATGAGCGCGAAGACGAGCAGCCGCCCGTCGTCGGTGAGCACGGTGCCCGCCAGGGAGGACACCGTGGACAGGGTGCCCGTCTTGGCGCTCACCCGGCCGGCGGCCGCCTTTGAGCCCGCGTCGCGGAAGCGATCGGCAAGGGTGCCGGACAGGCCGCCCACGGGCATGTTCGGCACGAGCAGCGACAGGTCGCCGTCGGCCGCGGCGGCCTGGCGCAGCACACCGGCCAGGTCGTGCGGGGAGATCCGGTTGCCGTAGTTGAGGCCGGAGGTGTCCTTGAGGCTGATGGAGCCCGTGTCGAGCTTCATGCCGGCCAGCGCGTCGAGGACCGCCTGGGGCGCCCCGTCCTCCGAGGGCTCGGCGCCCATCGAGATGGCCACCTCGTGGCCCATGACCTCCGAGACGACGTTGTCGCTCTCCAGGAGCGCGTAGCGCAGCACGTCGGCCAGCGGCGCGGACTGCACGGAGGCGAGGGTCTGCGAATCCTGCGCCGCCTGCGCGGGCTTGGCCTGCGCGACGTCGATGCCCTGCTTCTCCAGGGCGGTCGCGAAGGCGTCGAGCGCCACGGCCGCCGGGTCGGCTTCGCGGGGGGCGTTGCGCACGGGGCGGGTGCGGGCAGCATCGATCATGAGGGGGCCGATCGGCGCGATGTAGCCGGCGGCGATGTCCGCCCGCTGCCAGCCCGCGTTGAAGTCCGGTTTCGCATAGCGGCTCAGGTCGGCGCTCAGCCGCACGGAGTCCACGCCCTTGTCCTTGAGGGCAGCGGCAGTGGAGGCGGCGAGCGTGCCCAGGCCGGCGCGCCCGGAGATCTGGTCCGGCTGGGAGGCGCCGGCGCCCAGGAGCACATCGCCGCCGCCCACGAGGGACAGGGTGGGCGTGCCGCCGGACTGGGAGAGGGCCGCGCTCGTGGTGAACGTCGACTGGGCGCCCAGCCTGCCCAGGGCAGCGGCGGCGGTGAGCGCCTTCGTCACGGAGGCGGGGGTGCGCTGGCGCTGTGCGCCCTCGGAGTAGAGGACGTCGCCGGTGACGGCGTCGCGGACCTCGGCGCCCACCTTGCCCTTGAGCCCCTTGGCCGCCAGCGCACTGTCCAGCCGGTCCGCGATGTTCGCGGGCACGGGGGCGTCGGCGTCGAGCCGCTTGCCCGCGCTCGCACTGCCGGCGTGGGCGACCGGTTCGGGCAGCGGGTCGATGACCTGCTCCGGTGCGGTGGTGAGGAAGCCCGGCACGGTGTCGTAGGCGTCGGCGACGCCGTAGCCCACGAGCCCCAGCACCACGATGCCCGCGGTCAGCGGCACCGCCAGCCGGCCCTTGCGGCGGCGTGCGCGGCGGCCGCGCTGGCGCGGGCGCTCGCGGGAGCGCAGCGGCTGCTCCTCGCTGTTGAAGCCGTTGCCGTTCACATTCCCCCTGCGGATCTGCCCGGGCTGCGCGCGGCGTGCCGCCGGACTGGGCGCCCATGCCGCCGCCGGGCCCGGCGGCGACTGTCACTATGCTAGGACAGTCGCCTGGGCGGCGGCGGCCCGTGCCGCCCGCCGCACAGGACCGAGCCGGACCGGGGCCGCGCGTCCCGGGTCAGCCCGCCGCGCACCGCGGCCGCAGGACGGCGACCGGCACTGCACTGACCGCCCACGCACACAGGAGGAGCACCATGGAGCTTCTGGCTACGATCGAGATCCCGCGCGGCTCGCGCAACAAGTACGAGGTCGACCACGAGACGGGGCGCGTCAAGCTCGACCGCTACCTCTTCACGTCGATGGCCTACCCCACCGACTACGGCTACTTCGAGGATACCCTGGGCGAGGACGGCGATCCGCTCGACGTGCTCGTGCTGCTCACCGAGCCAGTGTTCCCCGGCTGCCTCGTCGATGCGCGCCCCGTGGGCGTCTTCCACATGACCGACGAGGCCGGCGGCGACGACAAGGTCCTCGCCGTGCTGGGCGGCGATCCGCGCTTCGACAAGATCCAGGACGTCAAGGACGTCGACCAGGACGTGCTCGACGCGATCGAGCACTTCTTCGTCCACTACAAGGACCTCGAGCCCAACAAGTTCGTCAAGGGCTCGGACTGGGGCGGCCGCGAGGACGCCGAGCGCATCATCAACGAGTCGATCGAGCGCTTCAAGAACGAGCACTGAGCACCCGCCGCTCTCAGCGTCGCCCGCACCGAGGTGCGCTGGGGCGCTGGGGCGCGCCGACTGCCCGCATTCCCGCCGTGCGGCCCGCTGGGCTGCCGGGCTGGGAATGCGGGCAGCCTGCGCTCGTCGGCGGGTTCCGCGGTTCGCACGCTGTGACCTGCATCATCGTCGCCCGGTGCGCCCATAACTAAGCGTCGCCTCATTCTCCCCGCTCCGGGCGATGTGCGAGGGTGCAGGCATGCAGCTCGATCACGTCTCCTTCGCAAGCGGCCCCGACGGCTACGAGGCCGCGGCCGAGCGCATCGCCGACGCCCTGAAGATCACCCCGTACAACGGGGGCGTGCACCCGCGCTTCGGCACCCGCAACCTCATCTTCCCGCTCACCGGCGAGCACTACCTCGAGGTCGTCGAGCCCCTCGAGCACCCGGCGGCGCTGTCCACCCCGTTCGGCCAGGCGGTGCGCGCCCGCTCGGAGCTGGGCGGCGGCTGGATGGGCTGGTGTGTGCGGGTCGACGACCTCGACCCCATCGAGGAGCGGCTCGAGCGCCGCGCCGTCGACGGCAACCGGACCCCGGAGGGCGCCGACGAGTTGCTGTGGAAGCAGATCGGCATCAAGGGCCTCATCGCCGATCCGCAGCTGCCCTTCTTCATCCACTGGATCTCCCCGCGCGCCCAGCACCCCTCGCAGCGCCCCGCCGAGCAGCCGGTGTCGATCGCATCGCTGCAGATCGCGGGCTCGCGCCAGCGGCTGCGCGAGTGGCTCGACACGGACGATCCCAAGCCCATCCCGGAGGTCGGGATCGACTGGGACGCCCCGAACGGCATCCCGGGCCTCATGTCCGTGACGTTCGAGACCCCGCAGGGCACCGTCGTCATCTGACGGACCTCTTCCCGGCGCCCGTTCCTCCCGGCAGCCGCTGCTCCCCTGGCACCGAGGCGCCGGCCGGGTCGGCCACCGACCGTCCCCCAGGCGGCACGAGCCCCGCAACCGCTGCGCTCCGCGCTGGCCCGACGACGGCGCCCTCACCGCCGCACGGGCGCAGTTCCGCCCGATCGCAGTACGGGCCCCTCGCCGGCTACCGGTCCGCCCAGGTCTGGCGCTCGATGCCGGCCAGCAGCAGGTCGAGGCCCGCGATGAATTCCGAGGCGTCGTCGAACTGCACGAACGCGCCGATGATCGAGCGGACGAACGGGAAGCGCTCCTCGCTCAGGGACTCCCACTCCTCCACCTGGGCCGTGAACATCGCGGCCGGATCGTCCATCTCCGCCCGGTCGCGGGCAGTCTGGGAGATCTCCACGCCCATGCCCGAGGCGTAGTTCACCACCGCAATCGAGGCATGGAACTGCTGGTCGACCGTGAGCTCCATGCCCTGGAGCACCTGTCCGATCCGCTCCCAGAACATCAGCGAGTTCTCCTGGTCCGGGCCCGCCTTGACCAGCTGGCCCGCGAGCCAGCGATGCTCGATCATCTGGACGAACAGGCACAGCACCATGCGCCGCAGGCGGATGAGCCCCCGTGCGCTTGCGGCGCTGGTCTGGCGATCCGCGGCCGGGGCCGGGTGCGCGGCGAACTCCGGGGGCGCCTCCCGCCCGTCGGCAGCAAGGCGGTCGACCTGTGCGAGCGCGCGGCCCAGCAGCTCATCGGCGACGATCCCCATGAGCTCCTCCTTGCCGGAGGCGTACCAGTACAGGCTCGCCACCCCGCTGCCCAGCTCCGCGGCGAGGCTGCGCAGCGTGAGCTTCTCCGCGCCGTCGCGATCAAGGGTGGCGATCGCGGTGGCGACGATCTGCTCGAGGGAGAGCGAGGCGCGCTGGCGCGCCTGCCTGCCCGCGCCTCGGCGGCGGGGCTGGGAGGGCGATGTGTCTGGGGCCATAGGACGAATCTACGCAGGGACTTGCGCTGGATCAAACAGCGTTCTATTCTCGAACACGGTTCGACACTTCGAACAGTGTTCCATACGAACGCGGTTCACCCACTGGGATCTCCCGGAAGGAACGCCATGACCCCCTCCACCACCACCGCGGCCACCGCCCGCAGCTCCGCGAAGCCGCAGAGCATGCGCGCGGCCCTGCCCGCCCTCATCGGCCTGTGCCTGACGATGCTCGTCGAAATGGTCGACAATTCCATCCTCAACATCGCGCTGCCCACGATCGGCCGCGATCTGAGCGCCTCCCCCACGGACCTCCAGTGGATCGTGGGCGCCTACTCGCTGACGTTCGGCGGCCTGCTCATGGTGGGCGGAACGCTGGGCGACATGCTCGGCCGCCGGCGCACGCTGCTCGTGGGCCTGGCCCTGTTCGGGGCCTCGGGGCTCGCCGTGCTGCTTGTGAGCAACCCGGCCCAGCTCATCGCGGTGCGCGCGGTCTCCGGCGCCTTCGCCGCCCTCATCGCACCGCTGACGATGTCGCTCATCTTCCGCCTCTTCGACCGCGACGACCTGCGGACCAAGGCGATCGGCCTCATCATGGTCGTCTCGATGATCGGCTTCGCGGTCGGCCCCACACTGGCCGGCCTCGCAATCGCCAGCTGGCCCTGGCAGGCGCTCCTGGTCCTCAACGCCCCGATCGCCGCGATCGCGTGGCTGGGCGTGCGCTTCGGCGTCGACCGCGACGACCCGGCCGACCGCCGTCCGGGCGGGGCCGACATCCCCGGCGCGCTCCTGTCCGTCGCGGCCCTGGGCCTGCTGCTCTACTCGTTCACCTCCGGAGTGGACA
The DNA here is from genome assembly GCF_026802075.1 of Brevibacterium sp. BRM-1. Classification (NCBI taxonomy): domain Bacteria; kingdom Bacillati; phylum Actinomycetota; class Actinomycetes; order Micrococcales; family Brevibacteriaceae; genus Brevibacterium; species Brevibacterium sp. BRM-1. Next base: position 1,640,353 of record NZ_CP113788.1, read on the forward strand.
ACGGCTGGACCTCGCCCATCACGCTGGGCGTCACGGCCGGCGGGATCGCGGCGCTCGTGGGCTTCGTGTGGCGCGAGCGCACCGCGATGCACCCCATGCTCGACCTCAAGCTCCTGGCGCTGCCCACGGTGCGCGGCTCGGCGATCCTGCAGACCGGTGTCATGATGGCGATGGTGGGCGTCATGTTCGTCTCCACCCAGCTCTACCAGTTCGCCTGGGGCTGGTCGGCCTTCCAGGCCGGGCTCGCCAACCTGCCGTTCGTCGCCGGCATGCTGCTGGCCGGGCCGTTCGTCGACCGCGCGGTCGCGAAGTACGGCCATCGCAGGACCGCCACCGGCGGCACCGCCCTGGTCCTCATCAGCCTGCTCGTGTGGATCTACGCCGTGGGCCACGGGTTCATCTGGTGCGCGATCGCGATGCTCATCATGACCGCGGGGATGCGCACCATCATGACGACCGGCGCCGTCGCCCTGCTGGGCGCGCTGCCGGAGACCCACACCTCGATCGGCTCCGCGATGAACGACACCGCGCAGGAGCTGGGCAATGCCGTGGGCGTTGCGATCGTGGGCACCGTCATGGCCGCCGTGGTGGGCAGCAGCCTGCCGCAGGGGGCGTGGGATGCGGCGACGGTGGCCGGGTTCGTCCACTCCCAGCAGATCTCCTTCGCGATCCTCGCCGTCATCGTGGTGGTGCTGGGCGCGATCGGCCTGCGCAGCTTCACGGACTCGACGGAGACCGAGGAGCACTGAGGCCGAGGGGCGCTGCGGCGGCAGGGCACTGCTGCGGCAGGAGCCCCGAGACCGCGGGGCGTCGAGGCGGCAGGGCGCTGCGACCGGGGGCACTGCTGCGGCAGGAGCGCCCGCCCGCGACCAGCCGGTTCGCCTGCCCCGCGCCGGCCCCGGCACCCGCTCTCGCGCGTGCACCGATCCCACAGCTGCACGTGCACGTGCGTCACCGGCTGCGCGGCACCCCCGGAAGGCCAGAGGCCCGGGCGGATCGTCACGATCCGCTCGGGCCTCTGGCCTTCCGCTCGCCCCGCCCGGCTGGTCCGCTCCGTGACCCGGCGGCTCAGCGGGGGTCGATGGCCGCGAGGATGCCCGGGGCCAGGAAGCCCACCGCATCGATGAGCGTGTGGGCGAGGACGAACGGCATGACGCGCCCGAAGCCGCGCGGCGCCCGCCCGTCCCCGGTGCCGCACGCCTCCCCGCACCGGCCGCGCAGGAACAGCCATCCGAAGAGCAGGCCCATGGCGACGTTGCCCGCGAACGGCCCGATCCCCTGGTACAGGTGGTAGCTGCCGCGGAAGACCGCGAGCCCCACGACGATGAGCCAGGGCCGCGCGCCCAGACGAGCCAGCCGGTCGGCGCCGAAGCCCAGGAGCAGCACCTCCTCGAGGATGCCGTTCTTCACAGCGGCGAGCAGCAGCACGGTCACCGTCCACCAGTACGAGCCCAGGTTCGCCGGCTGCACCTGCGCGGTGAGCCCCAGCGCGCGGCCCGCGGCGTAGACCCCCAGGGTCCCCACGCCGATGACGAGGAACAGCACCGCACCGCGCCACAGATCACCCCACGGGCGGCGCAAGTCGAAGCCCATCCGCGCGCACGGCGCGGCGAGGACCGGGGGCTGCGCCCCCGCAGCCGCCGCGGTGGCGGGGCTGCTGGACGGCTCTCTCCGCGCCTCGGCCCGTGCCCCTGCCCGCGGCACGACGCTGGATTCGGCCCGCGATCCTCTGCCTGCTTCCCGGCCCCGCACGGGCCCCGGCAGGGTGCGGTCGAGCGACATGAGGTAGAGGACGAGGCCGACCGGCACGAGTGCGAAGCCGATGTCGAGGAGCTGGTAGACGAGGTCGAACCACGGCCGGGGCGACTGCGAGGTGTTGAGCTTCGACTGCGCCTGGGACAGCGGGCCGCGGCTGAGCACATCGGCGAGCCGCACCGCCGCATAGACCGCGGACTGGCCCAGCGACAGCGCGGCGACGAGGACGAGCTCCACGCCCCACCGCCGCCGAGGCGCAGGCCCGGCCGCCGTCCTTCCCCCGCCCGAGGAGTTCGACGGCGGGTTCTCAGGCGGGTTGGCGGGCGGGTTCCCAGGCGGGTCGGCAGGAGAGGGCTGCCGCGGGTTGACGGGCGGGTTCCCAGGCGAGGTGTCCTGCGGCCCAGCCAACGGATCCCCGGGTGGGGTCTCCGGGGGATTCCCGGGCCGCCGCTCCGGTCGTTTTCCCCGGCCCGGAGCGCCGTCGCTCACGGCCGGCCGTCCGGGCCGTCCGCACGGCCCGCCCCGGCCGTGTCTGCGCCCGCGCCGCCTGGCGCGGTCGCACCCGCGCCCACACCGCCCGATTCGGCGCCCGCTCCGGCAGCGTGCGCCTCGGCGGCGTCGATGACGCGCCCACGCGCCTGGGCGGCGATGCGCCGCTTGGCCGCGCGGCGCTCCTGGGCACCCTCGATGAGCTGGTAGAGCACCGGCACGAGGATCAGCGTGAGCAGCGTGGAGGTCACGAGGCCGCCGATGACCACGATCGCCAGGGGCTTGGAGATGAAGACCCCACCGCCCGTGAGGCCGAGCGCCATGGGGGTGAGCGCGAAGATCGTGGCCAGCGCGGTCATGATGATGGGCCGGTAGCGCAGCCTGGCCCCTTGGACCACGGCGGTCTGCAGCTCCACGCCCCGCCGGCGGAAGCTGTTGATGAGGTCGATGAGCACGATCGCGTTCGTCACGACGATGCCGATGAGCATGAGCAGCCCGATCATCGCCGTGAGCCCCAGTGGCGTGCCCGTGGCCACGAGCAGCCCGATCGAGCCGGTTGCGGCGAACGGGATGGAGACGAGCAGGATGAACGGCTGGATGAGGGACTTGAACGTCGCCACGAGGATGACGAAGACGATGAGGATAGCCGCGAGCATTGCCAGGCCCAGCTGCTGGAACGAGTCCTGCTGCTCCTGCGACGCGCCGCCCAGGCTGGCGGTGACCCCCTGCGGCAGGTCCGCGGCGTCCACCGCGTCCTGCACCGTCTTCGTCACGGCGCCCAGGTTGTCACCGGCCGGCGTCACGCTCACGGTCGCGGCGCGCTGCCCATCCGAGTGGGCGATGACCGGGGCGGTCGTCACCTGGCGCACTGCTGCGACGTTCTTCAGCCGCACCGTCTTCTGCTCCGCTGCGGCCGACCCGGCCCCCGAGTCCTGCCCGCCCGGGTTCTGGGCCGGGACCCGCGGCTGAGCCGGCGCCTGCGGCAGCTGGGGCTGCTGCGTATGCGCGGGCGCCTGGGGCTGCTGGCTGGGCGCGGGCTGCTGGGGCTGCCGGCTGGGCGCCGGCTGGCTCGGCGCGGGCTGCTCGGGCTGGCCGGGGGGCTGCGTCTGCCCGCCCAGCGAGGAGCTGGGCTGCGGGCTCCGGTTGGCCATGGCGGCCACCGCCGAGGAGCCGCCCGGCTCCCAGACCGCGGCCGAGGTGCGCTCGAGCACCGCGGTCTCCGCGCGCGGCGCTGCGCCAGCCTCCGCGGGCGGCGCTGCGCCCGCCCCGGTGGTGCCCGCCGCACCGGATCCTGCCCGACCGTCCGCGGAGGGCACGCGGGCGGCCTGTCCGACGGCTCCGGCCGCACCCGCTCCGGCGGCGCCCGCACCGGCAGCACCCGATCCTGCGGCGCCCGCACCGGCGGCGGAACCGCCGCTCGCAGCGCCTCCGGCCGACCCGCTGGTCCCGCCGCCCGCGGCTCCGGCGCCCGCCGCGCCGGCACCCGCACCGCCGGCCGTGTATGGGATCTTCAGCTCCTTGAGCTCCTTGACCGTCTTCGCCTCACGCTGGAAGAGGTAGACCTTGTGGCTGACGTCGTCGAAGGTCACGGAGCCGATGTTCTGGCCGTCCATGGCGCGGGCGACGTACTGGCCGATCTGCGACTCGGTCAGGCCCTTCTTCCCGGCCTTCCTGTGGTCGATGTCGACCTCGATGATCTTCTGCACGGCCTCCTGGTCGTCGGTGACCTGCTGGATGCCGTCCTTGCCCTTGAGCGCCTTCGCCAACGCCTCCGCACCGGTGGTGAGCGCCTTCGCGTCGTTGGCCGTGAGCGTCACGTCGATCGTGGAGCCGCCCGGCGACTGCTGGCCGGCCTGCACCTCGACGTCGCCGGCGCCGCGCAGCGCGTCGAACTTCCTCTGCAGCTCCTCGGAGACCTCCGCGCTCCGCGCACCGTCGTGGAGGTTGAGGATGTAGCTGCCGGTCAGCCCGCCGCTGGAGCTGCCGCCGCCTTCGAATCCGGAGCCGCCCACGGAGAACTGGTAGTCCTTGACCGCGTCGTCGGCGGCGAGCACATCCTCGACCTTCTTCGCCGTCTGCGAGGCGCCCTCGATGTCCGTGCCCGGGGCGAACTTCTGCTGCACCTGCAGCGTGTCCTGACCGGTGTCGCCCAGCAGCTCGGTCTTGAGCAGCGGGGTCATGGAGAACGTCAGCACGAGGACGACGACCGCGGCGACCAGCGTGATGACGGGGTGGCGGGTCGTCCAGCCGATGATCGGCGTGTACGTCCGCTGGAGGCGGGTGACGGGTGAGTGCAGGCTGGCCAGTTCGTCGACCTGGGCGGCGTCCTGCGCACCGTCCTCGGCGTGCGGACCGGCTCCCCCGCCGTCCGCGGTCATGCCTGCCGGCGCCGGGCCGGTGACCATGCCGGCGGTCCTGCCGGCGGGGGCGGGGCCGGCGGCCGCTGCGTTCGGTTCGACCGCAGCGGGCATCTCCTGCGTGGCGTCCGGGTCGCCCACGCCCAGCGCATGGGAGCCGGTGGGGGCAGCGGACCCGGCCCGCGCCTCGGCGGCGGTCGCTCCCGGCGCACCGGCTGCGGCCGCGCCCAGCGGAGCCGAGCCCGCGGAGTGCGCACCCCGGCCCCGGCGGCGCCTGCCCGCCTTCTTCGCAGCCCGGCGCTCGGCGCGCCACTGCGCCAGGCCCGCGGCCCGATCGCGGCGGATCTCCCTTTTCTGCGCGCGGCTCAGGCGCACGCGCGACTCCCGGGCGCGCAGGAACCAGTAGGCCAGGACGGGCACGATCGTCAGGGCCACGAGCAGCGAGGAGGCCAGCGCGATCGTGACGGTGAGGGCGAAGGGCCTGAACAGCTCGCCCGTCTGGCCGGAGACGAAGACGAGCGGCAGGAACACCGCGATCGTCGTGAGTGTCGAGGCGGTGATGGCCCCGGCGACCTCGCCCACGGCGGCCAGGATGTTGCCGAACTTCGACCCGCCCAGCGCGTGCCTGCGGCGGATCGCCTCGATGACGACGATCGAGTCGTCCACGACGCGGCCGATCGAGATCGTCAGCGCGGACAGCGTGAGCATGTTGAGGCTGTACCCGCCCTGCCACAGGCCGATGAGCGTGATGAGCAGGGACAGCGGGATGGAGATCGCCGTGATGAGCGTGGCGCGCACGCTGAAGAGGAACACGAGGATGATGACGACGGCGAATGCGAGGCCCAGCAGCCCCTCGGTCACGAGGTCGTGAATCGACTGCTCGATGAACGGCGCCTGATCGAAGAGGACGGTGAAGTGGGTGTCGCCGCCCATCTTCGCCTGCACGTCCGGCAGCGCGTCCTGGACGGCATGGGCGACGTCGACGGTGTTGGCGTCCGGCTTCTTCGTCACGGCCAGCGTCAGCGAGGCCTTGCCGTTCGTGCGGGAGATGCTGGTGACCGGTGCGTTCGCCAGGGTCACGTCGGCGACGCTGGACAGCCGGACCTGCCCGTCCTCACCGGTGAGGGTGAGCTTCTTGAGGTCGTCGAGCTTCGACAGCCGCTTGCCCACCTCGACCGGAGCCTCGTCGTCGCCGTCCTTGAGGTCGCCGGCGGAGGTGGGCACCCCGTTGGCCTGGAGCAGGGAGGCGATCTGGTCGACGGAGACGCCCTTGTCCTCCGCGTCGTCCAGGCGCACGCGGATGTTGACCTGCTTGACGTTCTCACCGGAGACGGCGGCCCCGCGCACCCCGTCGAGCTTCTTGAACGCGGGCACGGCCACGTCGTCGAGCTGCTCTGCCAGCTTGTCCGTGTTCGCGTCCGCGCCGTTGACGGACATGACGACGACGGGGAACTGATCGACGCTGCCGGCGAAGACGGTGGGCGTGACGTCGTCGGGCAGCTGGGGCTCCACCTCGGAGACGGCGCGCTGGAGTTCGCGGACGACGTCATCGGAGCTCGTGCCGTACTTCGTCTCGACGGTGATCTGCGAGCTGCCGGTCGACGAGGTCGACTTCACCGACTCGACGTCCTGGACCCCGTTGAGCGCCTGCTCGAGGGGATCGGTGACCTCGCGCTCGACGGACTGCGGCGAGGCTCCCTGGTACTGGGTGGTGACGATCGCCTGAGGCAGCTCGAACTGGGGGAAGAGCTCCTGCTTGAGCGAGCCCGCCGCGATGACCCCGAACACCACCGCGCACAGGGAGATCAGCGCGATGAGCGCGCGGTTCTTCAGGCTCAGGCGGGCGAGGAGATTCACGTGGGGCCTTCCGGGAAGCGGGGCGAGCGCCCAGCGGCGGCCGCGATTGCGACCATCCTAGGTGTCCGCCGCGGTCCGGTGGGGTGGGGCAAGCCTCACTTCTGGGCGGCGGGTTCCCCGGCCGGCCGCGGCGCGCAGGCGCGTTCCCGCAGCGAGGAGCACAGCGCACGAACGCAGGGCAGAGCGCGACGCATGAGCGCGCACTGATTGGTCCGCTGCCAAAATTTAAGCTACCTTAAATTTCACCGACGGCGCGGCAACCGTGCCCGCACCGCCCCGCACACCACACGACGCGAAGGAGGCAGCCCATGGCAGTCCGACCACCCAGCACCCCCCGCGGCCAGGATCCGACGGCGCGCACCAAGCCGCCGGCCAGCCCGCTCGTGGCGCTCATGGGCCCCGCCTTCGTGGCCGCGATCGCCTATGTGGACCCCGGCAACGTCGCGGCGAACCTCAGCGCGGGCGCGGAGTTCGGCTACCTGCTCGTCTGGGTGCTCGTGGCGGCCAACGTCATCGCGATGCTCGTCCAGTACCTCTCGGCCAAGCTGGGCATCGTGACGGGCCGCTCGCTGCCGCAGCTGCTGGGCGAGCGCCTGCGCCGGGGCCCGCGCCTGCTGTTCTGGGGCCAGGCGGAGATCGTCGCCGCGGCCACGGACATCGCCGAGGTGGTGGGCGGGGCGATCGCACTGCAGATCCTCTTCGGCCTGCCGCTCGTGGTGGGCGGGCTGATCGTGGGCGCGGTCTCCATGCTCCTGCTGGCCACGCAGAACCGGTTCGGCCAGCGCTGGTTCGAGCGCCTCATCAGCGGGCTGCTCCTCGTCATCGTCGTGGGCTTCGTCGCGGGCCTCTTCTTCAGCCCCCCGGACTGGGGCGGGGTGGCCGGCGGTCTGGCCCCGCGCTTCGAGGGCTCGAAGTCGGTGCTGCTGGCCGCGTCCATGCTGGGCGCCACCGTCATGCCCCACGCGGTCTACCTGCACTCCTCGCTCACCCGCGACCGGTTCGGCTCGGACCTGCCGCGCCCGCTCATCCGGCGCATCCTGGCGGGCACCCGCGCCGACGTGCTGGTGGCGCTCGTCGTCGCGGGCTCGGTGAACATCGCGATGCTGCTGCTGGCCGCCGCGAGCCTGCCCGGCGTGGAGGGCACGGACACGATCGCCGGTGCCCACGCCGCCATCGCGCACGCGCTGGGCCCCGCGATCGGCGTCGCGTTCGCGGTGGGGCTGCTGGCCTCCGGGCTGGCCTCCACCTCCGTGGGCGCCTATGCGGGCTCCGCGATCATGGGCGGCCTGCTCCACGTGAACGTGCCCCTGCTGGCCCGCCGCGCGGTCACGCTCCTCCCGGCGCTCGCAATCCTGGCCGTGGGCTTCGACCCCACGCTGGCGCTCGTGCTCAGCCAGGTGCTGCTGAGCCTGGGCATCCCGTTCGCCATCATCCCGCTCATCGCCTACACCTCCCGCCGCGACCTCATGGGCGAATTCGCCAGCCCGCGCCTCATCCGCTGGCTGGGGTGGGCGGCGTGCGCGCTCATCATCGCCCTCAACGCCGCGCTCGTCGTCCTCACCGTCACGGGGCAGGCATAGCCGGTCCCGCCCACCGGGCGGGTTGGCCCCCTGGCACTCACCGGGTGAGCGCCGGCCAGCCAGCGAGTTCGACCCAGTCCGCACCCGCCTGCTGCCCGCACCCTTCTGCCGCCCGCGCCCGAGGTGCGGGCCAGCCCGGACCCCTGCCCGTACCTCGGGCGCGGGCGCCTGCGTGCCGCTAGGGTGAGCCCGTGGGCAAGAGGGAGCGCGAGGCAGAGCAGCGGCCGGAGGCACGCGACGTCGATTCGCTCACGCCGGTGGCGCAGGACTACCTCAAGACGATCTGGTCGACGACGGAGTGGGGCCAGGCGCCCATCAGCGCGAAGGGCCTGGCGGAGAAGTTCGGGACGAGCCCGGCCAGCGTGACGGACACGGTCAAGCGGCTGGCGGGCATGGGCCTCGTCGCGTACACGCCGTACCGCCCCGTCGAGCTCACCGCCGCCGGCCGCGCGCTGGCGGTCCAGATGGTGCGCCGGCACCGGCTCATCGAGACCTTCCTCGTCGAGCGGCTGGGCTATGGCTGGGACGAGGTGCACGACGAGGCCGAGCGGCTCGAGCACGCGGTCTCCGACGACTTCACCGCGCGCATCGATGCGCTGCTCGGCCGGCCCACCCACGATCCGCACGGCGACCCGATCCCGGACGCCAGCGGCCGCACCCACCGCGATGCGGGCACGGTGGCGCTGGCGCAGGCGAGCGGTCCCCAGGCCTTCGAGGTGGTGCGGGTCTCCGATGCGGACCCGGAGGTCCTCGCGGCCGCCGCGAAGGCCGGCATCACCCCGGGTGCGCGCGTGGAGGTGGGAGCCGACGGGGCGGTCTGCACGTCCGCGGGATCGCAGGGCTCCCCAGTGCCCGCGGCGATCGCCGCCGCGCTCTGGGTTCGGCCGGCCGGCTGAGTCCGGTCCGCTGGCGGGGCCGCGGCGCGGCTACCCTGGGGCTCATGGCCGAGCACACCACGAACTACACCAACACCTTCATCGGCGTGGCACCCGACTCCCCCGCTCCGGGGCCCACCGTGCCCCCGGAGCGCGAGACGCCCACGGTTGCGCGGCGCACCTACGAGCTGCTCGCGGACGCGCCCTACCGGTTCACCTCCGACGACATCGTCTTCACCGTCTGGGCCGACCGCAACGGCATCCCCGAGGACGAGCGGCCGGCGGCGCGCGAGGAGTTCTTCGCGAAGGGCCAGCCGTGTCTGCGCTCATCCGACCTCGCGCAGAAGTACGGCTGGGGCTTCCACTTCGATGCGGACGGACGCGTGGCGCTCTACGGCAAGGGCTCGCGGGAGTACGACTCGCTGGTCCTGGGCCTGGACCCGCGCGACAGCTCGCACGTCAAGGTCATGGCCGCGATGCGGTCCGCGCGCTGAGCGCGAGCCGGGACGGACGGCGAATACGTCAGTTTCGTTACGTGCAGGCTCAGCGCCTGCGCCCGCCCCCAGCGGCAGGGCGCTCCCTTTCACCGTGCTCACCAGGGGTGAATCACGCGCTTTTCGTAGCGAGTGGGCCGCGGACCTGACCGGCACGTAAACAAAATGACCAAAAGTTATCTGAACTTGACCTGTGCGCCACCCCCTGGAAGTGTCGGAAGGGCTTGTCGCCCCGGCTCCGAGCCGGAGGCGCCGCTTCGACAGTCCCAAAGCATCCGCTGAGGATGCAGAAACCGGAGAGACACCCGATGAGCGCAACCCGCGCACAGCGCTTCACCTCCCTCGGCGCTGCGGCCGTCCTGGGCTTCGGAGGAGTGGCCGTGGCCGCCCCCGCCGCCTCGGCCGCCCCGAGCGAGGCCCCGAAGTCCGACCAGAAGCCCCAGGCCAAGCCCTCGCAGGCGACCGCCTCCTTCGCCAAGGTGAAGGCGGAGGCGGAGGCCGTCCTCCAGCAGGACGCCAAGGTCCAGGGCTTCGGCCAGGGCGCCGACGGCAAGCCCGTCGTGCTCAAGGTCGCCGGCACCCAGCTGTCTGCGAAGTCCGCGCAGCTCGTCGATGAGAACAAGATCAAGACGATCGAGCTCGCCAAGCCGCTCGAGGCGCGCGCCGCTTCGATCGGCACCGTGCTGGGCGGCAGCGGCTATGGTGCCGGCCAGGGCAACAGCGCCACTGGCCTGTGCTCGATCGGCTTCTCCGCGCTCAGCGCCGCGAGCTTCGGCCCGCAGGCCATCTCCGCCGGGCACTGCACGAGCGTGGAAGGCGCGCTCATCCCGGGCTCCAAGGAGCACGACATCACGGCGGGCAAGGCGCTCAACGTGGGCGAGGTCACGCCGAGCAGCCAGAAGGTCGTCACCGGCAACAACAAAGCCGTCGTCGCCCCCAACGGCTACCGCGGCAAGGTCGTCGACTGGCGCTTCGGCAAGCCGGGTCAGACGAAGGCCGACTTCCACCCCAAGGATTCGGACGCCAAGAAGGCGAACACCGACTACTCCCTCATCGACCTGGCCAAGAACACGAAGCTGGCCCCCAAGGTCACCAAGTGGAACACGGCCGACGCGAAGAAGGACGACCTGCTGAGCAAGTCGACCTCCGTAAGCGGAGTCGCCACCGCCAAGAGCGGTGAGAAGATCACCCGCAGCGGCCGCACCACGGGCTCGCAGTCCGGCAAGGTCACGATGACGAACGGCTGGGCGAACGTCTCCAACCGCATCGTCTACGGCTTCGGCACGAACGCGCACAGCGATGAGGGAGATTCGGGCGGCTCGTACGTCAACACCAAGGGCCAGGCACTGGGCGTGCTCTCCGGCGGCGGCACGGTCAAGGAGGGGAAGAAGACCACCGAGTTCTCCTTCGCGTCGGACCTCACCAACGATCTCAACCAGATGAAGAACAAGACGCGCGTCCTCGTCGCCAAGACGATCGGCTACAAGACGCCGTCCGGCAAGCTGCCCGCGAGCCCGAAGCCCACCACGGCGGCGCCGACCACCGCGGCGCCCACCGCCACGGATTCGGCCTCCGCGACGCCGTCGGGCTCCGCCCCGGCCACGCAGACCCCGGCACCCAAGCCAGCTGCCCCCGAGGGCTCGATCAAGCCCGGCGGCAAGGTCTCCGGCACCGGCGCCACCGGCTTCACCGGCGGCACCTTCGTCGACTCGAAGGGCAAGAAGCACAAGGTCGAGGTCAAGGGCGACAAGTGGTCGTTCACGGCCGAGAAGACCGAGGGCACCGTCACCGGCAAGGTCTACCTGACGACGAAGTACACGGTCACCCGTGGCACTACCGTCAAGTACATCACCAGCAAGCTGGCCGAGGACCCGAAGCCGGAGCCCAGCACGCCGGCCCCCACGAAGTCCCCGTCCAAGTCGCCTTCGAAGAAGCCCACCTCCACGACCCCCGCGCCGGCCCAGGCCAAGCTGGCCGTCCAGCCGCGCACCATCGGCCTGGACAAGTTCGTGGGCAACGGCGACAAGGACAAGAAGGTGGGCGTGACCATCGCGCTGACCGGCGCCAAGCCCGGCAGCAAGGCCACCATCACCACGTCGAAGGACGGCATCTCCGCGAAGAAGGAGACGGCCACCGTCGCCAAGGACGGCACCGTCTCCACCCGCGTGTGGGGCCTGGCGAGCGCCACCGACAAGAAGGTCTACCTGGGCAAGTACGACGTCAAGGCGAGCTTCGAGTCGGCAGGCGCGAAGGCGAAGACCACGGCGTCGGCGCAGGCCTCCACGTCGCTGAGCTCCTCGTTCAAGGTCGTCGCCGATGACCAGGGCAAGGGCGGCGGCAACGACGACGGCAACAAGGGCAACGGCGACCTGCCCCGCACCGGCTCCGAGGTGGGCGTGGCACTCGCTGCCGCCGCCGGCCTCCTGGCGCTGGGCGCGGGCCTGGTCCTGACGGTCCGCCGCCGCGCCCAGCGCTAAGCGCGGGTGCCGTAGCACGGCACGACGGTCAGGCAGCCTCCAGGAGGCGCCGCTAAGCTGAGGGGCACGGAGTTTCGACTCCGTGCCCCTCAGACGTCTCCGGGTACCTGCCCGGGCCGCCCGCGGGGGCGCGGATCATCGGAGGGAACCGACCATGAAGCGCACACTGACAACGACGTTCGCCGGACTCATCGCGGCCGCAGCGCTGCTGACCGGCTGCGGACAGAACGGAGCCACCGTGGAATCGTCACAGCAGCCCACCACGCAGGAGCCCCGCAGCATCGTCGGCACGTGGGGATCGGATGAGAAGGGCCACCCTCACCTGACGTTCACCGCCGACGGCCGGGTCGAGGGGACCGACGGGTGCAACGGCATCTTCACGAGCTACGAGAAGACCGACGAGGGGGCGAAGCTCGGCATGTACGCATCGACGCGGCGCGCCTGCGTGGGTGTCGACTCCTGGCTCAAGGACGTGACCCGGGTGGAGCTCGGTGGGGACCAGCTCACGGCCTACTCGGGGGACAAGAAGCTGGGCACCCTCGAGTACGAAGGTGAGCCGACGGCAGCGCCGAGTTCATAAAATCGTTATCTTCGGCCAGCGAGGTCTCCGGGCGGGCAACGCGGTGCTTCGTTCTCGGCCGCGGAGGCGGCGAGCCGGCGACCGGCGGCTTGACCACCCGTGACCAGTGCGAATACCAGCTCCCACGCGTAGGGGCGCCGGACCCGTCGGCTCCGCGTCCCATGTGGTTGAAGTCGAAACCCGAATGACCAAAAGTTATCAAATGTTGACCGGCCCCCTTCCGGCTGGAAGAGTCATCCCCGTCACAGCCTGAGACTTCCCCGTCGGGCACTCGTCCGAGCGCCGCGTCCTGCGGTGCGCGACACGGAGAAGAATCTTCAGGAGCCACTCCCGCTCCCTGCGCTACACCTCGCTTGGTGCAGCCGCCGTCTTGGCCTTCGGCGGTGTCGCCGTGGCCACTCCCTCGCAGGCCGCCGCAGTCGCCAAGGCCACCGCTCGATTGGCCGTGCAGGCCCCTCAGGACGATGACGTCCAGGGCTTCGCCAAGGGCGCCGACGGCAAGGCCGTGGTGTTCGTCAACGCGAAGACTGAGGCGAAGGCGCTTGCCAAGCTCGAGGCCAAGACGAAGACGCTCGTCGACGATGCGGATGCGAAGGTCATACTGCTCGATGGGCTGCCTTCGGCACGCGCTGCTGACCCCGCGACCGTTGTAGGCGGCGGTGGCTACATCTCAGATTCCACGGCAACGGTCGAGGGTGCTGCCGGCCTGTGCTCGATCGGCTTCTCCGCCCTGAGCGCGACATTCACTCCGCAAGCCGTTTCGGCCGGCCACTGCACGAACGAATCGGCAGATCCCAAGGACCCCGAGTCACCCGGGGTGTCGGGAAAGCGCATGAACATCTTCGCCTCGCAGCCGAGCAACGATGACGCTGTCCATGGCAAGACTGCCAACAGCCATACCCCCGCACTCCTGCAGGGCGGGTATACCGGGACCGTGAGCAAGTATCAGTTCGGAGCCGTCGGCCAGACCGAACCGGACACCACTGACACCGGGGTCATCGGTGCCGGTGGCAAAGAGAACACGGACTACTCGATCATCGACCTGAAGGCGGGCGCGAAGTCGTCGAACGTCGTCACCAAATGGGATGCGGCGGGCGCAGCAGCAGATGACCTGCTCAGCTCCACGTGGAAGGTCAACGGTGTGGCAGTCGCCAAAGCGGGCGAAAAGATCCACCGCAGTGGTCGGACCACCGGCACGACCGATGGCAACGTGCGGGAGAACACTGCGGAGATCACCGCAACCGGCGGGTGGATGAACATCGAAGGCCGGCGAGTGTACGGATTCATGTCGACTGCGCATTCCGACCACGGCGATTCGGGCGGCGCATACATCGACGCTGACAACAACGCCGTCGGCGTGCTTTCCGGCGGCGGCAACCTGCGGAAAGCAGATGGGTCAGAGGGGCCGGAATTCAGCTGGACCACTGACCTGGAGAACGCCCTCGATCAGGCGGGCAACAAGACCCGCATCAACGTCGCGAAGACCCCGGCTCAGGGAGCCAAGACGGCCGCGAAGGCAGCCGCGACGACCATCGAGCCCGGCGGCACCGTCTCCGGCACCGGCGCGACCGGTTTCACCGGTGGCACCTTCGTCGAGGACGGCAAGACCACCGAGGTCGCTGTCGACGGTGACGCTTGGTCCTTCAAGGGGTCTGAGACCGAAGACGACCACACGGGCACGCTGTACCTCACGAGCAAGTACACCGTGTCCGAGCCCCTCGAGGTGACGTACACGGTAAAGAAGAAGGAGGAGCCGGCACCGTCGCAGACGGCCACGGGAGCGCCGACCACCCCGGCACCGTCGCAGACCGCCACCGAGGATCCCACCACCCCGGCCCCGACGCAGACCACCTCCGGCACGCCGTCCTCGCCGGCTCCCACGTCGAGCAACCCGGCCGATCCGGAGCCCTCGACGCTGCAGATCGATCCGCGCCGCATCGCCCTCTCGAAGTTCGTCGGCGATGGCGACAAGGACAAGTCCGTGGGCGTCGAGGCCTCGGTCATGGGCGCCGAGCCCGGCACCAAGGTGAGCTTCTCCATCAAGAAGAAGGGCGTCACCGCCAAGAAGGAGACGGTGACCGCTGACGAGAGCGGCAACGCGACCACCCGCGTCTGGGGCCTCACCTCGGCCCAGAACAAGGATGTCTACCTGGGCACCTACGGTGTGACCGCCGACTTCACCGAGGCGGAGCAGCCCAATGCGGGCGGCACCGTCGGCAAGGCCGCGGCGCAGGACGCCAAGGCCGGTGGCGCGAAGACGCTCGAGTCGACGTTCAGCGTTGTCTCCGACGATGCCCCGGACCCCGGTGACGACGGCAACGACGATGACAACAACGGCAGCAACGACGACAACGACAACGGCCACCTGCCGCGCACCGGCGCCACCGTCGGCATTGCACTCGGCACCGCCGCGGGTCTGCTGGCCCTTGGCGCGGGCATGGTGCTCATGGCTCGTCGCCGCCGCGGCTGAGCCCACCGCAGGGTGAGGTGACCGGCTGAGGCCGAGTCCCCCACGCTGCGCATGCGGAAGGGGCGGGATGCACACCACGTGCATCCCGCCCCTTCCGCATGCGGTCACCGGTTACGGCTGGCTCACGCCCCCGCTCAGCGACGGCGCCTGCGAATCAGCCCCGCCGCTCATGGTCGTTCCGCCGTCGCGTGCCCCGCCCGCCGCTGCGGCACGGCGCTTGGCGGCGGTGGGCGAGCCCAGGCCGCTTTGGTTCCACAGCCGGTCATAGCCGGTGACCGCGTACTGCCCGCCCTTGGCCGGGTGGCGGTCGGAGAAGGCGTTGACACCCCGGCCCGTCGAGTGCACCACCGCGACCAGGTTGCGGGCATCCGCGGTGTCCGCGGCGGTCACCGCGCGGCCCTTCGTGCGCCAGATGGCGAACCACGTGGCATTTCCGCCCGTCCAGCTGACCTTCACGGCAGACCCCTGCGCGGCCGCGCGCACACCGGCCGGGGCAACGGGGGCTCGGCCGCCTCGGGCGCGGTTGACCGGCGGCAGCGCCGGCAGCGCGAACGCGCCCGAGCGCAGCGTGCCGATCGCGCCCTTCGGATCGCGCTTGACGTCCTGCGCGCTGAACAGCAGCTCGCCCGTGATCTGCGGGATCTTCGCGTCCTGGGCAACGTGGGCGGCCAGCTCACCGGCCTTGCGGAACTCACCGCCGCTGACCTTGTAGGCCGCCTGGCCGATGTACAGGGACACCTTGGTGCCCTTGACGACGTCGGCCCACCACGCGGCGAGCGTGGCGTAGTCCGCGGCGCGGTCGCCGTTTGCCCAGTAGAGCTGCGGGGCGATGTAGTCGACCCACCCGCTCTTCACCCACTTCCGGGTGTCCGCGTAGTTCGCCGAGTAGGACTCCGTGCCGCCGGTCTTCGAGCCGTTCCTGTCCGAGCTGCGGTTGCGCCAGATGCCGAACGGGCTGATCCCGAATTTCACCGCCGGCTTCTTGCGGTGGATCTGCTCGCCCATGCCCTTGACGAACGCGTCGATGTTCGCGCGTCGCCAGCTGCCCAGCGACGCCCCCTTGCCGTGGGCGGCGTGCGCCTTCGCATCCGCGACCTTCTTCCCGTCCACCGGGTAGGGGTAGAAGTAGTCGTCGAAGTGGATGGCGTCGATGTCGTAGTGGGCCACGATCTCCATGACCACGGCGCTCACGTGGGCGCGCACGGCGGGGATGCCCGGGTTGTAGTACAGCCCTCCGTTGAACTCGTAGACCCAGTCCGGGTGCTTGCGGGCGGGGTGGCCCTTGGACAGCGCGCTGAGCTTGGACTGGGTGGACACCCGGAACGGGTTGATCCACGCGTGGAATTCCATGCCCCGGGCGTGCGTCTGGGCGATCTGGAACTGCAGCGGGTCATACCCGGGGCTGCGGCCCGGGACGCCGGTGAGGTACTGCGACCACGGCTCCAGCTTGGACGGCCAGAACGTGTCCGCGGCCGGCCTCACCTGGCTGACGATGGCGTTGAGGTGCAGGCCCTGTGCCAGGTCGAGCAGCGTGGTGAACTGCTTCTTCTGCTGGGCGGCGGAGAGCCCCTGGGCCATGGGCCAGTCCATGTTCCCCACGCTGGCCACCCACATGCCGCGCAGCTGGCGGACGCCCACGGCTCCCCGGGCAGCAGCGGCGGCGGCCGGTGCGGCACCGGGCAGGGCAAACGGGAGGGCGGCGGTCACGACCGCTGCGAGGCCCGTGCCGGAGGACAGGCGCAGCAGGGCGCGGCGATCGAGTTCCACGAGGTGGCTCCTTGTGCTTGGGGGAAGTCAGCGCCGGTTCGCCCGGAGCCTGCACACGGATGCGAGTATACGGACCCTCAGTCCGATTCCGGCGCTTCCGCGGGCGGCAGCGTTTCGCGGGCCGTGAGCCAGAACAGGCCCGCGAGCAGCGCCAGCGCGCCCGAGGCGGCGAACGCGATCGAGTAGCCGAACGCGTCCGCGAGCCAGCCCGCGATGATCGGGCCGAAGATGGCGCCGGTGTCCATCGCCATCTGGAACCGCGAGAGCACCTTGCCCCCCGCCCTCTCGGAGCCGATGACATCGGCCACCGCCGCCTGCTGCGCGGGATTGAGCAGGCCGGCGCCCACACCGGCCACGGCGGAGAGCACGAGGAAGACCGTGAGCGACTCCCAGTAGCCCAGCACAATGGTCGCCAGACCCAGCACCGCGAAGCCCGTGACGATGAACGGCTTGCGGCCGTAGATGTCGGCGAAGCGGCCCACGCTTGTCACGGCGACCGCGTTGCCGAGCGCGAAGACGGTCAGCGCCCAGCCGGCCTCGGCCGCGCCCACGCCCAGCACGTGCAGGGCGAACAGCGGGTAGACCGCCACGCGGATGCCCATCGAGGCCCACCCGTTGGCCATCCCGCCGAACAGCGCGGCCCGGTAGCCCGACTCCCGCCACGCCTCGCGGAAGCGCATGGGCGTGCTCGCACCGGCCTGTTCCGCGGCTCTGGCCCCGCCCGGGTCCCCGGGCTCGGGACCAGCCGCCGAGGCGCGATCCGGTTCGGCCGCCGAGGCGCGGGTCGAGCCCGCCGCGCCCACCGCGGGCGCCTCCTCCCCCGCGCGCTCGGCCGCGGCCCCCTGGCCGCCGGCGGCGGGTGAGGCCGGCGCGGTGCCGGCGTGCGCCTCGGCGGCGGGCGGCGCAGCGGCCGTGGGGGCGGCACCGTCCCCGGTGCCGGACGCGGCCACCGGCCTGGCGCCCGCGCTGCCGAGCTTGAGGCGCACGACGGCTGCTGCGATGACGAGGCCCACGGCGTAGATGACGAACGGCACCCGCATGCCCAGGCCCGCCATGAAGCCGCCCAGCACCGGGCCTGCGATGTTGCCCAGCAGGAACGACGTGGCGTAGAGCCCGGTGCTGCGCGCGCGGGCCCGCGGCGGCGACATGCGCACGATGAGCGCCATCGCGGAGACCGTGAACATCGTCGAGCCCAGGCCGCCCAGGCCGCGGAACAGCAGGAGCTGCCAGTAGGACTGCGAGAGCGCTACGGCGAACGTCGAGGCGGCGACGATGAGGAGGCCGATGACGTAGACGGGGCGCTCGCCGAACCGGTTGACGAACCGGCCGCCCGCGGGGGCGGAGACGAGCCGGAAGAACGCGAAGGCGCTCACGACGATCGACGAGGCGGTCACGCCCAGGCCGAAGGACTCCGCGAACTGCGGCAGCACCGGCGCGACGATGCCGTAGCCGATCGCGACGATGAACGCAGCCCCTACGAGCACCCAGATGTCCGCGGGAATGGGCGGGGCGGGAGACGCCCCCCGAGTCGCGCGCGGCGTGCCGGCCTCGCGGGCCCGGCCCGCCGGGCTCACTCGCCGAACCGGCTGAGGAACTGCTCCGGATCGAGCGGGGGCCGATTGGACTGCGCGAGCTTCTTCTTGAAGTAGTCGTCCACCGAGCCCACATAGAGCCAGCCCAGCAGCTGCTCGTCCGCGGCGAGGCCGTGGGCGGCGCGCACGGGCTCGGCGTCGGTGGCGAGCCCCGAGCGCCACATGACGCCCCAGCCGGCCTGCCACAGCGCGAGCTCGAGCAGGTGGGCCGCGCCGGCCGCGGTGGCCAGCTGCTCCCAGGCGGGCACCTTCGGGTGGTCGGTGAGCGTGGCGACCACCGCGATGAGGAGATCCGAGCGCAGGGGCTTGCGGTTGATCTCACCCAGCTCGCGCTGCGTGCCGGATGCTTCGTCGAGGGCCTCGCCCAGGCGCAGGCGATCGTCGCCGCGCAGGGTGATGAGGCGCCAGGGGCGCAGCGCCTTGTGGTCGGCCACGGGGGTCACGGCGGCCAGCAGCTCCTTGAGCTCCTCATCGCTGGGGGCGCCCGGGCCCACGGAGGAGATCGACCGGCGGCGGGCCATCGAGTCGAGCACCGGATCGTCGAAGTGCGCCGGAGCGCTGGCGCGCGCGCTCCCGCGGGGCCGGTCCGAGCCCTTGAGGCCCGGCCCGGCCGCCCGGCCGGCGCGGGCAGCGGCGTCTTCACTGGACGCGCCGTGTGCACCGGCGGCGGCGGGGTTCGCTGGGTTCACAGTCACGCCACCCATTCTGCCCACTGCCGGCGTGCCTTGGCGACCTTCGGGTCGATGATGAACGTGCAGTAGCCGTTGCCGGGGTTGTTGTCGTAGAACTGCTGGTGGACCGGCTCGGCGGGGAAGAACTCGCCCAGCGGCTCCAGCGTCGTGACGATGGGCCGGCTGAAGAGCTCCTGCCACTTCTCGATCTGCGCGGCGAAGTACTCCTTCTCCTGCTCATCGCGGTAGAACATCGCGGAGCGGTACTGGGTGCCCACGTCGTTGCCCTGCCGGTTGAGGCTCGTGGGGTCGTGGGTGGTGAAGAAGATGCCCAGGATCACGTCCTCCGGGATGACCTCCGGGTCGAACGTCACCTGCATGGCCTCCGCGTGCCCCGTGGTGCCCGAGCACACCGAGTAGTAGTCCGGCTGCGGCGTGTGCCCGCCGGTGTAGCCGGAGACCACGCTCTCCACGCCGCGGGTCATGCTGTAGACGGCCTCGAGGCACCAGAAGCAGCCCGCGGCCAGCGTCAGAGTCTTCATGTGGGCGGCAACCGGCGGGTCCGTGCGGATATTCCGCGTGGGCCCCCAGGGGCTCGCCGCCAGGAGGGCAGGCCCGTGCCGCCGTGGAGCCTCGCCCCCGTCCGAGCTGCCCTTGGTCGAGCTGCCCTCGGCGGGCGCCGGGTCCGCCGGCTGTGCGACGATGCCGGGGGAAGCGTCCGCGGCCACCGCGGCGCAGCAGCGGCCAAGCGCCGCACGGCGTCCGGGCCGGCCCGGCCACCGCCGCCCGGAAGCCCACGCGAGGGAGACGCGATGAGGACCTCGATTGCCACCGTATGCGTGTCCGGCACGCTCGAGGAGAAGCTCGAGGCGTGCGCCGCTGCCGGGTTCGACGGTGTGGAGCTGTTCGAGCAGGACCTGGTGGTCTGCGCCCTGAGCCCGGCCCAGGTGCGCGAGCGCGCGGAGCGGCTGGGCCTGCGCCTGGACCTCTACCAGCCCTTCCCTGACCTCGAGGGAGTGGGCGAGACCGCGTTCGAGGCGAACCTGGACCGCCTCGAGGCGAAGCTCGCGCTCATGGACGAGCTCGGAATCGACACGCTGCTCGTGTGCTCGAACGCGGGCGAGGCGCCGGTGGCCGACGATGCCGTCATCGCCTCCCAGCTGCGCCGGGCGGGCGACCTGGCCGCCGCGCACGGCAAGCGCATCGCCTACGAGGCACTGGCCTGGGGCACCCACGTGAACACGTACCGGCACAGCTGGGAGCTCGTGCGGGCCGCGGACCATCCCGCTGTAGGCGTGTGCCTCGATTCGTTCCACATCCTCTCCCGCGGCGACGACCCGTCCGGCATCGAGGACATTCCGGGCGAGCGGATCTTCTTCGTCCAGCTGGCCGACGGGCGGCCGCAGGGCATGGAGGTCCTGGCCTGGTCGCGCCACCACCGCGTGTTCCCCGGTGAGGGCGCCTTCGACCTCGTCGACTTCACGGTGCGCCTGCTGCGCACCGGCTACCGCGGGCCGCTCTCCCTCGAGGTCTTCAACGATGCCTTCCGCCAGGCCGACCCCCGGATCACCGCGGTCGATGCCGCCCGCTCGCTGCGCTGGCTCCAGCAGCGCGCCCGCGCTGACGTGCGGCTCGACCCCGAGCTGCGCGCGCTGCTGAGCGGGCTCGAGGCGATCGAGCCCGTCGAGGCGCTCGACCACGTCGAGCTCGTCACCGACCGGCCCGATGCGCTGGCGGCGGTGCTCGCCGGCCTCGGGTTCGCGCTCGTGGGGCGCCACCCCCGCTCCTCGCAGCTGCTGTTCCGCGGCCCCGGTGAGTCAGCCGGCGCCGGGGCCCGAACGGCGACCGAGGCCGGGTCCGGGTCCGGGACCGCGGCCGAGCCCGGGGTACCCGCTGAGACCCGACCCTCTAAGACCCCACCCGGTGAGACCCCGCCCGGTGAGGCACGCATCGTGGTCTCGCCGCGCGCGGACGGCGGCACGCGCATCGCCTCGGTGGCGGTGGTCGTCGCTGATGCGGAGCGCGCCCAGCGCCGGGCCCGGGAACTGGGCGCCGCCCCCACCCCGCGCGCCAACGGCGGCACGGGCGGTCTGCCCGGCGTGTGGGCGGGCTCGCGACGCCTGGCCTTCGTCGACCCGGGTCTGGCGGGCTGGACCCGCGGGTTCGGCGCGGCGGAGGACTCAGCGGCACGCCTGGGGTGCGGCCCCAGCGCGAGGGCGGGATTCGACCACGTGGGGTTTGCGGAATCCCGGGATGCGTTCGAGGCCACGGCGCTGCTGCTCGAATCCGCGCTGCGGCTCGAACGCGCGGCGCCCCAGGATGTGGCCACCCTCCGCGGGCTCGTGACCGCGCAGGCGCTCGAGTCACCCCGGCGCGGCACGCGGTGGGTGCTCGACCTGCTCCCGCCCGCCCTCGGGTCCGCCGCATTCCCCGACCGCCTCGCCCTGCGCGTACCCGACGCGCTGGCCGCGGCGCGCGCCGCACGCGACGCGGGCGTCGAACCGCTGGCCATCCCGGCCAACTACTACGCGGACCTCGCCGCCCGCTTCGGCCTCTCCGAGGCGGTCCTGGGCCGCTGGCGGGAACTCGGCATCCTCTACGACCGCGACGCCGGGGGCGAGCTCCTGCACTTCTGCACGCCCACGGTGGGCGGGCTGGCCTTCGACGTGCTCGAGCGGGTCGGGGACTATGCCGGCTGGGGCGGCGCCGATGCCGCGGTCCGCCTGGCCGCCCAGTGGGCGGGCGAGCGCGACGGCGCCTGCCCGGGTGCTCAGAACGGGTAGTCCGCGATCTCCGGCCGGACGGTGAGCCACTGGACCTCGGTGAAGGTCTCGAGGTTGTTGTGCATGCCCCCGATCCGCGTGCCGTTGCCCGAGTCCTTCGTGCCCCCGAACGGTGCCGCGGACTCGTCCGAGACCGTCTGCTCGTTGATGTGGACCTTGCCGGAGTCCAGCCGGTCGGCGGCCTTCATCGCCTCGCCCACGGGTCCCAGGATGCCGATCGAGAGTCCGTACTCGCAGGCGTTGGCGAGGTCCACGGCCTCGTCGAGCGTCGCGTACGACATCACCGGTGCCACGGGGCCGAAGATCTCCTCCTTCCAGGCGCGGGTGTCCGGGGTGAGGTCGGTGAGCACGGTGGGCTCGAACAGCAGGCCGCTGCGCGAGCCCCCGGCGGCCACGCACGCCCCGGAGTCGACCGCATCGTCGACGAGCTCCTGAGCGTGGGCCGCCTGCTGCTCGTCGATGAGGGGTCCGAGCGCCACCGGCTCGGTGTGCGGGTCGCCCACCGGCAGGTTCTTCGCCTTGTCCGCCAGCGCCTCGACGTAGTCGTCGAAGAGCGATTCGTGGACCAGGTGGCGCCCCGTCGTCATGCAGATCTGGCCCTGGTGCATGAAGGAGCCGAACGCGGCCGCGGAGACCGCCCTGTCGAGGTCCGCACCCGGCAGCACGATGAGCGCGTTGTTGCCGCCCAACTCCAGGTGGGCGGGCTTGAGAAGGCGGCCGGCCGCCTCGCCGATCCTCCGGCCGGCGGCGGTGGACCCGGTGAACGCGATGAGGCCCACCTCCGGGGCGTCCACCACCGCGGCTCCCACCTCGGCACCGCCCGGCAGCGTCTGGAGCAGGCCCGCGGGCAGTCCCGCCTCCTCGAAGACGCGCTGCAGCACGACGCCGCCGGAGACGGCGGTGCGCGGGTCCGGTTTGAGCAGCACCGCGTTGCCGCAGGCCAGCGCGGGGGCCACGGCGCGAATGGAGAGGATGAGGGGGAAGTTGAACGGCGCGATGACGGAGACCACGCCCACCGGGCGCCGGCGGGCGAATGACCAGCGCGCCTCGTCGCTGGGCAGCACCTCCCCCTGCCCCAGGTGCGGCAGGCCCGAGGCATCGAAGCACTCGCTGGCCGCCGTGTGCGTCTCGAGCTGTGCCTTGGGCTCGATGGCCCCCGATTCGCGCACGATCCAGCGCTGGATCTCCTCCGCGTGCTCCTCGAAGAGCAGGCCGGCCCGGCGCAGGACGGCGGCCCTCGCCTCCGGCGGCGCGGCCGCCCATTCGCGCTGGGCGACCGCGGCGCGGCGGGCCGCGGCGTAGGCGTCGTCGGCGGTGGCGAGGCCCACGTGGCCGAGCACGTGGCCGGTGGCGGGTTCGACGACATCGAGCACACCGCCGCCCCCTGTCTGCCAGCCGTCCGCGGCGATCTTGTTCTCCCAGGTGGCGGGATCGAGCAGTGCCATGGTGTCTCCTCCGTAGGGGTGGGGCTGCGTTCGGTTCGGATGGTGCGCGATGTGCTGTGCGCGGCGCGCAGTGCGCTGTGCGCGGCGGGTGGGGCTCTGCGGCAGCCGCGCGTCCGCGGGGCCGGCGGAGCCTGCGGGCCCGAGCGGGGCCGTGCGGGTCGGTGCGGCTAGGGCGATACCTTCGCCACGATGACCACCGGGCCGCCCGCCTCGAGCGCCCGGCCGTAGGCCTCGCGCAGGGCTTCGCGCGTGGTGACGACCTCCGCGGGCACGCCGTACCCGCGCGCGATCGCCGCGAGGTCGAGGCCGGGCAGGTCGAGCCCCGGCGCCCGTTCGGCGCGCAGCGCGCGAGCGAAGCCGCGCAGCGCACCGTAGGAGGCGTTGTCCACGATGACGAAGACGGTGCGGGTGGCCCGCTGTGCCGCGGTGTAGAGCGCCGTGATGGCGTAGTGTGCGCTGCCGTCGCCGATGATCCCCACGACGGTGTCGTCCGGGCGCGCGAGCGCCGCTCCCACAGCGGCGGCCATGCCGAAGCCCAGGCCGCCGGAGGCCGGGAACATGTACTGCCCCGCCCGGGTGACGAGGAGCCGGTCCGGGGCGAGCACGTCGAGCGTCGTCGCCTCGTTGACGTAGGCGATGTCCGCCCGCGCCCGCTCGTTGAGCACGTCGATGACGGCCGCGCCGGTCAGCGGCGCGCCAGGCACCGCCGGCTCCTCCGGGTCCCGAGGCGCGGACCGGGCCGCGGACTCCGGTCCCGGTGCCGGCTGGCGCCCGGTGCTGCCGCCGGAATGGGTGCCTACGGCCGCAGCCAACTGGGCGGTCGCCTCCGCCAGGTCGCAGACGATCGCGTCGCCGTAGGGCGCGCGCACCGCCTCACCGGGGTCGACGGTGAGCTGGAGGACGTCCGTGCCCGGTTCGAGGTAGGCGGCGGGCTCCCAGCGGTGGTAGCGCATGACGGGCGCGCCGATGACGAGCACGCCGTCGTGGTCGGCCAGTCGTGCGCGCACGGACTCGATGCCCGGCGGCAGCACTCCGCGGTAGTGCGGGTGGTCTGTGGGGAAGGGCAGCCGCGGCGCGGAGGGCGCCGTCCACACCGGGGCGCCCAGCGCCTCGGCAAGGGCCTGCGTGCGCTCCCGCGCGGCGGGGGTGTCCGCATCCGGGCCCAGCACGAGGACGGGCCGGGACCACCCGGCGAGGCGCTCGGCCAGCTCCGCGGCCAGCTCGGGGCCCAGCGCCCCAGCGCTGCGGACCCGCCGCCGCGGCAGCAGCGAATCCGAGGCGAGTGCCGGCTGCGACCAGTCGTCGTAGGGGATCGAGAGGTAGACCGGCCCAGCGGGCGCGGTGGCGGCGGCGAGCGCGGCCTGGGCGATGGCGCGCGGCACGTCCTGCGCGCTGAGCGGCTCGGCGGCCTCTTTCGTCAGCGGCCGGGTGAGCAGGGCCGCGTCCGCGTTGGCCAGCATCGCCTCCTGGCCCACCGTCGCGCGGACCTGCTGGCCCGCGATGACGACGAGCGGTGAGTGGGCGTAGTGCGCATTCGTCAGCGCGCCCATCGCGTTTCCAGTGCCGGAGGCGGCGTGCAGGTTGACGAGGACGGGCCGCCCACTGGCCTGCGCATACCCGTCGGCCATGCCGAGCACCACCGCCTCCTGCAGGCCCAGCACGTAGTCGAAGTCCTCCGGCAGCGCGGCCAGGAACGGCAGCTCGTTCGAACCGGGGTTGCCGAAGATCGTGGTGAGCCCGTGCGCGCGCAGCACCTCGACGGCCGATTCGAGGACCGTGCGGTCCGCCAGTGCCGCAGCGGGCAGGGCCGCGGGGCGCACCGGCCCCGCGGCGGCTGCCGCGCCGTCGAAACCCGCGGCTGCCGCGCCGTCGGGTCCTGCGGCCTCCCGACCCGGGGTCAGCGGATCGCGTTCGCTCACGGCTGCCCGGCCCGCGCCTCGGGCCCCGCACCCTCCGGCTGCGCGGACGCGTGAGCTGGCGCCTCGCCCCGGGCCTGCGCCTCGACCTCCGCGTGCAGCACCGCGGCGGTGTTGGCCCGCGGCTTGGGGATGAAGAGGACGGCGATGAAGCCCAGCACGGCGACGAGGGCGAAGAAGTAGAACCCGAACGGGTAGCCCAGGCCGGCGTTGACGAGCGAGCCGGTCACCCACGGGCCCACAATGGCGCCCAGCCGGCCCACGCCGGAGGTGAAGCCCATGCCGGTCGCGATCATGTCGCGGGGGTAGAGGTAGCCCACGAACCCGTAGACGAGCACCTGCGCGGAGAAGACGAAGACGCCGGTGACGAGGATGACGGCGTTGAGGCCCAGCTCGCTGGAGATGCGGATCGACAGGAGGGCCAGGAGCACCGCCGCGGCGCCGAACCACACGAGGATCGTGCCCTTGACCCCGCGGGAGTCGGCGACCCTCCCGCCCACGAGGAGGCCGATGATGGCGCCCACGTTGAGGACGAAGAGCATGACGAGCGAGCTGGAGATGTTGTAGCCGGCCTTCTCCATGAGCTTCGGCAGCCACGTGTTGAGGCCGTAGACGAGCAGCAGGCCCATGAAGGCTCCCGTCCACAGGCCCACGGTGATGCGGGCGCGGCCGTCCGTGAACAGGTCGCGCAGGCGGTAGGCCGGGGTGTGCGCCGCCGCGGCGCCGGCCCGTGCCGCTGCCGGGTGCGTCTCCGGCAGCTTCCAGGCCATGAACGGCAGCGAGAGGAGCCCGAGGGCGCCGCCCGCGTAGAAGAGCAGGTGCCAGTCCGTGTGCACGGCCAGCGCCCCGAGCGAGGCGAGCACGGCGCCGGCGTGATAGCCGGTCATCGTGACGGTGGAGGCATGGGCGCGGCGGCCCTGCGGCGCGGACTCCTGCATGATCGACACGGCCACGGGCATGCAGCCGCCCAGGCCCAGGCCCGCGACGAAGCGCACGAGGCCCATGAGCTCCCAGTTGGGCATGAGCGGGAAGATGAGCGTGAAGACGGAGAAGAGCGCCACGCAGGCCAGCAGCGGCAGGCGCCGGCCGAAGCGGTCGGCGATGGGCCCGATGAGCGCCGCGCCCACGCCCACACCGACGAGCGAGACGGTGGACACGAAGGTCATGTTGGCCACGGTGAGGTCCATGTGGCCGAGCTCGGGATGGGTGAGAATTGGGATCGTGGCGCCCAGCGCCACGATGTCGAAGCCTTCGAACATGACCGTCAGCCAGCACAGGGCGACGATCCAGGCGCGCGCGGCGCCGGTCTGAACGGGTGTCGTCATTGACGTGTTCTCCTCAGGCGGGCGACGCTGCCCGCCGGTTCGGGTGGTGCACGGGTGATGCGAGGGGCGCCGAGGCGGGTTCGGGGTGGCGAGCGCGGCCGCGGTTAGCGCCCCATCCTCCGTGATGCCGGTCACCCCGGGCAATGGATTATCGCTCAGTGAGAATGCGCGCGCAGCCGCCGGCGCGTTCGGCCGTGCGCCCTAGAGACTCGCCCCGGGCGGCAGGTCGAAGCCCAGCGGCTGCGCCGCGCGCTGAGCGGTCGGCTGCGGCCACAGGCGCGCCACGTGCTCGTGGGTGGCCAGCGAGCGCAGCTGGGCGCGGTCCAGGCAGAGGACGCCGTCCAGGTGATCCGTCTCGTGCGCCGCGATCCGCGCGGCCCAGCCGTGCACTTCGCGGTCGGTGGCCCGGCCCGTCGCGTCCTGCGCGCGCAGCATCAGCCGGCGCGGGCGCTCCACGACGGCCTGGTAGCCCGGCACGGACAGGCAGCCCTCGTAGAAGGCGGCTGTCTCGTGCCCCACGGCCTCGTAGCGCGGGTT
Organism: Brevibacterium sp. BRM-1; assembly: GCF_026802075.1. NCBI lineage: Bacteria > Bacillati > Actinomycetota > Actinomycetes > Micrococcales > Brevibacteriaceae > Brevibacterium > Brevibacterium sp. BRM-1. The sequence continues at coordinate 1,667,323 of NZ_CP113788.1, forward strand.
GATGAGCACCTCGAATGCAGTGGGGGTGCGCTCGCGCGCCCGGGCGACGTCGTCGCGCACCTGCGCCGCGTCCTCGAGGACGGCCAGGCGCAGACCGATGCCCACCTGCGGGGCGGCGAGGCCCACCCCGGGGGCCGCGCGCATCGTGGCGCGCATGGCGGCGATGAGGCGCGCGAGGTCGTCGTCGTCGACCTGCCCGTCGAACTCAACCGCGGGGGTGCGCAGGACGGGGTCGCCGGCCTCGACGATGGGCGCCGTGCCATCGCCTGCCTCGGCGGCGGCCAATGCGGCCTCGACCTGTGCGCGCACCGAGCGCGCAGACCGCGCACTCGGACCCGCGCCACGGCCCGGGCCCGTGCCGCCGTCCGCACCATCCGCGCCGCGCGCGCCCGCCGCGCTCACGCGCCGTCGGCCGGGATGCGCTCGACGATCCGGCGGGCCTGCTTGAGCAGCGGCTCGTCGATCATCGCGCCCTCGTACTGGAAGGCCCCGGCGGCGCCCTGCGAGGCGGCGATCGCCCCGCGCGCCCACGCGGCCTGCTCGGCGGTGGGGGCGAACGCCTCGCGGACCACCGGCACGTGGGAGGGGTGGATGGAGACCTTGCCGTCGAAGCCGGACTCCACGGCGTCCACCGCTTCCGCGCGCAGGCCGTCGAGGTCCTTGATGGCCGCCCAGATCGAGTCGAGCACGAACACGCCGTGCGCCTTGCCGGCCAGCAGGGCCATCGAGCGCACGTGGGTGGCGACGGCGCGGTAGGCACCGTCCGGGCCCCGCGAGGAGCCGCCGCCCAGGTCCGCGATGAGGTCCTCGGCGCCCCACATGAGGCCCACGACGCTGTCCTGCGCGGCGACTTCCGCCGCGCCCAGCGCGCCCTTCGCCGTCTCGATGAGCGCGATGACGGAGAACCCGTCGAGTGCCCGGGGCCCGGCGGCGGACTCCGCCTTGGGCAGCATGACGTGGGTGTAGGGCAGCGCCCGCAGCGCCGCGAGATCGGCCGCGAAGTGCTCGGAGTCCGCTGCATTGACGCGCACGACCGTCCGGTCGGGGTCGAGCGGGGTCTCGGAGGCGGCGTTGTCGGCCAGCGCCCGGCGCGCTGCCTCCTTGTCAGCGGGCGCCACGGCGTCCTCGAGGTCGACGATGACGATATCGGCGCGCTCGGCGGCCTTGGCGTAGCGATCGGGCCGGTCACCGGGGACGAACAGCCAGGCGGGGCGGAACTCAAAGGTCATCGCGGCACTCCTTCGGGCGTGGGATTCGGCGCACGGCGCACCGAAGGCGCAGCACCGCGGTGCTGCGCCTTCGACGATAGCGCGAGTCGGCCGGGCACGGGCCGGCCGCCCGCCTCACAGGTGGACGGTCATCCAGCCGAGCACCGGCGTGGTCTGGAGGAACACGAGGAGGCAGAGGATGAGCAACAGGCCCACGGACCAGCCGACCACAGTGCGGAGGATCTGCGACTCCTGGCCGGGCATCTCCGCGGCCGTCGCGGCGATCGCCAGGTTCTGCGGGCTGATGAGCTTGCCCACCACGCCGCCGGAGGTGTTCGCGGCCACCATGAGCGCCGGGTCGACGTGGACGTTGCCGGCCGCGGTCTGCTGCAGCTTGGCGAACAGCGCGTTGGCCGAGGTGTCGGACCCGGTGACCGCCGTGCCGATCCAGCCGAGGATCGGCGAGAGGAACGGGTAGAGGACGCCCGTGCCGGCCAGCCACACGCCGATCGAGACGGTCTGGCCGGACTGGTTCATGACGTAGGCCAGGGAGAGCACGAGGATGACGGTCAGGCCCGCCCAGCGCATCCGGTAGACGGTCTTGGGGAACTCCGCGAGTCCTGCGCCGAACGTCACCGGGAAGCGGCCGCCGGAGGAGTTGAGGGCGTAGACGGCCGCGACGATGATCGCGGAGATCGCCAGCAGCGAACCGGGCGAGGACAGCCACTGGATCGAGTAGCTCGTCGACGACACGGGCTTGCCGGCCGAGTCGACGAGGACCTGCGAGAGCACGGGCCAGGCCACCTTGATGTCCGTGGAGGCCAGCGCGGCGGCGACCGGCTTGATGACCTTGGCGATGGTGAAGACGACGATGACGAGCAGGTAGGGCAGCAGGGCCAGGAAGATGCGCTGGCCGCCCAGGCGCTCGGCCGGCGGGGGCTCCGGCGCGTCCAGGCGCACCCGGGCCTCCTCCGCACCGCGCGGCTTCCACACGGCCATGAACGCCATGGCGGCGAGCAGGCCCACGAGCGAGGCGACGATGTCGGTGAGCTCGTAGGAGAAGAAGTTCGAGGCGAGGAACTGGGCGATCGCGAAGCCGAAGCCCACGACGAGGGCCAGCGGCCAGAGGTCCTTGACCGCCCGGCGGCCGTCGACGAGGAACAGCAGGATGAGCGGCACGACGCACGCGAGGATGGGCGCCTGGCGGCCCACGAGGGCGCCGATGAGGGCCGGGTCGATCTCGGTGAGCTTGCCTGCGGTGGTGATGGGCGTCGCCACCGCGCCGTAGGCGACGGGCGCGGTGTTGGCGACGAGGACGACGGCGGCCGCGCGCAGCGGCTTGACGCCCAGCGCCATGACCATGGTGGCGGTGATGGCGACGGGCGCGCCGAAGCCGGCGAGCGCCTCGAGCAGCCCGCCGAAGCAGAACGCGATGAGCATCGCCTGGACGCGCAGGTCGCCGTGGCCCACGACGTTGAAGATGGAGCGCAGGTCCTGGAAGCGCCCGGACACGACCGTGACCTGGTAGAGCCAGATCGCCATGACGACGATCCAGAGCACGGGGTGGATGCCGAACGCGCCGCCCTCGATCGCGGACATGAGCGCGTAGCCCACCGGCATGTGGAAGGCGATGACGGCGATGATGAGCGCGACGACGAGCGCGCACAGCCCGGCCGTGTGGGCCTTGAGGCGGACGACGGCCAGCAGGATGAAGAACGTCACCAGCGGGATGAGGCCGACGAGCGCGGAGAGGGCAACGCTGCCGCCCACCGCATCGACGGCTGGAGTGAAGGTGGGCACGGCGGGCTCCTAGAGAGGACGGTCGCTGCGGGGCGATCACGGAATGGGGGCGGTGCGCGGTCTCGGCGCCACCGGCGGTCGGCGGGCAAGGGCGCCAGCGCGCTTGCCGCGGCCTGCGGTCGGCCGGGTGATGGCAGTCACGCTACCGCCCCGAGCGGGCCGGCAGCACTGCTCGGGTCAGGCGAAACGCCAGTCGTAATGAAGTCGAAACCGCAGTTTCGAGCGCTTCGAAAGCCGGTTTCCGCGGTTCGCGGCCAGGTGCCTTGCGCTTTGAGCGGGCGCGGTCAGTTCGCTGGCTCGGCCTGGCTCGCGGCCTCGCGCTCGGCATGGTCCGAGGTGAAGACCATGGTCTGGCGCACCGCCTTCGCGACCACGTCGCCGTGCTGATTGCGCCCGATGTGCTCGAGCGTGACGATTCCCTGCCCGGGTCGCGACTTCGACTCGCGCTTGTCGAGGATGGTCGTCTCCGCGTAGAGCGTGTCGCCGTGGAAGAGCGGCTTGGGGAAGGCGACCTCGGAGAAGCCCAGGTTGCCCACGATCGTGCCCTGCGTCAGCTGGCTGACGGACAGGCCGATGAGGGTGGCCAGCGTGAACATCGAGTTCACGAGGCGCTGGCCAAACGGCTCTCCCGCAGCGAACGCGGCGTCGAGGTGGAGGGCCTGCGTATTCATGGTCACCGCCGTGAACCACGTGTTGTCCGCCTCCGTGATCGTCCGGCCGGGGGCGTGCCGGTAGACGGTGCCCACCTCCATCTCGTCGAGCCACAGCCCGCGCTGCTCGATCACCTTGCCCGTGGCCTGCTCGCCGGCGCCGTCCTGGCTTCGCGACATGTGCTGCTCCTTTGCATGGATGTCCGCTGTAGGTGGGTCTCCGCTGTGACGGCTGACCGCTGTGGGCGGTCGCCCGCCCAGCTTGGAGGCCTGGTGGGCATCGGGTGCCCGCGGAGAGCCCGCTCGCCCCGATCGTAGCCCGTCGAGCGGGCCGCGCTCAGTCGTCGAGGAGGGCGGCGGCGAACATGGGGCGCGCGGCATCGGCGCCCGGCGGGTGGAAGATGCTCGCCGCGGCGTCGCGGTAGAGGCGGGCGAGCTCGCTGGCGTTGGAGAACGCGCGGCCCCCCGCACACTGGAGCGCGGCGTCCGCGCAGGAGCGCGCGGCCTCACCGGCGGCCAACCGGGCGGAGACAAGGCGCAGCGGCCAGCCGGCACCGTGGTCGGCCCGCTCGTCGAAGTCGCGGGTGTAGGCGTCGAGCTGCGCGGCCGCGCCCAGGTACGTCCGGTGGGCGTCGGCCAACCGGACGCGGAACTCCGGCACCTCGGCCAGCGTCACACCGCGCTTGGCGGAGCTGCGCTCCCCCAGCGCCTGCGCGGCCAGGTCGAGCGCGCGCTTGGCCACCCCCGCGTAGACGGCGCCCACGAGCAGCTGGAAGTTCGCGGTGATCGCAAACGTCAGCGGGTCCGGGTTCGGCCCGTCGGGGATGCGGCGGGAGACGCGCTCGGGGCGCATGGGCGCCTCGGTGAGCACGGTGGCGCGGCTGTGGGAGGCGCGCATGCCCAGCACGTCCCAGTCGTCGGAGGGCTCGATGCCGCCGGCATCGCGGTCGAGGAACCCGTAGACGATCATGGGGGCGCTCGGGTCCGAGTCGTCGCGGGCGTGGACGATGAGCCGGGTCCAGGCGGGGGTCAGCGAGGTGAAGATCTTCACGCCGCTCAGCAGGTAGCCGCCGTCGTCGGTCGGCACGGCCCGGGTGTTCGAGCCCTGGAGCACCCAGTCGTTGTTGGGCTCGGAGATCCCGAACGCGAAGACCTCCCCGGCCAGCGCGTCCTCGAAGACCCAGTCGAGCGAGGTGTCGCCGCGCTCGTGCAGGGCGCGCACGACGCCGGTGCACATGAGGTGCATGTTCACCGCAAGCGCCGTGGCAGGCGCGGCGGTCGCCAGCCGCTGCTGGAGCCGGGCCACCTCGTTGAGCGTGAGGCCGGGGCCGCCGAACTCCGCCGGGACGAAGACGGTGAGGTAGCCCAGCTCGCGCAGGTCGGCGAGGTCATCGGCGGCAAACGAGTTCTCCGCATCGTGGCGCGCGGCGCGGGCGCGGATGGTCCGCAGCGCCTCCTCGGGCAGGTAGCGCTCGGCGATCTCGCGGAAGCGGGTCTCGCGGTCGGTCATGGGGTGCACTCCTTCGGGTTGGGCGGGGCAGGGCTGCGGAACAGGGCTCGGGGCTGCGCCTCAGGGGCCGGGCTCCGGATCGGGGCAGCGGCCACGCGGAGGAGCCGAGCGGTCGGCTGCGCGCGCCTCATTCGAGCGCCCGCAGCACCACGGACCCGTTGTGCCCGCCGAAGCCGAACGAGTTCGACAGCACGGTGCCCACCGTCGTCTGCCGGGGCTCGGTCACGATGTCCCAGTCCGGGAAATCGGGATCGTCGAGGTTGAGTGTGGGCGGGATGAGGCCGGTGCGCAGCGAGCCGACGGCGATGATCGCCTCGACCGCACCCGAGGCGCCCAGCAGGTGGCCGGTCGCGGACTTGGGCGCGGTGAGGGGGATCGTGCGGCCGCGCTGTCCGAAGACCGCGTCGAGCGCGGCGATCTCCGCGGCATCGCCTGCGGGGGTACCGGTGCCGTGCGCGCTGATGTGGTCGACATCGGCTGGGCCGAGGCCGGCGTCGGCCAGGCAGGCGCGCATCGCCTGGGCCGCGCCGCGGCCCTGCGGATGCGGGGCCGTGGGGTGATGGGCGTCGCTGGCCGCGCCGAAGCCGGCGAGCTCGGCCAGCGGGCTGGCCCCTCGGGCCCGGGCGGCGGAGGCCGATTCGAGGAGGAGCGCCGCAGCGCCCTGGGCCATGGCGAAGCCGGTGCGCCCGGCGTCGAAGGGCCGGCTCGCGGCGTGCGGATCGTCCTCGTAGCCCGCGGCGAGCGCGCGCATGTTCGCGTTCGAGGCGAGGTTGACCGGTCCCAGGCAGTCCTCCATGCCCACCACGAGCACCGCATCCGCGTAGCCGTGGCGGATGGCGCGCAGCCCCTCTCCCAGGCCGATGGCCGACGACGCGCACGTGGCGCACACGGCCCGAGCATCGCCGTGGGCCCCGTAGCGGTGGCTGAGCAGGGCCGCCGCGGCGTCCGGGGCACCGTAGATCGCCAGGGTCAGCGGCACCCCGCGCGGGCCCGACTCGGTCAGAGCACGCTGCGCGGCCTGCATCGCGTCGACGGGGCCGGAGCCCGTGGCGGCGATGACGGAGAACCGCTGGGGGTCCCAGGGCAGAGCGCCAGCCTGGGTGTTCGCGGTTGCCGAGGCGCCCCCAGCAACCGCCTCACCGCCGGGCAGCGCTCCCGCCTGTGCGAGCGCCTCGTCCGCGGCGGCGAGCGCCCAGTGCTGCACGGGGCTGAGCCTGCGCGCCAGGCTGCGCGGCAGCACCGATGCGGCGTCGAAGCCGCGCACCTGGCCGCCGATCCGCACGGGCAGCTGAGCGAACTCGTCGCCTGCGAGGACGTCGACGGCGCTGCGCCCGGCCGCCACGGACTCCCAGAGCGCGGCAGCGCTCAGGCCCGAGGGGGTGATGGCCCCCATTCCGGTGATGACGACCCGCTCCGGTGCACCGCTCACAGCCGCTCCACTCCCCCCAGGGACTCAACCGCAGATGCCTCCGGCCGGCTGCCGCGGGCGGCACCCGCCTCGGCTGCCCCGGGCGGATCGGCCTCGTTGCCAGCGAGCGCGAGGAGCCGTGCGGCCTCCTCGCGGCGGATCTTCCCGCCCACGGTGCGCGGCAGCCGGCCCACCCGGTAGTACCGGCGCGGCGCGAACTGGGGGGCGAGGCGCGGCTCGGCCCAGGCGCGCAGCTCCGCCTTGGCGGGGACGCTGCCCACCGGGCCCTCGACGGCGTAGGCCACGAGGGTGCCCAGCGAATCGCTCGGCAGGCCGATGGCGCAGCCGGCGCCCAGACCGGGCATGCCGTCGAAGGCGCGCTCCACCTCCGGCAGGGCGACCTTGTGCCCGCCCGTCACGACGATGTCACCGGCCCGCCCGGCCAGGCTGATGCGGGGCGCCTTGGGCGCGCGGGCACCCGATTCGGCGCCGGCGGGCCCATGACCGCCGCCCACAGCCGCCGCACCCGCCTCGGCCGCGTCCACGGCGACGAGGCGCGCCTGATCGCCCACGCTCGCCCAGCCGTCGGGGCCGCGCAGCCGGGCCCGGGCGGTGCCGGTCACGTAGCCCGCGGAGCAGGCGCGGGCGCGGATGAAGAGCGTGCCCAGCTCCCCGGGCGGCAGCGGCGCGCCCTCGGAATCGCGGACCTGTGCCTCGATGCCGGTGTAGAGGCTGATGAGGGTGCCGTCTCCCCCGCGGCTGTCGCCGATGAAGCCGATCTCCGCGGCCCCGTAGTAGCTGACGATCCGCACGCCCGGCAGGGCGGCGGCCAGCCCGTCGCGCAGGGCGGCCGGCAGGTTGGCCCCGCCGGTGACGACGAGGTCGAGGCCCGCGAAGTCCTCCGGGGTGCGCCGCGCGGCGACGATGAGGGCCTGGACGAGCGCGGGCACGGCGACCACGCGGGTGATCGCCTCGCTGCGGATCCGCGCGCCCAGGCCCGCGGCGTCGAGCCCGTCGGCCAGGTGGGCGGTGCCGCCGGAGGCCAGGCACTCGACGAGCGCATAGAGCGTGAGGCTGTAGGAGACCGGGCCCGGGGCGAGGGTGTGCACGCCGGGCAGCGGTTCCAGGTAGGCGCTGGAGACCGCGAAGTTCTCCCGGTACTGGTAGCGGGTCTTGATGAACGCCTTGGGGTTGTCCGTCGTGCCCGAGGAGAAGAGCATGAGGAACGGCTCGGGACCCTCGCGCCGGGTGGGGGCCGGTGCCGGCGCCGAGGCGCGGCCCAGCTCCGCGAACCGCGCGCCGGTGACGATCGCGCCGGTCCAGCCGCGCTCGCGTAGGACGGCGGCCAGCGCGGCGCTGTCGCTCACGACCACCGCGATGCCGGTTGCGGCGATGACGCCCACCTGGTGTTCGAGCGGCCAGCGCGGGTCGATGGTCGCGGAGACTACCGGATAGCCTGCCAGGCCCGCGAAGATGCGGGCGGCGTCGAAGGCGCTGTCCAGGCTCGTGGCGACGATGGGCAGGCCCTGCGCCTCGGGGGCGGAGGCGGGTGCGGGCTGGGTCTGCGCTTCCAGGTCTGCCAGCAGCGCGCGGACCGTGCCCATCGTGTGCCGGGAGTCCGCGACGAGCTCGCCGTAGGAAATGGTCCGCGCGGTGCCGCCGGGGCCGGGCGCGACGATTGCGGGCTGGTCGGGATGCTCGTGGGCGAGGTCGAGGATCCTGCCGGCGATCGGCACGGGCGCTCCCTTCGGTTCGCGGCTGCTGCCGGCGCGCTGGGCTGGGCGCGGGCCCTGGGGCCCGCACGCGGTCGCTCAGGTGCGCCTCACTGAGAGTCTACGGGGCGGGCCGTCGCGAAGGGCCGGCGCCGGCGCTCCTGCAACGCGCCTTCGGGGCGCACGGCCGAGGCAGTGCATTCGCGGCTGCGCATCCGCGGTGTGCGTCGGATCAGCGGCGCGCGTCCGGGGCGGCGGTTGCGCACCGGGTCGGTGATTGCATGCGGCACGACGGCTGCGCGTGCCCGCGCCCGGGGCCTCACGCCCGCCGCTCGCGCAGCGTGAGCAGCACTCCCGCCCCCGCGACGAGCGCGCCGGCGAAGCCCCAGAAGTTCACGGGCTCCGAGGACCGGTCCGCGATCGCCCCGAAGACCGGGGTAAAGAGCCCGCCCACCGTCATCGACATGCCGAGGGTGGCTCCACTGGCGGTGGCCAGGTGGCGCGGCAGGTAGGTGTGCGACAGCGTCGTGTGCAGGGAGAACGGCATGAACAGGCAGAAGCCCAGGGCTCCCGCCACGACGACGGCCAGGGGGAACGTGGGCATGACGAGGAAGAGCAGTGTGAGTGCGGCGCTGCTCAGATAGCCCACCGGCAGCACCCGCAGGCGGCCGAACCGGTCGGCAAGGAAGCCACCGCAGAATGTGCCGAGTGCCCCGGCGGCCGAATAGACGCCCAGCAGCAGGGTCCCCGCGTTGTCGTCCACGCCGTAGACCTCGATGGCCCGCAGTGCGATGAACGACCGCGTGCCGATGTAGGAGAGCGACCACAGCGAGATGGCACACAGGAGCACCGCGAACGGGCGCCAGAGGTCGACGGGCAGCCCGATGGCCGTGCTCCCACCGGTCGGCCCCGGCGCCGGTGCAGGTCCCGGCGCGGGTTCAGGCTCCGGCTCCGGCTCCGGCTCCGGCTCAAGCGTCGCGCGCAGCGGTGCGGATCCCTCTCCGGCTCCCGGGTCCGCCGGCTCCGGCTCGCCGGCGGGCGCGGTCGCACCGGGCCCCGCACCCCAGGCGCCACTCGGGCGGGCGGTGGCACTCGCCTCGGCGGCGCGGGAGCGACGCTCGACGCGCAGGTAGAGCAGGGCGATGGCGAACGTGGGCAGGAGCAGGAGCGGGGTGGCGCGCAGCCCCAGGAGGCCCACGGTCAGGCCCACCCCGACGGGGGCGATCGCCATGCCCAGGTTGCCGCCGGTGGCGAACGTGCTCATCGCACGGTTGGGGCTGCCACCGGTGAGCTTCGCGGCCACGGAGGCCGGCGGATGGAAGGCGGCGGCGCCCAGCCCGGCGATCGCGATGAGCGCCCACGTCACCCAGTAGTTCCCGGCCGTCCATCCGGTCAGCGCCACGCCCAGCGCGGCGACGAGCATGCCGACGAGCGTGAACCAGCGCAGGCCGAAGCGGTCGCTCAGCCACCCGAACACCGGCTGGGAGACGGCCGACAGCGCGGTCGAGGCCGTCGTGAGCCCGGCCGCCGCGGCGTAGGTGTAGTGCTGCTCGGAGACGAAGTACGGCAGCATCGCGGCAACCGCCCCGGCCTGGAAGTCGTTCATCGTGTGCGTCGACACGATCGTCCAGTACCTCCCGGGCTGGCGCGCGGTGCTGCGCAGGCGCGGCCTGCGCGGTTCCCTCGCCATCGAATCCCTCCTGGCCTGCCACGATACGGCGATCCGGGCCACCGTGGGCGCAGGTCCGGACTCTGGGGTCGGGCCGGCAGGGCGCGCGTCAGGGCCTCGGGCGTGCGGTGGATCGGCCGTCCTTCCACCCGGGCCGGGGCCGCGATAGCGTCGGGGTGGGCGGGCCCACACCCTCCACGCGCCGCGGACCGCCCACCCCACGCCCCGAGAGGACTCCCCATGCCGTTCACCGCCCCACCGGACTTCACGACGCGCCCCACGCTGCGCGGTGACTTCGGGATGACTGCGTCCACGCACTGGCTGGCGACGGCCAGCGGCCAGGCCGTGCTGGAGCGCGGTGGCAACGCGTTCGACGCGGCCGTGGCCTCGGCCTTCGTCCTGCACGTCGTCGAACCCCACCTCAATGGGCCGGGTGGGGACATGACGGGGATCTTCGCCACCGCCTCGGCGCCGGCTCCCACCGTCCTCATGGGCCAGGGCGCCGCGCCGGCAGGCGCCACGATCGCCCACTACGCGGGGCTCGGCCTGGCCGAGGTGCCCGGCGCGGGCGCCCTGGCGGCGGCCGTGCCCGCGGCGGTCGACGCGTGGCTGCTCCTGCTGGCCGAGCACGGCACGTGGGAGCTGGGTGACGTGCTCGCCTACGCCATCCACTACGCCCAGGAGGGCCACCCCATCGTGGCCAATGTGGCAGCGACGATCGAGCGCGTGCGCGCGCTCTTCGCCGAGCACTGGCCCACCTCGGCCGAGCAGTGGATGCCCGGCGGACGGGTCCCGGAGGCCGGTGAGGTCGTGGGAAACCCCGCCTACGCGCAGGTGCTGCGCGAGCTCGTCGCCACAGGGGAAGGCCTGCCCACCCGCGCCGAGCGCATTGCAGCCGCGCGCACCGAGTGGCGCACCGGCCGCGTCGCCCAGGAGATCGCCGAGTTCGTGCGCGAACCGCACATGCACGCCGACGGCGGTGAGTATGCCGGCGTTGTGGGCCGTGAGGACCTCGCCGGTGAGCAGGCCCGGTTCGAGGCCCCGGTGAGCATCGAGTTCCGCGGGTACGAGATCGCGAAGATCGGGCCGTGGGGGCAGGGGCCTGTGCTGCTGCAGGCCCTGCGGATCCTCGACGGCTTCGACGACGAGCACCTGGATCCCTCCACCGAGCTGGGCGCGCACACGGTCCTCGAGGCGCTCACGCTGGCGCTGGCCGACCGCGAGGCCCACTACGGCGATGCCCACGGCCGCGATCCGCAGCTGCTGGACTGGCTGCTGTCGGAGGAGTATGCGGCCACCCGCCGCGAGCTGATCGGCGAGAAGGCGAGCGCGGCATTCCGCCCCGGGACGCGTCCTCGCGGGAAGGCGGGACCGAGCGCCGGTGCGGGCAGTGCTGGCGGGGATTCCGCCGCAGAGGCGCCCGGCGGGTTCGCGCCTCCGCTGCTCACCCGCGCGCAGTGGGAGGCAGGCGGCGCGGCGTCCGGCGCCCACCTGGGCGTCGGCGAGCCCACCCGCCAGCGCGGGGACGGGGCCGATGAGACCTCGGCCGATGGGACCCATCGCGGTGACACGTGCCATCTGGACGTCGTGGACCGGTGGGGCAACATGATCGCCGCGACGCCGTCCGGCGGGTGGCTGCAGTCCTCCCCCACCATTCCCGGCCTGGGTTTCTGCCTGGGCACCCGGCTGCAGATGACGTGGTTGGACGCGGACTCGCCGTCCGCTCTGGAGCCGGGCACACGGCCGCGCACCACGCTCTCGCCCACCCTCGTCTCCAAGGGCGGCGTGCCCATCATGGCGCTGGGCACGCCCGGCGGTGACCAGCAGGACCAGTGGCAGCTGCTGCTCGTGCTGCGGCTGCTGGTGGGCGGGTACGAGCCGCAGGAGGCGATCGATGCGCCGGCGCTGCACACCACGGCCATGCCGTCGTCGTTCTATCCGCGGGTCTGGGAGCCGGCCGGCGCGGTGGTCGAGGACCGGTTGGGCGAGGAGGTCATCGCGGGTCTGCGGGCGCGCGGGCACGCGGTAACGCAGGTGGGCGACTGGGACCTGGGCCGGCTCTCCGTCGTCACGCGGGACCCGGAGACCGGGCAGCTGAGCGCGGCGGCGAATCCGCGCGGCGCACAGGGGTACGCCGCGGGGAGGTAGCGGGAGGCGCGGGCCGCGGTCAGGAGCGAGCGCCCTGAACGCGCCGGCGGGCGTGCGCACCACAGGGTGCGGGCCGCGGGCGAGGCTCAGCGCCTACGGAGATTGGTGCTTCGGTTGACCGAAAATGGACTAATATTCGAGGCGTATCGCTCCCCCCTCCCACACCGTGAAAGCAGTCATCATGCGCGCACGCCTCAGCATCCCCGCCGCCCTCGCGGCACTCGCCGTCGCCGGCACGGCTTTCACCGGGTTCTCCGCCCCCGCGAGTGCAGCCCCGAGAGCCTCGGCCCAGACCAGCGCAACGGCTCGCACCGTGTCCGCGCCGCCTGCCGTGCGCGCGAACTACGGGTGCGCGTACAGCGCCAGTGCCCAGAGCACGGTCACCTTCACGCGCGTGAGCGCCGAGTCCTCGCGAGCATCACGCGTCAAGGCAAAGCCGGCCCACAAGCGCATCTCGCGCAGCCAGCTGGCGCGGCATGGGATGAAGATCCGACTCACGGGCCTGAAGAAGAGAGCCCGGGTGGACGCCGCCTCGGACAGGGCACGGTCGTGCGACGCGAACCTCAGCTCGAGCACCGTTCGTGCGTCCGCTTCCGGCAAGGCCACCGTCAAGCTCAAGTACTGGGGTCACAGCTATGACCGCCGAGGCCGCAACCTGAGCAAGGGAACGTACATCGTCGTCGTCAGCCAGAACGGCGGTACTCAGAAGGCGGCACGCGGAACGTTCCGCGTGTACTGAGTGCCTGCGGCTCGGTTCGAGCTGCTGCCCGCGGCATCCACGTCGGGAGCGCCGGGCCGAAGACGCGCACGCGTGACGGATCCGCCACCACCAAGGTGCACCGCCAGGGACGCCGCGTTCACGCGCGCATCCGCGGCCTACAACCGGCGCAGTTCGCCGCGCTTGGCCCTACTTGCAGAGGCAGAACGGGTGGCCGGCGGGATCGGCGTAGACGACGAAGCCCCCATCGGGATCGTCGAGCTGCTCGTCGAGGATCCGGCCGCCCAGTTCCAGGACCTCCTTCTGCGCCGCATCCACATCGTCGACGTAGAGGTCGAGGTGGATCTGCTGCGGGCGGCCGTTGGGCCACTCCGGGGGCTCGTGGTCCGGGGCGAGCTGGATGGCGATTGCCCAGGTGTCGTCGATGGCGATCTCCCGCCAGTCCACATCCCGGTGGGTGATGGGCTTGCCCGTCAGGTCGGACCAGAAGGCCGCGATGCCTTCGAGGTCGGCGGCGTCCAGCACGACCTTCTGCTTGGTGATCTTCATGTCCCGAGCGTAGTGGCGCGCCCGCCCCGGCACCAGGGGTGCTCTGACCCGTCCTGCGGTGCGCGGTGAGCGCGAGTGCACCGCACTACGAGGGCGAGTGCGGCCCCAGCCCCGCGACTACAGTGGGCCCCATGGCGGAGACACCCGAAATCGAATGCTGGCTGACGGACATGGACGGCGTGCTCGTGCGCGAAAACGAGGCGCTGCCGGGTGCCGCGGAGCTTTTGGAGCAGTGGAACAGGGACGAGACGCCCTACCTCGTCCTGACGAACAACTCGATCTACACCGCCCGCGATCTTGCCGCCCGCCTGCGCCGGTCGGGACTCAACGTGCCCGAGGACCGGATCTGGACCTCGGCGCTGGCGACCGCCCAGTTCCTCGCCGACCAGGTGGACGGTGGGTCCGCCTACGTCGTGGGCGAGGTGGGGCTCACCACCGCGATGCACGAGGCGGGGTTCATCATGACCGAGGCCTCCCCCGATTTCGTCGTCGTGGGCGAGACGCACAACTACTCGTTCGAGGCGATCACGAAGGCCATCCGCCTCATCCGGGGCGGGGCCCGCTTCATCGCGACGAACCCCGATGCCACGGGCCCCAGCCCCGAGGGCGTGCTGCCCGCAACCGGGGCCATCACGGCCCTCATCACGAAGGCCACTGGCCGCGAGCCCTACGTCGTCGGCAAGCCGAACCCCATGATGTTCCGCTCGGCGCTCAACCGAATCGGCGCGCACTCGAAGACCACCGCGATGATCGGCGACCGGATGGACACGGACATCGTCGCGGGCATGGAGGGCGGGCTCTACACGATCCTCGTGCTCTCGGGCATCAGCGAGCGCGAGGACGTGCTCGCCTACCCGTTCCGCCCGAACCGCATCATCGACGGCGTGAGCGAGCTGCTCGACCACAGCGCCTCCGGCGATGGGAAGAAGCAGGCCGGCGGCAACGGAGACGGCGGCGGGGACGAGGGCGGCAAGGCAGTCAACAGCAAGGACAAGGACCAGGGCGAAGACACGGAAGACGCGAAGTCCCGCTGAGGCGGCTCAGACCGGCCTGTGCCCGGCGCTCACATGAGCGCCGATGACAGGCGGCAGACGGACTCCATGTACTTGCGGGTCCACGGCCGGCGCCGCCACTGCTCGAGGTCGAGCAGGCTGCTCTTCGCGTCGTAGGAGTCGATGACCTGCTCGATCTGGTCGAGCATGTTCCCGCGCGCGGAGAGCAGGCTGATCTCGTAATTCAGCCCGAACGAGCGCATGTCCATGTTCGCCGAGCCCATCACCGCATAGGTGCCGTCGATCGTGAAGCACTTGGTGTGCAGCAGCTCCGGCTTGGGGTACTCGTGGATGATGACGCCGGCCTCGAGCAGCGCCTCGTAGTACGACTCCTGCGCCCGCCCGACGACGTACTGGTCCGACGAGCAGAGGTAGAGGTCGAACCGGACGCCCCGGTAGCAGGCGGTGGTGATCGCATCGAGGAACGACTCCGAGGGCACGAAGTAGGGGCTGACCATGCGCACGTGCTTCGTCGCCATGCCGATGAGCGAGGTGTACAGGCGCAGGTTGGGCGCCGTGTGGAACCCGGGGCCGGAGGGCACGAGCTGGAACGCGTTGGTCTTGCCGCCCAGTGGGGGCGCGGGCTCGTCGGGCATCCGGTAGACGAGGTAGTCCAGCTCCTCGCCGGACTCCGTGTACCAGTCGGTTTCGAAGACCGCCTCGAGCTCCATGACGATCTGGCCCGTCAGCTCGACGGTCACGTCGTGCCAGCGGCGGCCCACCTCGTCGTTCTTCTTCGACTCGTAGTCCGGGGTGATCATGTTCTGCGAGCCCATCACGCCGTACTTCCCGTCCACGACGAGCAGCTTGCGGTGGTTGCGCAGATCCGGGCGGCGGATCTTGCCCTTGAGCGGGAGGAAGGGGAGCATGAGGTGCCATTCGATGCCGGCCTCGCTCAGCCGCCGGCCCAGGTGCTTGAAACCGGGGTACTTCCGGGAGCCCAGGTGATCCATCATGACGCGGACCCTGACCCCGCGGCGCACGGCCGCGGCGCACGCCTCGAAGAAGGCGTTCGTCGTCTCATCCCAGGCCATGATGTAGATCTCGCAGTGGACGTAGCGCTGCGCGCCCTCGACGAGGCGGACCATGCGCGCAAGCGATTCGGCGTCGGACATGAGGACGCCCTCGTTGTCCCCGTCGACCATGGGCAGGTACGTCAGGCGCCGATCGAGCCCGATGACCGAGGCGAGCGCCGCGCTGGGCTCGAGCGCCGCCGGGTAGTCCGGCACCTGCTTCGTGCCCTTGGCCAGGAGCTTGTTGGCCTCGCGCTGGATGCGCTCGCGCGGACAATCGATGTACGGGCTGCCCAGGATGAGGAAGAGCGGCACGCCCACGATCGGCAGGAACAGGATGAGCATGAGCCAGCCGGCCGCGGAGCCCGGCTTCCGGTTGTCCGGCACCACGCCCACCGCGATGATCTTGACGATGTACTCGAAGACGATCCAGGAGGTCGTCAGCACCGCAGGCCAGGTCATGTCCGCGCCCACCTCTCCACTACCGGGGCGCGGCCACGGCCGGCTGGGCGCGCCTCGGCGGCGGCTCACATGAGCGCGGAGGTGAGGCGGCAGACCGAGTCCACGTACCGCCGGCCCAGGGAGCGCTGCTCCCATTCGGCCCGCGTGAGCTCGGTGCTCTTGGCCGCGTAGGTGTCGATGACCTCGGTGAGGGCGGGCACGATGTCGCCGTCCATCGCGAAGAGCGAGATCTCGTAGTTGAGGCCGAACGAGCGCATGTCCATGTTCGATGACCCCATGACGCCGTAGGTGTCGTCGATCGTGAAGCACTTCGTGTGGAGCACGGCGGGCTTGGGGTAGCGCAGGATGTGGACGCCGGCGTCCAGCAGCATCTCGTAGTACGAGGACTGCGCGTGGTCGACGAGGAATTGGTCCGCCTGCTCGCCCACGTAGAGCTCGACGCGGACGTCCCGGTGGGCTGCGGTGATGACGGCGGCGAGCATGGACTCATCGGGCACGAAGTACGGGCTGACGATGCGCACCCGGTGCTGCGCCGCGTTGACCATGGCGGTGAAGAACCGCAGGTTGGGCTCGGTCTTGAACCCGGGGCCGGAGGGCACGAGCTGGAGCGCGTTCTCCGCCCCGCCCAGCTCCGGGTCCTCGTCCTCGGGCATCCTGTACTCCTGGATGCCGATCTCCTCGTTGGCCTCGGAGTACCAGTCGGTGGCGAAGACCGCCTCGAGCTCCGTGACGATCTGCCCCGTGAGCTCTACCGTGATGTCGTTCCAGTGGCGGCCGATCCGGATGTTCTTCTTCGCCAGGTACGTCGAGTCGATCATGTTCTGCGAGCCCATGACCGCCCGCCGGCCGTCGACGACGACGAGCTTGCGGTGGTTGCGCAGGTCCACGCGGCGCATGCGGCCCTTGAGCGGCTGGAACGGGAGCATGAGGTGCCAGTCGATGCCGGCCTCGGTGAGCTTCCTGCCCAGGCGCTTGAAGCCGGGGTACTTGCGCGAGCCCAGGTGGTCGAACATGAGGCGGACCGTGACCCCGCGGGCCGCCGCGTCGACCAGCGCGCGGAAGAAGACATCCGTCGTGCCGTCCCAGGCGCAGATGTAGATCTCCGCGTGCACGTACTCCTCGGCGTCGTTGACGATGTCGGCCATGCGCTGAATGCTGTCCTCGTAGTTCATCGTCACGCCGTGGTTGAGGCCATCGACCATGGGCAGGAACGTGAGGTTGCGATTGAGGCGGATGAGCGAGCCGATGTGCTCCGGCGGGTCGAGCGTCTTCGGCCAGTCCGGCACGTCGTCGGTGCCGTTCTTGAGCATCTCGTTCGCCTCCGCCTGGATGCGGCAGCGCCGGTTGTTCACGTAGGGGCTGCCGAAGATGAGGAACGCGGGGATGCCGACGACCGGCAGGAAGAGGATGAGCATGAGCCAGCCGGTCGACGAACCGGGCCGGCGGTTCTCCGGGACGATGCCGATCGCGGCGATCTTGATCGCGTAGTCCACGACGATGATGACGATCGCCACCCACGTGGGCAGCGTGTCGATGAGGAGTTGCATGAGTGCGGCTTCCTTGCTCGGTGATGCGGGCGCAGCGAGAAGTTCTGGAGGCAGCCTGGGCTTGAACACGAAGCATCACGCTCAGCCTGGCTGAACGCCAGCGTATCCCCCACGAGCTGGCACCGATGCTGACCTTGGCGAGGTGGGCGCATCACTGCACATCGCCCTATCGGCCCCGTATGCACACATGCAGCATCGTCGTGCGCGGGCCCGGGGGCAAATCAATCCCCCGCCGCGAACCGGATACGCAGAACCCGGGGCATCGGCAGAATCCAGCGGCGGAACGTGGTTGCTGCCACCGGCCCGAAAGCACGGCGGCAGCAACCAACCCTTCCGCTACGCGGATCACACTGCAAGATCCCAAAACAAACAGGGCTCACCCCTGGCCGGCAGGGCACTGACGAGCCGATGGTTCCATGGCGGGTCCTCGCGAGCAAGATCCAAAATTTCGAAATGTTTGTTTTGGGATTTTTAAGGGTTGACGCGTGACCGAAGTCACCGTAGCGTCGCCATCACCACAATCGCAGACATCGGGAGCATTCGTGCACGGAACCGCGGTGACAGACGAGGCCGTGCACCGTCGCGCCGCGGCACTCTGGGCGAAGACCGACCGCCGCGGAGGCGACCACTGGCTGCCTCTGCACCAGCACATGGCCGACTCGCTGCAGACCACCCAGGCCCTCTGGAGCGGATGGCTACCGCGGCAAGCGCGCGCCACCATCTGCCGGCTGACCGGCCTGAGCGACGACGACGCTGCCGCGCTGACGACGTGGATGGCGGCCACCCACGATGCAGGTAAGGCGACCCTATCCTTCCAGCTGCAGATTGGCGAACGCCCGGAACACGCCGCCTTCCGCAGCCGCCTCGAGGACGCTGGCCTACCGCTTCGCATGCCTCGACTGGAGGCGGGCCTCGAGCGCTTCCCGCACGGTCTCGCCTCACGGGTCATCGTGCAGCGGTGGCTGCGCGAACATGACGTCGATCCGGAGACCGCGCGCAGCCTGGCCGCCGTCCATGATGCCCACCACGGGCGGCCATCATCCCCCGGCCTGCGGCGCGCAGCCCAGCGCGCCGTGGACTCCTACCCTGTAGCCTGGCGCGAAGCCCAGGACTTCCTGTTGGGGGAATGCGCCGCCAAGAGCGGCATCTACGACGTGCTCCGGCGACTGGACCGGCCGCTCTTCGGCCCGGCGCAGAATCTGCTCACCGGCATCGTCATCATGGCCGACTGGATCGCCTCCTGCGTGGACTATTTCCCCCTGTGCCCACCTGGCGAACAGCCAACCCGCAGGGGCGACGAACTCGATGCCGTCGACCTCACTGCGCCGTGGGCCCCCGACGCAGTGACCGACGCGGACGCGCTGCTGGCCCGGCGGTTCCCCGCCCTGGCTGCGCACTCCCCGCGCGACGTCCAGCGCACAGCGGTCGACTGTGCGAGCGCCGGCACTGGCGCCGCCCTCCTCGTCATCGAGGCCGGGACCGGTGAAGGGAAGACCGAGGCCGCGCTCGGTGCCGCCGAGGCGCTCGCGGCGGTCACGGGGGCCGGCGGGGCGATCTTCGCGGCTCCCACCATGGCCACGGCCGATGGACTCTTTCGCCGAGTCCTCGGCTGGGCACAGGAAGCGACTCCCACCAGCGAGATCACGTCGATGTTCCTCGCCCACTCGAAGAGCGCACTCAATGCCGACTTCAGCATCCTGCGCCACGCAGGCTCATCCCCGGCAGCGCCCCAGGGCGTCGGCGCCGAACACGGCGACGTCATCGCCAGCGAGTGGATGTCCGGCAGGAAGAAGGGCCTGCTGTCGAACTTCTGCGTGGCAACGATCGACCAGGTGCTCTTCGCAGTCCTCCAGGGGAAGCACTCCATGCTCCGGCACGTGGCACTGGCAGGCAAGGTCGTCATCCTCGATGAAGTGCATAGCTTCGACGCCTACACGAATGCCTATCTGCTGCGCACCCTCGAATGGCTGGGTCGGTACGGCATTCCAACCGTCCTCCTGTCCGCCACGCTGACGCCCGAGCTCAAACGCCGGCTCTGCGGCGCCTACGGCGGCCAGCTCGGGCAGCCGACTGCGGCCAGCGAGGCTCCTGTCATCGACGGCGCCGCACCCTACCCACTCGTCACCCACGTCGATGCCTCCGGCATCGCCGAATATCCTGCCCGCTCGGAACAGCCTGAAACGCGCATCAGGCTCGGACGGCTCCCCGATGACCTGACCGCCCTCGTCTCCTGCCTGGGCGAGGAACTCGCAGACGGCGGTTGTGCCCTCGTCATCTGCAACACCGTCAGCCGCGCCCAGGACGCGTTCGAGGTGCTGGCCGCAGCCCATCCAGAGCAGTGCGAACTCCATCATTCCGCATTCGCGGCGGTGGATCGGGTGAAGAAGGAAGCCGAGCTCCGGGAGCTCTTGGGCCCGCATGCCCACAGAGACGGCAAGCGCCCACACACCCGCATCATCGTGGCCACGCAGGTCGCCGAGCAGAGCCTCGACATCGACGTCGACCTGCTTGTCTCCGACGTCGCGCCCATGGATATCCTGCTCCAGCGCATCGGCAGGCTGCACCGCCACGAGCGGCCCGCCACGGACAGGCCCGAGCGCTTGCGCGCACCTCGGGCACTGCTGCGAGGTGCGGACTGGACCGCGTCACCGCCGGTGTTTCCCCGTGCCTGTGAGGCGGTCTACGGCCGAGCGGCGCTGCTGCGGTCCGCGGCGGTGATCGAAGCAGAGGGCTGGGAGACGGGCGTGCTGCGGCCGGCCGCTGTCCCACGCCTCACACGCCTCGCCTATGCGCCGGACCTGCCCGCCCCACCCGGGTGGGCGGATGCCATGCATGCCGCGGACCAGGATTTCGAGGCGCGCAACTGCGCCGCGGAACGGCGCTCGCGCAGCTTCATGTTTCCCCCGCCAGTGGGCTCCGAGAGTCTGGACGATCAGTTCACCCGCCAGCATGCCGCAATCGATTCTCCCGGCGGCGCCGCGCAGGGTGCGGCTCAGGTCCGGGACACCGACCCGTCGATCGAGGTGGTCCTGGCAATAGGCGACCCCTCGTTCTACCGGCCGTTGCCCTGGCTCGATGGTGCCGGAGAGGCCGCCCTCGTCGGAGACGCAGAACCCCCCTCGCGTGCCGCGTTCGCACTGGCACGCAGCACCGTCAGACTCCCACTGCTCTTCTCCCGCGACCCCGAGCGCTTCGAACAGGTCGTGAAGCACCTCGAGACACGCACCCCCTCCGGTTGGAGGGAAAGCCGCCTGCTGCGGGGTGAGCTCGCCCTCTTCCTCGACGCTGAACTGCGCGGCTGCGTCGACGGGGTACCGCTCGCGTACTCGCCGGTCCTCGGCCTGCACCACGATCAGCGCCGGAACTCCCCCGCCTCCACGTCCGCCGCCGCGACGACCGCCGCCCGCGACGACACGCACAGCGACTCCCAGCCACCGCCGTCCATCACGAAAGCAGGGCCATGACTGACCGCGCATTCTCACTCCTCGACGAGCCCTGGGTGCTTTGCCGTCGCCGCGACGACAGCATCGTGGCCGTGTCGATCCGCGATGTCTTCGAAGACGACGGGACCCTCATCGCCGTCTGCGGAGAATCGCCCACCCAGGACTACGCCGTGCTGCGCACGCTCCTCGCGATCTTCTGGCGCGCTCACAGGCGAACCGAGGCGGACGTCTCCGGCACGTTCCGTTTCACGGCCTGGCGACGCGAGGCACTCAACGAGGCCCGCAGCGGCACGGCCGACGGGCGAGTGCTGGACTACGTCGCCGAATTCGCGCCGCGTTTCGATCTGCTCCACCCCACCGCACCTTTCATGCAGGTCGCGGACTTGGCGACGCCCAGTGGGGCCGTCTCACCGGTGAGCCGCATCGTCCCCGATGCGGAGAATGACTTCTTCACTTTGCGCGACGGCGAGGGACGCGAGTCCATCAGCTTCGCCGAAGCGGCCCGGTGGACCGTGCACACGCACGCCTACGATCCCTCGGGCATCAAGTCGGGTGCCCTCGGCGACCCCCGGGTCAAGGGCGGCCGTGGCTATCCCATCGGCGTGGGATGGTCCGGCATGACAGGGGGCACGATCGTCGAGGGCCGCACGCTGCGCGAAACCTTGGTGCTCAACACACCCAGGGCGGTGCTGCTCGCCGATGAGGCAGATCGTCCCGTCTGGGAGCGCCCACCAGATACGTCCATGGCACGTCCCGTCGAGGTGCCTGCCGGCGCTGCGGACATCGCCACCTGGCAATCACGGCGGATTCGCCTGTTCCACGACTCCGAGAACGTGCGCGCCGTATTGGTGAGCAACGGAGATCGCATCCCCGACGCGGGGGCCAACGTATTCGCCGATCCGATGACTCCCTACCGCTGGAGCAAGAACAAGTCCGTGGGCGGAAAGGTGGTCTACTATCCGCTGCCGTACCCGGTCGAGCGCACGATGTGGAAGTCTCTGGAGCCGCTCATCCTGCCGGAGGGCGAGTTCGCTCTTGGCAAGGGCGAGCACGCCCCCAAGCGCCCTGTGGTGCTCGACGCCCTTGGCGACGACTCCGAAGACATCAGCGATGACTTCGGAGATATCCGCGTGCGACTCGTCTCCGCTTCCTACGGACCACAGGATTCCACCCACGCCGCCAGCGTCGATGCCCACCTCGATGTCTCCCCACGGTTATTCGAAGCGGACTTCGCCGCGGTGCGCTCCGACGTCGTCGCCGCAGCCCGGGCGGCACTCAAGGCTGCGACCTGTTTGGGGCAATTCGGCGGCGACCTCCTGTTGGCCGCTGGCGGAGACTACGCCTTCCAGCCCGATCCCACCGAATCGCTTCTTGCCTCGCTGGAGCCGGATTTCCGTGACTGGGTACGGAAGCTCCGCCCGGAATCCGACGAAACGGTGGAGGCCGCGTGCGTCGATTGGCAGCGACACGTCACGAAGGAGGTGCTCGATCGTGCAACGGTGCAGGCAGCGGGCGCCGGCCCCCGAGCGCTCATCGGACGCGTGATCGCCACCGATACCTCCGAGCGAGTCGTGTCCGCGGCAACGGCCATGCGCGCCCTCCGCAAGCGACTCACTAGCGAGCTGCCTCTCGCCCCGGAACACTCTGCTTTTGCCAGCCCTTCACCCCAGCAGACGAATTGAGGTTGATCATGACAGAAACCACCCCTTCACCGAGCCCGGCTGCGGTGCAGCAGGACGACCCTGGCACCCCGGGCGCGGATACGGGTGCAGTCGATGACGCAGCCAAACCGAACCTGACGCAGTCACTGTTCGGCACGGCCGCCCGCTTGCAGGCCAGCTACCTGGGCCAGCGCGACCGGAGCGAACAAGCCGAGGCGCGCGCCTTCCTCGCCGGCCTGCGCAGAGCCGCCGGCCGCCGTGCAGCCGATGAGCCCATGCTGCTCCATTCTGTGCTCGCGGCGCTCACACCGCCGCTCTCTGCCAAGGAGCAGGGCAGTGGCGACGCTCCCACGCCGTCCGAATCCGCCGCGTTCGCGGCCCTGACACTCTTCGCCTGGCACATGCAGTCTGCGACAGCCCCCATGCACACGGAGAAGCGCAGCCTCGGCACGGCATTGGGCCTGCTCATGTCGAAGCGCTCGTCGCAGTCGCTCAAGCCGCGCTTCGACGCTCTGCAGCTTGCCCGCACCGAACGGAGCCGGCTCCAGCATGCTCGCTCGCTGATTTCGCTGCTGCGCACGGAGAGCATTGCCCTGGACTACGGACGTTTTGCCGGGGATCTGCGCAGCCTGGGGGGAAGCCGGCGCCAGACGGTCCTCCTTCAGTGGGGACGGGACCTTGCCAATCAGCTCCAGCATTCCCGCTCCGCGCCCCCCACTCCCGCCCAATCCTGACCGCATTCACCCCCACTACCGAAAGGCACACACCCATGTCACTCTTCATCGATATCCACGCGCTGCAGACTCTGCCGCCCAGCAACATCAACCGCGATGACACCGGCGCCCCGAAGACCGCCGTCTTCGGCGGCGTTCCTCGCCAGCGTGTCTCCTCACAGGCGTGGAAACGCGCTATCCGGCAGGACTTCAAGAACTCCCTGGGCGAAGAGGTGGTCGGGGTCCGCACCAAGCGCAGCTTCGACCTCGTCGTCGCCGAGGTGCTTCGCCTCACGGCCGAAGCAGGCGAGGAATGGACCAAGGAAGCCGCAGAGGAGGCGGTGGAGGGGCTGTACACCGCGGCGAAGATGAAGCTCAAGCCCACGCGGGAATCCGAGGGGCGCGAGTCGCACCTGGAAACGGGGTCGCTGCTCTTCCTCAGCCGACGCCAGCTGCGCGCAGCCGCTGAATTGGTCATCTCCGCAGAGGGGGCGAAGCCGACGAAGAAGGACGCGGACCGCGTCTTCGATACGGACCACAGCATCGATATCGCGATGTTCGGCCGCATGGTCGCGGAAGCGCCGGACTACAACGTCGACGCCTCGGTGCAGGTGGCCCACGCCTTGGGCGTGCACGAGTCCGAGCCCGAATTCGACTACTTCACGGCGGTCGACGACGTTGCCAGCGAAGCCGAGGAAACGGGTGCCGGCATGATCGGCACGATCCAGATGATGTCCTCGACCCTCTACCGCTTCGCATCCGTGAACCTCACCTCGCTGGCGGAGACCCTGGGCGACAGCGAGGCGGCCCGCCAGGCCGCGGTGGCATTCCTGCGCAGCTTCGTGGTCTCGCTGCCGACAGGGAAGCAGAACACGTTTGCCAACAGCACCCTGCCCGAGCTGGTCTACGTCACTGTGCGCAATGAGCGCTCGGTCTCCTTCGTGAACGCGTTCGAGGAGCCAATCGCTGCCGACGAGACCTCCGGCCGACGGGTGAAGGCCGCTGAGAAGCTCGCCGAAGAGGCGAAGAACGCCTCCACGTGCTTCGGATTCGCCCCCACCGCCGCCTTCGTCATCGGCGCCGACAATTTGGTCAAGCCGTTTGCCGCAGTGGGCACCCGAACCACCCTGCAGGAACTCGCCCCGCAGGTGACAGCGACCCTCGAGCAGCTCGCGACGGAGGGAGAGGACCGGTGACGGCAACGCTGCTGCTCAAGTTGAAAGGCCCCATGCAGTCGTGGGGCGCAGATAGCCGGCAGAAGCGCCGCGATACCCGACCGCAGCCTACGAAGTCCGGTGTGCTGGGCTTGATCGCGGCTGCGCAGGGCAGAAGCCGGGAAGCCGACTTGGAGGACCTGGCGCGGCTCTCCTTCGCCGTTCGCGTCGATGCCCCGGGAGAGGTGCTGCGCGACTACCAGACCGCCGAGGACCGCAGCGGGAAGACAAACCTCGTCTCTCGCTACTACCTCACCGACGCTGTCTTCGTCGTCGCGATCGAAGCGGCTGAGCGCGTCACCGTGGAATCGCTCAAGGCTGCGCTGGAGCGGCCCGTCTACCCGCTATTCCTAGGGCGCCGTTCGTGTCCCGCGAACAGAGACCTGGTCATCGGCATCAAGTCAACCGATGCAATCACGGCCCTGGTCGAGGAGAAATGGCACGCCACAGCGCACCATCAGCGTCGCCGACCTCAACACATCACATTGCCGATCTTCCGGGATGCGAAACCGGGCGAGGCCTCCCGCGGGGTGGCGGTGCGCGATGTGCCCGTGTCCTACAGCCAGGAGTTCCGGAAGTACGACTGGCGCACGGTTGTCGAAGACGAGCGGTACGCATCGATCGACAATCCGACGGGAACAGCGAGCCGTGACCCGTTCTTCGAGGCGGTGATCTCCGCGTGATCACCCTCACGAGGATTCTTGTGAATCCGCAGAAACGCCAGGCGCGGGAGCTGCTGTCCAATCCTCAAGCGCTCCACGCGGCCGTCCGCTCCGCATTTCCTCCCGATATCGATTCCACCGCCGCACGCATTCTGTGGCGGCTTGACCAGCGGCCGCAGTCACATGAGGTGACGCTGTACATCGTGGGGCCAGAAGAGCCTGATGCTGAGCATCTGGGTGAGCAGCTGGGGTGGCCCAGCAGGCCACCGGAGATTGCCGACTACACACCGTTCCTTGACAGGCTGCGCGTCGGCCAGGAGTGGGGGTTTGCGCTGCGCGGCAACCCTGTGCGCGCACTTGCCACGGAACGCGGCACTCGGGGACGTGTGGTGCCGCACGTGACAGTTTCCCAGCAGACCGCGTGGTTCACGGCACGCGCGGAAGCGGCAGGGTTCACCGTCGACAGCGACAATGGTCCGCGAGTCCGAGTCACCGAGCGGAACGACCTGAGCTTCAGGAAGGATGGCGGGCGGCGACGCATCCACCTGCGCACCGCACGTTTCGAGGGGGCTTTGCAGGTCACCGACACTCAGGCGCTTCGACACGCGCTCACCCACGGGATCGGGCGGGCCAAGGCCTACGGGTGTGGGATGCTCACGCTTGCCCGCCCTGAGTGAACCGCTGTGGTGAAGGGCACACCGCCACCCGTGCGGTCGGAACTTGCGACTGTGCGGAACCGGCTGTCGTTTCTCTACTGTGAGCACTGCACCGTGCACAGGGACGCCAATGCGCTGACGATCACCGACGAGCGAGGAACCGTCCACGTTCCCACGGCCGCGCTCTCCAGTCTGCTGCTGGGGCCGGGCACTCGCACAACGCATGCCGCGATGAGCGTGTTGGGAGATTCCGGAGTGACCGTGGTGTGGGTCGGTGAACGGGGCGTGCGCTTCTACGCCTGTGGGCGCCCGCTGGCGAAGTCATCGCGCATGGCCGAAGTGCAGGCAGCAGTTGTCTCGAATCAACGGAGGCGACTTCAGTCCGCCCGGAAAATGTATGCGCTCCGGTTTCCGGGCGAGGACGTCAGTGGTCTGACAATGCATCAGCTCCGGGGCCGTGAGGGTGTGCGCATGAAGCGGATCTACACCGCCGAGGCGCAGCGCACCGGGGTGCAATGGTCCCGGCGGCAGTATTCTCCGGACGATTTCGAGGCAGGCGATGACATCAACCGCGCGCTAACGGCAGCAAGTGCGGCCCTCTACGGCGTTGCGCACGCGGCGATCGTGTCGTTGGGGTGCATTCCTTCGCTAGGTGTGGTCCACAGTGGCACGGATCGTTCGTTTGTCTACGACGTTGCCGATCTCTTCAAGGCCGAGGTGTCCATCCCCGCAGCGTTCGATGCGGTACAGGCAGCGTCCGACTCAGGAGATGATCCCGCCGTCGCCGTGCGCCGACTTGTGCGCGACAGGATGGTGGGAATCAGGCTGATGCCCCGACTGGTCGAGGCGATCTTTTCCGTGCTGAACGAGCCCGTGTCGGACGAGCTTGTTGATGCTGACCTCGTGCTCTGGTCTGAGTTCGAGCGCGTGACAGCGGGTATGAACTGGGCTTCGGAGGATGTCAGATGATGACGCTCGTGTTGACTGCGGTGCCACCCGGGCTCAGAGGCGATCTGACGAAATGGCTCGCGGAGATCAGCCCCGGGGTGTTCGTCGGCAACCCCTCCGCCCGGATCAGGGAACTCGTCTGGGAACGAACGGTCGCCCTCTGTAAAGAGGGACGCGCCGTATTGGTGACGACGGCCGGCAACGAGCAGCGACTCGAGTTCCGCGTTCACAGATCCGCATGGGTGCCTGCCGATTTCGACGGTCTCACACTGATGCGCAGACCGGCAGACACTACCGCCACGCCACGGCGAACCGGTTGGAGCAAAGCTCGCGCACAACAGGCAGCCCGACGTCCGCCGCAGTTCGATGTCGAGCCGGAGGCAAGAGCGGCGGACAGCCTTGAGCCGCCAACTCGACCCTAAAACGGCAGACGCAAGTTGCACTCGGAACTCAGAGCAAGAGGTTAAAGTTCCTGGTGAGCAAGAGTGGTCCCCGCGCCAGCGGGGATGAGCCGCAGTGGACGGCGTTGAAGTCGGTGTTGTAGGTGTGGTCCCCGCGCCAGCGGGGATGAGCCGGAAGGACAGACCCGGCTCGCCGTCGAGAATGTGTGGTCCCCGCGCCAGCGGGGATGAGCCCACCGCCTACCTCGCCGGGCACCGCGACGGCGTGTGGTCCCCGCGCCAGCGGGGATGAGCCCCCCCAACCCCTTTCCTGACCCTCACACCTGACGTGGTCCCCGCGCCAGCGGGGATGAGCCCCGGTCCACGGCACTGTATGCGCCGGAGAGTCCGTGGTCCCCGCGCCAGCGGGGATGAGCCCTGTTCGAGCAGTGCATCACTGACGATCTCGGCGTGGTCCCCGCGCCAGCGGGGATGAGCCTCGTGCGGATATGGGTGAGTCGCAGGCGGACTAGTGGTCCCCGCGCCAGCGGGGATGAGCCCTAAGCCGGGCGATCCGTACCGCGGAGACGTGCGTGGTCCCCGCGCCAGCGGGGATGAGCCGCCCTCCGTCATGTCGTTGATGGACTTGACCTGGTGGTCCCCGCGCCAGCGGGGATGAGCCCAACCGAAAGGAACGACCATGACTGAGTACACCGTGGTCCCCGCGCCAGCGGGGATGAGCCCACGCCCCCACTCTCCACGCGCGAAGTTGCCCAGTGGTCCCCGCGCCAGCGGGGATGAGCCGCGGGTTGATTGTGAGCGTCGCCTTCTCCACGAGTGGTCCCCGCGCCAGCGGGGATGAGCCCTGGTCCGCGAGAGCGCTGCCGTCTTCGAGGCCGTGGTCCCCGCGCCAGCGGGGATGAGCCCGCGGGCATCGCCTGCGCCTGGGGGATCGCAGAGTGGTCCCCGCGCCAGCGGGGATGAGCCGAAGGAGATGGGGGACGCTCGCCCGGAGTTCGGGTGGTCCCCGCGCCAGCGGGGATGAGCCGACGACTCCATTTGCGCTACTTCTTATTGCTTAGTGGTCCCCGCGCCAGCGGGGATGAGCCCGAACGACTACATCTGAACTACTTGCGGCCCTTGTGGTCCCCGCGCCAGCGGGGATGAGCCGTGCTGGACGACGGACATGTTCTGGTTCAGGCGGTGGTCCCCGCGCCAGCGGGGATGAGCCCAAGGTGGCGTCCACGGGCAAGGCACAGAACGAGTGGTCCCCGCGCCAGCGGGGATGAGCCGCCCATCGACGCCAGGGGCTTGAGCTGGCCCTCGTGGTCCCCGCGCCAGCGGGGATGAGCCCGTTGAATCGTGGGCGGGCTTGCCGTCGATGGTGTGGTCCCCGCGCCAGCGGGGATGAGCCAGAACGCTCTCACCGAGCAGGCCAAGAGCATGGGTGGTCCCCGCGCCAGCGGGGATGAGCCCTGCAAGCCCGAGAAGGGCGAATGGACCGTTCGGGTGGTCCCCGCGCCAGCGGGGATGAGCCGGTCGCCACGCTGGCGATCTCTGGGGCGACGAAGTGGTCCCCGCGCCAGCGGGGATGAGCCTGAACGTGAACAACGTCTCCGTGGTGACATCGAGGTGGTCCCCGCGCCAGCGGGGATGAGCCCGGCCCGTTCGCCCTCGAGCTGTGCAACACCGAGTGGTCCCCGCGCCAGCGGGGATGAGCCCCATGGCGCCGGTATCCCTACCCAACATCAAGAGTGGTCCCCGCGCCAGCGGGGATGAGCCCGAGGGCTCAACGCTGGCTTTAACGAGCTGGGCGTGGTCCCCGCGCCAGCGGGGATGAGCCTGAGGGCGTTGGCCTCGGCCACAGAGCGGAATGGTGGTCCCCGCGCCAGCGGGGATGAGCCCATCTCGGCCCGCAGTCGGGAGGTGGGCTCGGTGTGGTCCCCGCGCCAGCGGGGATGAGCCCAAGCAGCTCGACAAGGCCAACGGCAAGCTGGAGTGGTCCCCGCGCCAGCGGGGATGAGCCCCAGGCGCCCGCCGCGGCAGCGACGTTGCTCGAGTGGTCCCCGCGCCAGCGGGGATGAGCCCGCCGACTGGTTGGCGCGACCCTTCTCAGTGGTGTGGTCCCCGCGCCAGCGGGGATGAGCCCGTGCGCCCTTCGCTCCCCCGCGGTGGAAGTGGGTGGTCCCCGCGCCAGCGGGGATGAGCCGCGTGTGAACTCGGCGCAGAAGCGTGTGACGGCGGTGGTCCCCGCGCCAGCGGGGATGAGCCGCCAGTTCCGCGACGCGCTGCGCGCCGTCCTTCGTGGTCCCCGCGCCAGCGGGGATGAGCCGAGACAGCCTCCGACCTCGCCGCCACCGCGTGTGTGGTCCCCGCGCCAGCGGGGATGAGCCCCGGTACGGGACTCCCGGCGAGCCTGTCCCGGTGTGGTCCCCGCGCCAGCGGGGATGAGCCCCGCGAGCACAGAGCGTGGGAGAACGCCTGGAAGTGGTCCCCGCGCCAGCGGGGATGAGCCCGGTTGGCGAACTCGACGGCAAGATGATTAAGGGTGGTCCCCGCGCCAGCGGGGATGAGCCCGCCTTGTACCACGCATCGGGGTCATCCGTATAGTGGTCCCCGCGCCAGCGGGGATGAGCCCGCCTTGCGAACCGCCGAGTCCACGGCCGCGACGTGGTCCCCGCGCCAGCGGGGATGAGCCGCAGGCGGCTCAGGCCGTCTGGGACTGGCTGAAGTGGTCCCCGCGCCAGCGGGGATGAGCCGACCAGCGGGTCGGCCTCGGCGCGAGCGTCGAGGTGGTCCCCGCGCCAGCGGGGATGAGCCCTGCGACCCGAGCACCGCGAGCTGCTTGCCGGCGGTGGTCCCCGCGCCAGCGGGGATGAGCCCCGAGCCAGTCCTCTCCGTTGATGGCGGCGCGGAGTGGTCCCCGCGCCAGCGGGGATGAGCCGGCCGCCATCACCGGCGTGACGCTGGCCTCGAAGTGGTCCCCGCGCCAGCGGGGATGAGCCGTCCCCGACGTCGGCGATGGCGTTGAGCAGTGCGTGGTCCCCGCGCCAGCGGGGATGAGCCCAGGTGGGCGGTGTGGATGATCATGCGCTCCCCGTGGTCCCCGCGCCAGCGGGGATGAGCCCAACATGGACACGCTCATCCGCATGGCGATCACGTGGTCCCCGCGCCAGCGGGGATGAGCCGCGAGGCGGAACGTCGCGTCGAGCCGGTTGATCGTGGTCCCCGCGCCAGCGGGGATGAGCCGAAGAGGGGGCCGCACCCCGAAAGGTGCGGCCCGTGGTCCCCGCGCCAGCGGGGATGAGCCCGCAGATCACCCGCCGGCGATGATCATCTACAAGTGGTCCCCGCGCCAGCGGGGATGAGCCCGCCCGCACGAAGGAAGCCCGCGGCCTCGAGATGTGGTCCCCGCGCCAGCGGGGATGAGCCCGACCAGACCCTAGCCCTAGTGAAAGGCATCTGGTGATCCCCGCGCCAGCGGGGATGAGCCCTGCCGGGCAACCTTCGCCGTGGTGGGCCCGTAGTGGTCCCCGCGCCAGCGGGGATGAGCCCGCCACCTCGTGGAAGCCGGGGGAGGCTCGTATGTGGTCCCCGCGCCAGCGGGGATGAGCCCCTCGAGCCGTGGGGTGCGTCGGGCTCGCGCAGGTGGTCCCCGCGCCAGCGGGGATGAGCCGCTCAACCTCACGCTGCCGAAGGGCGATGTGGGGTGGTCCCCGCGCCAGCGGGGATGAGCCCGCCGCATCCACCGTCAGGGTCTTCCACCCGCTGTGGTCCCCGCGCCAGCGGGGATGAGCCGAAGCACAAGCTCGGGCCCGGCAGCCTCGTGATGTGGTCCCCGCGCCAGCGGGGATGAGCCGTGGCGCCGCTACAACGGGGCCAACCCCCACGTGTGGTCCCCGCGCCAGCGGGGATGAGCCCCAGTCGTGGAAGAGGTACGTGTCCTGCTCGACGTGGTCCCCGCGCCAGCGGGGATGAGCCCCAGTCGTGGAAGAGGTACGTGTCCTGCTCGACGTGGTCCCCGCGCCAGCGGGGATGAGCCCTCGCCCTGCACCCCGCGGATGATGTAGTCACCGTGGTCCCCGCGCCAGCGGGGATGAGCCCCGACTGAGACAACCCCGGACCTGTCGGGCCTAGTGGTCCCCGCGCCAGCGGGGATGAGCCGACCAGGACCTCGACCCGGCCGGGCCCGCCATCGTGGTCCCCGCGCCAGCGGGGATGAGCCCCCGAAGCCGGGCACCCGCGGATACCTCAAGTGGTGGTCCCCGCGCCAGCGGGGATGAGCCCGACCCGCAGTCCGTCCTCGCGGCCACCGACGAGTGGTCCCCGCGCCAGCGGGGATGAGCCGCCGGCCAAGTACGCCGGCAACAAGGCCGAGGTGTGGTCCCCGCGCCAGCGGGGATGAGCCCTACGGCGCGAAGGTCGCGCAGGTCCGCCGCATGTGGTCCCCGCGCCAGCGGGAATGAGCCCGTCCACGTCGTCGCCCCGAAGTACAGCAACGTGTGGTCCCCGCGCCAGCGGGGATGAGCCCATCTCTAGCGACTCATCGCCGCAGTACAAGTGGTGGTCCCCGCGCCAGCGGGGATGACCCCACGGACGAGGCGGCCGGCTCGGAGCAAAACCACGTTGCTCCGGCCCGCAGACCGCCGAAGTACCGAATGGGTGGAGCTATGGAACGCGTGAGCGGGCCACTAATGGTCCTCTCGGGTGTGTCGCTGGGGTTTGCTGCCACGAAGTCGTACGTTGCGCCGGTGTGGCTGACTGCCCTGTCGGCGGGTGCCAGCGTGGTGGGGGTCGCCGTACTGATTGCTCGGGCGGCTGTGTACCGCGGCTGAGCACTGTCTGGGGTCGGGGAAGGTTGTTGCGCCGCAGGGGTGAAGGATTCTTCGAGCCTTACAAGTTCAGCCCTGCCTGAGTCGGCTGCAATGATCGGTTGCATGCCTAGGTGGCGGCGTGAGGTGATCGCGCTGTATTTGCAGAGCCGGCCTCGCCCGGTCACCCGCGAAAGAACAAACCGCGAAACGCTGCAGCCCAGCGAGGATAGGATGAGTGAGCAGCCGCGGCGGCGTCCCCGCCAGGTGTCGCCTACGAGTGTCACAGGTAAGGAGAAGCGCTTGACCAGCCCGTATATCTACATTTCCCTGGGGGCTGCCCTCGCGGCTGTCTCTGCCTCTGCCAGCACGCCTGCGTGCGTGTGGACGTTCGCTGTCGCCTCGGTCGTCAGCACCGGCACCGCGTGGTTCGTGTCCGCTCGGCGCCGGCGCGGCGCGCGCGGCCGGCGGTGAGTGGAGCCCACCGCCAGGGGAGCGACAGGCTCTAGTCTCATTGCGGCCCCCAGAAGACCAGGGAGGGAGAAAACTCCCGAGGGGAAGCACACCCAGGGCGCGGCCGCACAGCGGACGCCGCAGGTGCCCGCACCACACCACACACCGACCTACCGAAACACCACGAACCGCCAGAGAACCACACGGGACTGATGCACGATCAGGTGTCACATGATCTGTGGCGCCGTGCGGCGTTGCAGGGAAGGATGTGCGCCATGCCCGCTCCCTATCCCCAAGAGTTCCGTGAGGACGTCGTCCGCGTCGCGAGGAACCGTGAACCCGGCCAGAAGCTCTCCGTGATCGCGAAGGACTTCGGGATCTCCGAGTCCTGCCTGACGAATTGGATGCGCCAAGCGGACGTCGAGGACGGCAACCGGCCTGGGAAGACCCGTGAGGATTCCACCGAGCTGCGCGAGCTCCGACGCCGGAACCGGCTGCTGGAGCAGGAGAACGAGGTGCTCCGCCGTGCTGCTGCATACCTGTCCCAGGCGAATCTGCCGGGAAAATCCTCTACCCGCTCGTGAGCGAGCTCGCCGCCGACGGGATCCCCGTTGCGGTGTCCTTGCGGGTCCTAAAGCTCTCTCGCCAGCCCTACTACCGCTGGCGCAAACAGCAGGTCACCGAGGCCGAGCTGGTCGAGGCCTATCGAGCCAACGCGCTATTGGACGCTCACCGCGACGACCCGGAGTTCGGGTACCGATTCCTCGCCGGCGAAGCCGCTGAGGCTGGTGAGGTCATGTGCGAGCGGACCGCGTGGCGGATCTGCCACGACAACCAGTGGTGGTCCGTTTTCGGGAAGAAGCGCGCCAAGAACGGGAAACGTCCGGGACCGCCTGTCCACGATGACCTCGTCCAGAGGGACTTCACTGCCGATGACGTCAACGAGCTCTGGCTGACCGACATCACCGAGCACTGGACTGATGAGGGCAAGCTCTACCTCTGCGCGATCAAGGACGCCTTCTCCGGCCGGATCGTCGGCTACTCCATGAGTGACCGGATGAAGGCCCGCTTGGCGGTGAACGCCCTGGCCAACGCGGCAACGCGGCGCGGCGACGTTGCTGGCTGCATTGTTCACTCAGACCGCGGGTCGCAGGGCGGATTCAACTGGTTGTCGCAACACCTCGATCGAGAGGTGTTCAACGATGGTGACGGCGGATTGGAGCAAGAAGACCAGCGAAGTGCCCGTGAGTGCGCGTCGGCAGTGGCGTGCGGATCGGGCGTTGCGTCCGCCGATGCGCTCGCCCGGGCGGCCTGAGCCTTCGCGGGAGGTGCAACGGCAGTTCTGGCGTCTGATCGCGACGGGTATCACCTCCGCCGAAGCGGCGCTGACGGTGGGCGTGTCTGTGCCGGTCGGGACCCGTTGGTTTCGTCACGCTGGCGGCATGCCGCCGATCAGCCTCGCCCCGCCCACAGGTCGTTATCTGTCCTTCGAGGAACGCGAGGAGATCGCGCTTCTCCGCGCCAAGCAGCTCGGCGTGCGTGAGATCGCCCGCAGGATCGGCCGCGACCCGGGAACGATCTCCCGCGAGCTGCGCCGCAATGCCGCTACGCGCAGCGGCAAGCAGGAATACCGGGCGCTGGTGGCGCAGTGGAAGGCGCAGCAGGCGGCGAAGCGGCCGAAGAAGGCGAAGTTGGTGACCAACGCTAGGCTGCGCGAGTACGTCCAGGACCGTCTCGCCGGCAACGTCCGCCGACCCGATGGCAGCGTGGTCGTCGGCCCTGAGCCGCTGGCATGGAAGGGGCGGAACAAGCCACATCGGCAGGACCGGCGGTGGGCGATCGCGTGGAGCCCGGAGCAGATCTCACACCGCCTCAAGGTCGACTTCCCGGATGATGAGTCCATGCGCATCAGCCACGAGGCGATCTACCAGTCGCTGTTCATCCAGGGCCGTGGCGCGCTCAAACGCGAACTCGTCACCTGCCTGCGAACCGGTCGCGCACTCCGGCAGCCACGAGCTCGAGCGCAGAACCGTCCGCAAGGGCATGTCACCGCCGATGTCGTGTTCTCCGAACGTCCTGCGGAGGCGGCGGACCGCGCCGTTCCTGGGCACTGGGAGGGGGATCTGATCATCGGAACGGGCCGATCGGCGATCGGCACTGTCGTCGAGCGCAAGAGCCGCTCGACTCTGCTGGTGCACCTGCCCCGCCTGGAGGGCTGGGGCGAGAACCCATATGTGAAGAACGGTCCTGCACTGGGAGGCTACGGCGCCGTCGCGATGAATGCTGCTCTCGTCGCGACCATGACCAAGCTTCCAGAACAGCTTCGCAAGACACTCACCTGGGATCGCGGCAAGGAGCTTTCTGCGCATGCCCAGTTCGCGCTTGAGACGGGCACGAAGGTGTTCTTCGCCGACCCCCACTCGCCCTGGCAGCGGCCGACGAACGAGAACACAAACGGGTTGCTGCGTCAGTACTTCCCGAAGGGCACGGACCTCTCGCGGTGGTCGGCCGAGGACCTCGAAGCCGTCGCTCTCGCGCTCAACAACCGGCCACGGAAAAGCCTGAACTGGCGCACTCCCGCGGAAGTCTTCGAGGAGCAGTTACGCTCGCTTCAACAACACGGTGTTGCAACGACCGATTGAGCCCAAGCAGTTTCGATCCCGGAAGTTCGTCCACGCCCTGAACCAGCATCACCTCATCGGATCCATGGGCCAAGTCGGTGCTGCCGGTGATAACGCGGCGATGGAATCCTTCTTCTCGCTACTCCAGAAGAACGTCCTGGACCGGCGCCGTTGGCGCACCCGTGAGGAACTCCGGATCGCGATCATTACCTGGATCGAACGGACCTACCACCGCCGCCGGCGTCAGGCCCGCCTGGGCCGATTGACCCCCATCGAATACGAGACCATCATGAACCCGACCGTCACCCTGGCGGCCTAAACCAAGCTGACACCTGATCGTGCATCAGTCCCCACTGAGCACAGCCAACAAGCAGTAACAGCAGCCCCGAAGCACCCCACGAAAGACAGTGCTCCGCGTGGCAGCGGGGATGAACCCGGACCTTGACGAGGCCCTCGGCGGGGTAGTCGTGATCCCCGCACTAAGCGAACATGAGCCGCTCCATACGGCCACGTCTCCACCGCACCTCACGTGGTCCCCGCGCCAACGGGGACAACGTGCGACCCCCGCAACGAGAGCGCGCCTCGGGACTCCTCTTCCCAAGCCTCCAAGCATCAACGTGCCCGGATTGGGAGGCCTCACCCTGAACCACACCCTTCCGCCGACTCCACAATCCCCCACCCCACCACGTCCGAACCACCCGGCGACGCACCTCCATCCGCCCAGTTCAACCGCGGTTAACCGGTCGTTCGCACGGGGCCGATACGTTCGCGAAGTCCACCGAACGCACCGCTCTCCGGTCGCACTCCGCCCCAGCAGAAGGACACGATGAACGCCTCTCCCGCCCAGCCCAGCAGCCCCGTCGCTCCCGCCGCAGCCACTGCCCGCGCCGCGCGCCGCACGCTCCCGGCCGCCGCCGCACTCGCGGCCCTCGCCCTCGCGGCCGGCCCCGCGCTGGCCTCACCCGCCCAGGCCGCCGAGACAGACCCCTCGATCGCCGCGCTCAGCGAGTTCGAGTCCTACTGGACCCCCGCGCCCTACGACAAGGCCGATCCGGCGGGCACCGCGTTCCGCGGCAGCGTCACGCAGGAGGGCACCTCCATGCTCGGCCAGAACGACCGTACGCTCGTGGCCATCAACAACGCGGCAGACGAGGCCCAGCAGCACCGCGCGCTCATCGACGCGGACGAGGACTGGAAGCAGACCCTGCCGGATTCCCTAGGCCCGGTGCTGGGCAAGTACTTCGCGGAGGGCCTCGAGGACGGCTCGCTCGCGGAGACGAGCAAGGCGATCCAGGCCGCCGGCAAGGCCGCGAGCACGGGCGACGCGAAGAAGCACTTCAACTACCCCCGCCCCTTCATGGACGACCGCTCGCTGGACGGCAAGAACGATCTGCGCGGCCTCGAGAAGAAGCTCGGCATCAAGAAGGTCGCGGACTGGACGGACCCGGAGACGAAGAAGTCCCACACGGCCCTCTACGACGGCATGGTTGCCTCGCATTCGCAGGCGTTCCCGTCGGGCCACACGACGTATGCGTACCAGGTGGGCCTCGAGCTCTCGATGCTCGTCCCGCAGCTCGCCCCCGAGGTGCTCACACGCTCCTCCGAGGCCGGCAACAACCGCGTGGTCCTGGGTGTGCACTATCCCATGGACATCATGGGCGGCCGGATCCTCAGCCACATGAAGATGGCGCAGATCTTCTCCGACGGCACGTACCCGGAGGACACGATCAAGCCCGCGCAGTCCGAGCTGCAGGCCTACCTCGCCAAGCGCTGCAAGGCCGATGACCTGGGCTCCGACCTCGAATCCTGCATCGACAAGACGGGGGCTGCGGGCGCCAAGGGCTACGCGAACCCCGCCGTGGACGAGGTCTCGAAGAAGCCTGTCACGGACCGCGCCTCCGCGCTCACCGCCTTCCGCTCGCGCATGACCTACGGCTTCGCCAAGGTGGGCAAGGCCGGCGCCGCGCCCGAGGTGCCCGCCCAGGCGCCCGCGCTCCTCACCTCGGCGTTCCCCACGCTCAATGAGGACCAGCGCCGGGAGGTGCTCGCGGCCACGGAGATCGATTCGGGCTACCTGTTCGATGCGAGCTCGAAGGGCTGGCAGCGCATCGACCTGCCCGCCGCGACCAGCTCGAAGGTCACGCTGAGCAAGGACGGCACGGTCGTGAAGGTGGAGCCGGGCCAGTCGCGGGCCTCCGTCGTCACGGAGGCCGCCCCCACGCCGACGTCGCCCGCCCCGAGCCCCTCGGACTCGGCACCGGCGCCCGCACCCAGCCGCACCTCGGGCCCGGCGCCCACGGAGGAGCCCAGCCAGTCCCCCACGGCGAGTGCCCCCACGACCAGCGCCCCCGCACCGGCCCCCAAGCCCGGGGACGACGGCGACGACGACAACGGCAGCGGGCCCGGCAAGCTGCCGCGCACCGGTGCGGAGCTGGGCGCGGCGCTCGCTGCCGCGGCCGCGGCCGTGGGCCTGGGCGGCGGGCTTGTGGCGCTGACCCGGCGCCGGAAGCGCGCCGAGCGCGACTGACCGCCAGCCGGCACCACCGCCCCACGCAGACGGCGGGCCGGCCGGGAGCCCAACGCGATGCCTCGCGTTGCTGCTCCCGGCCGGCCCGCCGCAGCCGTGTTCGGAGCCCGTGAGCCCCGGGCTCCCTCAGAGTTCCGCGCCCGGGCGCGGGGGGCTCAGATGCCCAGTTCGCGGGCGATGAGCATGAGCTGGACCTCGGTGGTGCCCTCCCCCACCTCGAGGATCTTCGAATCGCGGTAGTGGCGGGCCACGAGGTACTCGTTCATGAAGCCGTAGCCGCCGAAGACCTGCGTGGCATCGCGGGCGTTGTCCATCGCGGCGTCGCCGGCGACCAGCTTCGCGATCGCCGCCTCCTTCTTGAAGGGCAGCCCGGCGATCATGCGCGAGGCCGCCAGGTAGTAGGCGGCGCGGGCGGCCACGACGCGGGCCTCCATGCGGGCGATCTTGAACGAGATCCCCTGGTAGTCCTTGATGGGGTGGCCGAACGTGCGGCGCTCCTTGGAGTAGCGCACGGACTCGTCCACGCAGCCCTGCGCGGCGCCCACGCTCAGCGCGGCGACCGCGATGCGGCCCTCGTCCAGGATGCGCAGGAAGTTCGCGTACCCGCGGCCGCGCTCGCCCAGCAGGTTGCCCTCCGGCACCTGCACGCCGTCGAACGTGAGCGGGTGCGTGTCCGAGGAGTTCCAGCCCACCTTGTCGTAGGCGGGCTCGGCCGTGAAGCCCGGCGTGCCCGTGGGGATCATGATCGTGGAGATCTCCGGCTTCTCCGTACCGTCCTTGCCGGTGCGCGTGCCGGTGACCGCGGTGGCGGTGACGAGCTTCGTGATGTCCGTGCCGGAGTTCGTGATGAAGCACTTCGAGCCGTTGACGGTCCACTGGCCGTCCTCGAGCCTGGCGCGGGTCTTGGTGCCGCCGGCATCCGAGCCCGCCTCCGGCTCCGTCAGGCCGAACGCGGCGAGGCCCTTGCCGTCGATCACCTGGGGCAGCCACTCGCGCTTCTGCTCCTCCGTGCCGAACCGGTAGATGGGCATGGCGCCCAGCGAGACGCCCGCCTCGAGGGTGATGGCCAGCGACTGGTTGACGCGGGCGATCTCCTCGATCGCCAGGCACAGCGCGAAGTAGTCCCCGCCCATGCCGCCGTACTCCTCGTCGAACGGCAGTCCGAACAGGCCCATCTCGCCCATCTTCGCCACCTGGGCATAGAGGAACTCGTGCTTGCGGTCGGCCTCGGCGCTGACCGGGGCGACCTCGTCGTCGGCGAACTTCGCGACGGACGTGCGCAGGTCCTCGTACTCGTCGGGCAGCATTCCGGGGGTGAACATCGTGGGCCTCCTGTGGGCGGGTGCGGATTCGGTTGGAGTGTCTGTGGGGTTCGCCGAGGCGCCTCAGCCGGCGGTGCCGGCCGCATCGGCCACGCCGGTCTCGCCGGCTGCGTGTTCGGCCGCGGGGGCCGCGGCATCGGCGGCGACGACGGTGGCGAGCACCTCGTCGAGGGCCACCTGGGCGCCGGCGGCGGCGAGCACGTGGACGATGCCGTCGACGGGCGCGCGCAGCACGTGCTCCATCTTCATCGCCTCGACGACGACGACCGGATCGCCGGCCGCCACCTCGTCGCCGTCGGCGGCGCGCAGCTCGATGACCGAGCCCGGCATGGGCGCGGTGATCTCCGCGCCCGCCGCGGACGGGTCGAGCGTGGAATCGGCCTGCGGACGGGAGAACGAGTAGACGCCGCGCTCGCTGGCCACCCACAGCGTGCGGGTGGCGGAGTCGGCCCACAGCCGGGCGCGCTCGTCCACGCCGGCCAGGCGCAGCGTCCAGTCCAGGCCGTTGCCGGCCAGGCGCGGGAACGCGTGCACGACCTCGCGGCGCTCGCCGCCCCAGCTCAGCGGCACGGTGCGCGCTCGCTCGGGGCGCGCCGAGCGCCAGCCGTCCCAGGCGCCCCAGGCCGATGCGTCGTCGCCGGCGAACTCGACGAGCAGCGGCCCGTCCTCGCTCGCATCGGCTCCGGCGCGGCCCAGGGTGGCGACGACCGCGCCCGCGGCGAACTGGATGTCCGCCTCCCCCGGCTCATGGGCCAGGTCCGCGGGATCCATCCGGTCGATGAGCCCCGTGTCGAGGTCGCCTGCGCGCACGTCGTCGCGGCCGATGAGCGTGCGCAGGAAGTCGATGTTCGTCGTGATGCCCGGCACGGCGGAGCGGCCCAGCGCCCACTCGAGGCGGGCGAGCGCGGTCGCACGGTCCGGGCCGAACGCGATGAGCTTGGCGATCATGGGGTCGTAGTCGCTGGCCACGCGCTGGCCGGCCTCCAGGCCGGCGTCCACGCGGATGCCCTCGCCCGCCGGGAACTCGACGTCGAGCGCCGTGCCGCCGGTGGGCAGGAAGCCGCGGGCGGGGTCCTCGGCGTAGATGCGGGCCTCGACGGCGTGGCCGGTCAGGGCGATGTCGTCCTGGGCGAGGCCCAGCTCCGCGCCGGCGCCGATGCGCAGCATCCACTCGACGAGGTCCACCCCGGTGACCTCCTCCGTCACGGGGTGCTCCACCTGCAGGCGGGTATTCATCTCCATGAAGAAGAACTCATCGGGCTGGTCGGCGGAGACGATGAATTCCACCGTGCCGGCACCGCGGTAGCCCACGGACTTCGCCGTCTGCACCGCCGCCTCGCCGATCCGCGCGCGAGTGGCCTCGTCGAGCAGTGCCGAGGGCGCCTCCTCGATGACCTTCTGGTGGCGGCGCTGCAGCGAGCACTCGCGTTCGCCCAGGTGGACGACGTTGCCGTGCTCGTCGGCGAGCACCTGCACCTCGATGTGGCGCGGGGTGGCGACGAGGCGCTCGAGGAAGAGCGTGTCGTCGCCGAACGAGCTGGCGGCCTCACGGCGGGCCGCGGCCAGCGCCTCGGGCAGCTCGGCGGCCTCGAAGACCGCGTGCATGCCCTTGCCGCCGCCGCCGGCGGAGGGCTTGATGAGGATGGGGAAGCCGATGTCGGCCGAGGCGGCGATGAGCCGCTCGTCGGTGAGGCCGGGCTCGGCGATGCCGGGGACCAGCGGCACGCCGCGCTTGGCGACGGCCTGCTTGGCGGTGATCTTGTCGCCCATCGTGCGGATGGCATCCGCGGTGGGGCCCAGGAAGACGATGCCCGCCTCCTCGCACGCGGCGGCGAAGGCCGCATTCTCCGACAGGAACCCGTAGCCGGGGTGGATGGCCTGGGCACCGGTCTCGCGGGCCGCGGCGATGACCCGGTCGATGGACAGGTAGGACTCCGAGGCGGCGGCCGGGCCCAGGCGCACGGCCTGGTCAGCGGCGCGCACGTGGGCGGCATCGGCGTCCGCATCCGAGTACACGGCAACGGTGGCGATGCCCAGGCGCGCGCACGTGCGCATGACGCGCAGTGCGATCTCGCCGCGGTTGGCGATGAGGACCTTGTCGAACATGGCGATCACATCCTGAAGACGCCGTTGCCCGGCGCGTCGAGCGGGCGGGACAGGGGCGCATGGCGGGCGGCCTCGAGGGCCAGCGCGAGCACGCGGCGGGTGTCGGCGGGCTCGATAATCCCGTCGTCCCACAGCCGCGCGGTCGAGTAGTACGGGTTGCCCTGGTCCTCGTACTGCTGGAGGACGGGGGCCTTGAACTCGGCCTCCTCGTCTGCCGACCAGTCGCCGCCGCGGGCCTCGATCTGGTCGCGCTTGACGGTGGCGAGCACGCTGGCGGCCTGTTCGCCGCCCATGACGGAGATGCGGCTGCTGGGCCACATCCACAGGAAGCGCGGCGAGTAGGCGCGGCCGCACATCGAGTAGTTGCCGGCGCCGTACGAGCCGCCGATCACCACGGTGAACTTGGGCACGCGGGCCGTGGCGACGGCGTTGACCATCTTGGCGCCGTGCTTGGCGATGCCGCCGGCCTCGTAGTCGCGGCCCACCATGAAGCCGGTGATGTTCTGGAGGAACACGAGCGGGGTGTCGCGCTGGTCGCACAGCTCGATGAAGTGGGCGCCCTTCATGGCGGATTCGCCGAAGAGCACGCCGTTGTTGGCGACGATGCCCACGGGGTGGCCGTCGATGTGGGCGAAGCCGGTGACGAGGCTCGTACCGTACTCGGCCTTGAACTCGTGGAAGAGCGAGCCGTCGACGATGCGCGCGATGACCTCGCGCACGTCAAACGGCGTGCGCAGGTCCGCGGGGACCACCGAGGTGAGCTCGGCGGGGTCGCGGGCGGGCTCGGCCGGCTCGCGGCGCTCCCAGCTGGGCGCGGCCGGCGGGGCCAGGGTCGTGACGATGTCGCGCATGATCTCCAGCGCGTGCTCGTCGTTGGCGGCCAGGTGGTCCGTGACGCCGGAGACCCGCGAGTGCAGCGCTCCGCCGCCCAGCTCCTCGGCGGTGACCTCCTCACCGGTGGCGGCCTTGACCAGCGGCGGGCCGCCCAGGAAGATCGTGCCCTCGTTGTTGACGATGATGGACTCGTCCGCCATCGCGGGGACGTAGGCGCCGCCCGCGGTGCACGAGCCCATGACCGCCGCGAGCTGCGGGATCCCCGCAGACGACAGCGTCGCCTGGTTGTAGAAGATGCGCCCGAAGTGCTCGCGGTCGGGGAACACGTCGTCCTGGTTGGGCAGGTTCGCCCCGCCCGAGTCGACGAGGTAGATGCAGGGCAGCCGGTTGTCCTTGGCCACCTCCTGCGCGCGCAGGTGCTTCTTCACCGTCATGGGGTAGTACGTGCCGCCCTTGACCGTGGCGTCGTTGACGACGATGACGCACAGCCGCCCGGCCACGACCCCCAGGCCGGTGATGATGCCGGCACCGGGCGAGGCGTCGTCGTACATGCCGTTGGCGGCCAGCGCGGAGAGCTCGAGGAAGGGCGTGCCGGGATCGAGCAGGTGCTCGAGGCGCTCCCGCGGGAGCATCTTGCCGCGGTCCGTGTGCCGCCTGCGGGCGGACTCCGAGCCGCCCAGCGCGGTCTGCGCGGTGCGGCGGCGCAGCTCTTCGGCCAGCGCTTCGTGCGCGGCGCGGCGCTCCTGCGCGACGGC
This sequence comes from Brevibacterium sp. BRM-1, assembly GCF_026802075.1. Classification (NCBI taxonomy): domain Bacteria; kingdom Bacillati; phylum Actinomycetota; class Actinomycetes; order Micrococcales; family Brevibacteriaceae; genus Brevibacterium; species Brevibacterium sp. BRM-1. The sequence goes on from NZ_CP113788.1 coordinate 1,709,875, forward strand.
AGGATCCGGCGGCGTCCCGAGGGTCTTCATCGACTTCTCTCCCACGTGGTCCGGGGCAACCCACCCGGCTGACCAGCGCGCATGCTGCGCTGCCGGGGGTGGATCGCGGTGCGCGGGCCGTGCCGCACGGGCGGCCGGGTGCGCGAATTTCGGTTAACGGCGATTAACTTAGTTGCTACTGTAGACGACATGCAGCAGTCGGACAACAGCGCCGCCCCCGCGCCCGAGGTGCGGGCCGAGCGGGCGCCGGCCCGCGCCTCGGGTGCGGGGGCGGGCGAGTATGCGCGGGCGAGTGAGGACGCGCGAGCGGATGAGGACGCGGGAGCCGGGGCGAGGCCGGGGTCGATCGCCTGGGCGGGCGCGGAGGCGCAGGGCGATGGCCGGGCGTCGGTGGGCGATCACATGTTGACAGATGGCCAGGCGGCGGCAGGCACGGAGACGCGTGTGCAGTCGGGTACTCAGGCGCCGGGCCGGGGTGCAGACAGAAGCGAAGCGCGCGGCCCTGGCAGCGCAGGCGTGCCGGAAGCGGCAGGAAACGCCGGAGACGCCGACCCCCGTGAGTCCTCGCTGACCCCGCGGCAGGCGGCGAAGGCGCAGCGGCGCGCGGCGATCGTGGCCGCCGCGAAGGAGCTGTTCGCCGCTCAGGGCTTCGCGGCCGTGTCGATCGAGCAGATCGGCAAGGGCGCGGGCGTCTCCGGGCCGGCGGTCTACCGCCACTTCGCGTCGAAGGAGGCGCTGCTCGTCGAGCTGCTCGTGGGAATCTCGCAGCGCCTCGACGCGCGCGGGGCGCAGTTGGTGGACGGGGCGCAGCTGGTGGACGGGGCGCACGTGGCAAACGACGAGCACCCGGGGCACGGAGAGCAATCAGCCGACGGTGCGCGGCCTGCGGGCAGGGAGCTGGCGGGGGGCGACGCGCAGCCGGCGGCAGGGCCAGCGAGCACCGATAACACGTCGGCCGACTCCGGGCCCGAGCAGACACTGCGCGCGCTCGTCGAGTTCCACCTGGCGTTCGCGCTGGGCGAGCCGGAGCTCATCCGCATCCAGGACCGCGACTTCTCCGCCCTGCCGGAGGACGACCGCCGCCGCGTGCGCCGGCTCCAGCGCTCCTACGTGGCGCGCTGGGTGAGCGTGGTGCGTGCGGTCCACCCGGCGCTGAGCGAGGCCCAGGCGACGGTGCGCGTGCACGCGGTCTTCGGCATGCTCAACTCCACGCATTACATGACGGGCCGTCAGCCTGCCGAGGCGATCGAGGAGCAACTGCGCGGCGCGGCACTCGCGGCCCTGGGGGTGGAGGAGCCGGCGCGGTGTTAACTGGCAGGGCCGAAGGCTGCGGCGCGGCGCTCAGTCCCGACGCTCAACCCCGGTACCGAATGGCGAAGCGCGCGGTCGCCGACACCGCCTGCGCCGAGTCTGCGGCCGCCACGCGCAGCAGCGCCTGCGCCTCTTCCCCCGGCAGATCCACGAGCGCCTGCACGATCCGGCGGCGCACCGGCACGTCGGCGCCGCCCCAGCGCGCGGCAAACTCTGCGGTGGCCGCCCGTGCAGTGGCGCCCACCGCCGCGAGCACCTCGAGCGCCTCCCCCGCCTCGACATCCTGGCGACCCCGGCACACCAGATCAACGAGGTCGCCAACCACTGCGGCGTCGCCGCGCCGCGCCAGCGCGAGCACGGCCGTTGCGCGCACACTCGACACGGGATCGTCGACGAACCCGGCGAGGGCCGCGGCGGCGTCCTCGCCTTCCATGCCGGCGAGCACTCGCACGGCCCTCAGCCGGGCCGCCGGGGTCGGCAGCGTGGCCATCGTCCGCAGGGCCTCGAGCGCCGAAGGGCCGCGGCGGGCCATCTGCCAGGCAATCGCACCGGCCACGTTGGGATCGGCCTCGGCAGCCAGCGCCTCGGCGAGCGCACCGGTGGGCATTTCGTGCGCGGCATCGGCTCCCAGCAGCGCGCGGACACGCTCACTGGAATCAACCGACACCAGGCGATCGACTGCGCGCGCCGCGGCGAGCACATCGTCCCAGACGGTGGGTCCCGCCGCCGCGATCTGCTCGAGGCGGCGCTGCAGACGCTGCTCAGCCTCCGCTCGGCGCCGCGATTCGGCACACAGCACCCCGAGCACCTCGGCGGGGGCGAGCAGCGCCTCGCGCGCCAGCCCCACCTCGTCGAGTGAGAGTCCCAGCGCCCGCAGCGCTTCGATCTCCGCGACCTGCGCGGCCTGCGGGTCGCCGTACTGGCGGTAGCCGGCGGCACTGCGGCCCTCCGGGGTGAGTAACCCTTTGGCCTCGTAGTGCCGCAGCATGCGCACGCTGACCCCGCTGCGGCGGGATAGCTCACCGATGAGCATGGCCGCCTTCGTCCTCGGCGCTCGCTGCCGTGTGCGGGCGAGCGTGATCCGCGCTACCCAGTGTCCGCAGCCGCATGGCCGCTGCCAGCGCCTCGCCGAACCCCGCCGCGGGATCCTCCCGGATCCGTTCGACTTCCTCGACGAAGCGCGCACGTGCGGGGGTCGTCGCAGCCGCGCGCAGGGACGCGGCCGCTGCCTCGCCAAGGGCTGCCAGGGCGCGTGCCAGGCTCCTGAGCAGCGGGCCATCCGAGCGCTCGAACTGCCCCAGGAGCACGCGCCCCAGCCTGGGCGCCTCCGCGCCGGGGGCCAACGCCACGGCCGCGCGCCAGGCGGCAGCCGCGACATCGGGGTTTGGATCGCACAGGTGGCCGTCCATCACGGCGAGCCACGCACTCGGGTCCCGGAGCTTCGAGAGCGTGTGCAGGGCCTGCGCCCGCGCCTGCGGCTGGGCCGCATCGAGTTCGCCCACCACGGCCTCCAGCACCCGTTCGCGGGTGTGCCTGGTCAATGCCCAGGTCAGCATGTCGCGCACGTAGAAATCGTCCTCGACAGCACAGCGCCGCACGAGCACGGCGATCTGCTCGTCGCGCGGCACAACCCCGGCCTGCAGGGCGGCCCGCAGGCGCAGCGACGCCGGTGCCTGGCTCAGGGCCCGGGCCAGTCGGTTCTCCTCGGTCATACGACCACCTCCAGAGCTCAGCAAAGACCCTGACACCGTGGCAGGGTCAAGGGCAGGGGCCAGCCCTCTCAGAGCAGCCCCAGCGCCCCCACGGCCGCGCGCTCCTCCTCAAGCTCGGCCACCGAGGCCGCGATGCGCTGGCGCGCGAAATCATCGACGTCGAGGCCCTGCACGATCTCCCAGTCGCCCCCGCTCGAGCGCACGGGGAAGCTGCTGATGAGCGCCTCGGGGACGCCGTAGGAGCCATCGGACACCACCGCCGCCGAGGTCCACTCCGGCCCCGTGCCGCCCACCCAGTCGCGGACGTGGTCGAGTGCCGCATTGGCCGCCGAGGCGGCCGAGGACGCGCCGCGCACCTTGATGATCTCCGCGCCGCGCTTGGCGACGCGCGGGATGAACTCGTCGACGTACCAGGCGCGGTCGACGCAGTCGAGCACCCGCCGCACTGCCCCGTCCACCTGCACCGTCGCCTGCGAGAGGTCCGGGAACTGGGTGGCGGAGTGATTGCCCCAGATCGTGATGCCCTGCACCGCGGTCACCGGCACGGACAGGTGCTCCGCGACCTGGGCGATGGCGCGGTTCTGGTCGAGGCGGGTGAGCGCGGTGAACCGCTGCGGCGGCACATCCGGCGCGTGGGCGGCGGCGATGAGGGCGTTGGTGTTCGCGGGATTGCCCACGACGAGCACGCGCACGTCGTCCGCCGCGCAGTCGTTGATCGCCCGCCCCTGCGGACCGAAGATCCCGCCGTTGGCCTCGAGCAGGTCACCGCGCTCCATGCCGGCGGCGCGCGGCTTGGCGCCCACGAGCAGCGCCACGCCTGCGCCGTCGAAGGCGACTCGCGCATCGTCGGTCACGTCGACGTCCGTGAGCAGGGGGAACGCGCAGTCGGCGAGCTCGAGCGCGGTGCCGGCTGCCGCCTCGAGCGCGGCGGGCACCTCGAGCAGGCGCAGGCGCACCGGCACATCGGGCCCCAGCAGCTGGCCGGAGGCGATCCGGAAGACGAGCGCGTAGCCGATCGCGCCGGCAGCGCCCGTGACGGTCACGGTGGTGGGCGGGGGGAGCTTCGTTGCGTCCATCCCCACAGCGTAGACACTGTGTGGGCCGGCGCCTACGGCTGCGGACCGCGAGGTCCCAGCCGGCGGATCGGCTCCGAGCGGGTGGTGGAGGCCGCGGCCGTGCGCTCGCGCGTGCCGGCCGGGCGTAGGCGCGGGCTGCGGATCAGCGGTTCAACCACACCTCGAAGCGCGCATCGTCGACGATTCCCCCGTGCGGCACGAGCCCTCCGCAAGCGATTCCCGGTCCCAGGTAGGGCGCCTGCACCACGGCGCGGACCCCCGTCTCCCCCAGCCGGCCGCAGGCGCGCAGCTGCTCGCGGGCGAAGGATGCGACGGTGCCCACGCGCGGCCCGCGCACGAAAACCGCACCGGCGGGCGCCTCGGCGGTGGCGGTGTCCGCGAGCAGGCGGGCCACCGTGTCGGAGGCGACCGGGGCGACGCGCATCGTGGGCAGCAGGGCGAGCGGGCCCACCGCCGTCATGCCGGCGAGCAGCGCGGGAAACTCGAACCACTGGGCGGAGCGGACGAAGGCGACCGGGGCGCCGGCGCTCAGGTAGGCGGCCTCCTGCGCGGCCTTGCCGCGGTAGTGCCCGAACCAGCGGTACACCGCCGGGTCAGAGGCGCCGGCGATGCTCAGGCACACGATGCGCCCCACTCCGGCGCCCCGAGCGGCAGCGCTGACGTTGTGCGCCGTGGCGCTGAAGTAGGCGGTGGACGCGCGCGGGCTCAGGCTCATGCGGTTGAGGCAGTCGACCACCGCATCGACGCCCGCGAACGCCTCGCGCAGCCCAGCGCCGGTCAGCGCATCGGCGCCGTTCGAGCGATGGAGGCCGGCGACCTCGTGCCCGCGGCTCTCGAGCTCGCGGACGGCCTTCGCGCCCATGAGCCCCGTCGAGCCGAGTACCGCGATCTTCATGTGGCCGCCTTCCGAGGGAGCGGTTGCGGGGTGGTCCCACTGCTGGGGGTGGGTGTAGCAGCCGCGCTGCCGGGGCTGGGCTTACCGGAGGCGGCAGCTGGTGAGGGCGTGGCTGGTGAGGGCGTGGCTGCCGGTGCTCCCCGCCGAAGGGCTCACGCGGCGATCCGGTCGGCCAGGTGCGCGGCGATCGCACCGTCGTCCCAACCGTGCGCCTCGCGCAGACCGACGCGCAGCATCGCGAGGTACCCCGAGGTAGGGGTCGTGTGCTCGACGGCCCCGAGGCCGTCCGGCGCCGTGAAGGTGAGCATCGGCAGCCCGTCGCGGTGGCCCACATCGATGACCGTTTCGTAGCGGCCGGGGCCGGCGGCGTGCCGCGCACCCTCCTCCATGCCGACGACGACCTCTTCAATGGGGTCCTGCGGATCCGGCACGCGGTGCATCTCCTGCGCGGCGATGTCCGCGAACTGGCCGGCGGTCACCAGGTAGGCCTTGGCCGGCGTGGGACCGGGCACATCGTGGTCGTAGAACGCCATGCCGCCGCCCCACACCCGCGACTCACCGGCGAAGTACAGGCGCCCGGGCAGCTCGACGCCCATCTCCGCGCGGGGCGGGGCCGGGTCGCGGGCGCCATCGTAGGCGATGAGCGCGCCGGAGGGGCGGCCGCCGCGGATGTAGCAGGCCAGGCGGTCGCGCGCCATGTTCGAGCCATAGCTGACGTACCAGACGAGGGGCTCGGCGGCGCGCTCCGCGGCGGCGGGTCCCGCGGCGGCGGGCTCCGCGGCGGGGGATGCGTGGACGGGGGACGCGACGGCGGGCTCTCCGGCGAGGGATGCGTGGGCGGGCTCACCGGCGAGCGAGGCGCCGGCGGCACTGCGGCGGGCAGTGGCGGCCGGGGCGGCGATGGCCGGGGCCGGGGCCGTGATGGCCGGGGCCGCGTCTCTGGGCACTGTACCGGGGGCGCCGGCACCGGGGGCGGTGTCCGGCGCGGCCCTTGTTACGGCACCGGGCACGGTGCCTCTCCGGGAGGGGGTGTGCGATTCGGGCAGATCGGGAAGTGCGCGCAGTTCAGACATCCCCTCCACCGTGCCGCGCACCCGAGGGCGCCGCAAGCGCCAGGGCCCGGTCGCACCGTATTCGCACGGTTCTTTGAGCCCGAGGGGTGGAATCGCAGGTACCCCGAACTTCGGGTACGCCGATTCTCCGAATTTCCTGTATGCTCAATCTGCTCGGCGCCGGTGCCGCAGCATCCACTCAGCCAGTGTCGGCGCTTTCGCTTCTCACTACGCACGCATTCGCACAGCGGGCCCACGCCCGCATGTGCGCGAGCGCGGAAGATCACGGATTTCCGACGACGGCCCCTACCGAACAGGACCGCCATGCTCCCTGCCGCCAAGACCCTGCGCACCGCGCTGACCTCCACGGCCGCCGCGATCGCGCTCGTCGCGGGCTCCGCCGTCGTCGCTACCGCCCCCGCCGAGGCTGCCTCGCGCCACCACTGCTCGGCCTCGGTCAGCAACTCCCGCCCGCACCGCGGCCAGAACCTCGTGGTCCGCGTGTCGAAGGTGCCCGCCAAGGTGACGGTCAGCGCGGTGGCCAAGTACAAGACCACCTCCACCGGCAAGCGCGCCAAGGCCAGCAAGAAGGGCAAGGCGCTGCTGCACTTCAACGTGGGCGGCGGCACGGTCGGCCGCCGGGTGCCCGTGCAGGTGGTCGCCAAGAAGGGCAAGTCGACCTGGACCTGCTCGACGTCGTTCGTGCCGACCCGCAAGCGCTGAGCCGAGCCGACCCCGCCGCTGCCGGTCCCGCCAGGAGGCGGGGTCGGCATCGTCGTCTGCGGGGCCAGGCTGCGGGACGCCTCGGAGGTTGGAGTGCGGTGGGGGCGTAGCCGGGAGGCGGGGTAGGCGGGTAGCCGGCGCGCGGCCAGGAGGCCCGTCGGGCGGGTGGTTGGATGGTCGGGAAGCGGGTGGGTTGCCGGCCGAACGCCTGGGAGGCCGACTGGGCGGTCAGCCAGATGGCTGGGCGAGTGCACGGCCGGAGAACCGGGGCGCTGGGCGTGTGGGTACTTGAGCGTTCGGAGGTCTCACCGCCCCGTGCTCACAGCCCGCCGTACGCGTGACCGCACCGCAAACCCGGCTGGGCCGCACGCTTAACCGGACCGCATTCGATTGCCTGGCCGCAGCGGCCATCCAGTCGGTTTTTTGGGGGCGGTCGTCAGTCCACGAGGCGACGGCGGCCCAGCCGCTCGTCGTCGCGGAAGGGCACGAGCAGCACGGTGACCTGGGCCTCGTCGAGGACCTGCGCGCTTGTGCGGCCTAGCTGCACGGACATCCCGGCGAAGCGGCCCAGCCCGCGCTTGCCGATGACGAGCAGGTCCGCCCCGGCCCCCGCCTCGGCGAGGATCTGGGCCGGGTCACCGGGCCGGTAGTCCGCGCGGACGGTGAGCCCGGGGAACTCCGAGCGCAGCCACGTGAGGTCGAACTCGGTCTGGGCGCGGATGGCCTCCGCATCCCCCAGCGCGTCGACGCCGACGATCACCGTGAGCTCCTCGCCCGAGTCCATGGCATAGGAGGCGGCGTCGAGCGCCGCCACACCCGCATAGTCCGAGGTGTCGAGCCCCACGACCACCCCGCGGCCGCTCGTGGGATGGGAATCCGCGCTGGCGAACTCATCGCCCTCACCGCGCTGGATGGCCGCCGGGCACAGCGCGTGCCCGGGCAGCCCGCGGCTGGTCGTGCCGATCCGACCGGCGGCGGGATTCTTCGACCCGTGCGGTCCGATGACGAGGAGGGCGGCGTCCTCACCGGCGGCGGCGAGCTGCTCGGCGGGGTCCCCGTGCATCACCTGCTCGCGGATCTCGACGTCATCGCTCAGTGCCTCGAGGCGCTCGCGCAGGGCTGCCAGCTTCTCTCGCTTGACCGCCTCGCCGTCCTGGGCCCCATCGCGGACGACGGCCGTGAGGACGAGGGCGGCACCGGCGTCCACCCGTCCGCGCACCAGCTCCGTGAGCGCCCATGCTGCCGCCTGTGCGGAGGACTCGGAGCCGTCGACGCCGACGACCACATCGCCTGTGAAGTGCATGTCCCTACTCCTCCGTGTCGCGTGTTCGGTGCCGGGATGCCGCACACTGCGGCCGAGCGCGGTCCCACTGTGATCGTATGCACAAAACCCGTGCGGCGGTACCGCGCGGGCGAGGTGATGCGATGGCAACGGGGCTGACGGGCCGACGGCGGCGGTGAGGGTGGTAAGAGCGGGGAGCACCGGGGGGTGAGGGGAACCAAGATCGCAGGGCGACGGGTCGATGGTAGTCGCGGGTCGGCGGGTGATGCGTGCGATCGATCGTCGCGGGGGGTGCTGCGCGCACGCATAGCAGGGGCAGTCGCCGCGCAGCACGGGCAGTTGTCGCGCGGTCGGAGTACGCAGCGGACTGCCGGGAAGAAAGTCTTCTCCTGATTTCAGCCGCGCGAGGGGGTGAAGACCATTCGGCCGAAACCGTGCTGCTGCGGCGTCAAAGTCTTCACTCGATGCTCAACGGCGAAACAGGTGAAGACTCGCCCCCACGGACCCGATCCCGCAGCTGCTCCACGACGTCCCACGGCCACGACATCACGCAAGCGCCACGTCCCACGCCACCGCGCACCGACCCGCAGAGCCCCACAACGGGCGAGGCCCCGTCACCGGGCGGTGACGGGGCCTCGCATGCGAGCCTCCTGCCGGAATCGAACCGGCGACCTTCTTATTACGAGTAAGACGCTCTGCCGACTGAGCTAAGGAGGCAACCGGCACAACTGTAGTCAATCCGAGCGGGGGAATCAAAGCGGCACGGCGCGCCAGTCCGGGCGGTCGGCGCGGGACTGCGCACCCTCCCGAGCGGCCTCGCCACCCGGGTGAACGCTAAGGTGAAGGGGAACCGACCGGGCTTCGCGAGCCACCCGCCCGCGAGCCGCAGTCACCGCGACCACAGCCGCTACAACGGCCACAACCGCCACAGCAACAGCAACAGCAACAGCAACAGCAACCACGGTGCGCACACGGGCCGCCGCGTCGCACGCGGCGCACCGCGGCCGTCGCACAAGGAGGAGAGTCACTCGATGAGCTTCGATCTGGATGCGTTCCTCGCGGAGCTGCGGCAGCTCGTCGAATGCGAGTCCCCCACGAGCGACCAGGCGGCGCTCGAGCGCTCCGCCATCCAGTTCTCCACGATCGGCGAGCGACTGCTGGGCGAGCCACCGGAGATCATCACCGCCGAGGGCTACCCCCATCTCCTGTGGCGCTTCGGCTCAGGACCGCGGCGCGTCGTCCTCATCGGCCACCACGACACCGTCTGGCCCGCGGGCACCCTCGAGCACTTCCCCTACTCGGAGCACGACGGCATCATCCGCGGCCCCGGCACGGACGACATGAAGGGCGGGGCGCTCATCGCCATCCACGCGCTGGCCCGCCTGCGCGAGCGCCGCGGCGACCTGGACGGCGTGAGCCTGCTCATCACCGCCGACGAGGAGTTCGGCTCCATCACCTCGCGGCCCATCATCGAAGAAGAGTCGCGCGGCGCAGCCGCCGCTCTCGTGTTCGAGAGCGGCGGCCCGCAGGGAGCGGTGAAGATCGCGCGCAAGGGCGTGGCCATCTACGAGCTCGAGGTGCGCGGCCGCGCCTCCCACGCCGGCGTCGAGCCGGAGAAGGGGATCAACGCCACCGCCGAGGTCGCCCACCAGGTCCTGGCCGTCGCCCAGCTGGGCGATGCGAAGGCCGGCACCTCCGTGGTGCCGACGGCCATGACCTCGGGCACAACGACGAACACCGTGCCCGCCGAGGCGCGGGTCAGCATCGACTCGCGCGCCAAGTCCGCCGCCGAGCAGCGGCGCGTCGACGCCGCGCTGCGTGCCCTCACTCCCGTCCATCGGGGTGCCAAGCTGGTGCTCCACGGCGGCATCAACCGCCCGCCCATGGAGACGAGCATGTCGCTGGGCCTCTACGCGCGCGCCCAGCGCATCGCCTCGCGCCTGGGCCACCCGCCGCTGCGCTCGATCGGCGTGGGCGGTGGCTCGGACGGCAACTTCACCGCCGGTATCGGCGTGCCCACCCTGGACGGCCTGGGCACCGTGGGCGGGGGCTCGCACGCTGAGAACGAGCACGCGATCGCCCAGTGGATCCGGCCGCGCGTCGAGCTCGTCTGCGACCTGGTGGGCCAGCTCCTCAGCGAACCGCCCCCGGAGTCCGCCGCCGAGGCGCCGCGGTCCGCCGCTGCCGGTGCCAGTCGCGACGCCGCGGGTCCTGGCGCGAGCCCCAGTCCGGGCACCGGTGAGGGCGTCGGCGGGCCCTACGGCGGTGCGGGGGCTTTCGGCGGGGCGGGCACCGCCGTCGACCTCGACGACTGACCGCGCGAGCGGTGGCGAACCGCGCACCGGGGCCCGATGTCGGCGGTCGCTCGGGGGCACCGGCCGGCACGGTGGCGGCCGCTGCTGGCGGCTGCGGGCCGCTGATATGATCGAGCGGCCCGCGCGCCAGCGCTCGGGCCGCGGTCCGGCTCTGAGCCCGGGCCCCCACCGTAGCCGCCACCCTCCTCATGCCAAGGGGCCACGTGTCTTCATCGTCTTCTCCCTCCGAGCGCGCGCACGCGCAGACACCCGGCGGTGCCGACCCGGCCGTCTCCGCGCCGGAGGGCTCCGGTCGCGAAGAGCTGCCGGCCGGGGCCGTGCTCACCATCGTCGTCCTGCTCTGCGCTGCCTTCGTCGTCATCCTCAACGAGACGATCCTCAACGTCGCCCTCCCCCACCTCATCGCGAGCCTGGGTGTGGACGCCACGGTGGTCCAGTGGGTGACGACCGGATTCATGCTCACCATGGCCGTCGTCATCCCCACGACCGGCTTCATCATCGGGCGCCTGGGCACCCGGGGCGCCTTCGCGCTGGCGATGTGCGCGTTCACCCTGGGCACGCTGCTCGCCGCCGTGGCGCCCGGTTTCGGGCTGCTGCTCACGGGGCGGATCGTCCAGGGCTTCGGCTCGGCCATCATGCTCCCGCTGCTCATGACCACCGTGCTCACACTCGTGCCGGTCTCCCGCCGCGGGGCCGTCATGGGCAATGTCACGATCGTCATCGCCGTGGCGCCGGCGCTGGGGCCCACCGTCTCCGGGCTGCTGCTCGCGCACTTCCACTGGTGCTTCCTCTTCATCTTCGTGCTGCCGTTCGCCATCGCCGCGACCATCTTGGGCATCGCGCGGCTGCGCAACAGCGCGGACCGCGGTGACGAACGGCTCGACCCCCTCTCGCTCGCGCTGAGCGCCCCCGGCTTCGCTGGCCTCGTCTACGGCCTGTCCTCACTGGGCGAGGCCGGCGGTGCGGGCGGCCGAGGCTGGAGCATCGCCGCGCTCGTCGCGGGGGCGGCCCTCGTGGGCCTCTTCGCGGTGCGCCAGGTCCGCCTGCAGCGCACCTCGGCGCCGCTGCTGGACCTGCGGACGTTCCGCTACCGGGACTTCCGGGTCTCCGTGGGGCTGCTGTCGGTGTCGATGCTCGCGATGTTCGGCGTGGTCATCGTCCTGCCCATGTACATGCAGTCGGTGCGCGGGCTCGACTCGATCACCACGGGCTTGGTGCTGCTGCCCGGCGGCCTGGCAATGGGCCTGGCGGGACCGCTCGTGGGGCGGATCTTCGACCGGTTCGGGGCCCGGCCGCTCACCGTGACCGGCGCCGTCGTCATGGCCGCAGTCCTCGTGGCGCTCACGTTCCTGGGCGCCCAGACTCCCGTCTGGCTCCTCGTCGTCCTCGTCCTGGGCTTCAACCTGGCGCTCGCCTGCATCTTCACCCCGGTCTTCACCGCATCGCTCAACCCGCTGCCCATGCACCTGTACTCCCACGGCTCGGCGATCCTCTCGACCCTGCAGCAGGTTGCCGCGGCGGCCGGCACCGCGCTCCTCGTGGCCGTCATGCAGTTCGCGGCCAGCGCCGCCAGCGGCACGGCACAACCGCAGGGCGAGCAGCTGCTGCCGGGGGTGCGCGCGGCGTTCCTCGTCGCCGCGGTGCTCAGCGCGGTCGCCATCGTCCTGGCGCTCCTCATGCCGGGCCGCCGCCAGACCACCACGGGACCCGTCCCGGAACGCCCCGGGCATTCCTGAGCCCGCGGCACGGGCTCAACCCCGTCCCATCGCGTACCCCGCCCCACCGCGCTCCCCGCCTGGCGAGCACTGTCGACCGCCGCGCGCCGCCCGCACATGGCGACTCGGGCCCAGGCGCCCGCGGTGCTCAGTCGGCGGAGAGCCAGGGGTTGGACAGCCCGATGAAGGCGGACTCGAGCACGAGCAGCGGGGCCGTGTTGGTCTGCAGCCGGCGCCGCGCCTGACTGAGCACGTCGATGCGCTTGAGCGTCGTGGGGGCGTCCGTCTGCCCGGCGATCGTCCGGATGCGCGCGTCGTCGTGGGCGTTGATCCAACCGCCGTCCACGCCGAACTGGCACAGCAGGACATCGCGGTAGAGCGAGAGGAGCTCCAAGAGCATCGCGTCGAGCTCGTCGCCCCGCGCCCGCGAGTCCTTGCGCTTCTGCTCCTCCTCCAGCCGCTTGACCTGGGAGCGCAGCGCCGGCGGCGGCGTTTTGCCCGGTTCGACGCCCAAGGTCGCGAGCAGCGCCGCCCGCTCGCGGGCGTTGCGCTCCTTCGTCCGCGCCTCCGCGCGCTCGGTGGCGGCGTCGAGCGTGCGCGCGGCCAGCCGCACGGTCGAACCCACCGAGGTCAGCCGGTCGGGGATCTCGAGCGTGCGCTCGCGCTGCTGCGCGGCCTCCTCGTTCGTGGCGAGGAACCGCGCGCGCCCGATGTGGTTCTGGGCGGCCGCCGCGGCCCACTCGGCACGCGCCTCGTCGACGCCGTCGCGCGAGACCAGCAGCGAGGCGATCGCCTGGGCAGGCGGGATCCGCAGATTCACGTTGCGGCAGCGCGAGCGGATCGTCATGAGCACGTCCTGCGGACTGGGCGCGCACAGGATCCAGACGGTGGCCGGGGGCGGCTCCTCGATCGCCTTGAGCAGGACATTGGAAGTCCGCTCCGCCATCCGGTCCGCGTCCTCGATGATCATGACGCGCCAGGGCGCGTTCACGGGCGCGCTCTGGGCCTGGGAGACGAGCTCGCGCACCTCGTCGATGGTGATGAGCGACTTCTGCGTCGACATGATCGTCATGGACTCGTGGGTGCCACTCAGCGCGCGGGCCGCGGCCGGGCTCATGGCCTCACCGTGGTCCTCGCTCAGCAGGGCCGCCGCGAACGCGCGGGCGGCGTTCGAGCGACCGGAGCCGGGCGGGCCGGTGAGGAGCCACGCGTGCGTCATCGCGGCCCCGTCGCCCGTGCCCGAGGCAGCCGCGCGCAACCGCGCCACCGCCTCGTCTTGGCCGACGAGCTCGTCCCAGACGCTCACCGCCGCCCTCCGTGCTCTGGGCGCTCACCGTTGCCGGGGTGCTCCCCCTGCTCGTGGCTCCCGCTGTGCTCGAGGCGCTCACCGCGGCCACCGGGCTCGGGACGCTCAGCGGTTCGACCGAACCGCTCCCCCGCGGGTCGTTCAACGGCGTGCCCACCCGGGCTCCGAGGCTGCGCGGCGCGGTCCCCGGGCTGTCCGGCAGGGCTCCCAGGCTGCCGAGCGGTGCTGCCGGGCTGAGCGCCGCCCGACCCGCGGGCAGCGTCCAGGCGCGCCTGGCGCAGCCGCTCGCGGGCGCGCCGCTCGATCTCCGCCTGCGCGCGCAGCTTGTCGCGGTTGACCGGCCGCGCGAGGTGGGCACGGTCCTGGGCCTCGGCGTCCGCGGGATCCGCGGCTTTCGGAGCCTCCGGACCCGACAGCACCGTCGTGGGCTCCTCGCCTGCGTCACCGGCGCCACGGGTCCGCGGTCCGCTCAGCACGGTGGTGGCAGCGTCCTCGGTGCTCTCAGCCTCGCCCGGTGCGCCACCGTGACCGTCGTGTTGGCCGGGCGCGCCGTGGCCGCCGGGCGCGCCGCGGCCGCCGGGCTCACTGTGCAGGACGGTCGTGGCTTCTTCCCCGGGTTCGCGGCGCGGCCCCGGCAGGACGGTCGTCGCCTCCTCGCCGTCAGTCTCGGCACCGGGGCCTGAGACGCGCGGCTCGGCGGCAGCCGCACCGGTGTCGTGCTGGTTCCCTGCGGTGTGGGGCGCACGCGGGGGCAGCGGCTGGAGCGGCGCGCGCGGTTCCCCGCGGTCTTTCTGCTGCTCGCCGGCGGGGGCGCCGCCGCGCCCGGTGCCGAAGCGCTCGGCGCGCGGCGGCCCGGCGAAGCCGCGCCGGCTCAGGGTCTCCTCGAGCGCCTCGGCGACGCGCTTGGCGACGATGTGCTGCGGCGCATCGGCATCGACGACGACGTAGCGGTCCGGCTGGGCCTGTGCGAGGGCGAGGAACTTCTGGCGCACCCGCGTGCGGAACTGGGCGTCCTGGGCGTCGAGGTGGTTCTCCTCACCGCGCGCCGCGGTGCGCGCCGCGGCCGCTTCCGGGGCGATGTCGAGGACGACGGTGAGGTGGGGCACGAGCCCGCGCGTGGCCCAGCGCGAGAGGGCGAGCACCTCTTCCTCCCCCAGGGCGCGGCCGGCGGCCTGGTAGGCGAGCGAGGAGTCGATGTAGCGGTCGGTGATGACGATCCCGCCGCCGTCCAGCGCGGGGCACACGAGCTGCGCGGCGTGCTGGGCGCGATCGGCGGCGAAGAGCAGGGCCTCGGCCCGCGGCGCGGTTGCCTCCCCGTCGAGCAGCACGGCGCGGATGGCCCGGCCCACGTCCGTGCCGCCCGGTTCCCGCGTGACGACCGCGCGGCCCCGGCCGCGCCCGTCGAGCCACTCGCGCAGGAGCAGCGCCTGAGTGGACTTGCCGGACCCGTCCGGGCCCTCGAACGCGATGAACAGTCCGGTATCGGACATGCGCGCCGGCGCGTCGACCGCGGCGACGAGCCCCGAGGAACGCCGCGGCGCCGCGGCACTGGACTGCGGACCCGACTGCGCCGAGGCGGTGCGCTCACCCGACTCGGAGCTGCTCGCGCCCGGCCGTCCGGGA
Organism: Brevibacterium sp. BRM-1; assembly: GCF_026802075.1. NCBI lineage: Bacteria > Bacillati > Actinomycetota > Actinomycetes > Micrococcales > Brevibacteriaceae > Brevibacterium > Brevibacterium sp. BRM-1. Next base: position 1,724,885 of record NZ_CP113788.1, read on the forward strand.
CCGGACACGGGCTCAGTGGCGCCCGGACCAACAGCGTCCGCGTGCGGCGCCTCGGCGGCGGTGCCCTGGGGCGTGCGGAACGCGTGGACGAGGTCCACGCCCAGTCCCTGGGCGCCCTGCGGGGGGAAGACGAAGACGGCCACGATGCCCGCGATGAGGCCCGCGGTTCCGACGAGGGAGTAGGCGAGGCCCGTGGTGGTGATGACCCATTCGGTTGCCGGGCTCACCATGATGGCCGAAGTGGGGGCGAAGAAGGCGATGAGCAGCGCGGCGCCCACTCCGGCGCCGACCCCCATGCGGCGGGAGAACGCGTAGTCCTGCGCGCGCACGCCCACCCCCACGCAGAACGCGGCGACGGCGGTGAGCACGGCCTTGCCGGAGAGCTCGGAGAGCAGGCCCACCCCGATGGTGAGCAGTGCCGCGGCGACGAGGGCGAAGGCGGTCAGGCGCGGGCGCGACATGCCCGGTGCGAACGTGGGGCCCGCCTCGAACCCGGCGGCCCAGCCCACGAGCGCAGCGGTGACGATGAGGGCGAACGCCGCCTCGCCGAACCCGTAGTCGGCGACCACCGGCACCGCGAGCGCGAACAGGGCGCCGAACAGTGCGAACAGCAGCGTGCACGCCCAGGGCCGTGCGACCTGCGCGGGTGCGCGGACGCTGCGGGCGCTGCGGCCCGCGGTCTCAGTTTCCGGGGGCTGACCGCCCATGTCGAGCGGTGAGACGAAGACGAGGACCGCACCCGCGATGAGTGCGATGGCGGCGACGAGGAGCATCCAGCGCAGCGCAGCCGTGCCCGCGGCCGCCCCGGCCTCGATCTGGACGGCGTAGAGGATGAAGACGAGCAGGCCGGAGGCGATGCCGGCCAGCCGCCACGGCTTGGCGTGCAGCGCGGGGGCGTGTGCGCTGGCGAGGCAGACGAACGCGCCCAGGAATAGGGCGGTGAGCCATCCCCACCACACCGCCGGGGCGAAGACGAACACGGCGGCGCAGCCGGCGCTCGCGACGGCCGCGCCCACGAGCAGCTTCGAGCGCAGCGCGGCGGCGAGTCGGCCGGCCGCCCCGGCGGGCACCAGCAGGCCCGCCACGATGAGCGCTGCCACGACGATGAGGCCCGCGATTCCCAGCCGCATGTCGAAGTTGCCCGCCCGCTGCTGCTTCGTCACGGCCGCGAAGGCGGCCGCCGGCATGCTCGCGGTCAGCCCCGCCGTGCCCGCCGCCGCGAAGGTCAGCGCGGCCGTGGCCAGCGCCGTGAGCCAGGCCGCGGCCTCCATGAGGCTGTGGCCCAGCACGCCGCGCGGCGGGGCGGGAATCGGGATGCGATCGGTCTCGTTCGTCACGCCGCCCACACTACTGCCCGGCGCTGACACGGCGCTGGGCAGCCGCGGGCGCCGAGGGGTCGTTGAGCGCGGCCCCGGCGGGCCGGGGGCTGCCCTGCCGCCCTGCCCGGTGGCCCGATGAGCGGGGTGCCCAGAGAGCCGGGCCGAGTCAACACGGTCGGGTGAGCCAGGGCCCGGTGAGCTGGCTGCCCGGTGAGCAGGGGCCCGGAGGGCGGGGCCCGGCGGCGAAGGCCGTGACGGCCCGGCGGCTCGGCGGGTAGCGAACCGGTGAGCCGGCGGCCCGTACCCTGCCGCGAAACCAGCCCGACAGCCTGCGGCGAAAGCGGCTCGGCAACCGCCCCCGAGGCCTGCCCCGGGGCCGCAGCCCGCTTAGACTGCCAGCATGGGCGAGGCGGCAGCGGCACCGGGCACCGCGGCGGAGCTCACGCTCCTGCCAGCCGGTTCGCACGACCCCCTCACGGCCCTGTCCCTGGCGCGCGTGCTCCTCGACGAGGTGCGCGCCGGGCGCCGCGGGCCCACGCTGCGGATCTACCGGCCTCGGCCCACGGCGGTCTTCGGCGCCCGCGATCGCTTCCTGCCCGGTTTTCCCGCCGCGGTCGAGGCCGCCCGCGCGCACGGCTTCACCCCCGCCCTGCGCACGCTGGGCGGTCGCGTGGCCGTCTACCACGAGGAGAGCCTCGTCATCGACCACATCGAGCCGGCCGCCCAGTTCCTGGGCGGGACCCAGGCGCGCTTCGCGGACTTCGGCCGGCTCTACGCGGATGCGCTGCGGGCCATCGGCATCGATGCGCGCGTGGGCGAAGTTCCCGGCGAATACTGCCCCGGCGAGTACAGCGTCAACGTCGCCGGGCGGATCAAGGCGATCGGCACCGCCCAGCGCGTGACGAAGTCGGGCTGGCTGTTCTCCTCGTCCGTCATCGTGGGCGACCCCGACCCCATCCGCGCGGCGCTCACCGACATCGAGGCCGCGCTCGGCGTCGACTGGGATCCCGCGACCGGCGGGTCGATCAGCGAGGCGTGTCCCGGTATCGAGACAGCCGCCGTCCAGGACGCGTTCCTCGACGCGTACGAGGCCCGCTACAGGCTGCTGCCCGGCGACGTCACCGCCGCCGAGGTCGCCGCGTGCGCGCCGTACAGCGAGGCCCAGCGGCTCTAGGCGCACACCCCCAACCGAGCCTGCGCGCCGAGCCGCGTGGGCACGCCCCCAGCAGGGCGCACACCCCCAACCGGGCGGGCACGCGCGGCCCGGCGGCTGTCCGCGCTGGGCCGCCCGCCCTCACGGGGTCTTCGGACCAGCCTTCTTCGCAGCCGTCGTCTTTCCAGCCGTCGTCGTCTTTCCAGCCGTCGTCTTCTTCGCTGCCGTCGTCTTCTTGGCGGCAGTGGTCTTGGCGGCAGTGGTCTTCGCGGCCGTCGTCTTCTTCGCGGGAGCCTTCTTGGCCGGGGCCTTCTTCGCCGCCGGCTTCTTCTTCGCCGGGCCCTTCGCGCGCTTCTCCGCGAGCAGCTCGAACCCGCGGGCGGGCGTGAGGGTCTCGACGTCGTCGTCCTTGCGCAGGGTGGCGTTCGTCTCGCCGTCCGTGACGTAGGGCCCGAACCTGCCGTCCTTGACGACGACCGGCTTCTTCGACTGCGGGTCCTCCCCCAGCTCCTTGAGCGGCGGGGTGGCCGCGCGCCGCCCGCGCTGCTTGGGCTGGGCGTAGATCTTCTCCGCCTCTTCGAGCGTGATCGTGAAGATCTGGTCCTCGGTCTCCAGCGAGCGCGAGTCCGTGCCCTTCTTCAGATACGGGCCGTAGCGGCCGTTCTGCGCGGTGATGACGGTGCCGTCCTCCGAGGTGCCCACCTCGCGGGGGAGGTTGAGCAGCTTGAGGGCGTCCTCGAGCGTGACCGTGGCGAGGTCCATCGACTTCAGCAGCGAACCGGTGCGCGGCTTGGGCTTGGCCTTGCCGCGGGTGGGCTTTGCCTCGTCCTCGGGCAGCACCTCGGTGACGTAGGGGCCGAACCGGCCCGTCTTCGCGACGATCGTGTGGCCGGACTCCGGGTCCGTCCCGAGTTCGCGGTCGCCGTCGCCCTGGCTCTCGATGAGCTCGCGGGCCTTGTCCGCGGTCAGCTCGTCCGGGGCAAGGTCCTCTGGCACGGACACGCGCTTGGGGTCCTCCCCCTCGGCGCCTGCGACCTCGAGGTAGGGCCCGAAGCGGCCCACGCGCAGGTCGATGCCGTCGGCGATCCGGATCGTGTTGACCTCGCGGGCGTCGATCTCGCCCAGGTCGTCCACGGTGGGCTTGAGGCCGGTGCCGCCCTCACCGCCGAAGTAGAAGCCGTTGAGCCAGTCGGTGCGGCCCAGGGAGCCGCCTGCGATCTGGTCGAGGTCGCCCTCGAGCCCCGCGGTGAACTGGTAGTCCACGAGCGAGCCGAAGTGCTCCTCGAGCAGCCTGACCACGGAGAACGCCAGCCAGCTGGGCACGAGTGCCGAGCCGCGGTTGGTCACGTAGCCGCGGTCCTGGATGGTCGAGATGATCGCCGCGTACGTCGACGGGCGGCCGATGCCCAGCTCCTCGAGCCGCTTGACGAGGCTGGCCTCGGTGAAGCGCGGCGGCGGGGAGGTGACGTGGCCGTCGGCCTCCGCGGAGGCGACGGTGAGGGGCTGGCCCTCCTTGACGTCGGGCAGGCGCGACTCGTCGGAGCCGCTGTCGTAACGCTCGGCGTCGCGGCCCTCCTCGTAGGCGGCCAGGAATCCGCGGAACGTGATGACGGTGCCCGAGGCGGTGAAGCCCGCGTCCTTGCCCTCGCCCAGGTCCGCAGTGATGCGCATGGTCGCGGTGCTGCCCTTGGCATCGGCCATCTGGGAGGCGACGGTGCGCTTCCAGATGAGGTCGTAGAGCTTGTACTCGTCCCCGCGCAGCTGGGAGGACACCTGGGCCGGCGTGCGGAACGAATCGCCCGATGGCCGGATCGCCTCGTGGGCCTCCTGCGCGGACTTCTGCTTCGAGGAGTACATGCGCGGCGAGCTCGGCACGTACTCGGGCCCGTAGAGCTCGGAGATCTGCGCGCGCGCCGCCCCGATCGCCTGCGACGACAGCGCCGGCGAGTCGGTGCGCATGTAGGTGATGTAGCCATTCTCGTAGAGCGACTGCGCCACCCGCATCGCCTGGCGCGAGCTCATGCGCAGCTTGCGCCCGGCCTCCTGCTGGAGCGTCGAGGTGGTGAAGGGGGCCGCGGGCCGGCGCGAGTACGGCTTCGTCTCGAGGCCCGTGACCTCGAGCGAGTCCTTCGCCGAGGTGTTGAGCTGGTTGGCCAGGCTCGTCGCCGTGGCCTCGTCGAGGACGACGACGTCGGAGCCCTTCTTCAGCTGGCCGCGGTCGTCGAAGTCGCGGCCGGAGGCCACGCGCGTGCCGTGGTAGCTTGCGAGGCGGGCGGCGAAGCTGCCCGCTCCCCCGGGCACGGCGAGCGCGAGGTCGAGGTCCCAGTAGTCGGCGGAGACGAACGCCATGCGCTCGCGCTCGCGCTCGACGACGAGGCGGGTGGCCACGGACTGCACGCGCCCGGCGGACAGGCCGGCGCGCACCTTGCGCCACAGCACGGGCGAGACCTCGTAACCGTAGAGCCGGTCGAGGATGCGGCGGGTCTCCTGGGCGTCGACCAGGTCGATGTCGAGCTCGCGGGTGTTTTCCAGGGCGCGGGCGATCGCCTCCGGGGTGATCTCGTGGAAGACCATCCGCTTGACGGGGATCTTGGGCTTGAGCACCTGCTGGAGGTGCCACGCGATGGCCTCGCCCTCGCGGTCCTCATCGGTGGCGAGGTAGAGCTCGTCGGCGTCCTTGAGCAGCTTGCGCAGCTCCGCGACCTTCTTCTTCTTGCCGGGGTCGATCCGGTAGTAGGGCTCGAAACCGTTGTCCACGTCGACGGCGAACTTGCCGAACGGGCCCTTCTTCATGTCCGCGGGCAGCTCGGAGGGGGTGGGCAGGTCGCGGATGTGGCCCACCGAGGCCTCGACGTCGTAGTCATCGCCCAGGTAGCCGACGATCGTGCGCGCCTTCGTGGGCGACTCCACGATGACGAGGCGGCGGGGGGTGCCAGCAGACGATGCCACTGCGTTCCTTTCGACGATTGCGTGCCCATCCGGGGATGTGCGGGCACCGGGCGCGCGGCGCGGGGCTGGCCGCGGCGCGCTGCCGGTCACGAGCGCTCATCCCGGTGCGGGCTCCTTGAGAATCTAGCACCCGGTCCGGACGCGGCTCGTGGGCACATGCTCTCACAGGACCGCGGCGCGGCCGGTCAGGCCTGGGGATAGGCGAAGCCGGCCGGCACGAGCTCCCGGACCTGGGCGATGAGCTGGGCGCGCAGCGCGGCGGGGTCCGCACCGAGCAGCTCGGCGAGTGCTTGGGCGGTCGCGTCCAAGGTCAGCGTCCCATCGGCCACGCCGAGGAAGCCCGCGAGCGCGGCATCGGCGGCAAACGACTGGGCGAGGCCCGCGCCCTGCTCGAGCGCGAGGTGGGCCGGTGCTTCCTCGCCGGGCACGAACCGGCGGACCTCCACGACGTCACCGGCGCGCACGAACGAGGCGGCGGCCACCTCGGCGTCGGATGCGCCGGCCAGCCACTCGAGCAGCGCGAGCCGGGTATCGAGGTGCGCGGCGAGACCGGCGGGGTTGTCGCCGGTGCCGCCGGCCACCGTATGGTTGCGGGCCGGCGGCGCTGCGTCAACGCGGTGCAGGCGCATCCAGCCGAACGCGATTGCGGTGACGCCGCGCGCGGCGAAGTCATCGAGCCAGGCGGCGGTGTCCGCCTCCCAGCGCGCCGAGGCGCGGGCCACGCCCCCGTCGCGGATCCAGGTCTCCGCGTAGCGGGCCGGGTCCACCCGCTCGCGCTCGATGACCATGGCCGAGGTGTGCGGATCCGCCGCCCACGCCTCCGGGGTGCTCCGAACTCCACCGAGCTCCGAGCTTCCGACTTCCCAGTTGAGGAGGAAGCAGGCGTGCCCGTCGGGCCCCAGCACCTCGGGCGCGCCGGCGACGAGGGCGCGGACGAGCGCGTCACCGGACATCCCGCCGTCGCGGTAGGAAAGGGCGGCCGTGGCGCCCTGCGGGGTGATGACGAAGGGCGGGTTGGACACGAGCAGGTCGACGGCCTCCTCGATGGGGTCGAAGAGGGAGCCCAGGCGGGTCTCGATGTTGGCCGCGCCGTTGAGCTCGGCGTTGAGGCCGGTGAGGGCGAGCGCGCGCTCGGAGACGTCCGTGGCGATGACGTGGCCGCAGTGGCGGGCCAGCAGCAGGGCCTGGATGCCACACCCGCACCCGAGGTCTGCGGCGACGCCCGTCCGGGCGCGCGGCGTGATCACCGCGAGGGTCCGACCCGCCCCGCCCAGGCCCAGCACGAAGTCCCCGGCGACGGGGTCCGGGCTGTTGAGGGTGCCGTGGTCGGAGAGGAGGAAGACGGTGCCGTCACCCGGCCGGAAGCCGCGCGGCACGCCCACCGGGATGTCGAAGGGGCGCAGCTCGAGGGTCGAGGCGAGCAGGCGCCCCTCTCCGGCGGTCCGCACGCCGGGGGCCGCCGAGGTGTGGGCAGGGTCCGTGTCCTTCTGCTCACCGAGGTGGGCCGGGGCGCCCGTGTGCGGGGCACCGGTGGTTGGGGCGTCAGCGCTCGGGTCGTCCGTGTTCGGAAAGCCCGTGTTCGGGGCATCCGTGTGCGGGTTGACGGTTGGCTCCGCACCCGGGCCGGGAGCGGTGCGCAGCAGCCCACCGGCCTCGAGCGCGGCGGTCAGCTCGGCACCCAGGGCGGCGGTGAGCTCGGCCTGCGCCACGGGTTCGGCGAGGACGAAGAGGCGGGCGAGGACTGCCAGCGCGTCCGCGGGCTGTGCGGCACCGGCGCTGGGCTCGTCGGCTGGGGACTGCGCGGCACGGGCAGCGGGCTCGGCGGCCGGGAGCCGCGCGGCACCGGCGGTGGGCTGAGCCGCCGCAGATGCACCGGCATCGGCGGACCGAGCCGCCGGGGGTGCGCAGCGGCGCAGCGCCCAGCGGGCCGGGGCGGCGTCGTTGCGGGCCAGGGCCGCATCGGCGGCCTCGCCCCACAGCTCGCGCAGGCCGGACTCGGAGAAACCGGCGTCCACGAGCGCCTCGCGCAGGGCGGTCAGGTGCTCGGGGGCCAGGCGGGGCAGGCCGGCGGGGATGTTCTGTGCGCTCACGGCACTCAGCCTACGGGTGACCGCCCACAGGCGCGGCGAGCCGGCGAGCCGGCCAGCCGGCTGTCTGCTCACAGCGCACTCGCGAGGCCGCCGCGCACCGGGCCCGGGTGGGACAATGGAGTCCATGTCCGATTCCGCGCTGTTCGACCTGCTCTCCGGCTACGGCCAGCGCGCCGATCGCATCACCCACGTCGAGGACATCCCCGGCCGGCCCGGGGAGCACGCACCGTGGCCCGCCTGGCTGAGCCCGGACGTCGTCGAGGCCCTGCGCGCCACCGGGGTCGACGCCCCGTGGGTGCATCAGGCGGCCGCCGCCGATGCCGCGCACACCGGCGAGGACGTCATCCTGTCCACCGGCACCGCCTCGGGGAAGTCGCTGGGCTTCCTGCTGCCCATCCTCCACGCGATCGCGACCACCCGCGAGGAGGTCCCGAGCAGGCAGGCCACCGCACTGTACCTCTCGCCCACGAAGGCGCTGGCCCATGACCAGTTCGGCAAGGTCCGCGCCCTGCCCCTGCGCGGACTGCGGCCGGGCAGCTACGACGGCGACACCTCGAAGGCGGACAAGGACTGGGCGCGCCAGCACGCGAACCTCGTCTTCACGAATCCGGACATGCTCCACCGCGGCATCCTGCCCGGCCATCCGCGGTTCTCCCGCTGGCTGAAGTCCCTGCGCTACATCGTCGTCGACGAGGCGCACCGCTACCGGGGCGTGTTCGGCTCGCACGTGGCGCTCATCGTGCGCCGACTGCTGCGCGTGGCCGAGCACTACGGGGCGCAGCCGGTCGTCATCGGGGCCTCGGCGACTATGGCCGACCCCGCCGCGGCGTTCGCGCGCTTCACCGGGCGGCCCGCGACCGCGATCACCCAGGACACCTCGCCGCGCGCCCCGGGCCGGTTCCTCCTGTGGGAGCCCCCGCCGCTGCCCGGTTCGGAGCCGGGCGCGCTCGACGCGGCAGATGCCCCGGGTGACACGAGCGGACCGGTCGACGGGCGGCCCGGTGCGGGCGGTGCGGGCGCCGGCGCCGAGGCGGCGCGCGCCCTGCTCGCCGACGCGCAGGCCGATCCGTGGGCCGACAGCGCGCTGACCGCCCTGGGCGTCGCGCCCGATCCCTTCGGCGACTCCGCGCTGGTGGCCCCCGCCCCCGCAGGCGTTGACGCGACGAGTGGTGCGACGGGTGGCGAGACAGAGGGCGGCGCTGCAGGGGTCGGCGCTGCAGGGGGTGGTGCCGCAGGGCGTGAGGGCGGAGACGCCCCCGGCCAACAGGGAGAGGCGGGAGCCGTTGCCGATGCCAATGGGTTGGCCCCGGCGCGCCGCTCCACGATCAGCGAGGCCGCGGACATCCTGGCCGACACCACCTGCGCGGGCTACCGCTCGATCGCGTTCATCGCCTCCCGCCGTGGCGCCGAGGCGCTCGCCGATGCCGTGCGCGACAACGTCGCGGAGGTCGAACCGGAGCTGAGGAAGTCGATCGCCGCCTACCGGGGCGGCTACCTGCCGGAGGAGCGGCGCCTGCTCGAGACCGGCCTGCGCAGCGGGAAACTGCGCACGGTCGCCTCGACGAACGCGCTGGAGCTCGGCATCGACATCGCCGGGCTCGACTCGGTTGTCATGCTGGGCTGGCCGGGCACGCTGGCCTCGCTGTGGCAGCAGGCCGGCCGTGCCGGGCGCGCGGGCCGGCCGTGGATCGCGGTGCTCATCGCCCGCGACGATCCGCTGGACACCTTCGTGGTCCACCATCCCGAGTCCGTCTTCGGGGCGCCCGTGGACGCCGGGGTCATCGATCCCTCCAATCCGTACGTGCTGGGCGGCCACCTGTGCGCCGCCGCCGCCGAGGCGCCCCTCACCGAGGCCGATCTCGCCCGGTTCGGACCCACCGCCGCCTCCGTCGTCGAGTCGCTCACGGCCGCGAGGATGCTGCGCCGCCGCCCCCACGGCTGGTACTGGGCGAAGGGCGAATCGGCCGCCGCGCTCACGGACATCCGCGGCGACGGCGAGGCGCAGGTGCGCATCGTCGAGCAGGCCACGGGCACGCTGCTCGGCACCATCGACGATGCCGGGGCGCACATGCAGATCCATCCGGGGGCGGTGTACCTGCACCAGGGGATCTCCTACGTCGTCAGCGAGCTCGACCTCGAGGCCCGGCTCGCGATGGTCGAGCGCAAGGCCGTCGACTACACGACCCAGGCGCGGGCGGTCAAGGAGATCCGCATCGAGTCCACGGACACCTCGCGCGGCCTGCCCTCCGGTGGGCGGGTGCACACCGGCACGGTCGAGGTGACGGACCAGGTCGTGGCGTACGCGATGCGCCAGAAGGGCAGCGGGGTGCGCCTGGGCGAGTACCCGCTGGAGCTGCCCGCGCGCACGCTGCGCACCCAGGCGGTGTGGTGGACCGCGCCCGCGGACGTCCTCGAGGCCGCGGGTGTGGGGCGGGCCGATGTGCCCGGTGCCGTGCATGCCGCCGAGCACGCCTCGATCGGCCTGCTGCCCCTGTTCGCCGGCTGCGACCGCTGGGACATCGGCGGCGTGTCCACCGCGGTGCACGCCGACACCGGCGTCGCCACGGTCTTCGTCTACGACGGCCAGGCCGGCGGGGCGGGCTTCGCCGAGCGCGGCTATGCCGTCTTCGACGAGTGGCAGCGCGCCACCCTCGAGGCCATTGCCTCCTGTGGTTGCGCGGCGGGTTGCCCCGCGTGCGTGCAGTCGCCCAAGTGCGGCAACGGCAACGAGCCGCTGGAGAAGGACGCGGCCCAGCGCCTGCTGCGCGCGCTGCTGGCCTGAGCCGCGGGCGCAGGCGCCGCAGCGGGCCGCGTGGCTCACGGCGCCGGTTCCGGCCCGCCGGCCACGGCCGTGGCGCGTAGAGCGGGCAGCGGGGCCGGTGGCTTCGCCTCCACCACGACCTTGACGGTGCCCAGATCAGCGCGCGCGATGCACTCGCGCAGGGCGAGCCCACGGCGCTTGACCAGGTCTGCGGCGACCTCGCAGGGCTCACCGGGTGCGGTGGCGCGCACGGCGTCGGCGGCGGCGAGCGCGGCGAGGTCGGCCGTGCCATCGGCGCGGGCATGGACGAAGAAGGCGCGCCCGGCCACGCCCACCCCCAGCACCAACACGAGGGCCCCGACCATGAGCCCGACCCCCACCACGGTGGTCGAACCCCGCTCACCGCCACCCCGCCTCTGGCGGCACCGCAGCGGGCCGCCGGTGCTCATCCCGCCCCCTCGGTGCGCGCCTCGGCCCGGGCGCTGACCGTGCGCATGACGAAGCGGAGGGAAGCGGGCAAGCCGATCTCGACGCTGACGGCCGTGTACTCGCCGGCCGTCGAGATCTCGACCCGCGCCGCCGAGCCCGCGCGCTTGTGCGCCGCCTGCTCGACATCGCGGGCGGGTTCGCCCCGGGCCGCCTCACGCGCCCCCGCTCGGGCCGCATCATAGGCCCGCAGCTGCGTCAGCCCGATCGCTCCCGCCCCCACGACCACCAGGATGAGGACAACGAGTGCCGGCATCATCATGGCGAACTCCGCCGTGGCGGCGCCCCGCTCACAGCGCAGGCGCGTGCGGCCCCGGGCGCCGGGTTCGGCGGCAGGGAGCGCACACACCCGGCTGCGCCGCCACCGTGAGCGGCGGGCCGCGGGAGCGGGGGCCCTGCTCATCGCCGCGCACCGGTGCCCAGGGGGAGGGCGGCACCGGTGGGCGGGGCGCCGTCGTGGGCCGCCATCACTGCCCCATGCCGAGCGCCGTGGAGATCACCTTGGTGATGAGCTGGCGCACCGCGTCGGATTTGAGGATGACGACGAGCAGCGCGGCGAACCCGCAGGCCGCCAGCGTCGTGATCGCGTACTCCGCGGTTGTGGCACCGCGATCGCAGTGCCACCGCACGAGCTGCCCGCGCCTGGTCCGGCCGCTGCGAGCGCACACGAGTGCGCCCTGCCCGCAGTCTCCGTCCCCTGTGCCGGCTGCCGTGACCTGTGTACCGGGTGCACCAGGTGTGCCCGCGGTTTCTGCGGTGTTCGTATCCATTGCCTTCTCCTTCGTCGCTGCTACCGCCGCCCCGGCGTCATTGCCGGAAGCGGAGGTCCGGAGACCGTCTCCGGGGGTGGTGCTGCGGTGCATTCCCGGGCCCGGGTGCGCCGGTGCCCTACCGGGTCACCGTGGGCCGGCCCCAGGCCGACCGTGGACTGACCGCGTTCCGGTTCTGTCCGGTCCCGTCCGTCGGGTCCGGTCCCGGTCCGGTCCCGGTCCCGGTCCGGTCCTGGTCCCGCCCGTCCGGTTCCGTCCGATCCGGTTCTGGTCCCGTCCGTCCGGTCCGGTCCCGGCCCATCCGTCCGGTCCCGTCCGTTCGGTCCGGTCCGGTTCCGAGTCGGTTGAGTTTCCGATCCGGCCGCACCCGCCGCCGCGGGAATGCCCCGAGCCTGCCGCGGCCGGAGGCACAGCGGGCGGTGCCGGCGGATCCTGTGGACCCTGTGGCCCCAATCCACAGACCCCGGTGCGCCGGTGACCGGCAGCGGTGACCTTCGCGCGGTGGCCCGCCCAGCGCGGGTGCGGTGACCGGGTGCTCATCGGAACAGGCCCGCCATGTCGGACACGAGGGTGAGCAGCACGGGCACCACGCCCAGGAGGATGAAGGCGGGCAGGATGCACACGCCCAGCGGGATGACGAGTTGCACGCCCAGCCGGGCCGCGGCGAGCTGGCGGCGCCGGTGCTCGGTGCGCCGCAGATCGGAGGCCAATCCGCGCAGCAGCGGCGCCAGCGAGACGCCTGTGGCCCGCGAGAAGCCGATGAGCGCGGCAACGGACTCGAGCGCCTCGGCGGTGGCCGAGGGGCCGTCCCGGCCGCGTTCGGCGCTGTCGGCGGGGTCCTCGCCGCCCAGCTCAAGCGCTCGGCCCAGCCTGCCCAGCCCGCCGCGATCGCCGCCCGCCTGCGCCGCGAGCTCGAGGGCACGCTCCGTGGGCAGTCCCGCCTGCAGGCAGATCGCGGCGAGGTCCAGGTCGAAGGCGAGCAGGTCGATGTCGCTTGCGCGCGCTCCGCGCGCCCGGTGCCCCCGCCGCGCGGGGCCCGGGGCCGCAGCGCCGGCGGACGACGGCCGTGAGCGCCCCAGCCGTGCGCCAGGCGAAGCGGGCTCGCCCGCTCTGCCCAGCAGGGTGCGCAGGCGGCCCGAGGGCTCGGCGACAAGCAGCCACACGGCAAGCCCGGTGAGCCCTCCCGCGATGATCGACACCAGCATGGCAGTCTCCTCCCACTCCCTGCGGCACGCAGCGGTGCTACTGCGCCCGGCGGAGCATGATGCGCATCCACGCCCTGCCCGCCAGCAGCAGCGCGGTGCCTCCCAACAGGGAGACGAGCCCCGGTGCGCTGCCGAGCAGGCGCACGGGGTTGGCCCCGATGAGCATGGCCAGCCCCAGCGAGAGCAGCGGCAGCCACGTGAGCACGCGCACGGTGGACGCGGGACCGGCGAGCGCAACGGCGCGCTCGCGCGCGGAATCGGCGCGCTCGCGGCAGGTCCCGGCATAACGGGCGAGCATGTCCGCGGCCGGCGCTCCGGCCGTCTCCGCGACGTGCCAGACGGCGGCCATGCCGTCGAGCACCTCGGCGGCCTCCGCATCCACGCCACCGAGGTGGCGCCGGATCGCGGTGTGGGGCGAATCTCCCAGCTCCAGGGAGCGCCCGCTGCGCGCCAGCGCCTCCGTGAGCCGCGCGTCGCCGGGCAGGGCCGCCAGGTGCTGCATGACGCCGGCCGGTGGGATCCCGGCCCGCAGGAGTTCGACGGAGCGGTCCACGGCTGCCACCGCCTCGAGGCCCGTGTCTGCGGCTCGGCGACGGATGCGCCTGCGATCCGGGGCCCGGTCCGCGCTCAGGGCGCGCAGGCGCCGCGCTGCCGGGGACCATGTGAGCGCCCACCAGCCCACACCCGCGAACAAGCCCGCCAGCAGGGCGAGGGCGCTCACGGCGTCCCCGCCCGAGTGCTCAGCAGCGCATCCAGCCGCGCGCGGTTCTCCGCACTGAAGCCGGCCTCCGCGCTCCACACCTGGGCGACACTGGGCCCGCTCGCAGAGACCGCGGGCAGGCAGACCTGGCACACCTCGCGGGTACCGGAGTGCCTGCGCACGTGGATGACCACGTCGATGGCCGTGGCCAGCTGCGAGTGGACGGCCGCCGGGGACATGCCGGCAAGAGCGCCGAGGGCCTCGAGGCGGGCGGGGACGGATTCCGCGGTGTTGGCGTGGACGGTGGCGCAGCCGCCCTCGTGTCCGGTGTTGAGGGCCGTGAGCATGTCGCGCACCTCGGCTCCGCGGCACTCGCCCACTACCAGCCGGTCGGGCCGCATGCGCAGCGCGTTGCGGACGAGGTCGGCCATGGACACCTCACCGGCGCCCTCGATGTTGGTCTGGCGTGCGGCCAGCTGGACGACGTGGGGGTGGTCGACGCGCAGCTCACGGGAGTCCTCGACGATGAGCAGGCGCTGGGCGTCGTCGACCTCTGCCAGCAGCGCCCCCAGGAGGACGGTCTTGCCCGAGCCGGTGCCCCCGGAGATGAGGAAGTTCGCCCGGGCCCGGAGGACCCGCAGCAGCAGGTCCGCGACCGCCGGCGTGATGAAGCCCCCGGTGACAAGCTCCTCCATGCGGAAGCCGCGGGTGCGCGGCACGCGGAAGGACATGACCGTGTGCTCCCCGGACAGGGGCGGCAGCACCGCGTTGAGGCGCACCCCGTCAGGCAGGCGCACGTCGACGAGCGGCTGGGAATCGTCCAGCCGCCGCCCGCCCAGGGCCGCCAGGCGCACCGCGAGCGCGCGCACATCTGCCTCGGTGCCCAACGAGATGTCCACCGGCTCGATCCCCCGCCCCCGGTCGGTCCAGATCTCCCTGGGTCCGTTGACGAAGAGATCGGTGGCGCCCGGGGCGTCGAGCAGCGGCTGGAGGGGCCCGGCCCCGGCGAGCTGGGCGGAGATCCGCTTGACGAGCTCGAGGAGCGCGGCCGATCCCAGCACGCGACCGCTGCGCTGAAGGGCCGCCGCGACCGCGGAGGTCGTCACGGGGCCGGGGTTCTCCAGCAGGTGGCCGCGCACCTCGGCCACGAGGGCGGCGTCCAGCCACGGCCCACCGGCGGTGCCCGCGCCCGGTGCCCCCGCCGCCTGCGTCTCCGGGGACTGGCGCCCGACACTCTGCGGGCCGAGCCCCCTCTCCCCGAAGCGCCGCGTTCCCAGCCCCGCGGTGCTCACGGCCCCACCCGCTCGAGCAGCTCCTCGGCGAATCGGCCCACGTGCGTGCGCCCGCTCGGAATGCCCTCGCCGCGATCGACCTGCTCGGCGAGCGCCGCGTCGTCGCGCAGCATGCCCACCAGTTCGATGCCGATGGTCTGGGCGAGCAGTTCGGGGTCGAGGGCGGAGCGGCCGGTTTCGCGCACCACGAGGCCCAGCGACGAGTTCACGGCCTCGAGGCTGCGAGCCACGCGGGCGGCGGCCACGGCGGCGCGCACGCGCGCGGGGGTCACGAGGGCGACATGGTGGCAGGCCCTGGCGCGGGCGGCCGAGGCGTGCCGCGGCACGTCGACGACGACGAATTCGAAGGCCTGCTGGGCTGCGGCGAGGACGGCATCGAAGACCTCCTCGTCCAATTCCTCGCGCCCCTCGCGGTCCCACGAGAGGATCGCGAGGTCACCGGCCCGCGGCAGGGCGTTGAGCAGCGTCGAGGGGCGCAGCCGCCCCCGGGAGGCGGCGAGCGCGGGCCAGCGCAGGCCCTGCGCGGATTCGCAGCCGAGCACCAGGTCGAGCCCGCCCCCCAGGGGATCGGCGTCGAGGAGCACCGTGGAGATCCCCTGAGCCGCGGCGTGGCGGGCCAGGGCGCACGCCAGGACGGAGGCGCCGGCGCCCCCGGAGCCTGCGACGACGCCGCACGTGCTGGCCGGAGTGCCCGGGGGCTCGACGGCCTGGATCATCCGCTGGGTCAGCCATTCCGCGCCGGCGGGCAGCACCGCCACCGTGTCGACGCCCAGCCGGGCGGCGTGCGCCCAGACCGCACCGGCATCATCGGCGGCGGCGATGAGGACGGTGGGCACGCCCACCGTCGTGGGTGCCTGTGCCACGTCCTCCCCCACGAGGACCAGCACGGCGTCCTGCCAGCCCCCGGCGCCCGGTTCGCGCACGTCGAGCGGCACGCCGATCCCCTCGGCCAGTGCCGCACAGTGCTCGGCGAGGCTGGCCAGCTGGGTGAGGACGACGATGCGCGACATGCGCCCACCCCACCACCGCCGGGGCGGCTCGCGACCGCCGCGCGGACTGCCTGTGGACGAAGCGCGGCAGGGCACGGGTGGTGTGACCTTCGCGGGCGTGCGCCTGTGACCCAGCGGCACCGACGCCGGCACCGGTGCGCGGCAGAACACGGCAGCGGCCCGGCACCCCGGTGCTGACCGGGGTGCCGGGCCGCTGCTCCGCGGGGCCGTGCGGGCTCAGCCTCGCTGGATGCCCTCGATGTTGAACAGGACTGCCTCCTGGCCGCCCGCGTCGCGCACCGTAAACGCGTTGCCGTGGTCGGCCAGGGCCAGGAACCACTCGCCGGTGGTGACCGTGAAGACCGGCTGTCCGGTCTGAGGGTCAACGGCCTGGCGGGACTCCGGCACGGCGAACCAGAACGCCTGCGAGGCGTCCAGGCGCGGAGCCTGCGGCTCCTCCGCGGGCCCGTTCTGGGCCTGCGGCGCGGACCGATCCTGCGCCCCCGGCCGTGAGTCCTGCTCTTCCGGCCGCGAACCCTGCTCCGCCGCCTGTGAATCCTGCGAGCCAAACGCCGGGAAGAGCTGCGTGGGCTCGTGCGGATCGGCCGTCTCCCGGTCCGCGGCGGCGTGGCGCCCGCGCATCGGGTTCTCCCCGGTCGCCTGTGCACCACCGGCGGCGGACTGCTGCCCCGGCTGCTGCGCACCCCCACCGTCCTGCGCCGGGCTCGGCGCGGAGTCGGACTGGCCCGCCCAGCCGGCGGCCCCACCGTCCGCCTGCTGCGAGGCGGAGCCGAACGCACCGCCCGCCGCCGGGAACGACTGCGTGGGCTCGTTCTGGGCGAAGCGGGGGGACTGCGCGCTGTGCCGGCCCAGGTACGTCTGCTCCTCGCTGGAGACCTGCTGCTCGTCCACCTCATCCTCGCGGAAGCCGAAGACGGAATCGCTGAGCGCCTGGGTGTCGTCCTGCCCGTCGTCCTGCGGACGCTCACCGGTCGGTCGGTCCGAGTCCTCGGCCGCAGCCGGCGCCGCCTGAGTCGCTTCGGGATCGTCTGACCCGTCCTGGATTGCCGGGGCGATCTGAGTCGCATCGGGGTCCTCGGCCGGGCCTGCGAACGCCGAGCCCACTGCGGCACCCGCGACACCGGCGCCGGCGGCGGCCCCGCCCACTGCCCACTCGGTGCGGGGCAGGGGCTCGCCAGCGGCATCGGCCTGCGCGGAGGCCGGATCGCCGAGGCCGTGACCGGCGCTGCCCTCGCCCGCGCGCTCGGGCTGGGCGAAGGGCTCGGGCGCGTCGTGCTGGGAGTCGGTGCGGGAGCCGTCGTCCTGGGCATCGGGGCCCAACTGACCGGAGCCCGAGGCGAACGGCGAGTCGCCCCGCGCCTCGTGGCGCTCGCCGGACTCCGAGCGGCCGGCTTCCCGGTGGGTGCCGTCCTGCCACGATGCGGCGCCGTTCGCATCATCACCGGAAGCGGCCGCGCCGTAGGCGTGGGAACCGGTGGATCCGGGCCCGGTGTTCTGCTGCTCGGGCTGGAAGCCAGGAGCCTCACCGGTCTGGAAACCGCGGGCCTCACCGGACCGATGGTCGGGGCCCTGGGGCGCACCGTGGCCCAGGTGCTGGTCCCGGTGGTGCTCAGCGCCCTGCGAGGCGGCGGGCGCGGACTGGGCGAACCCAGCATCGTGCGAGCGGTCCGCGCCGTAACCCGGCTCGGCTCCCGCCGTGGGCGAGGCGGTCTGAGCCGCGGGGGAAGCGGCGTGGGCCTCGGACTGACCGAAACCGGGCTGGGCCGCTCCGAATGCCGGTCCGCCCTGCTGCGGGCCCGACGGTCCGGAACCCGCATGGCCAACGGCCCCGCGGGACCCCTGGCCGGCCGCGGTGCCGGTCCTGGCGACCGGGGCCGCCTTCGGGTGGGCGGGCACGGATGCGCGGTCTGCGAACTCGGCGCCGAGGAACGGGATCATGGTGAAGACGCCGGCGAAGGCCGCGAGCAGCGCGCCCACGAGCGCGAAATAGCCGCCCACGTGGAACTGCGGCGCCGTGGTCGCGAAGATTACGACGTTCGCGACCGCTGCGACGACGGCCAGCGCGGAGATGAGCTGATCGGGTCCGAACGAGCCGATGCGCTGCGGGAAGCTCGCCACCGTCTTGTTGAGCACGGTGAGGACCGCCGCGGCGAGCACGGGCAGCATGCCGAGCACGAGCCACAGCATGTAGAGCGCCCCGTAGTGCCAGACCCACAGGCTCACGGAGGCGGTGGCCTCGGGATCGCCCAGCGTGAGTGTCGGCACCGAGATGCGCTGCACGGGCGTCGCCATCGCGACGATGGCGAAGACGCCCGCCAGAATGAGCAGCAGGTCGCGCACGGTCAGCGGGCCGAGGATACCCCGCCTGCCCTTGCCCGGGGCGGGGTGGCCGAGCGCCTGGGACCGCGCCTGCGGCCCCGCGTGCGGCCCGGGTCCGTCGAAGCCGGGGCCCGCGGACCCGGCGCCGGGCTGGGCGGCCGGGACCCCGGTGGGCGCCGAGCCGGAGGACGAGGGCGCCGAGCCATAGCCGGCAGGAGCCGAACCATAGCCGGCAGGAGCCGAGCCGTAGGCGGCGGGCGCCGAGCCGACCGCGCTCGGCGCGGAACCGGAGTGACCCGACCCGGCGCCGAACTGCGCCGCGGAGCCGAACTGCCCGGGTGCGGAACCCATGGGCGCGGCATCGGCGCGGGGCGCCTCGGGCCCTCCTGCGCCGCCGTCACGATGGGGTGCGGGCCCGCCGTGTTCCCACGCCTGCTGAGAGGACTGCGCGCCACCGACCTGAGCCGCCGAATCGAACTGCCCTGCCTGTCCGACCTGCTCGGCCTGGCCGAATCCGCCGAACTGAGCGTCCGGACCGTGTTGATCGTGCTGGCCCGGCTGCTGGAACTGCTCACTCGGGCTGTTCTGACCCGCGAGCCGGCCGGACGAACCCGGCTGGTCGCCAATGCCCCGGTCTGTGCCTCCACCAAAGCTCTGGGCCGGCGCGAACCCGTCACCCTGTGCGAAGCCGCCGGGCTGGGCGCCCTGCGCGAAACCACCGGCCTGCGGACCCTGTGCGAAGCCGCCGGGCTGGGGACCCTGCGCGAAGCCGCCCGGCCGGGGCGCCTCATCCTGGTGGCCGAAGTCGTGCTGGCCGAAATCGGCCCGGTGCTCGCCTCGGGCGTCCTGGGCCCCGTCTGCGCTCGGCTGTCCGTGGCGGCCGTAGGAGGGCTGTCCGGCAGTCGCGCCGCCCTCGAAGCCCGACTGCCCGCCGAAGCCGTCCTGAGCTGCCGCCGCACCCCACGGGGAGGACTCACCGCGCGGGGCATCCCGGCCATCGGGCCCCTGACCATAGGGCTGCTGTCCGGCGGGCCCCTGACCATAGGCCTGTTGCCCACGCGCTTCGTGCCCGTAGGCCTGCTGGCCCTGCGCTTCACCGTGGGCCGGCTGGCCGGACGCCGGCTGCCCGTAGGCCTGCTGGCCCTGCGATCCCTGGCCGTAGGGTTCCGCGGCGAACGGCTCCTGGCCGGCACCGCCGTGCGGGCCGAACGGCCCGCCCTGCTCGGCCTGCGGACCCGAGTGCCCGCCCTGAGGATGTGGATTGCGTCCGGGATCCGGCGTGCTCATCGGCTCAGTCTCCTTCGCTTCGCCGAGCGCCTGGGAAGGCCCCGGCAGTGGTCGGGTGCATGGCCCGGAGCGCGCGGCTGCGGGCGACGTTCCCCGCCATCATCTCATCTCCTGAGCCGGGCGCGCTTACAGAGTGGAAAGTTTCGGTATAGGGTCGCTGACAGCGGGGCTGGCGACCCTGAGTGCGCCTGCCCCGGTGAGTTTCCCACCAACGATGCCGGGAGGACGCCTTGGCCCAGAACAACATGGAAAGCCTGCAGCACGAGGAGCGGACGTTCGCGCCGCCCGCTGAGTTCGCACAGCAGGCGAACGCCTCCGCCCAGCTCTACGAGGAGGCCCAGGAGGACCGCCTCGCATTCTGGGAGAAGCAGGCCCGCGACCTCATCTCCTGGGACAAGGACTTCACCGAGGTCCTCGACTGGTCGAATCCCCCATTCGCCAAGTGGTTCGCCGACGGCACGCTCAACGTCGCCTACAACTGCCTGGACCGCCACGTCGAGGCCGGCAACGGCGACCGCGTGGCCATCCACTTCGAGGGCGAGCCCGGTGATACGCGGTCCTACACCTACAAGGAGCTCACCGAGGAGGTCTGCCGGGCCGCCAATGCGCTCACGGAGCTCGGGGTCAAGGCCGGCGACCGCGTGGCCGTCTACCTGCCGATGATCCCGGAGGCGGTCATCACGATGCTCGCCTGCGCCCGCCTGGGCGCCGCGCACTCCGTGGTCTTCGGCGGCTTCTCCTCCGACGCGCTCCACTCGCGCATCATGGACGCCGAGGCGCGGGTCGTGGTGACGGCCGACGGCGGGTACCGCCGGGGCAAGGCCAGCCCGCTCAAGCCCGCGGTGGACGAGGCGCTGAGCGCGGGCGACACCCCCGTGGACCACGTGCTCGTCGTCAAGCGCACCGGCGAGGACACGGACATGGTGGAGGGCCGCGACCAGTGGTGGTCCGACGTCGTGGGCCGCCAGTCCCCCGAGCACTCCCCGGAGGCCTTCGAGGCGGAGAACCCGCTGTTCATCCTCTACACCTCGGGCACCACCGGAAAGCCCAAGGGCATCCTCCACACCTCCGGCGGCTACCTCACGCAGGTGGCGTTCTCCATGCGGACGGTCTTCGACCTCAAGCCGGAGACAGACGTGTTCTGGTGCACCGCGGACGTCGGCTGGATCACCGGCCACTCCTACGTGGCGTACGGCCCCCTGGCCTGCGGCGTCACCCAGGTCATGTACGAGGGCACCCCGGACACCCCGCACCAGGGCCGCTGGTGGGAGATCATCGAGAAGTACGGCGCGACAATCCTCTACGCGGCGCCCACCGCCATCCGCACGTCCATGAAGTGGGGCGAGGAGGTCGCGCAGAAGTACGACCTGAGCAGCCTGCGCCTGCTCGGCTCGGTGGGCGAGCCCATCAACCCCGAGGCCTGGATGTGGTACCGCCGCGTCATCGGCGGGGACCGCTGCCCGGTGGTCGACACCTGGTGGCAGACGGAGACCGGCGCGCACATGATCGCCCCCCTGCCCGGCGTCGTGGAGACCAAGCCCGGCTCGTCCCAGTGCCCCATCCCGGGCGTGAGCGTGGACGTCGTGGACGACAACGGCAAGCCCGTGGGCAACGCCGATGCGGGCTACCTCGTCGTCACGGAGCCGTGGCCGTCGATGCTGCGCGGCGTCTACAAGGACCCGGAGCGGTTCAAGGAGACCTACTGGTCGCGCTTCGAGAACATGTACTTCGCCGGCGACGGCGCGCGCCGGGACGAGGACGGCGACATCTGGTTCCTGGGCCGCGTGGACGACGTCATGAACGTCTCCGGCCACCGGCTGTCCACGGCGGAGATCGAATCCGCCCTCGTCTCGCACCCGGCGGTCGCCGAGGCGGCCGTCGTGGGCGCCGCCGATGAGACCTCCGGCCAGTCCGTCGTCGCCTTCGTCATCCTGCGCGGCAGTGCGCAGCCAGACGATTCGACGGTGGAGGAGCTGCGCCAGCACGTGGGCAAGGAGATCGGCGCGATCGCCAAGCCCAAGAGGCTGCACATCGTCGACGAGCTGCCCAAGACGCGCTCGGGCAAGATCATGCGCCGGCTGCTCAAGGACGTGGCGGACAACAAGCAGGTGGGCGATGCCACGACGCTTGCGGACGCCTCCGTCATGGACGTCATCAGCCAGTCCGTCCAGCAGGGAGCGGGCAAGGACGACTGAGGCACGGCGGGCCGCCGAGGGCGGGGTTTCGCCCCGCCCTCGGTGGTCCGATGCCCGCGTCGGGCATAATCTGTAGGTACGCAACTGCCCCGCACGCCCTCACCAGGAGGATTTTCACATGCCCGAGCGGTCCATCTCCCAGCTCGTTGCTGACATCAAGGCCGATTCGCAGGCACTCGCCCAGGAGGAGGCGGCGCTCGCGAAGGCCGAGGTCACCTACGGGGCGAAGAACCTGGGCATCGGCGCGGGCCTTGCCGCCGCCGGCCTGTTCCTGCTCTTCCTGTCCTCCTTCATGGTGATCTTCGCGATCTCCGCGGTCTTCCACGAGGCGCTGGGCTGGCCCTGGTGGGGCAGCTTCCTGCTGGTCTTCGGCATCCTCGTCGTCATCGCGGCGGTCCTCGTGCTCATCGCCATCCCGCTGTTCAAGAAGGGCAACCCCATGCCCACCGGTGCGATCGGCGGGGCCAAGTCCGCGCTCGAGGCGCTCAAGCGGGCCGTGAAGAACCCCTCCGGCCCCCGCGTCTGAGGCACCCGCAAGCACCGCACGCGCTCCATCGCGAGGGGGGCGAGGCCGTTGGCCTCGCCCCCCTCGCCGTGTGTGCGACCGGGCGCTCGGCGCGGCGAGCCGCTCGCTGTCGCGCGCCGCTCGGCGCCGTGCGCCCCGTCACGACGGCATCGCCGTCAGCGGGGCAACGCCGGTCAGCGGGGCAGCGCTGGTCGACGGGGCAGCGCCAGCTTCACCCCGGCAGCGCTGGTTGCGTCCCGGCGGGCGCTGTCAGTACCGCACGTCCAGGCGCCGTTCGCGATCCCAGGGCCGGGCCCAGCCCAGCGCGTCGAAGACCCCCTCGAGGAGCCCCGCGGTGAAGCCCCACGCGCGCAGCACCCCGGCGTCGAACACGGGCGAGACGTAGCCGGTGCCGGGCACGGCGAACGTGCCGCGGTTGGCGGGCGCCACGAGGTCGGCCACCGCCACCCGGTACACCGAGGCGGATTCGGCCTCGTCGACGACCCGCACCTCGTGCCCCGTCCCGGCCCAGCCCAGCACGGGCGTCACGCAGAAGCCGCTCGCGGGCACGTAGAGAGCGCCCAGCTGACCGAGCACCTCGATGGCGGCGGGTTCGACGCCGGTCTCCTCGTGGGTCTCGCGCAGGGCTGCGGCCACGGCGTCGGCATCCTCCGGGTCCCGCTTGCCACCAGGGAACGCCACCTGGCCCGCGTGCGAGCGCAGCGTGGCGGCGCGCTGGAGCAGCACGACGTCGACGTCGCCTGCGCCCAGGTCCGTGAGGCGCTCGACCTCGTCACGGCCCGCCGAGGTGCGCGGCGGCTGTCCGCGCCCGAAGAGCATGAGCACGGCGGCGTCGCGGGTCGCGGCGCCGGCCGGCGGGCGCCGGCGCTCCAGCCACGTGCCCAGGGAGCCGGAGGCCGCCAGGCCGGCCAGCGCCTCGGCGGCGGGATCTGCGGGCGCGGCCCCGCCGGGAGTCGCGGGCCGGGGCGCGCTCATCGCGGCACCGCCATGCCGTAGCCCAGCAGCCCTGCGGCGGCCTCCGGATCGAGCTCGCCGATCCCGAAGCTGGGGCACAGGGCGGATATCGGGCAGACGCCGCAGGCCGGCCGCTTGGCGTGGCAGATCCTGCGGCCGTGGAAGATCAGCCGGTGGGAGACCATCGTGAGGTCGCGGCGGGCGAAGAGCTCGGTGAGGTCCGCCTCGACCTTGAGCGGGTCGGTCTGACGCGTGTACCCCAGCCGCCGGGCCAGTCGCCCCACGTGCGTGTCGATGGTCAGGCCCGGGATGCCGAAGGCGTTGCCCAGGACGACGTTCGCGGTCTTGACCCCCACCCCTGGCAGGGCGACCAGAGCCGCCTGCTCACCGGGCACCTCGCCGCCGTGGTCGGCCACGAGCGCCTGGGACAGGCCCACGATGTTCTTCGCCTTGGCCCGGAAGAAGCCGGTGGGGCGGATGATCGCCTCGACGTCCTCGAGGCGCGCATCGGCCAGCGCGGCGGCGTCCGGGTAGGCCGCGAAGAGCTCCGGGGTGACCTCGTTGACGCGGATGTCCGTGGTCTGGGCGGAGAGGACGGTGGCGATGAGGAGCTCGAAGGCGTTGGAGAAGTCGAGCTCCGCGCGGGCGTCCGGGTAGATGCGCGCCAGCTCCCGATCGATCCGGCGGGCGCGGCGCACCCGGCCCAGGTGGGTCTCGTGGGCGAACTTCCGCTCGCTCTTCTCCGCAACGCTTCGCACCCGCCCACCTTAGCGCCGGGCTCCCGCGGCTCCCGCGCGCCTTACCGGCGGTGCGCTGCGCCGGCGACACGGGCGCGCGGGTGCCCACCGGCGCCCGGCCCGGGCCAGCAGGGGCCCACGAATCCCGCAGGGCCTTCGACCGCTGGGTCCTGTGGGTCCTGGCCCGCCCCCGGTCTGCCGGGGGGCCGACGACGGTGCACCGGGTGCCGGCGCGCGACCGCTGACGGGCCTCCTCAGCGGGTTTCGCGGGCGGCGAACGGCGTGGATTCGCGGGTGGCGAGCCTGGGCTCACTGCCCGCGAGAGGGTAGATTGAAGTGACCGTCATCGCAATCAGGAGGTATCCGTGGACATCGAAGTGGTGCGCAACGCCACCCTATTCGCCGGTCTGGACGATGAGGCGACGAGTGCGCTGCTGAAGTTCATGAAGCCGCGCAGCCTGCGCCGCGGCACCGCCCTGTTCCACGAGGGCGACAGCGGCGATGAGCTCTACATCGTCTCCACCGGCAAGCTCAAGGTGGGCCGCGAGTCCGTCGACGGCCGCGAGTCCCTGCTCTCCGTGGTGGGCCCCGGCGAGATCATCGGCGAGCTGGCGCTCTTCGATCCGGGCCCCCGCTCCTCCACTGTCACCGCCGTGTCGCAGACGGAGCTGCTCAGCCTGCGCCACGAGGACCTCACCACGTGGCTCAAGGACCGCCCGCAGGCGGCCATGAACCTCCTCAAGGCGCTTGCCCTGCGCCTGCGCCGCACGAACGAGACGGTGGGCGACCTCGTGTTCTCCGATGTCCCCGGCCGCGTGGCGAAGGCGCTCATCGACCTCAAGGAGCGCTTCGGCAAGCCCGCCCCGGACGGCGTCCTCGTGCCCCACGACCTCACGCAGGAGGAGCTCGCCCAGCTCGTGGGCGCCTCGCGCGAGACGGTGAACAAGGCGCTGGCGGACTTCGCCGCCCGCGGCTGGATCCGCCTCGAGGCCCGCTCCGTCGTCATCCTCGACCTGGAGCGCCTGCAGCACCGCGCCCACTGAGAGCCGCGCCCGCACTGGGCGTCGCTCCCCCGCGGACCGCGCGCCCTGAGCGACGCCGCGGGTGCCCGCCCGGGGCCGCCCGCGCTGGGGCGCCCCCCACGGGCCCGCCCGCACTGAGAGGTCGTTCCCGTTCGCTTTTCGCCTGAGGAAGCGAACGGGAACGACCTCTCGCTGGTTCACGGGCACGCGTCCGCCCACCAGCGACGGCGGCCCACCGCCCGCCACCCGTCGCCCGCCACCCGGCTGCCGGCAACCGCGCCCACCGGTCAGCCCCGGCGCAGGTACTCCAGCTGCGCAGCCACGATCTGCTCGACCGCGCCGCGCAGGTTCGCCGGCACCTCGGCGTAGACGACATCGGCGACCTGGGCGGGCGTGTCCGCCCCGGCATCCACGGCGGCCTGCACCTGCTCCAGGCGCTCGCGCCGGTGCTGCAGGTAGTGGGCGAGCACCGCCCCCGGGTCCTCGACGACGGGCCCGTGCGCCGGCTCGATCACCTCGATGCGCCCCTGCGCCACGAAGCCCTGCAGGCGCTCGATGCTCGCCAGGTAGTCCGCGATCGACCCCTCCGGGTGCGTCACGACGGTGGTGCCCCGACCCAGGACGGTATCGCCTGAGTAGAGCGTGCGCCCGTGGAGCACGCTGATGCTGTCCGAGGTGTGCCCAGGCGTCGCGATGGTCTCCACCTCATCCGCCGCCGAGGCGCCGAAGCGGATCCGCTGCCCGTCCACCAGCGTGTCGGCACGGCGCGCGAATTCCGGCAGCACCGCGTGCACCGGCACCCCGGGGGCCCACTCGTCGGCCGTCGCGAGCGCCTCCGAGTGATCGGCGTGCCGGTGGGTGAGGACGATGCCCACAAGCTCCCGGTCGTCCACCGCGGCCAGGAAGGCGGCGCGGTGGGCGGGCAGCTCCGGGCCCGGATCGATGAGCAGGGCCGAGGCGCCGTCCGCGGAGTGGAGCACGAACGTGTTCGTGCCCTCGAGGGTCATGGGGGACGGATTGTCAGCGCGCACGCGCATGGGGAGCTCCTTCGCTCTGGGACGGACGGGCGGGGGCGCATTGCCAGCGCCAGAGCCGGCACCACGTCAAGCCGGGCCGCGAACTGGGCCGCTCCGGGGCAACCCGGGCCGACGCGCCTCGAGCCCGCAGGCTCCGGCGCCACGGGGCAGCCGGGCCCACCGCGCCTCGGAACCACCCAGTGGCACCTGGCCGCACCGCACCTCGGGCCGGTGACGAGGGGCGGCCCACTGCCTCGCACGAACCGGCAGTCACTGGCTCTCCTCCGCGACGCCGAGGGGCTCGAAGCTGTCGCCGGCCATGAGCGGCTTCGCCTCGACCTCGTCGGCCCCCGCGCTCAGCAGCTCCTCGTCGCGCAGCCTGCCGCGCTCGGAGGGATCCGCCCGGTGGTCGAGGCTGAGCCACCACTGCCCGTCGTGGCGCACCACGTCCGGCTCGAGCGGCCGGATGTCGCGGATCTTGGCCATCGCGGCGCCCACGGAGGGCAGTTCGGCGATCGACTCGCACAGCAGCCGCGCGGAGGCGGAGATATGGTCGGCGGTGTCCCCGGCGGAGCCCAGCACCTCGGCCGGCAGCATCCAGCCGCCCCACGAATCGTTGGGCGAGCGGAAGTCCACGACCTGGCCGGCGGGCACGGCGGCCACGAAGAACACGAGGTCGTAGCGGCGCAGCTGCCAGGGCGTGTTGATCCAGCGCAGCCACGGCCGCAGCAGGTCGGGCCGCATGGCGAGGTCGCGGTAGTCCAGCGCCTGCGGCAGGCGGACCTCGCGGGCAAAGAGCTTTCTGCGCGTCTGGTCGAGCAGCGGCAGGTCGGACTCGGAGACGAGCCGGCCCTCGGCATCGCAGGCGAAGACGATGCCCAGGTTCTCCAGCGCCACGCGCGCAGCGGCCGCATAGTGCGCGATGGCGCGGGTGGTGTTGTCCATGCGCAGCGTGCGCGCGCACTTCTCCGCGGACCAGCCCGCCATGGGAAGCCGACGGGCATCCGCCGGGCTGATCTCGCCGAAGGGGAACGACCACCGGTTGCGGTCCTCGATGCCCGGGGCGTCGGACTGGCGGGTGACGAAGACCTGGATGCCGGCCGGGGTGTCGCGCAGCAACACGACGCCGGAGGCGGAGATGGGCTGCGAGGGGTTGGGCGGGCGGTCGCCGGAGGCGAACAGCTCGAGCAGGCGTGTGAGCGAGTCCGACACGGGCAGCTCCCGCCCGTGCGGACCGCGCCCGTAGCGCAGGCTCTGGCCGCGCCGCACCCGGTTGCCTCCGCGCCTCAGATGTCCGAGCGGACCTTGACGATGAGCTCGATCTCCACGGGCGAGCCCATGGGCAGCGCGGCCACCCCCACGGCGGAGCGGGCGTGCTCGCCGCGCTTGCCGAAGAATTCGCCGAAGAACTCGGACGCGCCGTTGATGACCTTGGGCTGGTCCGTGAACGAGGGCGTCGAGGCCACGAAGCCCGTGACCTTGACGATCTGCTCGATGAGGTCGAGGTCACCGGTGAGCGAGCGGACCGCGGCCAGCGCGTTCATGGCGGCCGTGCGCGCGGCGTCGTAGCCGCCCTCCACGTCCACCTCGTCGCCCAGCAGGCCGATCGTCACGAGCTGGCCGTCGACGAAGGGCAGCTGCCCGGAGGTGTAGATGAATTCCCCCACGCGCAGGGCGGGGACGTAGGCGCCCACGGGGGCGGCGGTCTCGGGCAGTTCGATGCCCTGCTGGCTCAGTGCCTGTTCGATGCGCGTCATGTCACTCCTTGGGCCGTTTGAGGTAGGCGACCAGCCCGTTGTTGTCCGGGCCGGGGATCACCTGGACGAGCTCATAGCCCTCGTCGCCCCACTGGTCGAGGATCTGCTTCGTCGCGTGGACGATGAGGGGCACGGTGACATACTCCCACTTCTGCATGGGCGGTCCTTTCGCTCGTCGGGTGTCTCCTGCGAACCGTACCGCAGCGCGGCTCAGCCGCCCAGGCCCGCCTCGCCGCCGTTGTCGCCGCCGCCACCGCCGCCGCCGTTGTTCGAGCCGCCGCCTCCGCCGCCGCCGTTGTTGGAGCCCCCGCCTCCGCCGCCGTTGTTGGAGCCGCCGCCCCCACCGCCGCTGCGGCGGTACGAGCCGCTGGAGGAGGAGCTGCCGCCTCCGCCCCCGCCGCCGTAGACGGCCGAGGGGAACGCGAAGCCGGTGTTGCCCTTGGTGTGCTTGACGGCCTTGCTCATGATCGCCTGCCAGGTCTTGCCGGAGATCGTGGCGCCGTAGATGCGGCCCTGGACCTTGCCCTTGCCGTTCTTGCGCCAGTCGCGCACACCGCGGGGGTCGCCGGTCCACACGGAGGTGGCGAGCTTCTTCGTGAAACCGGAGAGCCACGTGGAGCCCACCTCGAAGTTCGTCGTGCCGGTCTTGGCGCCGGCGGGCACGCCGATGCTCAGGCCGCTCGTCGTGCCGCCGTTGAACGTCTGGGTGAGCGCGTAGGCCACGCCCTTGGCCACGTCCTTGTCGAGTGCGCGCTTGCAGTCGGCCGAGGGGATGTCGACCTTCTTGCCGTTCTCCTGGTGCGTGATCTCCACGATGGGGGTGGGCTTGCAGTACGTGCCGCCGGAGGCGAACGTCGCGAACGCGCTGGCCATGTCGATGGGGGCGACCTCGGCCGCACCCAGGATGGACGACGGGCCCAGCGCGGGGCGCGACTCGTAGGTCGAGCCGTCCTTCTGCTTGTACTTGAACGCGTAGTCCAGCGGGTGGTCGCTGCCGTACTTCACGCCCAGGTCCGAGGCGGTGCCGGCGATATCGCACATGTTGAGCTGGTTGCCCATGGCGGCGAACGCCGTGTTCACCGACTGCTTCGTGGCGGCCAGCGCGGTCATCGACGAACTCGCCTCACCGTCGCCCGCGTTGTTCGGCGACCAGTTGGCCGACATGTTGGGACAGCCCTCGTACTTCCACGAACTGGCGGGGAACTCCCGCTTCGAGGCGTTGACGGTGCTCATGAGCTTGCGGTCGGACTTCAGCCACTGGGCGAGCACGAACGGCTTCCACGTGGAGCCCACCTGGAATCCGCTGGCGCCGTTGTGGGCGCGGTCGACGTTGTAGTTGAGCTGGGTGTCGACGTTCTTCTTGCCCTCGGTCACCGAGTACTTGCGGTTCTGCACCATCGCGATGACCTTGCCGCTGCCCGGCTCGACCGTGACGGCGGAGTGGCCCGCGCCCGACGGGTCGCCCACGGGCACCCGGTTCTTCACGGCCTTGTCCGCGATCTTCTGGATCTTGGGGTTCAGGCTCGTCTTGACGATGAGGCCACCGCGCTGCAGGAGCGTTTTGCGCTCCTCCTCGGACTTGCCGAAGGCGGGGTCGGTGCGGATGACGCTCTGGACGTAGTCGCAGAAGTAGCCGTCGATGCCGGCGTCGGAGCAGCCGTTGGGCGTCTTGTGGATCTTGAGACCCAGGCCCGTCTTCTTCGCCGCGTCGTACTGCTTCTGGTCGATCTTGCCGTGCTGGAGCATGAGGCCCAGGACGACGTTGCGCCGCTCGAGGGTGAGCTTCTCGTTGCGCTCCGGGTTGTAGGCGCTGGGGTTCTTCACGATGCCCGCCAGGGTGGCGGCCTGGGCGACGTTGATCTTCGAGGCGGGGATCCCCCAGTAGTGCTGGGCCGCCGCCTCGACGCCGTAGACGTTGGGCGAGCCCGAGTAGTTGTTGATGTTCATGTAGCGGTTGAGGATCTCTTTCTTGGGGTACTTCTTCTCCACCGCCACGGCCAGCTTCGCCTCGCGCAGCTTGCGGGCGTAGCCCGCTGTGCCCTCGGACTCCTTGGCCGCGCCCACGCCCGCCACATCGTCCTGGGCGTGCGCGTTCTCCGCCAGCACGTTCTTCACGTACTGCTGGGTCAGCGTCGAACCGCCCTGCTTGTTGCCGGAGACGAGGTTGTGCAGCACCGCGCGGCCGATGCCCTGGAGGTCCACGCCGCCGTGCTCGAAGAACCGGTAGTCCTCGACGGCCACGGTGGCGTTCTGCATGGGCTGGGAGATCTTGTCGATCCCCACCTCCTTGCGGTTCTGCCAGTAGAACGTGGCGATCGTCGAGCCGTCAGAGGCGAGCATCTTCGACTGCTGGGCCAGCGGCCGCTCCTCGAGCTCGGCCGGCAGCGAGTTGAACACGCCCACCGCGTTCTCGGCGCCCACAGAGGCGGCGCCCATCGCGGGGATTGCGAGGCCCGCGGCCACAATGCCGGCCACGACGCTCAGGGCGACGAAGTGCAGCCAGGCCTTGACACCGGTCGGCTGGTCATCGGAGACAGAAGACACCATGGGGCGATTCTACTGAAGGGCCCAAGCCGGGGCCCGCAGTCCGCTTCCAGGGCGCGTCCAGGGAGGGCAAGCGCCCAGCTCAGCGCCGCATCCGCGTCCTCCGCCCGGGTCCGCGCCCGGCGCGTCGCGTCCTGCCCTCCCGGCGTTCCCCGGCCCCGCGCCCCAGGTGCGGGCCGCGACCCTGCGACCCGCGCCTCGGGCGTGTGGAGAGGGGCGAGCACGAGTACGGGGCTGCCAACAGCACCGAGTGCATCGCAGGGTGCTCACCGGCGGTGCCCCAGGCGACTCGGCAGGAGATCCCTCGACGGCTCGGCAGGAGGTTTCCCGGCGGCTCGGCAGGCTGGGCGCAGGGCGGCTCAGCGGGCCCGGGCGCCGGTGCTGCCCGCTGCCCTGCCCGCGCCCGAGGTGGGGTCCTGCCCAGGGCGGCCCGCACCTCGGGCGCGGGGGGCTGGGCCGAACCCGCGTGCGGGGGCATACCGGCGGGCCGCACGCGGGGCGTGACCGCTCGACGGGCTGGGCCCAAGCGGTTCAGGGGGCCGTGAGTGTGACGAGCGAGACCTCGGGCGGGCTGGCGAAGCGCACGGGGGCGAAGACGGAGAAGCCCAGGCCCGCAGAGATCTCGAGCGGCACGCCGCGGTAGTCCACGAGCCCGCGCGCCTGGTCGCGGGGCAGGTCGCAGTTCGTCACGGGGGCGCCCCAGAACGGGATGCGGATCTGGCCGCCATGGGTGTGCCCGGCGAACAGCGCCTGCGCGCCGGCGTCGACGAGCGGGTCGAGCGCCCGCGTGTAGGGGGCGTGGGTGACGCCCAGGCGCAGCTCGGCGGCGGGATCGAACTCCGGGCCGGCCGGACCGGGGCGATCGAGGCCGATGTGGGCATCGCCCAGTCCGGCCAGGGAGATCCGGGTGCCGTTGATGCTCACCCGCGCGCTGCGGTTGTCCAGGCGCGCCCACCCGCGGTCCTCGAACACCGCCACGAGCTGCGCCGTCGGCAGGTTGGGCCGCCCGTGCCCGCTGCTGCCCTCCGAGGGCTTCGTCAGGTAGCGCAGCGGGTTCTTGAACCTCGGCCCGTAGTAGTCGTTCGATCCGAGCACGAAGGCACCGGGCACGTCGAGCAGGCCGTCGAAGGTCCGGAGCACCTGCGGCAGGGTCTGGCCCCCGAAGTTGTCGCCCGTGTTGACGATGAAGTCCGGTTCGAGGCGCCTGAGCCGCGCAACCCAGGCCATCTTGTGGCGCTGCCACGCCGCCAGGTGGAGGTCGGAGACGTGGAGGACGCGGATGTCGCGATGGCCGGCCGGCAGCAGGGGCAGCTCGAAGCGGCGGACGGTGAACAGGTGCGGTTCGATGCCGGCGCCCCACACGCCAGCGGCGGCACCGGCGGCGGCGAGGCCGCCCGCAGCGGTGAGCGCAGGGCGCAGGGCGGGATGGGACGAGGGCCTCGCAGCGGTCATCCGCCCAGGCTACATGCGCAGCGGGCCGCCGGGCTCAGCTCGCGCGCAGCGACGGATGCCGGTCCAGGGTGGCCTCGCGGCGACTGCGCTGGCGGCCCAGCCGCCGCATCCGCCGCGCACCCCACGCCCGGCACACCAGGTAGATCGCGAAGCTGATCGTCGTGACGAAGGGGCTGATCGGCACGATTGGCGAACCCAGGGCGATGAGGATGCCGCCCACGGAGGACACGGTGGCGAAGACCACGGAGAGCACCGGGACGACGAACGGATTCGCGGAGACCTGGGAGGCCGCCGCGGCCGGCGTCACGAGCAGCGCGAGCACCAGGAGCACCCCCACCACCTGCACGGACAGGGCCACGGCGAGCCCCAGCACCAGCATGAAGGCGATGGACAGCGCGCCCACGGGCACGCCTCGGGCGCGGGCGACCTCGCCGTCCACGCTGGCGAACATGAGCGGGCGCCACATGACGGCGAGCGCGGCGAGCACGATGACCGCGCAGACGACGAGCAGGCGCAGCTGCGCCGGCGTGATCGCCACGATCTGGCCGGTGAGCAGGCCGAACTTATTGGCCGCCCGACCGTCGTAGAGCGCGAGGAAGAGGATGCCCAGGCCCAGGCCGAACGGCATGAGGACGCCGGTGATGGCATTGCGCTGGCCGGCCTTCGTGCCGCCCAGGCCGATGATGAGCGCCGCGATGAGCGAGCCCACGATCGACCCGGTGACGACGTCCCAGCCCACGAGGAGGGCGAAGCCCGCACCGGCGAAGGAGAGCTCGGAGACGCCGTGGACGGCGAAGGGGATGTCGCGCGCCACGACGAAGACGCTGACGAGGCCGCCCACCACGCCCAACAGCGCGGCGGCGAGGATCGAGTTGGCCACGAGCCCCAGGAGCTCCCCGTAGTCCTCGAACGTGAACAGCTCGCCCAGCTCGCTCATGCCTGCCCCCTCGCGCGGCGAATCCCATGGGCGGGGTGCTTGCCCTGTGCGGGGCGCTTGCCCTGTGTCGAGCCCTGCTCGCTCATGCGGCGCTTCCGTCCTGCGCGGGGTGGTGCGCGCCCTCGTCGTCGCCGCCCACGATGAGCAGGCGGCCCGCGGCCTCGACGACCTCCACGGGGTAGCCGTAGAGCCGGGTGAGGGCCGCGGTCGTGATGACCTCGTGCGGGCACCCCACGAGGAAGTGCCCGCCCACGATGTAGAGGACCCGATCGACGTAGGGCAGGATCGGGTTGATCTCGTGTGTGACGAAGAGGATGGCGGTGTCGCGCTCGCGGCGCTGCTCGTCGAGCAGCCTCGCCACGAGGTGCTGGTGGGTGATGTCGAGGCTGAGCAGCGGCTCGTCGCACAGCAGCACCCGCGGGTCCGAGGCGAGTGCCTGGGCCAGGCGCAGGCGCTGTAGCTCGCCGCCGGACAGGGTGCCCACCGGGGCATCCGCGTAGTCGAGCGCGCCCACGCTGGCCAGCAGGCGATCGACCTGCGCGGTGATCTTCCGGCTGGGCAGTCCCAGGCCCCAGCGGTCCCCGTCGATGCCCAGGCGCACCAGGTCGCGGGCGCGCAGCGGGGTCTGCGGGTCGACGCCGCGCTGCTGGGGGACGTAGCCCACGGCGCGGCTGCCGCTGCGCACGGGGTGCCCGGCGATCTCCGCGCTGCCCGAGTGCAGCCGGTTCTGGCCCAGCAGCACTTTGAGCAGGGACGTCTTGCCGGAGCCGTTGGGCCCCAGGACGGCGATGAACTCACCGGGGCTCACGTCCAGGTCGAGCCCGTGCCACACGACGCGCCGGCCGAACCGCAGCTGCGCATCGTGGATGCGCAGAATGGGCTCGGGGGCGGAGCCGGGGGCGGGATGGGTGTGCGTGGCGGGTCCTCTCCGAACGGTGCGGTGTGTCATACGGTGGTGCGGTGGCTGGCGGTGCTGCCGCGGTCGGTGGTGATGCGGCGGCTCACGGCTCGGCCTATTTCGCGGCCCCGAGCTTCTGCGCGATGTCGTCGATGCGCCCGCCCATCCACTCGTCGTAGTGCGCGCCCTGCGGCATCGTCTCCGTGAGGTCGACGACGCCCACGCCCGCCGCATCGGCGGACTTCTTCAGCTGTTCGGCCTGGGTGTTCGTCGCCTGGGTGTTGTAGCCCAGTATGACAACCTGCCCGTCCGAGATCTGCCGCTGGGCCTTCTTGAGCACGAGCGGGGGCACGTCCGAGCCCTCCTCCACCGCCTCGAGGAATTCCTCCGGGGTGATCGTCTCCAGCCCCATGTCGGAGAACAGCCACAGCGGCACAGGCTCCGTGGCCGAGGCCTTCTTGCCCTGGGCCGTCTTCTTCACCTGCGCGATCGAGTCGTTGAGCCCGTCGAGCTTCTTGACGAGCGCGGAGGTGTTGTCCTCGAAGGCCTGCGCGTCATTCGGCGCCTTGTCCTTGAGCTCGTCCTCAATCGCGTGCGCGACCTTGATCATCGTGGGCACGGAGTACCAGACGTGTTCGTTGAACTCGCCGTGGTCGTGGCCCTCGTGGGCGTCGTGCTCACCGGATTCCTCGGCCTCGCTGGACTCCTCGGCATGGTCGGAGTGCGCGTGCTCGTCGTCCGCGTGATCGGCGTGGTCGGCATCGTGATCCTCGTCGTGTTCGTCACCGGCGGCTGCGCTCTCCGTTCCCGCGGCGCCCTGCGACTCCTCCGCCCCATGGTCGTGGTCGTGATCGCCGGCGGCGTCCTCGGCCCCCGGCAGGCCGGAGACCGCCACGGCGTCCACAACGGCGGGATGGGAGTCCGCAGACTTCATCATCGAGTCCATGAACGAGTCGTAGCCGCCGCCGTTCTCCACGACGATGCTGGCCTTGGACACCTTGAGCTGATCGGCCGTGCTCGCCTCGTAGTCGTGCGGGTCCTTGTTCGGGTCGTCGATGATCGCCTCGACGTCCGCCCTGTCCCCGGCGATCTGCGAGGCGATGTCGGCATACACGTTCGTCGACGTCACCACGCGCGGCTTCCCACTGTTGGAGTCGGCTCCACCGCCGCTGCCGCAGCCCGCCAGCACCGCCGCAGTCGCCAGTGCGACCGCTCCGGCCCCCAGGCTGCGCATCCGTCCCCTCGGCCCCTGCATCATCGCCACGTCTCCCACTCTGCTCATCGTATTCCGGCGCCCGAGGCGCGCTCGCCCACCGGTGCTTCATCCATCGGCCGCGGCGGGCCAGTCCAGGCCCGCCCGACCGCCGTTGGCAGGCACGCTACGCGGCGGTTTCCGAGTGCACTAATGGTTATATGCACATGCGCGCATAGCGCGAGGACACGGCCCCGCCCGGAAACTCGCGGCGCTGGCTGCCCCCGCCGGCTCACCGCCAAGCGCCGTCCGGCACCCCCCGACCCGGACCGCGCTGCACCGCACCGCACCGGACTGCACAGCACCGGGCCACACCAAACCCGCCCGCCCCGCTCCGAGCGGGTTGCCACGACGCTGAAAGCGCCACCCGCCAACGGCCACGCTCCGCTGCGGGTCGGACCACGCCGAACCGGTCCGCACTGATCCCGTGGCCACGACGCTGAGAGGTCACCCTCGTACGGTCAGCGCCGACACAACCGAACGGGAACGACCACTCACCGGTGGCCCGAATCCCCGCGCCCCGCGAACTTCGCAGTCCAACGGCCGAAAGGTCACTTTCCTACGGCATGCGGCGGCGCAACCGAACGACATCGACCACTCACCAATAGCGGCCCGGGCCCCGCGCGACCGCGCCCCCGCGCCGTCTCAGCGGCGGTCGGCCAGGAGCTTCGCGATCTGGACCGTGTTGAGCGCCGCGCCCTTGCGCAGGTTGTCGTTGCTGACGAAGAGCACGAGACCCCGACCTGCCGGCGCGGACTGATCCGAGCGAATGCGCCCCACGAGGCTCGGGTTGCGCCCGGCAGCCTTGAGCGGGGTGGGCACATCGACGAGCTCGACGCCCGGGGCCTGGGCAAGCACCTCGGCGGCGGTGTCCGCAGTGATCTCGTCGGCGAACTCGGCGTGGATGGACAGCGAGTGGCCGGAGTAGACGGGAACGCGCACGCAGGTGCCCGCCACGAGCAGATCCGGGTGGCCCAGGATCTTGCGGCTCTCGTTGCGCAGCTTCTTCTCCTCGTCGGTCTCGCCTTCCCCGTCGTCCACGAGGCTGCCGGCCAGCGGCAGGACGTTGAAGGCGATGGGGTCCGTGTAGACCTGGGGCTGCGGGAACGCCACGGCGGAGCCGTCGCGCACCAGCGACTTCGACGTGGGCGCGGCGGTGTTGGCCTGCCCGTAGAGCTCGTCGACGCCCTTGATGCCGGAGCCGGAGACGGCCTGGTACGTGCTCACCATGAGGCGCTCAAGGCCCGCAGCATCGTCGAGCGGCTTGAGGACGGGCATCGCGGCCATCGTCGTGCAGTTGGGGTTCGCGATGATGCCCTTGGGGATCGAGTCGAGGGCGTCCGGGTTGACCTCGCTGACGACAAGGGGGACCTCCGGATCGCTGCGCCAGGCCGAGGAGTTGTCGACGACGGTGACGCCCGCCGCGGCGAACTTCGGGGCGTATTCGCGCGAGGTGCCGCCGCCGGCGGAGAACAGGGCGACGTCCAGGCCCGCCGGGTCCGCGGTGGCGGTGTCCTCGACAACGATTGTCTGGCCCTTGAAGTCGAGCTCGGTGCCCGCAGATCGCGCGGTGGCGAAGAAGCGGATCTGCTCGATGTCGAAGCCGGGGTCGTCGGCGAGCAGGTCGCGCATGACCTGGCCCACCTGGCCGGTTGCCCCCACGACGCCGATTTTGAGTCCGCTCATCGTCCGGTCCCTCCGTACACGATCGCCTCGGACTCGTCGCTGTCGAGGCCGTAAGCGGTATGGGCTGCGCGCACTGCGTCGTCGAGCAGCTCGGCCCGGGTGACGACGCTGATGCGGATCTCCGAGGTGGAGATCATGTCGATGTTGATGTGCGCCTTGGACAGCGCGTCGAAGAGGTTCGCGGTCACGCCCGGGTGCGAGCGCATGCCGGCGCCCACGACGGAGAGCTTGCCGATCTGGTCGTCGTAGCGCAGATGGTCGAAGCCGATCTCCTCCTTGGCCGCCTCGAGCCCGGCGATCGCCTTCGCACCGTCGTCCATCGGCAGGGTGAAGGAGATGTCCGTGCGGCCGGGGTCGCGCGTGGAGATGTTCTGGACGATCATGTCGATGTTGATCTCGTGGCCGGACAGCACCTGGAAGATCCGGGCCGCCTTGCCGGGGACGTCGGGGACGCCCACCACGGTGAGCTTCGCCTCGGAGCGGTCGTGCGCGACGCCGGAGATGATGGCCTGTTCCATGCTCGTGTCGTCCTTGTCATCGGTGGTGCGGAAATCTGCGGGAATGGGGCCGTCGGTCACCCACGTGCCCGTGTGCTGGGAGAACGACGAGCGCACGTGGACCGGCACGCCGTAGCGGCGGGCGTATTCGACGGAGCGCAGGTGGAGGATCTTGGCGCCGGAGGCCGCCATCTCCAGCATCTCCTCGTAGCTGATCTTGTGCACGCGCGAGGCCGGGGGCACGATCCGCGGGTCCGCGGTGAAGACGCCGTCGACGTCGGTGTATATCTCGCACACGTCCGCCCCAAGGGCCGCGGCGAGCGCAACCGCGGTCGTGTCGGAGCCACCGCGCCCCAGCGTCGTGATGTTCTTCGTGTTCTGCGAGACGCCCTGGAAGCCCGCGACGATCGCGATGTTGCCCTCGCCCAGGGCGGACTGGATGCGCCCGGGAGTGACGTCGATGATCCGCGCGCGGCCGTGCGATTCGTCGGTGATGACGCCGGCCTGGGAGCCGGTGAAGGACTGGGCGCGGAACCCCAGGTTCGCGATCGCCATGGCGAGGACGGCCATGGAGATCCGCTCGCCGGCGGTGAGGAGCATGTCGAGCTCGCGCGCCGGCGGCACGGGCGAGACGTCCTTCGCCAGGTCGATGAGGTCATCGGTGCTGTCGCCCATCGCGGAGACGACCACGACGACGTCGTGCCCGGTCTTGCGGTACTCGACGATGCGCTTGGCGACGCGCTTGACGGAGGCGGCATCGGCGACGGAGGACCCGCCGAACTTCTGGACGACTAGACTCACTGCGCTCGCTTTCCCACGATGCGTGCTCGCGCCGGGCGCCTGCGCGCCGCGGGCGGCGCCGGGGCGTCCCGACGCACAGCCACAGTCTAAAGGCCGCCCGGCCGGGGCCTCGCGGCGGCGTGCCGTCGCGGGCTCGCGGTTCGCGCACCACCGCTCCTTCCGCACGGCCCGCAGTGGCTTGCCGTGGCTCACCGCCGCGCCCGAGGCGCGGACTCCCACCGCCCACGGGTGGATGGGCACCTGCGCCTGTCTCCCCGCCTCCTCCGCGGGCCATGCGGCGGCATGCCGCCGCCCTCTCCGCCTCCCATCACACCCGAGGTGCGGACTCCCACCGGCTCCGGGTGATGGGTACCCCCGCCTGTCTCCCCCGCCGCATCCGCGGGGCATGCGGTGGCATGCCGCCGCATCCCTGTCCCCACCGCGCCAGCGCGGTGGGCGGGCTGCGCCTGTCTCCCACGCGCCCGAGGTGCGGGCCGGAGTCTGCCGGCCCGCACCTCGGGCGCGTGGTGGGCGGGCCCGCCGCACGGGATCCGCCACCCCTCAGGGAATACCTGCGGCCGGCTCCACGTCGAAGAGGTCACCGGGTCGGCAGTCGAGTGCCGTGCACAGGGCCGCCAGCGTGGAGTAGCGGATCGCCTTGGCCCGGTTGTTCTTCAGCACCGACAGGTTGGCCACGGTGACGCCCACCTGCGCGGAGAGCTCGGTGAGCGTCATGCCGCGCCGCTCGAGGAGCCGGTCGAGATGGCAGACGACGCTCAGCGGTGCGTCCCCGGCACCCACTCAGATCACCCCTTCGAGCTCGTCCTCGGCCTGCGCGCCGCGGCGCAGGGCCCGGTAGAACACCTGGATGAGGCCCAGCACGCCGATCCAGCCGAGGATCCCCCAGGTGGTGACGCCGTTGCCGTAGCCCTGGTCGAAGATCCCCAGATCGCGCGTCACGAGGTTGCCGCCCAGCATGAGGAGCAGCCCGTACGCAGCCCCCGTGGCGGCCGTCGCCCAGAAGACGGTGAGCACGCGGCGCGCGGCACCGCCCGACAGGGGTCTGCCGGCTGCGATCGCGCCAATCGCCCGGCTCGCGGCCCAGCCGGC
The DNA here is from genome assembly GCF_026802075.1 of Brevibacterium sp. BRM-1. Classification (NCBI taxonomy): domain Bacteria; kingdom Bacillati; phylum Actinomycetota; class Actinomycetes; order Micrococcales; family Brevibacteriaceae; genus Brevibacterium; species Brevibacterium sp. BRM-1. The sequence goes on from NZ_CP113788.1 coordinate 1,763,589, forward strand.
CACGAGCCCTCCGAGGAGGAGGGACGCCTGGGCGGCGAGCACGGTGGCGATCGACGCGCCGCTCAGTTGGTCGAATCCGATGGCGAATGTCACCACCCCCTCGGCGCGGGCGGCCTCGACTCCGGAGATGCCCCCTGCGGCGCCGGCGGGTCGCTCGAGGGCAACGGTGAGCTCGTGCGAGGTCACCGCGCGGATGAGGCCGGTCGCCGCATGGACCACCAGGGCGGCGACGGCGAGCAGGCTGAACATCTCGAGTCCGCCGCGGCCGCCGGCGCGCGGACACCCGCCCGCGGTGCCGTTTCCCTGTCCGCCGGGAGCGGCTCCCCGCTCGCCGGCGCCGCTGCTGTCTGCCAGATTCTCCGGGCTCATCTCGTCCTCCTCGTGGCTTCGACACGCCCGACGCGTATCGATAGTCGATATATCGACTATCGATAGTCTTATCGACTTTCGATATGGAGTCAAGGGGTTGGGCGTCTGGGTGCTGAGGAGGAGGGAGGACGCGCGGCGAGGCACGGGATCACGTCGGCTCGCCGCGGAGGCGCTCGTTCGTCTGGTTCTTGCGGGCCTATCGGCTGCATCACCCCCGCTCGCGCGCCGAGGCGCTGCGCGGAGCCGATTCGCGGGCAGGAACCGGTTCGCGCGTGGACTCGGTGCGCGGCACCGGTCTGCGCGAGGGCGCCGATGTGTGGAGGGCACGTTTTGTGGAGGGCACCGCTTCACAGCGGCACCGGGGGACGGAAGGTTCGTGTCGGAGGGTTCGTGGTGGCGGCGCGTGGTGGCGGTCGCACCGCACCGCGCTGCACCCGATCTCAGGCGACGGAGGTGCGGCCCTGGAAGGCGCGGCCGAGCGTGACCTCGTCGGCGTATTCGAGGTCGCCGCCCACGGGCAGGCCGGAGGCGAGCTTCGAGACCGTCACGCCCAGCGAGGACAGGAGCCGGATGAGATACGTCGCGGTCGCCTCGCCCTCAAGGTTGGGATCGGTGGCGATCACGCACTCGGTCACGGTGCCCGATTCGAGCCGCGGCAGCAGCTCCTTGATCCGCAGATCGTCGGGCCCCACGCCCGCCATGGGATCGATCGCCCCGCCCAGCACGTGGTAGAGCCCGCGGTACTCGCGAGTGCGCTCGATCGCGACGACGTCCTTGGGCTCCTCGACGATGCAGATGACGCTCTGCTCGCGCCGCGGGTCCTTGCACACGGCGCACTGCTCCTCCTCCGAGACGTTGCCGCACGTCTCGCAGAAGCGCACGCGCTTCTTGACCTCCGTGAGCGCGTGGGCGAGCGCGGAGACGTCGAGCTCCGGGCTCTGGAGGATGTGGAACGCGAGCCGCTGGGCGGACTTCGGCCCGATCCCGGGCAGCTTGCCGAACTCCTCGACGAGATCGGCAAGCGCACCCTCGTAGACCATGCTCATTCTCTGAATTCCTCCAGGACCTGGCCGCCCAGCAGCCGCTCGACCACGGGCACGCCGAACTCGGGGGCCTCGGCGAGCTCGGGATCGTCCGCGGTGTCGTAGTCGTCGTAGTTCTCCGCCGGGTCCGGAACGCGCGGCTGCGGCCCTGCATTCCCGGGCCCTCCGCCGTACTCGGCATCCGGGGCCCAGTCGCCCCGGGGCGGCGCATCGCCGTAGCCCCAGTCGCCGTCGGGCGGCTGCTGTGCCTGCGCTGCCCGCCGGGCGGCGATGTCATCGGCCACGCTGCGCTGCTGGGGCACGGCGGCCTGCGGCTGGGCGTAACCCTCATTCGAGGTGAACGCGATCGTGGGATCCGCGTAGGCGCCCAAGAAGTCGAGGTCGTCGTCCTCGCCGCCCGGGTCTCCACCACCGTGGGGCGCGCCTTCCGCCGCCGAGGCGCCCGCGGGCTCCGCCTCCCCGCTCACCAGGGCCTCATCCTGGGCAGCCGGGTCGCCCGGGCTGCGCGCGCTCCCCGGGACGTCCGGGCTGCCCGGGGCGCCCGGCTCGCTCATACCCGGCCCAGCGTGGTCATCGGGGCGTGCGGCGGGCTGCCCGGAATCCGGCTCCGCAGCCGGGGCAGCGCGGTGCTCACCGGGCTGCGGTTGCCGATCCTCGTAGGGGTCGATGCCGCCGGTTTCGATGTCGTCGTAGTAGGGCTCGTCGATGTCCGGCGGGGGCGGCACCACGACACCGGGCATGTCGACGGCGCCCCAGCCCGCGGCGGTCTCCGCCTGCCGATCGGCACTCGCCCCCCGGGCCTCGGTCTCATGCGCAGAGCTCTCACCGGCTCGCTCGCCCCGCACGCGGGCCTCCTCGGCCTCGCGCGGATCGACACCGCGCTGGTCGGGCGGCACATCGGTCACTGCGTCGCTGGCTCCCGCGTGTTCGCCGGCGTCACCGGCGCCCTCCGCGGCGACGGCGCCCCCAGCGTCCTCGGTGCGCCCGGCGCCTTCTTCGCCCTCCGCGCCCGCGGTCGACCCAGTCGGCGCTGCAACGGCGGCAGCTGTGCCGGAGGCGGGCGCACCGGAAGTCGTGGTGCCGGCGGTGGCCGAGTCGGGCGCTGTCGGCCCGGTCGGCGCTGCATCGGTGCGCGCAGCACCGCGCGGCATGCCATCGACCTGCACACCGTCACGCGCCTCGTCCATGGCCGCGGGCCCGGCCGCCGCCGCTCCCCCGGCGAGCACCTCGTCGGACCCGACGTGGCCCTCCGCCTGCGCTCCGGCGGGCAGATCGTCGGCCGGCGGCTGGTCGGCCCGCGGTTCGTCGTCTGCCTCGGCGGGCTGGTCCAGATCGTAGGGATCCTCGAAGTCCTGCGGGGCGCGCGGCATGTCCTCGGCGGCCCGCTCGGCTTCCTCGGGCGCATCGGCTGGGACATCAGTGCGAGGCTGCGGTTCTGCCTCCGCATCGTCGTCACCGGAGTCGCCCGGCCCCGCCTCGGGAGGGGCCTGCCAGTAGCGCTCGCGGTCCGTGGGCTCCTGATCCTGGGCCCGCTTGCCCACGACGGCCTCGAACTCCTGCTGCGAGGGGCGGCGGTGCTCGCGCTGCGGCGGCGGGGCCTGCCCGCCGCCCATGGCGGAGGTGTCGAGCGCGGCGCCCACCTCGCCGATGCGCACGGCGGCCCGGATGCCGAGCACCTCGTCGATGGCCTCGGCGAGCTTCGCATCGTTGCCGTTGCGGTTGAAGTTCGCCGCGGCGCTCTCGTTGTTGAAGCCCAGGAGCAGTGCGCCGTCGGCGAAGCCCTGCGGCACCGCGTTCGAGCTGATGATGGCGCGGGCCAGGCGGCTGCGCTGGCCGAGCGCGTCGAGCACGTTCGGCCAGGCGCGGCGGATCGCGTCGATCTCCTGCCCGCCGGTCTGCTGAGCGGAGGCCTCACCGGGGGCCTGAGTTCCGGAGGCCCGGCTGCCTGCACCCTGACTGCCGGCGGCCTGACTGCCGGCAGCCTGACTGCCGGGGGTCTGAGCACCACCGCCGTGAGGTTCAGCCTGGTCTGCATCCGGCTGTTCCCCGACGCCGGCCTGCTGTGCCGCGGCGCCGGCGGGCTGCGCGGCCCGCGCCTGCGCGGGATTCCGCTCCCCGGCCTGGCCAGGCTTCCCGTCCTGGCCCGGCGCCTGAGACGCGCCCGGGCCGTGGGTGCCGCGCTCAGGGTCATCCCCGCGGGCCCCGCGACCGGCGGGCGCGGAGGGCTGAGCGGCGCTGCCGGAGGGAGCCTCGGCACTGGCACCCCGGGCCCCGCCATCCGCTGCGCTGCTGGGCGCCGCGGCGGCGCTGGCATTCGCACCGGAGCCCGCCTGCCCTCGGGAGCCCGCCTCGACACGGTCCTCGGTCTCCGTGCGGGGGTCGGCGTCCGCCAGCGAAGCGCGGTTCGCATCGTGCTGCGCGCCGCCAGCCTGCCCGGCGCCCGCGGGCGTCTGGGAAGCGCCATCGGCCGCGCCGCCATCCGAGGGGGCGCCGGAGCGCGTTCCGGAGCCGTGCGCGGATCCGTCACCACCGGAGGCACTCTCGTCCCGCGCGCCCTCGGCAGCCTCCTCGTCGGCGAGCATGGACTCGGCGCTCGCGGCGAAGTCCGCCATGGCATCCAGGTCGTCGTCGACTCCGCGCGCGGCGCCCGCCGTGCCCTGGGCGCCCGCCGCACTCGGGACGGCGCCGCGTGCGGCGCCGTCGGCGGGCCGCGAGCCGCCACCGGCAGCCTCGCCTGGCACGCCCGAGCCGGGCTGCGCCTCGGCGCCGGTCGGAGCCGCGCCCGCCTGTAAAGCAGCAGTGTCGGCCGCGCCGGGCGCCACGGCGCCCGCGGCGCTCATGCCCACCCGGCGCTCCATCCGGTCGAGGCGCGAGAGCACTCCGCGGCGCTGATCGTCGACGGAGGGCAGGAGGATGCGCGCGCAGATGAGCTCGAGCTGAAGGCGCGGGGACGTGGCCCCGGTCATCTCCGTGAGCCCGGCGTTGAGCAGGTCGGCCGCGCGGGAGAGCTCCGCGGCGCCCAGGCTCTGCGCCTGCTGGGCGAGGCGCTCGACGTGATCGGCGGGTGCCTCCGGCAGGAGCGCGGCGGCGCGCTCGGGCGCGGTGCCCACGACGATGAGGTCGCGGAAGCGCTCGAGGAGGTCCTCGACGAAGCGGCGCGGGTCCTGGCCGGACTCGATGACCCGGTCGATGACGCGGTAGACGGCGGCGCCGTCGCCGGCGGAGAGCGCGTCGACGATGTCGCCCAGGAGCGATTCCGGCGTGTAGCCCAGCAGCGCGACGGCGGTGGCGTAGTCGATGCCCTCCTCGCCCGCGCCCGCCATGAGCTGGTCGAGCACGGACAGCGAATCGCGCACGGAGCCGCCCCCGGCCCGCACGACGAGCGGCAGGACGCCCTTGCCCACCGGCACGTCCTCGCGGCGGCAGAGCTCGTCCAGGTAGGAGGTCATAATCTCCGGGGGCACGAGCCGGAAGGGGTAGTGGTGCGTGCGCGAGCGGATGGTCCCGATGACCTTCTCCGGCTCCGTGGTGGCGAAGACGAACTTCACGTGCTCCGGTGGCTCCTCCACGAGCTTGAGGAGCGCGTTGAAGCCCTGCGGGGTCACCATGTGGGCCTCGTCGAGGATGAAGATCTTGTAGCGGTCGCGGGCCGGCGCGTACACGGCGCGCTCACGCAGATCGCGGGCGTCGTCGACGCCGTTGTGGCTGGCCGCGTCGATCTCCACGACGTCGAGCGAGCCGGGGCCGCCGGTGGCGAGGTCGCGGCAGCTCTCGCACTCACCGCACGGCGTGGGCGTGGGGCCCTGCGCGCAGTTGAGGCAGCGCGCCAGGATCCGTGCGGAGGTCGTCTTGCCGCAGCCGCGCGGGCCGGAGAAGAGGTACGCGTGGTTGGCGCGCTGATGGGCCAGCGCCGCCTTGAGCGGGCCGGTTACGTGGTCCTGCCCGATCACCTCATCGAAGGTGTCCGGGCGGTAGCGGCGATACAGAGCTGTGGGCACGCGACTACCCTACGACGAACCGCGGACACGGGGCAGGGCGCTGGCGTAGCCTGAGGCCACAGCCCCACGGCGGGGTGAGGCCACGGCACCGGGCTGGGGTGGGGTCACGGCCCCGCGCCGAGGCGCGCGACGGGGCCCGCGCCCAACAGCCCGCCGCCTACGCCGCCGGCTCCCATGAGCCCAGCGCCCGCAGCGCCCGCACCCCCAGGAGGTGAGACATGCACGATTCGACCGCCGCCATCCCCGGCTGGGATCCGGCAGACCCGCTCGTCGTGAAGGCGACCTGGAGCGCGGTGCGCCGGCGCGGGCGCTGGACCCCAGTGCCCTTCATCGAGGCGTTCCCCAAGGGGTCGAACATCGAGCTGAACTTCCTCGAAGCGCCCACGGATGTGCCGACGATCGAGGTGGAGGTGCGGCCCGGCATGGGGGGCCTGCTCATCGTGGTCCCGGACTCCTGGGGTGTGAACACGGATCGACTCACGGCCGGCTGGGGCTCGATCCGCTCGCATGCCGCTGCCGCCGCCCGCCCGGGCAGCCCCCTCATCGCCGTGAGCGGCAGCATGGGCCTGGGCACATTCCGCTCGCGGGGGCCGAACCGCTTCGACCGCAAGCGGCTGGCGCGCTGATGGCCGAACCGCAGCTGTTGGCCGTCCTCATCGTCATCGCGTTCTTCGCGGTGGCGTTCTTCGGCGGCGCGTTCCTCATCTGGCGGGTCATGACGAAGCCGGACAGCCACATCGGCGGGCGCATGGCGCGCATGGAGACGGAGGAGGCCCAGCGCCGCGAGGACGAGCAGCGCCGCAGCCACGAGCGAAGCCTTCGCCGCGGCGATGCCGGCGGACCCGGCGACGTCGGCGAACGGGGTGGCAACGACGAACGCAGCGGCGGCGGCAGCGGCGCAGACGGCAACGGCCCCGGCACCCCCAGCGATCCCGAGTCTCCCGGCAAAAACCAGCCTCCAGAAGACCAGGAGCAGTAGGCCGTTGCCGCCGACCCACCCCGGCTCAGCGCCTCCGCGGCTCAGCGCGTCTCCGCCTCACCCCTTCTTCGGGGCCGTGACCTCCACATTGGCCCTGTCCCGGCGGCCGAACGCGTAGAGCAGCAGCTCGGAGGGCTTGCCCGAGACCACCGTGGCCGCCGCATCGCGCGGGCCCGCGTGCACCTCGCCGAATCCGTCCGCGACGAATTCCACCGGGTCATCGGCGTGGGCGCCAGGAGCCTTCGCGATCGCGGAGACGATCTTCCAGCACTGCGATTCGAACTCGTGGGGCAGATTGCGCGGGGCGAAGCCGCGGCCGGCCCGGCGCACGTCCTCGTGGTGGACGTAGAACTCAGCCGTGTTGGCCAGGTGGTCGATGGGCTCGAGCGACATGGGCGAGAGCATGCCCGGGCCGCCGGCCACCATTCCGACGATCTCGTTCCACGGCAGCTCCGCGAGGTGGGCGGCGGTCTTCTTGCTGCGCTCGCTGAGCCAGGGCACCTTGTCCGCGAACTGCGGGAAGGCGTTGCCGGGCAGCGACAGCGGGTAGCGATCGCGGATGACGATGTGGATGGCGAGGTCCTTGGCGTCCCACCCCTCGCACAGCGTGGGCGCGTCGGGGCCCGCTGAGCGGAGTTCGGCGGCCAGGGCGAGACGTTCGGAACGCGCGAAGTTCGTCATGGCCACAGCGTACTGAGCCCGCGCCCCGCCGTCAGCCCCCGCGCCGGGGTGTCGCCGGCCCGCCCCGCCTCGGGCGCATCCGCTATCGCCGGCCCGCCGCGCCTCGGACGCATCCGCAGTCGCCGCCCGCCCCGCCTCGGACGCATCCGCGGCCACCGGCCTGCCGCGCGGGGTGCCGGCACACCCTTCACCGCCGAGGCGCGCGCCGCCCGCCGTGTGGCCGCGCCGGCCCCGCTCACGGGGCCACGGCGGCCTCCCACGCAGCCAGGAAGTCCGCGACCCGGGAGGTGGAGCGGTGGGCGGCGAGCGCATCACCGCGGGTGGGGCCGTCGGTGACGATGACGACCGGGCGCCCCTCGCGGGCGGCCGAGCGCACGAAGCGCAGCCCGGAGAGCACGGCGAGCGAGCTGCCGAGCACCACGAGCCCGTGCGCCCCGGCGGCCAGGCGCGTCGCGGCCTCGGCGCGCTCCGCGGGCACGCTCTCGCCGAAGAACACGACATCGGGCTTGAGGATGCCGCCGCACACGGGGCACGGCGGAACGGCGAAGCCCGCGGTCTCCTCGAGCGCGACATCGCCGTCGGGTGCCGTCTCGATCTCCTCCGGGCTGATGGACAGGCCCGCCCGGAAGCCCGGGTTGAGGGCGTCCAGCTCCCCCTGGAGCCAGTCGCGGGAGAAGAGCTCGCCGCATTGCAGGCAGATGACGCGGTCCAACCGGCCGTGCAGGTCGATGACCGGGTCGGATCCCGCGGTCTCGTGCAGCCCGTCGACGTTCTGGGTGATGGTTCCGTGCGGGGACAGGCGCGCCAGCGCACGGTGGGCGGCGTTCGGCTGGGCGGCGCGGATGCGGGGCCAGCCCAGGAAGCTGCGCGCCCAGTAGCGGGAGCGGGCGGCCTGCCCCGAGCGGAACGTCTGGCCCGTCATGGGCGAGCGCGGCGGGGCGCCCGGGCCGCGGTAATCGGGGATGCCGGAGTCCGTGCTCATGCCGGCACCGGTGAGGACGGCCCAGTCGCCTGTTGGACGGGCGGCGAGGGCGGCGGCGATCTGCGCGTCGCTCGCGGTGGGCGCGGGCCGGGCGAGTCCGCGCAGCGGATCCTTGATGACGGCCACCGCGCACTCCCCTCGTCGGGCCCTGCCGGGCCGCACTCTGCCGTTCCCAGCCTACGGCGGCTAGCGTGGGGCCATGAAGCTGCTCATGGTCCACCACTCCCCCACCCGCGCCACGCAGTCTCTGGCCCAGGCGGCGCGCGGGGTCTTCGACCTCGACGAGCTCGCGTCCGTGGAGCTCGTCGAGCGCGCGGCCCTCGAGGCAACCGCCGAGGACGTCCTGGCCGCCGATGCCTATGCGCTGGGCACCACCGTGAACTTCGGCTACATCTCCGGGGCCCTCAAGCACTTCTTCGACACGACGTACTACGAGGTCAGGGAGGCGACTGCGCGACGGCCGCTGGCGTACTGGATCCACGGCGGCTGGGACACGACCGGCGCGGAGCGGGCCATGGAGCAGATCACCACCGGGCTGGGCTGGACGCTGGCCTGCCCGCCCGTCGTCCTCACCGGTGAGGTGGGGCCGCCGGAGTGCGAGGCCGTCGCCGAGGCGGTGGCGACCACGGCCGCCACCCTCCTGGCGTAGGGGGCACGCAAGGGCGGGGACGCAGCGGCGCCCCCTGCCGGAGGGCAGGGGGCGCCGCTGCGGTCAGGCCGTCAGGGCCTGCGCGCTGGTGGCGGGGCTCAGTGCTTGTCGCCGCCGAACGCCTCGCCGATCTTCTTGCCGGCGTCCTTGATCTTCTCGCCGGCCTGCTTGGCGTTGGCGGAGAACTTGTCGCCCTTGCCCTCGGCCTGCAGCTCTTCGTCGCCGGTGGCCTTGCCGATGGTGTCCTTGGCCTGGCCGCCGAACTCCTGGGCCTTGTTGTCGAACTTGTCGTCGAGTCCCATGTTCACTCCTTGCCTCCGGCGGTGCGGGTCACCGCCTCTGCCGCCCACGCTATGACCGGTTCCTGACAGGGGACTGTGTGCGAATGCGCCGCTCGCACAGGCCCCCGAGCACCGCGGCGGCCACGCTTCGAACCTCCGCCGCGCCCGCGCTCAGGCGTGGATGGCGATCTGCACGTCCTTCGAGATCTGCCACTTCATGAGCTTGACGAGCGAGGAGTCGTAGACGGCAACGCAGCCCATCGTGTAGTTCGACGCGCTGGTGCGCCGGTGCAGGAAGATGGCGGAGCCCTTGCCCTTCGCGCGCTTCTCGTTGTAGCCGATCACCTGGGCGTGGCGGTAGGGCCCGCGCTGGTAGAGCTTCTCGCTCTTCCCGGACGGCCGCATGGTGTTGTAGTACTTCGACGCGGAGCTGTCGACCCAGACGGTCTTCTTCGTCACCTTCGTGTAGCGCTGGTGCTTGAGCCCCGGGTTCTTGCTGGTGCCGAAGCCGCCGCGCATCCAGTAGACACCGCGCGGGGTCTTCCCATCGCCCTCGCGCTTCTTCGCCGCAGTGCCGGTCTAGCCGACGAGCCCCGCGTAGGCACCGCCGTCGCGCTTGTAGGTGCCGTTGGAATCGCGGACGCAGGCGTAGACGTTGGCGTGGCGCGTGCTCGTCTGGTCCACCTCGATGACCTGGAGTGCCGAGGCCTTCTTCCCTTCGACCCGCTTGCGCAGCCCGGTGCACACGCGCATCTTCCCGGAGGTCCAGGACAGGGTGCGGGGGCTGCCGCTGAACGGCTGCGTGCACCAGTTCTTGCCGTGGCAGGCTTCGTTGCCGGTGGGCAGGCCGGCGGCGGAGCGGTAGCGGCCCAGCATCCCGGAGCGCACGGCGTAGGCGGTCTTCGCGCCCTTCTTGAGGAAGACGGCGCCGCGGGCGTAGTTCTGGCGCACCCCGCCCTTCACGGAGGCGGTGGCGCCCTTCGCGGCGCCGAGCTTGGCGCGTGCGGCGGCCGCCGAGATCTTCGCGTCGATCTTCACCGCGCGGGCGGTGGCCGTGGGCGCGGTCGCCGACTTCGCACGCGCCGTCGGCGCCTTCGCCTCGGTGGTGGCCAGCGGGGTCCGTGCGCCCTTCGTCTGCGCAGCCTCCGAGGACGCCAGCTCCGAGGCGTGCGAGTCGCTCGCCTGCGACTCGCGGGGGGCGGCGGAGTGGGCGGCGCTCGGTTCGGAACCGGAGCCTCCGAGTTCGGCGGCGGTGGCCGGCAGGCCGAGGCCCAGGACGAGGGCGGCCGTGGTGGCCGCGCAGAGCAGTGGCACGCGCATGAGGGGAGATCCTTCGGAATTCGGGGCTGCGATCATGAGCACCCTAGTCCTCGCGGGGAGTGCGCACGGCCCGCGGGCGGCGGGGCGGCCCAGTCGTCACCCGATCGTGACGCGGCGGGGCCGGTGCGGTCGGCGCGGGTCGCCCGTCAGTCGGGATGGCGCGAGGCCCAGTCGAGCACGGCCGCGGCGATCTCGTCCGGTTTTTCCTCGGGCAGCCAGTGGGTGGCCCCGGTCAGCTCGACGAAGCGGTAGGGGCCCTCGACGTAGTCCGCGGTGAGCTCCGCCGCGCCCCGGGTGAAGGCCGCGTCCCGCGAGCCCCAGAGGTAGAGCGCTGGCACCGTGATGGGCCGGTATGCGATCGGCGCGCCCTCGCCGAACTGGCGGTAGTACGACAGTACGGCGTCCATCGCACCGGGCTCGCTCAGCCGCTCGACGTAGGAGTCGACGAGCGCGGCTGGGACCGCGCCCTGGTAGTACGAGCGCAGGAGCGCACCATCGTCGTCCAGGAGCGCCTCGCGCATCCCCGCGGGGTCCCTGCGGATGCGGCGCATGTACTCCATGCGGCGGCGCTGATCCGGGTCCTCGGCCATCCTGCGGCCGTGCGCCTCGGGGTGCGCCGAGGCCGCGGAGGTGAAGCTCGCGAGGCGCTCCGGGTGCACCGCGGCGAAGGCCCAGCCGACGATCCCGCCCCAGTCGTGGCCGACCAGGTGGAACCGCTCCCAGCCCAGTCCTTCGGCCACGGCGGCCATGTCCGCCACGAGCTCCGCGACGTCGTAGGCGCGCACGTCGTCCGGGCGGGCGCCGGGAGAATACCCGCGCTGATCGTAGGCGGCCACCTCGTAACCGGCTGCCAGCAGTTCGCGGGCCGTGGCCTCCCACCCGGCCGCGAACTCCGGCCAGCCGTGGACGAGGAGCACCGGCAGCGCGGCGCCGGGCCGCGCCTCGGCGGCCCCGTGAGCTCCGGTGCCGTGAGCTCCGACCCCGGGGGCAGCGGTTCGGGGAGCGGCGGGTGAGTGCGCCTCGGCGGCCCCAGGAACTCCGGTGCCCGGGGAGGCGCGATAGCCCGCGAACGCGAGGCCGCGGGCCGGCAGCTCGAACGGCTCACCGCCCAGCCGGGCGGCCACCGATGCGTTGTCGTGCGGTGCCCCGAGCGCTGGGCGCTGCGAGTCGTGCCGATCGGCCATGACGAATCCCCTTCCAGGGGCGGCCCGGGTATCACCCCTGCGCTGCCCGCGGTCCGTGCCTGTGACTGCCGTGGCTATGACTGCCGGGCGACGACCTCGTAGCCACCGCCGCTGTAGACGAGCCTCCAGTCTCCGCCCAGATTCTTCGCCGCCCAGGACTCCACGGGCTCGTGCGTGTCGTCCGGGCGCAGGGCGATCGCATCGGGGCGGACTCCGCCCAGCGTGCTCGTCCAGTAGACGTGCGTCTTGGGTGCGAGGTAGGCGAGGAGGTGGAGGTCCGTGCCCACGGAGCCGTAGCGGCTGGCCGCCTGGACCGCGGGTCCGCCGTCGACCTTGTACCGGTCGGCGTCCCACAGCAGGTGGATGCTCGTCTGGCTCAGCAGCGCGACGGCGGTGATGGCCGCCACCAGGGGCGCGAAGTTCCGGTGGCGGCGCTTGGCAGCATCGACGAGAGCGACCACCGCGATCGGCATGAGGACGGCCGAGTAGTGGAAGCTGAGGTTCCAGTAGCCCTCGACGTTGCCCGCGAAGCGCCACGCCAGCGTGGGGAGCATGAGGAGGATGTAGGGCGAGCGGAGGCCGATGGCGCCGGCCGTGAGGGCCAGGAAGCCCACGGTCCCGAGCTTGGTCGTCAGGCCCTCGCGGATGGTCTGCGCCAGGGTGACGTTGTCCGTGTAGTCGTAGCCGCCGCCGGTGTTGAACATGGGGATGAAGACGAAGACGGCGTAGAGGAACCACATGACGCCCCAGACGGCGAAGCCCAGCGCCCAGCGGAAGTCCCTGCGGTCCTTGAGCCAGACGACGGCGCCGAACATCGCGACGGTCAGCCCCAGGTCCTCCTTGCAGAACACGAGCAGCCCGATGGCCACCGCGGCTCCGATGCGCCGCCCGCGCATCCACCAGACGAGCCCGAATGCCATGAGCGGCACCGCCACGGCGATCTCGTGGAACTGGGCGGTCACGGCATTGAGCAGCCCGAACGAGAAGACGTAGGCGAAGCTGAGCAGCCACGCGCCCTTCGTGCTCAGGCGCTCGAAGGCCAGGGAAGTCAGGGGCCAGGCCGAGGCCGCGAACAGCACGGTCTGGCACAGCATGAGGGTGAGGCCCGAGGGGAAGACGGCGAAGACGGGGGCGAGCAGGATGAGGATCGGGTGGAAGTGGTCGCCCAGCAGGTTGTAGCCGGGGCCCTTGATGTCGACGATGGGCGCCTGGAGCTTCGAATACTGGTCCATGAGCTGGGTGAAGATGCCCAGATCCCATGAGGGCGAGTAGTAGTTGACCCACATGAGGATCGACAGCGCACCGTAGAGCACGGCGGCCGTCAGCGCCGCGACTGCCGGGGCGAAGCGGGTAAGGAACGCCCCGAGCGGCGCGAGTGCTGCCGTCGTCCGGTCGCGCAATCCCGCCAGGCGTCCCCGCGCCGCCGAGGTGCCGGCCGGCGCGGCACCTCGCGCGCGGCCCCGCTGCCCGGCGCGTTCGGATGCTGCTTCCCGCTGCTCCGCTGCCGGACCTCCTGCGGCCCGAGCCGCGCCAGGGGCACCCCCGGAATCCGCGGGCGCCTGACGCGCTGCTGTGTGGTGCGCGGAAGAGGGCGGGACCGGCATGCGGGGATCCTTCGTCGAGGGCCTGCGCTGCACGGCGGGCGGCGCGCGGACCGGGGGTGCGGCAAGCGGAGGCGAGGCGGGTGTCCGGGCGGACGGGCTCCAAGCCGATCCTAACAACGCCCCTGTGGCCGCCCGGGAGCAATCTCAGCACCGGGCACGGCGCACCCGCACCGTGTGGCGGCCTCGTCACACCGTTGGCGCCTCAAGGGTGGGCGGGCATGGCAGAGTGATGCCGTACGGATAACCGAGCGTCCCATTCCTGAAGGAGACCGTCGTGATCGCGCTTCGCACAGCACTTCGCCCGCCCCGGCTCGTCGCCGCGGCCGCCGCCCTCACCGTCTGCCTGGCAGGCTGCTCCGGCGGGGGCGAGTCCCAGGGCGAGCAGGGAGACCAGCAGCAGTCCGCCTCGGCGCCGGCGGAGGGCGGCGCGGACCAGAGCGCGGCCGACGGCGAAGCCGATGCCGGTGGCACGGGTGCCACAGCCGAGGCCAGCAGTGGTGCAGACGGCTCCGGCAGCGCCCCCACGACACCGTCGACGAACGTGAGCGAGCGGTTCAAGGACTCGGCGAAGACGACCTCGTGGGCGAGCGACGGCTCCATGAAGGTCGACAAGAAGGGCAACGGCACGATCCCGGAGAAGTCACTCGAGTTCGATCTCAAGGACCTCTTCGTCAACAAGTTCGAGATGAAGGTCTCGAAGGTCGACTGCACGCGCAAGATGAACGTGAACTCGTGGCGCGGCTCCACGCTGTGCAATGTGACGGCGAACGGCAAGACGTACTTCGGCTCCGTCAAGCTCATCGACCACAGGGGCGACATGGTCAGGTACCAGCTCATCTTCCCCGGCATGAACAAGAAGGACCTCAAGCTCGACTAGCGGGCGCGCCGGTCGTGGCCGTCAGCGCGCTGGGGCACTGGGGGCAGGGTCAAGGTGCCTGCAGTCGCTCCCGCTGAGGTTCGGGCTCGTCTCCGCCCCCAGACCACTGGACCGCATAGCCAAGCTCGCGAAGGGCTATCGCCGCTTCTGCCGGGTCGTCGCGAACGGCACTGCGGGTCTGCGTATGCCGCCACCGCTCACGCCCCTCGCGCAGCGCCGCTTTGGCGTCCCCGGCATCGTCGATTCCGAACTCATCGATGAGCATCTCCAACACGTCTTCGAGGCAGGGTCGAAATCGATGTCCGCCGACGGGGAAATGCAGCTGGCTGAGCGCTGGAATGCCGGTGCTGTCGGCTCGTCGACGGGCTCGCTGAGTACCGCTTCCCGCGCGTGCCAGCACGTGGCTCAGCGCGTCGCGGTGGGCATGGACCTGGATATGCGCAACAGGCACCGAGTGGGTGCGCCTGTCGTATTCGAAGCGGAAGAGCGGTTCCCCACTGGCGCGCTGACCTGCGTGGACGGCAATCCCTGACTTTTCGACCGCAAGAAATCTGCCCACACCGTCAAGCACACACTGAAATCTCACCAGCAGCGTCAGCAGCGGTTCGCCTCCAACACGAAGGGGAACACCCTGCGCAGGAGTCTGCGAGACGACGAATCGATTGGCGTCCGCAACGGCCGTGGCCGCAAACGGGGAGCACCCGGGCGACACCGCCTGCACCGTGGCAGTCAGGTCGCCCGCGAACCGGGCCGCCTGGGTTTCGAGCACCGGGGTGTCAGTCACTGGTGAGGAACTCAAGATCGAGCAATCGGCCGTAGTCGACAAGTTCGTCGGCACTCAGCTCGAATCGCTCGCCGCGCTCCCGCAGAGCCCCGACATCCCCGATCCGCTCACGGAGTTCAGCCAGTTCCCGGCACGCCTCGCGCTTCGTCAGCACCACCGGCACGACTGGAGTCATCATGACCACCACCTCTCGTCCGAGTGAGTATCCACCAGTGACCCAGACGATACAAGGGGGCACTGACATAGCCGGAGACGCGAGACCCCCGCTTGCCCTCGAAGGGCAAGCGGGGGTCTTCACCGCGGAGGATAGGGGATTTGAACCCCTGAGGGCGTTAACCCAACACGCGTTCCAGGCGTGCGCCATAGGCCGCTAGGCGAATCCTCCGCGCAAGACTCTACCCGAGGCCCCGGCTTTTGCCGAATCAGCGGCGCCTGCGGCGAGAGGCGAGCAGCAGCCCCGCTCCCACCACCATGAGCGCGGCAGCGCTGCCGACTGCCAGGGCAAGCTCGGCACCCGTGCGCGGCAGTTGACCTGAGCCATGGGAGTCGTCGTCGCCACCCGGGGCGGGTGCGGGCGCCGGATCTGGGGCCTCACCCGGACCGGGGGCGGGCTGCGTCGTCGCAGACGCGCTCGGCGTGGAGCTCGCGTTCGGCGACGGAGCCTCACTGGGCGCCGTCGTCGCAGGCGGCGTGGTGGCGGGGGTCGTGGGCGCAGGCTCCGTGGTCGTCGGCACGGGAGCCGTCGTCGTGGGGGTCACCGGCGGCGTCGACGAGTCGCCCGAGCCCTCGCCGTTGCCGCTCATGTCGACCTTGTGCCCCGTGGTCAGGGGCTTGTCCCACTGGTCCGCGGTCAGCACGGCCGTGTTCGTGTACGTGCCGCCCATGGGCATCTGCACGCTGGCGTACAGCGCGGGGAAGATGACCATGTACCCGGCGGGGATCTCCGGGACCTTCGCCTGGAACCGCTCGGCCTCGCACGCTCCCTCGACCGTCTTCGCGATCGCCTTCTCCGCGTCGTTCATCGGCTGATCGCGCTGCTCGAACGCCCGGTTGGGCCCCAGCACCTGAACGGCCGACACATCGATGAAGGAGCAGTTGAAGGACCACTTCGTGTCCTCGGAGTCGTCCGTGACCTCGACGTTCGTCAGCCTCTCCTGCATGCGCGGGAACGCGATGCGCCACACGATCGCGCGGTCCGCGCTGAATGCCGGTTCCTTGAGGCCGACGCGCAGCCAGCCGTCCTTGTGGAAGCCCTCACCGGGGCCCTGACCGGGGTGGACCGTGATGTCGAGGGTCTTGGTCTGCGTCAGCCGGATCTTCCGCGGCCCCTCGGTGCCCTCACCGAGGGGGAAGATCTGCACGCGCAGCTCCACCCAGCCCTGCACGCCCTGGAGCTTGGCCGCTGCATCGTTGAAGACGACGGTGAGCTGCTGTGCCTGGGCGTCGAAGACGGCGCAGGCGATGACCTGGTTGCCGTGCGCCGGATCGGTCACGTCGAAGGAGGCACCTCCGACCTGCGGGGCGAGCCCGCTGTCCGCGGGCAGGGTGTAGGTGAAGTAGTCGCCCGTCTTCACGGACGCGAGCTTCTTGCTCTTGCCGAAGTCGATGTGCAGCTTCGTCTCCTGTCCCCAGGTGTAGTCCACACCTCCCGTCAGGGTGACGTCGTCATCGCCGTACGCGGCGGAGGAGATGTCGGTGCTGCCGGAGGCGGGGGCGCAGTCGGCCGCGCGAGCGGGTGCGGCGGCGAGGAGGACAAGGCTGCTGGCGAACAGCGCCAGGAGCGCGCCGAATGCGGCGAGCAGCCGCGGGGCGCGGAGGATGCGGGTCATGGGAGGCCATTCACTCGGGGGACGGAGGGGAGTGTGCTTGTGAGACTCAGCACGCACATCCGAGAGAATACATGCCAACCGCTTTTCGGACTAATCACCGACCGCGGCCACTGCCACCCGGGGCCCCCGTGCCCGACTGTCCCTTCCTCACGCATCCCCAACCACCCGCGCGGGCCCCCCGCCGCGCGCCTCGGCTACGCTGACACGCGCCGTGCACCAGGACCGTCGCGCGGCCCCGTTCCCTGCCGGTTCCCCGCGAGAGAAGAGACCCCTCCCCCATGAGCCCCCATGTCCTCTCCGCTGTCGCAGCGGTCGCCCTGGGCGCCGTGGCCGGCGTCGTGCTCTTCGTGCCGATCGTCGCGGGGCTCTACCACCGCCAGGGAGGTCTGTCGCTGGGCCGACTGCTCCTGTGGGGCGCGGCGCTCGTGTACTTCTGGGCGATCTGGACCTACACGCTCCTGCCGCTGCCCGCCCCGAACGCCGTGCGCTGCGCCGGGACGAATACGCACCTGGGGCAGTTCGCGGCGGACCTCGCACGGGCGTGGGCGGAGTCCGGCGGGGGCCTGCGGGCATTCGCGGCGAACCCGCTCGTCCTCCAGCTGGCGCTCAACGTGCTGCTCTTCGTCCCGCTCGGGTTCTTCGTGCGCGTCCTGGGCGGGCGCGGCCTCCTCACCGCCGGCGCCCTGGGCCTGGCGATCTCCGCACTCGTCGAAACCACCCAGCTGACCGGGGTGTGGGGCCTCTACGACTGCGCCTATCGCGTCTTCGACGTCGACGACATGCTCACGAACACCTCGGGCGCCCTGGTGGGATCCCTCCTCGCGCTCGCGGTCCCCCGCCGCCTCTGGGGCTCCAACGATGCCGCGCCCGAGGTGCCGCGCCCCGTCACGCGCCCCCGCCGCCTGCTCGGCATGTTCTCCGACTGGCTGGCCAGCACGCTCATCCTCACCGCCCTCACGGTGGGCCTGCGGCTGGGCGCCGAGCTGCTCGCCCGCGCGGACAGAGGCGCCCTCGCGCTTGCCCACTGGCCGGAGGCCATCGCGCTCGCCACCACGGCGGGGATCTGGTTGGCGACCACCCTGGCCACGGGCGCCACACCGGGTGACCTCACGGTGCGCCTGGCCTATCGCCGCCCCCGCATGGCGACTCCGCCGGCCCGCCTCCTGCGCTTCCTGTGCGGCAGCGGCGGCTACCTGCTCATCCTCCTGGCCGGGCAGGCCCTTCCGCTGCCGGGTGCGGCCGCGGTCTTCGCGCTCGTGTGCATCGTGCTCGTCTTGGCGCCCACCGGCCCGGGCGGACTGCCCGCCCTGGCCACCGGCGCCGCGCTGTGCGATCAGCGCTCACCGGACCGCGGGCCCGAGGCGCCGGCAGGCCCGCCCCAGCCGCACTCCTGAGCGCGCTCGCCTCCCCGCTCTCCGACGCGCCTGACCGCGCCCGCCGCCGCTACCGCGCTCGCGCGGCCGCGGTCGGGCTGTGCCGCGCTCGCGCCTGGGAGCGCTGGGCGTCCGCCTTGCCCTCCTCGACGATGAGCCCGTGGAGCTCGCCCAGCTCGCGCGCGCCCAGCGCCGAGGCCTCCAGGGCCGGCAGCACCTGCCGGCGGGTCGCCTCGTAGGAGCCGGGCACGGCGTAGTCGAACCGGGCCAGCAGCCTGCGGGCGTAGGCATCGGCGATGAAGGCGCGGCGCTCATAGCGGTAGAGGGCGATGACGTCCGCGGTCTCGGGCCCCACGCCCCGCAGGGCGAGGAGCTGGGCTCGCAGCTCCTCATCGCCGAGCGCCTCGGGCTCTCCGTCGCGCACCCACGCGGCGAGCCCCCGCACGGCTGCGGACTTCGCCGTCATGAAGCCGGCGGGGCGCACGGGGCCGGCCAGCGCCTCGGGATCGGCCTGCGCGAGCGCCTCCGGGCTCATGAGGCCGGCCTCGCGCAGGTTCGAGATGGCCGCGGCGGCGTTCTCCCAGCGGGTGTTCTGCACGAGGATGGCGGAGACCATGCGCTCGAAGGCGGACTCGGCCGGCCACCAGTCGTCCTGGGGGCCGTGCGCGGCGAGCAGCCGCTCGTAGAGCACGCCGAGGTCGAGGTCCGCGAGGCGGCGGGCGCCTGCGCTGGCGCGCGAGTCGCGTGGGGTGGCCATGCCCGCATCCTACGGACCCGCCCCCGGGGCCACGGCCTCGGCGACCGCCCCAGGCGCAGCCCACCCCCGTCCATTCGAGTCCAGCCCAGCTCAACGCGGTGACGGCCGGCGGCGGGGTCACGGCCAGCAGCACAGGCACGGCCAGCAGCGCTCACACGGCGCGCAGGCGCGGCGCACGGGCGGCCAGGGCGTCGATCGCACCGCTGCGGATGAGCTCGTCCAGGTGCTCGAGGCGGGACCGAGTGACCGCGTCCGCCGGCTGGAAGACCGTGAGCGTGAGCCGGCGGTCCTCCATGACTGCCAGCCCCACGGCGTAGAGCTCGAGGCGGCCGACGTAGGGGTTGTCGAAGACCTTGCGCGTGGTGGCCTCGCGCATGACCTCGCCGGAGTCCCAGGCCTGGGCGAACTCCTCCCACTCGCGCAGGCGCTCGAGGAACGCCGGCCAGCGCGGGTCATCGGGCACCTCGGCGAATGCCGTGCGCAGCTTGGCCACGTGCAGCCGCCAGTAGTGGGGATCGTCGGCCAGCGCCCGGCGCCAGGCGGGATTGCGCAGCGACTGGACCGTGCAGTTGGCATCCGCGGGGGATCCCACGAGCGCATGGGCATCGGCGATGAGGTAGCGGTAGCCCGCGTTGAACGAGTGCCAGTAGCCCAGCGCATCGGCCACCATCGCCGGCAGCGGGGAGAGCGCATCGAGCGTCTCGCGCAGCCGCGCGTCCATGGCGCCCACACCGGGAGAGGCGGCGCGCGCGGGGTAGCCGGCCAGGCGGAAGAGGTGGGCGCGCTCCTCGGAGCGCAGCAGGAGGGCATCGGCGATCGCGGCGAGCACCTCCTCCGACGGATGGACGTCGCGCCCCTGCTCCAGCCACGCATACCAGGTGGTGCCCACGTGCGCGAGCACCGCCACCTCCTCCCGGCGCAGACCCGGCACGCGCCGGCGGGCTCCGCGGGGCAGCCCCACGTCCTCGGGCCTGAGGCGATCGCGGCGGCTGCGCAGGAAGGCGGCCAGTTCGGCCCGGCTGATGACTGCCATGGGCCCATTGTGCCCACCGCAGGACCCGTCCGCCGCCGCGAACCGCTCCCCAGGGTGGTGCTCCGGGTGACAGGATGGGCAGACACTCCCCCAGGGCCCGCGCACCGCCCAGGCTGGCCCCATGACGCACACCGAAGCCCGCGCCGCGCACAGCGCACCGGCCGCCAGCCGCTCCATCCACCGCTCCGCCGACCCGGAGCCCGGACCCGCCCCACACCCCACCCCGGTCGGTCCCCCAGTCCACCGGAAGGAGGCGCGCATGAGTGCGAGGCAGCCGCGCCCGGCCCCGAGCCTGTGGCCCCTGCAGCTCGCGGCGTTCCTCGCGACCTTCGTCTTCTCCCTGGGCAACATCACCTCCCCCCAGATCCGCTCGGCCCTGGGCGCCGGCCCGGCGCAGCTCGCGCTCATCGTGGGCGCCTACGCCGCCGCCTTCGCGGCCGCGATCGTGCTCTGCGGCCGGATCGGCGACCGCTTCGGGCGCAAGCGCCTGTTCATCCTGGGCATGCTGGGGCTGCTGGCGACCTCGCTGCTCGTCGCGGGCGCCGCGAACGTGCCCATGGCGATCGCGGCGCGCGCCCTGCAGGGCTTCGCGGCGGCGGTGATGATGCCGCAGATCCTCTCGATCATCCAGCTCAGCGCCGTGGGCCAGGCGCGCGTGCGCGCCGTCAGCGCGTTCGGCGCGTTCTCCGGGGTGGGCACCGTGGGCGGGCAGGTGATCGGCGGTGCGCTCACCTCGCTCGGCGGCCCCGTCTGGGGCTGGCGCCTGGCGTTCGCCGTGTTCGCGGCCGCGTGCGGGGTGTGCGCGTGGGCCGCGCTGCGGCTGCCGGCCGACGCCGGGGAACCGGGCCTCCGCCTCGACTTCGCGGGGGCCGCACTGCTCGCCCTCGCCCTGGGCGGGCTGCTCACCGGCCTGGCGATCGGCCCGTCCACCGGCTGGGGCGCGGCCGCGCTCATCCCACTCTCCGCGGCGGTCGCCGCACTCGTCGCCCTCATCGTCCAGCAGCGGCGCGCCGAGGCGCGCAGCGCCCAGCCGCTGCTGCCGCCCCGCGTCCTGCGCAGCCCCGCGATCGCGGCGGGCATGATCATGGCCGCGGTCTTCTTCGCGGGCTTCGGCGCCTTCCTCTACAACTTCGCACTGCTCACCCAGTCGGCGCACGGCGATCCGGCGTGGCTCTCCGGCCTCACCCTGGCCCCCTTCGCCACCGCCTTCGTCATCGTCTCCGCGCTGTCCCACCGCATCAGCGCCCGCCTGGGCGGCCCCCAGGCCCTGCTGCTCGGGGCGCTCGTGCAGGCACTGGGGCTCGCGGGCGTGGGCGCACTCTCGCTGGTGGCCCCCGCGCACTGGGAGCTGTGGTTCCAGCTCCCCGGGGTCGTCCTGGGCGCCGGCCAGGCCCTGCAGTTCGCGCCGCTCGTTGCCACCGTCATGGCCGAGGTGCCGAGGCGCATCGCGGGTCTGACCGGCGGTCTCGTGTCGACGATGCAGCAGACGGGCATCGCGGTGGGCGTGGCCGTTCTCGGTTCCGCCTTCCAGGGCCTGAGCGCGCGGCTGGGCGCCGATCACGCCTTCGGCGTCGTCAGCCTCGTCCAGCTCGCCCTGGCCGCGGCGTTCGGGCTCGCCGCCCTGCGCCTGCGCCGGATCGCCGTCCGGCCCGCCCCCGAGCCGCCCGCCGGTCCCGCGGACCCGCCCGGCACCGCGCGGGACGCGTGAGGGCAAGGGGACCTCACGGAATACGCCGCCCGTCCGCGCACGTTGCGCTGGTGGCGGGGTGCCCGCCCGCCGGCCCCGCGCACGGGGCCGCTGGAGCAGCGGCATCCGCCGACCACGGGCGCGCCGGCCGCGGCGCGGCCCGGAACCTACGCACAGAAGGAGACGCCATGTCGGCAGCAGGCAAGAAGGTCGCAATCCTCGTCACCCGCGGAGTCGAGCAGCCCGAGCTCACGAGCCCCCGCGAGGCGCTCGATGCCGCGGGGGCGATCACCCAGATCGTCTCGCCCGCGGACGGCAGCCTCCAGGCCATGAAAGGCGACTGGGACCGCGGTGAGGAGTTCGCCGTCGATGTGCCGCTGGCCGATGCAGCGGCCGGCGACTACGACATGCTCGTGCTGCCCGGCGGCACGCTCAATGCGGACGCGCTGCGCGGGGACCCGCGGGCGGTGGAGTTCGTCAAGGCGTTCTTCGCGGCGCAGAAGCCGGTCGCCGCGATCTGCCACGCCCCGTGGCTGCTCGCCGAGGCGGGGGTCGCCCATGAGCGCAAGCTCACGAGTGTGGGCTCCATCAAGGTGGACCTCGTCAACGCGGGCGCCAAGTGGGAGGACTCGGAGGTCGTCATCGACGGCAATCTCATCACCTCGCGCACCCCGGCCGACCTCGAGGCCTTCGACGCCGCGATCGTCGCCGCGCTCGACTGAGCGCCCCCGCCGCGGTGTGCGCGCTGGACTGCGCGCACTCGCCGCGGCACCGTCCGCTGGGCTGGGCGCCGGGGCGCGGGGATTTCACTCCCGCGCCCCGGTGCCCTACTATGGAAGCGGCTCTTCGTGCGGCGTCACCCTGCGAATCCCCCAGGACCGGAAGGTAGCAAGGGTAAGAAGGCTCTGGCGGGTGCACGAAGAGTCCTTTTCTGCCCGGGCACGCCCACGCCGACGGCAGGTGTCACGATTCTGCAACGAATGCTGCAGGGATCTCCCCTGGTCACCGCCCCCCTCCAAGCCAATATCCCCGTGGACTCCCACAGGCCGGTCCCCGTCGTCATCGCGCGTTGACATTGGGCCCGTATCCTTTGTGAAAGCCATCCACATCCTCCACAGAGAGGCCACGCGTGTCCCGCCGTCTTCTTGCTGCCACCGCCCTCATCTCCTCCGCCGCGCTCCTCGCGGCCTGCACCCCCTCCGGTTCCGGCACCGGCGAGAACGCCTCGCACAACGGCTCCGCCAACACGGAGCAGGCCAGCCCCTCGATCAGCGTCGTCGACGCCAAGGGCAAAGAGGTCAAGACGGTCAAGGCCGGGCAGCACCTGACGCTCAGGGTCGAGAACGGCACGTTCGCCTCCGCGAGCGCCTCCGACTCGAAGCAGAAGGAGATCCCCGTCGACAAGGGGTCCCTGTCCAGCGGCGCGGACGCCGACGAGGCGGACACTACCGCGACGCCCAGCGCCCAGAATGCGGGCTTCACGGCCGCCAACCGCTCCTCGACCTCCGATTCGGAGCTCGAGGACAGCGACGCGGATTCGACCGCGTCCGCCTCGCAGGGGGCCGGCGCCTCCGATGAGAACTCGGAGGGCGCCTCGGCGGCCCCCAGCGCGGGAGCCTCCGATGACCCGGGCTCCGGTGAGGAGGGCACGACGTGGACCTCGGACTTCACGGTCGCCGGCAACTCCACCTATGAGTGGAAGGCGACGGTCAAGGGCAACGACGGCCAGTCCCACGAGGAGACCGGCACCGTCAAGACCTCCGAGCCCTCCAGCGAGACGACCCGCACCTTCACGGAGATCGCCGACGATGACACGGTGGGCGTCGCCGCGCCCGTCATCGTCAACTTCTCCGGCATCGTGCCCAAGAAGTACCGTGCCTCGATCCAGAACCGCATGACGGTCCAGGTCACGGACAACAACGGCAAGAAGCGCAGCGTCACGGGCGCCTGGGGCTGGCTGCCCGATGACGACGGCCACTCGAGCATCCACTACCGCACTGAGGAGCACTGGCCGGCCCACTCGAAGGTCACGGTCAAGCTGCCCATGAAGGGCGTGCAGACCTCGGACGAGACGTACGGCAAGAAGAACGTCACGCTCGACTTCAAGATCGGCCGCTCCCAGATCGTCAAGGCCAGCGCCAAGACGCACCGGATGACGGTGACGCGCGACGGCAAGAAGCTGTGGGACTGGCCCGCCTCGCTCGGCAAGCCCAGCTCCCCCTCCTACAACGGCGAGCACATCGTCATGTCGAAGTCGGCCGACTACACGATGACCTCGGAGCGCTACGGCTACTCGACGCCCGTCCAGTGGGCAGTGCGCATCCACAACAACGGCGAGTTCGTCCACGCGGCGCCGTGGTCCGAGGGCGTGCAGGGCAGCTCGAACGTCTCGCACGGCTGCATCAACCTCTCGACCTCACGGGCCGCGAAGTACTTCGCCTCCGCGAAGTACGGCGACCCGGTCTCCATCACCGGCTCGCGGGTCTCCCTCACGCCGGATTCGGGCGACGTCTCCGATTGGACGTACAGCTGGAAGCAGTGGCAGAAGCTCTCGGCCATCAAGAGCTGAGCCCCTCCCCCCTGCACGCACCCCACCGCCCCGGCCCACGACGGCCGGGGCGGTCGTGCGTTCCGGGAGGGGGGGACCCGTGCACCCGAACGTTCACCCCAGCGATGTCACCGACCGGGCACGTAGACCGTGCGCGCACCTCAGCCGTGCGCCGGCCACCGCACCCGCCACCTGCGCTAGGGTGGGCTCCACGACAGGGGAGCGCCATCGCGGGCGCTGAGAGTGCGGCAGCAGACCCTTCGAACCTGATCCGGTGAGCACCGGCGGAGGAAGTCGTCAAGCAGGGCCCCACGCGCCCGGCCGTGCCGCACCCCTCCCCGCAAGGAGGTCGACGATGAGCACCGCCACCACCATCACCACCGCCCCGGGCGGCTTTGCCGCCCAACTGCGCAAGCGCACCAGTGACACCTGGGACCGGGCGATCGGCCACCGCTTCGTCGAGGAGCTGTTCGACGGCCGCATCGACGACGCGGTGCTCGCCCACTACCTCGAGCAGGACTACCGCTTCTTCAATGCGGCCCTGTCGCTGTGCGCCTCGTGCGTCGTCAACGCCGACCGCGTGGAGCCCAAGCTGCGCTTCTCCGCCCAGCTGGGCTTCTTCGCCTCGGACGAGGACGGCTACTTCGAACGCGCCCTGGCGGCCCTCGGCTCGTCGACCGAGCGGGCCGCCGAGGCCCCCTGACCGCAACCTCGGCGGCGATGGTCGAGGGCATGCTCGACACGGCGCACGCCAACTCCTACGTCCGCAGCCTCATCGTCATGGCCGTCGCCGAGTGGCTCTACCTGGACTGGGGCGAGCG
The DNA here is from genome assembly GCF_026802075.1 of Brevibacterium sp. BRM-1. Taxonomy (NCBI): domain Bacteria; kingdom Bacillati; phylum Actinomycetota; class Actinomycetes; order Micrococcales; family Brevibacteriaceae; genus Brevibacterium; species Brevibacterium sp. BRM-1. The sequence continues at coordinate 1,788,388 of NZ_CP113788.1, forward strand.
CGAGCTCGCCGACCCCAGCCGACCGGAGCACCTGGGCTGGATCGAGCTGCACCGCGGCGCGGACTTCCGCGCCTGGGTGCAGGTCATCGTCGACGAGCTCGACCGCGTGGGCGCGGACCTGGACGAGGCGGAGCGCGCGAAAGCCGCTGGCCTGTGGGATCGCTTCGTCCGCTTGGAGCTCGAGTTCTTCGACGCCGCCTACAGCGCGTGAGCGGTGGCGGGGCTCCCGGGCGGTGAGGCCATGCGGTTCTCGATCTGCGCGCCGGCCTCTGAGGCGCCACGCCAGCGCCTGAGCTCCCGTGCACCAGCGCCACATCCGTGCCCGAGCGCCACATCCGTGCCCGAGCGCCTCATCCGTGCCCGAGCGGTGCGGACCAAGCGGGGCGGGAGAACCACCGGCTCCCCCGCCCCGCGGCTCCCCCGCCCCCTCGCACCCTGGGGGGGGCGGTGCGGGCTACCCGACGAGCCGTGAGCGGATGAGGAACCGCTGGCCCGTGGGCGACTCCACGCTGAAGCCCGAGCCGCGGCCCTTGACCACGTCCACCGTCAGGTGGGTGTGCTTCCAGTAGCGGAACTGCTCCGCGGACATCCAGAATTCGAGCTCGGCCTGCTCGGCATCGACACCGGGCAGCGTGAAACGGCCCAGCAGCACATCGGCGTCGCTCGTGAGGAACTCACCGGCCGGATAGCACATGGGCGAGGACCCATCGCAGCACCCGCCGGACTGGTGGAACATGAGCTGGCCGTGCTGGCCGATGAGTTCGCGCAGGAGCTCGACCGCCGCCGGAGTCAGCGCCACCCGGGACTCGGTCTCACCGTCCAGGGTGGGCTGCGAATCCAGCGGACGGTCGAGTGCCTGCTCGCTCATCAGAAGAAGCCCAGCTTGCTCTCCGAGTAGCTCACCAGCATGTTCTTGGTCTGCTGGTAGTGGTCGAGCATCATCTTGTGGTTCTCGCGCCCGATGCCCGAGGACTTGTACCCGCCGAACGCGGCGTGGGCCGGGTACGAGTGATAGTTGTTCACCCACACGCGGCCGGCCTGGATCTCCCGGCCTGCGCGGTACCACGTGTTGCCGTTGCGGCTCCACACACCTGCGCCCAGTCCGTAGAGGGTGTCGTTGGCGACCTTCATCGCCTCCTCGAAGTTCGTGAACGAGGTCAGCGCGAGCACGGGGCCGAAGATCTCCTCCTGGAAGATCCGCATGCTGTTCGTGCCCTTGAACACGGTGGGCTGGATGTAGAAGCCATCGGCCAGGTCCCCGTCGAGGTGGGCCTGCTCACCGCCGATGAGCACCTCGGCGCCCTCCTGCTTGCCGATGTCGAGGTAGGACTTGATCTTCTCGAGCTGGTCGTTCGACGCCTGCGCGCCGATCATCGTGTCCGTGTCGAGGGGGTTGCCCTGCTTCGTGGCGCGCACGCGCTCGATGCCCGCGGCCACGAAGTCGTCGAAGATCCCCTCCTGGACGAGTGCGCGCGAGGGGCACGTGCACACCTCACCCTGGTTGAGGGAGAACATCGCGAAGCCCTCGAGCGCCTTGTCGTAGTAGCTGTCATCGGACTGTGCGACGTCGTTGAAGAAGATGTTCGGGCTCTTGCCGCCCAGCTCCAGCGTCACCGGGATGAGGTTCTGCGAGGCGTACTGCATGATGAGGCGGCCGGTGGTCGTCTCACCGGTGAACGCGATCTTGGCGATGCGCTTGTTCGACGCCAGCGGCTTGCCGGCCTCGACGCCGAAGCCGTTGATGACGTTGACGACGCCGGGCGGCAGGAGATCGCCGATGATCTCGATGAGCACCATGATCGAGGCGGGGGTCTGCTCGGCGGGCTTGAGCACCACGCAGTTGCCGGCCGCCAGCGCCGGTGCGAGCTTCCACACCGCCATGAGCAGCGGGAAGTTCCACGGGATGATCTGGCCGACGACGCCCAGCGGCTCGAGGAAGTGGTAGGCAACGGTCTCGTCGTCGATCTGCGAGAGGGAGCCCTCCTGCGCGCGGATGCAGCCCGCGAAGTACCGGAAGTGATCGATGGCCAGCGGAATGTCCGCCGCGAGGCACTCGCGGATGGGCTTGCCGTTGTCCCACGTCTCCGCCACCGCGAGCGCCTCGAGGTTGTCCTCCATGCGGTCCGCGATCTTGTTGAGGATGAGGGCGCGCTCGGCGGCGCTCGTCTTCGTCCACGTCTGGGCGGCCTTGTGTGCCGCGTCGAGGGCGAGCTCGACGTCGTCCGCGTTGGACTGGGCGACCTCGGTGAAGGGCTTGCCGTTGACCGGACTGACGTTCTCGAAGTACTTGCCGCTGGTCGGCGGCGTCCATTCGCCGCCGATCCAGTTCTCGTAGCGGGGCTTGAAGCTGACCTTTGCGTCCGGGCTGCCGGGCTGTGCGTAGACTGCCATGATTCTCCTCATTGAGATCCGGCGCGCGGTGCGTGCGCTCCGCGCGGCTGACGGCCGTTGCGAACGCCCGGTCCGGGCCATTCATGCGGCTTGCGTCACACCCTAACCGCTGGAGCGGACATGGCTCAACGGTGTTCCGCGGTTCGCCGTGGGCCAGCGCGGCTGCCCAATGGGCCACCTGCGGCGCCCCGGGGAGCCGGCCGCTGCGCCTGCGGCCGCGATGCCCGCGCGGGATCGACGCGCCCGCCTGCCCGCTCGTCGGTCGGCCGGCTGCCCAGGGCGCCGGACCCGGCTCAGCCGGCCGCGGGCGGGTCCTGCACCGGGGGCTGCGCCGTCAGCTGCGCGTAGACGTCCTTGGGCACCCGCCCCAGCAGGTAGAACTGCGGGTTGGGCGCCATCTTCGCCACGGTGGCCACCCGGTTGGACAGGCCGAAGAACCCCGTGATCGCCGCGATGTCCCACGCGTCCTCGTCGTCGAAGCCGTGCTCGTACAGCGCCGCCCGGTCCGCATCCCCCACCTCGCCGGGCCGCTCGCAGACCTTGAGGGCGAACTCGAGCATCGCGTGCTGGCGGGCGGGCAGGCCCGCGCTGCGCCAGTTGACCGCGACCCGGTCGGCGATGTGGGGGTCGCGCTCGAACAGCCGCAGCAGCGCGCCGTGGGCGACGACGCAGTAGAGGCAGTCGTTGGCCGCCGAGGTGGCGGTCACGATCATCTCCCGGTCCGCCTTCGTCAGCCCGCCGCCCTCCTTGCCCATGAGCGCGTCGTAGTAGGCGAAGAAGGCGCGGAACTCGGCGGGGCGCCGGGCTAGCGTGAGGAAGACGTTCGGCACGAAGCCGGAGGCCTCCCCCTCGGCGCGGATCCGGGCAAGGACATCCGCCGGCAGGCCGGACAGATCGGGGACGGGATAGGGCTCGGTGACGGCGTTGTCGCTCATGGGACCACTCTAGGGTCTCCGCGCTCCGCCCGTGGCCCGCTGCCCGAGGCGCTCCGGGGCTGCGAGCCCATCGGGCCGACGGGGCGGCGAACCCCATCGGGACGGTGAGGAGCGGGCCCCGCCGGACCGGTGGGGAGGGAACGCCCCCGGGCCGGTGGCGAGCGGGCAGCCCGGGCCAGACCGGCCCGGTGCCCGCGCGGGGACGGCCCGTGCCGCCTCGGGCGCCAGGGGCAGGACCCGGCGGAGCTAGCGCTTGTGCTGGTGGGGGATGACGACGCGCCGGACGATGATGAGGAGGCTCGCGGCCAGCGGCACGGCGACGATCGCGCCGAGCACGCCGCCCAGCCCGCCGCCGGCGGCCGCGGCGATGATGACGATCGAGCCGGGCACGTTGACGGCCTGGTTCATGATTCGGGGGCTGAGGATGTAGGCCTCGATCTGCATGTAGATGAGGTAGTAGATGCCCGCGATGATCGCCATGGACGGCGAGACGAACAGGCACGAGGCCACGATGACGATGGACCCGGACAGCGTGCCCACCAGCGGGATGAGCGAGCCCAGGAACGCGATGAACGCGAGGAGCGCCGGCAGCGGCGAGCCGATGATCGTGAGGAAGATCGAGGACAGCAGGCCGTTGATCGCGGCGAGCAGCACCTGGCCGAAGACGTAGCGGCCCACGGACCGGGTGACCTCCTCCGTGACCGACTCGGTGAAGGCCCGACGGCTGCGCGGCACCAACAGGTAGAGCCCCCGCTTGATCGAGGGCAGCGTGGCGGTGAAGTAGATCGTGAGGATGACGACGATGATGAGCCCGGCGGTGAAGTTCGCGATGCCGGCGCCCACCGCCACCACCCCGCCGCCCAGCGACAGGATGTTCTTCGGGTCCGAGGCCCACTGGCTGCCCTGCGAGACGAGGGCGTTGAGGTCGAGCGAGCCCGCGAACTGCGCCTCGAGGTCCTTGACCCATTCGCGGTTGGCGAGCTCGTTGATGAGCACGGGCAGGTTGCCGATGAACGCCTGGATCTGTGCGACGACCGGCGGGACGATGAGCAGGAAGACCCCCGTCACCGCCAGCACCATGACGACGAGGGTGAGCACGGTGGCGAGCCCGCGGCGGATGTGCCGCTTCTCGAGGAACTGGATGACGGGGTCGAGGCCGAGCGCGAGGAACAGCGCCACCCCGACGTAGGTGATGACGGAGGCGATCGTCGACAGCCCGTTGATCACCATGAGGCCCAGTCCCACGCCCAGCGTGCCGACGAAGGCCATCCAGAACGCGGGAACCTGCAGGCGTCGGGCGGGGGGCGGGGGAACGACTCCGCCCAGGGTGCCGCGGCGGGATCCAGGGAGCTTGCTCACCCGCTCAGTGTAGGCGCATCCGGCGCCCGGCCCCGCAGGCGTCCCGCGCGGCAGGGCGGCTTGCCCCACCGCCGGTCCGCGCACCCGGCTCGCGCACCCGGTCCGCGCACCCGGTCCGCACACCGCTGCCCGCTGCCGCAGCGCCGATCCCCTCAGCGGCGAGCCCCTCAGCGCACCACCGGCTTGGAGCGGCCCAGCAGCAGCGCGATGACGAGCGCGGCGGCCATCATCGCGCCGATCAGCCACGTCACGGCGGGCCAGCCGCCCGCCTCCCACGCGAGCGGCGCCAGATTGCCGTTGACGGAGGAGCCGCCGTAGTAGAAGAGCATGTACATGGAGGCGGCCTGGGCGGGCACCCCCACGGACGCGTTGGCGCGCGTGGCCACCCACGCCGAGGCCAGCGAGTGGACGATGAAGAACCCCACGGCCAGCACGAGCATGCCCGCGATGATGACCCACAGCGGCCGCGCGGCCATGAGGCCCACCCCCGCCAGCGCCAGGACGGGGCCGAAGACGATGACCGCGCGCAGCGAGGTGCGATCGGCCAGCCGGTTGGCCAGCGCCCCGCCGTAGCCGGCCACGGGGTAGACGAGGTAGAGCAGGCCCACGGTGCCCACGGACAGCAGGTACGGCTCGGCCTCGAGGCGGAAGCCCAGCACGTTGAATGCGCCCACGAACGTGCCCATGCCCAGGGCGCCCAGCAGGTAGAGGCCCAGCAGCACGGGATCGCGGAAGGCGCGGCCGAACTTGGCGACGAGCTCGCGCAGGGAGTCCCGGTGGACGGTGAAGCCGCGCGACTCCGGCAGCAGGAGCCAGCAGGCGATCGCGCACCCGACGCCGATGAGCGCGGTGAACAGCAGCGCGAGGTGCGAGGCGTCGAGTCCCAGCGCGCCCGTCAGGCCCAGCCGGTGCATGAGCTCGATCGCCCCGGACGAGGCGATGCGGCCGGTGAGGCCGCCCAGGGTCGTGCCGAAGATGTAGAGGCCCGTCGCGGACGTGGAGTACTCGGGGGCGATCTCCTCGCGCAGGTACACGGCTGCCGTGGCGGGCAGGCCCGCGAGCACGACGCCCATGGCGAAGCGCACCACGAGGAAGAGCGACCAGTCGTCGATGAAGGCCGCGAGGGCGCCCAGCGCCGCCGCCCCGCCCAGCGACCAGCGGATCACCCGCACGCGCCCGAGCCGCTCGGAGATGGGCACCGCGACGATGAGCCCGACGGCCAGCCCCGCCGTGGCCGCGGAGACCGAAAGGGCGGCCTGGGCGGGCGAAATGCTGTAGTCGCGTGCGAAGTACGGCAAAATGGCCTGAGTGTTGTACAGCAGGGTGAAGGTCGCGAGGCCGGCCATGAGCAGGCCGATCTCGATCCTGCGGGTCATCGGGTGGCCCTTGGGATAGCCCGCGAACCCGCTCATCGGCCCTCACTCACTGCACATCGTCCCCTGTATCCGGCACACCAGCACCACGATAGTCCTCGCCTCCGATCCGCTTGGCGAGGCCCCGCACCGCACGGGCGGGCACCCGCACCTGCGCTCGACCGGCACCGCGCGCGATTCCGCCGCAGCCGGGCCGGCGCGGCCGGCGCCCCGCACGTGTGCGCACCGCACCGCCAAGGAGTCACCGTGGAAACCGACCAGACGCCAGCGCCGCACGACCCCCAGGGCGCCGGAGCACCGCCTGCACCCGCGGCCGATCCCGCGCACGGTGCCGACTCCGCGCACGACGCCGAGCCGGTTGCCGACCCCGCGGCCGATGCCGCCTGGCAGGCCATTGCGGAGCCCGCGGCCATGACCCTCCCGGACTTCGCCGCGATCGCCCCGACGGACCTGCGCGCCGCGGGTCGGCGCGCGGTGGCCCAGCAGGCCGAGGCCATTGCCGCCATCGTCGCGTCAGAGGCACCCGCGACATTCCACAACACGACCCTGCAGATCGAGCTGGCCCGCTATCCCGCCCTGCGGCTGGCCGCCCTCGTGCGGCTCTACTCCTCTGCGCTCGCAACGCCGGAGGCCGAGCCGGTCTACGCCCAGCTCGACGCCGAGCTCCACGCCGCCGAGCTCGACGTGCTCCTCAGCCCGGAGCTGTTCGCCCGCCTCGAGGCCGTCTCGCTCGTGGACCTGCTGCCCGAGGACCGACGCCACCACGAGCTCACGGTCGCCGACTTCGTCCACGCCGGCGCGCGGCTCGACGAGGAGTCGCGCCAGGCCGCCGCCACGATCAGCGCCGAGCTGTCCAGCCTCGAGACGGAGTTCGGCCAGGTGCTGCTCGCGGAGACGAACGACTCCGCGCTGCACGTGCCGCCGGAGGACGCGCAGGCGCTGGCCGGGCTCAGCCCGGTCGAGCTGGGCGCCGCCGCCCAGCGGGCCGCCGACCGCGGCGTGCCCGGGTGGGTGCTGGGCCTGCAGAGCACCTCGCAGCAGAGCGCGCTGTGCGAGCTCACCGACACCCGCACGCGCCAGGCGCTCATGACCGCCTCGCTGTCCCGGGGCTCGCGCGGCAACGACAACGACACCCGCGTCATCGTCTCGGACATCACGGCGCTGCGCGCGGCCCTGGCGGGGCTCATGGGCTATCGCACGTACGCGGGCTACGCGATCGACGAGCAGCTGGCCGGCGATCCCGAGGACGCCTCGGCCCTGCTCACGAGGCTGCTCGCACCGGCCCAGGAGCAGCTGGCGGCCGAGCTCGCGGCCATCCGGGAGGACCTCGGCATCAAGCGCATCGAGCAGGCCGACCTCGCCCACCTGCTGCGCGCCTACGGCGAGCGCGAGTTCGGCATCGACGTCGCCGCGGCCGCGAAGTACTTCGAGTTCGACCGGGTGCTGGGCGACGGCGTCCTCTACGCCGCGAGCCAGCTGTACGGTCTCGAGTTCCGGCCAAGCGACCAGCGCGGCTGGCACCCGGACGTGCGCGTCATCGAGGCGCTGGAGAACGGCCGGCCCCTGGGCCTCATCTGCCTGGACCCGTATGCGCGCGACTCCAAGCGCGGCGGCGCGTGGATGGACCAGCTGGTGCCCGGCGCCTGGTACACCGGCGAGCACCCGATCGTCACGCTCACGCTCAACCTGCCCAAGCCCGCCCCCGGGGAGCCCACGCTGCTGGCCCCGGACAGCGTGCGCACCCTCTTCCACGAGTTCGGCCACGTGCTCCACGGGCTGTTCGCGGACTCGACCTACCCCAGCCGCGCCGGCACCTCGGTGCCCCGCGACTACGTCGAGTTCCCCTCGCAGCTCAACGAGATGTGGATGTTCCACCCCCAGGTGCTGCCCAACTACGCGGTGCACGTGGAGACGGGCGAGGGCATTCCGGACGAGATCGTCGACCGGCTCACCCGCGCCCAGGCGTTCGGCCAGGGCTTCGCGACCGTCGAGTACCTGGCCGCCGCCCTGCTGGACCTGGGCTGGCACTCGCTCGAGTCCGGTGAGCAGGTCGACGCGGTGCTCTCCTTCGAGTCCGAGGTGCTCGCCGCCTCCGGCTTCGACCCGCTGGTGCCCCCGCGCTACCGCTCGCCGTACTTCGCCCACGTCTTCTCCCACGGCTATGCGGCCGGTTACTACTCGTACCTGTGGTCCGAGGTGCTCGCCGCACACGCCGAGGAGTGGTTCGCCGCCAACGGGGGCCTCGATCACGAGGCGGGGCAGCGCTTCCGCAAGGCCCTCTTGGCCCCGGGCTACTCGGTGGACCTTGAGGCGGCGGTCGAGGACTTCTTCGGCGCCCAGCCGGGCATCGCGCCCCTCCTGCGCCGCCGCGGCCTGCCGGTTCCGGACGAGGAGGAGGGCCCCGCGCCCGCAGCCGACCGCGCCCAGGCGCCGGGGCCCGAGGCGGTCTTCGGCGATGCCGCCGCCCTGCCCTCGGATGTGGACGAGGCGGAGGCGGGCGGCACCGCGGACGCGCGGGCCGAGCGCGAGCGGCCCGAGGCCGCGGTGGTCGACGGCGGCGCGGATCAGCCGGACGGCGCCGGAGGCCGGGCCACCGCGACCGAGGCCCAGCCCGACGGCCCCGGTGCCCAGCCCGGCGCGGCCGGCATGCCGGCCGCCCCCTCGGGGTCCTCGCAGTCGCCCGCGACCGGACCCGCGACGGGCCCGCAGCCCGGTGTCGCGACGGGGCCCGGGACGGGGCCGGTCGAACTGCCGGCGCACATCGACCGGGCGGGCACCGCGGACCTCGGCGCGCTGTTCGAGTCCGACGACGGCCAGCGGCGCGAGGAGCGCCCGCGCGACGGGCGGGAGCGCTGATGCACGCGCGCAATGAGCGGGTTCAGCAGGCCCTGCGCGAGGCCGGGATCGACTCGCGGGTGCGGATCCTCGACGTCCACACGCCCACGGCGCAGGCCGCCGCCGAACAGCTGGGCGTCGAGGTGGGGGCGATCGCCAACTCCCTGATCTTCGCCGCCCGCCGGGCCGCGGACACCGCGGCCCACGAGGATGCGGCGAGGCCCAGCGCGGTGCTCGTCATGACGTCCGGCGCCCACCGGGTGGACACCGCCTTCGTCGCCGAGCAGCTGGGGCTGGCCGCGCTGGAGCGCGCCACCCCGCAGCTCGTCAAGGAGGCCACGGGCCAGGTGATCGGGGGCGTCGCGCCCACCGGCCACCCCCGGCCCGTCGCCACCTACGTCGACCGCGCGCTCGCCGCCTTCCCCGTCCTCTGGGCCGCCGGCGGCACCCCCGATTCCATGGTCGACCTGACCTACGAGCAGCTGCTCGCCCTCACCCACGGCAAGGAGATCGACGTTGAGCGTCCCTGAGCACCCCACCCCGCCCGAGCGCCCCGCATCTGGGCGGCCGGACCGCAGCCGCGGTTCGGCGCAGCCCCCCAGCCCGGCGGCGCGCGCCTCGCGCCTGTCGCCCGTGAAGTTCGCTCCGCTCAACGGCCGGTACTACGCCGTGGTGCTCGCCGTCTTCTGCTCCATCCTGCTCATCTCCAACATCAGCGCGACAAAGGTGATCGGCTTCGGCCCCATCGTCACCGACGGCGGCGCGTTCCTCTTCCCATTCGCCTACATCCTGGGCGACGTCATCAGCGAGGTCTACGGCTTCGCCGCCGCGCGCAAGGCCGTCATCGTGGGCTTCGCGATGCAGGTCCTGGCCTCCCTCGTCTTCTACCTCGTCATCAAGAGCCCCGCCGGGCCCGGCTATGAGAACCAGGAGGCGTTCGCCGCCGTGCTGGGCTTCGTGCCGCGGATCGCGCTCGCCTCCCTGTGCGGCTACGTGGTGGGCCAGCTGCTCAACTCGCTCGTGCTCGTCAAGGTCAAACGCCGCATGGGCGAGGGCCGGCTCTGGGTCCGCCTGCTCACCTCGACCGGCGTGGGCGAGTTCGCCGACACCCTCATCTTCTGCATCGTCGCGTTCGCCGGGATCATCCCGGGGATGGACTTCGTCAACTACGTCATCGTCGGCTTCGTCTACAAGTGCGCGGTCGAGATCCTCCTCATGCCCGTGACCTATCAGGTCATCCGCGTGTTCAAGGCCCGCGAGCCCGCCTACTCCGAGGACATCGACCGCGAGCGCATCGCGGAGGGGGCGCGGGTGTGAGCGGCGCACCCGGTCAGCGCCCGCGGGCCCCGCACCGCGAGCGGGCCTCGCATCGCCCCTCGCATCGTCCGCAGGTCCCGCGCCGGCACCACCGGGCGGCGTCCTGGGCCGCGGCGCTGGGCGGCATCGCGCTGGGCGCGGGGCTCGGCTACGCCGCCTCAGTTGCCCGGGTGCAGATCCAATCGCGGCTCTTCCCGCGCTACTGGGAGCTCGTCGCGCACCCGCCGCAGGCGGCACCCGCCGAGGCGCCCATCGCCATGAGCGTGCTGGGCGACTCCGCTGCGGCGGGGGTGGGCGCGAACGACCCCCAGTCCGGTTACGTGGGCCTGCTCGCGACCCGGCTGGCCGCGGCGACCGGGTGCGAGGTGCGGGTATCCAACGTCGCCGTGCCCGGGGCGAGCTCCTGGCTGCTCATGGAGCACCAGCTGCCCCTCTTCGAGCGGCTGCCCGAGGCGGACCTCGTCCTGTGCATCATCGGGGCCAACGACATCGCGGACCGCCGCTTCACGCTCGAGGGCTTCGTGTGGACCGCCGAGCGCCTCTACCCGCGGCTGCCCGCGGGCACCGTCGTCGCGACGATCCCGAGCTTCGGCCTGCCGTGGCTGGAGCGGAAGGTGCGCGCGGCCAATGCCGTCATCGTCCGGCTGGCCCGCGCCCACGACCTCGAGCTCGCGGACCTCTACACCGCGACGCGCGGGCTCTGGCCGTTCCAATACCTGCTCCACCAGGGCGGGGACTTCTTCCACCCCAACGAGCGCGGCTACCGCGTGTGGGCCGACGCCATCTGGCCGGCCCTCGAGCGCGCCTGGGCCCGGCACGAGCGGACGGCGCACCCGGCGGCCGGCGCACCCGGGGCCCGCGGCTAGGTCACCCGCTCGCTCGCTGGGCGGGCGCGCCCTGCGTCGCCTGCTGGGGCGCGCTCTGTTCCTTCTGCTGGGGTGCGCTTAGTTCCTCCTGCTGGGACGCGCGCCCTGCCCCTTCGCCGCTGTGCCTAGGACCGGACCGTCTTCTGCGCGTAGTAGCGGCCCAGGGTCTCGGCCTCGAGCGCATCGAGGTCGCCCGCCTCCATCGCCGCGCGGATCCGGTCGACGAGGCTCACGGTGAACCGCTCGTTGTGGATCGTGCACAGCGTGGAGAACAGCATCTCCTTGGCCTTGTAGAGGTGGCGCAGGTAGGCCCGCGAGTAGTGCTGGCACGTGTAGCAGTCGCACTCGGGGTCGATGGGCCCGAAGTTCCGGCGGTGCGCGGCGGCGGAGAGGTTGAAGCGGCCGTCGCGGGTGTAGACGGCCGCATTGCGCGCCACGCGGGAGGGCGAGACGCAGTCGAACGTGTCGGCGCCGGCGCGGATGGCGGTGAAGAGGTCGTCCGGTTCGGAGATGCCCAGCAGGTGGCGGGGCTTGGCCTCGGGCAGCTCCTCGCACACCCAGCCGACGATCGTGCCGAGGTTCTCCTTCTCCAGCGCTCCGCCGATCCCGAACCCGTCGAAGTCCATGGCGCCCAGGTCCCGCGCCGCCTTGCGCCGCAGGTCCTCGTACTGCGCGCCCTGCAGCACCCCGAACAGCGCCTGGTAGGGCCGGTGGGCGCGCTCACGGGTGAGGCGCTCGTGCTCCGCAACGCAGCGGATCGCCCAGCGCCGAGTGCGCTCGAGCGACTCCTCCTGGTAGCCGCGCGAGTTCATGAGCGTCGTGAGCTCGTCGAAGGCGAACATGATGTCCGCGCCCAGCTCGTGCTGGACGCGCATCGACACCTCGGGCGTGAAGCGGTGCACCGTGCCGTCGAGGTGGGAGCGGAAGTCGACCCCGTCCTCGTCGACGAAGCTGCGCCGCTCCTTGCCCGGTGCGACCGCGTCATCGGAGCCCACCGCGCCGGTCGCCTCCATCGAGATGACCTTCTTGAAGCCGGCCCCCAGGCTCATGACCTGGAAGCCGCCGGAGTCCGTGAAGGTGGGGCCGGGCCAGTTCATGAACGCGCCCAGGCCGCCGGCCTCGTCGATGAGGTCAGCACCCGGCTGCAGGTAGAGGTGGTAGGCGTTGGCGAGGAGCGCCTGGGCGCCCAGCTCCGCCATCTCGTCTGGCCGCACGGCCTTGACGGTGCCCTTCGTGCCCACGGGGATGAAGGCGGGCGTCCGGATCTGCCCGTGGGGGGTGGTGATGGTGCCGGTGCGCCCGCCCGTCTCCAGGCGGCGGCCCACCTCGAAGCCGAAGTGCGGGCGATCGGCGCTGGGGCCGCCGGCCGTCTGGGCGGCCGGCGCGGCGGGGGTCTCAGTCACCGGGCCAGTCTACGGAAGGCCCGGGGCACGTGGGCCGGCGCCCGGCCGCGGGGCCCGCCGCGCGGCCGCGCGGTGCTCCCCGCGCGGCCCCGGGGGGCTCAATCCCCCGGTCACTCCCCCAGCAGCGCGAGCATCTTGCCAGGGTTGAGGATCCCGCGCGGGTCAACCGCGCGCTTGATCGCCAGGTGCAGGGCGCGGGCTGCCGGGTCAAGCTCGCGGGCCAGCCAGCCCGCCTTGAGCACCCCCACGCCGTGCTCGCCGGTGATGGTCCCGCCGAGTTCCAGGCCCGCCTCCATGATGAGGGCGAACGCCTCCTCGGCGGCGGCGACGGCATGCGGGTCCTGCGCATCGAAGAAGATCGACGGGTGGAGGTTGCCGTCGCCCGCATGGGCGCACGTGCCGACCGTGAGGTCAGGGAACTGCGCATCGACCCGGGCGACCGCGGCGAACATCTCCCGCAGCCGCTCGCGGGGCACGCACACATCGTCCACGAGCACGCCGCCCCCGTGGGCCACCGCGTACTTCTCCGAGGCCGGCGAGACCGCCCGCCGCGCCGCGATGAGCAGCTCGGAGTCGCGCGGGTCCTCCGAGTGCATGACCTCGGACGCTCCATTCGCGCGCGCGGCCGCGGCGAACGCCTCGAGCTCCGCGCTCGCGGCGGACAGGGTGCCGTCGCCGTCGGCCTGCACGATGAGCATGGCGCCGGCATCGGCCGGCAGCCCGAAGTCGCCGTAGTCGTTGATCATCCCGATCGTGGTGCCGTCGATGAATTCCATGAGCGCGGGCTTCCCACCGGAGGTCATGTAGTCGCTGACCGTGCCGGCGGCGCTCACGCTGTCCGGGAAGACGGCGATTGCGGTGAGCGGCTGCGGCAGGGCCGGGACGACGTCGAGGGTCACCTCGACGACGACGCCCAGGGTGCCCTCGGAGCCCACGAACAGCTGGGCGAGGCCCAGTCCGGCCACGCCCTTGGCGGTGGGCCGGCCCAGGGTGGCGAGCGAGCCGTCTGCCAGCACGACGCGCAGGCGGCGCACGTAGTCGGCGGTGACGCCGTACTTCACGCAGCACAGCCCGCCGGCGTTCGTCGCGACGTTGCCGCCGATGCTCGAGATCGCCACCGACCCCGGATCCGGCGGATAGGACAGCCCGTGGTCGGCCAGCGCGTCCTTGAGGGCCTGGTTGATGACGCCGGGCTGGACGGTGCACGTGCCCTCCGCCGGGTCGATGCCGACGATCGCGTCCATCTTCGCGAGGCTGAGCAGCAGGCAGCCGTCCACGGCGTTGGCGGCCCCGGACAGGCCCGTGCGCGAGCCCTGCGGCACCACCGGGATCCGGTGCTCGTGGGCGAACCGGAGGGTGGCCTGCACGTCCTCGATGCTGTGCGCGCGCACGAGCGCCCGCGCGGTGCCCACCGGGGAGAACAGCGCGTGGTCGGCGGAGTGGGCGGCGATGACATCGGCGTCCTCGACGACGGCGCCCGCGCTCAGCGCCTCCCGCAGCGGCGCGAGGTCCACCGCGGCACCGCCGAGGCGCGCGCCGGGCGCGGCCGCGGGCTCGCCCGCGTGCCCGGTCCCGTCCGCACCCGGCCGATCCGCGGCGCCGGCGCGCGCGGCCGCGCTCACTCCTGTGCCCCGAAGCGGCGGGCGACGTCGACGATGCGATCCATCGCCTCGTCCGGGCCGATGCTCACCCGAACCCCGGACCCCAGGTTGCGCACGGAGAGCCCGGCCTCGCGGCAGGCCGCCTCGAAGTCGGCCGAGCGGGCGCCGGCGGGAACCCAGACGAAGTTGCCCTGGGCGTCGGGGATGTCGAAGCCGAGCTCGCGCAGCCGGGCGGCGAGCTCGTCGCGGGCGGCGGCGATCCCCTTGGCGCGGACCTCGACGTCGGCCACCCGGGCCAGGGACTCCTCGGCGGCAGCCTGCGCCATGTCCGTGACGGAGAACGGCGCGATCGCCTTGCGCATCTCGTGGATGATCGTGGGCGAGGCGACGGCGAAGCCCACCCGCAGCCCGGCCAACCCGTGGGCCTTGGAGAACGTGCGGATGAGCACGAGGTTCGGGTAGCGCTCGAGCGCATCGAGGCCGTCCACTGCGCTCTCGGCGGTGACGAATTCGAGGTAGGCCTGGTCGAGGACGACGATGACGTCCGAGGGCACGCGGTACATGAAGTCGTCGAAGGCATCCTGCGCGATGGCGGGCCCCGTGGGGTTGTTCGGACTGCACAGCAGCACGAGGCTCGTCTGGTCGTCGATGGCCGCGGCCATCGCGGCGAAGTCGTGCTCCGCGCTTCCGGTCAGCTCCACGGGGCGCTTCTGTGCGCCGGACAGGCTGATGAGCTGGGGGTACATCTCGAACGAGGGCCACGGGTAGACGACGTTCGTGCCCTCCCCGCTCGTGATGTGGATGATCGCGGCGAGCGTCTCCGAGGCCCCCGCGCCGAAGATCAGCTGGTGCGGCTCCACGCCCAGGTGGGCGGCGAGCGCCGTGGTCAGGCGGTGCGCGCCCGGATCCGGGTAGAGGGCGGGATTGCCCGCGGCCTTGGCGATCGCCTCGATGACCCCGGGCATGGGCGGCAGGTGGTTCTCGTTCGAGGACAGCTTGTGCGCGGTGACCCCGGCGACGGGCGCCGCGGGCTTGCCGGGCACGTAGGCGGGGGTGTCGCTCAGTGCCGAGCGGAGGCGGAGATTCTGGCTCATGGAGTCATGGTCGCACAGAAGGCGCCCGGCGGGGCCGGCGTCTGCGCGGCTGTTCCCGAGGCGCGCGCCGGCGTCCACCGCGCGCTCAACCCGGTGCGGTTGAATGGCCCGATGACGCCCCATGCAGACACCCCGCCGCCGGGCGCCGAAGGCTGGCAGCCGGATATCCTGGGCGCGGGCTTCGAGCAGCGCCGCCTCGCCCTGCCGGGCGGGGCGCGCGCGACCCTCGTGCGCGCGGTGCCGGGCGCCGGCGGGTCGCCTGCGTCCCCGGCCGCGGGTGCGCAGGCCCCGGCCGCCGGCTGCGCCGTCCTGCACCTGCACGGCTGGTCGGACTACTTGTACCACGCCCACCTCGCGGACTTCTGGACCGCGCGCGGGGCCGCCTTCTACGCGCTCGACCTGCGCGACTACGGGCGCAATCTGGACCCTACCGATCGCTCGCAGCGCCCCGGTTACATCGCGAACCTCGCCGACTACGACGAGGAGATCGCGGCGGCCCTGGCGATCATCCGCTCCGAGCACCGGGACGCGGACACCGCCGGCCCCGGGCCGCGCCTCGTGCTCTCCGGCCACTCGACGAGCGGGCTGACCGCCGCGCTGTGGGCCCACCGCCACCCGGGGGCCACCGCGGCGCTCGTGCTCAACGCCCCGTGGCTGGAGTTCCAGTACACGAGCGCCGCGCGCAAGCTGCTGGGCCCGCTGCTGGGCACCCGCCGCCCGGCTGCGGGCCGCGCCTGGTCCGGCAGCACCGCGGCCGGCCGCACAGCGGCCCGTGGGCCGCTGCCGGTGCGGATGCCGAACTACTACACGCTGGCGGCGAGCCAGAACCACGGCGCGCCGCCCTACGATCTGGCGCTCAAGCCCCCGCAGTCGTTTCCCGTCCACGCGGCCTGGCTGCGCGCGGTCTTCGCGGGCCACCGGCAGGTGGAGCGCGGTCTGGACATCGACGCGCCGGTCCTCGTGCAGACCTCGGCGCGCAGCCTGCGCCGGCTGCGCTACGACGCGGCGATGGGCAGCGCGGACATCATCCTCGACGTCGAGGCGATCGCCCGGCGCGCCGTGGGCCTGGGACCGCTCGTGACAATCGAGCGGATCCCCGGCGCGGTCCACGACGTCTTCCTCTCCGCCCCGGCCGCCGTCGAGCGGGCGTTCGCGGGCCTCGACCGCTTCGCCCGCGGTTACCTCGCCCCGGCCTCCGGGGCCTGAGGGCTCAGCGGGCCGACGGCGCCGGAGACCACCGCGCCGCATCGGCCGTACCACCACGCGGAAGCGGCCCCGCGATGGCTCACCTGCCCCCTAGCATGGCGCCATGAGCACTCCCGATTGGTTCGGCCGGCTGGCCGAGCGCGCCCAGGCCGGCCCCAGCGAGCTCTCCGCGGTCCTCGCCCTCGCAGGCTCCGGCGGCGACCTCGTCGACTTCTCCGGCGGCTTCCCCGACCCGGAGCTGTTCGACACGCGACTGCTCGCCGAGCTCGCCGCCAAGGCGATCGAGACGCGGCCGGAGGTCGCCCTCCAGTACGCCTCGAACCGCGGCCTGCCCGGCCTGCGCGAGGCGCTGCGCGCCGACTTCGCCCGCACCCAGTCCCGCACCCCCGCCGACGACGAGCTCATCGTCACCTCCGGCGGGGTGGATGCGATGACGCTCATCTCCAAGGCCATGCTCGACCCCGGTGACGGTGTGCTCGTCGAGGCGCCCAGCTACCTGGGCGCCTTCAGCGTCTTCCGCTCCCATGAGGGGGTGTGCGTCTCCATGCGCAACGACGAGCACGGGCTCATCCCCGCTTCCCTCGCCGAGGCCGCCGCGGATGCGCGCGCCCGCGGGATCGAGCCCAAGTTCGCCTACGTCATCCCCGACTTCCAGAACCCCTCGGGGCTGCTCCTGTCGGCCGAGCGCCGCCGCGAAATCGTCGACACCGCCCGGGCGGAGGGGCTGCTCGTGCTCGAGGACGTCGCCTACCGCGACCTCGCGTTCGACGGCTCCACGCTGCCCTCGATCTACGAGCTCGGCCCGGACGTCACCGTCCAGGTGGGCACGTTCTCCAAGACGTTCAGCCCGGGCACGCGCCTGGGCTGGGCGGCGGGGCCCGCGCAGGTCATCGACGCGATGGCGCAGGCGAAGACGAACACGGACCAGTGCGCGGGGGCGCTGGGCCAGTGCATGCTGGAGTCCCTCATGCGCGAGGGCCACTACGCCCGGGCGCTGCCGCACCTGCAGCGGGCCTACGGCACCCGCGCCCAGGCGCTCATGGCCGCGCTCGACGAGCACGTGGGCTCCATGGCGACGTGGACCCGGCCCGCTGGCGGGTTCTTCACCTGGC
Organism: Brevibacterium sp. BRM-1; assembly: GCF_026802075.1. Classification (NCBI taxonomy): domain Bacteria; kingdom Bacillati; phylum Actinomycetota; class Actinomycetes; order Micrococcales; family Brevibacteriaceae; genus Brevibacterium; species Brevibacterium sp. BRM-1. The sequence continues at coordinate 1,805,880 of NZ_CP113788.1, forward strand.
TCGATGTGCCCGGGGTCGACACGAAGCTCCTCGCGCCCGTAGCGATCGACGCCGGAGTGGCGTTCGTGCCCGGCGCCCCGTTCTTCGCCGACCCCGGCGCGCACAGCCAGCTGCGCCTGTCGTTCTCCCGCACCCCCACCGGCCGCATGGGCGAGGGCGCCCGGCGCCTCGCCGCGGCCATCGGATCCCAGCGGGGCTGAGTCCACGGCCCGCCCCTCCCCCGCCCCGCGACCGAGGTGCGACAGCGGGCGGCCCGGCCCGCACCTCGGGCGCGGGAGGGGCGAGGCCGGCCGGCCCGGCGGGTGCGCTCAGTCCTCGCCCTGGCGCAGCAGGTAGCGCTGGAGCTTGCCGCTGGGCGTCTTGGGCAGCGTGTCGACGTAGTGGACGCGGCGCGGATAGGCGTGGTGCGAATAGCCCTCGCGGACCCGATCCTTGAGCTCGGCGGTCAGCTCGTCCGAGGCCTCGCGGCCGGGGGCCAGGACGACGAAGGCCTCCGCGATCTCCCCGCGGATCCCCTCCGGGTCGGGACGGCCGACGACCGCCACATCCACGACGTCCGGGTGGGTGATGAGGACGCTCTCCACGTCGAAGGGCCCGATCCGGTAGCCGGCCATGAGGATGATGTCGTCGTCGCGGGCGGTGAAGTAGAAGTCGCCGTCCTCGTCGCGGCGCCCGGTGTCGCCGGTGAGGTACCAGCGCCCGTCCGCGGAGAAGCGCTCGGCGGTCTTGTCCGGGGCGCCGACGTAGCCCTCGAACCACAGCAGCGGGCTGCCCTCGACGTCGATCGCGATGCCCCCGTCCACGATGTCCGCGCGATAGCCGGCGATCTCGCGGCCCATGGAATCGGGCTTGACGGGGCGCTTGAACGGCTCCGCCCACTGGTTGCAGATGACCATGCCGAGCTCGGTCTGCCCGTAGTGGTCGCGCACCTCGGTGCCGAGCGCCCGCTGCGCCCACACGCTGACGTCCGCGGTCAGCGGCTCGCCGGCCGAGGACGCGCAGCGCAGGCGCACGTGCGGCTCGACACCGGACTTCGACAGCTCCCGGTAGATCGTCGGGGCGCCGGCGAAGTTCGTCACGCCGCAGGCCTCCATGACCTCGTAGGTGGAGGCGGGGCGGAAGCGCCCGGAGTACAGGATGTTCGGCAGCCCGGTGGTGAGCGGGCCGCAGACGCCGTAGTACAGGCCGTAGGCCCAGCCGGGGTCCGCCGCGTTCCAGAAGATGTCGTCGGGGCGGACGTCCAGGCTGTCCTCCATGTAGACCTGGAAGCTCGCCAGCGCGCGGATGGGCACGGGCACGCCCTTGGGCTTGCCCGTGGTGCCCGAGGTGAAGAGCTGGAGGAGCAGTCCGTCGCCGCCCAGCGCGGCATCGTCGCGGTAGGGCTCGGGCCGGGTCTCCGCGGCGTCGAACTCGGGGCCCGCGCTGAGCACGTCGAGGTAGTCGAGTCCCTCGAGCTTGTCCTCCTGGGAGGGCTCGGTGAGCACGAGGCGCGCCTGGGAGGCGCGCATGCGCATGTCGATCGCCGCGGTCGCGAACGCGGTGAACAGCGGCACGTAGACGGCGCCCAGGCGGGCGAGCGCCACGAGGGACACGACGAGCTCGGGGCGCTTCGTCATGAGCACGCCCACGCGCTGGCCGGCCACGACGCCGCGGGCCGCCAGGTCCGTGGCGAGCCGCCGGGAGCGCTCGGCCAGCTCGCCGTAGGACATGGCGGTCACGGCCAGCTCGTCGTCGACGAAGGTGAAGGCGGTCGTGTCGGGGTCGTGGCGGTCGCACAGCAGGTGGGCGGCGCTGACGTCGGGGCCGCTGTAGGCGGCGTACCATTCCGGGCTCCGGCCGACGATCTGTGCCACGGTGCTCTCCTCAGCTGGGTTCTGGGTCTGCGCGGGCGGCGGATTCGCCCGCCCCGCCCGCTCAGTCAACCACCGCCGAGGCGCGCGGGGCGCACGCGTCTTCCCATCCGAAACGCGCGCCGGGCAGGCGGGGCACGCGCACTGGGCATAGGGGCCCGCGAGGCTGCGCGCCGGGGTTCACTTCAGGGGTCTGCGCACGGGGCCTGCGGACCTGCGGGCCCGCGGGCCTGCGGGCCTGCGGGCCTGCGGGAGGCTACCGGGCGGCGGTCCCGCCCTCCGGGCGCGCGGCGCCCGCGGCCGCCGGCCCGTCGCTCCCACTCGACTGCGCCGCCGCGGCTCTGCGCGCCGGGGCGATGTAGCAGGCCCAGAAGTAGCCGCCCACGAGGATGCCGCCGCCGACGATGTTGCCGAGGATCACGGGGATGAGATTGTCGCCCACCACTGAGCCCAGGGTCAGCGCGTCGTAGTCGCCCACGTGCTTGCCGGCCTTGACGACCGCCTCGGAGGACCAGAACGCGTCGCCGCCGAAGTCCTTGATGAGCAGGCCCATGGGGAGCATGAACATGTTGGCCACGGAGTGCTCGAACCCGCTGGCGACGAACAGCGCCACCGGGCCCAGGCAGGCGAGGATCTTGTCCGCGGTCGACCGTCCGGAGGTGGCCAGCCATACCGCCAGGCAGACCGCGAAGTTCGCGAGCACGCCCAGGAAGAACGCCTGGCCCCACGTGTGGGTCACCTTGGTCAGGCTCGTGTTCATGACGACGAGGCCCCATGCGCCCTTGTTCGACTCCGGGGTGCCGGACCACAGGATGAGCAGGGCCACGCCCACGGAGCCCACGAGGTTGCCCGCCAGCGAGACGCCCCAGTGGCCCAGCCAGCGGCCGGTGCCCAGGGACTTCGACAGCAGCGGCATGAGCGTCATCGTTGTGCCGGTGAACAGGTCGGAGCCGCTGACGACGACGAGCATGAGGCCCACGGAGAACACGAGCCCGCCGAGCACCTTGGCGACGCCGAGCGGGAAGTCCGAACCGAGTCCCTGCTGGGAGGAGACGAAGAAGACGAAGCCCAGTGCGATGAACGCGCCGCCGGACAGGGCGAGGAGGAACATCTGGCCCCACGGCTTGAGCGCCTTGTCGAGCATCGCCTTCTCCTGCGCGGCCGCGAGGGCGGCGGGCGCCGGGATGTTGACTTGGCTGGGCAGTTCGCTCACGGTTCGCTCCTGTCGTCGTGCGCCGGCGGCGCCCTTACCGAGGCGCGTGCGGCCGGTGGGCCGCGGCACCCGGTCATCCTACGACCGGACCGCCCTCGGCCGGTTCCCGCTCCTCACCCGGTGTGGCGCCGGGGTGCGGGCGGCGAGCCGCGCAGGGCCGGGCGATGGCCTCCCCGGTGCAGGCGGCAGTGGGCCAGAATCCGCGGGGCGACTTCTACGCGCTTGACAGTCAGCGATATATCGCAATATAGTTGCGACTAGTTGCCGAGAGTCTTTGCGGGCTTCGTTTCACCCGGCGCCGCGAGGCACAGCCGGCCGAACCCAGCACCCGGCAGCCGAGGCGAGCGGTCCGACACCGCACGCAGTTCCGCCGCCACTGGCGCGGACGCACACGCAGACACACCCAGACAGGAAGAGGACACACGATGTTTCCCGACTTCAACGACGACGGCGCCGATGGCTTCGACGGCACGGACGGCATCGACAGCGGCGACGACCGCTTCCACGGGCGCCAGGGCCGCCCCGCCGACCACGGGCCCCGCACCCACGGCGACGAGCGATTCGACCGCGAGGACCGCCGGCGCGGGCCCGGCGGCCGGCACGGCCACGGAGGCCCCGGCGGCATGGGCGGGCCCGGATTCGGCGGGTTCGGCGGCGGTTTCGACCCCAACGCGATGGCGGCCATGTTCCGCCGCATGACCGGCATGCAGGGCGGCCGAGGGCGCGGGCGCCGGATGGGCCGCGGCGATGTCCGCCAGGCCGTCCTCGCGCTGCTGCGCGAGGAGCCCATGCACGGCTACCAGGTCATCCGCGAGCTCGAGGAGCGCAGCGGGGGCGCCTGGAAGCCCAGCGCCGGCTCGGTCTACCCGACCCTGCAGATGCTCGCCGACGAGGGCCTCATCGTCGCCGACGAGACCGGCGGCAAGAAGGTCTACTCGCTCACCGAGGAGGGCCGCACCGAGGCCGAGGCGCGCTCCGGCGAGGACGCCCCCTGGGAGACCGCCGGCGGCGGGCGCGGATTCGGCGGCGAGCTGCCCAAGGCCAGCGCCAAGCTCGCGCAGGCGGTGGCCCAGGTGGTCCGCGGCGGCGATCAGGAGCAGATCAAGGCGGCCACGGAAATCATCGACGAGGCCCGCCGCCGGGTCTACGGCATGCTCGCCGAGGAGTGAGCACCCGGCGCTGAGCGCCACCCGCTCGCGGCTGGCGGAGAACTCGCGGCGGGCGGAGAAGAAGAATCCCGGGGCATCGATTCCGATGCCCCGGGATTTCGGCGGTAGCGGAGGGATTTGAACCCTCGGTACGGGGTTACCGTACACAACATTTCGAGTGTTGCACCTTCGGCCGCTCGGACACGCTACCGCGGAAGAGTCTACAGATCCCCCGGGCGGCCGCCAAATCCCCCGGGGTGCCCACGCGCGGTGGACTCCGGCTCATGAGGGGGCCGCCGGGTGAGCGACGCGGGGGCGCGATGCGCGTGCTGTCTGCACGTGCGCGGCGCGGTCGGACTGCCTCCGGCTAGCGGCGCTGCGCGAAGAACTCCGCGAGCAGCGCGGTGGCCGCCTCCGCGCGGACGCCGGCGAGCACCTCGGGCCGGTGGAGGGCGGCACGGTCGCGCAGCAGGTCCCACATCGAGCCGGCGGCGCCCGCCTTGTCGTCGAACGCGCCGAAGACCACCCGGTCGACTCGCGCGGCCGCCGCGGCCCCGGCGCACATCGCACACGGCTCGAGCGTGATGACGAGGGTGGTGCCGTCCAGGCGCCAGCGCCCCAGCCCGGCGGCCGCCGCGCGCAGGGCGAGCACCTCCGCATGGGCGGTGGGGTCGCCATCGGCCTCGCGCCGATTGCGGCCGCGGCCGAGCACCCGGCCCGTGGCGGAGTCCACGACGACGGCGCCCACGGGCACGTCGGCACTGACCGCGCACGCCCGCGCCTCCTCGAGCGCCGCGTCCATGGCGGGCGCCCACGCCCGGCCCGCGGGCGCCTCGGGCCGGTTCATCTGTGTTCCAGCAATGCGGCGCCGGCGCTGGCGGGGGCGCTCAGCGGGCGGCCTCGAGCTGCTCGGCGAAACCGGCCTTCTCCCCCACGTGGGCGACCACGCGGGCGGGGTCCGAGCCGTGCTCGCGCACCTGCTCGATGAGCTCGTCGGCGGCGATCCCTTCGGCGGCGAAGATATCGGGGTCACCGCCCCAGTCGGAGTCGTCGTCGAGCTCGAGCATCGTCGCGCCCTCCTCCGCCTCGTCCTCCTCGTCATCGTCCTCGTCACCGTTCGAGTAGTCCTCCTCGCCCTCCATGGGATCGCCCTCGTACGCGTCGGGCTGCGAGTCGAGGTAGTCGGCGAAGAGCTCGGCATAGGGCGAGTCGGCAACCGCCCCGATGTCGGAGAGGAAGACCTTCACCTCCCCCTCGGGCAGCACGCGCACGAGTGCGAACCACTCGTCCTCGTGCTCGATGACGGCCAGCGCGCCCAGCTCGGCGTCGCCGGCGGCGTCGATGAGCTCGACGAGGTCCGCCATCGTCTCCGCATCGTCGATCTCGAGGTCGAGTGGCCGGTAGCCGTCGTCGGTGTGGACAAGGGCAGCGGTGAAGTACGACATGGCCCCATTGTCACCCGCGCACGCGCGCGGGCACCAGCCGGGGCGGGGCGGGCCATCGGGTAGATTTCCGGGTATGGAACTCCGCGTCGCAGACCACCCGCTCATCGCCCACAAGCTCACCGTGCTGCGCGACGAGCGCACCGACTCCGCGCGGTTCCGCCAGCTCACCGACGAGCTCGTCATGCTCCTGGCCTACGAGGCGACCCGGTGCGTGCGGGTGAAGGACACCCGGATCACCACCCCGGTGGGGCCCATGACCGGGGTGGCGATGAGCGCGCCGCGGCCCGTCGTCGTGCCGATCCTGCGCGCCGGGCTGGGGATGCTCGAGGGCATGATGAAGATCCTGCCCACCGCGGAGGTGGGGTTCCTGGGCATGATCCGCGACGAGGAGACGCTCGAGGCGCACGCGTATGCCGAGCGCCTGCCCGCAGACCTCACCGGCCGCCAGGTCTTCGTCATCGACCCGATGCTCGCCACGGGCGGCACGCTCGCCATGGCCATCGAGTTCCTCCTGGCCCGCGGCGCCTCGGAGGCCACCGCGGTCTGCCTGGTGAGCGCGCCGGAGGGCGTCGAGCACCTGCGCGCCCAGTTCGACGGGCGCGCCGAGGTGACGGTCCACACCGCTGCGCTCGACGAGCGGCTCAACGAGAACGGCTACATCGTCCCCGGCCTGGGCGATGCGGGCGACCGCCTCTACGGCATCGTCTGAGCCTGCCGGGCGCCCACCGCGCAGGCGCTCCGCGGCGCCCCCGCCTGCGTCACACTTCGTCATACTGCGCCTTATTCGGTCGCGAACGGCCGCAATCGCTTGGCCCGCGGGCCGCGGATGAAGAATAATGACGGTCATGTCCATCCCCTGTCGCCGCCTGGAGGCGCGAATGTGCGCCCGGCAGCCCGCGCAGCCCATGCGCCGCGTCCGCGACCTCTCCTAGCCTTCGCCGCCCGGTCGCGGACGAGCCCCGAACGCCAGCGGCCCCGCCCATTCGAAGGACCAGCGACATGCCCCAGCCCCGCCTGAACCCCCAGTCCCCGTTCGCACCCCCCGCCGGGGCCGCGGCCCGCGCCGCGCACCCGCGCAGCGCCGCCGCCACCCGACGACAGGGACCGCGCTTGACCTCGATCGATCCGAACTCCGCCCCCCGCACCTACGGCCCGACGGGCGTCGAGCCCGCGCCGCGCGCCGCGCGGGGCATCGTCCTCTACATCGGACTCGACGAGGAGAAGGCCGCCGCCGACGGCACGAACCTCACGGCGGTCGCCCAGGCCGTGCAGGCCTTCGCACAGCAGCTCGCCGGGCAGGCCGAGACGCAGGCGATCATCGCCCTGGCGCCCGAGGGCCCGGACCGCGACCTCGACGCCGTGCGCGCCGTCGCCTCGGGCTCCCCCGCCGCGGCCGGCACCCCGGCCGGGCGCCACGGCCCGGTGCGCTCGCGCATCCCGAGCCGCGTGCACCCGCCGTCCCACCGCGAGGACGCCGCGGAACCGGAGCCGGCCAGCGTGCGCATCGACATCCCCCGCCGCGAGGTCCACGTCGACGGCCGGCTGGCCGCCGTGACGACGAAGGAGTTCGACCTGCTCGCCACGCTCGTCTCGCGGCCGGGCGAGACCCTGCGCCGCGAGGACCTCATCACCGCCCTGTGGGGCCACGGCGACGAGCGGCCCGATGAGCGCACGGTCGACGTCCACGTCCGCCGCCTGCGCAAGCGGCTGGGCTCGCACTCCGCGATCGTGCGGACCATCCGGGGCACCGGCTACCGCTTCGACGAGCACCCCGACGTCGAGATCTGGCGCGCCACCGCCCTGCGCTGAGGCGCCGCCCGCGGGGCACCGGGACCGCAGGCCGCCGAGCCCCGTCCGCGAGTGGCGCGGGCGGGGCTGCCCGGGCGCGGCTGCGGGCGCAGTGCCAGTCCCCGGTCAGCTGCGGATCAGGTACGGCGCCTAGACTGCTCGTCGATGTCAGCAACCCCGAAGCGCGCTCTCAAGGGCATTGCCGTGCTCATCGCCGGCACCCTCGTCGCGGCCCTCCTCCTGCTCCACTCCCTCCTGCCCACGAGCCGGGGCATCGCCCTCGTGGTCGAGTCAGCGCTGCCGTGGACGTGGATCCTCATCGTCCTCGTCGTCCTTGCGGGCCTCATCCGCTTCTCCGTCCTCAGCATCATCGGCGTGCTCGTCCCGGCCATCGTCTGGGCCGCGATGTTCGGCGCCTATCTGCGCCCGGCCCACGCCCCCGAGCACAGCGGGCTCGTCGTCGCCACCCAGAACGTGGGCGCCCGCGGCTCGCAGCCCACGGCCACGGTCCAGGCGCTCACGGAGCACCAGCCGGACATCGTGGCCGTCGAGGAGCTGGAATCGCTGTCGGGCAAGATCATCAGGAAGCGCCTCGACGGGAAGTTCTCCCACTCCCACGTCGCGGACACCGTCGGGGTGTGGACGAAGTGGCCGCTCAAGGACACGGAGGAGATCGGCCTGGGCCTGCAGTGGCCGCGGGCGTTCGCCACCACCGTTCAGACCGACGAGGGCGATGTGCGCTTCTACGCCGTGCACATGCCCTCCGTGCGCCCGGGCCAGGAGTCGTTGCGCAATGCCGCGCTCAGCAAGCTCGCCGAGGTGGTGCGCGCCGATCGCTCGCAGCGCATCATCGTCGCCGGCGACTTCAACGCGGGCTCCTCCGATCGCTACTTCTCCGAGCTGTCCTCCCAGCTCACCGACACCCGGCGCGCGGTGGGCGGGGGCTTCGGGTTCACGTGGCCCGCGCAGTTCCCCCTCGTCCGCCTCGACCACATCCTCGTGCGCGGCCTCACGCCCACCGGGGACTCGGTCATGGGCGAGGGCACCTCGGACCACCGCGGGGTCATCGGCTACCTCGACGTGCCGTAGGCCGTGCCGGCACGCGCCCGAGGCGGGGGCGGCCACGGCCCCGCCGGCGCCTCGGGCGCGGGGCAAGGACCCGGAACGAACCGGCCCGGTTCGACGGGCACGAGCCCGGCCCGTGCGGCGGGATGCGGGCGGTCTGGGCAACGGGCCTCGGGCAGGCCCTGCGGCGGGCCCCCTGGGCTGCGGGCGGCCTGGGAGACGGGCTGCGGGCGGCCCCGGCTCAGCCCTGGGCGTGGGACTGCGAGCTGGCGGCGCAGGAGCCGGTGGACACGGTCTTCGCCGTGCCCCCGGCGGCCTTGAGGACGCCGGAGATCTCGCCGAGCGTGAGCGCGTAGCCCGTATCGCCGTCCGCGGCGGACTTCGCGAAGACCATCCCGGCCGCCCGGCCGCGCGCGTCGACGAGCGGGCCGCCCGAGTTGCCGGGGCGCACCACCGCGCGCAGCGAATAGACATCGCGCACGACGGAGTCCTTGTCGTAGATGTCGAGGCCGCGGGCCCGCAGGCCCTCGCGGACGCGGGCCGGCGAGATCGTGTAGGGCCCGTTCTCCGGGAAGCCCACGACAACCGCATCGGAGCCCGTGCGCAGCTGGCCGCCCAGCTCCAGCGGCTCGGCGCCCATCTCCGGCACTCGCAGGACCGCGACGTCCTTCGCGGCGCTGAAGCCCACGACGTGCGCGGCATAGGGCCGGCCCTTGCCGCCCACCTGGACGCTCAGCCCCCGCGAGCCCGCCACCACGTGCGCGTTCGTCGCCGCGTAGCCCCGCCGGAAGACCCAGCCGGAGCCCTCCTGCGTCGTGCTGCACACGGTGGTGTCGGTGGTGATCTTCACGACCGAGTCCTCGGCCGCGCGGCCCACGCGGTTCATCGCCTCGTTGGGTGCCCCGATGTCGCGGATGCGCTCCGCCTGGCCGCTGAAGACCTGCGGGAACCCGCTGTCGGCGAGCACCGTGCCGATCGAGCCCAGCGCCTGGGCGGAGTCCACGGGGGCAGCGCGGTCGAGCGCCGCGACGATCCCCGATTCCGCGGCCCACCGGTTGGGGGCGATGAGCGGTGTCGTGCGGACCCAGCCGGCGGCCAGCCAGACGATGAGCACGAAGGCGATCGCGCTGGTGAGCGCGCCAGCGCTCGCATCGAGCCCGCGGCCCAGGCGGCTGGTGATCCGCTGGCGCAGCCGGATGCCGAGCACGCAACCGGCGGCCGCGAGCAGCGTGCCCAGCGCCAGCGGCACGGCCAGCGCGATGCCGGGCCGGCCGGACTCGCCCAGCAGGCCCCAGCCCACCGCCGCGTTCGCCAGCGGCACGGCGCACAGCCGGCCCAGCAGGAAACCCGCGACGAAGCCCACGAGCGTGCCCGCCGACGCCGTCAGCCGCTGCTGCCAGCCGGCGATGAGGGCGAGCAGCCCCAGCAGCGCGAGGACGGCGTCGATGAGGGTCACGGGCGGCGGGCCGGCATCCGCGCGCTCGCCATGAGCCGGCTGCGGGCCTGGGTGAGCTCGTCGAGTTCGAACCGCTCGCGCGCGATCTCCGTGCGCCCGCCGACTCCGCCCAGGATCCGCTCGCGGATGGAGGACAGGGAGGCGGCCGCCCGGATCATGGCCTTCATCTCCGTCTTGCCGCCGGGGAACTGGGAGGCCCAGCGGCGCCCCGCGCGCCTGCCCTTCCAGGTGCCGAGCATGTCGACCTCCGCGTGGGTGAGCCAGCCGGCGTTCGCGTAGTCGCCCAGCATGAGGCGCGTCTGCTTCGTCTCCTCGTGGCGCAGGTAGAGCCCGCTGCCGAACCACAGCGCGGAGACGCAGGCGGAGAAGACCAGGGTGATGGCGATGCTCGCCAAGGGGTCGATGTCATCAGTCGCGGTCGCCACCCCGTTCCACAGCCCGTGGAGGAAGGCCCCCACGATGTAGCCGGGAATCCACATGAGCGCGGTGAGCCACCACGAGCCGCGGCGGGCCGCCAGCCCGATCGCGATGCCGGCCATGCCCGTGAAGGTCGAGTGCAGCAGCGGGGAGACCACGCAGCGCATGGCGAACGTGAGGATGAGGCCCTGGCTCTGGTAGTCGTCGTAGGCGCTGCCCAGGTAGAGGAGGTTCTCCGTGAAGGCGAACCCGGCGCCGATGAGCGTGCCGTACATCCAGCCGTCCAGGGGGCCCTCGAAGTACTTGCGCGCACCGAGCACCAGCGCGACGAGGAAGATGCCCTTGGCGCCCTCCTCGAAGATGGGCGCCATGACGACTGCGCCCACGACGTCGCCGCTCGCGTCGATCCCGAACGCGCCCAGCGCGTAGATCGAGGTGAGCTGGGTGATGAAGACGATGATGACGGAGGCGACCGCCCCCCACAGGACGCACAGCCCCAGGATGAGCTTGGGCTGGGGCTTCCACCGGTCGAACCACAGGACCATGCCGATGATGACGCTCAGCGGCAGCAGGGACAGCAGCACGATGATGACGCCCACGCCCCGGAAGCTCAGGGCCCCGAGCAGCAGGATGAGGAGGAACCCCAGGCCGAGCACGGCGCACACGACGATCCCGATGATGAGGCGGGCGAGGTCCGCGCCCTTCGTCGGGTCCTCGCGGCGCATGGCGCTCGTCGCCTGCTGGGTCCAGCTGGCCTGGAGCTGGGCGCCGCTGTGCTGGTGGATCTGCGAGCGGCTGCGCATCTCCTGGGTGACGCTGGGCCGCAGCCGCGACTGGGAATACGCGCGCTGCTCCGGGTAGCCGCCCGGTGCCGGCTGCTGGGCGCCGGTGCCCGGGTGGGAGCCGGTGCCCGCCCCCGGGAAGCCGGGGCCCTGGGGGTACCCGGGGCGCGACTGCTGGGGGGCCGGGCCCGGCGCACCGTAGCCAGGTGCTCCCTGCACCGGCCCTCCATGGGGTGCCGAGCCCTGGGGCGCCGAGCCGTAGCCGGGCTGGGGGGCGCCGCGGTGGGGGGCATGCTGGCTGCCCGTGCCCGGCTGCTGGGTGCCGTAGGCCGGCTGCTGGGTGCCGTAGGCCGGCTGCTGGGTGCCGTAGGCCTGCTGCTGGGTGGAGGAACCGGGCTGCTGAGCCGCGTAGCCCTGGTGTTGGCTGCCGTAGCCCGGCTGCTGGGCGGCGTAGCCCGGCTGCTGAACGGGCGGTTGGGCCGCTCCGGGCGCGGCACCCGAGCCCTGCGACGGCTGGTTTGGCTGCTGCGGCCGGTTCGGCTGCTGCGGGGCAGGAGCCGAGCCGTACGGCTGGGCGGCAGGGGCGGAGCCGCCCAGCTGGGCCCCGGCGGGCGCCTCGGGCGCGGGGTAGCGGAAGCTGCCCTCCGACTGTCCCGGCTGCGGGGCGCGGCTGCGGGGGTCCTGCCAGGGCTGGTCGGTCATCGGGGTCCTTCGAAGTCGGGCGCGGCGGGCGCGGGACGGGGCGCGCGGCCTCTGCCGGCCGCCGCTGTGGGTCCAAGCATGGCAGATCGCCCGGACATGCGCGCGTGCGCGCCCTGGGAACGCGCACGGGGCCGGACCGCGCGGCATCGCGCGGTCCGGCCCCGTGCAACCGGCCCTCGGCCAGCGGGCGGCTCAGCCGATCCGCAGGGTGCGGGCGGTGTACTCGCCCAGCTCGTCGAGGAGCGTCTCGTCGTCGGCGAGCTTGCGGCCGAGCGAGGGAACCATCCCCTTGAGCTTGGACTCCCACTGCACGTACTGCTGGGGGAAGCACTTGGCCAGGAGGTTGAGCATGATGGGCGCGGCCGTCGAGGCGCCGGGCGAGGCGCCCAGCAGGCCCGCGATCGAGCCGTCGGCGGAGGAGACGAGCTCGGTGCCGAACGCCAGCACGCCGCCCTTCTGGGGGTCGCGCTTCATCACCTGGACGCGCTGGCCCGCGGTGATGAGCTCCCACTCGTGCGGGTCGATCTCCGGAGTGAAGTCGGACAGCGCGGAGAAGCGGCCCTTCTTCGTCTCCGCGAGCTGCTCGACGAGGTACTTCTCGAGGCCGAAGTTGTCCTTAGCCACGTTGAGCATGACACCCAGGTTGTTCCCCCGCACGCTGAACGGCAGGTCCGTGAACCGGCCGGACTTGAGGAACTTGGGCGAGAACCCGGCGAACGGCCCGAACATGAGGTACTCGCGGCCGTTGACGACGCGGGTGTCGAGGTGGGGCACGGACATGGGCGGGGCGCCCACGGAGGCCTGGCCGTAGACCTTCGCCTTGTGGCGGGCCACGAGCTCCGGGTTCGCGGTGCGCAGGAACATGCCGGAGATGGGGAAGCCGCCGTAGCCGCGCGCCTCCGCGATGCCGGACTTCTGCAGCAGCGGCAGCGCCCCGCCGCCGGCGCCGATGAAGACGAAGCGGGCATCGACGTCGAAGGCCTCGCCGCTCCCGTGGTCCTTGACGCCCACCTTCCAGCCGTCGGCGTTGCGGTTGAGCGTCGTGACCTGGTGGTTCGTGTGGATCTGCGCACCGTTGTTCGCGATGTTCTGCAGCAGCTGGCGGGTGAGCGAGCCGAAGTCCACGTCCGTGCCCTCGACGACGCGCGACAGGCCGTTGACCTGGCCGGGGCCGCGGTTCTCGAACATGAGCGGCAGCCAGTCCGCCTGCGTGGCGGGATCGTCCGTGAATTCCATGGACTTGAACAGCGGGTTGCGCACCATCGTCTGGTAGCGCTTCTCGATGTAGTCGCGGCCCTTCTGCCCCCGGCCGTAGCTGATGTGGGGAACCTGCGAGATGAAGGTCGTGGGGTCCGCGATGACGCCCTCGTCGACGAGGTGGGACCAGAACTGGCGGGTCACGTGGAACTGCTCGGCGATGTTGATCGCCTTCGAGATGTCGACGCTCCCGTCCGGCAGCTCCGGGGAGTAGTTGAGCTCGCAGAGGGCCGAGTGGCCGGTGCCGGCGTTGTTCCAGGCGTCCGAGCTCTCGCGCGCGACGTAGTCGAGGCGCTCGTAGACGCGGATGCTCCAGTCCGGCTGCAGCTCGCTGAGCATCGCGCCCAGCGTGGCGCTCATGACGCCGCCGCCGATCAGGACTACGTCCACGTTCTCCTTCGTCTGGGCCATGCCACTCCTCACCTCGCATCGGGCGTGCACGCGCGGCGCGCACTCATCGGCCTCGACTCTACTCCGCGAGCCGCGGCGGCCACCAACCGGTTTGACCGCCCCGAGGCGCCGCCTAAGCGGCTGCGCGACGGGGCACGCGGCCCCGTGACGGGGGCGGGGGAGCGAGCACCGGCTGTGGACAGCCCGGCCCCGAAGGCGAGCACCGGGCTGTGGAAACCGGGGCTGCGTCCACAGATCGCGCAGCGCGCGGCCGCGGAGTCTGACGATCGGCTGGGCTGTGGCCATGAAAACACGCACAGCACTCGCCTATGTCCTCGTCCTCCTCCTCGCACCCCTGCTCGTCTGGCTCGCCGCTCCGGCCCAGGCGCTCGGCGCCACCGCGCCGCCCGGGTCCCCGGGGACGCCCGCTCCGGGCTCCCCGGATCCGGGGACCCAGCAGCCCACGGCCGCCGAGCAGGCCCCCGGTGTCGACGCCTACGGAGCTCCGGCCGAACTCGGCCGGGCGCTCAGCGCCAACGAGCAGACGATCCTCGGCCCCGGCCACTGGCACCGCCAGGGTGCGCAGCGCACGTGGTACGGGTCCTATCGCTCCCTGGCCAACCGCAATGCCTACTGCATCGACGCCGGCATGCTCACGCCCTATCCCAAGTACTTCGCGGGGGTGAAGCCCTCCACCGTCCGGACCGCCCGCACGGCCTGGGCACTCGCCGCGCATTCGGACTCCGGCAAGGCCGATGTCCAGGCGGCGCTGTCCGCCATCGTCAAGCTCGACGCGAAGATCCCGCACCGGCACCGCATGAAGGTCCATGCGCCCAGCGCGCTCGGGGCGAACTTCGCCGGCGCCGCCAAGCAGTACGCCGCGATCACCCGCGATGCCAAGCGCCTGGCGGGGCCCTACCGGCTCCGCGTCGCCCTCGCCCCGGTCCCGCGGCTCAGCCCCGGCCCCGCCGTGCCCCTGGCTGCGGCGGCCGGCGGCGAGCAGACCCAGGCGGGTGCCGCCGGCACGCAGCTGACGGCGACGATCTCGCTGACCGCTGCCTCCGGGGCGCCGCTGCCCGGCCGCCGGGTGGAGCTCTCCACCACCGGCGCGCAGGGCCCCGCGGCGATCACCACGGCGGCCAAGCCCGTGACGGTCATGCTCACCGCTCCGGACACGGGCACGAAGGCCGCGACGGTCGCGCTGAGTGCGCGCGCCAAGGACCTGCCCGGGGACGCGGTGCGCCTCTACCGGGCCCACGGGCGCGGCTCAACGACGGTGCAGAATATCGTGACGGCCGGCCCGCCCGTGGCCGTGTCCGCCCGCGCCGAGCACCGGCTCCCGGCGACCTCGCAACCCCGCGTGACCACCCGCATCAGCACCGCGGAGCCCGCGCCGGGCGCCCGGCTCCACGACGCCTTCACGGTCTCGGGCCTTGCGAAGGGCCAGCGCGTCACGGTCGAGCACACCCTGTGGGCAAGCCCCGCGAAGCCCCAGCGCACCCAGCAGCCCGCGAAGGGCACTGCGAAGATCGGCACCGTGACCTCGAAGGGCGTGGGGAACGGAACGCAGGACTCACCCTCCCTCGCACTGGACCGCGGCTACCGCGGCTGGGTGTACTGGACCGAGCGGATCGCACCGGCGCCCGGCATCCGCGCCTGGCAGTCCGATCACGGCATCGCCGAGGAGACGGGCCTCGTCCCCTGGA
The DNA here is from genome assembly GCF_026802075.1 of Brevibacterium sp. BRM-1. NCBI lineage: Bacteria > Bacillati > Actinomycetota > Actinomycetes > Micrococcales > Brevibacteriaceae > Brevibacterium > Brevibacterium sp. BRM-1. The sequence continues at coordinate 1,821,099 of NZ_CP113788.1, forward strand.
CACCGCAGGCGACGACCACCGCAGCACTCGACAACACGGCCAACACCAGCACCGATGCGATCGCCGTGCGGGGTGCGCGGCCGGGCTCGCGGCTGCGGGTCACCGCGACGCCGTACCGCACGGACACCGCACCCGTGCAGTCGGCCAGCGCCTCCGGCACGCCCGGCGAGCCGCAGGCCTTCGACGTCACGGTCGGCACGGACGGCACGGCGCGGGCCACGACGCGCCCCGTACCGGTGGACATCGGCTGGACCACCTGGGTGGTCCGCATCGACGGCGGCGAGGGCTGGAAGGCCTGGCAGTCGGAGTGGGGCATCCCCGCCGAGACCGTCCACCGCGCTCCGACGCCCTCGACCACGGCTCCCACGAAGGCACCTGCGACCACAGCTCCTGCCACCACCGCGCCGCCCACCACTGTGCCTCCGGTGACGCCGTCTCCGTCCGCCCCGGCCACAACCACGGCACCGGCTCCGGAGACCACCGCGCCGGTGAGGCCCCAGGCGCCCGGTCCTCAGCCCCCGGTCTCCGAGGCGCCCGCGCCCCAGCCGGGCTCGCCCGAGGCGCCCAGCCGTCTGCCGCGCACAGGCACTCAGGCGCAGCTCATCACGGGCGGGGCGCTCATCCTCATCGGCGGGGGCGCGGTGCTCCTCCTCGCCACGGCACGCAGGCGCCGGGACTGAGCCGGGCCACGGCATCACTGGCCCCGGCGCCCAGCACACGGCCAACACTCTCGACACGGCCAGCGCCACGCACACGGCCTGCGCACAGCACGGCGGGAGGGCCCGGGACACTGTCCCGGGCCCTCCCGCCGTTCACCTCACCACCGCGCACTCGGGCTCACACGCACTGCGTCTGCCCGCTGCGCGCACGCGGCCCGTGCTCAGGCGCCGGAGACGGCCCCCGCGAGCATCTTGAGGCTCTCCTCGAGGGCCTCGCGCGGGATGAGCGGGAAGCTCACCTTCTTCGCGGTTGCCGCATCGACCTTCGACCAGTCGTAGGTGAGCGTGACGTCCGTGGAGTCGGGGCCCGTGGAGTCGAGCTCCCACACCCACTCCCACCCCGCGGGCTCCTGGCCGGCGGGCGCGGTCTGCCAGGCGAGGATCTTGTCCTGCCCGAAGCCGGTGACGTGGTTCTCCGTCTTGTAGTCGCCGCCCATGTGGGGGGCGTTCATGTTCATCGTGAACACATCCCCCACCGCCTGGATGCGGTTGGTGCGGTCATCGGAGACGATCTGGCCCGAGCCGTCGAACTCGCGGTGGCGCTCCGGGTTGGAGAGCACGTCGAAGATGTCCTTGGCCGGGGCATCGATGGTGCGGCTGACGCTGATGGACGTGGCCTCTGCCATGTCGGTCCTCCTCATCTGTTCGGTCCCACCGAAACGGTGGTCTCACCGGGTGCGGTGATGCGGCTGCGCGCCTGGCCCCACGCTAGCGCTCGGCCCCGCGGTCTGCATAGGCGCTCGCGAAGTCCACGTACCAGTCGAGCACCTGGGGATCCGCGGCGGTGGCGCGGTTGACGCCTGCGGCGTCGCCGCCCTGGAGCACCCGCTTGATGGGGATCTCGAGCAGCTTGCCGGTGCGGGTCACGGGCACCGCCGGGGCCGCGATGATCTCGTCGGGCACATAGCGCGGCGAGACCTCGGAGCGGATCGCCGCGACGATCGAGCCCCGCAGCTCCTCGTCGACCTCGGCGCCGGGAGCGGGCACGACGAACAGCGGCATGTAGTAGCCGCCGTCGGCCAGCTCCGCGCCGATCACCATCGACGCCTGCACGCCCGGCACCCGGCCCACCACCTGGGTGATGTCCGCCGAGCCCATGCGGATGCCACCGCGGTTGATCGTCGAATCCGAGCGCCCGTGGATGACGTACTGCCCGCCGGGCCGCTTCGTCACCCAGTCCCCGTGGCGCCACACCCCCGGGAACACGTCGAAGTAGGCGCTGCGGTAGCGCTCGCCGTCCGGGTCGTTCCAGAACATGACGGGCATGGACGGCATGGGCCGCGTGACGACGAATTCCCCCACCTCGTCGATGACGGGCCGCCCGTGCGAGTCGAATGCGGCCGCCTCGACACCCAGGTAGGCGCCCTGCAGCTCCCCGCGCACGATCGGGTCGAAGGGGTTCGAGCCGATGAAGCCGGTCGCGATGTCCGTGCCCCCGGAATCCGAGCCGACGTGGATGTCGTCGGCCACCTGCGCATACGCCCACTCCCACGTGGAGTCGGGCAGCGGCGAGCCCGTCGAGAGGATGGAGCGCAGGGCCGAGAGGTTGTGCCGCGCATCCGGGGATAGCCCGGAGCGCTCGATGAGCGTGAGGATCGCGGCCCCTGTGCCGAAGTTCGTCACCCGCTCGCTGCCGCAGATCTCGAACTGCTTGTCCGGGGCGCCGAAGACCGGGGAGCCGTCGTAGACGACGATCGTGGTGCCCGACAGCAGCGAGTTGATGAGCAGGTTCCACACGACCCAGGTCGTCGCGACCGCCGAGTAGTGCCGTCCGCCGGGCACCGTCTCCTGCTGCAGCCGGTTGGCCTTGAGCGATTCGAGCACGATGCCGCCGTGGCCGTGGACGATGCCCTTGGGCTTGCCCGTGGTCCCCGATGAGTAGAGCACCCACAGCGGATGGGAGAACTCGGTCGCCTCGTACTCGGGGGCCTGCGGCACCGCGATGACCTGCGAGTACGCGGTGGGCCGCAGCCGAGGCGCGGGCCCGGAAGCCGCCTGCGCTCCGGTGTGCGCCCCGGCGGTGCGCGCATCGGCGCCCCGTGCCGCGCCGGCCGGCTCACCGGTGGCCGGCGCGTCGAGCACCGCGCCCAGCTGATCGACGAGCAGGTGGGCGGTCACGCTCGGCAGCGCCTCGAGCAGCTGGGCGGACTGGGCGCGCATGTCGATGCGCTTGCCGTTGAACTCGTACCCGTCGACGGTGATGAGGACCTTGGGCTCGATCTGGGCGAAGCGGTCGACGATGCCCGTCACCCCGAAGTCGGGGCCGACCACGGACCACACCGCGCCGATCGAGGCGCAGGCCAGCAGCGCCTCGGCCGCGGCGGGAATGCTCGGCAGCACCGCGCACACGGTGTCGCCGGGGCCCACGCCCTGCGCCCGCAGCCACGCGGCGAGGGCCCCCACGCGGCCCTCGAGCTGCGCCCAGGTGAGCGACTCGCGCGGGCTCGTCTCGTGCAGGCCCACGATGGCCTCGTCGTCCGGGTGGGTGGCCGCGCGGCGCAGGATGTTCTGGGCGTAGTTCACGCGGGCGCCGGGGAACCAGCGGACGTCCGGCATGGTGTCGCCGGTGAGCACGGGGCCATCGCCGCGGGTGCCGATGACATCGAAGTACTCCCAGATGGACTCCCAGAAGTCCTCGAGGTGCTCGAGCGACCAGTCGAGGAGGTCCTGGTAGGACTCGGTGCGCACCCCGCGGGTCTCGCGCAGCCAGCGCTGGTAGGCGCGCAGCTCGCTGGCCTCGACGCGCTCGGGCGAGGGCGTCCAGAGCGTCACGCGCTCGGGGCCGCCATCCGCTCCGGTCTCCCCCGGTGCCCCTGCGGCCGTGTGCTGTGTGCTCATTCCCCTGCCTTTCGACGTGGCTGATTCGCGCTCCCGCGCGGCTGATCCGCTTGCCCCTGGTGGGCCGTCTTCTGCGCGGCCGTCCCCTGTTCGACTGCCCCCTGTTGGGCCGTCTTCTGCGCGGCTTCCCCCTGCGCCGGCTCGTCCCGCACCGGTTCCCCCTGAGCGCGCTCGCCGGCCTCGGCAAGCGTCGCGCCGGCGGCCTCCATCTCCGCCAGTGCGCGCCGCGCGCTCTCCGGGGCGACGCCGGCCACGAGGTCGGTGAGGACGGTGACGTCGAACCCGGCGCGCAGGGCATCGAGCACGGTGGCCCGCACGCAGTAGTCCGTGGCGATCCCGGCCACGTCGAGCGAGGCGGCGCCGCGCTCGCGCAGCCAGTCCGCGAGGCCGGAGCCGTCCGCGGCGGTGCCCTCGAAGCCGGAGTAGGCGGCCTCGTACTCGCCCTTGCGGAAGAGCGCCTCGATGAGCGGGACGGCGGGGCCCAGCTCGGGGCGCAGCTCGGCCCCCGGCGAATCCGCGACGCAGTGGACGGGCCATGAATCGACGAAGTCCGGCTGGGCGGAGAAGTGGTCGCCGGGATCGATGTGCCAGTCGGCGGTGGCGACGATGTGGGCGTACGCCCCGCGGTGGGCGAGCGCGTGCGCGCCGGCCCGCGCGGCGACGCCGATGCCGCCGTCGACGCCCATCGCCCCTCCCTCGCAGAAGTCGTTCTGGATGTCCACGAGCACCAGTGCGTCAGCCATGCTCGGAGTCTAGCGAGCACGCGGGCTTCCGGCCCCCACCGCGGACACGGCCCGCGTAGACTGCCGGCGTGCCGACCGCCCCTCCCCTCACCCTCAGCAGCGCCGCCGGCCGGCGGCTGCTCGCGGCGTGCGTGGCCGGGTCCGGCATGGTCTTCCTCGACGGCACGATCGCCAATGTCGCGCTGCCGCGGATCGGGCAGGACATGCACGCGAGCCTCGCGCAGCTCCAGTGGGTCATCAACGCCTACACGCTCACGCTGGCGGGCCTCATCATCGTGGGCGGCTCGCTGGGCGACCGCCTGGGCCGCAAGCGCGTCTACGTGTGGGGCGTCTGGGCGTTCGCACTCGCCTCGGCCGCCGTGGCCGCCTCCCCCACGGCGGGCCTGCTCATCGCGGCGCGGCTGGTCCAGGGCGTGGCGGCGGCCCTGCTGACCCCCGGCAGCCTGGCGATCCTGCAGTCGAGCTTCGCCCAGGGCGACCGCCTGCGGGCGATCGGGGCGTGGAGCGGCATGCTGGGCGCCGCCACGGCGGCCGGCCCGGTGGTGGGCGGCTTCTTCGTCAGCATCGACTGGCGGCTGGGCTTCCTCATCAACGTCCCGCTGGCCCTCCTCGTGCTGTGGCTGCTGCGCCCGGCGCCGGAGACCCGCGACGAGGGTGCCGCCGGCGGGCTCGACGTGCCCGGGATGCTCCTGGCGCCCACGGCGCTGGCGGGCCTGACCTGGGCGCTGACCGGCTGGGGCGACCCGGCAAGTGTGCCCGGTGGGCGCACCGGGGTGCTCGCCGCCGCCGGGGTGGCTGCGCTCGCGGCCGTGGCCTTCGTCCTCGCGGAGCGCCGCGGCGCCCATCCCATGCTTCCGCTGAGCATCTTCTCCAGCCGTGCGTTCTCCGCGGTCAACCTCGCCACGCTCTTCGTCTACGCCGGCTTCACCGGCGCCGGGCTCTTCCTCACCCTGTTCCTCCAGACGACGGCCGGCTATTCGCCCCTGGCCGCGGGGGCCGCGACCGTGCCCGTCTCCCTCGTCATGCTGGGGCTCTCCGGCTACTTCGGCGGGGTGGCGAACCGCCGCGGCCCGCGCGGTCCCATGGTCGCCGGCATGCTCACGGTGGCGGCTGCGTTCCTCTGGCTGGGATTCGCCCCCTCCCGGCCGGACTACCCCGTCCACCTGCTGCCGCCGCTGCTCCTGCAGGGCCTGGGCATGTCGCTGCTCGTGTCCCCGCTGACCGGGGTCGCGCTGGCCGCGGCGCCGGAGCGCTACTCCGGGATCGCCAGCGGCGTGTCCAACGCCGTCTCGCGCACCGCGGGGCTCATCGCCGTGGCGGCGCTGCCGCTGCTCGTGGGCCTCTCCGGCGCGCTGTACGCGCAGCCGGCCGCCGTCGCGCGCGCGTTCTCCTCGACCATGGCATGGTGCGCCGGGGCGCTGGTCGTGGGCGCGGCCATCACCCTGTGGGGGCTGCGCGGCTACCGTGCGCCCGCCCCCGAGGGGTCCGACGCATGAGCGGCGCACCCGACGGCGGGAGCGGGCCCGCCCGCAGCCCGGTCCCGCCGCTGTGGGCCGTCGTGGCCGGCCGCGTCTTCCTGGCCGGGCTCAAGGCGCCGGTGGCCCTGCTGCTCGTGTGGCTCGCCACCCTGCTGCCGGCGGTGGGCCATCGCGAGCTCTCCGACCTCATCGCGGCCGTGATCGCCTCCGCGCTGCTCGGCGAGTGAGCGGGCGCGCTGGCCGAGCGCCCGGCCCAGCTGCGCGCCGGGCACTCGGCCCCGGGCGGCTGGGCCTACGCGCTGCCCGACGTGCTCCTCCCGCCCGCCGTGGCCGTGGGCGTGGGCTGGCTCATGCTCGGCGGGGTGCCCGCGGGGCTCGCGCTCGGCGCAGCCTGGGCCGTGCCGGCCGCCGCCGAGGCGCTGCTCGGCAGGCAGTGGGAGCGCGGTCCCAGCCGCGCGGAGTTCGCCGAGCGCAGCGACCGGTTCAAGGAGATGACCCGCGAGACCTTCGCCCCGGAGATCGAACGGGCCCGGCCCGAGGCCCGCCGCCGCCTGCGCCGGCGCTGGGAGCGTGAGGAGCGCCGGCGGCGCGGCGAGCGCTGAACCCCGCATCGCCGCACCCCGCGGCGCGCAGTCCCACCGCACCGCGCCCTCCCCGCCCGCATCCGGTGCCGCACCCGACCGGTCCAGCGGTGGCGGGCGGCACCGCGGAGGCTTCCACCGCACACGGCCGGGCACCGGAAGCACATCGCGTCGCCGGAGCCACCGCCGCGGTCCGTGCCCGCGGCTCCCGCGCGGAGTAGATTGAGGGGCACCGAAGCACCGACCCCGGGCAGCGCCGCCCAGCTCAGGAGCACACCATGGTCCAGCACCCCACGCAGGCACACGAGCGCGACCCCGAGCCGAACCGCGCCTCGGCCCCGGTGCCCGCACCGCGCCCCGAGCCGGAACAGCGCCCCGGGCCCCGGCAGCCGGGCGCGGACCTGGGCGCGCTCGCGACCAGGTCCGTCGACCTCGTCCGGCGCTGGCTGCGCCGCTCCGCGGCGGACGCGAGTGCCGCCTCGGCCGCCGCAGACCGCCTGTCCGCCGTGCTCACCGACCCGAGCGGGCTGAACTTCACGGTGGGTTTCGTCGACCGCGTCATCCGCACCGAGGACAGCCGGGCGGCGGCCTCCGCCCTCACGGACATCGCCCACCTGGCCCCAGCGGCCCTGCCCGCCCTCGACCGCGCGCAGATCCGCGCCGGCGCCGCCCTGGCGCCGGTCATCCCGGACGTCGTCGTGCCCCTGGCCCGCGGCCGCCTGCGCCAGATGGTGGGCCACATGGTCGTCGACGCCCGCGACCGGCCGTTCGGCGCCGCCGTCGCGCAGCTCACCGCGGAGGGCCACCGGTTGAACATCAACCTCCTGGGCGAGGCCGTCCTGGGCGAGGACGAGGCCGATCACCACCTCGCCCAGACCCACCGGCTGCTGGCCCGCGATGACGTCGACTACGTCTCCATCAAGGTCTCCTCCGTCGCCTCGCAGCTGTCGCTGTGGGCCTTCGACGACACGGTCGCCTACGTGGTCGAGCGCCTCCTGCCCCTCTACCGGGAGGCCGCGCAGGCCCCGGCGGGCACGAAGTTCATCAACCTCGACATGGAGGAGTACGGCGATCTGGAGCTCACGATCGCCGTGTTCACCGCGCTGCTGGACCGGCCCGAGCTCGCGGGCCTGGAGGCGGGCATCGTCATCCAGGCCTACCTGCCCGACGCACTGGGCGCCGTCCAGCGGCTCTCCGCGTTCGCCGCCCGCCGCGCGGACTCGGGCGGCGCCGGGATCAAGGTGCGGCTCGTCAAGGGCGCCAACCTCGCAGTGGAGCGGGTGCACGCGGAGCTCGCCGACTGGCCGCTGACCACCGAGCCGGACAAGCAGTCGACGGACGCGAACTACCTGCGGGTGCTCGCCTGGCTGCTGCGCCCGGAGCGCATGCGCGGCCTGCGGCTCGGCGTGGCCGGCCACAACCTCTTCGACATCGCGTTCGCCCACCTCCTGGCCGACGAGCGCGGAGTCTCCCAGCGCGTCGAGTTCGAGATGCTCCACGGCATGGCCGCCGAGCACAGCGCCGCGGTCAGCGCCGATGTGGGAGACCTCCTGCTCTACGTGCCCGCCGTGCGCCCACAGGAGTTCGACGTCGCGATCAGCTATCTGGTCCGTCGCCTCGAGGAGAACTCCGCCCCGGAGAACTTCATGTCCGGCATCTTCGAGCTGCGCAACGGCAACGCCGTCTTCCGCAAGGAGGAGGCCGCCTTCCGCGCCTCCGTGGACCAGCTCGCGGACACGCTGCGCGACCAGGGCGAACGGCCGCCCGAGCCCAATCGCACGCAGGACCGCGCCGCGCAGGCCGCGACAGGGCCCCGTCCGCCCGCGCACGGACTCGAGGACTTCCGCAACGAGCCGGACACGGATCCCTCCCTGCCCGCCAACCAGCGCTGGATCTCCGACCTCCTCGGGCAGGCGCTGACCCCGGGCTGGCTGGACTCGCGTCCCGCGCCGGAGCCGCTCGACTCCCCGGAGCAGGCCGCGGCCATGGTGGAGCGTGGTCGGGCCGCTGCGGCGGACTGGCGTGCGCTGGGCGCCCGTGCCCGGGGCGAGGTCCTGCTGCGCGCCGCCGAGGTGTTCGCGGCCCGCCGCGGCGAGTTCCTCCAGACCGTGGCCGCGGAGGTCGGCAAGGCCCCGCTCCAGGCGGATGCCGAGATCTCCGAGGCGATCGACTTCATCCGCTACTACGCCCACCGCGGCCTCGCACTCGAGGACGTCCCCGGGGCACGGTTCGAACCCGATTCGCTCGTGCTCGTCACGCCGCCGTGGAACTTCCCCATCGCGATCCCCACCTGCTCCACCGTCGCGGCCCTCGCGGCGGGGGCGGCCGTCATCCACAAGCCCTCGAGTCCCACGCCGCACGCCTCCGCCCTCATCTGCGCGTGCCTGTGGGAGGCGGGCGTCCCCCGCGAGGTCCTCCAGCTCGCGGCGCCGGTCGAGGGGGAGCTGGGGCGCGCGCTCGTCGCGCACCCGGGAGTGGACCGGGTCGTGCTCACCGGTGCCTCGGAGACCGCGGCCCTGTTCCAGGAGTTCAACCCCGAGCTGCGCGTGAACGCGGAGACCTCCGGCAAGAACGCGCTCATTATCACCCCCGCCGCGGACCGCGACCTGGCGGTGGCCGACCTCGTGGCCAGCGCGTTCGGCCACGCGGGGCAGAAGTGCTCCGCGGCCTCCCTGGCGATCCTCGTGGGCTCGGTGGGCGATTCGCAGCGCTACCGCCGCCAGCTCGTCGATGCCGCCCGCTCCCTCGTCGTCGACTGGCCGCGCAACGGGCGGGCCACGGTGGGCCCGCTGACCGAGCAGCCCTCGGACAAGCTCGAGCGGGCCCTCACGCGCCTGGAGCCGGGCGAGGAGTGGCTGCTCGAGCCCCGCCGGCTCGACGACACGGGCCGGCTGTGGTCGCCGGGGATCCGCACCGGCGTGGCACCGGGCTCGTTCTTCCACCTCACCGAGGCCTTCGGCCCCGTGCTGGGCATCATGCACGCGCAGTCCCTCGAGCAGGCCCTCGAGTGGCAGAACGCCGTGGACTACGGGCTCACGGCGGGCATCCACTCGCTCGACACGGACGAGGTTCGGCAGTGGCTGGACCGCGTCCAGGCGGGCAACGCCTACGTCAACCGCGGCATCACCGGTGCGATCGTCGGCCGCCAGCCGTTCGGCGGTTGGAAGAAGTCCTCCGTCGGGCTGGGTTCGAAGGCCGGCGGCCCGAACTACCTTATGCAGTTCGGCAGCTGGCACGACGCCTCGCTGCCCGGTGCGCCGGGCGGCGCGGGCGCCGAGGCGCGCGGCGGTGGGGACCAGCAGGCTCGCCCCGGTGCTGGTCCGGGCGATGCCGAGGCTGCCGCGGACGCCTGGCTCGCCGCCGCCTACGCCGATGACGAGGGCGCGTGGGCCCACGAGTTCGGGATCGCCCACGACCCGACGGGCCTGCACGCGGAGGCCAACATCTTCCGCTACCTGCCGCGCGCCGTCACGGTGCGGGTGGGCAAGGGCGCCGATGCCCATGCGCTGGCCCGCACCCTCCACGCCGCCGCGACCGTGGGCTCCCGGGTGCTCGTCTCGCTCTCGCCTGCCGCGGCCGAGCGCCCGGAGATCGCCCGCCGGGTCGACGAGGCCGCGGTGCGCGCGGAGACGGCGGACGCACGGACCTTCGCTGCGGCGGTGGCCCGCGGGGACCTCGACGACACGGTGGGGGCGCGGATCCGCGTGCTCGGCGACCTCGAGCCGGAGCTCCGGACCGCCGCGGCCCAGCGCCCGGAGGTCGCGGTCCTCGACGACGCGGTCACCGGCTCCGGGCGGGTCGAGCAGCGCTACTTCGTCCAGGAGCAGGCGGTGTCGATGACGCTGCACCGCTTCGGCAACCCCAGCCGGGAGTTCCGCGCGCTCGCGGACAGCCTGCGCGGCGACGCTGACCGCGATTAGGCTCGGCCCATGGACGACACGACGGAGACCACCGCGATCGCCACCGTGCAGATCGACACGACGCGCGTGCGCGTGACCGAGTGGCGGTTCCCGCCCGGCACGCAGACGGGCATGCACACCCACGAGCTGCCCTACGTCGTCGTACCCACCAGCACGGGCACGCTCCACGTGGACACGCCGCACGGGACGGGGGAGAACATCCTCGTGCCCGGCGCGTCCTACACGCGCCCGGTGGGCAGCACGCACAACGTGCGCAACGCCTCGGACGCGGAGTGCTCATTCGTCGAGGTGGAGATCAAGCCCGCGCCGGCCTGACGGCCCGCCGGACCGGGCGGGCACGGAAACGGGGCAAGGAGGACACGGAGCGCGTGCATCACAGCATTGCCCGTCCTCCGAGAACACGCGCGTGACCAGGGGGGACATCACAATTCGAGTGCTGTTCACCTGCTCGCGCCCAGCGCTCCACACTTCCTGAGCGCTTCCTGAATACGCTGGCAGTCCACCGATCCCCAGCCCCGAGGAAGCCATGATCCCCCAGACCACAGCCCGGGCCCTCGCGGCGGCGGGGACGGCCGCCGGCCTCATCGCCGCCCCGTGCCTCGCCCCGGCAGCACTCGCCGGCCCCGTGGCGCAGGGCGCCGCCCAGATCTCCGAAATCGCCTACGCGGGAGACGACAGCACCGACTTCATCGAGCTCGCGGCCCCCGCCGGCACGGACCTCTCCGGGTGGCAGGTGGGCTCCGTCTCCCGCGGCGGGAGCGTGCAGGCACCGGCGTACACCACCACGCTGCCGGCCGGCACCGCGGTGGGCCCCTCGGGAGCCCTGGCCGTGCGGGTGCCCGTGAGCAACACGGTCAAGGAGGGCTCGGCCGCCGATGGTGCCTACGGCCCATCCGCGTTCGCCATCGATGCGACCGGAGCCCTCGTCGACTTCGAGCAGGTGGGCGGCAGCACCGGCGGGCGCGGCATCACCGCCTCCGGTGGGTCGCAGACCCCACAGGCGCTGCGCGGACGCCATGCCCAGCCCACCGGCGCGGCTGCCGGGCCAGGAGCGTCGATCGCCCGCACCGCCGCCGCCTGGGCCGCGGGGGCGCCCACCCCCGATGCGGTGGCGGATGCACCCGCCCCCGAGCCCACGGCCACGGGCACGGGCACCTCAGCACCCACCCCGGCGCCCACCTCGGCGACCCCGGTCGCCCCCACCGCCATCGCGGACATCCAGGGCACCGGCGACACCAGCCCCATGGCCGGGCAGACGGTCACGGCCCGCGGCGTCGTCACCGCCTCCTACCCCACCGGCGGGCTCAGTGGCTACTACATCCAGACCCCGGGCAGCGGCGGGGATGCTCACGGGGCGAACGGCCCCTCGGACGGGATCTTCGTCTACTCGCGCGAGGCCGCGACGATCGGCCGGTACGTCGAGGTCACGGGCACCGTGGGCGAGCACTACGGCCAGACGCAGATCGCCGCGGCCGGCGCCGCCACACCCCTGGCCGAGGCCGCCACAGCACCCAAGCCGGTCGGGGCCGCGTTCCCGGAGGATCCCGCCCAGCGCGAGGCGCTCGAGGGCATGCTCGTCCAGCCGGGCGGCGACATCACCGTGACGGACAACTACGCGACCAACCAGTACGGCGAGGTGGGCCTTGCCAACGGCGGCCAGACGCTGCGCCAGGCCACCGATGCGGCGCGGCCGGGATCCGCCGAGGCCAAGCGGCTCGAGGCCGACAACGCGCGGCGGTCCTACCTCTTGGACGACGGCGGCACCGCGAACTTCCTCTCGGCCGCCAAGGACACGCCGGTGCCCTACCTGTCCGCGAACGCGCCGGTGCGGGTGGGCGCGAAGGCGACCTTCACCCGGCCCGTCGTCGTGGGCTACGACCACGACGCCTGGCGCCTCCAGCCCCTGCGCTACCTGGGCGATGCGCAGGCCGGCGACGCGCAGCCCGCGAAGTTCTCCGACACCCGCGAGCAGGCGCCCAAGCAGGTCGGCGGCGATGCCTCGATCGCGAGCTTCAACGTGCTCAACTACTTCCCCACCACCGGCGACCAGCGCACCGGCTGCACGTACTACAAGGACCGCGCCGGCACCCCCCTCACCGTCAAGGACGGCTGCGATGTGCGCGGGGCGGCGAACGCCCAGAGCTTCGCGCGCCAGCAGAACAAGATCGTCGCGGCGATCAACCGCATCGACACCTCCGTGCTCTCACTCGAGGAGATCGAGGACTCCTCGAAGCTCGGCAAGGACCGCGACTGGGCGCTGGCCGCCCTCGTCACGGCCCTCAACGACGCCGCGGGCGGCCGGAAGTGGGACTACGTGAGGTCGCCGGCCGCGCTGCCGAAGAACGGCACGGATGCCATCCGCACCGCGTTCATCTACCAGCCGGCCGAAGTCGAACCCCGCGGCGAGTCGACGCTGCTCGACGATGAGGCCTTCCACAACGCCCGCGCACCGCTGGCCCAGGAGTTCGCACCGGTCGTCCCCGCCGCCCGCACCGCCCGGGGCACCGGCACGGAGGCCGCGCAGGCCTTCGTCGCCATCGTCAACCACATGAAGTCGAAGGGCTCGGGCACCGGGACCGGCAACGACGACGCGGGCGACGGCCAGGGCAAGTCGAACGCGGACCGCGTGAAGCAGGCGAACGCGATCGTGAAATTCGCAGCTCAGCGCCAGCAGGCCGCCGGCACCGATCGCGCCTTCCTGCTGGGCGACCTCAACTCCTACACGGAGGAGGACCCCATGCAGGTCTTCTACAAGGCCGGCTACACGGACATCGGCAAGGAGAAGACCACGGAGGACACCTACCTGTTCGGGGGCCGGACCGGCAGCCTCGACCACGTGCTCGCGACCCGGGCGATGCTGTCCCGAGTGACCGGGGCCGACGTGTGGAACATCAACTCGGTCGAGTCCGTGGGGCTCGAATACAGCCGCTACAACACGAATGCGCGCAGCCTCTACGCGCCGGGGCCGTTCCGCTCCTCGGACCATGATCCGCTCGTCGTGGGCTTCACAGCCGCGCCGGCGCCTGCCACCACCGCGCCGCACCCGACCTCCGGTGCCTCGGATTCCGCCTCCGCGCCCCCGAGCGCGCCGGCTCCCGCGCCGAGCACGACGGGTGCGCCGACGGCCCCGGACCCGAGCACCGCTGCGCCCTCCCGGCCCGGGCCGAGTGCCTCGACTGCCCCGGCACCGGAGCCGACGCGCGGCCCGGGCGCCCCGGGCGACGACGGCGGCGGTGACGACACCGGCAGCGGTGACGGAGACGGCGGCCGCCTGCCGCGCACCGGTGCCGGGCTGGGCGCCCTGGCGGCCGGCCTCGCCCTCGTGAGCGCCGGGGCTCTGCTCGTGGGCGCCGCACGCCGGCGCCGGTGAGCCCGGGGAGACTGAGGCGACCAGGGAGACCGGGGAGACCGGGGGCTGCGGCGGTGTGCGCCGCCGCGGCCCAGGTCACCGTGCTCACCGCCTGGCGGACTGCGCGCACCGCGTGCGCCCGGTGCTCGAAATCCTGTCAAATACGGCTCTCACCAGCCCCGATGCGACCGCTCCCGTACCGCGCCCGGCACCGCTGGCCGCCCATTCGCTAAGCTTCTGCCGCAGTGCCCGGCCGCCGCGTGCCCCCGCGGGTCCGGCGGCCGGGCCGGACCCGGCCCGCGCCTCGGCGACTCCGCAGGGAGCCGCCGCGGCGCCGGCCCGAAACCACAACCGAATGATGCAGGTGATGTGAAGATGAACGATTCGGCTTCACCCTCCGAACCCGGTGCGCCCACGGGCGCCCCCGGACAGCCCGGAGGCTCGGAAGGCTCGCACCCGGCGCAGAACTCGGCCTCGGAGAAGCCGCGCAAGGCGGGCGCCAAGGGCTTCGCCCTGCCGCGGCGCCGCCTCGAGTTCGATGATGTCACCGTCGTCGAGGACTCGATGCTCAAGCGCGCCATCGGCGGCACGGTCGTCGGCAACCTCATGGAGTGGTACGACGTCGGCGTCTACGGCTACCTGGCCGTCGTCATCGGCAAGATGTTCCTCCCCGACGCCAGCCCCACCGCGCAGAACCTGTTCTCCCTGGGCGTCTTCGCGACGACGTTCATCGCCCGCCCGCTGGGCGGGATCGTGCTCGGCCAGCTGGGCGACCGGCTGGGCCGGCAGAAGATCCTCGCGTTCACGCTCCTCATGATGGCCACGGCCACGTTCCTCATCGGCGTCCTGCCCGATGCCACCGTGATCGGCTGGGTGGCGCCCATCGCGCTCATCGTCCTCAAGCTCGTCCAGGGCTTCTCCACGGGCGGCGAGTACGCCGGCGCCACCACGTTCATCACCGAGTACGCCCCGGACAAGCGGCGCGGCTTCTTCGCCTCCCTGCTGGACATGGGCTCGTACTTCGGGTTCGCGATCGGCGCGGCGTTCGTCTCCGTCCTCCAGCTCACGCTCTCCGAGGACTTCATCGAGGGCTTCGGCTGGCGCATCCCGTTCCTCGTCGCCCTGCCGCTGGGCGCGATCGCCCTGTGGTTCCGCCTGAAGATCGAGGACTCCCCCACCTTCCAGGCCGCCCAGGACGAGCAGCACGAGGCCGAGGACGCCGCGGCCCACGACGCCGAGGCCCCCAAGGGGCTGGGCAGCCTGCTGCGCACCTACTGGCGCGAGCTGCTCGTCGCGTTCATCCTCGTGGCCGCCGCGAACACCCTGGGCTACGCGCTCACCAGCTACATGCCCACCTACCTCACATCGACGCTGGGCTACGACGCGGTGCACGGCAACCTGCTCACGCTGCCCGTGCTCGTCGTCATGTCCGCCTGCATCCCGCTCGTGGGCATGCTCTCGGACCGGATCGGGCGCAAGAAGGTCCTCTTCATCGCCTCGATCTCCGGCATGGTGCTGTCCATCCCCGCGTTCCTGCTCATGATGCACGGGGCCGTGTGGTCCACGCTCATGGGCCTGGCGCTGCTGGCGGTGCCGGTGGCGTTCTTCGTGGCGAACCTCGCCTCGTCGCTGCCCGCGCTCTTCCCCACGGCCTCGCGCTACGGCGGCATGGGCATCTCCTACAACCTGGCCGTCGCCCTGTTCGCCGGCACCGCCCCGTTCTACATGGAGGCGCTCGTCGCCATCACAGGCTCCCCACTGGCCCCCGGCGTCTGGGTGGTGCTCACCTCCGCCGCCGGGCTCATCGCCACGGTCTTCCTGCGCGAGTCCGCCGGCCGCCCGCTGCCCGGGGCGATGCCCTCCGTCATGACCGACGAGGAGGCCCACGAGCTCGTCGCCGGCCAGGACGAGAACCCGGACCTCGACTCGTCCGACCTCTTCGGCGACGAGGCGAAGGTCGAGGGCCCCCTGCACCCGGACGACCACGCCGATGAGCAGCGCCGACGCCGCGAGGAGGGCGGCGCCCCCGGCGACAAGCCCATGGCACCCGCCTGATCGCCGGCCGGCACCGCCGCCGCTGACACGGCCCGGGCCTCGGAAGCGGTTCGCAACCGCTGCCGAGGCGCGGGCCGTGTCCGTCCCGCCCGCTAGGGTGGGCACGTGACCACGACCGCCGCCTCCGTCCTCGACACCGTCTTCGGCTACGACTCGTTCCGCGGGGAGCAGGCCCAGATCATCGACCAGGTGGTCTCCGGCGGCGACGCGGTGGTGCTCATGCCCACCGGCGGCGGCAAGTCGCTGTGCTATCAGATCCCGGCCCTTGTGCGGCCGGGCACGGGCATCGTCGTCTCCCCGCTCATCGCGCTCATGCAGGACCAGGTCGATGCGCTGGCCAACCTCGGGGTGCGCGCGGCGTTCCTCAACTCCACGCTCGCGCCGGAGGACGCCCAGGCCGTCGAGCGCGCGCTGCTCGACGGCGAGCTCGACCTGCTCTACCTGGCCCCGGAGCGCCTCACCCAGCAGCGCACCCTCGACCTGCTGGCGCGCGCGGACCTGGCCCTGTTCGCCATCGACGAGGCCCACTGCGTCTCCCAGTGGGGCCACGACTTCCGCCCGGACTACATGCGGCTCTCGGTGCTCCACGAGCGCTTCCCCGCCGTCCCGCGGATCGCGCTCACGGCCACCGCCACCCCGGAGACCCACCGCGAGATCACCCAGCGGCTGGCCCTGGACGGGGCGCGCCACTTCGTCTCGAGCTTCGACCGGCCGAACATCCAGTACCGGATCGTGGAGAAGAACCAGGCGCGCGCCCAGCTCATCTCGTTCATCCGCGCGGAGCACCCGCACGATGCCGGCATCGTCTACTGCCTCTCGCGCAAGTCCGTCGAGCAGACGGCCGAGGCGCTGCGCGCCCAGGGATTCGACGCGCTGGCCTACCACGCGGGGCTCACGGAGGCCGAGCGCGAGGAGCGCCAGTCCCGCTTCCTCCGCGAGGACGGGGTCGTCATGGTCGCGACGATCGCGTTCGGCATGGGCATCGACAAGCCGGACGTGCGCTTCGTCGCCCACGTGGACCTGCCCAAGTCGGTCGAGGGCTACTACCAGGAGACGGGCAGGGCCGGGCGCGACGGCCAGCCCTCCACCGCGTGGATGGCCTACGGGCTGGGCGACGTCGTCCAGCTGCGCCGCATGATCGACCAGTCAGACGGGGCCGAGGCGTACAAGCGCTCGCAGCGCGCGCACCTCGACGCCATGCTGGCGCTGTGCGAGACGCTCGACTGCCGGCGGGTGCAGATCCTCGCCTACTTCGGACAGGAATCGGGGCCGTGCGGCAACTGCGACAACTGCCTCGAGCCGCCCACGGGCTGGGACGCCACGGTGGAGGTCCAGAAGCTGCTCTCGACGATCATCCGGCTCGAGCGCGAGCGCGACCAGCGCTTCGGCGCGGGCCAGGTGATCTCCGTGCTGCGCGGCCAGGACAACGAGCGCTCACGCCAGTCCGACCACGCCTCGCTGAGCGTGTGGGGCATCGGCGCCGAGCTCTCCGAGGCCGAGTGGCGCGGCGTGCTGCGCCAGGTGATGGCGCGCGGCCTCGTGGCCCCCGTCGGGGAGTACGGCGTGCTCGCCGTCCCGGAGGCGGCCGGCCTGGTGCTGCGCGGCGAGGAGCGGGTCACGCTGCGCCGCACCTCGGCGCGGGCGGGCCGGGTAGCCCAGACGAAGGCGGGCGCGAAGTCCGCGGCGGCGGACCTGAGCGCGGAGCAGGCGCAGGTGTTCGAGGCGCTGCGCGCGTGGCGCGCCGGCCAGGCCAAGGAGCAGGGCGTGCCCGCCTACGTCGTCTTCGGGGATGCGACGCTGGCCGCGCTCGCCCAGCAGCGGCCCACCAGTCTGGGCGGCCTGCGCCAGATCAGCGGCGTGGGCGAGAAGAAGCTCGAGCAGTACGGCCAGGCACTCCTCGAGGTGCTGACCGCGGCACAGCAGGAGGCGTGAGCGTGGACGCCGCGGACCGGCAGCTCGCCGAGGACCTCGTCGAGGCGCTCCAGCCGGCCGCCGCGCGCTGGCGGGCCATGTTCGGCGGCGCGTGCTTCTACCTCGACGACAAGCCCACCGGGCTCATCAACGACGGCGCCGTGTTCGTCAAGGACACCCCCGCCGCAGCCGAGGCCCTGCACGGCTGGGCGCGCCTGGCCCCGGCGTACCCGGGGGCGAAGGACTCCTGGCGGCTGCCCGCGGCGGCCATCGCCCACGAGCCCGAGCGGGTGCGCGCCGCGGTGCTCGCGGCCGCCGCGCAGCTGCCCGCGCCCAGGCCCCGCCGGCGCTGAGGCGGTCCGGGGCAGCTCTCACGGGCGGCCGCGCACCCACCCAGCCTGCACAACCGCCGCTACCATGGGGCCATGAAGCCCTCGCTGCGCGCGCTCGCCGCCGCCCCGGCCGCGGCCTCGCTGCTGCTGCTTGCCGGGTGCGGCCCGCTGCCGATCGACCGCTTCGTGCCGTGGCTCTCCTCCGATGAGTCCGCACAGGGCTCCGGGGATGCGAGCGGCTCGGCGGGCAACGGCGATGACGAGGTGGTCGAGGCCACCGCTACGGCCCCCGGCGCAGGGCAGTCCCCCGGCGGGGCAGACTCCGGCGCCGCGGATCCAAGCGGCGCGACGATCACCTGCCCCAGCGGCTACAGCGCCCACAGCTGGGGGCGCACCGCCGAGTTCGAGGTGCTCATCTGCGCGGACTCCGCCGGCGGGGGCGAGTACCGCTACATCGCCGGCAGCTCGGCGAAGGGCTACACGCACCTGAGCGCCAGCGAGGACGGCGCCGGGGCATTCACGGCCTCGAACGGCGCCACGTCCTACCGGGCGGACGCGCAGTCGCTCACGATCATGAAGGACGGGAAGATCCTCAAGCAGCAGGCGTGGATCGACGGCACGTTCGGCAGCGCGGGAGCCGGCGGCGAGTAGCGCCGCGGCGGGCCGGGACGGCGGCGCGGCCGCAGCGCAGCCGACAGCGCGAAGGCCCCTCACCGCTGCGGTGAGGGGCCTTCCGATGGTGCGCCATGAGGGATTCGAACCCCCAACCTTCTGATCCGTAGTCAGATGCTCTATCCGTTGAGCTAATGGCGCCCGTCTTTGCGACTCGCACAACTATACACGCCGGGCACTGCGGCCTCAAATCCCGCGCCTCCTCCCCCCGGCCTCCCTCCGAGCCCGCTGCGCCCCCGTCCCATCCGCGCCATCCGGCCGCCGGGGCGACCTCACTCCCGCTGAGGCGCGGGGTTTGGGAATTCACGTCATACGATCGACAATATACGTCACATGTTTGGCGTGTATGCGCCATAACGGATCATCCTGTGATCCAATGCACAGGCCGCGGGGCCACCGCACGGGGTGAGCGCTCGGATGCGCGTCCGTACGGTGTACGTACCGCATCACCCACACTGCACCACCCCACACAGTAGGAGTTGAACACATGACAGTCCTCGACAACGGCTCAGTCGAAGACCTCCTCGCCTCGGCCCCCACAGACGGCGAGCACGCCCTCAGCTTCGTCAAGCGCATCGCGGCGCTGACGAAGCCGGACGCGATCGAGTGGATCACCGGCGAACCCGGTCAGCGCCAGGAGATCACCGATCGCCTCGTCGCCGCCGGCACCCTCACGAAGCTCACCCACCCCAAGGACTCCTACTACGCGGCCTCCGATCCGGACGACGTCGCCCGCGTCGAGGACCGCACCTTCATCTGCTCCCAGGACGAGGCCGACGCCGGCCCCCTGAACAACTGGATGGCCCCGGAGGAGATGAAGGGCATCCTCGACGGGCTGTTCGAGGGCTCCATGGCCGGGCGCACGATGTACGTGATCCCCTTCGTCATGGGCCACATCGACGCGAAGACCCCCATGTTCGGCATCGAGGTCACGGACTCCCCCTACGTCGTCCTCTCCATGCTCATCATGGCCCGCTGCGGCACCCAGGTGCTGCGCGCGATCGAGGACAACGGCGGCGACTTCGTCGAGTGCGTGCACTCCGTGGGCGCCCCACTGGCCCCGGGCCAGGAGGATGTCGCGTGGCCGTGCAATCCGACGAAGTACATCACCCACTTCCCGGAGGACCGCGCCATCTGGTCCTTCGGCTCCGGCTACGGCGGCAACGCGCTCCTGGGCAAGAAGTGCTACGCGCTGCGCATCGCCTCGGCGATCGCCCACGACGAGGGCTGGATGGCCGAGCACATGCTCATCCTCAAGCTCACGAGCCCCGAGGGCGTCGTCAAGTACATCGCGGCCGCGTTCCCCAGCGCCTGCGGCAAGACCAACCTCGCGATGATCGAGCCCACCGTGCCCGGCTGGAAGGCCGAGACCCTGGGCGATGACATCGCCTGGATGCGCTTCGGCGAGGACGGCCGCCTCTACGCGGTCAACCCCGAATTCGGCCTGTTCGGCGTGGCGCCGGGCACCGGCTACTCGTCCAACCCCACCGCCATGGCGGCCATCGAGGCCGGCGGCAACCTCTTCACCAACGTCGCCCTCACGGACGACGGCGGCGTGTGGTGGGAGGGCATGACGGACGAGAAGCCCGCCCACCTGACCGACTGGCGCGGCAACGACTGGACGCCGGAGTCGGAGACGAAGGCCGCGCACCCGAACTCGCGCTTCTGCACCCCCATCTCCAACGTGCCGACGCTGGCGCCCGAATGGCAGAACCCGGACGGCGTGCCGATCGACGCGATCCTCTTCGGCGGCCGGCGCAACACGACGATGCCGCTCGTCACGGAGACCACGGACTGGACCCACGGCGTGTTCATGGGCTCCGCGCTGTCCTCGGAGACGACGGCGGCGGCCGCGGGCAAGGTGGGCGTGGTGCGCCGCGACCCCATGGCCATGCGCCCGTTCATCGGCTACAACGTGGGCGACTACTTCCAGCACTGGCTCGACATCGGCAACACGGAGGGCGCCCAGCTCCCGCGCATCTTCTACGTCAACTGGTTCCGCCGCGACGAGGACAACTCGTTCCTGTGGCCCGGGTTCTCGGAGAACTCGCGCGTGCTCAAGTGGATCGCGCAGCGCCTCGAGGGCACTGCGGACGCCGTGGAGACCGCAATCGGCAACGCGCCCGCCGAGGGCGCACTCGACCTCGACGGCCTCGACATCGACCCCGCGGTCGTCGACAAGGCCCTCGACGTCGACCCCGGTGAGTGGAAGACGGAACTCGAGGCCATCGAGCAGTGGTACGACATGCTCGGCGACCACGTCCCCGCCGCCCTCCGCGAGGAGGTCGGCCAGCTGCGCGAGCGCCTCGGCCTCGCCTGAGCCGCCCGCGGGCGCGGGCGCGCCGGGCACCGTCCCGGCTCCGCCCGCGCACCGGCAGCACCCCGCCCGAGGCGCGCCTCGGGCCCCCGCGCCGAAAAGGGCGCACATCCTGAGCCGGGATGTGCGCCCTTTTCTCTGCCCTGCATCGAGCCTCTGCCGCGCGCCGGGCCCCCGTCCCGGCACCGACGCTGGAGGCGGCTCACGACTGCGCGGGCCGGGACAGGCGCACCTCCGCGAGGCCCACGAGGTCCGGATCGGCCTGCTGCGCGCCGTCGAACGCAAAGCCCGCCTTCGCGTAGAACCGGATGGCGCGCGGATTGTCCCGCGCCACCCAGAGGGTGCAGGCGCGGTTCCCGATTGCGGCGTCGAGCAGGGCCCGGCCCACGCCGGTGCCGTAGCCCTCCGAGCGGATGTAGAGGCTGGTGAGCTCGAGGTCGGCCGGCGCATCCGCGTCGCGCGGCGGGCCGATGCTGGCGAAGCCGCAGATCTCGCCCCCGGACTCCGCGGCCCACGTGCGCTCGCGCATGTCCGCCCGGGCGAGCGCGCGACTCCACCCGTCGGTGCGCCGGGCGAGCTCGGCCGCGTCGTAGAAGCGCTCCGGCAGCAGCTCGCCATAGGCCTCGCGCCACCCGGCCACGTGCACGCGCGCGATGCCGGGGCCGTCGCCCTCCCGCGCCGGTCGCACGGTCACCAGCCGCCCACCCCGCGCTTCGTTCGGCGCGCCGGTGCGCCCTCCCCCCGCGTCTTCCGGGCGATCGGCGGCCTCCAGCCCCTTCGCATCGTGCAGCCCCTTCGCATCGTGCAGGCTCGCCGTGCCGGCCGGGCGCTCCCCGCCTGCGAGGACCCCAGCGTCATCAGGGCGCTCCGCGCCGTCGACGCGTTCCGTGTCCTCGACGCGCTCGGCGCCGGCCAGGCACGCCGCGGCGAAGCGGGCGCCGTCTGCCAGCACCTCGTTGGCCGATTCCGCGAACCGGCCGAAGTGCAGGAACGAATGCAGCATCCCGGCGGCGCGCCGATAGTCGACCCGCACGCCGGCGCGCGCGAAGAGGGCGGCGAGCGCCTCGGAGTCATCGCGCAGCGGATCGAGCTCCGCCGCGACGATGAACGCCGGCGGGAAGCCTGCGAGGTCCGCGGCGAGCGGGTGGAGCACCGCATCGTCGGCCTGGGCGGGTTCGGCGAACAGGAGCTCGTTCATGGCCGCGAGGTCTGCCGCGCCCATGCCGTCCCACGGGCCGCCGAACAGGCGCCTGCTGGCCGAATCGGCCAGCCCGAAGGCGCCGTAGTACAGGAGGAGGCCCCGCACGGCGGCCAGCGCCGCCGGGGCCGCGCCGGCTTCCTCCAGCCGGTCGGGCTCATCGCGGAGCACGAGGACCGCGCTCGCGGCGAGCATGGCGCCGGCGGAGTCGCCGGCGAGCACGAGGCGCGAGCCGTCGACGCCCAGGCGCGCCGCGAGCCCGCTGCCCGGGCACGCGAGGGCGGCCACGACCTCGGCGACCTCGTGGAGCGCCTGGGGATACCGCGCCTCCGGGGCCAGGGCGTAGTCGACGGCGATGACCGCGGCGCCGCTGTGCGCGGCGAGCATGCGCTGGATGCGGTCGTGGGTGTCGAGGTCGCCCACGGTGAAGCCGCCGCCGTGCAGGAAGACGATGGCCGGCGGGCGCGGGACCCCGGCGACGGGGCGGTGGACGCGCAGGGCGACGTCGCGCCCAGCGGCTCGCACCGTGTGCTCCGTGGTCTGCGCCATGGCGGGGCCGCCCTCGTTCCAGAAGCGGCGCTCGTCCGCGTACTCCGCGCGCGCGGCGGCGAGGGGCGGCAGATCGCCCGCGGCCAGCGGCGTGCGCGCGCACTGGT
The DNA here is from genome assembly GCF_026802075.1 of Brevibacterium sp. BRM-1. Classification (NCBI taxonomy): domain Bacteria; kingdom Bacillati; phylum Actinomycetota; class Actinomycetes; order Micrococcales; family Brevibacteriaceae; genus Brevibacterium; species Brevibacterium sp. BRM-1. The sequence continues at coordinate 1,843,868 of NZ_CP113788.1, forward strand.
GTGCGAGCACCGGCCAGAGCTGCGGGTGAAGGGCTCGGCGGATGTCCGGAGGGATCTGCGCCTCGAGGCGGCGGGCGACGGCCGGGTCTACGGACTCCGGAACCGCCGACGGCGTGGATGTGTCCATGTCCCTACCTCACCGCTGCCCCTACCCTCACCACTGCCCCTGCCCTCACCACTGCCCCTACCCCAACGCTGCCGCAGCTCACCACTGGCACTGCTCACCACTGGTGCGCCTCACCACTGCCACTCCTCTCACCACTGCCGCCGAGCGCCCGGCCCGCTCCGTCCGCATAGGCCACGAGAGCGGGACCATGCGGTTGACGGGTGCGGGCCACCGGGCCCCGCCGGCTATCCCGCGAAGCTGCGCACGGGCCGTCCGGCGACCCCCACCTCGGCGGCGAAGAGGGCGCCCGCCAGCGGGTCCGCCTCCGTGTCGATGTCCTCCTGGGACGTGGTGATGAAGAGCGTGCGCAGGCCCTCGCCGCCGAACGCGCACGCCGTCGTCTTCTGCGCCGGCACCTCGACGATCCCGTCGAGGGTGCCGTCGGGCAGGTAGCGGCGGATCTCCCCGCGGTCGGCGAGCGCGGTCCACACGGCGCCCTCGGCATCCACGGCCATGCCGTCGGGGCTGCCGGGCACATCGGCGAGGACCCGGCGAGGGCCCAGGCGGCGCGGCGGCTCGTAGTCGAACACGGCGATCTGCCCGGTGGCGGTGTCGTTGTAGTAGAGCAGCGAACCGTCCGGACTCCATTCGAGGCCGTTGGACACGGTCACGGCGTCCAGCACGAGCGCCACGCCGCCGTCGGGGTCGAGCCGGTAGAGCCGGGCGGCGCCCGGCGCCTGGTCGTACGCCATCGACCCGCACCAGAAGGTGCCGTCCGGCGCGCAGCCGCCCTCGTTCATCCGCACCTCCGGGCTGGCCCACAGGGGCGGCAGGGCGGTGACCTCACCGTCGGGCGCCTCGAGGGCGAAGCCGCGCTCCACGCCGATGACCGCGCCCCCGGCCGTGCGGGGGCGCACCGCGGCGGCCACCTCGCCCACGTGCGTGCGGCTGACGCCGCTCTCGCGCAGCGACAGCACGTCGCCGGCGAGCATGTCGACCCACCTGAGGCCGGCCCACGTGGGAGCCGGGGTGCCGGCGCCCGCCGCCCGGGCGGGGTCGGACCACGTCTCGCACCAGACGGGGCCCTCGCCGTGGTAGGCGATCGGATCGGTGATCTGCTCGGCCTTCATGCTCCCAGGCAAGCACGCCGCGGCGGGCCGCACAAGGCCGGCGGGGCGTGGCGCAGCCGGCAGCGGGGCGGGCGACCGGGCTGGCCGGGGCGGGCGCGGTGGGCCGGGGCGGGGCGAGTGAGAGCGTCGGAGGTGCACGTGCGCGGGCACGGAAAAGCCCCCGTGTCCGGACACGGGGGCTACTTCACGACGCGGAGCCGGTGGGATTTGAACCCACGGTCCCCAGTTCAAGGGACTCCACCTTAGCAGGGTGGTGCTTTCGGCCGCTCAGCCACGACTCCAATCGCCAGTGCGGCAACCTCGCCAAGCCTACAGACTCCGCGGCCCGCGAGCAAAGGCGGGCGGCGGGGTGCGCACCGCCCCCGAGGCCGTCCGGCGCAGGGCGCCGGGGCGCGGGGGTCGTGCGTTCCACTCACTCCGAAATCCACGGCGCGATACACTCCAATCACATGTTCGCTCGCTACAGTCGGGCGCGACCAGCTATGCCCTGCGCCCCCGCACGCCCGCACAGCCCCTTCCCACGGCGCAGTTTCCCGACCGACGAGGAGCCCGGAAGTGCCAGACCACGAGAGCGATGAGCAGCCGTTCGGCTCTTCCTCCGGGCGCCGCGGCGACCAGCCGCTGCGCGCATCCTCCCGTCCCGCCTTCCGCGGTGAGCAGGCGGCCTCCGATCATTCCGCCCCCGAGGCGGGCGAGACCGCCCCACGTCAGGGCGCGGCGCAGCGTCCCGTGGGTGCCGAGTCCCACGTCAACCGCCGCGAGGAGAACCCCGCGCAGCCGCTCACGCGCCGCGAGCGCCGGCGCCGCGAGGCCCAGGAGGCCGAGCGCCGTGCCGCGGAGAAGGCGCGCGTCAAGGCCGAGCGCGAGGCCCGCCCCGCGCCGAGAGCCGACGCTGCTGCCGCTGGCGCTGGCGCTTCCGGCGTCGCACGCGCTGGCGCAGCCGGTGCGGGCTCCGCCCCGTCCGGTTCCGCGCCCGCGCGCACCGGCGATGCGGCCGGTGCAGCGCGCGCAGCCGGCATCCCCGCTCCGGCGCGCCCGGAGGGCACCGGGGCGCACGGGGGCGGTGAGGACCCGGGATCCGAGAGGCGCCCGGCCCCGCGGCACGCGGCCCGCGAATCCAACCGTCGGCTCCACTTCGACGCTGTCGCCCCCGCCGAGCGGCGCAGCGAGCGCCCGGTGGCTGGCCCCGCCGGAACGCGTGAGGCGGCCACGGGCGGCGCGGCGGCCCGTGCCGCCGGTGCGGGCAGTGCCCCGGGCGCCGCGGCCACCACAGGTGCGGGCAGCGCCGCCGGTGCGGCCCGCGCCTCGGGTGCCGCAGCAGGAGCCGCGGGAGCGGGCGCCGCCGGCACGGCGGCCGCTGGGCACGCGACCGCAGCGGACACGAGCGCACCGGCAGGCGCCGCAGCGGCAGGCACCTCAGTGGAGAGCACCTCGGCGGCGGGCACCTCGGCCGGTGGCTCCGCCGCAGGCACCGCGACCGGCAGCGCCTCCGCGGCAGCGGTCGGCAGCACCGCGCGGGGCGCCGCGGCGAGTGCGCGCCGCCGGGATGTGCACGGCGAGCGGGGCATCCGCCACTCGAAGGACCGCTCGGATGCCTTCCCCGCCGTCGTCGGCTGGACGTCGCTGGGCACTCTCATCCCCGGCCTCGCGATGATCCGCAGCGGCCGGTCGAAGAAGCTCGGCTGGTTCTTCCTGGGCTTCTTCCTGCTGGGCGTCCTTGCCCTCGTTGCAGTCCTCCTCATCAAGGGACCGGTGAAGTTCGCGGCCCGCTTCTCCACCCCGCAGATGCTGACGATGGTGGCGATCGCCCTCATCGTGGGCGCCCTCGTCTGGTTCTTCGTCATCCTGCGCTCCTACGCGGTCATGCGCCGCGGCCACCCGTTCAGCGCCGTCCAGCGCGTGCTGGGCGGTGTCCTCGTCGTCTCCCTCCTCGTCATCGTGGGCGTGCCCCTGGGCGTGGGCTCTGCGTACGCCTTCGTCACCGGCCAGACGATCTCCAAGGTCTTCGGCAAGGGCGACTCCGGACCCGTCAAGGACGCGGCCGAGCTGTGGCAGGACAAGCCGCGCGTGAACGTCTTCCTCATGGGCCGCGACAGCTCGGACACCCGCCAGGGCACCCGGCCGGACACGATGCTCGTCGCCTCGATCGACACGCACACCGGCGACGCGACCCTCTTCTCCATCCCCCGCAACCTCAACCACCCGCTGTTCAAGGAGGGGACGAAGCTCGCCAAGGAGTTCCCCGACGGCTTCAACGGCGGCCCGGGCGAGGAGGACAGCCTCATCAACGCGGTGTGGGACTGGACGACGGAAAACAAGCAGGACGTGGGCGACACCCACGGCCTGGAGAAGGGCATGGCCGCCACGATGCAGGCCGTGGAGGGCTCCACCGGCCTCGACATCGACTACTGGGCCTCGGTGAACATGAAGGGCTTCGAGGACGTCCTCAACGCCATGGGCGGCGTCAAGATCGACGTCGAGCGGCCCATCCCCATGGGCGGTGGCATCAACCAGGCCACCGGGGGCAAGAACTCCATCTTCGGCTGGATCGATCCCGGTGAGCAGACGCTCACCGGCGCGAAGGCCCTGTGGTACGTCCGGTCGCGCGACGGGTCGGACAACTACGACCGGATGTGCCGCCAGCAGCGCATGATCAAGACCGCACTCGGGCAGATGAACCCGCAGGAGCTGGCGCTGGCCTACCCCAAGCTCGCCGCCAGCGCCACGGAGAACGTGCAGACGGACATCCCGCAGAACCAGCTCCAGGCGTTCGTAGAGCTCGCCGGCCAGATGAAGGGCGCCAAGGTCAAGTCCGCCCAGATCAATAACCAGGTCACGAAGACCTACCGGCCGGACTACACCGTCCTCCACTCGTGGGTCCAGGAGCAGATCAACCCGTCCGAGTCCAGCCAGAAGGAAGACGCCCAGGCCACCACGACTGCCTCGGCCAAGCCCACGAAGTCCGCCGCGCCCACCGCAGCGGCGACGACGGGCGCACCCGCGCCGGGCATCGAGGACGCCGACGGCAAGTGCTACCCCACCGGCTACACGCCCGGCAGCGGGTGGCCCGGCTACCCCGGCAACTCCTCGAAATGACGGCGGCCGCCGCTCCCCCGGCGGGCGCCGGTGCCGCCCAGGCCGCGGACCCGCCCCTGCGGGTCGCGGTCGTCGGCGCCGGGCCGCGGGGGCTGAGCGTCTGCGAGCGGCTCGTTGCCCTGCACGCAGCGCAGGGCCGTGCGCGCGAGCTGCGGATCGACCTCATCGACCCGTATCCCCCGGGGCCCGGCCGCGTCTGGCGCACGGACCAGTCCCCCGAGCTGCTCATGAACACGACGATCGCGGACCAGACGGTCTTCCCCGATGCCTCGACCGGCCTGGAGCCCTGTGACACGGGCCCCTCGATGCCCGAGTGGTACCGGGCGCGCGGCGGCACCGCGCAGCCGGAATCGGCCTTCGCCCCCCGCGCGCTGTACGGGGAGTACCTCGCCTGGTCGTTCGAGCGCGTGCACACGGCGGCGGACGAGGGCACGGAGATCGTCGTCCACCCGGCCACCGCCACCGCGATCGTGGAGCCGGGCCAGCACGAGGAGCCGGCGGCCAAGCAGCTCGTGCGCCTGGACGACGGGACCACCCTCGAGGCCGATGCGGTGGTCCTGTGCCTGGGCCACCTCCCCGCCCGCCTCCAGGGCGAGCGCGCGAACCTGGCCCGTTTCGCCCGGGCCAGCGGCCTCACGTACCTGCCGCCGGGCCTGCCCGCGGAGACGGAGGTCGAGCGCCTGCTCGCCGGGCAGACCGTGGTCTTCCGCGGGTTCGGGCTCAACTACTTCGACCTCCAGGCCCTGCTCACCACCGGGCGCGGCGGCCGGTTCTCCGAGTCGCCAGACGGCACGCTGCGCTACGCCCCCAGCGGCGCGGAGCCCATCCTCGCGCCCTCCAGCCGCCGCGGCGTGCCCTACCGGTGCAAGCCCATCACCCCGGGCAGGCCCGCGCGCGATTGGCAGCTGCGCTACTTCACCCCGGGGTCGGTATCCGCGCTCGAGGATGCGGCCGGCGGTCTCCTCTTCAACGACCAGCTGTGGCCGCTCATCCTCGCCGAGCTGCGCCGCGCCTGGTACACGGCCCTGGCTGCCTCCCGCCCGGAGGCGTTCGCCGCCGCGCCGGCGGAGCTCTTCGCAGCCCTCGATGCCTCAGTTGCCGAGCACGTCAGCCGGCGCTCCGCGGACACGGTGCGCCCCGGTGAGCACCGCCCCGGCCTGCTCATCGCCGGCGGCCCCGACTGGGCCGCGCTCGAGGCCCGACTGCTGGCCGATACCGCCCAGGCGCTCGACCTCGCGGCCCTGCTCCACCCTCTGGAGGGGAGGGAGTTCTCCGCCCGCGAACCGGGCCCGGGGTCCTTCCACGACTGGATGCTGGCGTTCCTCGACGCGGAGTACGCGGACGCGCTGGCCGGCCCCGAGCGCGCGCCCTCGAAGGCCGTCTTCTCCGCCCTGTGGGCCGCGCGCGGCTACCTCAAGGAGCTCGTGGCCGACGGCCGGATCGATCCGCTGAGCTTCGCCACGGAGATCCGCGGCTGGTTCGAGGGCTTCGCCTCCGGCCTCTGCGATGGGCCGCCGCCCAGCCGCTTCGCGCAGCTCGCGGCGCTGGCGCGGGCGGGCCTCGTGACCTTCATCGGTCCCGAGGTCCGCATCGCCCAGTCCCGCCCGGACCGGCCCGCGGCGTTCGTCGCGACCTCCCCCGCGGTGCCCGGCGAAGTCCGCGCCCGCGCGCTCGTCGACGCGGCCTCGCCCGCGAACAACGTCCGCGCCGCCGACGATGCGCTGCTCGCCGGCATGCTCGACCGCGGTCAGGTGTGCGCGGCGACCCTCGAGGGACCGGACGGGATCGAGCTGCCGCTCAGCGGCCTCCTCGTGGACGGCGAGGCCTTCAACACGGTCGATCCGCGCGGCCACGTCCACCCGCGCCGCTTCGTGCTCTCCATCCAGTTGTCGGCCGATCAGCTGGGCTTGGCGATCGCCGCGAACCCCCAGCGCCGCGCGCGCACGCTCATCGACGCGCACCGGATCGCCCAGGCGATCCTCGACCTGCCCAGCTGAGCGCCCGCACCGCAGCGGCACGGCACCCAGTGGCACCGCGCCCCGCGGCCCACCTCACGGCCACAGCACCTCACTGCCACCGCGCCTGGCGGGCACAGCACCTGGCGGGCGCAGCGCGCCGCCCGCACCGCGCTCACCACGCACCGCACCTACCCAGCACCGCGCCCGAGGCGCGGGCAGGCACGGTGCCTGCTCGCGCCTCGGGCGCGGTGCGGTGCGGGGTGCACGCGCACCCGCGGACGCCGGCGGGGTCAGACCCCGGCGAGCCTGGTCAGCCCGGCCGGGCCCATCGTGCGCTTGCGGGCCACCGCGGCCACGGCCGCACCGCCGGCCACGAGGAGCCACAGCAGCAGCGTGCCGAACGCGGCGCCCGCCCCGCCGGTGCCCGTCGCGATCCCCGTGATCCCGTCCATGGCCGGGGTCAGGGGCATGAACGCGGCGAGCCCGGAGAGCCAACCCGGCACGGCGGTGAGCACCTTCGCGGTCACCGCGGCGACGACGAGGATGACGGAGACGAACCGCCCCACCCCGCCGAACCAGGCGACGAGCGCGTAGTTGATGACGGTGAAGACGATCCCGGCGAACGCGGACAGGCCGAACACCTTGACCAGATCCCCCGCGTCGAGCGTGAGGATGAGCTGCGAGAGGCCGGTGAGGATCACCGCCTGCACGAGCGAGATGACGATCCCGGGGATGAGCCCCTTGCCCATGATCGCAATGGACCGGCGCCGCGAGGTCAGCGCGGTGGCGGAGACGGCGCGCACCACGGTGTACGTGATGAGGGCGCCGATCCACAGGGCCATGATGAGCAGTAGCGCAATCGAGGACGCCTGGGAGATGCCCTTGAGCCCGTCGATGTTGTCCGCGATCGGCGAGGACACGGCCTCGCTCATGCGGTCGCGCTCAGTCTTCGTGTAGCTGGGCACGTCGTCCTTGCCCTTGTCGAGGCCGTCGGCGAACTTGCCCACGCCCTCCTCGTATTTCCCGGTGCCCTGATCCAGCTTCTCCGCGCCCTGGGCCAGCTGGCCCGTGCCCGAGGCGAGCTTGTGCACGCCCCCGGTGTACGCGCCGACGCCGGCCGCGTACTTGTGCGCCCCGGTCGCGTACTGCTGCGCCCCGTCGGAGGCCTGGGTGACGCCGGCGGCCAGGGGCTTCATGCCGTCGGCCAGCTTGTCCGTGCCGTCGGCCAGCTGGCCGGCGCCCGAGCGCAGCTGCTTGGAGCCGGCGAGCAGCTCGTCCTGCTTGTCCGCGATCTGCTTGGTGCCCTCCTGCAGCTGCGAGACGGCCTTGTGCACGCCCCCGGCGTACCGCTCGGCGACGGCGGCCACCTTGTCCGCGCTGGACTCGAGTGACTGGCCGGACTTGGGGTCCTTCGCCTGGAGGCCCTTGGCCGCGCCCTCGAGCGAGCCCGCGGTGCCGGAGAGCACCCCGGCGATGTAGGCCTTGAGGATGCCCTCGCACACCTGGTCCTGCGTGCCGGTGGGGCAGAACTGCGCCTTGATCTGCGCGGCCTGCTTCTTCGTCAGCAGACCGGACTTCACCGCCTGGTCGAGGCTGGGGATCTTGCCGGAGGTCAGTGCGTCCCCGGCTTCCTCGGCGCCCTGCTCCAGGCCCTTGCGGTACTTCACGATGCCGTCGGAGACGCCGCGGGTGCCGGTGGCCACCTGGTCAGCGCCGTCGGCGAGCTTGCCCAGCCCGGAGTCCTCGGACCCCATGGAGGACAGCTGCTTGACCATCTGGTCCGTGCCCTTCGTGTACTGGTCCACGCCATCGGACAGGTTGCCAGCGCCGTCCGCGAGCTTGCGCGTCTGGCTGGGCAGCTGCTTGGTGCCCTTGTCGAGCTTCGTCAGGCCCGTGGCCAGGCCGTCGGCGCCCGAGGCGAGCTGGGCCGCCCCGCCGCTGATCTGGCCGCCGCTCTTGTCGAGCTCGCCCACGCCGGAGTCCAGCTGTCCGACGCCGGTGGACAGGCCGCTCGTGCCCTCCTTGAGGCCCTTGGCCCCGTCGTCGAGCTTGCCGGCGGCGTCGGCCATCTCCCCGAACTGGTCGCCCATCTTGTTGAAGCCCACGTAGATGCCGTCCAGGTACTGCTTCGTGTACTCCGTGTTGAACGTCGTGCGCGCGGTGGTGGCGATCGCCTGGCTGATCGCTGCGTCGGAGATCGGGGAGACCTTGGAGCTCGTCACGTCGATCGTCGCCTGCGCCGCCTTCATGGGGTCGTCCCCGGCGGTGGTGGCCACGGCCTTGGAGAAGTCCTTGGGGATGTGCACGACGGCCACGTACTCCCCGCTCTTGAGGCCCGCGGTGGCGTCCTCGTCATCGGAGAGCACCCAGTCGTAGTTCTCGTCCTGATCCTCGCTGTCGACGAGGCCCGCGGCCAGCTGGCGGCCCAGCGGGGCCTGCTTGCCGTTGATCTTCGCACCGTCGTCGTCGTTGACCACCGCAGCCTTGACCTGGCTGAGGCGGTCGTCGGCCTTCCACGTCGCGAACACGAAGCCCGCGGCGATGATGACGGGGACGAGCACGAGGCCCAGGATGGACAGCCACGTGACGCGGCGGCCGGAATCGGCGCGTTCGAACAGTGCCATCAGCGATGACCTCCCATGGGAGCGAGGGTGGGCTCGGCGCCGCGGCGGTGGGCCGCGAGGTCGAGCAGGGTGTAGTCGGTGCGGGCCGGGATCATCCAGTCCGCCTCCGGGTTGCCGAGGGTGAGGACGACGGCCGAGCCCGCCTGCAGCGCCGCCGCGATGAGGCGGCTGACGAGCTCCGCGGTCTCCTGGTCGTGGGGCTGGTCCGCGGCGTCGACGACGAGCAGCTCCGGCGGGGCGGCGGCGAGGTCGCGCAGGTGGTCGGCGCGCGGGCGCATGTCCGGGTCCGCGGGGTTGAGCATGAGGTACGGGGTGCGCTTGCGCACCTTGTTCGCCTGCTCGGGCAGGACGAAGGAGCCCACCTTGAGGTCGCCGGAGTCCAGGTTGGCCCGCCCGGAGATCGCGAACAGCAGCGCCTCGGCGCCGGGCCCGGTCAGTGCGAGCAGCTCACCCGGCAGCAGCGCGATGTCCACGTCCTCGAAGACCCGGTGGCCGCGCGTGCCCAGCGACATCGCCTTGCCGTAGACGCGGTAGGGGGAGTCGGGCTCCGGCCAGTCGCGCAGGGCCACCTGGTGGTAGAGCCCCTCGCCCTCCACATCGAAGTGGGGCAGCAGGCGGTCGAGCCACTTGGGCAGCCACCACGCGGCGTTGCCCAGCAGCGCCATGACGGCGGGCACCAGGGTCATGCGCACGATGAAGGCGTCGACGAAGATGCCCACGGCCAGGCCCAGTGCGATCGACTTGATGATGGGCTCGCCGGTGGGCACGAACGCGAAGAACACGGAGAACATGATGATCGCGGCGGCGACGACGACGGAGGCCGAGGACATGAAGCCCTTGACGATGGCCTCCTTGGCGCTGGCCCCGTGCACGTAGGCCTCGCGCATGCCGGAGACGAGGAAGACCTCGTAGTCCATGGCCAGGCCGAAGAGGATGCCCATGAGCATGATCGGCAGGAAGCTGATGATGGGGCCCACCTGCTCGAGGTTGAACAGGGAGGCGCCGTGGCCCTCGACGAAGACCAGGCTGACGACGCCCATGGCCGCGACGACGGAGAGCAGGAAGCCCACGGTCGCCTTGATGGGCACCGCGATCGAACGGAAGACCATCGTCAGGAGGATGAGGGAGAGGCCCACGACGAAGATGCCGAACGGCAGGAGCGACTTCGCCAGCTGGGAGGACACGTCGATGCCCACCGCCGTGGACCCGGTGACGGCCGTGTTGAAGCCGTAGGCGTCCTGGAAGTGGGGCTCGAGGTCGCGCAGGCGGTTGACGACGTCCTCCGTCTGCGGGTCCGACGGGCCGGTCGTGGGGACGATCTGGAAGAGGGCGGTGTCCGCGTTCTCGTTGGGGGTTGCGAGGACGACCCGCTCCACGCCGGCGACCTTCTCGATCTCCTTCTTCATGTCGTCGACGTCGCCGAGCGGGTCATCGGAGCCGATGATGCCCGCGGTCATGACGAGCGGGCCGTTGTAGCCAGGGCCGAAGTACTCCTCCGTGAGGTCGTACGTCACGCGCGCCGGCGAGCCCGCCTCCTCGCCGCCGTTGTTGGGCAGCGCCAGCTGGAGCTTGCTGGCCGGAATGGCGAACAGCCCCAGGCCCACGACGATGATGAGCACCGTGAGGATCGGGATCTTCGTCGCGGCGCTCACCCATGCGTGGTAGAAGCGCTGCGGCAGGCTGCGCTTGCGCTCGGGGCCTCCGTGGGGGCTCGTGGCCGGCGGCGCGGTCACGGCCGGGGCGTGGGGGCGCGCACCGCGGGCGGCCGGCAGGGGCTGCGTGTCGGCGGGCGCCTGTGCGCCCGCTTCGGCACCGGCCATGGCGTGCGCACCGCCGGTGACGGGCGGCGCGCCGGGGCCGGCCACGGGCTCCGCTCCCGAGGCGCGGGCCGGCTCGGCCTCTCCGCGGGCCTCGGCGCGGGCGCGGGCGCGGCGGACGGAGCGCGGGATGAGCCGCTTGCCCAGCATGCCCATGAGCGCCGGGACCAGCGTGAGCGCCACGAGGACCGCGACCGCCACGGTTCCGGCGGCCCCGAAGCCCATGACGGTAAGGAAGGGCATGCGGCAGACCATGAGGCCCACGAGCGCGATGATGACGGTCATGCCCGCGAAGACGACGGCGGAGCCGGCGGTGGCGAGCGCGCGGGCGACCGCCTCCTCCGGCTCGAGTCCGTCGCGCAGCAGGCTGCGGGCTCGGGAGATGATGAAGAGCGCGTAGTCGATGCCCACCGCCAGGCCCAGCATGAGCGCGAGCATGGGCGCGGTCGAGGAGACGTCCGCGAACGCGGTGGACGCGACGATGAGCATGAGGCCGAGCATGACGCCCAGGATCGCGGTGACGAGCGGGATGCCGGCGGCGAGCGCGGAGCCGAAGGTGAAGAGGAGGACGACGAACGCGATCGCGACGCCCAGGCCCTCCACCCAGGACACGTGCATGCCGGTGACCTTGAAGATGTCGCCGCCGGGGGCAACCTGGGTGCCGTTCGGCAGCTCCTGCTTCATGTGGTCGACCTCGGTGAGCAGGTCGGACTTCACGGTCTCCGGCAGCGCCTGGTAGTCGTCGTCGTAGGAGATGTTGATGATCGCCGCGCGGTCGCCCTCGGAGACGCCGCCCTTGACCCGCTTGGAGAACGGCGAGGTGGCGGACTCGACGTGGTCGAAGTCGTCCACCCGGTCGACGGCGTCGCCGATCGCGGAGCGGAAGTCCTTGTCCGTGACCTTCTGGCCCTCGGGGGCCACGACGATGATCGAGCCGGCCGCCCCGGAGGCCTGGGGGAAGGTGAGCTTGAGGGAGTCCTGGGCCTCCTGGCTCTCCGAGCCCGGGAGCGTGAAGCTGTCGGAGAAGTCGTTCTTGAAGGCGGCGACGAAGCCGCCCAGGAGGACGAGGATGACAAGCCAGGCGGCGGCGAACGTCTTGCGCCTGCGGAACGCAGTGCGGCCCAGCTCATAGAGGAATGACGACACGAAGGCCCTCTCGATACAGAGGTGTATTGAATACAGTAGTGTATTGTTCTGCAGACGAGCGCGGATTGCAAGCGAGTCCGACTCGGCCACGGCAGGAGAGGGGGCGACGGTGACGGTCACGGGTCACATCACCGAGCGCAGGCAGCGCACGCGGGAGAAGCTCATCCGCGCCGCGATCTCCGTCTTCGCCCACAGCGGCGTGGCAGGCGCGTCCATCGAGCAGCTGAGCGAGGCCGCGGGCATGACCCGGGGCGCGTTCTACTCCAATTTCGAGTCGAAGGACGAGCTGGTCCTCGCCGTCATCGACTTCGCCATCGAGCGGATGACGAGCGAGCTGCGCACCCACATCGAGGTCCGGCACGGCGAGGACTCCCCGTGCGCCGAATCCGAATCGCTGGCCACGGCGGACCCGCAGACGCGCCGGCGCGAGATCGCCGCGACCGCCCTGCGGGTGTTCGAGGAGAGGCGGCCCATCCCCGTGGGCTCCGCGACCGCCGAGTGGATCGTGTGCGAGAAGGAGATCGAGCTCTACACCGTGCGCGTGCCCGAGCTGCGCTCGAAGTACCAGCAGCTCATGGACGCCCAGCTGCGCACCATCGCGGAGATCGTCGAGACCACGCTGCGCCGCCACGGCTGCCACCCGACGATCCCCTCGCTCGACCTGCTGCGGATCCTCGCGGCCGTGGCCCGCCAATCGCAGATGGACGCGATCACCGACGGCATCGGCCAGGCCGACGTGCAGGCCGATGCGAAGAGCACGGTGCAGGTGCTGCTCGGGTTCATCGACATCGACTGAGGCCGCCGGGCCTGACGGGCGGCAGGGTCTGAGAGGCCGTGGGGCCCGAGGGAGCGGCAGGGCCTGAGAGGCCGCCGGGCCCCACGGCGCCTGACGCGGCGGCAGTGCGGCCGATAGGCTGGGCGGATGAGCGCCGAATTCGATGCCTTCATCGCCAACATGCCCGTCCGCCTTCCGGCCTTCGTCGCCGATGAGCTGCCCGACGCCGTCACCGTCGAGGACGACAGCGCGGAGGACGGCAGCGCGCAGTACGACTTCCTCAAGGACTACTCCCCCCAGTCGCTGCCCTACGTCGAGGCCTTCGCCCTCTCCGAGCTCGAATCCCCGGAGCAGGCCGCCGAACCCGAATACCAGGCGTTCTCCGAGGGCGTGCTGCGCTACGTGGGCGAGGTCTTCCTGCGCGCGTTCGGCGGCCGCTGGGACTTCGACGACTCCGGCGCCGACCCCGCCGCGATGCCGTTCATCCGCCCCGATTCGGCCACGGGCAACGAGCAGGGCGAGCCCGTCGATCTGGTCCAGCTCCTCATGACCGCGCTGTCCGTGCGCTCGGGCGATGTCTTCATCTCCGCCTATGCCGAGGTGCTCGAGGGCTTCGACGACCAGCCGCCGCGCCGCTCCTGCACGGGCCTCGAGGGCACCGTCAGCGCGCCCTTCGACGCGGCCGCCCAGATCAGCGACGGGGAGCGGGACTTCCTCGCGGACTTCCTGCCCACGGTCGAGCCCGCGATCGCGGAGTGGGTGGACAGCCAGGCCGGCGACGACTGGGACTTCGACCGCGCGTCGCTCGACCGGCTGGGCCGGCAGCTGCAGGCGCGCTACGACACCGTCGACGAGCTCATCGAGGACGCCGGTGAGGAGTACCTGACCGGCGCCATGTCGTTTGCGGGCGAGGCCCTGCGCCGCGCCGGCCGCGGTGCCTGGCGCTACGGCGACCCGGACTCCGGGGCCTTCGAGGACGAGGATCCCCGCCTGGGCCAGCCCTATCTGCAGTTCGCGGTCGAGGGCGTGGACGTCGTGCCGATGATGCTGCTGCTGGGCTCGATCGAGGACGCGGACATCCTGCCGCTGGCCTATGACGCCCTGGCCGGGGGCGGGGTGGGCGAGGCCATCGCCCAGGCCGACGCGCAGGAGGACTGAGCGGGCCGCTCGCCCCGGCTCCCCGCCCTCCGCGTGCCAGCGGCCCGGCCGCGCCTACTCCCCCGGCAGCGGGGGGCGGCGCTGGGCGAATCCCGTGGCGGCCTCGAACGCGTGCGCCGCGCGCAGCAGGTCGACGTCGGCGCCGGGGCGGGCCACGAGCTGGATGCCCACGGGCAGCCCGTCCGCGGAGAACCCGGCGGGCACGGACACCGCCGGGCACCCGGTCGCGGAGATCAGCGTCGCCGCCCGCATCCAGTCGAGGTAGGTCTCCATGCGGGTGCCCGCGATCTGCTCGGGGTATTCGAGGTCCGCATCGAAGGGCAGCACCTGGGCGGTCGTGCACACGAGGACGTCGTGGCCGGCGAAGAACGCCTCCACGGCCTCCATGAGGCGGGCCCGCGCCCGGTCCTTGGCCACGAGCTGGCCGACCGTGAGGTCGAGGCCGCGCTGCGTGTTCCACACGACCGCGTCCTTGATCTCCCCACGGTGCGCGCGCAGCTTGTCCCCGTGGAGCGCCGCGAAGTCGTAGGACCGCTGGACGTCGAAGACCTCCGCGGCGTCGGTGAGGTCGATGCACGCCTCGTCCAGCCGTGCGCCCAGCCCCTCGAGCACCGGCGCGGCGGAGCGGACCACGGCCAGCACCTCGGGCTCGGCCACGACCGCACCGTCCAAGTCCGGCGCGAAGCCCACGCGCAGCCCGGAGAGCGAGGGCTCATAGGCGGCGCCGAGCGCGAACTCCGGCAGGTCGAACACGGAGCCGGGCTCGGCGATGGACGCAGGGCCCAGGGGGTGCGGGCCCGCCACGGCCGCCAGCAGCAGCGCCACATCGCCGGTCGTGCGCCCCATGACGCCCGTTTGGGCGAGCCACGCCCACGGGTCGCCGGGCGGTGTGTGCGGGACGCGGCCGTTGCTGGGCCGGAAGCCCACGACGTTGTCGAACGAACCGGGCGTGCGCAGCGAGCCGCCCATGTCGGAGCCGTCGCCGCTGGCCTGGATGCCCGCGGCCAGCGCTGCGCCCACGCCGCCGGAGGAGCCGCCGGCGGACTTCGCGGTGTTGTACGGATTGCGGGTGGTGCCGAAGACGGGGTTGAACGTGTGCGAACCGGCGGCGAACTCGGGGACGTTGGACTTGCCCGTCGTGATCGCGCCGGCCGCCCGCAGCCGTTCGACGATGAGGCTGGTGCCGGCGGGCACGTGGTCCGCGAACAGCGGCGAGCCGTACGTGGTGCGCATGCCAGCGGTGTCGTGCGTGTCCTTGTGCGTCAGCGGCACCCCTGCCAGGGTTCCAAGGGACTGCCCGCTCGCCCGCGCCTCGTCGGTCCGACGGGCCGCGGCGAGCGCGCCCTCGGGATCCGTCGTCACGATCGCGTTGATGGTCCCGTTGACCTCGTCGATGCGGGCGAAGTGGTCCTGCACGGCCTCGACGGCGCTGAGCTCGCCCGCCGCCATGAGGCCGGCCAGCTCGCGCGTGCTCAGCCACGTCAGCTCACTCATCGCGCGGCCCGCAGCCGGCTCGTCAGGACCGCGAGGGCGGCGCGCACGCCGGTGCGCAGCGTCGTCTCGATGTCCGTGGGCGCGAAGTGCGGCGAGTGGTTGCTCGGCACGTTCTCCGCGGCGAGGGCCTGCGGCGTCTGGCTGCCGAAGAACCAGTAGACGGCCGGGGCGCCGACCGCCTGCCCGAAGCGCCCGAAGTCCTCCGAACCGGTGGCGGGCGGGACCTCCACGGCCTGCTCCGCGCCCAGCTCCGCGCGCACGACGTCGAAGAAGTCGGCGGTGAGCTCCGGGTCGTTGTAGCACTCGGGGAAGTCGTAGAGCTTGCGGATCTCCGGCTCCGGGGCACCGGAGGCCTGGGCCTCGGCGCGGACGATCCGCCCGATGACCTCCTCGACGTGGGCGCGGACGGCCGGGTCGAACGTGCGGGTGTTGATCGTGAACCGGGCCTCGGCGGGGATGATGTTCTCCTTGAGCCCGCCGTTGAAGCGCCCGATCGTGAGCACGACCATCTCCCGGGCCCCCACCTCGCGGGACACAACCGTCTGCAGGCGCGTGATCATGAACGCGCCCAGCACGATCGGGTCGATCGAGGCCTCCGGCTGGGAGCCGTGGGCCTGCCGGCCGCGGACGACGACCTCGTAGGAGTCCGCCATGGCCATCGCGGTGCCGCTCGAGGTGGAGACCGTGCCGGCCTGGGCGGGCCACACGTGCTGGCCGTAGACCGCCTCCGGGTGCGGGGCGCGGTCCCACACGCCGTCGTCGACCATTGCCTTGGCCCCTGCCCCCGTCTCCTCACCGGGCTGGAAGAGGAAGACGATCGTGCCGGACCAGGTATCGCGGTGGCCGGCCAGCAGCACGGCGGTCTCGAGGCCCACCGTGATGTGGGTGTCGTGGCCGCAGCCGTGCATGACGGGGGCCTCGGAGCCGTCGGGCAGCGTGCCGGTGGCCTGCGAGGCGAACGGCAGCCCGGTGTCCTCGGCGATCGGCAGGCCGTCGGTGTCCGCCCGGTAGGCGATCGTGGGCCCGTCGCCGTTGCGCAGGACGCCCACCACGCCGGTGCCGCCCGAGGCGAAGGTCTCATAGCCCAGCTCGTCGAGGCGCGCCCGGATCTTCTGCGCCGTCTCGTGCTCCTGCATCGACAGCTCGGGGGTGGCGTGGAAGTCCTTGTAGGTCGCCACGACTGCGGGCATATCGGCGTCGAGTGCGGCGGTGAGTTCGGGGGCGATGGCCATGAGGGTCCTCTCCTGGGGCGGATCGTAGGCGGTGAAGGGGCTGGCCGGCGGCGGTCTCCGCTGGCGGGGTCCCGACGGCACGGGTCTGCTGGCGCGGATCTGCTGGCGGCGGTCTGGGGGTGTGGCCGGCTGGCGACGGCTACTCCCCCGGCGCCTCCGCTCCCGCGTGTCCGGGCGGGTCGAGGACGAACTCGGCTGTGGCCCGGTGCGCGTACTGCGGGATGCCGGGGCTCAGGCGGGCCCGGCGCAGCGCGGGGTCGAGCCGCACTGTCACGAGGGTGGCCGTCCGCTCCCCGAACGGCGCATCCGGCGCCGGGACCTGCGAGACGAGGCCCGCGGCCGGGTCGGTGGCCAGCAGCGGGATGAGCGCGTCGGCATCCGCGGGCGGCCCGGCGCCCTCGTAGCGGCCGGTGACCGAGGCGAGTCGCTCCTCCGAGCGGCTCGTGCCGGAGAGCGGAATGCCGCCCTCGGCCACCTCGGGGAAGAGGAAGTGGTTCGTGTGGCCGGCCCAACCGGGCTGGCTGTGGGCGGCCGTGCCGTGGGGCGAGATCTCCACCATGACGACGGTGTCGGGATCGACCACGGTGAGCACGGACGACGAGGTGGTGCCGGCCGAGCGGATGAGCTCCACCGCCTCGGCGGCGGTCCGGGCCCGGGCGAGCAGCCCGGCGAGCACGGCGTGGACGGGCACCCCGCCGGGCGCGTCGTCGCGGTGGTTGAGGATGTTGAGGATGACGCCCACGCCCGCCGCGTTCATGCCGATCTTGCCGAGCATGCCGTATTCCGCGAACCCCGCGTGGTCGACCTCGCCGGGCAGGGCGCTCACCCGCTGGTAGTGCCAGCAGGCCGCGAACTCCGCGTGCCAGTCCCACGTCTGGGCCGCCGCCGAGGCGCCCGGCGCCTGCCAGCCCACCGTCGAGCACTCGCTGGGCTGGGGGCGGGACTTGTCCGCCAGCGTGAGGATCTCCGTGCGGGCCACGGTCGAGGCGAGGTCGGTCACCTGCATGCCCGAGCCCGTGGCAACGGCGCTGACCTCCGCGAACTGCTCCGGGTCCCAGGCCCGCAGGGCGTCGAGCGAGGCGCGGCCGGCCTCGCGCACCTGGCGCTGGGAGATGTCGTAGTGGGCGAACAGCTCGTCGTAGCCGCGGGCGGTGGCGCGGATCCGGGCGGCGGCCTGCGCGGCGCGCTGGAGGCCGCGCGAGCGCGCATCGGCGCCGTGGACGTGCAGCGTCGTGGTCTTGACCTGGGAGGCGTCGACGGGCGCGGGGCCGGCTCGGCCGGACCCGCGGCCCGCCTCCGGCGCGGCGGGCGAGCCCGGGGCCGCGGGCGAACCTGCGGACGGGCGCGAACCGGCGGCCGTTTGCGAGCCGGCCTGGCCGCCGCGCAGGCCCGCCAGGGGATCGGGCAGCGAGGTCACAGCTCCACCCCTGCGCGCGCCTCGGCCTCGGAGGCCGGGTCGTGGCTGCCCACGGGCATGCCCAGGTAGTGCATGTGGGCGGCGGTCTCCGCGAGGGCGGCGAAGAGGTTGAAGCCGTGGAGCGCCTCGAAGCCGCGCGACCAGTGCAGACCCTGGGCAAGCGAGTAGACGCTGTGGTCCTCGGTGTCCTCGGCGCGGGCGCGGATCTCCTCGAGGCGCACGCGGTGGTGCTCGTCGATCTCACGGGCGCGCTCGTTGAGCCCCGCGAAGCGGAAGCCGTGGGCGGGGAGCACGCGGGTCTCGGCGGGCAGCTCGCCCATGCGCTCGAGCGAGCGGAGGTAGTTCGCCAGGCTGTGCGTGATGAAGCCGGAGTCCAGGCCGATGTTCGGGGTGATCGTGGGCAGCACGTGGTCACCGGAGTAGAAGAGCGCTCCTTCGTCCTCGCGGAACGCGGTGTGGCCGTACGTGTGCCCCGGCGTCCACATGCTGCACACCGTGCGCCCGGACAGCGGCAGCGGCGAACCGTCGGCCAGCAGGGTGATGCCCTCGGGCAGCTGCGGGATCTGGTAGTCCACGGCGTCCTTCGTGGGGCGCTGCGCCGCATCGGACCCGGTCCCCGCGGGCGCGCGCTCGGGACCCAGGATCTCGTGCCGGCGCTCGGCGGGCACCCCGTATTCCGCGGCGATGTCGACGCCCTTCGCGGTCCCCGTGCGCAGCGACTTCTCCCGGTCGCGGAAGGCGCGCAGGCTCTTGAGGTCCTGGCCGTGGATGCCGAGCCACATGTCCGGGTTGGCGGCGAGCAGCGCCGGCACGAGGCCGATGTGGTCGCGGTGGTAGTGGGTGATCGCCACGCCGTTGACGTCGCGCAGCGAGTACCCGGCCGACTGCAGCCCGGCCGTGAGCGCGGCCAGCTGCTCCGACCCGTCCCAGCCGGGGTCGATGAGGCTCACGCCCCGGTCCTCGCCCAGGGCGTAGCAGTAGGTGTAGACGAGCGGGTTGTCCGGGATCGGCACGGGGATGGCCCAGGTGGCCTCCGCCACCTGCTCGACCTGCGGAAGCGTCCGCTCCTTCCAGGCCGTCTCCTGGTTCCGGCTCAGACCTTCGATCGGCATCGACCCCGCCCTTTCGTTCGGTGCGCGGGCGGATCTGCTCCCACCGCCGCGCCTTCGCCAGTCCACTGTATGCCCCAGCTCACACCGGTGTGTCAGCAGGCGCGGCAATCGGGGCGAGGCGATCCACTGCGCGCTATGCCCGCCCGATGAGCCGGCGCGCCGTCACCGGCGCGGGGCCGGTGCCGCGCAGTTGCTCGACGAGCTCGTCGGCGGCCGCGTGGGCCTGCTCATCGCTCACGGGTGCCAGGAGGTCGAGGATGAACAGCGCACTCGTCGTCTGCTCGTCCAGGCGGGTGCGGAGTCCCTGGCGCCAGTTCCAGCGCCGGCAGGTCACACCCACGTCATCACGCCAGACGACCTCGCCGGCGGCCGGGTGCTCGATTGCGACCTCACCGTCTGCCACGACGTCGAAGTCCTCGTCTCCGGCGGCGCGCACCAGGTGCGGGGCGCCCTGGTACTTCGCCAGATCCTCACCGCCCAGGGGGATCTGGTGGGCCACGGAGACGGCATTGTAGACGTCCGTCAGCCGGTTCACGCGCGGCAGGCCGTCCGGCGCGCGGCGGGTGAGCGCCTCGAGGCTGTTGCGGGTGCGCTGCGGCTTGGCGCCGAACGCGCGGTAGGCCTCGCGCCACGCCGCGATGTGGGGCAGCTCCTCGACGGGCGTGTCCCGGAGGGCGGCAGCCGCGCCGGCTTCGGCCGCGGCCAGCAGTGCCTCGCTGGTCGCATCGCTGGGCGCGGGGCCGATCCCCTCCACCGCGAGCAGCAGCACCCGATAGTCCGGGCGCAGCTCGAAGACCGCCTCGTCCACGCGGGCGGCGGCGAGGAAGTCCTGCAGAGTGGTGGCATCTGCGCTGGTCATGGCGGTCCTTTCGGCAGGGCGGGCAGAGCGGTGGGCGCGGGCGGAGTGTCACTGGCGCCGGGAAGGGGGAGGGGGCTGCCCCTCCCGCTCATCACCGATTCTCCCGCGGTTCGCGGCCGCCGGCATGGTCCACCGGTGAACGGTCGATCCTGTTCGGTTCAGCACAGCTGGACCGTACGAAATCGACCACCGGCTACCCCCATGACCGGGTGACGGCACCCGGCTGAACCGCTCACGGTGGGCGGCCCGGCAGCGGCCCACGCGCCACCGCGCCCGAGGTGCGGGTCGGGCGAATGCCGACCCGCACCTCGGGCGCGGTGTAGGTAGCAGCCACGGGTGCGCTACTCGTCAGGGGCTGACGGCGCAGTGCGACTCACGGGGTGATCACCCGACGACCACCTGGTCCTGGCCGCTGCCCACGCCCGCCTGGAACTTCTCCAGACCGGCCTGCGTGACTCCCGTGTGCTTCTTGCCGTCGTTGGAGTCCAGGACGGTGAAGGTCTTCGACGACGCGTCGTAGTCGGCGACCGTGATCCAGTGGGCAACGCTGTGGCTGGGCGTGTAGCCATAGCTGTACGGGGCCAGCTGGAGTTCACCGTTGACGATGGCGGTATTGCCCTTGCGCACCTGGTCGAGCGCCCCGGTGAAGTCGGTGTCGTTGTTCGCCTTCACATCCTGAGCGCCGAGCGCGCTCACCAGCTGGGATCCGACGGTCGCGCCGTTCGAGCCGATGTCGGCCCGGATCTGCTTGACGGCGCCGGCGGGTGCATCGGCGTTCCAGGCCTTGGGCGTGGCGCCCTGGGCCAGCATCGCGGAGGCGACGGCGGCCGGGCCGCAGTCGACGTCCTGCGTGCCGAGGCCGGTGCTGAACTGGTTGATCGCGACGAGCTGTCCGTTGGAGGACTTCTGCGCATCGGCGTGCTGGGTGGTCTGCTCGGCGGCCGCGGCCGGGGAGCTGTCGATCGCTACGGAGAGGGCTGCGCCTCCGCCGAAGGCGATCGCACCTGCCGTGCCGAGTGCCGCAAGGCGGCGGCGGACGGGGGTGCTGGTCTTCAGCGCGGTGGCAGTCATGTTCTCGAGTCCTTTCGCATGGCTTCTGGGTCATCGAGCTCCGGCGGCCGGAATCTCCAACCGCTGGCGGACGAGGTGCGAGGTTCCGCACCGGCATCCGCAATCCATCCCCTCACCAGCCACGATGTGTTCGCAACCGGTGACGGCGGACACACAGGAATCACCCAGGAATGCGACACGCCGGGGTGTGCGCACCCGGGAGCAGCGGCGCGGCGCGCGGTGCCGGGTGCGGTGGCGCGGCGACTGACCGAATGGACTCTGGGAGTTCCCTGCAGGTGCTCCCACCTGGGATTCCGCCCTGCGGAGCACTCCGAGATGCGGTCTCACGGAACCATTCGCAGATCGGAGGATTTCCTGGTGACCGCGGTCCGCGACCCGGTGCTCAACCCCGGAGGCGGCCCTCGAAGGTCGCAGTGCGGGTCATGTCGTCTTCGAAGCTGAAGGTCAGGCGCAGTCCGACGCGGGGGTCCTTGGGCACGAGGAAGTCCGCCGTCCACGTCCCGCGCGCCCCGGCGCGCACCCGCGGGGCCTGGTCCGCGGAGATCCGCAGGGACGAGTCGTCGAGGGAACCGGAGAACGAGTCGAGCTCGGCGCCCGAGATGAGCTCGCTGCCGGTCGAGCCGAAGTCGATCCAGCCGGCGCTCCGGTTCTCCAGCGTGACGGTTGCCCGGACGACGCGCCTAGAGCACGTGCCGGTGTCCGTGCACTCGCGAGCGGCCGCCTTGACGATGCGCAGCGTCGCCCGCACCGAGACGTCCGGGAGGACATCGGCCCAGTCCCCCACCGCCACGCTCGACTCCCGGGCGAGCCCGGTGCGGGCAGGGCCGGCGGTGAAGGCGCCCTGCGGGGTGCGCTCCGGGGGCGGCTGTCCCTGCGTCCACTGCTGGAGTCCGCAGCCGGAGACGAATAGGCCCGCGGTCGTCAGTACGGTGAACAGGACGATCCCGCGGGTCCGCCGCAGCTTCCGCGGCGGTCGGCTGCCCAACCGGCCCGGTCGTGCCGCCCTCGCCCTCATAGGCGGATCGTACGGCACGGCGGCTCATCCGGCACCGGTGGTCGAAGGGCGCCGCGGACCGGAGGGCACCCGAACGGCGCAGTGGACGGTAGGGCACCGTGGCGGTGAGTCAGGGATTCGAACCCTGGGATGGGGGTTGCCCATCAACGGTTTTCAAGACCGTCACATTCGGCCGCTCTGTCAACTCACCCGGCACGCGGCCGTGAAACGGCGGCCGCGGGCGCGCCTGCCATTGTTCCACACCGCCGGCGCAGGCGCGGGCTACTTGTCCCCCACCCGTCCCCGGGCGCGGCGCCCCGTGTCCGCGCCGTTGAGTACCCTTGTCACCGTGGCATCAGCGCCGCGCGCGCCCTCTGCGCCGCGGGCTCCGAGGCCCCGACTCACAAGGAGAGCGCATGCAGATCTGGCCGGGCACCTCGTACCCCCTGGGAGCCACGTACGACGGCACCGGAACGAACTTCGCGATCTACTCCGAGCCGGCGGAGCGCGTCGAGCTGTGCCTGTTCGACCAGTGGGGCAATGAGACCCGCGTGGAGCTCGCGGAGAAGGACGCGGACGTCTGGCACTGCTACATCCCGCAGATCGCCCCCGGTCAGCTCTACGGCTACCGCGTCCACGGCCCGTACGATCCCGCCCGCGGCCTGCGCTGCAACCCCGCCAAGCTCCTCCTCGACCCCTACGCCAAGGCCGTGTCCGGGCAGATCGAATGGGGCCAGCCCATGTTCTCCTACCCGCTGGGTGAGGACGGGGCCGGCATGAACGAGGACGACTCGGCGGACTCCATGATGCTCGCCGTCGTCATCAACCCCTTCTTCGACTGGCAGGACGACCAGCACCCGGATCACCCGTACTACCAGTCCGTCATCTACGAGGCGCACGTCAAGGGCCTCACGGAGCTCAACCCGGAGGTCCCGCCCGAGCTGCGCGGCACCTACGCGGGCGTGGCACACCCCGCGGTCATCAAGCACCTGAAGAAGATCGGCGCGAACGCGATCGAGCTCATGCCGGTCCACCAGTTCGTCCAGGACCAGCGCCTCCAGGACGAGGGCCTGCGCAACTACTGGGGCTACAACACGATCGGCTTCCTGGCCCCGCACAACGCCTACGCCTCCTCCGGCCAGAACGGCCAGCAGGTCCAGGAGTTCAAGGGCATGGTCCGCGCCCTCCACCGTGCGGGCATCGAGGTCATCCTCGACGTCGTCTACAACCACACCGCCGAGGGCAACCACCTGGGCCCCACCATCTCCTTCCGCGGCATCGACAACGCCCACTACTACCGGCTCGTCGAGGACGCCCCGGAGCACTACATGGACTACACCGGCACCGGCAACACGCTCAACGTCCGGATGCCCCACTCGCTCCAGCTGCTCATGGACTCCCTGCGCTACTGGGTGACGGAGATGCACGTGGACGGCTTCCGGTTCGACCTGGCGGCCGCCCTCGCCCGCGAGTTCTACGACGTGGACCGCCTCTCGACCTTCTTCGAGCTCATCCAGCAGGACCCCATCGTCAGCCAGGTCAAGCTCATCGCGGAGCCCTGGGACATCGGGCCCGGCGGCTACCAGGTGGGCGGCTTCCCGCCCCTGTGGTCGGAGTGGAACGGCAAGTACCGCGACGTCGTGCGCGACTTCTGGCGCGGCGAGCCCTCCACGGTGGGCGAATTCGCCTCCCGGATCTCCGGCTCCGCGGACCTCTACGCCAACTCCGGGCGCCGGCCGTTCGCCAGCGTCAACTTCGTCACCGCCCACGACGGCTTCACCCTGGCCGACCTCGTGTCCTACAACGAGAAGCACAACGAGGCCAACGGCGAGGACAACAACGACGGCGAGTCCCACAACCGCTCGTGGAACCACGGCGTCGAGGGCCCCACGGACGACGAGGAGCTCCTCACGCTGCGCGCCCGCGAGCAGCGCAACTTCATCGCCACCCTCGCGCTGTCCCAGGGCGTGCCCATGATCAGCCACGGCGATGAGCTGGGCCGTACCCAGCAGGGCAACAACAACGCCTACTGCCAGGACTCGGAGCTGTCGTGGATCGACTGGGAGCACGCGGACCAGTCGCTCCTCGAATTCACCGCCCAGGTCTTCCGGCTGCGCGCCGAGCACCCCACGTTCCGCCGCTCGCGCTTCTTCGACGGCCAGGTGGTCCGCTCGGACACGGACCAGCCCCTGCCGGACCTCGTGTGGCTCAACACGGACGGCGACGAGATGATCGTGACGGACTGGAACACCTCGTTCGCCAAGGCGATCGGCGTCTACCTCAACGGCGACGGGATCACCGGCACCACCCGCCGGGGCAACCCCATCCGCGACGATGACTTCCTCATCCTCTTCAATGCCGACCTCGCCCCCGTCAGCTTCGTCATGCCGGGTGAGGACTACGCCCCCAGCTGGCAGGTGGAAATCGACACGGCCGGCATCTGCGACCCCGGCACCCGCGTGGACGCAGGCGCGAGCATCAGCGTGAGCGGCAAGTCCATGCTCGTGCTCAAGGACCCGCGCCCCTCGCCGTCGCACCAGACCTCGCCGGCCGCTTCCGTGGCCCAGCAGCTGGGCCGCGCCACTGAGGAGCGAGACAGCGCAGACGCCGCCGGGGATGCCCCGGCCGAGGCGACGGGGGCGCAGTCGTGACCGGCGCCTCGGGCGCGGCGGACCGGTCGCGCATCGGCTGCCCGCGCGGGCACCTGCCCCCGGCCTCGACCTACCGGCTGCAGATCACCCCCGATTTCACCCTCTTCGACGCCGCGGAGCAGGTGGACTACCTCGCCGCGCTCGGGGTGGACTGGCTCTACGTCTCCCCCATCCTCGAATCCGGTTCGGAGCACGGCTACGACGTCGTCGACCCCACCCGCGTGGATGCCGCGCGCGGCGGCCGCGAGGGCCTCGAGGCGCTCTCCCGCACGGCGCGCGCCCACGGAATGGGCATCCTCGTCGACATCGTGCCCAACCACATGGGCGTCGGCGTGCCGGCGGCCAACCCCTTCTGGTGGGACGTGCTCACCTACGGCCGCGACTCCGAGCACGCGGCCATGTTCGACATCGACTTCGATGCCGCCGACGGCACGATCATCCTGCCGGAGCTCGGCGAGGCCGCGGACCTCGAGCACCTGGAGATCGTCGAGCACCGGGGCAGGCCCGCCCTGCAGATCTACGACGCGCTCTACCCGGTGGACCCCGCCACCGTGTCCGAGGGCATCGAACCGCAGGCCCTGCACGAGCGCCAGCACTACCGGCTCGTGCACTGGACGCACGAGGACTGGGAGCTCAACTACCGCCGCTTCTTCACCATCCGCAGCCTCGCCGGGGTGCGCGTGGAGGACCGGGAGGTCTTCGAGACCACCCACGCGGAGATCGAGTCCTGGTTCGCCGCCGGGCTCGTCGACGGGCTGCGCATCGACCACATCGACGGCCTGGCCGATCCCGCCGGCTACCTCGCGTGGCTGCGGGAGCTCACCGGCGCCTACGTCGTCGTGGAGAAGATCCTCGCGCTGGGCCCCGGCGAGCAGCGCGAGGCGCTGCCCGCGCACTGGGCCACCGCCGGCACCACCGGCTATGAGCTCATCGCCGCCATCGACGGCGCGCTCACCCATCACGGCGGCTTCTTCCAGATCGAGGCGCTGCGCCAGCACCTGTCCGCCGGCGGCAGCCTGGACGAGGAGACGGGGCTCGACATCGCCGGCAGCGGCAAGCGCCTCCAGCGCCACCCCACCGCCGTGAGCGGTGTTCTCGCCCAGCTGGAGAACGAGGCGAAGTCCGAGTTCTCCTCCGGGCCGCTCACCGCGGAGATGCTGCGCCTCGCACGCGACAGCGCGCGCGGCTGGGACCGGCTCGATGAGGCCGCCCACCAGGCGATCGGCACGGACCCGCTGGCCGCCGCCGAGGCGGCCGAGGGCACCGCCGGCGCGGGCCGCCCCGTCGATCCCGAGCAGCTCGCGGACGTCTTCGCGCTCATCACCGCCTCGCTGCCCGTCTACCGCGTCTACGCGCCCACCCGCGCCGATCGCGACCACTTCCTCGCCGAGTTCGATGGGCGGATCGATGCCCAGGCCCTGCCGCCGCTCAGCCGCGACGGCCAGGTCATCCGCTCGGCGCTGTCGCGCGTGCGCTCGACCGCCCAGTCGCGCATCGCCTCGAACCGACTGCTGTCCTACCTGGGCGTGCTCCTCACCACCGCGGACCATCCGGTGGCGGTGCGCTTCGCCCAGACCACCGGCGCCGTCATGGCCAAGGGCGTCGAGGACACCGCTTTCTACCGCTACTGCGCCCTCACGGCCCTCAACGAGGTGGGCGGGACTCCCGCGGACCCGCACTCCCCCGCCGCGCTGGGCGCGGAACTCGCCCGCCGTGCGGAGGAGTCCCCGGCGGGGCTGAACTCCCTGACCACGCACGACACGAAGCGCGGTGAGGACACCCGGGCGCGCATCCTCGCCATCGCCGAGGTGCCCGGCGAGTTCGCGCAGTTCCTCGCCCACGTGCGCGAGCTGTGCCCGCTCGACTTCGCGGCCGACGCCTCCGAGGTGGCCGCCGGGGAATTGGCCTTCGGCGTCAACGCGAGTCTGGCGGGCGCGCGCCCGGCCACCGTCGACACGAGCTTCGAGATGCTCGTCTGGCAGGCCGTGCTGGGCGCCTGGCCCCTGCGTGAGAACCGCATCCGCGACTACGTGCTCAAGGCGGCCCGCGAGGCGGGTGAGCAGACCACGTGGACGCAGCCCAACCTGGACTTCGAGCACTCCGTGGACGAGCTCGCCGCCGCGTGCGCGAAGGACCCCGGCGTGCGCGGGCGGATCGCCTCGTTCGATGCCCGCATCCGCTCCGGGGGCTGGTCCAATGCTCTCGTCGCCAAGGCCCTCCAGCTGCTGGCCCCCGGCGTGCCGGACGTCTACAACGGCACGGAGCTGTGGGAGCAGTCGCTCGTCGACCCGGACAACCGGCGCCCCGTGGACTACGCCAAGCGCCGCGAGATCCTCGCCGGCCTGCCCGCCTGGCAGGCCGCGGACGCCGCCGCGCGCAGCGCGCGGGACTATCCGAGCCTGGGGTTCTGGGCCGACGATGCGGCGTGGGAGACGGGGGCAGTCAAGCTGGCCCTCACCCGCGCCCTGCTCCACCTGCGCCGGGAGCGCCGCGACGTCTTCGCAGCGCC
The DNA here is from genome assembly GCF_026802075.1 of Brevibacterium sp. BRM-1. Lineage (NCBI taxonomy): Bacteria > Bacillati > Actinomycetota > Actinomycetes > Micrococcales > Brevibacteriaceae > Brevibacterium > Brevibacterium sp. BRM-1. The sequence continues at coordinate 1,871,017 of NZ_CP113788.1, forward strand.
CGCGGCCGCGCCCCTCGAGGCCAGCGGCTTCGGCGCCAAGCACGTGCTCGCGTTCGCCTTCGGCTCCGAGGGCCAGCTCGCGCTCGTGGGAACCCGCATGCCCATCACGCTGGCCGACCTAGGCGGCTGGGGCGACACCCAGGTGGCCCTGCCGCCCGGCCAGCGCTGGCGCGACGTCATCACGGGCGCAGAGTTCGACGGCGGCGACCACGCCGCCGCGGACCTGCTCCGACTGCTGCCCGTCGCCGTGCTGGAGCGCATCCGGTGACGCGCGCAGCCGGCACCGCCGCGCTCGCCGCCGCCCGTGCGCTGCCCGGCCGGCCCGCCTGCCCGACCGCCTGACCGCACTGCCACCCCAACCACAGGGAGCCCCCATGACGGATACGGACCTCGCCCACGACTGGTCGTCCAGCGCCTCGGCGGCTGGGCGGCAGGTGCCCGGCAGCTTCCGGGTGTGGGCTCCGAGCGCGCAGCGCGTCCGCCTCGCCTGGCGCACCGCCCCTTCCCGAGCCGAGGGCTACCGGGCCGCGCCGTTCGAGTTCTCCGAGCTGGCGGCGGCGGGCTTCGAGGTGCTCGAGCTCGCGCAGGCCCCGGACTCGCATGGGTGGTGGTCGCTCACCGCGGTGCCGCAGGAACTCGCGCGCGCCGCGGCCGGGGGCGCCCCCGCGTGCGGGACGGACGCGGGCCCCAAGGATGCGCCGGGGCGTCTGGAATACGGCTTCCTCATCGACGACAGCCCGGCCCTGCTCCCGGATCCGAGGGGCCGGCGAGCGCCGTATGGCCCCCACGGCCCCTCGGCCCTCGAACACGGCGCGGACTGCGGGGACAGCACGGCCGACCGCGACGCGCAGCCTGCGGACACCACGGGGACCACGGGCACCACGGGCACCAGGGTCGCCGAAGTCTCGGCGGTCGTAGCCCCCGCAGCGCCCGTGCCGCCGCGCCCCGCCGCGCTGGCCGACGGCGCGCCCATCTACGAGCTCCACATCGGCACGTTCACCCCGGCCGGCACGCTCGACGCCGCAGTCGAACGGTTGGACTACCTGGCCCACCTGGGGATCGGGTGGGTCGAACTGCTGCCGGTCAACGCCTTCGCGGGCCTGCACAACTGGGGCTACGACGGAGTGCAGTGGTTCGCCGTGGCCGAGCCCTACGGCGGTCCCACCGCCTACCGCCGGTTCGTTGAGGGGGCCCACGCACGCGGGCTCGCCGTCGTCCAGGACGTCGTGTTCAACCACCTGGGCCCCTCGGGCAACTACCTGAGCGCGTTCGGGCCCTACCTGCACGCGGCGGCGAGCAACCCCTGGGGCGAGTCGATCAACCTGGACGGGCCCGGTTCGGATGAGGTGCGCGCCTACATTCTCGACGTGCTCACGATGTTCGCCCAGGACTACGGCGTCGACGGCTTCCGTCTCGACGCCGTGCACGCGCTCGTCGACGCGCGCGCCGTCCCGATCCTCGAGGACATGGCGATCCTCTGCGCCGAGCTCTCCGACCGGCTGGGGCGGCCCATCACGCTCATCGCGGAGTCCGATCGCAACGACCCCGCCACGATCGCGAAGCGCCGCGAACTGGGCGCCGGGGCAGGCGGGCTCGGCCTGGACGGGCAGTGGAGCGATGACTTCCACCACGCCGTCCACGTGGCCCTGACCGGTGAGGACGTGGGCTACTACGGCGACTTCGCGGCCCCGGGCGCCCTGCCGAAGGTGCTGCAGTCCGGGTTCTTCCACGACGGCACGTACTCGACGTTCCGCGGCCGGGAGCACGGCCGGCCCCTCGACCTCGCCGCCGCCCGGCCGGAGCAGCTCGTCGTGAGCATCCAGAACCACGATCAGGTGGGCAACCGCGCGGCGGGCGACCGCCTGCCGCAGCAGACGGGCGCCGTAGGTCATGGAGCCGAACCCGCCGGTGCGACCGGGCAGGAGGCCGCCGCGCTGGGCAACCTGGGCGTGGGGGCGACGTTCCTGCTCCTGGGCCCCAATTCGCCCATGCTGTTCATGGGCGAGGAGTGGGCCGCGTCCACCCCGTGGCAGTTCTTCACGGACCACCGCGAGGAGTGGCTGGGCGAGGCCGTCTCGCAGGGGCGCAGGGGCGAGTTCGCGGCGATGGGCTGGGACGCCTCGGCGGTGCCCGACCCACAGGATCCGCAGACCTTCGAGCGCTCGAAGCTCGACTGGTCCGAGCGCGCTGCCGAGCCCCATGCCTCGATGCTGCGCCTCTACCGGCGGCTCATCGGGCTGCGCATGTCGCGCGCCGAATACCGCGGCACCCGGTTCTCCGACGTCGAGGTCTTCCGCGGCCTCCCCGCGCAGGAGCCGGCCTCCGCCCCAGCGGCACCGGTCTCCCAGGCTGCGGGCTCGGAGGCTCCGGCCCCCCAGGCTGGGGGCACGGGCGCCCCTGCAGCGCCGGCCGGCGAAGCGGCCGGCCTCCCGCTGCCCGAGGACTCCGCGGCCACGGCGCGCGCGGGCGAGGCCGACGCCGGCGGTGCACTCGCGGATGCGGTTCCGACCTCCTCCGAGCCGAACCTCGACGGGAACCGGCACGGCGCCGCTCCCGCGGCGACCCAGGGGGGCGGTGCCGCGCCTCCGGCCGCGGGGATCGGCTGGCGCATCGGCGCCGAGCTCGTGGTGCTGGCCAACCCGGCCACCCCGGGAACCAGTGCGGCGCCGGCGGTCTTCGACCTGCCACGACCCGTGGCGCATGTCCTTCTCGACACCGCCGCCGTCCTCGCCGGCGAACCAGCCGTCCGCACCGGAAGGGCGGCAGACGAGGCGCGCGCCCCGGCGGCCGAGGGCACCGCCCGCGTGGTCGTCGAACCGGGCCGGGCACTCGCCGTCCAGCTCGCCGCGAACTAGGGGCGGGCGCTGCGCGGGCCCCCGTCCCAGCGCGACGATCCCGTCGAGGCCGCGGCATCCGGCGCAGCGGCCGCAACGGCCCTCTGCGCTGAGGCCTCACCCGGCTGGGCTGGGGATTCGACCTGCGGGGCTTCGGCTTCCGGTGCAGTGGGCTGGGTCTGCGGGGCAGTGGCCTGGGTCTGCGGGGCCGGGGCCACTGCCACCGGGGCTGCTGCCCCCGGGGTCACTGCCCCCGGGACGGCTGCCGTGACATCGGCCGGTGCCTCGTCGGCCCCGGCAGCGCCCTCGGTGTCGTCCGGCGTGAAGTACAGGGCCGCGAACGGCGGGAGCACGATCGACGCCGACGCCTCGAACCCGCCGAACGCCGCGTCCTCGCCGCTGATCCAGCCCATGTTGCCGCCGCCCGAGCCGCCGTAGGCCGCCGCGTCGGTGTTCACGCGCTCGCGCCACACCCCCGCGAACGGCAGGGGGATCCGGTAGTCGGCATAGTTCGAACCGGAGAAGTTGATGACGCACGCGACCGGCCGGCCGTCGGCGGACCAGCGCACGAACGAGATGACGGACCCCTGCGCATCCGCGCCGTTGAGCCACTGGAATCCGGCGTCAGCGGCGTCCTGCTCCCACAGCGCGGGCTCGCCGCGGTAGAACTCGTTGAGATCGGCGACGAGCTCCCTGAGGCCGGCGTGGCCCGGGTCATCGGCGAGCCACCAGTCGAGGCCGTGCGCCTCGTTCCACTCCGCCTCCTGGCCGAACTCCGAGCCCATGAAGATGAGCTGCTTGCCCGGGTGCGCCCACTGGTAGGCGAAGAAGCCGCGCAGGCCCGCCAGCTGCTGGCGGCGGTCACCGGGAAACTTGCGCAGCAGTGAGCCCTTCCCGTGGACCACCTCGTCGTGGCTGATGGGCAGCACGTAGTGCTCGGAGAACGCGTAGACGATGGAGAACGTGATCTCGTTGTGGTGCCAGCTGCGGTAGAGCGGGTCCTCCGCGATGTAGTTGAGCGAATCGTGCATCCACCCCATGTTCCACTTGAGGTCGAAGCCGAGCCCGCCCTGCGACGTCGGGGCCGTGACGCCCGGGAACGCCGTCGACTCCTCCGCGATGATCGCGGCGCCCGGGTGCAACTTGCCCACGGTCGCGGTGACCTCCTGGAGGAACGAGATCGCGCGCAGGTTCTCCCGCCCGCCGTGCTCATTGGGCAGCCACTGGCCGTCCTCGCGGGAGTAGTCGAGGTAGAGCATCGAGGCGACCGCATCCACGCGCAGCGCGTCGATGTGGAACTCCTCGATCCAGTACAGCGCGTTGGCGACGAGGAAGTTGCGCACCTCGGGCCGCCCGTAGTCGAAGATGAGCGTGCCCCAGTCCGGGTGCTCGCCCAGCCGCGGGTCGGGATGCTCGTAGAGCGCCTCGCCGTCGAAGCCTGCCAGGGCGAACGCGTCCTTGGGGAAGTGGGCGGGCACCCAGTCGACGATGACGCCGATCCCCGCCGTGTGCAGCCGGTCGACGAGGTGGCGGAACTCGTCCGGGCTGCCGAACCGCGAGGTGGGCGCGTAGTACGACGTCACCTGGTAGCCCCACGAGCCGCCGAACGGGTGCTCGGCGACCGGCATGAACTCGACGTGGGTGAAGCCGAGCGCGCTGACGTAGGCGACGAGCTCCTCGGCGAGCTCACGGTAGCCCAGGCCCTGCCGCCACGAGCCCAGGTGCACCTCGTACGTGCTCATGGGCGCCTCCGCCGGCACGCCGCGGTCGCGGGCGAGGACCCAGTCGACATCGTCGAAGCGGTACGTCGAGTGGGCCACGATCGAGGCGGTGCGCGGGGGCACCTCGGTCTGGCGGGCCATGGGATCGGCCTTGTCGATCCACTGCCCGGCGCGGGTGAGGATGCGGAACTTGTACACGGCGCCCTCGGCCACACCCGGCACGAACAGCTCCCACACGCCGCTCGAGCCCAGCGAGCGCATGGCGTGCCCGCGCCCGTCCCAGCCGTTGAAGTCGCCCACGACCTGCACGGCCTGTGCGTTCGGCGCCCACACGGTGAAGCCGGTGCCGCGGATGTCGCCGTCTGCCGATTCGTAGGTGCGCACCCGCGCGCCCAGCACCTGCCACAGCCGCTCGTGGCGGCCCTCGCCGATGAGGTGGAGATCCACCTCGCCCACCGACGGCAGGAAGCGGTACGGGTCATCGGCGCGCACGACGTCCTCGCCCCAGCGCGCCTCGATGCGGTAGTCCGGGACCTTCTCGCCCGGCAGCTGCGCCTCCCACAGCCCGCCGTCGAGGTGCTGGGCCGGGTAGCGCTGCCCGTCCGCGATGACGTCGACGGCATCGGCCATGTGCCGCACGGCGCGCACGGCGATGCCGCGCCCGGCGGGCACCCCCGGCGTCTGCGAGTCCCGCGCGACGACGTGCGCGCCCAGCACGCCGTGCGGGGCGTGGTGGGCACCCGCGGCGACCGACTGCGCGGTCCGGGCATCGATGCTGCTCATGGGCGTCTCCTTTGCGTCCGCGGGCCGCCGACCGCCAGATCGAGTCGTCCGCTGCGGGTCGGCGTGCGGGCTAGTGCGGGCGCGCGGACTTCGGGGCGAAGGGCGCATCGCCCTCATCGTCAGCGTCGTCGTCTGCCTCGTCGTCTGCGTCATCGTCGGCGGCGTCATCGTCAACCGCGTCGTCAACGGCGGTGCCCTCACCGTGGCCAGTGCCGTGAGCGGCAGCGTCGCCGGCGTCGGCGGGCCCCCGCTTCGCACCCTCCGCGTCGCCTGCCGCCTCCTCGTCGCCCGCCGCATCCGCGGCGTCCGCTGCCTCATGGGAACCGGGCTCGGGCGCATGCACGTATTCGGGGGCGCTCTCGGCATCGGGGCCGGCCTGCGCACCCTCGGCCTGCACACTGTCGGCCCGCGCACCCTCGGGCGCATCGACGCCGAGCTCGGCGGCGAGCGCCTCGGCACCCGCCGCGGCCTCGGCCGACTCGGCGAATTCCTCGGCGCTGACCGTCGCCCCGCGCGCCCGCCATGCGGCGCCGTCGGCGCCCGGACCGCCCTGGCCCGCCGGCGCCTCGGCGGCCGGATCCGGGCGGTCGGCCGCAGCGCCGCGCGCGCTGCCGCCGGGCTGGCGGCCGGCCAGGAGCAGGGTGAGGGAGGCCAGCGGCACGATCAGCCAGGCGGGGCGGTTGCGCAGCTCGGCGACGACCTCGACGAGCAGGCGGTCGACCAGCACCGCGCGCAGGACGGGATCGTGCAGTCCCACGGAGGCGTCCACGGCGTGCGAGTACCCGGTGAGCAGTGCATTCTGCGCCTGTGCGGACCACAGGTACTCCGGGGAGTCGACGACCTCGCGAAGGTCGGCGTCCGATTCGCCCAGCCCGGTCACGCCCAGCGTGGCCGGGCGCGCATCGACGTCGAGTGCCCCGGTGCGCCGCAGCCGCGCGTACCCTGCCGCGTAGTCGAGGCTGCGCAGCAGCGCCACGAGGTCGAGGGCCGCGGGCTTGGGATCGGCGTGCGTGTCGTCGACACCGGCGGAGTCCGCGAAGCTCACGGCCGTGAAGCCGGAGGTGGGCCCGGAGACGACGTGGTTGAGGGTGAGGTCGCCGTGGATGCGCTGGAGCGCGCCCACCGTGTCGAGCTCGGCCAGGGACGCGCGGTGGCGGCGCAGCGGCTCCTCGAGGCCGGAGAGCGCCAGCGGTGCGCGGGCGAGCGCCCAGTCCACGCGCTCCGTCCACTTGCGCACCCAGTTCTTCGTCTGCCGCGCATCGCCTGGCACCTGCCCGAATTCGCGGGCGAGGTCGTGGTGCAGCTCACCCACGCGGGCGCCCAGGGCGGCCGCGCGCTTGTTGAAGCTGCCGATCGAGCCGGAGTCCACGCTCACCGCCGTGTCGACGGCCTCGCGCCAGGCCGGCTGGGCGGAGGCCTCGCTGCGGGTGAGCATCGCCAGCGGCGCGGTGAGGGTCGTGAGGTCGCGGGCGTCGAACCAGCGGCCCGCGGCCCAGCCCATGACGGGCGGCACGGTGTGCGAACCGGCCGAGGCCAGCACGACGGGGATCCGCACCCCGGCGCTCATGCCCGGGGTGAGCACCCGGAAGAGCGTGAGCGAGCTGGGGGTGGCGACGTCGTCGATGGAGACGGTCGTCTCCCCGCGCCGGTGGTCGGTGACGGCGATCTCCGTCGTGGCGGCCCGCTCGAGCAGCGCGGCGGGCGAGTCGAGCTCGAGGAAGTCATCGTTGCCGCGGCTGACCTGCAGCGCCTGGACCTGTCCGCCCTGGAAGCGGCGGCCGGTCGCCAGGGCGGCGGCGAGGGTGAGCACGAAGACGGGATCGGCCGCGGCGTCGTAGACCCAGCAGCGGCCCAGCGTCATGTCCTCCACCGTCCCGATGAGGTGGGAGCGCAGCGCGAAGTCCTCCGCGGTGCGGAAGACGAGCGGCACATTGAGCCGGCGCATCGAGGGCCCGTCGCCGACGGCCAGGATCGCGGCGATGCCCTGCACGACCGAGCCGTCCGGGCCGTCGAACTCGAACAGGCGCGTCTCCGACATGGGCGTGACGTCCGGGTCGGAGCCCAGGTCCACGTCCTGCCGCGGGAACCAGGCCTGCCGCGGCAGCCACCCGGAGAGCTGGCGCTCGAGCTCGCTGCTGATTGCCACGTGAGTCCCCTCTTACAACGTCGTCGTGTGCCCACCTTAGCGAATCCGCGCCCCTGGCCAGCGCAGGCGGCGGCCAGCGCGGGCGGCGGCCGGTGCGGGCGGCGGGCGGGATTCGGGCCGGACCCCGGGCCCTGGGTCGGCCTCGGGCGCGGGGCCTACCGGTCCCAGTCGACGGTGAGGATGTGCGCGGGCTCGGCGCGCGGGTCGAGGCGCACGTAGTTGTGCGCACCCCACTCCCACGTCTGGTCCGTGACCTCGTCGTGGACCGTGAAGGCCTGCGGCAGGTCCTCCCCTTCGTCGCCCATCGCCGAGGCGCCCTGCGACGGGCCCTCCCAGCGCGCCTCGGGCGGGGCCTGGGTGTAGGGGTCGAAGGGCCTCAGCGCGTCGATGTCGAGGTGGACGGTGGTCTCGCGCGTGGCGTGCGGGTCGAGGTTGATGACGACGATGACGACGTCTGCGCCCTTGCGCTTGGAGAAGACGAGGATCGAGTCGTCGTCGGAGGAATGGAGCACGATGTTGCGCAGCTCGCCCAGCGCGGGGTGCTCGCGGCGCAGCCGGTTGAGCATCGTGACGTACGGGGCCAGCGAGCGGCCCTCGGCGAGCGCGCCCGCGAAGTCGCGGTCCTTGTACTCGTACTTCTCGTTGTCGATGTACTCCTCCGCCCCCGGGCGCGCCACGTGCTCGTAGAGCTCGAAGCCCGCGTACATTCCCCACAGGGGCGAGGCGGTGGCGGCGAGCGCGGCGCGGATCCGGAAGGCGGGCGGGCCGCCGAACTGCAGGTACTCGGTGAGGATGTCCGGGGTGTTGACGAAGAAGTTGGGGCGCAGGAAGGCCCCGGTCTCGTCGCGCAGCTGGGCCAGGTACTCCTCCACCTCCTCCTTCGTGTTGCGCCAGGTGAAGTACGAGTACGACTGCTGGAAGCCGGCCTTGGCCAGGCCGGCCATCATCGCGGGGCGGGTGAAGGCCTCGGCGAGGAACACGATCTCCGGGTGCTCGGCGTTGACCGTGCGGATGAGCCACTCCCAGAACCGCAGCGGCTTGGTGTGCGGGTTGTCCACGCGGAAGATCGTGACGCCGTAGGAGATCCACAGCCGGACGATGCGCAGGACCTCCGCGCACAGCGCCTCGTAGGCGCGGTCGAAGTTGATGGGGTAGATGTCCTGGTACTTCTTGGGCGGGTTCTCCGCATACGCGATGGTGCCGTCGAGCTGCTGGGTGAAGTACTCGGGGTGCTCGGTGGCCCAGGGATGGTCGGGGGCGGCCTGGAGGGCGAGGTCGAGGGCGACCTCGAGGCCCGCCTCGCGGGCGCGGGCCACGAAGGCGTCGAAGTCCGCGAAGGTGCCGAGGTCCGGGTGGATGGCGTCGTGGCCGCCGGCGCGCGAGCCCACCGCCCACGGCGAGCCGGGATCCGCGGGCCCGGGGGTCAGCGTGTTGTTCGGGCCCTTGCGATTGACCTCGCCGATCGGGTGGACGGGCGGCAGGTAGATGACGTCGAAGCCCATGTCGGCCACGCGCTCGAGGCTGGCGGCGGCGGTGGCGAAGGTGCCCGAGGTCCAGGCGCCGGTCTCCGGGTCCCTGCGGGCGCCCTCGGACCGGGGGAAGAACTCGTACCAGGCGGCGCGGCCGGCGCCGTCGCGGCTGACGAGCAGTGGCAGGGGGCGGGAGCGGGAGACGAGCCCGCGGATGGGCCGGCGGCTCATGAGCGCGAGCAGTTCCGGGCTCAGTGCCCGTTCGAGCCGCTCGAGGGGCGCGCCGTCGCTCGACTCGAGGGCGAGGATCGCGGCCTTGAGCGCGTCCTTGTCGCGGGCGATCCGGCCGGGCGCGCGGCGGTAGTGGTCGAGCATGTCGACGCCCTCGGCCAGCATGAGCTCGACGTCGGTGTCCGCCGCGATCTTGACCTCGGCGCGGTGGCGCCACGTGGCGAACTCGTCGACCCAGCCCTCGATGACGATCGTGTGGGGCCCCTGGGCACGCGGGATGACGAAGCCGGAGAAACGGTCGACGTTCTCCGGGCGGTTGAACAGGAGCGAGCGGTGCACCTCGGCTCCGGCGCCGTCGTAGAGGACCGCGTTGGCCGCGACGATGTCGTGGCCCTCCTTGAAGACGGTGGCGGCGACGGGCACGAGCTCGCCCGCGATCGCCTTGGCGGGGAACGCGCCGCCCTCGACGAGCGGCTCCGGGTCCACGATGGGGATGCGGCCGAAGTGCGTGGCGGCGGGTGCGGCGGCGGGCGCGGAGTCGGCCATCGGGGTGCTCATGGCACAACCCTAGCGGGAGCGGCGCGCAGGCGGCAGGCGCCGGTGCGGGCGGGCGGGGTTCCACGATGCGGTCGTTTGCGGTCCGTTTTTCAGCGGGAGCGGCGGGCGGAGCACAATGGAGCCGTGCTCATCGATGGAACCAGTGCCCCTCAGCAGACCACCGCCGCCGACGTCCAGGCCGCCGCGGCCCGCATCAGCGACTCCATCCTCACCTCCCCGCTGCACATCTCCGAGCGGCTCTCCCAGGCGACCGGCGCGACCGTCTACCTCAAGCGCGAGGACCTCCAGGCGGTGCGCTCGTACAAGATCCGCGGGGCGTTCAACTGCATGCTCCAGCTCAGCGAGGCCGAGCGGGCCCACGGTGTCGTCTGCGCCTCGGCCGGCAACCACGCCCAGGGCTTCGCCCGCGCCTGCAACGAGCTCGGCATCGCGGGGCGGATCATCGTGCCCAAGACCACGCCGCGGCAGAAGATCGACCGGATCCGCCACTTCGGCGGCGAGCGCGTCACGGTCGTCATCGACGGCTCGACGTACGATGACTCCTCGGACCTGGCCAAGCGCTATGCGGAGCAGACGGGCGCCCTCCTCGTCTCCGCCTTCGATGACTTCCGCACGATCGCGGGCCAGGGCACGATCGGCGCGGAGATCGCCCAGCAGCTGCCCGAGGCGCCCGACTGCATCGTGGTCCCCGTGGGCGGCGGCGGCGTCCTGGCGGGCATCGCGGCCTATGCCGCTGAGCACATGCCGGGCACCCGCGTCATCGGCGCGGAGCCGGAGGGCGCCGCGAGCATGATCGCGGCGCTGACCGCGGGCCATCCCGTCACCCTCGAGACGGTCGACTCGTTCGCCGACGGCGCCGCCGTGCGCCGCGCCGGCGAGGCGACGCACGCGATCATCTCCGAACTCGGCCTCGAGGTGGATCCCGTCCCCGAGGGCCGGGTGGCCTCGGAGATGCTCAGCCTCTACCAGGTGGACGGCATCATCGCCGAGCCCGCGGGGGCACTGGCCAGCGCCGCGGTGGGCGCACCGGGCACCGGCGCCCCCGTCCCCGTGGAGCCCGGCTCCACCGTCGTGTGCCTGGTCAGCGGCGGCAACAACGACATCTCCCGCTACTCCGAGGTGCTGGAGCGCTCGCTCGTCTGGGAGGGCCTCCGGCACTACTTCATCGTCGACTTCCCCCAGGAGCCGGGCGCGCTGCGCCGCTTCCTCGACGAGGTGCTGGGCGCCGATGACGACATCTCCATGTTCGAGTACGTCAAGCGCTCGAACCGCGAGACCGGGCCCGCGTTCGTGGGGGTCACGCTGGGCCACGCGGGCGATCTGGCCGCCCTCCTCGAGCGCATGGACGCCTCGCCGCTGCAGATCGAGAAGGTCGCGCAGGACTCGCCGCTCTTCCGCATGTTCGTCTGAGGCGGACCGGCCCAGGGCGCGCGACCCCGGGACACCGCGACGGCCCCAGCGGAATCCGCTGGGGCCGTCGTCGTGCGCGGTCGATCGCGCGGGATCGAGCGCGGCTGGCTGCCCAGCCGGCTGCGCTCAGTAGGCGGCGGGCGCCACCGCGTTGGGGTCGTTGCCCTCGTCGAAGCGCTGGCCTGCGGGGTCGGGCTCCTTGACAGCCAGCACGATGCCGATGATGAAGCCCACGAACGGGATGAAGTTGAGCAGGTACATGGCACCGGACATGTTCGCATCGTGCATGCGCCGCCAGCCCACCGCGAACTGCGGGAGGATGAGGGCGAGCGACACGACGAACAAGAGGATGCTCCCGATGACGAGGACGGCCACCGAGCCACCGCTGGGCCCGGACGACGTCATGGTCGTGCCGTAGCCGGAGCTGTAGTCCGAGCTGTAGCTGGAGGCGGAGCGCAGTGTGCTGCCGATGACCATGAAGTAGCCGATGTAGAACGGGATCGACGCGATGAGCGTGACGATCATCACGAAGAGGTAGGCCCACCAGTACTCGCTGCGCGAGGCGCGGCCGTTGAACTTCACATACCCCTTGAAGAAGCGCTTGACGGCCACCATGAACGGCGCCCCGTAGTACGGCAGGCTCATGTCGTCCGGGTTCGTGGTGCCGGTGGGGGCGCCGCCGTAGCCGAACCCGCCGCCGGCGGGCTGCGCGTAGCCCTGCTGGCCGCCGGAGGGCTGCTGGGCGGGCTGCGAGCCGTAGCCCTGCTGGCCGGTGCCGTAGCCCTGCTGGGGCGCGCCGTAGCCGGGGGCCGCAGGCTGGGATCCGTAGCCGGGGGCCGCGGGCTGCTGGCCATAGCCGCCCTGGCCGTACCCGCCCTGGCCGCTGCCGTACGGATCATTGGGGTAGGACATCTCGTTCACCCTTCTCACTCGTCGGTTGTGGTTCTCACTGCCTGTCAGCACTGCTCAGTCGTGCGCAGGCGCAGCTCGGCGCCGTACGGTACCGATCATCACACGGGCGGGCGCCGCGTGCGAGCCCGGCGCGTTGCCGTTCGGCAACATTCCCGCGCCGCCGGACCCGGGCCGGTCCGCCGCGCGCGGCCGCTGGGCGCAGCCGCCCGGCGCGTCCGCACCCCGGCGTAGGGTGTGCGCATGGCTACGATGCGCGCAATCACCATCGCCGAACCCGGGGGGCCCGAGGTGCTCGCCGCCGCCGAGCGGCCCGTGCCCACCTGCCCGCCCGGCTCAGTGCTCGTCAGGGTCGCGGCCGCCGGCGTCAACCGGGCCGACATCCTGCAGCGCCAGGGCCACTACAGCCCGCCGGCCGGGGCCACGGACATCCCGGGCCTGGAGGTCGCGGGCACCATCGCGGAGCTGGGCGAGGGCGTGAGCGAGGACCGCTGGAGCGTGGGCGACCGGGTCGCTGCGCTCCTGACCGGGGGCGGGTACGCCGAATACGTCGACGTGCCGGAGGGCCAGCTCCTCGCCGTGCCCGACTCGCTCTCGCTCACCGAGGCCGCCGCCCTGCCGGAGGTGCTGGCCACTGTCTACTCGAACGTCTTCCAGGCCGCCCGGCTGCGGGCAGGCGAGTGGCTGCTCGTCCACGGCGGCGGCTCCGGGATCGGCACGGCCGCCATCCAGCTGGCCAAGACCGCCGGGGCCCAGGTCGCGGTGACCGTCGGCAGCGCGCGCAAGGGCGCGGCGGCCGCCGAGCTCGGCGCGGATGCGGTCATCGACTACCGCGAGGAGGACTTCGTCGAGCGGATCCGGGCGATCACGGACGGTCGCGGAGCGGACGTCATCCTCGACGTCGTCGGGGCGAAATACCTGCAGCGCAACGTCGACGCCCTCGCCGACGACGGGCGCCTCGTCATCATCGGCATGCAGGGCGGGGTGAAGGCCGAGCTCAACATCGGTACGCTCATGGCGCACCGCCGCTCGATCATCGGGACCACCCTGCGCGCCCGCCCGGATGAGCAGAAGGCCGCGATCGTGCAGGCCGTGGCCGACGACGTGTGGCCGCTCGTGGCCCGCGGCCGGGTCCGCCCGGTCGTGTACCGGGTGGTGCCGTTCGAGGAGGCCGGCCGCGCGCACGCCCTCCTCGAGGACGGGGAGAGCATCGGCAAGGTCGTCGTGGCCGTCAGCCCGCTCATCGGCGCCGATGACCAGGAGACGCGCGCGGACGGTGCGTGATGGGCCTGCTCTCGCGGCTGCGCCGCTCAGGCTCCGGGCAGCCGGCCAAGCGGCCCCGCGCCGCCCAGCAGGACCGCGCGTACGGGACGGGGGTGTGGCGCCAGCACCGGGACCGCTTCAACCGGGCGGTCGACCGGTTCTACCAGACGGCGCTTGCCGTGCGAGAGGAGGCGCGCGGGGATGATCCGCAGCAGGAGGAGGCGGCCGAGGCGCTGGCCGCGCTCACGTACGATCTCAATGCGCTCGGCGAGCGGATCGATGAGACGGCCCGGCGCGCCCACGCGCAGGTCCCTGTCGCTGACATGGTTGTCCCGGCGCAGGTCAGGGCCGTGGTGGGCGACCTGGCCGAAGGCATGTCGAAGGCGGCTCTCCTGGTCGCGCAGGCCGCGCAGGCCGCGGCGATGAGCCGCGCCGCAATCCGCATGGGCACCGATCCCCGCGAGGCCGCGCGGGCCGCGGGATCCTACGTGCGGGACGCGCAGCGCGCGGTGGAGCGGCTCGAGGAGCGGGCATGAGCGGCGCACTCGGTGCCGAGCGCAGCGCGCAGCCCCCACCGGCCCGAAGCGGTCTCGCGCGGACATGGCCGGACGCGGGGCGCCTCGGGCGCGTGGGCGTCATCGCCACCGATATCGACGGCACGCTCCTGCGCACGGGCAGTCCCATCGCCGAGCGCACAGCGCAGGCCCTGGACGCGTGCGCCGCCGCGGGCATCATCGTCATCCCGGTGACCGGCCGGCCGATCCGCTGGATGGCTCCCATCTCCGAACAGGTGCCGCACCTGCCGCTGACCATCTGCTCGAACGGCGCGGTCGTCTACGACCTGCAGGCGCGCCGCGTCGTGCACGCCGAGCTCGTCGAGGAGGCGAGCCTGGCGGACTTCGCCCTGCGGCGGTCCCAGCTCATCCCCCGCGCGCGGCTGGGATTCGAGACCCTCGACGGGCTGCTCGTCGAGCCGGACTTCGCCGCACAGCTCCCCGCTGGCGCGCGGCGCGTGGAGCTCGGCGATTGGCGCACGGCCCAGGCGGCGGGGGTGGTGAAGGTCCTCGTGCGGCTGGAGGGGCAGATGGACTCCGACGCACTGCTCCACCAGGTCGAGCCGCTGGCCCGCGGCTGCATGCACGCGACGCACTCGAACCCCGCGAACGGCCTCGTGGAGCTCGCCCCGGCGGGCGTGACGAAGGCCGGGGCGCTTGCCCGCTTCTGCGCGGAACGCGGGATCGGCGCCCACGAGGTGGCGGCGTTCGGGGATATGCCCAACGACCTGGAGATGCTCGCGTGGGCGGGGTCGGGGTTCGCGGTGGAGGGCGGGCACCCGCGGGTGCTCGCGGCGTGCGAGCACCGCTCGCCCGCCCTCGACGAGGGCGGGATCGGACCGGTCATCGAGGCGATCCTGGCCGCGCGCCCGGCATAGGGCGGTGCCGAGGCTCAGCCCAGCTGCAGCCGCTCGCTGAGCACCGTCGCCAGCCCGTCGTCGTCCACGGTGCCGGTGACGGCATCGGCGATCGCCTTGAGCGAGTCGCGCGCCTGGCCCATGGCGATGCCGGCGCCCGCCCATTCGAGCATCTCCGCGTCGTTCGAGCCGTCCCCCACGGCCAGCGTGCGCGCGCGGGGGATCTCCAGTGACTGCGCAACGCGGGCCAGTGCGCTGGCCTTCGAGACGCCGTCCGGGGAGATGTCGAGCCAGTTGCTCCAGCCCACCGAGTACGTCACGCCGTGCAGCCCGATCCTCTCGACGGACTTCTCGAACTCCTCGCTGGTGCCGTTGAGCTCGCGCATGACGATGCGGGTGGCCCGCTTGCCCTTGAGCTCGTCGAACGGCACCACCCGCAGGTGGGCGCCGGCGGCCAGGTCCCCCTCGGGGAAGTCCGAGGACGCCCAGCGCACCAGGTCCGTGTCCTCGACCATGAACAGCGCGGTGGGCAGCACGGCCGCCATGCGTTCGAGCGCGGGCCCGGGGTCGAAGCTCTCGACGTGGAAGACCTCCCAGCCGCGCTCGGCGGCGGGGTTGAGGCGCACGGTCACGGAGCCGTTCGAGCACACGACGAAGCCGTCGGTGAGGTCGAGCCGGTTGGCCACGTCCAGCGCCCCGGACACGGCGCGCCCGGTGGCGATGACGATGTGGTGGCCTGCAGCCTCGGCGGCCCGGATCGCATCCCGCACGGGCTCGTGCAGAGCGTCGTCGTAGTCGACGACGGTGCCGTCGAGGTCGAGGCCGACGAGGTGGGATTCCATGTGCTCTCCTTCGCGGGCGTGGGTGGCTGGCGGGCGGGGCCGGTGGCCGCGAAGCTCGCGGCACTCGATGGGCCCGCGGGGCTCAGCTGTAGCGGGGGCCCTCCGGACCGTAGGCGGTCATGCCGCCCAGGTAGGGCTGGAGGGCCTCGGGCACGCGCACGGAGCCGTCTGCCTGCTGGTGGTTCTCGAGGATGGCGACGAGCCAGCGGGTGTTGGCCATCGTGCCGTTGAGGGTGGCGACGGGGCGGGTGCCGTCCTCGCCGCGCTCGCGGATGGACAGGCGCCTGGCCTGGAACGTCGTGCAGTTCGAGGTGGAGGTGAGCTCGCGGTACGTGCCCTGCGTGGGCACCCACGCCTCGCAGTCGAATTTGCGCGCGGCCGAGTCGCCCAGGTCGCCGGCGGCGATGTCGAGCACCCGGTAGGGCAGCTCGCACTTGCCCAGCATCTCCTCCTGGAGCGAGAGCATCCGCGCGTGCTCCTCCTGGGCATCGTCCACGTGGACGTAGGAGAACATCTCCACCTTCTGGAACTGGTGGACCCGGATGATCCCGCGGGTGTCCTTGCCGTACGACCCGGCCTCGCGGCGGTAGCAGGACGACCAGCCGGCGAACCGGATGGGGCCATCGGACAGGTCGATGATCTCGTCCTTGTGGTAGCCGGCCAGCGCGACCTCGGAGGTGCCCACGAGGAACAGGTCGTCGGCCTCGAGGCGGTAGATCTCATCGGCGTGCTCGCCCAGGAAGCCGGTGCCGGCCATGATGTCCGGCTTGACGAGCGTGGGGGTGATGACGGGGGTGAAGCCGGCGCGCTGGGCGGTGTCCATGGCCAGGCTGAGCAGGGCGAGCTCCAGGCGCGCCCCGAATCCCGTGAGGTAGTGGAACCGGGCGCCGGAGACCTTCGCGCCGCGCTGGGTGTCGATGGCCCGCAGGCTCTCCCCCAGCTCCAGGTGGTCCTTGGGCTCGAACCCGTCGGCCGAGAAGTCGCGCGGGGTTCCCTCGCGGCGTAGCTCGACCGAGTCCTCCTCCCCGCCGGCGGGCACGCCGTCGATGATGAGGTTGGGCAGCTTCGAGGCCAGCGAGGTGAACGTGAAGTCGGCCTCGTCGGCGTCGGCCTGCAGCGCCTTCACGCGGTCGGAGAGCGCCTTGGCCTCGGAGACGAGCCGTGCCTTGGCCTCCTTGTCCTTCTCCTGGGCCACGCGCTTGCCGAAGGCCTTCTGCTGGGCGCGCGCGTCCTCGAATTCGGTGATGGCGGCGCGGCGCGCCGAATCCGCCGTGAGGATGTCGTCGACGAGGTCCACATTGGCCCCGCGTGCCCGCTGCGAGGCCTTGAACGCCTCCGGTTCGTCTCTCAGCTGCTGTAGATCGATCACGGGCCCAACCCTACCGTCACGCCCCGCAGTCGCGCGCCGCGCCGGGCACGGGCCGCGAGCGCCCCGTGCACACCGCGGGCACCGCTCCCAGGCGGGTTGCCTAGAGTGAGTCCATGACGATCACCACGGACATGCTCTTGGGGCTGCTGGCGCTCCTCGTCACGCTCCTCATCGGCATTGCCGTGGGCATTGCCTTCGAGGCGGCGCGCACCCGCCGGGCCCGCGCCTCGGCGCCGGGCACGGGTGAGGCCGCCGCCGCGCCCGAGGCGCCCGCCGGGCCCGATCCGCAGGACCAGTCCGCGCCGGCGCGGGCGGCCGGTGGCATGCGCCGCGCCGCGATCGTGCTCAACCCCGTCAAGGCCCACGCCGACTTCCGCGCGAGCGCGGCGGCCGTGTGCCGCGAGGCCGGCTGGGACGACCCCCTCGTCATCGAGACCGAGGAGGAGGACCCGGGCACGGAGATGGCCCGCGAGGCGCTGGCCGCCGGAGTGGACGTCGTGGTGGCGGCCGGCGGCGACGGCACGGTGCGCCACGTCGCCGAGCAGCTGGTGCACACAGGTGTGCCGCTGGGCATCGTGCCGCTGGGGACGGGCAACCTGCTGGCGCGCAACCTATCGATCGTCCTGGGCCGGCCCGAATGGGCCCTGCGCACCGCCCTGTGGGGTGTGGACACATCCATGGACGTCGCGCACGCGCAGCTGAGCCCCGAGGGCGAAGACCACGTCTTCCTCGTCATGGCGGGCCTGGGCTTCGACGCCGCGGTCATGGCCGACACCAACGATGCGCTCAAGACGCGCGTGGGCTGGCTCGCCTACGTCGAGGCCGGTTCGCGCAAGCTGCTGGGCAACCGCACGAAGGTCTCGCTGCGCTTCGACGACAAGGAGCCGGAAGAGACCCGGGTGCGCTCGGTGCTGGGCGGCAACTGCGGCAAGGTGCAGGGCGGGCTCGAGCTGCTGCCCGGGGCCAAGGTGGACGACGGCATCCTCGACGTGCTCATCGTGAGCCCCAAGAACCTGGCGGACTGGTTCGGCGTCATCGCCTCCGTCGTGGGGCGGCGCCGCAGGGGCCTGCACACGGAGATCACGCCGTGCAGCCGGGTCGTCATCGAGGCCGAGGATGAGATGGAGGTCCAGCTCGACGGCGATCCGTGCGGGGAGACCGCCTACCTCGCCATGGAGATCGATCCGGGCTCGCTCGTCGTGCGCACGGCCGGCGAGGAGCTGCGCCGCCGCATCCGCGCCGCCGACTGGCCCGTGCCCTTCGGGTACACGAACGACTGACCGAGGCGAGCACCTCGGAGCCTTGGGAAGCCGCGGGGGCGTCGAGAACCTCGGGACCAGGGGGGGCGTCGACAAACTCGGGTGGCGCAGGAACAGGGGACAGCTCCGAGCACCCGATGCGCGGCCGCGCCCCCGGCCCCCCTCACGATCCTCTCGCTCGCTTCCCCCTCGCGGCGGAGAGCCTCGAGCGGGTGAGCCACCGCCCGCTCTGGGCTATGCGAGTCTGGGCTATGCGAGCAGGCGGTCGACGAGCGGCCGGGCGAACCGCCAGTCGTCGCCGTCCGGATCGGAAAGCCCCGCCTCGTCGAACCACGTCTGATCCGCCTCGGGGTGCGGGCCGATGAGCCCCACGCGCCCCTTGCCCACGCGGTACAGCGCTGCGGCGGTGCCGCCCGCGCAGTACCGGGCGCAGACCTCCGCCCCGCGAGCCGGCAGCAGCGCGCCCTCCTGAAAGAACGTCCACCTCTTCGTGCCGTTCCAGGCCACCTCAACGAGGTGCTCCCCGCTGTCCGCGACCGGGAACCTCGGCGTGCCCACCGCTCCCTCGATCGATGTGCTGAGCAGCCCGAAGCCGTCGCTGCCGGCAAGGTAGGCCCCCATGCACACCCCGAGGTACCGCCCGCCGTCGTGGACGAACCGCCTGAGCGCGCGCGAGAAGCCCTGTGAGAAGTGCGAGGCCGCATCGTCGATGTCATCCCCGCCTCCGGGCTGGACGAAGAGGCTCGCTCCGTCCAATGCCTCCGGCGTCGCCTCAACGTCCTGCCCAGGCCCGATGAACGACACGTCGAGGCCAGAGCCCCCGCTTCCGAGGCGCTCCGCGAGAGTCTCCGCGCAGCCATCGCACCCCGCCGGACCGCGGTAGACGAGCGCGGTGCGCGGCACGGGGGGCGAGGCACGACGGGCCGCCGGCGGCGCGCATGCCGCCCCCAGCGCGACCACCGAAGCGGCAACCGCGCCGGTGAGGAGAGAACGCCGCGTCCACCCTGCTGATTCGCCTCTGCCGACCTGCACGTTCGTAGCCTACGGTTTCGTCGGCGCCCCGCGCGGACACCGTCGACCGTGGTCCCTACGGCGGGCGCGGTTACTTAATGACCAGAAGTTGTCTGCGCCACATTTTCCTTCTTTACTAATCTGGAAGCGCTCGCCGCCGTGTGCGGACGGGCCCCACCGCTCCTCTCGCCCTCCTGAAACGGATCAGGATGAAGAAGACGCTCCTGGCAGCAGCAGCCGCACTCACGCTCGTCACCATCCCGATGACCTCGTTGCCGGCCGCGGCGGCGCCGTCCGAGGGCAAGGCCCCGGCCACAACGCAGCCGACCTCGGACAGCACGAAGGCCACTCTCACCGTCACTCCGTCGGTCATCACCGTTGCCGAGGCGAAGAAGGGCACCAAAATCATCGCGAGGGCCACCGGTCTCACTCCGAACGGCGAATATCTCTTCGACCCCAGGGACACTCCCGAACTCGAGCCCCTGCCCGCGAAGGCCGATGCTGAGGGTCGGGTCACCATCAACGGTGAGATCTACAAGCCGAACGATACCGAGGAGGCCGTTGGCACGTACACGGCCTCGCTGAAGGATGCCGGCACGCGGTCGCTGGTCGCATCCGCAACATGGAGGATCGTTCGCGATAAGGAGACACCTCCGACCACGTCGCCCTCAACCTCGACCACGTCGCCCTCAACCTCGACCACCCCGGCCGAAACGCCTACGCGGACCGCAGCGCCGTCTCCCACCCAGACGGCCGCCAAGCCCGCGCTCACCGCAAGGCCCGCACGCGTGAGCGCCGCCGACTTCGTCAACGCGAAGAAGGGCGTCAGCCTCACCGCGGCGCACTGCACGCCCGGTGAGACCGTGAACTTCTCCGTGGCGCCCAAGGACTCCGATGTCACGCCCCTGACCCGCAAGGCCACGGCCAATGCCAGCGGAACCGCGGCGTGGAACGTCTACGGGACAAATCCAAGCAGCCCGGCCGCCTACATCGGCGATTACGTCGTGAGCGCCCACTGCGGTGGAAAGAAGCTGTCGGCGGCGTTCTCCGTGGGCAACGCGCCCCGGCCCGGTGATGACGGTAACGACGGGGACCACAATGACAACGGGGGCGACGACAACAACGGTGGTGACGACGGCAACGGCAGCCTGCCGCGCACCGGTATGGAGCTCGGCGGCCTGGGCGCCGGTGCCGCCCTGCTGCTCATGGGCGGTGCAACCGTGCTCTTCACCCGCCGCAGCCGCCGCTGAGACACGCCAGATTACGAAATGTACGTAAGTTGCACGACGACCGGGTGTGACGTTGACTACACACCAGCGGACAACGCCGTCCTCTCCATCCCCTTGGCCTACGTGAGGTTGACATGAAGAAGCTTCTCGCCCCCGCCGTCATCGCCACCGTGGGAGCGCTGTCGCTGACAACGCTGCCCGCAATCGCGGACGCGACCGCCTCTCCCACCAAGACCGCCGAGGCGAAGGCCGCAGCCACGACAGAGAAGAAGGCCGAGCCCACGTCCGAGCAGGCAAAGCCCGCACCGGAGAAGACGCCTGCCCCGGTGAAGAAGGCCGAGGCGAAGACCGCCCCCGCGAAGAAGGCTGCTCCCGCGAAGCCAGAGCCGAGTGCCAAGCCCGCAGCGCAGGCGGCCCCGTCTGCGGCGAAGGCAAGCCCGAAGGCAATCCGCGCTCCCAAGACCTCGCCGGAGCCACAGGCTGACGAGAAGACGTCTGAGGCCCCCGCGAGCTCTGTGACCCCGCTGTTCGGCGACCCGGTCGATGCCGTCGAGATCGGCGACCATGGGCTGTCGGTCAAACTCACCGGCCTCAAGCCCAATTCGAAGGTGTTCGGAACCGCGTACCTCGATGACAACTCGGTGGGCAAAAGGACTGGCACGGCTGACGCAAGCGGTGATCTCACGCTGCAGGTTCCCTACCAGGGCAGCACCACCAACCTCAAGTCCGGTGTCGCCATCGACGTCCACCTCGAGTACACCAGCGCCAGCGGCGCCGATGGCGCCGACACCTTGACCACCCACGTCGGCAAGGAGATCGAGGAGGCGCCCCTCGCGACGCTAGCGCTGGACCTGCCGAATCCTGCACCCAAGCAGATGATCCTGACCAAGGGATTCCCCGTCCAGATCGCCGATGTGAAGCCCGGGTCCGAAGTCAAGACCTCCGTCAGGCTCAGCACGCCGGGCAGCCCCGTCGTCGCGGAAGGCTCCGGGACCACGAAGGATGATGGAACGGGACGCATCGAAGCGAAGTTCACCGGCGACGCCAAGGAGCTCACCCCGGGAGTGATCGCCTCCGTGCGCGTGGAGTACACCCGCACCGACGGAACGGTCTATGCGACGACGCTGTCGACCGCCATTTCGGATGATGCGACGGAAGAGCCGACGGCGGATCCCACGAGCGATCCGACCTCGACTCCGACCGACGACCCCACCTCGACTCCGACAGACGAGCCGACGACTGACCCCACCTCAACTCCGACCGGTGAGCCCACCACCGACCCCACCGAGGACCCGACGGCGCCGCCAACCGACGACCCCACGGACGAGCCGACCACCGCGCCCACCGAGACGCCCACCTCCCCCGCTCCCACGAGCGATCCGACGGATCCGCCCACCTCGCCCGGGAGCCACACGAACACCGAGGCGCGCCTCATCGTCAACCCGCATCGGCTGACGCCCGCCGCGTTCACCAACGCCCACAAGGGCGTGGACATCGCGGCGACCAAGCTGGAGCCCGGCCAGGCGGTGACGTTCACGGTCAAGCCCCACAACTCGCACGTGAAGGCCTACAGCCGCACCATCGTCTCCAACGCGGACGGCGTGGCCGGCTGGAAGCTCTACGGCACGAACCCCCACAACCTCGGGGCCTATGTGGGCACCTACGACGTCACCGCGAGCATCCCGCCGGTGCCGGACGATGCGCACGGCGATTCGGCCCAGGGCGAGGCCGCGCACGCGGGCGGCACCGTGGCCCGCGCGGGTGCGCAGGCCGCCCAGCAGGACCAGCAGGCCAAGCAGGGCAAGACGCGTGTCCTCGAGGACTCCTTCACGGTCGGCAGCCGCGGCGGCGCCAACCCCGGTGACAACGGCGGGGACAGCGGCCGCGACGACACCGGCTCGGACAACGGCGATCTGCCGCGCACCGGCGCGCAGCTGGGCGGCCTCGCCATCGGGGGCACACTGCTCCTGGTGGGCGGCGCGGCGGTCATGCTCACCCGCCGGCGCACCCGGGACTGAGGCACGGACGAGGGGCCCGGAGGATTCGCTCCTCCGGGCCTCCGTCATGCGCCGCCCGCGAGGCGCAGCTCGCTGCCGCCGCGCAGTCCCCCGGCCCTCTCGCGCCGCGACTGGGCCACCTGGTGAGACGGGGTGAGCCGCGCCTCGGCGGCGGGTACCCATACTGCGGGATGGGGCATAGCGTGGAGCCACGAGGACCACATCCATGACGCCCTGCCCCCAATCCGCGAACGGAGCCCCGCCGTGGCACCCGAGAACACGCCCCCGCACCCCCAGCAGGAGACGAAGCAGGACACAGCGCACGCTCCCGTCGGCCGCCTGCGCACGGCCGCCCAGCGGCGCGCGAAGCTCGCCGAGCAGGCGCGCGCCGAGCAGGAGGCCGTCGAACGCCACGAATCCGGCCGTGGGCACCGCTTCCAGGACAGCGTGCTCTCCCACCTCACACTGAAGATGGGCTGGTTCGCGCTCGCGTGGGCGGGGCTCATCGTCGTCCTGCTGCTGCCCACCGGCCCCGACCTGCCCCTGGCCGCCAAGCAGGCGCTCGCCATCCTCGTGTTCGCCGTCATCATGTGGGTGACGGAGGCGGTGAGCTACGCGGTCTCCTCCATCATGATCCTGGGGCTCATCGCGGTCATGCTGGCGTTCGCGCCCCCGGCCACGGGCGAGGGAAACACGGCCATGGGCACAGCCGCCTCCCTCAAGCTCGCACTGGGCGGCTTCGCCTCGCCCGCCGTCGCGCTCGTCGCCGCGGCCCTGGCCCTCGCGGCAGCGATGCAGGCGACCGGCCTGCACAAGCGCCTGGCCCTACTCGTGCTGCGCTTCGCGGGCGAGAAGACCCGCAACATCCTCATCGGCGCCATCGTCATCTCGATTATCCTGGCGTTCTTCGTCCCCTCGGCCACTGCGCGCGGCGGCGCGGTGGTGCCCATCCTGCTGGGCATGGTCGCGGCGTTCGGCCTGCAGGCGAATTCGAAGCTGGGCGCGCTGCTCATCATCACCGCCGCGCAGTCCATCTCGATTTGGAACATCGGCATCAAGACCGCGGCCGCGCAGAACCAGGTGGCGATCGGGTTCATCCGCGATCAGATGCATACCGATGTGCCGTGGGGCCAGTGGTTCCTGTGGGCCGCCCCCCGGTCCGCGCTCATGTCCGTAGCTCTGTACTTCATCATGCGCTGGGCCATCAAACCGGAGGTCGAGGAGATCCGCGGCGGCAAGGAGATGATCCGCCAGGAGCTCGCCAAGCTGGGCCCCATCACCGGCAAGGAGATCCGCCTCATCGTCGTCTCCGTCCTCCTGCTGCTCATGTGGTCCACCGAGGACGTCCTTCACCCGTTCGACTCGACGACAACCACGCTCGTGGCGATCGGCGTGCTGCTCACCCCGCGCATCGGCGTGTTCAGCTGGAAGACCGTGGAGAAGCTCATCAACTGGGGCACCCTCATCGTCTTCGCGGTGGGCATCTCGCTGGGCAGCCTCCTCCTGTCCACGGGCGCGGCCGCCTGGCTGTCCGAGCGCACGTTCGGCGCGCTGGGGCTCGCGCACATGCCCATCCTCGCGATGATCGCGATCGTCACCGCGTTCACGATCCTCATCCACCTGGGCTTCGCGTCCGCCACCTCGCTGAGCTCGGCGCTCATCCCCGTCTTCATCGCCCTGGCCATGTCGATCCCCAACGCGGCGCAGGGCGGCCTGGGCTTCGTCATCATCCAGCAGTTCGTCATCAGCTTCGGGTTCCTGCTGCCGGTCTCCGCACCGCAGAACATGCTCGCCTACGGCACCGGGGCGTTCACGGCCAAGCAGTTCCTCAAGGTGGGCATCCCGCTCACCATCGTGGGCTACCTGCTCATCATGCTCTTCTCCGCCACGTACTGGTCGTGGCTGGGCCTGGTCTGAGCCAGGGCATTCGCATCGGATGGTCCGCGCCCTGCCGCCCGGCCGGCTCCGCGGACTAGGCTGAGCCCATGAGCGACGCGAACGGCACACCCGCGGCCCAGCCCCACGGCCAGCAGGTCCAGCCCCACGGCCAGCAGGTCCAGCTCCAGACGGACCTGGACCTGCGCACGCTGGCCGAGGGCTTCTACCTCCAGGCCCTCGACCAGCTCTCCACCTCCGCACTCGATGAGCCGTCCCCGCTGCCCGGGTGGACCCGCAAGCACGTGGCGATCCACATGATCAACAACGCGGAGGGCCTCATGCGCCTCCTCGAATGGGCGCGCACCGGCCAGGAGAACCCCATGTACCCGTCGCGCGAGGCCCGCGACCAGGACATCGAGGACGGCGTCGCCCAGACTCCGGCGGGCGATGTGCGGTCCATCTCCCACGAGGTGGCGCAGGAGCTCGCCGAGGCGCTGGCCGGGCTTGCGCCCGAGGCCTGGGACGCGCAGGTGACAGGCGGGCAGGGCCAGCCGATCGGCGCCTCGGCGATCCCGTGGATGCGCGCCCGGGAGGCGCTCCTGCACAGCCTGGACCTGGGCATCGGGATGACCGCACTCGACTTCCCCGCGGCGGCCGTCGACCGCCTGCTGGACGATGTGCCGGCCACGTGGGCCGCGCGGGGCGAGGACGCCCACTTCCTGCTGCGCCTGGCCGATCGCCCCGAGGATCCGGAGCGGCTCATCGCCACCGGGGACGCGCAGGCCTTCGCCGCGCAGCCCGTCGAGGTGGTGGGTGAGGCCGCCGAGGTCGCCTCCTACCTGGCGGGGCGCGGCTGGCCCCGCTCGGCGCAGGACGACACCGCGAAGGGCGGCCAAGGCTCCGCCACCCCGCAGGACCTCCCGGCCCCACCGCGCTGGCTCTAGCGGCTTCGCCCGGGGGGCCGCTGGCAGCTGCCGGCCGCATGGCACGGCCGAGCCATGGCATGTGCCTCACGGGCCGACGGCAGGACCGGAACGGCTGCATGAGCGCGCTCACCTGGGGCGCAGGGCACCCTGCCGCACCGCGCCGGCAGTGCGCACAAGGCCCACTGTCGAATCCCTCGCCCACCCCTCCTCACCCGCATGATCGCCGCCCGATTACACAATGTTCTAAAGTTGAATGAATCGCCTCTGCGCGCTTGACTGGTGCCAGTCAGCTGAGCACATCCGCTCGCACCGCTCCCACCGGAGGCAACCATGCAGAAGAAGCTCCTCGCTCCCGCCGTCGCGATCGCGGCACTGGGCGCTCTCACCGCCGTGCCCATGTCGACGTTCATCGTCGACGCGGCGCCCGCAGCCCGCGCGGCGGACTCCCACGTCACCGTCAGCCCCGCCGCGGAGAAGATCACCGCCAAGCAGATCAAGGCCAACGCCATCACGGTCACGGCCGACAACGTCAAGGCGGGCCAGCCGTTCTCCGCGTTCGCGAAGATCGGGGAAAACCGCATCGGCTCGGGCGAAGGCACCGCGACCGACGGTTCCACCGCGACCGCGACGATCAACTACTTGGCCGGACAGGACAAGTACCTGGTACCGGGGGCCACCGTGACCATCGCGGTCACCTACGCCCCCACAGAGGGTGCGGCTGTCACGAATGAGGTCGTCAAGACCTACACGATCGCAGAGGACGAGCCCGCCACCATCCCGTCTACGAAGACGGCTACCCCGTCGAAGACGCCCACCAAGACCGCGACGGCCGCGCCCACAAAGACCGCGACGCCCACGCAGACCTCGGCGCCCACGAAGGACGCAGAGCCGGTCCTGTCGGTCAAGCCGCACACGGTCACGGCCAAGGACTTCGTCAACGAGAAGAAGGGCGTCACCCTCACGGTCAGCCACCTGCAGCCGGGTGAGAAGGCCGTCTACTCGGTGGCCGCCAAGCGCAAGGGCGTCCGGGACCTCGCCAAGCAGGAGGCCACCGCGGATAAGAACGGCGTGGCCACGTGGTCCGTCTACGGCACGAACTCCGCCAACCCCAGCGCCTACATCGGCAGCTACGTCGTCACCGCCAAGGCCGAGGGCAAGACCCTCACCGAGGGGTTCAAGGTGGTCGCGAAGAAGAGCAGCGGCAACGATTCGGACAACGGCGACAACGGTGACAACGGCAACAGCGGCTCGAACAACGACAACGGCAACAGCGGCAGCAATGACAACGGCTCCGGTGACAACGGCGGTTCGCTGCCGCGCACCGGCGCCGAGCTCGGCGCCCTGGGCGTCGGCGCCGCGCTCCTGCTCGTCGGCGGTGCGACGGTCCTCGTGACCCGCCGCCGCACCAGCAAGTAAGCACCACAACGCTACAGGGGCGGTGGCCGTCGGATGACGGCCACCGCCCCTGTAGCGTTGTGCGCGGTTACTTCACGGCCTTGACCTTGTTGTTGTAGGCGATGACGGCGCGGCCCTTCTGCCACACCATGCTGCCGCCCTGGAAGTCCTGGCGCGCCAGGCCCTTGACCTTGCGCTCGACCCCCTTGGGGTAGCCCAGCTTCGACTTCTCGTAGCCCAGCTTGCGGTAGGCGGTGAGGAATCCGCTGCGCACGGGCTGGACCTTCGTGGCCTTGCTCCAGCTCAGGGTGGCCTTCGCAAACGTCTGGCGCGCGCCGCCGCTGCGCAGGCGGTTCGCCTCACGGCCCTTCGGCATGCCGATCGTGACCGTGCCGTTGTGCGTGTAGTAGTACGTGCGGATGGCGCCTGCGATCGCGTGCTCGGGGCCCGCCTTCTTCGCGCTCGCCGCCACCGACTTCCGGATGGAGGGCAGCATCGCGTAGAACTTGGTGCCGGGGCAGTCGGTGTAGGACGTGTCGCGGTGGCCGAAGATCGTCGACTTCGTCACGACGGTGCCCGCCTTGTACTTCACCGTGTCGCCCTTGGCCGCCTTGAGCTTGACCTTGCCGCCCGGGTTCCAGCCCCACTTCACGGCCTGCCAGGTGGCGATGCGCTTGACGGACTTCACCGCGGCCGAGGTGGGCTGGCGGGAATTGAACGTGCCCATGACGGAGACGCCGAACGTGTGGGTGTTGAAGCCGCTGGCGTGCGCGCCCACGACCGGGCGGCCACTGTACGGGGCGCCGCGGCGGCCCTCGTAGATGGTGCCGTAGCGGTCGACGAGCATGTTGTAGCCCAGGTCGCACCACTTGCGGCCCTTCGTGTGGAACTCGAGGTAGCCGCGCAGGATGCCCGGCACCTGGGAGCGCGAGTAGTTCGTCGCACCGGAGGTGTGGTGGATGATGAGCGCCTTGTTCACGTCCGTCGTGTCCGCCTTGCAGCGCACGAGCTTCTCGTTCGCGCCCCAGCCGGCGCGGGTGACGATGCGGCCCAGGTTGGGGATGTTCGCGGACTTCGCGGCGACGTTCTGCACGCCGGCGCCCTGCGCCGTTGCGCTCTGGGCTGCCGCGCCCTGCACCACCGAGGCGTTCTCCGCCGTGGCCCCCAGTTCGCCCTGCGACGTGTCCGCGGCGGCGGAGGGGTCACCGGCCGCTGCGGCATCCGCACCCGAGGTGGGGGTCTCGAATGCCTCGACCGCCAGGCTCTTCGTCGCGGCGGCGGGCTTGGCGGAGCGCACCTGGACCTGCTGGCCGGCGCTGAGCAGAAGGGGCTCGGTACCCTCGACCGCGCCGCTGCCCTCGGCCGAGGAGCTGTCCGGCCCGCCGCCGTCGTCGGCGGGCATGTCCTTCCAGGCGCCCCAGATGCCGTGCTCGAGCACGCGGTACTGGCTGCTGGGGTCGCTGCCCTTCCACGTCACGCCCATGACCGTGAGGTCGTTGGCCTTGACGGTGACGGTCTTCTTGGGAGTGGTGTGAGTCGTGTGCCGCTTGACGGCGGGGGCGCGGTTCGCGCTCGCCGCAGCCGAGGCGCCGCCCAGGTCGGCGTTGACCGGGCCGGTGGTGAGCTGGGGGCCGGGTGCGGCCACGGCGGCCGGTGCCAGCAGCGCCGCGCTCGCCGTGCAGGCGACCGCGGCCAAGAGGATGGTGGATTTCATGGAGTGTGGGGTCCTTCGGTCGGCCGACCGTGCGGGCGAAGCCGAGCGGACAGCAGGGATGGGCGGGGAGCGCTCCCCCGAAGTCGACTGAGAGTCGAGTGGGAACTCTTGCAGATTATGGTGTGCAGCCCGGAGCCGACAATCCAGGGGAACGCCCCGAGATAGATCGTTGCCATTTCGTAATTTATCGCCGTGCCACCGCAACACAACCGCGGCCCCATTGCCGCTCAGCAGGTGTTACGTTCCGACCACGGATTCCGAATTCCGTACATCAACGAGTCGCCCGACTCCCTCTCCCCCAGGAGCACCATGAAGATCCCTGCGCTCTTCGCAGCCGCAGCACTCGCCGCGACCGCCCTCATCGCCTCGACGCCGGCGTCTGCCACTACCCACGCAACACCATCGAAGATGGACTCGAAAACACACAGCCCGCACGCATTAGCAGGCAAGAAGAAAAAACCTGCTTTAAAGCAGCTCACCAAGGGTCCGCTTTACTCTTCTAATGCGAGAAAAGGGGTGCGCTTTGAAGCGAGCAATCTCAAACCGAAGGCCAGAGTGCGACTCTGCACGGTGATTGTAACTAATGACGTCAGCTCATACTGCACTAAACCGGTTCGAGTAAGCGCCTCTGGTAAAGCTATGTACAAAATTAGCCTTTCCACGCCCGGTCCGCACGAGATGCATATTGAGATCATGGGGTTTGACGAACTCGGTTACGAAGAAACAATAGATTCATTCTATTTTGCACGTAGCGTGCCGATACTAGACGATTTTAAGGGTGCAAAACTCACAGTTTCGCCAAAAGCGCTTCGCGCAAAGAGCCTTCGTGGCGCAAGGCACAAGCCAATCGCCAGGTTAAACAAGTCGAACTACGATGCAGGTGACTAGCGCTTCACGATTCGCAAAAGCGGCAGCAAGAAGGTGATCGCGAAGCGCACGATCCGAAACGACGGTTTCCTTAAGCCCGCCTATCGTATTACCAAGCGCGTCGCGCGACTGATGTCGAAGAAACCCGGCAAGTACATCATCACGCTCACCCCTGATTACGCGCGTCAGACCAAAACGACATTCACTGTCAAACGCTGAGGGAGAACACCGCGTGCTGACAGGAGTCGTGCGGGGCGGCCCCGGGTAACACAACGGCCGGGCAACCATGAGAATGGTTGCCCGGCCGTAGTCACTGTCCGTGGTCGAGTCAGCGGTCGCGCTCACCGCAGCGAGCCCTCCCGAGAGTCTGGTGCGGGCGCCGCCGCTGGCGTTGCTGCACGCTTGGCATTCAGCAGGACCAGCCTCGCAATGTACCGCCCCTACTGCCCGGCCGCCTCCCGCAGCGTCCCGGCCGGCATGAGCGCCCCGGCAAACCCGGTGCGCCGGCGCTGGCGACCGTGGACGATCGAGACGACGTCCCCGGAGGTGCCGGCCGCGAACACGCGATCGGCACCCGAAGGGCGCTCGCGCATCCCGCGCAGCTGAGCGCTGAGCGCACTGGCTCTGCGCTGGGCGCGGCGCACCTCCTCGCTGAGCTCGAGGATCCGGCGGATGCCCGCCAGGTTGATCCCCTCCTCCTGGGAGAGCTGCTGGATGAGGCGCAAACGGCGGACGTCCTCGGCGGAATAGCGCCGTCCGCGGCCCGCCGCGCGCTTGGGCGTCACGAGGCCCATCCGGTCGTACTGCCGCAGCGTCTGCGGGTGCATGCCCGCAAGCTCCGCGGCCACGGAGATCACGTAGAGGGCGGCATTCTCGTCGATCTGCATCGCACTCAGCTCGCCTTCGCCTTGCTGTAGAGGTCCTTCCTGGGATCCTCGCCCTCGGTCGCCTTCGCAAACGCCTCGACGGCCTCCTTGGCCGCGTCGTCGAGCTTCTTCGGCACGACCACCTCGACGGTGACGAGCAGGTCGCCGCGGCGGGCCTTGCCCTCGATGCCCTTGCCGCGCACGCGCAGGACGCGGCCGGACGGGGTGCCCGCCGGGATCTTCATCTTCACGGTGGGCCCGTCCAGGGTAGGCACCTCGACGGTGGCCCCCAGCGCGGCCTCCGGGAAGGTCACCGGCAGCTCGAGGCGCAGGTTGTCCCCGTCGCGGGTGAAGACCGGGTGCTTCTCCACGTGGACGGTGAGGATGACGTCGCCGCTCTCCCCGCCGTTGGGGCTGGCCTTGCCCTTGCCCTTGAGCTTGATCTTCTGGCCGTCCTTGACGCCCACGGGCGTGCGCACGGTCAGCGTCTTGCCGCTGGGCATCTTCAGGCGCACGCTCGCGCCCTTGGCCGCCTCGGTGAAGTTCAGCGTGGTGGTCGAGCGGATGTCCCCGCCCTTCGTGGGGCCGGTCGAGTACCCGCCGCCGAATCCACCGCCGGAGCCGCCGAAGCCGCCGAGCAGGTCATCGAGGTCGAACGGCACCTCGCCGCCGCCGTAGCCCTGCTGGCCGCCGCCGAAGCCACCTCCGAAGCCGCCGCCCGAGGTGCCCGGGTAGCCACCGCCGCGTGTCGTGTAGCGCGTGCGGCCGCCCCCGCCACCGCCGAACAGGTCGGAGAAGACGTCTTCGAACCCGCCGCCGCCGGCGCTGCCACCGGAGCCGGCGCTGAAGCGCGCCCCGGAGCCCATGGCGCGGACCTGGTCGTACTGCTTGCGGGTCTCCGGATCGGCCAGGACCTGATTGGCCTGGCTGATCTCCTTGAACTTCTCCTCCGCGGCCTTGTCGCCGGGATTCGTATCCGGGTGGTATTTCCGGGCGAGCTTCCGGTAGGCCTTCTTGATCTCCTGTTCGGAGGCGTCCTTGGAGACTCCGAGGGTCTTGTAGAAGTCCTTCTCGAACCAGTCGTTCTGAGGTCCGGCTGTCACCTGGCACCCCCTTCCTCAGGCATAGCGCCCAATCAGTGCTGAAAAATCTGCTGTCTGCTGCTCACGCCGTTCGGTGTGCCCCACGCGTGTGCGGCTGCTGCGCTCACGGTTCCGGGAGGCGCCCCCGCTGGGGCGCTGCCCGGAACCGAGACCGCGTCCGGGACGGCCGAACCGCCCCGGACGACCGCTCATTCTGCGGGCTGGGAGACTCCCACGCGCGCCGCGCGCAGGACCCGGTCGCCCAACCGGTAGCCCGGCTGCATGACGGCGAACACGGTGGGCTCGCCGACTTCGTCGCTGGGCTGCTGCATGAGGGCCTCATGGATGTTCGGGTCGAACTCCTCGCCGACCTCGCCGTACTGCACGAAGCCCGCCTTCTCCAGGGCCGCGCGCAGCTTGGCCACGTGCGACTCGAAGGGGCCCGTGACGTCGCCGTTGTCGGCGGCCAGCTTGACCTCGTCGAGCACCGGGATGATCGCCTCGGCGAACGAGGCGGCACCGGCGGCGCGCGCCTTGTCCTGCTCCCGCGCCGAGCGGCGGCGGTAGGCCGCGTACTCGGCGTTGAGCCGCTGGAGGTCGTCGAGGTACTTGGCGGCCTCCTCGCTCTGCGGGGCGGGGGCGTTCTCCGGATCCAGCGCGGAGGCGTCATCGGGGATGTCGACGCCCAGGTCCGCAGCGTCTGCGGCCCCCTCCGCGGCCGAGGCGCCGGCCGGGCCAGCGCCCGCCCCCGCCTCGGCCTCGTGCGGCTCGCGGACCGCGCCGGAGTCCGGGTCGACCCGGCGCTTGTCGCTGAACGAGAAGCCCTGCGCGGCCTGGTCCTCCTGGTTGCCCTGGTCTGACTGGGGGCCGTTCTCGGGATTCTCGGCGGTCATTACTTCTTCCCCTCGTCCTCATCGTCGACGACCTCGGCATCGACGACGTCGTCGTCGGAACCGGAATCGGCATCGGAGGCTCCGGCGCCGCCCTGGGCGCCGTCGGCCTGGCCCTCCTGCGCGGACTGGGCCGCGTAGAGCGCCTCGCCGATCTTCGACTGGCTCTCAGTGAGCTTGTCCGCCGCGGCCTTGACCGCGTCGTCGTCATCGCCCTTGAGCGCTTCCTTCAGCGCCTCCACATCGGCCGTGACCTGGGACTTGACGTCCTCGGGCAGCTTGTCGCCGTTGTCGGTAACGAGCTTCTCCGTGGAGTACGCCAGGTTCTCCGCCATGTTGCGCTGATCGGCGGCCTCGCGCTTGGCCTTGTCCTCGGAGGCGTGCTCCTCGGCCTCGCGAACCATGCGGTCGATGTCCTCCTGCGGGATCGCGGATCCGCCGGTGATCGTCATCGACTGCTCCTGGCCCGTGCCCTTGTCCGTGGCGGACACGTGCACGATGCCGTTGGCGTCGATGTCGAAGGACACCTCGATCTGCGGCATGCCGCGGGGGGCCGGCGCGATGCCGGTGAGCTCGAACGTGCCAAGCGGCTTGTTGTCGCGGGTGAACTCGCGCTCGCCCTGGAAGACCTGGATCGACACGGACGGCTGGTTGTCCTCGGCCGTCGTGAACGTCTCCGACTTCTTCGTGGGGATGGGCGTGTTGCGTTCGATGAGCTTCGTCATCACGCCGCCCTTGGTCTCGAGGCCCAGCGACAGCGGGGTGACGTCGATGAGCAGGACGTCCTTGCGCTCGCCCTTGAGGACGCCCGCCTGGACGGCCGCGCCGATCGCGACGACCTCATCCGGGTTCACGCCCTTGTTGGGCTCCTTGCCGCCGGTCAGCTCGGTGATGACCTTCGTGACGGCCGGCATGCGGGTCGAACCGCCCACCAGCACCACGTGGTCGACATCGGAGACCTTGACGCCCGCATCGCGCATGACGGCCTCGAACGGGGCCTTCGTGCGGTCGAGCAGGTCCTTGGTCAGCTCCTCCTGGAACTTGGCGCGCGTGAGCGTCTCGTCCAGGTGGATGGGGCCGTTCTCGCTCATGGACAGGTACTGCAGCGAGATGTTGGTGCTCGTCGCGGACGAGAGCTCCTTCTTCGCCTGCTCAGCGGCCTCCTTGAGGCGCTGCAGCGCGGTGGTGTCCTTCGACAGGTCCACGCCGTAGTTGTCCTTGACCTGCTTGATCAGCCAGTCGACGATCGCCTGGTCCCAGTCGTCGCCGCCGAGCTTGTTGTCGCCGCTGGTGGCGCGCACCTGGATGGTGGAGAAGTCGTCATCGTCCTTGCCGACCTCCAGCAGGGACACGTCGAACGTGCCGCCGCCCAGGTCGAAGACGAGGATGAGCTCGTCCTCCTTGCCGCGCTCCAGGCCGTAGGCCAGCGCCGCGGCGGTGGGCTCGTTGATGATGCGCAGGACGTTGAGGCCGGCGATCTGGCCGGCGTCCTTCGTCGCCTGGCGCTGCGCGTCGTTGAAGTACGCGGGCACCGTGATGACCGCGTCGGTCACCGGCTCCTGCAGGTACTCCTCCGCGTCGTGCTTGAGCTTCTGGAGGATGCGGGCGGAGATCTCCGGAGCGGTCAGCTCCTTGCCGCCCAGCTCCGTCTTCCAGTCCTCGCCCATGTGGCGCTTGACCGACGAGACGGTGTTCTTCACGTTCGTGACGGCCTGGCGCTTGGCGATCTCGCCCACGAGCGAGTCGCCGTTCTTGTTGACGGCAACGACGGACGGGGTGGTCCGGCTGCCCTCTGCGTTTGCGATGACCTTCGGCTCGCCGCCCTCGAGGACCGCGACGACGGAGTTCGTCGTACCGAGATCGATGCCAACTGCACGTGACATGTAATGCTCCTTCGCTTGAGTTCTTCAGTCGAGTCGCTGGCGTCCGTGCGGCTGGCCGCACGCCTTGAGTGCCATCGGCTCAAGTCTTGTCGCTTGCTCCCCGGGCTGTCAATCCCCGGGACGCAGACTTGCGTACACCTGACTCAACTTTGCTGCGCGGGAGATTATTCCGGTCGAGCGGAAAAGTTTTCCACAGGCTGCGGAGGTGCGGGCCGGGCCGCAACACCCGCGCGGCCACGCCGCTGCCGCCCGGAGCTGGGCGTTGACTACCGCTCCGGCGCCTGCGGCCGGAACCGCGGCCGCGACACCACGGCCATGCCGATCCCCAGTACGCCGATGCCCTCGACGATCAGCGGGACCGCCGTGGCGAGGAAGACGAGCGGATCGCCATCGGCACCCCCACTCCGCCCGCTCGCGGTGACGAGGGCCCAGCACTCGAGGATCGCGCCAAGTGCCACGGCGCACCCGCCCACGAGGCCGGCCACCCGGCCGGCCCCCTCGCTGTATCGGGCCGCGAGGACGATGGCGAGCCCCGCGGCGGCGAGGATGAGCAGCGCGCGGACCACCGCGAGGCCGGCGGGGAGGAGGAGAAGCGCCCCCCAGCCCGCGCCGCTCACCGCGCCCACCCCGCAGCGGGCCGCCGCTGCGCTTCGGGCTGCGGCCGGCCGAGCAGGGAGAACGCGAGCAGGGTCAGGCCGACGATGACCATGGCCCCCGTGCACACGATGAGGACGACGACGAGGCCGAGGAGGTAGAAGAGCGCGGAGGCGCGCAGGGGGCCGGCTGCCAGCAGGGAGAAGACGATCATCGCGCCCTGCCCCGCCGCCAGGAGTGCGGCGCCCCACGCGGCCAGCAGCCGGGTCCGCCCGCGGGCGCGCACCAGGGCGAGGACCATGACCGTCAGCGCGCAGAGCACGAAGAAGATCCGGCCCACCAGCCCGGAGTAGTCGAGGAGCACATCGGCGCTCACCTCGGCGCCGCCTGAACGGCGCGGTCCGTGCAGTGCGCGGGCGGTGCGGCGAACATATGGCCCCCTTCGGCCGGTCGGCGTCCGAGCGCAAGCCTACGGAACGCGCCGCCGCCGCGGAACTCCCAGCGGCGTCCGGCATTGACACCACACGCCCCGCTGCCAGAGCATCGCCCCATCGAGGGTGCTCGCAGCACCTCAGACCGAGGGGACGCGCATGACTCGCACACCGGCACCGGCAGCGCCCCCGCCCGTCGGGAGCGCGCTGCGCCTGGGCATCATCGGCACCGGCGAGATCGCCGCGGCACTCGTCGACGGGCTGGGCCGCGGCGCCCGCCCCACCGCCGCGCTCCGCGTCGCGCTGTCCCCGCGCGGGGCACGCCTGAGCGCGGACCTGGCCGAGCGGCATGCGTTCGCACACATCGGCGCATCCAACCAGGCCGTCGTGGACGACTGCGACATCGTGCTCCTCAGCGTCCGCCCGGACGCGGCCCGTGAGGTCCTCACGGGCCTCACGATCCCGGACGACCGGGTGGTCATCAGCGCGATTGCGGCCACGCCGCTCGAGCGGATCCGCCAGTGGACGGGCACCGGGCCGGCTCTTGTCCGCTCGATCCCCATGCCCGCAGTGCGCTCCGGTGAGGGCCTGACCGCCGTCTTCCCGGACCACCCCGCCGCCCGCGCGCTCTTCGACCGCGTGGGCTCATGCCTCGTGCTGCCGGACGAGGAGGCGTTCGCCACGCTGTCCACCGCGAGCGCCGCCCTGTCCTCCCACTTCCACTACCTCAGCGCCCTCGCGGCCTGGCTGCGCGGCGCAGGGATCGACGAGTCGACCGCCGAGCGCTACGTGCGCGACCTCTTCGGCGCGGTGGGCCCCGCCCTGCGCACGCAGGCGCCGCTGGAGCGCATCGCCGCGGATCACGAGACGCCCGGCGGCCTCAACGAGCAGCTGCGCGAGCAGTGGTTCGACACGGACAACCGCGCGGCTCTCGACGCCGCGCTCGATGCCGTGCACCGCCGCATCCGAGGCGCCTGACACGCCCACTCCGCCCCGGCCGCGCGGCCACTGTCACAGGACCTCCGCGCAACCGTTGCGAAACCGTCACACCCCCGATGAATCGCAGGCAAACCTGACCGTTAGGATCATCTATGTGACTGCAATCACAAGTGATTCGGCTGCCCAGCCATCCCCGGAATCCCCGCAATCCGCCGGTTCTTCAGGTCCCCCGGGCCCGCGCGCTCCCCTCCTCGAGTCCACCGGCATCGAGATCGTCACGGACGCTCAGCGCACCGCCCGGCCCCACCACCTGTTCTGGCCGTGGTTCGCGGCGAACGTCTCCGTGTTCGGCATGAGCTACGGGTCCTATCTGCTGGGCTTCGGGATCTCGTTCTGGCAGGCGAGCATCGTCGCCGTCGTCGGGATCGTCGTGAGCTTCGCGCTCTGCGGCCTCGTGGCCATCGCCGGCAAGCGCGGCTCCGCGCCCACGATGGTCCTCTCCCGTGCGGCGTTCGGCGTCGATGGGCAGAAGCTGCCGGGCATCGCGTCGTGGCTGACGTCGATCGGCTGGGAGACGTCGCTGACGATCACCGCGGTGCTGGCCACCGCCACGGTCTTCGAGGCGCTCGGCTGGGCGACCGGCACGCTCGTCTCCGTGCTCGCCACGCTCGCGATCGCGGGCCTCGTCGTGACCGCCTCCGTGCTGGGCTATCACACGATCATGCGACTCCAGTCCGTGCTCACCTGGCTCACCGGGCTGTGCACCGTGGTCTTCATGCTCATGACGATCCCGCACATCCACTGGGACGCCGTGGCCGCCCAGCCCGCCGGCTCGGCGCAGCAGATGCTGGGCGCGCTCACGATGGTGATGACCGGCATGGGGCTGGGCTGGATCAACATCGCCGCGGACTGGTCGCGCTATCAGCGCCGATCGACCTCGGACGGCGCGATCGTCGCATGGAACGTCATCGGCGGCTCGGTGGCACCCGTGGTCCTCGTGGTCTTCGGCCTGCTGCTGGCGGGCTCGGATCCCGAGCTGGCCGCCGGCATCGAGTCCGACCCGCTGGGCGCTCTCGTGACGCTGCTGCCGCTGTGGGCGCTCATCCCCTTCTGGATCGTCGCGGTGCTCACGCTGGTCTCCGGGGCGGTGCTGGGCATCTACTCCTCCGGCCTGACCCTGCTCAGCCTGGGCATCCGCATCCCCCGCCCGGCGGCCGCCGCGGTCGACGGGCTCATCCTCACGGCCGGCACCATCTGGGTGGTCTTCTTCGCCCAGGACTTCGTCGGCCCCTTCCAGAGCTTCCTCATCACCCTGGGGGTGCCCATCGCCTCCTGGGCCGGCATCCTCATCGCGGACATCCTCACCCGGCGCCGCGACTACGACGAGGCGGCCCTCTTCGACCGCCGGGGCCGCTACGGGTCCGTGGACTGGACCTCGGTGACCACCATGGTCATCGCCTCCGTCCTGGGCTGGGGCCTGGTGGTCAACGGCTACGCCGACGATGCCCCGTGGAACAACTGGCAGGGCTACCTGCTCGGCGCGCTGGGCGGCAAGGACGGCACGTGGGCGTACTCCAGCCTGGGAGTGCTCGCCGCCCTGGTCCTCAGCTTCGCCGTCACACTCATAACCCGCCACCCCACGATCCGCCGTCAGGAGAAGCAATGAGAGCCTGTCGCCTCGCAGATTCGCACCTGGTCGTCATCGACCCGCAGTCCGTGTTCGCCGACCCCGCCTCCCAATGGTGCGCGGACGGCTTCGATGCCGCCATGGCCCAGACCTCCGAGTTGGCGCCCCTGTTCGGCGAGCGGGTCCTCGTGACCCGGTGGCTGCCCACGGCGGACCGCGCCACGGCGTGGCGCGACTACTTCGAGCG
Source organism: Brevibacterium sp. BRM-1 (assembly GCF_026802075.1). Lineage (NCBI taxonomy): Bacteria > Bacillati > Actinomycetota > Actinomycetes > Micrococcales > Brevibacteriaceae > Brevibacterium > Brevibacterium sp. BRM-1. The sequence goes on from NZ_CP113788.1 coordinate 1,908,798, forward strand.
CTGGCCATTCGCCGACGTCGCGGCCGATGATCCGCTCTTCGACCTCGTCCCGGCGGCACAGGACCTGCTCGCGGAGGGCCGCAGGCCCGTCGACCGGCCCACGTTCGGCAAGTGGGGCCGCGAGCTCGCCGACCTCATCGGCGTCGACGAGCACGTGGCGGACTGGAGCGGCTGGACGAAGGGCCCGGGCAGCCGCCTGGTGCTCACGGGGGTCGCGACGGACTGCTGCGTCATCGCCACGGCGCTGGCCGCCGCGGACGCCGGCGTCTTCGTCACCGTCGTCTCCGATGGCTGCGCGGGCTCCAGCCGGGAGAACCACGAGCGCGCGCTCGCGCTCATGGAGCTCTCCGCCCCGCTCATCGAGGTCTCGACCGCCGCCCAGGTGCGCGAGCGCATGGGCCAGTAGCGCGCAGACGCCCGAGGCGCGCCCGAGGCGCGGGCCTCAGACCGCGCCGCGCTCGAGCATGCTGCGCCCGGTCTGCGCTATGGTCTCGCGCGCCGGGCGCGCCCGCAGGCCGAGCACGCGCTCGGCGCGGCTGACGTCGATCTCCTTCGTCCCGCCCAGCTCCGCGGCGAAGTCGCGGGCGGCGGGGACCACGCGGGCCGCTGCGCGCACCAGCCAATTGGGGATGCGCCGCGTCGGCACCTTCGCCGCCCGCGCCCCGAGGGCCTGCCGCAGCGTCCCGGCGATCTGGGCCATGGTCATGCCCTCCCGGCCGCCCACGATGAACCGCCGACCGGCCGCCTCGGCAGCCGTGAGGGCCGCCGCGTGGGCGGCGGCGACGTCGCGGACGTCGACCACCGGGAACCACATGTCGAGCAGCCCGGGCAGAGCGCCGGCGAGCATGCGGCGGATGAGCTCGTTGCCGCCGCTGACCGAGGGCCCCAGCACGGGGCCGAAGACGGCGGTGGGGCACAGCGCCACGAGTTCGAACCCGGGACCGGCCTGGGCCGCGAACTCCCACGCGTCCTGCTCGGCGAGGGTCTTCGAGGCGGTGTACGCGCTCACCCCCGGGCCCGCCAGGCGCGTCCAGGAATCCTCATCGAAGCGCGGGGGCCTGGACCCGAACCCGAAGCCCACCGCCCCGAACGAGGACGTCATGACGACGCGGGAGACGCCCGCGGCCTCGGCGGCCCCCAGGACCCGCAGCGTGCCCTCGCGGGCCGGGGCGATGACCTCCTGGGGATCCTTGGGCTCCGCGGCCGGAACCGGTGAGGCGACGTGCAGGACGCCGTCGCAGCCCTCCATCGCCGCGGCCCAGCCCGCGTCGTCCATGTGGTCGGCGGTGGCGAATTCGAGTCCGGCAACCACCTCGCCCAGCTCGAATCCGCTCGCCTCCCCGGCGCGCGCAACGGCCTCGCGCACGCGCTGCTGGCTGCCGGCCGAGCGCACCGTGGTGCGCACCGTGCGACCCTGCGCGAGCAGCTGGGCCATGCAGTAGGCGGCGATGAAACCGGTTCCGCCCGTCACGAGCACGGGGCGCTGCTGATCGACCATGCCCCAAAAGTCACACGGCGACGCGCTGCGGTTACCCGGCGGATCGCTCTGGTCGCACGGCGACGCGCTCGTTGAATAGACTCGGCCCATGACGAGCGCACCGGAAGTCAGCACCGCCCTCGGCCGCGTCCGCGGCACCACGACAGACGGCATCGACCGGTTCCTGGGCCTGCCGTACGCGGCACCGCCCGTGGGACCCAACAGGTTCCGCGCCCCGCAGCCTCCCGCCGCGCACACCGGTGTCTTCGCCGCCGATCGGTTCGGCCCGCCACCGCCCCAGTTCGCCCCGGATGGGCAGGCGCCGCTGGCGGACCACCGCGACGGCGACGACTGGCTCACGCTCAACGTGTGGGCCCCCGCCGGAAGCCCAGTTGAGCAACCGGACGGGGCCGGTGAGGGCCTGCCCGTCATCGTCTGGATCCACGGGGGCGCCTACATCCAGGGCTCCTCCGCGGAGCCCACCTACGACGGCACCCCCTTCGCGCAACTGGGCTGCGTCTTCGTCACCCTCAACTACCGCCTGGGGGTCGAGGGCTTCCTCCACTTCCCCGCCAGCCCGGAGACCATCGACTTCCCCTCCAACCGCGGCCTGCTCGACCAGGTCGCCGCCCTGTCGTGGGTGCGGGAGAACATCGCGGCATTCGGCGGGGATCCGGACCGGGTCACGCTCATGGGCGAGTCCGCGGGCGCCGGCTCCGTGCAGGCCCTGCTCGCCATGCCCGCCGCGCGCGGGCTGTTCCGCCGGGCGATCCTGCAGAGCCCTCCAGCGATGTTCATCGACTCCGCCCTGGCCGCCCGGGCCACGGAGCTCTTCGCCGACGCGGCGGGCCTGGAGCCCACGCCCGAGGCGTTCGCCCGCATCGAGCCCGCCCGCTTCGAGGCCCTGACGGCTCGCTACATCAGCGCGCAGCGCGAGCACCGCTCCGAGCTGGGCCGGGCCTCGGCCTTCGAGCCGCTCCTGTGCCCGGTGGTGGACGGGCTGACGCTGCCCGCGGACCCCTGGGAATCCCTGGCCCACGGGGCGAGCCGCGATGCCGAGGTCATCATCGGCCACAACAGCGATGAATTCCGCCTCTTCATGGCCTACCGGCCCCGCGAGGTCGACGCCGGCCTCGCGCAGGCGCGGCTGGCCGCGCTCGGCCCCGCCGGCGCGCTCGAGGCCTACGCGGCGCTGTTCGAGGGACGCGAACCGGAGGACCTCTACGAGGCGGTGCAGTCGGACTGGGTGTTCACGGTCCCGGCCATGCAGCTGGCCCAGGCGCACGCCGAGGCGGGCGGGGCCACGTACGCCTACCTCCTCGCCCTCGCCCCGGAGGGCGGCATCGGCTCGGCCCACGCCGCCGATGTGCCGCTCATCTTCGACCAGTTCGATTCGGACATGGGCCGCCTCATCTACCCGCGGCCCAGCGCCGCGGAGCGCCGCGTGGGCGAGCAGCTGCGCGAGGCGTGGGTGCGCTTCGCGGCCACCGGCGATCCCGGCTGGCCGGCCTGGGACGCATCGCACGCCGTGCGCATCTTCGACGCCGAGCCCCACGATGGCCCCTACCCGCTGCTCGCGCGCTGGCAGGCCTACGCCGAGGACCGCGCGCACGCCCTGGGCCTCCAGCCCGCCGCGCGCCCGGAGCCGTAGAGCGGCTCACATGTAGACGACGACCTTGCCCGCGGCGTGGCCGCCCTCGACTGCGGCGACGGCCCGGTCGGCCTGGGAGAAGTGGAAGCGGCGGCCGATGCTGACCTCGAGCGCGCCGGAGGCGAGCAGCGCCGCGAGCTTGGCGTAGACCTCGGCGGAGCGCCGGCGGCGGATCCCGCTGCCGCCCAGCTGTGCGGCCCGCTCGGGATCGGCGGCGCTGATGAGGCGCATGTCGCGCAGCGCCTGCGCGAACGGGATCGCATCGCCCGCCCCCGCGGGGCGCGTATCGGAGCCGAGCGCCGCGCCGGCGGTGAGCGCCTCCCCGCCCACGAGGTCGAGCACGGCGTCCGGGATTCCCGCGGCGGCCAGCGCCCGCTGCGGCCAGCCGGGCCCGGAGCGGACGAACACGGCGCCGGCGGCCTCGACGACGTCGCGCTTGGACTCGGAGGCCACGCCCACCGTGTGCGCGCCGGCGGAGTGCGCCAGCTGCAGGGCGGCCGTGCCCACGCCGCCGCCGGCGCCGAGCACGAGGAGGGTCTGGCCGCGCTGGAGGTGGAGGTCGGCAAGCGCGTCGTAGGCCGTGCCCACCGCGACCGGCACGCAGGCGGCGGCGGCTGAGCTCACGCCCTCGGGCACCTCGGCGACGGACTCCGCGGCCAGCAGCGCGCGCGGGGCGAACGTGCCGAAGCCCGCGGCGGCGGCGCCGAAGACGCGCGTGCCGGGCGGGAACGCGCCGTCCGGGGCAGCGACGACCCGGCCGGCGGCCTCGCGGCCCATCGCCATGGGGAACGCGACCGGGAATGCGCCCTGGCGCTGACCGGAGCGGACCTTGATGTCACCGGGGTTCACGGCGGTCGCCTCTACCTCGATGAGCACGTGCCCGGGCTGCGGGGCGGACTCGTCCACCTCGATGAAGCGCGCGGCGCTCGGGCCGCCGTAGGATTCGAAGCCGAAGATCACCATGGGGCAATGCTATGCCCGCCCGCGCTCTAGGGTGGAGCCCATGAGCGAAGAGAAGGCAGTCCCCGACGACGCGGCTGCGCCGGAGGACGACGCCGCCCCGGATGGCGATGTCGCCGAGCGCCTCGCGCCGCAGGGGCCCCGGCAGGTGCGCACCATGCGCGACCTGCTGCCGTGGGAGGGCACCCCGCGGCCCAGCGACCGGGTGCTGCTCGCCTTCCTCTTCATCATTCCGCTCTTCTACCTGGTCATGTGGCCGCTGCGGCCCATGCTCATCGCCAAGATGCCCGTGCTGCTGTCGTTCCTCATCGGGGCCAAGACCGTGGTGGCCGGCGCGGGGGCCTTCGCGGCCGTCGAGTCCCACCCGCTGTGGATCGTCGTCGCCGCGGGCTGGGCGGGCATGATGAAGTTCGACTGGCTGTGGTGGTTCGCGGGGCGCCGCTGGGGCGAGCGCATCGTGTCGATCTTCGCGAACACGGAGCGCACGTACCGCCGCGCCGAGCAGATCCGCCGCCTGCCGCGCTGGCTGCTCATCGCGCTCGTCGTGCTGGGCCGGTTCCCCGGTGTGCCCGGCAGCATCGTGTGGCTCATCTCCGGCTGGTCCGGCATGCGCTTCTGGACGTTCTTCCTGTGCAACGCCGCCGGAGCACTGGTGCTGAGCTGGGGCTGCGCGTGGATCGGCTTCGAGATCGGCCAGCCCGCTGTCGACCTGCTCAAGCTCGTCGACAAGTACGCCCTGTGGGTCTCACTGGCCATCATCGTGGGCATCGCGGTGTGGAGCGGCTGGAAGGAGGCCCGGCGCCAGAGCGCGCAGGGCCGGTAGGCGCTCTCACTGGGCCGCCCGAGGCGCCCTACGTGCCCGAGGCGCGCGGGGTGCGCGCGAGGTGCGCTCGAGGCGTCCTGCGTGCCCGTCCGGTTCGCGCCTCGGGCGCGGTGCACGGCTACGGCGCCCATCGCATAGGCTCTCCCACGCCCGATGCCCGCCCCGAGGAGGCTCCTTGGCTCTGCGCGACCTGTTCGCCGACACCCGCCCGCTGCGCGTGCCGGCCTATCGGCGCCTCTTCATCGCCAACATCGTCACGGTCATCGGCGCCCAGCTGACGATCGTCGCGGTGCCCGCGCAGATCTACTCCATCACCGGCAGCTCCGCCTACGTGGGCCTCACCGGCATCTTCGGCCTGGTGCCGCTCGTGGTGTTCGGCCTCTACGGCGGCTCGCTGTCCGATGCGATGGACCGCCGGCGCCTGCTCATGGTCACGGGGCTGGGCCTCGCGGCGGCGAGCGGGCTGCTGTGGCTGCTCGCATTCATCCGCACCGACAGCGTGTGGCTCGTGCTCGTGGCGCTGGCTCTCCAGCAGGCGTTCTTCGCGGTCAACCAGCCGGCCCGCTCGGCGATCCTGCCCTCGCTGGTGCACAGTTCCCAGCTGGCCGCCGCGAACACGCTGAACATGACCCTCATGACGTTCGGGGCGATCGTCGGCCCGCTCGTGGGCGGCATGCTCATCCCCGTGCTGGGCTATCCGCTGCTCTACGCGTTCGATGCCGTGGCCCTGGGCGTGGCGCTGTGGGCGATCGCGCGCCTGCCCGCCCTGCCCCCGCGCACCGACGCGGGCGGACAGGTGCGCCGGGCGGGCTTCGCGAGCGTGATGGAGGGCTTCGCGTACCTGCGCACCTCGCCGGTGCTGCTCATGAGCTTCGTCGTCGACATCATCGCGATGGTCTTCGGGATGCCGCGGGCCATGTTCCCGCAGATCGCGCACGAGTCCTTCGGCGGCCCGCCCAGCGGTGGGGCGGTGTTCGCGCTGCTGTCGGCTGGCCTGAGCATCGGCGCGACTGCGGCCGGCGTCTTCTCCGGCTGGGTCTCGCGCGTCTCCCGGCAGGGCCGCGCCGTCGTCATCTGCATCGTGGTCTGGGGCGCGGCGATGGCCCTGTTCGGCGCCTTCCTGCCGCTGGCGCACTCCCTGTGGTGGGCGGCCCTGGTAGGCGCGCTGGCGTGCCTCATGGTGGGCGGCGGGGCCGATACGATCTCCGCGGCGTTCCGCACGACGATGCTCCAGCAGGCGGCCGACGACGACAAGCGCGGGCGCCTGCAGGGCGTCTTCACCGTCGTGGTGGCCGGCGGCCCGCGCATTGCGGACGTGGTCCACGGCTACGCGACGTCCCTCGTGGGGACCGCGTGGACCTCGATCGGCGGTGGGGTGCTGTGCATCGTGGGCGTGCTCGCCGCCGCGGCGCTCGCTCCGTCGTTCATGCGCTACCGCGCGCCGCGCGACACCGTGGACGGCTAGGAGGGCTGGTTTCGTCGCCGCAGGGCGAGCGCGGCCAGGCCCGCTCCGAGCGCCAGCACGGCGCCCGAGGCGAGGAACGCCTCGCGCATCCCCGCCGCCGTCGCGACCCAGGCCCCGAAGAGCGGACCGAGCACCTGGCCGGCGTGCTGGGCGGCGACCATGAGCCCCAGCACGCGGCCCACCCGGGCGGCCGGCACCAGCGCGCGCAGCGCCGAGGTGACGGCCGGGGCCAGCCCGCCCACGGCGAGCCCCAGCGCGAAGCGCAGGGCGACGAGCGCTGGGGCCGAGTGGGCAAGGTACTGCGCGCTCGCGCACAGCGCGGCGGCCGCGAGCGAGAGGGCGAGGACCCGCCGCGGCCCGATGGCATCGGCCGCGCGCCCGAGCACGGGCCCCGCGATCATCGTGCCGGCCGCGGTGGCCGACAGCGCGATCCCGCCCCACAGCGCCGCAGGCTGCCCGCCCGGCAGCTGGGCGCTCAGCAGGGTGATGAAGGGCTCGACGGACATGCTCGCGAACGTGATGAGCGAGGCGATCGCGAGCAGCAGCACGATGGCCGCCGAGGCGCGCGCCGGCGCCCGCTCTCCCTGTGCACCGGGCGGGCCGGGCGCCGCGGGCGGGTCGGAGGGTCCGGCGGGGGCGCTGGGCGCAGCGGGGGTGGCTGGCCCATCGGGAGCGACGGGTCGGCGCTGGGGCCGGTCCGCAGGCAGGCCGAGCACGACGGCGAGGAACGCGGTGAAGATGAGGGCGCCCGTCCACCCGAAGACCACCCGGGGGCCCACGAGGGGCGGGAGCAGCCCGCCGAGCACGGGGCCGGCGAGGTTGCCGGCCATGACGCCGGAGGTCAGCACGCCCACCGCGAAGGCGCGGCGGGCGACCGGCGTGAGGTCCGCGACGAGGATCATGGCACCGGAGGCGAAGCCACCCAGCAGACCGGTGAGCAGGCGCAGGGCCAGGAGCTGCCCCACGTCCTGGGCGAGGCCCGTGAGGCCGATCGCGATGCTCATGCCCAGCCCCGCGCGCACGAGCATGGACTTGCGCCCCCACCGATCGCCGAGCATCCCCCACAGCGGGGCGACGAGCGCCGCCACGAGGTAGGTCGCGCCGAAGCAGATCGCGGACCAGTGGACGATCGCATCCGGGTCCTGCACGCCCAGCTGCCGGATGTAGACGGGCAGGAAGGGCACGAGCATCGTCATGCCGACAATCGTCGTGAACGAACCGAACGTGCAGATGGCCAGGCTGCGGGCCCACGGACGGACACCGGGTGCGGGGGTGGGCACCGGTTCGGCGGGGCCTGCGCTGGTGTTCGCACCGGTACTGGTGCTGTGCGTGTCATCCCTGCCGTCGGCCGCGCCCATGCCGCCATTGTCACCCCAGTGTCCGGATTCCGAATCGGCGCGTCTTGGCATGCAGGACGTCTGGTCACTCGAGACCGGCTGCCGGCCCGTGACCGCGCCATCGGCTGCGGCAGGCATACTTGAGCGGGCGGGGCTGCGCCGGTCGCGAACGTCTGCGGGCACTCGGCCCGCCGCATCCCGCTCGACGTCCGGAAGGCACCGCCATGAGCTCAGCCGCGCAGCACCCCCAGCCCCGCGAGGGCCACCCGCCGGCCTCCAGTGATGCCGGCGGCAGCCATGCCCGCGGTGCCGAGCAGGAGTCCGGCAGCGGGGTCACGGTCGTCCTCGCGTTTGCGGCCAATTTCCTCGTCGCCGTGGCCAAGTCCATCGTCGCCGCGCTCACGGGGTCCGCCTCGATGCTCGCCGAGGCCGCGCACTCGTGGGCGGACACCGGCAATGAGATCTTCCTCCTCATCGGCGAGAAGCGCTCCCGGAAGCCCGCGGACCGCTCCCACCCGCTGGGCTACGGGCGCTCGGGGTTCGTATGGGCGATGTTCGCGGCGATCGGCCTGTTCGCGGTGGGCGCCGGCGTATCGATCTGGCACGGCATCCAGTCGCTGACCGTGGAGAGCGAGGGCGAGGACTACCTGTGGGGCTACGTGGTGCTCGCCATCTCATTCGCGCTCGAGGGGACCTCGTTCCTGCAGGCGCTGCGGCAGACGCGGCGCGGCGCGCGTCGGCGGCGCCTGGATCCGCTGCGCTACGTGGCGAAGACGTCCGATCCCATGCTGCGCGCGGTCTTCGCGGAGGACTCCGCGGCCCTCCTGGGCCTCCTCATCGCCGGCGCGGGCCTGTTCCTGCACCAGATCACGGGCAATGCGATCTGGGACGCGCTGGGCTCGATCCTCGTGGGGGTGCTGCTGGGCATCGTCGCGATCGTCCTCATCTCCCGCAACGCCTCGCTGCTCACGGGTGAGGGCGGTACGCCGCTCGTGCGCAACGAGCTGCTCAAGATCATCCTCGACAGCCCCGAGATCGCGAGCGTCAGCTTCTTCCACACGGAGTGGGTGGGCGCCAACCAGATCCTCGTGCTCGCGTCGGTCGACGTCGCCGGTGACGCCCGCGAGTCCGAGCTGCGCCGGCTCATGCAGGACGTGGAGGACCGGCTGGAGCGCCAGCAGGTCGTGGCGCGCGCCCTCCTCACACTCACGCGACCGGGGGACACCACGCAGCTCGGCCTCGAGCCGCTGCCCGACTGGTACGAAGACCCCGCCGCGCAGGACTGAGCCGGCTGGCCTACGGGCAAGACCGGCCCGGCTGGCCTGCGGGCAAGACCGGTCCGGCTGGCCTGCGGGCAGCGCCGAGCGGGGTGGGCCGTTCCCGGCCCTGCTGCTCAGGCGCGCAGCGCCAGGGCGAAGGGCAGCACCTCCTTGGCTCCGGCAAGGCGCAGCTCGCGCCCGGCGATGGTCATGGTCCACCGCGAGACCACCTCGGTGTCGACGAGCAGCACGACCTGCCCCGCGACCGCCTGGGCGACCGACTCCGGGACGAAGAACGCGTCGTGGAGCCCGCGCAGCCGATACGCGCTGTTCGAATCCGGCGTTCCCGGGTCGTGGAGGAGCTGGAGGTCACCGGCATCGATGAGCTTTCCCGCGGCAGCGAGCTCGGCGGCCAGGGAGCGCACCGTGTGCGGGCGCACGGCACTCGGAACCCCCACCACCGCGGTGGGGCGCTCGGCCCACTCCCATTCGGAGAGCACGCGCAGGCACCAGGAGCCGATGTTCGCCGGCACCGGGGCGTCCTCGGCACCGGCGGCGAGGAACCCGCGCAGCGCCTGGCCGGGGCCCAGGTCCGTCAGGCGCGCGATCACCCGGCCCGGTCCCACCCGCTCGGCCTCGGGGATCTTCCCCTTGAGCTGGACACCGATCTTGGGCAGGCCCGTGGGCCACGCCGCGCGCGGATCGAGTTCGAGACCCACCCCGGAGAGCACCGATTCGGCGCGCGAGCGGCCCTCCTCGGAGACCTCGGACGACCACCAGGGGCCCGCGCACACGTCGCAGCGCCCGCAGTCGGCAGCCGCGGGGTCATCGAGCTGCTCGGCGAGGAAGCGCATGCGGCACATCCGACCCGCCTCGTAGTCGAGCATGGCCTGCGCCTCGCGGCGGCGCGCCTGCGCCACCGCCGCGTACCGCTCCTCGTCGTAGGTCCACCCGGCGCCCGTCGACACGAAGCCGCCGGCCACGCGATCGACCGCCCCGTCCACCTGCAGCGTTTTGAGCAGCAGCTCGAGGCGCGAGCGCTTGGCGCCCACGAGCGGTTCGAGCGCGGGAACCGAGAGCGCCGGGCTGCCCCCGCCCGAATCGGAATCCGCGCGCGCCGCGTCGAGGGCCGCGAGAACGGCCCGAGCCGCCTCCGGGTCCGGCATCGAAGCCGTGGCGAAGTACTCCCAGATATCCGGATCCTCCGGGCCGGGCAGCAGCAGCACGTCCGCCGAATCGGTGGCGCGTCCAGCGCGACCCACCTGCTGGTAGTACGCCACGGCCGACGACGGCGCGCCCAGGTGGATGACGAAGCCCAGATCCGGCTTGTCGAACCCCATGCCGAGCGCGGAGGTGGCGACGAGCGCCTTGAGGTCATTGCCCTTGAGCCGCGCCTCGAGTGCCTCGCGCTCCTCCGTGTCCGTGCCCCCCGTGTAGGGCGCGACCTCCCAGCCGGCCTGGCGCAGCGCGCGCGCCACGTCCTGGGCGGCGGAGACCGTGAGCGTGTAGATGATCCCCGAGCCCGCGAAGTCGCCCAGGTGCTCGGCCAGCCAGGCGATCCGCCGGCCCGGCGGCGCGGTATCGGCCACGCCGAGCCGCAGCGAGTCGCGGGCAAGCGGGCCGCGGATGACGAGGGTGTCGGCTCCCAGCTGCGCGGCCACATCGTCGACGACGCGCTCGTTGGCCGTGGCAGTGGTCGCGAGCACCGGGAGATCCGCCGGGAGCTCCGCCAGCAGCGCCCCGATCCTCCTGTAGTCGGGGCGGAAGTCGTGTCCCCAGTCGGAGATGCAGTGGGCCTCGTCCACCACGATCATGCCGACGCCCCCGAGCAGCCGGCCCAGGACGCGCTCCCGGAACTTGGGGTTCGTCAGCCGCTCCGGCGAGATGAGCAGGACGTCGACCTCGTTCCGGTCGAGCGCGGCGAGCACATCGTCCCATTCCGTGGCGTTCGACGAGTTGATCGTCACCGCCCTCACCCCCGCCCGGGCGGCTGCCGCAACCTGGTCCCGCATGAGCGCGAGGAGCGGCGAGATGATGAGGGTGGGCCCGCCTGCCCCGGCACGCTGCCCGAAGCCCTGCCGGATCAGCCGCGAGGCGACGAAGTAGACGGCGGACTTCCCCCAGCCCGTGCGCTGGACCACGAGCGCCCGGCGGCGGCCGGACACGAGGGCCTCGATCGCCTCAAACTGCCCATCGCGGAACTGCGCATCCGCGCGCCCCGTCAGCTGTGCGAGCACCTGACCGGCAGCTTCCCGCAGCCCACCGGCCCCACCGCTGGCCGGGGCGGCGTCCGGCACATGCTCACCCACTTCGACCGCATCCGGCCCGTCTTCGGCAGGGCCCGCTCCATCATTGCCGGCGTCGCTCATGCCCCCGACTGTAGCGATGCCCGCTGACACGGCCCCGGCCGCACCCGGACCGCTCGTCTCACACTCGTCCACAGCTGCCCCCCTTTCTCCACCAGAGAGCGTCGCAGAATTCCTGCAACAGCCTCTTCCATTCGAATATATATCGGACTACAATCGAACACAAGCATCGTACGAGTGGTTTGATTGCCGCTCGCAGGGCGCTCCAGGGACACCTCCCACGGCGTCACCGGAGCGGCCAGACAACCGCAGCGTCGCGAAGGGAGCACCCGGTGACCGCCCAGCACGCACCCCAGACACCCCCGGCGCTCACAGCCGCGGAGGCAGTCCTCGACGCGGCCCACCTCGCGCGAGCGCAGGCCGTGTGCGCCCAGCTGACCCGCGCCTATCTCCTCGAGCGCACACCCCTGGGCACCGGACGGGGCACGGATGCGCGCGCCTCGTCCGACCAGCTGCCCGCGGAGTTCGCAGACCTCCTCGCGGCACTGCCGGAGGCGGCGTGGGCGGCGCTGGCCGCGGGGGCGGACATCAGCCTGCACCGGGCGCACACGCTCGGCACTCGCTCATTTGCCGTGTTGACGGTGCTGCCGGACCTGTTGGCGCTGGCTGCCGCGGCGCAGCTGCGCTACGGCCGTCTCGAATACGCCGCCGGCAAGGGCATGCAGTTGGGGGAACCGCTGCGCAGCCGCTTCGACGGGCTCGTCTGCGCGGTCCCCGCGGCCTGGGAGTGGAAGCGCTGGAAGAAGGCGGTCGACGACATCTTCGCCACCCTCCTGCCCACCCCGGACCGGGAGAGCGAGGCGCACCGCGGGCGCCGGGTGGCCTATTGGAACAACGGTGACGGCACGGCGTGCATGCAGTTCACCGGCCCCACGGTGGTCGTAGCCGCGGCATACCGCCGCTACACGGCCTGGGGTCGGGCGATTCTCGCCTCGCAGACCGGAGTCCTGGCCGAGCACACACCCGAGCTGGGAGCAGCCGACCGGATCGCCGCCGAGGCGACACTCGACCAGCTGCGCTTCGACCTCGGCATCCTCTCCGTGCCGCGGCTGACCCTTCCGGTGCAGCGGGCCGATGGGACCACCGCCGCCATTGCCGTCACCATGCCCACGAGCGAGGCCTGGCTGCGCGGCCAGGCGGCCGTCCAGGTGACGCTGCCCCTCCTCACGCTCGTCGGCGCCTCGGATCTCCCGGGCCACCTCGATGACCTCACACCGGTCTCCGCCGAGGATGCCCGGCGGATCGCGGTGCACGCCCCGTCGATGCGCCGCATCCTCACCGATCCGGTCACGGGGACGGCCGTCGAGGCGATGGCCAGAAGCTATCCCGTCCCCGCGGCCCTCAGAGCAGCGATCCGAGCGCGCTGGGTCTGGTGCACCGTGCCCGGATGCTCGCGCAGGGCGGAGAGCTCGGATATCGACCACATCTCCCCATTCCAACGAGCGCACCCCGAGCGGGGCGGCCTCACGCAGCTGTGGAACCTCCATCCGCTCTGCCGTCGCCACCACAACCTCAAGACCAGCGGAGTCTTCACCGTCGCCCGAGATGACCAGGCGGGCCTCGCGACAGCACCCGCCGGCGAGGCCGTCGCGACCCTGGGCATACCGGGGGTGGGCGGCGGCGTCCGATGGACGTTCCCCGCGGCGGTCGCCGGGCCAGTGGCACCACCGGGCTCGCACATCGAGGTGGAGCACGCGTGCCAGATTGCGCGGCTCGCGCCTCCCCCACTCGCAGCACCCCCGGCGGATCCCTCAGACCCCGCGGGCGGTGCAGACCTCCCCAGCTCGGCAGATCCCGCAACCGGTGCAGACCCCGTGACCGACGATCCACCGCCCTTCTGAATCGGTTGCGCACATGTCCAACCCGGCTGCACACGTCCAACCCGGCTGCGGGAATGCCCGAACTGCTGGGCGCATGCCACGATGGGGCCATGCAGGCACACGAGGCGGGAATCGCGATCGGAACGCGCACCGCCGGTACCCACAACGCCATCACCGACGTCGCGGGAGTGCGCGTGGGGCACTGGACGCGCATGGAGGGAGAGGGGCCGCTCGACCGAGGAGCCGGACCAGTGCGGACGGGCGTCACGGTGATCGATCCCAGCCCCCACGACGTGTGGACGGCCCCGCTGTGCGCGGGCTTCCACCGGCTCAACGGCAAGGGGGACATGACGGGCATCCAGTGGCTCATCGAATCGGGCACGCTCAGCTCGCCCATCGCACTGAGCAACACGAATGCCCTGGGCACGCTGCGCACCGGCCTCATCCGCCACCGAGCCGACCAGGCCGCGCGCAGCGACGGCAACCCCACGTTCTCCGGCCAGCCGGTCTGTGGGGAGACCAACGACGCGTTCCTCAACGACATCGCCGGCTTCCACGTCACCGAGGAAGCGGTCGCACAGGCCCTCGAGGCCGCAGCGGGCGGCCCCGTGGAGCAGGGCAGCGTCGGTGGGGGCACCGGCATGATCTGCCACGACCTCAAGGGCGGCATCGGCACCGCCTCGCGCCTCGTGCCGGCCCCCGCCCCTAACACGGCCGCTGACACGGGTACTGAGGCTGCCACGCGCACTGACACCGACATGGGCACCGCCGCGAATATGGGCACAGCCACGGGCACTGGCCAGGCGGGTGACTACACAGTGGGCGTGCTGGTCCAGGCGAACCACGGCACGCGCAGCCGGCTGACGGTCAACGGCGCACCGGTGGGCGCGCTGCTGTCCGCACCGCTGCCGCAGCCCGGTCCCACGGATTGGCGCAGCGCAGCCGGACGAAACCGCGCAGCCGGCAGCGCAGCCGGTGGAAGCAGCGCAGCCGCCAGCGGGCCAGGCAACACCGCCTGCGGCACACACGGTCGCGAGCCCGGCAGCGGGTCAGTCAGCGAGTCCGGCAGCGCCTCGGCCTCGCCTTCCCCGCTGGCCCCGGGCGAGGGGTCGATCATCGTCATCGTCGCCACGGATGCGCCGCTGCTGCCGCATCAGCTCAGCCGGATCGCGCAGCGGGCCGGGATGGGCATCGCCCGCACGGGCGGAGCCGGGGAGTACTCGAGCGGCGACATGATCGTTGCGTTCTCCACGACGGCCGGGCTCGCGGAGTCGACGCGGTATCCGGCGCAGGCACCGGACTTCGACCGGCTGCGCACGCTCACCGATCGCAGCATCAACGAGCTCTACTGGGCCACGATCGAAGCCACCGAGGAGGCCATCGTCAACGCCATGCTCTCGGCCCCCACGATGGTCGGCCGCGACGGCAACACGGTCACGGGTCTCGACGCGGCCGAACTGAAGGCGCTGCTCGACAGATTCGGCCTCGCATCGCCCCCGGCCGCCGGATCATCCCGGGCGTGAACCGCCTGCGGGCGGTCAGCCCTCGGATGCCCCACCCCCGTGTGACCTGGCCTCGGGCGGCCCTCCCTCATGTGACCTGCCCTCGTGCGGCCCGCTCTCGGACGACCTGCGCGTGGCCGCACCACCCGCTGCCACAAGACCCGGAGCGCGCCCGGGATCGATGAGGGCGGAGAGGACGAGCGCCGTGCCGGCCCCCACGCAGAACCCGGCGGCGGTGTCGGTGAACCAGTGGACGCCCAGGTACAGGCGGGTGGCCGCCACGAGGACGGACAGCCCCAGGGCGGCCGCCCACACGAGGGCCATCGACACGGGGCGTCGGAGCATCCCGCACACCACCACCGCCGCCGCGCACGCGAGCGCGGCGGTCCCGGTCGCGTGGCCCGAGGGGAAGCTGTAGTCCGCCTCGAACACGAGCCGGTCGATGGCGGGCGGGCGCTGGCGCTCGAAGACGAACTTCAGCAGGTAGGTGATCCCCGCCGCCAGGGCGACGGACCCGAAGACGTAGACCGGCACCCGCCAGCTGCGGCGCGCCCACCACAGGACCAGCCCGGTGGCGAGCGCGAGCAGGATGGTGCCCGCGGGAGAGAACGCCTCGGTGACGGCCACCGCCCATGCCGTGATCACGGGGCGGGGGCGGAATGGCTCATCGCCCCATTCAACCCTGTCCGGATGGGAGACCGCCCAGCACCGGGGCGCGCGGTGCCCGTGTGACACCGCATGACCTTCCGGCGCGCCGCCCACCCACCACCGGAGCAGAATGCGCTGGTGAACGCACAGCACCGAGCCACGGGCTCCTCCCCCTCCGCGTCCCCCTCCCCCACCTCACAGCACGGCCAGCCAGAACAGCACGGCCAGCCAGCGCCGCTCATCATCCGCACCGCCGGTGACGTCAACCGCGTCCTGGGCCTCTACGGCTCCCAGGGCACGAAGACGAAGGCGATCATCCTGCTGGCGCTGGGCGGGATCTTCATGGACGCCTACGACTTCTCCTCGATCGCATTCGGCATCACCGCCATCAAGGCGGAGTTCGGGCTCAACGGCTTCATGACGGGCTTCGTCAACGCCGCGATCATGATCGGCGCGGTGGCGGGGGCGGTGTTCGGCGGCTACCTCGTGGACCGCTTCGGCCGCTACAAGCTGTTCATGGCCGACATGGTCTTCTTCGTCGTCGCGGCCGTGGGCTGCGCGCTGGCCTGGGACGCGTGGTCGCTCATCGGCTTCCGCTTCATCATGGGCATCGGCGTGGGCCTCGACCTGCCCGTCGCGATGGCGTTCCTCGCCGAGTTCTCCAAGCTCGCCGGGCGCGGCAACCGCTCGCAGCGCGTGAACGCGTGGTCGCCGGCCTGGTACATCGCCACGGGCACCGGCTACCTCATCGTCCTCATCGTCTTCCTGCTCCTGCCCATGGAGCAGCACGCGATCCTGTGGCGCATCGTCGTGGGCTTCGGCGCGGTGCCGGCGCTCATCGTGCTCCTCGTGCGCCGCCGCTACATGGCGGAATCGCCGCAGTGGCTGGCCGACAACGGCGACGTCTCCTCCGCCGTGGACATCATGCGCAGCCACCACGCGCTCGACGTCGTCTACGAGGCGCCCGAGGCGCAGCAGGGCCGGGCGGGCCGCGCGCGCTGGGCGAACTTCGCGGAGCTCTTCAGCCCCCGCTACCGCAAGCGCACGATCCTGGCGCTGTGCGTCTCCGTGTTCTCCACCTTCGGCTACAACGCGGTGGCCTACGGAACCCCGCTCATCATCACGACGCTCTTCCATCAGGGCCCGCTCGTCACGATCATGGCCTCGCTCATCATCAACCTGTGCTTCGGCGCGCTCGGCGGGCTGCTGGGCATGAGCATCGTCAACCGCTTCGGCACGCGCGCGGTGACGGGCACGGGCTTCGCCATCCAGGCGGCCGCGCTCATCGTGCTCGCAGCCGTGGGCATCCCGGCCGGCGGCCTCGTCGTCGTCTCGATCGCCATGCTCGCCGCGTTCATCTTCGCTCAGGCCGGCGGCCCGGGCGCGAACCTCATGAACTATGCGACGCTGTCCTACCCCAGCCGGCTGCGCGGGATCGGGGTGGGCTTCAACCAGGCGGTGCTGCGCACGTTCTCCATCGTCTCGCTCATCGCGTTCCCCATGCTCGCGGCTTCGCTGTCCACCGGCGTCTTCTGGATCGTCGCATGCGCCCCGCTGGCCGGTGCGATCGCGGTGGCGCTCATCCGCTGGGATCCCACGGGCGTGGACGTGGATGCGGAGGACCGCGCCGCGGCCTGAGCCGGGCGGCCCGCCGGCCTGCTCGCCGCTGCCCCGCTGGCCTCGCTGGCACCCGCACCATCCCGCCGCCGAGGCGCGGGCCGGCACTCAGTTCCGGCGCAGGCCCGCGCGGGCCAGGTCCGCGATCGCCGCGCACACGCGGTCCAGCCGCTCGGAGGCGAGCTTCCAGCGGTGCAGGTACAGCGGCACATCGGCGGTGGTGCCGCGTCCGGCGAGCGCGATGAGCGGTGCGGGCGGCTGCGGCAGCGCACCACCCGCCGCCGCGTCGGCCAGCTGCGCCTCGGGCACCATGCCCCAGCCGAGTCCGGCGCGCACGGCCAGCGCGAATGCCTCGGAGGTGGGCACCTGGTGGTGGGCGGGCGCCTCGGTGACACCGCGGGCGGCCAGGAGATCGGTCTGGAGATCGTCGTCGGCACCGTAGTCCACCCAGGGCAGCGCGGCGAGCTGCGCCGCGCTCACGGAGGCGCGCCGCAGGCCCCCACCGGGCCCGCTCCCCTCCTGGACCGCGCCGTCCGACGACGCCGCATCCCCCGCCGGCACCGCGATGCCGCGCTCGGCGAGCAGCGCCTCGCTGGCCACCGCGCGATAGCGCATCCGGCCCAGCGCCACCGCAGCGCAGCCCGCCGGCGGGCGCGGCTGCGAGCTGAGCGCGGCCATGACGGTCCCATTCGTCAGCAGCGCAGCGGAGCTGCCCTGGTCGACGACTTCCAGGCTGAGCAGCGCATCCGGCCACTGCGCGGCGCGCGCGAAGAGCGGGCGCAGCCACGTGGCCAGAGAATCCGCGTTGACGGCCAGGCGCAGTGCGACGGGCACGACGGCGCCTCCCGCAGCTCCGTCGGCCTCTCCGTCGCCGTCTCCACCAGAGCCCGAGCCGGTGGCGAGGGGGCCGCCGAGACCCGCCTCGGCGAGGCAGGCGAGCGCATCGGCCTGCACGAGCAGCACCTGGCGGGCGGTGCGCAGCACGATCTGCCCGGCCTCCGTGGGCGCCACTGGCGAGGTGCGCCGCAGCAGCACCGCCCCCACGTGCGCCTCGAGTGCCCGGATGCGCTGGCTCACGGCCGAGGGCGTGATGTGCAGGCGCCGTGCGGCGGCGTCGAGCGCACCGGCGTCGACCGCCGCGGCGAAGGCGCGCAACTGCTCGACATTCATCCCGTCCTGCCCTCCGACCCGCGCGCTCTCATGAAGCAATTCTGCATGAGGATGAGAATCTGTCACGTTTCTTCACCCACTCACGGCCCGTTTTCGGCCCCGCCGCGGGCCGCGCGGACCTACCGTTGAGCCATGCTCACTCACGCCTTCTCCGGCCTACTCGCCGGCTGGTCCATCATCATCGCCGTCGGTCCGCAGAACGCCTTCATCCTGCGCCAGGGCCTGGCGCGCAAGCACGTCGGCCTGGTCGTCGCCATCTGCACGCTGGCCGACATCGGCCTCATCGCGGCCGGGAACCTGGGCGTAGGGGCCCTCGTCACGGCCGCCCCGTGGGCGCTCGAGGTGCTGCGCTGGGCCGGGGCGCTCTACCTGCTCTACTTCGCCTTCCAGTCCTTCCGCAGCGCCGCCACGGCCAGCGGGCTGCGCGCAGGCGGCGGCTCCGATTCGGTGCGCACGGTGGTGCTCACCACGCTCACGATCACGTTCCTCAACCCGGCGGTCTACCTCGACACGGTGGCCATGCTCGGCACGCTTGCCAACCAGTCGGCCGGGCACGCGTGGGCGTTCTCCCTGGGGGCGATGCTCGGGTCGGTCACGTGGTTCGCCGCCCTGGGGTACGGCGCCCGCGCGCTGGCCCCGCTGGTGTCGTCGCCGCGCGCGTGGCGCTGGATCGACATCGGAATCGGGATCGTCGTGACCCTGCTGGCGCTGCGGCTTATCCTGGGCGCATGAGCGCACACACCTCCACCGCATCCGTGCCCACCGACCGCGCCGGCCGCTACGCCAAGCAGCTGAGCGACCACATGGGCCGCAAGGCCGACGCCCAGTGGGACGCCGAGGCGGGCACCGGCACGATCGTCTTCGCCGACGGCGCCGCCACCGCGCGCCTGACCTCGGCCCCCACCGCGCTGGACTTCGCGCTCGAGGCCGTGGACGCCGAGGCGCTGGCGCGCTTCGAGCACGTGCTCGGCATCCACCTCATCCGGTTCGGCCGGCGCGACGAGCTCGTCTGCTCGTGGGTGCGCACGGACGGCACCCCGGGCACCTCGCAGAGCGTCGCCGACCTCGAGGACTGAGCGAGACCTCGAGGACGGAGCTACAGCTCGAGGCTCGGGTGGAGGTCCTTGATCCTCACCACCCGCTTGGCCGAGCACGCGATCGTGCTCACGAGCAGGCCGCACAGGCCGAAGAGGATGAGGACGAGCGCCGCGCGGACCGCGTGGATGGGCTCGCCGCCGGCGATGAGCGCCCGCAGCCCGCTCACCGCCCACGTCATGGGCAGGTAGGGCGAGATCGCCTGGAAGAACGCGGGCGCCGTCTGCACCGGATACGTGCCGCCGGCCGCGCCCAGCTGGACCATGAGCAGGACGAGGGCCAGCAGGCGGCCCACAGCGCCGAACAGCACGACGCACATCTGGTGGATCGTGTGGAATGACGCCGCGACGATGATCGAGAACAGCAGCGTCCACAGCCACGACGACACCGTGAAGTCGAGGATGAACGCGAGCGTGGCCCACAGGATGAGGACCTGGCCCACCGCGAAGATGAGCGCCGGAACGTAGCCGCTCCAGGCCACGCGCCACGAGCTCGCGGTGGAGGCGAGCGCCCGGAACGGGATGGCCTTGATGACCATGTACGTGATCATGCCGCCGATCCACAGCGCCAGCGAGATGAAGAACGGCGCCAGCCCCTCGCCGTAGTAGTTCACCGCGTTCTGGGGCTCGTTCTCCCCGGTCACCGGCAGGGCGACGACTTCCGAGCGGTTTTCGCGGTCCGACTTCGAGTACGTGGGGATCTGCTTGGCCCCGTCGTCGAGGCCGGCGGCGAGCTGGCCGGAGCCGTCGTCGATCTTCTTGGCGCCGTCGGCCAGCTGGTGGGAGCTGTCCGCGAGCGTGTTCGCGCCCTTGTCGAGCTTGACCGCGCCGTCGTTGAGCTTGACCGCCCCGTCCGCCAGCCGCTTGGCTCCGCTGGCCGCCTGGCCGGTCGAGTCGTGGAGGGTGTTCGCGCCCTTGTCGAGCTTCACGAGCCCCGTGTGCAGCGTGCCCGCGCCCGCGGCGACCTGCTGCGCGCCGTCGTTGAGCTTGCCGATCTGGCGATCGGCCCGGTCGACCTGCTTGATGAGACGGTCGGCCGATGACTGGGCGTCCTTGCGCAGCTGCTTGCCGTCCTCGAATGCGTCCACGGCCCGCTGGTGGGCGGCGTCGAGGTCGTCGCCCACGGCATCCGCCCGCTTGACGAGGCGCTGGATGTCCGGATCGTCGGGGTACTTCTTGGCCAGCCGCTCCACGTCGTCGCCGATGTCGCCGCGCACGGTGTTGCGCGCCGTGTCGAAGTCCTTCGCGGCGCGGTCGATCTTGGGCGCGGTGGCGTTGACGAGGTCATCGGCGCGCCTGTGGAAGTCGTCGGCCTTCTTCGTCGCGTCATCGGCCTTGTCCTGGAGCTGCGCGGTGCCGTCGGCCACCTGCGAGGCGCCGGACGCCAGCGTCTTCGACCCCGAGCGGGCCTGGCCGGTCGCATCGGCGAGGTCCCCGGCCCCCGCGTCGAGCTTGACGAGCCCGGAGTGCAGCTGGCGGGAGCCGGTGACGGCCTGCCCCGTGCCGTCCACGAGCTCTCCGGTGCCGTCGGCCAGCTGGTCCGCGCCGTCGGCGAGCTTGACGGAGCCCGTGTGCAGCTGGGCCGCCCCGTCGTGCAGCTCGCCAGCGGAGTCGGCGGCCTTGCTGATGTTGTCGAAGATGTTGTTGAAGCCGATGTAGACCTGGTTGACGTACTTGCCCGTCGTCGTCTTGTTGAGGTTCTCGCGGATGACATTGAGGATCTGCGAGGCGGCCTTGCCCACGATGTAGTTGTTCGCATCGTTGGTCTGCATGTTCAGCTGGGCCTGCTCCGGGTCGTCGCCGCCGGTGGAGACCAGGTGCGCGGAGAAGTCCGAGGGCACCGTGAGGATCGCCGCGTACTTCCCGGAGTCCAGGCCCTGCTGGGCCTCCGAGGCGCTCGTGGACTTCCAGGTGAAGCCCGCGCCGTCCTCGCCGGTCATGTTCTCCACGAGCTCATCGCCCGCGTTCACGTGCCCCTCGCTCTTGCCCCCGGTCGCCGAGGGCTGCTCGGCGCCCCGGTCGAGGTTGACGATCGCGGCATCGAGCTTGTCGAGGTTGCCCGGGGGGTCCCAGTTCGACGCCAGGTACGTGCCGCCGTAGATCGTGGGGATGATGAGCACCACGATGATCGCGAGTCGCGTGAGCGTGCTCCGCTTGAAGCGGGAGAGCTCGAGGAACGGAAGGGAGAACATCTGCACTGCCTTAGGAGCGAGGGCGGAGCCCGAGGTGGACGATTTCGGACGCGGGATCGGCGACGTGGGCGTGGTCGAGGGCGACGCGGTCGGCGAGGACCTCGTCGAGCTCCTCGTGGGTTTCGCACGTGACGATGAGGGTGGGCTGGCCCACCTGTGGGCTCTCGAAGATGGTGCGGCCCACGAGGAGCGCGAGCCATGCGCACTCGCGGTCCTCGCGGCGGCGCAGCAGGTCGATGTTGTCGAGCGCCAGGACGGGCGACCTCGCCAGCGAGGCGAGGGCGGCGTCGAGCAGGAACTGCTCGAGGTCGGTCAGCTCATCGGCGTACGCGCCGGTGGGGAACGGGCTGGGGTCCGACCCCGCGACGGCGGAATAGGCGCCCTGCACCTCGTGGTAGATCCGCGCGAGCCGCTCGAGCACCTCGTTCACCCGCTTCTTCGACACCCACGGCTTGTACCAGGGCTGGAGCATGATGAGGCGCTCGGCGACGAGCTGGCGCACCCGCAGGTTGTTGTCGAAGTCCGTCAGCCCGCTCACGTGGCCGATCGAGACGAGCCCGCGAACCGTGCGCGCGCTGCGGCGCAGGTCCACCCCGTAGATCTGCGCGGACCCGGCATCGACGCGCATGCGCCCCGCGAGGGCGAGCAGCAGCGAGGTCTTGCCCGACCCCTCGGGACCGGTGATGACGAGCAGGCCGCCCGTGGGCACGTGCGTCTCGACGCCTTCGAAGACAGGCCTGCTGCCCTTCATGCCGAGGCCCGCGGCGGCGATGGCGGGCATCTCCGGGTCCCAGTCGGCGGCGATCCGCGGGGCGGAGAAGAACGAGAACAGAGAACCCACGAGGACCTCCCAGGTGTGAATGGCCAATCGTATCAGCGCCGGCGGCGCCGCTCAGGCGTCTCCGCCGGTCACGGCGTACGCCTCGGTCAGCTCCGCCTCGGCCGCCGCCTCCCGCTCCGCGCGGGCGTCCACGCGGGCCACGAAGCGCCGGCAGCACACGAGCACGACCGCCGCGATGAGCACCGTGGCAGCGCCCAGCAGGTAGGGCATCCCCGCGCCGGCGAGCGCCACCTGGCCGGCCACGAGCGGCGAGAGCGCGCCGCCGAAGAAGCGCACCCCGGAGTACGTCGCCGAGGCGACCGGCCGCGGCAGCTCGGAGGCCTCCATGACCGTTTCCGTCATCGCGGTGTTGACGATGCCCAGCGGCAGGCCGGCGAGCACGACGCACACGATGAGCGCGGGCATCGAGTGCACCGCGAAGATCATCGCAGCGAGGATCGCCGCGGTGGCCGTGAGCGCTCCGGCGAGCACCTTGAGGTGTCCGAAGCGGCGGGTCAGCCACGGCGAGCCGAGCACCGAGGTGAGCGCCAGGCACATGCCCCAGCCGAAGAAGATGAGGCCCAGCTGGTGCGCGCCGAAGCCCTCGATGCCCGCCTCCTTGGCGGCCGCCTCGAGCGGGAAGGGGGTGTAGGCCAGCAGGGTGAAGAAGCCGAAGTTGTACAGCAGCGCGGCAATCGACAGGGCGAGGATGCCGGGGTGGCCGAGCGCGCGCAGCGTGGCAGACAGGCGCACCCGCTCCGGGCGCGCACCCGCCTCGCCGCGCAGCAGCACCACGATCGCGGCGAAGCCGATCGCCATGAGCGCGGCGGTGCCGAAGAACGGGCCGCGCCAGCTGATGCCGCCCAGCAGGCCGCCCAGCAGCGGGCCGGTCGCGATGCCCACGCCCAGCGCCGCCTCGTAGAGGATGATCGCGCGCTCCGAGCCGCCGGAGGCGGCGCCCACGATCGTCGAGAGGGCGGTGGAGATGAAGAGCGCGTTGCCCAGACCCCAGCCGGCCCGGTAGCCGATCACCTGGCCCACGGAGCCGGAGGCGCCGGCAAGCGCGGCGAATACGACGATGAGCGCCAGGCCGATGAGCAGCGTGGCCTTCGACCCGATCCGCGAGGAGACGAAGGACGAGAAGAACATCGTGATCGCGGTGATGAAGAGGTAGCTGGTGAACAGCAGCATCGACTGGGCCGGGCTCGCGTGCAGCGAGGCGCTGATCGCCGGCAGGATCGGGTCGACGAGGCCGATGCCCATGAACGCGATGACGCAGGCGAATGCGACGGCCCAGACGGCGCGCGGCTGGTGCAGGAGTGACGGGGAGGAGGACGGGGAGGACGTGGTCAACACCTTCTTCGTGGGGGATGCGGGCAGGGGCTGCGTGCCGTGGGGCACGCGGGCTCAGGCGGGAGTGAGCGCGGCGGGCAGGTCCGGCATCCCGGGCTGGCCGTCGATGAACGCGCTGAGGATCTCCACGGTGCGCGCGATGGCGCGCTGATCGTCGGCGCTCAGGCCGGCCATCATGGGCTTGAGGTAGTCCGCGGCGATCGCCCGCTCCACGGCGAGCCGCTCGCCCCCGGCCGCGGTGAGCGAGAGGCGGCTGATGCGCGCGTCGTCCGCGTCGTGGCGGCGCTCGACGAGCCCCTCGGCCTCCAGCTTGGAGGCGAGCTTCGTGGCGGCGGGCTGCGAGCTGCCGTAGGCCTGCGCGAGGCCGCCGATCGTCACCGAGCCGTACTGCTCGATGACGGATAGGGCGCGCCAGACGCTCGCGGACTCGCCGGTCCGGGTCTCCCGGCTCAGGCGCCGGATGAGGCGCCCGCCCACGGTCACGAGGTCGGAGCCCAGGTCGTCGAGATTCATATCAACCAGTTATATACCTGGGTTATGTTTATGTGCAAGCGCCGCCCCATCCCGGAGGGGGTGGCGCCTACTCCGGCAGGGTGAGGATGCGCGGGCCGTCCTCGGTCACCGCGATCGTGTGCTCCGTGTGCGCGGCCTTCTTCCCATCGGCCATGAGCAGGGTCCAGCCGTCGCCGTCGACCGTGAGCGCCTCCGTCCCCATCCCCCACCAGGGCTCGATCGCGATGGTGAGGCCCGGCTCGAGGCGGAGCCCCTTGCCCGCGCGGCCCTGGTTGGGCACGTGGGGCTCGCCGTGCATCGTGCGGCCCAGGCCGTGGCCGCCGAAGTCCGTGTTGATCCGGTAGCCGCGGGACCTGCCCACCGCCCCGATGGCCGCGGAGACGTCTCCCAGCCGGCCGCCCGGAACGGCGGCGGCGATCCCGGCGTCCAGCGCGTCCCGCGTCGAGGCGATGAGGGCGGCGCTCGCATCCGCATCCGGCACACCTGCGCCCGCCGGGCTGCCGGCGTCCGCCCCGACGACGACGGAGACCGCGGCATCGGCGACCCAGCCGTCGATCGACACGGCGAAGTCCAGGCTGAGCAGGTCGCCGGGGGCCAGCACGTGGGGACGGGGCTTGCCGTGCAGCGCCGCATCGTTGACGGACAGGCAGATGACATTGCGGAACGGCCCGCTGCCGAACGCCGGCGCATAGTCCCAGTAGCAGGACTCGGCCCCGCGCGCCTTCACCATCCGCCGCGCCTCGTGCTCCAGGTCCATGACGTCGACCCCCGGCTCGGCGCGCTCGGCGAGGGTGCGCAGGGTGTGGGCGACGAAGCGGCCGGTCACGGCCATCTTCTCGATCTCGGCGGGGGTCTTCAGCTCGATCATGGCTCCATCCTCGCACCCGGGGCCGCCGGTTCGGGTTTTCCCGACCCGCCCGGCGGGCTGACCACCGTGTGCGCGGGCCCCGCGGGCGCAAGACTGGCAGCATGTTCCGGATCGCCGCCGCCCTGTCCATCGCCACCGCGCTCATTGCGGCCTGCAGCGCGCAGGCGGGTCTGGGTCCCGGTGCGCCCGCCGTGTTCGCCCTCGCGGGGGCCGTGGGCGCACTCGTCATCGTGGCCGTCGCGCGCGGGGCCTCGGCTCCGCCCACCCCCACCGCGCTGTGCGCGGACGGCGCCTGCACGCTCGCAGTGCTCGCCGCCCTTGCGGCACCGCGGCTCACGGCGCTGGTGACGGCGGGGCCCGCCACGTGGGAGGAGCTGGCGTCCAGCGCGCCCACTACGGTCACTGCGGCGCTGACCGCCATCACCCTCGTGGCCCTGGGCTTCGTCGCCGAGCTCAACCGGGGGCTGCGCGCTCACACGGCGCGGCCCGCTGGCCCGGCACGGTCCGCTGGCCCGGCACGGTCCGCCCGCCAGGGGGAATAAGCGCGCGGCGTGCGGTGTCGGACAGGACATGACGACTGAGCACACGGCGCGCATCCCGCGCACGGACATCGAAGTCTTCCGCCTCAACCTGGGCGGCAACGTCTTCGGCTGGACGGCCGACCGCGAGGAGTCCTTCGCGGTCCTCGATGCGTTCGCAGACCGCGGGGGCGACTTCGTCGACACCGCCGATGTCTACTCCGCCTGGGGCGAGGGGCACACGGGCGGCGAATCCGAGGACATCATCGGCCAGTGGTTCGAGCGCACGGGCCGCCGCGACGAGACCGTCATCGCCACGAAGGTGGGCTCGTGGGACCAGCGCCCCGGCCTGAGCCCGGCCAACGTCGCGGCGGCGCTCGACGACTCCCTGCGCCGGCTGCGCACCGACCGCGTCGACCTCTACTATGCCCATCGGGACGACGAAGAGACGAGCGCGGAGGACCTGGCCGCGGGGTTCGACGCCGTGGTCCGCTCGGGCAAGGCCCGCGCGATCGGCATGTCGAACCTGAGCCCCGAGCGCCAGCGCGCGTGGCTCGAGGCCGCGCGCGCCAATGGGCTCGCGGCGCCCGTGGCGATCCAGCCGCAGCACAGCCTCGTCCACCGCGCCGCCGTGGAGGGCACGCCGGGCCATCCCGAAGACGGCTACGGCGCGCTGGCTCGTGAGTACGACCTCGCGGTCTTCCCCTACTTCGCGCTGGCCGCGGGCTTCCTCACCGGGAAGTACCGCTCCGCCGCCGACGTGGGCTCCGGGGCGCGATCCGCCGCGGTGGGCGGCTATGCCACGCCCGCCGGCTTCGCCGTCGTCGACGAACTCCTGGCGGTCGCCGCCGAGGTGGGCGCACCGCCCGCCTCGGTCGCTATCGCATGGCTGCTGGCCAAGGGGGCGACGGCGCCCATCGCCTCCGCTCGCACCGTCGAGCAGCTCGATCCGCTCTTCGCCGCCGTGGACCTCGCGCTGGATGCGGAGCAGGTGGCGCGGCTCGACCGCGCCTCCGCGCCGTACCTGCGCGAATGAGATGCCGCGCACCTGAGATGCCGCGCAATCCGAGGTGCTGCGTGCCTCAGGGGCTGAGTGCCTGAGCGGCTCAGCGTCGGCCGGCGCGCACCTCGCGGACAAGGGCCATGGCGGCAAGCGCCGAGCCGAAGACCAGGATGAACACCGCCGCCGCGAGGGTGAGCGCGCCGCGGCTGGAACCAGGCACCGCGCTGCGGCGCACGCGCCGGAGCACAGCCAGCGCACAGCCGATCCCGGCGAGCCAGACACAGAGCACAGCGACCTCGAGCGCCGTCACCTCGAACATGATCGGCAGGGTACCGAACACCGCTGTGAGACGACGTTTGCCCTTGTGCCTGTCGATGTGGCCGGTGTAACGTGCGCCTCAGTGTTCCGGGGACGGTGAGATTCCGTACCGGCGGTGATAGCCCGCGACCCGGTCAGCGCAGCAGAACCCTGCTGAGCCGGCCGGCTGACTCGGTGAGATTCCGAGGCCGACAGTGAAAGTCTGGATGGGAGGAACAGGCGCCGTCGGCGTCCGCACCCACACGCGGGTGGGCGGGCCCGTCCCGGCGCCCAGCAGCCGCACGGCGGCGCACTTCCATCTCCCGGCAGGATCGGGAGGTGGGAAATGGCGCTCGACCGGGCGGCTTCGTGCTGTGCGGCACCGCTTGCCGCGGCCGCCGCGCACTTCAGCCGAGCCGAGCGCGCCGCCATGGACCGTGCGCTCGGGGCCGCCGCCCGCGGGGTGCGCGGTGCGAACCCGCTGGTGGGAGCCGCCGTCCTCGCCCCCGACGGCCGGGTGGCCGTGGGCCGCCACGCGGGGGCCGGCACCGCCCACGCGGAGGTCGTCGCGCTCGCAGCGGCCCGCGCCCGCGGCTTCGACCTCTCCGCGGCCACCCTCCTCGTCACCCTCGAGCCCTGCGCCCACACCGGCCGCACCGGCCCCTGTGCGCAGGCGATCCTGGACGCCGGCATCCGCCGCGTCGTCTGCGCCGCTCCGGATCCCACCGCGCTGGCCGGCGGGGGCGCTCAGCGGCTGCGCGCGGCCGGCGCCGAGGTGCGCACCGGCCTGCGGGCCCAGGAGGCCCGCGCGCTCAACGCACGCTGGTTCGCCGCCCGCGCGGCCGGCCGCCCCTTCGTCACCGCGAAGATCGCCCAGTCCCTCGATGGCCGCGTCGCGGCGGCGGACGGTACGAGCCGGTGGATCACGGGCCCCGAATCCCGCGCCGCCGGCCACGCCATCCGGGCGCGGGCAGATGCGATCGCGGTGGGCACCGGAACCGCCCTGGCCGACAACCCGCGGCTGAGCGCGCGCACCCCGGACGGCGCGCCCGCCGCGCACCAGCCGGTGCCCGTGCTCATCGGCCACCGCGCCCCGGCCCCCGACTCCCACCTGGCCGACAGCGCACGGCTCCTGCGCTATCCGAGCCGCGACCTGGCCGCCGTGCTCGCAGACCTGGATTCCCGCGGAATCGGCCACCTCCTCGTCGAGGGCGGGCCGCGGCTCATCAGCGCATTCCTGCGCGCGGGCCTCGTCGACGAGCTGGCCGTCTTCACCGCCCCGGTCCTGCTGGGCGCGGGCACACCTGCCCTCGCGGACCTCGGCATCGCCACCCTGAGCGGGGCCCAGCGGTGGACCCCCGACCCCACCGGCGAGCGCCTCGGCGCCCCCGAGCGACTGGGTGCGGACACGCTCGTACGGCTGCAGCCGAGCCCGCCGGACCCTCCACGGCACAACCACAGCACAGCACCCCACCACGGAGAGGACTGACATGTTCACCGGAATCATCGAGGAGCTGGGCCGGGTGAGCGCCATCGAGCCCATCCCCGGCGCGGATGCCGCCCGCCTGCGGATCGCGGCGGGCGCGGTGCTTGACGGGCTGCCCGCCGGCGGCTCGCTGGCCGTCAACGGGGTCTGCCTCACCGCCGTGCCGGATACCGGCGACGGATTCGCAGCCGACGTCATGGGCGAGACGCTCGCGCGCACGTCGCTCGGCGCCCTGTCCCCCGGCGACCCCGTCAACCTGGAGCGGTGCATGCCCGCCGGCTGCCGATTCGACGGCCACGTCGTCCAGGGCCACGTCGACGCCACGGGCACGATCGCGGCCGTTGAGGACCTGGGCGGCTGGACGCGCGTGCGCATCGCCACGCCGGCCGAGCTGGCGCCGCTCATCGCGGAGAAGGGCTCGATCGCCGTGGACGGCACGAGCCTGACGATCACCGCGGTCAGCGAGCCGGGGGCCGAGCGCGCCTGGTTCGAAGTGGGCCTCATCCCCGCCACCCTGGAGCGCACCGTCCTGGGCCTCGCCGCCCCCGGCCGGAGGGTCAACCTCGAGGCCGACGTGTTCGCCAAGTACGCCGCGCGGCTCGCCGCGTTCGCCCCCGCTCCCACACCCGCCCAGAAGATCGGAGCCCCAGCATGACCCGCAGCCTCGCCGCCATCGACGCGGCCATCGCCCAGCTCGCAGCCGGCAGACCCGTCATCGTCGTCGACGATGAGGACCGGGAGAACGAGGGCGATCTCATCATGCCCGCCGAGCACGCCGATGCCGCGTGGATGGGGTTCATGGTCCGCCACACCTCCGGTGTGGTGTGCGCCCCCATGACGCCCGAGCGCGCCGCCCAGCTGCGCCTGCCGGCCATGGTCCAGCGCAACGAGGACCCCAAGGGCACCGCCTACACGGTCAGCTGCGATGCCGCCGTCGGCACCACGACGGGCATCAGCGCCGCCGACCGCGCCCGCACGGCCGCCGTGCTCGCCGATCCCGCAGCCGGGCCCGGTGCGCTCTCGCGCCCCGGCCACGTGTTCCCGCTCATCGCCCGCCCCGGTGGGGTGCGCGAGCGCGCCGGGCACACCGAGGCCGGCGTCGAGCTCGCCCGCCTGGCCGGCTGCGCGCCCGTGGCCGTCATCGCCGAGCTCGTCCACGACGACGGGTCGATGATGCGCCTGCCCGCGCTCCTGGCCTTCGGGGCCGCCCACGGGCTGCTCACGGTCTCCATCGCCGACCTCGCCGCGTGGCTCGACACCGGCGGCGCCCAGGTGCGCCAGGCTGCGGAGGCGGGTCGCGCGGCGGCCCTGGTCGACGCTCCCGTGCCCGAGGTGCGCGTGCCCGAGGTGCGCGTGGGCGAGGCCGTGCGCCTGCCCACCGCGCACGGCGAGTTCCGCGCGCGGGCCTGCTCGGAACCCGCGACCGGCACCGAGCACCTGGTGCTCGAGGCACCGGGCGCCTCGGGCGCCGCTGGAGCACAGGGCGCCTCGGGGACCGCGCCCCTCGTGCGGGTGCACTCGGAGTGCCTGACCGGCGACGTGCTCGGCTCGCGGCGGTGCGACTGCGGTGAGCAGCTCGATGCCGCACTCGCCCGCCTGGGACGCGAGGGCGGCTGCCTCGTCTACCTGCGCGGGCACGAGGGGCGCGGGATCGGCCTGGCCAACAAGCTGCGCGCCTACCGCCTGCAGGAGGAGGGCCTCGACACCGTCGACGCGAACACCGCCCTGGGGCTGCCCGCCGATGCCCGCGACTACGCGGCGGCCGCGGGCATCCTCCGCCTGCTCGGGATCGCGCGCGTCCGGCTCCTGACGAACAACCCGGCGAAGGCCCGGGCGCTGGACGCACACGGGATCGAGGTGCTCGCGCGCGTGCCGATCGCCGTGCCGGCGCGGACGGAGAACGCCGTCTACCTCGACGCTAAGCGCACGCGGATGCACCACGACCTGCCGGCGGACGGCCCGCAGGCGCAGACCCCCACGAGCGCAGGGCAGCAGTCCGGCGCAGAGCGAAAGGTGTCCTGATGGCACGGCACGGAGCCCCCGACGTCGGCCTCGACCCGGCCGCCCACTCCCGCGTGAGCGTGGGCATCGTCGCCGCCCGCTGGCACACGGAGGTCATGGACGGCCTCGTCGCCGGGGCGCTGCGCGCCTGCGCGGAGGCGGGCATCGAGCCCACGCTCGTGCGCGTGCCCGGCAGCTTCGAGCTGCCCGTGGCCGCGCAGGCCCTCGCGGCGCACCACGACGCGGTCGTGGCGCTGGGCGTGGTGGTGCGGGGCGGCACGCCCCACTTCGACTACGTGTGCCGGGCGGCCGCCGACGGGCTGGGCCGGGTGGCCCTCGATACGCGGACTCCGGTCGGATTCGGCGTGCTGACCTGTGATGACGACGAGCAGGCACTGGCCCGCGCGGGCCTGCCCGGCTCCACTGAGGACAAGGGGTACGAGGCGGCGACGGCGGCGGTGTCGACGGCCGCGGCGCTCCTGGGGCTCGCGGGCCCTGAGGGCAGAGGGTGAGGCCGGTTCACCATTCGGTACCACTCCCCAAAGATACGAGCCCCGCAGCTCGTCACCGGGTGAACCGGCCTCACTGGGTATGACCCTACGGAGCCCAGCTTTGCCGCGGCTGTGGGCGCGGTGGCACGACGGTGCCAATCGGGTGTGCGAACGCTGTGCGGGGCCGCGCGACCGGGGCGCACGCGGCCCCGCCGCGCAGTTCGGCCGCGCAGTTCGGCCGCCGCGCAGTTCAGCCGCGCCGGCGGTTGCCGCCCGCGCAGACGAGCACGATGCCCACGATCGCGATGAGCGCACCCAGGCCGATGCCGAAGACCCCCGTGCCCAGTCCGCCGACGAGGCCCATGACGCCCTTCACCTCGAGCGGCTCGGCGAGCAGATGCTGCTTGCCGTCCGTGCACGCGGCGGTGACCGTGCCATTCGCCGTCGCACGGTACGAACCGCGCGCCTCGAAGCTCTGGCCGTGGCGCGTGGTGGTGTAGGTGCCGGTCTCCCCGCGCTCGAAGCCCGCCCCTTCCGAGTGCGTGAGCGTGCACGCCCGCGCCGCCTCGGCCGCCCGGCCGGCCGCCGCGGGGTCGTACGTTCCGCGGGTGCTGCCGGGGGCGGTGGGCGCCCCGCCGGTGGATCCCGACGGGGCGGGCGGGACCTCGGTGTAGAGGCTCAGCCGGTCCCCGGCCCTGACCTCGACGGCCGTCTGCCCGGTGAATGCGCTGCCGGAGGCCAGCGTGCCGCGCACGATCGAACCGCCGCGCAGGGCGAGCATCAGCCCCAGGCCGCCCAGTGCCACGGCGAGGACGAGCCCGCCCGCCAGCAGCCACATCCCGGTGATGCGCATGCGGCTCCAGCGCCGCGCCCGCGTCGCCCCCATCGTCCCGCTCTCCCGTCCGTCTCCGTCCGCCGGCTCCGTCTGCCGTCGCAGTCCAGGCTAGGGCCCCGGCCGCCCGGGCGGCGGTGAGCGGCGTGCCATGATGGGAACATGACGACAGCGCAGCGGGCCGAGGCGGACTACGCCCGCGTCTGCTTCGCCGCGTCGCGCCAGGTCATCGGCCGCTATTCCACCTCGTTCTCCCTGGCCGTGCGCCTGCTGCCCCCGCGCACCGCGGCCCAGATCGCCGCCCTCTACGCCATGGTCCGGATCGCCGACGAGGTGGTGGACGGGGCCTGGCCCGGGGTCTCGGCGGAGGACAAGCGCGCCGCCCTGGACGCCTACGAGGCGCGCATCGCCGAGGCAGTGCGCACCGGCCACTCGACGGACATGGTCGTCCACGCGTTCGCGCTCACGGCCCGCGGCGCCGGCATCGGCGCGCAGGAGTGGCACCCGTTCTTCGAGTCGATGCGCCAGGACGCCGCCCCCGCCGCCCACGATGAGGCCAGCCTGGCCGCCTACATCCACGGCTCCGCCGAGGTGGTGGGCCTCATGTGCGTGCGGATCTTCACCGCGGACCTCGCGCCCTCCCCACAGGAGAGCGCACAGCTGGACGCGGGCGCGTGCGCGCTGGGCGCGGCCTTCCAGCGGATCAACTTCCTGCGCGACCTGGGCCACGACGGCGGCGAGCTGGGCCGCAGCTATCTGCCGCGAAGCGCCCGCGCCTTCGACGAGGCCGCGAAGGGAGCGGAGATCGCGCAGATCCGCATGCTCCTGGCCCGCGCCGCCCTGGCCTTCCCGCTGCTGCCCGCGCGCGTGCGGCCCGCCGTGCGCTGCGCCCACGCCCTGTTCGCCGAGCTCACCGACGAGCTCGAGCGCACGCCGGCGGACCGTCTGGCCCGCACGCGCGTGCGGGTGTCGAATCCCCGCAAGGTCGCCGTCGCCGCGCGCGCCCTGCGCGGCAGCCGGGGCGAGCGCGGCGCGGAGCGCGCATGAGGGTCATCGTGATCGGCGGCGGCATCGCGGGCCTGGCCTCCGCGGCCCTGCTCGCCGCCGACGGCCACGACGTCACCGTCCTCGAACGGCGCGCCGCGGTGGGCGGGCGCGCCGGTTTCGCCCGCGCGGCCGGCTTCGGCTTCGACACGGGCCCCAGCTGGTACCTCATGCCGGAGGTCTTCGACCGCTTCTTCGCCCGCTTCGGCACCTCGGCCGCCGCCGAGTACGGGCTCGAGGACATCGAGCCCGGCTACCGCGTCTTCGGCGCCGCGGGCACGGGCTCCTCCGGCCCCCTCGACATCTCACCGGCCACGGTGCGCGAGGTCTTCGAGGGCCTCGAGGCCGGGGCGGGGCAGCGCCTGGATGCCTATCTGCGCGAGGCCGACGGGATCTACGACCTCGCGCTCGACCACTTCCTCTACACGAACTTCGCCCGGCCCGGCGCGTTCGCCCGCCGCTCCGTCCTGGCCCGCCTGCCGCAGCTGCCGGGCCTCTTCGGCAAGTCGCTGCAGCACAGGGTCGACGCCCGGTTCTCCCACCCGCTGCTGCGCCAGATCCTGGGCTTCCCCGCCGTGTTCCTCGGCACCTCCCCTCAGCGCGCGCCCGCCCTGTTCGCGCTCATGAGCCGCCTCGACCTCATCGACGGCCCGGCCTACCCGCGCGGGGGCATGCGCGCCGTCATCGCCGCCGTGGAGCGGGTGGCGCGGGCGGCGGGCGCGCGCATCGTCACCGGCGCCGAAGCGGTGGCCCTGCCCGCGGGCCGCGGCACAGGCGCGCGCCGGATCGAGCGCGTCGTCGCGCGGGTGTCCGACGGCGCGGGGGGCCGCGAGCGCCTCGCGGAGTTCCCCGCGGACCTCGTGGTGGGCGCCTGCGACCTCCACCACCTGGAGACGCAGGTGATCGACCCGCGCCTGCGGGCCGTCCCGCAGCGGACCTGGGAGCGGCGCGACCCGGGCATCGGGGCGCTCGTCATCATGCTCGGCGTGCGGGGCAGGGTGCCGCAGCTGGCCCATCACACGATGGTGTTCTCCGCGGACTGGGAGGACAACTTCGACCAGATCTTCGGACCGCGGGCGCGGCTGCCGTGGCCCGCCTCGGCGTACGTCTGCGCCCCCTCCCGAACCGACCCCGAGGTCGCCCCCGCCGGCTGCGAGAACCTCTTCGTCCTCGTGCCCGCACCCGCGAACCCCAGCCTGCGCGCCGGCCAGTCCGGCGTGGAGGCGTACGCGGACCGCATCGTCGACGCGCTCGGCCAGCGGATCGGCGCGGCGGACCTGCGGGAGCGGACCCTCACCCGCACCGTCATGGCCCCCGGGGACTTCGAGGGCGCCTACCACGCCTGGTCCGGCTCCGCGCTGGGACCGGCCAACACCCTGTTCCAGAGCGCCTTCTTCCGCGGCGGGGTCCAGCACCCGAAGGCCGCCAACCTGCTGCGCGCCGGCGCGTTCGCAGCCCCCGGCGTGGGCCTGCCCATGTGCCTCATCAGCGCCGACAACCTCGCCGCCCACGTCCGCGGGGATCGGCGATGAGCCTCGCGTACCTGGGCTGCCTGCTGGCCTCGCTGGCCGGCATGGCGATCCTCGACTGGCGCTTCCGCCTCTTCTGGTTCGCCTGCCCCCGCCGCGCGGCCGCGGTCCACGGCGCCGGGGTGGCCGTGTTCATCGCGTGGGACCTCGTCTGCATCGCCGCGGGCGCCTTCTCCCGCGGGCCCAGCCCCTACCTGAGCGGGATCATGCTGGCCCCGGAGTTCACGCTCGAGGAGGTCTTCTTCCTCGTCTTCCTGTGCTGGCTGGCGATGAACGCCTACGCGGGGGCCAAGCGCGCGGGCGCCCGGCTCCGCGGTGCCGGGGGCGGGCCGCGGACATGACGTACGGGCTCATCAACCTCGCGTTTCTGCTGCCGGCCGCCGCGCTGGTGACCGCCGCGCTGCGGGCGGGCGCGCTGCGCTGGCGGGCGGCGGCCGCGGCCGCGGCGCTGCTCGTGGCGCTCACCATCGTCTTCGACAACCTCATGATCGCCGTCGGCCTCATGGTCTACGCGGATGCGCATGCCAGCGGGCTGCGCATCGGCCTCATGCCCCTGGAGGACCTCGCCTACACGGTGCTCGCCGCCGCGGCCCTGCCCGCGCTGTGGGAGCTGCTGGGCCGCCGGGAGCGGAGGCGGCGGTGCTGAGCGAGCTGCTGCGCGCCTCGCGCCCGGTGTCCTGGATCAACACCGCCTTCCCCTTCGGAGCCGCCTACCTGTTGGCCGGGGGCGGGCCCGACGCCGCGTTCTGGGTGGGCTGCCTGTTCTTCCTCGTCCCCTACAACCTGGCGATGTACGGGATCAACGACGTCTTCGACTACGAGTCGGACATGCGCAATCCGCGCAAGGGCGGCATCGAGGGACACATCCTGGCACCCGCCCACCACACCGCGATCCTGTGGGCCGCGCTGCTGAGCTGCCTGCCGTTCGTGCTGTTCTTCCTGGTGGTGGGCTCGTGGACGAGCACCGGCGTCCTGGCGCTCAGCCTCTTCGCCGTCGCGGCCTACAGCGTCAAGGGCCTGCGCTTCAAGGAGATCCCCGTGCTGGACTCCCTCACGAGCTCCACGCACTTCTCCTCCCCCGCCTGGTTCGCGCTCGCCCTGCTGGGCGCCTGGCCCAGCCGCGCGGGCTGGCTGGTGCTCGCGGCGTTCTTCGCCTGGGGCGTGGCAAGCCAGGCGTTCGGCGCGGTCCAGGACATCGTGCCGGACCGCCAGGCCGGCATCGCCTCGATCGCCACGGTGCTCGGCGCCCGCCCCACCGTACTCGCGGCGGTGGCGCTCTACGCCGCGGCCGGGGCCCTCGTGGCCTGCGCCGGCTGGCCGACCTGCCTGGGCGGCCTCCTCGCACTGCCCTACATCGCCAACACAGCGCGGTTCGCGCGCCTGACGGACGCGCAGTCCGGCCGGGCGCACCCCGGCTGGTCCGCGTTCATCTGGCTCAACTACGCCGCCGGCTTCTGCGCCACGCTGCTCATCATCTGGTCGCTCATGCGCTGAGCGCCGGGCCCGTCCCTGCGAACCCAAGGAGTTCCCGTGCCGCACATCCACATCGCCGCCCTGGGCGGCACCATCGCCTCGACCGGCCACGGCGCCGCGGCCGGGGTCCGCCCGCAGGTGGGCGCCGAGGAGATCGCGGCCGCAGCGGCGCTGCCCACCCTGGCGCAGGCCCCGCGGGTCACGTTCGAGCAGATCGCCCAGGTCAGCTCGGGTGAGATCCGCCTCGAGGACCTCGAGGAGACCGTCCGCGCGGCCCGGCGGGCAGCGGCGCAGGGCGCGCGGGCCGTGGTTCTCACCCAGGGCACAGACACGATCGAGGAGACCGCGTTCGCCCTCGCGCTGCTCAACGACTCCGGAATCCCCATCGTCGTCACCGGCGCCATGCGCGGGCCCGAGCAGCCCGGCGCCGACGGCCCCGCCAATGTGCGCGCCGCCGTCATCGCCGGCCTCGACGAGCGCCTCGCCGACAGCCCCGCCCTCGTCGTGTTCAACGACGAGGTCCACGACCCGCTCTGGGTGCGCAAGGCGCACACGAGCTCCCCGGCGGCGTTCACCTCCGGCCCGGCCGCCGGCCCCGTGGGCTGGCTGAGCGAGGACGCGCTCGTGCTCGCCCACCTGCCCGCGCCGGCGGCCCGCCGCTTCGCAGTCTCCGAGCGGCCCGCAGCCGAGGCGCCCGCCGGGACCACCGGCCTGCCCCGGGTGCTGCTCGTCGAGGCGGGGGTGGGCGAGGACTTCGCGATCGCCCCGGCGCTCCCCGACGCCGGCTACGCGGGCGCGGTCATCGCCGGCGTGGGCGGCGGGCACGTGCGCGCCGAGGCCGCCGAGCGCCTGGGGCAGCTCGCGGCCACGATGCCCGTGGTGCTCGCCTCGCGCACCGGCAGCGGCCGCGTGCTCGAGCGCACGTACGGGTATCCCGGCGGTGACATCGACCTCATCGCCAGGGGCCTCATCCCGGCCGGGCGGCTGGATGCGCGCAAGGCCCGCATCGTCCTCATCCTCGCGCTCGGCGCCGGCGCCGATCCCGCCGAGGTGCTGGGGGCCTTCGGCTAGTCGTCCGCGCCCAGCCACGGGCGCAGGAGCGCGGCGGCCTCCCGCTGCTCGGCGGGGGTCATCGCCCACTCCGGGGGCGGCGCCCAGTGCGTCCACTCCTCGTCGAAGGCCCAGTGGCCCGCCGCGTACTGGGCGAGCGCGAGGTCTGCGTGCGCGCGGATGGTGCGCACGGCCTCGGGGTCGTACATGCCGCCGGCCAGCGCCCCGGCCAGCTCGTCCTCGTCCTTGAGGCGGGGCTCCTCGCCGGGGTGGATGACGATGTCGAGGATGTGATCGGCCGTGTAGAGGTCCGCGCCCGCGCGGACGTGGAGCTGTTCGAGGTTGATGTACCAGGCCGCGTGCTCCCCGCCCGGGGCGCGGAAGACCCATACGGAGAACGGCAGCCCCGCCGGCACGATCCGCAGCACGCCCCGCCCGTGCCACCGGCCGGGAAGCTGGACGCGGGCGGGCTCACGGCCCGGCGGCAGGAAGCGATCGGCGTCCGGGACATCGTGCGGGTTGACCTTCTCAAAGCCCGCGATCCGCGACTCCGCGGTGGGCGTCTCGCCCGCCAGCCACAGCACGGCGCCGCGCTCGTCATCGCGCACGACGCGGGTGGGCTGGACGACCTCCGTGCCGTGCGCGGCGAAGTCGTGGCGCCGGAAGTGCCAGCGCACCCGCTCACCGGGCGCCCAGTGCGGCCCCGCGCCCACGGGCCGGGTCCCCGCGGGGACCCGCAGGGCGAACGGGTCGTGGATGCTCACTCGCCGGCTGCCAGCTGGGCCCACTCGAGCACGAGCCACGGGCTGAACGCGAACGGCGCGGCCTCGAGTGCCCGGGTGAGCGCCGCGGGCTCCAGCCACGCGAAGTCCATGACCTCCTCGGCGCGGGCGCGCACGTCGCCGTCGAGGCGGGCGGTGAAGACGGGGCAGACCTCGTTCTCCACCGTGCCCGAGGCGTCGATGGCGCGGTAGCGGAAGTCCGGGAGCACCTCGGTGATCTCCGTGACGAGGCAGCCCAGCTCGTCCGCGCAGCGCCTCACGATCGCGGCGGCGAAGTCCTCCCCGGGGCCGGGGTGGCCGCACACGGAGTTCGTCCACACCCCCGGCCACGTCCTCTTCGCCAGCGCCCGGCGGGTGAGCAGCACGCGGCCCGCGCCGTCGTGAATGAAGCAGGAGAACGCCAGGTGCAGCGGCGTGTCCGCGCCGTGCACCGTGGCCTTGGGCGCGGTGCCCACCGGGGCACCCGCATCGTCCAACAGGACCACGAGCTCAGTGGCATCCTCAGGGGCATCCGGCGTCTCATCCATGTCCCCGAGCCTAGCGCCGGGCACGGACGCGGCACCGCCCGCGGACCCGCGACACTGCGCTGGAGGCAGACACTACGCTGGGGGCATGAGCGCTCACCCCTTCTCCCAGGTCGACGTCTTCGCCTCCGGGCCCATCAGCGGCAATCCCGTGGCCGTCGTGCACGCCGCCCAGGACGTGCCGGATGACCGGATGGCGTCCTTCGCCCGCTGGACGAACCTGTCGGAGACGACGTTCCTGCTGCCGCCCGCGCACCCGGAGGCCGACTACCGCCTGCGGATCTTCACCCCCGGCGCGGAGATCCCGTTCGCCGGGCACCCCACGCTGGGCTCGGCGCACGCGTGGCTGGCCGCCGGCGGCGAGCCGCGCGAGCCCGGGCGCCTGCGCCAGGAGTGCGGCCTGGGCCTCATCGACCTGCGGATCGGCGCGGACGCCACGATCGCCTTCGCGGCCCCGGAGTTCGTGCGCACGGGCGAACCGGAGCTCATCGACCTCCACGGGGCGCTCGCCGCGCTGGGCATCGGTGAGGAGCGCCTCTTCGCCGCGAACTGGATCGACAACGGCCCGGGCTGGCTGGGCCTCCACCTCGACTCCGCCCAGACGGTGCTGGGCCTCGAGCCGGACTTCGCGGCCCTGGGCGACCTCAAGGTGGGCGTGCTGGGCGCGCACCCCGCCGGCGGTCCGGCCGACGTGGAGGTGCGCGCCTTCTGCCCCGCCTACGGGGTGCCCGAGGACCCGGTCACCGGCAGCCTGAATGCGGGCTTCGCGCGCTGGCTCATCCCCGCGGGCGACCTGCCGGAGGACTACACGGCCGCCCAGGGCACCGCGCTCGGCCGCGCGGGCCGGGTGAGCGTGACGAGTGCGGACGGCGAGATCTGGGTGGGCGGGGCCACCGCCTCGACGATCACGGGCACCGTCGAGCTGTGAGCGCCGTGCGCGTCCTCGTCACGGGCTTCGAGCCCTTCGGCGGGGAGGCGGACAACCCCACCGTGGCCGCGCTCGCGGCTCTGGCTGCCGCGGCGCCGGCCCACCCCGGCATCGCGGTCACGACGCGCGTGCTGCCGGTCGACTTCGCGCGCGCATCCGAGGCGCTCGAGGCCGCCGTGCGCGCCGCGGACCCGGCCGCCGTGATCGCCCTGGGGCTCGCGGCCGGGCGGCGCGAGGTCACGCCCGAGCGGGTCGCGATCAACATCGCCGATGCGCGGATCGCCGATAACGCGGGCGCCCAGCCCATCGACGAGCCCCTGGAGCCGGGCGGGCCGGCGGGCGCCTTCGCCACGCTGCCCATCAAGGCCATCACCGCCGACCTGCGCGCCGCGCACATCCCGGCGGCGGTGTCCCAGACGGCCGGGACCTACGTGTGCAACGCCGTGTTCTACCGGCTCATGCGGGTGTGCCAGGACCTCGGGGCGCGCGGCGGGCGCGCTCCCGCCGCCGGCTTCGTCCACGTCCCGCACACCCGCGACATGGACCAGGAGCGCATCGCCGCGGCGGTGCTGCGCTGCGTGCTCACGACGGCCGCCCACGTGCGCTCCGGGCGGCCCGATCTGCGTGCGGCCGGCGGCGCGGAGGCGTAGCAGCGGCGGCAGAGGAGCGCTGGCGGGCGCTCAGCCCAGCCGCACGGTGCTCGTGAGCGCGGTGAGGCTGGGCGCCGGGGGCGTCGAGCCGAACCCGAATGCGGGGTCCGACGCCACCGGGCGCAGCGCTCCGAGGTCCGCGCCCTCCCACGCGGCCCGGCTGGCGGCGAGCGCGTGGAGGTCCGAGGCGGCGTACCACTCCGTGCGCCCCGCGCCGGCTGTGCCGTAGGTCCGCACCCCGGGCACCACCCGGCGGGCCAGCGGATCGACCGCCCGGCAGAAGGCGGCGGTGCGGGCCAGCGGGGGCGGCACGGCGCGCAGCAGCGCCCCGAGCGCGGTGCGCCGGCCCACCTCGAAGTCCCACGCGAGCACCGGCGCCCCGCCCTCGGGGCCGCCCGCGCGCACCCGCCAGCCGGACCCCGCGCCCGTGCCGGTCCGGTGCACCGCCACGGGCACGATCCGCACCTCGTCGAACGCATAGGTGGCGGCGACGAACTCAGCCACCCGCTCAGCGGGGGCCAGCAGCACGCGGCGGCCATCGGGCAGGGCGGCCATGACATCGGCGAACGGCCCCCAGGGCGTGCGCGTCCAGCAGCCGAGGACCAGCCGGGTCCCGCCGGCGGTGCCCGCCCCCGCGATGTGGCCCGTGAAGCGCAGCCGGGTGCGATCGCCTGCCACGTCAGAGCCTCGGCAGGAAGCGGCCGGTGACGGACAGCAGCACGGCATCGGCGGCCAGCAGCACGACGCAGGCGACGATGAGCCCCGTGATCGCGTACGCCACGGGGCGGCGGATGCGGGCCATCCAGCCGCGCAGCCACCGCCCGGCCGCCTCGGTCCTGCCGCACAGGGCGGCGATGAGCAGCACGAGGAGCGGGGACTGCGTGATCGCGAACCACAGGGTCATGCCCGCTGTCGTCTCCCACAGGGGATGGCCGGCGGAGAGCACGATCGCCGCGGAGTACCCGGGGTCGACGAACGCGGCGACCGCGAAGCCCGCGCTGGCCGCGGCCACCGCCCAGCTGGAGGCGGTGCGCGGCGGCCGGTCGGACTCGGGGGCCACCCCGCGGACCATGCGCACGATCGCCCAGGCGAGCAGCGCCGCGGCGACTACCGCCTCGGCGGCCACCCAGGCCCAGACGGGCACCTCGGAGGCCCACCGGTGCACGCGCGCGGCGAGCGCGGTGAAGAGCAGGCCGCCCAGCACGGCGACGGCGACGGTGACCGCCCAGTTGACGAGCGTGAAGACGACGGTGTGGAGCAGCCGGGAGCCCCCGGCGATGAAGGCGAGCATGATGACGGCGCCCAGCGGGTCGAAGCCGAACACGCCCAGCGCCGCCATCTCGGAGAGGTAGGCCGTCACCGGCCGCGCACCCGGGTCGCTGTCCGTCCTCTCCTCACTGTCCGTACTCTACGGACGTCTCGCCGGAGCGGTTGTCGATGTCGATGGGGATGCCGGCGGCGCCCGCGCTGCTGGCGTGGGGGATGTCGATCTCGACGTTGCCGGAGCCGTTGGACGAGTTCACCGTGTAGCCAGGCCGGTCCTAGCCCTTCGCGTCCTTGCCGGGCCGGGGCACGATGAGCTTCGTCGAGCCGGAGTCCGTGGTCGCGGAGATGCCCTGCTGGGGCGGGGCGCCGGAGGACAGGTCGAGGTTGGCCGTGCCGACCGAGACCTGGGTGGAGGCGCGCCGCTTGACCCACAGGCTCTCCGAGTGGATCGCCCCGGATTTCGCGCGCAGATCCGCGGTCCCGTACTCGCCCTTGACGTTGAGGATCCCGGAGCTCGCGCTCAGCTCGAGCGCATCGGCCTTCGTGTGGACGGTGATGACGCCGCTGCCCGCGGTGCCCGCGATGCGCTTCCACGCACCGCCGTCGACCTCGACCGCACCGGACTTCGCATCGAGGCTCAGCGGCAGGGAGGCGGCCATGGCGGCGGGCACGGTGATCTCCAGCTGGGCGCTGCTGCTGCCGATCACGCCGCGCTCGCCCTCGACGCCCACCGTGGCGCCCCGCTTGTCGCTGCGGATGTCGATGCCCGGCGCGCTCCCGCTGCCCGTGTACGTCAGCCGGGCCACCGGCGCCCGGGCGCCGTCGTCGGCGCGCACACTCACGTTGGCGCCCAAGCCGGTGACCGTGAGGGCGGAGAAGTCCGCGGGCAGGTCTGCCGTCTTCGTCTCCTGGTGGGTCCGCAGTCCGGCGGCGAACCCGAAGGCGACGGCCGTGAGCGCGGTGAGCACGGCCAGCGCCGCGACGATCGCGATGGCGGCGCGCACGCCCGTGCGCGCCCCCGGGGAGAGGTTGAGGGGGCGGGCAGGGGCGGGCCGCGGTCCGCCCGACTGCGCGGGGGGCTGGGCGGGGGGCTGCGGGGGTCGCTGGTCGTGGAGCGCGGGGGTCGGCATGGCGGTCCTTCCTGCCTCAGGGGCGGGCCTCAGTTGCCCAGGAACTTCAGCACGGCGAGCACGCGGCGGTTCTCATCCGAATCCGCGATGAGCCCGAACTTGGCGAACACGGAGCTGATGTGCTTCTCCACCGAGCCCGGGGACAGGTAGAGCTGGCCGGCGATCGCGGAGTTCGACTTGCCCTCGGCCATGAGCTGGAGCACCTCGCGCTCACGGGCCGAGAGCATGGCCAGGCCCTCCTGCTTGCGCGAGCGCACGAGGATCTGGCCCACGACCTCGGGGTCGAGCACCGTGCCGCCCCCCGCTACCTCGCTGACGGCGGTGAGGAAGTCCTCGACATCGGCCACGCGGTCCTTGAGCAGGTAGCCGAAGCTGCCGGTGTTCTCCGCGATGAGCTCGCTGGCGTAGCGCTCCTCGACGTACTGGGAGAGCACGAGGACGGCCGAGCCCGGGTTCTGCTTGCGCATGAGCACGGCGGCGCGGATGCCCTCGTCGGTGAACGTGGGCGGCATCCGCACGTCCACGATCGCGAGGTCCGGCGAGTGCTCCGCGACGGCCGCGAGCAGCGCGGAGGCGTCCGCGACCGCGGCGGCCACCTCGTGGCCCGCATCGGTGAGCAGGCGGACCATGCCCTCCCGCAGGAGGACGGAGTCTTCGGCGATCACGATGCGCATGGCACCTCCGCAACGATGGCGGTGGGACCGCCCTCGGGGCTGGTCAGGGTCAGGGTGCCGCGGGCGGCCGCCACGCGGCCGGCGAGCCCGGCCAGGCCGGAGGCCGAGGCGCTGCCGCCGATGCGCGCGCCGCCGCGCCCGTCGTCGGCGATGGAGACGGTGAGCAGCCCGGCGTGCTCGGAGATGGCGACGCGGATGCGGGCGGCGCCGGAGTGCTTGTTCGCATTCGTCAGCGCCTCGGCGACGACGAAGTAGGCCACGGATTCGGCCTCCGCCCCCACCGGCCCGGACACGGCGACGTCCACCTCGACGGGGATGACGGAGCGGGCGGCGAGCGCGGAGACGGCGGGGTCGAGGCCGCGGTCGGTGAGGACGGCCGGGTGGATGCCGCGGGCCAGCTGGCGCAGCTCCGTGATCGCCTGCTTGGAGTCCGCGTGGGCCTCCGCGACGAGCACGGCGGCGCCGTCGGGGTCGGAGGCGAGCTTGGCCTTGGCCATGCCGAGCTTCATGGACAGCGCCACGAGCATGGGCTGGACGCCGTCGTGGAGGTCGCGCTCGATGCGCAGGCGCTCGGTGGTCGCGGAGTCGATCGCCCCGGTGCGCGCCCGGTCGAGGGTGTGCACCTCCTTCTCCAGCTCCGCAGCGCGAGCCGGGCGCAGCAGCCAGCGGTCGATGAGCCGGTCGAGCCACGCGGAGAACCACACGACGGGCCACGCGGTGAGGAAGAGCGCCGCCCCGCCGGTGCCCGCGGCCAGGCGCGCCCAGGCACTCGCATCGGTTCCCAGGGAGCCGCGCAGTCCCGGGTTGAGCGCGCCGCACAGCAGGTAGGCGCCGGTGCCGACGGCCAGCAGGAAGAGGATGCCGACGGCACCGCCGTAGAGCTGCTTGAGCAGGTGGTGTGCGGTGCCGCGCCAGAACGGCGCGGACGCCAGGACGAACCACTGGTCCTCGAGGAAGCCGGGGAAGCCGTCCCGGGCGCTGCGGCGCGGGCGGGGCACGGGCAGTCCGAGCCCGTACACGGCCTCGGCGCGCACCCGCTCACCCGCGTTGATCGCGCGCTGGAGGAAGAACCACGCGGCGAGGGCGATGAGCCCGGCGCCCAGTGCGAACAGGCCGCCGATCCCGGTGGCGAACAGCGCCACCGGCACCCACAGCCACACGACGCACAGCACGGCGGAGGCCGTGACGTTGGCAAAGCCCATGGGCCCCGGGCCGCGGCGCCGGGTGCGCGGCGGCTGCGCTGGCCGCGGCGGCAGGGGCTGCTGCGGTCGCTGCGACGCCGCGGGGGGCGGTGACTCGCGCGGCAGTTCTCTTGTCTCCATGTCCCCCACGCTATTGGGCCCGCAAGCCGCTGCCCACGCGGCTGGCCCGCCGCCCGGGTTCCGGTTTTCCCCACCCGCGCGGCCGCGCGGGACGCGGGGAGTCCGTCCGCCCTATTGTCTCAGCCCCGGCGCGGGGCCAGGATGGTCGCATGCGACTGAGCCCCCGCCCCTGGATCCCAGCCCACGCCCAGGCGCGCATCGAGGCGATCGGGGAGGAGCGCCTCGGGGGCGGGCCCGCGCAGCTCGCGGACGCGATCGACTCGCTGGCCTCCGCCGCCCAGCGCTACTACGCGGGCTCGGCCATCAACCTCAACCCGGCCTCGAACCTCATGAACCCGCGGGCGCAGGCGCTGCTCGGCATGGACCTCGCCCCGCGCACCTCGCTGGGCTATCCCGGGGCCAAGATCGAGACGGGGCTGTTCGACATCGAGCAGCTGGAGGTCGCCACGGCCGAGCTCGCCGCGCGGGTGTTCGATGCGGACTTCGCCGAGGTGCGGGTCATGTCCGGTGCGGCCGCGAACCTCACCGCGTTCATGGCCGCCTGCCGGCCCGGGGACACGATCATCGCGTCGCCGGACACGATCGGCGGCCACGTCACGCACCACGCCGACGGCGCCGCGGGTCTCTACGGGGTGCAGACGGTCGAGGCGCCGGTGGATGCCGGCCGCTACAGCGTCGACGTCGCGGCGCTGGCCGAGCTCGCGCGGGCCGTGCGCCCCTCGCTCATCACGCTGGGCGGCTCGCTCAACCTCTTCGAGCACCCGGTGGCCCAGGTCCGCGAGATCGCCGACGAGGTGGGCGCGGTC
Organism: Brevibacterium sp. BRM-1; assembly: GCF_026802075.1. Lineage (NCBI taxonomy): Bacteria > Bacillati > Actinomycetota > Actinomycetes > Micrococcales > Brevibacteriaceae > Brevibacterium > Brevibacterium sp. BRM-1. The sequence goes on from NZ_CP113788.1 coordinate 1,953,539, forward strand.
CTCCTCTTCGACGCCGCGCACGTGTCGGGGATGATCGCGGGGCGGCAGTGGGCGAATCCGCTGGCCGAGGGCGCCCACCTCATGACGATGAGCACGTACAAGTCGCTGGGCGGGCCCGTCCACGGCCTCGTGCTCAGCAACGACCCGGGGCTCGCCGAGCGGGTCGAGCAGATCGCCTTCCCCGGGCTGACCGCGAACTTCGATGTGGCGGAGGTCGCAGCCCTCGGCATCACCCTGGCCGACTGGCTGGCGGTCGGCGAGGACTACGCGGCGCTCATGCGCGCCTGCGCGGGGGCACTGGCCGAGGAGCTCGCCGCGGCCGGCCTCGAGGTCTTCGCCGGCGCGCAGGGCTTCACCGACTCCCACCAGTTCGCGCTGCTCGCCGCCCCCTACGGCGGCGGTTCGCGGGCTGCGGCCGCCCTCGAGGAGGCGAACCTGCTCGCCTACGGCATCGGGCTGCCGGCGCCCGCAGTGGACGGCGATGCGAACGGCGTGCGCCTGGGCACCCCGGAGATCGTGCGGATGGGCATGGTCGAGGCGGACATGGAGCGCCTGGCGGGCCTCATCGCCCGCGCCCTGGACCCGGCCGCCGACGCCGCGGCCCGCCAGGCGGTGGGCCGCGAGGCCGCCGCGTGGCGCTCCGAGTTCAGCGGGGTGCGCTTCACGGTGTGAGCGGCGCGGGCGCGGCCTCGCGGGGCTGCACGCGCCGGCGCGCGTGTGCGCGGCAGATGAGCCACGCGGCCAGCAGCGGAGTGCTCACGGAGCCCACAAGCGCCCAGGGGCTCGCGTCCTGGGCGTTGGGATCGCCGAGGCCCACGGCGCCCAGGGCGAACACGGTCACGTTGTTGACCGCGTGCACTGCGATGGGCCCCTCGAGGCCTCCGGTGCGCCAGGCGACGACCCCCACGATGAGGGCGAAGGCCCCCACGTCGACGCTGCCCACCCAGCCGTATTCGTGCCCGGCGACGAAGAGCGGGATGGGCAGGAGGATCGCCCAGGCCGGGCCGCGCAGCCACTGGCCCACCGCCTGGGGCAGGAGCCCGCGGAACAGCACCTCCTTGCCCGCCGCCTGGAGCGGGACGAGGAGGATCACCACGGTGAGCACCGCGAGCGCGCTGCCGCTCAGGTGCGGGTGGAACTGGCGGGTGGCGGGATCGAGCAGCATGAGCGGCGCGGTCACGGCGGTGGCGATGACGGCCAGCGCGGTGCACGTGCCCAGCCAGCCCCAGCGCAGCCGCCCGGCCGTGGAGAAGAGGGTGCCCATCGGCCGGTGCCAGCCCCAGCGCACGGCCGCGCAGCCGGCGGGCACGAACACGGCCAGCAACAGGCCCAGCGCCGCGATCTGGCGCGGGTCGCGCAGGTCGGTGGGCGCGTCCAGCCGGAAAACGCCCCAGATGTCGTCGGCCAGGAGGATCGGCAGCGACAGTGCCGCCGCGGACAGACCGAAGACGAGCAGGCCCAGCAGGGGGCGCCACCAGCGGGCGTTGGGCGCGGCGGCGCCCAGGCGGTGGAAGGCGGGGCGGGCCGAATTCGGCGAGGAGGTCGGTGTCGGATTCGGTGTCGAGGTCTGTGTCGAAGTCATGGCCCCCACCCTCCCGCCCCGCGGTGGGCGCCGGTATCGTCCGGCGGAACGGTTCGCAGCACCGGGAGTCATCCTTTCGGACGACACCCGGGCGCGGCGGCCTCGCCTACGATCGTGGGGTGAGTTCGCGCCGACACCTCCTCGCCGTCTGGGCCGTGTGCGCCGCGGCCGGCGCGCTCATGGTGCTCGTCGCCGCCTACATCTACGTGGGCCCCGAGCCCGAGGCGCTCATCGGCCGGGATGCCGAGCGTGCCCTCGCCCTCCTCGCCGTCGACGTGGCCCTGGGCGCGGCCGCCCTCGCCCTGCTGCCCGTAGCGCTGCGTCGGCCGGACGGCGCGCCCGCCTCCGCTCTCGCGACGGCCCTCATCGTCACCGCCGTCTCCGGCTTCTCCGCCACCTCGCTGCCGGCCGCGGCCGCCGCGCTGTTCGTCCTGGGCGGGCGCCGCCGCACCGCGTGGGCGGGCGCCGCGCTGGCGGTCGCCGCGGTCTCCACGGTGCTGGGGCTCGCGGTCACTTCCCCCAGCGGGTTCACGGGTGCCGACTGGCTCGCCGCGGTGCTCGGCGGGGTGGGCGCGCCGGCCCTCCTCCTGGCGCTGGGCACCGCGCGCGGCCGGCGGTGCGAGGCACGCGCGCTCATCGCGGCGCGGGCGCGGCTCAGCCAGGCGTACGCGGAGTCGCTGGCCCAGCAGGCGCGGCTGGGCGAGCGCGCGCGCATCGCCCGCGACATGCACGACTCGCTGTCCCACCGGCTCAGCGTCATCGCAATGCACGCGGGTGCGCTCGAGCTGCGCGAGGACCTGCCGCTGCAACAGGTGCGCGCCCAGGCCCACACGATCGCCACCGCGGCGCGCGCCGCGGACCGGGACCTGCGCTCGGTGCTCGTCCTCCTGCGCGAGGAGGAGGGGCGCGCGCCGCGCCTCGACCTGGCCGAGCTCGTCGCCGATGCTCGGGCAGCGGGCACGCCCGCCGCCGTTGAGTGGCGGGAGCCGCTGGGCGCCGATTCCCTCGGCGCAATGCCCGCCCTCATTGCCCAGATGCTCTACCGCGCCGTGCAGGAGGCGCTGACGAACGCCCGCAAGCACGCCCCGGGCCAGCCGATCACGGTGGTCATCGGCCACGTCCGAGGGCGCCTCGAGCTGCGCGCGGAGAATCCGGTGCCGCTGGTCCCGGGCCAGCCGTGGCGCCCCGGCACCGGGCAGGGGCTCATCGGGCTGCGCGAGAGGGTCGGGCTCCTGGCCGGCACCGTCGCGGTCGAGGAGCCCACGGCCGAGCGCCCGCGGTTCACCGTGCGCGTGAGCGCCCCGCTCGACCTGGCAGGCGGGGCCGCGGGGACTGCCGGGGCCGCCCCGTGATCCGCGTGCTGCTGGCCGATGACGAGCCGCTCGTACGCGCCGGGCTGCACCTCATCCTCGAATCGGCGCCGGACCTTGCGGTCGTGGCCGAATGCCGGGACGGCCGCGAGGCGCTCGAGCGCGCCTATGCCCTGCGCCCCGACGTCGTGCTCATGGACGTGCGGATGCCGGTGCTCGACGGCATCGAAGCCACGCGCCGGCTCCTCGCGCGCAGCCTGGCCCCGCCGGGCGTGCTCGTGCTCACCGCCTTCGACGCCGACGAGTTCGTCGTCGACGCGCTGGCCGCCGGCGCCGCGGGCTTCCTGCTCAAGACCACGGAGCCGCGCGAGCTCCTGGCCGCCGTGCGCACGGTGGCGGGCGGCACCTCGGCGATCGACCCGGGAGCCCTGCGCCGGCTGGCCGACGCGCAGCGGCGCACCGCGGCACCGCGCCCGGGCGCCTCGGTGCTCGACGCGCTGAGCGAGCGGGAGCGCGAGGTGGCCCGCCTCATCGCCGACGGGCAGACGAACGCGCAGATCGCCGCCGCGCTGCACCTGGCGCTGCCGACGGTGAAGACGCACGTGGCTCGCATCCTGCACAAGACCGGAGCGGACAACCGGGTGCGCCTGGCAATCGAGGTGCTGCGCGCCCAGTCCTGACCGCGCGCGGCCCGCACCGCGCGCTCGGCTGTGTCTCAAGGTGCCTCGCTACAGTGACCGCATGAAGTCCCGCCGACCGCTCAAGCCCTCGCCCGTGCGCTCGCGCACCCGCACGACCGTGCTGTTCTGGCTAGCCGCGGTGGCCGGCGTCGTCATGTTCGCCGCCCAGCAGATCCTCATGGCCACCGGGGTCATCGAGTCCACGGTGCCCGGCGGGGACGGCCTGGGCGGCGTGCGCTTCGGGGTCGACCTGAGCCTGGGCGTGCTCGCGCTGGCGCTCCTGCCCTCGGCCATCCGGCACGACCCCATGGAGGTCGAGGAGTCCTACGTCGGGCCGCCGTCGGCGCTCGTGGCGTGCCTCGTCATCCTGTGCGTGTGGCTCGTGTCCGTGCTCGCCGCGCCGGCGGGCGCGGTCGTGCTCATCTCGCTGTCCGCGCGGCTGTCGGCCAACTGGACGGTGCCGGCGGTCTTCGCCTCGCTCCTGTCGATCATCGTCCACGAGCTCACCTACTACCCGGCGCGCGCCAGCATCGACCCGCCGGTGGTCGCCGGGGCACTGCTGCTCACGCTCCTGCTCATCCTCATGGGCAGCGTGCGCGGGCTCGTCCTGCGCCGCCAGGCCCACGAGGCCGAGGTGCGGACACAGCCGCAGCCGGTCCGCACCTCGGGCGCGGACCGGCCAGACCAGCCCTGACGGGCCGACCCCCGACTGCTCAGCCGCGGGCGCGGCTCACTTCGGGGCCATGCGGATGGCGCCGTCGAGGCGGATCGTCTCGCCGTTGAGCATGGGGTTGGCCACGATCGCCTCGACCAGCTGCGCGTACTCCTCCGGCTTGCCCATGCGCGAGGGGTGCGGGATGGACTTGCCGAGCGACTCCTGCGCGGCCTCGGGCAGGCCCGCCATCATGGGCGTCCAGAAGATGCCCGGCGCGATCGTGACGACGCGGATGAGGGAGCTGGCGAGCTCGCGGGCCATGGGCAGCGTGACCGCCGCGACGCCGCCCTTCGAGGCGGAGTAGGCGATCTGGCCGATCTGGCCGTCGAACGCGGCCACGGAGGCGGTGTTGACGATGACGCCGCGCTCCTCGCCCTGGGGTGCGGTCTTCTCCGCCATCGCGGCGGCGGCCAGGCGGCAGACATTCACGGTGCCCACGAGGTTGATCGTCACGACCTTGACGAAGTCCTCGAGCGGCAGCGGGCCGCGCTTGGAGACGAGCTTGCCCGGCGTGCCCACGCCCGCGCAGTTGACGACCACGCGCAGCTCGCCCAGCCCGGTGGCGGTGTCGATGGCCTGCTGCACCTGCGCCTCGTCGGCCACATTGGCCTGCGCGAAGTGCGCGCGCTCGCCCATCTCCGCTGCGGCGGCCTGGCCGGCCTCGGCGTTGAGGTCGACGATGACGACCTGCGCGCCCTGTGCCAGCAGGGCCTCGGCGGTGGCCCGGCCCAGGCCGGAGGCGCCCCCGGTGACGAGTGCGACGGCGTTGTTCAGTTCCATGTCTCTCCTTGGGATGGGGTGCTGCTGCGATCGGCGGGCCCCTCGGCACCGCTGTGGGCTCACTATCTCACGCGGCGCGGAGGAAAACGTGACGCGGATCTCGACGCGGGCCCCGCGCGGTGGTGGAATGAGCTCACACCATCGATCAGGAGGCGCTTATGCACGTCTACGCAGCACCCGAGGCCGGGGCCCGCATCGAGGCCATGGACATCGACGCGCCGGAGCTCTCCGGCAGCGAGGTCCTCATCGACGTCACCCACTCCGGCGTCTGCCACTCCGACGTCCACTGCCGCGAGGGCTTCTTCGACCTGGGCTCGGCGGGAAAGCTGCCGCTGAGCGCCTCCGGGGTGACCTACCCCGCCGTGTTCGGGCACGAGATCGTCGGCACCGTCGCCGCCGCCGGGCCGGACGCGAAGGTCCGCCCCGGGGACGAGAAGTTCATCGTCTTCCCGTGGATCGGCTGCGGGAAGTGCCAGGCGTGCCGGGAGGACCGGGAGAACTACTGCCCGCAGGGGCGCAACCTGTCCGTCCAGCTCAACGGCGGATATGCGGAGCAGGTGTGGGTGCCCGATGAGCGCTATCTCATCCCGCTGGGCGATCTGGACCCCGCGTGGGGCGCGACGCTCGCGTGCTCCGGCGTCACCTCGTACTCCGCCGTGAACAAGGTGCTGCCGCGCGGTGCGGACGACACGATCGCGGTGATCGGCGCCGGCGGCGTGGGGCTCATGGCCGTGGCGCTGCTGCACGCGCTGGGGCATCGGAGGATCGCGGCCGTGGACGTCAACGACGATAACCTCGCCGCGGCCCGCGAGCTCGGCGCCACGGTGACGTTCAACTCGCGGGCCGACGACCCCGTGGCGGGGCTCGTCGAGGCCGCCGGCGGCAGGCTGTCCGCCGCGATCGACTTCGTCAACAACGGGGCCACCGCGTCCATGGCGATGCGCGCACTGGAGAAGGGCGGGACGCTGGTGAGCGTGGGCCTGTTCGGCGGCGAGCACACCTACCCCACCACCGTGCTGGCGCTCAACCTCATCTCCATCCTCGGCAACTTCGTGGGCAGCCTGCCGGAGCTCAAGGCCCTCGTGGAGCTCGCGAAGTCCCAGGACCTGCCCCGCCTGCCGATCTCGGAGCGGCCCATGAGCGCCGAGGCGGTCAACGAGGCCCTCGACGCCCTCGAGCAGGGCCGGGCGACGGGCCGCACGGTGCTGACGAACTGAGCCCGGCGCGGGGCCTCACTCCTCCGGCAGCGGGCTGACCGAGGGCTGGTTGACGACCTTGTCCGGGTCCGCGACGACCTCGATGACGAGGGGGAAGCGCTGCTGCGCGATCGCCTCGGCCGCGCGGTCCAGGCCGCCGCGGTCCGTGACGCGCACGGCGTGGGCGCCCAGGCCGCGGGCCACCTCGGCGAACGAGGACCACGGGACGAACGAGGTGCTCGCCTGCGAGCCCACGAGCTGGAGCTTGATGTACTCCGCGCCGTAGCACTGGTCGTTCATGACGACGACGATGAGCGGCAGGCCGTGGCGCACCGCGGTGTTGACCTCGACGATGCCGTGCATGGCCCCGCCGTCGCCCACCCACGCGACCGTGGGCACGTCATCGCGCACGGCCGCCGCGCCCGCGCCGAACGCGATGCCCAGGCCGATCGAGCCGAAGTGGCCGGCGTAGTGCCAGCGGCCCGGCGTCGTCGTGATGTGGGGCCACACGGAGTAGGAGTAGCGGCCCACGTCGTGGACCTGCTGGGTGCCCGCGGGCAGGGCATCGGAGATCGCGAGCGCGGCCTCGCGCATGTCCATGAAGCCCCCGCCGCTCGTGGAGCGGAAGAGGTCCTTCGCCTCGCGCCCGGGCGCCGCGGCGATCGCGGCGAGGTAGCGCGGGGGCTTGGCCGGCCCCGTGTGGCCGGCCTCGTCCAGCCGGGCGAGCATGGCCTGGGCGACGGCGCGCGCATCGCCCACCACCCCGTGCGTGATGGGCCCGTACTTCGCGAGCGCGCCCGGATCCCGGTCGGACTGGATGACGCGCTTGCCGGCCAGCAGCTCGTAGTGGTCCGTCGTCCAGTTGTTCAGCGAGGCCCCGAAGCTCACGACGACATCGGCCTGGCCCATGTAGTCGACGGCCGCGGGCGTGGACAGCGTGCCGTGCACGCCCAGGTTCTCCGGCTCCCCCAGGAACAGCTCGCGGCCCAGCAGCGTCGTCATGACCGGCGCGCCCACGGCGCGGGCGAGCGCGAGGATGTCAGCGCGCGCCCCGGACTCCACGGCGCCGCGGCCCGCGATGACGAGGGGGCGCTTGGCGGACATGAGCAGTCCCAGCGCCTCGTCGACGGCGTCGGGATCCGGGGCGATGCGCTGGAGGTCCGTGGAGGGCCACGCGGTCTCCGTCCACTCGACGTCATGGCCGACGAGGGGGTAGGGGACGTCGACGACGATGGGCCGCGAGTCCAGCCGGGCCCGCACGAAGGCCTTGCGCAGGGTCTGCAGCGCGGTCGCCGCCGTCTTCACCCGCTCGTAGCCCGCCCCGGCCGAGCGCGCGAAGCCCTGGATGTCGACGTACTGGAAGTGCTCGTTGACGTCCGGGGTGTCCCCGGTGAGCAGCACCATGGGCGTCTTCGCCTGGACGGCCTCGATGAGGGCGGTGAGCGTGTTCGTCAGGGCCGGGCCGTGGGTGACCGTGACGATGCCCAGCTGCCCGCTCATGCGCGCCCAGCCGTCGGCCATGAGGACGGCTCCGCCCTCCACGGCGGCGGCGATGTAGCGCCCATGGTGGCGCTCGATGTAGGCGCCCAGGTAGGCGAGGTTCGCATCGCCCATGAGGCCGAAGACCGGCCGCCCGTCGCGTTCGTCCGCGAGGAATCGCGCAATCGCCTCGAACAGCCTCATGTCCACACTGCCTTTCGTCGTCTGCCGGGCGCGCCGGTGCGCCCGGAGCATCATAGCCGCCGGGGAGGCGGCAGCCGGTGCGGGCGGGCCCGCACCGAGCTCCGCGGGCCCGCACCCCCGGTGGGCGCCCGCTCAGTACGTGACGAGGCCGCCGGGCACCAGGTGGGCGTGCTCATTGCCGGTGACCATCATGGCGCGCCCGGCCTCCGTGTCGAGCGGCCCCTGCAGGTCGAAGCGCACCCGGGTGATCCCGGCGTGGACCGGGCGGAAGAGGAAGTCGATCGCGATGCCGTACTCCTGGGCGAGGAAGGCATTGATGATGCCGCCGTGGCAGGCGATCGCGATCGTGGGCCCGGGCTCGCCCTCCTCGACCGGCGGCTGGTCCCGGGCGAACGTGCGCACGATGTCCCAGATCGCCGCGTGGGCGCCCCGGCGGAAGGCGTCCGAGGACTCGCTGAGCGGGACCGCGTCCCACTTGCGCGTGCGCACGAGGTCCGCGGCCGCGGCCTGGGCGGCCGTCTGCCCCACCGTGTCCATGATGCTGGCGCCCGGAGGGACCCGCTCGAAGATCCCCACCTCGCGCAGGCGCTCATCGGCTTCCACGCCGAGGCCGTGGCGGGCGGCGATGGCCTCGCCCGTCTCGCTCGCGCGGCGCAGGTCCGAGGCGAAGACCGCCTGCAGCGGCTCGCCGGCCAGCGCCTCGGCGGCGGCCTGGGCCTGGGCGCGGCCCAGCTCGGACAGCGGCGGGTCGAACGCATCCGACTCGGGGGCATCGGCGCCGGGCCGCTCCTGCTGACCGTGCCGGATGAGGATGACGTCGGTGGCGCCCATGCCCCGACTGAGCAGCGCGCGACCCAGGGCGCGGTTGAGGAAGTCGCTCACCGGCTCAGGCTCCCAGCAGCGCGCGGGCCTGGAGGGCGAGCTCCTCGACCCCGGCCCCGGCCGCCTCGACGTCGATGTCGAGGTCGCCCATCTGGCCCTTCACGAGGCGGGTGTAGACGCCCTCCCGGATGCAGGCGAGCTTCCACAGGGCGAAGGCCTGGTAGTAGTCGATGTCGTGGGCGGTGATGCCGGACGCCTCCTCGTACCGGGCGACGAGCTCGTCCACGCTGGGCAGGTCCGTGCCGGGCCGCGGCACCCAGATGCTGGTGAGGTCGAGCTTGGCGGTGAGCATGGCGATGAGGTAGCCCAGGTCGGAGAGCACCTCCCCCACGGCGGAGAGCTCCCAGTCCACCACCGCGCGGATGTCGCCGCCGTCGGCCCAGATGAGGTTGTTGGGCTTGTAGTCGCCGTGGCACAGGCCCGTGGGCGAGTGCGCGGCATCGGGCATCCGGGCCAGCAGCAGGTCGTGGACCTCTTCGATCGCGGGGATCTCGCGCATGCTGATCTGCTGGAACTGCCCCAGCCAGCGGCGCAGCTGGCGCTCGATGAGGCTGCCGGGCCGGCGCAGGTCGCCCAGGCCCACTGCGTCGACGTCGACGCGGTGGATCGCGGCCAGCGCGTCGACGAGGTTGAACCCGGCGCGGCGGCGCTCGGCCTCCGGGATGCGGGCCAGGTCGTCCGGGTCGTTGAGCGGGAAGCCCGCGCAGTAGTCCTGGAAGACGAACGGGACGTCGAGCACGGCGGGGTCGTCGACGATGTCGAGGACGGTGACGGTGGGCACGTCCGTGGGGCCGAGCGCCTGCATGATGCGGCCCTCGCGGGCGACGTCGTGGGCGCTGCCGCCGGCATGGCCGAGCGGCGGGCGGCGCAGCACCCAGCGGCGCTGCCCGTCGACGGTGACGACGTAGGTGAGGTTCGACCGGCCCACGGACAGGACCTCCCAGCCCAGCTCCGGGGCGTCGAAGCGGTCGGAGATCCATCCCACGACACTGGGCTCGATGCCCGCCGGGAGCCGTTGATCCGTCACCGCTGACCTCCAGTTTGAACAATCGTTCGACGCTCATTAAAACTAGTGTTGGCCCCGTAGGGTGTCAAGGAAGACGAGCGCCGAAGCCCCCGCGCCCGCGCAGCTGCGGACGGGGGCGCGGCAGACAGGAGTACCCCATGAGCGCAGCGCACAGCGCGGCCGAGGCCATCACCGCGCCGGCCCGGCAGCACGCGAAGGCGAGCCCCACCGGCGCCGGCCCGCTCGACGACATCGTGGTCGCCGACTTCTCGCGGGTGCTGGCCGGGCCCTACGCGACGATGATGCTGGCGGACATGGGCGCGACGATCATCAAGGTCGAGGGCCCCACCGGGGACGACACGCGCAAGTGGGCCCCGCCGTCGTTCCAGGATCAAGCGAGCTACTACCAGGCGGTCAACCGCAACAAGAGCTCGATCGTGCTCGACTTCGCAGACGCGGACGACCTGGCGACGGCCAAGGAGATCGCGGCGCGCGCCGATGTCTTCATCCACAACTTCAAGCCCGGTTCGCTGGAGAAGTTCGGGCTGGGCTACGAGGACGTGCGGGCCCTGCGCCCCGACACCGTCTACGCCCACATCAGCGGTTTCGGCAGCCAGGGCGGCGGCAGCCTGCCCGGCTACGACGTGCTCATCCAGGGCTTCTCCGGCTTCATGGACATGTGCGGGGACCCCGAGGGCGCCCCCACCCGCTCGGGCGTCTCGCTCTTCGACATCTCGACCGGCATGATGACCGCCTACGGCATCCTCGCGGCCATCCGGCACCGCGACCGCACGGGGCAGGGCCAGCTCGTGGAGAACAACCTCATGGCCAATGCGATCTTCACGATGGCCAACCAGTACCAGGTGGTGGCGACCACGGATGAGCTGCCCAGCCGCCAGGGCAAGGAGCACGCCACGCTCTACCCCTACAACGCGTTCCCCACCGCGGACGGCGACCTCATCGTCGTCGCCGCCAACGACGGGCAGTTCGCCCGCCTGGCCGCGGTGCTCGATGCCCCCGAGTGGCTGGAGGACGAGCGCTTCGACTCCCCCGGCAAGCGCAACCTCAACCGGCGCGCGCTGGCCCCGCTCATCAACGTCAAGCTCGCGGCGGACACCCGCGCGAACTGGTTCGCCAAGCTGCGCGCGGCGGGGCTGCCGTGCGCGCCGGTGCAGAACGTGGCCGAGGGCCTCGCGTTCGCCGATGAGCTGGGCCTCGACCCCCTGTGGACGGCCGGCGAGGAGGGCACGATCCCCACCGTCCGCAACGCGCTGCGGATGTCGGCCACCCCGCCCACGTACCGCAAGGAGCCGCCCGCGCTGGGCGAGGACTCGCAGGCGGTGCGCGCGTGGCTCGCCGGCGAGGGGCAGCTGGGCGGCGCCGGCGGCGGCCCCAGCGCGCAGGGCTAGCTGTGGTGTCCAGGGACGTTGTTGCGTGAATCGCGGTCTACCCGCTGACAGGTGAAGGCCTCCCATTGCGAGAGTGGAGCTGTCGACAAACCGCTCACGCATCACAGGAGGCCTTCATGTCCCACGCTAACGCTGCTCTGACCCCACGCGCTCGATTGCGCCTAGCCAAGCTCATCGTTGAGCAGAAATGGCCGGTCGCCGCCGCGGCGAGAATGTTCATGACTTCACCGCCGACGGCCCGAAAATGGGCGACCCGATTCCGCATCGAGGGCCCCGCAGGCATGATGGACCGATCCAGCCGGCCCCACTCGATGCCAACCAAGACCCCGCCTGCGGTGGTCAAGCAGATCGTCAAAGCGCGGTGGCGCAGGCGGTTGGGGCCGGTGCAGATCGCCGGCGAACTGGGCATCGCGGCATCAACGGTTCACGCGGTGCTCGTGCGCTGCCGGATCAACCGACTCAACCGTATCGACCGCGTCACCGGTGAACCGATCCGCCGGTATGAGCACGACCACCCTGGGGCGCTGATCCATGTCGACGTCACGAAGTTTGGCAACATCCCCGACGGTGGCGGCCACAAGTTCCTCACCCGGCGCCAGAGCAAGCTCAACGCCCGTGCCCAGGCCCGCCTCACCGGTGAGCGCGGCCACGACTACCGACCTCGTATCGGCACCGCATTCGTCCACACTGTCATCGATGACCACTCCCGGGTGGCCTACGCGGAGATATGCGCCGATGAGAAGGCCCTCACTGCCATTGGTGTGCTCAACAGGGCCGTGGCGTGGTTTGCAGACCGTGGCGTGAGTGTTTGAAGCGCCCTGGGTTTCGTTCCGCGCTTATGTGGTGACGAGGGCTCTCGCCTGGGATTGATCGTAGGCCGCTTCGACCTCGGCGGGCGTGCGGTAGTCGAGAGCTTCGTGCAGGCGTTGACGGTTCCACCAGCTGACCCACTCCAGCGTCGCCAATTCGACCGCCGATGTCGACGGCCACGTCGTGCGTGAGTAGATCAGCTCGGCCTTGTACAAGCCGTTGACCGTCTCAGCCAAGGCGTTGTCATACGAATCGCCTACTGTCCCAACCGAAGGCGCGACGCCGTGCTCGGCCAACGTGTCGGTGTACGCCAGCGAAACGTACTGCTTGGGCTCAATCGGTCGTTGCAACACCGTGTTGTTGAAGCGAGCGTAACTGCTCCTCGAAGACTTCCGCGGGAGTGCGCCAGTTCAGGCTTTTCCGTGGCCGGTTGTTGAGCGCGAGAGCGACGGCTTCGAGGTCCTCGGCCGACCACCGCGAGAGGTCCGTGCCCTTCGGGAAGTACTGACGCAGCAACCCGTTTGTGTTCTCGTTCGTCGGCCGCTGCCAGGGCGAGTGGGGGTCGGCGAAGAACACCTTCGTGCCCGTCTCAAGCGCGAACTGGGCATGCGCAGAAAGCTCCTTGCCGCGATCCCAGGTGAGTGTCTTGCGAAGCTGTTCTGGAAGCTTGGTCATGGTCGCGACGAGAGCAGCATTCATCGCGACGGCGCCGTAGCCTCCCAGTGCAGGACCGTTCTTCACATATGGGTTCTCGCCCCAGCCCTCCAGGCGGGGCAGGTGCACCAGCAGAGTCGAGCGGCTCTTGCGCTCGACGACAGTGCCGATCGCCGATCGGCCCGTTCCGATGATCAGATCCCCCTCCCAGTGCCCAGGAACGGCGCGGTCCGCCGCCTCCGCAGGACGTTCGGAGAACACGACATCGGCGGTGACATGCCCTTGCGGACGGTTCTGCGCTCGAGCTCGTGGCTGCCGGAGTGCGCGACCGGTTCGCAGGCAGGTGACGAGTTCGCGTTTGAGCGCGCCACGGCCCTGGATGAACAGCGACTGGTAGATCGCCTCGTGGCTGATGCGCATGGACTCATCATCCGGGAAGTCGACCTTGAGGCGGTGTGAGATCTGCTCCGGGCTCCACGCGATCGCCCACCGCCGGTCCTGCCGATGTGGCTTGTTCCGCCCCTTCCATGCCAGCGGCTCAGGGCCGACGACCACGCTGCCATCGGGTCGGCGGACGTTGCCGGCGAGACGGTCCTGGACGTACTCGCGCAGCCTAGCGTTGGTCACCAACTTCGCCTTCTTCGGCCGCTTCGCCGCCTGCTGCGCCTTCCACTGCGCCACCAGCGCCCGGTATTCCTGCTTGCCGCTGCGCGTAGCGGCATTGCGGCGCAGCTCGCGGGAGATCGTTCCCGGGTCGCGGCCGATCCTGCGGGCGATCTCACGCACGCCGAGCTGCTTGGCGCGGAGAAGCGCGATCTCCTCGCGTTCCTCGAAGGACAGATAACGACCTGTGGGCGGGGCGAGGCTGATCGGCGGCATGCCGCCAGCGTGACGAAACCAACGGGTCCCGACCGGCACAGACACGCCCACCGTCAGCGCCGCTTCGGCGGAGGTGATACCCGTCGCGATCAGACGCCAGAACTGCCGTTGCACCTCCCGCGAAGGCTCAGGCCGCCCGGGCGAGCGCATCGGCGGACGCAACGCCCGATCCGCACGCCACTGCCGACGCGCACTCACGGGCACTTCGCTGGTCTTCTTGCTCCAATCCGCCGTCACCATCGTTGAACACCTCTCGATCGAGGTGTTGCGACAACCAGTTGAATCCGCCCTGGACTCCGCGGTCGCTGTGATGCACGAGCCGTCCGCTCTGACGCGCCGCCGGGGTCGTGGTGATCGCCTGCTGCAACGCGATCATCGGCAACGCCTGCGTCGTCAGCGACGACGCGACCGACCAACCGACGATCTTCCTTGTGCACGCATCGGTGATGAACGCCGTGTACGCGAACCCACCGACGGTGCGCACGTACGTGATGTCCGCCACCCACAGCTCGTTCGGCGCCAACGCGTGGAAGTCACGCTCGACCAGGTCCGGGCGGTGATCGGGCAGCTTCGACGCGACGGTCGTGAACGGGCGACGCCCGCGCCGAACACCGTGCAGCCCAGCGACTCTCATGAGCCGGGCGGTCTGGTCGCGTCCGATCATCCAGCCCTGGCGGCGCATCGCGTGCCACATCTTGCGGTGGCCATACACGCCGTAATTCTGCTGGTGGACGCGCCGGATCTCGTCGATGAGGACCTCGTCACGGATCGCTCGCGCGCAGCGCGGGCGGGCTTTCGCTGCCCGGTAGCCGCGCGACGTGATGAACCCACACTCCGTCGCGCCCAGCACGCGACAGATGGACTCGACCCCGAACTGACCCTTGTGTTCGTCGATGAACCGGATCATCTCGTCGTGGGGCGGTCGAGTTCCGCTGCGAAAAAAGCCGATGCTTTCTTCAAGATCTCGTTCGCGCGCCGTGTCTCTGCGAGTTCGCGGCGAAGGCGCCGGTTCTCTTCCTCGAGCGACTCACGCGGCGCTGCCGCGCCCGCCATGGCTAGTTGTTCGCCGGCACGGGGCATCCAGTTACGGATGGTCGCCGGCGCGATACCGAGCGAGGCTCCGACGGCGTCCATCGCGACGCGCTGTGAGCATGCTTCGGCGGCGCGCTTGTCGAGCACCATCCTGACGGCGTGCTCACGCAACTGCTGGTCGTACTTCTTGGGCATGATCCGATTCTCCTTCAGATGAGTCGGAACCAAACCCAGGGCGCTTCAGATCGAGCGGTTTCACCGCACGCTTGCCGAGGGCTGGGCCTACGCGCGTTTTTACAGTTCCGAGACCGAACGCCGAGGTGAACTTCCTGGTTGGTTGCATGTCTACAATCACCACAGGGTTCACTCCGCGATCGGAGCCCCGCCCATCAGCAGACTCAACAACCTGCCTGGACATCACAGCTAGCCCCCCACCGAGGCGCGTGTCGCCGATCCGCCACACGCGTGTCCCGCTGGGCGCAGCCGCCCCCTGCCGCGCGCCGGGCCCGCGGACAACACTGGGGCCATGGACCTGTCTTCGTTCGTCTACCTCCTCGGCCCGGGGCGGCCGCGCACCCCGCAGGAGCGCCGCCGCCTCGCGCTCGTCCTCTCGCTCCTCGTGGCGCTCGCCACGGTCATCGTCATGGCCGGTATTGTCGCCCTCGCCCTCATCGGCGGGCCTAAGTCCGTGCCCCCAGGTGCGGAGGACCGGGACGACCGGCCCGCCTACGACGCGCAGGCGGTCGCCGCGGAGGTCGCGCGACTGCCGGGGTGCAGAGCGTGCGCACGCTGCGCGGGTCCCAGGCCGCGCAGACACGCGAGCGCGTGCGCGCGCTGTGCCCCGGCGGGGCCACGGCGACCACCGGGGACCACCTGCGGATCGAGGCGCGCCCCGCCTCGGCGGCGGCCGCGCAGGCGCTGGGCGAGGGCGCCTACCGGATCCTCGACGGCTACCGGGACGAGACGGTGCCGTCGGTCGCCATCGAGGTGGGCCGCGCGATCGCGCCGCTCGTCATCGGGCCCGCCGGCACGGCGCCCGGTGTGCCCCAGTTGGGCCCGCCCGTGCTCGCCGACGTTCCCGCGCTCCTCGCGGAGCGCTGGATCACCGCGGTGTGCGCGGCCCGGCAGGGCACGACCGCCCGCCTGGCGCGCGGCGCAGACGCCCTGAACGTGGCGCCGCAGGCCATGCCGACAGCACCGCAGGGCATGCTGTCATTCCGGCGCTCCGGCGCCGACACCGCGCAGCTGGTGCTGCCCTCCGGTGCCGAGGCGCGCTCCCGGGTGGCGGCGCTGCGCCGCATGGTCGCCGCGGTGCCGGGCAGCGCGCTCGCGCAGGCCGACTACCGCTCCACGCAGCGCACGGAGCTCACGGTGGCCCGGCGGGCGGACATCCCGGCCGCGCTGCGCGCGATCGCGGCGCACAAGGGCGGCGAGGGCCAGGCGAACGGTCCCGGGCTGCGCATCGGCGGCACCGAGGAACAGGCCACGCGCGCCCTCGCCCTGCTGCCGGCCATCGAGCGCACCGGGATGCGCGCCACGGCCTTCTTCGCGGGCTACCAGGCGGGCAAGGACTCCACCTGGCACGTCCACGGGGACTCCGCCGCGCTGCGCCGCCTGGGCTCCGCAGACCTCGCCGCGGCCCGCTTCGATGCGAAGGCCACCGTGCTCATGGCCGCGCGCACCACGGGCGCGGGCGCCGTGACCTCGGCCCTCGGCGCCGACCGGGCGCACACAGCGCCGCTGCTCGCCGACCTGTGGGACGCGGGCTGGGCCGATGCGCGGCTAGCGGGCACCGCCTCGAGCCCGGACTTCACACTCGACGTGGGCAGCAGCCCCGCGAGCCAGACGGCCCCGGATCCGGTGCGCGACCCGGGCCCGGTTCATCCGCATCCTGCGCGGGAGCGGCTGGACCGGCACCGCCACGATCCGGGTCGCCCAGCTGAGCGCCCTGAGTTTCGACTCCACCGCGACCGGCCGCGCCCAGGGCGCCCGCCAGGCCGCGGCCGCCTCGGGAGTGGGCCTGGACGACGGGGCCCGCTCGTTCGTCGATGCGTGGAACGCCAGCGCCGCATGACGCCGTGCGGTGCGGGCCCGTGCGGTAGGGTCACTCCATCGACCGATTATTGACTGATTGTTCGTTCTGCCGGGGTGCGAGCCCCGGCCGGCGGAGCCCACGGGAGGGATCATGCGCGCAACCAACGGACGCGAGGCGATCCTGCGCGCCGCGCGCGACACCTTCGCCTCCAAGGGCTTCGACGGCGCCTCGATCCGCGACATCGCCCAGGCCGCCGACCTCAGCCTCTCCGCGCTCTACTACTACTTCTCCTCGAAGCAGGACGCACTCTACGAACTCGTCAGCGCCTCCTACGAGCGGTTCAACGCCCATAGCCGGCAGGTCATCGCCGCCGCCGGCGACGACCACGCCCAGCGGGTCGCGGCCCTCGTGCGCTACCTCGTGCGCTTCCGCATCGCGAACCCGGAGATCAGCCGCGTCGTGCTGCGCGACACCGAGCGCCTGACCCCCGACCGCTTCGCACGCCTCCACGAGCTGCAGAAGGAATCGCGCGGCCTGCTGCTCGACATCGTGCGCGCGGGCGAGGCGGCCGGCGAGTTCGCCGTCGTCGACGCGGCACTCGCCAGCCGCTCCATCCTCGCCATCTGCAATGCGATCCCGCTCTGGTACCGCCCGGGCGGGGACATCACGCCCGAGGACCTGGAGCGGACCTACACGCTCCACGCCCTGCGCATCCTCGGTTGCGCCGAGCCCGGGGCGGGCGACCTCGAGCGCCTCTTCGCCCAGCCCGTGCCCACCGGCGAGACCCGCCTGTCCCCCGACGACCCCGACGGCCCCTGAGCCGCCGGGCGGCCGCCGCGCACCCGCTCGCATTCCACCGCCTGCCCGCATTCCACCGCCTGCCCGATCCAGCCAGCTCGAAGGAGAGCCCGCCATGACCGCACCGCACACGCCGCCCCGCGACCCCCACGAAGCCCCGCCCGCCGTCCTCGCGGAGAAGCGCGAGGGCATCCTCGTCATCACGCTCAACCGCCCGGAGGCCAAGAACGCGGCGACGGAGGAGATGGCGCTTCTCATGGCCGACATCCTCGACGACTTCGCCGCCGACGACGCGCTGGCCGTCGCGGTGCTCACGGGCGCCGGCGGCACGTTCTGCTCCGGGATGGACCTCAAGGACTTCGTCAAGGGCCGCCGCCCGGCCGTCGAGGGCCGCGGCTTCCTCGCCCTCACCGAACGCCCCGCCCCCAAGCCCATCATCGCCGCCGTCGAGGGCTACGCCGTGGCCGGCGGTTTCGAGACGATGCTCGCCTGCGACCTCGTCGTGGCCGCGGAGAACGCGAAGTTCGGCCTGCCGGAGGTCAAGCGCGGCCTCGTCGCCGCCGCCGGCGGCCTCGTCGCCCTGCCGAACCGCGCCCCGCGGGCGATCGCGATGGAGATGGCGCTGACCGGCGACATGTTCGACGCCCAGTACGTCCGCGCCGCGGGCCTCGTCAACCGCGTCGTGCCGGCCGGCTCCGCGCTCGAGGCGGCGCTCGAGCTGGCGGCGGGCATCGCGGCGAACGGGCCGCTCGCGGTGCGCGTGACGAAGCGGGTCATCGTCGAGCAGGCCGGGTGGCCCGCGGACGAGGCCTACGCCCGCCAGCAGGAGATCGTCGGCCCGGTCTTCGAGTCGGCCGACGCGAAGGAGGGCGCCACCGCGTTCGCGGAGAAGCGCGCCCCCCGCTGGACCGGCCGCTGAGCCACCGCCTCGGGCCCCGCCGAGGCCGCGCGAACCAAGGCAAGCCTCACCGCTGCCTATCAGCGGATTGGGAGCTGGCGCCCAGACGGCGGACAATGGTGGGATGAGTCGAATCACCTGCCCCGCGCTGGCGGACAAGGTCACCAGCGCGGAGGACGCCGCCGCCCACATCCGCCCCGGGGACAACGTGGGCATGAGCGGCTTCACCGGCGCCGGCTACCCCAAGGCCGTGCCCGGGGCGCTGGCGGAGCGGATCGGGGCCGCGCACGAGCGCGGCGAGGACTTCCAGATCGGGCTCTTCACCGGCGCCTCGACGTCCGCGGAGCTCGACGGGGCGCTGGCCGAGGTGGACGGCGTGAGCGTGCGCAGCCCGTACAACAGCGACAAGGCGATGCGGGCGGCGATCAACGGCGGCGAGGTCGACTACGTCGACACCCACCTGAGCCATCTGGCCCAGCAGATGTGGTTCGGCTTCTACGGCCGCCTCGACGTCGCGGTCATCGAGGTCGCGGCGATCCTGCCCAACGGCCTGCTCGTCCCGGGCTCCTCGGTGGGCAACAACAAGACCTGGCTCGACCTGGCCGACCGCGTCATCCTCGAGGTCAACGAGTGGCACCCCGAGGCCTACGAGGGCTTCCACGACGTCTACTACGGCACGCGCGTGCCGCCGCACCGCAACCCCATCCAGCTCCTAGAGCCCGGGCAGCGCATCGGCGACCCGTACCTGCGCGTGGACCCGGACAAGGTCGTGGCCGTCGTCCGCACGAACGGCCCGGACCGGGACAACGCGTTCAATCCCGTCGACGACGACTCCAAGGCCATGGCCGAGCACATCATCGACTTCCTGCGCGCCGAGGTGGCCGCCGGGCGGATGCCGGAGAGCCTCCTGCCGCTCCAGTCCGGGGTGGGCAACGTCGCCAACGCCGTGCTCGCGGGCCTCGCCGACTCCGAGTTCGAGCACCTGACGTCCTATACGGAGGTCATCCAGGACAACCTGCTGGCCCTGCTGGACTCCGGCTCGCTCGACACGGTCTCCGCGACCTCGTTCAGCCTGTCGAAGGAGGCAGCCGAGCGCTTCAACCGCGACATCGAGTCCTACAAGGGCCGCATCCTGCTGCGCTCGCAGGAGATGTCGAACCACCCGGAGATCGTGCGCCGGCTGGGCGTCATCGCCATCAACGGCATGGTCGAGTCCGACATCTACGGCCACGTGAACTCCACGCACGTGCTGGGCTCGCAGGTGCTCAACGGGATCGGCGGCTCCGGCGACTTCGCCCGCAACGCCTACCTCAACTTCTTCGTCTCCCCCTCCGTGGCCAAGGGCGGCAAGGTCTCGTCCATCGTGCCGTTCGCCAGCCACATCGACCACACGGAGCACGACGTCCACGTCATCGTCACCGAGCAGGGCATCGCCGACCTGCGCGGCCTGGCCCCGGTGCCGCGCGCCCGGCGGATCATCGACAACTGCGCGCACCCGGACTACCGCGCGCGCCTGCACGACTACGTCGACCGCGCGATCGCCCGGGGCGAGGGCCGCCTGCACATCCCCCACCTGCTCGAGGAGGCGCTGAGCTGGCACGTCAGCCTGCGCGACACGGGGCAGATGTAGCGCCCGCTAGGGTGGGCCCATGAGCATTCCCAGCGTTTCGGTCACCGAGATCCCCCAGGGCGCGAACATCCTCGACGTCCGCGAGGACGACGAGTTCGCCGCCGGCCACATCGACGGCGCGCAGCACATCCGGCTGGGCGACCTGCCCGTGCGCTACGGCGAGGTGCCCCTGGACGAGGACGTCTACGTCATCTGCCGCTCCGGGGGCCGCTCGCGGCAGGCGACCATGTGGCTCAACGACAACGGCTTCGACGCGATCAACGTCGACGGCGGCATGGGCGCCTGGAACCTCGACCACGGCCTGCCGATCGTCTCCGGCGGCGACGGCGAGGCGTGGGTGAAGTAGGCCCCGCGCCCCTCTACCCGCCCGGCCCGCCCGCTCGCCCACTGAGACGAATGGGGAGACGGCGCCCCGCTCGTGCCCGAACTCTGCCACAGTAGGGCCATGACATCACGTGCGGGCCAGCCTGCCCTGGAATCGGACCTCGTCGACGTCGCCGAGCTGCTCGATGCGTACCACGACCTCGAGCCGGACCCGGCCGACCCCGCCCAGCAGGTGGCGTTCGGCACCTCGGGCCACCGCGGCTCCAGCCTGGCCGGCTCGTTCAACGAGGCGCACATCGCCGCGACGACCGCCGCCATCGTCGAGTACCGACGCGCGCAGGGCTACACCGGCCCCGTCTACCTCGCCCGGGACACGCATGCGCTGTCCGAGCCCGCCTCGATCACCGCGCTCGAGGTGCTGGCGGCCGCCGGCGTCCCGACGATGATCGACGACCGCGACTCCTACACCCCCACGCCCGTGCTCTCCCACGCAGTCCTCAAGCACAACGCGAACCTGGGCGCGGCGCAGGGCCTGGCCGACGGCATCGTCATCACCCCCAGCCACAACCCCCCGCGCGACGGCGGCTTCAAGTACAACCCGCCCAACGGCGGCCCCGCGGACACGGACGTCACCGCGTGGATCGAGGGCCGGGCCAACGAGCTGCTGCCCCGCTGGCGCGAGATCGCCAGGACGCCCTTCCAGCGGGCCTTCCACCTGGACAACACGACGAACTTCGACTTCACCTCGAGCTACGTCGACGACCTGCCCCAGGCCATCGACATGGAGGCCATCCGCGACTCCGGCCTGCGGATCGGGGCGGACCCCCTGGGCGGGGCGAGCGTGGACTACTGGGCGGCGATCGCCGAGCGCTTCGACCTGGACCTGGACGTCGTCAACCCGGACGTGGACCCGCAGTGGGCGTTCATGACGCTCGACTGGGACGGCAGGATCCGGATGGACTGCTCCTCGCGCTTCGCGATGGCCTCGCTCATAGCCAACCGCGACCGCTACGACATCGCCACCGGCAACGACCCGGACGCGGACCGCCACGGCATCGTCACCCCCGACGGCGGACTCATGCAGCCCAACCACTACCTGGCCGTCGCGATCGACTACCTCTTCTCCCACCGGCCGGAGTGGGCCGCGGGCGCGGCGGTCGGCAAGACCCTCGTGTCCTCCTCGCTCATCGACCGGCTGGCCGCCGCGCGCGGTCGGCGCCTGCTCGAGGTGCCCGTGGGCTTCAAGTGGTTCGTGCCGGGCCTGCTCGACGGCAGCGTGGGCTTCGGCGGCGAGGAATCCGCCGGCGCCTCGTTCCTCACCCGCACCGGCGGGGTGTGGACGACGGACAAGGACGGCATCCTCATGGACCTGCTCGCCGCGGAGATCACCGCGGTGACGGGCCAGACGCCCTCCCAGCGCTTCGCCGCCCTGGCCGACGAGTTCGGCCACAGCGCCTACGCCCGCATCGACGCCCCCGCCACCCGCGAGCAGAAGGCCGCGCTCAAGGCGCTGAGCCCCGAGCAGGTCACGGCGGACACGCTGGCCGGCGAGCCCATCACCGCCAAGCTCACGCAGGCGCCGGGCAACGGCGCGGCGATCGGCGGGCTCAAGGTCACCACCGACGATGCGTGGTTCGCCGCCCGGCCCTCGGGCACCGAGGACGTCTACAAGATCTATGCGGAGTCGTTCAGGGGCGAGGACCACCTGGCCCGGGTCCAGGCGGAGGCGAAGGCGGTCGTCGACCAGGCGATCGGCTGATCCCGCGCGCCCGGTAGCATTGACGGGTGCTGAGCAACTACCGCGAGATCTTCGCCCTGCCGGGCGCCCTGCGCTTCACCATCGCGGGGCTCATCACGCGCATGCCCATCGCCATCCTGGGCCTGGGCCTCGTGCTCTTCATCCAGACCGTCACGGGCTCCTACGGCACCGCCGGCGCGGTCTCCGCGACGTACATGCTCGTCCAGGCCATCGCCAACCCCTTCATCGCCAAGCAGGTGGACCGGCGCGGCCAGGCCCGCGTCATGGTCCCGCTCACCGTCGTCCACATCGTCGCGCTGTGCCTGCTCATGCTCTCCGTCTACCTCCACCTGTGGCTGGGCCTGGCGTTCGTCTTCGCGGGCATCGCCGGCGCCACCGTGGGCAGCGTGGGCGCGCTCGTGCGCGCCCGCTGGGCGGCCGCCGCGCAGGACCAGCACCAGCTCGACAGCGCGTTCTCCTGGGAGGCGGTGGCCGATGAGATCCTCTTCGTCACCGGCCCGGTCGTCGTCACCGCGCTCGCCACGGCCGTCCTGCCGCCGGCGGGCGTCATCGCCTCGATCATCGCGGTGGGCGTGGGCGGTGCCCTGTTCTACACCCAGCGCGGCACCGAGCCCGCCCCGGAGCCCAAGGCGCCGCGGGCCGTGCGCGGCAAGGTCCTGTCGAACTCCGGGATCCTCCTCGTCGTGGCCTGCGAGCTGTGCTTCGGCGTGAACTTCGGCGCCCTCGACGTCTCCGCCGTCGCGTTCGCCGACGAGCAGGGCCTCAAGCCGCTGGCCGGCGTCTCGCTGGCCGCCTACGCCGCGGGCTCCCTCATCGCCGGCGCGATCTACGGCTCGATCAACTGGAAGGTCTCCGTGCGCCGCCGCTATGCGGCCACGCTCGTCCTCCTGGCGCTGGGCAACTGGATGTGCCAGCTGGCCGTCGGGATGGTCTCGCTCTCGCTCGTGCTCTTCGTCGTGGGCTTCATGATCGCCCCCTCGCTCATCGCCGGCAGCTCCGTCATCCAGGAGCTCGCCCCGCCCAAGCGGCTCACCGAGGCGCTCGCCTGGATCGGCACGTCGATGGGCTTCGGCGTCTCGATCGGCTCGTTCGTCGCGGGCCTCATCATCGACCGCCACGGCGCGCACGCGGCCCTCCTCCTACCCGCCTGCGCCACCACCCTGGCCGCGGTTCTGGCGGTCGCGTTCAACGGCCGCTTCGATCCCGCGATCCGCTCCCACGCGGCCCGCCAGGCCCGCTCCGTCATCGAGCCGTAGGGCGGCAGGGCGCCCTTAGGCGAGCCTATGTACCCGGGGGCCGGGGCGGCCGCTACAGTGATGCCACCGTGGCGGTCAGGCTGAGATAGTGCGTGGCCGTCATGGCCCCGACTTCCCGGCCCGCGCACCGCCCACGGCAGCGCCGCCGCGGGTCGCAGGGCCCTACAGTGGGCCCATGCGCATCCTCATCGCCGCCGACAAGTTCAAGGGCACGCTCACCGCCGCCCAGGTTGCCGGGCACCTGTCGGGCCCGCTGAGCGCCGCCGGGCACGCCGTTGACTGCGTGCCGATCGCCGACGGCGGCGACGGCACCGTGGCCGCCGCCGTCGCGGCGGGGCTGTCCGCCCAGGGCGCCGAGGCGACAGGCCCCCTGGGCGCGCCCGTCACCGCGCACTGGGCCCGCTCCGGAGCCACCGCCGTCATCGAGCTCGCCGAGGCGTCCGGCCTCGCACTGGTGTCCGAGTCCACCGCCGCCACCGCGCTGCGCGCCTCGAGCACCGGGACCGGCGAGCTCATCCGCGCGGCCCTCGAGGCGGGCTGCACGAGGATCGTCGTGGGCGTGGGCGGCTCGGCCTGCACCGACGGCGGGGCCGGCCTGCTCCAGGCACTCGGCGCGGAACTCACCGCCGCCGACGGCGCGGGACTTCAACCCGGCGGGGGCGCGCTGCCCAGCCTGGCCACCGCGGACCTGGAGCCGGCCCGCGCGCTGCTCGCCGCGCACGGAGCGCGCCTCGTCCTCGCCTCGGACGTGGACAATCCGCTCCTGGGCAGCGCCGGGGCGGCGGCGGTCTACGGCCCGCAGAAGGGCGCGGGGCCCGCGGAGGTCGCCGCGCTCGACGCGGGCCTGGCGCGGCTGGCCGACCTGCTCGACCCGGCGGGCGAGCTGCGCGGGCGCCCGGGCGCAGGAGCCGCCGGCGGCGTGGGCTTCGCGCTGCTGACCCTGGGCGCCGAGCAGGTCTCCGGGGCCTCCTACGTCATGGACCTCGCCGGCTTCGACGCCGCCCTGCGTCAGGCCGAGCTCGTCGTCACGGGCGAGGGGCGCTTCGATGCGCAGACCCTCTCCGGCAAGGGCCCCGGCGCGGTGGTGCGCGCCGCCCGCGCCGCGGGCATCCCCGTGTGGATGGTGTGCGGCGGCAGCGAGGTCTCCGCCGCCCAGGCGCGCGCGGCTGGCCTGAGCGGGGTGCTGGCGCTCACCGACGAGGCGCCGCTGGCCGCGGCGCTGGCCGACCCGGGCCCACTGCTGGCGGGTGCCGCGCGCCGGCTGGCCGCCCGCCTGGGCGGCTGAGGCCTCAGGCCTTCGGGCCGCCCGCGGGATCCTCCGGGGCCGCGCCGTCGCGGCCCTCGCGGATCGAGCGCGCCGAGGCGCCGCCGGAGTCGAGCCCGCGGTTCTTGCGCAGCAGCAGGATGACGACGACTGCGACAATGGCGATGCCGCCCACCACGAGCAGGATGACCATGGGCGCGGACATCCCCGTGCCGTCGTTGCCGGCGGCCAGGTCGCCGCGCGTGTCCTCGGCGTTCTCGTCCGGCTGGTCGACGGCCCCGGCGCCCAGCCCGGCCTCGCCGGAGGAGTCCTCGGAGCTCACGGCGCCGCCAGCGCCGCCCTTGTCGCTGATCGTGAAGCCGAAGTCGCCGCTGATGGGGTGACCGTCCTGGGAGACGACGCGCCACTTCACGGTGTAGTCCCCGGCCGCCAGGTCATCGGGCAGCGCGGACTTCACCGTCTTGCCCTTGATGTCGTACTCGCCCGCGTTGACGTCCTTGCCGCCGTGCTCGACCTTGATCTCCGTGCCGACGTCCTGGATGTTGCCGCTGAACGTCATCTCCAGCCACTCGGGCTGCTTGTCCAGCGTCGCCCCGTCCTTGGGGTTGGACGACACGAGCTGGTCGTGCGCGCTGGCAACCGGCGCGAGGAAGAGGCCCAGCAGCGCCATCGCGGCGGCGGCGAGGACGGCGAGGAGGGGGCGGGTGCGGGTGCTCACGGGGTGTGCTCCATTCGTCTGCGGTGCGTGCCCCCAGTATCGCGCAGGCGCCCCGCGGGGAAAACCCGCCGGGCCGCAGGCGCCCCGAACTCGCAGGCGAATCCCACCGCGCTCAGCGGGCACCTGCCGCGCTCAGCGGCCGGTGAGCTCCGCGACGAGCGCGGGGAGGTGGGCCTCGAGCTCCCGGAAGACCTCCTCGTGGTCCTCCGGTCCCCCGTACCAGGGATCGTCCACGTCGAGCGGCTCGCCGTCGGCGCCCAGCTCCGGCTCCCCGAGCTCGCGCAGCATGACGATGCGCGGGCGCCGCTCGGCGGGCAGCCCGGCGGCCAGGCGCTCGAGACCGGCCCGGTGGCGCCGCGTCATCGCGACAGCCAGGTCGGCATCGGCGAGCTGCTGCGCGGTGACCTGGCGGGCCGCGTGCTCGCCCGCCTCGATCCCGTGGCCGGCGAGCACGCGGGCGCTCACCGGATTCATGGGGTTGCCGGCCTCCTCGTCCGACAGCCCCGCCGAGGCGATGGCCAGCGCATCCTCACGCCCCTGTTCGCGCAGGCGGTGGCGCAGCAGGTGCTCGGCCATGGCCGAGCGGCAGATGTTGCCGGTGCAGACGAAGAGGACCCGGGGCGGCCGGTACGGTTGTTCCATGACTTCATCCTCCGCCATGGGCGCCGCTCAGGCCAAGCTGTACGGCGACCCCTCCGTCACCCCGGGCACCGATCTGTTCCGCAGCGTCAACGGCCGGTGGCTCGCCGAGCACGAGATCCCCGAGGACCGCTCCGGCGACGGCGCCATGCGCGAGCTCGTCGACGCGAGCGAGGAGGCCGTGCGCGACCTCATCGGCGAGCTCGCCGAGACCGAGCACCCCGCCGGCAGCGCCGCCCAGAAGATCGCGGACCTGTTCCGCTCGTTCATGGACGCGGACGCGATCGAGGAGGCGGCCGTCGCCCCGCTCACCGCCGACTTCGAGCGCATCGCCGCCGTGGCCGACAAGTCGCAGCTCGCCGAGCTCATGGGCCGGCTCGAGCGCACGGGCGCCGGCGGCATCTACCGCTCCTACGTCTCCGCGGACGCCCGCAACTCCGACGTCTACGCCCTCTACCTGGACCAGGGCGGCATCCACCTGCCCGACGAGGTCTACTACCGCGGCACCGACTACCAGCCGCTGCGCGATGCCTACCGCAGCCACATCGCCGCGATGTCGCGCATCGCGGGCCTGAGCGCGCACACCGGCCTGAGCGACGAGGCGCTCGCCGCGGCCGTCTTCGACTTCGAGACGAAGCTCGCGGCCCACCACTGGGACAACGTCGCCACCCGCGATGCGGAGGCCACCTACAATCTCTTCTCGCTCCAGGAGATGGCCGAGCTGGCCCGCGGCTTCGACTTCGGCGCCTGGGCGCGCGGGGCGGGCATCGACCGCGCCGCCAGCGCCGTGGCCGGCGAGCCCTCGTTCTTCACCGGCTCGGGCCGCGTGTGGGAGGAGACGGACCTCGCCACGCTCAAGGCCTGGCTCATCTTCAACGTGCTCGAGGCCGATGCGAACCTGCTCCACCGCGAGCTGGTCGAGGAGAACTTCGACTTCTACGGGCGCACCCTGTCCGGCACCCCCGCGATGCGCGAGCGCTGGAAGCGCGGGGTGGGCGTGGTCGAGGCGCTGCTGGGCGAGGCCGTCGGCAAGCTCTACGTCGAGCGCCACTTCCCGCCGGACGCCAAGGCCGCGATCCAGGACCTCGTCGACAAGCTCATCCGGGCCTATGAGCACTCGATCCGCACGATCGACTGGATGGGCGAGGAGACGAAGGCGCGGGCGCTGGACAAGCTCGCCCTCTTCGCCCCGAAGGTGGGCTACCCGGATGCGTGGCGCGACTACCCGGCCGAGGTCCGCCCGGACGACCTCATCGGCAATGTGCGCCGCGCGGCGGCGGCGGAGCACGAGCGCCAGATCGCGCGCATCGCCGGGCCCATCGACCGCACCGAGTGGTTCATGACCCCGCAGACCGTCAACGCCTACTACCACCCCGTGCTCAACGAGATCGTGTTCCCGGCCGCCATCCTCCAGCCGCCGTTCTTCGACCCGGAGGCCTCCGACGCCGCGAACTTCGGGGCGATCGGCGCGGTGATCGGCCACGAGATCGGCCACGGCTTCGACGACCAGGGCTCGCGCTATGACGGCCACGGCAACCTCGTGAACTGGTGGACGGAGGCCGACCGCGACCGCTTCGACGAGCTCACCCGTGCCCTCATCGACCAGTACGAGGCCCTCATCCCCACCGGGTTCGGCGCCTCGGAGCACGTCAACGGGGCGCTGACGATCGGCGAGAACATCGGGGACCTGGGCGGGCTGTCGATCGCGTGGAAGGCGCTCGGCATCGCCGCCGACGACGCCGGGCGCGAGGTCACCGAGGCCGATGCGCGGGACTTCTTCAGCGCGTGGGCCGGGGCGTGGCGGGCGAAGTTCCGCCGCGAGGAGCGCCTGCGCCGCCTGAGCATCGACCCCCATGCGCCGGAGGAGTTCCGCTGCAACCAGGTCGTGAAGAACATCGAGGCCTTCTACACCGCGTTCGGCGTGGGCGAGGACGACGAGATGTACCTTGCGCCCGAGCGCCGCGTGTCCATCTGGTGAGCCGGTAAGGCGGCGGCGAGGGGGTGCCCCTTGCCGCCGCCGGGCGCGTTTCCTAGGGTCAGGGGCATGAAGAAGGCAACGACGAACTCAGCGCTCCTCGCCCTCCCGCTCGCCGCGGCCCTGCTGGCCGGCTGCTCGGGGGGCGGCGAATCCAGCGGCTCCGGGGCCGGCGACGACTCCGCGGCCCCCAACGGCGACGCGCCCTCGAGCGCCGAGCACAAGGAGAGCGGGGGCACGCTCGAACAGGCCCAGGCCGCCATGAAGTCCGCGCAGCAGAAGGTCGACGGCCAGGTCGTCGAGCTCGACTTCGACGAGGGCCAGTGGAAGGTCGACGTCTACGCGTCCGGCAAGACCACGGAGGTCGCGGTCGACGGAGCCGGCTCGAAGGCCACGAAGGGCGCCTCGGAGTCCGCGGACGCCGACGACCGGGCGAACTACGAGACCGTGAAGATCACGATGGCCCAGGCGCTGAAGAACGCGCTGCACCACCAGGCCGGGTCGATCGACGAGGCCGCGATCGACCGCGCGCAGGGCCAGGTGAACTACGAAGTCGAGATCATCCCGCCCAACGGCGGGGCGGCGAAGACCGTCCACGTGGGCTACCGCAACGGCGACATCCTCAAGGACGTCAAGGACGACTGACGCCGCCCGCCCGCAGGTGGACGAGCCTGGCGAAGCGCTCGGCCAGCTCCAGCCACGTGCGCAGGAGCGCGGCCGAGCGCGACTCGTCGGGGGCCGCCTCGACGAGCTCGTCGACGGCGATGAAGCCCACCCCATCCTCGCCCGGGGCGCCGATGAGGGAGCGGAACAGCGCGTCCTCGGCGACGTCGGCGCTCACGGCCAGCGAGACCGCGGAGGTGGGCACCTGCCCCGCGACCATCGAGGGCGCATCCGAGCCGGCCACCTCGGCGACGGCGGAGACGAGCACCCGCGTCGCGGTGCCCGCGGCCACGACCGGCAGGCCCGCCCCGATCGCATCGCTCAGGCACTCGAGCAGGGCGGCGGCCCGCTCCGGGGCCGCCTGCGCCAGCCGCTCGGGGTCGAAGCCGAGGACGACGACGGCCTCGAACCCCGCCAGCGGGGGCAGCGGCGCCCCGGCGTGCCAGTCGGCGCGGGTGACGTCGAGGCCCAGCCCCGCCCATTCGGCGACGAAGGGCTCGAGCTGCGCGTCGCCGCCGGTGTCGATGAGCAGCAGGGGCGTGTTGACCCCGCCTTCGCTGAGCGTCTGGGTGGGGCGCCGCTCCCCGGCCGTGACCTCAAGCGGCAGGAAGTTCTCCGCGACGGGCGCCGGGCAGGTGGCGTACGGCGTGAAGGCCATGGGGTAGTTCACGGCCCGGTTGAAGTCGAGGACGACCCGGCCCTGCGCGTCGGGCACGCCCACGGACAGGCGGCGCCACGCCTCGGTGCCCTCGCCGTTCGTGTAGTCGTGAAACGTCACGCTCAGCCCCGCCTCCGGCGAGCCCGAGGCGAGCAGCCGGTAGGGCGCGCCCGCGAGCTCGAAGCGGATCTCGCCGGTCAGCTCCTCGTCCATCTCGAGGCCGGGGGCGGCGGTGGCGATCCGCGCGGCCCGCGGCGGGTCGAAGCGCTCGAACTGGGCGCCCACGGCCCAGCGGCGGTCCACCTCATAGGTGGGGACGTCGACGAAGCGGGAGAGCAGCGGAGCCTTGGAGTCGCGGCGCCGGATGGCCGCACGGCCGTCGCGGTCGAGCAGCTCGAAGAGCTGGTGGTCGGCCACGATCCAGCTGAGCGACCCATCGCGGCCCACGCGGGCGGAGAGGCGCTCACCCGGGACGACGCGCACCTCGGCGTCTGCCCGGGGGTGCGAGAGGAGGTCGAGGGCCGCAGTGGCGGGGCCGGCGCTGGCCTGCGGGGCCAGGTCGAAGTGGACCCACTCGCCGTCGAGGACGAAGCTGCCGGGGGTGTCCTCCCAGGCAGCCGGAACCGCCTCGTCGAGCCAGATGAGACCGGTGACGCTCAGCCATCCGAAGGGCTTCGCCAGGTCAGCGAGCCGAGCATCGTGCCATTCCTGCCACTCTGCGGCGTACTGCTCCACGTGTCTTCCCCTTGATCCCGGGTGCTGGTCCCGCGTGTGCGTTCGATCCGGTTGCCGCGGCCCATTCTAGGCACGCCGGGCTGATCGCCCCCTCAGCGCGAGCTGGGGACCGCGCCCGCGCGGGGCTCGCGGCGGTGGTCGGCCCGGGGGCCACCGAGGCTCAGGCCAGGCGGGTGCGGCGCCTCGCCCGGCGCCCGAGCGCGGCGTTGAGCGCCCACAGCGCCACGAGCACGAGGGCGGCCCCGGAGACGGCCCAGTAGCCAGCCGCGAAGTCGGCGGCATCGATGACTGCGCCCGTCAGCGCCGAGGACAGGGCCTGGCCCACGACGAGGGCCGAGGACATCATCGCCATGACGGTCGTGGTGCGGCCCAGCGGCGCCACGGCGGAGGCGATCGAGAAGAGCGTGACGAGGGTGGGGCCCACGCCGCAGCCCATGACGATCATCGCGACCACGGTGCCGGGCAGGCCGGGCACGGCGTGGAGGAGGGCCGAACCGGCGAGCACGAGGAGCGAGAACGCGGCCCATCGGGCGCCCAGGCCGAACGAGCGCGGCAACCAGGCGGTGCCGAGCGCGCAGATGGCCGAGCCGATGCCCATGATCCCGTAGTAGAGCCCGGTCGCGGCGGCATCGCCGCGCGTCTCCATGAACGCGGTGAGCGAGGCCAGCGTCGCGCCGAAGAAGAAGCCGATCATCATCATGCCGGCCACGGGCAGCAGGATGCGCGCACTGAACAGGGCCCGGACCGGTGCCACGGCGGCCCCGGCCCCCGCCGAATCCGGCCCGGCGGGGGTCTGAGCTCCGCGCTCCCGGCCGCGGGCATAGCGGGCCGACGGGTGCAGGGCGAAGCCCACGACGCCGGCGGCGGTGAGCAGCGCGGCGCAGTCGAGCGGCACCACGACGCCCAGCGCCACGGCGACGGCGCCGGTGATGACGGGGCCCAGGACGAAGACGAACTCATCGGTCATCGACTCATACGACAGGACGGCGGAGGTGGCGGCGGGCGCCCGCTCGGCGGGGAAGCGCTGCGGGATCGCGTAGAGCCACCGCGAGCGGACCATCGAGGACGCCTGCGGGGCGCTGAGCCCGATGAGCAGGCCCATGGCCAGCTGGGCCCATGCCGGGGCCCCGGCGCGCAGGCACAGGGCGAGGGCCGCGAGCGCCGCGGCGTTGGCGAGCGCGCTCCAGACGAGGACGGGGCGCTGGCCGAAGCGGTCGGCGGCGGCGCCCAGCAGCGGCCCCGAGACGGCGGTGCCGGCCCCGACGAGGGCGGCGGTGGCGCCGGCCTGCCCGTAGCTGCCGGTGACCGCGGAGACGGAGGTCATGACGGCCACGACGCTCATCGCGTAGGGTAGCTTCGCGAGCAGGCTCAAGGGGAAGAAGCCCCACCCCATCACCCTCGCCAGCGCACCGAACACGGTTGACTAGGCTACCGCACATGGACACCCCGCAGCCCACCGCGCAGCCCCCGGCCCCGGACGCCGCCGCCCAGGATCTGGCGGGCTTCGTCGCCGCCGCTCCCACCTCGTTCCACGCCGCCGCCGAGGTGGCTTGCAGGCTGAGCGCGGCCGGCTACCGCGAGCTCGCCGAGGGCCAGCGCTGGGAGCTGGCGCCCGGTGACCGGTGTGTGATCGTGCGCGATGGGGCGGCCATCGCCTTCGCCGTGCCCGCGGAGCCGCTGCCGGCCCCCACGCTGCGGGTGCTCGGGGCCCACACCGACTCCCCCGCGCTCAAGCTGGGCCCGAGCGCGGACTTCGCCTCCGCCGGCGCCCGGCAGATCGACGTGGAGGTCTACGGCGGCCCGCTGCTGAATTCGTGGCTCGACCGGGAGCTGTGCCTGGCCGGGCGGCTCGTGCTGGCCGACGGCAGCCGCGCGCTCGTGCGCACGGGTCCGATCGCGCGGATCCCGCAGCTCGCGATCCACCTCGACCGGCAGGTCAACGACGGCCTCGCCCTGGACCGTCAGCGCCACCTCCCGCCCGTCATCGGCCTGCAGGTGCCCGGTGAGGACGCCGACGGCGTCATGGACCTGCTCGCGCGCGCGGCGGGGGTGGACGCCGATCGCATCGTCGGCCACGACGTCTACACGATCCCGGCCCAGCCGCCCGAGGCGTTCGGGGCCCGCCGCGAATTCCTCGCCGCGCCGCGGCTGGACAACCTCACCTCCGTGCACGCCGGCACGGCCGCCATGGAGCGGGTGGATCCCGCCGGTCTCGATGCGATCGCGGTGTTCGCGGCGTTCGACCACGAGGAGGTGGGCTCGCAGACCCGGTCGGGGGCCGGCGGGCCGTTCCTCGCCGATGTGTGCGAGCGGATCCTCCTGGCACTCGGAGCCGACCGGGCGGATGTGCTCGCCGCCCTGTCCGGCTCCGTGTGCCTGTCCGCGGACGCGGGCCACGCCGTCCACCCGAACTACCCGGAGCGCCACGATCCCGTGGTGCGCCCGGTGCTGGGCCGCGGGCCGCTGCTCAAGCTCAACGCCCAGCAGCGCTACGCCACCGATGCGGTGGGGGCGGGTGCCTGGGCGGCCGCCTGCGCCCGCGCGGGCGTGGAGTACCAGGAGTTCGTCTCCCACAACGACGTGCCGTGCGGGTCGACGATCGGGCCCATCACGGCAGCGCGCCTGGGCATGACGACCGTGGACGTGGGCATCGCGCTGTGGAGCATGCACTCGGCGCGGGAGATGTGCGCAAGCGCCGATGTCGCGGCGCTGAACGCGGCGCTGGCCGCCTTCGTCCAGGGCTGAGGCTCCAGGGCAGAGGCCGCCGGCTCAGGCGCCGAGCTCGGCGCGCAGCCCGGCGGCGTCGGCCAGCGGCAGCGAGCAGGCGGTGCCGCGGCACACGACCGCGCCGGCCGCCGGCACTTGGCCGCCGGCCGTCACGACCGCGAGCACCCGCGGATCCGCGGCGGCCGCGCGGGCGAGCGCGGGGTCCGCGGTGGCCACCCGGACGGGCGCGAGGGCGCACTCCGCCACCCAGCACAGCCAGCCCGCCCCGTTCGGCGCGGCGTGCATGAGCGGGCGGCCGCCGCCGAGCAGCCGGTGGGCGAAGTCCGTCCAGGCGGCGGGCTCGCAGTCCCCCTCGCCCAGCAGCAGCGCCAGCTCGGCCAGCGCCGAGCGCGCGGCGGGCCCCGCCCCGTCTATCGGGTCCGCGCTGCGCGCCGGCAGGAGCGGATCGGCCGGCGCATCCCACACGCGCAGGCCGGTCGCCTCCTCGTCCGCGAACGCGGCGCGCACGGTCGCGGCGCGGGCGGCGATACCGGCCCATGCGCCCGCACCGTCCGTGCCCGGTGGCGGTTCGGCGGGCGGCAGGCGCTCGGGCAGCAGCTCCGCGGGCAGCTGGGCCGCGGCCAGCTCCGCGCGCAGGAGCGCGCACCAGTCGGCGAGCCCGGCCGGGGCGGGACCCGGCCGGCCGTCGGTGGCCGAGCGCGGCAGGCCGGCGGCCTCGAGGGCGCGCAGCGCGGTGAGCGTCGCGACCGCGGCGGCCGCCCAGTCGGCCCGGTCGAAGACGGCGGCGGCCTCGCACAGCGCCGTGGCGGCCAGGCCCGCGTGCTCGACGATGAGCTTGTCGTCCCGGGCCGGACGCGGCCTGGCGTCCTGCTGCGCGGCCAGCCGCCCGCTCACCGACCGGGCCCCGGGTGTCTCCCACGGGGCGGGTGCGGTCGCCGCATCCGCCCCAGCCGCACTGCCTGCCCCGGCCGCACCATCGTCTCCATCCAGCCACGCGCGGATCCCCGGCGCCACCAGCACCCCGCCCCCCAGCTCGGGGGCATCGGCCAGGGCGTAGGGCGAGTCGTCCCAGTCGGCCGGCGGACCGCCGTCGGCCGGGGCGAACACCGCGTGCGCGCCCTCCCGCAGCGCGCTGGCCCCGAGCGAAGACCCCGCGCCGCGGGCGTCCGGCGGCGAGGCGGTGGGCGCGTCCGCATCGAGGGCGGCGGCGAATCCGCCGCCGGGCAGGGCCAGATCGGTGAGGAGGAAGCGCGCCGTGTCCGCCGCCTCGCGGGCGGCCAGCCGGGTCCAGCGCGAGTCCGGGTCCCAGGCGGCCTCGAGCCGGTGCCAGGCAACGGCGGTGCGCAGGTGGAGGGCGTTGTCGCCCAGCATCTTCTCGAAGTGCGGCACCTGCCAGCGGGCATCGACGCTGTAGCGGCAGATGCCGCCGCGCAGCTGGTCGCGCATGCCGCCGGCGGCGATGCCCAGGAGTGTGCGCCGCACGATCCGCAGGCGGTCGAGCTCGGGGACCTCCCCCAGTGCGGGCAGGCCGGGGCAGGCGGCGCCCACGTCCGCATCGGCGCCCGCACAGGCCAGGGCCGCGGAGTCCGCGGGCAGGCCGCCGCTGCCCTCCGGCCCGCGCCCGGCCCGCGCCAGCGAGCGGATGAGCGCCATGAGCACGGGCAGCGGGGGGAACTTGGGGGCGGTGCCGAACCCGCCCCACGTGAAGTCGGCATCGCCGACCAGCTGCTCGTAGGCCGCGTCGAGCTCCTCGGCGCTCGGGGCGGCCAGGTCCTCGCCGGCGGGCAGGGCCATCGAGATGCGCTCGGCGAGGCCCGTGAGACGCGCGTCGAGCTGCCCGGCCACCCGGTCCACCTCCGCGCGGCGGTCACGGTACATGTGCGCCACCGCCTGCACCACCTGGGCGAACGAGGGGGCGCCGTGCGCCGGGCGGGGCGGGTAGTAGGTGCCGGCGAAGAACGGCGCCCCATCCGGGGTGGCGAACGCGGTGAGCGGCCACCCGCCCTGGCCGCGCAGGGCCTGGAGTGCGCCCATGTACGCGGCATCCACCTGGGGCAGCTCCTCGCGGTCGACCTTGACGGCCACGACGTGCGCGCGCAGCAGCGCGCCGATCGCCGGGTCGCAGAAGGTCTCGCGGGCCATGACGTGGCACCAGTGGCACGTCGAGTACCCGATCGAGACGAGGACCGGGACATCGCGCTCGCGGGCCTCGGCGAAGGCATCCTCACCCCAGGGCCGCCAGTCGACCGGGTCGTCTTCGTGCAGGCGCAGATAGGGACTCGTGGACCCGGCCAGGCGGTTGTCGACGGGCTCTGGCTGGGGGCGCGGTGCATCGGACATGCGCCCCAGCTTCTCAGGATCGGCCGCGCAGCACCATGCCCAGGGACTCCGGGGCCGTCTGCACGAAGCCGCGGGGCGCGCGCGGCTAGGCTCGCGGGCATGGAATCGGTCACGATCGTGGGCGGGGGGATCGCCGGGCTGGCGCTTGCCGCCGCGCTGGATCCCGCTCGCTTCGCCGTCGAGGTCTGCGAGGCACAGCCGGAGCGCTCCGCCGCGGGCGCAGCGCTGGGCCTGTGGCCGAGCGCGGTGCGCGCCCTGCAGCGGGTGGGTGCCTGGGACGCACTGGCCGGCAGCGCCTCGGCGGCCCCCGAGCACGCGGTGCTGCGCCGCATCGACGGGGTGCCGCGCGCCCAGGCACCCGCGCCCGCCCTGCGCATGGTCGCCCGGGGCCCGCTGCTGGCCGCCCTGCGCGCGGCGGTGCCGGCCGGAGTCGCCCACACCGCCGCCGAGGTGCGCCGGCCCGCCGTGCTCGACGGCGCCCTGGTCGTCGGCGCCGACGGCGTGCGCTCGCGCGTGCGCGAGCTCGTGGCGCCCGGCCGCGCACAGCGCCTGGCCACCCCGTGGGCCGCGCTGCGCGGCATCGCGCCTCTCGCAGCGCTCGCCGGGCCCGGCGAAGCCGTGCCCTACGGCGAGGCCTGGGGAGACGGACTGCTGTGGGGCCTGGCCCCACTGCCGCAGCACCGGGCGTACTGGTTCGCCGCGTGGCCCGACGGCCAGCGCTCCGAGCCCCTCGATCCTGCGGCCGCCGCCGCCCGCGCCCGCATCCCGCTGCGCTCACAGCGCGCACATCCGGCCATCGTGCGCGCGCTCGACGCGGGCTCCGGGATCCTCGCGGCGCGGCTGTGGGAGGCGCCCCCGCTGCGCCGCTACGTGCGGGGCCGCTACGCGGTGATCGGCGATGCCGCGCACGCTGCGCTGCCGAACCTGGGACGCGGTGCGAACGACGCGATCCTCGACGCGGTGGCGCTCGCCGCAGCGCTCAACCGCACTGCCGAGGCGCACCCGCGCGGCCGGGAGCGCGCGCTCGCGGCATGGCAGGCCCGCAGGCTGGCCTCCACTCAGGCCGCACGCGCCGGGGCCCGCGCAGTCATGGGCGTGGCGACGGGGCGGCGGCTGCGCTGGCTGCGCGAGGCCGCCTCCGCGCGGCCATGACCGATGAGCCGGCCGGTGGACCTGTCGGATTCGGAGCGGGCCCCACGCGCGGTCAGGGCGAGTCAGGGCAGGCAGGCCTCGCGGCGTCCGGGTGCGACACGCGCTAGCCTGGAGCCAGCCGAGCACACCGCGCGGTTGCCCGAGGGGAAGTGGGGCGCAGATGGTCACCCAGCAGGTCGTGTCGAAGCCCGCGCGCACGGGCATGTTCCTCACGCTCACGGTGCGCCCGGGCGGCGAGGACGCCGTGCGCGCGTTCCTCCCGGCCCTCTCCGGCCTCACCCGCTCCGTGTCCTTCCGCGTGCCGGACGCGGACCTGCTGTGCGTCGCGGGCATCGGGGCGCAGCTGTGGGAGCGGCTCTACGCAGCCCCCGCGCCCCTGCAGCTGCACACACTGGCGCCCATCGAGGGCCCCACCCACACCGCGCCCTCCACGCCGGGCGACATCCTGCTCCACCTGCGGGCGCGCTCGGTGGACATGTGCTTCGAACTCGCGCGCATCGCGCTCGCGCAGCTGGGCGACGCCGTCACGATCGTCGACGAGGTCCACGGCTTCAAGTACTACGACATGCGCGACCTGCTGGGCTTCGTGGACGGCACCGCCAACCCGGAGGGTGATGCCGCGCTGCAGTCGGTGCTCATCGGGGATGAGGATCCGGCCTACCGGGGCGGCAGCTACGTCATCGTCCAGAAGTACATCCACGACCTCACCGCGTGGGAGTCCCTCACCGTCGAGGAGCAGCAGCGGGTGATCGGGCGCACGAAGCTCGAGGACGTGGAGCTGCCCGACGACGTCAAGCCGTCGAATTCGCACGTCGCCCTCAA
This sequence comes from Brevibacterium sp. BRM-1, assembly GCF_026802075.1. Classification (NCBI taxonomy): domain Bacteria; kingdom Bacillati; phylum Actinomycetota; class Actinomycetes; order Micrococcales; family Brevibacteriaceae; genus Brevibacterium; species Brevibacterium sp. BRM-1. The sequence continues at coordinate 1,990,550 of NZ_CP113788.1, forward strand.
CACCATCACGGACGCCGACGGGGTCGAGCACGACATCTTCCGCGAGAACATGCCGTTCGGCTCGTTCGAGGCCAAGGAGTTCGGGACGTTCTTCATCGGCTACGCCGCGGACGTCTCCGTGACCGAGCAGATGCTGGTCAACATGTTCATCGGCGATCCGGTGGGCAACCACGACCGCATCCTCGACTTCTCCACCGCCGTGACGGGCGGGCTGTTCTTCATCCCCTCGATCGCCCGCCTCGACTCGATGGACGCGCTGCCGGCGGCGCCGGTGGGCGCCGGGGCGCAGCCGGCGGTGCCCGCGCCCGTGACCCCCGCCAACGCCGTGCCCGGCGGCTACCGGGGGCCGCAGGAGCAGAACTCCGGCACCGGCATCGCGGACGCCGAGCAGCCGGTCGGCCCCGAGTCGCACGCGCCCGGCGCGGGCGAGCAGGCCGGCGCGGTCGAGCAGCCCGGTGCGGGCGGCGGGGACGGCTCGCTGGGCATCGGGAGCCTGCGCCCGAGCGGGCAGGCACCCCAGCACTGATCAGCAGCATGACACCACACTTCGCAGCCGCGGTGGCTGCACCGACCCGAAGGGGGACGCCGTGAAGAACCTGCATCGCGAACTGGCACCGATCTCCGAGGCCGCCTGGGCCAATCTGGAGGGGGAGATCCGCTCCACCTTCGCCACCCGCATCGCCGCTCGGCGCTTCGTCGACATGCCCGAGGCGCGCGGCACCGAGTTCTCCTCCCTCACGACGGGCCGGGAGGCCGAGGCCACGAGCCCGGTCGAGGCGGTGCGCGCCCGCCGCCGCGAGGTGCTGCCCGTCGTCGAGCTGCGCGCGCCCTTCTCCCTCAGCCGCGAGGAGATCGACTCCGTTGCCCGCGGTGCCGTGGACCCGGACTGGGGCCCCGCCCAGGACGCCGCGGCGCAGCTCGCGCGCGCGGAGGACTCCGCCGTCTTCGAGGGCCTCGACGGCATCACCGGCATCATCCCGGCCACCCCGAACGCGGCCATCGGGCTGCCGGAGAGCATCCGGGAGCTGCCCGACGCCGTCTCCCGCGCCATCGAGGCGGTCCGCCTCGCCTATGTGGGCGGCCCCTACAGCCTGCTGCTGTCCGCCGAGCTCTACACCCAGGTCGTCGAGACGGTCGACCACGGCTACCCGGTGCTCGCCCACATCCAGCGCGCGCTCGGCGAGGGGCGCATCATGTGGGCGCCCAACCTCACGGGTGCGCTGCTCGTGTCCGAGCGCGGCGGCGACTTCGAGCTGCACCTCGGCCAGGACCTCTCCGTGGGCTACCTCGCCCACGACGCGCAGACGGTGACGCTCTACCTGCAGGAGTCGCTGACCTTCCGCATCGCCACCCCGGAGGCGGCCGTCGCGCTGCGCGGCTGAGCCGCCGCGGGGCGTGCGCGCGGCCGGCGCGAAACCGCCGTTTCGCGCGCACGTTCCTGAGCCTTTCCCGTGCTTACCATGGGAGCCATGGAATCAGTCCGCTCACACCTGAACCGGTACGTCGCCGGGATGGGCGAATCGCCCATCCGCAAGCTCTTCGGCATCGCCCACGATCCCTCGATCATCAGCTTCGCCGGTGGCCACCCCGCCCCGGAGCTCTTCGACACCGAGGGTCTGTCCCGCGCGTTCTCCCACGTCATCGACGCCAATGGGGGGCGCGCCCTCCAGTACGGGCCCACCGATGGCGAACCGGAGATGCGCGAGGCCGCCGCCAAGCGCCTCGCCGAACAGGGCGTGCCCACCTCGCCGGCCAACGTGCTCATCACCTCGGGCTCCCAGCAGGGGCTGGGGCTGCTCTCGCAGACCCTGTTCAACCCCGGCGACATCGTGCTCGTGGAGAACCCCACGTACATGTCCGCCCTCCAGGCGTTCGCGCTGCAGGGCGTCGAGTTCCGGGCGCTGCTCTCCGATGAGGGCGGTGTCATCCCGGAGGCCCTCGACACCGCGATCCGGTACTGGAAGCCGAAGGCCGTCTACCTCATCCCCACGTTCCAGAACCCCACGGGCGTCACGATGCCCTGGTCCCGGCGCACCGCGATCGCGGACGTCATCGCCGCCCACGACGTGTGGCTCATCGAGGACGACCCATACTCCGAGCTGCGCTTCACGGACGAGGTGCTGCCCCCCATCGTGTCCGACCCGCGCCTGGACGACCGGTCCTTCCTGGCCAACTCGCTGTCGAAGGTGCTGGCGCCGGGCCTGCGGGTGGGGTGGCTGCGCGGGCCGGAGGAGGTCCTCGAGCGGGTGGGCGTGGCCAAGCAGGGCTCGGCGCTGCAGACCTCGACCGTCGACCAGCTCGCCGCCGCCCACTACCTGGAGCACACGGACCTCGAATCCCGCCTGGTCACGGTGCGCGCGGAGTATGCTTCGCGGATGAACACGATGGTCGACGAGCTCGCTGAGATCCTGCCGCCCGGATCCGTGCTCACGAAGCCGGCCGGGGGCATGTTCGTGTGGGCGCGCCTGCCGGAGGGCTTCGACACCTCGGAGCTCGTCTACCGGGCGATCGAGCTCGGCACGATCTTCGTCCCCGGTGCGCCCTTCTACGTCGAGGAGCCGGACGAGCGGACGATGCGGTTCTCGTTCGTCTCCCACGGTTCGGAGACGATCGCGCAGGGCCTGCGGCGCATGGCGCCGCTGTTCGCATAGGAAGCGGAGCTCCGCCGGGATCCCGGCGGAGCCCGCCGGGAGAAGGGGACGCCGATGTCCACCATGAGCTTCAAGCCGACCCCCGAGGCCGCGGGGCCCGCGCACTCGGGCCGTGTGGCGCTGGTCGCCGTGATCGCCGCGTTCGGCGGCTTCCTGTTCGGCTTCGACACCTCCGTCATCAACGGCGCGGTGAACGCGCTGCGGGCGGGCTTCGGGATGAGCGAGGGCCTCACGGGCTTCTCCGTCTCCTGCGCGCTGCTCGGGTGCATGGTGGGCGCGTGGTTCGCCGGCGGGCTCGCCGACCGCTACGGCCGGGTGCGCTCGATGATCGTCGCCGCCGCGCTCTTCTTCGTCTCCGCGCTGGGCTCCGGGCTCGCACCCGACGTGCTGTGGCTCATCGTGTGGCGCGTGGTGGGCGGCCTGGGCGTGGGCATGGCCTCGGTCATCGCCCCCGCCTACATCGCCGAGGTGTCCCCCGCCCGGGTGCGCGGGCAGCTGGGCTCGCTGTGGCAGCTGGCGATCGTGGCCGGCATCTTCGTCGCGCTGCTCTCCGACGCCTACCTCGCCCAGCTGGCCGGGGGCGCGGGCGCACAGCTGTGGTTCGGCCTCGCCGCGTGGCGCTGGATGTTCATCGCCGAGGCGGTGCCCTCCGTCCTCTACGGCATCATGGCGTTCGCGATCCCGGAGTCCCCGCGCTACCTCGTGGCCCGCGGCAAGCTCGACCGGGCCGCGCGGGTGCTGCGGGAGATCGTGGGACTCAAGGGCGGTGAGAGCGCCGAGGCCAAGATCGCGCAGATCCAGTCGACGATCACGACGGAGAAGCGCCAGACGCTGCGCGACCTCATCGGCGCGAACGGGCGGATCATGCCGATCGTGTGGATCGGGATCGCGCTGGCCGTGTTCCAGCAGTTCGTGGGCATCAACGTGATCTTCTACTACTCGTCCACGCTGTGGCAGGCGGTGGGCTTCGCGGAGAGCGACTCGATGACGATCACCGTCATCACCTCCGTGACGAACATCGTCGTCACGGTCGTCGCGATCGCCTCGGTCGACCGGGTGGGCAGGCGGCCCCTGCTCATCGCGGGCTCGGCAGGGATGGCGGTCTCACTGGGCGTCATGGCCCTGTGCTTCGCCCAGGCCGTCACTGTCGACGGCAAGGTCAGCCTGCCGGGCGCCTGGGGCATCACGGCGCTCATCGCCGCGAACCTCTTCGTCATCTTCTTCGGCGCCACGTGGGGGCCGATCATGTGGCTCATGCTCGGCGAGATGTTCCCCAACCGGATCCGCGCCGTCGCGCTGTCCGCGGCCGCGGCCGTCAACTGGCTGGCGAACTTCGCGATCTCCACGCTCTTCCCCGCGATGGCGGACTTCTCACTCGCCGCGGCCTACGGCTTCTACGCCGTGTGCTCGCTGCTCTCGCTGTTCTTCGTCCTCAAGTGGGTCCCCGAGACCAAGGGCGTGGAGCTCGAGGAGATGACCGAGGGCGCGCACACCCGCGCCGCGTAGTCCGGCGCTCGGCCGCGGCCCCGGCGCTCAGCGCCCGGGCACCGCGCGCACCGTGATCTGCTGGAGCGTGTCGAACGGCGTGAGCGTGATCGACACCTCCCGCTCGCCCGTCGGCCCGGCCGTGCGCCAGCTGGCGCGCGCCGCCGTCTCCCAGACCGCCTCGGGCTCCCCCTCCGAGGCGCCCTGCGCCGCACCCCCCTCGTCCGCCGCCCGTTCGCCGGTGGCTGCGAGCACCGCCTCCCACGCCGCGCGGCGCTCGGCGCGCGGCTGGTCGAGGTCGACGTTGTCCTCGAAGAGCTCGTCGGCCAGGGCATCGTCCCAGTCGAGCACGAGCGCCTCGACGCGGGCAGGCAGGGCGCGCGCCTTGGCAGACGGCTCGAGCGCGCTCACCGGGCGCACGTCGCCCCGCCCGGGGCCCGGCCGGCCGGCACCGGCCCGGGCGGGCAGCACCGCCTCGAGGAAGCGGTCGAGGCCCTGGCGGGCGAGCAGCGTCGCCGGGCCGTACGTGCGATTGGCGAAGACGACGATGCCCGCGCCGCTGGCCGGGTGCCAGCGCATGTGCGACCCGAAGCCCGGGTAGCCGCCAGAGTGGTAGTTGAGCTGGCCGAAGCGCGCGTCGAAGCGGTGGTGGAGGCCGTAGCCGTAGGAGTCGACGGCGAGCGGCCGCTCCTCGCCGGCCACGGCCGCCAGCCCCTCGACGTCGACGAGGCGCTGCGCCTGCTGCATGTCGCGGCGCACGCGGTCCCACCCGTCGCACCCGGCGTGCTCGCGCAGGGCGGTGCCGAAGCCGTGCATCCACGCGCCGATGTCCTCGACCGTGGAGAACAGCCCGCCGATCGCGGAGAACGCGCCCGGCGCGGAGAACGGCAGCTCGACAGGGGCGCCGGAGGCGTCGAACCGGTAGCCCGGCACGATCCGGCCGGCGTCCACCTCGGCGGTGGAGAAGCCCGTGTCCGCGAGCCCGGCGGGGGCGATGACGTGTTCGGCCACGACCTCGCGGTACCCGCGGCCGGTGAGCTCCTCGACGAGGCGGCCCAGCAGCGCGTAGGAGTAGTTCGAGTAGGCGAACCCCGCCCCCGGGGCGAAGCCGCTGCTCGTGGGGCGGGCCAGCAGCGCGTCGAAGTCCGCCCGGCTCAGCGCCTCCTGCCGGTCGGCCCACGGGTCGTCGGTGGGGAGGCCGGAGGCCATCGTGAGCGCATCGCGCACGGTCACCCGGGCCAGCCCGGGGTCCGCCTCCGGTGCCCGGAGCGCGAGGATGTAGCGCGGCAGCGGCGCGTCGAGGTCGAGGGCCGGGGCGCCGTCACGGGAGGGGATGAGCCCGGCGCGCAGTCCCAGCACCGCGGCCGCGGTGAAGGACTTCGTCATCGAGGCGATCCGGTAGATGCCGTCCGCGTTCTCCCCGGCCAGCAGCCGGCCGCCCAGGAACACGCCCCACGCCGGGCGGGGAACGTCGCGGGAGGCGAACTCCTCGTCGAGGAACGCGCCCACCTCCTCCGCGGCCCGCTGCGCTGAGGTCGTGTCCGCCTGTTCGCTTCCCTGTTCGCTCACGCGTCCCATCCTGCCAAACACCGGACCACCGCGGCCTCTTGCCCCGCAGCACCCGTACCCTGGAACGCATGAAGACTGTTGCATGCGTTGCGGCCACCGCCGCGGACAAGCCCCTGGAGAAGTCGACCCTGGACCGCCGCGACCTGCGCGACGACGACATCATGATCGAGGTCGAGTACTCGGGCATCTGCCACTCGGATATCCACACGGTGCGCGGCGAGTGGGGCCCGTGCCACTACCCCATGAGCCCCGGCCACGAGATCATCGGCCGGATCGTCGAGACCGGCCCGGCCGTAACCGGGTTCGAGGTGGGCGAGCGCGTGGGCGTGGGCTGCCTCGTCGACTCCTGCGGCGAGTGCGAGCAGTGCCTGGCCGGCCAGCAGCAGGACTGCCTCAACGGCAACGTGGGCACGTACAACTCAAAGGACCGCCGCGACGGCTCCATCACGCAGGGCGGCTACTCCACGCACATCCCGGTGAGCCAGGACTTCGCGATCCACATCCCCGAGTCGCTCGACCCGGCCGCCGCCGCGCCGCTGCTGTGCGCGGGCATCACGACCTACTCGCCCCTGGCCCGGTTCGGCGCGGGCCCCGGCACGAAGGTCGCGGTCGTCGGCATGGGCGGGCTGGGCCACATGGCGGTCAAGCTCGCCGCCGCCATGGGCGCCGAGGTCACGGTCATCTCCCACTCGCATGCGAAGGAGGACGACGGGCGCCGGTTCGGGGCCGTCGACTACGTGGCCACCGGCGATGACCCGCGGGCCCTCGACCGCCTGCGCGGCGCCTTCGACCTCATCATCAACACGATCTCCGCCCCGTTCGACGCCGTGGACTACCTGCGCGCGCTCAAGCCGCACGGCGCCATGGTGCTCGTGGGCCTGCCCCCGGAGCCCATGAAGATCCCCGCGGGCGCCCTCATCGGCGGGGGGAAGATCCTCGCGGGCTCGAACATCGGCGGCATCCCGCAGACCCAGGAGATGATCGACTTCTGCGCCGAGCACGGCATCACCGCGGAGATCGAGCTCATCGGGGCCGACCAGATCAACGAGGCCTACGACCGTGTGGTGGACTCCGACGTCAGGTATCGATTCGTCATCGACGCGAAGACGTTCTGAGCCCGCGGGGCCCCGGAGTCCCGCCCCCGCGTAGAGTGACCGGGAGCACGACCGCCCCCGCTCACCCCCGCACGCGGAAGGACCCGCCGTGGAAACGCTGACCAACCTCCTCGACGGCACGGACAAGATCTTCACGATCATCCTCGTGATCATGCTCGTGCCCATCGGCCTCTATCTGACGATCCGCACCGGCGTGGTCCAGCTGCGCATGCTCCCGGAGATGTTCCGGGTCATCGTCGAGCCCGCCGGCCACGATGCGGAGGGCAACAGGAACATCTCCCCGTTCCGCGCCTTCTGCATCTCCGCGGCCTCCCGCGTGGGCACCGCGAACATCGCCGGCGTGGCACTGGCGATCTCCACGGGCGGGCCCGGTGCCATGTTCTGGATGTGGGTGACCGCGATCGTGGGCGGCGCCACCGCCTTCACCGAGTCGACGCTCGGGCAGCTCTACAAGGTCAAGGATGGCCCCCAGTTCCGCGGCGGCCCGGCCTACTACATCGCCAACGGCCTGAGCCTCAAGTGGCTGGGCGCGGTCTTCGCCGTCATCGTCGCGGTGACCTACGGCATCGTGTTCAACACCGTGCAGTCGAACTCGATCGTCGACGGCATGTCCACCTCGTTCGGCGACATGGCCGAGTCGAAGACGTTCGCGATCGTCCTGGGCATCGTGCTCGCGGTGGCCGCCGGCGCCATCTTCGTGGGCGGTGTCCAGCGCATCTCGAGCGCCGCGGCCATCATCGTGCCCGTCATGGCCGTGCTCTACCTGGGCATCGGCATCCTCGTGGTCGCGGGCAACCTCGACAAGGTGCCCGGCATGCTGGGCCTCATCTTCAGCCAGGCGTTCACGCTGCACTCGGTCGCCGGCGGGACGCTGGGCTCCATGATGCTCATCGGCATCCAGCGCGGCCTGTTCTCCAACGAGGCCGGCATCGGCTCGGTGCCCAACGCCGCGGCCACCTCGTCCGCCTCGCACCCGGCCAAGCAGGGCCTCGTCCAGGCGCTCGGCGTCTACTTCGACACGATCCTCGTGTGCTCGATCACCGGTTTCATCGTGCTCCTGTCCAACCCGGAGTACGGCGGGGACGCCGAGGGCGCGCAGCTGACCCAGAACGCCCTGAGCGCGGAGCTGGGCCAATGGGCAATCCACTTCCTCACGGTCGCGATCTTCTTCTTCGCCTTCTCCTCGATCCTGGGCAACTACTACTACGGCGAGACGAACATCGAATACCTCACGCGCTCACGCGGCGCGCTGTGGGCCTACCGCATCATCGTCATGGGCGCCGTGTTCCTGGGCGCCGTGGCCGCCCTGGACCTCGTGTGGACCGCGGCGAACATCTTCATGGCGATCATGGCCGTCATCAACCTCTTCGCGGTGGCCGCCCTGTCGAACAAGGCGCTGCGCGTGCTGAAGAACTACACCCAGCAGCGCAAGGCGGGCCTCGAGCCCGTCTTCCACGAGGACGACATCGACGGCGGCCGCGGCATCACGGCCTGGGACGGCACGGACGAGGTCACGCAGCCCGAGTTCTGGGCCAAGCGCGGCCGCAAGGTCCGCGACGACTCGCAGGGCCACGCCTGGGCAGCGCCCAGGGGTAAGCGACACTGGCCCCCGGCCCCGGTGACGCGGGTGCCGGTGGTCCCGGCGCCGGTGACCCCGGTGCCGGCAGCGGAGCCTAGCGTCGCCGGCGCGCGCTCAGCGTGGAGCCCGCGCTGGCGAGCACGACGAGCGCGATCGCGCACGCGCCCAGCGCCGTGATGCCCTGGCCCAGCAGCAGGAGACCGGCGAACGAGGCGACGACCGGCTCGAGGCTGAGCAGGACCCCGAAGACCGGCTTGGGCAGCCGGCGCAGCGCCGCGAACTCCAGCGAGTACGGGATGAGCGAGGCGAGCGCGGCCGTGGCGAGCGCGGGCACGAGCAGACCCGGCTGCGCGACGATCGGCGGCACCGTCTGCGCGCCGAACGGCAGCATGAGCACCGCGCCCACCGCAAGGGCGCCGGCCAGACCGCCCGTACCGGGAACCAGGCGGCCCACCCGCTCGCTCGTGAGGATGTAGAGCGCCCAGAAGCCGGCGGCGACCAGGACGCACAGCACACCCAGGCGGTCCAGCGGCTGATCGCCGACGAGGTCGTCGACGAAGAACAGCCCGATGCCGGCCAGGGCCAGTCCGGTCCAGACGGTGTCCTTCCAGCGGCGCGAGAGCACCGCGGCGAGCGCGAGCGGGCCCAGGAACTCGATGCACACGGCGATGCCGATGGGGATGCGCGCGATCGCGGCGTAGAAGAAGCCGTTCATACCGGCCAGCGCCGCGCCGAAGCACAGCACCGCAGCCCACTGGCTGCGCGTCCACGCGCGCAGGTTCGGGCGGCACACCGCCAGCAGCACGAGCGCGGCAATCGACAGCCGCAGCGCCGTCGTCCCCCAGGTGCCCAGCGCCGGGAAGATCATCGTGGCGAACGCGGAGCCGAACTGCAGCGACACGCACGAGCCCACCACCATGAGGATCGACGGGCCGAGGCCGGCGGCGGCCGCGGGGGCGGAGGGCGATCCGGAGGCCGGGGCGACGATGCGGAGGGGGGCGGTATCTGCGGACATGACTCCATCGTGGGGGCGCACCCGCGGTTACGTCTACTTACTCTTTGTGACGGGTAGAGTGAAGCGATACTGCATTGTGATGCGCCTCTCGCCACGGCGCAGCCGCGACTTCGCCCCGTCCGCCCGCGCAGCCCTCAGGAGGCCCCGTGCTCAACGTCAACCGCCTGCGCATCCTCGCCGAGCTCGAGCGCCAGGGCACCCTGGCCAATGTCGCCGCGGCCCTGCGCTACACGCCCTCGGCCGTCTCCCAGCAGCTCGCCCAGCTCGAGCGCGAGGCGGGTGTGGCACTCCTCGATCGCGTGGGCCGCACCGTGCGCCTCACCGACGCCGCGCACACGCTGGTGCGCCACGCGCAGACGATCCTGCGGGCCCTGGACGCGGCGGAGGCGGACCTCGCTGCGGAGCAGGGGCCCGCCTCGGGCACGGTGCGGATCGCGAGCTTCCACACGGTGCTGCTCGAGATCGCGCCGCTCGCCCTCACCCTGCTCGCCCGCGACGCCCCGGACCTCAGCGTCCACCTCACCCACCGCGAGGTGGACGAGGCCCACCTGGAGCTGCTCTCCCACGAGTTCGACCTGGTGCTGGGCGAGGAGTTCCCCGGTGCCCAGGTGCCGCGCGTGGCGGGCGCCCACCGCAGCGACTTCCGCCGCGATCCCCTGTGGCTGGCGGTGCCGCGCGCGCGGGACTGGGCGCCGCGGCGGCTGGCCGACTGCGCGGAGCTGCCCTGGGCGGTCGAGCCGGCCTGGTCGCGACTGGGCCAGTGGGCGCTCAACACGTGCCGGGCGGCCGGCTTCACGCCCCGGGCCGTCGTCGAGACCCCGGATCCCCTGCTCCACCTGGAGCTCGTGCGCACCGGCCATGCGGTGTCGTTCGTCCCGGGGCTCATCGGCGCCGAGTACCTCGAGGGAATCGATGTCTACGCGCTGCCCGGCAGGCCGGCCCGTACCCTCTACACCGAGGTGCGGTCAGGCCGTGAGCGCCACCCCGCGCTGCTGGCGGTCAGGCGCGCATTCGCGCAGGCCTCGAAGCAGCTCGAGCCCGTGGAGACGGCGGGCGCCCTGCGCGCGGACGGCTGACCGCCCAGCACCACGGCTAGCGCCTCAGCACCCCGGCCAGCGGCTCAGCACGGCAAGCCGCTCAGCACTCGACGACGTTGACGGCGAGGCCGCCCATCGCGGTTTCCTTGTACTTGTTGGACATGTCCGCGCCCGTGTCCTTCATCGTCTTGATGACCTCGTCGAGGCTCACACGGTGCGTACCGTCGCCCCACATGGCCATCTTCGCGGCGTTGATCGCCTTGCCCGCGGCGATCGCGTTGCGCTCAATGCAGGGCACCTGCACAAGCCCGGCGATCGGATCGCAGGTCAGGCCCAGATTGTGCTCCATCGCGATCTCCGCGGCGTTCTCGATCTGCTCGGGCGTGCCGCCCAGCACGGCGGCCAGGCCGCCGGCCGCCATGGACGAAGCCGAGCCGACCTCGCCCTGGCAGCCCACCTCGGCCCCGGAGATCGACGCGCCCTCCTTGTAGAGCACGCCCACGGCGGCGGCGGTGAGGAGGAACTCGACGATCGCCTGCTCGCGCGCGTCCTGGCCGCCCTCGAGCACCGCGGGCACGTAGTGCAGCGCGTAGTGCATGACGGCCGGGATGATGCCGGCGGCGCCGTTCGTGGGGGCGGTGACGACGCGCCCGCCCGAGGCGTTCTCCTCGTTGACCGCGAGCGCGATGAGGTTGACCCACTCCTGGTAGAAGCGCGGGTCGCGGCCCGGGTCCTCCTCCTTGAGGCGCAGGTGCCAGTCGTGGGCGCGCCGGCGCACCTTGAGCCCGCCGGGCAGGTGGCCGGAGCGGTCGAGCGAGTTCGCCGCGCACTCCTCCATGACGGCGTGGATGTGCAGCAGCCCGGCGCGCACCTCGGACTCCGTGCGCGCGGTCGTCTCGTTGGCCATCATGATCTGCCAGAAGGCCAGTCCCGTGCGCCGGGAGATCGCGAGCAGCTGGGCCGCCGAGGCGAAGTCGTAGACGGCGTCGTGTGCGCCGGGGGGCACGGCGAAGGCCTCCGCAGCCGAGGTGCGGGCCGAGGCGCCGACGGCGCCCGCCGCGTCCCCCGTCTCTCCCGCCGTCTCCGGCGTGTCCGCGAGGTCCGGGCCGATTGCCTCCTGCTCGTCCGAGGCCGCGACGACGAATCCGCCGCCCACGGAGAAGTAGGTCTCGTGGGCCAGCTGGGCCCCGGCGGCGTCGAAGGCGGTGAGCTCGAGGGCGTTCGTGTGGCGCTGGAGCACCGTGAGCGGGCGCTGGACCATGTCGGCCACCGCGAAGTCGATGACGCGCACATCGCCCAGGCGCACCTGCCCGGTGGCGCGCATGCGGGCGTTGCGCTCCTCGACCTCGTTGGGGCTCACGTCCTCCGGGCGGCATCCCTCGAGGCCCAGCATGATCGCGTCGAACGTGCCGTGGCCGGCCCCCGTGGCGGCGAGCGAGCCGTAGACGTCCACCCGCAGGCGGGCGACCTCGTCCAGCGCGGGGCCCACGAGGTCGACGAAGCTCGCGGCGGCCCGCATGGGCCCCACGGTGTGCGAGGACGATGGGCCGATGCCCACCGTGAACAGGTCGAACGCGCTGACGGGCATGGGCCCGGTGCCTCAGAGGTGGTTGGCCTGCGCGTAGGCCGCGGCGTCCATGAGCGGACCAGCCTCGGAGACCGCGACCTCGAAGAGCCAGCCGTCGCCGTAGGGGTCCGTGTTGAGGATGCCGGGCGTGGCGGAGGCGAGCTCGTTGACGGCGGTGACCTCGCCCGTGACCGGGGAGTAGATGTCCGAGACGGACTTCGTCGACTCCACCTCGCCGCAGGTCTCCCCCGCGATGATGTGGGTGCCCACGGCGGGCGCGTCGACGTAGACGACCTCGCCCAGCGCATCGGCGGCGACGGCGGTGATGCCCACGCGCACGGTCGCGCCGGCCACGGCCTGGGCCTCGGCGCTCACCCACTCGTGCTCGGCGGAGTAGGAGAAGTCCTGCGGGAGGGCGGGCAGTTCGGCCATGATGGGGTCCTTTCGAAGACGTGGGGGGTGCGGAGCCTCAGCGCTCGCGGCGGTAGAAGGGCAGCTCGACGACGGTGAACGGCAGCCCCTTGCCGCGCACGTCGACGTCGAGCGCGGTGCCCGGCTCGGCCTGCGCGCGGTCGACGTAGGCCAGCGCCACCGGGCGGCCCAGTGTGGGCGAGGGCTGGCCCGAGGTGATCGTGCCGACCTCCTGCCCGCCGGCCAGCACGGTCGAGCCCTCGCGGGCGGCGCGGCGCTGGTCCGAGCTCAGCCCCACGAGCACGCGGGCCGGCTGCGCACCGGCCAGCGCCTCGAGCGCGGCGCGGGCGGCGAAGTCGCCCTTGTTCTTCAGCGCGGCATCGGCCATCCGGCCCAGCCCGGCATCGTAGGGCGTCGTCTCGAGCGTGAGCTCGTGGCCGTAGAGCGGCATCCCGGCCTCGAGGCGCAGGGAGTCGCGCGCGGCCAGCCCGCAGGGCTGCAGGCCCAGCGCCTCGCCCTCGTTGCTCAGCGCGTTCCACAGCAGCACGGCGTGCTCGGCGGGCACGTAGAGCTCGAACCCGTCCTCGCCCGTGTAGCCGGTGCGCGCCACGAGCACGTCGAGGCCCGCAATGGTCAGCGTCATCCACGCGTAGTACGTGAGCTCGCGCAGCCCCTGCTGGGCGGCGGTCTCACCGCCGGCGGCGCCGTCGTCCTGGGTGGCGAGCAGGATGGCCTCCGCGGCGGGGCCCTGGACGGCGATGAGCGCGATGTCCGCGGACTTGTCGATGACCTCCACGCCCGCGCCGAATGCGCGCGCCCGCTCCGTGAGCACCGCGGCCACGGCCGGGGCGTTCGAGGCGTTGGGCACGACGAGGTAGTCGTCCTCGTCGAGGCGGTACGTGATGAGGTCGTCGACGATGTGGGCGTCGTCGTCGACGATGACGCCGTACTTCGCCCGGCCCACCGTCATCGTCGAGTACGTCGCGAGCATCGCCGCATCGAGGAAGGCACCCGCCTGTGGGCCGACGACCTGCACCTCGCCCATGTGTGAGAGGTCGAAGATGCCCGCGGCCTCGCGCACGGCGCGGTGCTCGGCGAGCTCGGAGCCGTACTTGAGCGGCATGTCCCAGCCGCCGAAGTCCGTGAAGCTCGCGCCCAGCTGGCGGTGGATGGTGTGGAGCGGTGTCGTCTGCGTCATCGCTGGCTCTCCTTCTGCTGGGCCCCGTGGCCGCCGGCCGGCTGCGCGCCGGCGAAGGCGAGGAACTCCTCGTAGTGATCCGATTCGAACGATTCCGGCGGCGGGCACGAGCACACGAAGTTCCGGTCGCCCCAGGCGCCGTCGATCCGGCGCACCGGCGGGAAGTACTTCGTCAGCTCGAGGCTCTCGACGGGGAAGACCGCGGTGCGCCGCGAGTACTTCGCATCCCAGTCGTCCATCACGGACGTCGCGGTGTGCGGCGCCGCGTGCAGCGGGGACTCCTCGTAGGCGTAGTCCGCGCCGATGCGGTCGATCTCCGCCCGGATGGCGCGCATCGCCGCGATGAAGCGGTCGAGCTCGTCCTTGTCCTCGCTCTCCGTGGGCTCCACCATGAGCGTGCCCGGCACGGGGAAGGCCAGCGTGGGGGCGTGGAAGCCGTAGTCGATGAGGCGCTTGGCCACGTCCTCGGCGGTCACCCCGGTGGCGGCGGTGAGCTCGCGCAGGTCGAGGATGCACTCGTGGGCGACGAGCCCGGACTCGCCCGTGTAGAGCACGGGGAACGCATCCCCCAGCTCGTGGGCGATGTAGTTGGCATTCAGCAGCGCGGTGCGCGTGGCCTCGGTGAGCCCGCCGGGGCCCATGAGCCGCAGGTAGGCCCAGCTGATGGGCAGGACACCCGCGGAGCCGAACAGCGTCGAGGTGACCGGCAGCGCCGTGGCCGCCTCGTCGCCGGCCACGAGCGCGGCCTGGCGCGGATCGCCGGGCAGGAACGCCTCGAGGTGCTCGCGCACGGCCACCGGGCCCACGCCCGGCCCGCCGCCGCCGTGGGGGATGCAGAACGTCTTGTGGAGGTTGAGGTGGGAGACGTCCCCGCCGAACCGGCCCGGCTGGGCGAGCCCAAGCAGCGCGTTGAGGTTCGCGCCGTCGACGTAGACCTGACCGCCGGCCGCGTGGACCTTCGAGCACACGAGGCGCACATCGGACTCGTAGACGCCGTGCGTCGATGGGTACGTGATCATGATGCCGGCGAGCTCATCGGCGTGCTTGGCGATCTTCGCGTCCAGGTCGTCGAGGTCGATCGAGCCGTCTTCCGCGGTCTTGACGACGACGACGCGCAGCCCGGCGAGCACCGCGGAGGCCGCGTTCGTGCCGTGGGCGGACTGCGGGATGAGGACGACGCGGCGCCCGTGGTCGCCGCGGCTGACGTGGTAGCCGCGGATCGCCAGCAGGCCGGCCAGCTCGCCCTGGGAGCCGGCATTGGGCTGGAGGGAGACGCGGTCGTAGCCGGTCACCTCGGCGAGCATGGCCTCGAGGCTCGCGATGAGCGCGCGCCAGCCGGCGGTCTGCTCCCCCGGCGCGAACGGGTGGATGCCCGCGAAGCCCGGCCACGTGATGGCCTCCATCTCCGCGACCGCGTTGAGCTTCATCGTGCACGAGCCCAGGGGGATCATCGTGCGGTCGAGGGCGAGGTCGCGATCGGCCAGCGTGCGCATGTAGCGCATCATCCGCGTCTCCGAGGTGTGCTCGTGGAAGACGGGGTGCGTGAGGTACGCCGAGGCGCGGGTCAGGGCCCCGGGCAGGCGCGGGGCGGGCGTCTGCCCGGGCCCGAAGTCGCCGGCCGCCCCGGCCTCGAACGTCGCCTCGTCGATGGTGCGCGCGGCGCCGAGCGCGCTCAGCAGCGCGTTGGCATCGGCCACGGTGTGCGGCTCGCCGAACGACACCCCCACGGTCGTCTCGTCGATGAGCCGGATGTTGATGCCCGCGGCATCGGCGGCCGCGACGGCGGCCTGCGCGTCGGGCACAGTGAGCGCGACCGTGTCGAAGAAGTCGCCGGCGGCCGCCTCGGCGCCCTCGATGGAGCCCGCGGCGGCCGCGAACGCGTGGGCGAGGCGGTGGATGCGCGAGGCGATCCGCTGGAGGCCCGCGGGGCCGTGGTAGCAGGCGTAGAACGAGGCGACGTTGGCCAGGAGCGCCTGCGCGGTGCAGATGTTGCTCGTGGCCTTCTCGCGGCGGATGTGCTGCTCGCGGGTCTGGAGCGACAGGCGGTAGGCGGGCTTGCCGTCCGCGTCCTTGGACACGCCCACGAGGCGGCCGGGCAGCTGGCGCTTAAGCTTGTCCGCCACCGCCAGGAATGCGGCGTGGGGGCCGCCGAAGAACAGCGGGACACCGAAGCGCTGGGCCGAGCCCACCGCGATGTCCGCGCCCTGCTCGCCGGGCGAGGCCAGGAGGGTCAGGGCCAGCAGGTCCGTGTCGAAGGCGACGAGCGCGCCGCGCTCGTGGGCGCCGGCGATCGCGTCGTCGAAGGCGCGGATGGCGCCGGTGGTGCCGGGCTGGGCGCAGACGATGCCGAAGACGTCCTCGCCCACGAGGCCCTGCGCGAGGTCCGCGACCTGCACGTGGATGTCCATGGCCCTGGCCCGGGCGCGGACCACGGCGATCACCTGTGGGTGGAGTTCGGTGTCGAGGACGACCGTCGAGCCCTTCCTGTTCGCGCGGTGCATGAGCAGGATCGCCTCGAAGACCGCGGAGGCCTCGTCGAGGAGGGACGCATTGGCGATGTCGAGGCCGGTGAGATCCTGGACGGCCTGCTGGAAGTTCAGCAGCGCCTCGAGCCGGCCCTGGCTGATCTCCGGCTGGTACGGGGTGTAGGCGGTGTACCAGGCGGGGTTCTCCACGACGTTGCGCCGGATGACCGGCGGGGTGATCGTGTCGGAGAAGCCCTGGCCGATGAGCTGGGTGCGCTGGACGTTGTCTGCGGCAAGGGCGCGCAGCTCGTCGAGCACCTGCGCCTCGGAGACGGCCCGCGGCAGGGTGAGCTCGCCCTCGAGGGCGATGGAGGAGGGCACGGCGGCCGCGGACAGCGCCTCGAGGGAGTCGTAGCCGAGGGTGTCGAGCATCGCCGCGGTCTGGTCCGGGCGGGGCCCGATGTGGCGGTCGGCGAACGGCCGCGGGGCATCGCCGGAGCGCGGGTCGCGGTCCGAGCCGGCCGGCGCGGCGGTGCTGTGCGGATCGGGGGTGCTGTGCGAGCGGGCTTCGTGCGAATCGGCGGTCATGGAGGTCCTCCTGTCGTCTCCGGTGCGCGCACCGGCCGTACGTGAGCGATCCTCCCCGCTCTGTCACAGCCCGCGCAGGTGCGGCGGGCGTGCTCCAGAGGTGCCTGCGCGTCCTGGTACTGGGCCTGAGAGTTTCCCGGGGAGGGAATTGCACCTACGGCGTCCGGCGGCAGCGAGGGGCGCGGCCGTCCGGGCTCTCCCAGAACGTGTCATTGCGGCATATGCGATTGTGGGGGTCCTGCGCTGCGGCCTGCGCGGGCGCTGGACAGCGACGTCAGTATAGCGTGCAAGATCACATTCGCAGGCGCCTCGGGGGCGCAGGGCGTGCCCCCCCTCAGAGCGCGTGGCGCACCGTCCCGCCCACCGCGGCGACGAGCACGCGGGCATCCCGAATGGCGCATGCGTGGTCGAACAGCGCGTCCTCGCTGCCGTACGCCCCGGTCTCCGGATCGAGGCCGGGGTGGACGAGCGGGTCGACGTCGAGGGCGATGAAGTCCGCCTCCATGCCGGGCGCCAGCCGGCCCGTGCACGCCTCGCGGCCGGCCGCGTAGGCCGCGCCCGAGGTGTGGGCCTCGAGGGCGGCCCGCGCGCTGATCCTGCGCTCGGGCTGGAAGGACGTGGCCGGATCTCCCTCGATGTCCGCGCGCGTCATCGCCGCGTAGATCGCGGCGAACGGATTCGACGGCTCCACCGGGCCGTCGGAGCCGAAGGCCAGCGGCGCCCCGGCCGCGGCGAGCTCCCCCCAGGCGTAGGCGGCCAGCCGCTCGTCCGGGCGCAGGGCGGCCAGCAGGTGGAGGTCGGAGATGCAGTGGCGCGGCTGCATCGAGGCGACGATGCCCAGCTGGCCGAAGCGGGCCACATCGGCGGGCTGGACGAACTGGGCGTGCTCGATCCGGCGGCGCAGCACGGACCCGAACCGCGCCTCGGCGGCCCTGTTGGCCTCCTGCGTGCGGGCGTAGGCGCTCAGCACGTGGTGGTTGGCCTGGTCCCCGATCGCGTGGATGGCCGTCCCGATGCCGTGGGAGAGCGCGGTCTCGATCTGCGAGACGAGGACGTCCTCCGTGGCGATCTGCATGCCGTACGCGGCGGGGGCGCCCGCGGCGTGCGGGTAGGCGCTCGACATGAAGGCCGACTGCGAGCCCAGCGCGCCGTCGGAGAAGAGCTTGAGGCCGCCGTGGTGGAACCAGGCGTCGCCGCCGCCGGTGCGCCAGCCGGTCTTCACCGCCCAGTCGAACTCCTCGAGCCGCAGGTACTTCACGACCCGCATGTCCAGGCCGCCGCGCTCGCGTAGGGCGAGCCATGCCTCGCGGGAGAGCTCGCCGTCGATGTCGTGGACGCCGGTGAGCCCCTCGGCCAGCCAGGCGCGCTGGGCGGCGGCCATGCGGTCGGCTCCGAGTTCGCGGGGGGCGTGCGGGACCTGGCGCTCGACGAGGGTGGCGGCGTCCTCGCGCAGGATGCCGGTGGCGTGGCCCTCCGCGTCGCGGACGATCTCGCCGCCCCGGGGGCTGGGGGTGGAGGCGTCGATGCCGGCGGCGCGCAGCGCGGCGCCATTGCACCACAGCGTGTGGTAGTCGATCGACCACACGGCCACCGGGCGATCCGGCACGGCGGCGTCGAGGAGGGCGCGGCCGGGCTGGCCGACGCCGCCCTTCCAGCGATTGCAGTCCCAGCGGCCGCCGCCCACCCACACGCCGTCCGGCAGGGTGCGGGCATAGGCGGCGATCGCCTCGACCGCCTGGGCCTCGCTGCGCGCCTGGCGCAGGTCCACCTGTGCCAGCGATTCCGCGTAGCTCATGGCGTGCAGGTGCGCATCGACGAGGCCCGGGATGACGGGCGCACCGCGCAGGTCGACCGTCTCCTCCAGGCGCCCGGCCGCGTGGGCCGCGAGCTCTTCGGCGCCGCCCACCGCGGCGATCGCCTCGCCGTCGGTGAGGATCGCCTCCGCGCGGGGCCGCGCGGGGTCGAGGGTGTGCACGACGGCGTTGGTGAACAGGCGCATGGCCGCAGTCTATGTGGGGCGGCTCCGGGTTCTGAGGGTGCTCCCGCGTCACCGCAGAGGCGCCGGTTTACTGCAGAGACTCCGCGGCCCCGGCGATCGCCGCGAGCTGGGCGGCGGCGCCCACATCCTCGCGCGCACCCGCCGCAATGAGCATGTCCGAGCGGGAGCGCGGCCGGCGCACGGCCGCCCCCGCCTCCTGCGCGATGAGGGCACCCGCCGCCCAGTCGTAGACGCCCAGCCCGCGCTCGTAGTAGGCGCTCACGCGCCCCTCGGCGACCTGGCACAGGTCGAGCGCCGCCGAGCCCATGCGCCGCGCGTCGTCGTAGCCGGCCATGATCGCCGCGAACTCGCGCAGCTGCAGCTCCCGGCGCTCCGGGGCGTAGCCGAAGCCGGTGGCGACGATCCGACCGCCCTGCCCGCGGTCGCGGGCGCGCAGGCGCGACGCCGCAGGGTCCCAGCGGACCCAGCCGCCGGGCAGGCCACGCGGTCCGCGGGCCTTCCACGCGCCGGCGCCGGCACGCGCGAACCAGACGCTGCCCAGCTCCGGGGCCGCCACGAGGCCCGCCTCCCAATGGGCATCCGCGGGATTGCCGCCGCTCCCGCTGCCGCCACCGCCGCCCGCCCGCGCCGCACCGATCGAGAAGCAGTGGTGCTCGATGCCGCGCACGAAGTTCGCGGTGCCGTCGATCGGGTCGACGTGCCACTCGAGCGGGCCCGGGGCCGCCGCGGCGAGCCGCGCCCGAGTGAGCGGGGAGAGCGAGCTGGCCAGCGCCTCGGCGGCGGGGTGGTCGGACACCTCGAGCGCCGCGGCGCCCTCCTCGCCCACGATCCGGTCACCGGGGCGCAGGCGCAGCAGGAATCCGCGCACCAGGCCCTCGATCTCCCCATCGGCGCGGGTCACGAGGTCGTTGCGCTCGCCCTTTGAATCGACGATCGCCGACCCCAGCAGCGGGCGCCAGTGGGCCATGCGCTGGCAGGCGATGGCGGCGGCATCGGCGCACAGGGCCAGCAGCGAATCCGCGCCGATCGCGGCGGGACCGCCGCACCGGGGAGCGTGGCTCAGGAGCCGATCCTGCCGCGCTGCTGCGGTGCGGCGATGGCGGCGATGCCCGCGCCCTGGGCGGGGACCGGCTCCACGTCCTTCCGGTGGCGGCGGGCGATCTCCTGGACCGCCTGTGAGGAGGTGCCGGCGGCATCGGCGATGGCGGCGTAGGTGATTCCGCTGTCGCGGGCCTTGAGAATCGCCGAGATGTAGTTGCTGTTGACGTTCAACCGCTGCCGGGCAATGCGCCGGACAGTGCCGACCACTGCACGCTGTTCAGTTGAAAGCTCTTTCGCGCGACGTGACATTGTGAATATCCCTTGGTCTGCTTAGAGTCCTCGGTACCGATCGTAGCGCACACCTCGCTCAGCTCAACCCCCCGGGGGACGGGCCTCCACCAGGCATTCCGCAACCTGAATTGACAACATGACCTGCGATAACGTCGGCCCCTCGCCCCTCTTTTACGGATCCTGCGCAGTGCGCGAGAATGGCACTATGACGACGGTCGCCGATGCCCACGCAGACTCCCCGGCCCGGGAGGCGGTGGGCCCGGCAACCGGGAGCGTCGCCGCGGAGCTGCGGGCCGCCGGCTGCGCCGAGGCGACCGCCGACCCCACCGTGCTCGCCGCCTATTCCTCCGACGGCTCGCTGTTTCGCCTCCGCCCGCAGGCCGTCGCCTTCCCCCGCTCCGACGCCGAGGTGGCCGCCGCCCTCCAGACCGCGCGCCGGCTGGGCGTGGGCCTCGTGTGCCGCGGGGCCGGCACGTCGTTGGCCGGCAACGCCGTGGGCACGGGCATCATCCTCGACTTCTCCCGCCACCTCAACCGGATCCTCGAGCTCCTCCCCGCCGAGCGCGCGGTGTGGGTGGAGCCCGGGGTCGTCCACGCGCAGCTCCAGGCGGCGGCCAAGCCCCACGGTCTGCGCTTCGGGCCCGACCCGTCGACGAACTCGCGCTGCACGATCGGCGGGATGATCGGCAACAACGCGTGCGGGCCGCGCGCCATGGGCTACGGGCGCACGGTGGACAACATCGAGGCCCTCGACGTCATGCTCGCCGACGGCACCGTGGTCCGGTTGGACGGGCAGGACGACGCGCGCCACTTCCCTCGGCTGCACGCGCTCGTCGCCCGCAGCCTCGAGCCCATTCGCACCGAGGTCGGGACGTTCAGCCGGCAGGTGTCCGGCTACGGCCTCGACTGGCTGCTGCCCGAGCACGGCTTCGACCTGCGCCGGGCATTCGCGGGCTCCGAGGGGACGTGGGGCATCGTCCTGCGCGCCCGGATGCGCCTCGTCGCCGAGCCCGCTCACCTGGCAACGGCCGTACTGGGCTACCCGGACATGGCCGCGGCCGCCGACGATGTGCCCGCCCTGCGAGCGTTCCCCGTCACCGCTTGCGAGGGCCTGGAGCGGCGCATGCTCGACCGCCTCATCGAGGCGAAGGGCCGCGCGGCGGTGCCCGACATGCCCGAGGGTGGCGGTTGGATGGTCATCGAGCTGGCCGGGGATTCCGCGGAGGAGCTGCAGGCCAGCGCCCGGGATCTCGTGGCGGCCTCCCACGCCCAGGACTCCATGGTGTTCGGCGGCGGCGATCCCACGGCCGCGGCGATCTGGAAGATCCGCGCGGACGGGGCGGGCCTCGTCTCCCGCACGCCCGACGGCAGGGACGCCCACGCCGGGTGGGAGGACTCCGCGGTGCCGCCCGAGCACCTGGGCGACTACATCCGCGCACTCATGGAGCTGCTGGACCGGCACGGGCTCTGGGCGCTGCCCTACGGGCACTTCGGCGACGGGTGCCTGCACATGCGCGTGGACTTCCCGCTGGATGAGGACGGCGGCCGGCAGGCGATGCGCGACTTCATGTTCGATGCCGCGCGGCTCGTGGCCCGATTCGGCGGCTCCGTCTCCGGCGAGCACGGCGATGGGAGGGCGCGCGGCGAACTCCTGCCGCGCATGTTCTCCCCCGCGGTGATCGAGCTCTTCGCCCAGGTCAAGGCGCTGTTCGACCCCCGCGACACCCTCAATCCCGGCATCATCGTGGCGCCCGACGCGCTGGACGAGGACATCCGGACCGCCCAGGTGAGGCCGGGGGACATGCCCGCGGGGAAGACGGGGCTCGCGTTCGCCCTCGCCGGCGATGGCGGTGATTTCGCCACCGCGGTGCACCGCTGCACCGGCGTGGGCAAGTGCCGCGCCGATTCCGCGGCCGGCGGCGGGGTCATGTGCCCGTCCTACCAGGCCACGCGCAACGAGGTGGATTCGACGCGCGGCCGCGCGCGGGTCCTCCAGGAGATGGTGCGCGGCGAGGACGTCCAGCGCGACTGGCGGGCCCCCGAGGTGCACGAGGCGCTCGACCTCTGTCTCAGCTGCAAGGCCTGCGGTTCCGAGTGCCCCACCGGCACGGACATGGCCACCTACAAGGCCGAGGTGCTCTACCAGGCCTACCGCGGCCGGCTTCGGCCCGCCGACCACTACCTGCTGGGCTGGCTGCCCGTGCTCAGCCGCGCGGCCGCTCCGCTGGCGCCCCTGGTGAACCTCGTGGGCCGCGTGCCCGCGCTGGCCGCGGTCGCAAAGCGCGCGGGCCGCATCGACGGCCGCCGCGCGATCCCGGCGTTCACCCGCCGCACGTTCACCCGATGGTTCCGGCACGCGGGTGCGGCCCCCGCGGGCCGCGAGCGGCGGCGTCAGCGCGAGGTGGTGCTGTTCGCCGATTCGTGGTCGAACTTCTTCGCGCCGCGGGTGCTGGCCGCCGCGGTGGCCGTGCTGCGCGATGCGGGCGTGGATGTGCGGGTGCTGCCGAGCACCGAGTGCTGCGGCCTCAGCCTCATCTCCACGGGGCAGCTGGATGGGGCGAAGCGGCTGCTGGGCTCGGCGGTCGAGGCGCTCGACGCGACGGATGCCGCGGGTGAGGCCGTTCCGATCATCGGCGTGGAGCCCTCCTGCACCGCGGTGCTGCGCGAGGATGCGGTGGCGCTCCTGGGCACAGATGCGGCGCGCCGGGTCGCGGAGCGGACGAAGACCCTCGCCGAATACCTCCTGGAGATCGGCTACCGCCCGCAGGATCTGACCGGGGTGCGCGCCGTGGTGCAGCCGCACTGCCACCAGAGCGCGGTCATGGGCTTCGCCGCGGACGAGGAACTCCTCGATCGCGCGGGCGTCGAGCGGACCGTGTTGGGCGGCTGCTGCGGGCTGGCGGGCAACTTCGGCGTCGTGGAGGGCCATTACGAGGTCTCCGAGGCCGTGGGCGAGCTGGCCCTCCTGCCCGCTGTGCGCGCGGCCGCCCCGGATACCGTGGTCCTTGCCGACGGGTACTCCTGCCGCACGCAGCTCCACGACCTCAGCGACCGTCGAGGCGTCCACCTCGCCGAGCTGCTCGCCTGGGGCCTCGAGGCCCCGTGAGCGGGATGGGCGGGAACCGGGTGCGCTAGATGTTGCTGGCCAGGAGGTTGTTGACGTTTCTCGCGGGTGGCTGGTCGCGCAGCTACAATGGTTCCATGCCGATGCAGCAGCGATTTCAAGACCCCCGGCCGGGATATGGCCGCGGGGTCTTCGACGCGCAGTCGTAGCGCAGTAGGTCTCCGCAGGTACGGCCGGGGGAAGTTTCTCGTCCTTCACCTACCTGCCTCTTGGAGACCTTCTCATGTCGCACGCCGACTATCTGACTTCCGACCAGCTCTATCGTGCTCTCAATACGCGCGACCTTACCGATCCCGACCAGGGACGTCACGCCATCCAGTCTCTCCTGCAAGCGGTCATCGACCGTTTGCAGCCCGAGTGGGACAGCTCCCTCCGGTATGTGCGCAGTTCGCCGGTCGTTCCTGTTCGGGACAACTACGACCGCCTCGGTTACGACCCAGGTGATGTGACTAGGGCTCGCCGGTACACCCGGTACATCAGCCCCGCCGTGATGCTCCGCAGTCACATGAGCGCAGAACTCCCGCGCGCCCTTGAGGACTATGCGGGGATGTCCGAGGTGGATGAGCTACTCGTGGTACCCGGCCTCGTCTACCGTCGCGACGCCGTCGATCGCACCCACGTGGGGGAACCCCACCAGGTGGACCTGTGGCGCATCCGTAGTACTCCGGATACCGATGACGAGGACATGCTCACGATGATCGGCCACTTGGTCGAGGCAGTCCTTCCGGATGCGCAGTGGAGAACAACAGACGTGGCGCACCCGTACACCGTCGGTGGTAGGCAGATCGACGTGCTCCACGACGACGAATGGCTTGAACTCGCCGAGTGCGGCCGCATCCATCCCGAGGTGCTGCGCGGATCGGGCCTCGACCCCGAGCGATGGTCAGGCCTGGCTCTCGGTATGGGCCTTGAACGTGCACTCATGCTGCGCAAGGGCATCCCTGACATCCGCTATCTCCGGGCAGAAGACCCTCGCATAGCAACCCAGATGCTCACCCTGGATCCATGGCAGCACGTTTCACTTCTGCCTGCGGCCCGGCGCGACATCTCAGTCGTCGTGGATGCACAAGAGGACGAGGAGACGCTTGGTGACCGCATCCGCGTCGCCCTCGGAGACAACGCCGACGTCATCGAGTCTCTCGAGATTCTCAGCCGCACACCCCACGAGGGACTACCCGAGGCCGCGCGCTCAAGGCTCGGCACTCTGGAAAGACAAGCCAATCTCCTGATCCGGATCATGCTGCGCCCCATCGACCGCACCCTGACCTCGGAAGAGGCCAACGTGATCCGCAACGTGATCTACGAGGCCGTGCATGAAGGCCCGGTGATGGAGCTGATCTGAGATCGCTGAGAGTAGCCATGACCTCGCCTACGCATGCCAACGCTCCCCTCTCACCCGAAGGCCGCCGCCGCCTGATCGAACGCTGCCGCACCCGCCCCATCTCCCACGTGGCCGCCGAGATGGGGATCTCCCGCGCGACCGCCTCGAAATGGGTCAACAGATACAAGCGATTCGGGAAGACCGGCCTACTGGACCGCTCATCTTCTCCGGCCCGACAGCCATCTGCAGCGCCTGGCTGCCTCGTGCAGCAGATCGAGTCGATGCGGCGGGAACACAAATGGTCGGCGTCCCGTATTGCGTTCGAGCTCGAGCAGGTAGGAACGCCGGTGAGCCGTCGCACCGTCACCCGGCACCTCGCACAGCTGGGCCTGAATCGACGGAAGTTTATCGACCCGAACGGCGAGACGAACCGGGAGCCGCGAAGGATCAACGCCAAACGTCCCGGCCACATGGTGCATCTGGACGTGAAGAAGGTCGGGCGCATCCCCGACGGCGGCGGGTGGCGTGTACACGGCAAAGGCAGCGAGAAAGCCAAAGCTGTCGCCCGCACGAAGACCCGCGGTGCCAGGACCGGGTACATCTACCTGCATTCCGCCATCGACGGACACACCCGACTCGCTTACACAGAAGCGCTGCCAGACGAGAGAGCTGTCACGGCTGTCGCGTTCTTCGGGCGGGCCAGAGCCTGGTTCGCTAAGCACGGCATCACCCGGATCGAGCGCGTCGTGACTGACAACGGTTCCTGCTACCGATCTGCAGTCTTCCGCGAAGCGGTCGGGACCAGCCGACACCAGCGCATCACGCCATACACGCCTCGACACAACGGCAAAGTCGAGCGCTACAACCGGATCCTCGCTGAAGAGTTCCTCTACGCCCGCATCTGGCGCTCGGAAGTAGAACGCGCTGCCGCGCTGGAAACGTGGAACCGGCACTACAACTATCACCGTCCCCACGGCGCTCACGACGGGCAACCGCCTGCCTCTGCAACACCGGCACGCGTCAACAACGTCATGGCCTCATACAGCTAGAACGGCGGCGGATCATCGCTTGCCCATCGAGATGCGGGACGGGAGCCTGTGGCCCGGTCTTCTGCGCCAGCCCACCTCTCCTCCCCTGAGACGGGGCCGCCCGGGCGCACCGGTGGCCGCGCACGGAGCACCCGCGCGTACGCGGCCGGCTCCGCGCTCAGCGGAAAGTCCGGGTGGGGTCCGGTGCACACCGGCGGCTCTCCCTCGGGCCGCGCCGGGGAGCCATCGGAGGCAAGCCGGGCGCCGCTGACCATGTCGACCCGGTGCCATTCGGCAATGGACCCTGCGGCGGCAGGACCTGCGCCGCCGCTGCAGTCCTCGGTGTCCTCCGGTGACTCGGACGCGTAGGCGCGCAGCGCGGCCACCTGCCGCGCGTGTTCGGTGTCGATGGGTGAGCCGGGGGCTGCGACCGGCCCCACCAGGGGCGATGGGAACGTCCACCGCACGCCGCCGCCGCGCATCGCATCGTCGCGTTCGACGGCGAATTGCCGATTCGTCTTGAGGAGGTGGTGTCTGCGGCACAGGGGATGGAGATTGTGGAGAGCCGTGGGTCCACCGCGGGCAGGGTCGTCGCGGTTGAAGGGAACGATGTGGTCGATGTCTGCGGTCGAAGCGCGGCGAGGGCAGCCCGGCACCGTGCACCACGCCCATTTCGCCATGACCGCCGTCTTCAGCGCCTGCGGGAACGCATAGGTTCTGGCAACGGCTTCGAGCACGGTGCCGGTCGCCGGATCGGTGAGCAGGCGGCGGAGGGACGGCGCGTGCGCGGCGATGAGCCGCGCGTCCTCGGCGGAGACCGGCGAGCAGTCGTCGAGACGGCCGGGCAGTGAGGAGTCGCCCAGCAGGCTGAGGAACGGCACCGTCACGCAGACGCTCGCCTGCTTGCGCAGCCAGTCCGCCGAGGTCGGCATGCGCACCACCATGTCCCGTTGGGCTCCCGAAGGATCGAGCACGGTCAGCGGCAGCTGCGGGATTCCATTCAGCCCGAGGTCGAAGCGGGTCTGGTCGATGGTGCGCTCATCGAGGAAGAGCGCGGCAGAGGACAGCCGCCGGCCGGTCTGCGGATCGACGAAGAGGCCCGCGTGGGACAGTGCGATCGCCCGAGCCCATGCCGTGAGCCGCTGGTACGCGGCTGCGATCTCTGCAGTGGGGCCGGTGTAGAGGAGACACGCGGTCCCGTCGCCGTTGCTCCATCGGCGGACTCTGCGGTTCTTCACCGCCTCATCGCGAGCATCGGCGGGCGGCTGCAGAAGGGCGAAGATCTCGTCGACCGCCCGCTTCCACTGCTTCCACTCCAGTTCCACATCGAGCGCGGTGACGCGCTCATCGAATTCCGGGCGGAGCGTGTCGGCAAGCTGTGCGGCCCTGCCGGCCGCGTAGTCGAGCCGCGCGAAGCCGATCCGGCCCCGTTGCGCCTGGGCCAGCAGCGCTGGCATCGTCACGGTCGCGGCGAACGCGGAGGCCGCCAACGCGTGCGCGCGAGGAATCGTCACGTCCAGACCCGCCGCGAGCGTGATCCACACGACCTCCGGAAGCGCCTCGAGCAGATCCGCGTAGGCGGTCGGCAGCTCATCCTCCGCACCGCCGTTCGGGCCCTGAGACCCGCCCCGACCGCAGTGCCGGCGATAGGCGGCGATGAGCTCGTCGCACAGGGCGAAGGCACGAGCGAGCTGGGCGGCATCGAGGGAGGCGGCCGCGGCACTGAGTCGCGGCCCACGGGGGCGATGCGCATCTCCGGTCGTAGCCCACTCCCCACCGCATGAGGCCGAAGCAGGAATTCCCTCACCGTCGGAACCCTTGCGAGACCGTGGGGGCTCATGCGGATCCGGTGGCGGCGGAGCTGGCGGCGCGGCGGTTGTCACGGTAGTGCCCTCCCTTCTGCCTCGTTGCAGTGGCGGTGCGAAGCGAGAATGCCACTGGTAGGGGATCCTCATTCGTCGATTCGCTCTTCTGTACTAATAGTATTAGATCATCGCGTGCCGGACAAGCACTTTCTTCTGCTGTGACCTTCCGGCATCGGCCCAGCTCGGCGCACCGCCCACCCACGGCACCCTGCCGGCGAATCGAAAAACCGCGCACAGCGATACGTCGCACAGGCTCCCCGGAAGCCGACTCACTCCACTGCGGCGAGAGATCAGCGGCGGGAGCCTGAAACCGCGGTCATGAATAGTGAGTGAGGTGTGACCGTGGGCGCCAAGTTGGGCGTGACCATGAGCCTTGGGGCAGACACGGCCGAGCACGCCGGGTCAGGTGAGGCCAAGAGCCTTGGGTCAGGTGCGGTCATGAACCGGTAGGCAAGCGTTGCCGCGAACGTTGGGGCAGGCGGTACTGCGAACTCTGGGTCAGGTGAGGTGCGGATCATCGGATCAGGTGCGAAGGCAGGGTACGCGCCGTTCCACTCCACAGTCGGCCGAGCCGCTGCCCACCGCACCTCGCCGCGCCACGGACAGTTGCGCAGCGACACCCCAGCGAAACGGCACCACAGCGAGACGCGAGCACGCGGGTACCGAGGCACACAGACGTACCCCCCCCCCGACGACCGCGCCACGGACGCCCTTCGGCACGCGCACACCGCTCGGCATACTCCCCGGGGCCGTGAATCGATCCGGTCGCGGCGGCGCCGTCATGTCGAGAGCCGCGCGGTGGAGGGCACCTGCGGCGTCGGGCCGACTTCGGCCCCGGGGGCCTGTGCGAGAGTTGCCGCATGACGGAGATGCCGCGTGTGCTGCACACAGCAATCGACGCTCCCGACTGCCGGGCGCTGGCCGAGTTCTACCGGGCCCTTCTGGGTCTCCGGTATCGACCGGGAGACGAACCGCCGGCCGGCAGCGCAGAAGACGACGCCGATTGGCTGGTGCTGATCGAGGACGGCGGGCGTCGCGTTCTCGCATTCCAGCAGAAGAAGGACACCGCAGCGCCGACGTGGCCATCGGAAGACGTGCCCATGCAGATGCACCTCGACTTCGCAGTGCCGAACGTCGAGGCCCTGCAACGGCAGGGCCATCGTGCCGAAGAGCTCGGCGCGCGCCTGCTGAGCGATCAGTCACACGACCGCGAGGAGCCCCTCCTCGTCCTTGCCGACCCAGCTGGCCATCCATTCTGCCTGCTGGTCCAGGCGGCTCCGCCTGCCGCCGAAAGCTCGATCGACGTGCCCGATCAGCGCGGCGAGGACTGCACAGCACTGACAGGATTGCCCATCACCCCTGGCAACCAGGCTGCCCAGCACCCCTGAGCACCAGACCGGGCGCCCGCGAACAGAGGGCAGAGCAATGCGCATGAGCGCCATCCGCACGGGTTTCACACACCTATTTCCCGACGTGATCCCGCCGCCACACCTCCGTGAAAAGACGGGCCTTCGCACCCCATGCCTGGGCATTGAGCGCAACGCCCGACTCAACGCGCTGTGCGCAATCCACAGCCCGTCAAGCTGGGCGACGGCCTCACACCCCGACAGGCGCCCCACGCCCACCGGCGCGCCGCGCCCCGGGCCGCACCCTCACACTTTTGCGGTGAGGACCGGCACCTCCGCCTCCAGGAGGATGCGCTGAGCCTGTGAGCCCAGGATGAACTTGCCGATCGCGCTGCGCTTGCGCAGGCCGATGACGATGAGGCTCGCGGAGTGCTCGGCGACAAGCGCATTGAGCGTCTCGACGATATCCGCCTCGGGGTCCGGGTGGACGATGGTCACCTCGACGCCATGGCTGCGCGCGGCGCCCTCGATGTCCTCGACCGCGCCGCCGGGGATACGGTCGACCGCCTCGGCGGATCCCCGCTTGGGCGAGTTGAGGACGACGACGGACTGCGCCCGCAGGGCCGCCTCGGCGAGCCCGACGCGCAGCGCGGCGGCACCCTCGTCGGTGGGCAGGTACACGATGAGGACGGTCATGCCCCGAGTATAGGCAGGGGGCCCGCCCTCGCCCCCGCCGCACAGGCTCCCCGCCCCATGGCACGCGGCCCGCTCACCACCAGGCTCCCCGCCCCGGCAGACGAGCGCTCCACCCCGGCAACACCCCTTGCCGCCTCCCCGCGGCACCGAACCTCCACCGCAGCACCGGCTCCCCACCACACGAGCGATTATCGAAACATTTTCGTGTTGCAAATCGGCAGAGGTGCGCCTTACCTTGGATCGGTGACCACCCCCGTATCCGACTGCCCGCGCCCCACCCGCGGCAGCGGCCTCACCGCCGCCGATCTGCGCATCGGATACGACGGCGTCCCCGCAGTCGAGGGCGTCGACCTGGCCATGCGGCCCAGTGAGGTCACCGCCCTCGTCGGCCCCAATGGCAGCGGCAAGTCCACCCTCCTGCGCGCCCTTGCACGGCTCCACCCGCTCACGGCCGGCAGCGTGGCGTTCGGCGACGGCACGGACCTCACCGACCTGCCCTCCCGCGCCCTCGCCACACGGCTGACGATGCTCACGCAGATGCGGCCCACCCCGCAGGGCGTGCGCGTGCGCGACGCCGTGGCCCTGGGCCGCCACCCGCATCGCGGCCGATTCCGCGCCGGCGATCCCGGCGGCGCCGAGGTCATCGCGCGCGCCATGCGCCTGACCGGCGTCGACGCGATCGCCGGGGCCGCGGTCGACGAGCTCTCCGGCGGCCAGCTCCAGCGCGTGTGGCTCGCCTCCTGCTTGGCCCAGGACACCGAGGTGCTGCTGCTCGACGAGCCCACCAACCACCTGGACATGAAGTACCAGGTCGAGCTCCTCGAGCTGCTCTCCGCCCTGGCCCATGACCACGGTGTGTGCGTGGGCGTGGTCCTCCACGACCTCAACCATGCCGCTGCGATCGCCGACCGCGTGGCCCTCCTGTCCGCCGGCAGCATCGCCGCCGCGGGCACCGCGCGCGAGGTGCTGCGCCCCGACCTCCTCTCCCAGGTCTACGACATCGACGTCACCACCGGCTACGACGAGGACCACGACCTCGTGATCGTGCGCGCCCGGCCGCCTCGGGTGCGCAGGCCCGGCGCGGCCGCCCCCGAGGCGCCCCCCGGTGAGCGCGCGCCCGCCGAGGCCCGCCCGTGACACCCCGCCCGTGACACCCCGCCTGTGACACCCCGCCCACAGCCCACGGCCCACTGCCCCACCCACCAGAGGACACGCATGAAGATCCGCACCGCCATCGCCGCCGCCGCCATCGGGCTCCTCGCCCTCAGCGGCTGCGGCACCACCGACGACGCGAAGTCCGCCGGCGACTCGACCACGGGCGCGGCCGCCGGCGGCCCGGTGAGCATCACGGACAGCCGCGGCAAGGAGGTCAAGCTGGACCACCCGGCGCAGAAGGTCGTGGCGCTCGAGTGGTCCGTCGCGGAATACGCGCAGTCGCTGGGCGTGAACCCCGCCGGCGTCGCGGACCCCAAGGGCTACGCCATGTGGGACAAGACGGTCCCGCTGCAGGGCGACCCGAAGGACGTGGGCGTGCGCAACGAGCCCAGCGTCGACTCGATCGCCGGGCTGGAGCCGGACGTCATCCTCGCCGACACCGCCTCCATCCCCGCCAAGCAGATGGCCCAGATGGAGAAGATCGCCCCCGTCGCCGTCTTCACGAGCGCGAACACCTCGGACCTCGTGAGGCTCGTCAAGGACAACCAGGACAAGGTGGGCACGCTGCTCGGCAAGGAGGACG
The DNA here is from genome assembly GCF_026802075.1 of Brevibacterium sp. BRM-1. Lineage (NCBI taxonomy): Bacteria > Bacillati > Actinomycetota > Actinomycetes > Micrococcales > Brevibacteriaceae > Brevibacterium > Brevibacterium sp. BRM-1. The sequence goes on from NZ_CP113788.1 coordinate 2,021,679, forward strand.
AGGCGAAGCGGCTGGGCGAGGAGTACGACCAGCAGATCGCCGAGGCCAAGAAGAAGGTCGCCGACGCCGGCAAGGAGGGCACGCCGTTCGTCTTCGCCTATCCCTATGAGGATGCGAACGCCCTGAGCATCCGGATGCACGGCCCGGGCTCGGCCCCCAGCGCGATCGGCAAGGGCCTGGGCCTCAAGGACGCGTGGACGAAGAAGGGCGACGCCGAATACGGGGTCGGCCAGTCCGATGTCGAGGGCCTCACCGCCCTCCCCGCGGACGCCCGGTTCTTCTATTGGAAGGACCCGGAGGCGAAGGACCCCATCGAGGGCCTGTCGTCCAACCGGGTGTGGAAGAACCTGGGCTTCGTCAAGGCCGGCAACGTCCACCGCATGGACGCCGGGGTCTGGCTCTACGGTGGCACGAAGTCCATGGCGAAGTACGGCTCCGACCTCGCCGATGCCATCGCGGGCTGAGGCGCCCGCGCGCACCGGCGCGCTCTTCGCCGCCCTGGCGCTGGCCCTCGCCGCGCTCAGCGTCGCGCACCTGCTGCAGGGCACCTCGGCGGTTTCCCCCGCGGACCTGGCCCGCTGGGCACTGGGCGCCGGGCGCGGGGACGAGGCGGGCATCCTCATCGACTCGCGGCTGCCGCGCCTGCTGGCGGGGCTGCTCGTGGGGTGCGCGCTGGGCGTGTCCGGGGCGATCCTGCAGTCGGTGACGCGCAACTCGCTGGCCTCACCGGACACACTGGCGGTCAACGCGGGCGCGTTCCTGGCGCTGACCGCCTGTGCGGCCTTCGGCATCGCGCTGCCGTTCTTCTCCAGCGCGGCCGTGGCGTTCGCCGGCGGACTGGCCACGGCCGCGCTCGTCCTGGCGCTGTCGTCCGGCCCGCGCTCCTCCCCCATCCAGCTCGTGCTCTCCGGCAGCGTCATCACGCTGGGCTTCTCCGCGCTCACCTCCATGCTGCTGCTCTTCTTCCCCTTCCAGACCCAGAGCCTCTTCGCGTGGGGCGCCGGCTCCCTGTCCCAGGCTGGGCTGGGCGGGGTCGTCCGCCTGCTGCCGGTGTGCGCCCTCGCCATCGCCGTCGTCTTCGCGTGCGGCTCGCGCCTGGACGTCCTGCAGCTGGGGCCCGATGCGGCCGCCAGCCTGGGGGTGCGCGTGCGCCCCTGGCAGGCGGCCTTCATCGTCATCGCAGTGGTGCTGGCCGCCGTGGCCGTCACCGCCACGGGGCCGATCGGCTTCGTGGGCCTGTGCGCCCCGGCGCTTGCCCGCATGCTGGGCCGTCCCGTACCGGCGCTCAGCCGCCAGCGCACGATGATCGGGGCCGCCGCGCTCTTCGGCGCACTCCTCGTGGTCGGGGCGGACGTGGGGCTGCGGGCCGCCTTCCGCGGGCTCGACTCCGTGGGCATCCCCACCGGCGTCGTCACCTCGGTCCTCGGCGCCGTCGCGATCATCGTCCTCGCCCAGCGCGTGCGCACGGGCTTCGACGCGGACTCGCTCGTCACCATGCGCGCAGGCACCCGCCTGGGGCTGCGCCATCCGCTCCTGCTCATCGCCGCGACGGCGGCCCTGCTCGCGGCCGCGGTGTTCGCCTCGGTGCTCGCGGGCGACACGCTGCTGCTAGGCGGGGACGTCGTCAACTACGCGCACCACGCCGCCTCCGTGCGCATCGAGATCATCCTGGATGCGCGCCTCCCGCGCGTGCTCGCGGCGCTGCTGGGCGGCGCCTGCCTGGCGCTGGCCGGCGCCGCGCTCCAGGCCGTCACCCGCAACCCGCTCGCGGACCCGGGCGTGCTCGGCATCTCCGGCGGGGCCGGCCTGGGTGCGGTGTTCGTGCTGGTCACCGTGGGCGACTCGACCTTCTGGCCGGTCTTCCTGGGCGCCTCGGGCGCCGCCGCCGCGGTGGGCCTCCTGCTCTTCGGGCTCTCCGCGCGCCGCGGCCTCGACCAGGCGCGCATGGTGCTCGTGGGCGTGGGCATCGCGGCGGCCGCCCAGGCGCTCACCACCGCGCTCATCGTGGCCGCCGATCCGTGGAACCAGGTCATGGCGCAGACGTGGCTCGCCGGCTCGACGTACGTCGCCACGGTCGGCCAGTGCCTCCCCATGCTCGCAAGCCTGGTGCTGGGCGCCGTCGTCCTGGCCAGCGCCCACCGCGACCTGGACCTGCTGCAGATGGACGAGTTCACCCCGCGCATCCTGGGCGTGCGCGTCACCGCCGCCCGCGCCGTGCTGCTGTGCACCGCGCTCCTGCTCACCGCGGCGACGACGGTGACGATCGGCGTCATCTCGTTCGTCGGCCTCGTCGCCCCCCACGCGGCGCGCCTGCTCATCGGCCGGCGCAACGGCGCCCTCCTGCCGCTGGCGGCCCTGCTGGGCGCGCTCCTCGTCACGGTGGCCGATGGGTTCGGCCGCACGATCATCGCCCCCGGCCAGATCCCCGCGGGGCTCGTCACCGCCGTCCTCGGCTGCCCGTACTTCCTGTGGCTCCTGTGGCGGATGAGAAAGGACGCCTGATGCCCGGTTCGTATGCCCCGTTCCCCGCCGCACTCGTGCGCCGCGAGCGGCTCAGCCCCGGTTTCCTCCGGCTGACCTTCGCCGACCCCGCCCTGGCGCGGTTCGGCACCGCGTGCCTCGACCAGCGGGTCAAGCTCGTCTTCGCCGCCGCCGAGGCGCGCGCGGCGCTGCTGGGCGCCCCCGACTGGTTCGCGTGGTGGCGCGGGCTGGCCGAGGCGCAGCGCCCGCCCATGCGCACGTACACCGTACGCGCGGTGCGCCCCCACGCCGCCGAGGTGGACATCGACTTCGCGGTGCACGGCGCGCTGGGACCGGCCTCCTCGTTCGCCCTCGAGGCGCCGCTGGGCTCCGAGCTGGTGCTCGTGGGCCCGGTGCAGGGCGCCGCGGGAGCGGACCGCGACGGCATCGCGTGGCACCCGGGTGCGGCGCACACGGTGCTCCTCGCCGGCGATGAGACGGCGGCCCCCGCCATCGGCAACATCCTGGCCGCCCTTCCGGCGACCGCTCGCGGTGCAGCCCTCATCGAGGTCGCCGAGGCCGCCGATGCCCTGGACTTTCCCCACCCGGACGGGGTGGAGGTCGCCTGGCTGCCGCGCGGTGCCGCGCGCGGCGGCGCCGCCGCGCGCGGCACTGGGCTCACCGACGCCGCGCTGCGGTGGTACGACGACTTCGCCGCCGGCCGGGCCGCCGCCCGGGCCGGTGCCGCGGGCGCGGCCGCGGGTGCGGGCGCGTACGAGGAACTGGACGAGATCAGCGCCGACGGGTCAGCACTCCTGTGGGACCAGAGCGACCTGGGGGAACAGGGCGACGTGGGGGTACAGGGCGTCGTGGGGGACGATCCGGGCGCGGGGCTGTTCACGTGGGTCGCGGCGGATGCGGCGACGGTGGCGCGGCTGCGGCGCGCCCTGCGCCGGGAGCGCGGGCTGCCGCGCTCGGGCACCTCGTTCATGGGCTACTGGCGGCCGGGGTACCAGGAGAGCTGAGCCCGGGGCCATCCCCGGCACGCAGGTATGGCGGATCGGCAACAGGGGTTGCCCACCTGCGACCTCGCTGCAGGAGACGCCGTGGTGTGAGGATGTGAGGCTCGTTCTGACCGTGGCGGCACCAGCGCCCGCCCCCAGCAGAGGAGACCACGATGCACACGATCCATAAGCTCCCCGCCCGCTCCGCCCGTCGGCTCTCCCTGGCCGCCATCGCCCTGGCGGCGGGGCTGTCCATGACGGGCTGCGGGCTCATCCCGGGGGCCACCGGCTCGGATGACTCCGCGCGCGGTGACACCGGCCAGCAGACACAGGAGGCCGGTGCGCAGACACAGGAGGCCGGCAGTGACAGTGCGGGCAACGATGGCGCAGGCGACAGCGGCGGTTCGAGCGGGGCAGACGATTCGAGTGGCGCAGGCGGTTCGAACGACTCGGGCGGTTCCAACAGCACAGGCGGTCCCAATAGCGGTGACACCGGCAGCGGCAGTTCCGGCGGCTCAAGCAGCGGCAGTGGCTCGGACACGGGTTCAGGCACGGGTTCGGACACGGGTTCAGGCACGGGCAGCGGCGCCAGCGGTACGCGCACAACGGTCCGCGGTTCCGTGCTCGCGGCCTCCATCAGGAAGGAGATCGCCAAGCGCGGGAAGTCGGCGATCGTGACGTGCAGCGACCTGCACGTGTCCAAGGCGGGCGGCGGCACCACCACGTGCCGGATGACCGTGGACGGCAAGAAGTACTACCCCGTCGCCAAGGGCACGATCGTCGCGAACGACCAGGTCCGCTACCGCCTCGAATTCCCCGGCGTCGACTTCTGACCGGCCTCCCCCGCACGTCGTCCCGCTGCGGGCGTCCTCCCGCTGCGCACGGCGCCCCGCCTCGCGCCCCAGCTTCTCACCCTGTGCCCCATTCGGCACCCGTCGCCCCGCCCCCGTTCGCCTCTCGTATTACCCTTGCCTTACCGAACCTGACACACGGGTGCAGGCGGGGTCAGACGGAGAGGCGGCGGGGGGCGCATGGCGGGTGAGCGCGGCGGCATCACGTTCACATGGCCCGGGCGCGGCGCTGCGGAGGACCACCTCGATGCCGCCCCGCATTCGGCGGCGCGCGCGGCCTGGCCCACGGACATCGCGACGGAGGAGAACCTCCTCATCGAGGGCGACAACCTCGACGCGCTCGCGCTCCTGGAGCCCACCCACGCGGACCGGGTCAAGGTCGTCTACATCGATCCGCCCTACAACACGGGCAGCGCGCTGCCCTACCGGGACACGTTCGGCGCCGCCGGCCACGCGGGGTGGCTGTCGATGATGCTCCCGCGCCTCGTCCTGGCCCGCCGGCTCATGCGCGGCGACGGCGTGCTCTTCGCCTCGATCGACGATCGCGAGCACGCCCACCTCGCCCTCCTGGGCCAGGAGGTCTTCGGCGAGGAGAACTTCCTGGGCTCCTTCGTCCACCAGCGGGCGAAGGGCGGCGGCAGCGCCCGCACGTTCGTGCGCGGCCACGACTACATCCTCGTGTGGGCCAAGGACGCGGCCCGCGTGGCGCCGTTCGTCACGGAGAAGCGCAAGCCCACCAGGTACGAGGTCATCGACGGCGTGCGCTGCCTCGTGGACGACGACGTGCTGCGGGTGACGTTCGGCAAGTACGCCGCAGGCAGCGAGCGCCGCCTCATGTACGAAGACGTCGAAGCGGTGCGCGGCCCCGCGAAGAAGGCGCAGGTGGATGCGTGGCTGGCCGCGGGCACGCACGTGCTGCGGCCCTGGGCCGGGGGCAAGCACGCGGTGGCGAAGGTGACGCCGGCGGACCGCGCCCACTCGAAGATGTACTCGATCATCCGGGCGCTGGGCGATGAGGGTCGCCGGGACCTCGAGGACCTGGGGCTGGGCGGCCTGTTCGGCTATCCCAAGCCCGTCTCGCTCCTCCGCGAGCTCGTGCGCTCGCAGACCTTCTTCGACCCCGAGGCGCTGGTCCTCGACTTCTTCGCCGGCTCCGGCACCACGGCCCAGGCCGTCGCGCAGCTCAACGCAGCAGACGGCGGGCGCCGGCGCTTCATCCTCGTTCAGCGCGCCGAGGAGCTGCGGCGCGTCGACGGCGCCCGCTCCGACCGCGCGGCGCACGGCGAGCCCATCACCACGATCAGCGGCCTCATGCGCGAGCGGGTGCGCCGGGCCGGGGCGCGGTTCCGCGATGTGCGGCTGCCGGAGCCGCCGGCGCAGTCCCCGCCGCTACACTGATCCGGCGCGCCGCTTCGGCTGCGCTGCCAGCGCCCGCCCCCAGCGCCCGCTGCCATTGCGCGTGCCGCGGCGCCCCTGCCGCGCGCCGCCCCGTTGAAAGGACGCCCATGGGCGAGGTCTACCGCACCACCCCGCAGCTGCGCTGGTCCGATCAGGACCTCAACCACCACGTGAACAACGCGAAGATCGTCACGCTGCTGGAGGAGGCGCGCATCGGCTGGCTGATCGGCGGCAAGGCCTCCGGGGCGCTGGCCCAGCCCAAGCTCGTCGCGCGACTGGAACTCGACTACCGCCGCCCCGTCCAGTACGGCTCGGAGCTCACGATCGAGCTGACGATCTCCCACATCGGCACCACCTCGTTCTCCGTGCGCGGGGTGGGCCTGCAGGAGGGCGAGGTCTGCTTCGAGGCGGTCAACGTGCTCGTCGTGCTGGACAAGGCGACGGGGCGCCCCACCCCGCTCAGCGCCGCCGGGCGCGCCTACCTGGAGCGCTACCTGGACGACGGCACGGCCGCTGACGGGCGCTAGGCCCCCCAGCGCCCCCGCGGTCGCCCAGCGCCCCCGCGCTCAGCCTCCGCCCTCGCGGGCCGGTCACTGCCCCCGAGGTCAGCCGTCGAACACCGGAGAGCGGGGAATCCCCAGCTCGGATTCGAGCGCCGCGGCCACCGGGAGCACCGAGGCGTCCTGATAGGGGTGGCCCACGACCTGCACGCTCACGGGCACGCCCTCCGAGCCGATCCCTGCGGGCATGGCCATGACCGGGCACCGGTTGGCGATGTTGAACGGGATCGTCATGTGCGCCTGCCAGTAGAACTCCACGGCGCCGCCGGGGCGGTCCAGGGGCCCCAGCTGGTGGTCATCGGCCGGCAGGGACTCCACCGCCGAGGTGGGGGTCAACAGCACGTCGAAGCCGGCCATGGCCTGCGCCAGGCGATCCTGGACCCGCGCCTCGAGAACCGTGGACTCGAGCAGGGAGGTGCGCTGCGCCTCGGCCCGGGTGACCTCGATGAAGCGGCGCGAGTAGTCCTCGAGCGCGTCGAGGTCGCCGCCGGCCATGCGCTCCATGTTGGCGGCGATGAGGTGGCCGTAGTGGGCCGCCGAGGCCCGCGAGACCTCGTCGAGCGACAGCCCGACGTCGATCCACTCGACCTGGGCGCCCCGCCGGGCCAGCGCCTCGGCGGCCCGGGCGAGGCCGCTGGCGACGCTGGGGTCCACGTCGTAGCAGCCCAGGTCCGCGCTGACGGCCACGCGCAGGCCCTCCACGTCGTCGTACGCGCTCTCACCGGCCCCCCGGTCCCAGGGCAGCACCGGGGTGGGGTCGACGGTGGCGTGGTCCGCGGGGTCGAGGCCCATGATGGTGTTCATCGCGTACGCGGTGTCCGCGACGGACCGGGCGAGGATGTGGTCGCCGCGGTACCAGTCCGCGTTGGAGGGGTGGGCGCCGGGCGTGCGGCCGAACGGGGTCTTGAGCCCCGGCAGGCCGCAGAAGGCCGCCGGGATGCGGGTGGAGCCCGCGATGTCCGAGGCGGTGGCCAGCGGGGCGAACCCCGCCGCGACGGCCGCCCCCGAACCGCCCGACGAGCCGCCGGGCGTCTTGTCCCGGTTGAACGGGTTGCGGGTGACGCCCCACGCGCGCGTCGAGGTGAACGTCGCGCACGACATCTCCGGGTTGGCGGTGCGGGCGAACGGGATCGCGCCGGCGGCCCGCAGCCGCGCCACGATCGGATTGTCCGCCTCGGCCACGATCCCCGCGCGGGCCTGCGAGCCGCGGGTGGCGCTGTGCCCGGCCAGGTCGTGCTGCTCCTTGACCAGCAGCGGGATCCCGAGCAGCGGGGGCAGGTCCGCTGCGTCCTCGGCGGCGTAGCGCTCGTCGGCGGCGCGGAACTGCGCGCGGACCTCCGGGTCGTCGGCCATGAACTCCACGATCGCGTTGATGGGGTCCGCGCTCCCCTGGCCCGCCGCGGCGCTGTCCGCGGGGCCGGCCGCTCCCCCGTCCAGGCGGCGGATCCGCTCGGCCAGCGCGGTGAGCGCGCGGCTGGGCGTCAGCGCCCCGGAGCGGAAGGCGGCGAGCATGTCGAGGACGCCGAGCTGGTGGATGGGCGCGGGCAGGCTGTGGGGCGCATCACTCATGGGCTCAGTCTGCCACGCAGCGCTAGAATGCGTGCGGGAGGCGGCCCTCAGATCCCGGGCCGGAACGCAGCATGAGCAACGAGGTGTCCGCGCGCCGCACCGCGCGCCATGTCACCGTCTTCCTCGACGTGGACGGAGTGCTCAACTCCTACCCCGTGCAGGGCACGCGCTCCGTGCGCGAGCGCCGGCGCAGGGTCCGCGCCTGGAACTACGAGCTGCACTACCGGCCCAAGATCGTGAAGTTCCTCGACTCGCTCGTCCAGAAGCGGCTCGTCGACATCGTCTGGCTCTCCACCTGGTCCCAGCGCTGCCGCACGGAGATCGAGCCCAAGCTGGGCTTCCACGGCACCTACCCGATCATCGACATGCCGGACGACTCGTACAACCGGTTCGCCGGCGACCCCTCCGCCTGGTGGAAGGCCCGGGCGGTCGAGGACTGGCTGGCCGCGCACCCGGGCCAGCGCGCGCTGTGGATCGACGACGATCTCGCCGCCCCCGCCACCTACGAGTACTTCAGGAAGAAGTACCGCGGCCGCCTGCTCATGATCGCCCCGCAGTTCTCCCGGGGCCTTGGCGAGGAGCACTTCGCGCTCATCCGGACCTTCACCTACCCGCGCCCGGAGCACGGCGCACACGAGGAGCAGAAGCGGGAGGGCGCGTGAGGCGCACCCGCGTGGGCCTCATCGACTCCGGACTGGGCCTCGTGTCCTTCGCCGCGGCCCTGCACCGGGCCGCCCCCGGCCTCGACCTGCTCCTGGCCACGGATCCCGAGCACATGCCCTACGGCGCCCTCGAGCCGGCGCAGGTGCAGGAGCGCGTGCTCGCCTCGGCGCGCGCCCTCGAACCGTGGGCCCCGGACGCGCTCGTCCTCGCGTGCAACACCGCCTCCGTCCACGCCCTCGCGGCGCTGCGCGCACATGCCGAGCCCGAGGTGCCCGTCATCGGCACCGTGCCCGCCATCAAGTCCGCGGCCCGGGCCTCGGAGGCCCGCGGCGGGGCGCCGTTCGCCGTGTGGGCCACGAGCGCCACGACCGCGAGCGCCTATCAGCGCGAGCTCATCAGCGCGTTCGCCGGCAGCACTCCGGTGGCCTCCGTGGCCTGCGCGGGCCTGGCCCAGGCGATCGAGCGCGCGGACGACGCCGCCATCGACACCGCCATCGATGCGGCCGCCGCGGCGACGCCCGCGCACATCGACTCGATCGTGCTGGGCTGCACCCACTACGGCCTCGTCGCCGAGCGCATCCGCGCGCGCCGCCCGCAGACCGCCCACCTCTACGACTCCCCCGCCGCCGTCGCCGCCCAGACGCTCGCTCGGCTGGGCCGGGGCGCCCCGGGCGCAGCGGGGGGTCCGGGGGGCCGGATCCTCGCGGTGCTCGCCTCGGGCCGGCCGGCCGGGCTGCCGCGGGCCCTCGAGGCGTACCCGGCCGGGCGGGAGCTGCTGCGCATCGCCCCCGAGCAGCACACCTAGCGGGCACGGCGCACCTAGCGGGCACGGCCGCGGCCGGGTGCGATCCGGCCTGCGACAATGGGAGCGGAGCAGACCAGCCCCCGCGCACCCGGCAGCCCCACCGGTGTCCCCCGGCGCGGCGGCCCAACGAAGGAGATCCGAGCCATGACGAGCCCGCTCATGCCCACCGCCGGCACCGTGCTGCGCAAGATGCGCACCCTCCTCTTCGTCCAGGGCGCGGCGGCCCTGGTGCTGGGCGTGCTCGTCATCATCTGGCCGGTCAACGCCACGCTGATCTTCGCGATCCTCATGGGCGCGTGGCTGCTCGTCGACGGCGTCGTCTCCGCGCTCACCTGGGCGGCGCGTCCGCGCGGTGCACGCTCGGGGGTCGCCCTGGCGCGCGCGATCTTCGGGATCGTCGCGGGCCTCGTCATCGTGGCAGTGCCCGCGGCCGGCATGCTCGTCGTCGTGTGGATCGTCGCCTTCGTCATGCTGCTGCTGGGTGCCTTCCAACTCGCCGGCTGCGGCACGCTGCGCGCGGCCGGGGTGCGCTACTGGTGGATGATGCTGATCACCGGCATCCTCTCCGTCCTCGCCGCCGTGGGCATCCTGCTCTTCCCCGTCACCGGAGCCGCCGTGTTCGCCTGGATCGTGGGCGTCGCGATGATCGTCGAGGGCATCGCCGCCTTCCTCATCGGCTCCCAGCTCAACCGGGCGGTGCGCGCTCAGGACGAGCGGGAGATCCCCGGCGAGCTCGCCTGAGCCGGAGCGCCGCTCACTGCCAGCGGTCCACTCACCACCAGGCCCCACTCACCACCACGCGCCCACGGGCGCGTCGAGGGCGGTGAGCACCGCGCCGGCGAAGCTCATGGTTCCCACCGTGAGCACGTCGCGGCCGGTGCGTTCCGCGCGGGCGACGGCCTGGGCCGTGTCCAGCACCGCCCCCCGGCCGGCCAGCCGGTCATAGCGGAGGTAGTCGCTGCCGGCGCCCACGAACAGCGCCTCGCGGCCGCCGAGCGCATCGACGCACGCGTCGACGTCCTTCGTGTCCGGGAAGCCCGCGAGCACGAGGAAGTCCGGCCGCAGGTGCGCCCGCGCGTGCGCCAGGGCCGCGCGCACGCCCGGGGGGCTGATCGCGGCATCGACGATCCATTCGGCGCCGGCGTGCGCGTGGTGCGACAGCCGGCCGGGCAGGCTCAGCGCCGCCCGCGCCTGCGCGGGCGTCGGTGCTTGCGCCTGCGCGGGTGCGTGTGCCTGCGGGGGCCGAGGCGCGGTCAGCGCGCGCACCTCGCACAGCGCCCGCGCGGCCGCGAGGCCCACCGCGAGGTTCGTGCGCGCGATGGTCGCCTCCTCCTGGACCTCGGTGACGGGGGCGGGCTGGGCTGCCAGCCGCTCCCGCGCCTCGGCGGGCTGGGCGGGATGGGCGATGACCGCGCGGGTGGCCGGGGTGATGGTGCCCAGCAGGTCCGCGGCAACCGCGGCGAGGCTGCCGCCCAGGACGTCGGTGTGTTCGGGAAAGATCTGGGTGGCCGCCACGACGTCGTAGTCGAAGAGCGAGACGTCGTCGGACAGGCCGCCCAGCCCCTCCTCGACGACGAGCGCCTGGACCCCCGCCTCGAGCAGGTGCGCGAGTCCCACGAGGGTGAACAGGCCCGAGGGCGGCAGGTAGCCCTCGGCCGGATCGAACGGGCCCAGAGCGGCGAGCAGCGCGGCCGTCCGGTCCGCCAGCGCCCCCGCCTGCGCGGGCGTCAGCGGCCGCCCGTCGAGGCGGATGCGCTCGCGGTTCGAGCGCAGCGGCGGGCTCGTGATCGTGCCCACCCGCAGGCCCGCCCTGCTGCTCAGCGCCCAGCTCGCCGCGGCCACCGCGGTGCCCTTGCCCTTGCTGCCGACCACCAGCAGCGCGGGCACCGGCAGCCCCCGCCCCGCGGGCCCGGAGCCCAGGCCCAGGCGGGCCGCCGCGAGGCGGGAGCGGGCGCGGCTGCGCCCGATGGTCCGGGGGGTCAGTGCGCCGGGCGCTCTGCTGGATTCGAGTGCGCTGTTGGATTCGAGCGCCCGGGCGGCCTTCCACTCGCGGAAGAACGGCTCGTCCCAGCCTTCGGCGGGCATGTCAGCGCAGCCGTGCGGTGAGTTCGGCGGCGGCCGCGCGCACGCGCTCGGCGCTGGCCTCGACCGCCTCGGCGGAATACGCGGAGTCCGGCAGGCACAGCCCCATCCCCGCCACCGGCCGGTCGAGCGCATCGAGGACGGGGGCGCCCACGGTCCAGATGCCGGGGGTGACCTCGCCGCGCTCCAGCGAATAGCCGCGGCGGCGCTCGTGGCCGAGCTCGCCGTTGAGCTCGCGCACCGTCTGCGGGCCGCTGCCCGTGCGGCTGACGAAGGCGCCCTCGCCGGTGAACAGGGCGAGCACCTCGCGCTTGGACAGCTGGGCGAGCATCGCCCGGCCGGTGGCGGTGAGGTAGGCGGGCATGCGCACCCCAGCGGCGGTGATGACGGCCACGGAGCGCACGGCCTGCTCCTTGAGGATGTAGACGGTCTCCCAGCCGCGCAGCACGGACAGCTGGGCCGTGCCGTCGGTGTCCTCGGCCAGCCGTCGGACGATGGGCTGGGCCAGGCGCTGGAGCGGATTCGTGCGCCCGAACGCGCTGCCCAGCTCGGACACGCCGGCGCCCAGCATGTAGCCGCCGGGGGCCTTCGCCACGAAGCCCAGCTCGTCCAAGACGGCGAGCAGCTCGTAGATGCTCGAGCGCGGGATGTCGAGGCCGCGGGCCAGCGCGCCGGCGCTGATGGGGCGGTTCGAACCGGCCAGCTGGCGCAGCAGCGCGATCGCCCGGCGCAGCGCGGGTACGTCGCCCATGCTCAGTCCGCCAGGTCGAAGGCCGCCATCGCCTCCCGGTAGAGCTCGGCGACGGGGCCCAGCGCGGCGTGCTCGCCGTGGGCCGCGACGGTGCGGCCGGCCACGACCACCTCGGCCACGTCCGCCGAGGTGCCGGCCAGCACCGCCTGCTCGCCGCGGCTGCCGATCGTGCGGGCACTGTCCTGGCTCAGCGCGAAGAAGTCCGCAGGGGCGCCCACGCGCAGGCCGCCCCCGTCATGATCGCCCGTCTGCAGGCCGCCCTGATCGAGTCCCAAGGAGCGGGCACCGCCCGAGGTGAGGGCGGCGATGAGCTCAGCGGGGCCGAAGCGGCCGCGCTCGCCGCTGCCCAGGCGCTCGCCGGCCTCCAGGCCGCGCAGCTCCAGGAGCGGATCGAGGACCACGTGCTGGTCCGATCCCAGGGCGAGGACCGCCCCGGCGTCCGCGAGCGCGCGGGCGGGCCCGATCCCGTCGGCCAGGTCCGCCTCCGTCGTGGGGCACATGACGATCGAGGCCACCGCGGCGCCCAGCGCCGCGATGTCCGCCTCGCGCAGGTGGGTCGCGTGGACGGCGGAGAGGCGCGCGTCCAGCACGCCGGCGCGCTCGAGGAGGCCCGTGGGCGTCGTGCCGTAGGCCTCCAGGCACGCCTCGTTCTCCGCGGGCTGCTCCGACAGGTGGACGTGCAGGGGGCCTGTGAGCTGGGAGAACGCGGGCAGGTCCGCGGCGGGCACGGCGCGCACCGAATGGATCGCGGCGCCCAGCGTCACGTGCTCGCAGTCCTGCAGCGCCGCGCCCAGGGCCGCGTGCCGGGCGAGGTAGCCGTCGATGTCGCCGTCGCCGAAGCGGGCCTGCTCGGCGCTCAGCGGCTTGCCGATCCCGCCCGTCAGATAGCAGGTGTCGAGGAGGACGAGCCGGATCCCGGCCTGCTGCGCGGCCCAGGCGAGCGCGCGCTCCATGTCGTGATCCGGGTAGGGGGCGCCGCCCCGGGCGTGGTGGACGTAGTGGAACTCGCCCACCGCGGTGTAGCCGGCCGCGGCCATCTCCGCGAAGACGGCGCGGGCCAGCAGGCCGTAGGAGTCCGGCGTGAGCTGCGCGGCGGCGCGGTACATGACCTGGCGCCAGGTCCAGAACGTGCCGCCGCCTGAGTGCGTGCGGCCCCGCAGCAGCCGGTGGAACGCGTGCGAGTGGGCGTTGACAGCCCCGGGCAGGCTCAGGCCGGGCACGCGGCGGAAGCCTACGGGCGCCTCGGCGGCGGAATCGAGGGCGGCGATCGTGCCGTCCGCGGCCGTCGTGAGCGCCAGGCCCTCGCGGACCTCGCCGCCCGTCCAGGCACGCTCGAGCCAGAAGCCGGCGCCGGGCGCCGCGCTCATGCGCCCAGCTCCGCGGCGAGCACGTCGGCCAGGGCGGCCGCCCCGGCGCGCGCGTCTGCGTCTTCGCAGGCCTCCTCCGGGGCGTGGGAGACGCCCGTGGGATTGCGCACGAAGAGCATGGCCGAGGGCACGTGGGCGGCGAGGATGCCCGCATCGTGGCCGGCGCCCGTGGGCAGGCGCGGGGCCTGCGGGAGCCGGGCGGCCATGCGGTCCGTGAGCTCGGCATCGAAGACGGTGGTGGGCGAGTAGGACTCGCGGGAGGCCTCGAAGCCCACCCCCGCGGCGCCCGCGATGTCGCGGGCGCGGTCGACGATGGCCTGGAGGACCTGGGCGACGACGGCGTCGTCGGCGTGGCGGATGTCGAGCCAGCAGTCCATGGCGGAGGCGATGACGTTCGTGCCGCCGGGGTGGATGCTCGTGCGGCCCACGGTCGCCACGGCGCGGTCGAACCCGGCGGCCAGCCGCGGGATCTCCCCGATGACCGCGCTGCCGGCGGCCACCGGATCCGCGCGGTGGGCCATGGGGGTGGTGCCCGCGTGGTTGCCCTGGCCGGTGAAGCGCAGGCGCCAGCGGCCGTGGCCGATGATCGAGGCGCCCAGGGCCACCGGCTGCCCGGTCTCGATGAGGCCCACGCCCTGCTCCACGTGCAGCTCGATGAACGAGCCGATGCCCGCCAGGCGCTCGGGATCGGGGCCCATGCGGTGCGGGTCGAGGCCGTAGGCGGCGGCGACCTCGGCGAACGTATCGCCTTCGGCGTCCGCGAGGCCCAGCGCGCGCTCGGGTGCGATGGCGCCGGCGATGAGGCGAGAGCCCAGGCACGCGACGCCGAACCGCGAGCCCTCCTCCTCCGGGAACACGGCGAGCGCGAGCGGGCGCGCGGCCCGCTCGAGACGGCCGTCCGCGCGCAGCCGGTCGAGGGCGTCCAGAGCCGAGGCGACGCCCAGCGGACCGTCGAACTGGCCGCCGCCGGGCACGGAGTCCAGGTGGGAGCCGGTCACGACGGCGTTGGGGCCGGGCTGAGTCGCCCACGCCCACGTGATCCCGTTCGCATCGACCTCGACGTCGAGCCCCCGCGCCGCGGCCTCGGCCTCGAACCACTCGCGCAGCTCGCGCTCGATGGGCGAGAACCCGGGGCGCTGGTAGCCGGGGCCGCGGGGGTCGCGGCCCACCTCGCGGATCTGGCCGAGCAGGGAGACGACGTCGGCGCTCATGCGCGCAGTTCCGTGCCGTGGCGGACGGTGCCGTCGGTGTCCGTGAGCGTGTGCGCGAAGGGCCGCACCGCCTCGGCGGCGCCCAGCGCGCGGCCGGAGGCGACGAACTCGACCGCATCGGCGAGCTCTGGGGACAGGAAGCGGTCCGGGCCCGGCCCTTGGACCTGCTCGCGCAGGGCGCCGATGACCGCGCCGGTGACGGGGCCGGGCTCCTCGCTGCGCAGGTCGGCGGCCCGGGCCGCGGCGTAGAGCTCGATGCCGAGCACGCGGGCCAGGCTGTCCACGGCGCGGCGGAGCTTGCGCGCGGCGGCCCAGCCCATGGACACGTGGTCCTCCTGCATGGCCGACGAGGGGATGGAGTCGATGCTGGCCGGGGCCGCGATGCGCTTCATCTCCGAGACGAGGCCGGCCTGGGTGTAGTGGGCGATCATGAGGCCGGAGTCCACCCCGGGGTCATCGGCGAGGAACGCGTTGAGGCCCTGGTTGCGGGCCGGGTCCATGGCGCGGTCGGTGCGGCGCTCGGCGATGGAGGCGAGGTCCGCGGCGACGATGGCGAGGAAGTCCGCGGCGTGGGCCAGCGGGGCGCCGTGGAAGTTGCCGTTGGAGGACACCGTGCCGTCGGGCAGAACAACGGGGTTGTCGATGGCCGAGCGGAGCTCGCGGGCCGCGGTGAGCGCCGCGAACGTCAGCGAATCGCGCGCCGAGCCCGCCACCTGCGGCGAGCAGCGCAGCGAGTAGGCGTCCTGGACCAGGTGGGTCGAGTCCTTGTGGCTGTCCACGATGGGCGAATCGGCGAGCGCGGCGAACATGTTGGCCGCGCTCGCGGCCTGCCCCGGGTGCGGGCGCAGCGGCATGTTGAGGTCCGGCATGAACACGCGGTCCGTGCCCAGCTGCGCCTCGACGCTCATGGCCGCGGTGAGGTCCGCGGTGGAGACGAGCAGCTCCAGGTCGAACAGCGCCATGACGATCATGCCGAGCATGCCGTCGGTGCCGTTGACGAGCGCCAGGCCCTCCTTCTCCCGCAGCTCGACCGGCTCGATGCCCGCCTGTGCGAGCACGGGGCCGGCCTCGACGGCCGTGCCGTCCGGGCCGTGCACGAGCCCCTCGCCCATGAGGACGAGGGCGCACGCGGAGAGCGGCGCGAGGTCGCCGGAGCAGCCCAGCGAGCCGAACTCGTGGACCCACGGCGTGATCCCCGCATTGAGGACGTCCACATACGTCTGCAGCGTCTCCGGCCGGATGCCGGTGCGGCCGGTGGCCAGCGTGCGGATGCGCAGGAGCATGAGGGCACGCACCACCTCGGGCTCCACGGGTTCGCCCACGCCGGCGGCGTGCGAGCGGATGAGGGACTTCTGGAGCTGGGCGCGCATGTCGTGCGGGATGTGGCGCTGGGCCAGCGCGCCGAAGCCGGTGGAGACGCCGTAGACCGGCTTGGGCGCCTCGGCGAGGGCGTCGACGGCGCGGCGGGCGGCGGCGACCTGCTCGCGCACCACGTCGGGGATCTCCACCTTCGCCCCGTGGCGGGCGACGGCGATGACGTCGGCGAAGGTCAGGGCGTCGGGGTCGAGTGCGACGGTGGCGGTCATGCGTTCTCCTCGGGGGCTGCGGGCGACATGTACGGGCTGGGGTTGGCGGCGATGAGGGAGCCGGCGCGGTAGACCTGCGCGATCTGCTGGACGCCGGGACGGTAGGCGAGGTAGCGGTAGCCGGGGGCGTCGAGGACGGCGAAGTCCGCCCGCGCTCCGGGCGTGAGGCGGCCGATGTCGGTGCGGCGCAGGGCGGCCGCACCGCCGGCGGTGGCGGCCCAGAGCGCCTGCTCGACGGTGAAGTGCATGTCCCGCACGGCGATCGCGATGCAGAACGGCAGGGAGCTGGAGAACCCGGAGCCCGGGTTGCAGTCGCTGGCGATGGCCACGGTGACCCCGGCGGCGAAGTAGCGGCGGGCGTCCGGGTAGGGCTGGCGGGTGGAGAACTCGATGGAGGGCAGCAGGGTCGCGACGGTGCCGGCGGCGGCCAGCGCCGCGAGGTCCTCATCGGAGGCGAACGTCGCGTGGTCCGCAGACGCCGCTCCGTGAGCGGCCGCGAGCTTGAGCGCTCCGCCGGCGGTGAGCTGGTTGGCGTGCAGGCGCGGGAGCAGCCCCGCCTGCGCGCCCGCGGTGAGCAGGCGGTCCGTCTGCTCCTCCGTGAAGGCGCCCCGCTCGCAGAACACGTCGATCCAGCGCACTCCGCGCTCCGCGGCCGCGGGAATGAGCCGGTCGATGATGAGGTCCACGTAGCCGTCCGGGTCCTCCGCGTACTCCGGGGGCACCACGTGGGCGGCCATGAGGGTCGTCTCCGGGCTGTAGCGGACGGCGATGTCGAGCTGGCGCAGCTCGTCGTCCACCGTGAGGCCGTAACCGGACTTGATCTCCAGTGTCGTGGTTCCCGAGTGCTCCGCCTGGGCGATGAGCCGGGTGAGGTTGTCTTCGAGCTCCTGGTCGGAGGCCTTACGGGTGGCATCGACGGTCGAGCGGATGCCGCCGGCAGAGTACTCGCTGCCGGCCATGCGCGCGGCGAACTCCTCCGAGCGGTCGCCGGCGAAGAGCGGGTGGCTGTGGCTGTCGACGAAGCCCGGGATGACTGCGCGGCCGCGGGCCCGGACCACCTGGTCCACCGGCTGTGCGGCGGCCTCCGAGGCGGGGCCCACCCACGCGACGATGCCGTCCTCTGCGATGAAGGCGGCATCGTGGCAGACGCCCAGCAGATCGTCGGCCTCCGGGTCGTTGGTCACGAGCTCGGAGATATCGGTGACGAGAACTCTCACGTGGCGGCTCCTGGGCGGCGGTCGAGGGGCGGGCAGGGTCGGACTGGTGGGGCTCGGTCCTACGGAGCCGGGGCCCGCGGGAAGCGGCCTGGCGGGCCGCCGCGCGGCGGGGGCGCGTGCTGTCCTCCAGTATGGGCGGGGCCGGTGACACGGGCCATCCCACTGGGCCCAGTGTCACCCGGCACACGGGCGGGGCGGTGGAGGCGCCTCGGCGATCCATCCGAAATATCGGACACCGCGGGCTCGGGGCTTTGGGCCCCTTCCTGCCCAACCCGGTTCAGGGGCCGCCGAGGCCCGGGCCCGCCCCGAACACGCCTCGGTCACCGCAGCGGCCCCCGGGATAGTGTGGCTACTGGTTCGCATTCCCCTCCCTTCCACCTCGGAGTCGACGATGACACGCACACAGGGACCACTGGCCGGCATCCGCGTGCTGGAGCTCGCCTCGATCGGGCCCGGGCCCCACGCCGCGATGCTGCTGGCAGACCTCGGGGCGGACGTCGTGCGGGCCGACCGACCGGCCAGCGCCCGCAGCAGTCTCGAAGACGACGCCTCTGCCGGGCAGTGGCTGCTGCGCGGGCGCCGCTCGATCGCCCTCGACCTCAAGGCGCCGGCCGACCTCGCCACGGCGCTGGACCTCGCCGCCCGCGCCGATGTCCTCATCGAGGGCTACCGGCCCGGAGTGGCCGAGCGGCTGGGAATCGGGCCCGACGAATGCCTGGCGCGCAACCCCCGGCTGGTCTACGGCCGCATGACGGGCTGGGGCCAGGAGGGTCCCCGCGCCCAGCAGGCCGGGCACGACATCAACTACCTCGCGCTCACCGGCGGGCTCTTCACGACCGGCCGCGCGGGCGAGCGGCCCGTGCCGCCGCTGAACATGGTCGCCGATGTGGCCGGCGGGTCCATGATGCTGGCGCTCGGCGTGGTCTCCGCCCTCGTCGAGCGCGCCACCACGGGCAGGGGGCAGGTGGTGGACGCCGCGATGGTCGACGGCACGCCCGCGGCCATGCAGATGATCTGGTCGCTGCGGGGGCAGGGGCGCTGGTCGGACGCCCGCGGCGGCAACCTCCTCGACGGCTCCAACCCCAGCTACGACACCTATGAGTGCGCCGGCGGCGGCTACGTGGCGGTGGGCGCGCTCGAGCCCCAGTTCTACGCCCAGCTGCTCGCGGGCCTCGGGCTCGAGGCGGACCGGATCCCGGACCGGGCGGACCCGCAGCAGTGGCCGGCGCTGCGCGAGGTGTTCGCCGCGCGGTTCGCCCAGCGCAGCCGCGACGAGTGGGCCCGCGTGTTCGAGGGCACGGACGCGTGCGTCACGCCCGTCCTCACCCTCGCCGAGGCGCGGGCCGAGCCGCACATGGCCCATCGCGGCTCGATCGTCGTGCGAGACGGCGTGGAGCAGGGTGCCCCGGCGCCGCGCTTCTCCGCCCACCCGGGCCCGCGGCCCACGCCCGCTCCCCCGCGCCCCGACGCGGACCGGGTGGCGGTGCTGGCCGAGTGGCTGGGCACCGAGGCACCCTCCGAGTCATCCAAGGCGCCTTCCGAGTCGTCCGAGGCCCACGGGTAGTCGCCATCAGAAGCGCTTTCCCTGTGGAAGGAGCCCCCATGTCCAACATCCTGGTGCTCGGCGCAAGCGGTCAGATCGCGCGCCTGGCCATCCCCATGCTCGCGGAGCGCGGCGAGCGGCTCACCCTGTTCGCCCGGAGCGCGTCGCGCGTGAGCGCGCCCGTCGGCGCCACGGTCATCGAGGGCGATGTGCTCGATCGCGCGGTCCTCGCACAGGCGCTCCAGGGCCAGGACGCGGTCTACGCCAACCTGGGCGGCAATGTCGACGAACAGGCGGCGATCCTAGTCGAGGCCATGGGCGCCGCCGGGGTCTCGCGCCTCGTCTTCGTCCTGTCGCTGGGCATCTACCACGAGCTGCCCCAGCCGTTCGAGGCGTGGAACGAGCAGATGATCGGGAGCGCACTGCCGGCCTACCGGCGGGCCGCCGACACCATCGAGGCCTCCGACCTCGACTACACACTGGTGCGCCCGGCGTGGCTGACCGACGCCGACGAGATCGACTACGAGCTCACCCAGCGCGGCGAGCAGTTTGCCGGCACCGAGGTCTCGCGCGCCTCGGTCGCGGCGTTCATCACCGAGGTGCTGGCGGAGCCCGGCGCTCACTCGCGCGCGAGCGTCGGCATCGACAAGCCGGGAACGGACGGCCCCAAGCCGGCCTGGTACTGACCGGCCGGGCCACGCGCTCAGCTCCGGCGGCGGCCCAGGAGGACCGTGACAGTGCCCGCACCGATGAGCAGGAGCGCCAGCCCCATGGTGCTGGCCACGCTCGCACCGGTCCGGGGCAGGGAGCCGGGGCCCCGGGGCCCGTTGCCGTTGTCGTCGTCGTCTCCATCGTCCGACGGGTCATCACCGTGACCGGGCGGCGGCGCGGCGTGCGAGGACGAGGGCGCCGGCGCGGCGCTCGACGTCGTGGCGCTCGTCGTCGTGGCGGAGCCCGAGGGCTCGGGGGTGCTGGGGAACGTCGGCGGGACCGTGAAGGTGGGCGGTGCCATGGGACCGGGGTCCGAGGTCTGCGTCGCAGACGGGTCGTCCGTGGGCGTGGGCCCGTCCGTGGGGGTCGCGGACGAGCTTGCCGAGGAGGAATCACTGGGCTCGGGCTCGGATGGGGTTACCGAGGCGCTCGCCGACGAGGAATCACTGGGCTCAGGCTGCGAAGGTGTCACCGTCGTGCTCGCTGACGAGGGACCACTCGGCTCCGGTTCCGAGGGGATCGGCGCTGTGGTCGTCGGAGGGGCTCCGGGTATGACGGCTCCATTTGCACCGAATCTGGCCACCTGCGATTCGTTGCCGGATTCCTGCGGCAGGCGAACCTCCACCCTCACGGTGTGGATATCACCCGGTTTCCCAGTGATATCCACGCCCTGGCCGATCTGCCACACGTTCGGAGCACCTTCATATGGCTGCTGTGAGGCGAACGCATCGCCCAAACGCACTTCACCCTGGTCTTCACCGTCTACGAAAACCCGGAAGAGGAGATCGCTGGGATTTCCCCTCGTCGCCCCCAGGTCCTTGGGGTTCGCACTCATGAGGGCACGGAACTCCTGCGGGTTCTTCGTCTCGTTCTTGATCTTCAGATCGAGTACCAACGGCTTCCCGCCGGGAGAAAGGTCCTCACCGCTCACCGACCACGGCACAGCGTCGTCGAACGCAACCACCCCATACGCACCAGTGTCCTCATCGAAGTACGTCACCTCCGAGTTCGCGATGCCCACCGCTGCCAGCGCGACCCCCGGGGCAAGGGCGAGTGCGCACACCACCAGGAAGGCGGAAAGCAGCGCAGCAATCCGACGCGCGGTCTTCAGCGGTACGGGTGGCAGTGTCACGGGCTGCAGTATCACGGGGGCTCCACACAATCGGATAAAACGCGGTCCGTCTACCGTAACAATGGACCTCAGTGATGTCTGCCGCCAGCGAAGGACCCCCATCACACGCCGCTCAGCGCGGTGCCGTGCTGCCCCGCCCCTCCTCGGCGATGCTCAGCGCGGTTGCGCCCGCCGCGACCGCGGCGCGCTCCGGGGCGGACGCGTACGCCCGCCTGCCCAGTACCGCATCGCACACCGCGCTGAGGCCGATTCCCGCGGTGCGCACCGCCGGCGAGCCCGCGGCCGCGGCCGCGCGGCCGATGATGCGGCCCAGCCCGGCGGCCGCAAACGCCGCAGCAGCGCCCCGCGCCCCGCGCGAGTCGCCCTCCTCGAGGCTGTCCGCGACGACGAGCGCCGCAACCCCGGCCGAACCCGCATCGGCCACCGCGCGCACCGCGCCGCCGCCCAGGCGACCGGTTCCCGCGATCGGGGTGCGAATCCCCGCGCTGCGGCGCACCGCCGCGGCGAGGAGCCCACTGAGACCCGCCGTCGTGCCCGCAGCGGCGGCGGAGACTCCCAGCACTCGGCTCCAGCGCCGCGTGTCCAGGTCTTCGACCGCGGCGCGCACGGCCTCGCGGAACGTGAGGTTTCCCCCGGGCGGCGTGCCGACGAGGCCCTCGAGGTCGCGCTCCTTGACCACCGTGGTGTTGAGCAGGCTCCCGATGAGGTGGCGCGCCATGCCGCTGCGCACGGGCGTGATAAGCCCGATCCAGTGCGCGGCAAGGCCCGGAGTGGTGACCGGCGCGGTGAGCACCAGGCGCGGCAGCAGTCCCACGGCCTTCGCGTACTCCTGCATCATCTGGGCGTACTCGAGCGTGTCCGGTCCCCCGATGTCGAATGCGCGGTTGACCTCTGCCGGCAGCTCCGCCGCGGAGGCCAGGTAGAACATCGCATCGCGCACGGCGATGGGGGTGATGCGGTTGCGGATCCACCGCGGTCCGATCGCACCCGGCAGGCGCTCGGAGAGACTGCGCAGCATCGTGAAGGACGCCGAGCCGTCGCCCAGCACCACGCCGGCCTGCAGCACGGCGGTGGGAACGGCGCAGTCGAGCAGGATCCGCCCCACCGCGGTGCGCGACGCGAGGTGCTCGGAGAGCTCCTCGTCATCCGGATGCAGGCCGGCCAGGTAGACGATCCGGTCGATGCCGGCGGTCTCCGCCGCCCGCGCGAACGTCCGCGCCATGGCCGTTTCCTCGGCCATGAGGTCGGCGGCGGATCCCATGGAGTGCAGCAGATACCACGCAGCGCTCGTGCCCTCCATGGCCGCGGCGACATCGTCGAACTCGGAGGCGTCGCCCTCGCAGACCTCGACCTCCCCGGCGCCGGCCCGCTGGCCCTGGGCGACGATCGCCTCCGCCCACGGCATGGACTCGGCCTTCCCCCGACTGCGCGAGAGCGTCCGCACGGCCCAGCCGCGCCGCAGCAGCTCTCCCACCAGCGTACCGCCCACGTAGCCCGTGGCTCCGGTGACGAGCGCACGGCGCGGCTGGTCACCGGCCTGCTCGGCGCTCCCGGCTGTTGCGCGCTCCTGGCTTCGTGCGGCGCCCGCCCGGGCGCGGGCTTCACTGCGCCCCTGTTCCGGTCCCACCATGTCTCCTCCACTCGGTCGTCGAGGCGCCGCCCGACCGCACGCCGCCGACCCCAGTCTAGGGTCGCGGGCCACCGCCCACACCGGAATTCCGGCCAGCCTCCTTGCCGCCATCGCAGGCGATCCCGCACCCGAGCGGGCTGCGCCGCCGCCCGCGCGCCTTGTATGCTGGCGGTGCGCCGCTGCCGCATCACCGCGGGCGAGTCGACCGGCCCGCCCCGCTCCGGCGCGACTCGATGAACGGAGAACACCGTGGCTGACACGAACACGCTCGATCAGGCAGACGTCGTCGACATCCTCAAGCGCGCGGGCTACCTCATGCTCACGACGGCCGGCGAGGGCGGCAAGCTCCTCTCGCACCCGATGTCCCCCCAGCAGGTCACCGATGACGCCGATGTCTGGTTCTTCGTGGGCCTGCAGGGCGACCAGGCCGTCGCCCTGCGCAAGGACCCGCACGTCAATCTCGCCATCTCCGAGGCGGGCAACTGGCTCTCCGTCTCCGGCCAGGTGCAGTTCGTCGACGACCAGGCGAAGATCGACGAGCTGTGGAACGACGAGGCGGGCGCCTACTTCGAGGGCGGCCGCCAGGATCCGAACCTGGGCCTCATGAAGGTCATCACCGACTCCGCCCAGCACTGGGGCATGACCGGGGGCAAGCTCTCCGCCGTGGCCCAGATGGTCAAGGCCAAGGTCACCGGCGACCGCCCCGGCGGTGGGAGCGCCACCACCGAGCTGTGAGGCAGCCGCCCACCGGCCGGCGCCGCGCGGAGACCGGCGGCGCGGCCGGTGCGGCGGCGTCGGGTGAGCACGCGCCGCCCGCCTCGCGCGCGCCCGCGTGGCGCTGGCTCGTCCCCGTGGCGCTGGCCGCCGCGGGGCTGTTCGCCGCCGGCCGCGCCCCCAGCGGGGGCGGTGTCTTCATGGCCGCCAGCTGCGCGGTCGCGGTGGTCTACACCATTGCCTGGTGGCTCTGGGGCTGCCCGCGCAGGACGCTTCGCGCGCATCGCCTCGGCCGCGACGCGCTGCGGGGCCTGGCCTGGGGCGCGGGCCTCGCCGCCGTCTTCGCCGCAGGCGCGCTGGCCGTGCGGGGCATCCCGCTGCTCGCCGGCCCCGTGGCCCACCTGCTCGAGCACGCCACGGCCGGGCACCTCCTGCCCGTCGCCATCATCACCGCCCTCAGCGGGATCGCCGAGGAGCTGTTCTACCGCCGCACGGCCCTCCTCCTCCTGCCGGGCCGCTTCCGCACCCGCGCGCTCGTCTCCCTGGGGCTCTACATGGCGGTCTCCGCCACCATGGGAGTCCCGCTGCTCGTGTTCGCGGCAGCCGCGCTGGGTGCCGCCGCCACCGCCGAGGCGCGCCGGACCGGGTCGCTCACCTCGCCGATCGTCATGCACCTCGTGTGGTCGCTGGCCATGCTCATGGCGCTGCCCGCCCTCCTCCAGGCGGTGTGAGCGCCATGCCGGATAGCACGTCGCGCCACGCCGACCCGAGCGGCGACTCCCCCACGGACGACGAGAAGTTCTTCACCGTGCGCGGCCGCCGCTGGCGGCGGACCGACCCCGCCCTCGCCGCCGAGGTGGTCGAGCAGCTGAAGTCGCACCTCGGGCGGGGCAGATCCGGTGTGCGGGCCGGGACGAAGGCGCAGGACACCGAGGCCGTTGCCGCCGCCCGGCGCACGGTGGGCCTTGCCAAGCACGGCCTGGGCGAGCGCGGAGCCCCCTGGTGGGAGCTGTCCGAACAGGACAGGCACGCCCGGGCCGCGGACGCGCTTGCCGCCCTCGAGGGGGATGAGGCGGCCGCCGGGCGGGTGTTCGGCGGTGGTGATCGCGGGTAGGCTCGCCCACACGCATCGGGGCATCCGCCCCGGCGAACCCGACGCACCCGAGTGAGGAATCGACATGACCGAACCCACCGCCGAGCAGCTGGACGCCGCTCGCGAAGCCGCCCAGCACGCCGTGGACACCGCCACGTCCTGGGACTACAGCGCCGATCGCAGCAAGCTCGCCGCGAAGCTGCGCGAAGGGCTTGACGAGGCGCAGGTCAGCGTCGACGACGCCGAATTCGAGCGGATTGTCGACGAGATCATCGCCTACACCGAAAACCCCGGCAGCGCGAAGCCCGCGGTCCGCACCGCCACCCCGGCGGTCTGACCCGCCGCCCCCGGCCGGCGCAGGCCGGGGGCGGCCCGCCATTCGCCCGTGCCCTCGGGCTCCGAGGTGCCCCTGGCGCGCCACAGCGCCGCGGCGCCCACCGACCCCATCAGGCCGGCGGCAAGGTCTCCGACGGTGTCCCAGGGTGCGACGTTCACGGTGCTGTCCACATAGGCGTGCCCCCAGAGCTCCATGGCCTCCCAGCTGAGAGCCAGGACGAGGCCCGCTGCCACGATGGCACCCGGCCTCGGCCGCCGGATGAGCCACGCTGCGAGGACCGCGAGCACTCCCGTCACCAGGGCATGGGCGGCGAGATCCCACCACCAGATGCGCGCGTAGAGATCCAGGTAGGAGCTGATGGCCGCGGCCATGGTCGCCGTCGACCCGGCAATCTCCCAGCGCACGGGCAGACGGGTGCGCCAGGCGACCACCTGCTCGAGGCCCACGAGGAGCGCAACGAGCCCCTCCACCCACAGCGAGCACCCACCGGGCCGACGCCAGCCGCTGGTGAACAGGCCCACCGCTAAGACCAGGCCCGACCAGCGGGCCGCCAGCAGACCCACGGCGCGCAGCGCGGCGAGGGCACTCCGGCCCCGCGGTGGGTGCTGCTCACTCACCGAGGCCCTCCCGCACGGCGCCTTCTCGCCCCGCACCGACGGCGCGCTTCAGCTGCCCCAGTCGCAGCCGCCAGCGGTCCCACGGGAACTCCCTGCGCCAGGCCCGCGCAAGGGTTGATCCCGCGCGCCGCCAGCGGTCGAAGCCCAAGCGGCCCCAGCGCAGCGAGCGCAGCGAGCGCAGCGACATGCGCACTCCCACCGAGGCGCTGAACACGACCCGTTCGTCCGAGCCGATGAGGAACGAGAGGTCCATATCGTCGTGCACGCGGGGGCTGCGCGAGGCGTCCGAGCGCACCCGGTGCCACCATTCCCTGCGCAACGACATGGTCGTGCCGAACAGCGGCGGGTGACCGAGCGCGGCCCCGGCGCTCACAACATAGGCGCCCACGTAGGCGATGGTGAGGAGCGCACCCACGATCGGGAGGCCCTGGAACCACCCGGGACCGGTCACCGCCGCCGTGCCGGGTTTCGCATGCGCGTGGGCCCGCGCATGCGCTCTCACCCATCCGGGCGGCGGGCGGGAATCCGCATCGCAGCGCAGAATGAGCTCACCGCGCGCCGCATCGTACCCCCGGTGCGCGGCCGGCGCGATCCCCTGCCGCGGTTCGAAGAGCACTGTGCATCCCGCCGCCCGCGCGACCGCCGCCGTGGCGTCGTCGGACGCGTTGTCCACGACTATGACTTCCAGTGGGCGCTGCGATTGGGCTGCCAGACAGGCCAGCAGCCCTCGGAGCTGCATCGCGTCGTCGCGCACGGGAACGACCACCGAGCACGAGGGCAGCTCCTCACCCGGTGCCGCCGCGGTCGGCGCTACCAACCGGCCCACGCGCGCTCCAGGTCCATCCGCTCCTCCGCCGGGGCCACGGCGACGGCAAGCCCGCGAGCGCCCTCGGCGCCGAGCGGTCCGCCGATCCCCGCGGCCTCCTCCAGTGCCCGCGCGCGAGCGCTCACCAGCACCGCCGCGGGTCGGCCGTGCACGGTGAAGCCGGCGCGGCGCCACCGCCCGCCGCACTCGCCGGCCTCGGCCGCGGTGTCCAGCGTGCGCATCACATCCGCAACGGCCTCCGGCTCGCCGAACAGCCGCTCGACCTCGAGGCGGTAGCGCCAGCCCGCGGCACCGGCGGCCGTGCTCACGCGCGGATCCGCCGCGAAGAACGCGGCCGCGCACCCGGCCGGCAGCCGGACCTGCGCATCCGGCAGCACGGCAAGCAGGCGGGCGGTCCAGTCGATGAGCGCATCCGCTGGCGCGTCGGCGCGCACGACCACCGCGAGTTCGGGCACCGCGAAGCCCACGCCGCGCGGGCGCGCCCACCGCGCGGGGATGCGCGCCGCCAGCGCGCGGGTCTCGCGGTTCTTCTGCGCCAGCGCGGCCGCATCGCCGCGGCCGCCCCGCCCCGCCCAGTCCGGCTCGGCGTGATGGGCGACGGCGCCGGGCACGTGCAGCAGCCGGGCCCCAGCCTGCCACCAGCGGTGGGCAGCCTCCCAGTCCTCGCCCCCGTAGCCCACGAGGGTCTCATCGAACGGGGCCAGGAGGGCCAGCGAGCGCGGCAGGGCGACCAGGGCGGAGATGACGAAGCGATACGACGCCTCATCGGCGGCCCGCAGGTCCTCCGTCGCGGTGTAGCCGTCCGCCAGCCACCCGACCGGCGCCCACGCGCGACCGTGCGGGTGGAGGCGCGAGCCGACCGCCACCTCGGCCACCCCCGCCCGCACCGGGGCGGTCAGCGCCGCGATGAACCCCGGCTGGGGCACGGTGTCCGCGTCGAGGAAGACGATGACATCGCCGCGGGCGGCCCCGGCGCCCAGGTTGCGGGCGGCTCCCGCGCGGAAGCCCCGGTCCTCCTGGTGCAGCACGCGCACGCCCTCGCACGCGAGCGGGCGGGGCGAGCCGTCGTCGACGACGATGACCTCCGCGCTCGGATCGTCGGCGCGCAGCGCGGCGAGGACGTCCTGCAGCCGTCGCCGATGCGGCGTGTCCTCCGCCGGCTGGGGGTCGTAGAAGGGGATGACGACGCTCGTGGGCACCGCCGGCTCGGGCAGCCCGGCCAAGGCCCGGGCGTAGGCGCCCACCGCATCGACGGGATCGGCGCGGCCCTCCGGGGCAAGCCACGTGGAGGCGGGCTCGCGCAGCGCGGCCGCGAGCGCGTCCGGCAGGGCGTCGGGGGCGACGAGGGTGACCGTGCCCGGCCGCAGCCGGGCCATCTCGCGCGTGTAGCGGGTGTCGATGACAAGCGGGCGGCGGCCGGCCGCAATCCAGCTGTTGAGCGACCCGGAGGCGGAGAAGTGCTGGTGGAAGACCACCGGCACGTGGACCTGGCGCAGCTCCGCGACGACGCGTTCGGCGGGGATGTAACCGCGCTGCTCGAAACCGACGCCCGCGGCGGCCGCCCGCTGCCGCAGCGCCGCGATGGCGTCCTCGTGGCCGTGGGCGGCGCGCCCGAGGACCCGCACGGCGAGCGCGGCATCGACCGCGCCCGCGGCGTCGATGACCTCCTCGTATCCCTTGCCCGGGTAGGCGAATCCGAAGAGGCCGATCGTGGGCGGCCCGCCCTCAGGGCCGGGCGCATCCGGCGCATCCGGCGCCGCGGCGGGCGCGGCGGCCGTCTGGAGCGGGAGCGGGATCACCGCGGCCGCGGGATCGCCCGCGCGCGGAGCGCGGCGCAGCACCCCCGCTTCGAAGGCCAGCTGGAGCTCATGGTCGGAGCTGAGCACGACGAGCCGGGCGGCGGCGGCCACCCGCCGGTAGGCGCGGGCGCGGGCGGCGTACCCGCGGCCGTCGCTTGGCTGCGGCAGGTCGTGGAGCGTCACGCTCATGCGGCCGCTCGCGCCGAACCGCTCGGCGCACGCGGCCGCGGCGGCGGGGTCCGCGCCGAAGAGGCGGTCGGTGAAGTGCAGGTGGACCGCCGCCGGTACGGGCGCAGCGGCGAGCTCGGCGGGGCCCGCGGCGCGCAGGAGCGGGGCGCCCAGGTCCAGCGCCAGCCGGTGCGCCAGCGCCGTGACCCCGTGGTCGAGCCCGCCCACCAGCACGTGCACCGGCAGCTGCGCCATCAGCGGCCCCCGGCCATCAGTCCACCCAGCCCAGCAGCCGCAGCCGGGCGCGGCAGTGCTCAAGGCCGTAGGACACGAAGTCGGGATGCTGCGCGTACCAGGCAAGCTGGGCCGCGCGCAGGCGAGCGGCCGGCAGCTCGCGGCCGTCCACGCTCCACGGCCGCGCCGGCAGTCCGAAGTGCTGCGCGGCGGCGGGCTCGAGCGCGGCCCTGACCGCTCCGAGCATCTCGAAGTCCGGCGGTCGCACGGCGCCCGGCAGCGCGGCGCCCAGGTCGCGCAGGCGCCGGACCACGCGCTCGACCACCCGTGCGAAGAACGCGTTCGCGGGGTGGTTGAGCGTGTGGTGGGTGCGGTAGGCGCGGATGTCCGCCGCCAGCAGGTCCGACGCCGGCACCGCACCGGCCGCCGCCTCCCGCCGGGCCAGCTCGGCCACGGAGTCCGCGCCGAGCCGCGCTACGGCCGCGGCGGAGACCTCGAGCTCCCCGGCCGCGGCGGCGATGCGGGCGGGCGCCCCGGGCGCCTCCGGATCGGCGGCGAGGTGCGGGGCGCGGTGGGCGATGAGGAGGGTGCGCAGATCGTGGTAGGCGACGAGCGGTGGATCGACCGCCCCCGCCCAGGCGGGGCGCAGCGTCGCCTGCGCGGGGAAGTAGCCGGAGAAGCGCAGCGAAGGGATCAGGACCGTGCCCGCGCCGGGCCCCAGCTCCTCGGCGATGTCCTCCGTGCCGATGGGCAGCCCGCGGTAGCCGCGGCGGACGGGCTGGGCCACGAGGAAGTCCGCGGCCGCGAGCAGGCGGCGCAGGTGGGGCAGGTCCTCGGCCTCGAGCTCGTGGACGGGCGGGATGAGCGGCGCATCGGCCCCCGCGGTCTCGAGCAGGCGCCGCACGGACCCCGCCTGGCAGTTCCCGTGCACCACGACGAGGGGGCGGTCGCCGGGCGCCGGATCGGCCAGCCCGAAGAAGCGACCGTAATGGCGGCGCCATGCCGCGGTGCGGTGCGCCCCGGAGGCGCGCGAGGTCGTCACCCGCCCAGCCTAGCGGCCCGGCCGGCCCGCCCGGCGGCGGTGCCCCCGCCCGCGCCCGCAGAGGACCCGCGCCCGCAGAGGAACAAGGTGCCTTACGATGGCAAGGGACGGCCGCGCCGCCGCTGCGGCACACGGAGGGCCGGCCCACATCGGCTAGTCGGGGCGATTCCCGGAGATGGGCAGGTCAACGGTGCGGATTCGGGTCCTCTCGGTGCCATCGACCCACCCCTACGTCGATGCCGCGATCGAGGCGGCCCACGTGGAGCGCGTGCCGCTCGCACCGGGTGTCCAGGACGCCCCGGAGTCCGCCTGGCGCGCCTCCCCCGCGTTCGACCCCAGCTGGGTCGCGGCGAACGCCCACCGCTTCGATGTCTGCCACGTGCACTTCGGCTTCGAGGGCTTCACCCGCGAGCAGCTGAGCGCGTTCTGCGCCGCGCTGCGCGCGCACCGCAAGCCCCTCGTGCTCACCGTGCACGACCTGGACAACCCCCAGCTCGCCGCCGCGGAGCAGGAGGCGTTCCGCGAGCGCCTGGGCCTGCTCGTCGTCGCAGCCGCCGAGGTCCTCACGCTCACCCCCGGCGCGGCCGCCGAGATCGAGGCGCGCTACGGCCGACGGGCCATCGTCGTCGAGCACCCGCCGCTCGGCGCCCCCGCGGGCCCCGGGGAGCCGGCTCAGCCCGAGGAGCCCTGGGGCGCCGGGCGCCGGACCGGCCGCACGGTGGGCGTCCTGCTCAAGGACGCCCGCCCGTCCGTGGACGTGGGGCTCATCGGCTCGCTGGCCGCCGCGCTCGCGGCGCACTGCCCCGGCTGGAGCCTCGAGGTCCTCCACCACGGGACCTTCCGCGCAGGCCGCGAGGCCGCCGCCCGTGCCCTGCTGCGCGAGCTCGCGCCGCTGGAGCGGGTCCGAACCGTGCGCACCCCCCGGCTCAGCGACGCCCAGCTCGAGGCCTGGATCACCGGCCTCGACCTGCTCGCACTGCCCTATGCGCACGGGACGCACTCCGGCCTGCTCGAGCTCGCCAACGACCTGGGCACCCGCACGCTCATGCCCCGGGTGGGCTACCTGGGCGAGCAGCACCGGCAGGCGAACCTCACGCTCGCCTCCGACGGCGCAGCGGACATCGTGGCCGCGCTGGCCGCGGCGGAGCGCCTCGCGCCGCTGCCCCGCCTGGAGCCGGCCGAGCGCCGGCGCCGGCTGCGCACGTTCCGCTCCGAGCACACCGCCGTCTACCGGCGGGCCCGCGCGAGCGGGGCCGGCCGAGCCGTGGTGGGCGCGCCGGAGGGCCTGTCGATCCTGCTGCTGTCCGCGTTCACCCACCCGATCGGCCAGCCGCACCGCGGGGGCCTCGAGTCCCACGTGTGGTCGCTGGCGCGCGAGCTGCGCCGGCGCGGCCACCGTGTCTCCCTGGCAGCCCCCGAGGGCTCCGACCTGCTGGACTCCGGGGTGCCCGCGTTCGCCTATCCGCGTGCCGAGTGGCCCGCCGATGCGCAGCGCACGGATGCGCGCCTGCCGCCCGCGCTCCTGCCCGTGGAGGCGGCGGCGCTCGCGCGGGCGCTCGGCTACGCGCATGCCCACCCGGAGGCGTTCGACGTCATCCACGACCACAGCGCGCACCCCCTGCCGCTGCGCACCCCGGGCCCCGTGCCGCTCCTCACGACCCTCCACACGCCGCCCCAGCCGGAGATGATCGCGGCCCTGTGCGCGGGCGGGCGGGGGCGGGCCTCCGCCTCCGGTGAGTCCGCCCCCTCCGAGCTCATCACCGTCTCGCGCCATACGGCCGCCGCCTGGGCCGCGCGCGGGGTGAGCGCGGACGTCGTGCGCAACGGGGTCGCCACCGGCGAGTGGACGCTGGGCCCGGGGGGCGAGGGCATCTGCTGGTTCGGGCGCATCGTGCCGGAGAAGGCACCGCACCTCGCCGTTGCGGCGGCCGTGCGGGCCGGGGCCCGGCTCACCGTCGTCGGCCCGGTGGGCGATGAGGCCTACGCGCAGGAGGTCTTCGGGCCCGCGGCGGCGGCCGCGGGCAGCCTGGTGGACGTGCGCGGACCGCTGCCCGTCCGCGAGCTCGCCGGCGTCGTCGCGGACTCCGCGGCCGCGCTCGTGACCCCCGTGTGGGACGAGCCGTTCGGCCAGGTGGTGGCCGAGGCGCTCGCCTGCGGCACGCCCGTCGTCGCGATCGCCCGCGGCGGCCTGGGCCAGACGTTCTCCGGGGTGGAGGGCGTCCACCTCGTGGCGCCGCGAGCGAACCCGCGCGCCCAGGTCGCGGACCTCGCGGCCGCGCTGCGCCCGCTCCTCGCGCTGCGCTCCGATCCCGCCGCCGCCGAGCAGGCGCGCTCCATCGCGCGCGCCCAGGCGCTCGAGCGGTTCTCCTTCGACCGCACCGTCGACGCGCTCGAGCGGCGCTACCGCCGCCTCGCCGCCCGCGCTCCGCGCCGGGGCGGGGCACGCTCCGACTTGGCGGCGGGGGCATGATCGGCTGGTACCTCCACCACCACGGGCGCGGACACCTGGACCGCCTGCGCGCGGTGGCGCCCCTGATCGGTCAGCCCATCACCGTCTTCTCCTCCCTGCCCGCGCCCGCGCGCCCGCCCGCGTCCGCGGCGGGCCCGGTCCGCTGGGTGGGACTGGACGCCGATGCCGGGCCGGAGGAGGCGTGCCCGGACCCCGCGCGCGCCGACCCCACCGCCGGCGGGCGGCTCCACTGGGCTCCGCTGCTGCACCGGGGCCACGCCCGCCGCCTCGCCGCCATCGCCCAGGCCGCGCTCGGGCTCTCCGGACTCGTCGTGGACGTCTCCGCGGAGGCCGCGCTCCTGGGGCGGCTGCTGGGCCTCCCGGTGGCGCTGTTCACCCAGCCGGGTGACCGCACGGACGCCCCGCATCGGCTGGCGCTCGACCTGGCCAGCGTCATCATCGCGCCCTTCCCCTCCGCCGAGGCGCTGGGCGCGTCCGCGTTCGCCGCTGCGGCCCCGCACCTCGTGGGCCGGGCGCGGGCCGTGTGCGTGGGCGGCCTCGCGCCGGACGACGATCCCGAGGACACCGGCCGGAACGCCGCCGCACCGGCCGGCACGCGGTCTGAGGCGCCGGCCGGGGGACGGCTGCGGGTGCTCGCCGTGGGCGGCGCCGGCGGCTCGCTGCTCACCGCCCGGGACCTCGAGGCCGCCGCCGCGGCCTCCCGCCATGCGTGGCGGCTGATCGGCGTGCCCGGCCATCCGTTCAGCCCCGCCGTGGCGGCGGAGCTGGCCGCCTGCGACGTCGCGATCGTGGGTGCGGGGCTGGGCAGCGTCGCCCAGCTCGCCCGCTCCGGCCGGCCCGGGGCGATCCTGCCGGCGCCCCGCCCGTTCGGCGAGCAGGCGGCGACGGCGCGCATGCTCGCCGAGCTGGGCGCGGTCGTCGTGGACAGCCCGCCCCCGCCCGCCGCGTGGGACGGCCTGCTCGATCGGGCCCGCGCCGCCGGGCCGCTGCGCGGCTGGCACCGCCCGGACGGGGCCGCCGCCGCGGCGGCCGCGATCACCGCCGCCTGCGGTGGGCGCCCATGAGGGTCGAGGTCCTCACGCTCGCGACGCCGGACCGCCTCCACCGCGTGCTCGCCCAGCATGCGGCCCTTGCCGCCGCGCCGCCGGCCCGCCATCGCGTGGCCGTCCTGAGCCCCTCCCCCTC
Source organism: Brevibacterium sp. BRM-1 (assembly GCF_026802075.1). Classification (NCBI taxonomy): domain Bacteria; kingdom Bacillati; phylum Actinomycetota; class Actinomycetes; order Micrococcales; family Brevibacteriaceae; genus Brevibacterium; species Brevibacterium sp. BRM-1. The sequence goes on from NZ_CP113788.1 coordinate 2,054,704, forward strand.
GGACCTCGCCGCGCAGCGCCTGCCGTCCTCCATGACCCCCCTGCACGTGCCGGCGCGGGGCCGCCTGCCCCTGGCCCGGGCGCGCAACGCCCTGGCCGAGGCCGGCAGCCGGGAGGGTGCCGACCTCCTCGTCTTCCTCGACGCGGACTGCCTGCCGGCACCGGGCTTCCTGCCCGCCCTCGAGGCGGCCGCGGTGCGCGAGCCCGATGCGCTGCTCACCGGCCCCGTCACCTACCTGACCCAGGCGCAGACGGATCCGCGCCTCGCGCTGGGGCAGCGGGCCGCAAGCACCCCGGGGCCGGACCCGATCGCCGCGATGACCGCGATCCGCCGGCCCCATCCCGCGCGCCCCGACCCGCCGGCGGGCACGCTGCAGGCCGTGCGGGCAGCGGAGGCCGCGGAGGCCGACTACGCCCTGTTCTGGTCCCTGGCCTTCGCGCTGCGCCCGCGCACCTTCGCCCGCATCGGGGGCTTCTGCGAGGACTACTGCGGCTACGGCGGGGAGGACACGGACTTCGCGCTGTGCGCCCGGCGGGCCGGCGCGGACCTCGTGTGGGCGGGCGGTGCGGCCGCCGTGCACCTGTACCACCCGGTCAGCCGGCCGCCGGTGGAGCATCTCGAGGACATCGTGGCCAACGCCCGCCTGTTCTTCCGGCGCTGGGGCCACTGGCCGATGCGCGGGTGGCTCGAGGCCTTCGCCGCGGCGGGGCTCGTGGACTACGACCCCCGTGCCGCCGGCCCGGAGGCCGGCCTGCGGCTCAGACGGTCCAGATGAACATGTGCACGACGATGACGTAGGCGCAGCCGATCGCGTAGAAGACTCCCATGAGCGGCAGCAGGAAGCGCGCCCAGGTGAACCACGAGACCCCCGCGATGGCGAGGCCCGCCATCATCGATCCGCTCGTGGGGGTGAGGCAGTTCGAGATGCCGTCGCCGAATTGGAAGGCGAGGACCGCGGTCTGGCGGCTGACGCCCACGAGGTCGGACAGCGGGGCCATGATCGGCATCGTCAGCGCGGCCTGGCCGCTGCCGGAGGACACGAGGTAGTTGATGGCGCTCTGCGCCACCACCATGCCGCCGGCGGCGAACGTGCTCGACAGGCTGCCCACCGCGCTGGCCATCCCGTAGACGATCGTGTCCAGCACGTGCGCGTCGGTCAGCAGCACGATGCCGCTGTAGGCGAGGCCCACGGACAGCGCGGCCACGAGCAGGTCCTTGCAGCCGGCGGTGAACGTCTCCGCCACCGCGTTGTAGTCCATCCGCGCGATGACGGCCACGATGAGCGCCATGACGATGAACACCGCGGACATCTCCGCGATGAACCACCCGAACGCGATGATCCCCACCGGCACCGTGACGATCGCCGCGACGAAGACGCACACGATCGCGATATCGCGCGCGGTGAACGGGCCGTCCTGCGGATCGCCGGCGCCGCCGTCCGGGCCGCCCGCGGGCTGCGGCGAGCCATCCGGAGCGGCGGCGCCCATGCCCACGAGGCTCTTGTTCGGGTCCTTGAGGATCTTCGCCCCGTAGCGCATGAAGTAGGCCGCCGCGACGACGTAGAGGATGACGAGGAGCCCCGCGCGCACCGCCATGCCGGAGAACAGCGGCACCCCGGCGATCTGCTGAGCGATGCCGATGTTGAACGGGTTCGTGATGGACCCGGCCCAGCCCACCGCGGTGCCCACCAGCGGCAGCGCCGCGATGAGGATTCGGTCGAAGCCGATCCGCTGGAGGATCGGCAGGATGATGATGAGGTAGGGGATCGCCTCCTCGCTCATGCCGAACGTGGCCCCGGCAAGCGCGAAGAAGCCCAGCACCACGGGGATGATGAACAGCTCGCGCCCCGCGAACCGGGCGAGCACCCGCCGCAGCATCCGGTCGACCGCGCCGGTGGAGTTCAGCACGCCCAGACAGCCCCCGATGATGAGGAGGAAGAAGATGATCTCCGCACCCTTCTCCATGCCCGCGAGGACGGACATGAAGAGATCGGCCGGGCTGGCCGGGGCGGCGGCCACCGCGTGGTACGTGCCGCTGATGACCAGGTCGCGGCCGGCGGAGTCCGGTCGCTTGTCGTATTCGCCGGCGGGGATGAGATAGGTGGCGATGCCGAGCAGCACGGTGATGCCGAAGAGGATGACGAAGGTGTGCGGCACGCGGTCGGCCCGCAGGCCCTTCCGCGGGCGCGCGGGCGCGGTGTTCACAGGTCCGATGACGGGCCCCTCACTGGTTGGGTGCGCTGTCCTCGTCCCGCGCCAGGCGGGCGAGGGCGAGTCCGGCGAGCGCCGCCGCCTGGTCGCCCAGGACGGCGTCGTCGAACTGCACGCGCGGGGAGTGGTTGTCCTCGGCGTCGGGATCGACGCCGGCCGGCGTTGCCGCCAGGTAGAAGTAGCAGCCGGGCACCCGCTCGAGGACGTAGGAGAAGTCCTCCGAGCCCATCTCGGGCTCCGCCATGAGCCGCACCCGGTCCGCGCCGAAGAGCCCGCGCAGGCCGTCGAGGGCGAACTCCGTCTCCGCCTCGTCGTTCACGGTGGGCGGGAACCCCGGGGCGAACCGGACCTCGGCCGTGCACCCGTGGGCGGCGGCGATCCCGTGAGCCAGCCGCGAGATCCGCGCGTCCAGCGCCTCGACGACGGCCGGGGTGAGGTAGCGCAGGCAGGCGCCCAGCGAGGCCGAGTCGGGGATGATGTTGTTGGCCCGCGCGGCGGCCAGCTGCGTGACGGACACGACGACGGGGTCGAAGACGTCGAACTGCCGGGTCGTCATGGTGTTCAGCGCGAGGGTCAGCTCCGCGATCGCCGGCACCGGGTCGATGCACAGCTGCGGCTGCGAGCTGTGGCCGCCCTTGCCGTGCATGACGATCTCCAGGTCGACGAAGCCCGCCATCGCCGTCTGCGGACGGGTGAGGAAGAGCCCCGCCGGGCCCGGCTGCACGTGCAGCGCATAGGCCGCCACGGGCGGCTCGCCCGCGGCGTCGAGCAGTCCCTCGGCGAGCATCGGCTCCGCACCGCCGGCGCCCTCCTCGTCCGGCTGGAACATGAAGACGACGGAGCCCGCGATCTCCTCCCGGTGCGCCGCGAGGAGGCGGGCCGCGCCGATGAGGCCGGCCGTGTGCAGGTCGTGCCCGCACGCGTGCATGCTGCCGTTGTCCGAGGCGAACGGCAGGCCGGTCTCCTCCCGCACCGGCAGGGCGTCCATGTCCCCGCGCAGCAGCACGGCGGGGCCCGGCCGCGCGCCGCGCAGCACGGCGACCACCGAGGTCAGCGCCTCCCCGCACCGGATCTCGAGTCCCAGGCCCTCGAGCGCCGCGAGCACGAGGCGCTGGGTCCCGGGCAGGTGCGTGCCCACCTCGGGGGCGGCGTGGAGGGCGCGGCGTAACGCCACGAGGTCGGGCTGGAGCGCCGCGGCCTCCGCGGGCAGCCGGTCGAGCTGGGGCGATGCCATGGAGCGCTCAGTCCTCCTGCGCGCGGACGTCGAGCTCTGCGATCATCGGCACGCGCATGCCGCGCTCGCGGGCGACCTCGACCGCGCGGTCGTAGCCGGCGTCGACGTGGCGGATGACGCCCATGCCGGGATCGTTGGTCAGCAGGCGCTCGAGCTTGCGCTCGGCCAGCTCGCTGCCATCGGCCACGGACACCTGGCCAGCGTGGATGGAGCGGCCCATGCCCACGCCGCCGCCGTGGTGGATGGAGACCCACGTGGCGCCCGACGACGTGTTGACGAGCGCGTTGAGCAGCGGCCAGTCGGCCACGGCGTCGGAGCCGTCGGCCATCGCCTCGGTCTCGCGGTACGGGCTCGCCACGGAGCCCGAGTCCAGGTGGTCGCGGCCGATGACGATGGGCGCGGAGACCCTGCCCTCGGCGACGAGCCGGTTGAACAGCACGCCGGCCTTGGCGCGCTCGCGGTAGCCCAGCCAGCAGATGCGCGCGGGCAGGCCCTCGAACTCGACGTACTCGGCGGCCGCGTCGAGCCACGTGTGGAGCTTCTCGTTGTCCGGGAAGAGCTCCTTGAGCGCCTCGTCGGTCACGCGGATGTCCTCCGGGTCGCCGGACAGCGCCACCCAGCGGAACGGGCCCATGCCGTCGCAGAACAGGGGCCGGATGTAGGCGGGCACGAAGCCGGGGAACTCGAAGGCGCGGTCGTAGCCGGCCTTGCGGGCCTCATCGCGGATCGAATTGCCGTAGTCGAAGACCTCCGCGCCGCGGTCCTGGAAGCCCACCATGGCGGCCACGTGGGCGGCCATGGACTCCTCCGCGCGCAGCGTGAACTTCTCCGGGTCGTCGTCGGCCTCCGCCTGCCAGTCGTCGAGTCCGACGCCCACGGGCAGGTAGGACAGCGGATCGTGGGCGCTCGTCTGGTCCGTGACGATGTCGACGTCGACCCCGCGGTCCAGGAGCGCCGGCAGCACCTCGGCGGCGTTGCCGACGAGCCCCACGGACAGGGCGCGCCTGTCCGCCTTCGCCGCGAGCACCTTCTCCAGCGCGGTGTCGAGGTCCGTCTCCACCTCGTCCAGGTAGCGCTTGGACCTGCGGCGGTCCAGGCGGGCCCTGTCCACGTCGATGATGAGGCAGGCGCCGCCGTTGAGCGTGACGGCCAGCGGCTGCGCGCCGCCCATGCCGCCGCAGCCCGCCGTGACGGTCAGGGTGCCGGCCAGGGTGCCCCCGAAGCGCTTCTCCGCGACCGCGGCGAACGTCTCGTACGTGCCCTGGAGGATGCCCTGGGTGGCGATGTAGATCCACGAGCCGGCCGTCATCTGGCCGTACATCATGAGCCCCTCGGCCTCGAGCTTGCGGAAGTGCTCCCAGTCGGCCCAGTCGCCCACGAGGTTCGAGTTGGCGATGAGCACCCGCGGCGCCCATTCGTGGGTCTTGAGCACGCCCACCGGCTTGCCCGACTGCACGAGGAGCGTCTCGTCGTCCTCGAGGTCGTCGAGCGTGGCCACGATCGCGTCGAAGGCCTCCCACGAGCGCGCGGCGCGCCCGGTGCCGCCGTAGACCACGAGGTCCTCGGGGCGCTCGGCGACCTCCGGGTCGAGGTTGTTCATGAGCATCCGCTTGGGCGCCTCGGTCTGCCAGGACTTGGCGGTGATGTCCGTGCCGCGGGGGGCGCGGACGGTGCGGGAGGGATCGTGCTGGGTGAAGCCGGGGATCTGGGACTGGGCCATCGCTGCTCCTTCGCCTGCGGGCCTGGCCGGTCGCCTGGACGGCGGGGCCGGTGCCCGGGATATGCCTCGATTGTGCCCGGCGGCGGCCGGGTCCGCCCGCCGCCGGGCGGGCGTTGTGTCCAGTATGTCGGACAGGGCACCGCCGCCGAGGCGCGCCCGGCTCGCGCCGTGGGCGCCGGCCGGCGCCGCCCTCACGCGCCCCGGCGCGCGTAGGCGCGCGCGTCGATGCCGCGCAGCTCGCAGTACTCGCGCAGCCGACCGCGCACCAGCACGTCCGTGCGCAGCAGCCCGTCCGGGCCCTGCGCCCCCAGGAGCGCGGCGAGCTCCGCTGTCTGCCGCCGCCAGGCGCGGATGAGGCCGCCCAGCTCCTCGGCGCCGCCTGAGACCACGGCGCGCAGGAAGGCGCCGGCCACGCCGACGGCGCGGGCGCCCAGTGCGAGCGAGCGCACGACGTCCAAGGGGCTGCGCACCCCGCCGGAGGCCAGCAGCGCGAGGTCCGGGAACTCCGCGCGGTGGGCCGCGGCGTCGAGCAGGGCGGCGGGCGCGGACTGCCCGAAGCCGGTGAGGTAGGCGAAGTCGCGGCCCGGGCGGCGCTCGTTCTCGATGGCGAGGAAGTCCGTGCCGCCCCGCCCGGAGACATCGGCCCACTCCACGCCGATCCCAGCGAGCTGGGCCAGCGTGCGGGGGCTCAGGCCGAAGCCCACCTCCTTGACGAGGACGGGCACCTCGCTGGCCGCGACGATCGCCTCGATGCCGGCCAGCCACTCCGACAGCGCGGGCGCGCCCTCGGGCATGACGGTCTCCTGGACCGCGTTGACGTGCAGCTGCAGCGCATCGGCGCCCAGCATGTCGACGGCGCGCCGGGCGTCGTCGGGGCTGCGGCCCGCGCCCAGGTTCGCCATGACGAGGCCCGTCGGGTTCTCCTCGCGGATGACGGTGAAGGCGCGCGCGGCCGCGGGGTCCTCGAGCGCGATCGACATCGACCCGCAGGCCATGGCCGTGCCGGTCTGGGCCGCGGCGGCGGCGAGTTCGCGGTTGAGGCGGGCGGTGCGCTCCGTTCCGCCGGTCATGCCGTTGATGTAGAAGGGCGCGGCCAGGTGCCTGCCGAACAGCTCGACGCCCAGGTCGACCCGCTCGAGCGAGACGCCCGTCAGCGCGTGGTGGACGAATTCGAGCTCGTCGAATTCCGCGTCCCGGCCGCCGGCGGGCCCGGCCGCGCCGGGTTCCCACTGCTGCCCGGCCAGGCGCACGTGGTCGTCCTTGCGCGCCCCACGGCCCGCGGCGTCGGCGCTCACCGCACGGCCGCCAGGGGGTCCGCGCCCCGGGGCGCGTGGAGGTGCAGGTCGAGGGGGAGGATGCTGTTGCGGCGCCACTGCCCCGCCAGCGCCTCGTCGCCCACCCGGGCCGGGGCGAGCACGATGCCGCAATCACCGCCTCCCGCCCCCGAGGGCTTGCCGGCCGCGCCCAGCGCCTCGGCCTCGTCGCAGAGGAACGCGAGCTGCTCGGTCTCGATGGTCGTGCCGCGCAGCCGGCCCAGCCCGTCGAGCAGCCGCCGGCACCGGCGCAGCAGCGCGAGCACCCGGTCCGGATCGCGGCCCCACGCGTGGACGAGCTCCTCGACGGCGGCATCGGATTCGGCCAGGAAGCGCGCGTAGGCCCGGTCCTGGCGCTCCTGGCTGAGGCTCACGCGGTGCACGAGGCGCTCGGTGGAGGCCGGCGAGCCCGTCCAGCCCACGAGCATGCGCAGGCCGGCCAGCTCCGGCAGGCGGCGCACGGTGCACACGTCCCATTCGGGCCGGGCCAGCAGATCCGCGACCGGCAGGTCGTCGCTGAGGGCGCGCAGCGCCGCGCGGTCGGGCGCCGTGTAGGCGATCCAGCCGCCGAACGTCGAGGCGGCGACGTCGCCGCCGGAGGCCTTGGGCGCCACGTGGATCGTGGCGACGAGGGCGAGCCGGAAGCGCTCCATGGGGCTGAGTCCCAGCTCGTAGAACCGGTTGAGGGCGTCGATGACCGCCACCGTCACCGCGGCCGAGGAGCCCAGGCCGAACTTGCGCCCGCTGGCATCGTCGAGCCCGGTGTCGATGTGCAGGTCGTAGTAGAGCGGGCGCAGGCCGCGCTCGGAGCGCAGCCGCTCGAGCAGGGCGATGGCGGCGGTGACGTAGTCGAGCGGGCTGTGCTCGACGACGATCGAGTCGCCGTCGTCGTCGTGGAACCAGGTGACGGGGCCGTGGCCGTAGCGCGAGGAGTGGACGTGGCCCACGCCGTCGGAGGCGGTGAGGGCGACGGTGAGGTAGCGGTCCACGGCGGCGAGGATGGCGGGGTGGCCGGGCTCCACGACCGCGTACTCGCCGGCGATGTAGAGCTTGCCCGGCGCGCTGACCTCGATCACTGTCCCGCCTCCGGCTGGGCGGAGTCCACGAGCCGCGCACCCGAGCCGGGGCCCACGGTGCGCACGGCGCCGAGCGGCGCCACGGCGGCGGCCACCTCCGCGGCGTCGTCGGGCCTGGTGAGCACGCACACGTTGGGGCCCGCGTCCGCGGTCGCCCAGGCGGAGACGCCGGCCGCGCGCAGGCTCGCCGCGGCGTCGAACACCGCGACGCTCGCGGGGGCCAGGTAGCGCACCGGCGGCATGCTCGCATTGATGACGGCGTGCATGCGCAGGGCGTGGGACTCGGTGAGCTGGCCGATCGCCTCGAAGTCGCCGGCCGCGCACGCGGTCACCATCTCCTCCAGCGTCTGCTCCGTCGTCGCGGCCCAAGCCGGGTAGAACGGACTGGTGGCGGCCGTGCGCCGCATGCCCTCGCGGCTGGACACGTCCTTCTCCGAGCCGTCGACGGTGACGATGACGAGGCGCATGTCCGGGGCGGGAACCGCCTCCGCGAAGGACGAGGCATCGTCCGTGCCGGCGTGCCACAGCGCGTAGCGGTCGACGATCGAGCGGCAGGCGGAGCCGGAGCCGCGGCGGGCCAGGCGGCTGAGGGCGGGCGCGTCGAGGTCGAGCCCGTAGGCGCGCGAGGCGGCCAGGGCCAGCGCCGCGAAGCCGGCGGCGGACGAGGCCAGCCCCGCGCCCGTGGGCGCCTCGTTGGCCGAGACGACGCGGGCGCGGGCCGAGGCGCCGGCGAGTTCGCGCACCCGCTCGAGGAAGCGCACGGTCCGCGCGCGGGCCGCGGCGGGCGCGGGAGCGCCGTTGAGCTCGAAGGAGTCCTCGTCCAGGGCGGGGTCGACGCTCACGCGCGTGGTGGTGGGGAAGGCGTCGAGCGTCATCGACAGGCTGCCGGCGACGGGCAGGATGAGGTCCTCGTCGCGTTTGCCCCAGTACTTCACGAGCGCGATGTTCGGCTGCGCCCGCGCGGTGGCGGTGCCCGGCGCGCTCATGCCGCGGCCACCGTGGTCTGCCAGGTGCGCTCGGCCCCCGCGGCGGCCAGTGCCCGCCGGAGCTCTGCGGCATCGTCCGCGCCGTGCGCGAGCGCCAGGACGCAGCCGCCCCGGCCACCGCCCGTGAGCTTGGCCCCGGCGGCGCCGGCCGCCCGGGCCGCCGCGACGAGGCGGTCGAGGACAGCGTCGCTGACGCGGAGCTCGCGCAGCAGCTTGTGCGCCTCGTCCATGAGCGCACCGAGCTCGCCCGCGCGGCCGTCGCCGAAGGGCTCGAGGGAGGCCTCCACGATGGCGCCCAGGCGGGCGATGACGGCATCGGCCCGGGCGGGGTCCGCCTCGCGCAGCGCGCGCACGGCGGCCACGGTCTGCGAGGTGGCACCGGGCCGTCCCGAATCCGCGATGACGAGGGTGAGCGGCCGGCCCACGGGCACCTCGGCGACGGCGCCCTCGCGCAGCAGGATCGGGCCCGCGGCGGCGACGGTGCGGCCGTCGAGCCCGCTCGAGCGGCCGTGGGCGATCGTCTCGGCCGCCATGATGACGCGCTGCACGGCCTCGGCGTCGAAGTCCGCGCCCGTGAGGTCTGCGACCGCGCGGGCGATCGCGGCGCCCACGGCGGCCGACGAGCCCAGGCCGCGCTCGAAGGGGATCTCCGAGTCGATCGTGAGGGCCAGGCCGCGCGGGGCCCGGCCGGCCTGCGCGCAGGCGGCCTCGACCGCGGCGACGACGGGTGCGATGCGGGCGGGGGCCTGAGCGGCGGGGCCGGTGTAGAGGTCGCTTGCGAGGGTGAGCTCGCCGGCGGGCTGGGCGGCCAGGCGGGCGGTGAGGGACAGGGCGGTGAGCGGCAGCGCGATGGCGGGGGTGCCGTATAGCACGGAGTGCTCGCCCAGGAGGATCGCCTTGCCGTGGGCGCGGCCGGTGCCGGTCCGTGCCGGCTCGCCGCCGGGGGCTGTGCTCATTGCCTGTTCGTCGCCTTTGCGCTGTCGTGCCGGAGGCCCCCCGGCCCGCGGCTGCGAGCGGCCCGGCCGGTGCCCTGACGCGAGGCCCACGAGCCCCGCGCCATCATACCGAAGGCAGGGCGCGCGCCGGACGCGGCGTTCGTCACAGGGCCGCCTGCCGCTGAGTGCGCGGCAGCGGTGCGCGCCACCGGACCTGTGCGGGCGCCGGCCCGTGCGAGCGCGGCCGCCGCGCGGGTGCGCTCAGTGGCCGGCGACCTCCGCGTCCTCCTCGGCCAGCGCCTCGATCTCCGGCACAACGGTGGCCTCAGGGTAGATCGTGGCCGCCGGCGCCACGGGCCGGCGCATGGCCCACGGGATGTAGAGGGCCGCGGTGACGATGATGCCGATGATCCAGGAGACGTCCGCGCCGCCGAGCAGCTTGACGAACGGGCCCGTGTAGATCGTCTGGTCGAGGAAGGGGATCTGGACGAGGACCCCCACGGCGTAGCTGACGAGGGCAGCGGCGTTCCACTTCCCGTAGCGGCCGCGGGGGTCGTAGAGGCCGGGGATGTCGAAGCGGTCCTTGGAGATGAGGTAGTAGTCGGCGAGGTTGATGACGCTCCAGGGCGTGAACACCATGAGCAGCGCCAGCACGAAGTTCTTGAAGTTCGCCAGGAAGTCCGCGGAGGCGAAGAGGGCCACGACCACCGTGGCGGCGACGATGACGACAACGAAGGCGGCGCGGGTGCGCTTCCTCACCCGGGTGTTGTGGGTGAACGAGGTCGAGATCGTCAGGGCGCACATGAACGCGCCGTAGGCGTTGAGCGTGTTGACCGTCAGCTTCGACATGAGGATGACGATGAAGATGAGCATTGCGAGCACGCCGCCGCCGGCGAGCACTCCCATGAAGCCCACCTGGTTGTCGAGGAACTCGCTGCCGGCGGCGGTCATGGCCGAGGCGCCGATGAGCACGCCCAGGATCATCGACCACTGCGAGCCGATGACGGAGCCCGCGAAGGTCCACCCGAAAGTGGCGGCGGAGGGTGTCTCGCGCGGCAGGTAGCGGGAGTAGTCGGCGACGTAGGGGCCGTACGTGAGCTGCCAGCCGGCGCCCAGGCCCACAACGGAGAGGAAGACGGGGAAGGAGAACGTGCCGGCGCCCAGGAGCGTGCCGACGTCGAGCTGCGCGAACACGCAGATCGTGAGGTAGATGAAGCCCAGCAGGCCTGTGACGGAGCTGATGCGGCCGAGGATGTGGATGTAGCGGTAGCCCAGGAGGGCGACCACCACCGTCATGGCGCCGAACACCACGATGCCCACCCAGGGGATGTCGATGTGGAGCAGGCCGTTGACGGCTTGGCCCGAGAGCACGGTGCCGGTGGAGGCGAAGCCGATGTACATGCAGATGACGAGCACGAGGGGGACGATCGCCCCGTACACGCCGAACTGCGCGCGCGAGGAGATCATCTGCGGCAGGCCCAGGCGCGGGCCCTGCGCGGAGTGCAGCGCCATGATGATGCCGCCCAGGACGTTTCCGATGAGCAGGGCGACGATGGCCCACAGGGCGCCGGACTTGAAGACGGTGACGGCCAGCGCCCCGTCGACGATCGCGGTGATCTGCGTGTTGGAGCCGAACCACAGGGTGAACTGGGAGAACGGGCGCCCGTGGCGCTCGGCATCGGGGACCATGTCGATGGTGCGGGTTTCGACCAGGCCGGCGCCGGCCTCTGCGGTCCTCGGGTTCGCCACGGGTGCTCCTCGTTGTCCGGTGGCAGCGCGCGGCGGACGCCACGAGCGCCAGCGCAGGGTGAATGACCCCATTCAACACCGACCAGCCCCACTGACGTGATGCGCGACACAGAAAACTTTCTGAGATCTCGGACACCGCGGATGGGAGCGCCGCCGGTCATCCCCCTTCCCCCAGCGCGCCGACCGGACTAGCGTGGCGAGCCCGTTGCCTGCGATTGGAGCTCCCATGGCCGCTCGATCCCGCCTGCTGACCGCCGCGCTCGGCTTCGCCGCCGGACTCGGCACCGCCCTCGCCGCCGCCGGTGCACGACAGGCCACGGCCATCGCCGCCGTGGGCCACGGCCATCCGCCCCAGCACCGGCTGCTCGACGTCGCCTCCCGCCTCGTCCAGCGCAAGCTGCCCCTCGAGGCGATGAGCACCTACCTCAACGGCCTGCACATGTACGCCGATGAGACGGGCCGGCAGGTCGAGGCCGCCCACTTCTGCATCCACCTCGAGCACGACCTCCACCAGTGCGTGATCTTCGACCGCAATGCCCGCGACGCCCGGCTCATCGGCATCGAGTACATCATCAGCGCCGAGCGCTTCGCGGCGCTGCCGGAGGAGGAGAAGGCGCTGTGGCACAGCCACCACTACGAGGTGAAATCCGGGATCCTCACCGCCCCGGGGGTGCCTGCGATCGCCGAGCACGCCTACTTCTCCGATCTCATCTCCACCTACGGCAAGACGTTCCACACGTGGCAGTACGACCGCGACGACTTCCCGTACGGACCGCCCCAGCTCATGATGGGCTTCACCGCCGACGGCCAGGCCCGCCCCGACCTCGTGGCCGCCCGCGATGAGCGCGTCGGGGTCTCCACAGCCGCCAACCGCGAGCGCCGCCGCGACCTCCCCACCCCGCGAGTCGCACCGGAGGCCAACGCCTGGGAGACCGGCCGCACCGCGCAGACGCGCCTCGTGCAGGTGGATGTGACCTGAGCTCGCTGTGACCTCAGGGTGCTGTGACCTGAGGGCTCTGTGACCTCAGGGCGGCCCACTTCGCGGAACCGGTGCGCTCACCGGGCGGGATGCCCATACACTCGGCGCAGTCCCGACGATCCCAGGAGCAGACCATGAGCACACCCGCGCCCGACCAGCACCCACCTCGGCGGCGGTGGTCGCTGCTGCTCCTGCTGGTGCCGGTGGCCCTGTTCGTCCTGACCCCGGTGGTGGCGAACACGGTCCAGCCGCGCATCCTCGGGATGCCGTTCATGCTCGCCTACATCATCGGCGCCACCATCGCGACGTGGCTGTTCGTGTGGCTGGCCGCCCGCTTCGACCACCGCTACCGGGGCAACGAGGCGGAGTACGTGCCCGTCGACCACGCCTTCCACGGCGTGCACCACACGGGCGAGGAGGAGCTGTCGTGAGCGGGCCCGCGCTGATCGCGACGATCATCTTCGGCCTCGCCATGCTCGCCACCATCGGGATCGGCGTCTACTCCGGCATGGGCCGGGAGAAGTCGCTCGACGAGTGGTCGGTCTCCGGGCGCGGCCTGGGCCTGCTCTTCGTCGTCCTGCTCATGGCCGGCGAGACGTACACGAGCTTCTCGTTCCTCGGCACCGCCGGCTGGTCCTACAAGTACGGCGTGCCGATCTTCTACCTCATCGCCTACCTGTCCGTGGGCCTCGTCGCGGCCTACCTCTTCGCACCCGCGCTGTGGACGTACGCGGCCCGCCACCGCCTCGTGAGCCTCTCCGACGTCGTCGAGCACCGGTTCCAGTCGCGCGGCCTGGGCATCCTCGCCGCGGTGCTCGCCTCGATCTTCGTCATCCCCTACATCCAGGTGCAGATCCAGGGCATGGGCGCGGTGGTCAACGCGATGTCCTACGGCGCCATCGACCTCAAGGTCGCGGCGATCGTCAGCTTCATCGTCGCGGAGGTCTTCATCCTCGTCTCGGGCCTGCGCGGGTCCGCTTGGGTGAGCGTGCTCAAGGACGGCCTCGTCGTCATCGCGATCGTCTTCCTCGCCATCTACGTGCCGCTGCACTACTTCAGCGGCGTGGGCGAGCTGCTCGACCGGATGGTGGCCGAGAAGCCGCAGTGGCTGACGTTCCCCGGCGCGGGATCCGGGGTCTACGGCGGCACGTGGTTCGTCTCGACGCTGCTGCTCAACGGCATCACGATCACGATCTTCCCCACCTCGATCGCGGGCTACTTCAGCTCGCAGTCGGCCAACGCGCTGCGGCGCAACTCGATCATCCTGCCCTGGTACCAGCTGCTCCTGCTCGTGCCGATGATGATCGGCTGCGCCGCCCTGTTCGTCGTCCCGGCGCTCGCAGACGCGGACCTGGCCCTTTTCTCCGTCGTCATCGACTCGCTGCCGGCGCCGCTCGTCGCGATCATCGGGGTGGCGGGCGCGCTCAGCGCGATCGTGCCCATGAGCGTCTACATGCTCTCGATCGGCACGATGTGGGGCCGCACGATCCTGGGCGGTGGGCTCGCCCAGCAGAACGCCCGCACCGACGAGGCGCACCTGAGCCCCGAGCAGCGCCGGGCCTCCGCCGCCGAGCGCGCCGGCCTGGGCGCCCGCCAGCGCCGCCTCTCGCAGTGGGTGTGCCTCATCGCCGGAGCGCTCGCGCTGGCCGGCAGCCTGCTGCTGCCCAACGCGCTCGTCTCCCTGTCCGTGCTCTCCTACGAGGGCCTGGCGCAGCTGGTCCCGGCCGCGCTGCTGAGCCTGTACTGGCCGCGCATGAGCAAGCAGGCCGCGGCCGCCGGCCTCATCGTGGGCTCCGTGCTCATGGTCGTCCTGCACTACACGGGCAACGATCCGCTGCTGGGCGTCAACGGCGGCGTGTGGGCGGTGGCGGTCAACGCGGTCATCGTGTGGGCCGTGTCCATGGCCAAGCCGGACCCGCGCTGGCGCCGCGACTGGCGCACCGCCTCCGCTGAGCAGGCGCCCGCCGCCGCGCGCAGCTGAGCCCGCGCAGCCCAGTCCGCCGCCGAGGCGCGGGCTGGGCTGCGCTTCGACCCGCCCCGGGGCGGGCCGGTCTGGCACTCGAGCAGTGGACCGGTGAAACGATTGGCCCAACGGATCGAGGGCCGGCGGCAGCGCGCGTGGTCCGGCCGGGCTGGCAAGCGCGGGCGGGAGGCGGGATCGCCTCGCTGGGCCGCGCCTCTATCGGGCTCCCAGCCGTGCCCCAGTCCGGTTCGCGGCCGTGCCTCAGCCCGTTCGCGACCGTGCCTCAGCCCAGTTCGAACTCGCCGTGCGGCCCGTGGGCCCGCAGCCGCAGCGACCACGCCGGCCCCTGCTCCACCGTGGTCTCCGCGCCGAGCGCGCGCAGCCCCGCGGCGGCGGCCTCCGGCTCGGGGCCGATGACCGCCAGCTCGTCGAGCACGATGTCCGCGTCGAGGGAACGGGCGGGGTGCTTCGAGGCACCCCAGTCGATGAGGAAGGGCTGCGCGCCGCCGCGGGGCAGCGGGACACGGCGGGTCAGGCGCCATTCGAGCAGCTCACCCTCCGCGGTGCGCCGCGACATCTCTGCGACCTCCCCCAGGTCCACGCCGGCCGCCCGCGCCTGCGCGACCTGGCCGTCGAAGTCGAGCGGGTGGACGGCCCACGTGCGCACCTCGAGCCCGGTGGACAGGTGCGCGTCGAGGGGCAGCTGGGACCGGGGCGGCTGCTGGGGATCGGGGCCCAGCAGCTCGATGTAGGTGAGGGCGCCCTCGGCGAACCCGGCGGGCTGGAGGCCCACGAGCTGATTGGCCGTGCCCACCCCCGTGTGGGCGCCGCCCGGGAACGGGCGCACGCCGGTGAGGTCGGCGAACTCCTCGGCGCCGGCCTGGAGGTCCGGCACGGTGATGACGATGTGGTCGAGCGCGGCGGGGAGGGGCACGGGATTCCTTCGCGGGGTCGGCCGCGCCGCGTGCGGCGCGGCGGCGCTGGGCGCCGGCGGGCCCCTCCACTCTAGCGCCGCGGACCACAGGACGCCCCTCCCGGCGCCGTCCGCTTCGTCACATGCGCGCACCGGAGGCGCGCAGGCACACCCGCGCGCGCCCTCAACCCCACATCCTGCCCCGAGGCCTGCGCCCCCGCCCCGCAGACCCACCGCCGGGCCGTGTCACACGGCGCAACAGCGCGCGGCGCGTTTTGACGCCGGGCACGCCGGTGGACTTAACTGCATAGCGTGAGTGAGCGAGCCCAGTCCTTCCGTGCGTGGCAGCGCCTGCACGTGGACCTGGGGCGCACGCGCGGCGCGCTCTGAGCCGGCGGACGCCGCACCCCCGCCCCCAGCAGCCCTGCCACCAGCGAAGAGGCCCCGCCCCATGGTCACGCTCACATGAGCCGCCCGCACGCTCCCGCCCACACCGCAGACCCCGTCGAGCCCGCCCCCCGGCGCACGGCAGCGCGCCACGGTGCCCCTGCCGATCACAGCACACCAACCGGTCGCGGCGTCCTTGCCAACCGCGGTCCCCTGGCCAGCCACAGCGCCCTGGCCCGCCGCAGCGTCCTGGGCCTGGGCCTCGGCGCGGGCTCCGCACTCGCCCTGAGCGCCTGCGCACGCCCGGACACGGACCCGGCCGAGGGCGGCAGCCCGCTCACCGGCGGGGTGCTCGTCTACTTCGACCCGCAGGCGTGGCAGACGCTCTACCCGCCCCAGGTGGGCTTCTACCCCAACGGCGGGATCATGAACAACATCGCCGACCGCCTGCTGTGGCAGGACCCGTCCACCCTCGAACTCCACCCGTGGATCGCCGAGTCCCTGCCGCGGATCAACGACGATGCCACCGCCTTCACGTTCCGCCTGCGCCCCGGCGTCACCCACTCGGACGGCTCACCGCTCGACGCCGCCAACGTCAAGCGCAACATGGACCTCTACGGCCTGGGCGACGACAAGCGCCAGCTGCCGCCCTCGGAGCAGATCAGCAACTACGTGAGCGGCGAGGTGCTGGACTCCCGCACCGTCCGCTTCCGCTTCTCCGCCCCCTCACCCGGCTTCGCGCAGGCCGTGTCCGTCATGAACGCGGGCCTGCTGTCGAACGCGACGCTGACCCGTGACAGCCAGGGCTTCGGGCCGGGCAGCGCGGACCGGATCATCGCCTCGGGCCCCTTCGTCGTCGAGTCCGAGGAACTGGGCACCCGGCTGCGCCTGCGCGCGCGCACGGACTACGACTGGGCGCCCCCGCACCTGCCCCACCAGGGCAGGCCGTACCTGGACGGCGTGGAGATCATCGTCGGCACCGAGTACTCCGTGCGCGTGGGCGCCCTGGTGTCCGGACAGGCCGACGCGATCCGCCAGGTCGATGCGCCGGACGAGGCGCGCCTGGCCGAGCGCGGGCTGCGCATCGTCGCCGCGGCGACGAACGGCGTGACGAACAGCATCGCGATGCGCTTCCCCCACCCCCTGCTGTCCGATCAGCGGGTGCGCGAGGCGCTCATCGCGGCCGTCGACCGCAAGCGGATCCTCACGAAGCTCTTCACGGACAACTACCCGCTGGCCACGGGGATCCTCGCCCACTCCGCCCAGGGCTACAAGCGCTTCGACGGCGCCTGGCGCCACGACCCCGCGCAGGCGAGCCGGCTGCTCGACGCCGCCGGCTGGGCCCGCGACGGCGGCGCCACCCGCGTGAAGGACGGCGCGGCCCTTGCCCTGCGCGTCAACGACGCGCTGCCCCAGCCCCGGTCCAAGGAGGTCATGACGCTCGTCCAGGAGGACCTCGCGAAGGTGGGCATCGCGCTGTCGATCAACCCCGGGGACATGGCCACGCAGGACGCGGACGCGCTGAGCCTCGAGCGCATCCAGCTCTACCACTCGATGGTGGGGCGGGCGGACTTCGACGTCATCAAGAGCCAGTTCGCCGGGACCCGCCGCAACGCGCTGCTCAACTACGACGCGGACACGAAGGAGTACCGCGATCCGCGGCTGGAGAAGCTGCTCGACCGCGTCTCGAGCGAGCCGCAGGAGGCCGGCCGCCGCCGCGCCAGCTGGGCGGTGCAGGACCGGCTCGTCGACCGCGCCCTCGTCCTGCCGCTGTTCGAGGAGCCGCAGGTCTACGGCTTCCGCCGGCGCGTGCGCGGCTTCGCCTGCGAGGCCGTGGGCCGCCCAGCCTTCTACGACACCTGGCTCGCCGATGCCGGCGAGCGCGCCCAGAACGGGGGGCCGCGCCGATGAGCCGCACCCGTCCGCCCGCCCTGAGCTGGCGCTATGCGCTCAACCGCGCGGGCCAGGCGCTCCTCGTCCTCGCCATCGCCTTCACCCTGGCCAGCGTGCTGCTGGCCATCCTGCCGGGCGATGCGATCATGGCCCGCTACGCGAACCCGGAGCTCGCTCTCTCACCCGACCAGATCGAGGCGATCCGCGTTCAGTCGGGTGCCGACCGCGGCTGGTTCGTCCAGTACCTCACGACGCTGGCCGGCTTCGTCACGGGCGACTTCGGCTATTCGGTGGCCTCGGGCGCGGCGGTCTCCGACCTGTTCGCCGCGGCCGTGCCGGCCACGCTCGCCCTCGCCGCCGCCGGCCTCGCCGCCGCGGTGCTCGCGGCCGTGGCCATCGCGCTGCTCGCCACGTTCGGCCGCCAGCGCTGGCTGCGGGCCGTCTTCGCCGCCGTGCCCAGTCTCTTCATCTCCGTGCCCGCGTTCTGGCTGGGCATCGTGCTCATCCAGGTGTTCTCATTCCAGCTCGGCTGGGTCTCCGTGGTCGATCCCTCCCCCGCCGAGGCTCTGGTGCTGCCCGCGCTCACGCTCATGGTCCCGCTGTCCGCCCCGCTGGCCCAGGTGCTCATCCGCTCGATCGACGAGGTGCGCGCCCAGCCGTTCGTGCGCGTCACGCGCGCCAAGGGGGCCTCGGACGGCTGGCTGCTCATCCACGCGATCGCCCGCAATGCGGCGCTGCCGGCGCTCACGATGGCCGGTCTGACGTTCGGCGAGCTCGTGGGCGGGGCGGTGGTCACGGAGACGGTCTTCGGCCGCACCGGCATCGGCCAGCTGACCTCGCAGGCCGTGGCGAACCGCGACAACCCCGTCCTGCTGGCCGTCGTCGTCGTCTCCACCGCCGCGTTCGTCCTCGTCAACCTCGCGATCGACCTGCTCTACCCGGTCATCGACGTGCGCCTGCGCGCCTCCCCCGGGGACCGCGGGGCCCCCGGAAACCAAGGCGGCCACTCCCTGCGCGCTGCCAGCGGCCAGGCCGACGCGCCGGCCACCGCGCCCGCCGACCGGCAGGAGGCCGGCGCATGAGGCCCCGCCGCATCCGCCCGCTCACGCTGGCCGCCGCCGCGGTCATCGCCCTCGTCATCGCCTGGGCGCTCGCCCCCGGCCTGTTCACCCGCCAGGACCCAAACGACGGCGGCACCACCGCGGCCCTCCTCGCCCCCAGCGGGGCGCACTGGTTCGGCACGGACGAGATCGGCCGCGACGTCTTCGCCCGCATGGTCTACGGGGCCTCGCACTCGCTGCTCGCCGCGCTCATCGCCGTGGGCGTGGGACTCGTGGTCGGGACGGCGCTGGGCCTCATCGCCGGTTCGCGGCGCGGGTGGGCCGAGGACGTCATCATGCGCGCCGTGGATGTGCTGCTCTCCATCCCGGCGCTGCTGCTCAGCCTCACCATCGTCATCATCCTGGGCTTCGGCACCGTCAACGCCGCGATCGCCGTGGGCGTCACGGCGATCGCGCAGTTCGCGCGCCTGACCCGCTCCCAGGTGGTGCGCGTGGGCGGGGCCCCCTACGTGCAGGCCGCCTATGGGTCCGGGGCAGGCTACGGCTCCGTGCTGGTCCGGCACATCGTGCCCAACTCGCTCTCCCCCGTCCTGGCGCTGGCCGTGCTCCAGATCGGCTGGGCGATCCTGCAGATCTCCACGCTGGGCTTCCTGGGCTACGGCACGCCGCCGCCCACCCCCGAATGGGGCCTCATCATCGCCGAGGGCCGCAACTACGTGGCCACCTCCTGGTGGCTCACGGTCTTCCCCGGCCTCATCATCATGATCGTCGTGCTCGCCACCCACCGGCTGGGCACCGCACTCAGGCAGGTGAGCGCATGACCGGCGCAGCTTCCGCCCCGCACTCCAACCCGGGTGCCCACGCGGGTTCAGCCCCGGGTTCCGCGGCGGGCCTGCGCATCGCGGGCCTGAGCGTTGACTACCGCGACCGCGGCGGCGCCTGGCGCCCCGCGCTGGCCGACGTGGACCTGAGCGTCGAACCGGGTGCCATGACGGCGGTCGTCGGCGAGTCCGGGTCCGGCAAGACGACGACCGCGGCGGCCGTGATCGGCCTCCTGGCCGACAACGGGCGGATCTCCGGCGGCTCGATCGAACTGGGCGGTGAGGAGCTCACCGCCCTGCGCCCTGCTCAGCTGGCGCGGGTCCGCGGCACCCGGATCGGCTATGTGCCCCAGGACCCGGGCACCTCGCTCAATCCGCTGGCGACGATCGGCACCGCCGTGGCGGAGACCCTCCGGATCCACCGTCTCGCCACGCGCGCGCAGGCCCGCGAGCGGGCTCTCGAGCTGCTCGAGCGGGTGGGCATCGACAGCCCCGAGCGCCGGATCGACCAGTACCCCCACGAGCTGTCCGGGGGCATGCGCCAGCGGGCCCTCATCGCCGCGGCCATCGCCGCGCGGCCTGAGCTCATCGTCGCCGACGAGCCCACCTCCGCCCTCGACGTCACCGTCCAGCAGCGCATCCTCGATCTCCTCGACGAGCTGCGCGCCGAGGGCACGGGCATCCTCCTCATCACCCACGACCTCGCAGTCGCCGGCGAGCGCGCGGACACCGTGGCCGTCATGCAGCGCGGGCGGATCGTCGAATCCGGGCCGGCCGCCACCGTTCTCACCGCTCCCACCTGCGACTACACGCGCCGGCTGCTGCGCGACGCCCCATCGCTCACCGCGTTCTCCCCGGACGGCCCGCCGCCCGCCTCCCCCGCGCCCGAGGTGCGGGGCGAGTCCCGGCCGACCCGCGCCTCGGGCGCGGTGGGCACCGCCAGCGCGGGCCGCGGGGCGAGCGCAGGCGAGGGCTCCCAAGCCGAGGAGCCGCTCCTGCGGGTCAGCGGCCTCACCCAGGTCTATGCGCGCGGCGCGGACGGAGCCGTGGCCGGTGTGGACGACGTGTCCTTCGCGGTGCCGGCCGGCACGACCCACGGGATCGTGGGCGAGTCCGGGTCCGGCAAGTCGACGATCGCCGCCGTGCTTGCGGGCACGCTGGTCCCGCAGGCGGGCAGCGCCGTCGTGGCCGGGATCGATGCGGCGCGCGTGCCGCGCACCCGCCGGCGGGAGCTGCGCCGGGCCGTCCAGCTCGTCCACCAGAACCCCGCGAGCGCGCTCGACCCGATGTGGTCGGTGGGCGCCTCGATCGCGGAGCCGCTGCGCAGCTTCCGGATCGGTGCGCGCAGCGAGCGGGCGGCACGGGTGCGCGAGGCGATGGAGATGGTGGCGCTGTCACCGGACCTGGCCGAGCGGCGCCCGCGCGAGCTCTCCGGCGGGCAGCTGCAGCGCGTGGCGATTGCGCGCGCATTCGCGGCCCGGCCGCAGCTCATCGTCTTCGACGAGGCGGTCTCCGCCCTCGACGTCACGGTCCAGGCCCAGATCCTGCGGCTGCTGGGCTCGCTCCAGGCCGAGCTGGGCCTGACCTACGTCTTCATCTCCCACGACCTCGCGGTGGTCCGGGGAATCGCCCAGAGCGTCTCCGTGCTCTCGCGCGGCCGGCAGGTCGAAGAGGGGCCCACCGCCCGGGTGTTCGACGACCCGCAGGATGCCTATACGCGCCGCCTCATCGCCGCGATCCCGCACCCGCTGGGCTAGGCCCGCGCAGGGGGCGGTGCGGCGGGGCTCGGCGCTGGGCCTCCTGGGCGTCGGCAAGGTGTCCGCGTGAGCCCGCGCGGACGGACTCGGGCGCTAGGCTCTGAGCGACGGGGCGGCACGCCCGCCCCAGCGAACCCCACGCGAACGAAGGAGCCGACCGTGACCGACCGCAACGCCATCACCCGCCAGCAGCTCGAGGAGCGCGCCAGCAAGAAGTGGTCGCAGTTCCCCGGGGCGATCGGCGCCTGGATCGCGGAGATGGACTTCCCCGTCGCCCAGCCCATCCGCGACTCCCTCGTGGACTTCGACGCTCGCGAGCTCTACGGCTACGCCCCGGACGCGGTGAAGGACGACATGCGCGGGGCCACCGCGGACTTCTACGCCCGCCGCTACGGGTGGGAGTTCGCCCCCGAGTACGTCGACACCGCCTCCGATGTGCTCTCCGGCATGGGCGCCGTGCTCGACCTGTTCAGTGAGCCGGGCAGCGCCGTCATCGTCCCCACGCCCAACTACATGCCCTTCTTCACGGTCCCCGGCCTGCACGGCCGCCGGATCATCCAGGTGCCCATGCTCCACGAGGCCGGCCAGTGGTCGTTCGACCTCGAGGGGATCGCGCGGGCGTTCGACGACGGCGCCGGCCTGCTCATTATGTGCAACCCGCACAATCCGATCGGCCGCGTCTACACCCGCGAGGAGCTGCTGGCCGTCTCCGAGGTCGTCGAGCGCAAGGGCGGGCGCGTCTTCTCCGATGAGATCCACGCTCCGCTGACCTACGAGGGCCGCCGGCACGTGCCCTACGCATCCGTCTCCCCTGCCGCGGCCGCCCACACGGTCACGGTCACCTCCGCCTCGAAGTCCTTCAACACCCCGGGGCTCAAGTGCGCGCAGATCATCTTCTCCAACGATGCGGACCTGGACGTGTGGAAGGCCAAGGGCCACTTCATCGCGGAGGGCGCCTCCACGCCGGGTATCCTCGCAGCGATCGCCGCCTATGACCGCGGCGGCGAGTGGCTGGCGGACACGATCGACTACCTGCAGGGCAACCGGGACGCCCTGGCCGACGATCTGGCCGAGCTCCTGCCGCAGGTGGGCTACGAGAAGCCGGAGGGCACCTACGTCGCGTGGCTGGACGTGCGCCGCCTGGGGATCCCCGGGAACCCGCAGCGCTTCTTCCTCGACTCCGCACGCGTGGCCACGACCGACGGTGAGCTGTGCGGGCGCGCCGGCGATGGCCACGTGCGCTTCAACATGGCGCTGCCGCGGCCCATTCTGCGCGAGGCCGTCGAGTCCATGGCCGCGGCCGTGGACGCGCTGTGAGCGAGGCGCCCCAGCCCGCCGTCGATGCCGCGCACATCCGCGCCAACCTCGACGACGTCGCCGCCCGGGCGGCCGCCGCAGCGCGCGCGGCCGGCCGGGAGCCCGGTGACGTTCGGATCCTGCTGGCGACGAAGACCCAGCCGGCTGAGGCGATCCGGGTGGCGATCGACCACGGATTCCCGCTCATCGGCGAGAACCGCGTGCAGGAGCTCACGTGCAAGGCCGAAGCGCTGGCCGACCTACCCCACGAGGCGCACCTCATCGGCCCGCTGCAGAAGAACAAGGTCAACCACGCGCTGCGGGAGGCCTCCTGCATCCAGTCGGTCGACAGCGCGGAACTGGCGGAGAAGATCCAGCGCCGCCTCGAGGCGGTCGATGGGCGGGTGGATGTCCTCGTCCAGGTCAACACGTCGCGGGAGGCTTCGAAGTCAGGGGTGGCGCCGGAGGGCGCACAGGGGCTCCTGGCCGCGCTGGCCCCACTCGACCGGCTGCGCGTGCGCGGCCTCATGACGATCGGCCTGCCGGGCAGCACGGAGGCGGAGATCCGCCCCAGCTATGCGCGGCTGCGAGAGCTGCGCGACGCGCTCATCGCCGACGGCGCCCTCGCCGCAGACGCGTGCGAGCTGTCGATGGGCATGAGCGGCGACTTCGAGCTCGCGATCGCCGAGGGCGCGACGATGGTCCGCGTGGGCTCGACGGTCTTCGGCGCGCGGCCCGCTCCGCGCTGAGTCTGGCGGGCGCCAGTGGGCGCGCACAGCTGGGCCGCGCTCGATCCACCCGCAATCCTGGGCCCTGCAGACCCCGGAGACGCAGAAGGCGCGGTGCGGGTCAGACCCGCACCGCGCCTCGGGAGCGGGCTCAGCCCTGCGGCAGGCCCTCCGCCTCCGGATCGATGTTCTTGATGAGCGCGGTGGTGTCGAGGCCGGCCAGGTCCTCGTCGATGAGCTTCTGCAGCTGCTCGTAGACGAGCGAGGCGGCGGGG
Organism: Brevibacterium sp. BRM-1; assembly: GCF_026802075.1. Lineage (NCBI taxonomy): Bacteria > Bacillati > Actinomycetota > Actinomycetes > Micrococcales > Brevibacteriaceae > Brevibacterium > Brevibacterium sp. BRM-1. The sequence continues at coordinate 2,078,000 of NZ_CP113788.1, forward strand.
AGGTCGACGCCCTGCGTCTTCGCGCCCTCGATCGCCAGGCCCACGTCCTTGTGCATGAGCATCGTGGAGAAGCCGGGCTGGAAGCCGTTGTTCGAGGCGGCCGTGTCGACGACCCCGGGCACCGGGTACCAGGTGCGCAGCGGCCAGGAATCGCCGGAGGAGACCTTCGCGATGTCGAAGAACGTCTTGGGCTCGAGCCCGAAGCGCTGGGCCAGGACCGCGCCCTCGACGACGCCCTGCAGGCTGATGGCCAGCTGCATGTTGTTCACGATCTTCGCCGCCTGGCCCGCTGCCTCGCCGCCGGCGTGGAAGATGTTGCCCGCCATCGGCTCGATGACCGGCTTGGCCCGCTCGAAGTCCTCGTCGGACCCGCCCACCATGAACGTCAGCGTCCCTGCCGCGGCACCGGTGACTCCGCCGGAGACGGGCGCATCGAGGAAGCGGAAGCCTGCTTCGCGGGCGGCCTTGTGCAGGGCGCGCGCGGAGTCGAAGTCGATCGTGGAGGAGTCGATGAGCAGCGTGGAGGCATCCGCGTGCTCGAGCACGCCGCCCGGATCCATGTGCACGGCCCGCGCGTGCTCGCCCTTGGGCAGCATCGTGAAGACGATGTCAGCACCGGCAACGGCCTCTGCGATCGAGCCGACGGCGTTGACGCCGCCCTCCTTGGCGGCCTCCACGGCCTCCGGCACCACGTCGTAGCCGTTGACGGTGTGGCCCGCGGCCACGAGGTTCTTCGTCATGGGGCGGCCCATGTTGCCCAGCCCGATCCAGCCGATGGTAGCCATGTGATCTCTCCTCACGTCTGCGCGCCGTCCGCTCTGACGGCGCCTCACGCCCCCACTGTATGCCGCACGTCACTCACCCACGCGCGGCGCCGGGGCCGAGTTGCGCACCGGCCGTGTGCACGCGCGCACCGGGCGGAGTGCACCGCCGCCCGCGGGGATACCCGGATCGCGGCCACGAGGCGCACCGGCAGTGCTGCGCATCGCACCCGGCCGCGCCACACCCGCTCAGTCGAACAAGGCGAGGAGCACCGCGCTGCTGCCGAATGCGGCGAGCACACCGGTCATGATCGCCACGCCCCACACATTGGCTCCCACCCGACCTCCCTCCACGCCGGCGGCATGCCGGTCGTAGCGGCGGCGCTGGGAGGCGAGGATCGCCAGGGCGGCGGCGACGAGGAGGCCGATGAGCGCGAGCACGGGTGCGCCGAAGTGGCCCATCCAGCGCAGGAGGACGGCCGTTGCCGCGCAGAAGGACACGACCGTGCGCCCCCACGCCAAGGAGGTCCGCTCGGGCTGCAGCCCGGGGTCATCGTGGGCGCGCACGGGGCTGGGCCCGCGTGCGGAGCCGGGGCTCACAGAAGGTCGGCCGCGAGGACCGCGGCGCAGGCAAGCACCGCGGCGGCGGAGAGCAGGGGCACGATCATCGGCACCGGCAGCGGCTTCTTCGTGCGCATCGCGCGCTCCACCCGCAGCCAGCGCACCGCGGCGCCCAGCGAGATGAGCACGCCCACCGCGATGACGAACACGGCGAGGAGCGTGCGCAGGCCATCGGAGAGCCCTGCCACGGGAAGCGCGTCGAGCGCCACACCGCCGGCCATGAAGGCCAGCGAGGTCCGGGTCCAGGCGAGGAATGTCCGCTCGTTGGCGAGGGTGAAGCGGGGATCGGGCTCCTCCCCCTCGGGCAGGAGGACACGGGCCAGGCGCGAGCGCTCGGAGGATTCAGCTGGCTCGGGCATTCGTCTCCTTGGGGCTGCGCGCGGCACGGGTGGCGCCAGGATACAAGTGCCCGCTGTGCGCGTCCCGCCCACCGGACGATGGTGTGCGCGCACGCGCAGGCATGTGCGGCGGCGCAGATAGACTCGTGCCATGCCCAGCCCTGCGGGCTCGCGCCCCGCATCCTCCAGCGCCCCGGTGAGCCCCGATGACCTGCTCACCCTCCTGGCCGTGGCCCGGTTGGGGAAATTCACGGCGGCCGCCGCGGCGCTCGGAGTGAATCACACGACGATCTCCCGGCGCATCGCCTCCTTGGAGAAGGCGGTGGCGGCGCGGGTGCTCGTCCAGTCGCCCGACGGCTGGGAGCTCACCGCCACGGGCAGCGCGCTCATCCCCGCCGCCGAGGCCGTCGAGGCGGCACTCGCCGGCGCCGTGCGCGCGGCCCGACCGGAGGCGTCGCCGGCGGACCCTGTGGTCGGCACGATCCGGCTCGCGGCCCCCGAGGGCTTCGTCGTCCACTACGCGCTGCCGGCACTGGCCCGTCTCCAGCGCTCCCACGCCGGGCTCCAGCTCGAGGTGCTCACCGCAACCCAGCGGGCCCGCCGCTACCGCTCCGGGGTCGACATCGAGGTGGTCGTCGGCCGACCGGACGCGCCCAACACCACCGTCCACCGCCTGCGCCGCTACGCCCTGGCGCTGTTCGCCGCCGCGGACTACCCGCTGCCGCTGCCGCAGGAACCGGCAGACATCGCCGGCCACCGGCTCGTCTACTACCCGGCCCACTCGCTGGGCGTCGACGGGCTGGAGAACGCGGCCGCCACCCTGCCCGAGCCGGCCGGTTTCCTCACCTCGAATTCGATCTCCGCCCAGGTGCGGGCCACACAGGAGGGCGCGGGCATCGGGCTGCTGCCCGTCTTCGCCGCCCGTGCGGCCGGCCTGGAGCGGGTGGTGCCGGAATTCTCCGTGCCCATGACCTACTGGGCGGCCGTCCGGCCCGAGGCGCTGCGCAGCGCCACCGTGGGCGCCGTGCTCGAGGCGCTGCGGGCACCGAAACCGGCCGCCGCCGACACCGCGCCCCGGCGGCGGGGCGCGGCCGGCTGAGCTCCGCTTCGACGCGCTCGCTCAGTACACGATGATCGGCTTGAGCGTCTCCCCCGACGCCGAGTCCGCGAAGGCCGCGTTGATGTCGTCGAATGCGTAGGTCTTCGTCAGGGCGTCGAACGGGAACGCCCCCCGCTCGTGGAGCGCGATCAGGCGCGGGATGAATTCCTTGGGCACTGCATCGCCCTCCACCACGGTCGACATGCTGACCCCGCGTACCAGGAGCGTGCCGATGTCGATGGGCGCCTCGGTCCCCATTCGGGCGGCGCCCACGAGGGCGCCGTGGCCGCGGATGCCCAGTGAGTTGGTCATCTGGGCGAAGACTGCGGGGACGCCCGTGGTGTCCAGGGCGTACTCCACCCCGCCGCCGGTGAGCTCCGCAATGGCACTCGCCGGGTCCTGCTCCTTCGAGTTCACGGTATGCGTTGCGCCGAGTCCTCGCGCAAACTCCAGCCGGCTGGGCACGATGTCGACCATGATGATCGTCGAGGCGCCGGCAGCTTTCGCCGCAAGCATCGCCGCCATCCCGACGGCCCCGGTCCCGAAGATCGCGATGGACGAACCGGGCTTGGGGGCCAGCACATTGAGCACAGCGCCGGCACCCGTCATGATGCCGCAGCCGAGCGGCCCCAGCAGGTCCAACGGCGCATCCTCGGCCACCTTCACGGTGCCGTGCGCCACCACGTTCGTGTGCTCGGCGAAGGAGGACTGCCCGAAGAAGTTCGAGCCGACGGCGGTCCCGTCGGCTGCCGTGAATGCGGTGCTGCCATCGGTGCGGCGCGCGGAGAAGTTGCGATCGTAGAAGTTCAGGCAGTACATCGGATGGCCCGCCAGGCACTGCTCGCACTCGCCGCAGAACGCGGGGCCCACGACGACGCGGTCGCCCACCTCGAGCCCCTGGACGGCCGACCCCACGGCCTCCACCACGCCGGCGCCCTCGTGGCCGAGCACCGCGGGCAGCGGAACCGGGTACCACTGGTCGCGGATGATGGCGTCCGTGTGGCAGACACCGGAGGCGACCATGCGGACCGTCACCTCGTCCGGGCGCGGCTCATCGAGCTCGAGCTCGCGGATTTCGAAGTCCTGCCCCGGCCCCAGTGCGACTGCTGCTCGTGTCTTCATGCCATGACTCTGCGCGCTCCGCCGTCATATGGCAAGGGGCGCATATGCAGCCGGCGCTCCAGCGCCGAACCAGGGGCTGCATCGACGGCGCTGCCGGCGGCGGTCTGTCGCCCCGGGCCGCCCGTGCTGCCGCTACGCCGCGCTCCAGCCCCCGTCGATCGAGTGCGCGGCGCCGTTGATGACGCCGGCCTCGTCGGAGGCGAGGAAGACGGCGAGTGCGGCGACCTCCGCGGGCTCCGGCAGCCGCTTGACGGCGGAGTGGCCCAGGAAGACCTGTTCGAGCACCTCGTCCTCGGCGATCCCCCGCGTCTTCGCCTGATCGGCGACCTGCGCCTCGACCAGCGGAGTCATGACGTAGCCCGGGTTGATGGCGTTGCAGGTCACGCCCTTGGGCCCGGCCTCGAGCGCGGTGGTCTTCGTCAGACCCATGAGCCCGTGCTTGGCGGCCACGTAGGCGCTCTTGAACGCCGAGGCGCGCAGCCCGTGGACGGAGGAGACGTTGATGATCCGGCCGAAGCCGCGCTCGTACATCCCCGGCAGCACGGCCTTCGTGAGCGCGAAGGGCGCCTCGAGCATGAGCGTCATGATGAGCCGCCACTCCTCGAGCGGGAACTCCTCGATGGGGTGGATGCGCTGGATGCCCGCGTTGTTGACGAGGATGTCCGCCTCGATGCGCATCCCGTCGAGGGCCTGCGTATCGGAGAAGTCGACGGCCCACGCCTCACCGCCCACCGCCTGCGCGACGGCGGCCGCCCCGTCCGCGTCGATGTCTGCGACGACGACGTGGGCGCCCCGCTGCGCAAACGCCTCGGCCATCGCCCTGCCCAGGCCGGACGCGGCCCCGGTGATGAGGGCCCTGCGGCCCGCCAGCGTGTCAGTCATACCGCGAACCTAGCAGAGCGCAGGGCGCGCCCCCGCGATTGCGGGAGCGCGCCCTGCGCACGGTGCGAGCGGAGCCGGACCGGCACCTCGGCCGCGGTGATGGGCCGCCGAGGCGCTGGACCGGTCTACGCCTTGACCAGGCGCGACTCGTCGTCGAGCTTGTCGACGTCTGCCAGGGAGATGCCCTTCGTCTCCCGGGTGAAGAAGAGCGCCACCATGGAGATCGCGGCGGCGATGACGACGTACACGCCGATCGGCCATGTCGCGTTGAACGTGCCCAGCAGCCAGGTGGCGATGATGGGCGCCAGCGAGCCCGCGACGATCGCGGTCACCTGGTAGCCGATCGAGACGCCGGAGTACCGCATGCGGGTGGGGAACATCTCCGCCATGATGGCGGGCTGGCCCGCGTACATGAGCGCGTGGAAGATGAGGCCCAGCAGCATCGCGAGGAAGATGGTGAACGGCTGCTTCGTGTCGAACATGGGGAAGGCCATGAACGGCCACGTTGCGGACAGCACGATGCCGATGGCGTAGGGCAGCTTGCGGCCCACCCGGTCGGCCATCGCGCCGACGAGCGGCACGAGCACGGTCTCCACCGCGGTCGCCCCCATGAGCAGGCCCAGGATGGTGAAGCCCTTGAGCCCGTGGAGCGCCAGGTAGGTGATGGAGAATGTCACGACCAGGTAGTAGTGGATGTTCTCGATGAGCCGCAGGCCCATCGCGCAGAACACGCCGCGCGGGTAGCGCTTGAAGACCTCGATGACGCCGTAGCCGGCGGCGTCCTGCTCCACCTCCTGCTGAGCGAGGTGGAAGATGGGGGCGTCCTCGACCTTGCTGCGGATGTAGTAGCCGATGAGCACGATGACCGCGGAGAGCCAGAAGCCGATGCGCCAACCCCACGACAGGAACTGCTGCTCGCTGAGCAGGCCCGACGACGCCCAGAGCACGGCGGTGGCGAGCAGGTTGCCCAGCGGCACGCCCACCTGCGGCCACGAGGCCCAGAACCCGCGCTTGTCGTTGGGCGAGTGCTCGGCGACGAGCAGGACGGCGCCGCCCCACTCGCCGCCCACCGCGAAGCCCTGCACGATGCGCATGAGGACGAGGAGCACGGGCGCCCACAGGCCGATCTGCGCGTAGGTGGGCAGGCAGCCCATGAGGAAGGTCGAGGCGCCCACCAGGATGATCGACAGCTGGAGGAGCTTCTTACGGCCCATCCGGTCGCCGAAGTGGCCGAAGACGATGCCGCCGATCGGCCGCGCGATGAAGCCCACGGCATAGGTCACGAAGCCCGCGAGGATGGGGGTGAGCGGATTGTCCGACGGCGGGAAGAGGATGTGGTTGAACACGAGCGACACGGCGGAGCCGTAGAGGAAGAACTCGTACCATTCGACCGTGGTGCCGGCGAGGGACGCGGCCACCACCTTGCGCAGCATCGACTTCGATGCCGGCTCGTAGATGTGCTGTGACATGTGGACTCCTTTGTACGTGCAGTCACGCGGAGATCCCGGCGGCGTGCGCGGCAGCCGCGGCGGTGCGCACAGCGATGTGCGCCGCGCCCGTGTGAGCTGCAGCACCCGCGAGGGAGCTTCACACAATATTGCACGCGCAGCCGCTCCGGCCGCGGCATTGAGCACTGCGATTCTGCAGATGCGGTGTGCGCCCGGTGTGCACCGCATGGGTGCGCACCGCCACCGAGGCGCGAGCTACCTCCGCTTGCCCAGGCGCGCGAGCATCTCGTTGTAGGCGCGCAGCTCGGCATCCCCGGAGCGGGCCTCCGCCCGATCCTTGCGCTTGGCCTCGCGGTCCGAGGAGCGCGACCACTGCACGGCCGCGCCGATCGCGAGGATGAGCGTGGGGAACTCCCCGATCCCCCAGGCGATGCCGCCTCCCAGCTGCTGGTCGTCGAGCGCACTCGACCACGGCTGGCCCATGTTGCCGTACCAGTCGCCCTCGATGAGCACGGTCGAGGACATGATCGAGATGCCGAAGAACGCGTGGAACGTCATCGTCACCAGCAGCACGAGCAGGCGCACCGGGTAGGGGAAGCGCTTGGCGCCCGGGTCGATGCCGACGATCGACTGCGCGAACATGTACCCCGCGGCCAGGAAGTGCAGGAGCATGAGCTCGTGGCCGATGTGGGTGGTCAGCGCGTACTCCATGATCCCGGAGTAGTAGAAGACGATGAGGGAGCCCGCGAAGTTGATGGCCGCGACGATCGGATTGGCGAAGAACCGCAGCCAGTGGGAGTGGACGAGCACGAGCACCCACTCGCGCAGGCCTCGGGAGCCGTCGGTGCGCGGGTGCACGGCGCGCATGAGCAGGGTGATGGGCGCGGCGAACGCCATGGGCAGCGGGACGGCCATGACGATGAGCATGTGCTGGATCATGTGCCCGGAGAACAGCACCTGCCCGTAGACCACGGGACCGCCGCAGGTGACGTAGAAGAGGCCGGCCATGCCCAGGATCCAGCTGAGGGTGCGCAGCACCGGCCACCGGTCGCCGCGGCGGTGGAGGCGCACGGCGCCGGCCACGTAGAGCGCCACGGCGCCCACCGCGACGACCACCCACAGCGGGTCGACCGACCACTGGAGGAAGTAGTTCGCGCCGCTCGGCGCCGGCGGCAGCGGCTCGCCCGTGAGGATCTCCGCGGGGGTGGGGGCGCTGGGCGGCTCCTGGCTGACGGGCGGCTGCGAGCGCGAGAGCGCCACGCCCATCGCCATGACCGCGCCGAACAGCACGACCTCGGCCAGCACAAGGCGCCAGAACTCGGCGCGGGCGCCCGCGGCGGCGGCGAGGCGCCCGATGACGAAGCGCCGGTGCCAGTAGCCCAGCGCCATGAGCAGCACGGTGAGGAGCAGCTTCGTGAGCACGAGCACGCCATAGCGGCTGCCCCAGTCGCCCAGCCCGTGGACCCGCAGGCCCGCGTTGACGAGGCCGGAGTAGACGATGACGAGCGCGCCCACGAGCGCGATCGCCGAATAGCGCCGGACGATGTCGGCGAGGTCCGCGCGCCCCGTCAGCCGGGGGGCGAGCAGGGCGAGGGCGAGCAGCCCGCCCATCCACAGGGTCACCGCGCCCAGGTGGAGGAGCAGGCTGTTGACGGCCTGGGTGTGCCCGCTCGCCTCGGAGGCGTGGCCCATGAGCGCCTGGGGGACCAACGAGACGACGGCGCAGGCGAAGGCCCACGCGATGCCCGTCCAGCTCCGCGAGGCGAAGACGACCATGGAGGTCACGACGGCGAGGAGGAGGATGAGCATCCACAGCCGGCCCGCGTCCACCGTGGCGATGTACTGGCCCAGCTGCGCGGAGAAGTCGCCCGCATAGGCCTGCGCGCCGGCGGCGTCGACGTAGGTGAAGACGAGCACCGCCGCCGCGGCGAGCGTCCACACGACGGAGGCGGCCTGGGCGATGGCCAGGGCGGCGCTCCAGGCGGGGTCGAGGGCGGGTGCCGCGGGCGGGGGCCCGCCGGCGGCGGCGCGCTCGGCACCGCGGCCCTTCCGCCTGCGACTGCGCGGGGTGCGCGGCAGTGCGAACAGGGCGAGGGCCAGCGCCCCGATGGTGAGCGCGGTGGCGGCGTTGAAGACGAAGAGCGCAGCCGGCAGGCCGAAGCGGGCCAGCGCACCGGGGTCCCCGATCGCCTGCTCGGCGGCGGCACCGGCGAACCCGAGCGCCCACCAGCCGGCGGCGATTGCGGCCAGGGCGAATGCCGGGACGGCGAGCCTGCGCAGCAGGCCCGCGGCGCGGAGCGCTGGCTCGGCCGGCGCCGGCGCGGCGGCCTGCCGGTCCTGCGGCTCGGCGGGCGGGGCCGGGGGCCGGACCGTCACAGCCTCCGGTCGGCCAGCGCCGGGAAGTCCTCGCGCCGCCGGCGGATCGCCGCGACGTCGATGTCCGCGGCGATGATCGTCTCGTCCGCACCGGCCTGGGCGAGCGGCCGGCCCGCCGCGTCGATGATCGCGGAATGGCCGCCCATCTGCATGCCGCCGTGGTAGCCGGCGGTGTTGACGGCCACGACGGCGCAGAAGTCCTCGAGCGCGCGCGCCCGGGCGAGCAGCTCCCAGTCGGCAACGCGCGGCGCCGGCCAGGCGGCGGGCACGACGAGCACCTCGGCGCCGGCGTCGAGCAGCCCCCGGAACAGCTCCGGGAAGCGCAGGTCGTAGCAGGTCGCCAGGCCGAGAGTGACCGGCCCCTCCGGCAGCTGCACCTCGACGGCCACGATGTCCTCACCGGCCTCGAGGAGCTTGGGCTCGCCGGAGCCGAAGCCGAAGCGGTGGATCTTGCGGTAGGTCGCGACGAGCTCACCGGTGGGCGCGATCAGCAGCGAGGTGTTCCACAGTCCGCGCGAGCCGTCGGGCAGCTCCGGCAGCGCCGTCACGTCGTAGTCGGCCTCGGCGAGTCGGGCCAGGGCGCGCTCATCGGCCTCGATGACCGAGCCCGCGTGGACGTAGGCGCCGATCGCCTGGGCCGCCGCGGACAGCGCGGTGAAGGTGGGCCCGGTGGCGGGGTCCTCGGCGCGCCGGCCCCAGTCACGGTAGGTGAAGCCCCCGGCGGGCCACAGTTCGGGGAGGACGACGAGGTCCGCGGAGCGCTGGGCGCGCACGAGCGCCGCGGCGCGCGCGATCCGATCCGCCTGCGATTCGCTGTCCGAGTACGAGAGTTGGATTGCCGAGACGCGCATGGTTCCAGGGTAGTCGATGCGCGGTGCGCCCCGTCGCGCAGTGCGCCCCCGCTGGCAGGGCGCGCCCGCGAAGGCAGGCCGTCGAATGCGGGCGGCCGAACACAGGCGGTCGAACGACGCGGGCCGGTGAATGCAGCAGGGCCCGCCTCCGAGCGGAGGCGGGCCCTGCTGGCAATCCCAGGAGGATCAGCTCACTTCTTGGGCGAGCCTGCGGCAGCCTTGAGCTTCGAGCCGGGGGAGAGCTTCACCGAGTAGCCTGCGGCGATCTCGATTTCCGCACCGGTCTGCGGGTTGCGGCCCTTGCGAGCGGCACGCTCGGTGCGCTCAACGGACACCCAGCCCGGGACGGTGAGCTTATCGCCCTTGGAGACGACCTCCGCGAAGGTCTCGAAGACGCCGTCGAGGACGTCGGAGACCTGCTTCTGCGTGAGACCGGACTTCTCTGCGACCTCGGAAACGAGCTCACTGCGGTTCTTAGCCATGTAAGTGTCCTCCTTCAGGACATAGCCGGTTGTGCACCGGGTCGGTTATTCACCGGAACGAACGTAGCAGACGTTACCAGCTGGACTTCGTGATGCCCGGCAGCTCGCCGTTGTGCGCCATCTCGCGGAAGCGGACGCGCGAGAGGCCGAACTTGCGGAGGTGGCCGCGCGGGCGGCCGTCCACCTGGTCGCGGTTGCGCAGGCGCACCGGCGAGGCATCGCGCGGCAGCTTCTGCAGGGCCAGGCGGGCTTCCTCGCGCTGGTCATCGGTGCTGTCGGGGTGGACCAGCTGGCGCTTGAGCTCGAGGCGGCGCTCAGCGTAGCGGTCGACGATGGCGCGACGCTGCTTGTCGCGTGCGATCTTGGACTTCTTCGCCATTCGGGCTCAGCGCTCCTCTCGGAATTCGACGTGCTTGCGGATCTTCGGGTCGTACTTCTTGAGCACGATGCGATCCGGGTTGTTGCGGCGGTTCTTGCGGGTGACGTACGTGTACCCGGTGCCGGCGGTCGACTTCAGCTTGATGATCGGGCGGACATCCTGTGTCTTGGCCATCAGAGCTTCACTCCCTTGGCGATGAGGTCGGCCACGACGGCGTCGATGCCGCGGGCATCGATGAGCTTGATGCCCTTCGTGGACACGTTGAGCGTCACCGTGCGCCGCAGGGACGGCACGAAGTAGCGCTTGCGCTGAATGTTGGGATCGAAGCGGCGCTTGGTGCGTCGGTTCGAGTGGGAAACGTTGTTCCCGAAACCGGGGACCTGCCCGGTTACCTGGCAGACTGCTGCCATTTCTCTCCTCCAGTTCACTTGCTGGCGCATCCGCGGCCGCGGGCTGGGCCCGGGCCGGATCCGCCGAAGACATCGCGCGTGCCGCGTGAGCCCGGGGGGCTCGACGGCGTGCGCTTCGACCGCGCGGCGGCGCGATCGAGATGTCTCACCAGCGCTGAAGCATGTGGCCTGTGAGAGAGGGCCTTCGCTTGCGTGCTGCGCGGGGTGAGCACCGGCGAGCGGCTTGCCGCGCCGTGGCCGTGGATGGGGCCCGTGCACGGGGCGCACTCGCCCACACAACAGGCACCAATCCTAGTGCCCGCCCGGCCGCCGCGTCCAATCACGGCGGCGGGGTTGGGGTACCGCGGTGGAGGCATGAGGCGGGCACGGGCGCCGGGAGATGCGCTGGAAGGCCCCCGCCCCCGGGCCGCACAGTTCCCCGCGCAGTTCGCCGTGCAGTTCACTACGCAGTTGGCTGCGCAGTTGAAGGAGGGCACGGAGCGTGTCATCGTAGGTCCATGCTCGGGATCATCCTCAGCTCAGACGCCGCGGCGGCGCCCCGATGACTCCGCCCAGCGGCTCCGGCTTCCCCACCGGCCCCGGCGCCGCGCGCCTACGGGACGGGGCCCGCCCGCACCCTGGCAACGCTCGCGCCGGCGGCGGGACGGCCGACCGCTCGGACGCCGAACTCGACTGCTCGACGTACTACGAGTACCTCGCGGCCCATACCGATTCGCTGCCCGTCGTCGCGGACGCGCCGCCTGCCGCGCCCACCGTCGGAACTCCCGCTGCTGCGCCCACCGCGGCCGGATCCCATGCGGCCAAGTCGCATGTGACAGGGTCTCCGCCCGCTGCGGGCGGGGCGCCGCGGCACAGGCGCGCGCTCCTCGTGTGCATCGCGGCCGCCGTCCTCCTCCTCGTCCTCATCGCGGTCTGGGCGATCGGCAGCGCGCTGCTCGAGCCCAGCGACGGCCTCCAGCCCGCCGAGGAGGGCCCGGCGGCCTCCCACGCCGCGGGCCTGCGCGCGCCCGCGCAGGCGGTGCCCGGCCGCTAGACTGAGCCCACCGGGTCCGGTGCCGGGCGCAGCGAGGCGCGCGCACCGCGCGAAGCGATGGCAGCAGGAGGTAGCGCATGAGCCCCCCGCAGGGCCCCACGGGCGACGACCGTCTGCCGGCCAAGCCGAGCGGGCGCCCGCCGAGCGCGAATGGCCATCCCTACATCAACCCCGCCCACTCGAACGCCTACCGCTCGCGCCACGACGACCCGCCCGCAGAATCCGGTGCGCAGGACGGCGGTGGGCGCGAGGGCCCGGCACGGCAGCCCGGCCCCGCGCAGGCGGCGGGGGCCCCTGCAGCGAACAGCGCCGCACCTCACGGCGCTGCAGCGAACAGCCCTGCGCCGAACGCATCCGCGCCCAGCAGCCCCGCCGCCGACTTCGGCCCCGGTCCGGACTTCGGCCCGCACCCGGGCCAGCAGCCCGCGATGCCGTTCGGGCAGCCCGGACCGCACTTCGGGCCGCCGCCGGGCCACGCGTTCGGGCAGGCCGCCTACGGCTCACCCCCCTCCGGAGCTCCGGGCTCGGGCGGACCCGCGCATGTGCCCGCCGGCCCTGCGTGGCCGGGTTCCGGTGCGCCGGGCGCCTCCCCGGGCCTCGGCGCGGCTGCTGCCCCGGCGCCCCCCGCTGCACCGCAGCAGGACGCCGCCGCGGGCGCCGGCGATGCGCACGCGGCGCCCGCCGACCGGCCCCGCAGGCGCCGCGGGCTGGCCGTCGCGCTCGTGGCCATCGGGGCGGTGCTCGTCGTCGCCGCTGGCTTCGGGATCACCTCGCTGGCCACCGGCGGGTTCGGACAGCGCGCAGACACCCAGGCCGGCGGGGGCCGTGACGGGTCGAGGGGCGAGGGCTCGGGCGGCGATGGACCGCAGGCGGGGCAGCAGGGCGAGGCCACGAGCACGGGGCCGAGCAGCGCCGCGGCCGCGGATCCGAAGTCCCAGCTCGACGCGATCGTGACAGACGACACCCGGACGGCGAAGACGACGCTCGAGGGCCGCTGGGTGGTCCAGCTGAGCTCCAAGAAGCCCGACAGCGCCGATGAGGCGGGCTATGCGGCGGTGCTGAAGAAGTACAGGGGGGAGAAGGCCTCGCACCCCGATGCCATGCTCCTCTTCAGCAGCGACTGGCCGAGCTTCCTCGGAAAGGGCTACTGGGTGACGATCCTCGCGAAGCCCTATGACTCGGGCTCGGCCGCGGTGGCAGCGTGCAGGGACCTCGGCCTCGACTCAGATCACTGCTACGGCAAGAAGCTGTCCTCAACCGAGGGGCCCAAGGGGACGTACAAGTACCACTGAAGGCGCCCACCGGGGAGCGCTTCAGCGCGCGTAGGGTCCCTGTCCCCCCTGGTTGCGTCCCCCCTGGTTGCCGTAACCGCCCTGGCCCCCGTGCCCGCCCTGGGAGCCCGGGCCGAACTGGGGAGCCGAGCCGAACTGGGGAGCTGAGCCGAACTGGGGAATCAGGAGATCCAGCTAGCGCCTTAAGTGAACTCCATCACGAACAGCGGCCGCCCGGCAGAGGTCTGCCGGGCGGCCGGAAGCCGGATGCGCGCCGCCCGAGCGCCTCAGCCGGGCGCCGGGGCGGTGCGGGCGGGCGTTGGAGCGGCCCCCACCGGGCGCTCGGGCGGCGCGGCCGGGCGCTCGGGCGGCGCGGCCCTCAGATGAGCAGCTGGCGGGGATCCTCGAGTGCGCGGCCCAGGTCCGCGAGGAACTTCGAGATGATCTCGCCGTCGACCACCCGGTGATCGGCGGAGACCGCGAGCGTCGAGATCTCGCGCGCCACGATCTCGTCGTCGACCACCCACGGGCGCTTGCGCACCTGGCCGAAGGCCACGATCGCGGCCTCGCCCGGGTTGATGATGGGCGTGCCGGCGTCCACGCCGAAGACGCCGACGTTCGTGATCGAGATCGTCCCGCCCGCCTGGTCGGCCGGCTGCGTGCGCCCGGCCCGGGCGGTCTCGGTGAGCGCCCCCAGCTCGCGGGCGAGCCGGCTGAGCGAGAGCTCGTGGGCGCCCTTGATGTTGGGCACGATGAGCCCGCGCGGGGTCGCGGCCGCGATCCCCAGGTTCACGTAGCGCCGCACGACGATCTCATCGCCCTCGAGCGCGGCGTTGATGCGCGGATTGCGCAGCGCCGCCCAGCACACGGCCTTGGCCACGAGCAGCAGCGGCGAGACCCGGACGTCGGCACCCAGCGCCTGGGAGGCCTTGAGCTCGCGGGTGAACGCCATGGTGGCGGTCATGTCCACATCGAGGAACTCGGTGACGTGGGGCGCGGTGAAGGCGGAGTCCACCATGGCCTGGGCCATGAACTTCGTGACGCCCTTGAACGGGATGCGCTCCTCGAGCGCCGCACTCTCCGCGGGTGCGCCCACCGCCGCCGAGGCGGGGGCCGGCTGGGCCTGTGCGCCGGCCCCGGCGCGGTGGCGGTGCAGGTCCTCGCGGGTGACCTCGCCGTTGGCACCGGTGGCCGCCACGGCCGACAGGTCGATCCCGAAGTCCTTGGCGAGCTTGCGCACCGGGGGCTTGGCCAGCGGCCGGCCGCCGGCGGCGGGCGCACCCTCCGCGGCGGCCTGGGACGCCTCGGCGGCGGGCTGGGCCTGAGCCTGGGGCTGCGCCTGAGCCTGGGGCTGCGCGGCGGGCGCCGGGGAGGCCGGTGCTTCCTGCGCCCGCCCCTTGCGGGCACGGCGGCTCGTCGCGGCGGGCTTCGTGCCGTAGCCCACGAGGTTGGGGCCGGTGGACTCCTCGGCGGCGGCCGCGGACGGCTCGGCGGGCTGGGTGGGCGTACCGGGCGCCCCGGGCTCGGTGGCGGCGTCCTCACCGCCGGCCCCGGCGAACTCGATGATGGGGCTGCCGACCTCGACGGTCTGGCCCTCCTCGGCGAGCAGGCGGGCGACGGTGCCCGCCTGGGGGCTGGGCAGTTCGACGAGCGACTTGGCGGTCTCGATCTCCACGAGGATCTGGTTGACGGTCACGGCGTCGCCGGGACCGACCTTCCACGCGACGATGTCCGCTTCGGTGAGGCCCTCGCCCACATCGGGCAGGGGGAAAACGTTGGGCATATGCGTCCTTCTCCTGGTGCCGGGCTCAGTACGCCAGCGCGCGGTCGATGCCGTCGATGATGCGATCGAGATCGGGCAGGTAGTGGTGCTCGAGCTTCGAGCCGGGATACGGGGTGTGGAAGCCGCCCACGCGCAGCACGGGGGCCTCGAGGTGGTAGAAGCAGCGCTCGGTGATGCGGGCGGCGATCTCGGAGCCCAGGCCCAGGAACACCGGGGCCTCGTGGGCCACGACGAGGCGGCCGGTCTTGCGCACCGAGGCCTCGATCGTGTCGAAGTCGATGGGGTTGAGCCCGCGCAGGTCGATGAGCTCGACGCTCGTGCCCTCCTCCGCCGCCGCGGCCGCCACGTCCATGCCGGTGGGCACGAGCGGGCCGTACGTCACGAGCGTGACGTCGCTGCCCTCGCGGACCACGCGGGCGCTAAACGGATCCAGGCCGGGATCCGATTCGTCCACCTCGCCGCGCAGCCAGTAGCGGCGCTTGGGCTCGAAGAACATGATGGGATCGGGGCTCGCGATCGCCTCCTGGATCATCCAGTAGGCGTCGTGGGCGTTGGACGGGGAGATGATCTTGAGGCCCGCGTGGTGGGCGAAGACGGTCTCCGGGCTCTCCGAGTGGTGCTCGGGCGAGCCGATGCCGCCGCCGTAGGGCACGCGGATGACGATGGGCATGTTCTCCGCCCCGTGCGTGCGGTTGGTCAGCTTCGCCAGCTGCGTGACGATCTGGTCGTAGGCCGGGAAGATGAACGCGTCGAACTGGACCTCGATGACCGGCTTGTAGCCGCGCACGGCCATTCCGATCGAGGTGCCGACGATGCCGGACTCGGCGAGCGGGGCGTCGATGACCCGCTGCTCGCCGAAGTCCTTCTGCAGGCCCTCCGTGACGCGGAAGACGCCGCCGAGCTTGCCGATGTCCTCGCCGATGAGGAGCACCTTGGGATCATCGTCCATCGCCTTGCGCAGGCCGGCGGTGATCGCCTTCGACAGGGGCAGTGCCGCCACCTCAGTGCGCTCCCTCGGACTCGGCGAACGAGTCGAGGTAGGCCAGGTACTCGGCCCTCTCCTCCTCGATGAGGGGGTGGGGCTCGACGAAGACGCTGTCGAAGATCTCCTCGACCGGCGGGGTCTCCATCGACACGCAGGCCTCGCGGATCCGCGCGGCGAGCTCGTCGGCGGCGGTGTCGACGTCGGCGAAGAAGTCCGCGGGGGTGTCCGTGTGCTTCTCGAGGTAGCGGCGCAGGCGCACGATCGGGTCCTTGGCCTTCCACTCCTCGTCAAGAGCCGCGTCGCGGTACTTCGTGGGATCGTCCGCGGTCGTGTGGGCGCCCATCCGGTAGGTGAAGGCCTCGAGCAGCATGGGCCCCGCACCGGAGCGCACGTTGTCCGCCGAGGCGCGGGCCACGGCGTACATCGCGATGATGTCGTTGCCGTCGACGCGCAGACCCGGCACGCCGAAGCCCTGGCCGCGGGTGTAGAGCGGCACGGGGGTCTGCACCGAGGTGGGCTCGGAGATCGCCCACTGGTTGTTCTGGCAGAAGAAGAGCACGGGGGCGTGGAATGCGCCCGCGAAGGTAAGGGCCTCGGAGACATCGCCCTGGCTGGTCGCACCGTCGCCGAAGCAGGCGACGGAGATCGCATCGCGGTCGCGGTCACCGGTGCCCACGTCGCCGTCGAGGCCGATGCCCATGGCATAGCCCGTGGCGTGCAGCGCCTGGGAGCCGATGACGATCGTGTACGTGTGGAAGCGGTGCTCCTGGGGGTCCCAGCCGCCGTGGTTCTGGCCGCGGTACATGCCGAGCAGGGTCTCCGGGGCCACCCCGCGGCACCAGGCGAGGCCGTGCTCGCGGTAGGTGGGGAAGACGAAGTCCTGCGCCCGCAGCGCCCGGCCCATGCCGATCTGCGCGGCCTCCTGGCCGAGCAGGGGGGCCCAGAGGCCCAGCTGTCCCTGGCGCTGGAGGGCGTTGCCCTCCGCATCCACGCGGCGCACGAGGACCATGTCGCGGTAGAAGCCGCGCAGGTCGTCGTCGCTGAGCTCGGCGGCGAAGCCGTCGTACTCGCCGGATTCGATCCGGTCGCCTTCGGGGGTCAACATCTGAATCATCATGGGAGGCTCGGACCGCATCTGCGACTCCATTGTCCCAGTCATGTTCGATGTCATACCGATCTCCTCACGTCTTGGCGGTTCGGGGGTTGCCCGCACCGTCGAATGAGCCTGGTCCGCCGCCGGTTTGGCGCCGCGACCCGGTGATGCATTTCACATAGTGGTCACACGCTAACCGATGGGCGGCACTTGTGCCAAACTTCGCCCGCCGCGGCGCGCGGGACGCCGCGCGGCCCCCTCGGGCCGACGGCTCGCCGACCACGCTAGGCACCCCCTCCCGTGGCGTATCGGCGGGCGCACAGGCCCCCGCCGGCTGCTTGTCCGCCGGCGACAATTGCTCGGACACCCGAGCATCCGCCCAGCTGAGAAGGTCGGACATCCAACCGTGCGGTGCCGCGGTGCCCCTCACCGCCGCACCGCCTCGTACTCCTGGCTGCCCGTGACGGGCCCCCGGAAGTCGTCCGTGTCGCGCATGAAGTCGGCCAGCTCGCGATTGTGCGCGCGCTCGAGGGCGTCGATGGAGCGGCGGTAGCCGGCGCCGTCGTGCCCGCTGCCCGGGGACTCGCCGGGCGCGTGCGCCCGGTCCACCGTCACGGTCGTCCAGTGGCTGCGGTCGGGGTTCGTTCCGCCGTCGAGGTTCGGCACCAGGTCATCGGCGTGCTCCACGGAGAGCACCCGCGTGCCTGCCGGGATGTCGAAGTCGGAGATCGGGCTGCCGGCGGTGAACAGGCCGCGCACGCGGTAGCGGCGCCGGAACGCCGGATCGGCGGCGAGCGAGCCGGCCACGATGCCGCCCTGGGAGTAGCCCACGAACATCACCTCGCTGCCGGGCCGGAAGCCGGCGCCCTCGAGGGCACGGCGGACCGCCTCGCGCATCGCGGAGTCCGAGCCCGCGACCGTCTCCACGTTCGTCGTGAGGTCCGTGCCGTTCCTGCCCCCGCGCGCCGCCCAGTCGGTGGTCGCGGGCACGTAGACGACGGCGCGCTCCACCCCGTCCGGGCCCAGCACGCGGTCCACCCGGACGCGGCCGTTGGCCCGGCCGCGGTGGGCCTCGAGCTCCCGGTCGAACACCTCGGCGGCGGTGCGCGGACCGGGCCCCGCCGTGCCCGTGAGCGGCCGGCGCTCGACGCGCACTCCGGTGGGCAGGAGGAGGCCCAGGCTGTGGGCGGCGGCGGCGAGCAGGCGGGTGAGGGAGACCGAGTCGTGCGGCCAGGGTGCCAGATCGCCGGAGGGGATGCCCGGCGGCAGGCCGAGGAAGCCGGAGACGGCCCCGGGCAGCACGTACTCGATGAGCGCGCGGGCGGCCCCGGGGTGGGCGAAGGCTGCACGCTCGACAGTGGTCAGCACCCGCCGGCCGACGTCCTCGACCGCCCGCTCGAGGACGTCGGCCGTGTCGCAGACGGGCCGCGCGCCGAACGCGCGCAGCACGGAGTTGTGGACGCGGTCGAACCCCTCCGCACCCGCCCACACCCCGCCGGCGGCTACGACGACGGGGGCCGCGGTGGCCACCGCGAACGGCAGGAGGGTGCGGGCGGCGTGCCCGGCGACTGCGCCGATGCCGGTGAGGGCCTCGTCGAGCACCCGCTCGGCAAGCGCCTCGGCGGCCTCGTAGCCGCGCGCCGCGGCGCTCAGGCCTGCCGCCGTGGCCCGCAGCTCCAGCGCGAGGCCGGCCGTCCCGGCCGCGAACGCCCCGCGCAGCACCCCCACGCGCGCCCAGGTGACGGGGGCGACCACGGCAGAGGCGGCCTCGAGCGCATCCTGGGCCCCGGCCGCCAGGCAGTCGCCGATGATCTCGCCCAGCTCATCGGCGGTGTGTGCGAGCGTGCGGGCGGTGGCGTGCAGGTCCTCGAGCCGCGCCCCGGTGCCGCCGGCTCCCCCGCGCACGCTCACGGCCATGGGTGCCTCACGACCATGACCACACCGCGGCGCGCAGCAGCTCGTCGGCCAGGGTCGACCGCACGGCCGCGCGCAGCCGAGGACCGGGGAAGTGCAGGGCGAGCGCGTCGACGCCCGGCGGCACCAGCTCGGGGTGGGGGCAGGCCGCGCAGTCGTGGAAGACGAGCGGTGCGGCCGCATAGGCCGCGCTCGGGGCGAGCGCGGAGGTGGGCAGCACGGTGCCCGTGACGGTGCGGGCGGCGCCGTCCGGGATGAGCTCGGCGAGCAGCCCCGGCAGGTGGGGCGCGGGGACGCCGGCCCCGAACAGCGCGGCCGGTTCAGGGCTCACCGCCCCCGCGGCGAGCGGCCCAGCGGCACCCGGCACTGCCGAGCCGGGGCGCTCCGGAGCTGCCGGGGCGGGGTGCTCCGGGGTGGTCGGACGGGGGTGCTCCGGTGCTGTTGGACCGGGTCCGTCCGCGCTCCGCCCGTCACTCCACCCCCGCAGGACGACGACCGCCGTGGAGCCGACGACCGCCGCCTGGGCGAGCAGCCGCAGCCGGTCGCAGCTGATCCGCAGGAGCAGATGGGCGTGGGCGGCGGCGAACACGGCGGCCGCCGTGCGCACCCACTCCGCCAGCGCCTCGCGCAGTTCGCCGGTCTCCGCGCCCGCGCCGGCTGCGCCCGGCAGCGCGGGCACCGCGAGCCCGTCCGAGCCCGCGGACGCGCCCGCGCCGGCTGCCCCCGGGGCCGGTTGCGCACCTGCAGCCCCGGGGGCGCAGCCGCGATCCGCGGCCACCCGGTCGCGGGCGGGCGGCCGGAACTCCGGGGGCCACGCGGCGGCGAGATCGGGCGGCAGCGCGGCCACCGGTTCGTAGCCGAACGCCATCCAGGGCCCGGCTGCCCGCGGCGGGCTCACGGCGCCATCCCCGCCCCGGCACCGGCCGGCCACGGTCCCGTGCGCACGAGCCGGCCCACCTCCATGTCCGGCACGGCCGCAACGGCCGCGATGTGCGCGCGGTAGGCCCCCACGACGTCGCCGCCCACGCTGCCGGCGGCGGCGATCCGCCCGGCCTGCTCGCCCAGCCGGCAGCGGAAGTCCTCGGCCGCCGGCGAGTGCCATTCGACGCCCTGGGCGGCCCGGCAGTCCGCGGCCAGCCGCGCCATGCGGTCGGCCAGCGCGGCCCAGCGCTGCGCCGCCGCCTCGAGACTCTGCGTATCCATGGCGCCCACGGTGCCCCGGCCACCCCGTCCCGGCAGGGTGACCAGCCGGAGCTGTGGACCTCCCGCGGCCGCTCACAGCCCCGGTGCGCGGGCCGCGCAGCGCCCTGTGACCTCGGGCTCTGGGAGCGTGGGCCCGGTGCCGGGCGGGTGAGCGGCCCCCCGACCCCGGGACCCCCGAGCGGCCGCGGGCCGCCTGCGCGCGGCCAAGCCGTGCTTGAATGGGCCCATGACTCGCGTCTCCCTCGCCCAGCTCATCCCTGCCATCGCGCTCGGCCCCCTCGATGGCCGCTATCGGGCGGATGCGGCGCCGCTTGTGGACTACCTGTCCGAGGCCGCGCTCAACCGCGACCGGATCCACGTGGAGGTCGAGTGGTTCATCCACCTCGCGGACTCGCACGCGGTCCCCGGGGTCCGCGACCTCACCGACGGCGAGCGGGCGAGCCTGCGAGGCCTCGTCGACGGCTTCGACGCGGACACCGTGGCCAGGCTCAAGGAGATCGAGGCCGTCACCGTCCACGACGTCAAGGCCGTGGAGTACGTCATCAAGGACCGGCTGCGCGAGATCGGCGCGGGCGACCTCAGCGAGCTCGTGCACTTCTGCTGCACCTCCGAGGACATCAACAACCTCGCCTACGCCCTGGGCATCAAGGGCGCGGTCCAGGAGGTGTGGCTGCCGCGCGCGGCCGCGCTCATCGATGCGCTCGAGGCGATGGCGGCCGACCTCGCCGACGCGCCCATGCTCGCCCGCACGCACGGCCAGCCCGCCACCCCCACGACCATGGGCAAGGAGCTCGCGGTGCTCGCCCACCGCCTGCGCAGGCAGTACGGGCGGATCGCCCACGCGGAATTCCTCGGCAAGATCAACGGCGCCACCGGCACCTACGCTGCCCACCGGGTGGCCGTGCCCGGTGCGGACTGGCCGGAGCTCGCGCGCACGTTCGTCGAGGGCCTCGGGCTCTCGTTCAACCCGCTGACCACGCAGATCGAGTCCCACGACTGGCAGGCCGAGGTGTATGCCGACATCGCGCGCTTCAACCGGATCGCGCACAACCTCGCCACCGATGTGTGGACCTACATCTCCCTGGGCTACTTCACGCAGATCCCCGTCGCCGGCGCCACCGGCTCCTCGACGATGCCGCACAAGATCAACCCGATCCGCTTCGAGAACGCGGAGGCCAACCTCGAGCTCTCCGACAGCCTGCTCGACGGCCTCGCCGCGACGTTGACGACCTCACGCCTCCAGCGCGACCTCACGGACTCCACGACGCAGCGCAACATCGGCGTGGCCCTCGGCCACTCGGTGCTCGCGCTCAACAACCTCGTCAAGGGCCTCGAGCGGCTCTCCCTCAACCGCGCGGCGCTCGCGGCGGACCTCGATGCGAACTGGGAGGTGCTCGCCGAGGCGATCCAGTCGGTCATGCGCGCGGCCTACCTGCGCGGCGTCGAGGGCATGGACAATCCCTACGAGAAGCTCAAGGAGCTCACGCGCGGCCATCGCGTGGGGCAGGCCGAGCTGCAGGAGTTCGTGCGCGGCCTGGGCCTGCCCGCGGAGGACGCGGAGCGGCTGGCGCAGCTCACGCCGGCCGCGTACAGCGGGGCCGCCGAGGCGCTGGCCCGCGCGGAAGCGCAGGCGTGGGGCGCGGCCTCGCACACGTGAGGCGCACCGCCGTTCCGGGCCGGATCCGCACCGCGCGCCGCCCGCCCCTGAGCCGCGGCTTCTGGGCCGCGGCCGCCGCAGCCGCGCTCGTCGTGGTGCTCGCCGCGGTCACGGCCACCCCCGTCTCGCGCTCGCGGGACTTCTCGCTCATGGGCGAGACGATCAGCCACCTCGACACCCAGGACAGGGTCGTCGCGCTCACGTTCGACGACGGGCCGGACGATGCCTGGCGCCAGATCCTGCCCATGCTGGCCGACCGCGGGGTGCGGGTGACGTTCTTCCTCAACGGCATGTACATGCGCAGCCACCCGGAGGTCACCCCGCGGCTCATCACCGCCGGCCACCAGATCGGCAACCACACGTGGTCCCACCGGCACATGCTCGCGATGACGCAGGGCCAGATCGCCCAGGAGATCGTCTCCACCGACGAGCTCATCCGCCGCGCGGGCTACCGCGGACGGATCGCCTTCCGGCCGCCGTACGGGCAGAAGCTCGTGGCGCTGCCGTTCTACCTGGCCACCCACAACCGGCTCAGCGTGCTGTGGAACAGCGAGCCGGAGGACTTCCACCACAAGGGCCAGACCGTCGACCAGATGGTCGACGCGGCGCTCCACCAGATCCGGCCGGGCTCCATCATCGTCATGCACCCGTGGTTCGACCGGTGGAAGACCCGGGCGGCGGCCGCCCGGGTCATCGACGAGCTGCAGGCCAGGGGCTACAGGTTCGCCACCGTCAACGAGCTCACGCAGCTGCGCGACGGCTGAGCGCGGCGCGCGCCCGGCGGTCGATGAGGTGCGCCTCGTAGGCCCGCTCGAAGAGGCCGGGCTCGAAGTGGTCGGCGAGCACCGCGGCCGCGAACAGCTCGGCGGCGTCGTCGTAGAAGTCGGCGGAGTCGCGCAGGGTCGTCGCGAGCTCCTCGGCGAGCATCCGCGCGAACACCTCCGGGGTGCAGGAGCGCCCGTCGGCCAGCTCGGCGCGCCGGCTGAACGCCGCCCACAGCTGGGTGCGGGAGAGCTCCGCCACGGCGGTCGAGGTCTCCGACCCGCGCGAGGTGGGCCGGCCGCGCAGCCAGCGCTCCAGGTGGTCGATGCCCAGGCGCAGGGCCGTGCGCAGGCTGTGCTCGCTCAGCGGCGCGGCGGGGGCCTGCGGGGCACTCACGTGGGCGACGAGCTGGGTGAGGAAGTCCTCCGCGCAGTCCGCGTCGCTCCAGGTGGGCGCCACCACTGCGGCCGTGTCGTGGACGGCGGCCAGCAGCGCGGTGGCGAACTCGAGCGGGGCCGCGCTCGCCCCGGCCCAGTGCTCGCCCAGCGCCAGGCCGATCTCGTCGATGGCGAGGGCGGCGGCGGGGCTGTCGAGCTGGACGGTCGCGCTGATCGTGCCGTCCTCGAACCCGCGGTACTCCTGGGCGAATGCGAAGACCCGGTGCCACCAGCGCGCGTCCTGCGCGCCGGCGAGCTTGGCGAGCACCACCTCGGGGCGGCGGCCCTGGAGCTCGAGGCGCCCGGCGCTGTGGAAGAAGAACAGGCCGAAGTCGGTGAGCGCGGCGCTGGCGGCGCTCTCCGTGCCGTCATCGGCGATCCAGCGCAGGTGCTCCTCGCTGGCGTGCATGGCGCGGGGGCGGATCGCCAGGCGGCGCGGCTTCGTCGTCTTCGCGTGCAGGCGGCGCCCGCCGCGGGGGTCGATGAAGGAGTTGTGGCCGCGCACGGCGGACGCGATGTTGAGCTGCGCGGTGATGATGTTGTCCCACCGGGGGCTCATCCCGTCCTCGAGGTCGGCCAGCCACACCTCCGCCGCGGAGTCCGCGGCGCAGGCGGCCTCGGCTCCCAGCGGAGGTGCGGTGACCGACGAGGGGCGGGGCGCCTCGGCGGCGGTCCGCACGGCGTCGACTGCCTGTCCCAGCTCGCTGCGATCCAGGGCTCCGGCGAGGCCGGAGCGCCCTGCGACGAGGGCGCGCAGCTCGGGCGCGAACTCCTCGTGCAGTGCGGCGACGAATTCCAGAGCCTGCGCGGTGAGGATGGTGTCGAAGCCGGGCTCGGCGGGCCCTGTGATCGTCATGCGGGACATGGTGGACTCCTAATCAGGCAGCCGGCCGTGCGGCCGGGTGGTGCGGGTCAGAACTGCGCGGTCTCGGTGGAGCCGGACAGCGCGGTGGTGGTGGAGGTGGGGTTCACGGCGGTCGAGACGAGGTCGAAGTAGCCGGTGCCCACCTCGCGCTGGTGGCGGGTCGCGGTGTAGCCGCGGTCCTCGGCGCCGAACTCGCGCTCCTGGAGCTCGACGTAGGCCTTCATCTGCTCGCGGGCGTAGCCGTGGGCCAGGTCGAACATCGAGTAATTGAGCGAGTGGAAGCCGGCCAGCGTGATGAACTGGAACTTGTAGCCCATCGCGCCGAGCTCGCGCTGGAACTTCGCGATCGTGTCGTCGTCCAGGTGCTTCTTCCAGTTGAACGACGGCGAGCAGTTGTAGGACAGCATCTGGTCCGGGTACTCGGCGTGGATCGCGTCCGCGAAGCGCTTGGCGGCCTCGAGGTCCGGGGTGGAGGTCTCCATCCACAGCAGGTCCGCGTACGGGGCGTAGGCGAGGCCGCGGTCGATGCAGGGCTCCATGCCGTTCGTGATCTTGTAGTAGCCCTCGGCGGTGCGCTCGCCGGTCACGTACTTCTGGTCGCGCTCGTCGATGTCCGAGGTCATGAGCGTCGCGGCCTCGGCGTCGGTGCGGGCGATGACGAGGGTGGGGACGTCCTGGACGTCGGCCGCCAGGCGGGCCGCGTTGAGGGTGCGCACGTGCTGCGCGGTGGGGACGAGCACCTTGCCGCCCAGGTGGCCGCACTTCTTCTCGGAGCCCAGCTGGTCCTCGAAGTGGACGCCCGCGGCGCCGGAGTTGATCATGCCGCGCATGAGCTCGTAGACGTTGATCGCGCCGCCGAAGCCGGCCTCGGCATCGGCCACGATCGGGGCCAGCCAGTCGTCGACCTTGACGTCGCCCTCGGAGGTCTCGATCTGGTCGGCGCGCATGAGCGCGTTGTTGATGCGGCGGACGACGGCGGGCACCGAGTTCGCGGGGTAGATCGACTGGTCGGGGTAGGTCTCGGAGGCGAGGTTCGCATCGCCGGCGACCTGCCAGCCGGAGAGGTAGATGGCCTTGAGGCCGGCCTTGACCTGCTGGACGGCCTGGTTGCCGGTCAGCGCGCCGAGCGCGTTGACGTAGTCCTCCGTGTGCAGGAGGTCCCACAGGCGGTCCGCGCCGTGGCGGGCCAGCGTGTGCTCCTCGATGAGCGAGCCGCGCAGCTTGACGACGTCCTCCGGCGTGTAGTCGCGGGTGATCCCGGCCCACCGGGGGTTGTCCTCCCAGTCCTTGCGGATGGCCTCGGCATCGTGGATGTTCTTCGTCGTCATCGTGTGGCGTCCTTCTCTGCGTTGCGGTTGCTCTGTGGGATCCATCCTTCCGCCCCGACAAGGACCGCGGGAGGAAATCTCGGAAGAATACGCGCGATATTTCTGCTCGATGCGATTCGGTGTCTTCTGTGGCACGTGCACCGGACCCGTGCCAGAATCGTGGCAGCGGCAGGAGCACGAGCAGCGGCAGCGGACGCGCGCACGGCCGCGCGACAGGCAAGCAGCGAGGAGAGGGACCCGCGATGACGAACGACACGGCAGCCCCCGCGCCCCCCGGTGCCGGCGAGCGCGGCCCGCGCGGCGACGCCCTGGTGGCGGGCGGGGTGGGCACGGTGGGCGCGGGCGCCGCCGCGGCCCCCGAGTCCGGCCCGGGCGAGGCCGATGCGCTGAGCATCGGCCGCCGCATCCGCCACTACCGCACGGAGCGGGGCCTGACGCTGGCCCAGCTGGGCGCGGCCGTGGACCGGGCCGCCTCGCAGATCTCCGCATTCGAGAACGGCCGGCGCGAGCCCTCGGTCTCCCTGCTGCGCGCCTGCGCCAAGGAGCTCGGGGTCACGGTGGCCGACCTGCTCGATCCGCGCCCTGTCGATGCGCGCCAGGCGCTCGAGCTCGAGGCCGAGCGCAACCAGGAATCCGCCCTCTACTCCTCGCTGGGCCTGCCGCACGTGCGCGTGAAGTCCCAGCCCACCGAGACCCTCGAGGCGATCGTGGGCCTGCAGCGCGCACTCGGCCGGGTCCTTGAACAGCGCGCCGCGACGCCCGAGGAGGCGCGGCGGGCCAACCGGATGCTGCGCGAGCAGATGCGCGCGAAGGACAACCACTTCCCGGACATCGAGGCCGCAGCCGCCGGACTGCTGGCGACCGTGGGCTACGACAGCGGGCCGCTCACCCAGCGCCAGGCGGCCGGCGTGGCCGAGCACCTGGGCTTCACCCTCCACTACGTGCCCGACCTGCCGCGCTCCACGCGCTCCGTGCTCGATGAGAAGAACAACCGGATCTACCTGTCCAACGACACCTCGGCCGGGCAGGACGCGCGCTCCCAGCTGCTCACTACGCTGGCCTCGCACATCCTCGAGCACACGACACCGAAGAACTTCCAGGATTTCCTCCTCCAGCGCGTCGAGGCCAATTATCTGGCCGCTGCACTGCTCGTACCGGAGAAATCGGCCGTGGCGATGCTCCAAACAGCGAAAAAGAACCGGCAGATTTCTATTGAGGGGCTGCGCGACCAGTACGGGGTCAGCTACGAGACGGCGGCTCACCGCTTCACCAACCTGGCCACCGCGCACCTGGACCTGCCGGTGCACTTCATGAAGGTGCACAACTCGGGGACGATCTACAAGGCGTACTCGAACGACGGGCTGCCCTTCCCCACCGATCCGCTGGGCTCCGTCGAGGGCCAGTACGGGTGCAAGCGCTTCACCTCGCGCACGGTCTTCACCACGGAGGACCGGTTCAGCCCGTACTTCCAGTACACGGACACGCCCGCCGGCACGTTCTGGTGCACGGCCCGGGTGCTGCCCGGCGGCGGGGACTTCTCCATCAGCGTGGGCGTGCCCTTCCAGCACGTGAAGTGGTTCTGGGGCCAGGACACGCCGCACCGCTCGGAGTCGCGCTGCCCCGATCCCACGTGCTGCCGACAGCCGCCGACGGAGCTCGCCGCGAAATGGGAGCACGCCTCCTGGCCCTCGGCGCGCACCCACGCCTCGCTGCTGGCCGCCGTGCCGCCGGGCGTCTTCCCCGGCGTCGACACGACCGAGGTGTACCAGTTCCTCGAGCGCCACGAGCCCCACCCCCCGCTGTAGCGGCGGGGACCGGTCGGGGAGGGGAGAGTCGGATCGGGGATAGGGCAGGCCGGGCCGGGCGGTGCGAAAGCAGCAGGCGTCCTCGGCGGGAGGCCGGCACCGGGCAATGCGCAGGGCAGGGCAGCAGCCAACGCGCAGGGCGAGGCGGCCCTCGCCCGCCCAAGCGAGCGCACCGCACCCGCCCGGCTACGCGGGCGCCGCGCCGGGGCTGCGGCCCGGGCCGCGCGCGGCCAGCGAGTATTCGAGCACGGGCCGGCCGGCCGCCCCGTAGCGCGGCTGCCGGCTGAGCACCCCGGCATCGGCCATCGACTCGAGGTAGCGGCGCGCGGTCACGCGCGAGACGCCCACGGTCTCCCCCGCCTCGGCGGCGGACAGCGCGCCACCGGCTTCGATGGCGGCGACGAGCTGGCAGTGCATCGCCTCGGGCACCCCCTTGGGCGCCTGCTTGGGCGGGGCCGCGGCAAGCGCCGCGAGCACGGCGTCGACCTCCGTCTGTGTCATGTCCTCGCCCGCGGGGCTGGGCTCGAAGCGCTGGCGGAATTCCAGATAGGCCTCGAGCTTGGACTTGAAGACGGGAAAAGTGAAGGGCTTGATGACGTATTGGACGACGCCCAGCGACAGCGCGTCCTGCACCACCTTCATGTCCCGCGAGGCCGTCACGGCGATGACGTCGACCCGGATCCGGCGCGCGCGCAGCGCCCGCATGAGCGTGACCCCGTGGCCGTCGCCCAGGTTCATGTCGAGCAGCAGCAGGTCGATGCGCCGGGCCTCGAGTCCCGCGATCTGACCGGTCATGGCGGCAAGCGCCTGG
Source organism: Brevibacterium sp. BRM-1 (assembly GCF_026802075.1). Classification (NCBI taxonomy): domain Bacteria; kingdom Bacillati; phylum Actinomycetota; class Actinomycetes; order Micrococcales; family Brevibacteriaceae; genus Brevibacterium; species Brevibacterium sp. BRM-1. The sequence goes on from NZ_CP113788.1 coordinate 2,105,716, forward strand.
CTCGCGTTCTTCGCGATGCCGAGCACGCTGAAGCCGTCGACCCGGCGGACATACTCGGCGTGTGCCTGCGCCGCGATCGCCTCGTCCTCGACGACGAGCACGCCCACGTCGGCGCAGCCGCGCGCGGCCCCGCCCCCGGGGCCCGGTTCGCTGCTGTCGGTCATGCCTCCATCATCCACCGGGCTGCTCCGTCCGGCGCGGTGGCGCTGTTGCGGATTCGCCATGGCCGGCGCCGGGCAGCCACACGATGAAGGCGGCGCCCAGCGGGTCGCCGGGCTCATCGGGCCCGCCGCGCACGTCGATCGCCCCGCCCAGGCGGCGCACGGCCTGCACGACGATCGAGAGCCCCACCCCGCGGGAGGCCGCGCGCGCGTGGCCCTCCCCGCAGTCGGCCCCGACGCCCAGGTGCTTGGTCGACCAGCCGCGCTCGAACACGCGGTCGATGTCCTCCTCGGCGATCCCGGGCCCGTCGTCGGCCACCGCGATCTCGAACCCCTGGGCGTCCGAGCCGCTCACGCTCAGCCACACCCGCCGGCGCGCGGGCTCGATGCCGGGGCGCGAGACCGCGTCGAACGCGTTGTCGAGCAGATTGCCCACGACCGTGACGAGGTCCCGCTCGGCCCCGCGCAGCACGCCGGAGAGCCGCTCCGCGTCGACGCGCAGCTCGATGCCCGCCTCGTGCGCCTGGGTGAGCTTGGTGAGCAGCAGCGCGGAGACCACGGGGTCGTCGAAGCCGGCGAGCATGTTCGCCGACGGGCGGTCCATGAGCGTCATCTCCCGGGTCGCGAACTCGAGGGCCTCGCGCGCCTGGCCCGTCTCGATGAGCGAGGCGATGATGTGCATGCGGTTGGCGAACTCGTGGGTCTGGGAGCGCAGCGATTCGGAGAACGACTGGAGGGACACGAGCTCGCCGGAGAGCTCCTGGAGCTCGGTGTGATCGCGCATCGTCGTCACCCACGTGTCGCCCGCGCCCTCGGCCGGCTGCTGGTTGACGACGAGCACGCGCTCGTCCGTGTAGCGGAACTCGTCGCGGGCGTACGCCCCGGACGACAGCAACCCGCGCAGCTCCACCGGCAGCGCGTCGAGCAGGTCCTGCAGCGGCACCGTGTGCAGCGTGCGCTGCTCGGGCAGCCCCAGCAGCTCCGCGGCCTCGCGGTTGTACAGCGCCTCGCCACGCGTGCGGTCGAACAGCAGCAGCCCCTCGCTGACCGACTGGAGGACGGACTGGTAGTAGCCGATCATGTTGCCCAGCTCCGCGGTCCCGTAGTCGCCGGTCGCCCGCCTCAGCCCCCGGGAGGTCAGCCAGGTGGCCGTGACACCCAGCACCAGCGTCACCGCCCCCACGCCCACGATCCAGGCCCCCTGGGGGGCGAAGAGGCTGCGCACGTCGTCACCGTGGACTCCCGCGCGCACGCCGCCCACCACCTCATCGCCCCTGCGGATGGGCGCGGTGGCGTACATCATGCCGCCCTCCGGGCCGCCGCGGTAGCTCGTCTCGGTGCGGCCCTCGCGCACGCCGGGCTGCAGCTCGTCCGCGTCGAGCACCTCGATCTCGTCGAGGCGGTACTCGCGCTTGATGTTCTCCAACAGCGCCGCGATCCGGTCCGAGTCCCGGTCCTCGATCGCCCGGGAGCCGGCCATCACCTCCGCCGAGGCGCGCAGCACGTCCTGCTCCGTGCGCGTGGCCGCGTTCGAGATCTGGATGTAGAGCAGCGTCGTGGTCAGCAGCACGATGCCGATGAGCATGAGCGAGTTCGCGAGCATGATCCGCGCCGCGGCGCCGAAGCGCACGCTGCGCAGCACCCGCCCGGCGTGCGCCCTCCGGCTCCCCGGGCCGGCCGGCGACGCCCCGCCGCGCGGTCCCGGCCGGCGCGTCGGGGCAGCGCCGGGTGCGGCCCCCGGCGCGCCCGTGCGCCCGGGCCCGGCCGCGCTCGATGTCGAACCGTCCCCCATGCCCCCACAGCCTAGCGAAGCCGCGGGGCCGGTGCGGCGGCGCGGGCGGCCCGGGGTTCGGGTGCGAGCCCGGGGCCCCGAGACCCGGCTGCGTGCCCAGGGCTCGGTGGGCCGGAGGCGGCCGCGCAGCCGGCGTTGACAATACCTCTGGGGGGTATATATTCGAGGCGTGAAGATCGACGAGAGCCAGCCGCCGGGCTATACCGCGGAGAAGGACCCGCTCGCCAAGCGCATGCGGCGCATCGAGGGCCAGGTGCGCGGCGTGAGCCGGATGATCGAGGAGGACACGTACTGCATCGACGTCCTCACCCAGATCTCCGCGATCAACGCGGCGCTGCACGCCGTGGGGGTGACACTCCTCCACGACCATATGTCCCACTGCGTGGCCGACGCGGCCCGCGAGTCCCCGGAGGCCGGGGAGGCGAAGATCGCCGAGGCGAGCGCCGCGATCGCGCGCCTCATCAAGAGCTGAGCGCAGCCCGCCGATCGCACAGTCTCCCGATTAGGCAGCGCCACGATCACTCAGACCCACCACCGACCGGCCCCACCAGGAGGAGCGCCATGAGCACCGAGCACTACACCGTCACCGGCATGACCTGCGAGCACTGCGTGCGCGCCGTGAGCCAGGAGCTGGGCGCGCTGCCCGGCGTCGAATCGGTCGACGTCGACCTGGTCCCCGGCGGCCGGAGCCGGGTGAGCGTGACCGCGGCGCAGCCGCTGGCCGCCGCCCAGGTCGCCGCCGCCGTCGACGAGGCGGGATACGAGCTGGCCTGATGCCCGCCTCCCCCGCCCGCCCCGGCACGGCCGCCGCGTCCGCCCAGTCCCCCGCGTCGCCCGCGTCGCCCGCCCGCGAGGTCGACCTCGACATCTCCGGGATGACCTGCGCGGCCTGCTCGGCGCGCATCGAGAAGAAGCTCAACCGCATCGACGGGGTGCACGCCACCGTGAGCCTGCCGCTGAATTCGGCCCATGTGCGGGTGCCGGCCGGGGTCAGCGACGCGCAGCTGACGGACACCGTCGAGCGCACCGGCTACGGCGCCTCCGTGCGCTCCGGCGCGGACGGCGGTGGGCTCGTGGAGGACTACGACCCGCGCGCGCTGCGCCCCCGCCTCATCGGCGCGCTCGCCTTCGGCCTGCCCGCCATCGTGCTGTCGATGGTCATGCCGTGGCACTTCGCCGGCTGGCAGTGGGTCGTCGCGTTCCTCAGCCTCCCGGTCGTCACGTGGGCGGCCTGGCCGTTCCACGTCGCCGCCTTCAAGGCCGCCCGCGGGGGCTCCTCGACGATGGACACCCTAGTGAGCGTGGGGATCATCGTCTCCACGGGCTACTCGCTGGCCACCGTGGCACTGGGCTCGGCCGAGCACGTGTGGTTCGAGGCCGCGGACGCCGTCACGCTGTTCCTGCTGGCCGGCCGCCTCATCGAGGAGCGCGCGAAGGGCAGCGCCACGAAGGCGCTGCGCGAACTGCTGAGCCTGGGCGCCAAGAGCGCCCATCTCGTCGAGCGGCCCGGGGCGGCGCCCGTCGACGTCCCGGCCGACGGGCTGCGCCCGGGCGACCTCGTGCTCGTGCGCCCCGGCGAGACCGTTCCCGCCGACGGCGAGGTGGTCGCCGGGACCTCCGCGGTCGACACCTCGATGCTCACCGGCGAGCCGGTGCCCGTCGACGTGGCGCCCGGCGCTCAGGTGGTGGGCGGCACCGTCAACACGACGGGTGCGCTCACGGTGCGCACCCAGCGCGTGGGCGCGGACTCGACCCTCGCCCAGCTGGCCCAGCTCGTCTCCCGGGCCCAGGCCGGCAAGCCGCGCATGCAGCGCCTGGCCGACCGGATCTCCGCCGTCTTCGTCCCCGTGGTCTTCGCCATCGCCCTGGCGACCCTGCTCGGCTGGGGGCTCGCCGCGGGCGACTGGCCTGCGGGCCTGCGCGCCGGCCTCACCGTCCTCGTCATCGCGTGCCCGTGCGCCCTGGGCCTCGCCACGCCCACGGCGCTGGCGGTCTCCTCCGGGCGCGGCTCGCAGCTGGGCATCCTCGTCTCCGGCGCCGAGGCGCTCGAGTCCGCCCGCTCGCTCGACACCGTCGTGCTCGACAAGACGGGCACCATCACCGAGGGGCGGATGCGCGTGGCCGGCACCACGCTGGCGGCCGCGGACCTCCGGCTCGCCGCCGCCGCCGAGGCCATGTCCGAGCATCCGATCGCGCGGGCCATCGCCGCCGCCGCACCGCAGGAGGGCACCGCCCGGGCCGCCGTCTGTGACTTCGCCGCGATCCCCGGCGGCGGTGTCCGCGCCCGGGTGGACGGGCACCGCGTGCTCATCGGCCGGCCCGGGCTGCTGCGCGAGGAGGGTGTCGACGTGCCCCCCGCGGCGGACGGGGCCGGGATCGCGGTGGCCGTCGACGGCTCCTATCGCGGCAGCGCCGCGGTGGCCGACACCGTGCGGCCGGGGGCCCGCGAGGCCATCGCGCAGCTCCACGCGCTAGGGCTGTCCACCGTCCTGCTCACCGGCGACAGCGAGGCCAATGCGCGCGCGGTCGCCGCCGAGGTGGGCATCGCCGAGGTGCGCGCCGACGTCCGGCCGGCAGACAAGTCCGACGCGATCGCCGCCCTCCAGGCCGCCGGCCGGCAGACGGCGATGGTGGGCGATGGGATCAACGACGCCGCGGCGCTCGCGCGGGCGAACCTGGGGATCGCGATGGGCAGCGGCACGGACGCGGCGATCGCGGCCGCGGACATCACGCTCATGCGCAGCGACCCGCGCCAGATCCCGCAGGCCATCCGGCTCTCGCGGGCCACCGTCCGGCTCATCCGGGGCAACCTGTTCTGGGCGTTCGCCTACAACGTGGCGGCGCTGCCGGTGGCGGCGCTCGGCCTGCTCAACCCGATGATCGCGGGGGCGGCGATGGCGTTCAGCTCGGTCTTCGTCGTCCTCAACAGCCTGCGCCTGCTGCGCTTCCGCTGACGGGCGCACCGGCCCGGACGCTCGATGCAGCCCGGCCGTTCGATGCAGCCAGACATCTCAGTGCAGGACCGGGTACTGCTCCTCCTCGTCGCCGCCGTCGTTGCGGATGAGGCGGTTGAGGAGCATGGAGACCCCCGCGACCAGGACGAACGCGGCGACCGTGTAGATGCCGCACAGGCCCATGGCCGCCAGCGACAGCCAAGCCCGCGTGAAGACGATCGTGCTGATGAGCACCACCGCGGCGGCGATCATCCCCAGCACGAGGGCATCGGAGTAGGGCACCTGTCGCGAACGGCGGGGCCGGTGCGGGGGCTGCGCCGGCGACTGCGGCGCGTGATCTGAGGCCTTCATAGCGCCGCCCATTCTACACTTGGGGCGTGCCCCTCCCCCTGTCCCGCGCCGCGGCCCGCGCCGGGCCGCCGGTCCGCGGCGGCGCCCGCACCGGTGCCCGCGCCGCCGCCCGCGCGCTCGCCACGGCGCTCGCCTGCGCGTGCGCGCTCAGCGGCTGCCAGCCCGCCCGGCAGCACAACCTGCGCGTCGAGGCGCAGGAGACCGCCCAGGCGCCCACGGCCGCGAGCACCGCCCAGGCGGGGCGCGCCGACCGCCCGTACTCCGCGGCCCGGCTGCGCACCGCCATCCTGGCCGAGTCCCGGCTGGCCGACCAGGCAGGATACGATCAGGCAGGCGAGGTGCTGCGCTCGTGCGAGGACTGCCTCGAGTTGCGCACGCCCCTGCGGATCGGCAGCGAGAAGTTCCAGCTCGCCGCGCTCACCGCGCCCAGCGAGGACCAGCCGTTCGCCGCGTTCGTCGTGGCCGACCAGTCCGACCGGCCGGCGGTCAAGCTCTTCGTCACGGGCCACGACCTCACGGTCAGCCCCGGCCAGGGCGGGACGCTCGTTGCACAGGAATCGCTCTACCGCAAGGGCGACCCGCGCTGCTGCCCGTCCGGGTGGTCGGTGCGCGTGTACCGTTACCACAGCGGGCGCTTCGAGGCGGGGCAGAGGATCAGCCGGGACACCACGGGCTGAGGGGAGGACAGGGATGCACATCGTGCTGGTCGAGGATGACGAGGTCATCCGCGAGACCACCCAGATCGCGCTGGAGCGCTTCGGCTACACCGTCACCGCGTTCGAGGACGGCCGCGACGGCTACGAGTTCGTCGCCTCCCACGGCACGGACATCGTGCTGCTCGACCTCATGCTGCCCACCATGAACGGCGCCTCCATCACGCGCGCGATCCGGGAGCGCTCGACGGTGCCCATCATTGTCATCTCCGCCCGCTCGGAGCCCATCGACATCGTCCAGGCCCTCGAGGCGGGCGCCGACGACTACCTGACGAAGCCGTTCGACATGCAGGTGCTCAACGCGCGCATCCGCGCGGTCGTGCGCCGCTTCATCACCGCCGGCACCGGCCAGCTGGGCTTCAGCCCCGATGAGATCGGCGCCCCGGCGCAGGCCCCGGAGCTGGGCGCCGGGGGCACCGTCGACTCCGATGGGATTCCCGAGGTGCTTGGCCCCAGCCCCGGCCTGACGAACCCCACGACGTACGACTCCCACGGCCACGGCAGCCAGCCGGCGCGCCCGGAGAGCAGCGCGGGACCGCAGGGCGGCTTCGGCCACGCCGGCCAGGACCTCGAGGGCCATCGCACGAAGCTCGGCTCGCTCACCCTCGACACGGCCCGGCTCACGGTGCTCGTCGACGGGGAGGACGTCCACCTCACCCCCACGGAGCTGCGCATCCTCCTCCTGCTCACGGAGGAGCCGGGCCACGTGTACTCGCGGGAGAAGATCGCCTACACCGTGTGGGGCTACGAGTGGGCCGGCGACTCCCGCGTCGTCGACGTCCACATCCAGCGGCTGCGCAAGAAGATCGGCGCGCGGATGATCGAGACCGTCCGCGGCTTCGGCTACCGCTTCGCAGGCTGAGGCCCCCGCATGTCCCTGCGGTGGAAGATCGTCATCGTCATCGTCGCCTCCGTCGTCATCGCGGTGCTCTCCTGCGGCTTCATCGTCCGCCACTCCGCGGCGTCCGCGGAGGACAACCGGATGCGCGAGAACGTCACCGACCAGCTCTCCGATGCCACGACGATCTACGCGGAGACCGGCGTCCTCACCCTCAACACGAGCGTCGACGACTCGGCGCTGCCCGCGGAGGCGCGCAGTGCGGCCCTCAAGGGCCAGAGCGTGACGATCCGCTCGCAGGTCGACGGCAAGAACGTCATCTGGGCCGCCGGACCCATCCAGGTGGGCTCCCACGCCGCGGTCATCTCCGTGCGCGCCTCCACCGAGGAGTCAGCGGAGCTCCTCGAGCGCATCGACCGGGCGATCCTCTACGGCATGATCGGCTCCGCGGTGGTGATCGGCGGCATCGGCTCGCTCGTGGCGGGGCAGATCTCGCGCCGGCTCACGCTGGGCGCCCAGACGGCCCGCCGGATCGCCGCCGGTGACACGAGCGAGAAGATCTCCGATGTCGTGGCGGCCGGCGACGACGAGGTCTCCGCCTTCGCCGAGGCGGTCGACTCCGCCGTCGCCCGGCTCGCCGAGCGCCTCGACTCCGAGCAGCGCTTCACCGCCGACCTCGCCCACGAGATGCGCACCCCGCTCACGGGCCTCGTCAACGCTGCGAACCTCCTCGAGGAGGACTCGCGGCCGGCCGAGCTCGTCCGCGATCGCGTGCACCGGCTCCAGGTGCTCGTCGAGGACCTGCTCGAGGTCTCGCGCCTGGACGCCGGGCGCGCGGAGCCCGTCATGGGCCCGGTCACCGTCGTGAGCGCGGTGAAGTCCCTGCTCACCACGCTGCGCGCCTCGGGGGCGCTGGGCGAGCACGTGGTGATCGAGGACTACCGCGCCCCGGACGCCGTCATCGTCACCGACCAGCGCCGCTTCGAGCGGATCGTGAGCAACCTCATCACCAACGCGGTGCGCCACGGCGCCGATCCGATCTCGATCGTCGTGGACAACGGCGCGGTCATGGTCAGCGACGCGGGCGCGGGCTACCCCGCGGACATCATCGACGCCGGGCCCACCCGCTTCGTCTCCGCGGGCGGCGGCGGCATGGGCCTCGGGCTCGTCATCGCCCAGGGGCAGGCGAAGCTGCTGGGCATGCGGCTGGTCTTCCGCAACGGCGCGAACGGCGGGGCGCAGGCGCGCGTCGAGTTCCCCTCGCCGGCGGACCAGGCGAGCGCCGCCGCCGAGGCGCGCCCCGCCTCGGCCGCCTCCGCGGACACCGTGCCGGGCCCGCACGGCGCCCGGCACTGAGCCGAACCCGGCGGCCACGCACCAGGCGGCGGCCTGTCAGGCGCCCGTCTGTCGGGCGACCCGGCTGCGCGCGCGGCGGCGGCGCAGGCGCCGGATGCCGACGGCGAGTGCGCAGACGATCGCGACGGCCGGCGCCACGAGGCACACGCTGAGCGCGGGGCCCATGATGAGCCCGATCCCGGCGGTGGAGCTGTCCGAGGTGAGGACCGAGACGTCGACCCACACCTCGAGCGCCCCCGCCAGCAGGGCGTAGGCGAGGCCCCCGGCCCAGGCGGGGCCGCCGGTGCGCACGAGCGCCATGAGCACGGCCGTCGCCAGGAACGGCAGGGTGCGCAGCAGCAGGAGGACGGCGCCGAGCGCCAGCAGCTCGACGTCGGCGTCGCGGGGGCTCGGGCCCAGGTACAGGTAAACCCCGCGGCCAGCGCGGCGCCGGCCAGCGGCACCGCGATGCCGAGCCACCAGAGCGGGGTGCGGGGCGGGATCCTCATGGCGGCACCCTACCCGGCGACCGCACCGCCGCCGGGTCTCCCGGTCTCCCGGGCTCCCGGCCGGCGCTACAGCGCGTCGAGCATCCGGGCCACCCGGATGTAGCCCAGGTGGGAGTATGCCTGCGGGTGGTTGCCCAGGTGGACCTCGGAGGCGGGGTCGTACTCCTCGGAGAACAGCCCGGTGGGGCCCATGAGGTCCGTGAGGCGGGCGAACAGGTCGCGCGCATCGTCGTGGCGGCCCACGAGGATGAACGCCTCGATGAGCCACGTCGTGCAGATGTGGAAGCCGCCCTCCAGGCCGGGCAGCCCGTCCTCGTAGCGGTAGCGGAAGACCGTGGGCCCCACCCGCAGGTCGCGCTCGATGGCGTCGACGGTCGCGATGAAGCGCGGGTCATCCGGGGCCAGCAGCCCGGACAGGCCCACGAACAGGCACGCGGAGTCGAGGTCGTCCTCGCCGTAGGCAACCGTGTAGGCGCCCACCTCCTCGTTCCAGCCGCGGGAGATGACGTCCTCGGCGATCTCCTCGCGCAGCTGGCGCCAGGCGCCGGGCAGTTCGCGCCCGAAACGGTCGGCCAGGCGGATCGCGCGGTCGACCGTCACCCAGCACATGACCTTCGTGTAGACGTTGTGCTTGGGCTCCCGGCGGGCCTCCCAGATCCCGTGATCGGGCTCGCGCCAGCGCCGCTCGACGGCGATGACCATCTGGCAGGCCAGCTCCCAGTGCTCGTCGCTGAGGTCGCCGAACTCGGCGGCCAGCGCCGCGATGAGCTCCGTGACGGGCCCGAAGACATCGAGCTGGACCTGGTGCTCGGCGGCGTTGCCCACGCGCACGGGGCGCGAGCCGGCGTAGCCGGGCAGGTGCTCGAGGACCGCCTCGGTCGTGAGCACGGAGCCGTCGACCGCGTAGAGGGGGTGGAGCTGCTCGGGCCCGGAGGCCTCGGCGAGGATGCCGCTGAGCCACTGGAGGAAGCCCTCGGCCTCCGCCGAGGAGCCCAGCTGGAGCAGCGTGTGCACCGTCATGGACCCGTCGCGCAGCCAGCAGTAGCGGTAGTCCCAGTTGCGGATGCCGCCGATCCCCTCCGGCAGCGAGGAGGTGGCCGCGGCCAGCACCCCGCCCGTGGGCGTGTGGCACAGCGCGCGCAGCGTGATCGCGGAGCGGATCACCTCATCGCGGCGCAGCCCCGGCAGCCGCAGGCTCGCCACCCAGTTCGTCCAGTAGCCCTCCGCGCGGGCGCGCACCGCCTGTTCGTTGCCCTGGGTGAGCGTGGCGATGTCCTCCGACTCGCCGCACACGAGGGTGAGCACGGCGTGACCCGATTCGCAGTCCGCGGGCCGCACCCGTGCCACCGCGGTGTCGGAGCCGCGGACCTGGACGATCTCGAACTCGAGGCCCGGGGCGTGCAGGACGATGGGCTCGGGGGTGCCGAGCACGCGCACGGTGTCCCCGTCTGCCTCGAGGCGCACGGGCGCGGAGCCGTAGTCGGGGCGGGGGGCGAAGCGCACCTCGGCCTCCGCGTCCCCGGTGAGCACGCGCACGAGCACGGTCTCCGAGCTGTCCTCGTCCACGGGGGCGAGGTAGTCGAGCAGGGTGAGGCCGGCCCAGCGCGTCTCGACGATCGTGGAGGCACCCCGGTAGCGCTGCGTGAGCGGCTTGGCCGCCCGCCCACTCAGCGCCGCCGGGGTGACGGAGAAGTAACCGGCGATGTCCGAGCCGAGGATCTCGGAGAACAGCGAGGCGGAGTGCGGCAGGGGGTGGGGCATCCAGCAGATGCTGCCCTCCGGGTCCACCAGCGCCGTGGACTGGCCGTTGGCCAACAGCGAGTGGCGCTGGATCGGCACGGCGGTGCGGCCGAACAGCCACGCCCGGCGCAGCTCGAAGATCGTGGTGAGCACGAGCGCCACGGCGTCCGGGTCCGCCACGCGGTAGGCGGCAGCGGTGGGAGCGTCCGCACCGTCCTCGGCGACCCTGACGCCCACGTCCGTGCCGCCGAGCGTGACGAACGCGGCCTCGTCTGAGGTGTCGTCGCCGATGTAGAGCACGGCCGGATCGCCGCCGCGCTCGCGCAGCTCGCGCAGGGCGTCGCCCTTCGTGGAGTCCGTGGCGGTGAGGTCCGCGACCTCCTTGCCCCACAGGACGCCGATCCCGTCCACTCCGGCCAGCGAGTCGATGACGGCCAGGGCATCCGCGCGCGCCTCCGGGGCCAGGCCGCGCAGGTGCACGGCGACGCCGGTGGGCTTCTTCTCGATGTGGATCTCCGGGCGCTGCGCGGCGAGCTCACCGGCGGCCGCGAGGATCCGGTCGATGCTCGCCCGCTCGCGCTCGTCGAAGGTCTCGTCGAAGTCCGTGTCGCGCTCGCTGCCGTGCGAGCCCACGAGGGCCACCTCGCGCGGCAGGCGCGACATGGCGGCGAGGTCGCGCAGGGAGCGCCCGGAGATCACCGCGGTGGAGGTGTCGCGCAGCGCGGCGAGGGCGCGCATCGACACGACGGACAGCTCGAGCGGGTAGGCGTGGGTGGGGCGGTCGACGATCGGGGCGATCGTGCCGTCGTAGTCCGTCGCCACGAGCAGCCGGGGCGAGCGCGCCACCTGCACGAGCGCCTCGAAGAGGGCGGGATCGAGCGTGCGCATCGCGACGGCGAGGTCGCCCAGCGGTCCCGCGGTGGGGGCTGCCGGGTCAAACGAGTCGGGGAAGGGCCGGGCGGCCTCCAGGCTTGGGTTCATGCTTCTTTCCGGGCGCGCATGCGGCGGGTGGCGCCGCCGACGATGAAGAGGACGGAGACGATGAGGACGGCGGCGCCGGCGAACCCGAACACCGACAGGGCCGCCATCTGGGTGCCGAAGCCCACGATGACCGCGAGCAGGACGTGCAGCCCCGCGGAGATGAGGAAGTCGGCGGCCATGGGCTCCGCGCGGCGCACGCGGTACATCCACAGCTCGAGCAGGCCGTGGAGCAGCGCCCAGATGCACACGGCGGCGCGCAGCTGGCCCGGCTGCTGGGCCAGCAGCAGGAAGACCGCGGCCGGCAGCACGATGATCGCCTCGCACTGGAGGACCAGGCGCACGGTGCCGCGCTGGCGCACGCTCTGGAGGAACAGGAGGATGCCCGCCACGAGCAGGTAGCCGAGGGTGACGAGCGCGGCGGTGCGCACGCCGATCGCCAGCTGGGCGGCGCTGGCCAGCTGCACGCGCGGCCAGAAGACGGTCGCCAGCCCGAACGCGGCGCCGGCGGCGCCCCGGGCGATCATGAACGCGCCGTCGCGCGCGCTCAGGCGCGCCGGCGGCGGGGCGGGGGCAGCGGTCGCTGCCGTGTCGTGGGCTGGAGTCACCGGATCAGTCTAGAGGATCGCCGGCCCGCGGTTCGGGGCCCGCCGCCCGGGCGCCGGCCGGGATTCATGCGCCCGTCGCCGCCGTGTTCCGCCCCGTTTCCCGCCCGCCCCTAGCGTGGGCCCATGGTCGCCGCTCATCCGCGCTCCCCCGCCGTGCCGCCCCCGCGCCGGTTGCCGCTGGGCCGCTGCGCGCTGTGGTTCTGCCTGGGGCTGGGCTGCGCCCTCACAGCCGCTGCCGCCGCCGGCTCCACGACGGGCAGGCTGCCCGGGCTCGATGCGGGGCTGCGCCCGCTGCTGCTGGGCTGGCCACCGGTCCTCGCCCTGGCCGCCGCCTGGTTCCTGGCCCTGGGCGCCCGCCCCGGACGTACCGTCGAAGTCCCGCGCCGCGCGGCCGGCGAGCTCGCGGCGCGGGGAATCCCGGGCTCCGCACGGGTCCGCACCGTCAGGCGCAGCCGCGCCGGCACCGGGTGGCGGCTGGCGCTGCTGGTGAGCGCGCGCCCCGAGGCCCGGGGCGCGCGGCCGGCCCCGCCCGTGCGCTCGCGGCTCGTCTGGCACCTCGAGGCCGTGGACGCCGAGCGCGTGGTGGCCGGGGCGCTCATCCCCGTGCGCCTGGACCCGCTGGACCCGGCGCGCATCGCCTTCGACGCCCGCGCGGATTCCCGTGGCCGCAGCGGCGACCTGCCGGAGGGGGCCCGGACGTGGCGCGCCCGACTGGCCGGGCTGCGGCTCACGAGCGCGGCCGGGGCCGCGGCGGGAGCGGCCGCGGGCCTCGCGCTGGCGCTGGGATCGCTGTGAGGCCTCAGCGGCGGCGCATGGCGTCGGAGAAGCGGTCCCGCTCGTACGTGATCGTCGAGTAGCCGTGCTCCTTGGGGCGCCCGTCCTCGCCGATGCCCACGAAGACGATCTTGTCGATCGAGAGGATGATCTGCTCGGTGAGGATGTTGCGCACCTCGCAGCGCATGGTGAGGGAGGTGCGGCCGAAGTGCACGGCCTGCAGCCCGATCTCGATGATGTCGCCCTGCACCGCGGAGGCGAGGAAGTTGATCTCGGAGATGTACTTCGTGACGATGCGCTGGTTGCCCAGCTGGATCATCGCGTAGACGACTGCCTCGTCGTCGATCCAGCGCAGCAGGCTGCCGCCGAACAGCGTGCCGTTGGCGTTGAGGTCCTCCGGGCGCACCCACTTGCGGGTGTGGAAGTTCATCTGCTCGAAGCGCTCGTCGCTGTCCATGCCCCGACTCTACCGCCGGCCGGACAGCGCACCCTAGTTCTACGTAATTACGTTATTATCGGTCTATGGCCGATCAGGATGACAGCGACAGCCCCGCCCCCCACGAGCGCCTCGAGCGGCGCATCGACGCGCTCGAGGGCGCCCTCCAGCGCCTTCTCGCCGCGCTGCCGGGCGCATCTGGGCTGTCCAGTGCCCCGAGGCTGCCCGGTGCACCCCGGTTGTCCGGTGCACCCCGGCTGTCCGGTGCCGCCGGACAGCCGGGCGCCCCTGGGCTGGCTCCATCGCCCGGTGCCGCCGCAGCGAGCACCGCAGCCGAGGCGGGCGCTGGGGCTGCTGGGGCCGGCGCTGGGCCTGCTGGGGCCGAGGCGGCGCCGCCCGAGGGCGACTTCTGGGTACTCGACGGCATGCGGGAGCGCTACGGGGACGAGGATGTCGTGCTCTACGCCGGCACCGCCCCCGCGCCCGGGGGCGGGCGGCTGCGCTGGCAGTACGGCCTGCCCACCGCGGCGCTGCTCGACGGCGACTTCGCCGATGCCGCCGAGCGCCTGAGCGCCCTGGCCCACCCCGTGCGGCTCGCCCTCGCGCAGGCGGTGCTGGCGGGTGTGGACACGGCCGCGGATCTCGCGGCGCTGCCCGGCCTGGGCACCTCGGGGCAGGTCTACCACCACCTGGGGCAGCTGTCGGCCGCCGGCTGGCTGCGCAGTCCCCGCCGGGGCCACTGGGAAGTGCCCGGCGACCGGGTCGTCGCCCTGCTCGCCCTCATCCTCATCGCCTCCCACTGAGCCGCCCCTCCTCGTACGAACGCACACACGCCCCCGCACCCACCCGCACGCACGCCGGCGCTCAGGTCTCCGGCTCGCACCGCACTCCGACCCGCACCGTTCCGCTGCCCACACCGTTCCGCCGCCCGCTCTGCCCGACTCCCGCCGAAGGAGCCCACCGGTGTCCACACCCGCCGCCTCGCCACAGCCCCCCGGCCCACCGCAGCGCCCCGCCCCACTCGAGCGCCCCGCCCCGCCACCGCGCCTGCGCGCCCTGCTCCGCAGCCGCCGCGGGATGCTCGCGGCGGCCCTCGCCCTGGCCCTCGTCGCCGCGTGCGCACTGGCCTTCCCGTGGCCGCGCGGCTTCCGCGGCGCGCCCGCGGGCGACGAGTCCCTGGCGCGCAGCGTGCAGGCGGCCCTGCCCGCCGGATACCGCCACAGTGGAGCGTTCGCGCTGGTGGAGGACGGCAGCAGCCCCCGGTTCGGAGGCTTCGGCGCGGATGAGCACACGGTGTTCGAGATCGGCTCGGTCACGAAGACGTTCACCGCCGCCCTCTTCGCCGATGCGGTCCGCCGGGGCGAGGTGCGGGCCGCCCAGCGCCTCGGCAGCATCTTCCCCGAGCTGCGCGATGCGCCCGCGGGAGAGCTCACCCTCGAGCAGCTGGCCGAGCAGCAGACCGGGTTCCCCCGCCGCGCGGACGCGGCCCCCCTCGGGCAGCTGCCGCGCACCCTGGCCCGCCTCGACCCCTGCACGAAGGACCTCGCGGGAGTGCTCGCACACGCCGCGCAGACGCAGCCGGACCCGGGCCACTACGCCTATTCGAACCTGGGCGTCGCGCTCCTGGGCCAGGCCGTGGCCCGCGCGGCGCACACGGACTACCCGGCGCTCGTGCGGGCGCGGCTGCTGGAACCCCTCGGGATGACCGAGACGACCGTTCCCATGCGGCCGGCCGACCTGCCGGCGGGCAGCCCCCACGGCTACACAGCCGCGGGGCTGCCCGCGGGCCCCTGGACGCTGGGGGCACTGGCGCCGGCCGGCTCCATCCGCTCCACCGCCCACGACATGGCCCTGTGGGTGGCCGCGATGGCGGACGGCACGGCGCCCGGCGCGGCCGCGGCGAAGGAGCGCGCGGACGCCGACGACGGGGCGAAGATCGGCTACGTCTGGATGCACACGGACGGCCTGACCTGGCACAACGGCGCCACCGGGGGCTACCGCTCGTGGGCCGGGTTCGACGCCCACGGCCGCGGTCTCGTCGTGCTCACCGACAGTGCCGTCAGCGTGGACGAAGCGGCGGATGCGCTGCGCGAGGAGGGCGCGGACTCATGATCATCGCACTCACGGGCGCCCTGCTCATCCTGGTCGCCACCGCCTGGCCGCTGCTGCGCCTGCACCCCGCCTCCCTGGCCCGCCGGCCCCTGGGCCGGCTCGAGCTCGCCCGCCTGCCGGTGTCCGCGGCGGGCTGGCTGGCGCTCATCCTCGCCTTCTTCTCCCTACCCGCCTGGCTGGCCCCGGTCTGGGCGGTGGGCATCCTGGGCCTCGGGTTCCTCGTGTGGGCCGTGTGCGCCCTGTGGCCGTACGCGTGCGCGGTCGACGCGGTCGCACTTCAAGCTGGGGACGCCCGCGCCGTGCGGGCCCGACGCTCGCAGGGCTGGGCGCTGGCGCTCGACCTGCTCATCCTCGCGGTCGCCGTCTGCGCCATCGCGGCGCCGCTCGTGCTGCGCTGAGGGGCGCGGACGCTCAGGCCTGGGAGACCGTCAGCTCGCCGCCGCTCTTCTCGAGCTTGGCCGGCGCGAGCCCGCTCTGCGCGGGACCGGACTTCACCGAACCGTCGGCGGTGGAGAAGTCCGAGGAGTGGCATGGGCAGATGATGTCGTCCTTTGTCACCGTCTTGACCATGCAGCCCTGGTGGGGGCAGACGGCGGAGAACGCGTGGAACTCGCCCTTGACCGGCTGGACGACAACCCAGCCGCCGGTGACGACGCCCGAGCCCACGGGCACCTCGGCGGCCTTGAGCGTGACCGGCCCGGCATCGGACTTCTCCTCCGAGCAAGCGCTCAGCGCCCCGGCACTCACGAGGGAGCCGGCCAGCGCCGCCCCCTGCATGGCGCGCCGCCGGCTCACACCGGCGCCCCGCACGGCATCCTCCACGGCCCGTCCGCCCATCAGCTCTCCCCTGTCTCCGTGTCCGCCGGCGCCCTGAGCACCAGCTCCGCTCCCCTGACCCCGGCCAGCATGCCGGGGTCGATGCGCTCGCCGGCCCGGATGACGCTCAGGCCGCCGCTGGGCTCCAGGATGACGCACTGGGCCTGCTCGAAGCGAGCCAGGCCCGCCTTGCGCAGGGCGACGACGACATCGGCGTCGGAGACGTGCGCGCGGCGCACCGCCTCCTCGACGAAGCGGCCGTGGGCCAGCACCACCGTGGGGCGGGCGTTGATGCTGCGCACGGCGCCCACGCGGTGCTGGATGGCGCCGAACGCCGCCTCCATGCACATGAGCGTCACGAGGCCCACGATGCCCACCGCCAGGGTAGGCGGGTCGCCCAGGATGACGCGGCCGGCCACCGCGCCGAACATGATGACGACCACCGCGTCGAAGCTCGTCATCGCCGTGAGGATGCGGGGGCCGAAGACCTTGACCAGCAGGAGGAACGCCAGGTAGATGCCCACGGCGGAGACGATCGTGATGGGGATGCGCCAGGGGTCCATGCCCACCCACTCGGCGAGCGCGGCCCCCCAGCCTCCGGGCGGGTTCACGCGGCCTCCGCCTCGGCGAGGACCGCGGCGGCCACGGCGCGCACGACGGGCCAGGTGCGTCGCATCCGCGCGCGGCCGTATTCGGCCTGCGGGTCCCCGTGACCGGCGGTGAGGGCACGCGCGGTCCACGTGCACGCGTTGAGGCACAGCCGCGCGAGGGCGGAGAGCTCGATGAGGCGCGCCTCGGCGGGGGCCAGCGGGTGCTCGGCGGCCTCCTGATAGGCGGCGGCGAAGGCCGCGAAGGCGGCGCGCGGGTCCGCCCGGCCGAGCATCGTGTAGCTGCCGGCGATGGCGGCCTCGGCCAGGCGCGGGGCGCTGCGGCAGTCGCCGAAGTCGATGAGGCCGGTGATCCGGCCGTCGGCGACGAGCAGGTTGAAGTCGTTGACGTCCTGGTGGACGACCTGGCGGGGCAGCTCGGGCAGGCGCGGGCGCACGCGGCGCTCGAAGGCGAGCGCGGCGCGGCGGGCCAGGGCCACGTCCGCGGACAGCGCCGCGCCGTAGTCCGCGGGCACGCGCCCGGCGGCCTCGAGCGTGCGGATGCGGTCGCAGGCGAACGCGACGTTCGCCCCCGTGGTCTCGAACGCCCACGGGTGGAGGACGGGTGCCGGCTCCGGTGCCGCCGCGGCCAGCGCGTCCGCCAGGCGGGCGGCGAGGCGGCCCACCTGCGCGGGGTAATCGGGGTAGGAGTCGCGGCCGGCGGCCACGCTGCCGGGCAGGTACTCCTGGAGGCGGAACATCGCGAGCTCCCCGTCGATGTCGACGAGGGCCAGGACGCCGGAGGACTCCCCACCCGGGGGCGCGAACGGCTCCACGGCTGGCCGCTGGCCGGCGACGGGCAGACCCGCGGCGTGGGCGCGCTGCTGGACCCGGCAGACCCAGTCGGCGTGCTCGGGCATCATGGCGGGGTTCGGGTACTCGCCCTTGAGGACGAGGCGGCCCGCGCCGTCCGCGGGCTCCACCGCGACGTTGACCGCGATCTCACCGGCCATGAAGCCTCCGGCGCTGACCTCGCAGCCGAAGTGCCGCGCGCAGATCTCCGCGATCTCCGCGCGGCTCAGCGAGTGGAGTGGCCTGGGCATGGGCCCAGCGTAACCCCGGCGCCTAGAGTGGGGTCATGGACGACCTCGGCGAGACGGCGCGGCCCACGCGGGCGGTGCAGCCTGTGCGGCACGCGCCGCCCGCCCGGCCCACGCGTGCGGGGACGCTGCGCGAGCGCCGCGCGGCGGTGCTCTCCCCCTCCTACCGGCTGTTCTACTCCGAGCCCGTGGAGCTCGTGGCCGGCCGGGGGGCGCACCTGTTCGACGCCCAGGGCCGCGACTTCCTCGACATGTACAACAACGTCCCCGCCATCGGGCACTCCCATCCGGGGGTGGCGCGGGCCGTGGCGGCCCAGGCCGCGACGCTCAACACCCACACCCGCTATCTCACCGCGGGCCTGGTCGACTACGCCGAGGCGCTGCTCGACACGTTTCCCGCCGAACTCGACCGGGTGACCTTCGCCTGTTCGGGGTCCGAGGCCGTGGACCTGGCGCTGCGCATGGCCCGCTGCGCCACCGGCCGGCGCGGGATCATCGTGAGCGCCCACGCCTATCACGGCACGACGGCGCTGGCCGCTGCCGTCTCTCCCAGCCTGGGGCCGGACAATCCGCTGGGCCCCGAGGTCGTGACGGTGGACCCGCCCGACCCCGCCGAGGCGCCCGGGGACTTCGCAGCGCGCGTGGCCGCGGCCGCCGACCGACTCGAGGAGTCCGGTGCCGGCGCCGCCTGCCTCCTCGCCGACTCGATCTTCTCCTCCGACGGGGTGCGGCCCGGCCCGGTGGGCGCGCTGCCGGCCGCTGCGGCGCAGGTGCGCGCCCGCGGCGGACTGTGGGTGGCCGACGAGGTCCAACCCGGGTTCAGCCGCACCGGCGCCATGTGGGGCTTCGAGCGGCACACGGGAGCGA
The DNA here is from genome assembly GCF_026802075.1 of Brevibacterium sp. BRM-1. Lineage (NCBI taxonomy): Bacteria > Bacillati > Actinomycetota > Actinomycetes > Micrococcales > Brevibacteriaceae > Brevibacterium > Brevibacterium sp. BRM-1. Next base: position 2,124,387 of record NZ_CP113788.1, read on the forward strand.
GCCGGGATGCGGCCGGCGGCGCAGGAATCAGTGGCGCAGGGGCCAGTGGGGTCGCGGGCAGCGGGACTGTGACCGGTGGGGCTGTGGCCCGGGACGGTGGCCCGGGTGAGGCCGGCGGTGCTGACGACGTGCCCGATATCGCCGTGCTCGGCAAGCCCATGGGCAACGGGATGCCCATCTCCGCCGTGATCCACCGCGAGGCGCTCGGCCGCGAGTTCGGCCAGCGGGTGCGCTACTTCAACACGTTCGGCGGCAGCCCCGTCTCGATCGCCGCCGCCCAGGTCGTCCTCGCAACCGTGCTGGGCGAGGACCTGCCCGGGCGCGCCGCGAGGCTGGGCGAGCGCATTGCGCGGGGCATGGCGGACACGGGGGCGTTCTCGCAGGTCAGGTACGCCGGGCTGTTCGCGGGAGCGCAACTGGACTCCGCGGAGCGCGCCCAGGCGGTCGTCGATGCGCTGCGCGCCCGGCGGGTGCTCATCAGCGCCTCGGGAGCGGGCGGGGACGTGCTCAAGGTCCGCCCGCCGCTCATCGTCGACGACGATGACATCGACCGCTTCCTCACGGAGCTCGACGCGGCCCTGGCGGAGGTGGGGCGCTGATGCCCGAGGCACCCGAGCTCGATGCCGCGGCCGCCCGCCTGCGCGAGCTGGCGGCCGGGCGCACCCTCACCCGGCTGGACATCGCGGCCTTCAGCGTCCTGCGCACCGCGCAGCCGCCGGCGGATTCCCTCATCGGCCGCGAGCTCAGCGGCGTGGGCCGCCGCGGCAAGCACCTCCTGTTCGACTTCGAGGGCCGCACGGCCGTGCTCCACCTGGCGCTCGCCGGCTGGCTGCGCCACCATCCCACGGCCCCGCGCGGGCGCGTGCCCCACCGCGGGCCCCTGGCCCTGCGCCTGACGTTCGACGACGGCTCCGCGCTCGACGTCACCGAGCAGGGCACGAAGAAGTCCGCCGCGCTGTGGGTCAGCGATGAGCCGTCTTCGCTCCCGACGCTTGCGCGGCTGGGCCCCGAGGCCGGGGAGCTCGCGGAGGGGCAGTGCGAAGCGCTGCTGCGCGCCACCTCGGCGCAGGCGAAGACGGTGCTCACGGACCAGGAACGGATGGCCGGGATCGGCAACGCGTGGTCCGATGAAATCCTCCACCGCGCGCGCCTGTCCCCCTTCGCCGCCGCGAACCGGCTGGGCGAGCGCACGGGTGCGCTCTGCGCGGGCCTGGCGGAGACGCTCGAGGTCGCCCACGCAGGCCTGGACGGCGTGCCCCTCGACAAGCTCAAGGCGGCGAAGAAGAAGCTGCTGCGCGTCCACGGGCGCACCGGGCAGCCGTGCCCGGTGTGCGGCACCGCCATCGCGGAGGTCTCCTTCGCCGAGTGCTCGCTGCAGTACTGCCCGGGCTGCCAGACCGGCGGCAGGCGGCTGAGCGACCGCCGCATGGATCGGCTGCTGAAGTGAGCGCCCAGGAGGCGGGAGGGCCGGCACCCGGTCACGCGCAAAGGCAAGGGCAACGGCAAGGGCAAGCAAGGACGAGGGGATATGGAGTGGCGGACGCGGGCAAGGCGGAGCGGGCGGTGGGCGAGCGCCCAGCGGGTGAGCGCCCGGCGGGTGAGCGCGCACCGGGGGCGCCTCGGGTGCGGCTCGTGCCCCTGGACCCGGACGATCCGGCCCATGTCGAGGCCGTCTTCGACATGCACTCGCGCCTGGAGATCGTGCGCTGGCTCGACGACCCGCCCTGGCATCCCATGGAGACCCGGGACGAGGCGCGGGCGCTCATCGAGCGACGGCGCGAGCGCGAGGCGCGCCTGCACTTCGACCGGCTGCGCGGCATCCTCGATGCGGACACGGGCGAGGTCGTCGGCACCGCCCACATCGTGCTCCTGGGCAGGAGGGACGGCACCTCGGACGATGACCACCACATCGGCTGGGCCCTGCGGCCGGCCGCCCAGGGCCGCGGCTACGTGACGGCGGCCGCGCGCCTGCTCGCCGCCGAGGTGTTCGCCGAGGGGCTCGACATGCTCTACATCGACATGTGGGCCGACAACGAGCCGTCCGCGGCGGTGGCCCGTCGGCTGGGCGCCGCGGACCGGGGCGTCGTGGACGACCCCTGGTACCACGGCACCTCGCGCGTCTTCGAGCTGCGGCCGGCGGACCTGCAAGGCTGAGCGCCGAGCCGAAACCGCCGGCCTCAGCGGCCGCTGTAGACCGGGAACGCGCTCGACTCGCCGTAGTCGCGCGCGTCGAGGCGGCGCAGCGCCGCCATGTCCTCGGCGGAGATCTCGAAGTCGACCTGCGCATTGGCGCGCATGTGCTCCGGGTTCGCCGTCTTCGGCAGTGCGACCGTGCCCAGCTGCAGGTCGTAGCGGATGCACAGCTGAGGGACGGTCGCACCGTAGCGGTGCGCCATCGCATCGAGGTCCGCGTTGTCCAGGATCTCCCCGTGGGCGATCGGCGAGTAGGCCTCGACGAGGATGTCGTGCTCGGCGCAGTAGGCGAGCAGCGCCTCCGGCGTATTGCCCGCGTGCACGAGCAGCTGGTTGACCTGCGGGGCCACGCTCGCCGCCGCGAGGATGTTGTCGAGGTCAGCCTCGAGGAAGTTCGACACGCCGATCGAGCGGATGCGCCCCGCGGTCTGCGCCTCCTCGAGCGCCCGCCAGGCCTCCCGGTTGCCCTGCGCGTAGTCGCCGCCGCGGAAGTCATCCCACGGCTGCGGGCTGTGGATGAGCATGAGGTCGAGGTAGTCGAGGCCCATGGTGGCAAGCGACTCGTCGATGGCGGCGGTCGCCGTGTCGTAGTCCTTGGCCTCGGCGGCGAGCTTCGTGGAGACGAACAGCCGCTCGCGCGCCACTCCCGAGGTGCGCACGCCCTCCCCGACGCCGCGCTCGTTGCCGTAGGCCTGGGCGGTGTCGATATTGCGGTAGCCCATCTCGATGGCCTCCCGGACGGCCTGGGCCGCCCGGTCGTCGTCGATCATCCAGGTGCCGAGGCCGAGCTTGGGGATCGGGGACCCATCGGCCAGGGTGTAGGTCTCGTCGAGGATGCTCATGCGCGCTCTCCATTCGCGGTGTGCTGCGGGTGATCGGTGGGGTACGGGTGACGGGTGTTCTGTGAATGACCGGCAGCCTCCGGCAGCGCGGCGTACTGCGCATCCGAGACGGGCTCGAGCCACTCATTGCTCACGCCCTCCCCGGGCGTGATGAAGGCGAGGTGGGAGAACCAGGCGCCCGCCTTCGCCCCGTGCCAGTGCTTCGTGCCGGCGGGGACGCGCACCGCCGAACCGGGTTCGAGGGACACGGGGGCGGCGCCGTGCGCCTGGTACCAACCGCTGCCCGCGGTGCACAGGAGGATCTGGTCACCGCCGCCGGCGCTGCCGTTGTGGATATGCCAGTTGTTGCGGCAGCCGGGTTCGAACGTGACGTTGCTGACGGGCACGCTGCCGTCCGTGAGCGGTGCCAGATAGCTCTGCCCCGTGAAGTACTGGGCGAATGCGTCGTTCGGCTCCCCCTGGGGGAACATCTGGTCGAATGCCGGTGCGGACATCTGCGCTCCTCGCCTGTGGAGATCGTGGGCCGGCCCGGGGTGCGGACCGCTCCTGGACGTGATCCCATTCAACGCCCTTCGGCACAGCTTGGCCAGCGGGAACGCAGCGCTTCCCTGGCCGTCGGGTGCATCGATGTCTTGGCGGGATGAAGGCGCGACGCCGCGCTGCGGTGGTGTGCGGCTTCCCGGCACTGCGCGCGGGGCTCGGGTGCTCCGCCATCCCACGATCGCCGGGGCCGGCCTCCGTCCTGCGGCCGTCGGGTGCGGCCACCGGGCGCGGCACCGCGCGCCCGCGACACCGCACGCCCGCGACCGAACCGGTCTCAGCGCTTGGGGCGCCGGAAGACGCCGCGCGTGCCCCGCAGCTTCGCGTCGATGCCGCGGTAGGACCAGCCGCGCATGGGCTGGGGCACCCGCCACTGCAGGTTCCACGCCACCATCCGGAACGCGAAGACGAACGCCGCGATCGCCAGGGCCGTCCACAGGTTCCACGCGTGCAGCCGGACCGCCATTGCTGTGAGCACGGCGCCCGCGGTGGCGGGCAGCAGGTAGAGGTCCGAGCCGTTGAACAGCGCGGGGACCTCGTTGGCGACGACATCGCGCAAAAGGCCGCCGCCGCAGGCGGTCATGAGGCCCAGCACGATAGCCGCGGGCACGTTCATCCCCAGGTCCAGGGCGCGCACGGTGCCCGTCATGCAGAACAGGCCCAGGCCCGCGGCGTCGAAGGTGACGATGAACCAGCGCACCCGCTCCAGTCGCTGGCCCACGAAGTAGACGATGACGGTCGTGACCAGCGGCGGAATCAGGTAGACGGGCTCGCTCAGCGACAGGGGGCGCGTGCCCAGGAGGACGTCGCGCAGCATCCCCCCGCCCAGGCCCGCCAGGGCGCCCAGCACCAGGCCGCCGGTGATGTCGATGTTCTTGCGCGCCGCCAGCAGGTTGCCGGAGAGTGCGAACGCAACGATGCCCAGCAGGTCCAGGGCAAGGAGCGTCGTGGCGGTGTTCGTCATGGCCTGCCCAGTCTATGCAGGTGGTTCGGGCCCTGGTTCGCGCCGATCGGGCGATCATCCGCGCGCGGCTCGGGTGGCGCCGCCACTTGGGCCCGGCCGCGCAGCGCGCCCCGGGCCGCACCTCGGGCAGGCGCATCTGGGGTGAACGCCCATGCGCGGCTCGCGTGCCGCCGCCACTTGGGCCCGGCCGCGCAGCAGGCCCCGGGTTGCAACTCGGGTCGGCCCTCCCCACAGCAGCCACGCCCCTCGGCAGCGGGGCCAACGTCCGCACCCGGGCACCGTCCGCGTCAGGGCCGGGGAGCGACTCGCACCTCGGGCCCGCTTTCCGCGCGACGGTGCCCGCCCGTGTCCTCACTCCTTCCGCACCCGGGCACTTCCTGCGCCAGGGCCGCAGGGCGACCCGCGCTTCGGGCCCGCTTTCCGCGCGACGGTGCAGGTCCGTGTCCTTACTCCTTCCGCACCCGAGCCGCGGGGCGACCCGCGCCTCGGGCCCGCACCCCGCGCCACGGCACCGGGCCCGCGCGACCCTCGCGCCCGCCCGCACCCAAGCCCGACCCGTGCTCCTGCCCGAACCCGTGCTCCTGCCCGAGCCCGAGCCCGAGCCCGAGCCCGGGGAATGCTCGGTCGTCGGTGCGCGGGCCGTGAGCCGACGCGCACCCGCGACGCGAAAGGCCCCCAGGTCACACCTTTGTGCTGCCCGGTGGCCGCCCGGCCCGCGCGTAGGGTGGAGCGCGTGAACAGCCTTCCTCGCCGCTATGACCAGTCCCAGAAGCTCTCCGACGTCCTCTACGACATCCGCGGCCCCGTTCTGGACGAGGCCGAGCGGATGGAGGCGGAGGGCCACCGGATCCTCAAGCTCAACATCGGCAATCCCGCGCCGTTCGGCTTCGAGTGCCCGGACTCGATCCTCGTCGACATGATCGCCCACCTGCCCACGGCACAGGGCTACAGCGACTCCCGCGGCATCCCCTCGGCCCGCCGCGCGGTGGTCCAGTACTACGAGACACGCGGCATCGACGGGCTGGACGCGGACGACGTCTACCTGGGCAACGGCGTCTCCGAGCTCATCACCCTCAGCCTCCAGGCGCTGTGCGATCCGGGCGATGAGATCCTCGTGCCCACGCCGGACTACCCGCTGTGGACGGCCTCGGTGACGCTCTCCGGCGGCACGCCCGTCCACTACGAGTGCGATGAGCAGGCCGGCTGGCTGCCGGACCTCGACGACATCGCCGCGAAGATCACCGACCGCACTCGGGGCATCGTCGTGATCAATCCGAACAACCCCACCGGCGCCGTCTACCCCCGCGAGGTGCTCGAGGGCATCGTGCGCATCGCCCGCGAGCACGGGCTCATCGTCTTCTCCGACGAGATCTACGAGAAGATCACGTACCACGGTGCGGAGATGGTCAACACGGCGCAGGTCGCCGGCGACGAGGTCCTGTGCCTGACGTACTCCGGCCTGTCGAAGGCCTACCGGATCGCCGGCTACCGCTCGGGGTGGCTGGCCATCACGGGCCCCAAGGGCCAGGCGGCCAGCTACATCGAGGGCATCCGGCTGCTCGCGAACATGCGCATGTGCGCCAATGTGCCGGGCCAGCACGCCATCCAGGCGGCGCTGGGCGGGCGGCAGTCCATCGAGGAGCTCGTGCTGCCCACCGGCAGGCTGGGGGCGCAGATGGACCTGTCGCTCGAGAAGCTCAACGCGATCGACGGCATCGAATGCCAACCCGCACACGGCGCGCTCTACCTGTTCCCCAAGCTCGACGTGGAGCGCTTCGGCATCGTCGACGACGAGCGCTTCGCCCTCGACCTGCTGCGCGAGCAGAAGATCCTCGTGAGCCACGGCAGCGCGTTCAACTGGGCGCGCCCGGACCACTTCCGGCTCGTCACGCTGCCGAGCGTCGAGGTCCTCGACGAGGCGCTCAACCGGCTCGGCGACTTCCTCTCCGGGTACCGCCAGCAGGCGTAGCGGCGGCAGCCCGGGTCCGCGAGGGCCCCGGCGGAACACTGTGGTCTTACCAGCACCAGGAAGACGGCAGCCCGGGTCCGCGAGGGCCCCGGCGGGCTGCGCGGCAGGAGTGACTGCGCGGTACGAGTGGCTGCGCGCTTCCCCGCTGGGGGGCGGGGAGGTGTGGCGACGTGGGTGCGGCGGGAGGCAGCGCAGCGCCTCGCACGCGGGGCTCGAAAAGAACTCTTCACCTGATCAGCCCCCACCCGTCAGGGGAAGACTTTCCGCCCGGGTTCGGGCCGTAGCGCTCAAAAGGTCTTCACCCGCTCGCCGCGACGCAATCACGTGAAGACTCCCCCACAGCGGCCCACCCCGCGAACGGCGCCACCCCGAGCAGCGCCTACAGAACCGCCCCTAGCCGAACAGCTCGCGCCCGATGAAGCTGCCGCGCGCCGGGTTGGGCGGCACGGCGAAGATCGCGGAGCCACGGTGGGCGATGTACTCGTTGAGCATGTCGCTGGCGCCCAGCCGGTCTTGGAGCGTGATGAAGTGCTGCGGGTCGTTGACGTAGGCCAGGAAGTGCAGCCCGGCGTCCAATTGGCCATCGGAGTTGATGCCGTCGGTGTAGTTGTACGGTCGGCGCAGGATCTTCACCCCGCCGTTGTTCTCCGGGGCGCTCAGCGCCACGTGGGAGTTCACCGGGATGACGGGGTCGCCGTCGGCGCCCTTGGCGTGGAAGTCCGGGGTGTCGAACTCCGCGTGCCCGCTCAGCGGCGCGCCGGAGACCTTGAACCGGCCGAAGACCTCGTTCTGATCCGAGACGCGGTCGGCGTCCCAGATCTCGATGAACATCTGGATCTTGCGGCTGATCTGATAGGTCCCGCCCCTCATCCAGGCCACATCGTCGTCGCCCACCCACACGAACTTCTCGTGATCCGGGTCGGTGGAGACGTTGCGGGTCCCGTCCTTGTAGCCCAGCAGGTTGCGCGGGGTCTCCTGGCCGCCCTGCGCGGAGGCCTTGCCGAAGCCCATGACGGTCCACTTGGTCGTGGCGGAGCCCCGCGCCATACGAGCGAGGTCGCGGATCGCGTGGTACGCCACCTGCGGGTCATCGGCGCACGCCTGCAGGCTGATGTCGCCGTCGCACACCGCGGGGTCCAGACGGTCGGAGGAGAACTTGGGCAGCTTGGCCAGCTTCTTGGGCCGCTTCGCCGCGAGTCCGAACCGCCCGTCGAACATGCCGGGCCCGAAGCCCACGGTGACCGTGAGGTTGTTGGGCCCCAGGCCCAGTGCCTCGCCGGTGTCCGTTGCGACGCTCTGCTCGTGCTCGGGCTCCACCTGGCCGATCGAGTTGCCCTGCATGAGTTGGTCGATGGCCGCGGACCAGCGGGCCAGCAGCACCTGCAGGTCCTGGGCGGTGGCCAGGGTGAGGTCGAAGGCCATGAATACGGAGTACTGCTGGGGAATCGTGGAGACCCCCACGGGGTGGGGCTGGTCGTAGAACTCGTAGTGCGACTGCGCGATCTTCGAGCCGGCGCTCGCCTCGCGCTCCCGGTGGGCGGCGTCGACGGACAGGCCGCTGACGAGCCCGCCCGCGGCAAGGCCGCCGAAGCCTCCGACGAGGAGGCCTCGGCGGCCGATGCCCTTGGGGCCGGAATCCGGCTTCATCAGGCCTTGGCGACCTTTTCCGCCAGCGTCGACAGCGGATCCTGCAGGCCCTGCACGGACTGCGAGAGCTTGTTCGCGTCCTTCTTGCGCAGCTCCGGCGTCCACGCCTTGTAGCCGCCCAGCGCATCCGCGTCGCGGTAGGCGTTGAGGTCCTTGCGGACCTTGTCGAACTGGCCGGAGATCTTCTTCGTCAGGTCCGGGTCGATCTTCTCGAGGCCCGGCTTGAGGCTGGCGAAGGCATCCTGCGCGCCCTCGACGTTCGCCGCGAAGTCGACGAGGTCGAGGTGGCTGTAGGCCTCCTCCTCACCGGTGATCTTCTCCGACTGAACCTCTTCGAGCAGGCCGGCGGCGCCGTTGGCGAGGTCCTCGGGCTTGAACTTCAGATCCTGGACCTGCTCGTTGAGCTTGCCCACGTTGTCCGTGAGCTCCTTCGCGTACTTCTTGGTGCCGTCGTCGATCTTCTTGCCCTGCCACAGGTCGCGCTCGATGGCGTGGAAGCCGTGCCAGCCCACCTTCTTGTCGATGTTCGACTGGCGCATGTCGATGAGGTAGTCGAGGTTCGTGGCGTTGTCGTCGGGAGAGCCACCGGGCAGCAGGAAGCTGTCGACGTCGGACTCGACCTTCTCGTAGAACGGGCGGGCATCCGCGTAGGCCTTCTTCGCGGCCTCGACGTCGCCCTTGTCCACGGCTTCCTGGAGCTTCTTCACGGCGTCGTTCATCTGGCCGACCTGGTCCTTGACGAAGTCCGCGTACTGGTCGGCGCCCTGCTGCAGCAGCTCCTGCGTGTCGCCGGTGGGCTTGGCGGCATCGCCGGTGACCTTGAAGTCCTGCATCTCCGTCTCCGCGCCAGGGCAGTAGACCTGGTAGTCCCCGCCGGAGAGCGTGACGGTGAACGACACGGGGGCCAGGCCGGGGGCCAGGTTCTCCTTCTCGCCCAGGATCCGCTGGTCCTGGAGCAGCTCGACCTCGGTGATGCCGGAGGCGGACTTGTTCTCCACATTGAACTTCACGGGGCCGCCGTTGGCCTCGGTCTTGTCGATCGAGCAGGTGTCCTTGCCGTCCTTGTTCTCCAGCGAGACGTTGACCTCGGTGGTCCCGCCGTCGGAGCTCGAGTCCGAGCTGTCGCTGGAGCCGCTGCCGCAGCCGGCGGCGGTCAGCGCGATGGCCGCGATCGAGGCGGCGGACAGGCCGCGCGCGATGGTCCTGGTCTTCATGGTGTCTCCTTGCGGTGGGCCGGCTGCGCCGGTTCGGTGGGGGTGGTCAGCCTGCGGTGGGCAAGCTGCGCCTGGACTGCCAGGGCGATTGCGGTCAGGCCCGCCGCAATCGGCAGCCACATCTTCCACAGAAGACGTTCGGCGCGTGCCTGCTGGGTCTGCTGGAGCTGCTGCTGGGCAGCCTTCGCAGTGTCCTGGTCGATCGAGGCGCCGCCGCCGGACAGGCTGACGGTGCGCGGTGAGCTCAGGCCGCCGCCGCTGAGCGCGGCGGTCCCCGTGCGGGTCACGCCGCCGCCCAGCAGGCCGCCCTCGTACGTTGTGGCGTCGATGGCGTCGGTGGCGTCCACGGTCGCGGCGAACGGTCCAGGCTGACGGTCGACGTTGATGCCGACGGGCAGGCGGCCGCCGTTGAGCTCGGCGAGCTCGGCGAGTGTGATGGTCTGCTTCGCCGCCGGCTCCTTCTTCTCCGTGTGCCACTGGAGGGTGCCCGAGGCGCCGGTCGGCTGGCCGTCCTCCGCGGCGAATCCGTATTCGGCGGTCTTGCCGCTCGCGTCGGTGACGCTCAGCGTGGCAGAGCCGTCGTCGCGCTGGGCGAACGCGAGGGTCTCCCCGCCCGCGGTGCGCGCCTGCGCCTCGGGCGCCTGGAGAGCGGGCAGCGGCACGAAGAGGGCGAGCGCGAGGGCCGCCGCGGCCAGTGCGACTGCGCCGCCCGCCAGGGCGCGCACCCGGGCCGCGCCCGTGGGGCGCAGACGGGCGGGCAGCAGCACGATGATCATCATCGGGACGAAGTAGGCGAGCCAGCCCAGCACCTCGATGAGCCGCGGGTCCGCGGGGATGCCGAGGACGCCGGTGATGAGGGCGGCGCGGATCGTGCCGTTGGGCGCGAGCCACGACAGGTCGAGGGTGCGCTGCTGGCCGATGAGGATCCAGCCCGCCTCGTGGGCGGTGCGCAGGCCGGAGATGACGAGCCCGGCGGCGACGAGCACGAGGAACGGCCCGGTGATCTGGAAGAACTTCCCCAGGTTGATGCGCACGCCGCCGGTGTAGATGCCGTAGCCGATCCCCACGGAGACGAGGATGCCGAGCACCGCGCCGAGCGCCGCGGCGCCCACGGACGACGATGCCTGGAACGTGGCGAGGAGGAAGACGGCGGACTCGAAGCCCTCCTTGAGGACCGCGAGGAACGCCATGATCGCCATGGCGCGCGCGGTGCCGGTGGCCAGGGCGTCGTCGGCCTGCCCCTCCAGGTCTCCCTTGAGGTTGCGGGCGTGATCGCGCATCCACAGCACCATGCCGGTGACGAAGACCACGGCGATCGCGCCGATGACGGTCTCCATCCCCTCCTGCTGGCGCTGGGGAAGGGCCTGCTGGACGAGTTCGAGGGCGACGCCGACGAGGATCGAGATGATGATCGCGAGGATGACGCCCAGCCACATGGGCCGCAGCGACTGGCCGCGGCGCTTGAGGAAGGCCGCGATGATGCCGACGATGAGGGCGGCCTCGAGGCCTTCGCGCAGGCCGATGACGAACGTCGCGAGCACGGGCGTCTCCTCCTGGCTGTGCGGCTGGCGTGGATCGCCGGCGAACAGCGGGATTCACGTACGGTCGGGGCTGCACGCGCGGCGGTCCCGGAGGTCCGCCGCGTGGTGAGCCTCACCTCATCGTAGTCCCGGCCTCGGACGGCAGGCGAGGCTCGGGACACCATTCGGACATTCGTGACAGACATCACGAACTCGACCCTGACCTCAGCCGGGCCTCAGGCCAGAATCTGAGCTCAGTGCCTGCGTCAGTGCCTCAGCCCACAGCGGCGGCGAGGGCGCGGGCCACGCGGTCGGTCTCGCGCAGCATCGAGGGATCCGAGCCCGGCATGGGGCTGATCGTCGTGTCCCCGAAGACGTCCTCGAGCGGCAGGCCCATGAGGAAGAGCACCGGATCGGGCGTGCCGTCGGCGCGGATGGCCCGGTTGCTGGAGAGCTCCACGTCCGGCGCGCGGGAGTCCACCGCGGTGCCGTCGGCCGCGTGGTGGGCATAGGGGCGCAGGCGGCCGGCGGCCAGCAGCTCGCCCACCAGCGGGTCGGCGGTGAAGCGCAGGTCGGGCGCGTGCATCCACGCATCGAGGAGCACGCGCCCGCGCACGGGTGCCCGCACGGTCGAGGTGTGCAGGACGAAGCCGTCGCCTGCGTGCGGCCCCTCCACGCGGGGGTGCGCTCCGGCAAGCTCCACCACACCCGCCTCGATGAGCGCGAGCAGCTCCCGGGTGCGGAAGGCGGGCGGGCCCGAGCCCACCATCTGGCCGAGCGACTGGAGCGTGCGCAGGTGCCCGGAGCGCGATTCGGCGGTGAAGCGGTCGCGGCTGCCCAGCAGGGTCGCCAGGCGCCGGGCGGCGCTGAACGACCACAGGCCGTTCTTCTCCGGGCTCGCCGCCGCGGCGCGCGCTGCGGCGAGGTCGGCGGCGAGGCGCGGGGCGGCCCACGCCGTGAGCGCCGCGGCATCGGGCAGGGGCGCACCGTCCGGGGCGACGGGCAGCGCATACCGCTCGGGGTGGAATGCGTCGGCGGGATCCAGGAGCCCGGTCAGTGCCGTGCGGGCGCGGGCGAACTGCTCCTCGACGGACTGTGCGGGCTCGAGCGGGGCCGCGTCGAGAGCGGCGGTGACCGCCGCGGCGGTGCTCGCGGCGGTGAGGGCTGCAGTATCAGCGGTAGCTGCGGTGCCGGTGGGGCCGGTGGGGCCGGTGGGGCCGGTATCAGTGTCAGCATCGGAGGCGCGGTCGTCGGCATGAGCGGAACCGGTACCGGCGTCCGGGGATGCGTCGCTCGAAGAACCAGCGTCCGGGGCACCGCCGCCCGGGAAGCCGTGGCTCGAAGAGCCGGCCTCCGGGGTACCGGCGTCCGGGGAGCCGTGGCTCGAAGAGTCGGCCTCCGGGGTACCGGCGTCCGGGGAGCCGGTGCCGGCGGAAGCGAGGATCGTGAGCGCGTGGGCCTCGAAGGCGTCGCGGACGATCGCCGGCCACAGCTCGCGGTCGAACTCGATCCGCTCGGCCGCCGGGCGCGCCCGCAGCTCCGCGGCGGTCGCCCGGGCGCGCGGCAGGTGGGCGGCGGGCGGCAGACCGCCGTATTCGGACTTCGGCAGGTAGGGGTAGCCGCGATGCGAGGCGACCACCAGGTGGGGTTCGCGCCCGGAGGCGCGGTAGCGCAGGCGCCCGGCGCGCCGCGGGTCCTCCTCGAAGGTCCCCCCGCGTCCGGCGGTGAGGAGGATCAGCGCGTCGAAGAAACCCATTCCCAGGCCCCTCACCAGGACATTCTCACCCGCTGCGATGCCCGAGAGGTCCTGGGCAAGCGGATTGCCGGGAGCCACCCACAGCGGTGCGCCCGGAGCGGGAGCCGCTCGGGGCGCGGACACCTCCGAACGCAGCGGCGCACGCACCGCCGTATCGCCGATCGCCGATCCGCCCGTGAGCGCACCTTCGACAAGCGAAGCTCCAGCAGGCGCCCCGTCCGCCGGCGCCCCGTCCGCCGGCGCACCTCCAGCAGGCACCCCACCCGCCATCGCATCTCCAGCAGGCGAACCGCCCGCTGCCGCACCGCCCGCAACGGGACTGCCCGCCACCGAGCCGCCCGCGGCCCGCACGGCCGAGGCGAGGCGCGCCTCGGCGGGGGTGGGAGCGTGGGCGAGCCAGCCGCCGGTGAGGACGACGGCATCGGCTGCGATCGTGTGCGCGGCATCGCCGGGAGCGTGGGGCCGGTGCGCGGCCGGCTGCGCGGGGTGCAGCTCGACGCGGCCGCCCTCGCCCACGTGCGCCGCGCGGGCCCGGTGGACGTGCAGGTGTGCGCGCTCCGGCAGCCAGGCCCGCACGAGGTCCAGCACCCAGCCCAGGTACGCGCCGTAGAGGGCGCGGCTGGGATTGGATTCGGGGCGCGTGGCGGCCATCTCCGCAAGGAACGGCTCGAGCGGCTCCAGACGGGGCGGGTGGGCCTCGAACGGCGCGCGGTGGGCGGCGGGGATGGCCGCCAGCGGATCGCCCAGGCCGGCTGCGGCCCGTGGCTCCAGTGAGCGGCCGGCGGCATCGAGGACCAGGAGCATCCACTCGTAGAGCGTGGGCCCCTCGCGCACCGGGCCCCGGACGGAGGCGCCGGGCTCGGTGAAGAGCGTGACGGCGTGGGCGAGCGTGTTCATGCACAGCAGGCGCGTCTGGCCGGTGCGCCACACATCCCCCGCGCCCGGCTCGTGCTCGTCGATGAGGTGCAGGTCGAGGCGCTCACCGGGCGCGGGCTCGCCGCTGGCGCCCAGCACCGCGCCGAGCCGCTCGACCAGGGAGATGCCGCGCGGCCCACCGCCGACGATCGCAATCGCACTCATGTCCCCCACCCTAGGGACCGGGCGCACGACGCCGCCGCGGGCCCGTCATCTGAGGTCGCCCACAGTGACACTGCCAAACCGCGAGGGGTAGTGTCGCCTCAGCGCGACCGCGGCACGGCCACGCGGCCAGTGCCCGCGGCGCGCGCTGCACACGAAGGAGGCATCATGGCGATGCACGGGAGCACCACCGACCGGGAGCCGCTCATCGCGGTCACGGGCGCCACCGGCGCACTGGGCGGACGCGTGTCGCGCCTGCTGAACATGGCCGGCTGGCCGCAGCGGCTGCTGGTGCGCGACCGTTCGCGGGCACCGCGACTGCCGCACAGCACCGTCTACGAGGCCCCGTTCGGCGGGGGTGCCGAGGTCCAGCGCGCGCTGCGCGGCGTCTCCGTCCTCTTCATGGTCTCCGCCACAGAGGCCGAGGACCGGCAGCGGGCCCAGGAGGACTTCGTCGCCGCCGCCGCCGCTGCCGGGGTCCAGCACATCGTCTACACCTCGTTCGCCGGCGCGGACGAGTCGGCCACGTTCGAGTTCGCCCGCACCCACGCCGCCGCCGAGGCGCACATCCGGGATGCCGGCATGGCGTACACCTTCCTGCGCGACAACTTCTACCAGGAGGTCTTCCCGCTGTGGGTGGGCGAGGACGGTGCGCTGCGCGGGCCCGCGGGGGACGGGCGGGTCGCGGCCGTGGCCCGCAACGACGTGGCCCGCACGGCGGCGCGCGTGCTCGCCGACATCGGCAGCCACCTGGGCTCGGGCTCCGGCCAGGAGGCACCGCACGCCGGCCGCGCCTACGACATGACCGGCCCGCGGGCGCTCACGCTGGGTGAGATCGCCCGCATCCTCTCCGAGGCGCAGGGCCGCGAGGTGCGCTACGTGGACGAGACGCTCGAGGAGGCCTATGCCTCCCGCGCAGCCAGCGGGGCACCGCAGTGGCAGCTCGATGCGTGGGTCTCGACCTACACGGCGATCGCCAAGGGCGAGCTGGAGCACGTGAGCGACGACATCAAGCAGCTCACTGGGACGCCCGCGGCGAGTCTGGAGCGGACACTGCGCGAGGCCCTGTGAGCCGCGCGAGGACAACCGCCTGGGCCTCCGTCTCGGCGACCGTGCCCCGGACCGGTTCGCGCTCAAAGCGCGCGGTGCCCGCGAAGCCCGCCCGCTTGAGCGCCGCGGCGACCTCCGCGGCGCTACGGTGGCGGCGGTGGAGTTCCACGGCGTGGCCCCGTGCGCGGAAGGCAGCGCCCACCTCGCGAGTGCCGGTTCCGGCCTGGAAGGCAACAAGCGCGGTCCCACCGGGGCGCAGCACGCGCGCGGCCTCGGCCAGCACCGCGGGCAGCGCGGAATCGGCCACGTGGACGATCGAATACCACGCGAAGTAGCCGTCGAAGGCGCCGGCCGGATACGGCAGGGCGGTGAGATCGCCCACCCGAGTCCCGAAGCCCGGGTGGTCTGCACGAGCACGGGCGATCATCCGGGGTGAGAGGTCGATGCCCCGCGGCTCGAGTCCCAGCCCGGCAAGCACCGGCAGCATGCGCCCGGCTCCGCAGCCGGCGTCGAGCACGGCTGCACCGCGCCCCGCATGGCGCGCGAACCGCTCGATCATGGCGAGCTCCCCGGGCTGCTCGGCGGCGGTGCCGACGAGCGCATCGGCGTAGGTGTCCGCGACTTCGTCGTAGGCCGCGCGGATACGGTGGGCGGCCAGTCCCCGCGGGGCCACCAGCGGCCGATCCGCCTCGGGCAGCGGCCCCTGCACCCGGGGCGAGCGCCCCTGGGCCCCGGGCAGCGGGCCCCGCACGTCTGCCGGCGGGCCGCTCCCCTCAGCCTGCGGACCTTGGCTGCCGCTCATGCGGGGCCCGCGGACCGGGTGCGGACGGGTGCCGGGCAGCTGGCCGCGAGGGCCAGGGTGTGGGCGACGAGGACGACCGGAGCGAGCGCGATCGGGCCCCAGGAGTGCATAGGCCGAGTGTACGGGCCCATCGCTCGGGGGCGGGGGTGCCGGGCCTGGCACCGCAGGCACTCGGAAGGGAGCGGAAGCGACACCGCAGGCAGCCGGAGCACAGGCCAGAAGCAGGGGGAGCCAAGAGTTCACCGGCCGTGGCTATGCTCCGCTCATGGTGTTTGGGACTCAGACTCAGAAATCGGACAAGAGCTTCGTCGTCACGTGGCTGCTCGCCTACTTCTTGGGGACCTTCGGCGCCGACCGGTTCTACCTGGGAAAGCTCGGCACCGGCCTGCTCAAGCTCGTGACCCTGGGCGGCCTGGGCATCTGGAGCCTCGTGGATGTCGTCATCTACCTCATGGGCGCCGGCCGGGACCGCGAGGGCCGCCCGCTGGCCGGGTACCGCAAGAACATCAAGCTCTGCCTCATCCTCACGGGCGTGTTCGTGATCGTGGGACTGGGCGCGTCGAGCTGCCAGGCGCGCGGCATCGGCGACGCGCTCTCCGCGGGGATTTCCGCCGAGGCGCCCGCCCCGATTTCCGGTGCGGTGCCCGGCGGGCACCCCGTTGGGGTTGCCGAAACCGGGCCGTTAGCATCGTGACCATGGCATACGACACGCACACGCGAGAGTCCACGAAGAGCTTCGTCGTCACCTGGGTGCTGGCCTGGTTCCTGGGCTGGCTCGGCATCGACCGCTTCTACCTGGGCAAGATCGGCACCGGCATCCTCAAGCTCATCACCCTGGGCGGCCTGGGCATCTGGTCGCTCATCGACGTCATCATCTACCTGGCGGGCGCGGGCCGCGACAAGGCGGGCCTCCCCCTGGCGGGCTACCTGAAGAACCGGAAGGTCTGCATCATCCTGTCGATCGTGTTCTTCATCCTGGGCATCGGCACGTCCGGCTGCCAGGCCATGAGCATCGGCGGCTCGCAGGCCGACGCCGCCCCGGCCAGCGCCTCGGCTCCGGCACAGCTCTGAGGAGCTGGGGCCGGCCCGCCATTCGCGCCGGCTCCGGCCCCCGGGTCAGGCCTTCGCGCCGCCGCGGCGCAGGCCGCGCAGCGCCTCCTCCATGCGTCCGAGCTCGGCGAGCATGGCCCGAGCGCCCTCGCCGACGGGCGCCTCGGGGCTGAACGTGCCGTCGGTGATCGACTTCTGCACGAACGGGATGGAGACGGCCTCGAAGAGGGGGGTCATCTTCAGGGTGGTGACGACCTGCTTGATCATCTGCGCGGCGCGGGTGCCGGCGGAGATGCCGCCGTAGCTCACGAGGCCCACCGGCTTATAGGCCCACTCGAGGCACAGGTAGTCGATGGCGTTCTTCAGCGCCGCGGAGAAGCCGTAGTTGTACTCGGGCATGACGAAGACGAAGGCATCCGCGCGGTCGATCGTCTCCGACCTGCGCTTCGTGTGGTCCTTCGTGTACTTGCGCATGCGCGGGTGATTGGGCTCGTCCATGAGCGGCAGGTCGACCTCGGCCAGGTCGACGAGCTCCACCTCGAACTCGCCGGATTCGCGGGCCAGGCCCTCGAACCACTGCGCCACGGGCAGGCCGACACGGCCGGGCCGGGTGCTGCCGACGATGATCTGGAGGACGGGCTTCGACATGGGGTCTCCCTTGTGAGCTGGAGGGCTTGTGGGCCAGAGGGCGCCACAGCGCCGGTGAGCCTGGGGGCGGCTCGAATGGGTGCCGGGTGGGGATCGGGCACCTCCCAGCGTAGTTCAGCCTTCAATGAGGCATGTGCGCGGGCCGTGTCTGGCTCGTCACGTGCTGCGCTGCCGGTGAGGCGCGGGTCTGTTCCCTTGACACTGCCAGGTCCTGCGGTACGGGCAGGCCACACCGCTTCGCCCTACGCTGGTGGCATGGACATCGCGGTGGAGATCGAGGGCTGGGCTCAGGCCTGCTGCGGGGCGGAGATCCGCGTGGACGAGTTCGTCGCCTGGGAGCTCTGCGCACTCGATCCTGCGCGGCGCTCAGCCGAGGGGCTGCGCCGCTTCCGCCAGGAGCTCCACGATCAGTTCCCCGACGGAGCCGAGCACCGCCGCGTCACCGGCACGGTCCGCGCGATCCAGGGGGTCGATCAGCCCGTGGAGCCCGTGCCGGGGTTTCCGGATCAGTGGCGCGCGGCGGATGCTCCGCCCATCGTCGTCGACCTCGACCGGATCACGGCCCGCGAGAGCGCGCACAGTGGCTTCCGCGTGCGCCTGGAGGTCGGCGACGATGCGCGCCTGCCGGGCTGGTCACCCCGGCCCGCCCACCGCGGTGGCCCCGCGGCGTCGGCCGGCTCGCTGCCCGCTGACCATGAGTCCCCGCCCTCAGGCCGCATCCGGACGGGTGCGGACCCGGTGCTCACCGCCCTCCGGGGTCTCGCCGCCGAGGTGGAGGCGGACTTCCGCTCACATGCGCAGGTGGTCTCGAGCCTCGACGGCGGTGCCTGCACGATCCAGCCCATGCGGGGCGAGCGGGCGGCCGTCCACTGGCGCAGTGACGGCACCGCGCTGCACGTCACCGTGGCCAGCGCGGACTGGGAGCTGCCCGCCGCCGCGGAGTCCGTTGGGACACTGCGCCGCCTCGTGGCCGCCGCTGCAGAGGGCCGCGTGCACGAGCACGTCTCCGAACAGTCGGACGCCGTGGTGACGACGACTGTCGTCGAGCTGCCCGAGGGCCCGTGGCGACACGAGGACATCAGCGCCGTGTTCCGACCGCGGGGCGGCGAATGGTCCGCGATCGCGGGTCCTGCGGCCGAGCGCCTGGCCCGCGGTGACATCGACTACCTGCCGTGGGACGCCCCGTGATCAGCACCGAGGAGCCGCTCGCCGGCTTCCGCGGGCGGCGCCTGCGGAAGCCGGATGGACGGCACCGGCCGACCTCCCTGGCCGTCATGATGTCGTCGGAGACCGCATGAGCGAGGGCACCCAGCTCGCCACCGAGCGCCTGGTGCTGCGCAGACTCTCCCCCGAAGACGCCGCGTTCGTCCTCGAGGTCCACCGCAGCCCTCAGCTGACCCGCTTCATCCCCGGTGCCGTCATGGACTCCGTCGCCGAGGCGCGGGCCTGGATCGGCCTGCGCCTGGCCGAGGAGCGGGCCAGGGCCCAGGAGCAGGCTCCCGAAGCCTACCGATTGCGCGGCGTGTGGCTCGCGTGCCTGCCCGACGGGCCGGCCGTCTCGCTCGTCATCCTCAAGGCGATCCCCGCCTCAGAACCGCCCGCGGGCACGAGTTCGAATGCGGCCGGCCAGCCCGACGACACCGAGATCGGCTGGCGCCAGCCGGCATCCAGCAACGGGCACGGTTACGCCAGCGAAGCTGCCGCCCGGGTCCTCACAGCGGCACTCAACTCGGGCCTCGAGCGGGTCATCGCGGTCACCCACCCGGACAATGCGGCATCCCAGCGGGTGTGCGAGCGCATCGGCATGCACCGCGTGGGCCGCAGCGCGGCCTACTACGACCAGAGCCTCGAACTCTTCGAGGCGCGGCGCGATTCCCACCGACAGGGCATCCGCGGTGCCCCCGAGACCGCGGCCGGCGCGGCTCAGACCAGTCAGACCAGATAGTCCGCCACGAGTGCGAATGCGGACAGCCCGAGCATGCCCAGGCAGTTGAGCCACAGCTCGCGACCGCAGAAGCGGGCTCGAACGTGGGCCGTCGCCGCGCAGCAGAAGTAGACGACGGCCCCCAGTGCAGCGGCCGCACCCACACCCGGCACCCAGAGCCCTACCACCAGGCCCGCTGCTGCGAGAAGCTTGACCACGATGAGTACCCACCACCAGTCGCGGGGCAGCCCCACCCCGTGCAAACAGCGGCGCACGAAGGCCGGCGGCCGCAGCGAGACCAGCGCATCGCCGGCCAATCCGACCGCGAGCAGCACGCTCGGCCAGCCCAGCGCGGGCACCAGCAGGATGGCGCTCTGTCCGTTCATCGCGCGCCGCCCAGAATCGCGGCGACTGCCTCGCGCACCCGCGCGGTCACGTCCTCGTAGGCGACCGCGCCGGATGCCGCGGTCAGGAGCACGCCCAGATACGCGTAGTAGAGCGCCCGCGCACGGCGCTTGGGATGGGCGAGCCCGGCATTCTTGAGCACGGCGACGATCTCACCGAGGAGCGCACGGCCCAGCGAGCCGAAGATCGCGGGCCGCCCGGCCTCGGCTCCGGCCCCAGCTCCGGCCTCAGATCCGGCCGCGAAGCTCTCCGCACCGGCGCCGGGAGCAGGACCGGCAACGAGCACTGCGGCATAGGCGCGCGACAGCTCGAGGTCCTGGCCGAAGTACTCGATGAACGGCGCGAACAGCGCCATGACCGCGTCCACGGGGGCGAGGGGTCTGCTCGCTCCCACGCGCTTCCGTGTGCCCTTCTTCCCGCCTGCGCCACCGGCCGCTCGCACCGCCCCCGCCGCCGAGGCGCCTGCCGCCGTGCGTTCGGCGTGCACCTGGGCGATCCAGTCCTCAAAGGAGCGGACGAGCAGCGCGCTCTTGTCTCCCACGCCCATGACGGTGCCCACGCTCACCCCGGCGCGCTGGGCGATCTGGCGGATGGTGGTGCCCGCATAGCCGGCCTCGCGGAAGAGGTCGCGGGCGGCGGCGAGCACCGCGTCCTCCGTCTGAGCCCTCCGCGCACCCCGGTCCTGAACACGTTCATTGAACATGTTCACACCATAGCGCCCTCAGGGCACGATGACGAGCTTGCCCCGCGTCGTACCGGAGCGGCTGGCATCGAATGCGGCGCCCACCTCGTCCAATCCAAACGTCTCCGCAACGTTGACGGTCAGCTCACCAGCGGAGACATGCTCGCTGAGCACCTCGAGCTCGGCACCGGACGGGCGCACCCACACGAACTGGCCCCCGTGGGCGAGCACACTCGGATCCGCGACCGAGGCGTGCGCACCGCCCTCGCGCAGCACCGCCAGGGTGACGTCCTCGACGCCGCCCACGAAGTCCACGACCGCGTCGACACCCTCCGGCGCCAGCGCCTGAACACGTTCACTCAGGCCCTCGCCGTACTCCACGGGCTCGGCTCCGAGCCCGCGCAGGTAGTCGAAGCTGCGCACCGAGGCCGTGCCGATGACCCGGGCGCCCGCGGCCCTCGCCAGCTGCACGGCCATGCTGCCCACCCCGCCCGCCGCGGCGTGGACGAGAACGGTCCTCCCGGCCCCCTGGGGGTAAACACCGGTCAACCGCAGCACTCGCAGGGCGGTGAGCCCAGCGAGCGGCAGACCGCCTGCCCCCTCCCACGACAGCGCGGCCGGCTTCGCCGCAACCGCCTCGACGGGCACGGCGACGTACTGCGCGAACGTCCCGCCGTGGACGGTCTCCTTCCGCGCATACGCCATGACCTCGTCACCGGGGGCGAACTCCGGTGTATCGGGTCCGGTCTCCACGACGACACCGGTGACATCCCAGCCGGGGATGGCCGGCAGGCGCGTGTCCATGAGCCCTTCCAGGCCACCGGCCATGACCTTCCAGTCCACCGGGTTCACCCCTGCGGCCCGCACCTCGATGAGCACGGTGCCCGGCCCCACCGTCGGGGAGGGGCGCTGCCCGGTTCGCAGGGTCGAATTGTCCTTGGCCGGCTTCTCGTAGAACGCTGCGCGCATCGTGGCTGCTCCTCTCCCCCGCCGGTGCGAGTGCGCCGGCGGTCGCGGTGACCGCACGTCCGCGGCCCGCTGCGTCAACCGGGCGCGGGCGCCGCCCATTCCGCGGGCCGCGTGTCTGCCGGCCCACAACCGCTCAGCGGATGACCTTCTGGCAGACGTAGACGTCCTCGGCGCCGGGCCGGTCGGGGGCATCGCGGATCTCGAGCACATCGAATCCGGCGGCGCCCAGTGCCGCCCGGTTCTCATCCCGGCCGCGGAAGCGCAGTGTCGACTCCGAGCGCAGCTCCTCGCCGTGGGGGAACGCGTAGACCTGGGCGAACGAGACGAGGGGCGGGTGCGCGACGACGTCGGTCCGCGTCTCCCGCACCCGGCCGATCCCGGGCACATGGTGTTCGACCGGCTCCGCCCGCGCCCACGCTTCCCACGCCCGCGCCTCGGGCCTGCGGGTTTCGAAGACCAGGTGGCCACCGGGCACGAGGCGCTGGGCGAGGGCATTGAGCGTGGCCGCCCACGCGTCATCGGTGAGGAACACCTGTGCGACGTTGCCCGTCATCGTCGCGAAATCCGCGCTCACCGGCGGCGGATGGAGGGAATCGGCGCAGAACCAGTCGACGAACTCGCCACCGGGCTTGTGGCGGGCGACGTCGAGCATGGCCTGGGCGGGATCGATACCGGCCGCGGCCATGCCCGCCCGCTGGGCGAACAGCGCGAAAGCACCCGTGCCGCAGCCCACGTCCAGGACGGAGGTGGCCCCCACCGCCTGCGCGATCGACATGTAGAGGTCCAGATCATCGCGGGGCCCCTCGAAGGCGTCGTAGACCCGCGCCAGCCGCTCGTCGGCGTAGTGCGCATCCGGGTGGGTGCCTGGGTGGGCGTCGTGGTGCGCGCCCTCGCGGTGGTCCGCCACCTTCCGCCTACTTCCCCCGCTTGAGGAGCAGGGCGAGCGCGATCGCGGCCAGCCACACATTGTGCGAGACGGCCACGCCGTCCCCGGCCGGGCGCAGGCCGTCGTCCTTCGTGAATTCCTCGGTGCGGAAGTACATCGTGAGCATGCCGCCGGAGAACGCCGCCAGCCCGAGCCCGGCGAGCTTCGTGGGCACGAAGGGGGCCAGCAGCGCTGCGCCGACGGCCACCTCGGCGGCGGCGAGCAGCTTGCCGAACTGCGCGGGCTCGAGCTTCGCGAGCGCAGGGAAGCCCTTCGCGGCCATCTGCTGGAGGAACGCCGCGCTGCCGTCTTCGAGCGCGAACTTCTCCACCCCGGAATTGAGGATGGAGGCGCCGGGGATGGCGCGCAGGATCGCCGTGGACGGAGAGAATGCCATGGAGGGTGCCCTTCGGGTGGAGTGGGGTGTGCGCGGCAGCGGCCGCCCGCGGCGGCTGCCCGGATGGGTCCGCCGCACCCCGCACCCTAACCGCCCGGCCTGTGCCGCGTGGCCGGGACCCCGGCGCGGGCCCGCGCCGGACCCGGGCAGACCCGGGTGCACAACCCCGGGCACGCCCGGGCCAAGCGGGCCCGGGGCCCACAAGTCCCGGGCCCACGAGACCCGGATGCGGGGTCCGCGCGTGAGAGGCTGGCCCCATGACCGCGGAACCGGGAAACAGCCAGGACGTGCGCGAACTCCTCCTCGACTACTTCGAGTTCTACCGCCGGACGGTCGAGGAGAAGGTGCGCGGGCTGCAGCCCTCCGAGCTCTACGCCTCCCAGCTGCCCTCGGGGTGGACCCCCGCGGGCCTCGTCAACCACCTTGCGCACATGGAGCGGCGCTGGTTCCGCTGGGCGTTCCTCGCCGAGCAGATCGACGATCCGTTCGGCGACCGCGAGGGCGGCGTGCGCTCAGGCCCCATGGTCAATCCGGATCAGGACATCGACGACCTCCTGGCAGCGCTGCACGCGGCCGGGGCCGACTCCCGCGCGATCGTGCGGGCCCACGCGCTCGACGAGTGGGCGGCCCCCGGCGGCCGCTTCGCGGATGCGGACAGCGTGGCGCAGCTGCACTGGATCATGCTCCACGTCCTCCAGGAGTACGCGCGCCACGCGGGCCACCTCGACATCGCCTGCGAGCTGCGGGCGGCCAACCGCGGCGACACCGGTGAGGCCTGAGACCGCGCAGGCGCCCGCCGTCCCCGGGCCGTGCGCCGGCAGCACTGAGCCCCCGCTGCCGGCTGCACCCCGATCCCGAGCCGCACGATCCGGACCGCGGGCCCGCAGCACCCCGCCCGCTGTCCGGCATCGCTCCAGTGCCGGTAAGACGCTGCGTCTCATGTCACCCGTGCGGGGGTATCGCGCGGGAGATCGCGCGCCTAGAGTTCAGCGCGGCAGCGCGCAGCCCCCGCCGCGCGCGCTGGCCACCGCGCCCCTCGACGGCGCCGCCGCCCCGCCCGGCCGCACCTTCGCAGCCGCGGTGCGGCACCCCCCATTCACCCGGCGGACTGAGACAGCAGACTCGGAGGACACGGCCGTGGCCGATCCCACCTCACAGCCCACCGCGCAGCCGGGCTCGCAGCCCGCGGCGCAGGGCCCCGCCCAGCCGGACGAGCGGGCGGCCGCCCGCCGGCAGACGCGCGGGCTCATCGTCAAGTTCGCGATCATGGCCGCCGCTGCGCTGGCCATCTACTTCATCCCGCCGCCCGCGGGAGTCGACGAGCGCGGCATGCACATGCTCGCGATCTTCGTCGCCACGATCCTGGGCCTCATCCTCCAGCCGCTGCCCACCGCGTCCGTCGGCCTCATCGGACTGGCGGCCGCCATGCTCACGGGGGCCATGAACGCCAAGGACGAGGCGCTGTCCGGCTTCGGCAACTCCGCGGTGTGGCTCATCGTCGCGGCGTTCTTCATCGCCGACGGCTTCCTCATCACCGGACTGGGCCGGCGCATCGCGCTCGTGTTCGTCTCCTGGCTGGGCAAGTCCAGCCTGGGCCTGTCCTACGGGCTCACGATCACGGACCTCATCCTGGCCCCGGCCACGCCGTCGAACACCGCCCGCGCCGGCGGCGTCATCTACCCGATCATCCGCTCGCTGGCCGAGGTCCACGGCTCCACCCCGGACACCGATGCCTCGCGCCGCAAGCTGGGCTCGTATTTGGGCATGACCGAGGTGCAGGTCAACGCCGTCACGGCGGCCATGTTCCTCACGGCCATGGCGGGCAACCCCATCGCGCAGGCCGCGGCGGCCCAGCAGGGAGTCGAGATCACCTGGGGCGGCTGGGCGATCGCCGCGCTGGTGCCCGGGCTCGTCACCCTGCTGCTCATGCCGTGGGTGATGTCGAAGATCTACCCGCCCACGGAGAAGAGCACGCCGGGCGCTCCCGCCGAGGCGCGGGCCGAGCTTGCGCGCATGGGCCGGCTGAGTTCCGGCGAGTGGACGATGGCGGGCACGTTCGTCCTCCTGCTCGTCCTGTGGTGCCTGGGCACCCAGCTGCACGTCAACGCGACGGCGGCCGCCTTCGCCGGCATCGCGATCCTGCTCGTCACCCGGGTGCTGACCTGGAAGGACCTGGCGAAGAACGCCTCGGCGTGGTCCACCCTCATCTTCTTCGCCGTGCTCGTGGGCATGGCCGACCAGCTCAACGCCCTGGGCGTCATCGGCTGGATCGGCGACTCGGTGGCGCACGCGGTGGGCGGTCTGAGCTGGGTGCCGGCGTTTGCGATCCTCGTGCTCGTCTACTTCTTCGCCCACTACTTCTTCGCCTCGAACACCGCCCAGATCGTCGCGATGTACGCGGTGTTCCTGGGGGCGGCGATCACCGCGGGCGCCCCAGCGCTGTTCGCTGCGCTGAGCCTGGGCTTCGCCTCGAACCTGTTCGGCGGCCTCACCCACTACGCCTCCGGCCCCGCCGGCGTGGTGTTCGGCTCCGGCTACGTCAAGGCCGGCGAGTGGTTCCGCGTGGGCGCGATCGCGGGCATCATCATGCTCATCGTGTTCTTCGCCGTTGCGATCCCCTGGATGGCGCTCACCGGCTTCATGGGGTGAGCACGGCAGGCTGAGCACGCTCCCGGCGGTGCCGCCGCAAGGCCCCCCGCGACCCCACACGGCCGTCGCGGGCCCACGCCGGTGGTGGAAGAATCGGGTCATGGCGGACGCAGCGAACCCGGAACCAGACGAACGCGGTAAGCCGGCCCGCACCTCGGCGGCACAGCGGGCCGAACGGGCCTTCACCGGCATCATCGAGGTGCGCGGGGCACGCGTGCACAACCTGCGCGACATCGACGTCGACGTGCCGCTGGGCAAGCTCGTGGGGATCGCCGGGGTGTCCGGGTCCGGGAAGTCCTCCCTGGCCATGGGCGTGCTCTATGCGGAGGGCTCCCGGCGCTACATCGAGGCGCTGTCCACCTACACGCGCCGCCGGATGGGCCAGGCCGCCCGCGCAGACGTGAACCGCGTAAGCCACGTGCCGGCCGCGCTGGCCCTGCGCCAGCGGCCCGGCGTGCCCGGTGTCCGCTCCACGTTCGGCACGTCCACGGAGCTGCTCAACGTCCTGCGGCTCATGTTCTCCCGCCTGGCCGGCCACCTGTGCCCCCACGGCCATCGGCAGGAGCCCACCCTGCGGGTGGCCGAGGAAGTGCCGTTCTCCTGCCCGATCTGCGGGGCCCAGGTCCACCCGCCCGGCGCGGAGGAGCTCGCCTTCAACTCCGAGGGGGCCTGCCCCGAGTGCGAGGGCACCGGGGTGGTGCGCACGGTCGACGACGCCTCGCTCATCCGCGATCCGCACCTGAGCCTCGACGAGGGCGCGGTCATCCCCTGGCAGATGTTCGGCTTCCGCGTCCAGCCGCAGATCGCCCGGGAATTCGGCGTCCGCACGGACGTGCCGTGGGACGAGCTGAGCGACGCGGAGCGGCAGATCGTGCTCGACGGGCCCGAGGAGAAGAAGCACATCACCGTCACCACGAAGAACGGGGTCCACGACCTCAACTTCACCTTCCGCAACGCCCGGCTGACCGTGCTCGAGGAGCTCAAGCGCGCCGGGGATGAGAAGCGGCTGCGGCGCGTGAGCCGCTTCCTCACCGTCTCACCGTGCCCCGCCTGCGGCGGCAGCCGCCTGAGCGAGCGCGCCCGCGGCCCGGAGATCGGGGATGAGAACCTCGCGGCGGTCACCGCGAAGACCCTCGATCAGCTGCTCGCCTGGACGGACACCGTGCCCGCCACGCTGCCGGAGGACATGCTGCCCATGGCCCGCAGCCTCAGCGACGCGCTGCGCGGCATGGCCCGTCGGCTCGTGGAGCTGGGCCTGGGCTACCTCGGCCTCGACCGGGCCTCGGCGACCCTGTCGACCGGCGAGCGGCAGCGCGTGCAGCTGGCCCGCGCGGTGCGCAACGAGACCACCGGGGTGCTCTACGTCCTCGACGAGCCGTCGATCGGGCTGCACCCGTCCAACGTCACCGGGCTGCTGGGCGTCGTCGAGGACCTGCTGGCCGACGGCAACTCGGTGGTCCTCGTCGACCATGAGCCGCTCGTGCTGCGGCAGGCCGACCACCTCATCGAGATCGGCCCGGGCTCGGGCGCTGCCGGCGGCCGGGTCGTGGCCACCGGCACCGTGGCGCAGCTGGGCGCCGATCCCGCCTCGCTCATCGGCGGGTTCCTCACCGGCAGCGAGCGGGTGAGCGCGCGCACGCCCGCCCCCGCGGCGCAGACGTTCGACCACGGCACCATCCGGCTGAACACCGCCCCCATCCACACGGTGCACGAACTCGAGGCCGCCTTCCCCGTCGGCCGGATGACGGCGGTCACGGGCGTCTCCGGCTCGGGCAAGACGACGCTCGTGCTCGACAGCCTCATCCCCGCCCTGCGCGCCCGCACGGAGGCCAGCACCGGGGGAGCCACCAGTGGCGGCAGCGGGGGCGGCGGGGGCGGGTCCACAGGCGGCTCCGCGGCCGGCGGCGATTCCGGTCCCACCTTGCCCGCGCACGTGAGGGCGGTGGAGCCGGGCGGCATCACCCGCGTCAACGTCGTCGACGCGGCGCCCATCGGCATCAACGTGCGCTCCACCGTCGCCACCTACACGGGGATCATGGACGAGCTGCGCCGTGCATACGCCCGCCTGCCCGCGGCGCAGCAGGCTGGCCTGGACGCCGGGTCGTTCTCCTACAACACGGGTGCGCTGCGCTGCCCGCGCTGCGAGGGGACGGGCCAGGTCACCCTGGACGTGCAGTTCCTGCCGGACGTGGACATCGCCTGCCCCGAATGCGAGGGCGGCCGCTACGCCCCGCAGGCGCTCGACTACCGCCGCCCCAGCGCGGATGGCGGGCCCGCGCTGGCGCTGCCGGAGCTGCTCGCGCTCACCGCCGCCGAGGCGCTGGACCGGGTGGGCGACCTCGCGCCGGTCCGCACGCGCCTGGAGGGGCTGCGCGATGTGGGCCTGGGCTACCTCACCCTCGCCGAGGCGACACCCGAGCTCTCCGGGGGCGAGGCCCAGCGCCTCAAGCTCGTCTCCGAGCTCCAGCGCGGGCAGCGGGGGACGCTCTTCGTCTTCGACGAGCCCACCGTGGGCCTGCACCCGCTGGACGTGCGCACGCTCATCGGAGTGCTCCAGCGGCTGCTCGACCAGGGCGGCACCGTCCTCGTCATCGAGCACGACCTCGACATGATCGCCAACGCGGACCACATCGTCGACATGGGCCCCGGCGGCGGCACCGAGGGCGGGCGCATCATCGCCACCGGGACGCCGCGCCAGGTCGCCGCGGACCCCGACAGCGTGACGGGGCGCTACCTGGCCCAGCAGCTGGCAGACGACGAGGACGCAGCGAGCTCGGGCCGCGCATGAGCAGGCGGGGGAATGAGCAGGGCGGGCGTGAGCAGGCGCGGGCGTGTGCAGCGCTGGGGGCGCGGGGCAGGAGCCCTCTGGGCCCCGGCCGCACAGACGCCGCAGTGATCGCAGCTCTCGCAGCGCGGACCTCAGCTCTGCACGAGTGCCGTGAGGACGGGCGCGAGGGCCTGGAGGAGGGGGTCGAGGTCCTCCGCCGGCGTCTGGGTCTCCAGCTCGCCGATCTCGAGTCCGACGATCTCACTGCCGGCGAGCACGGCTGCCGCGGCACGGAGGTCGCCGAGGCTCAGGCCGTTCGGCACCCGGTAGTCCGTGGGCACCGTGTCGGGATCGAGCACATCGCAGTCGATGTGGATGTACACCGGCCGCCCGGCGACGGCCTCTCCCAGCCGCCGTGCGAAGTCCGGTCCGAGTGCCACGAGCGCCACATCGTGTGAGCGCATGAGCTCGGCCTCCGGCTCGTCGATGTCGCGGACGCCCGCAAGGACGGTGCGATCGGGGGCAAGGCCGGCCCCGAGCCCGGAGTTCCACCAGCCGAGCGAGCCGGACAGCGCCAGCCCGCCCAGGTAGCCCGTGGGGGTCGTGGCCGGTGTGTTGAGGTCCGCGTGGGCATCGAACCAGATCACCACGGCATCCGGGCGGTGCTGCGCGACGGCCGGGAGGGTGGCGAGCGCGACCGCGCACCGGCTCAGCGCCGTGACGGGCGTGAGGCCGCGGCCGAGCACGTCGTCGTAGTGCGCGCGCATCGCCTGGAGCGCGGGGCGCGCGGCGGTGAGCTCGACGTCCCAGTCCGCGGCGAGGGCCGGCTCCGGGGCGCCGATGACCGTCGGGGGCTGGCCGAGGAGCCCGGCGAGGGCCTGCGCCAGGCGGGGTGAGGCCGCCATCGCACGGTCGTTGTGGTCGCCTGCGCGAGCGGCGAAGTGGGTGAGGCCGGGAGCGGGCGGAGTGGGCATGTGCGGTCTCTTCTTCCGGGAGGCGTTCGCTGACACCCGCCACGCTATGACTCGGCAATGTGGTCGTTCAATCGCCGAATGGACCATATTCCGCCTAGGAAACAGGCATTCTGCGGTCCTGGAATAGGCTATGTGCCATGTTGGACGACGTGGACCGCCGGGTAATCTCGCTGCTGCGCGCGGACAGCCGAACCCCCATCGCCGAACTCGCGCGGCAGGTCGGGGTGAATCGCTCGACCGTGACGGGCCGCATCGAGAAGCTGGTGGCCGAGGGGGTCATCGAGGCCTTCACCATCCGCCTCGCCAATGATGTGGACCGCGATGCGATCCGCGGCGTCGCCATGGTCTCGATCGCCCCGAACCGCGGCCGCGACGCCGTGCGGGCCATCCGCGGCTACCCGGAGGTCGAGCAGCTCCATTCGACGATCGGCGAATGGGACCTGGTCGTGCATCTGCGCGCGATCAGCCTCTCCGAGTTCGACACGGTCCTCGAGCGCATCCGCGCCGTCCCGGGGGTGGTCGACACCCGCACGAGTCTGCTCTTCAACTCGCTGACGGGATAGCACCGCGCGCCCGGCGCCTGCCCACGTATGCGCTCAGCGGCCCCGCCGGGCGCGCGCGGCCCACCGGCCGTGGGCCTTCGAGACCTCGATGGGATGCTCGAAGGCCGCGCTGATCGTCTCCGTGGTCAGGACCTCGTCCACCGGCCCCGCCGCGACCGCGCGACCGTGGGCGATGACCATGGCATGCGTCGTGGTCTCCGGCAGCTCCTCGAGGTGGTGCGTGACGAGGACCGTGGTGAGCGCGGGACCGGGGTCCAGCCCATTGATCGTCTCGAGGAACTGCTCGCGCGCCGCGACGTCCAGACCGGTGGTGGGCTCGTCGAGGAGCAGCAGCGCCGGCTCGATGACGAGGGCGCGGGCGATGAGGGCGCGCCCGCGCTCACCCTGGGACAGGGTGGTCCAGGGCGCGTCCCGGCGCTCGGACAGGCCGATCCGCTCAAGGGCTGCGCGGGCCCGTTGCGTGTCCTGCGCCGTGGGCTCCCAGCGCATGGGCATCTCGATCGTGCCCGTCAATCCGGTGAGCACCACCTGCGTGACGGTCAGCGGCGAGCGCAGCGGGTGGCGCGGATTGACGTGGCCGATCTCGCGCCGCAGCGCCTGCATGTCCACTCGCCCGATCCGGTGGCCCAGCACGTCCACGGTCCCGCTCGTGGGGTGGGTCTGCGCCCCGCAGAACCCCAGCATTGTGGTCTTGCCGGCGCCGTTGGGACCCAGCAGTGCCCACCGCTGCCCCGCGTGCACCGTGAGGTCGACCCCGTGCAGGATCTGCGTCTGCCCGCGCCGCAGCGTCACCCGGTCCAGGCGGATCACGGGCTCCGCTGCCGAGGCGGGGGCCGGTGTCGCCGAGGCGGCGGCGGGCATTGACATACCGGGGGCGGTTTCACTCACGGGGCAATCCTCTGGATTCGGGCGGTCGGGGGGCGGCGGGCCGAGTCAGGGGCCACCGTCAACACCCGTCGTGGCCAGGAACTCGCGCACCCGCGGCAGCACCTCGTCTGCGTATTCGGAGAAGAACCCGTGGCGGCCGGGGAACAGCTCGAGTCGCGCGCCGGGGATGCGCTCAGCCAGCAGGCGCGCATTGGCCGCGGGCGTCATCACGTCGTCCTCACCGTGGATGACGAGGGTGGACGCGGCGATGCGGGGCAGTTCGCCCCACGCGTCGTGGGCCAGGCTGCCGCGGCGGTGCGCGGTCTTCTCCGCGCGCGTCATGCTGGGATCACCCAGCAGCGTGCTCTCCTCCAGGGGATGCGGCCACGCGGGGGTGTAGAACAGCTCGAAGAGGAAGCGCAGCCGCTGGCGCACGTCGCCGTGGCCCATCGCCCGCGTCACTGCCGGATCGCGCGCGACGGCGTGCTCGCCGCCGGGCGCACTGCACCCGATGGCCAGCGCCGATACGCGCTGCGGGTGTTCGATGGCGAGCTTCTGCGCCACCCGACCGCCCATCGAGGTGCCGAATACGCAGGCCTCGTCATAGCCCAGGTGGACGAGCACGGCGGCGGCATCGGCGGCGAAGAGGGACGTGCCCCACTCCCCCACCTCACCGCGGCTGTCACCGGTGCCCCGGTAGTCGAAGGTGATCGTCCGAAAGACCGGCTCGAACACCTCGCGCAGGCCGTCCCACCAGCGGTGGGAGTTCGCCTGCCCGGGCAGCAGGAGCAGCGGCGGCGCAACGGGCGGGCCGCCGGTCTGCACGGCCAGCGCGAAGCCGTCGGCAGCCCCCACGGTGGTCACCGGCACGCTCCTACTCCGGCCGCGGCGGGTGGCCGCTGGCGATCGAGATGCGGTTGAACGCGTTGATGAGCACCGCCGTCCATTCGACGGCGGCGATCTGGTCGGCGGTGAGCGCCTGGGCGGCCCGCTCCACCAGCGCATTGCGGTCCGCGGACTGGTCGATGACCGTGAGCGATTCGGCCAGCAGCAGGGCCGCGCGCTCGACGTCCGTGTAGACCCCGCGCGCCTCGGGCCACGAGGGCAGCAGGTCAAGTTGGCGCTGGCTCACGCCTGCGGCGCGGGCCTGCGGGACATGGATGCTCAGGCAGGTGGGGCAGCCGTTGAGCTGCGAGACGCGCACGTTGACCAGCTCGATCGTGGAGTCCTCCAGGCCGGCGGCGTGCGAGGCCTCCCGCGCGGCGACGGCCGCCTTCTCCATGGCCTTCTGGACCTGCGGCGCAGCCTTGTCGATGTAGGGCCGCTTCACGCCTGCCCGCCCTGCACCGCGTCCTCGACGGCCTCCATGTCCTTGCCCGTCGCCTTGCGGACGCGCCCGCCCGCGGCCTCGTACTCCTCGGCGTTCTTCTGCAGCCACGCACGGACCATGGGGCAGATCGGCACGACGGTGATGCCCTGCGCGCGCACGTCGGCCATGGCCGCGGCGATGAGCACCGTGGCCAGGGCGCGGCCGCCGAACTCCTCCGAGACCTCGGTGTGGTAGAAGATCCACTCGCCGGGCGCCTCGGGCGCGGCCATGAAGACCGTGCGCCCGGCGACGGTGCCGTCGTCGAGCATGATCGCGTAGGCGCTGTTGGCCTGATCGACGGCAACGCTCACGGGGGCGCCGTTCTTGTCGGTCAGCTGGTCATCGGCCATGGGAATCTCCATTCGGGACTGTCTCCGCGGCGGCTCCACCGGGAGCGGGGGTGAGCGGCTGGGTCCGGGAGCGCTGGGCGCTGGGCGCTGGGCGGCGGATTGCGGCGGGGACGCAGCTCGACATCGGGCAGGGCGGGGGCGGGCAGGCGCGCCAGGCCGTCCTTGCTCCGGCCGGGCCCGAGGTGCCCGACGTAGCCGTCGACCTCCCCGAACCGCTCGCCGTGGGCCTCCCACTCCGCCCGGTAGCGGGCGATCTCCTGCGAGTCGCGGCCCACGAAATTCCACCACATGACGATCTCCTCGCCGAACGGCTGCCCGCCGATGAGCACGAGAAGCGCGGGCTCCTCGCCGAGGTTGGCGATGCGCAGCGACTGACTGCCCACGCCGGTGTAGGCCAGCCCCGCACGGGGGATCTCGACGCCCTCGAGCGCGACGGCACCGGAATCCAGCAGCAGGCCGTGCTCGAAGGAGGGATCGACGGCCAGGTCCACCACGGCGCCCGGCTCCAGGCGCAGCTGCGCGCCCACGAGGGGGCTGTAGACGCTGATGGGCGAGGTGCGGCCCAGCAGGCTGCCGATGAAGACGAGCGCCTCGCCGGCGGGCGAGCCGTCCACCGCACGGTCCGAGTCGCCGGCACCCGGGGCGCCACCGTCCGAGGCGCCAGCGTCAGACGAGCCAGTGTCCGAGTCGCCCGCGGAGGCGCGGGCCAGTGGCACCGGCTCCGGCTCGAAGTGCTCGAAGGCGCGGCCCAGCGTGCCGCGCACCGCGTCCGGCAGCGCCAGCCACAGCTGCACCCCGTGCAGGGTCTGCGTGTCCTGGGTGGAGGTCTCCGAGTGGCAGATGCCGGTGCCCGCGGTCATGAGGTTGATCTCGCCGGGCAGCACGGTGCCGCGGCCGCCCCCGGAGTCGATGTGGGCGATGGCCCCGTCGAAGAGCCAGCTCACGGTCTGCAGGCCGGTGTGCGGGTGGGGCGCTACGTCCATGCCACCGGTGGCCGCTACGTCGTCGGGCCCGTAGTGGTCGAAGAAGCACCAGGCGCCGATGAGGGAGCGCTGCCGCTGCGGCAGCGTCCGGCGCACGGTCATGGCCCGCGGTCCGCCCAGGGGCACCTCGCGCGCCTCGATGAGCTCAACCTCGGCGCCCCCGGCGCATTCCGAGCGGGGGCCGGGCAGGCCCTCGCCGCGGCACAGGACCTGCGCCGGGTGTGCTTCGACGTTGCTCATGGCGATTCCTCCTTGGGCCCAGCACCCGGCGTTCCCGGCCGGCGCCGCGTGCCCGCGTACCCTGCGTGCCCGCGTACCGGGCCCGCCCGCGGGTCAGGCGCACCGCGACGGCAGATCGTCGGCCGGTCGGCCCAGCCGCCCCAGCCGTGCGGCCGTGTCGGGGTGAGCTGGGTCCGCAGTGTATCCGAACAGGCGCATGCCCGGCCGGTCGCCCACCTCGAGCGCCTCGAAGCGCAGGCGCAGCTCGCCCACCCGCGGGTGCAGCAGGCGCTTGGCTCCGCGCCGGTGGTCGCTGACATCCCGCTGGCCCCAGCGGCACCGGAACTCGACGCTGCCGGCCAGCAGCTCCCCCACGAGTTCGCCCAGGCTGCCGTAGGCCCCGCGTGGCGCGTCCGCATCGTCGCCGGGCTCATTCCCGACTGCGCTGCCGACTGCGCTGCCATCACCGGCCCCGCCCTCGTCTGCGCGGGCGGCCTGGCTGCGGCCCACCTCCGCCTCGAGCATCGCGGCGGCCTCATCGGCCACCTGCGGCCAGTCGCCGTAGAAGCTGCGTGCAGCGGGGTCCAGGTAGACGAAGCGCGCGAAGTTCGGGCGCACCGGGTCCTGATCGGACACGGCCTCGTAGAGCGCTCGGCCCTGGGCGTTGGCGTGGAGGAGGTCGAGGCGCCCGTTCTGCACGTGCGCCGGCGTCGCGAGTGCGTCGACGAGCGCGAGGAGCCCGGGCGGCGGCTGCCCGTCGCGCGCCTCGGCGGGCAGGGGCGAGCGCGGAGCCGCGGCCGCCCGGGTCGCGTGGGCGAGGTTGAACAGGTGCGCGGTTTCGACCTGGTCCAGCCGCAGGGCGTGCGCAATGGCCGCCAGCACCTCGTCCGAGACCCCCCGTGAGCGGCCCCGCTCGATCTGGATGTAGTAGTCCGAGCTGACTCCGGCCAGCGCCGCGACTTCTTCGCGGCGCAGCCCGGGCACCCGCCGGCGAGGCCCGCGGGGCAGGCCCACGTCCTCGGGGCGCACGCGGGCGCGGCGGGTGGCGAGGAACTCCTGGAAGCGGCTGCCGGTCACGCGCACCGACGATACTGCACACCAACGTGCCCAGCGGGGGGCTCGCAATACCGCCCTTAGCCGTGCCTTCCGATGCGCGGGCCGCTCGCATAGCGTGCACGGTGACAGTCGGCACCAGTGACGGGCCTTGACCCTCGATCGTGGACACGGTGTCGGTTCGGTTATGCCGCTTCCGCGAGGGTAGCGGACGTGGTCGCCGCGTAGGCGTTCTCGTAGTTGTTCGGGGTGATCTGGCCGATCGCGGAGTGGCGCCGGCGGGTGTTGTAGCGGTTCGCCCACCGGAACACGGCCCGGTAGGCGGTGGCCTGGTCCGGGAACGCCGACGCCCCTTCGAGGAGCTCTCGCTTGAGCGTCGCGTTGACGCTCTCCGCGAGTGAGTTGTCGGCGCTCGTGCCGATCGCACCCATGGACTGGGTGACCTTGAGCTGCTCGCAGAGCGTTGCGTAGGCCTTCGACGTATAGACGCTTCCGTGGTCGCTGTGGAAGACGGCACCGGCCAGCGATCCGCGGTCGCGGGCCGCGGCGCGGAGGGCGTCCTCGACGAGTTCGGTGCGCATGTGGTCGGCGACCTGCCAGCCCGCGAGCTTCCGCGACCCGAGGTCGATGCAGGTCGCCAGATACAGGTTCGATCCGTCGGCGATGGGGAGGTAGGTGATGTCGCCGACATACCTGCGGTTCGGTTCCCCGATGCTGAAGTCCCGTTCGATCAGGTCAGGGAACTTCCGCCCGGACTGGTCCGGGATCGTGGTCTTCACCCTTCGTCGCAGCCGGATCCCGGCGAGCTCGTGTTCCCGCATCACCCGGGCGACCCGCTTATGGTTCACCCGCCCGGCGGCGGGAACGCCGTCGTTGAGGTCGGCGGTGATCCGCGGTGCCCCGTAAGCGCGGTCGCCGCCCTGGGCGGGGTCCTGCAACACGCGGATCCGCGCCGCGAGGGCCGCGTCGTCGGCAGCCTTCGCGGCGCGCCGCGGTGCGGCGTCCAGCCAGGCGTAGAACGAGGACCTCGCGATCTCGACGACCTCACACAACCGCTTCACGCCGTAGGCGTCCTTGTGGTCCTGGACGAACTGGAAGCGGTTCACCAGTTCGTCTCCCCCGCGAAATACTTCGCCGCCTGGCGGAGAATGTCCCGCTCCGTCTCGAGCTTCAGCTTCTCCGCTTCCAGCCTCGCGTTCTCGACCTCCAGCCGGAGGATCTTCGCCGTCGGCGACTCCGCCCGCCCCGCCGCGGGCATCGGCCCCATACCCGCAGTCGTGGCCCCAGAGCCGTGCTTGCCGACCCACTCCTTCAGCGCACCGCGGGAGATCCCCAGATCCGCCGCGATCCCCTTCAACGTCGCGCCAGGGGTGGACTCGTACAAATCCACCGCCCGCTGGCGGAACTCGTCCGTGTAATTCTTCCTAGCCATCCCTTGGATTCTCGCTTCCCCAGCCTCGTGCTGGAATCAGCGTGTCCACGATCAGGGGTCAAGCGCCTTGTACAAGCCGTTGACCGTCTCAGCCAAGGCGTTGTCATACGAATCGCCTACTGTCCCAACCGAAGGCGCGACGCCGTGCTCGGCCAACGTGTCGGTGTACGCCAGCGAAACGTACTGGACTCCGCGGTCGCTGTGATGCACGAGCCGTCCGCTCTGACGCGCCGCCGGGGTCGTGGTGATCGCCTGCTGCAACGCGATCATCGGCAACGCCTGCGTCGTCAGCGACGACGCGACCGACCAGCCGACGATCTTCCTTGTGCACGCATCGGTGATGAACGCCGTGTACGCGAACCCACCGACGGTGCGCACGTACGTGATGTCCGCCACCCACAGCTCGTTCGGCGCCAACGCGTGGAAGTCACGCTCGACCAGGTCCGGGCGGTGATCGGGCAGCTTCGACGCGACGGTCGTGAACGGGTGACGCCCGCGCCGAACACCGTGCAGCCCAGCGACTTTCATGAGCCGGGCGGTCTGGTCGCGTCCGATCATCCAGCCCTGGCGGCGCATCGCGTGCCACATCTTGCGGTGGCCATACACGCCGTAATTCTGCTGGTGGACGCGCCGGATCTCGTCGATGAGGACCTCGTCACGGATCGCTCGCGCGCAGCGCGGGCGGGCTTTCGCTGCCCGGTAGCCACGCGACGTGATGAACCCACACTCCGTCGCGCCCAGCACGCGACAGATGGACTCGACCCCGAACTGACCCTTGTGTTCGTCGATGAACCGGATCATCTCGTCGTGGGGCGGTCGAGTTCCGCTGCGAAAAAAGCCGATGCTTTCTTCAAGATCTCGTTCGCGCGCCGTGTCTCTGCGAGTTCGCGGCGAAGGCGCCGGTTCTCTTCCTCGAGCGACTCACGCGGCGCTGCCGCGCCCGCCATGGCTAGTTGTTCGCCGGCACGGGGCATCCAGTTACGGATGGTCGCCGGCGCGATACCGAGCGAGGCTCCGACGGCGTCCATCGCGACGCGCTGTGAGCATGCTTCGGCGGCGCGCTTGTCGAGCACCATCCTGACGGCGTGCTCACGCAACTGCTGGTCGTACTTCTTGGGCATGATCCGATTCTCCTTCAGATGAGTCGGAACCAAACCCGGGGCGCTTCAGACCGGGCGAGATCGCTCGGTGCGTCAGAGTTGCGACTGAACGTGATTGTCGGCAATGACGCCGCGATACGAACATACGAGCGTGCGGGCTTCACAACCAGTCCACGATCAGATCGACCCGATGTGCGCGTGATGTTCCGAGCGCTGTAGCACTCCGAACGAAGAGTCGGAGGCCGAGCGAAGCCTTGCTGCTCAGCCAGCCGAAAACGATGGTGATCTCAACCGGTCAACGCACCACCTGCTCCGTCGGGCGTATCCGCGTCACTTCGTTGCGCGACGGAGCTCGCGGTAGATCATGGTGCGGGACACGTCGAACAGCTCCGTGAGTTCGGCCTGGGTGTGCTTGCCGGCGGCGGCGAGGTCGAGCAGGTGTTTCCGTTTCGTCTTGCTCAGCGTGAGCTGGCGGCCGCGAAGCTTCCCGGCGGCCTTGGCGATCTGCATGCCCTCCCGTGTGCGGGCCCGGATGAGGTCCGCTTCGAATTCGGCGACCATGCCGAGGACATTGAATAGCAGCCGGCCTACCGGGTCGTTGGGGTCGTAAACGGACCGGCTTTCGCGCGTAGTTGCGCCCAGAGCGAAGAGGCTCGTTCCTGCCGTATCGGCTCGATTTACTTGATGCATGAGGCGAGTGCTAGTGCTGGGCGGCACCGGATGGTTGGGGCGACAGGTCGCTGTCGCGGCCCGCGACAGGGGCGCTCAGGTTGTTTGCTTGGCGCGTGGACAATCGGGCGAAGTTCCGGACGGCGTCGA
This sequence comes from Brevibacterium sp. BRM-1, assembly GCF_026802075.1. Taxonomy (NCBI): domain Bacteria; kingdom Bacillati; phylum Actinomycetota; class Actinomycetes; order Micrococcales; family Brevibacteriaceae; genus Brevibacterium; species Brevibacterium sp. BRM-1. Next base: position 2,162,106 of record NZ_CP113788.1, read on the forward strand.
GGTGCTGCACTCGGACCGGCTGCTTCCCGGTGCCTACGACCGCGTCACGGGTGACTGGGACGACGTGATCGAACTCGCTTACGAACCGCAGCTTGTCGGACCCGCCCTGCAGGCGTTCGCGCCCCGTGCAGCGCACTGGACTCTGGTGTCGAGCGTGTCGGTGTATGCGGACAACAGCACGCCGGGCGCGAATGAGTTGGCGGAACTGGTCGAGCCGCAAGACCTCACCATGTACCCGGACGCGAAGGTCGCCGCCGAGAAAGCCGCCGCGGAACGGATCGGGGACCGTCTGCTAATCGCACGCCCGGGCCTAATCGTCGGCCCTGGCGATCCAAGCGATCGCTTCGGCTACTGGCCCGCCCGGATGCACCGCGGCGGTCGCGTGCTCACACCGGCCACTGCCGGAAGATACGTGCAGGTCATCGACGTCGACGACCTCGCGCAATGGATCGTGCAGGCGGGAGTGGACCGCCGCATCGGGGCTATAGACGCGGTGGGAGCGGTCCACACGATGGACGACTTCTTCCGTGCCGCGTGCACGGCAACAGGGTTCGACGGCGAGCTCATTGCGATCGGCGACGACGCGCTGCTCGCTCACGACGTTCACTACTGGGCCGGTCCGCGATCTCTTCCCCTGTGGCTGCCGATCGCGGACGCGGGCTTCGTCCGTCGCGACGGCGCCTCCTTCCTCGCGACGGGAGGCTGCCTCCGGCCGCTGTCAGAGACGCTGCAACGAACGCTGACCGACGAGGTGGAGCGCGGCGTCGACCGACCCCGCCGCTCCGGACTCACGACGTCCGACGAGCACGAGGTGCTCGACGCCGCACGCTGAACGATCCTTTTCGCGCGGGGTCAAGTCATGAGCGCGTCGAGGAGCCGGCCGTGGCTGGTGTCCCAGCCGAGCACCCGGCGGGGTCGGGTGTTGATCTTGTCCGCGATCCGGTCGAGGTCGGTCTGCGTGAAGCAAGCCAGGTCGGCCTGCTTCGGCAGGTACTGCCGCAGCAGCCGGTTCGTGTTCTCGTTCGAGCCGCGCTGCCACGGCGATCGTGGGTCGCAGAAGAACACGTCGATACCCAGCGTCTGGGCGATGCATTCGTGTTCGGACATCTCCCGGCCGCGATCCCAGGTGATCGACTTCAGTATCGATTTCGGCAGGCTGCGGAGGTTCTCGACGAGCGCGGCATGCACGTCCGGGCCTTTGATGCCGTCGAGCTTCACGAGTCGAACTGTCCTGGTGGTGCGCTCCACCAGGGTTGCCACGGCGCTGGGGCGCCGCCCCATGACGAGGTCGCCTTCCCAATGCCCTGCTTCGGTGCGCGCTTCGATCTGCTTGGGTCGATCGTGGATCGAGACCATGTTCCGCAGTCGGCCCCGCCCATGCCCGGTACGACGAGCCTTCCTCGAGGTGCGCATGCCGCGCCCCAAACGCAGATGCGCTTTCAGGGCCGACGGGAGCGCCAGGCGCGAGCCGATATAGAGCGTCCGGTAGATCGCCTCGTGCGAGATCCGCGCCCCCTGAGCTGCAGCGGGGTTCAGACGGAGCCATGCCGCAATCTGCTGCGGCGACCAGTCCTCCGTCAGCTTCTCCCGCACGATCAACCGTAGGCCCTCGTGCGCTTCCAGCTTGCACGGCTTCGGACGGCGCGCGGTCTCCCACGCTCGTCGATCTGCCGCCGCGGCCCGGTACTGAGCGGGTCCACCGTTACGGGCGATCTCTCGCGACACCGAGGACGCAGACCTCCGTAGGCGAATCGCAATAGTGCGCGCGGAGTCACCAGCTGCGAGCCCGCGGGAGATCTCTTCCCTCTCAGCAAGAGACAACCTCAGAGACGCCCGCGAGCGCGCGGCGGGGCGGATCCCGCCAGTAGTGGCCAGGAGCCGGCGCACCGCCTCGCGACTGCAACACTCCGCCCGGGCGATCACTCGGACCGGCTCGCCAGCGCGCCACCGTTCCCACACCGCATCCTGCTGCTCAAGACCTAACACCATCCCACGACCTCCTCGCCGATCCATCCGCATGCTCCCATCAGTGGGTGGTGCGTTGACCGGTTGAGACCGCCATCGTTTCCGGCGGAAGCCTAAGCGGTGTTGTCAACGTCGGCTGAATTTTGACCCCTTATCGACGCATGAAAATTGACCCCCTCGGGTTCGTTGTTACTGGTCGCCGCCCGGCGCGGGCGGGGTTTTGAGGAGCTCGCGTCGGGCTCGGGTGCGGTAGGAGTCGCCGGCGAGGGTGAGGACCTCGGCGTGGTGGACGAGGCGATCGATCATCGCGGATGCGACGATGTCGTCGGCGAAGATCTCGCCCCACCGGCCAAAGGGCATGTTGCTGGTCACGAGGATTGAGCCTTGCTCGTAGCGGGCTGCGATGAGCTGGAAGAACAGGTTCGCGGTATCGGCGTCGAAGGGCAGGTAGCCGACCTCGTCGATGATCAGCAGCCGGTAGCGGCGGAGCCGTTTGAGTTCGTGTTCGAGGCGCCCCTCGCGGTGCGCGGTCTGGAGGCGTGATGCCCATCCGGTGGCGGTGTCGAACGCGACGGGGTAGCCGGCGTGGCAGGCTCTGATCCCGAGGGCGATGCCGAGGTGGGTCTTGCCGACTCCGGGTGGTCCGAGCAGGATCACGTTCTCTGCTTTCGGGATCCAGGTCGTCGTCGCCAGGTGCGCGAGGACATCGCGACGCAGCGAGGGCTGATGATCGACGTTGAAGTCCGCGAGTGTCTTGACGGCGGGGAAGTGCGCGCCCGCGATCCGCAGGCTGGTGCCGTTGGCTTCTCGGTCTGCGACCTGGCGTTGCAGGACCGCGGTCAGATACTCCTCGTGGGACCAGCCTTCCTCTCGTGCGGTCTCGGCGAGGGGCTCCCAGACGCGACCGATCGTGGGAGCTTTCAACGCCCGGGCGAGATACCCGAGTGTCGCGGCGGTCTCGGTCGTGACGCCCATCAAGCCACCTCCCCGGTCGCCGGGTCGAACCGGACCCCGAACAGGTCGTCGTAGTCGGCGGTGTCCCGGAACATCACCCGCTGCGCGGGCCTGCCCCGGTCTGCGCGTTCTCGATCGCGTTTCGCCGCCGAGAACAACGATCTGAGCCCTCGGGCGGTCTCGACGTGGGCAGGGTCGGTGACCACCGCCCCGGCCGCCCAGCACCGGTCGTGGTCAGCGACTGTGTTCCCGTCGCAGACGACGATCACACGGGTCAGAGTCGCGGTGACATCGACGAGCCGGCCGATCACCCGCGGGTCAACGGAGTAGTCGTTCGAATCGACACGGACGTAGTAGTCGCGGCCGAGGCGGACCCGGCTCACCAGGCCCGTGGCCGGCGGGTGCGGCGGCAGAGCCGTCATCGCCGCAACATCACGGTCCAGGACATCGATGGGCCGCCCGCCGAGGGAACGGACCGTCCGGGCGTTCGCGCGGGGCAGCCAGTCACCCAGCTGCGCGTTGAAATCGGCCGGGGACGTGAACGCCCGGCCAGGCAGGAACGACGTCTCCAGATACTGGTTGTTGCGCTCCGTCATGCCCTTGAACTCCGGATCCCGCGGCGGTGCGAGCACGACCCTGGTCGCGAGGGTCCCCGCGAACGCGGCCGCCGCCTGCGTCACCTTCCCCTTCCCTCCGATCGCTGCCTCACGATCCCAGACCAGCGTCTTCGACACCGCACCGACTTGCGAGATCAACTGCCACATGCCCGCCAGCAGATCCCCGGCCTGACGCGAGGGGAGCATCACCGCGGACAAGAACCTCGAGAACGTCAGCGTCATCACCAGCACCGGCAGCATCGCCGCCTGCCCGAACCCGACCGGGATCCGCGGCTCCGGGAACCACAGATCCATCTGCGCAGCCTGCCCCGGCTCATGCACCAGACGGTCCGCGGGATCCACCCCGGCATACTCCGGCCGGATCACCCGGATCCGGTCCTTGAGGATCGTCAGCGAGTGCGACCATCCGATCCGCTCCGCGATCACCGTCGCGGGCATCTTCGCATCCACCCGCAACAATTTCCGCACCTCCGGCTCAACAGCGTCGACCAGCGACCCCTTCGGCGCACGCCGATACGACGGCGGCTCGTTCGACGCCAACGCCGACTTCACCGTATTCTTCGAGATCCCCAGCTCCCGCGCGATCTGCTTGATCGGCACCCGCTCGGCCCTGTGCAAACGGCGGATCTCCGCCCAATCTTCCACTGAAATCACCCTCCAAGGATGCTGGAGGGGGTCAGAATTCACCCGTCGCCACGGGGTCAGTATTCACCCGTCGTCGACAGGTGTGACGCGGCTTTGAGCCCAGCTCCTATGCTCTTATCTCATGAGTTATCTCGCTATCGTCGAACGATTCGTCTCTCACCACTTTCCGCACGCGAGTGTCGCGCTGCTCGCGGGAAGCACGGCTCGCGGAACGAGGACCTCGACCAGCGACATCGACCTTCTCCTTCTCGGTGAAGAGATCTTCGCCGACGACCGCACGAGCCTGGCGGCGACGTACCGCTTCGAGGACGAGATCTTTGAGGTCTTCGCGTATACCGAAGCGGGCTTCACGGTCTGGGCGAACCGCGGGTTCGAACAGCATCGACCAGTGATTGCCCAGATGCTTATTGATGGGATCGCTGTCCGTGGCGCAACCGAACACGAGAGGTACAAACACGAGTGGTCTTGCAAATACGAGGCTGGGCCGACCCTTGACCCTACGGAAGCAACGTTCCGTCGCTACGTCATAACGGACTTGCTGGATGACTATCGAGACGCAACCGACCCGGTTGAACGTCACATACTTGCGGCCTCCCTCTACGAGAAAACGGCTGAACTCATACTGCTCTCGAACTCGCGTTGGATCGGCGCGGGCAAGTACCTCCCGCGACGGCTCACAGAGTTCGATCCAGATCGCGCTTCCGCTTTGGCCACTCCCCTAACGGAGAGCCAGCACGATCGTTTTGCGACTCAGATCGAGATCGAACTCGACCGTGCTGGAGGTCGCGTTCAGGAGGGCTTCCAGCGATAGCTCATCGCGCTGCTGCCGCGCCGACGCCGAACGCGCTTTCGCGGCCCGGTATCCGCGGGCGGTGAGGAACCCCACCTCGGCCTGCCGCAACACACGGCACACGAGCTCGACCCCGAAACGACCACGCATCTTGTCGACGAACGCGATCATCTCTACGAGGGGCGGCCGAGCTCGGTCGCGAAAAACATGCTCGCTGACCGGAGGATCTCGTTCACCTTCTTCAACTCGGCGATCTGCTTCTTCAACCGCATACTCGACATCAACAAGCAGACGCACCTCATCCCCGAGGCCGTCGACGCCGCCCAAGAAGCACTCCTCATAGGACGATAATCGACGCGGGAACCACGACACTTATCGCCGCAAGTCACAACCCACGTCCTGCGTGCACGTTCTCTCGGGGCTGTCTTGCGAAGTCGTCTCGACGGAGAATGCCTCACAGGGGTGCGGTCTATGGGTTTGTGAGTCATGCTGAGCGTATGAGGCTTCTGGGATATACGCGGGTGAGCACGGCGACGCAGGATGCGCAGCTGCAAGTCGATGCGCTGGTGGAGGCCGGGGTGCAAAAACGGGACGTGTTCTCCGATGTGACCTCGGGTAGCCGGGTCGCGATCGAGCGGCCGGGGATGAAGCGGCTGCTGGACTACGCCCAGGACGGTGACACGGTGGTGGTCTGGCGCATCGACCGGCTCGGCCGGTCCCTCATCGATGTCCTGAACACGGTCACGCTGCTGCGCGGCCAGGGCATGAAGATCCGATCGGTCTCCGACGGGATCGACCCGGAGACGACGTCGGGCCGGATGATGCTGGGCATGCTCGCCACCCTGGCCGAGTACGAGCGCGAGCTGATCACCGAACGGGTCAATGCCGGGATCGCCGCGGCGAAGCAGAATGGCACCCGCTTTGGCCGGCCTCCGGTCGACCCGGCTGTGATCGCGGAGAAGCTCGAGATCGCGGGCGATGCCCGCGCGAAGGGCCGTACCGCCGAGGATGCCGCTCGACTCGTCGGCTGGTCGCGGGCGACGCTCTATCGCCACCAGCAGGCGGCCCGCGCCCGCGAGGCCGTCGCCGAGCAGGCGTGAAATGGACGGGCCAGCGCGATGGCGCATCCTCCGGCTGCACGTCGAGGACGGTATCCCGCTGAGCGCCCTGGCCCGGGAGACCGGGATCGGGTTGCGCACCTTGGAGCGCTGGCACGCCCGCTACCGTGCCGACGGGTACGCGGGCCTGGAGACAGGACAGCGCTCAGACGCCGGCACCCACCATCTGCCCACGGAGCTCGTGCGGTTGATCGAGGGCCTGGCGCTGAGCAAGCCCCGGCCTGCGATCGCCACGCTCCACCGCAAGGTCACCGGCATCTGCGGTACCCGAGGGTGGCCGGTGCCCTCCTACGGGGTGATCCGCTCGATCGTGGCCGCGCTCGATCCGGGCATGGTCACCCTCGCCCTGGAGGGCGCGGCCTCCTACCGTGACAAGCACGAGCTGGTGCTGCGCCGGCAGGCCGACCGGCCCAACGCGATGTGGCAGAGTGACCACACACTGCTCGACATTCTCGTGGTGGGTACCGACGGCAAGCACGCCCGCCCCTGGCTGACGACGATCCTCGATGACTGCTCCCGCGCGATCTGCGGCTACACCGTCTTCCTCGGTGCGCCGTCCGCGATGAACACCGCCCTGGCGCTGCGGCAGGCGATCTGGCACAAGTCCGACCCGGCCTGGCCGATGTGCGGCCTGCCGGACGTGCTCTACGTCGACCACGGTAGTGACTTCATCAGCCACCACCTCACCCGCACCGCCGTCGACCTGCACATCCGGCTGATCCATTCCACCGTCGCCCGTCCGCAGGGCCGGGGCAAGATCGAACGGTTCTTCGGCACCGTCAACACCGAGCTGCTCGCTGACCTGCCCGGCTACATCACCGAGGGCCACCCCGCTCCGACGCCGAAGCTGTCCCTGGCCGAGCTCGACAGCGCGGTGGAGGAGTTCGTGGCCACCTACAACGACCGGATCCACAGCGAAATCGGCACCTCGCCGCGCATCGCGTGGATCGCCGAGGGCTGGCTGCCGCGCATGCCCGCGAACCTGGAAGACCTCGATGGGCTGCTGCTCACGGTCGCCCAGTCCCGGGTGGTGCGCCGTGATGGCATCCGCTTCCAGGGGCTGCGCTACGTCTCCCCAACGCTGGCCGGCTACGTCGGACGGTCAGTAGTGATCCGCTACGACCCGCGCGACATCACCGAGATCCGCGTGTTCGACCATGACGAGTTCCTCTGCAAGGCAGTCAACCAGGAGCACCAGGATCAGAAGATCGGCCTCAAGGAGATTCAGGCTGCCCGCAACGCTCGCCGTCGCGCCCTGCGCCAAGGCATCAATGAACGGATCGCCGTCGTCGCCGCGAACACCACCGAGAAGCCACCGACAGCCGAGCCGCCGGCGCCGCGGCGGAAGTTGAAGGTCTACAAGGAGGACCTGAGGTGAACCAGCGCTTCATCGTCACCAAGGAGCATCGCCGCTTCACCGAGTTCGCCGACGCTGTCCGCCGCGGCCGCACCATCGGTCTGTGCGTCGGACCGGCCGGGGTGGGCAAGACGCTGTCCGCGCGCCGCTACGCCCACTGGGAGAAGGCCTATGACCTGCTGACCTACTGGGGGCCGCGCGCCGACAGCGACGCCAAGGTCTATGCCGCTCTGGCCCGCAGCCGCACCGTGCTCTACACCCCCAGCGTCCTCACCACCCCACGGGTGCTGAAGGACGAGCTCGACCAGGCCCTCGCCCGCACCAGCATCTGCATCGAGCAGCACCTCGAAGCAGTCGGCCAGATCACCCCGGCCCGACGGCACGGCAGGAACTACGTCGAGCTGCTCATCGTCGACGAGTCCGAACGGCTCCGTCCCACCGCGCTGGAGCTGCTACGCGATCGCTACGACCGCGACAACATCGCGCTGATCCTGATCGGCATGCCCGGGCTGGAGAAGCAGTTCAGCCACTACCCCCAGTTCTACAGCCGTGTCGGCTTCGCCCACCAGTACCGGCCCCTGGGCACGGACGAGCTGCTGTTCGTCCTCCAGCGTCACTGGCGCTCCCTGGGCAAGACCCTCGACTCCGAGGACTTCACCGACGCTCAGGCCATCGCCACCATCACTCGCATCACCCGCGGGAACTTCCGACTGCTAGAGCGGCTCTTCCCGCAAATCGAGCGCGTCATGAAGATCAACGAGCTCGACACCATCACCAACGATGTCATCGAAGCAGCCGCCAGCACTCTCGTCATAGGCACCACCTGAGACCGCCACGGAGCATCGACAGAACCCCGGCATTTACCGGCGAAGGTCATACCTCGGGGGCCGATGGAGTCCTGCGGCCACCACGAACACTTACAGCCGGTTCACCTTTTCGGACGGCCCGCATCACCGGACCGCGGCAGGAGCGAGGCGGGAGGAGTGCCGACCGTTCGAGTGCGCATAATAGAAGTTATGCGCACTAGAGTGAGCCTAGCGCCCTGAATTTCGTTCTTAGAGCCGATTCAGTCCCTAAGCTTGGTCCTGTGTCACTTCGTGCTGCGCGACCGGCCCATCGGCGCCCCCGATGTCGCCTCGCTCGCGGACCGCGTGCGGCCCGGTGTCAGTCTGTCGCTGATGGACGTTAGCCCGGACGACCGGGTCCTCCGCTCCGTGGTGGCCGAGGACCAGGGGCTGCGGTTCATTGGGCTGTTCGGGAACCACATCGCCAACGACCCCATCATTGACAACGCCGACAAACACGATCCGGGCTTCTTAGCCGACCTGATCGCGCTGATGCTCAAGCTGTGATCACCAGCAGGCGAGATCTTCACAGGCCGCACGTGCGACGGCTCCCGGGGCCTTTCGACCCCGGGAGCCGTCGGAGCGGGTTGTCAGCGCCCGCGCGGATCGGTGTCCCGATCGACGTCAATCTCTTCCTTGCGCAGGTCCGCGCTCACGGTCTCAGTCTCCTGCACGGTGCGCTTGCCCACTTTCACCTTCTCGGTGGCGACGGTCTCCTTCTGGACGACGGGCCGCTCCTCCTTGAGGGTGACGACCTCCTCCTCGTTGGCGGACTCGTCGATCGACCCGGTGGAGCGCGCATCCGCCGAGTCGGGGTCGATCGCCTCGCGCTCGACGACGAGCTCCTCGCGCCGGACGGGGACCTCGATGTTCTGGCCCTCGGTGCGGACGCGCTTGCGCAGCCGCGCCCGTCCGGCCTCCTGCTGATGCGTGTCGACGCGCAGCCGCTCCTCGTGGGCGACCATCTGGCTGTCGTCCTCGACCCCGTCACCCGCGGCGGTGCGTCCCGCCTGGGCGCGAGAATCGTCGCGGCGTTCGTCCCGACCGGCGGTGTCAGCCGTGGGCGCCGGAGCGGTGCGGTCGGTGGTGCCGCCACCGTTCTGGTAGTAGCGGAACAGTTCCTGCTCCTCCTGGGGCGAGATCTGGCCGTCGGCCTCAACGCTGGGGGCGTCCTTGATGAAGTCCTTCGTGAAGGGCACCACCAGGTCGCCGTCGGCGGGGCGGGCGGCATCGACGGGCACGAAGGTCTCGCGCGTGCCGAAGAGACCCGTGTTGACCGTCACAAACGTCGGTCGCCCGGTTTCGTTATCGACGTAGATCTGTCCGACGGACCCAATCTTCTTGTTCTCGCTGTCGTAGACGGTGGAGTTCTCGAGCGCCTGGAGATCGTTCTTGTCATCGCCCATGTGATATCTCGCTTCCTTGCCCATCACCGCCCTCTGGCCGGACGGTCTGCCTTCCCGAATGCCGGGTCCGGCCACCGTATCGCCGTGAACTTACAATGTAAACACGGCGCGCGGAACCCGGTCGGGGTGTGCCCCGAGCGCGTCGCCAGGAGCCGTCAACGCCTCGGCTGCTCACCCCCTACGTTGTAAGGTTGAACGCGTCATCCCCGGTGGGTTAGGCCGTCCGGGGCTCTCGTCCCCCCGATGTGCGGACGGTTCGTCGTTGCCCGGCGTGATCCTCGGGCGTACGTCCCGGCGATCCGGAACTCATCGTGGAACGGGCGTCCTTGGAGCCGCTCGCCTCGTCCGAGAGAAAGAGAGTCCCCATGAGCCACCCGGAATCCTCATCCCAGCCATCGCCGGCCGAACTCATCAGCCGTCTGTCGGAGCAGACCTCGCGCCTCGTGCGCGATGAGTTCAAGCTCGCGCGCGCCGAGATGACCGCCACGGTTAAGCAGGGCGGGGTCGGCGCCGGGCTCCTCGGCGCCGGCGGCGTCCTCGCCGCCTACGGCTTCGCGGCGCTCATCGCGACCGCCATCATCGCCCTCGCCCTCGTGCTCCCGGCATGGGCGGCAGCACTGATCGTCACGGCCGTCCTGTTCATCGCGGCGGCCATCGCGGCCCTCGTCGGCAAGAAGAAGGTCCAGGACCTTTCTCTCACCCCCGAGCGCACGATCGACAGCGTCCAGGAAGACATCGCCGAAGTGAAAGGACAGACCCACCATGACCATGCCTGATCCCCAGCACCCCGAGCCCGACGGCGACGCTTCGCCCGAGCAGATCGAGGCCGATATCGCCCGTACCCGTGAGGAGCTCGGCGAGACCGTTGAGCAGCTGACCTCGGCCTTTGACGTCAAGGCGCAGGCCAAGCAGCAGGTCGGCCAGGCCACCGAGCGAGCCCGTCAGCAGGTCGACGACGTGAAGGATCGAGCCGCCCAGCAGTTCTCGGCGGCCCGCGACGCGGTCACCGATGACGACGGTCAGCTCAACCGCAACGGCTGGATCGCCGCCTCCGTGGCCGGTGCCGGGGTCGCCCTCGGGATCTACCTGGTTATCCACGCGGCCCGCCGCTGAGGCCACGGGAACCCCGTCGACAACGAAAGGCATCGCATGTCCAAGAATGAGTCCACCAGCACTCCCGCCAAGATCCTCTACCGTCCAATCGGCATGCTCGGCGGCCTCGTGAGCGGAGCGATCGCCGGGATCATCTTCAAGCAGGTATGGAAGCTCGCCACCCCCCAGTCCAGGAGCGACGACGCCCCCAAGGCGTTGGAATCAAATTTCAGCCTCGGTCAGGTACTCCTGGCCGCCGCGCTGCAGGGTGCGATCTTCGCCTTCGTCAAAGCGCTCGTCGACCGCGGAGGTGCCCGCGGGTTCCAGCGCGTGTTCGGAGAATGGCCCGGCAACTGACGACCTGATCCGCGCCCCACGAGGAACGCCCCTGAACCCGGCCGGGCTCAGGGGCGTTCCTCGTTCACTCGCCGTGGTGCGCGAGGGTCACTCGTCCGTGTCGTCCTTCTCCTGGCTGCGGCCCGCGGTCTCCCGCAGACGGCGCGCCCGCTCGACGTCCTCGGCGAACTTCCGCTCGCGCTTGTCGCTGGCCTTGGTGTCGCGGGCCGGCAGCTGGAGTGTCTCCTCGGCTGGCATGCCCGCCTGCAGCTCGCGGCCCCGCTCGACCTCGCTGTCGACCTCCACGCCGAACAGCAGGATCGCGTTGATGATGTAGAGCCAGAGCAGCAGGATGATCACCCCGGCCAGGGCGCCGTACGTCTTGTTGTAGTTGCCGAAGTTGGAGACGTAGAAGAAGAACGCGAGGCTCGCGAGCACAGCGACGATGATCGCGATCAGGGCGCCCAGGCTGATCCAGCGCATCTTCGGCTGGCGGACGTTGGGCGTCGCGTAGTAGAGCAGCGCGACAACGATCACCACGATCGCCGCGAGCACCACCCACTTCCCGACGTTCCACACGGTGATCGCCGTCGAGCCCAGCCCGATCGCGCCGCCGACGGCCTCGGCGACGGGGCCGGACAGCACGACGATCATGAGGCCCACCGCGCCGAGCACGAGCACGAGTGCGGTCAGCAGGTACATCTGCACGGTTAGCTTGATCGCACCGCGCCCCTCGGGGACGTCGTGGATCTGGTTCATCGCGCGCCCGAAGGCCTTGATGTAGCTCGAGGCGGACCAGAGGGCCGCGAGGAGGCCGATGACCAGGCCCAGACCGGGGGCGGGAGCGGTCAGGACGGACTCGAGGGCGGGCCGGACAGTCTGCCACGTGTCGGCCGGGATGATGCCCTCAGCCTGATCGAGGACCGAGTTCACCGATCCACTCTGGCCGAAGAGGCTGAGGATCGAGACGAGCGCCACGAGCGCGGGGAACATCGAGAGCACGGTGCGGTAGGTGAGCCCCGACGCAAGGTCCGTGCACCCGTCGGCCGAGAACTCCCGCACGGTCGTGCGCAGCACGTACTTCCAGGACGGAGCCGTGATCTCCGCCGGACTGTCGGGCTTGCGGTCGTCCTCGGGGTCGGGGGCGTCAGCCGGGTTCTCGTGGTCGTGGGTCGTCTGTGGTGACATCATCCATCCTCTCAATCGCGTCCTTACAGCGTAAGGTTAACGATGTACCGCGAGGTCGGGGTGGCATCGAATCAGCGAGGACTGGACACTGGCTCCATGGACAGCACGGCAGAGAGCACGGAATCCCGCAGGAGCGGTCGGCGGCTCGACCGCGACACGGTCATCAAGGAGGCGCTGCGCGTGGTCGATCGAGAAGGTTCTCGCGCGCTCACGATGCGCGGCCTCGGTCAGGAGCTCGGCGTCGAGGCCATGTCGCTGTACCGCTACGTCACGGGTCGTGAGGATCTTCTCGAGGGCATCGTCGTGTGCTTGCTCGAGGGCGTCACGGCCGAGCTCGCGAACGCGCGCCCGATGAGCTGGCAGCAGTATCTGCAAACCCTCGCGCACATCGTGCGTGATCTAGCTCTCGAGCACCCGCTCGCCTTCCCGCTCGTCGCGACCCGGCATCCTGCCGCCCCGTGGCTGCGGCCGCCGCTGCGCAGCCTCGAGGTGGTCGAGGACTTCCTCACGACGCTCGGCGAGTTCGGCTTCAGCGACGAGCAGAAGGTCGGCGCGTATCGCTCCTTCACGAGCTTCCTGCTGGGCCAGCTGCTTCTCGAGGCGGCCGCGCGCGGCGACGGGGTCTCGCCGCCGGAGGAACCGCTCGACGAGGGGGACGCGGACGTGCCCAACCGGGACGGGCGCATCCAGCTCTCCCCGGGCAGCGAGGTGCTGCGACTGCGCCCGATGCTGAGCGAGAACCACGGCGCCGAGGAGTTCGAGTCGTCGCTCGAGTCACTGCTCGACCGTATCGAGCTCGAGGTCTCCCAGTAGGTGGGTCGTGCGTCGATCCCTCCGAAGCTCCACGAGCCGACCATCGCCTACGTTGCCCGTCGGACCGCCGAGGGCAAGAGCAAACGCGACATCATCCGCTGCCTGAAGCGCTACGTCATTCGCGAGGTCTACCACCTCATCAAGGTCAACCCCCGCACCGGCGAAATCGCGAGTTGACAACTATAGGAGCGTCAATGCTGCGTGTTAGTTCGGGGTCGACGGGACGCCCTGGTTTCGTCTGCGGCGATAGCTCCGAGCTCATGACTCTTATCATACCAGAACGAAACGGAGTCGTTTCTTAATAGTGGCATGACGGCCACTCGACAGTCCATGAGGCCACAGAGAGAACTGCCCCGCAAACCGATCACCTTATGGAACACCAGCCGCCGCGGGTAGCGCCCGCACGCAGCAGAGGATGCCGCCATGGAGCGTCGGGAGAACCCCGCCATCTATCGGCGAAAGTCACATAGGGTTTAGGTGTGAATGGACATACCGGGCAGATCGTCGGCTACGTCAGGGTCTCAGCCACTGACCAGAACCCGGCGCGACAGCTGGAGGCCATCGGCACCGTCGACCGGCTCTTCTGCGAGAAGATCTCGGCCAGGACCACCGACCGGCCCCAGCTCCAGGCCATGCTCGCCTACGTGCGCTCCGGTGATGTGGTGAAAGTGAAGTCTCCCGACCGGCTCGCCCGCTCCACCACCGACCTCCTGGCCCTGGTGAACCAACTCAGGGACAAGGACGTCCAAATCCAGTTCGTCGACCAGCCGGCCCTGAACACCGACTCCCCCCAAGGCGAGTTCATGCTCACCATCCTGGGTGCGGTGGCCCAACTGGAGCGGGCCACCATCAGGGAACGCCAGGCCGAGGGCATTGCCCTGGCGAAAGCCCGAGGGGTCTACGACCGGGCCCCGAAACTGTCGGCCGACCAGATTGAGCTGGCCCGCCGGCGCATCGCCGACGGGGTGACCAAGTCCAGGGTCGCCCGGGATCTCGGAGTGTCCCGGCAGACCCTGTACACGGCTCTAGCAGGCCAGGGCCGCTACCACCACTGACCCCTGAGTTCACGAGGGCGTGTCTCAGCATCGCGGTGAGACTCGCAGCAGTCCGGATGGGTGAGGTCGACGAAGTCACCGCATCGGGTGCCCATGGACTCACAACGGCGTGATACCGCGACCCACTACGACAAGCTCACTATCGCCTACCGTGCCAGGGTCACACTCTGCGCGATTCTCTCCTGTGCTGGCCTCTCACACGGGCGCATGCTGATGATCGATACTGTGAGACATGCCCATCGCGACGTACGACACCGTGCTGATCAATGGCAGCGTGGGCACAGGTAAGACGACAACTGCTGAGGCTCTCGGCGACGAAGTGAAGCAGCGCGGAATCCCCGGAGCAGTGATCGACGTCGACTGGTTGCGCCGATCGTGGCCCTCACCAGCCGGCGACCCATTCCGGACCGCACTGGCGCTGGAGAACATGCAGGCGATCACCGCGAACTTCCGCCGCGCCGGTGCTCGGCTGATCGTGGTCGCAACCGTCGTCGAGACCGTTGAGCAACTGGAACGAACTGCCTGTGCGTTGGCCTCGAGAAGGATGCTGCACGTCCGCCTGACAGCATCATCAGATGCGGTGCTCTCGCGGCTGACCAGAAGGCATCACGACGACGAGGCGGCACTGCGCTGGCACGCACAACGACACCCCGAACTGGCGAACATCCTTGATCAAGCAGGCTTCACCGACGATCTGCAGATCGACACGACCGACAAGTCGGTCGCGAACGTCACACACGAGATCATCACCGCCATCATCACATGAGCCTCACCATCAGACCCGACCAACGCATCCGCCACACGGAAGACATACTCCAGCTGCTGTCGCGGTCCACCACGATGGCGTCCCTCTCGATTTAGCAGATCGCGCCGCCAGATCCTGGGGCCGGAGGAAGCAGTAGCCTTCGCTCGTGAAGGACTGGCGTTCCGACAGAATCGCCGCAGCACTGCGCGGCGACAACCCCATGGTGATCGCCCACCTGAGCGCATCATTCGCTGTCCTCGGGGACGTGCAGTTCCTCCCGGGCTACTGTGTCGCGCTGACTGACCGGCCCGGTGTCCAGACCCTCACCGACCTGCCACGCGCCGACCGTCTGGGCTTCCTGTCAGACATGGAGATGCTCGGGGAGGCAGTCGAACGAGTGTGCAGCGCACGGGATCCCGCCTTCCGGCGCGTGAACCTGGAGATCCTGGGCAACACAGATGCGATGCTCCATGCCCACGTGTGGCCCCGCTACGACTGGGAACCTCCCAACCTGGTTGGAATGCCCGTCTGGCTCTACCGGCTCATCGCATTTGAGGGTGTAGCAGGGGTCTGAAGCCGCCTGATTCGAGGAGGCTGCGGGCGATGTAGTTGGTGAGGTTACGGAAACCGAGGGCGGAGCCGCGGAGGTGCTCGAGCCGTCCGTTGATCGCTTCGGTGGGGCCGTTGCTGGTGCCGGGTCGGTCGAAGAACGCAAACACGTCCGTGGAGCGCTGGGTCAGGGTCCGGCCGAGCTTTCCCAGTTCCTCGAGGGTGTCGGGGACCTTCTTGCTCAGTGCCGCGATCACCTTCTCCATCTTGGCCTTGGCCTTGGCGCGGTCAGGTTCTCGATAGGCGGCCACCATGGCCTGGTAGACCTCCCAAGTCGCCTCAACCGCGGCGTGCTTCTCGTGGGCGAACAGCATGCTGAGCCGCTCCCGTTGCCGGTCGGTCAGCAGGCTCATCCCGGTGTGGAGGGTGCGGCGCGCCTTGTAGAGCGGGTCGTCCTTGCGGCCTCTGCGCATGTGGAGCTGCTACTGGACGCGTCGCCGGCAGTCGTCCAGGGCGTCGCCGGCCAGGCGGACGACGTGGAAGGGGTCCATGACCGCGACTGCGCCGGGCAGAGAAGGGTACGAGGGCTACTGGGACGAGTTCTTCGCCGCGAAAGACGTGTTCTACGGGCACATGCTGAACTTCAAAGGCCTCGAGCGGCCCGTGGTGGTGCTCGCGATCAACGGTTTCGACGCGGCCGGCTGCCCGGTCGGGGTGACGGTAGGCGGAGATCATGCGCTGGTAGATCCCCCAGGTGCACTCGACTTGCACGTGCCGGTCCCCAGCGAAGAGCTTGTCAAGGCGCTCGTGCTGGCGGTCGGTGAGCAGGTCAGCCCCGGTGTGCAGGGTCCGCCGCGCGGTGTAGAGCGGGTCGCCTTTGCGTCCGCGGTGTCCGTGCAGTTCCTGCTGGACTCGGCGGCGGCACTCATCGAGAGCGTCCCCGGCCAACCGGATGACGTGGAAGGGATCCATAACCGTGACGGCGTCCGGCAGCTCCTCGGTGGTGGCGGTCTTGAAGCCCGCGAACCCATCCATGGCCACGACCTCGATCCCATCGCGCCAAGCCTGGTCCCGCTCGGCCAGCCAGTCCTTGAACGCCTTCTTCGACCGACCTTCGACCACGTCCAGCAGGCGTGAGGGCCCGGTGCCGTCCCGGGCCGGGGTGAGGTCGATGATCACGGTGACGTACTTGTCACCGCGCCGGGTGTGCCGCCACACGTGCTCATCGACCCCGACGACCTTGACACCGTCCAGGCGGGTCGGGTCCTCGATGAGCAGACGCCGGCCCTCAGCCAGGACCGCGTCGTTGGCGGTGTTCCACGCCACGCCCAGTCCTTCGGCAACTCGGGCCATCGACAGGTGGCCGACGACGATCCCGACCAGACCCCACCGCAGGCCGGCGCGGGAGATCTTGGCCCGCGGCGGCGCCGCAGCGGTGGTGTCCTGACGCCACACGTGCGAGCACTCCTTGCAGCGGTAGCGGCGCACGGTGAGCACCAGCGTGGTAGGGCGCCACCCGAACGGCTCGTGCGCCAACTCCCTGCTCACCGTGTCACGGGGCACGCCCTGGCAGCCGCACCGCCTGCACCAGTCGTCCGGCTCCACGACCCGGCACGCCAGCACGGACCGGTCAGGCTCGAGCAGCTGGCCGGTGACCTCCAGACCGAGGCCGTCGAGGCGGGTGAAGGTAGTCAGGTCAGGGCACGTGAAGGTAGCGTCAGGCACGTCGAGGTCTTCCGGACGGGTTGTGTGAGAACTCCCATCATCGGAAGACCTCGACCCTCACCCCGACACCGACGCGCCACCCCAGGTCGCACCACAGCTACACCCTCATCTGTGAAGAGCCGGCAAACGTCCCGTTCGCGTGTCGTACCTCTGATTCAGGATTCAGTCAGAGTCGCTGGAGGCGTCTCCGTCGCCACGATCGGCGCCGTCCGGTCTGCCGGTGCGCAGGTCGCCGTCGTCGGCAGCGCGATCTACTCCGCCGAGGACCCGGCGTCGGCCGCCGCTGTGCGTCAGGAGGTCACCGCCTGAGTAATCTTCCGACTCGTGAAGCGGCGGAGCCCGGTCCTCGCGGGAACCGGTCTCCGCCAGCGTTCCGGGGACTACGGCTTGAGCACCACCTTGATGCAGCCGTCCTCCTTCTTCTGGAACTTCTCGTACATCTCCGGCGCCTCGTCCAGGGACGCGGTGTGTGTCTTGAGGTCCAGGACGCCGAGCGGGTCTGAAGGGTCATCGACCAGCGGCAAGAGGTCATCGGTCCACCGCTTCACGTTGCATTGGCCCATGCGCAGCTGGATCTGCTTATCGAACATCGTGAGCATCGGCAGGGGGTCCTTCATGCCGCCGTAAACCCCGCTGATCGAGATCGTCCCGCCTCGCCGGACAGCCTCGATCGCGGTGTACAGCGCATCGAGCCGGTCCACCCCGGCCGTCTCCATCGCCTCGCGTCCCAGCGCGGAGGGCAGTAGCCCTACCGCCTGGTGGACCGCCCCGGCCACCGGGGAGCCGTGGGCCTCCATCCCGACCGCGTCCACCACCGCGTCCGGGCCGCGCCCGTCGGTGAGGTCTTTCAGCTGCTCCGCCACCTCGCCGGACGAGTCCAGCGTCTCGATGCCGTGGCGCTCGGCCATGGCACGCCGCTCGGCGACCGGGTCCACCGCGAGTACCCGGTAGCCCAGGTGGCGGCCGATCCGGGCGGACATCTGGCCGATCGGGCCCAGGCCCAGCACGGCCAGGGAACCGCCCTGAGGGGGCGCGGCGTACTGTACGGCCTGCCAAGCGGTGGGCACCACGTCGGAGAGGTACAGGTAGCGTTCGTCCTCACCGGTGTTGGGGACCTTGATGGGTCCGTAGTCCGCGTGCGGGACGCGCAGGTACTCGGCCTGCCCGCCGGGCACTGAACCGTAGAGGCGGGAGTATCCCAGGAAGACTGCACCGCTGTTGTACTCCCGGACCTGGGTGGTCTCGCACTGGGACTGCAGGCCCTGCCTACACATGAAGCAGTGGCCGCAGGAGACGTTGAAGGGAATCACCACGCGGTCCCCGGCCTTGATCTGGGTGACGGCGGAGCCGACCTCCTCCACGATCCCCATGGGCTCGTGGCCGATGATGTCGCCCTTGTCCATGAACGGGGTGAGCACCTCGTACAAGTGAAGGTCCGACCCGCAGATGGCGGTCGAGGTGATCCGTACAATCGCGTCCGTGGGCTCCTGGATCCGGGGATCCGGAACCTCCTCAACGCTCACCGAGCGCTTTCCCTGCCATGTCAGAGCCTTCATCTGTCCTCCTTCTCAGGGCCGCCGCCGCGGCCGGAATGACGACCTGCTGATCTGTTGCGTAGGCCGACCCTACTACTGCTGCCTGCAGGCCCGATGAGGTCCTCGTTCCCTGTTCTCTTCCCTCTCCGGGAGACCGGTCCTTGGTGGGATGGACGATCGTCCGGAAGACGGCGAACGGCTCCAGCGCCCTGTGGCGTCAGAACGTTTTGTCGTAGCGGTAGAGGAACGCGGCCGTCGCGTCGCGCTCGACCGACTGCAGGGGACGGTAGGTGCCGTCGGCCCAGCCGGTGGAGATGCCGGTGCTCTTCATCCACGCCATCTCTTTGGCGAACAGCTGGCTGCGGTTGACGTCCCGGAACGGGTTCGAGGACGGCGCAGAGTAGGCGAGCTTGCCGGCGTACCGGTACAGGAACGCTGCCATCGCATCGCGATTGATGGGCTGCGTGGGCCGGAACGTGCGGTCGGGTCACCCGGTCGTGATGCCGCGTTGCTTTGCCCAGATGATGGCCTTGTAGTGCTGGTCGCGCGGGCTCACGCCCTTGAACGGCGACGCCGCGGGCAAGCGCACGGCGGGGGAGCCCGCCATGCGGTAGAGGAACGCGGCCATGGCGTCGCGGTTCACGGGCTGGAGGGGGCGGTAGGTGACGAAGTATCGATCGTTCTCCATTCGTTCGGACGCTCTACTTCCCCAGCACCCGCTCCAGCACCACGCCCCGACCGCGTCCCAGATCTCGCCCTGATCGCCGACCATCACCAGCATTGATCGCGCCCTGGACAGCCCCACGTACGCAGCTGCGGGGCCCGCTCGGCCGCGCCGAAGCCGTTGATCGCGAGCACCACCACGGGCCGCTCGAGGCCTTTGAAGTTCAGCATGTGCCCGTAGAACACGTCTTTCGCGGCGAAGAACTCGTCCCAGTAGCCCTCGTACCCTTCTCTGCCCGGCGCAGTCGCGGTCATGGACCCCTTCCACGTCGTCCGCCTGGCCGGCGACGCCCTGGACGACTGCCGGCGACGCGTCCAGTAGCAGCTCCACAAGCGCAGAGGCCGCAAGGACGACCCGCTCTACAAGGCGCGCCGCACCCTCCACACCGGGATGAGCCTGCTGACCGACCGGCAACGGGAGCGGCTCAGCATGCTGTTCGCCCACGAGAAGCACGCCGCGGTTGAGGCGACTTGGGAGGTCTACCAGGCCATGGTGGCCGCCTATCGAGAACCTGACCGCGCCAAGGCCAAGGCCAAGATGGAGAAGGTGATCGCGGCACTGAGCAAGAAGGTCCCCGACACCCTCGAGGAACTGGGAAAGCTCGGCCGGACCCTGACCCAGCGCTCCACGGACGTGTTTGCGTTCTTCGACCGACCCGGCACCAGCAACGGCCCCACCGAAGCGATCAACGGACGGCTCGAGCACCTCCGCGGCTCCGCCCTCGGTTTCCGTAACCTCACCAACTACATCGCCCGCAGCCTCCTCGAATCAGGCGGCTTCAGACCCCTGCTACACCCTCAAATGCGATGAGCCGGATACCCGCGGTGATTTCCGTCAAGAGCGACTCAGATGAGCAGTCCACTCCGTTTACCGCCGTGACTGGAACCTATTTTGTCGACAGCGGAGAGGCAGGCAAACCCCTCACTACATTCGATGTTGTTCTACGCGTCCGACGCGTCCTCGTGCGCGAGACGGGTGAATGGCGCCCGGTAAGCGACATCGACTGCAATCTCAACGAGGACCTGCGGTGGGTACAACAGGCAGTCAAAAACCAAGTTTCAAAGATCCGGCAGATCGATTACGCGGACGCTGTCTTTAGTCTCGTGAAAACGCTCGCGGAGTACAGTCGCGGTTGCGCCCAGATCTTTCGACAGAAACGCTATGGCATCGAAAGTAGCCTCGCAGCGGAGTTTAAAGAGCCGACTTCCGCCAACTCGACATCAGCGTTAATTACGTGTCTCATAGATCTAAACATCGCAGTTAGCCAAACACGCGACCTTACGTTGGATTCCCGCCGCGAAGGATTTAACGCATGGAAGATCGATAGTAACCTCTATCATTTCTATCGCCGCCATCGCGATCCATCTATTGTTTACAACAAAAAAGAACTCGCACCTCCAGACCCCAGCCTCATGCAACTATATGACTCGGCGATCCGACACATGGAGGGCCTAGAGAATCTCTGCACGGAAGAAATCGCGGCGGTCGAGGCTACACTGAGTACAGCCGCGACCGTTGCTGTGAATAACGAAGCACAAACTCAAAGCACCTTTAACACCGTGTTGTCCGTCGCAGCGATCATTTTAGGTATCCCAGTACTCTTCCTAGCCTTGTATTCGGCGGGCAACATTGTGCCGCTGAGAACATCACAACAACTCGTTGCGTTCTCACCCGTCGGGATCTCGATTGTGCTTGCCGGCATAATTCTGGTCTGGAAGCGAAAGTTCATTTCGAAAACTCTGCTGGCCCTCGCATCGCTCGTCATCCTCGGGTTGGCCGTAGCGATGCTCATCTTCGCGATCATTGCCCCGGCCGCTCCGTAGCTGTTCCAGGCCACCTACCCCTTTGCCGCCCGCTCGGCCACCGTGAGGTCGAGCGGGAAGTCCACCGGCGCCTGGCCGAACATGACCCGCCCCGCACTCGCGGCGGCCTCGCGGATGGCCTGTGCCGCGACCTCGGCCTGTTCCAGCGGGGCGTGGACGATCACCTCGTCGTGGAGGAAGAACACCAGATGGGCGCGCCGCTCGAACACCGGTCCCGAGGCGCGGGCCGGCTCACCGCCTGTCGCGGGAAGCTGGGCGAGGCGCAGCCGCAGGTCGGCAAGCCACGCCAGCGCCCATTCGGCGGCGGTGCCCTGGACGACGAAGTTGCGTGTGAAGCGACCCCAGTCGCCGGCGGCCCGCCGGGCGCGGTTCTCATCCTGGGGACTCGCGTCGAACCTGTTCCCGCGCGCCTGCGCTTCACGCCACCGTTCGTCGGGCTCCGGTGAGGTGCGGCCCAGCCAGGTGGACACGCGCCCGCCCCTGCGGCCCACCTCGGCGGCGGAGTCGACGAGCGCCATGGCCGCGGGGAAGCTTGTCCGCAGGCGCGGCACCAGCCGTCCGCTCTCCCCCGTCGTCGAGCCGTACATGGCTCCCAGGACCGCGATCTTCGCCTCCTGGCGCGTGCCGACGATGCCCTCCTCCACGAGGCCGGAGTAGAGATCGCGGCCCCGCCCGGCCTCGGCCATGGCGCGGTCCCCGGACATGGCGGTGAGCGCCCGGGGCTCGAGCTGTGCGACATCTGCGGAGATGAGCGTCCAACCGGGATCCGCGCGCAGGGCCGGGCGCAGCTGGCGCGGGATCTGCAGCGCCCCGCCGCCGCTGGCCGCCCAGCGCCCGGTCACGACCCCGCCGGGCACGTAGACAGGGCGGTAGCGGCCATCGCGCACCCACTCGTCCAGCCAGTTCCAGCCGTTCGCGGCGAGCAGCCGCGCCTGCTTCTTGTAGCGCAGCAGCGGTTCGACAGCCGAGTGGTCGTGCTCGCGCAGCTCCCACTTGGAGGTGGAGGCCACGTTGATCCCGGCGTTGCGCAGGGCTTGGAGCAGCCGCGGTGGTGAGTCGAGGTTGGCGCGCGGATCGCCCAGCGCCGCCCGCACCTCCTGGGCGACCTCGAGCATCTTGGCGGGCTTGGCGCCCTCCATGGGCCTCGGCCCCAGGTGCTCCGCGAGGATCCGGTCGTGTTCGGCCACGTCCCACGGCACCCCGGCGGCCTGCATCTCCGCGGCCACAAGCCCGCCGGCGGATTCGGCGGCAAGCAGCAGGCGCAGACGGGCCGGCTGGGCAGAGGCCGCGATGGCCCGCTCCTGTCGCCGGTATTCGGCGAGCGCGGAGTCGATGTCGTGGGGCACCTGCTTGGTGCGCGCCCGGCGCCGCTCGGAGCCGAACTCCTCGACGTCGAACAGCGCCTCGCCGCGCAGATCCTCCACCTCGGTCAGCGGGGGTGCGGCCCACTCCTGCGCAGCGGCGAGCGCCCGGCCCTCCGGGGCGCCGGCGAGCGCCTGCGCACCCGCGAGGATCGCATGCGCCAGGCGCAGGTCCCGCGAGCGCTCGATGGTCACCCCGGCGGCCAGCAGCGGCGGATACCACAGGGGCGTATCGCTGAAGGCAAAGCGCGTCGGGCGCCCTGCGCGGGCGCGCACAAAGCCGGGCAGCTCACTGGCATCGAATTCGCGGCGCGCGCTCGGCTCACCGGCGCCGTCCAGTTCCACCGCCACGACGCCGCGAGCGGAGTGGGGAGCTGGGAGGCCGGATGCCGTGTCCTCTGGTCGGGTGCCCAGCAGCCACACGGATGCGCCGGCTTCGGCCTCTGAGCTCATGGGGCCACGCTACTGCCCCGCGCGGGAGCGGCACGTGCGGGCGGTCCACTCGGGCCCGCGGGCTATGCGGGTTTGCGCGCCACCAGGGCGACGCCGCACAGGCTATGGCGATGAGCGCGGAACACCGCGCGCATGCCCAGGACGCGGCGCCGCGCCTGAGCGTCGCGCAGCATGTTGCCGATGATGCGCAGGGTGGCGCGCACGCCCTCGTCGGCGAGATTGCGCCGCAGCTGGAGGAGGGCCATGGGCGCGGTGTCGGTCCACTCCACCACGAGTCCGGCGTCCTCGAGCAGTGCGCTCCACTCCGCCACGGTGAGGGGGCGGGCGTTGACCTTGATCGCGCGGGCCAGCTGCCGGCGCAGGGCCGTCTTGGTCTCGTCATCGAGGCCGTCTGGGCGCAGCCCGAGCTCGTGGATGGCATAGCGGCCTCCGGGGCGAAGCAGCCGGGCCGCCTCCGCGATCATGGCAGTCTTCGCGGCATCCGTGTGCATCGTGAGGATCGCCTCGCCCACGACGGCATCGGCGCAGGCGTCGGGCAGTCCCGTTTTCGCGGCATCGGCGACGACGATCCGCGCCCGGGGGCCCACCGCGATCTCCGCCTGCACCGCGGCGTCCGGGTCCTTCTCCACTCCTGTGTACGACGCGGGTGCGGCCGCCAGGATCTCCACGGCCGTGCGCCCCAGCCCCGGTGCGAGTTCGACGACATCCGCCCCGCGCAGCTGCGCATGGGCGAGCAGCGCGCGGGTCAGCCCGAGACCGCCGGGCCGCAGCACGCGCTTTCCCAGCCGCGCCAGGAGCCAGTGACCGGGGGCGTCCTCCGCTCGGCGGCCGGCGCAGGGGATCGGGGCCTGCGCGTTCATTTCCGCCTCCCTGTGGCTACGACGCGCCGCCGGCTGAGCACTGGACGGCGCTGCCTCAAGCCAACCACTGCTCGGTCGGCCGCGGAAGGGCGCCCGCGCGAACCGAGATGCGGGGTCTCAGCGCTGCGGCCGATGAGCCGAGCGACACCGGCGAGCGCACTCCGACCCCGCTGACCCCGCCCCTACCGCGGCATATTGGCGAACCGCGAGCGCGCACCCTGGAAGGCCACCGTGATGTCGCCGGTCGGCCCGTTGCGGTGCTTGGCGACCATGATGACGGCCTCACCGGCGTGCGGGGACTCCTTGTCGTACATGTCGTCGCGGTGGATGAGGAGCACCATGTCCGCGTCCTGCTCGATCGAACCGGATTCGCGCAGGTCGGAGATCATGGGGCGCTTGTCCGTGCGCTGCTCGGAGGACCGGTTGAGCTGGGAGAGCGCGATGACGGGCACCTCGAGCTCCTTGGCCAGCAGCTTGAGCGAGCGGGAGAACTCGGAGACCTCCTGCTGACGGGACTCGACGCGCTTGCCGGAGCTCATGAGCTGCAGGTAGTCGATGACGACCATCTTCAGATCGTGCTGCTGCTTGAGCCGCCGGCACTTCGCGCGGATCTCCGTGAGCGCCATGTTGGGCGAGTCGTCGATGAAGAACGGCGCGTCGTTGATGTTGCCCGTCACGGACGCCAGCGTCGTCCAGTCCGACTGTGCGAGCTCACCGCGGCGCAGCGACTGCAGCGGGATCCCCGACTCCGCGCTCAGCAGGCGCATCGTCAGCTCCTGGCGGCCCATCTCCAGGGAGAACACGACCGTGGCCTGGCTGTGGTGGATGGCCGCCGAGCGCGCCATGTCGAGTGCCAGCGTCGACTTGCCCACGCCGGGGCGGGCGGCGATGACGATCATCTGCCCTGGATGCAGGCCGTTGGTGAGCTCGTCGAACTCGTAGAAGCCCGTGGGCACGCCCACGGTGTCGTCCCCGTGCGAGGCGGTCCGGTCGATCTCCTCCATGACCGGGTTGATCATCTCGGACAGGCGCACGTAGTCCTCGGACGCGTTGCGCTCGGTGACCTGGTAGACCTCGGACTGCGCCCGGTTGACGAGGTCGTCGGTGTCGCCCTCCGCGTCGTAGCCCATCTGCACGATGCGCGTGCCGGCCTCGACGAGCCGGCGCAGCAGCGCCTGCTCGCGCACGATGTTGGCGTAGAAGCCCGCGTTCGCGGCCGTGGGGACCGACGCGATGAGCGTGTGCAGATAGGCTGCGCCGCCCACGCGGGCCAGGCCACCGGTCTTCGACAGGGAATTCGCGACGGTCACGGCGTCCGCGGGCTCACCGCGGGCGTAAAGATCGAGGATCGCGTCGTAGATCGTCTCGTGGGCGGGCTTGTAGAAGTCGTCCGCGCGCAGGTTCTCCACGACGTCGGCGATCGCGTCCTTCGACAGCATCATGCCGCCCAGCACGCTCGACTCGGCCTCGAGATCCTGCGGGGGCGTGCGCAGGCCCGCCTCCGCCCGCTGCCAGTTGTCCGTCTCGCTCATCGTCTCCGTCCCATCGCACTCGCCTCTCCCGCGCCCGCGGCGCCGGCCAGCACCGCGCGCCCGCGCACCTCGCCCCCGGGGAGAGCACGCCTAAGACTACCGTCCGGCACGGACCCGGCGACGCCGCTCGCGGCGCCACCGGGCCCTGCGCCGGTCACTCCCAGCGCGCGGCCTGCGGATCCACGCCGTGGGCGCGCGCGTTGGCGTCGATGACCTCCTTGAGCCAGGCGGTCAGCCCCGCCCCGAGCCGGTCGTAGTACTCGACGTAGCGCGGGTCCTGCACGTAGCCGGTGGCGATGAGCACCTGCTTCTGGTGCGTCATGTCGAACCACTGCCCGATCTGGGCGAAGTGCCGTTCGGCCAGCGCATTCGCGGCCGGTGAGCCCGGCGCCGTCCCTGCGGCGAACGCCGCGGCGAGGTCTTCCTCGAAGGACTCCGCCTCGGCGCGCACGCGCTCCCAGTCCGCGGCGCTCAGCTGCGCCTTCACCCGCTCCGACTGCTCCCACTCCGGCGTATCGCCCCAGCGCTCCTGCGCCTCCTGGGCGTAGCGGTCGTCCCACTGGCTGCCGAACGCCTCCGCCTGCTCCTGCGGTGTGAGCCTCTCATCCATCCTGTGGACCTCCATCATCCGATCGACTGCGGAGACCATCTCCTGCAGGCGGTCGATGCGAGCGGCGAGCAGCTCCCGCTGTCGGACCAGGTGGCCAGCGACGTCCACGTCCGGGTCGTCGAGCACCCGGGCGATCTCGTCCAGGCGCATGCCGAGCTCGCGGTAGACGAGCACCCGCTGCAGCCGGGCGATGTCGCAGCCCGCATACAGCCGGTAGCCCGCCCAGGTCCGCGCGCTCGGGCTCACCAGCCCGATCTCGTCCCAGTGGTGCAGCGCCCGCACGCTCACGCCCACGGCGCGCGCGGTGGCGCCCACCGTGAGCCCCTCGTCCGGCTCGGCTGCGCTGCTCATCCGCTCATCATCTCCCACACCCCGCAGGCTGGTCCCTCACGTCGCGTCAGGGTCAAGGCGGCGCTTCGCCCAGCAGACGGGCCGCCCCCGCGCCCGAGGTGCGGGCCCGGGCGAATCCGGAACCGCACCTCGGGCGCGGGGCGGCACACCTGCACGGCCAGCGGCCGGCGCGCGGCGGGCCTCAGCCCTGGGAGAGCGTGACCCTGCGCACGAGCGGGTTCGTCACCAGCAGCCCCGCGCGGACGATGAGCGCACCCACGACGATGGACCCGAGGAGCACGAGGAACGTCGCCGGCTTCATGACGAGGGCCATCCCGGCGAACGGCAGCACGAGGAACAGGCCCAGCCCGCCGGCGAACGCGGAGACCCACACGACCGGCATCATGACGGCGCTGACGTTGATCCGGCGCACCGTCTCCTCCGCCATCCCCGCGGCGTGCAGCTCCCGGTAGGTGGCGGCGCGGTCGTAGATGTCCGCGGCCTGGTTGATGACGGCCGAGGCCGCGATGAAGAGGAACGCGATGCCCAGGGTCAGGAGGACTCCGGTGAGGATGTCGTCCATGAGGTAGCGCTCGGGTCCGGTCAGCCCCTCGCTGCCGGCCGCGCCGATGAGGGCGACCCCGGTGCCGGCGAACGTCGCGGTGAACGCCGTCAGCGCGAGCCCGGAGACCCGCCGCCAGTACTGCTTGGGCGAGGCGCTCACGAGCCGCGCGGCGATGAGCTGGTGGGCCGAGCGCGCGCGGCGCCCGCGGGCCCAGGCGACGAGGCGGACGAACAGCACGCCCAGCACGTCGACGAGCAGCATGCCCAGCAGGATCATCGCGAACAGGCCCGCGCAGATCACCGCCACGGTGGTCCCCGCCTTGCTGACGAACACGGCGATCCCGCAGGCGGGCACGAGCAGCGCGCCCGCGATGATCCGCCCCACTGGGAAGCGGGCCTCCAGGGACTTCGTGCGCACGCCCAAAGGCGAGATTGCGATGCGGCGCAGGCCCACGAGCGCGCTGCAGGCGCTCACCAGGAGCAGCCCCGCCGCGGCGAGCAGCAGCACCCACCAGGGCAGCATCATCGCGTCATAGCCCAGGCCGTGGCCCTGGAACGGGATCCGGCTCAGCGGCAGCGCCAGCACCAGGTAACCCGCGATACCGGCCAGCGTGCCCAGGGCCGCCATGAGCAGCGGCTCGGCGAGCGAGACGAGCGTGACGGTGGTGCGCGAGGCCCCCAGCAGCGACAGCGTGGACAGCCGCTCGTCCTCCCGGCGGGCGGACAGCGTGGCCGCGGACTGCCCCAGCGTGACGGCGGGCACCACGAGCAGTGCGGTCGCAATGGCGGCGAGCCCCTTGTAGAGCACGTCGAGGCTGTCATCCAGCGGCGGCCACTGGAGGAAGGCCCACAGCCCGCCGGCCACCGTGAGGAAGAGCGCCGAGCAGGCGGCGAAGGCCGCGACCATGAGCATGCCGGGCACGCTCGCGATGCTCCGCCAGCCCACGAGCAGCGGCACCAGCCGCCGCGCGGTGGCAAGCGAGCCGCGCGCGCCGAACGCGGCAGGCCGGGCGGCGGCCGAGGGCGCGTCCGGGCGGGGTGCGTCGGCCGGACCGCCGGTGGGCGCGGGGCCCGTGCCCTCGGCGTCCCGCTCCGCACCCGCGGTGAAGCCGGCTGCCCGGTCGGCAGCGGCCCGGTCGACTGCGGTGTGGGCGCTCATCGTGCGCCCCCCTGCCACGCGCTTGCCTGCGCGGCCGGCGCCCCGGCAGGTGGGAATCCGGTCTGCGCCCCGGCGGGTGCGAACCCGGCCTGCGGGGCAGGGTGGGCCGTCGTGCCGTGGGCGGTGTCGGAGACGATCCTGCCATCGGAGAGGCGCACGGTGCGCGAGCACGCGGCTGCCACCTGCTCGTCGTGGGTGACGAGGATGAGGGTGCGCCCGCGCCCGGCCGTGGTGCGCAGCAGCAGCGCGAGCACCTCGGCGGAGGTGGTGGAGTCCAGGGCCCCGGTGGGCTCATCGGCGAAGACGATCCCGGGCTCAGTGATCTGGGCGCGCGCGATCGCCACGCGCTGCGCCTGGCCCCCGGAGAGCTGGCCGATCCGCTTGGCCGCGTGCTCGGCGAGGCCCAGCCTGCCCAGCCAGTCGCGGGCGAGCGCCGCGGCGCCGGCCCGGGGCATGCCCTTCATCATCGCCGCGATCGCCACGTTGTCCTCCGCGCTGAGCTCGGGCAGCAGCAGCCCCTCCTGGAAGACGAAGCCGAAGGCCTCCCGGCGCAGGCGGGTGCGCTGGGCCTCCGACGTTGCGCTCAGCTCGACCTGGGGTGTGTGCTCGGAGGCGGCGATGCGCACCTGCCCCCGGTCCGGGAGGACCATCCCGGCCAGGACGTGCAGGAGGGTGGTCTTGCCCGAGCCCGACGGGCCCATGATGGCCACGGACTCGCCCGCGCGCACCGCGAGGTCGACTCCGGCGAGCGCCTGGGTGGGCCCATAGGCCTTCCCCAGGCCCTGGGCGGTGATGAGGGGCGGGCCGCCCACGAGCGCGGTGGGCGATGAGTGGGGACGGTGGGCGGGAGCCGGCGGGGCGTCCCATAGCTTCTGCGTGTTCATGGCTCCACTCTCGCCCGCAGGCGGGGCGGGCCGCCATGGAGCAATCCGCCCGCCCGGGGGTGGAAAACCCGAAGGCGGGTCCGGGGGCTCAGCCGAGCATCTTCACGATCCCGGGCACGCTGAGCACCGCGACGTAGTAGCCCATGAACAGCACGCCCGCGTGCAGCTTGAGCGCGCGGATGAGCGCACCGCTGACCACGCCGATCGTCAGGGTCACCACGAGACCCATGATGCCGCCCTCCCAGAGGCTCACGACGATGACGAGCGCCGTGAACGCGGCGATGATCGCCTCGTGGCTGACGTGGCGGACCACGAAGCGGGCCGCCGTGTGGGAGAACCGCATGACGAAGGGGTAGGCGATGAGCGCGGAGACGGCGACGGAGAGCAGTCCGAAGACCAGGAACTCCGGCTGGCTGAGGAACGACGAGAGGTTCGTGTGCGCCCCTGTGCTGGCATCGGTGGAGAACACCGGCGGCGCGTTGAACAGCGGGGCGGCCGGGCCCGCCGCCACGGGGCTGAGCGGCAGGCCGAACGCGATGAGCGGGATGAGCGCCTCGGCGATGTACGTCGACTCGGTGGTGCCGTTCTTGGCGGTGAGCACCGTGGTCAGGCGCTCGTAGCCCTGCTTGATGCGCCCGCGCACCAGCTCGCCCATGAGGACCGTCATCGCGACGGGCGAGAAGACGAACGTGGCGCTGGAGACCACGGAGGTGCCCGCCACCGCGCCCACCTGGCGGCGGTCGAGCAGCGCGAACGGGCTCGAGGCCCAGCGGCGGCGCCGACCGCCCTGGGCCACCGCGGCCTTCACCGGCGGGGCGAGGAAGACCGCGGAGGGCTCGGCACGCCGCATGGCCGTCCGGTTGGCCGGGACGAGGACGCGCAGCAGGTCGAAGATCATGGGCCCGATCGCGATGCCCAGGAAGTAGCTGGTGGCGAGCTTGACCCCGGAGCCGGCGGTCCACGCCTGCAGCCCCAGGACCAGCGCGGTGAACGGGATGAGCGCGAGCACGCCGGCAAACTTCGCCTTCGACGCGTACGCGATCCCCGCCGCGGCGAGGAGGAAGATCCACGGCGCCCACGTCTCGATGAGCGTGCCGAACGGGGAGAGGATCCAGGCGAAGAGCACGGCGGCGGGCACCGCGATGACGGCGGAGACGAGCGCGCCGGCGACCGCCTTGCGCAGCGCCAGGTGCGGGACGCCCAGCGCGCGCAGCTGGTCCGCCTCCTCCAGCAGCGGCACGGCCGTCGTGTCACCGGGGATGCCCAGGAGCATTGTGGGGATCGCGTGCGTCATGTGCTTCGAGATCGCGCCGGCGAGGAAGAACGTGAACACGCCGGCCGGGGGCACGCCCAGCAGGATGACGGCCAGGGTGAGCGGGGCGATCGTCGCCGTCTCATCCGTGCCGGAGACCACGCCGATGAGGGTGAACACGAGGGAGCCGATGACCGCCATGAGCACGGCGATCGGGATGTTGGCGACGAGTTCAGCCATGCTCGCGCTCCGTCCGCTGGGCCTCTTCGAAGACGGGGGTGAGACCGGCCTCGTCCAGTTCGCGGCGCGACAGCGGCGAGGCCTGCTCGAGCGTGCCGAGGCCCTGGGGCGAGGCCGCCATCTCCTGCACGACGGCGGCGCTGCGGGCGGCGCCCGTGGCGTCCTGGGTCACCGTGCGGGCCGGGCGGAAGAGCATCCCGGTCACGATGCCAGCGGCGACGCTGCCGAGGATCCCGGTGATGAGCGACCACACGTGGACGAGCTTGGCGTCGGCGAGCAGCGCGGTGAACACCGCCTGGCCGCCGTAGAGCCCCGCGAGCGCGCCGAGCACGGCGATTCCCACGCCGATGAGCAGGCGGCGGCCCACCACGGTGTCGCCCCAGACGAAGAGGTACTCGCCCGCGGGCTCGGGCTGCGCCTGCGGCGCCGGGTCAGATCGCATCGTGGCGGTCCCTTTCGCTGCGCGCCCCATTGTGCGCGGTTCGTCGTGGTGCGGCGGCTCAGGCGCGGTCGAGGGCGCGCTTGACCGCCGAGGTGGTGCTGCGGCCCAGCGCGCGGTCGACGGCATCCGTCGCCGCGGCGAGGGCGCGCAGGTCGATTCCGGTCTCGAAGCCCATGCCGTGCAGCATCCACAGCAGGTCCTCGGTGGCGAGGTTGCCGGTGGCACCGGGCGCGAACGGGCAGCGCCCCAGGCCGCCCGCCGAGGAGTCGAACTGCCGGATCCCGGCGCGCAGTGCCACGTCAACACACGATAGCGCCTGACCGTAGGTGTCGTGGAGGTGCAGGGCGAGCGAATCGGGTGCGAATCCCGCACCGTGCAGCCGGCCGAGGATGTCCTCGACCTGGCCCGCATGGGCCACGCCGATCGTGTCGCTGATGACGACCGTCTGGCAGCCGGCGGCGCGGAGCGCCTCGGCGGCGCGCACCACCGCGTCCGGGTCCACCGCGCCCTCCCACGGATCCCCGAAGCACATGGACAGGTAGCCGCGCACGGCGGAGCCGGCGGCCACAGCGTCCCGCGCCACCCTGCCGGCCGTCGCGATGCTCGCGTCGCGGTCCGTGCCCAGGTTCGCGCGCGCGAATGCCTCCGTGGCGCTGGCGAAGACGGCGACCGAGGCGGCGCCGGCGGTCAGGGCCCGCTCGAGCCCGCGGGGGTTGGGCACGAGCGAGACGAGCTCGGCGCCGGCCTGCCCTGCCAGGCCGGCGAGCACCTCCTCGGCATCGGCCATCTGCGGCACGCGGCCCGGGTGGACGAACGAGGCGGCCTCGAGCGAGCGCACGCCGGCGGCGAGCAGCCGCCGGCAGAAGTCGATCTTCAGCTGTGCGCTCAGCGGCGCGTCCTCGGCCTGCAGGCCGTCGCGCGGGCCCACCTCGTGGACGCGGACAGCGCGCTCGGCACCCGCCGCGGCACTGACCGCCCGCGCCGGCGCGGTCCAGGTGCGGGCCCCCGAATCGCCCGCCATCAGCGCCGCAGCTCCGCGAGGACCTGCTCGGCCCGGTCCGCGCGCACGGTGCCCGAGGCGACGAGGCGCCGGGCGACCTCGGTGATCTCCTCGCCCTGGGCGCCGGCGGAGACGGCGACCGTGCGCGCGTGCAGGGTCATGTGCCCGCGCTGGATGCCCTCCGTGGCCAGGGCGCGGACGGCGGCGACGTTCTGCGCCAGCCCCACCGCGGTGATGACGCGGGCCAGCCGGTCGGCGCTGTCGGTGCCGATGATCGCGACATCGGCGCGCGCCACGGGGTTGGAGCGGGTCGCCCCGCCCACGAGGCCCACGGGCATGGGCACCTCTATGCTGGCCTCGAGGTCGCCGGCGGCGTTCGCCTCGAAGCGGCTGAGCGCACTGTACGACCCGGAGCGCGCCGCGTACGCGTGGCAGCCGGCCTCGACGGCGCGGGTGTCGTTGCCGGTGGCGAGCACGACGGCGGAGATCCCGTTCATGATCCCCTTGTTGTGCGTGGCGGCGCGGTAGGGGTCAGCCTCCGCCAGCGCCGCGGCATCGAGGATGTTCTCGACGACCGCCGCCCCGCCCAGCTGCGCGGCGGAGAACACGGCGCGGGCGCGCACGATCCGCCGATCGGCGTAGTTGCTGAGGATGCGCATGAGGGCGCGGCCACCGGCCAGCTGCGCGATGCGGTCGGAGAGGCTCTCGGCGATCGAGTTCACCGCATTGGCGCCCATGGCGTCGCGGACGTCCACGATGAGGTGGACGACCACCTGGGGGCCGCGGCGCGTGTGCACGACGCGCGCCTCGATATCGCGGCAGCCGCCGCCCAGCGAGACGAGCATGGGGTCCACCGCGTCCGCGGCCTCCCGCAGCTCGGCGCAGGCCTCGAGCACCCGGGCCGCCGCCGCATGGGGGTCCGCGGCGCCGATGATCTGCACCTGGGCGATCATGACGGGCCCGGTGGAGCTCGTGGAGAACCCACCGCACTCGCGGGCGAGGCGCGCGGCGTTCGCGGCCGCCGCCACGACCGACGGCTCCTCCGTGGCCATCGGGACGAGGACGGCCTCGCCGTCGACGATGAAGTTCGGCGCGAGGCCCACCGGGACGCCCATGACGCCGATGACGTTCTCGACGAGCACGTCGGCGTCCGCGGTGGACAGCCCCTCCCGGGGGTCGAGCGCCCGCAGTGCGTCCGGGTCGATCCCGGTGCGCTCGGCGGTGCCGCGCAGGCGCTCCTGCGGAGCGATGTCCTTGAGTCCCGACCAGCGTGAGTCCATGGCGTTCTCCTTCGCCTCGTTGCGATTGCGGTGACGGCCCCGGGGCGAGCCCGCCGACGCTCCCAGGCTAGGGTGCGGCGGGCCGGGCGGCGAGGTGCGAATCACACACCATGCCCCCGCTGCGGTGTGCGATCGACACACTCGCCTGCGCACCCCAGGCGGCGCAGGCGCCGGTCGAGGTCGTCCAGCCGGACCGCCGCCTCCAGCGCGAACATCCGCTCGGGCTCGCGCCACGTGGGGCCCAGGAGCGCGTCGATGCGCCGCAGGCGCTGCGTGACGGTGTTGAGGTGGTAGCCGCTGTCCCGCGCAGTCGCGCTGGGGCTGCGCCCGGCGCGCACATAGGCCGTGAGGGTCTGCGCGAGCTGCGAACCGCGCGCGGCATCGGCGCGGCGCAGGGGGCCGAGCTGGCGCTCGACGAATTCGTCGAGCACGCTGCGCTCTGCGCTCAGCAGCCCGGAGACCGGGGCGAGCTCGGCCAGCGCGATGACGCCCGTCCACTCGAGGGCCACGGCCAGGCGGGCGTGCGCGGCCGCCCGCCGCCAGGCCGAGCGCAGGGCACCGGGACCGGTCGCCTCCCCGCGGGGCGCACCCTGGGTCGCCGCGGTACTGGCCGCCGCGGTGTCGCCCGCCGGGCCGAGGGCCGTCGCAAGCGCGGGTCCGCGGCCGGGTGCCTCCTCCCCGAGCACCGCGGCTGCGCTGTCCGCGGCGCCGTGCGCTGCTGCGGCGTAGAGCGCCCCGGCGTGGATGCCGACGAGCACCCCGGGCAGCGCGCGCAGCCGCAGCCGGGTCCGCCGCAGCGCCGCCTCGGGGGCCGCGAGGACCCACGCGCGGGCCACGGCCGTGGTCTCCACCCCGCGGGCGAGCATTCCCCCCAGCACCCACCGCGCGGCGTCCCCCGGGGCGAGGAGTGCCGCCACGAGCCGATCGTCGTCGCCGGCCTCGCGCGCGAGCTGGGCCTCCTGCAGGCGCCACGCGCAGACGCAGATGCGCGCCCCGCGCAGCAGCGCGCTGCCCACGACGGGGCTCGGCTCCGCCCGCTCCCCCAGTGCCACGGCGAGCACGGCGCTGCCCGCGGCATCCGCCTCGACGACCGCGCAGGCCAGATCGGCGCCGTCGACGCCCGCGGCGCGGTGGACCCGCCCGGCGGCGGCCCCCGCCGCGGCCGCGCGCACCGCGGCGGGGGCCGGTGCGCCGGGGGCGCTCGACCACGCGTCGTCGCCGGCCACGAGCGTCGCGGGCAGCCCGAGGGCCGCGCCGAGCGCGCGGACGAGCTCGGCCGGGTGGGCATCGGCGAGCACGAGCTCGAAGAGGGCATCGACGCGCGCGGCGAGCTCGCGCTCCGCGCTGGCCTCCGCGTCGCGGCGGGCCTGGCTCGCCTGGGCCCGGGTGACGGTGGCGCGCAGCTCGCGGAAGCTGTGCGAGCGCGACAGCGCGATCGCGGCGTGGTCGGCGAGTGCGCTGAGGATCGCGAGCTCGGCCGGGCGGAACTCGTGTCTGCGGCGCACGCCCGCGAAGAGGATGCCCAGCAGCTCCTCACCGGCGATGAGCGGCACGCCCACGATCGAGGCGATCGCCTCGCCCTCCATCGCCCGGTCGATCTGCGGCGAGTGCGCGATCGCTTCCGAGGCGCGGTAGTCCGCGATCGCCTGCGGCCGCCGGGTCGTGGCGATGAGCGAGGCCAGCCCGATTCCCGCCGGCACGTGGATGCGCGCGAAGTCGTCGGTGACGACCCCGTGGGTGGCGCGCACGCGCAGCTCACCGGTCTGCGGGTCGAACGCGGAGAGGTAGGCGACGTCGGAGAGCACCAGGTCGTGCGCCATGCGCACCACATGGGCGAGCACGGCGTCGACGTCCGTCTCCGTGGCGAGGATGCGGGCGCTCTCGGCCAGGGCGGTGAGCTCGGCGCCGCGCTGGCGCAGCCGGCTCGCCTCCTCGGCCGTCCCGCCCACCGCCGCGAGCACGGCCGCGCGCTGGGCGGGGTCCAGCCCCGCAGCCGCGAGGCCCGCCCCCAGGCCGGCCAGCGCATCGGGCCCGGAGCTCAGCGCGGCCCGCGCGGCGGACGCGGAGAGCTCGGCGGCGTCATCGGCGCCCGGGCTCATGCGGGCAGCAGCAGGGTGAACGCGTGGATGACGATGCCCACGAGGGCGCCGATCACGGTGCCGTTGATACGGATGTACTGGAGGTCCTTGCCGACGTAGAGCTCGATCTTCTCCGCGGCCTCCCGGGCATCCCACGAGGCGATCGTGTCGGAGATGACGCTCGCGATCTCCGCTCCGAACGACTCCGCGAGGTCGCCCGCCGCGGTGGCCAGCTGGTCGTTGAGCCGGTCCGCGAACGCCTCGTCGCTCGTCATCCGCACCGCGACGTCGTCGAGCAGCGAGCGGATCCGGGCGTGGACCTCGCCGCCGTCCTCGAGCACCGCGGAGCGCAGCAGCCGCTTGAGCGAGCCCCAGATGTCGAGCACGGAGTGCACGACGCCCTCCTCGCGCAGGAGGTCGTCGAGGACGCCCTCCGTGCGCCGCGCGATCGAGGTGTCCTGCGCCAGGGCACCGGAGAGCTCGAGCAGCCACCGGTCGAGCGCCTGGCGCGCCTTGTGCTCACGGCTGTCGCGCACCGCTGCGACCCAGCCGAGCACCTCGCGGCGCAGCCGGTTGGACAGCGTGTCGTTGACGAAGCGCGGCATCCACTCCGGACTGCGCTGGGCGACGATCTCGTCGATGACGTGCGGATTGGCCTCGAGCCACACGTGGGCCTCGGCGACGATGAGGTCGACGAGGCGGTGGTGGGCGCCGTCCTCGACGATCTCCGCGATGAGCCGCGCGAGCACGGGGGTCTTGTGCGTGGCGACGAGCTTGGGGATGAGCACATTGCGGGTGAGGGCCTCGATGGCGCCGTCGTCCACGCGGCCCAGCACGTACTCGAGTCCCTGGCCGGCCCGGGCCACGAGCAGGTCCTGGTGGTCGGGTGCGAGCAGCCACTGGCCCGCCCGCTGGGTGACGCGCGCCGAGCGGATCTTCGGGGCCACGGTCGAGGCCTTGAGGAAGTTCAGCGCCACGAACGTCGACAGGCTCTCGCCCAGCACGTCCTTCTTGCGCGGGATGATCGCGGTGTGCGGGATCGGCAGGCCCAGGGGGTGGCGGAACAGGGCGGTGACGGCGAACCAGTCGGCGATCGCGCCCACCATGGCCGCCTCGGCGCCCGCGGCGACGAAGCCCCAGAAGCCGTGGACGTCGGTGAAGACGTGCATGGAGACGAAGACGAGGGCCGCGAGGACGAGCAGGCCGGTGGCGATGATGCGCATCCGGCGCAGGCCGGCGGCGCGCTCGGCCTCGTCCCCGGCTTCGGGGGGCGCCGAGGGGCCGGCGGGCTCGGCGCGCCGTGCAGCCCCCGTCGTCGGGCGTCCCGCGGGCGGGTCCTGGCCGTGATCCTGGGGGGCGAAACCGGCCCGCGCGTTTGCGGGGCCGGCCGGTGCCCGGGGCGCCGGCGGAGAGGAGGGTCGCTCGGGCAGCGCCTCGGCGCCGCCCGGTCGATCGGAGGGTGCGGTCATGCGGATATTCTTCCACCCCGCGGTCCGCTCCTCGCGCGTGCGCGCCGACGTGCCCCGCACCCGCTCCGCCTCCCCGCTCGGCCGTGCGCCCCCGGGGCGGCGGCCGTCCCCCTCCCCGGCCGGTGACAATCCGGTTCGGCGGCCGTCCGGGGTGGGTACGCGAAGGCGCCCGGACCCCGTGGGGTCCGGGCGCCTCATACCGCCGGCGGCGGATGCGCTCAGCGCATCACGCCTTGCCGATGACGTCGAACTTCGCGTTGGCCGTGATCTCGTCGTGCACGCGCACGGTGGCGGTGTAGGAGCCGGTCGACTTCACGTGCTGGCCGAGCGCCACCTGGCGCCGGTCGAACGTGTGGCCGGTGGCCTTCGACAGCGCCTCGGCGACGAGGGCGGGGGTGACGGCGCCGAAGAGGCGACCGCCCTTGCCGGCCTTCATCTCCACGCGCGCGGTCGTCGACTCGATCGTGCCCTTGAGCGCGATCGCCTCGTCGTGGTCCGCCAGCTGGCGGGCCTGGCGGGCGCGGCGCAGCGAGTCGATCTGCTTCTGCGCGCCCTGGGACCACGGGGTGGCCCAGCCGCGCGGGAGCAGGAGGTTGCGGGCGTAGCCCGCCTTCACCTCGACGACGTCGCCGGCGGCACCGAGGCCGTCGACTTCCTGACTGAGAATGAGCTTCCTGGTAGCCATGTCTGCTTCCCCCTTCGAATCAGCGGGTCGAGCCCGTGTAGGGCAGCAGGGCCATTTCGCGGGCGTTCTTGACTGCCTTGGCGATGACGCGCTGCTCCTGCACCGTCACACCCGTGACGCGGCGGGCACGGATCTTGCCGCGGTCAGAGATGAACTTGCGCAGGGTTGCGGTGTCCTTGTAATCGATCGAAGCGGCCTCGCCCGGCTTGAGCGGGTTCGCCTTCTTCTTGATCGGCTTCCGGGTATCCGGCTTTGCCATGGTGTTCTCCTGTTGAAAAGTGTGTGTCGATCAGAACGGGGGCTCGTCGTTGGTGGTGTTGCCCCACCCGCCGCCGTTCTGGGGATTGGACGACGCCCACGGATCCTCCGCGGGCTGGCCTGAGCCGTAGCCGCCCTGATTGCCCTGACCGTATCCGCCCTGGTTCTGGCCTCCCTGGCCCCAGTTCCCGCCGGAGTTGCCCCCGCCGGAGTTCTGGCCCCAGCCGCCGCCGGAGTTGCCTCCGCCGAAGCCCTGGCCGGACTGGCCGCCGCCCTGACCGCCGCCGTTGAAGCCGCCGGAGCGCTCCTTCTTCGTCACGTTCGCAGTGGCGTAGCGCAGGCTCGGGCCCACCTCGTCGACGTCGAGTTCGAACACCGTGCGGCGCTCTCCCTCCTTCGTCTCGAAGGTGCGCGAGCGCAGCCGGCCCTGGACGATGACGCGGGAGCCGCGGGACAGCGACTCCGCGACGTTCTCCGCGACCTCGCGCCACACCGAGCAGCGGAGGAACATCGTCTCCCCGTCCTTGAACTCGTTGGTGCGGCGGTCGAAGGTGCGCGGAGTGGAGGCCACCGTGAAGTTGGCGACTGCCGGGCCATTGGGCGTGAACCGGAGCTCCGGATCAGCGGTGAGGTTCCCGACGACGGTGATGATGGTTTCGCCGGCCATGGCGGCTCCTTACGGGTCAGGGGTGCCCGGATTCCGGGCGGATGGTCTTACTTCGCGTCGGGGCGGAGGATCTTCACGCGCAGCACGGACTCGTTGAGCCCCAGCTGGCGGTCGAGTTCCTTCGTCGTTGCGGGCTCCGCGTGGAAGTCGACGACGGCGTAGTAGCCCTCGGTCTTCTTCTGGATCTCGTAGGCGAAGCGGCGACGGCCCCAGATGTCCACGTTGTCGACGGTTCCGCCGTCCGCGGGGATCACCTTGAGCAGCTTTTCAATGGTGGCACCGAGCGAGCTCTCCTGGAGCTCCGGATCGAGGATGATCATTGCCTCGTAGTGACGCACGTATAACCCACCTCCTCTGGTCTTCACGGCCGCGGTCGTTCCGCGGCAGGAGGGTGTATGCGCGTCTGCGTCCCGCCGGCTTCTCCGGCGGCGCACAGACCCGCCCAGTCTAGTGGGCACCGGGCGCGGTGTCGATTCCCCCTGCGTGCCTGTGGACAGCGCACCTCGGGGGACCG
This sequence comes from Brevibacterium sp. BRM-1, assembly GCF_026802075.1. Lineage (NCBI taxonomy): Bacteria > Bacillati > Actinomycetota > Actinomycetes > Micrococcales > Brevibacteriaceae > Brevibacterium > Brevibacterium sp. BRM-1. The sequence goes on from NZ_CP113788.1 coordinate 2,201,026, forward strand.
GGTGGGCTCCGCCGCCGAGGCGCGGGCCGGGCGCCGCGCGCCCTACGCCCGGGGCTCGGAGGCGGCGTGCGCTCCCGCGGGCTGCCCGGGTGCCGCCGGGGCGCTCTCCGCCCCGGGCGCGCGCTCCGCCCCGGGGGTCGGCTCGGACCGGGCGGCCTGCGCCTCGGCCCGCTCCCCCGCGGGTCCGGTCGCCGGCTCGGGGCCGAAGCCCAGCGCGCCGTCCTGGGCTGCGGGCGCGACTTCGTGGGCTGCGGGCGCGGCGCCGGGGTCCTCGGGGCTCGTCGCGCGATTTCCGCCGTCGTCCCCGGCAGCGGGGTCGGCAACGGTGCCCGCGGGCGCCTCGGCGGCGGCCCAGGCGCACATGAGCACGGCGAGGAGGGCCGCGATGCGCAGCAGCGTGAAGATCGCCACCCACATGGGCGAGAGGCCCTTGGCCGAGTCCAGTGTGCCGGAGTCGCCCAGGCTGACCGCTGCGAACAGCGCCGCCTCCGCGAGCATCCAGCCCACCTGCACCCAGAGCCGGTGGACGCACAGCGCTGCGAACGGGACGAGCCACAGGGCGTTCTGGACGGGCGCCGCCGGCATCGTCAGGAGGCTGATGGCCAGCAGCGCGGCGATGGGGGCGGCCACGCCCACGGGCTCGCCGGTGCGCGCGGCGCGGCGCAGGAACAGCGCGCTCGCGGCCGCCAGGGCCACGAGCCACGCGCCGGTGAACACGGCGCCCAGCACCCGGGTGTCGATGCCCGCCTGATAGCTGAGCAGGGACGCCAGCGTGCCGCGGTCCACGGAGTCCGCGTACCAGGCCGCGAAGCGGCCCACGATCCTGCCGTCGAAGAGCGTGACGACGCCCACGACGATGATCGCGGAACCGGCCGCGACCAGGCCGTCCGAGCTGCGCCGGGCGGTCATGAGGTGGAGCAGCAGGCCCAGCAGCACGACGAAGCCCAGCGGGTTGACGATGCCCGCGAAGCCCAGCAGCGCGCCCGCGCCGATCGCGCTGCGCGGTCCCGGACCCCAGGCGCGCAGCAGCACCACGCCCCACAGGGCGCAGGCGATCCCCACGGCGTCGAAGGACTGGCCGAGGGAGAAGAGGATGACCGGCGAGGCGAACGCCGCGGCGGTCCAGGCACGGCTGCGGGCCAGCATGAGCAGCGCCACCCCGGCCGCAGCGATCGCGAGGACGTTGATGAGCAGGACGAACGACATGATGACCGCGGCGGAGTCGGGTCCGGCCGTCGACTGGGCCAGCTGGACGAACCACCACGTCACCGGCGAGAAGCCGGCCAGGTCTCCCCGTGCCCTGCCCGGAGCGGCGGGGAACGAGGCGCCCAGGGCCGCGTTCGCCACGGGGCTGGCGCACATCCGGTTGGCCGCCGTCGGCAGCTCGAAGCCGCGCGCCAGGCACGAACCGGTCTTGAGCACGCCGAGCACGCAGGTCAGCCCCAGCAGCAGGAGCGCCGCGGTGGCGGTGCGCAGCGACCACTGCGCTCCCCCGGGCGCGCGGTGGCGGCCGGGCTGCCCGCCCAGGAGGGGGGCGGCGAGATCGGCGGGATCGGCGTGCGTGCGCATGCGCCCCAGCCTACAGAGCGCGCGGCGCGGCGCTAGTCGTCCTCGGGGCGGGCGGCCTCGCCGGAGGCCTTCTTCTCCGTCTTGCTGTCGCCCTTGCTGTCGCCGCCGGAGTCCTTCTTCTTCGACGGCTTGGGCTTGGGCGAGACGGCACCGCCGTCGTCGTCCTTCCCGCCGTCGTCCTTGCCACCGCCGTCGTCCGAGCCGCCGTCGTCCTTCTTCGAGTCGTCCTTCTTCGAGTCGTCCTTCTTCGAGTCGTCCTTCTTGTCCTCGGAGTCGTCGGACTTCTTCTTGTCCTCGTCGGCGTCCTTCGTCTTCTTGGGCGCGGAGGACTTCTTCGACGAGCTGCCCTTCTTCTGCGAGTCGTCGGAGCGGTAGCGGTGCGTGCGCCTGGGCTCGTCGTCGGAGGTGTCCTCCGAGGACGCGCGGCCCTGGCCGGCGCCCGATTCGTCATCGGGCTTGTCGACCTCCGGCAGCTCGCCGCGCTTGGGGAACGACTTGACCTTCGTGCCCTTGAGCGCGGCCTTGCTGTAGTCCGTCCACACCTGGACGGGGAACGACCCGCCGGTCACGGCCCCGCGGCCGCCGTAGGCGCCGATCGGGATGTTCGTGACGATCTTCTTGCCGTCCTTCTCCACGACCTTCTCGCGGAACATGGACACCGAGGTCGCCAGCTGCGGGGTGTAGCCGTCGAACCAGGCGGAGACGTTGTTCTGCGAGGTGCCGGTCTTGCCCGCGGCGGGCCGGCCCAGGTTCTGGGCGTACGTCCCGGAGCCGCTCGTCACGACGTGGCGCAGCGCGTAGGTGGTCTCCGCGGCGACGGCCTTGTCGAAGCGCCGCTCGCCCTCCGTGTCCGGCTTGTAGATGCTCTTGGCGTTGGAGTCCTTGGCCTCCTCCACCATGTGGGGCGCGCGGTAGACGCCGCCGGCTGCGAACGTGGCGAACGCGCTGGCCATGTCCTTCGTCGTGGGGCTCGCGGTGCCCAGCACGTTCGAGGCGTTCGAGTCCAGGCCGGGCGTGTCCTTCGGCACGCCCGCGCGGATCGCCGCCTCCTGCGTCTTCTTGGGGCCCATGTTGACGTTGAGCTGGGCGTAGGCCGTGTTGATGGACTTCTCCGTGGCCTCGAGCAGGGAGACCCGGCCGTAGCTCGAGCCGCCGTAGTTGCTCACGTGCCACGGGGTGCCGTCGTTGCGGAAGGTCGTCGAGCTGCCCACGAACGTGTCGTTGAGCCGGTAGCCGTTCTCGAACGCCGCGGTCAGGGCGAACGGCTTGAACGTCGAACCGGCCTGGGCGCGGTCGCGGGTGGACTGGTTCTGCATCCGCTTGTAGTAGTCCGGGCCGCCGTAGAGCGCTTCGATGCCGCCCGTCTTCGGGTTGATCGACACGAGGCCCACGCGCATGCCCTTCTTGAGCTTGGGCAGCTTCTTCACGGCCTTCTGCGCGTCCTTGACCTTGTCCTTGTCGAACGTCGTCGTGACGTTGAGGCCGCCGCGGTCGATCTGGTCGTCGGTGAGGTGCCCGCTGTCCTTGAGCTCGCTGCGCACGGCGTCCATGAGGTAGCCGGCCTGGCCCTTGTACTGGTTCTCCTTCTTCACCGCGTTGACCTTGGGCAGCTGCGTGGAGTCGGCCTCGGCCTGGCTGATGTAGCCCAGCTCGGCCATGCCGTTGAGCACGTAGCGGAACCGGCCCTCGTACTTCTCCGGCTCCTCGGCGGGGTCCGCGAGGCTGGGCTGCTGGATCATGGCCGCGAGCAGCGCGGACTGGGAGCGGTCGAGCTCGCTGGCCGGCTTGTCGAAGTAGGCCTGCGAGGCCACCTCGATGCCGTAGCTGCGCCGGCCCAGGAAGACGGTGTTGAGGTAGTTCGCGAGGATCTCGTCCTTCGACTGCTCCTGGTCGATCTTGAGCGCGATGAACATCTCCTTGACCTTGCGGGTGATGGAGTGCTCGTCGGTGAGGTAGTAGTTCTTCACGTACTGCTGCGTGATCGTGGAGCCGCCGCCGGAGTAGTTGTCCGTGGCGACGCCCCACACGGCGCGCGAGAGGCCCTTGAGGCTGATGCCGCGGTTCTCGTAGAACGTCTTGTCCTCGGCGGCGATCGCGGCGTGCTGCATATCGGTGGAGATCTTGTCGATGCCGACGCTCTTGCGGTTCTCCACCTTGAACGAGCCGATCTGCGTCTTGCCGTCGGCGTAGTAGACGTTCGAGGTCTGCCCCGCCGCGGCGGCGTTGGGCGAGGGGATGCCGGTCATGGCGTAGCCGATGCTGAAGGCGGCGATGACGGCCACGAACCCCACAAGGGCGACGAGGCCCACGAGGCGCAGCGACGGCAGCCAGCGGGTCCAGCCGGCCACGCCGGCGCGCGGGTAATTCAGCAGTCGCCGATTGGCGCCGGTCTTCGAGCGCGGCGTGCCGCGGCGTACGTGCTCAGCCAAGAATCCCCCAGGTCGATCGTCGGGCTCAACCGCAGAAGTACACCATTCAATCTTCCAAGAACGGTGAGCGGGAGGCCGAAAATGAGCTCGCAGGGGTCGGGCCGGGCGGTGACGTTCCTCACCGTCCCAGCGTCGGGCACCCCTGTGAACGGCTGTCGGCCCAGGCCCAGGCTACGGCACCGGCGGGGATTGCGACAGCCAGGCCAGCCCAACTCACAGGAGCGCGGGCCCGGGCAGGAGCGCGGACCCGGAGGCCCTCAGCCGTCCTTGAGGCCGGGGAAGTCCGCATCGGACCACTCGCGCCCGCCGGAGGGGGCCTCTCCCCCATCGCCGTGCAGCTCCTGCTCGCGGGTGCGCAGCTCGACGCGGCGGATCTTGCCCGAGATCGTCTTGGGCAGCTCCGCGAACTCGATGCGCCGGATCCGCTTGTAGGGGGCCAGCTGCTCGCGGCAGAAGCGCAGGATGTCCTCGGCCGTCTCCGCGGTGGGCTCCCACGCCGGGGCGAGCACGACATAGGCCTTCGGCACGGCCAGGCGCACGGGGTCGGGCGAGGGGACGACGGCGGCCTCGATGACCGCCTCGTGCTCGATGAGCACGCTCTCCAGCTCGAAGGGGGAGAGCCGGTAGTCGCTGGCCTTGAAGACGTCGTCGGCCCGGCCCACGTAGGTGATGTAGCCGTCCGCGTCCCGCGCCGCGACGTCGCCGGTGTGGTAGACCCCGTCGGCGAACGCCTCGGCGGTCTTGTCCGGGTTGTTCCAGTACCCGGCGGTCAGGCCCACAGGGGGCGGGTCGAGGCGCAGGCAGATCTCCCCCTCGTCGCCCTCCTCGCCGGTGGCCGGGTCGCGCAGGACGACGTCGTAGCCCGGCAGGGGGCGGCCCATCGAGCCCTCGTGGAGCGGCTGGCCGGGCGGGTTGCCGATCTGCAGAGTCGACTCCGTCTGCCCGAACCCGTCGCGGATCGTCACGTCCCACTCGCGGCGGACGCGGCTGATGACCTCCGGGTTGAGCGGCTCGCCCGCGGACAGCGCCTTCGCCGGCGGGTGCGCGAGCTCGCCCAGGTCCGCGTGGATGAGCATGCGCCACACGGTGGGCGGGGCGCAGAAGCTCGTGACGCCCGCGCGCTCCATCGTCGCCATGAGGGCGGAGGCGTCGAAGCGCGTGTAGTTGTAGAGGAAGACGCAGGCCTGCGCGATCCACGGGGTGAAGATGTTCGACCACGCGTGCTTGGCCCAGCCCGGCGATGCCACGTTCAGGTGCACATCGCCCGGCTCCATACCCGTCCAGTACAGCGTGGACAGGTGGCCCACCGGATAGGACACGTGGGTGTGCGCCACCATCTTCGCCTTCGAGGTGGTGCCGGAGGTGAAGTAGAGCAGGAGCAGGTCGTCCGCCCGCGTGGGGCCATCCGGCTCGAAGTCCGCCGCGGCGCCGTCGGCGTCGGCATAGGCGATGTCGCCCGCGCGCTCGGGCCTCGCGCCCACGACGATCCGGGTGACCGGCGCTGCGACCTCGTCGAACTTCGCGGCATCGGCCGCGCCGGCCACGACGAATTCGGCCTCGCCGCGCTCCACCCGGTCGCGCAGGTCGATGGGCCCCAGCTGGGTGGTCGTGGGCATGAGGACCGCGCCCAGCTTGATGCCGGCGAGCATCGTCTCCCACAGCTCCACCTGGTTGCCGAGCATGACCATGACGTGGGTCCCGCGGCGCACGCCGGCAGCGCGCAGGTGGTTGGCGACCCGGTTCGAGCGCTCGGAGAGCTCCCGGTAGGACCAGCGGCCCTCCCGGCCGTCCTCTTCGACGATCCACAGGGCGGGGGCGTCGTTGTCCCGGGCGATCTCGTCGAACCAGTCGAGGGCGAAGTTGAACTCCTCGAAGCGGGGCCACTCGAAGTCGTCGATGGCCGCCTCGTAGTCGGTGCGCAGCCGCAGCAGACCGTCCCTGGCCGCGCGGAACTGCTCTGTCTGCTCGCCCATGTCTCTCCTTCGATGACCGGATTCGGGCTCAGACTACACGGTGGGCCCGGTGCCGAAGAGCGCGTGGCACACCGGTGCCATGCGGCCCCGGGCCGCGCGGCCGAGCGCGGGCCTCGGCGAGGGAGCGGGCGGGCTCTGCGGGGCTCAGGCCTGGGCCTCGGGCTGCTGGGCCCACCACTGGCGCAGTGCCTCCTCCGCGCGCTTCGGGCCCAGCGGCCCGTGCTCCATGCGCTGCTCGAGGAGGTGGGCGTAGGCCCTGCCCACCGCGCGGCCGGGCCCGATGCCCAGGATCGCCATGATCTGGGTGCCGTCGAGGTCCGGCCGGATCGCCTCGAGCCGCTCCCGCTCCGCCAGCGCCGCGATTCGCGCCTCGAGGTCGTCGTAGGCGAAGGCGAGGCGCTCCGCCTTGCGCCGGTTGCGCGTCGTGACGTCCGAGCGGGTGAGGATGTGCAGGCGGGTGAGCTGGGCGCCGGCGTCCGTGACGTAGCGGCGCACGGCCGAATCAGTCCAGCCGGCCTCACCGTAGCCGTAGAAGCGCAGGTGCAGCTCGACGAGTCGGCTGACGGTGGCGATCGTGTCCTTGTCGAAGCGCAGGGCCCTCATTCGCGCCCGGGTCAGCTTCGCGCCCACGACGTCGTGGTGGTAGAACGTCACGGCCCCGCCCGGCTCGAACCGGCGCGTGGCCGGCTTGCCCACGTCGTGCATGAGCGCGGCGAAGCGCACCGCGAAGTCCGGCGGCGCGAGCCGCTGCGGGTCGTCGGCGTCCAGCCCCGCTGCCTCCTGTGCCGCGGCGTAGCGCGCCTCCAGCTCGACCGCCTGCCGCAGCACGGTCAGGGAGTGCTGGTAGACGTCCTTGTGCCGGTGGTGCTCGTCGCGCTCGAGGCGCAGCCCGGCCACCTCCGGCAGCACGGTGTCCGCGATGCCGGTCGCCACGAGGAGGTCGACCCCGTCCCACGGGCGGGCGCCGCACATGAGCTTGACGAGCTCATCGCGCACCCGCTGGGCGGAGATGATCTCGATCCGCCCGGCCATCTCCCGCATGGCCGCCACGACCTCCGGGGCCGCCTCGAAGCCCAGCTGCGAGACGAAGCGGGCGGCGCGCATCATGCGCAGGGGGTCATCGCCGAAGCTGGTCTCCGGCGTGCCCGGGGTGCGGATCCGGCCCGCCTCCAGGTCCTCCATCCCGCCGAACGGGTCGACGAAGACCCGGCCGGGCAGCCGGACGGCCATCGCCCCGATCGTGAAGTCGCGGCGCACGAGGTCCTCGTCGAGGCTCGTGCCGAACGCCACCTCCGGATTCCGGGAGTCCCCGGCGTAGGCGTCCGTGCGATACGTCGTGATCTCGATCTGGTAGCCGTCCTTGCGCAGCCCGATCGTGCCGAACTTCCGCCCGATGTCCCAGTGGGCGTCCGCCCAGCCCACGATGAGCCGTTCGATGTCATCGGGGCGGGCGTCGGTGGTGAAGTCGAGGTCGGGCATGCTCCGGCCCAGCAGCGCATCGCGCACCGAGCCCCCCACGAGGGCGAGTTCGAAGCCCGCGGCAGCGAAGCGCTGCGCCAGCGGATCGAGCACCGCGCCGAGCCCGTCGAGGGCGGCGGCCATCCGCGCGTGCGACTTCGCCAAGAACACCGCTGCTCCTTACTCTCTGCTGACACTGTGATTCTCTGTGTGCTGCGCGCGCAGCAGCACCACCGCTCCGCGTGCGCGTCCGGCCGCACCGCTGCTCCGCGCACCCGGGGCCGCCCCAGCGCCCACTGCGGGCTGCCGTGGCGCGGGCCACTCGGCTGTGCCGGGCGCGGGTGGCCGGCCGGGCGCGGGCGGCGCCGCCCGCGGTCCTGCGCGCTGACGCCACCAGGCTACCCAAGGGCGCCGCCCGGTGCCCGTGCGGCCCGCCTCCGGGGCCGCGGGGGCGATCAGGCGCCCGCGGGCGCGCACGGCCAATTCCCCAGACTCGCCCGCTAGGGTGAGGGCATGTCCAGACCGCTGCCGAAGCCCGGGCCCGCGCCCCTGCGCGCCCGCACCGTGGAGGAGACCTCCGCGGGCGGCGTCGTCGTGGACTTCGACTCGGCCGCGCTCGAGGTCGCGATCATCGCCCGCATCAACCGCGCGGGCCGCCTCGAGTGGTGCCTGCCGAAGGGCCACCTGGAGGGCGCGGAGACCCCCGCGCAGGCGGCGCGCCGCGAGGTGGCCGAGGAGACCGGCATCGTCGGCAGCGTCATGGCCCCGCTGGGCAGCGTCGACTACTGGTTCTCCGCCGCCGGCTGCCGGATCCACAAGGTCGTCCACCACTTCCTCCTGCGCGCCGTGGGCGGCCGCCTGACCGTGGACGACGATCCGGATCACGAGGCCGTCGACGCTGCGTGGGTGCCGTTCCGCGAGCTGGGCACGCGACTGTCCTTCGCCAACGAGCGCCGGATCGTCATGGCCGCCGGCCACATGGTGGAGCGGTACGCCTCGTGACCCGCCGTTCCACCCGCCGCGCGACGCGGGCCGCCAGTGCCCTCGCCGCCGCTGCGCTCGCCGCCTCCCCCCTGCTCGTGGGCACCCCCGCCGCGGCCCAGCCCGCGGCCTCGCCGCAGGCCTCGGCCTCCTCCTCCCCCGCCGAGGCGCAGGCGGCCACCGTCGCCGTCACCGAGGTCACCCCCTGGCTGGACAAGGACGGCACGCTCACGCTCAGCGGCACCATCACCGCGCGCACGGAGGTGCGCAGCCCCCGCCTGAGCCTGGGCATCTCCCGGCGCATCCTCGACTCCCGCGACCGCATCGAGTCGTGGTCGGCCTCCCCCTCGCAGTGGCGCGAGGCCGCGGCGGCGCAGGGCACCGCGCAGCGCGACACCTCGAAGCACCCCATCGCAGTGCCGGACATGCCCGCGACGCTGGCCGCCGGCAGCACCACCCGCTTCCGCTTCACTGTCCCGGCCTCGCGCCTGGGGCTCAGCACGTCGGAGCCGCTGGCCACCTGGGGCCCGCGCGGCCTGCGCGTGGGACTGACCGGCAGCTCCGAGCGCGAGGTCACCGCGGACCCCGCCACCGCGTTCACCACCTGGTATCCGAAGCCCAGTGTCCAGCCCACCCGCCTCACGGGCCTCGTGCCGGTCACGCTCACGGCGTTCGGGCAGCGCGGCCTCATCGCCGCCGATGCCCTCGACGACGCGGTCGGCAAGAACGGCGCGCTCACCGCGGCCCTCGCCGCCGCCCGCGCCGAGCGCTCGACCGCGCTCGCCATCGATCCGCGCATCGTCGCCTCCGTCCAGGCCGCCCTGAGCGCGCGGGACGACGACGAGGACGACGATGCCTCACCGGGGGCCACGGACGCCCCGAGCGCGGCGCCCGACGACGAGCAGGACGCGGACCATCCACAGCTGCGGGCATGGTGGGAGGACTTCCGGGCCGAGGCCGCCAAGCACAGCATCGTGGCGCTGCCCTGGGGGGATGCGGATCTCACCGCCCTGAGCGCCGCGGGCCTCGACGCGCAGACGAAGACGGCCCGCGCCTCGGCCGACATCGTGCGCCGAGTCTTCCCGAAGGCGCGCACCGACATCGCCTGGCCGGCCTCAGGAGCCGCCGGGCAGCAGGGGCTGCAGACGGCCCGGCGCGCCGGGGACACCACCGCCGTCCTCGCCGACACGCAGCAGCCGGGCACCGCCTCCTACACCCAGAGCGCCCACTCGCGCCTGTCCCTGGGCGGCGAGGGCTCGGACTCCTCCGGCGGCTCCGACTCGGACTCGGAGCTCGGCACCCTCATCGTCGACACCCGCCTGAGCGCGCTCGCCGGCGGCCTCGGCGATCCGCAGACCCGCGCGGCCGCCATGAGCGAGCTCGTCGCGCAGACGGCCGCCATCACCTCCGAGCGGCCCTCCGACTCCCGCACCGTGCTCATGGCGCTGCCGCGCACGGGCGCCGATCCGTCGTGGCAGCGCGCCACGGCCCTGGCCTCCCAGCTGCCCTGGCTCAAGGGCGACTCGCTGGGTGCGCTGCTGGACTCGAAGGCCGTGCAGCGCGGCCCCCTCGAGCAGCCCGCGGCGGATTCCGACGACGCGTCGAGCGCGTCCGCCTCTCCGGCCTCGACCGGTGCCGGGAGCACGGCGGGGGGGTCCGCAGGCTCGCAGGCGGGCGGCTTCGGCAGCACCGCCGCCGAGCGCACGGCCGAGCGCACCCGCTCCCAGGGCCTCGACGCGGACAGCCTGCGCCCCCTGGGCCGGCCGGCCGCGGAGCTCGAGCGCTACGCGGCGATCTTCACCGACCCGCAGGCCGCGCGCACCGCGGACAGCCGCATGCTGCTCACCTGCGCCTCGCTCGGCTGGCGCCTGACCGGCTCGCAGGCCGACTGCACGGCGAAGGCGAAGGAGAGCGCCCACTCGCTCACGACGGGAATCGACATCGAGCAGGGCTCCTCCGTCCTCCTCGTCACGGGTGAGAAGACCACCCTGCCCATCACCGTGGAGAACCGCACGGACCGTTCGGCCGCCATGACGGTGCGGCTGACCCCGGAGACCCCGCAGCTGCGCGCCCAGGGCTCCGAGCGCCTCGAGCTCAAGCCGGGCGAGCGCACCCGCGTCGAGGTGCCCATCGAGGGCATCGCCAACGCGGATGTGCGGGTGGGCGTCAGCCTCATCGCGGACAACGGCTTCGTCGTCCCGGGCGATTCGCACACGGTGGTGCGGGTGCGCGCGGACTGGGAGAATATCGGCACCGCCGTCGTGGGCGGCGGAGTCGGCCTCGTCTTCGTCGTCGGCCTCGTGGGCACCATCCGCCGCGGACGCCGCAAGATCCCGGCCAATCAGCTCGATGCCGCGCTCGGCCGCGTTCCGGCCGGCCCGGACGCTCCGGCGCACCCCCCGGAGCGCGATCCGGGCGCCTGAGCCGAACCCGGCCCGCGCCTCAGCGGAGGAGCCCGCACCGACCAACGCACGCACACCCGGACACAGCACCAGACTCAGAAGGAGACCACGTGGCAGGCACGAAAATCGCCTCCCTGGCCCGATCCTCGGCGATCATGACGGCGGGCACGCTCGTCTCGCGCATCCTGGGCCTGGTCAAGACGATGATGCTCGCCCTGGCCATCGGGGTGACCGCCGGCGGTGCCGCGGACGCCTTCGACGTCGCGAACAAGGTGCCGAACAACCTCTACATGCTCCTGGCCGGCGGCGTGCTCAACGCGGTGCTCGTCCCGCAGATCGTGCGCGCGGCCAAGCAGCCGGACGGCGGGCGCGACTTCACCGACCGCCTGCTCACGCTCACCGTGGGCCTGCTCTTCGCCTTCACCGCCATCGCCACGCTCTTCGCGCCGGGCTTCGTCCACCTCTACTCCTCGAGCACGTGGAGCGGGGAGAAGACCGCACTGGCCGTGGCATTCGCCTACTGGTGCCTGCCGCAGATCTTCTTCTACGGGCTCTACACGATGCTCGGCCAGGTGCTCAACGCGAAGTCCTCGTTCGGCCCCTACATGTGGGCGCCGGTGGTCAACAACCTCGTGTCCATGGCCGGCCTCGGGGCGTTCATCCTCATGTTCGGCCCCGGCCGCATGGGCCAGCACGCTGTGGGCACGTGGGATGCGCAGAAGATCACGGTGCTCGCGGGCTCGGCCACCCTGGGCGTCGTTGCCCAGGCGCTCGTGCTCCTGTGGCCGCTCTACCGGATCGGCTTCCGCTACCGCCCCCGCTTTGGCTTCCGCGGGGTGGGCCTGGGCCGGGCCGGCAAGGTCGCGGGCTGGACCTTCGGGGCCGTGCTGCTGGGCCAGCTGGGCTTCATCATCACCTCGCGCGTGGCCTCGCAGGCCTCGTCGAACGGCGCCGAGGTCTCCGCCTCGAACGCCGCGTACTCCGTGGCCTACCTCATCTTCATGCTCCCCCACTCCCTCGTCGCGGTCTCGCTCGCCACCGCCCTGTTCACGCCGCTGAGCTCGGCCGCGGCGGAGGGCGACACGCCCGCGGTCGTCCGCCAGTTCAGCACGGGCACGCGGCTCGTGGGGCTTGTGAACATGTTCTTCACGGCGGCGCTCATCGCGCTGGCCGGCCCGGTCGCCATGGTGATCGGCGGCGGCACGACGGAGCAGGCCATCGCCCTGGGCATCATCATCGTCACGATGGTCCTGGGCCTCGTGCCCTTCAGCGCGAACTATCTGCTGCAGCGCGTCTTCTACGCCTACGAGGACGCCCGCACCCCGTTCTTCGTCCAGGTCCCCCAGGTGCTCATCACCGCCGCCGGCGTCCTCGTCTCCAGCTCCCTCCCGCCGCGGCTCATCGTCGCGGGCATCGGCGCCTCGATGACGCTGGGCTACATCGTCGCGTGCGCGCTCTCCGCCATCCTCCTGCGCCGCCGGATCGGCACCCTGGGCCTGCGCGCGATCATCGGCGCGCACGTGCGGTTCGCGATCGCGGGCATCGTGGCCAGCCTCGCGGGCACCGCGCTGCTGCGCCTCGTGGGGCCCGAGGCGTGGGACACCCAGGTCTCCGCGCTCCTCACCGGCACGTGGATCGGGATCGTCATCCTGGCCCTCTACCTGGGAGTCTGCTGGGTCCTGGGAGTCACCGAGCTCCGCCAGCTGCAGGCGACGGTGAGGGCGAAGCTCAAACGATAGACTGAGCCGGATTCCGACCGGAGGTGATCGCAGTGCCCAAGCTCGACCGAGGGATGGTCATCGCCGACCGCTACGTCGTCTCCGACGTCGTCCGGCCGTGGTTTGCCGACCACCCCGCCGTCGGGTCCGTGTGCGTGGGCCTCGACGCGATCCTCGACCAGCCCGTGCTCCTCTACCTCGCGGACTCCGAGGCCGTCGCCGGCCTCCTCGACGCCGGCCGGCGCGCCTCGCTGCTCACCGACCCGCGGATCCCCGCCGTCCACGACGTCGGCTCCTCCCAGGGCTTCGACTTCGTCGTGTGCGAGCGCGCCGGCGGGACTCCCCTGCCGCGCGCGCTGGCGCACGGCCCGCTGAGCCCCGCCGCGGCCACCGCCCTCGTGGGCGAGCTGGCGACCGCGCTCGCCCACGCGGCCAAGCGCGGCCTCCACCACCTCTTCCTCGGCCCGGAGTCGGTGCTCATCACCGATGACAACGACGTCGTGGTCCACGGCCTGGCGATCGACGCGGCCGCGGCGGACCGCCCGTACGGGCTGCGCCTCGACGAGCTCAGCGCGCAGGAGGCCCAGCGCACCGATGCCCTCGCGCTCATCGACATCCTCTACGCGTGCCTGACCGGCACGTGGCCCGGCTCCCAGGAGCGCGCGGGACTGCCGGCCTCCGGCATGAAGAACAGTCGGATCGTGCCCGCCCGCTCCCTGGCCGAGGGCATTCCCGGCGAACTCGAGCAGTTCGTCTCCGGGGTCGTCGCGCAGACGGAGCCCGGGCCCCGCTCGGCCAGCGAGATCGTCCGCTACCTGGGCGAGTGGGACGTCTCCGCCCTCGGCTCCATCGACCGGCGGGCCAGCCAGAGCCGCGACGAGCTCTCCGCCGGCTCCGCGGGCACCATCGCGCAGTCCGTGCGGCCCAGTGCCCCGCTCGCGCCCGTCACCGCAGCCCCCCAGGCGCGCCCCGGCGACAACGAGGGCTCCTCGAGCAGCGGCCGGCGCGCCAGCCCGGCGCAGATGCAGGCGGCCCTGGCCCGCATCGGGATGACGCGCCCGGGCGTGCACGGCGCCGCGGCCGGGGTCTCGGATGCCACGCGCAGCCCGTACGACGACCGCATGAAGATGCGCAGCGCCTCCCGGTTCCCCATCGCCCCGGCCTCTCTCGACTCCGCCTCGCAGCGGGCGCACGAGTGGCAGCCGGAGGACTCCCGCGAGGACTACAGCGCCTACGCGGCCTATGAGCGCGACGACAACCTCACCGCACCGATCCTCGACCGTGAGGCCCTGTGGGACCGCGACGCCCCCTGGGGCCGGGAGGCAGCCGGCGGTGGCCCCCGCCCGGAGCCGGACGACGCCGGCCGCGCGCCCGGGCAGTCCGCGCCCGGCCCGGACGCCGCGGCCGACGGGGCTGCCGACGCCCCCGCGGACCGCCCGGCTCCGGTGCCCGCCGAGGAGGACGAGGGCGGGTGGTTCATGGGCGGCATGTTCACCACGCGCGAGGAGCGGTTCGCCGAGCAGCAGGCGGAGTACGAGCGCGAGTCCCGCCTGCGCGAGGCCGCCCTCGAGCGCGCCCGCGCGGACGAGGAGCGCGAGCGGGCGGCGCAGGAGCGCGCCCGTGCCGAGCAGGCGGCCGCCGCCGAGCAGGAGACCGCGCGCCGCCGGCGGGCGCTCAGCGCCGACGAGCGCAGCGACCTCAACGGCGATGCGGCGCACGCCACCGGCTTGCCGGCCGGAGACGGTGGCGCAGCGCCCGCCGGAGCGAACGCCCGCGGCGCAGCCGAGCACGGCGGCCGCGCCGAGCACGGGGACGCCGTGACTGCGGAGACTGCCGGCAGCGGTGCAGGCGCCGCCGGGACGACCCCGGCCGGAGCGACCGCAACCGGAGCAGGCGCCGCCGGTACCGTGGGCCGCGCGCCCGCCGGGGAGGGCGGCGCGCGCCCGCCGGGGCGCCGCAGCCGCCTGCCCGTGATGCTCGGCGGCCTCGCGATCCTCGTGGGCCTGGGCATCGTCGCCGCCCTCTTCATCCGGCCCGGAGCGGACCGGACCGCGGCGCCGGAGCCCGCAGAGACCTCGGCGAGCGCCCCGAGCGAAACCGCGCAGGGACCCGCGCCCGCCATCGCCTCGGTCACCGCCATCGACCCGCAGGGCGACGGCAAGGAGCACAACGCGGACGCGAAGAAACTGCCCGACGGCGATGGCACCTGGTCCACCGATCGCTACAGCAGCGCGCAGTTCGGCAGCCTCAAGGACGGCCTTGGCCTGCGCATCAAGCTCGAGGAGAGTGCGGCCGTGAAGTCCGTGACGCTCGACTCGAAGCTCTCCGGCGGTTCCTTCGACATCCTCGTGGGCGATTCGGCCAAGCGCGGCGATGCGCGCCGGGTCGGCAGCGGGAAGTTCTCGAAGGCTGACGGCACGCTCACCCTCGACGAGCCCGCCGAGGGCTCCTACGTGTTCGTGTGGATCACCGAGCTGCCCAAGTCCTCGACGGGCTACCGCGCGCAGCTGACCAAGGTCGCGGTGGGCTGAGCCCGGCTGCCGCACCCCGGCGCCACAGCCTCGTCCGCGGCCCCGCCCGCACCGGAATACCACTCCCCCACGCGCTGTTGGGCAGGGTGAACAGACAAGGAGAAGCATGACCGACAAGCAGCTCGTCATCATCGGCTCGGGCCCCGCGGGGTACACCGCGGCGATCTACGCCGCTCGGGCCGGCCTCGTGCCGCTCGTCATCGCGGGGTCCGTCACGGCCGGCGGTGACCTCATGACGACGACGGAGGTCGAGAACTTCCCCGGCTTCCCGGAGGGCGTCCAGGGCCCCGAGCTCATGGAGAGCATGCGCGCGCAGGCGGAGCGCTTCGGCGCCGAGGTGCTCTACGACGACGTCGAAACACTGCACATCGAGCCGCGCCGCCACCGCATCACCACCGCACTGGGCGCCGAGTACACCGCCACCGCCGTCATCCTCGCAACCGGCTCGGCCTATCGCGAGCTCGGCCTCGCGGAGGAGAAGAACCTCTCCGGACGCGGGGTGTCCTGGTGTGCGACCTGCGATGGGTTCTTCTTCAAGGACCAGGAGATCGCCGTCGTGGGCGGGGGCGACTCCGCCGTGGAGGAGGCGACGTTCCTCACGCGATTCGCCAAGAAGGTCTCCCTCATCCACCGCCGCGGCGAGCTGCGCGCCTCGAAGGCCATGCGCCAGCGGGCCGAGGCCGACCCCAAGCTCGAATTCGTCCTCGACTCCGAGGTCACGGCGATCCACGGGGCCGACAAGCTCGAGGGCCTCACCATCGCCTCCACCGCGGATGGGCAGACCCGCGAACTGCCGGTGACCGGGCTGTTCGTCGCGATCGGCTCGGATCCTCGCACAGCGCTCTTCGCCGGCCAGCTCGATCTGCGCCCCGACGGCTACCTCGTCGTCGAGGGCCGCTCCTCGCGCACGAGCGCCGAGGGAGTCTTCGGCGCCGGCGATGTCATCGATCCCGTCTACCGGCAGGCGATCACCGCGGCCGGATCCGGCTGCGTCGCCGCGACGGATGCCGAGCACTACCTGTCCGAGCTCAGCGACAGCGAACTCAACACCAAGGAGAAGTGAGATGTCCCAGGAAGTCACCGACGCCGATTTCAAGCAGCAGGTCCTCGAGGCGGACGGGCCCGTGCTCGTCGACTTCTGGGCGCCCTGGTGCGGCCCGTGCCGGATGGTCTCGCCCATCGTCGACGAGATCGCCCAGGAGCACGCGGGCAAGCTGAAGGTCGTCAAGCTCAACACGGACGACAACATGCAGACCGCGGCGCAGTACGGGATCACCTCGATCCCCGCGCTCTACGTCTTCGACAAGGGCGAGGTCGCCAAGACCATCATCGGCGCGCGGCCCAAGCCCGCGCTGGAGAAGGAACTCGCCGACTACATCGGCTGAGACCCGGCCCGTCCGGGCGAACAGGGCGTCTGCGCTAGAATCGTCGGACGCCCTGTTCGCGTTCCACGCCGTCTACAGAACATGATCTCCCTATGCCCACCTCCCTGTTCCCCACCCTGCGCCGAGGGGATTCGCACCCCGTTCTGCAGGTGACGAAGTCCCAGCTCGCGCGGCTCGGGCTTCCCGTGGGCGACGCGGAATCCGATGAATTCGATCGTACGTTCGATTCTGCGATCCGTGAGTTCCAGCAGCAGCGCGGCATCGTCTGCGACGGCGTTCTGGGGCCGGAGACCTTCAGCCAGGTCGAGCTCGCGCGCTTTCGGCTCGGCGACCGGGTGCTCAGCTTCGACCCCGTGCGCCCCATGCGCGGGGACGACGTGGCCGAGCTGCAGACGCGCTTGAGCCGACTGGGCATGTACACCGAGCGACTGGACTTCATCTTCGGTCCGCAGACCGATGCGGCGGTGCGCGATGCCCAGCAGAACCTCGGCATCCAGCCCGACGGCATCGTCGGCCCCGCTACCCTCCACGCGCTCTCCGGAGTGGTGCGCAGCGGCAGCGCGGGCACGGTCTTCGCCCTGCGCGAGCGCGTCCGCCTCACGGCGACCGGCGCCTCGCTGGCTGGGCGCGTGTTCGTCATCGAGGCCGGCACCACCCCCCGCGACTTCACCGCGCTTCACCTCTCCCAGGAGCAGGCAGACGCCGAGGCGCGGATCTCGGGAGACATCGCCCGCCGAGTGACCGGTCGGCTCACCGCCCTCGGGGCCGCTGCGATCACCGCGGACGCCCGCTCCGACCCCCGCCTGGGCGACGAGCTGGGAGCCGCTGCCGTCGTGAGCATCACCCAGGACCACAGCCCCTCCCCCGTCGCCAACGGCGTCGCCACCTATTACTTCGGCAATTCCGTCCGCGAGCAGGGCCTCTCCCCCACCGGTCGAAGGCTGAGTTCCTTCATCCAGCGCGAGCTCACAGCCCGCACCGGCTTCACCGACTGCCGGGCCCACGCCGCGAGCTGGGATTCCCTCAGCATCCTGCGCACGCCCAAGGTCCACGTGGTCGCGGGCTATCTCAGCAACGCCGAAGATGCCCGACGACTGTCCGATGACACGGTCCGCGACAGCATGGCGGAGGCGATTGTCGTCGCACTCCAGCGCCTCTATCTGCAGGGCGAAGCCGATCCGGAAACCGGCACGCTGTCCGTCACAGCAATAGCCGAGGCGACCGGGAAGACTCACCCGTAGAATCGCTCCGCCCAGTTCGATCCGCGCCGTCAGAACCAACGTGTTTCACGTGAAACATGACGTGTGCAGGCCCTCGGACCTGGGTGATGAGGTCACCCCAGGCGAGCAACGCAGCCACCGTGCACTGTCCCGTTCGCAACGAGCCTCTGCATCGATCCCGGGCGGTGCGCATGACCGTTGTTCGGCCCGGGCAGTTTCTGTTGGTCGTCGGCTCTTCGCCGTTCAGCCCAATACGGACACTGCCCCGTGTCACGCGTGATAGACGCGAGACCGCGACTTCAGGGGCCCCTGCCAGACCACTCGACCGGATGCCCACGCCGCGCAACGAGCCCCGCACCGCGCGCCCCACGGTCGCAAAGCCCACGGTCGTAGAGCGCAAGTCCCACGGCCAAATGTCGCAAAGCCCGGGTGCCAGGTCCCCGGTTCCGGGCCGAAAAAGCCGGATTCGAGCCTGCCCAGCACGCCCCGCAGCACCACAGACCGTGTTTCACGTGAAACATGCCAACATAAGCACTCGCAAGCAACCTGACTCACACCGGCCCGGCGGTTAACGAACCCTAGCTTGCGTTGCGGTGCCACGGCTGCCCCGCATGCAGGATGAAGTAGGCTCCTAAACCGTCTTACGCCGTTGCCCAGCCCAAATGACATGGCGACGCGAAGAAGATGACGCCGGACTCGAAGAATGGGCGGCGCGAAAAGCCAACGGGTTGCCTCGGTCCTGACAAGCGCAATCTTCAAGAATGTTTCACGTGAAACCGGCAGCGAGGATGAATCGCATCACCAACGTTTCGGTCTCCACCCGGTGTTCCCCTTGTTGTTCACCTCGCTTACCGCTTCGCGGCTCATCCACCACTGAGTCCGGCGTCGCAGCACCGCTCTCGCATCGCGCACCCGATACCGGTCAAGGGCGCAAGCACAGCCGCCCGGCCCACCGCATACAGCAGCCGAACAAGAGCCGTGAACTGTGATCACCACGAGAGCCGAGCGGAGCCAGCGGGACGTCTTGCGGCTGCCTCACGTACACCGCGAACTTCACTTCCGACCGCCCGCTGCGGTGTTTGATCGCGGAAGTCGGACCTTTTCACGTGAAACCTCGGAAAAGCCGCGATCGCAACGGCACCATAAAAGGGCAAGCCGACTCGTCGGGGACCGGTGATCGCGAGCTCGGGTTAGGGGAGGGGAAGAGCGGCCATCAGCTTGGCCTCTGCCAACGGGGACCACCTGCCGAAACCAGCAAGTGAACGTCAGGCCTACGGAACCCGGCGCCACACACCCGATTCAAAAGACTTAAGCGAGGCATAGGATGGTTGAACCGCCCGCCGGAGGGCCTCGATTCCTCAACGCCCTCGGACAGCCGTTCGCGCGGGAGCGCACGATTGCGAGTGCAGCCCAGCACGGCGGACGCAGAACGCAAACGGTCGGGCGAGCGGTTTCACGTGAAACATCGCTAGTACGCCGATACTGGACGCCTTCTCGCCACCGGCATCGAGGACAGGGGAACTCCCGTCAGCACACCGCAAGTGCTGATGAGAACGCCGTCGGTCAGCCAAAATGCCAGCTTGCTGCCACGGAGGAGGCCCACGGCCAAAGAACTTCGCCTCACTCGAATCAAAACCGAACGTCGCGCACGTATACGCCTTTCGAACGCGGAAACACGTCATTCAACCACCGGGAAATGCTCCGCAGCACCGACACCCAGCGGGTGCCACGGCGATGTTTCACGTGAAACGTGGTAAGGCGCACTCAACTATGGCGTCGTGTTCACTTCGCTCGCGCAACGGCAACTGCTGCGCACCGGAACCCCGATCATCGAACACCGTCTGGTGTATCGCGCGTCGCACGGCCGAAACCGGAAGTGTGGAAATCTCGCGCCAGCAGAACGTACAGCGCCAACAGCGCGTAAAGCGCGCAGCGCGTGCAGCGGACACACTGACTCTCACGCTCACTCGGAGCGCTGGACTCCCATTGCACCGAGGATGCGCTCGAGGTCCTCCGCATTGGCGAACTCGACGCTGATCTTGCCCTTGCGCTTGCCCATCGTGATGGCGACCCGGGTGTCCAGTCGGTCGCCGATGGAGCGAGCAACCTCGGCAAGCTCGGGGGAGACCTGTCCGGCGGCGCGTGATGCCCGCGGCTTCTCGCCGCGGTTGAGCAGCACGACGGCCTCCTCCGTGGCGCGGACCGACAGTCCCTCGGCCACCACCCGCTGGGCAAGGACCTCCATCTGCCCCGAGTCGTTGAGGCCCAGGATCGCGCGCGCATGGCCCTGCGAGATCACACCGGCCGCGACACGGCGCTGCACAAGCGCCGGCAGCCGCAGCAGCCGCAGGGTGTTGGTGATCTGGGGGCGCGAGCGTCCGATCCGCTCGGACAGCTCCTCCTGCGTGCAGGAGAAGTCGTCGAGCAGCTGCTGATACGCGGCCGCCTCCTCCAGGGGATTGAGGTCGGCGCGGTGCAGGTTCTCCAGCAGCGCGTCCCGCAGCAGGTCGTCATCGCGCACGTCGCGGATGATCGCCGGGATCTCGCTCAACCCGGCTTCCTGGCTGGCCCGGAACCGGCGCTCGCCCATGATGAGCTCGTACTGCGGCTGCCGGGCGTCGACCACGCGCACGACGATCGGCTGGAGAACACCCACCTCGCGGATCGAATGGACGAGCTCGGCGAGCGCGTCCTCATCGAAGATCGTGCGCGGCTGCCGGGGATTGGCCCGGATCTGGCCGACCGGAAGCATGCCGAACGCCGTGCCCGGTACGGAGCGCAGCTCGGGGGAGTGGTCCATCGAATCGCCACCGGGCTCCCCGGCATCGGCTGTCGGGTGCGCCTCCGCCTGCTGCTGCTCATGGACGAGCTTGTCCGCCGCGGTTCCGCGTTTGGCCGCGGGAGACGCCCCACCGGACTGCGTACCGGCACCCGCCCCGGACGTACGACCGCGTGCGCCTCCTGACGACCCCGATCGCTTCCCGGATCCCGCACCCCCCACCGCGGAGGCGGTGCCATCGGCAGCACCGGCTCCGGCATCGGCCTCGGCATCCTTCTGAGCCGCTGCCTTGGCCTGAGCCGCACCGCGGGGCGCCTTCTTGCCGGCGCTCTTCTTCGCCGCGGCGCGCCGCATGCCCTCCGAGGGGTCGCGCCTGGCGGCCCGCTGGGCGGGCTTCGCCTCGTCCGCCGCGTCGCGACCGGCGTCGGGGAAGAACACGTCCACGGGGCGCTCATCGGTGACGATATCGGGGATGAGGGCGCCGATGCCCCGGCCCAGTCCGCGCTTGCGCTCAGCCATTGTCTGCCACTCCTCGGGCTGCGATTTCCTCGGCCGCCTCACGGTACGACAGCGCACCGGACGACGAGGGCTCATAGGTGATGACGGTCTGCCGGTAGCTGGGAGCCTCGGAGATCCGCACGGAACGGGGGATGGCCACGCGCAGCACCTGCTCGGGGAAGTGCGCGCGCACATCGTTGGCGACCTCCGCACTAAGATTCGTACGCCCGTCGTACATCGTGAGCAGAATCGTCGAGATGCTGAGGTCGGGGTTGAGGTGCTTCTGGATGAGCTGGATGTTCTTGAGCAGCTGGCTCAGCCCCTCGAGCGCGTAGTACTCGCACTGGATGGGGATGAGCACCTCGTTCGCGGCGACGAACGCATTGACCGTCAGCAGCCCCAGGCTGGGCGGGCAGTCGATGAGCACGTAGTCCACACGCGAGCCCTCGGACTCGCGGAGGGCGAGGTACTCCTCGAGGGCGCGCGCCAGGCGCTGCTCGCGCGCCACGAGCGAGACGAGCTCGATCTCCGCCCCGGCGAGGTCAATGGTGGCGGGCACGCACAGCAGGTGATCGAGGTCCGGGCACGGCGCCACGGTGTCCGCCATAGCGGCGTCCTCGATGATGACGTCGTAGACGCTCGCCACCTCCGTCGAGTGGTCGATGCCCAGTGCCGTGCTCGCATTGCCCTGCGGATCGATGTCGATGACGAGGACTTCGAGGCCCTGCTTCGCCAGCGCGGCCGCGATGTTGACGGTGGTCGTCGTCTTGCCGACGCCGCCCTTCTGGTTCGCGATCGTGAAGATGCGCGTCCGATCCGGCCGGGGGAAGGTGGTCGTCGCCAGGCGCTCCGCCCGCCGGTTGTCGCGCGCGATCGCGGCGCCCAGCGGAGTCGACTCGTCCATGATCGGCATGTGCACTCCGTCCTTGTGTGAACCGGAACGCGTCCGGGATTCCGAAGCCTGCTCCGGCTCTGCGATTCTACCGAACGGCACCGACGCGGCCCTCAGGGCCGCACGACCTCCACGACCCGAGTGGGCGTCTCGACGAGCGGGCTGCTCAGGGTATGCAGGACGGCGGGGGAGAGGCGCAGCCGGCGAATCGCCTTCGCCGCCTCGGCCATCTCCTGCTGCGCGCGCTCGCCCTTGAGCGCCAGCAGCCTGCCGTCCGGAGCCAGGACGGGCGCGCACCACTCGACGAGGACCTTGAGCGCCTTGACGGCTCGCGCCGTCACCGCCGTGAACACCTCGTCATCGGCGAGGTCCTCGACGCGCCCACGCACGATGCGCACGTTCTCCAGGCCGAGGTCGTGAACGACCATCGTCAGCCAGTCCACGCGCCGCTCCATGGGCTCGATGAGCGCAAACGATGCCTCGGGGACCATGAGCGCCAGGGGAATTCCCGGCAGGCCCGCGCCGGAGCCCACATCGCCCACATCGTCGCCCGGGCTGAGCAGTTCGGCGGCCAGTGCGCTGTTGAGGATGTGCCGGGACCACAGCCGTGGCACCTCGCGCGGGCCGATGAGGCCCCACTCGACGCCCGTCGTCGCCAGGTGGTGGGCGTAGCGCTCGGCGAGTCCGGCGCGCGCGCCGAAGAGCTCGAGAGCGCCCGCGGGCGGCACGGCGGGGGACTCGGCGGCTTCCATCCTGGGCTCAGGCCGGGCGGATGACGACGTGGCGGCCGTCGCCCTCGCCCTCGGACTCGGAGACGAGCCCGGCCTTGGCGACCTGGTCGTGGACGACCTTGCGCTCGAACGAGTTCATCGGCGCCATCGCCTCGGCCTCGCCGGTCTCCTGCACGCGCTCGATCGCACGATCGGCCTGCGCGGCCAGATCGTCGCGCCGGCGGCTGCGGAAGCCGTCGATGTCGAGCATGAGCCACGAGCGCTGGCCGGTTGAAGTCTGCACGGCCAGGCGCGTGAGCTCCTGCAGCGCCGAGAGCACGCGGCCGTCGCGGCCCACGAGGTCGTCGAGGCCGCCGGCCTCGTCGTCGTCGCAGACGATGGCGACCTGGGCGCGGCCGTCGACGACGTCGATGTCGATGTCGCCGTCGAGATCGGCGAGATCGAGGAACTCCTCGAGGTAGTCCGCCGCGATATCGCCCTCTTCTTCGAGCAGCTGCGCCCGGGTGGGCTTCGCGTCCTCCGCGGTGTTCTCTTCAGTCATCGGCGACCTACTTCCTCTTCTTGTTCTTCTGACGGTTCTTGCTCACCGGCTGCTGGCGCTGGCCGCTCGCGGGCTTGGCCTCCTCGGCCATCTCGATGGGCTTGGCACCGGGCAGCGGCTCCTTGCCGCGGCGCGCACGGCGCTCCATCATCTCCTTCTCCGCCTTGGACCCCGGCGCCGGCATGTTCCGGATGACGACGTGCTGCTGGACCATCGTCCAGGTGTTGGAGACCAGCCAGTAGACGAGCACGCCGAGCGGGAAGTAGATGCCGCCGATCGCAAACACCACGGGCATGACGTAGAGCAGCATCTTCTGCTGCTGCATGAACGGGTTGTTCAGCGCCGCCTCGGACATGTTCTTCGTCATCATCTGGCGCTGGGTGAGGAACTGGGTCGCGGCCATGATGATGATGAGCAGCGCCGTGAGCACCTTGACGGCCGCGCCGTCGCTCATGAACGTCGCAGACAGCGGGATGCCGAACACGGAGGAGGCCTCGGCCTGCTGGGCGAGCTCCTGCGTGAGGCCGCCGATGGGCGCCTGCTCGCCGGTCGCGATTGCCGCGGTGGCGCGGATGACGCGGAAGAGCGAGAAGAAGATGGGCAGCTGCACGAGCAGCGGCAGGCACGAGGCGAACGGGTTCGTGCCGTGCTTCTTGAACAGCGCCTGCTGCTCCTCGGCCATCTGCTGGCGCGAGAACTGGTCCTTCTTGCCCTTGTACTTCGCCTGCAGCCGCTGGATGTCCGGCTGCAGCAGCTGCATCTTGCGCTGCGCCTTGATCTGGTAGACGAAGAGGGGGATGAGCAGGGCGCGCACCACCACGGTGAGCAGGGCGATCGAGGCCACCCAGGTCCAGCCGCCGTCGGCGGGCATGCCGATCGAGGTGAGCACCTGGTGGAAGAAGGTGAGGATCCACGCCACCACCCACTCGAGCGGCAGCAGCAGCTTTCCTAGCCAGTCCATTCGACATCTCCTCGAGCCGTGACTGTGCCAGGGCCCTTATGCATTGGGTACTCGGTCTATTGTGCCATTGCCAGCGGTGCGGTCCTGCCCGTGCAGGGCGGCGCTGCGGCGGGCCAGGACGGAGCCGCTCACGTAGTCCACGCCGCCCCTACTGAAGGGGTTGCAGCGCAGCAGCCGCCACGCGGTCAGCGCGGTGCCCACGATCGCGCCCTTGGCCTCATAGGCGTCGAGCGCGTACTTCGAGCAGCTGGGGTAGTAGCGGCACACGCGCCCGTAGAGCGGGGAGACCAGCAGCCGATAGGCCCGCATGAACCAGACGAACGGCATCCGGGGCGCGAGGAGCAGCGCGTGTCCAATCCTCGCCCACGCCCCGTGCGGCCACGCCGGCAGCGATGACGGCGTGTCCTCCTCGCGGGTCTTCGCGGCCCTCATCGGCCCTCCGCTCGGCCGGCGAGCTTGCGCTGCGCCTCCGGCAGCACCCGATCGAGGGCCGCCTCGAGAGCGCCGAAATCCGCCGCGGCTGCCGCCGGCAGCGCCCGCACGACGTAGAGGCCGGGGGCCAGCGCGCCCAGCCGGGCGCGCATGATCTCGCGCAGCCGGCGCTTCACGCGGTTGCGGACCACGGCGTTGCCCACGGCCTTGGAGACGACGAATCCCACGCGCACGGCGTGGGATCGGTCGGCCTTCGCGGCGTGGAGGACCAGAACGCGGGAGCCTGCCCTGACCCCGGAGCGGAATGCGCGCCGGAAGTCGTCGGCCGACCTCACCCGGTTCTGGACCGGCAGCACGGTCAGGCAGAGATGTTGGTGCGGCCCTTGCGGCGGCGGGCGGCGAGGATGCTGCGGCCGGCACGGGTGCGCATGCGCAGGCGGAAGCCGTGCGTCTTGGCGCGCTTGCGGTTATTGGGCTGGAACGTACGCTTGCTCACTTGGGTCTCTCCGGTCGGTTCGTCGGGTGCAGCGCTCGTGCGCTCTGGGACGTGCGCGCAGCGGATCCCACCCGGGGGTGTCTGGATCCGACTCGCGCTCCTGCGCCTCGAGGCCAAGGGGAAGTCGCACACACCAGCGGGCCCGCAACACAGGACACTCCACTTTAGGCGGCGCCGGGGCGGCCGGTCAATTCCCTCACCGCACCCGTGAGGGGCACCACACGGGGCGCACGGGGCCGTCTCCGGGCGTCCACACGTTATTCACAGTCCCGGGTGAACAGCCCGGTCCACAACTCACACGGGTGTGATTTCCACATGTTTGTCCACCAATGTGGATGAATCCGGGGCTGCGGGAGAAGCGCTCCACAAACTGTGGAAAACTGTGTGGAACGAAAGCGCGGGTCTGTCCACACCGGAGGGGCCCGGTGGATGCACACCTGCAGGAGGACGACGTGAGCGAGGACTCGGACCGCGGCGAATTGGCGGAGACCTGGGAGCAGGTGCTGGCCAACCTCCTCGGGGACTCCGGCATCACCCGAGGCCAGAAGGGATTCCTCAGCCTGGCCGAGCCCAAGGCCCTCGTCCAGGGTCAGCTCGTCGTCCTCTCCGTGCCCAATGAGCTCACGCGCAACACGATCGAGACCCAGCTGCGCGAGCCCCTCGCCCGCGAGTTCTCCGCAGCGCTCGGCCACGACGTCGCCTTCGCCATCGCCGTCGAGGAGCAGTCCGACGTGCCGCCGCCCGCCCGCACCCAGGCCTCGGCCGCTCCCGAGGCGCCGCCGCAGTCCCAGCCACAGGCCCAGCCCCAGCCCGCCGCGGGGCCCGCCCCGGATGAGCGGCGCGCCTCGGGCGACGGCGGCCCGGAGGGCCGGGTGCCCGCCATGGCGGGGGCCGACGAGGCGTCCGCGGGTGCCCAGCTCAACCCCAAGTACACGTTCGAGACGTTCGTGATCGGCGCCTCGAACCGCTTCGCCCACGCTGCCGCGTTCGCGGTGGCGGAGGCGCCGGCGAAGGCCTACAACCCCCTCTTCATCTACGGCGACTCCGGCCTGGGCAAGACCCACCTGCTGCACGCGATCGGCCACTATGCCGCGCAGCTGTTCCCCAACATCCGCGTTCGCTACGTCTCCAGCGAGGAGTTCGTCAACGACTTCATCAACACGATCGGCTCGTCGACGACATCGAACTCGCTGCGCCCGGCCTTCCAGCGCCGCTACCGCGAGGTCGACCTGCTCATGATCGACGACATCCAGTTCCTCCAGGGCAAGGATGCCACGGTCGAGGAGTTCTTCCACACGTTCAACGCACTGCACAACGAGCACAAGCAGGTGGTCATCACCTCGGACCAGCCGCCCAAGATGCTCAAGGGCTTCGAGGAGCGGCTCCGCTCGCGCTTTGAGTGGGGCCTGCTCACCGATGTGCAGCCGCCGGACCTCGAGACCCGCATCGCGATTCTGCGCAACAAGGCGAAGGCGGAGTCGCTCGCGGTGCCCGACGACGTGCTCGAGTACATCGCCTCGCGCGTCTCGTCGAACATCCGCGAACTCGAGGGCGCGCTCATCCGGGTGACCGCCTTCGCCAATCTCAACGACCAGGTCATCGACGTGGGGCTCGCCGAGGCCGTGCTCAAGGACTTCATCACCCACGACGACACCCCGGAGATCACGGCCACGGACATCATGGGCCAGACGGCGGCGTACTTCAGCCTCACCCTCGAAGACCTCCAGGGCACCTCCCGCTCGCGCACGCTCACCACCGCGCGGCAGATCGCGATGTACCTGTGTCGCGAGCTCACCGACCTCTCCCTGCCCAAGATCGGCCAGGAGTTCGGCGGGCGCGATCACACGACGGTCATGCACGCGAACAAGAAGATTCGAACCCAGATGGCCGAGCGGCGGGCGCTCTACACCCAGGTCACTGAGCTCACAAACAGGATCAAACAACAGCATCGGCTATGATCCGCCGCGTCCACACGTGTGGACAACCCTGTGGGAAACGGCTCACATCCTGGGTACGGTGAATGAACGCACGGCGTCGCCCCGGTGGACGGGTGTGGAGGCACATCGGTGTAACTCACAATCGTCCCCTGCCCCGGGCGCCGTTCTCCACACGCCGTCCACCGGGCCCGCCGGCCGCTTGGCCGCATGAACACCCGATGACAGCGATGTGATTACACAGCTTCCACAGGTGCTAATACTTCTGCTGTACTCACATGACGAAGGAGAGGGCGCGCCGCACACTGCTCGGCCCGGGGGCTCGTCCGGGCTGCGCACGCGATTCGACTGCGCGCACTCGACCGGGAGCTCGAGGGGCTGATTCGAACATCGGCGCTCACTGCAACGGCACAGTCCATCACGGACGGCGCACTGCGCCAACGGGACACGCCGGGCATCGTGTAAAGTCGGCTGTCGTCGCATGCCCCCAGCTGCCCGCCGCCACGCGCCTGTGCGCTCCGGCGGCCCGGTCCGGTGGCCTGCGCTGCCGCTTGGAAACCTGATGACCAGGAGAGATGTGAACGCCGAAGCCCCTGTGAAGTTCAAGGTCGAGCGCGACGTCCTCGCCGACGCCGTCACCTGGGCGACGAAGTCCCTGCCGCAGCGCCCCGCGGTTCCGGTGCTCACCGGCATCCTCGTCACCGCGCAGGCCGATGGCACGGTCCAGCTCGCGGTCTTCGACTACGAGGTCTCGTCCCGGGCGGAGATCTCCGCCGAGGTCGAGGCCCCCGGCACGTTCCTCGTCTCCGGCAAGCTGCTCGCGGACATCGCCCGCGCGCTGCCGGCCCAGCCCGTCACCCTCGAGCTCAACGGCACGAAGGTCGATCTGACCTGCGGCTCCTCGCGCTTCTCCCTCATGACCATGCCGGTCGAGGACTACCCGAGCCTGCCCACCGTGCCGGACACCACCGGGGTCATCGCGTCCTCGGAGTTCCAGCACGCCGTGTCCCAGGTGGGCATCGCGACGTCGAAGGACGAGACGCTGCCGATCCTCACCGCGGTGCGCGTCGAGATCGAGGGCGACACCGTGACCCTGCTGGCGACCGACCGCTACCGCCTGGCGGTGCGCGAGTTCACGTGGAACCCGCGCCGCCCCGACGTCTCCGCCACGGCCCTGGTGCGCGGGCGCACCCTCGGCGATGCCGCGAAGGCCATGAGCGGCGACGTGGAGATCGCCCTCGCCGAGTCCGGCGGCAAGGACATGTTCGCCTTCAGCGGCAACGGCCGCGTCACCACCTCGCTGCTCGTCGAGGGCGACTACCCGAAGGTGCGCTCGCTCTTCCCCAAGGAGGTCGGGATCACCGCGGTGCTCGAGACCTCGGCGCTGCGCGAGGCCGTGCGGCGCGTCTCCCTCGTCGCGGAGCGCAACACGCCCATCAAGTTCGAGTTCGCAGACGGCTCCCTGGTGCTGCGCGCCGGTGCCGGCGACGACGCCCAGGCCACCGAGGCGCTGCAGGCGCAGATCGAGGGCGAGGACATCACGACGGGCTTCAACCCGCACTTCATCTCCGAGGGCCTCGCGCAGATCGACGCGCCGTTCGTCCGCTTCTCGCTCACCGAGCCCAAGAAGCCGGTCGTCATCACGGGGCAGTCCGCCCCCGACGGCGAGTACGACCCGTCCTACCGCTACCTGCTCATGCCCATCCTCAGGTTCTGATGTGGGTCTCGCGGCTTTCACTGCGTGACTTCCGCTCCTATGCGCTGCTCGACCTGGAGCTCGAGCCGGGGGTGACGGCGTTCGCCGCACCGAACGGGTGGGGCAAGACCAACCTCGTCGAGTCGCTGGGCTACCTGTCCTCGCTGTCCTCGCACCGTGTCTCCCAGGACCTGCCGCTCGTGCGCGCCGGCCGTGAGCAGGCCACCGTCTCCGCACTCGCCCACCGGGGCCGCCGCCAGGTCACCCTGGAGGTCACGGTCCGGGCCCGAGGCGCGAACACGGCGCGCATCAACCGCCAGGGCGTGCGCACCCGCGAGCTGCTGGGCCTGCTGCCGTGCGTCGTCTTCGCTCCCGAGGACCTGGGCCTGGTCAAGGGGGAGCCCGCGGAGCGGCGCGCCTACCTCGACGCCCTCCTCGTCACCGGCGCCCCGCGCTACGCCGCGGTCATCAGCGACTTCGACCGCGCACTGCGCCAGCGCAACGCCCTGCTCAAGTCCCTGCGCGCGCAGCCCGACGAGTCCCTCGAGGCGACGCTGGAGATCTGGGATCGGGCGTTCGCGCAGGCCGCCGCGCAGCTCGTGCTGGGCCGCCGCGCGCTGCTCGAGCGGCTGGCCGCCCCGCTCAGCGCGGACTTCGCGGTGCTGGCCGCCGGTGCCAAGGAGGAGCGGCGCAGCGCCCAGGCCGTCTACGCCTCGCGGATCGACTACGCCGGCGTGGCCGATGCCGCCGCGGCCGAGGAGGTCATCGTCGACGCGCTGGCCCGCCGGCGGCGCCCGGAGATCGAGCGCGGCCTCACCCTCGTGGGCCCGCAGCGCGACGATGTGGAGCTCACGATCGGGGGCGTGCCGGCCAAGGGCTATGCCTCCCACGGCGAGTCCTGGTCGCTGGCGCTCGGCCTGCGCCTCGCGGGCTGGCGCGTGCTCACCGGCGATTCCGACGATCCGGCGGAGCAGCCCGTGCTTGTCCTCGACGATGTCTTCGCGGAGCTCGACGCCGCCCGCCGCGAGCGGCTGGCCGAGCTCGTGGCCCCGGCGGAGCAGGTGCTCATCACGGCCGCCGTCGCCGGGGACATCCCGGCTAACCTGAGCGGACGCGTCGTCGACCTCGACGAGCTGACGGCGGTGCGCGGCGAGGACGGCGATGGCTGAGCCGGCGGGGACGCCCATCGCCGCCCTCGAGGCCCTCGACCGGGTCCGGCGCATGGGCGACGTGGCCGCGGGGCGGTACACGGGCAGCCTGCGCCGGACCGTGCGCAGCATCGCGGAGGTCTCCTATACGGGGGCCGGGGCCGATGCGCGGGACCCGAAGCCGCTGGTCGCCGAGATCCGCACGCTCACCCAGGCGCGGGGCTGGCGCGCGTCGCTGGACGTGGGCGCGCTCATGGGCCGCTGGCCGGAGCTCGTCGGCCAGGACGTCGCGGCGCACTGCGAACCGGAGACGTGCGATCCGCCGGCGCTCGTCGTCCGGGCCTCGTCCACGACCTGGGCCACCCAGCTGCGGCTCATGTCCCAGGCGCTGCTCGACCGGCTCGAGCGCGAGCTGGGGCGGCGGGTCATCGACGAGATCACGATCCTGGGCCCGGCCCAGCGGTCGTGGAAGCACGGGCGGCGCTCGGTGCGCGGGCGCGGACCCAGGGATACCTATGGTTGAGTCGCTAGCCTGAGCGGATGCCGCCGATCCTGGAGCGCATCTGCGCCGCTTCCCTCCAGCCCACCCCGGTCGACGAATCCGCGGCCTTCGCGGTGGGCCTTGCCGCCGTCGTCGCCGCGCTGCTGGTCCTGCCGCGCGCGGTCTGGGCCTACAGCGGGCTCGTCGTCACGGTCGTCCACGAGCTGGGCCACGGGCTCGCCGGGCTGCTCACCGGCCGCCGGGTCGTGGGCATCCGGATCTCCGGCGACCACGCCGGACTCACGACCTCGACGGGCACGCGCGCATCGGCGCCGTTCTCCACGTTCTTCGGGTATCCGGCGCCGGCGATCTACGGCGCCGCACTCGTGGCCGCCGCGCTGTGGGGCAGGGCAGGCACGGCCCTGGCGCTCAGCCTGCTCGTCCTCGTGGTCTCGCTCGTCTTCATGCGCGGGGCGCTGACCTGGCTGACGGTGCTCATCGTGCTGGCGCTCGGGATCGGCGCGCTGGGCTGGCTGCCCGGTGCCTGGCTGAGCTCCGTGGTGGGCGGCGTGGGCGCGTACTTCCTCGTGGGCTCCCTGCGCGGCTTCGGCAACGTGCTGCGCGCCCACGCCCGCGGCCGGACGGGCGACAGCGATGCCGCGCTCATGGCCCGCGCGACCGGAGTGCCGGCGGCGGTGTGGCTCCTCCTCATGGCCCTCGTCATCGCGGCCTGCATCGCCGCGGCCGGATGGGCGTTCGCCTCGATCGTGTGAGAGCCGCGCAGGCGCTGTTGCGGGCCTGGCCATGAGATCCCCTACGGCCGAGGCTCCCCGAGCGCCGGAAATCGGCGCCTGCGGGCGGATAGGGGCGAATCCGCGTCCACAGTCACCGCCCGATTGGCGCAATCCGGGCCCCGCGCGCGGTAGAATCGCACAGGCAGGCGCCCACTGAGCAAGGAGACCCATGGCTGTTGATGACAACCCGCACTATGACGCGAGCGATATCACCGTCCTCGAAGGGCTGGAGGCGGTTCGCAAGCGGCCGGGCATGTACATCGGCTCCACCTCGGAGCGCGGCCTCCACCACCTCGTCTACGAGATCGTCGACAACAGCGTCGACGAGGCGCTGGCCGGCTACGCCTCCCACAT
This sequence comes from Brevibacterium sp. BRM-1, assembly GCF_026802075.1. Lineage (NCBI taxonomy): Bacteria > Bacillati > Actinomycetota > Actinomycetes > Micrococcales > Brevibacteriaceae > Brevibacterium > Brevibacterium sp. BRM-1. The sequence goes on from NZ_CP113788.1 coordinate 2,232,429, forward strand.
CCGGGTGACGCTGCTGGCCGACGGCGGAGTGCGCGTCGTCGACGACGGCCGCGGCATCCCGGTGGGCCTCCACCCCTCGGAGGGCGTCTCCACCCTCCAGGTGGTGCTCACCATCCTCCACGCCGGCGGCAAGTTCGGCGGCGGCGGCTACGCGGTCTCCGGCGGCCTGCACGGCGTGGGCTCCTCGGTCGTCAACGCCCTGTCCTCCCGGCTCTTCGCGGAGGTGCACACGGAGGGCAGCGTCTGGACGCAGGACTATGTGCGCGGCGTGCCGACGGCGGAGGTCGCCCAGGGCGAGCCCGTGTCCGATACCGGGACGACCATCACGTTCTGGCCGGACGAGGAGATCTTCGAGACGGTCGCCTTCAGCTATGAGACGGTGCGCGCCCGCCTGCAGCAGACCGCGTTCCTCAACAAGGGCCTCACGCTCACCCTGCGCGACGAGCGCCGCCCGGAGGTCAACGACGACGACGTCCAGCTCCACGACGAGGACGCCGAGTTCAAGCCGCGCGAGGTGACCTACCGCTACGAGAACGGCCTGCTCGACTACGTCGAGTACCTCAACGGGCAGAAGAAGTCCGAGGCGATCAACCCGGACGTCATCGCGTTCGAGTCCGAGGACAAGGACCAGCTCATCGCCCTCGAGGTCGCGATGCAGTGGACCACCGCCTACACGGAGTCCGTCCACTCGTACGCCAATTCGGTGAACACCCACGAGGGCGGTACGCACGAGGAGGGCTTCCGCACCGCGCTGACCAGCCTCATCAATGCCTATGCGCGCGAGCAGAAGCTGCTCAAGGAGAAGGACATCAACCTCACGGGCGACGATGTCCGCGAGGGCCTGACCGCCGTCATCTCGATCAAGCTGGGCGAGCCCCAGTTCGAGGGGCAGACGAAGACGAAGCTCGGCAACTCCGAGGCCAAGACGTTCGTCCAGCGGGTGGTGCGCGATGAGCTGGGCCACTGGATGGAGTCCAACCCCAACCAGGCCAAGGATGTGGTGCGCAAGGCCATCCAGGCCTCGCAGGCCAGGCTCGCCGCCCGCAAGGCGCGCGAGGCGACCCGCCGCAAGGGCCTCCTCGAGACCTCGGGAATGCCGGGCAAGCTGCGCGACTGCCAGTCGAAGAACCCCGCGATCAGCGAGATCTTCATGGTCGAGGGCGATTCCGCCGGTGGCTCCGCCGTCCAGGGCCGGGACCCGGAGACCCAGGCGATCCTGCCCCTGCGCGGCAAGATCCTCAACGTGGAGAAGGCCCGGCTGGACCGGGCGCTGGCCAACAACGAGGTCCAGTCGATGATCACGGCGTTCGGCACCGGGATCGGCGACGAGTTCGACATGTCCCGGCTGCGGTATCACAAGATCATCCTCATGGCCGATGCCGACGTGGACGGCCAGCACATCACGACGCTGCTGCTCACGCTCATCTTCCGCTACATGAAGCCGCTGGTGGAGCAGGGCTACGTGTACCTGGCCAATCCGCCGCTCTACCGCATCAAGTGGACGAACGCGGAGGACCAGTACGCCTACACGGACGCCGAGCGCGACCGGCTGCTGGCCGAGGGCCGCGCCGCCGGGCGCCGGCTGCCCAACCAGCAGGGCATCCAGCGCTACAAGGGCCTGGGCGAGATGAACTACCACGAGCTGTGGGAGACGACGATGAATCCGGACACCCGCCTGCTCAAGCAGGTGGAGCTGGAGGACGCGATCCTCGCCGACGAGATCTTCACCGTCCTCATGGGCGAGGACGTCGACTCCCGCAAGCGCTTCATCCAGGAGAACGCGAAGGACGTGCGCTTCCTCGACGTGTGACCATCCGCCCGCGCCCCCGCCGGGGGAGCGGGCTGCGCGCGCGAGCGCACACTGACCCAGCCGCGCAGGGGCGCGGGACGAACAGCGAAAGGGCGGCACAGGCGTGGCCGACGAGACCGAGAACACCCAGCCCGAGGGCGCGGAACCGCAGGGCGGCGCGGGCGCCGCGGGCGATGTCCTCTCCCGCATCGAGCAGGTGGACCTCAACCTGGAGATGCAGCGCTCCTACCTCGACTACGCGATGAGCGTGATCGTGGGCCGCGCCCTGCCCGACGTGCGCGATGGCCTCAAGCCGGTGCACCGCCGGATCATCTACGCGATGTTCGACGACGGCTACCGGCCGGACCGCAACTTCTCCAAGTGCGCGCGCGTCGTGGGCGACGTTATGGGCCAGTATCACCCCCACGGTGACTCCGCGATCTACGATGCGCTGGTCCGCCTCGTCCAGCCGTGGGTGCTGCGCTATCCGCTCGTGGCCGGGCAGGGCAACTTCGGCTCCGCCGGCGACGACGGCGCGGCGGCCCCCCGCTACACCGAGTGCCGCATGGCCCCGCTGGCCATGGAGATGGTCCGCGATATCGAAGAGGACACGGTCGACTTCCAGGAGAACTACGACGGGCGCAACCTCGAGCCCGTCTACCTCCCCTCGCGCATCCCCAACCTGCTGGCCAACGGCTCCGCCGGCATCGCCGTGGGCATGGCGACGAACATCCCGCCGCACAACCTGCGCGAGCTCGCCGCCGGCGCTCAGTGGCTGCTCTCCCATCCCGAGGCGAGCCGCGAGGAGGCGCTCGACGCGCTCATCGGCCTCGTCAAGGGCCCCGACTTCCCGGGCGGGGCGACGATCCTCGGCCACTCCGGGATCGAGGACGCCTACCGGACCGGGCGCGGCTCGATCACCCAGCGCGCCGTCGTGGAGGTCGAGGAGATCCAGGGGCGCACCTGCCTGGTCGTCACCGAGCTGCCCTACATGGTCAACCCGGACACGCTGGCCACGAAGATCGCCTCCTACGTCAAGGACGGCAAGGTCGCCGGCATCGCCGACCTGCGCGACGAGTCCTCCGGCCGCACCGGCCAGCGCCTCGTCATCGTCCTCAAGCGCGACGCCGTGGCGAAGGTGGTGCTCAACAACCTCTACAAGCACACCTCGCTGCAGGAGAACTTCTCCGCGAACATGCTCGCGCTCGTGGACAACGTGCCGCGCACGCTCTCCCTCGACGCGTTCCTGCGCCTGTGGGTCAAGCACCAGATCACCGTCATCGTGCGCCGCACCCGCTACCGCCTGCGCAAGGCCGAGGAGCGCGCCCACATCCTGCGCGGCTACCTCAAGGCGCTCTCCGCCCTCGATGCGGTCATCGCCCTCATCCGGCGCTCGCCCAGCTCCGAGGAGGCCCGCACCGGCCTCATGGAGCTGCTCGAGGTCGACGAGATCCAGGCCAACGCGATCCTCGACCTGCAGCTGCGCCGCCTCGCGGCCCTCGAGAGGCAGAAGATCGACGAGGAGGCCGCGCGGATCGAGCAGCTCATCAAGGAGTACAACGCGATCCTCGCCAGCGAGGACCGCCAGCGCGAGATCGTCTCCGAGGAACTGGCCGAGATCGTCGACCGCTACGGCGATGACCGCCGCACGAAGATCCTCGCCGGCTTCGACGGCGATGTGTCGATGGAGGACCTCATCCCGGAGGAGGAGGTCGTCGTCACGATCACCCGCGGGGGGTACGCCAAGCGCACCCAGTCCGCGCTCTACCGCGCCCAGCACCGGGGCGGCAAGGGCATCACGGGCGCCAAGCTGCGCGGGGACGACGTCGTCGACCACTTCTTCGTCACCTCGACGCACAACTGGCTGCTGTTCTTCACGAACACGGGGCGCGTCTACCGCGCGAAGGCCTACGAGCTGCCGGAGGGCTCGCGCGATGCGAAGGGCCAGCACGTGGCGAACCTGCTCGCGCTGCAGCCGGGCGAGACGATCGCCCAGGTGCTCGCCACCCGCGACTACGAGGCCGCCGACTACCTGGTGCTCGCCACCCGCTCGGGGCTCGTGAAGAAGACGCGCCTGTCCGAGTACGACTCGAACCGCACGGGCGGCGTCATCGCGATCAACCTGCGCGAGGACGAGCAGGGCCGGGCCGACGAGCTCGTCTCCGCCCGTCTCGTCATGGCCGATGACGACCTGCTGCTCATCTCCCGCAAGGGCATGTCGATCCGCTTCACCGCCGATGACTCGACGATCCGGCCCACCGGCCGCGCGACGTCCGGCGTCACCGGCATGAAGTTCAAGGACGACGACGAGCTGCTCGCCATGGACGTCCTCACGCCGGGCACGTTCGTCTTCGTCGTCACCGAGGGCGGCTACGCCAAGCGGACCCCCGTCGAGGAGTATCGCGTGCAGGGCCGCGGCGGCTACGGAATCAAGGTCGCCAAGGTCACCGAGCAGCGCGGAGACCTGGTGGGCGGCCTCATCGTGGGCGAGGGCGAGCAGGTCCTCGTCGTCATGGAGCGCGGCAAGGTGGTGCGCTCGGCGATCGACGAGGTGCCCGCCAAGGGCCGCAACACCATGGGCGTGGTGTTCGCCAAGCCCGGGAAGAAGGACCGTATCATTGCCGTAACCCGCGGCCCGGAGCAGATCGTCGAGGACGAGGCCGAGACCCCGGTCGACGAGCAGGCGCTTGAGGCGGCGCAGGACGTGGCCTCGGAGGCCGAGGTCGCCGAGGTCCGGGCCGTCGTCGACGAGGGCGCGGCCGAGTCGCCCGATGGGCCCGGTGCGGCGGATGGAACCGACACCCCTGAGGCTGAGGCCGGAAGCGAAGGTGAAGAGCAGCAGTGAGCGACGACGAGCAGAAGCCCGGCAAGGTCCTGCGCACCTCGGCGGGGTCCACGCGACTGACCGCCGGGGGCGCCAAGCCCTCCGACCAGGACGCCGAGGGCCCCCGCCCCCAGCGCGAAGGCGAACAGGGCACCGGCGACGGTCCCGCTGCGGGCAAGCCCGGCAAGCCCAAGCGGCCGCAGTACGGCATGCGCGGCTCCCAGGGCACGGATTCGAAATCGGCGGAGGCGAAACCGGGCGAGGCGAAATCGGCCGAGGCCAAGCGCGCCGGCGATTCCGAGCCCGCCCCCGCGGCGAAGTCCGCACAGCGGGCCCCCGAGGCACCGGCGGCCGGCGGCCGCGAGGCTGCGGAGGAGGCGGGCGGCAAGTCCGGCGACGCCGACGCACGCACGATCGCGATGCCGGCCGGCAGGCCGGGCGCATCCGAGGCATCGGAATCTGACGGTGGCGCCACTGCGGGCGCCGGCGCCCGCGAGGAGCGGCCTGCTGGCGTCGCGGGAGCGGAGCGCGACGGTGCGAAGAAGGGCCCGGGTGCGCCGCCGAAGAAGCAGGTGCGGATCTCCGGGCCGAACTCGAAGGGCGCGCAGGCCCAGGGGTCGCAGACCGCGGTGCAGCTGCGGGTCGACGACGCCCCGGTGCGCGAAGCCGAGCCGCGCGGCTCGCAGCCGAGCGGGGCCACCGGCGCCGCGGCCGCGGGTGCCGGAGCGGGTGCCGCTGTTGGGGCCGGCGCCGGTGCGCCGCGCGGCGGTGTGCAGCGCACGGCGGGCCAGGGCTCGCAGCGCGGGTCCGCGCCCCAGGGGGCCAGCGCGGCGCCCCGCGGGGAGGGCGAGTCGGTGCGCGCCAGTTCGTCCGGCGTGAAGATGGGCGGGTCCGCGAAGAAGAAGGGCCCGCGCACCGTCAAGCTCACCGTGTCGAAGATCGACCCGTGGTCGGTCATGAAGATGACGTTCCTGCTGTCCGTGGCGATCGGCATCGCGACCGTCATCGCGGCGCTCGTGCTGTGGCTCGTGCTGCAGGCGACCGGCACGCTGCAGAACCTCCAGTCGACGCTGGGCGAGATCGCGGGCACGGAGAGCGCGGACCAGCTGCTCAGCCTGTTCGGGCTGGGGCGCATCCTCAGCTTCGCGATCATCCTGGCCGTGGTGAACATCGTGCTCATGACCGCGCTGTCGACGCTGTTCGCGCTGCTGTACAACATCGGCGCATCCATCGTGGGCGGCTTCCACCTCACGCTCTCCGACGACTGACACGGTGGCCGCGCACAGGCGCGGACCCGACGCGATCGCGGCGGCGGTTTCCCTGCGGGGACGCCGCCGCTGCGATTTTGCTTGGCCCCGGCGTTGCCTATATAGTTGGTTCGGTTCACAGGGGCCTATAGCTCAGGCGGTTAGAGCGCTTCGCTGATAACGAAGAGGTCAGAGGTTCAAGTCCTCTTAGGCCCACGCACCACCCTGAGACAGCACCGGAGCCTGGACTCCAAGGAGCGGAGCGCTCATGAAGACGTGGTTGCCGATCGCGGGAATCCTCGCAGCCCTGGCGGGCCTGCTCGCCAGCCAGCGGCGCAGCAGGATGAGCGGTCACCGAGCCTGGTCCCAGTTCACCGATTCGGTGTAGGCTGGCCGGACCTTGGGGGTATGGCGCAATTGGTAGCGCACCTGCTTTGCAAGCAGGGGGTTAGGGGTTCGAGTCCCCTTACCTCCACAACCAACAGAGGCCCTGGCCTGGGATAACACCCAGCCAGGGCCTTTCGCATTTTCGCTATGGGGTCACATACCCCACGCTTACCCACCTTTTTCGATCAGCCCCGGCCTGTTCGCCCCCAGCTGGGAGAGCACATTCGAGAGGTCGGGAGCCTCGTGGAGCTTCTGCACGTAGTGCGCGTGCGTGACCGCCGTACCGGAGTGTCCCAGAAGTGCCGCAGCACTCTCCGTGTCCCTCGTGCGATCCACGAGCGTCGCCACCGTCTTGCGGAAGGTGTGCGGCGATACCCACTCGAACCCGGCCGCGGTGCGAGCGTCGCGCCACTGCCGGCGCACGTTGTGCGGATCGCGCAGCGTCCCCGCCGCACTGGGGAACACGACATTCCACGGGTTCGGCTGCGCCTCCACCTGACGGCGGAGCAGAGTCTCGACGACGAACGTCGGGAGAATGAGGCGGCGGAACCCGCTCGAGGTCTTGGGGTGAGCCTGGCGCGTCAGGCCCTTCCCCTTGACCCGCACGACGGTGCCCGAGACGACGATTGCAGGCTGCTCGGCTCCAAGGTCTACGTCATCCCAGCGCAGTGCGCACACCTCCCCAATGCGGAGGCCGGTGCCAAGCAGCACGTCCACGAGGTCGAGCAGGTCGGGCGCCCGCTTGGGGCCGTGCGTGCCCGGTTCGTTCTGCCAGGCGTAGACCCCGCGGCGGAGTGCCTGCACTTCGTCAAGGCTGAGCGCCATGACGGCCTGCCGCTGCCGTGAGGGGAGCTTCGTCTCGCGCACGGGGTTGTGGGTGATCGCATCATGGCGCGCGGCGAGTCCGAACATGCCGTTGAGCACGACCTTGCACTGCTTGCCCAGAGCCGGCCTTTCCGCTGCCACAGACTTCAGGAAGCGGTCGAGGACGGAGATCGTGGCCTCGCGGATCGCGTACTCACCGAGGGCCGGTTCGATTCGCTGGGTGAACGTGGCGCGGTATTCGGCTAGTGACTGTGGCTTGAGTTCGGACTGTTCCATTTCTGCCAGCCATGACCGGCCGAGGGTGCTGATGCGCATCTCGCGGGTGATGTGCTCGCCTGCGGATTGGGCGCGGTCCCGGAGGTCTCGTTCTAGGGCGCGTTGGGCGGCTGCGCCGGAGGTGCCCCAGGCTTCGACCTGTCGTGTCTTGCCGGTGAAGTCCCGGAAGCGGGCGCGGGCACGGTACCGCTTGGGTGCTACCTCGGTGCGGGTGATCTTGCCCCATGTGCCGAGTTCAAGGCGAGGTCTAGGCATGGTGTTCCTTACTAGAAGGGCGGCATCTCAAAGTACTTCGTGTTGAAGGCAGACTCACGTGCTTCGTTTTCGATTGCGGCCCTTGGCATCTTCGCCAGCCGCTCGGTCTCCGCTTTCAAGAGTCCCTCACTGCGCGCACGTTGGATTCGTCTTGATGCAGTCGGTCGGGACGTGGTTAGTAGGTTCGCAACGGTCGAGACTGTCGCAGTACCGTTCAGTGCTTTCGCAAGTGCCCATGCCCGCGCTGCTTCCGCGTAAACGCGATCATCCGTGGGCTGACCTCCGGGCGTCGGTACGCGCCCCACGAAGTCACTTGCGTGTTCGATGATGCGACCGTCTGTTTCCGACAGGTCATTAGCCACCGCGAGGATGTCGTTGATAGCTATCTTGCTCAGCGCACCGGTTCCAATGGCCTGCGATTCGTCAGGCTCTCCCAAGAGCATTCCGGTGACAACGAAGTCCCCCATTTCGGTCTGGCCGAATCTGGCCCAGAGGGGGAAGTTGACTCCCTCGACCTCGACACGATGCCAGTAGTCTCCGGGCAGCTCGGCGAACGAAGTGTCGTCCGGGACGAGATGCCCTAACCACTCGTCGGATACCCCGTCGTTGTTTGAAGGGGTGATGCGGGGGCGTAACCGCCCCGCGGCGCTGTTGCTCATGGAAGTAATCATGGCATGTTTGAGGTTCGCAGACAATCGATGAACACCCGTGGTATCGTGCGAGTGTTCACGTTCACAGACCGCCAATGAAATGGAGAACGACATGCAGGTTTATACGACTGACGCAGTTCCGGAATGGTTTGAGGCGGACTCGCTGTCCGCATACATCCACGTCCCGAAACAGACGATCTACCGCTGGCGCACGGAAGGGAAGGGGCCGCGGGCGCACAAGTTCGGCCGTCACCTGCGCTTCTCCCGCGCCGACGTAGAAGCATGGATCAACGAGCAGGCCGACCCGGACCCGGCAGCCTGAGACGTGATCTCGTTGACAACGGAAGCCACCTCAGCCCACATCACTGACAAGGAGTTCGCAGAGTTCCGCGCCCGCGCTGACGCTCTGGGCCTCGCGGTGACGGTCCGCTGCCAGCACTGCGGCGCACCACTCTGGGACCACCGGAGCATCACAGCCGGGGCCGGGCCGATATGCCGACGCCGACACGAAAACGACCCCGACGCGCATACCGACAAGAATGCACGCGCCGAGGCCGCCGAACCCAACGTTCAGACCTCCAGGGAGGAGACCCAACGATGAGCACTACAAAGACTAACCACCACGATACCTCCCAGCCCACCGCAGTCGAGACTGTGGCGCGCGCCCTCACCATCAAGGACGCGGGCACCACCGACTACACGACAACGTGGGTGGACTCCCGCGGCAAGTGGTGGGCCAAGCCGAAGGGGTGGGACGCATGAGCACCCTCGGTGCAGACGCCGGCCGCGGATTCGTGGGCGGTATGACCGTCACAGCGTCGGATATGAACCGGGTCCACCGCAGCGCAATCGAGTACGGCTACGGCCTCGGATACGCCGACGGGTACACGGCAGGGGAGCAGGCGGCCGCGCTTTCCGATGATGAGTTCCTCGCGGCACTGGCCAGGCGTGTGCGCGCAGCCGACGTGCTCGAGGACCACCTACAGCAGACGCTCAAAGCCACACTCGCCACCCGGGCAGCGAATCGAATCCGCTCCACACGAAAGGAGGCCGCATGAGGATACCCCGCGTCACTCCCGCCTCCACCATCACACCCCGCAAAATGCGGTGGCTCGTGGAGGACCAGTTTCCGCTCAACACCCTCTCCACATGTGGAGGCAAAGGAGGCGAAGGGAAATCGACGCTCGTCCTCGACGTGGCTGCACGAGGGTCACGCGGTGAGCTTCACGGTGACGTTCAAGGGCCAGTGAACACCCTCATTGTCTCGGTGGAGGATGACTGGCAGACGACAGTTGTCCCCCGTCTCATGGCTGCGGGTGCGAACCTTGACCGAATCCTCAAGTTCGACGTTGAGACCTACGTGGAAGACACCGGGGAATCCTTCGAGACGAAAGCCGTCCTGCCCATCGACGTGACGCAGCTGCGCGAGGCGATCATCGAACATGATGTGCGCCTAGTGATCTTCGATCCCGCAGCATCGTTTATCGACGGTGACCCGAACAAGGTCATCGACGTGCGGAGGGCGTTCGAACCCATCTCCAAGCTCGCGCAGGACTTGGACCTCGCTGTGATCCTCATCGCCCACTTCGGGAAGGGCACAGGCAGCGTTGGCGACAAGCTCTCCGGCTCTCACGCATGGCGAGACCTCACCCGCTCATACTGGGCCTTCGCCACCGATGACGAGACCGGCAAGCACTACATGACCCAGGAGAAGTCCAACTACTCCAAGACGAAGGGCACCTATGAGTTCGAGCTGACAGGCGTCCCCGTGCCCATCTCGGGGGAGACTGTCGAGGTTGTCGCCATTGGCAACATCACCCCCAGCGAAGTGGACGTAGCCGAGATCATCAACCGCCCGGTAGCGGACGGGGACGACGACGTGAGCGAGTGCGGAGAATGGCTGCTGTCGTACCTTGACCGGGAACCCTTCGAGTTCGCCCGCGCCGATATCGTCAAGGCCGGGCGCGCAGAGGGATTTTCCGAGGCAACCTTGAAGCGCTCCAAGAAGCGTCTGGGTGTCGCCCACAGGCGGACTAAGACAGTGCCGACGACGACAGTCTGGGAGCACCCGTCCATCAGTGGGAACCAGGTCGCTCACGACCGTGAGCCGACTGAGCCAACTGACACAAAAACACACGTTTCCGCAGGTCAGCCCAGTCAGCTCACAGTCAGCTCGCGAAGCGTGGAGAGAGCCAACTGTGAGCCAACTGGACTGACCAGGGAAAACACACCCCCGAACGCCAGTCAGCTCAGTCAGCTCAAGCACGAGGACCCCGACGAACCGACAGACATTTTCGGTAAGGCCGCAGACCCCTACGAAGCCGCCCAAGACACCAACGGCAACGTCGGCTGCAGTCTCTGCGGCAAGAACACCAAGTGGCGCACCGCCCGCGACAACGACGGTCACTGCCTCAACTGCGCCAAGACCCACAAGGAGAGCGCATGAACCCCACCTGCCATTCGTGCTCACGTCCCATCCACGGCCGCTGCCTCCTCATACGCCGCCAACACCCCATCTGCACAACCTGCGGCAGCACCACGGCCCCACCCCTCCACCACCTCACGGCCCCCACCTGCACCGTGCCCTGGCACGACATGTGGGACCACCCCAACCACATCATCATCACGACCTCAGCAGCCCTCCGCGCACTCACCACCGCTGACCCCATCACCTACCATCCCTGCGAAAGGAACGACCTGTGAGCCGTTGGGACGAACCCACCGCCAACTACCCCACGGAACGCCGGTGCACGGCGACGAACCGCAAGGGCCAGCAGTGCGGGAAGTACGCAATCAGGGGCGGGTCCGTGTGCACCGCCCACGGTGGCCGAACCCCGGCCGTGAAACGCAAGGCGCAGCAGACTCTCGCGGTGGCTCAGGCTCGAGCCGATGCGGCCGCGGCTCTTGCCCATGAGGGTCTGAAACCCGTGGGTGACCCGGTGATCGAACTGGGGAAAGCCGCGCGAGAAATCGTAGCGATGAAGGATGCTCTGGCTGCCCGCGTCAATGCCCTCACGGACCCCACTTATGCGGCGATGGGGGAGGAGAAACCCCGCGTGGAGCTGGCACTGTATGAGCGTGCTCTCGACCGCACGGTGAAGGTCTTGGACGTGTTGGGCCGGCATGACCTTGAGGCGCGCCGAGTGCAGGTCGAGGAGCAGACTGCCCGCCTGTTCATGTTCGTGTTGCAGGGCGTGTTCCTCGACTTGGACTTGAGTGCGGAACAGCACGAGCGTTCCTTGAGTGTGGCTCGGGAGTGGGTGGGCAAGGCGCTCGAGGGGGTGGCTCCCGGTGATCTACCGCAGAACCTCGAACGCTGACCTGTCGGCGGCGGTGACCCCGGCCGGCGCGGTGATCCTGCTGACCTTGCTGGGGCCGGAGGAGGAGGCGCGCAAGCGGCTGGCGCGCAGTCTGCCGCCTGTGATGTTGCGCGAGTTCGAGGACACGATGCGGCGGTTGCGGGCGGCACGAGCGAACTTCGAACCAGATTCCGTTCCCGGAAACATCAGGGCGGAAATCGGCACTGAGGCGGCAGAGTCAATCCCGAGCGGCCTTGTTGGTGGCCGCTTGAACAGCCGGGAGGCTGCCGGGCTCTTGGGGGTTTCGACTCGCAGGGTCCGGCAGCTGGCGGCGGCGGGCCACATCGACGCTCAACGTGTCGGGTCTCAGTTCACCCGCGAGGCTGTCCATACCTACACGAATCTGAGGAGAGCAGCATGACCGGTGATAACGACATTCTCAGGGCATTGCGGGGTGAGCCGCCCACGACCGCCCACGTGTCGGAGGCCGACCCCCAGGCGCACAGCGCGGTACGCGCAGCCCTCGAGGGCGAGGAGTGGCTCTACGGGCTGCCCGTGCCTCCGAGTGATGGGGAGGCGGTGAAGCGGTGGGCGGTCATCGAGGGCCTGCACCAGGCTGCGGGCCGGCACATCATCGCTTCGTCTCGTGGTGACGCGGATGCGCTTGTGCGGGAGGCGTATGAGATGACGAATCCGGATGCTGAGCCCCTGGATCGGATCGCGCAGACGAGTCGGCTGCTCAACCGGTTCACGGAGATGCGGGAGGCCCGGTGATGCGCAGCCTGAGTGCCGCCGTGAGCAAGGCGACTGCGACCGTTGAGGAGTGGGAGGCGAAGGCTGAGCGTGCCCGCGCTGAGAGTGCGGAGCTTGACCAGACCTCAGGGGCCGCGATCTTGGATGACCCGTCTGCCGCTGAGCGCATCACCGTGAAGGTGCAGGCCAAGGAGCGGGAGGCACGTGCCTATGACGCGGCGGCTGTGGAGGCCCGGCAGCGGTTAGTGGACGTGTACCGCAAGCACCTAGAGGACGAAGCAGCCAACCTGGACAAGGCCGCGGTGCAGGCCCAGCGGGAGGCAGACAAGCACGCCGGGAGGGTGAGAGCTCTGGTGGATCAGCTGCGCGACCTTGACGGTGTGGAGTACGCGCCGGTTGAGGAGTGGCACGAGGGGCCGCAGGGCAGGTGGCGCGACGTGCCGAAGTCGGAGGACTTGGGCGACAAGGTGGAGGCTGCGAAGAATCACGCCGGCCTCATCCGCTTCTACCTCGAGCACGGGAAGCGTCCTGGCCCACTGGATGAGTTCTACGCGGTCGAACCGAACGAGGCTCTCTCGGAGGTCATCGCGGCGGGTGTGCAGCTGTGAGAGTGGACTGGCGGGATTGGCGCAATCACACACTGTTGCAGGTGGAGTTGCGGCGTCTAGCGGACCTTGAGGAGCGTGCGCAGCACGCCGGTGTGGTGGAGGGGGAGGACCTCGAGATGCTCTCGCAGATCAGTGGTCGCCTCGAGCGGTTCCGCTGACTGGTGTGCTGCTGGTAGTTCGTGCCCGTCCCGGTTTCGGCTGGGGCGGGCGCTTTCGTGTACCCGTGGTGTGGTGGCCTTGTGCTCAATTTTGAGCATCTAGCACTAACCGGCCGCGTACCCCGCCCGTTGTGTTGGACTCCTGGTGACCTTTGCGACAGTTCTGTCGTTAAGTCTCACACCTCGCCGAGAAACCGGTACCCACAATCTCAGCGTCGCCACCAACAGACACAGCCAGAAGGGCACGATTCAAGTATTCTCGAAGAACTCCTCTGCCAAACCTCACCTGCTCGGCGCCTGATCGCAGTCATATACGGCCGCAATAACATGGACAACCCCGAAGCAAAAAGAGACTGCGGAACACAATCATTTTTGTCTACTGGGCAACACACCTATTAGTAGGCGGATAATAATAGCCAGCACCAGAACAGGCACACCAAATAGCAGATACCCAAGATAATCACCAGGCGTCCACCACTCTCCCCAAGTATTATAAATGACTTCGCAAACACCAAGGACTACCAGAAGAGAAGCTATAGACACGATCCATTGCAAAACTTCTCGAGACCAAAACACAAAATAAAGAACGATAGACGATAGCAGCCCCGGAAGAAGTGCGTAAAACGCCAAAAATCCGGCACTTGAAATCGAAAAACGGTACAGCGAGAAGGCAACACAAAAAACAACAACGGCTGCTACCGCGAACGAAAACTGAAGACGTCGCGCGCCTACATTTATCACATTTACAAACCCCACAGTGCCTCCATGATAATAAGTGTCAAGATTTGACACGCCTGCTTCATGTGTGTTATTCTAACCGTGGAGCCTCAGTAAATGAAACGGCGCATTAAACAAGACTGCTTGAGGGTTGATGGAAACGATATGTCCACCAACCCTCAAGCTCTGACGCTCTTACTGCCTATCAACCACCATCATTTGCGTATGGCACAGTCCCTTGGGAACTTACCGTTCATAGGAGTCGAGTACCTATTAACCGTCACGTCCATAGGTGGCAGCAAGCTATTGAAGCTGCTGTACTGGAAGCGGTAGAGGCAACCGTAACTACGTCCCTTACTATTAGCCAAATTGTAGGTTAGCTCGTGATTTGGTGCCCCGTCGTGACTACCCTTTACTTCAGTTGATCCAGAAGGGTCGAAAATCGCGTGCATATCTACGTCGATTGCGGGTGCTTTCCCCACAGCAAGAACATCACACAGAGGGTTTCCGATAGACTGTTTAAAGCGAATATCCGGGAGTATCCCATAACTGCCCAGTGTGGTGCTAAGTCCTGAATCGCTAGCAGTTTTACGATCCGCTACAGATCCATCCTTTTTGTAAGCGATAGTCTCTCCGACGTGCTTTTTCGTAAAGTCCAAGTGGTTCTTATTACCCTGGACCGTAACCCCAGCCTGGTTCTCGCCCCTAGAACTCAGATTACTGTTGATGGTCTTCGAGTTCCTGAAGGCCCTACCGTCACCGTGATGGGAGTCGAATCCATTCGAGCAAAACGGAGGCTGCTTGATCTTCTTATCTGGAATGAAAGATGCGTACCGGAACTGGGCCGAGCCTTGTGCTACTTTGGCCTTCGCTAGTGCAGCATTCTTAGGCATAATATCCGCGTTCGCCGCAGCACTTAGAACCGATTTGCTTTCGACTGACTCATTGACCGGAACTTTTTCGCCTTTAGGAACTTCTGTGCCGTAGCTATACGCATGTGTATACTTCGAGTCTGGATCGTTTGACTTCTTCAGCTGTTCTACCTGCGCCTCGACAGAATATTCGTTAACTCGACTGCGGTCAACCGAGTTATCAGTGAAACTCGTAGAATCGGTTTTCGCTATTGGTTGACCGTTTTTGCTAATTACCCAAGTCGCAGAAACCCCTTTCGGCTTCCACCAGGACAGATTAACGCTTTTACTGTTCGCAGACCAATTAAATGAAGTCTGTCCAGTTCTGTCATCGATGACGCGTTGCGGGCTGGAACCAATATACCGATCTATAATGCGATTCTTATTATCGGTTTCAAAATAAACCGTATTTAGAGATGACAATGACGATGCTTCTGCTGACGCAGCTCTTGCCTGTTTACTCAATTCCCTGTTAAGAGTAGTTAACTGGCTCGAATTCGCGTTCGGTTGCGCTAGCACTAGTTTGGAGGAGGTTTTAGGTACCGCGCTGTTGGTCCGCAGTGTTTTAGCTTTACCAGCAGGTGGAACTGCTTTAACAACCTTTTGAAAACTGGAACTGGCAGTTTTAGATTCTACTGCTTGCGCAGCGATTTGCGTAGTAGCGACAGGTAGTACTATCAGACCCAATGTCGCAGCAGCTAGCATCCGTTTCACAATTTCTCTCCTTATCGGTGATTATTTGTGGCAATCGACGTCTGAAGTTAAAATACATTGAGTATTCAATATATCTACTGAATCTCGGCCGATTTCGATCGACTCTACACCCACATTGCTGATTTTCATGGCCTTCGCTGAATTTTTCTACCCTCTTGCTTTTCAAGCAAACGAAGCTAGAGTGGAAAATTTTTCCGTTCTCCAGCCAAAGCAAGCTGTGCCCCGCTCTACACCACCCGATCATCTTTCCTCGGATCCGGTATTGCCGCATCTCCTCCAGGAGTCGGTATTTAACAGTTTCCGAATCGAACGATGTAGGAACTCGCATCAGCGCCACTATGCCCGTATCTTCGCGGAACTGATCAGGCAGACCGGCTTCCCATGCCAACTGGTCATTGCCCTCTATCGAGGCACTAAGCCATCTCAGAACTCGACTACCTTCTTCTGCATCTACACGAGAAGATTGCACACGCAGCACCGGCTGCCACTCACCCACGCGGCTAACGCGCCTTACCCAGACCACATGCTCTTTTAGCCATCCGCTTCTTTGCCACGATGGAAGGACACCCCGCCCCCGTCCGAGAGCCAACGAACGCCGAGCTTCTATAGCGTTCCGCAGCTTCTCTTGTTCCATGTTTAGGGTGCTCTGCAACGGACGCCAACCACGAAAGAGCCGCGCCTCCCGAACTGTCGGCAGCCCGTGCCGGACCCATCGTTGTACCGACCGCTGACTCACCCGCAACCGCCTAGCCATCACCGCAGTGTTCACACCATTACTAAACGATCTGTTCTGGTGCCCGGCGGATGGCACGGAAGCGGGGCACGCGAAGAGATCGTCGATGTGCTGCACTCGGTCGGGACATGATCCGGCTGTCGTATGACGCAGCCAAGCCAGGTCACGACCAGCAGGCGTCGTCATCCGGAACCCGCTCCGTCCTACTTCTTGACCGTGATGACACCGGCGGTCACCGGTTGAAGCTCGTCCCGGACGACGCCATGCTTGTCGATGAACACGGTTGGCCCGTTCGTCGAAGCGGAAATCATGCTGGCGCGGCTCTGTACCGCCCGGATGGCAAGGTCGGCCTTGTGGAACCGCTGCTGCAACCCGCCATAAGCCGCATCGTTGATCGGAACGAACACGATGTCGGCTCCCGCGACTCGCCGCACGCTATCGGGATAGTGCATGTCGTAGCAGACGTAGGCCGTGATCGACCAGTCTGCCCACGAGACGTGGCGGTTCGAGAAAGCCCCCGTGCCGCTCTCGTCGGGTGCGATGTGTGCCTTGGTGTTCGAGAGCACCTCGTCGCCGCGCTCGTTGAGGACGATGACCCGCTTGAAGCGCTCATCGCCGCGCATCTCGGCCGAGTGATACACAACGGAGGCGTCGAGGTCTCGAGCGGCCGACTCGACGAGTAAACGCTGCGCCTCCGGCACGGAGTTCTCCGGCCAGACCACTATTCGCCGTGCGTCGCCATCGAGAGTCTTGAGCGCGGCGGCGCTTGTCTCCGTGAGTGTGCGGATGTCTCGCGCGGTGGCCGGAACATCGACCCCGCCGACGGTCATCTGCTGAACGCTCACCACCTGCGGCACCGCATCCGGCTCCGAATCCCACACCCGGACATCTGCCACGACGACCGCGCCGCCAAGGGCGCACATTCCGGCCACCGCCACCCAGGGACGAAACGACACGATCAACAGCGCCACCACGACGTTCGAGGCGAGGACCCCTGCCTCGACAACGGCCTCGCCCCCAAGCGCCGCGAACTGCAGCAGCCCGCTGTTCCTCCATACCGCGTACCCCAGGTGAGGGAGCCACCAGTCCTCGGTCACCGGGAGGTGCATGCGTGCAAATGTCAGCGCCGACCACACGGCCGCCACAAGAACCAGAACCGCCCAGAACGGGAGGCGCAGTGCGAAGAGTCTGAAGAGGTTCGCGATCAGGGCGACGAAACCGACGCTGGCCAAGAACGCGAGCCACACGGGCATGAACGAGTAATACCAATACGTCGTAGGCAGCAGCCACGCGCCGAAGAAGACGAGGCCGGCCGGGTAGTGACGACTGGGCTTCGCCCGCCGCATGGCGACAAACACGGGAGCAATGCAGAACAGTGGAAGCACCTGAACCCACCACCGGTCGACAAACGTCGCAGTCGCCAGCGCGCCGCCGCACAGAAACACGATGCCCCACGTCGCCTGCTCCCGTAGGCTCGTTCGCGCCATGCCGTTCACTCTAACCGAGCGGACGGTGGACCTCAGTCCTCGTTGACGACGACGACCTTCTCCGCGGCTCCGGGGGTCCGGGCCAGCTCCAGCGCGTCCAGCGCACGGTCGAACGGCAACACATCGCTGACGATGAGCGCGTACTTCTCCCAGTTCTCCACGATGTCGTCGGTGACCTCGAAGATCCCATACACCTTCATGTGCTCGTGGGCATGGATAGTCATGATCTCTTCCTTCAGGGCAGCATCCCGCACGGCCCGCGGCGATGGCGGCCGGGACGTGTAGGCGTAGTAGGTTGACGGGGCGATCTTGATGCCGAATTCCTCGGTCAGGACGCGGCAGATCGGTTCGATACCCCATCGATGCTTGTGCTCGTCGATGAAGCAGACGATTACTTCTGTGGGCGGTCGAACTCCGCGGCGAAAAAAGCCGCGGCGGACTTCAGGATGCTATTCGAGCGGCGCAGCTCCCGGTTCTCCTTCTCCAGCCGGCGGATGGTCGCGGCGGCGTCTTCTGTCTCAACGGGGATCTCGTCGGCTTCGGCCTTGCGGACCCACATCCTCAGGGCTTCCCGCTTCACCCCGCACTGGTCAGCGATCCGCGCAATCGCGCCGTTACGCGTGTCCGGGTCTTTCCGGGCCTCGACGGTCAGCCGCGTCGCCCTGGCCTTGAGCTCCTCGGGGTACTTCGATACTGCTGGCATAGTGAGTGTCTGCTCCTTGGTTCGGGATCACCCGCTCACTCTCTATCAAACCAGGAACACTTCACGGCGCCCGCGAGGGTCCGCACTAGCGCGGACCCCTGCATGGGTCCTCAGTAGTGAGGCACTGGGTTACACGCTGTCGTGTACCCAGGGGTCGCGGAGCCACGGTCGCGCTGTCAGCCGGCACGCTGCGCGCCCAACAGGGGTGCTTCCTCGATGAGTGCAGAGACTTGACCAACCCCACGCTTACTCATCTTTTTCAACGCAACCCCACGGAAACTAGCGGAAACAGTCTGGGGCACCTAACCCTGTTGCGCCCCTAGAATCCGCGGCACACGGCACCCCACGGAAACTCACGAAAAACGGTGCCCGCTAACAGGGGGTTAGGGGTTCGAGTCCCCTTACCTCCACCATTGAAGACGTACTAGAACACCTGACATCGGTTGATGCCGGTGTGAGGGCGGTGAAGGGCTCGGCGAGTCGGATCGTCGCCTGCTCGTCCTCGCTGATCTCGATGCCATCAGTGAAGGCTTGGTTCGCCAGCCGCTTGCCGTGCTCGTCGGTCCGTGCGTAGAGGGTGGCGCAGTCGACCAGCAGGCGGAGTGCGGTGCTGAGTTGCTTACATGATCCCTCGTGGTGGTCGTGCTCGCTGGCGAGCCGACGGTCTATGTCAGCGAGGCCGGCGCGGATGCGGTCTTGGTGACGCTTGAGGGTGTCGAGGTCGATCGCGTCGGCGAAGTGCGCGGCGAGCAGCTTGTCGCTCTCGTTCTGGAGCCGCTTGCGGTTCTCGGTCAGCTCGGCCAGTTCTTGGGAACGGGAGGCGAGGCGTTCGTCGAACGCGGCCTCAACCTGCGCCGCGAGCGCCGCGTACTCGACCTCGGTGATCGCGATGTCCCGGTAGCAGCGAGCGTTGCCTGTGTCTCGATGTGAGCGCTGGTTGCCCATGCAATCGGGGGAGGCGCGTCCTGGCACGAAAGTGGCGGCGACTGGTCCGCGCCGAGATCTCGCGGTTCTCCAGGTCCGGGCAGGCGCCGCCGTGGTGGGGTGGCGCCGGACCGCCGTCAGACGGCGGTGAGCGCCGTCACGTCGCCTTCTTGGCGAGTTCGTCAGCGGGAACAGGGACGACGCGGGTGTCTTCGGCCACGGTCTGCTCGTATCGGCCGTCTCAGCTCAGTCGTGGGCGAGGCGGAGTGCGAGGGTGAGGTTGTGGCGGGCCTGGGTGGAGTCGACTCGGGCGAGTGCGAAGGCCGCGATCACGAGCGCCACGATGTTCTCCGCGAGATCGTCTGTCTGCGTGGCTAACGATGCGGGTCGCTGGGCGTGTACGCCCCGCCTCATCGCCGAGGCGAGCTCTGCCCGATACTCGGCAACGAGCTGTGCCACTGCGGAGTCGTGAGCGATGGGTTCCCTCGCGGTGTTCACCAGGAGACACCCGTTGGTGGCGGGCATGGAGTCGAGGTTGCCGAACGCGTCCCACAGCCCGGTTAGGTAGTCCGTGAGGGCATCGGGCGCGACGGGGTCGGCCTTGAATGGGCGCAGGCGGGGGCGGATGACCTCGTCGAGGTATGACTGGACGGCCTCGTCGAAGAGACCGCGCTTCGAGCCGAAGGTGTTGTACAGGCTGGAGCGGCGGATGCCGGTCGCTTCCTCGAGTTCGGGGATGGAGGCGCCGTCGTAGCCGTGTTCCCAGAACACTGTGCGGGCGGCGCGCACGACAGTGTCGCGGTCGAAGGCCTGCGTCCGGGCCATGTTGCACCTCGCTCGTTCCGTAACGTTCAGTCCAGTATATACTGGAAGAGTCATTACAGAACGGGCAGGAGTCCGGAGAGGGAACGCATCATGGTCATCGCAGGTCTCGTGCTCGCCGGGTTGGCGGCGCTGATCCACGTCTACATCTTCTACATGGAGTCCATCGCCTGGACGGGCGCGAAGGCGCGCGCCACGTTCGGGACCACGGTCGAAGAAGCGGAGGCGACGAAGAGTCTTGCGTTCAACCAGGGCTTCTACAACCTGTTCCTCGCGATCGCCGTCGTCGCGGGCATCGTCTTCCTCGCCACGGGTGCGACAGCGGTCGGCGCGGCCCTCGTGTTCACCGGTGCGGGGTCGATGGCTGCCGCTGCGCTCGTGCTGTTCGCCTCCAGCCCCGACAAGCGCGGCGCCGCGCTCAAGCAGGGTATCCTGCCGCTGCTCGGGGTGATCGCCTTGGCCATCGGCGTCGCCCTGTAGTCGTTTCGTTGCCATGCCGGGGGTATGCGCCCGGCGCCCGGAACTGTTCGTTGTTGCTTTGAGAAGTATCATCAGTCATGTCCACGCCTGTCAGCACGCAGATCCAGCTCGCCGCCCGCCCGCAGGGTTGGCCCACCCACGACGATTTACGCACCGTGACGGTGCCGTTGGGGGCGCTCGAGGCCGGGCATGTGCGGGTGCGGAACGAGTTCGTGTCGGTCGACCCGTACATGCGGGGGCGGATGAACGACGTCCGCAGCTATGTCGCCCCGTACCAGCTCGGTGAGACGATCACCGGTGGTGCGATCGGCCGCGTCGTCGCCTCGGAGGCGCCGGAGTTGCCGGTGGGTGCGTTGGTGCTGCACCAGCACGGGTGGAGTGACCTCGTGCAGGATGCCGCCTCGACGTTCCGCGCCGTGCCAGATCTTCCCGGCGTGCCGTCCTCCCTGCGCCTGCACATTCTCGGGGTGACGGGGCTGACGGCGTACGTCGGGTTGACGGCGATCGCGAAGCTGCAGCCGGGTGAGACGGTGTTCGTCTCCGGCGCTGCGGGCGCGGTGGGAACCGCGGTCGGACAGCTCGCGAAGCTCCTCGGCGCCGACCGTGTCATCGGCTCTGCCGGCAGCGACGAGAAGCTCGCCCTGCTCACCGAGAAGTACGGGTACGACGTGGCCTTCAACTACAAGAACGGTGACGTGCGCGGCCAGCTCGCCCAAGCCGCCCCCGCGGGCATCGACGTATTCTTCGACAACGTCGGCGGCGACCACCTCGAAGCGGCCCTCGACGTCTTCAACGACGGCGGACGGGCAGCACTGTGCGGGGCGATCGCGGGATACAACACCACCGAACGCGCCCCGGGTCCGGACAACCTCGCCAACGTCATCACCCGCGCCCTCACCCTGAAGGGCTTCACCCTGGCCGCCTACCTGCAGCTGGGCGCGGAGTTCCAGGAGAAGATCGCTCCCTGGTTCGCCGAGGGAAAGATCGCCTACGACGAGACCATCGTCGACGGCATCGACCACACCGTGGATGCGTTCCTGGACATGATGCGCGGCGCGAACACCGGCAAGATGCTCGTCCGCATCCCCACCGACACCCGCGGCGAGGAGGAGGCGCACGCGTGAGGGACGACACCCTCGTAGTTCCCGTCGACGGCGGCCTCATCCGCGGGCAACGCTCCGGCACCGTGGAGACGTGGCGTAATAGCGTCCACTTAGCTGTCCGTCAGAGGTGTTCTAGCTCGTCTCCTAGCGTTCACTACGACTCCGGGTTCATCGTCGGCGGCACCTCGCGGCTCGTCGCCAAGACCGAGTTTCGCCTGTTCCCACGCGGTGCCGAGCCGCTCGAACCTCTGCCAGGTGTTCGGTTTGAGTCCACCCGCGTCCACTCGAGTACTTTGAGACAGCACTCGTCGAACGGCCCCGGATCGCCGCTGGCAGCAGCGGAGATCCGGGGCCGTTTGCTGTGCGCAGCGCTCGCTTCACTTAGTCTCGGGGCTGAGCGCCTGCCTGCGCCGCCGCAGTCCTCGCGCGATCGCTTTGCGCAGCTCCTCGCACGCGATGAAGAGCACGACGCAGGCTCCCACTATGCCCCAGTGCGCGGCGTCGAGCGGGGCCGTGGAGAACGCGGTGTTGAGCACCGGAACGTAGACGACGAGGGCCTGCAGGGCAACCGTGAGGCCGATCGCGGACCACAGCCAGCCGTTGGCGAAGAGGTGGGAGAACATCGAGCGGCGGGCGTGCCGCACGCTCAGTGTGTTCGCCAGCTGCAGGAAGACGAGCACCGTGAATGCCACCGTGCGGCTCGTTGTGATGTCGTCACCGCCGTCGAAGAGCCCGCCGGGCAGGCACCAGTCCAGTGAGCCCAGCGCGAGGACCCCCATGACCAGGCCGGTGCCCAGGATCCGCAGCCACTCGCCCCGGTCGAGTGCTCGCTTGGACATGTCGCGCGGCGGGGCGTCCATGACCTCGTCCTCCACCGGCTCCACGCCCAGGGCCAGGGCCGGCATTGAATCCGTGACGAGGTTGACCCACAGGATCTGGGTGGCGAGCAGCGGCAGCAGCATGGCGCCGTCGGGCCCCAGGAGGCCCAGAAGCCCGGCCAGCACCACCCCGCCGAAGACGGTGAAGACCTCGCCCATGTTCGATGACAGCAGGTAGCGCAGCACCTTCGTGAGGTTGGCGAAGATTCCGCGGCCCTGCTTGACGGCGGCGATGATCGTGGCGAAGTTGTCGTCGGCGAGGATCATTGTCGCGGCATCGCGCGAGACCTTGGTGCCCGTGATCCCCATGGCCACGCCGATGTCAGCGCGCTTGAGGGCCGGGGCGTCGTTGACGCCGTCGCCGGTCATGGCGACGGCCTTGCCGCTGTGCTGGAGGGCCTCGACGATTCGCAGCTTGTGGCTGGGATCCACGCGGGCGAACACGGAGGACCGTTCGATGGCCTCGGCCAGCTGCGCATCGTCCATCGCGCGCAGCTCGCGCCCGGTGAGCGCGTGCGCGTGCTCGATGCCGAGGTCCGAGGCGATGCGCTGCGCGGTCACCGGATGGTCCCCGGTGATCATCATGACGCGGATGCCCGCGTGCTGGGCCTGCGCGATGGCCTGGGCCGCCTCGGGGCGCGGCGGATCGATCATCGCCGCGATACCCACCAGCGTGAGGCCGCGCTCGTCGGACTCGGCGATGCCGCCCGCCGGGGCAGTCCTTTCCTCCGCCTGTGCCGGGGTCGCCGCGGGGACCTCCTTCTCCGCCACGGCCAGCGTGCGGTACGCCTGCCCAGCCAGGGTCTCGATGCCGGCCTCGAGGCGCTCGCGCGCCTGGGCGGTGAGCTCGACATCGCCTTCGGCGGTGCGCACGCGCTCGCACAGGCCCAGCACCACATCGGGGGCGCCCTTCGTGACCAGGCGGGTGGGCGCCTCGGGCGGGGCGAAGAGGACGGACATGCGCTTGCGCTCGGAGCTGAAGGGCAGCTCGTCGAGGCGCCGCCAGGCGGGCACCTCGACGCCCTCGTCGCGGCAGGCGGTGAGGAACGCGAGCTCGGTGGGATCGCCGATCGCCCCATCGGCCGTCAGACGGGCGTTCGAGGCGAGCGACCCCAGGGCCAGGACCTCCGCTGCGCGTGGGTCGGCGGGCTCCACGCGCCCATTCCCGGTGAGCACGGCCTCGACGGTCATCTCGTTGAGGGTGAGCGTGCCCGTCTTGTCCGTGGCCACGACCCCGGCCGAGCCCAGCGCCTCGACCGCATCGAGCTGCTTGACGATGGCGTTGCGCGTGGCCATGCGGCGCACGCCGAGTGCCAGCACGACGGAGACGATGGCGGTCAGGCCCTCCGGCACCGCGGCCACGGCCAGCGAGACGCCCAGCAGGAGGATCGTCACGACGCTCTCGAGCGAGTGGTCATCGGTCACGAGGTAGGCCGTGACCATGGTGACGAGCGCGATGGCGACGACCGCCACCGTGAGCATCCTGCCGACCGCCGCCATCTCCCGCTGCAGGGGCGTGACGGTCTCCGGGGCCGCGGCGATCATGCCGGCGATCCGGCCGATCTCCGTATCCGCGCCCGTGCCGGTCACGAGCGCGACGGCGCTGCCCTGGGTGACGGCGGTGCCGGCGTGGACCATGGAGGTGCGCTCGGCCAGGTCAGCGTCCGCCGCCACCGGCGGGGCGGACTTCTCGACCGGCACGGATTCGCCGGTCAGCGCGGCCTCGGCGACCATGAGCCGGCCGGCGCGCAGGATGCGCGCATCCGCGGGGATCGCATCGCCCTCGTCCAGATGGAGGAGGTCGCCGGGAACCAGCTCCGCGACCGGGATGCTGCGCTGGGCGCCGTCGCGGGTGACGACGGCGGTGGGGGAGGCCATCGTGCGCAGCGCGGCGACGGCATCGGCGGCCTTGAGCTCCTGGACCAGCCCGATGACGGTGTTGAGGACGATGACGGCCCCCACGACGATCGCATCCACCGGCAGCCCCTGGCGGCCCTCGATCGCCCACGCGACCAGCGAGACGCCGATCGCCGCGAGCAGCAGATAGGTCAGGGGCTCGTTGAGCAGCCGCAGCACCCGCGCCCACCACGGAGTGGGCGGGGCGGCCGTGAGCTCGTTGCGGCCGTGCGCGGCCAGGCGCTCGGCCGCCTGGGTCTGGCTCAGGCCCTCCGTTCCCGAGGCGGCGAGGGCCTCCAGCGCCTCCTCACCGCTGCGCGCCCACGGCTGGTCCACCGGCGTCTCGTCGGAGGGTCCGGCGGGTGCACCGGGTGCTGCCGGTGCGGAGGCGGGACGGGGATCGGGGTGGGCTTCCATAGACCGAGCCTAGTGATCTCATCGATCTATGTGCGCGGATTCCCGTCGCCTGGGACCGCTGCTCTCACCGCTTGACCGCGGGCCGGCGGTGCAGCGCGATGGCGGTGGCGCGGTGGTCAGCGGTGCCGACGCGGAGTCCTGCGGAATGCATGATGCCGGCAGGGGAGCCTGCCGCCCGGAGCCGGTTCGCGGGCTGGGGTGGGGAGGGTGGGCTGCGTGCTGGGGCCCGGCCGCTCAGGGGATGCCGGCCGCGTCCGCGCCCGAGTCGGTACCTGCATTCGCGCCAGGCTGCATCCCGGCACCCGCACCCGGTGCGGCAGCGGGGTAGACGCTGAGTTCGATGAGGTTGGCGTCGGGGTCGCGGACGTAGAGGCTCTCGATGCCTCCGCGCGCACCCGTGCGCTCCACGGGACCCAGTTCGATGGCCACCCTGTGCTCGGCGAGACGGGCCCGGGCACCGGCGAGGGCCTCGGAGGGCTCCCCGGCGAGGACGAGGCAGAGGTCCGCGCTGCCGGGGGTGGGACGCAGTGCGTGCGGTTCGACCTCGCGGCCGGCCTCGTGGAGGTTGATCTTGCTGTCCCCGAAGCGCAGCGCGAGCCTGCCCGCGCCGAAGCGGACGAGCTCCATGCCGAGCACCTCGGTGTAGAACCG
This sequence comes from Brevibacterium sp. BRM-1, assembly GCF_026802075.1. Taxonomy (NCBI): domain Bacteria; kingdom Bacillati; phylum Actinomycetota; class Actinomycetes; order Micrococcales; family Brevibacteriaceae; genus Brevibacterium; species Brevibacterium sp. BRM-1. The sequence goes on from NZ_CP113788.1 coordinate 2,257,936, forward strand.
GACGGTCGCGTCGATGTCTGCCACCGTGAGCACGAGGTGGTCGAGTCTGTCGATGCGCATGGGGCCTCCCGGGGCAACGGGTCGGCGGGCGGTTCCCACCGCTCCCAGTGTCGCGCGGCGGAGCCGCAGCGGGTGCTCGCGCCCGAGGCGCGGGACGGGTGGGGAAGCCGGCCCGCGCCTCGGCGGCGGGGCCTGGACACCACCGGTTGCCGGTACGACGATCGAAACACGGGCGCCGCAACGGGGCGGGGCCCAGCGAAGGAGAGTGGAGCCATGTCCGAGAACAGCGCACACACCGGGAACATGGATGCGTCCGAGGCCAGCCGCATCATGCAGGACCCCAATTCCACCGAGGAGGAGCGCGCGGTAGCCGCGAGCGCCCTGCGTCAGTCCGGCGGACGAGGGGGCGAGACGAGCCCCGATGTCGCCACGGAGGCCTCCGACGTCATGCAGAACGGCGGCACCGAGGCAGAGCGCTCGGTTGCGGCGAGCGACCTGTCCCAGGCGGACAGGGCGCGCGACGAGAACGCCTGAGACCATCGCTCTGAGACAAGCGCGGCGCCTGTGCCCGGGTGGTGATCCGCCGGGGCGCAGGCGTGTGGCGCGAGCCCGGGAGGCGCCGGGGGTCGGTACTAGCATGGGGGCATTCCGCCGAGCAGTGCGGCAGCCGGTCGAGAAGGAGAGTGCGATGAGCGAGTCGATGGACCAGCAACCCCAGCAGCCCCAGCCGGGACAGCCGGGAGCCAAGCCGCCGGAGTCCCAGCAGGCCGGACCCGAGCAGCAGGAGACGATCGGGGCCACCGGCGATGCGCAGGGCTCCAACCTGCAGAAGGACCCCGAGGAGTGGGTCAGCGGCGACGATCCGATGACCGAGGCGCAGAAGTCCTACCTCGACACGCTCGCCAAGGAGGCGGGGGAGGAGCTGCCGGCGAACCTCACGAAGGCGCAGGCATCCGAGCACATCGACCGGCTCCAGGGCAAGCATTCCTGAGCTCACCGGCCGGGGTGCCCGGGCTTCGCAGCACGCGCGTGGGCCGCGCGCTGCTGCCCCGAGGGCGATTGCTCAGTCCGCGCCGAACGCCGCCTCGCCCGTAAGCCAGTTGCCCAGGATGAGCGTGTGGACCTCGTCCGTGCCCTCGTAGGTGCGCACGGCCTCGAGGTTGTTGGCGTGGCGCAACGGCGAGTGCTCGAGCGTGATGCCGTTGCCGCCCAGGATCGTGCGCGCCTCGCGGGCGATCGCGATGGCCTCGCGGCAGTTGTTGAGCTTGCCCACGGAGATCTGCCGGTGGTCGAGTGTGCCCGCGTCCTTCATGCGGCCCAGGTGCAGGGCGAGCAGGAAGCCCTTGTTGATCTCGAGCGCCATGTCGACGAGCTTGCGCTGTGTCAGCTGGAACGATGCGATCGAGCGGTCGAACTGCCGGCGCTGCTGCGCGTAGGCGAGGGCGTCTTCGAAGGCGTCGCGCGCAGCCCCCATCACGCCCCACATGATCCCGTAGCGGGCCTCGTTGAGGCAGGAGAAGGGCCCGCCGAGCCCGGTGCCCTCGAGGACCGCGGCGGCGGGCAAGCGCACCTCGTCGAGCGAGATCTCGCACTGGATGGACGCGCGCATGGACAGCTTGGGCTCGATGACGCGCGCGGTGTAGCCCCGGGTCTCGGTGGGCACGACGAAGCCGCGCACCCCGTCGTCGGTCTGGGCCCAGATGATCGCCACCTGCGCCACGTTCGCCAGGCCGATCCAGCGCTTCGTGCCGCTGATGATCCAGTCGGCATCATCGCCGGACCCGTCGCGGCGCGCGAACGTCTGCATGGAGGCCGGGTCGGAACCCGCCTCCGGCTCGGTCAGCCCGAAGCAGCCGATCGCCTCGCCCGCGGCCATGCGCGGCAGCCACTCCTGCTTCTGCTCCTCGGTGCCGTGCTTGTGGATCGCGGACATGGCCAGCGAGCCCTGCACGGAGACGAACGTCCGCAGGCCCGAGTCACCGGCCTCGAGCTCCGCTCCGGCCAGCCCGTAGTCCACGGCCGAGCGGCCCGCGCAGCCGTAGCCGGTCAGGTGCATGCCGAGCAGCCCCCGGCGGCCGAGCTCCGGGACCAGCTCGAGGGGGAAGTGCGCGTCCTCGAACCAGCCGGAGATGTGCGGCTTGATCTCCGCCTGCACGAAGGCGCGCACCTCGTCGCGCAGGGCGATCTCCTCGGCACTCAGCAGGGAGTCGAAGGAGATGAGATCGGCGGGCTCGACGTGGGCTGCGCTCGTCATCGCGCGTCCTTTCGGAGGGGGCGGGGCCGCAGCGGTGCGACCGGTCATGGGCCCAGCTTAGGAGCCGCCGGCCGGGTCCGTCAGGCCGTTCCGCCCCAAGGGGGCGTGCGCTCCTATCCGCCGGGGCGGGTTCCAGTGCGCCCCGCACTCGCGCGCATCCGGCATACCCGCGGTGGAGCGCCCGCTCGGGCCTCAGTCCGGGCTGCCGAGGCGCTGCATCCGCCGGCGCAGCGCATCGCGGCGCTCGGCGTTGCCGGGCAGGTCCGCGTAGCGCTCGCGGAAGAGGGCGAGGAGGTCGTCGTCGAGCCTGCGGATGGCACCCGGCGGATGCCGATAGCCCATGGCGCGCAGGATCCGCTCGGTGTCGACCTGCTGCAGCTCGTCGCGCAGCTGGGGGATCGAGGTGATGTCGAGTTCGGTGAGGAGGCGCACCTGGGCCAGGTAGTGCTCGGAGCGGGAGAATCCCGCGGACTCGTACCAGCCGGCCAGGAACGAGGCGAGTTCGCGAGGATCGATGTGGGAGGCATCGCGGGCGCCGTCGGAGTCGAAGTCTGCGTGGCGCAGCCCGGACTGGAGGGTGTCGCGGATGATGGAGAATTCGCGATCGGCAAGCTCGATGAGACCGGCGGCCAGCGTGAACCGGCGGTCGAGTTCGGCGGCGTGCTCTTCGGGGACGGTGCCCTTGTAGCGGGCATCGTGTTCGAACTCGGCCCACGCATGCTGGAGGACCGTGCGGATCTGCACGGAGGCGCAGTGGCGGGCGTCGAAGCCCGTGGCCTGCGGGTCGTCGGAGATGAGCATGTGGCGGCTGGCGTAGCCGAACCGGCCCTCACGGGCGGTCTCGCGGCCCATGTCGCGGTCCTCGAGCACCGTGAAGTTGTCCGCGAGCAGCTGCGCGACGGGCGGGATGTCGCTGTGGACGTACGTGATGATCCGCGCCCCCACCTGATCGGTGACCTCGACGGCGGGGTCGAAGTCCGTGTGGCCGAATTCGGCGGTGCGGCGCCGGACCTTGTCGGCAAACGACTCCGGTGACTTCGCCCGCCCCGTGACCGAGAGGTAGTTGATCCCCGCATCGTCGATGACGGCGGTGAGGGCGTCGACGAATTCGGCGGCGTGGCGCTTCATGGCCGGGAACCGCTCCGCGTAGCGAGCGGTGGCGCGCTCGAGTGACTTCCGTGTCATGGTCCCATCCAAGCAGACGGGGCGGACGCGGTGCGTGGGCACCGGCCGAACTGACCGAACCTGCTGGCGAAGCCGTCGGCCGGATGGCGAGCGGGGAGCGGCCGCTGCGGGGCAGTGCGGGGTGCTGCGCACTGCCCCGCCCCGCACTGTTGCGGTGGCACCGGGACCGGTGTGCACAGGCGGACACCGGGGACTCCCCGTTCCGGGTGCCGGCGCAATTGTCGACGAAGGCCTCCCGAGGGTTCAGCAGATTGTGCCGGTGGAGTGATCTGCGCCACGGGGAATGATTGGGGTCATTGTTCCCCTCGTCGAACACGGCGCTGCCGCGCACCCGGAAGGACACAGATGCCGCAGGAGAATTCGCGAATCCGGATCGGAATCGATACCGGTGGCACGTTCACCGATGTGGTGGCGTTCAACGAGGCCACCGGCGAGCTGACGACCACGAAGACGCCATCGACGCCCAGCAACCCCGCCGATGGGTTCATCAACGGCATCGACAAGGTGCTGGGCATCCTGGGAGCGTCCGGTGAAGACATCGTGGCGGTCAGCCACGGCACCACGGTTGCGACCAACCAGCTCCTCGAGGGCAAGCTCGAGAAACTGGGCTTCATCACGACCGAAGGCTATGAGTTCGTGCTCGAGATCGCCCGGCAGGCGGTGCCGGATGGCTACGGCAACTCCTACTTCTGGGTGAAGCCCGACCGCATCGTTCCCGCTGACCTCGTCAAGACGGTGGGCGGTCGAATGGACTTCGAGGGCACGGAGGTCCGGCCATTCGATGAGCGTCAGGCCCGCGAGACCGCGCAGTGGTTCAAGGACCGCGGCATCAACACCCTGGGTGTGAACTTTCTGCACGCCTACGCCAATCCCGCCCACGAGCAGCGGATGCGGGAGATCCTCGAGGAGGTCCACCCCACTGCGATCGTGTCCCTCAGCTCGGAGGTGCTGCGGGAGTACCGCGAGTACGAGCGCTCCATGACCACACTGGTCGACGCGGCCGTCAAACCCAAGGTGTCGGCCTACGTGACCAACATCCATGAGCGACTCGACGCATACACCGGGACCGCAGCGGGCAAGCGGGAGGCCATTCCCTTCTACATCATGAAGTCCAACGGAGGCGTGCTCTCCGCCGACGAGGTCATTCACCAGCCCATCACCACCGTGCTCTCCGGTCCAGCGGCGGGAGCCCTCGGAGCCGGGCTCATCGCCCGAGAAGCCGGCTTCGATAAGGTCCTCACCTGCGACGGAGGAGGAACCTCCACGGATGTCACTGTGGTCCTCGATGGCGAGCCCGCGCTCACGACCGAAGGTTCGGTGGGCGCGTACCCCTCGAAGATCCCCATGATCGACGTCGTCACCGTGGGCGCCGGGGGCGGGTCGATCGCGTGGACGACTGCGGAGGGCCAGCTCAAGGTCGGCCCCCAATCCGCAGGCGCCGACCCGGGGCCGATCTGCTACGGCAACGGTGGTACTGAGCCGACGATCACCGACGCCCACGTACTGCTGGGGCGCATCCCTCCGCATCTGCTGGGGGGTGAGATCCCCCTCGATGCCGAGGCGGCACGCAGCGGGATCGCCGCTCTCGGCTCGCGCCTGGGACTGAGCACGGAGAAGGCGGCCACGGGAATCCTCGAGATCTCCGCGTGGAACCAGGCGAACGCGCTCCGCCAGATCTCGGTCAAACGCGGGCTCGACGTGCGCGACTTCATGCTCACAACCTTCGGCGGTTCGGGCTCCCTCCTCGCCTGCACCCTCGTCGACATCCTCGACCTCGCCGGGGTCGTGGTGCCCCTGAATCCCGGGAACGTCTCCGCATTCGGGCTGCTCACGGTCGACGTGAAGAACGACTACGTGCAAACGCACGTTTCCCGCGATGACCGGTTGGACCTGGAGGAAATCGGCGCCGTGTTCACCGGCCTGCAGGACCGCGCCACCCAGGCGCTGCGCAACGAGGGGTTCGCCGATGACGACCACGTCTTCGATCGCTCCGTTGACCTGCGCTACTTCGGCCAGGCATTCGAGGTGCGGGTGAATGCGCCGCAGGGGGCCATCTCGCGCGAATGGGCGGACGCAGTGACCCGGGCATTCCATGCCGAGCACCGCCAGCTCTACGGCTACGACTTCGCAGACGCGGACGATCAGCACGTGGAATGGGTCAACCTGCGCGTCTCCGGGGTAGGGCCCATCACCCGCCCGGCAACCCGCAGCATCGCAGCCGCCGAAGGGGCCGCGCCGCTCGCGGAACGGGCGCGCACGGCCACGCGTGCCGTGTGCTTCGACGCCGCCGACGGCTATGCGGACAGCGAGGTCTACTGGCGGCCCGAGCTCTTGGCGGGTGACCGCATCCACGGCCCCGCCATCATCGAGGAGTTCGGCTCCACCGTTCCCCTTCACCCCGGTTTCACCGCCGCGATCGACTCCGCCGCGAACATCATCATCACCCGCAGTACAGGCCAGGAGGCAGCACAGTGACGTCTACGCAGCAGACCTATTCGGGTTCGATGCTCGGCGAACAGCCGCTGACCGGTGATGCCCTCGCGGCCTACATCGCCGCCGAGCCGATCAACCCCGCCGGCCTCCCCACGCCCTACCAGCACGGCGAGCGACTGACTGCCGCGGGCACGACGGTCGACCCCATCGTGGTGGAGATCGTGGAGGGAACCCTTGCGAGTGTGGAGATGGAGGTCGAGACCGCCATTTCCCGCACTTCGCGGTCCCCGATGATCCGCGACGCCCACGATTTCCGTGCCGGCATCCACGACAGGCAGCTGCGGAAGCTGACGGGGCGGTCCTACTCCGCACTCGTGCATCCCGTGGTCCGGGATTTCCCCATCGAGGAGATGAGGGAGGGCGACGTCTTCTTCCACAATGACGTCTACGAGTCCGAGGGCGGCATCGGCCACCTCCCGGACATGTGCGTGACGGTGCCGGTGTTCTCCGATGGGAAGGTGGTCTGCTTCGTCCAGGCCTTCGGACACCACGACGACATCGGAGGAGCCTGCCCGGGTTCGATGCCCTCGGGTGCGACGAGCGTGTTCGAAGAGGGCCTCATGATCCCGCCCATCAAACTGTGGGATGCCGGCAGGCCCAACCGGGCCGCGCTGAGGATCATGACGCGAAATTCGCGGATGCCCGATTCGCTCTCCGCTGACCTCGACGCCGAATGCTCCGCCTGCCTGATGGGCGCCCGGCGGCTGGGCGAGCTGTTCGCCCGCTACGGAGTGGACACCGTCGAGGCCGCGTTCGACACAATCCTCGACAACACCACCGAGATCTACCGGCGGGAGATTCTTTCGAAGATCCCCGATGGGCAGTACGTGTGGGAGGACTATGCGGAGCACGATGGAGTCTCCGACCCCATGCTCCATACTCAGCGGATCACGCTGACGAAAGTCTCGACGGGGGGGCCCGACGACGGGCCACGGCTCATCGTCGACTTCACCGGCACTGCCGCCCAGGCAGCGGGGCCGATCAACCACTGCGGCGACTACGTGGGCGGGAACTTCCTCAAGAAGTGGCTCGCCCCCATTCTCCGCAACCTCGCCGACAGCCCCGAGCGGATGACGGAGCTGGACGTCAACGAGGGCATCGTGCCGCTCATCGAGATGCGATTCCCCGAGAAGGGAACGCTGCTCACCCCCGTGTTCCCAGGCCCCACGAATGCGCGCACCTTCGTGATCCTTCGCCTGCTGGGCGTCCTTGCGGGCGTTGTGGCGAAGGCCGTCGATGGGCAGATGCCCGCTGACCAGGAGACGATCCGCTATACCGGCGTCTACGGCAAGGACCGGGACGGGAATGACTACCTCATGCGCGAGGTGCTCGGCGGTGGGTCCGGTGGGCGCTATTACGCGGACGGGGAGGACACGATCCACGTGGTGCCCGACTCGCGCAATCTCCCGACGGAATTCACCGAATCGCGCTTCCCCTTCCGGGTGGAGCGGCTCGGTCTGGCCCAGGACTCCGGCGGCGCCGGCCGCTACCGAGGCGGGCTCGGCTATGAGAAGCACATCCGCATGCTCAAGGATGGGAACTTCATGTCGATCGCCGACCGATCCATCCTCGCGTGCTGGGGAGTCAAGGGCGGCAAGGCAGGCAGGCCGTTCGAGGTCACCATCGACCCCGGCGGCGCCCATGAGCGCACGGTGGACGCGCTTGCCGATGCGGAGCCGATTGCCGCAGGTGAGGTAGTGCGGATCCGCACGACGGGCGGCGGGGGATGGGGCGACCCGCTGGAGCGCCCCTACGGCGAGGTGCTGCGCGACGTGCAGTGGGGCAAGGTCAGTGCCGATGGAGCGCGCGACTCCTATGGGGTCGTGATTTCCGGTGCGGCGGACAACATCGCCGTGGACGCGGCGGGCTCGGACGGACTGCGTCAGCGGATGCGGGCCGAGCGCAGCGCTGCAGAGCCCTTCTTCGACCGTGGGCCCGGCTTCGCCGCCCTCAGCAGCGACGGTTCGCAGGCCCCTGCGGTCGACTGGGTGTGAGACGCCCATGAGGGTTCTGGTCGCACTGGGCGGCAATGCGATGACCGGCCCCGACGGCGACGCTTCACCGGACAGCCAGCGTCGCGCCATCGCCGGAGCCGCCGTGCACCTGGCGGACCTCGTGGCTGCCGGTCACGAGGTCGTCGTCTCCCACGGCAACGGACCGCAGGTGGGCAACATCATGCGCAAGAACGAGCTCGCCGCCTCCGAGCTGCCGCCGGTCAGTCTCGACTGGTGCGGTGCGCAGACCCAGGGCACCCTGGGCTTTACGCTCGTCAACCGCATCGAGAAGGAGCTTGGCGCGCGGGGAATCGAGCGCGGCGTGGTCGCGCTCATCACGCGCACCGTCGTGGATCCGGAGGATCCGGCATTCGAGAACCCGGTCAAACCGGTCGGCTCCTACCAGGATGCCGAGCACGCGCGCGCGATGACGGCGCACGGGCAGGTGTGGAAGGACTTCGGAGCCCGGGGATGGCGACGCGTCGTGGCCTCGCCGACTCCGCTTCGCATCCTCGAGACCCCCACCGTCGAACTGCTGGCCGATGCCGGCTGGGTGGTCGTGGCGGCCGGCGGCGGCGGCGTGCCCGTCGTGCCCGATGGCACGGGCTACAACGGAGCATCGGCTGTCATCGACAAGGACCTGAGTGCGGCGCAGCTGGCGATTTCTGTCGGGGCGGATCGGCTGATCATCGCCACGGACGTGTCGTGCGCCGTCGCGGGGTTCGGGACCGCCTCCGCGCGGGACATCGGCCCGATCACGGCAGCGGAGCTGCGCGGGATCAGCGAATCGGGCACATTCGCCTCGGGTTCCATGGGACCGAAGGTCGAGGCGGTGCTCCGCTTCGTGGAGGCCGGCGGCCCGGTCGGGGTCATCGCCGCCCTCGGTGCTCTTCCCGAAGCCGTGGCAGGCGCCGCGGGGACAGTGGTCACGGCGGTCGCCGGCGCGGCCGACTAGGATCGTCCAGATGATGGCGACCTCCCGCCCGCGGCTCAGTGCGGTGCTCCTAGCGGCCGGGGCGGGTTCGCGGCTGGGCTGTCCCAAAGCGCTGCTGCGGATGCCGGACGGCACGCCGCTCATCGCCGAGCAGTCCCGCAGAATGGCTGCGGTGGAACCGCTCGAGTCGATCGTCGTGCTCGGAGCGCGGGCGGGCAGTGCCGTGCCGCTGGTGCCGCACGGTGTTCGTACGGTGATCTGCGAGGACTGGGCCCGCGGGCTGTCGGCCTCACTGCGCGCGGGGCTGTCGGCCGCAGCCGCCGGTGCCCCGTCGGCCGTTCTCGTCATGCTCGCCGACCTTGTCGACGTTCCCGCAACCGCGCACGCCCGGCTGGCGGGTGCCGTCGTCAACGGCACCGCCCGTCCGCCTGCCGAGGCGCTCGCCAGGTGTGCGTGGAATGGGCACCCGGGGCACCCCGTCGTCTTCGGCGCGGGGCTGTTGGAGGCGGTGATGGCCAGCGCCAGCGGTGACACCGGTGCTCGTCGCTACCTGCGCGAGCACGCGGCGCAAACCGTCGCAATCGAGTGCGCCGATCTCCTCGCACCGGGCATGAGCGGCGGGTTCGATATCGACACCCGTGAGGCCGCAGAGCAGCGGGGTATGCGCATCCCGGCGCCCGAAAAAGGAGTGGAAGCACATGGTTGAGCGGCACGACCCCGCCCAGGCCGCAGGCGATGGGGTGCTTTCTTCTCCGGCCGCCGTGCGCCAGGCACTGGCCGCGCAGGGCTATCTGGCCGAGCCCGATCTCTCCGCAGCCTGCTTTCTCGCCTCCCGCCTGACCCGCCCGCTCCTCTGCGAAGGACCGCCCGGAGTGGGCAAGACGAGTCTGGCCGCCGCCCTTGCTGCCCTGACCGGTGGCCCGCTCATTCGGCTCCAGTGCTATGACGGCCTCGATTCCACTCACGCGCTGTACGACTGGGACTTCGCCGCGCAGATCCTCCATATCCGTACGATCGAGGCGCAGGCGAAGGCCCTGGGGCGGCCGATCGGCGCGCGGGAGCTGGCAGACGAGCTTCACGACCGCCGCTTTCTGCTGGCCCGGCCAGTGCTGCAGGCACTCGAGTCCTCGACCGAACGCGGCAGAGCGGTGCTGCTCATCGACGAAATCGATCGCGCCGACGACGAGTTCGACGCGCTCCTGCTCGAGGTCCTCTCCGAATGGTCGGTCACTGTGCCCGAGTTCGGCACCATCACAGCGGCGATTCCTCCGCTTGTCATCCTCACGTCCAACAGGACGCGCGAGCTCCACGACGCACTGCGGCGGCGTTGCCTCTACCACTGGTTCGCCCAGCCCGACGCCGACCAGGAGGAGCGCATCCTCGCCCAGCGCGTCCCCGAATCCGCAGCTCGCCTGCGCGCGGCGGTCGTCGCCGAGGCCGGCCGACTGCGCGCCGCCGGTCCGGCCAAGCCTCCAGGCACGGCCGAGACGATCGACTGGCTGCGGGCCCTGAGTGCCCTCGGGGTCGAGGAGCTCCATCAGCCCGCCGCGCGCGCAGCGCTGAGCGCAGTGCTCAAGGATGCCGACGACGTCGCTCGGTTCGGCGGTGACGATCGTGCCTGAACTCGCGGGTGTGCTCGCCGCCTTCGCGGGGGATCTGCGACGTGCGGGACTGCCGGCGCCACCGAGCGCCGTGGCAGACCTCCAGGCGGCCGTCGCCGAGGTGGGCCCACTCGATCGGGCACGGGTGTGCGCCGCTTCGCGGGCGGTGATCTGTCGGGACCCCGAACAGCTCGCGGTGCACGATCGTGTCTTCGCCCGCTTCTTCGCCTCCGGCGCGCCGCCGTTCGTGCGCTCCCGCGCGCAGGTCGAGGTCCCGGAGCCCGCCGCCGCTCAGGCTGGGGGCCCGCCGCCCGCCGGAGTCGGGACACAGGACATGCAGGCAGGGGCCAGCCGGCGGGAGATCCTGCGCCGTGCGGATCTGGGGCGCTCGGAGCTGCGCGGAGAGGCGGTCGAGTTGATCGACGAAGTCCGGTTCGGCCCGGCGCTGCGCCGCACTCGGCGCCTGCGCCGTGCACGTGCGGGGCGGCCGGAGCTGCGGCGGGTGGTGCGCCAGCTCCTCCGCAGTGAGGAATTGGAGCGACTCCCCCGACGCGCCCCCGCGCAGCGGGCCCGGCGGGTGACGGTCATCTGCGATGTGTCGGCTTCGATGGAGCAGTGGATGGCCGCGAGCCTGCGCTTCGCGCGGCGGGCCGCACTCGAAACGGGAGCTCGCTGCTTTGCCGCCGGGACCCGCCTCAGTGAGATCACCGACATGCTGAGGTCCGGTGCTGCGAGCCCCGCCATCGCCCGCGCGCGCGAGGCGGTTCCGGACCTCGGAGGCGGAACCAGGCTCGGTGACGTCCTCGCAACCCTGCTAGCCGAGCACTCGACGGCCGTCCGGGCCAGCGTCGTCGTCCTCATCAGCGACGGGTGGGAGCAGGGAGACTTCGCCGCCCTCGAGGCCGCATCGACTCGGCTGCGGCGGCTCGCTCACCGCTTCGTCTGGGTGAACCCGCGGTCTGGCCGTGCCGGATTCTCCCCGGCGGCGCGTGGCATGAGGCTTGCCGCCGCGCAGGCGCACGTGCTCATTGCCGGCACAGACGTGCGTGATTGGCAGGCGGCGGCCGATGCGATTTCGGCCTTGCGGCTCTCCACCGGAGCGAATCGGGTGAGCGGGGCGGTCGCCGATGCCTGATATCGCTGCGGAACTGCTCGACTGGCTCTCCTCAGGGCGCAGGTGCGCGGTGGCGATCGTCGTCGAGACGTGGTCATCCGCCCCCCGTCCCCCCGGTGCGATGATGGCCGTGGCCGACGATGGCACCGTGCTGGGCTCCCTCTCCGGCGGGTGTGTGGAAGGGGCGGTGCACGAACTCGCGCTCGCGTGCCTGGACAGCGGCACATCGGAGATCGCCCACTATGGAGTCAGCGATGACGAGGCGCTTTCCGTGGGGCTGGCCTGCGGTGGCAGGCTCGACGTGCTCGTCGTGCCCGTAGGCGATCGCGTGCGCACCGCGCTGCGCTCATTCCTCGCGTGTGCCGGCACCGCGCCAGCCGCCCTCGCGCTTCCGGTGCCGTTCGCAGCGCACGGGGAGCTCGCAGACGGTGACGAGGCTGCCGGAGCACCGCCGGACGGTCCTCCAGTGGAACCGATCGAAGGAGCGGTCTTCGTCTCCGCGCAGGAGCAGGCGGGCGGTGTCGGCCCCGAGCGGCTCACCCGACATGTGATCGAGGACGCGCGGGCCATGATGCGCCTCGGGCGGACGGGCATTCGCGAGTACGACGCCACCGGTCGGCGTTTGGGGGCGGGCACCCGCATCTTCGTGACGACCACCGCTCATCCCCCGAGGCTCGTCGTGTTCGGCGCGATCGACTATGCCGCAGCGCTGACGGAGATGGGGCGCTTCTTGGGGTACCGGGTGACGGTGTGCGACGCGCGCCCGATCTTCGCCACCCAGGCCCGGTTCCCCGCCGCCGACGAGGTGGTGGTCGCCTGGCCGCACCGCTACCTTGCGCAGGAGAGGGAGGGTGGCCGCATCGATCCCAGCACTGTGCTGGCGATCCTCACCCACGACCTCAAGTTCGACGTCCCAGTGCTGGAGGAGGCGCTGCGGTCGCGGGCGGGATTCATTGGGGCCCTGGGCAGCCGCCGAACCCACGAACGCCGCCGGGCGGTGCTCGAGGAGCGGGGGACGGCACCCGATCAGCTGGCGAGGATCAGCGCACCGATCGGCTTGGACATCGGGGCGCAGACCCCCGAGGCCACCGCCGTGTCGATCTTCGCCGAGGTGCTTGCCCGTCAGAGCGGTGCGACAGGACGGCCGCTCAGCCGACTCCGCGGGCCGATACACCGCTGAGAACCCCCCGCGGGATGCGCGCCTGCCGGGCGCCGGATCCGAACGAGCACGGCGCTGCTCACCCCGCGGATGCGGCTGCGCGGTCGCGCCCCCCCGTCGCACGCGCCAGTTCGGAGGCCGCCTCGGTGAAGCATTCCCACGGCGGGGTGACGAGCCCCGCACCGACCTGACCGACACCGGCCACCCGCCCGGCCATTCCGGTGTTGATCTGCGGCAGCACGCCCGTGCGGAGAACCGCGACGACATCGATGCCGCTCGGCACGCCGCGGAACTCGAGCATCGGAATCTGGTGGACGGGGTGCTCTCCCGCAGTGATCTCGTACATCCGCCGGGTGGTCTCGACGGCGAATGCGACGTCACCGCCCACCAGGCGGACGACCGCCGGGGCCGCGGCCATGGCCAGTCCGCCGATGCCCGCGGTCTCGGTGATCGCCGAGTCGCCGATGTCGGGATTCGCGTCCTCGGGGCCGTAAGAGCCCAGGTAGAGGCCGTCGGCGACCTGTGCCGGCCCGGTGAACCATGTCGGACCGGCGCCCGCCGTCTGCACACCGAACTCCGTGCCGTTCCTGGCCATCGTGACGATGAGGGAGGATCCTGGGATGTCCTTCGCGGCCGCCATCGCGAGCTTGCACGTGGGCATGACGAGGTTCAGGGCGAAGTAGTCATTGGCGCCGAGGAAGCGGCAGACCTCGGCCAGCTGCTCGGCTGGCCACTGCAGGCCCAACAGGTCGGGCATGAGATCGCGCAGGAACAGGAGGGTCGCCGTGCGATTGCGGTTATGGCCCTCGTCGCCCGACTGCAGCATCTGCGAGACATAGCTCTTGGTGTCGATGGGTCCGTGCGACTCCACTGCGCGGGCGAGTACGGGGCCGAGGACGTCGCGCATCCAGCGCAGGCGGTCGAGTACCTCCGGGCCGTTGGCCCCGTAGCGCAGAACCTTGCCCAGACCCTCGTTGAGGGAGCAGTAGGCGCGATTGCCGGAGACCGGGTCGCGCAGCTCGAACATCCACATGGACGGGCTCACCACACCGGCCATCGGGCCGACCGCGTCCCTGCTGTGGCACGGCGCCGTGGTGAAGGTCCCGGCGGCAAGCCCGGCCTCCGCTTCCGCCAGGGATTCCGCGAGGCCCTCGAAGACGACCGCGCCCGCGAGTGCTCCGCGCATCGGTCCGGAGGCATTCTCCCAGCGGAGCGGAGGCCCAGAGTGGAGGAATTCGTGATCTCGCAGCCCGAGGCACTCGCGAGCTGGCCGGAGGCCGATGAGCTCGGCACCGGCGCCGAGCATGCGCTCAAGGGCGAGGGCATTCGCCGTCAGTCGGCGCGGGTCCGCCATGATCGCGAAGATCTCGGCAGGGTCGGCGCTGGGCGGCTGCCAGGACACCTCCGCCACCTCGATCGCCTGATCGCGCAGCGACTGTGCGAAGAGCCCAACGCCGCAGTTGACCGCGATCAGCTCCGAGCCGAGCAGACCGCGCAGCGGCTCCTCCCCGGTCGACGCTCCGTCGGGCATCCGGTGCTCCGCGGGCCTGCCGGGGCCGGGGTCCTGCGCCCACCCCTGCGTGTCCGCACCCGAACCGGTGCCGGCGCCGGCGCGCGCGCCGTCGACCAGCGCGAGCGCCTGCCGCACTGCCTGTGAGTTCGACGCGAATACCTGGGCTCCCGCGTTGACGAGTGCCGCCGCTGTCGCCTCGAGATCCTGCGGATCGTCGGTGGTTCCGATGAGGCTCACCAGCACCGGAAGTTCGCGTCCACGGGCGGCCGCGGCGCTGCGCGCATCCGAGATCGCCGCGGCGAGTTCGGCACCGGGCGAGGGGTGGGCGCCGTGGCCCAGCACGAGGTCGAGGAGCAGAACTCCCGCGTTCTCACCCTGCTCGCGAATGGCCGCCAGGCGCAGGCTGGGGTCGATCATCGGATGCGCCCTGCCCTCCGTCATCGAGTCGTCGCCGAAGTCCACGATCGCGTGCCGGCCGGCCGGCAGGTTACTGCCGCCGATCTGCGGGGCCCTGGGAAGGGGGATGTTCGAGGCGATGGGCCCCAGTGACCGGCTGGCGATGAGCATCGCCTCGTCGGCGAGGGTGCCGCCCACGAAGAGCCCCACGAGGGGGCCGTCGGGAGTGCACTGCGCGGCCTTGCCCCACACGGGCCACTCGACGGCCTCGTGGCCCGCCGCTTCGAGCGCGGCCTCGACACCGGCGGTGAGGTCGGGGGAGTCCGGACCGAGTACGGCCCAGCTGACCGGGACGCCGAGGTCGGCGGCGAGTGCCTCGAGCCGGCCGACAACCGCGGTGTCCGCGGGCTTCGAGACCACGATGATGCGCTCGGTCCGGGCATCGGCGGCAAGCGCCCTCATCGCCTGCGCGGCGGAGGCCCCGCCCACCTCTGCGCCGAGGTCCCTCCCACCGGTTCCGAGCAGGTGGGAGACTCCGGTGCCTGCCGCGGCCAGGAGGGTGGCGACCTGCTGGGAACCGGTCCCCGAGGCGGCGACGATGCCGAACGGCCCCGGGGGGACGGTGTTCGCGAAGCCGAGTCCGACGCCGCCGATCATCGCAGTGCCGCAATCGGGGCCCATGAGAAGGAGGTCGCGCTCGCCCGCGATTCGCTTGAGCTCGACCTCGGTTGCGACGTCGACGTTGTCGCTGAAGAGGAGCACGGAGCAACCGGCGTCGAGCGCGGCCAGAGCTTCGATCCCCGCGTACTCGCCGGCGACGGAGACGACGGCGAGGTTGGCCCCGTGACGGTCTGCCGCACTTTCGACTGTGAGCGGAGGCTGATCCTGCCCGCCGGGCCCTTCCGATGCCCGGGCAGCCCGCGCGAGTTCGTCGAACGCCGCCTCGAGTTCGGTGCGGGCCGCCGCGAGGGCCTGTTCGCCGTCACCGCGCACGGCGATGACGAGATCCCCGGGGCCGACGTCTCCGGAGACGTCGAAGCCGGCCGCGCGCATGAGGTCGAGATTGAGGGGGGTTCCCATGCCGATCAGCGCGTCGCTGATCCCGGTGGTCCGCTTCACTCGGGCGGAGACCTGCATGAGGGCGACCGAGTCATAGTAGACGCCGGTGCGGGCGTCGAAGAGATCCGACATGGAACTTCCTTGTCTGTGGGGGTCAGGCGACGCGAACTGCGGGGCCGGCTTGGGAGCTGTGCGCTGCTGCGAGGCCGGTCGCACCGGCCAGCAGGTCGTGCCCTGACGTGCTGCCGATCTGATCGGCGAGCTCAAGGAGCTCTCCCGACGAGGTTGGCCGGTCCGCCGTGCACAGGGCCCCGGCCGACCGGGGCCGGCACACGAGGGCAATGAGCCGGGCGGTCTGCGGCAGGCACCACCCGTCGAGCGCCGCTGCGAGCAGTGACGCGGAAAAGGGGCTTGTACGGTGCAGCAGCGGGCTGACCGCGCGGCGGAGCCGTGCCAGCCGGCGTCCGTGGCCCAGGCACCGCAGCGCGAGCGCAGCACCGCAGAGGGCATCGTCGCCCGAGGGCGTGCTCCCCGGCCCCAGGCCGACCAGGGCCCTCACGGCCGCTGCCGTTGCCACCCGATTGCAGGCCGTCTCCGGTGCTAAGAGCTGCGTCGCCAATGTGCGAACGAGGCCCGGGAGCGCTTCGACTCCGGTGCGGTGGCTCGCGGCCGGCGGTTCCATCGCCGGCGGGGACTTGACCGTCGGCGCCAGCGCCACGCGTGCGGGGGCCCATCGGCGGCCCGTCGCGATGGTCAGGTCAGCGATGCGCATTCGAGGCCCGGAACCGGTGTTCGAGAACTGGATCGGAGTGCCGGAGCGCAGCCCGAGGAGGTCATCTGCGTCGAGCGCGGGAACAAGGATCCCCGTCGGCAGGCGCAGGGCTCGGGCGCCTAGGACCGGGACGATCCGGCCGGCAGCGTCGAGGGCGTAGAACCCCCTGGTGAAGACCTGTGCCACGGTGCCGGGGCCCGGGACCGGATCCGCTCCGGCAAGGGGGGAGGCAGCACCGACGAACGTACGTGATGTGGGCCTCATTCGAGCAGGCTACCGTGGGCTGTTAGCGTCAGCGCATGTCAAAGAATGCCGAAAATGCCGGCGATCCCGTCGAGAAAGTGCCTGGCGCACCCGGTGATTCGGCAGACTGGCTGACCGTTGAGGATGTCCTCGCCCTCCCCACCATGGCCGGTGCTCAACTCGTAGCCGGCGGCGGGGGACTGCATCTGCCCGTCGAGCTGACGAACGTCATGGAGGTGCCGGACATCCTGCCGTGGGTGAAGGAACGGGAGCTCCTGCTCACCACCGGATACCCGTTGCGCGAAAAACCGGAGGAGCTCAGCGGGCTGCTGCGCCGACTCAAGGAGCGCGGTGTGTCCGCGATCTGCATCAAACCCGGTCGCTACCTGGAGGGAATTCCGGCCGGGGCGCTTGAGACGGCCGAGGAAATCGATCTGCCGCTCATTAGCCTCGGCGACGGCGTGGGCTTCGACGAGATCATCCACGATGTGCTCACCCACAGCCTCGCGCTGCAGTCGCGCCAGATGCGTCGCACCGAGCGGACGCTGCGCGAACTCGTCGATGTCGTCATCCGCGGTGGTTCGCTCGAGGATCTCTGCGCTGCGCTGGGGGAGCGCGTGGGGGCCGGTGCCGTCATCACCAGCGTCGACGGCCGTGTGCGGACGGCGAGTCAGCCTCCCGCGCACTCCGCACCGCTGACCGCCCTGCCGTGCTTCGACGGCTCGGGCCGTTTCATCGTCGAAGCCGAGGCGGCCGGGGAGGCACGCGGGAGCGGCCCGCTGTGGTGGGGGAATGTTCGCATCGAGGCGGGGGCTCGGTCGCTGGGCCGCATCGCCGCATTCGCCGATCGGCCCCTGACCGCGGCGGATTTCCATCTCATCGAGCAGACTGCTGCAGCGGCCGCCCTCGTGATCACCCGCGACCAATCGATCGCCGCGGTGGAGAGCAAGTATCGCGCCGATTTCGTGCTCGAGGTGCTCCGCGGGCACATCACCTCGGCAGAGCAGGTCCTGGCCCACGCGGGATCGCTGGGCTGGCGCCTCGACCGGCCGCTGAGCGTGGCGGTCGCGGAGATCGACCCGGAGACGGATGGCACGGAGGCGGAGAACAAGCGCACCATGCAGGAGCTGTTCACCGCGGCGTGGACGCGGGTGGTCTCCCACGACGACCCGCAGGCGGCCGTGGTGGGCTCGGGCGACCAGGTCATCCTCCTGCTCCGGGCGGAGCCCGCGGAGCAGATCCTGGAGCGCCTGCGCGGCTACAGCGGTGAGGTCAGGGGACAGGGAGGAGGCGGCCGGCGGGAATTCTCCGTTGGCGTCTCGCGCCCAGCGGACCACGTGGAGCGGCTGGCCGGTGCGTATCAGGAGGCGATGCGCGCGGTGGAGGTCGGTCGCCAGCTCAGTCACGGCCGGGGTCTGAGCCATTTCGATTCACTGGGCGTCTACCGCCTGCTCCTGCAGGTGGGCGAGCAGGAGGAGCTGAGGCGATTTGCGCGCGAAGTGCTCGGACCGCTGGCCGATGACGACAGGCCGGAGAATGCTGGGCTGCGCGAGACCCTGCAGGCGCTGCTCGACCACAGCCTGAACGTGGCCGAGACCGCCCGTGCCCTCTTCTTCCACTACAACACTCTGCGGTATCGCATCACGAAGCTCGAGCGGATGGTGGGCCCGTTCACCACCGACCCGAATCTCAGGCTCGCGCTCGCTCTGGCGCTGCAGATCACCCGGTTGCCCTAGTCTGCGCGGTTGCCCGGGTGAACATGTTCGGCCGTGAAGACCGGTCAATATTTGGCAGGATCTGACGTGATGCAGACCTCATTCTGGGCCTAGAGTCGAACGAAAGCGCTCGGCACCGCACCTCGGCCGGGCCTGTGGTGGGTCGGCGGCAGCCGGATCCCGCGGAATCCAACACCGCGTCCTGAGCAGGGGAGAAGATCATGGGGATGTTCGCGTGGAAGCTGCACGGCGACGGCAGGCACGTGGGCCCGAACGAGGTGGTCGCTCCGGACGAGCGATTGTCGTGGGGCCGCACCGTGGGGCTCGGCATCCAGCACGTCTTCGCCATGTTCGGCGCGACGTTCGTGTTCCCCGTCATCATGGGGCTCAACCCGCAGCTCGCGGTCATGATGAGCGGTGTCGGCACGATCATCTTCCTTCTCATCGTCAAGGGCAAGGTACCCAGCTATGTGGGTACGTCCGCCGCCTTCGTCGGGGGCGTCGCAGCCGTGACCGCCCAGGGCGGAACGCCTGCGGAGGTGACCGGCGCCATCCTGGTCTCCGGCATCGTGCTGGCGCTCGTGGGCGTCTTCATCCACTTCGCGGGAGCCGCCGCCCTGACGAAGGTGCTGCCGCCCGTTGTGACCGGTGGTGTCGTGATGCTCATCGGCTTCAACCTGGCCCCCGTCGTCGCGCAGACCTATTGGCCCCAGGACCAGTGGGTGGCGCTCCTGGTGATGGCGTTCGTCATCCTCTTCTCCGTCTGCGTCCCCGGTTTCCTGGGGCGCATCGCCGTCTTCCTCGGACTCGTGTTCGGCTATGCGCTCTCCTGGGTCTTCGACATGGTCTTCGGGCAGATCACCGCGTTCAATGCTGTGACCGGGGCCGTGGACACCCACTTCCGCGTCGACTGGTCAGGGGTGCAGTCCGCTGCCTGGGTGGGCTTTCCTCCGCTGAGCGATCCGGCAGCGGGGATCGTCGGCATCCACCTGCCGGTGTTCAACGCCGCGGCGATCATCGTCATGCTCCCGGGCGTCATCGCGCTGGTCGCGGAGAACGTCGGGCACGTCAAGGCCGTGGAGGAGATGACGGGGCGCTCCCTGGACGGCTCCATGGGACGCGCGGTGATCGGCGACGGTGTTGCGACAGTCGTCGCAACCGCCGTCGGAGGGTCCCCCACGACCACCTACGCGGAGAACATCGGCGTGATGGCCGCGACCCGCGTGTACTCGACGGCCGCCTACTGGGTGGCCGCGATCGTCGCGATTCTCTTCGGGCTGTCCCCCAAGTTCGGTGCGCTCATCTCCGCGGTGCCCGGTGGTGTGCTGGGAGGGATCACGGTCGTGCTCTACGGCATGATCGGGATGCTCGGCGCCAAGATCTGGATTGAGAACAAGGTCAACCTCGCGACGCCCCTCAATATGGTGCCCGTCGCCGCTGGCCTCATCCTGGCGATCGGCGGCGTGAGCCTGAAGTTCTCGGACAAGTTCACGCTCTCCGGCATCGCACTCGGCACCATCGTGATGGTGCTTATGTACCATGTAGCGCACTGGCTTGCACCGAAATCGCTGGTCAGGGCGTCCGAGGCGGATGCTGGTGGAACGGCGATCACGGTCGGCCGAGAGGGCCAGGAAGGCCGTATCGGCGAAGAACTGCAGCACGACCATGGGCGCCACGCCAGGAGAGTCGAGTGATATTCCATGAAACCTTCCCCCTTCACCATGCACCGCCCCACCACGCTCGACGAGGCACTTGAACTCCTCCGCGCCTACGGAGCGAAGGGAAAGGTCATCGCCGGCGGACAGAGCCTGGTGCCGGTGCTCAACATGCGACTCGCGGCCCCGGAGCACCTCATCGACATCACGGCGCTGACCGGTCTTGACGGGATCTCCGTGGCCGAGGGGTCCGTCGAGGTGGGTGCCCTCGTGACGCACCGCAGGCTCGAGCGGAGCCCGGAAGCGCGGGCGGCCCAGCCCCTGCTGCGGGCGGCACTGGGCTGTGTGGCGCACCCGGCGATCCGCAACCGGGGAACGACGGTGGGCTCACTCGCGCACGCGGACCCGAACGGCGAGATGCCGGCGATCCTCGCGCTCACCGGCGGCTGGGTGACCGCACGCGGTGATTCCGGAGAGCGCAGGATCGGCTGGGAGGACTTCAACGTGGGCCCGCTGGAAACGTCCTTGGAGCCGCACGAGCTGTTGACGAGCGCGACCTTCCCCGCCCTGGCACCGGGCCAGCGCGGTGGCTTCAAAGAGCTGACCCGAAGGACGGGGGACTACGCCCTGGCCGGTGTGGGCATGATTCTGACCATAGAGAACGAGACGATGACGGGCCTGCGCGCATCGTTTGTCTCGGTCACCGACATGCCGGTCGTGGTGGACCTTGGCGAAGCCGTTGCGGGGGTTCCGGTCGCCGCAGCGGATTCCGCAGCCCCCGCCGTCGCGGCCGCCGTGGAAGCATGCGTTGACCCCGTCGGAGATATCCATGCCACCGCCGACTACCGGCGTCGCCTGGCCGGCGTGCTCGCCGGGCGGCTGCTGGAGGAATTGGCCCAACCGCCCGCCGGGTCCGCCCAGCCGCGCGATTCGCTCGCCCCCGCAGAAGGAGCCGCATGACCGTCGCCGAACCGCACACGACGCTCCGACTGAACGTCAATGGAATCTCCCACACCGTGGAGGTGCCCGACCGCCGACTGCTGTCCGACGTACTTCGTCACGACCTTGGGCTCACAGGCACCCATGTGGGCTGTGAGCACGGGGTGTGCGGTGCCTGCACGGTGCGCTTCGACGGAGCCCCGGTTCGCTCGTGCCTCGTGTTCGCCGCGAGCGCGCAGGGCCATGAGATCACCACGGTCGAGGGCATCGGCAGGGATCCCGAGCACCCCTCCGACGTGCAGCAGGCGTTCATCGACTGCCACGGCCTGCAGTGCGGGTTCTGCACCCCGGGCTTCATCACGACCATCGACGCGTTCCTGGATGAGAATCCAAACCCTTCGGAGGATGAAGCCCGAGAAGCGGTTTCGGGAAACCTGTGCCGCTGCACGGGCTACCAGAACATCGTGCGAGCCGTGAGCCGCGCCGCCGAACTCAGGCGGGGCCATGGCCCCCGCGCCGCCGGCTCGGACCCGAACGGCACCGCGCCGGCCGACCGGCCAGGAGCCGGGGAGGGCAGCGAGGTCACCGGCGAGGAGCAGGAGGCGGCGCGCGACGCCGCGGAGGTTGTGGAGCACCTCGGAAGCGGACAGGAGCGGCGATGACGACCCGGATGTTCGGCCAGAAGGTCGCGCGCCGCGAGGACCCCCGCCTCGTCACCGGCAACGGACGCTATCTCGATGACCTGGGCGCCGGTGCGCTGGCCGCGGCGTTCGTGCGCAGCCCCCACGCGCACGCGGACATCGTCGACATCGACGTGTCCGGGGCCATTGACGTTGAGGGTGTGATCGCCGTCTGGACCCACGAGGATCTGCCGGGCCAGGCCGCGGAGCGTCTTCCGATGCTCCTTCCGCACCCGTCGATCGTCGCACCGATGACGGGTTTTGCGCTGGCCAAGGACCACGTGAACTTCGTGGGCGAACCGATTGCGATGGTGATCGCAGAAGACCGCTACGTGGCCGAGGATGCGGCCGGCAGGATCGAAGTCGACTACGAGTTTCTGCCCCCGGTTGTGGGTGTGAGGCAGGCCCGCGCCGCGGAGCGGACCGTGCACGAGTGCGCCCCGGACAATGTCGCCGCTCACTACGTGCAGGAGGTCGGCGATGCCCCGGCGAGCATCGATGCAGCTGCGCATGTGCTCGAGCTCGAACTGGATTTCGAACGCAGCGCCTGCATGCCCATGGAGGGCAAGGGCGTTCTCGCCCAGTGGAATACCGATGACGAGAGTCTCCTCGTGCACTCGTCTACGCAGACGAGCACCGGCCTGCGAGCCGCGTTGGCGGCCAAGCTCGAAGTACCGCTGACGAAGGTGGAGGTCATCGCGCCCGATGTGGGCGGGGCCTTCGGGGTGAAGATCAACCATCCATGGCCGGAGGAACTCGCCGTGGCCTGCGCCGCCCGTGCCCTGCGCGTGCCCGTGAAGTGGACCGAGGACCGGCGCGAGCACTTCATCTCATCGGCCCACGAGCGGGCGCAGGTGCAGCACGTGCGGGTCGGCTTCGACGACGACGGGCGCATTCTGGGGCTCGACGTGAAGTTCTGGCACGACAACGGTGCCTATCTGCCGTACGGCGTGATCGTCCCCCTGAATACCTCCACACACGTCATGGGCCCCTACGCCGTGCCTGCGTACCGGTGCGAATACTGGTCGCTGTACACGAACACCGTCATTGTGACGCCCTACCGGGGGGCGGGGCGCGCCCACGCGGTCTTCATGATGGAGCGCACGATGGACGCCATCGCCGACCGCCTGGGCCTCGACCGTGCGGAGGTGCGGCTGAACAACTTCGTCCGCGAGTTCCCCCACCCGATGGGCGTCGTCATGCAGGATGGCGCCGAAGGGTGTATCGACTCGGGTGACTTCGTCACTTCGATGGCCAAGCTCAAGGCCCTCGTGGGATGGGATGAGTTCCGGGAGTATCGGGAGCGAGCCCGTGCTGAGGGCCGCCGGGTCGGGCTCGGGATCGGATGCTATATCGAGAGCACGGGTGCCGGGCCCTATGAGGGCGGGCACATCGAGGTCGAGACCTCCGGACGCGTGAACGTCTGGACGGGGCTGACCACACAGGGCCAGGCGCACGCGACCGTCTTCGCCCAGATCGTCGCCGACGAACTGGGCGTGCCGATGGAAGATGTGCACGTCATCACCGGCGACACCCGGAAGATGCCGTATTCGGTGGGGACGTGGGGCTCGCGCGGCGGTGTCATGGCAGGCAACGCGCTCCATCTGACCGCCAAGAAGGTCAAGGCGAAGGCACTGCGCATCGCCGCGGAAGCCCTCGAGGCGTCGCCGGAGGATCTTGAGATCGTCGACGGCATGGTGGGCGTCAAGGGCGATCCGAGTTCGGCCATGCCGTTGGCGGCCGTCTCGGTGCTGTCGAATCCGCTGCGCTACGCGTTCGACGAAAGCGCCAAGGCAGCCACTCAGTTCGCCCGTCCGGCCAAGATGGACGCGCCGCCTGTGGCACCGGGGGATGAACCGGGTCTCGACGAGCAGGACTTCTTCTCGCCGATGCGCTCAACTGTGGCGAACGGCATGCACGCCGCGATCGTGGAGATCGATCCGGAAACCGCGGACATCTCCGTGCTGCGCTATTGCGTGGTCCACGACTGCGGGCCGATGATCAACCCCATGGTGGTCGAAGGACAGGTGCACGGGGGAGTGGCGCAGGGCATCGGGGGAGCGCTGTACGAGCGGATGGCCTATGACTCCGACGGCCAGCTCCTCAATGCCTCATTCATGGATTTCCTCATGCCATTCGCATCCGAGGTTCCCACGGTCGAGACCGATCATCTGGAGTCGCCCAGCCCGCTCAACCCGCTGGGGATCAAGGGGGCGGGTGAGGCAGGGACGATTCCGACCGCTGCCGTGATCGCCTCGGCCATCGAAGACGCAGAGGGGTTCGAAATCCGGCAGATGCCGCTGGACCCCTCAACGCTGTGGGAGCTGCGCCGCCACAGCGCCAACGGGGAGATTGACCGCCTGCGGCGCAGCGCACAGCAGACCGACGGGCATGCTGCGAACGAGACCACCCGCACATCCGCGTGAACGCGGCGAAGCAGAGGAGAACCCGTGCAGATCATCTCGACGGCTCATATGAGCGCCGATCCGGATACCGCCTGGCGGGCCTTCCACGACGAGCGCATTCTGGCGAAGACCATTCCCGGCGTCGAATCGCTCACCCCGGCCGGGGAGGGTGCGTACGACGTCGTGCTGACGATGGGCGTCGCCGCGATCAAGGGCACGTACAAGGGAACGGTGTCGTTTTCCCAAGAGGAGCCCACTAGCGCGTTCGTGCTGAGTGCCAAGGGCTCCGGCGGACCGGGGACGATCGGCGCCGACATCGCGGTGCGGCTCGCCACAGCGCCCGACGGCGGCACGGACATCGACTGGACCGCAGATGCGATTCTGGGCGGTGCGATCGGCGGGGTCGGTCAGCGGATGCTCTCCGGCGTGGCGAAGCGCATCGCCGCGAAATTCTTCACGGACATCGACGCGGCCATTCAGGCCGGCCCCGAAGCCGCGGCGGCAGAACCCCAGCCCGATGCAGCCTCCCCGGCCCCGATCGGCTCCCCCGCTGCCGAGCAATCGCGCGGTCGGGCGGCTCCCGCGCCCGTCCTTCCCGTCCACGCCCCGGGGCGCGGCGTGGGGGACTTCGCGGTCGGTGCCGCAGTCGGGGCGGGTGCCGCGCTGCTCGGCGTGTGCATCGGGCTGCTTGCGGGACGCCGGTGACCGCAGTCGCGGACGAGCTTGCGTGGCTGTCGCTGCGGGAGCTGTCCGCCCTGCTGACCGCCGGTGAGCTCAGCGCGACCCAGACCGTCTCGGCGCACGTGGAGCGCGTCGCCCGGCTGAATCCGGCGCTCAACGCGGTTGTCACGTGGGAGCCGGAGACCGCACTCGCGAGCGCACGCGCGGTCGACGATGCGCGGGCAGCGGGGGTGCCGCTCGGTCCGCTGGCCGGCGTGCCGATGACGCACAAGGACACGCACGAGGTGGCCGGTATGCGCACCACCTGGGGCTCGCCCATCCGTGCCCACCACGTGTCCGAGCGGGACTGCCTCGTCGTGGCACGCCTGCGCGCGGCCGGTGTGATCGCCACCGGCAAAACCAATGTCCCCGAATTCGCGGCCGGTGCGCACACGTTCAACCCCCTCTTCGGCACCACGGTGAATCCGTACGATCCGACAAGGTCGGCCGCCGGTTCGTCGGGTGGGGCAGCGGCGGTGATCGCCGCGGGCATCCAGCCCGCCGGCGATGGTTCCGATACCGGGGGCTCGCTGCGCTTGCCCGCCTCCTTCACCAACCTCGTCGGATTGCGGCCCACCAATGGCTGGCTGCCGCACGCCATTCCGGAGAACCCGTGGGAATGGCTGAGCCAAGACGGGTTCATGGCCCGCTCGGCAGCCGATGTCGCATTGCTGATGGAGCTCTGCTCCGGTCCCGCGGCACTTGCGCCTCAGTCCAGGTGTGAGCCTGGCGGCTTCACCGGGCCCGAGTTCACCGGGGACGGCGGTTGGGAACCGGAGCTGAAGGCACTGCGGATCGGCTTCGCCCCGGACCTTGGGGGCCGAATCGAAGTCGACGCCGAGGTGGCCGCGATCGTTGGCTCCGCGGCCCAGGTCTTCTGCGATCTCGGAGCGCACCTTGCTTCGGAGGCGCCAGACCTCAGTGCGGCTGCGGAAGTCTTCCGCGTGGCCCGAGCATTCGAGTTCGGGTTCAACTATGGGGCGCTCCTCGACGCGCACGCCCATCAGTTGAAACCCGCTCTGCGCTCGAACATCCGGGCCGGCCTCGACCTCTCGAGCGCGGAAATCTTCGCTGCCCTGCGCAGGCGTGCGCAGCTGCTGTCTGCCATGGATGACTTCTTTGCTCGCTACGACGTTCTCGTGACCGTGACGAGCCAAGTGCTGCCATTTGATGCCGACCTCGAATACCCGGTGGAGCTGAACGGGTCGCGGGTGACAGACTATCTGGCCTGGATGGAGGCGACGACGCTGATTTCCGCGACGGGCTGCCCCGCCGTGAGCGTTCCCGCTGGTTTCAGTGCCGGCGGGCTGCCGGTGGGATTGCAGATCGTTGGGCGGCTGGGGGCCGATGCTCAGGTCCTCCGGGTTGCGCGCGCATTCGAGCTCGTGACCGGCTGGGGGCAGCGGAGGCCGGAGCACGCAGCGTGAGCCACCCGAAGGGATGTGAGAGCGCCGCGGACGACCCCCTCAGCGGTGCCCGCGGTACTGGGCCAGGACGGGGCATTCGAAGGGGTCGCGGGCGGCGAGCCCCACGCGGTTGAGGTAGCGCACGACGATGCCGTACGACCGCCACAGGGAGGTCTCCGTGTAGGGGATTCCGAGCACCGCGCAGTGCTCGCGCACCAGCATTCGCGCGCGTGCGAGGTGGGGGCGGGGCATGCTGGGGAACAGGTGGTGCTCGACCTGGTAGTTGAGGCCGCCCATGAGCGCGGTGGCCCACCAGCCGCCGCGGATGTTGCGCGATGTGCGCACCTGCTTGCTGAAGAAGTCCAGGCGCGCGGTGGGCGCGATGACGGGCATGCCCTTGTGGTTCGGCGCAAACGACGCCCCCATGTACACGCCGAAGACGGCGAACTGGATCGCCAGGAAGGCCACCGCCATGCCCTGGGGCATGAGCAGGAACGCGCCGGCGAACAGGACGGCGAAGCGGCCCAGGAGCAGGGCCAGCTCGGTCTTGCGGTGGGCGCTGGAGCGCACGGAGATGACGTGGCGCAGGCTGCTCACGTGGAGGTTGAGGCCCTCCAGCGTGAGCAGGGGGAAGAACAGCCAGCCCTGCCGCTTGGCGATCCAGCGGGGCACCCCGCGCGCCTGTGCGGCATCCTCGGACGTGAAGGAGATCGCCCCGGGTGCGATGTCCGGGTCCTTGCCGATGCGGTTGGGGTTGCCGTGGTGGCGGGTGTGCTTCTTGTCCCACCACTCGAAGCTCAGCCCCACGATCCCCGCCAGGACCCGGGCAAGCCGCAGGTTCGCACGGCCGCTGCGCAGGACCTGCCGGTGGCCGGCCTCGTGGCCGATGAGCGCGAGCTGGGTGAGGACGATGGCCAGCGCACCCGCGACGATGAGCTGGAACCAGCTGTCGCGCAGCAGGAGGGAGGCGGCCGCACAGGCCAGCAGCCCGGCCCCGAGGCCCGCGATGAGGGGCCAGTAGAAGCGGGGCGCCCGGTCCAGCAGCCCCTCGGAGCGGACCCGCTGGGAGACCTCTGCGAAGGCGCGCTGGTGCGGGGGGAAATCACCCGCATCGGCGTAGCGGTGGACGAAGGGGGCCGGGACCTGGGGTGAAGAAGAGATGACTCACCGTTTCCATCATGACCGCGGGTACGAGGTCGTCGTCGACCCCAGCAGACACCGGCGTCTGCGGCGAGTCTACAGGACGCGCCGCCCCTCAGCGCACCGCGCCTCAGCGGGCGGGCGCCGCGCCGCCGGGCCGCCCCACGGGGACCGCCCCGCCCTATGCCTTGACGGAGACCACGGGGATCGCGGACTCGAGGATGATCCGCTGGGCCTTGGAGCCCATGATGCGCTTGCCCACGGCGGAGCGGCGGCGCCCGCCGATCGCGATGAGGCGGATCTGCGGATCGGACTCGGCGAGGGCGAGCAGCTCGTCGACCGGGTCGTTGCCGCGGATGAACTGCTTGAGCTCGTAGCCGACGCCGGAGGCGCGCAGGCGGCGATCGGCCTCTTCGAGCTGGCTCGGCGTGGCGACGCCCTTCTCCTCGGCCTGCTCGCCGATGCCGGTGTTGATGACGATGAGCGGTTCGTCGAATGCGCGCGCCTGCTCGATCGCGAAATCGAGGGCCGCGTAGCCTTCGGGCTTGGGGGTGAAGCCGACGAGGACGGTCATGCTGTTCTCCTTGTGACGCAGGCGGGTCCGTTCGCGCCTGAGTGAACCTGGCTGGATGGGGGAGCAGCCGCCCGGACCGGCGCCGGGCAGGATATGGCAGTGAGGCAAGCATAGCCGCGCGGGCGGATGCGTGGCCCTTGCTGCTCCGCGTGTGTAGCGTGGCCCGTTACCAGCCCGAATGGACCCCTGGACGGAGACGGCCGTGAATATCCTGCGCAACTATCGCTTCCCCCTGCTCATTCTGCTGGGGGTCGCGCTGGGCGCCGTGGTGGGGCTGGTCTTCGGTGAGCGGGCCGCGGTGGTCAAGCCGTTCGGCAGCATCTTCATCAACATGATGTTCACCCTGGTGGTGCCGCTGGTCTTCTTCTCCATCTCCTCGGCCGTGGCCGGGATGGACAGCGCCAAGCGCCTGGGCAGCATCCTGGGCTCCATGCTGGGCGTCTTCGTGGGGACGGGCATCGTCGCGGCGATCGTCATGCTCGTCGCACTGCGGATCTTCGGCCCCGGCGGCGGTCTCGACATCGCGCTCGAGGCGCCCCAGGACCAGGACGATCCGGGTTCGATCGGCGACCAGATCGTCCAGGCCTTCACCGTCGAGGACTTCGCGGACATCATCTCGACCAAGCACATGCTCGCGCTCATCGTCTTCGCGGTCCTCGTCGGCCTCGCGACGAGCAGGCTCGGCGAGCGCGGCGCCCCGGTGCGCGGGCTGCTCAACTCCGCGAACGAGGTGTTCATGTCGTTCACCTCGCTCATCATGTACTACGCGCCCATCGGCCTGGGCGCCTATTTCGCGGCGCTCATCGGCGAGCTGGGCCCCCAGATCGTGGGCGGCTACGTGCACGCGGTCCTGCTGTTCTACCCGGTCGCCATCGTCTACTTCTTCGCCGCCTTCACCCTCTACGCCTTCCTGGCCGGCGGGCCGCGCGCGATCGGCGCGTTCTGGAAGAACATCGCCGAGCCCGCGGCCGTGTCCCTGGGCACCTCGAGCAGCGTCGCGGCGATCCCCGCCAACCTGCAGGCCGCGCGCCGGTTCGGCGTGCCCGCCGATATCCGGGAGACGATCATCCCCATCGGCGCCACGATCCACATGGAGGGCTCGGTCCTCAGCGCGATCCTCAAGATCGCGTTCCTCTTCGCGATCTTCGACCGCGACCTCTTCGACCCGCTCACCATGCTCACCGCGGTGGGCATCGCGCTGCTGTCCGGCATGGCGATGAGCGGGATCCCCGGCGGCGGGTTCATCGGCGAGCTCATGATCGTGACGATGTACGGCTTCCCGCCGGCGGCGCTGCCGGTCATCTCCGTGATCGGCACCGTCATCGACCCGCCGGCGACCACCGTCAACGCCGTGGGCGACAACGTCAGCTCCATGCTGGTGGCGCGCATCGTCGACGGCCGCGGCTGGCGCGACAAGGGCCTCGCCGAGGCGCGCCGGGCCAACGCTGCCACCGGGCTCGAGGCACCCGCAGGCACCGCAGGGCCAGAGGCGCCGGCAGAAGCCGCCGTCCCCACGGCTCCCGTCGGCACACCCGCACCCGAAGACCCCGCCGGTGCGACCGGCGGGGCGACCGCGAACCGAAAGGCCCAGCAATGAACCGAGCAATGAACCGAGCAGCGAGTCGCGCGACGAGCCGCGCGCGCACCGCCTCCACCGCCCTCCTGGCCGGCACGCTGCTGAGCGCGGGCGCCCTCCACTTCGCGGCCGCCGAGCACTTCGACCGCATCGTGCCACCCGTCCTCCCGGGCACGCGCCGGTTCTACACCCTGGCCTCCGGGGTCGCCGAGCTGGCCGCGGGCGCGCTCGTCGCCGTGCCGCGGACGAGGCGCCTGGGCGCCCGCGCTGCAGCCGCCCTGTTCGTCGCCGTCTTCCCGGCCAATGTGCAGATGGCCTGGGACTGGCGCCGCGCCTCGGCGGGCCGCAGGGCGATCGCCTACGGCCGGCTGCCCCTGCAGCCCGTGCTCGTGGCCTGGGCGCTGAGCGCGGCGCGCGCCCGCGCCTGAACCCGGACCCGGGCACCGGGCACCGGGTGCCCGTGCGATTCCCCCTCGTCGCGCGGCGCGGCGCACAGCACGGCACGGCACAGCAGGATCAGCGGCGCGGCACGCCGCACGGCACGCAGCGCTCCCGGGGCACTTCGCCGCGCCCCGCACACCGGGACGCGCGCGTAGGGTGGGGGAATGCAGACGACGGCGGACCTCGAGCGCATGCTCCACTCCATCGACGGGCGCGGCTACGGCGGCTATAAGCAGCTGCGCGGCCGCTATGACCTGGGGCCCTTCGACCTGGCGATCGACCGGGTGCAGACGGATCCGTACGCGCCGCCCTCGCTCATGCGCATCATCGTCGACCGCGCCGACGCGGGCTTCGATGCCGCGCTCATGGACGACGCGGCTGGGCAGACCGCGGTGGGCGACTTCCTCACCCGCCGCTTCGCAGCCGCGGCCCGCGCCCCGCAGCGCAGCCAGGGCAAGGACGCGCGCGCCCCGCGGATCAGCATCGGGCGCCCCGGCCAGGAGGTCCTCGAGCGCACCTCGATCCTCATCAGCGCGGACACGATCGAGGCCCGCTTCTCCGCCGAGCTGCCCGCGGCCGGGCGGCGCGCGCTGGGCCGCCAGGCCGCGACGCTGCTCACGCAGACCATTCCGGACCTCGCCCGGCACGCGCTCATGGCGGAGAGCCTCTCACCGGCCGACAGTACCGCCCTGGCCGATCACGTGGCGCTGCTGCGCGACCAGGTGGACCTGTGCTCGCAGCTGCCGGACCGCGGTCTCGTGGCCTTCGTGGGAGACGGCGCCATCCTCCCGCGGCGCTCCGGCGACTCCGACGCTCCCCTGGAACAGGGCGCCGTGCCGTTCGCCAGTCCTGCGTCCCTGGAGGTGGGCTTCGAGCTGCGCAGCGGGCGCACGGTGCGGGGCATGGGCGTGCCCGTGGGCATCACCGTGATCGCCGGCGGCGGCTACCACGGCAAGTCGACGCTGCTGCGGGCCATCGAGCGCGGCGTCTACCCCCACATCGCCGGCGACGGCCGCGAATGGGTCATCACCCGCCCGGACGCCGCGGCCATCCGCGCCGAGGACGGGCGCAGCGTGGCCGATGTCGACATCGCCCCGTTCATCTCCGATCTTCCCTCCGGTGCGGACACCGTCCACTTCTCGACGTCGAACGCCTCGGGCTCCACCTCGCAGGCGGCGAACCTGGCCGAGGCGGTCGAAGCCGGCACCACCGCGCTCATCATCGACGAGGACACGTCGGCCACGAACTTCATGATCCGCGACGAGCGGATGCGCCGGCTCATCCCCGCCGATCGCGAGCCCATCACGCCGTTCGTCGACCGCATTCGCCCGCTCTACGAGCAGCGCGGGGTCTCCACGGTCCTGGTGGCCGGCGGGTCCGGGGCGTTCTTCGACGTGGCCGACCACGTCATCGCGATGGATGCCTACGTGCCCCACGATGTCACGGACAAGGCCAAGCGCATCGCGGCGGAGGCGGGCGACCCCGGCGGCGAGACGGACGCCGGCGCCGGGGCGGTTGACTTCGCCGTACGCCGCCGCGTGCCGGCCGACGGGACCCTGCGCCCAGCGGACAAGCGCAAGCCCGCCAAGGCCGCCGGCCGCGGTGAGATCCGCTTCGGCCGCGAGGACATCGACCTGGCCGCGGTCTCGCAGATCGCCGACGCGGCCCAGACCCAGGCGATCGCCCACGCGCTCGACCGCCTGGCCGAGCGCTTCGACGGCGGGCTCAGCCTGGTCGACGGGGTCGCCGAACTCGACCGACTCGTCGACGCCGAGGGCCTCGACGCCCTCTCGCCGCATGCGGGCAACCCGGGCACCTACGCCCGTCCCAGGACCATCGACATCTGCGCGGCGGTCAACCGCTACCGGCTGCTGCGCATCGCGAAGGTCCTCGAGGAGGGCTGAGGCACCCGCGCAGCCACCGGCGCCGGGTCGCAGCAGCACCCGGAGCGCGTCAGCGCACCACCTCGCGACGACTGCCGTCCACGCGCCGCGTCCAGCCCTTCGCGTCGAGGTGCTCGAGCAGGGGAATCGCCACGCGTCGGGTGGTCTCCAGGGCCTGGCGCGCCTGGCTGGCGGTGAATGGCTGGCCGAGCCGGCTGAGCACCCGCATCGCCTGCGCCGGCGCAGGCGGCAGCAGGACGACCCCATCGGGCAGGCGGAGGATGCGCCCCACCCGCGCGGCGGCGGCGAGCTCGCGCGGGCCCAGCCCCCAGGCTGCGAGGTCCTCGGCCTCCGGGGCGCGGAACGGCTGCGCGGCCAGGTGCCGCTCCAACCGGGCCAGACCCGCCTCGGCGGCCCCCAGTCCCGCCGCGCGCCCGGGGTCCACGATGCGCCCGCCCGCCTGCGCGAGGCCCGCCGCGCGCAGCACCGGATTCAACAGGTCGGCGGCAGGCAGGCCGAGCGCGCTGACCGCGGCGCCGGCGGGCAGCCCGGCGGACAGCGGATCATCGCGGTGCTCGCGCGCTGCCCGCTCGCGCACATCCGCGGCCCAGGCCTCGAAGCGCTCCTGGCTCACCAGCCACGCGCCCTCGCGCCGCAGCCCGTGGGGCAGGGGCGAGGGCACGGTGATTCCGGCGCGGGCCAGGGCTGCCCCCTCCATCGCCCCGCGCCGGGCGACCTCCACCAGCGCGCTGCCGCCCCACGGGTAGGCGGCGACCTCGCGGGCCCGCCGCGTGCCGGCCCCGCGCCGGTTCAGCGCTGGCGGATCGATGTCGAGGATCTCCGCACCGCCGAACACCATGTGCTCGCCGCTGCCGCGCAGCACGATCCGGTCGCCCACCTGCAGCGGCAGCGGGTGGGCGAAGGCGAGCCGGGCGTGCTCGGAGTCGAAGGGGCGCACGTGCACCGCCGCCGAGGCGGTGCCGACGTGCGCGGTCAGCTCGCGCGGGGCGCTGCCCAGATCCTCGCCGGTGCGCCGGCGCACATCGACCACCTCGACGAGGGGCCAGGCACCGGGCGTGAGCAGCGCGTCGCCGCGCGAGAGCGCCCCCGCGGTGATCCCGCGCATGTTGACCGCGGCGCGGACCACCGGCTCGAGGCGCTGGGCGGGGCGGTCCTCGCTCTGCAGCCCGCGGACCTCCGCTGTGAGGAGGTCGCCGGCCGCGGCGATCTCGAGGCGCTCGCCCACGGCGAGCGAACCCGCGGCAAGCGTGCCCGTGACCACCGTCCCGGCGCCGGAGATGGGGAAGGAGCGGTCGATCCACAGCCGCAGGCGGGCCCGCGGATCCGGCTGCGGGGCGCGGGCCAGCACGGTGTCGAGCGCGGCCGTGAAGTCGGCGAGTCCGGCGCCCGTGGGCGCGGCCACGGCGACGGCGGGCGCCGCGGCCAGTCCCGTGCCCGCGAGGTGGGCGCGGACCTCGGCCTCGACCTCCTCCACCCGGTCCGGGGCGCGGTCGGCGCGGGTGAGGGCGATGATGCCGTGCTCGATGCTGAGGGCGGCCAGGGCATCGCGGTGGTCCGTCGACTGCGCCCGCCACCCCTCGTCCACGGCCACGACGAAGCAGACGACCGGGGCGGGGCCCAGCCCGGCCAGCATGTTGCCGAGGAAGCGCTCGTGGCCGGGCACGTCGACGAAGGCGACCTCGCGGCCGGAGGGCAGCTGCGTCCACGCGAACCCCAGGTCGATCGTCAGGCCCCGCCGCCGCTCCTCCTCCCACCGGTCCGTCTCGAGCCCGGTCAGCGCCTTGACCAGCGTGGACTTGCCGTGGTCGACGTGGCCGGCGGTGGCGACGACGAACCGGCTCATGGCGCTCCGGTCGCCGTCAGCGCCACCGCGACCGCGGTGAGGAGGGCAGGCTGCGCCTCGTCGGGCACGCAGCGCAGGTCGATGAGACAGGTCCCGTCGTGGACGCGCGGCAGCACCGCGGGCTCGCCGGTGCGCAGGGCCCGCGCCGCCGCCTCCGGCAGGCGCAGCGCCCAGCCCGGCAACGGGACCTCGGCCCCGCCCCCGCCGCCCGTGCGGCCGTCGTGCGGGACGACGGCGAGCGCCGCGGAATCCGGTCCCGGTCCCTGCCGGGGATGCGGCTGCGCGGACAGGCGGGCGCGCAGGTCCTCGGCGAAGGCCTCCGTGCGCGCCCGCAGCGCCTCGGGGTCCGTGTGCAGTGCCCGGGCGACGGGCGCCTCGGGCCCGTTCAGCGTGGCCTCGAGGGCGGCGAGCGCCAGCTTGTCGGCGCGCACGGCCCGGGCCAGGGGGTGGCGCGAGAGCCGGGCGATGAGGTCGGCGCGGCCCAGCAGGAGGCCGGCCTGGGGGCCGCCGAGCAGCTTGTCGCCGCTGGCGATGACGAGGTCCGCCCCTGAGCGCAGCGCGGAATCGAGGTCCGGTTCCGCGGGCAGGGCCGGGTCGGCGCTGAGCAGGCCGCTGCCCAGGTCCGCGATCAGCGGCACCGCCCGCGCGCCGGCCAGCCGGGCGAGTTCGGGCAGTGTGGCCTCCGCCGTGAACCCGGAGACGCGGAAGTTGCTCGGGTGGACCTTGAGGATGCACCCGGTGGCCTCGCCCATGGCCGCGGCGTAGTCCTCGCACCGGGTGCGGTTCGTGGTGCCCACCTCGCGCAGCCGGGCGCCGGTGGACTCGATGAGATCGGAGAGCCGGAAGCCCGCCCCGATCTCGACGAACTCGCCGCGGCTGATGAGCACCTCGCGTCCCGCGGCGAACGCGGTGGTCGCAAGCACCAGGGCTGCGGCGCCGTTGTTGACGATGAGTGCGTCCTCGGCAGCGGGGCATGCGGCCAGGAGGGCCGCCCGGGCGGCCGCGCCCCGCCGGGAGCGCTGCCCGGAGCCCATGTCGAGCTCGACGTCGACGTAGCCGGCGGCATCGGCCAGCGCCGTGCGGGCGGCGGGGGAGAGGGGAGCACGGCCCAGGTTCGTGTGGATGATGACGCCGGTGGCGTTGATGACCGGCCGCAGCGAGGAGGTGCGCCGCCCCTCGACCGCGGTGATGACGGCGGCCTCGACGTCCTCCGGGGCGAGCTCGCCGGCCCGGGCGCGCTCCTGCACGCCCCGCACGATCGTGCGCACCACGCCGTCGCTGAGGGCCTGGGCGGCCGCCGCGACCCGGGGGAGCCGGAGCAGGGCGTCGGTGCGCGGGATGCGGCGGCGGGGGTCGTGCTCGTCCATGCGCTCCCACCTTCCTGGCCGCCGGCTCTGTGCGCGGCGGGGCTGCGCCGCGGCCGCGCCCGTGGCGGAGGCGGACGGGAATCGAACCCGCCAGGCCGAGATGCTCGGCCTCACCGGTTTTGAAGACCGGGGAGCCCACCAGGACTCAGACGCCTCCGCCGGTCAGGCTACCAGCGCTGGGCCGTCGGCCGCCGCGGCCCCGCGCGCGCCTCACCTTGGTCCAGCGCATCTCATCGCGCTCAGTGCATTTCACCGCGCCCGAGGTGCGGCACCGTTCGCCCGAAGCGCACCCGAGGTGCGCCCGAGGCGCGCGGGCTGGCCAGAGGGGTCTGGCGGCGAGTGCGCCCTGGGCGGGGCAGGGGGGCCGCTCCTAGACTGGCGCCATGAGCGATGCGACGGTGCCGGCAGACAGCGCAGCAGGCAGTGCGGCGACGGGAGCGGGCCCCGGTGACCGCAGCGCGGGGCCGAACTCCGCGCGGCGGGACTCCCCGGTGCGCCTGACGACCATGGCCCACGGCGGGGGCTGTGCGTGCAAGATCCCGCCGGGCGAGCTCGAGGATGCCGTCGCGGGGCTCACCGGCCAGCGCTGGGACAGTGTCCTCGTGGGCCTCGACGACGGTGACGACGCCGCGGCCGTCCGGGTGCGCGGGGACCTTGCGGTGCTGTCCACGGCGGACTTCTTCACCCCCGTCGTCGACGACCCCTACGACTGGGGCCGGATCGCCGCCGCGAACGCGCTCTCCGACATCTACGCGATGGGCGGCAGCCCGATCGTGGCGATCAACCTCGTGGGCTGGCCGCGCGACCTGCTGCCCATGGACATGCTCACCGAGGTGCTGCGCGGCGGCCTCGCGGTGGGCGAGGAGGCCGGCTGCCCGGTGATCGGCGGCCACTCCGTGGACGACCCGGAGCCCAAGTACGGCATGGCCGTCACGGGCACGGCGGATCCCGCCCGCCTGCTGCGCAACGACGCCGCCCGCGCGGGCCTGCCCCTGACGCTGACGAAGCCGATCGGCGTGGGACTGCTCAACAACCGCCACAAGACCACCGGCGAGGTCTTCGAGGCGGCCATCGCCACGATGACCATGCTCAACCGGGACGCCGCGGCGGCGGCGCTGGCCGCCGGGGTGCAGGCCGCCACGGACGTCACCGGCTTCGGGCTGCTGGGCCACCTGCACAAGATGTGCCGCGCGTCCGGGGTGGGCGCGGTGCTCGACAGCGCCGCCGTGCCCCTGGTCGACGGCGCCGGCGAGGCGCTGCGGGACGGATTCGTCTCCGGTGGCACGCGGCGCAACCTCGACTGGGTGCGCCCGCACGTGCGCGCGGGCGAGGGCATCGGCGAGGCGGAGCTCCTGCTGCTCGCCGACGCCCAGACCTCCGGCGGGCTCCTCGTGGCCGGCGAAGTGCCGGGCTACCCGGTGATCGGCGAGCTCGTCGAGGGCGCCGGCATCGAGGTGCGCTGATGCGCCGGGTGCTGCACTGGCCCGCCCCCGTGTTCTCAGGGATAGCCGCCGCCAGCCTGGTGCTCTTCTTCGTGGTGGGTGGCATGCGGGCCACCGGGCGCATCGGCGACGGCCTTGCCGTGCCCTGCTTCTTCGTGACGATCCTCGCCTGCTGCGCCGCGACCACGCTGGCCGCGGTCGCCTGGCTGCGACGGCGATAGCGGCGCCCGGCGGCGCTGACCCGGCCCGCGCCTCGGCGGGGGTGCGCGGGGCTTATCCTGAGCACGACCGGCGGACACGCGCCTCCCGCCCCGCCGGACCCATCCGCACACGCCGAGGAGCCCGCATGCCCTGGACCGCCACGCCGGACGACGACCGCCGCTTCATGGACCTCGCCATCGAGCAGGCGCGCACGAGCTGGGACGAGGGCGGGGTGCCGATCGGCGCCGTGCTCGTCCACGAGGGCCGGGTGCTCGCCGCCGGCCACAATCAGCGGTTCCAGCAGGACAGCGCGATCCTCCACGGCGAGACGGACACGATCGAGAAGGCCGGCCGCCTGCCGGCCGCGGTCTACCGCGAGAGCGTCCTCTACACGACGCTCTCGCCGTGCATCATGTGCGCCGGAACGGCCCTGCTCTACGAGATCCCGCGGATCGTCGTGGGCGAGAACCGCAGCTTCGAGATGTCCGAGGCCCTCCTGGCCGAGCGCGGCGTGCAGGTCGACGTGCTCGACGACCCCGCGTGCATCGCGCTCATGGAGCGCATGCTCGCCGAGCGCCCCGCGCTGTGGAGCGAGGACATCGGCGTTGACGAGGGCGCGAGCACCAAGGGCGCGCGCTGATGGGCGCGCCCGAACCTCGGCGCCCGGCACAGGGCGACGGCGCCGTCGACACCGGAGCGGCCCCCGCGGCAGCAGGCGCAGCGCCGGCGGAAGAACGGGCGGCCGAGCCCGTCGATCGCGACTACCCCCTGACCCCGGTTCCGCGCTCGGCCCGGCGCTCGGCGTTCTCGATCACTGTGGTCCTCGTGGGCTTCACGATCTTCGCGCCCACCCTCATGGCCGGCGCATCCGTGGGGGCGGCGTTCCGCTTCTCCGAGTTCCTGGGTGTGCTCGTCGTGGGCTCGCTCGTGCTCGGCACGTACGTGGCCGCCGTCGGCTTCCTCGGCGCTCGCACCGGTCTGACCACCGTGGTCATGGCCCGCTACAGCTTCGGCACGGTGGGCTCCAAACTGGCCTCGCTGCTGCTGGGCGGCACCCAGGTGGGCTGGTACGGCGTGGCCGTCGGCACGATCGGGCAGATGACGGGGCTCGCATTCGGCTGGACCGGCTGGTGGGGTCCGGCGCTCATCATGATCGTCGTCTCCGCGCTCATGATGCTCACGGCCCTGTTCGGCTACGAGGGCATGTACTGGGTCTCCCTCGTCTCCACGCCGCTCATCCTCATCCTCGCCTTCTGGCTGACGTTCAAGGGTTTCGCCGAGGTGGGCGGCCTGTCCGGCATGCTCGCCATCGAGCCCTCGAGCTCGATGACATGGGCCGCGGCGGTCACGGCGATCGTCGGCACCTTCGCCTCGGCCGGTACGCAGGCGGCCAACTGGACGCGCTTCGCCCGCAGCGGGCGCAACGCCGTCGTGGCGTGCGGGATCGGCTTCATCGTGGGCAACGGCCTCATGGTCTTCTTCGGGGCCGTCGCGGCGCTGGCATTCGGCGAGGGCGACTTCACCACGCTCCTCATCAGCATGGGGATGATCGGCTGGGGCCTGTTCTTCCTCTTCGGCAACCTGTGGAAGTCCAACGCCGACGCCGCGTACGCGTTCGGCGTGGCCGGCGCGGAGATCACCGGCGATCGCCGCAAGGGCCCCTACATCATCGGCGGGGTGATCATCGGCACGATCCTGGCGCTCACCGGCATCGAGGGCCACATCACGGGCTACCTGAGCCTGCTGGGCGTCTTCATCCCGCCGCTGGGCGGAGTGCTCATCGGCGACTGGCTGGCCCGGTGGCGCCGCGGCCAGCCGCCCGTCGAATCGCTGACGGAGCGGATCCGCTGGCAGGGCCTCGTGCCCTACGCGCTCGGCTCCCTTGCCGCGTGGGTGTCGAACACGTTCGCGCTGGGCATCGCGCCGCTCAACGGCATCGTGGTCGCGCTCGTGCTCGCGTGGGCGCTCAGCCGCTTCACGGCGCCGAGGCGCGAGCAGGCTGCCGCCTGAGCCGCACCTCGGGCGGGGTGGGCGCGGACGTCCTTCGTCGGCGCTGGCCGCCGAGCGAGGCCGCTGAGCGCTGCCCCGCGCGTGGCGTGCCGACCGGCGCCTACGCCCCCGTCGTGATGGAGTCGTCGGTGACGCCGCGGGCGCGGCGCTCGGCCAGGCGCGCCTTCTGCGGCTCGACGACGTACTTGGGATCCTTCGTCGATTCGATCCCGGCCTCGAGGAACCCGAAGCGGGTGAGCGCCGAGGCGGCCATGAGGCTCAGCCCGCTCGCCGCGGCAACGATCCGGTTGCCGCCGCCCACCACGGCGCCGATCCCGCCGGCGATGGCCAGCCGCTCGGCCCATTCGAGCTTGGCCCCCGAGGGGCCCTCCTCGAGCGGCTCGGCCTCGACCGGGTGCATGTTCTCCTTGAGCGCGCGCATCGCGACGACGTCGCCGGTCACGCCCAGCGCGGCGAGGATGCGCGCGGGCATCGTCTCCGCTACCGGTGTCGTCACCATGGCCGAGCCGGCCGCTGCCAGGCTGGCCGAGGACACGAAGACGAACGGCAGCTCATTGCGCGCGGCGTTCCACGTGGGCGTGGCCGTGTCGGCCAGCAGCACGGCGGTGTAGGCGGCCAGCGGCGTGGCGAAGAGGGCGGCCTCGAACCCGGCCGGCGCCTCGGCGAACCGCAGCAGCCGGCGCAGGGGACCCAGCGGCAGCCGCTCCCCCAGCAGCCGGTCGATCTCGTTGACGGCGGTGACACCGGCCCCCGCCGAATAGCCGGAGAGGATCCACGAGCCCAGGCTCATGGGCGAGGTGACCTTGAGCGTGCGCATCATGTTGAGGAACCGCTCGGGCCGGCCCAGATCCGCCACGAGCGCCGCCGCGCCCACGCCGATCGCACCCAGCGCGGTCAGGCGCGTGTTGCGCCGCAGCGTGGCCCGCCCGGTGAGCTGGGCGCCCAGCGCCAGCAGCCCGCAGCCGCCGGCCATGCCCCCCAGGAACAGGTAGAGGGCGATGGGGGAGCCCCAGGGGGCGTGCTTGACGATGGGGCGGCCGTAGTACGAGGTGAACTCGACGTCCTCGACCATCGGCATCTCACGCGAGCCGTCGCCGCCGCCCCGCCGCCCGGCGAACATGCCCCCGCGCTTGCCGCGGCCTCCGGGACCGCCGCCGCGGCCGCCGCGGCGCTTCTTCTTGCCGGTGTCCGGCGGGCGGTAGCTGTCGTACTCCGACGTCATCGACGTCCTCCCAGGAAGGCCACGGCGGAGGCGGCGAGCATGCCCGCGGCGGCGATTCCGGCTCGCTTGAACATGGTGGGCAGGTCACGGGTGGGCACGTGCGGATCCGGCGGCAGCCCGTAGACCTCCGGCTCGTCGAGCAGGAGGAACACGGAGCCGGTGCCGCCCACGCCGTCGTTGTCGTTGGCCCCGTAGAGCCGGGCCTCGCTCATGCCCTGCGCGTGGAGCTGCTCGACGCGCGCGTGGGCCTTGGAGACCATGTCGTCGTGGTCGCCGAATTTGATCGACGTCGTGGGACAGGTCTGCGCGCACGCGGGCGTCTGGCCCTCGACGAGGCGGTCGTAGCAGAGCGTGCACTTGTTCGCGGTGCGCGGGTTGGGGATCTCCTGGTCGACCTTGGGCTTCTCCGCGTGGCCGTCCGGCGGGCTGATCGTGCCGTCGTCGCGGCGCTCGATGACGCCGAACGGGCAGCCGGCCACGCACGTGCCGCAGCCATTGCACACATCGGCCTGGACGACCACGGTGCCGAACTCGGTGCGGAAGAGCGCCCCCGTGGGGCACACGTCCAGGCATCCGGCGTGGGTGCAGTGCTTGCACACGTCCGAGGACATGAGCCAGCGGAACTCCGGAGTGTCCGGCGGGGCGACGTCGAGGTCGGACTGGCCCGCCATGGCGGCGTCGATGGCGGACATCGCCTGCGCCTCGGTGACGCGGCCGGAGCCCGTGCCGCAGGAACCGCAGCCGGACTGGGAGCCGGCGTGCGCCTCGGCTGCGGGATCCGCGCCCGAGGCGCACCCGCAGCTGCCCCCGCACCCGCCGCCCGAGCCGGCCCCGGGTGCGCTGGTCCCTGGCGCGCTCGTCACCGGCGCGCCTGCGCGGGCGGCGGGGGGCCCGACCTGCGGCATGCCCAGGCTGACGAGGGCGCGACCGGATTCGCGGGCCTGTTCGATCCGGTCCTGGCTCTGCTCGATGAACGCCACGTGGCGCCACGTGTTGGCGCCGAGCGACCCGGTGTTGTCGTAGGACGAGTCGAGCAGCTGGAGGTCGCCGTCCTGGGGGTTGCGGTTCCACTCCTTGCACGCCACCTCGCAGGCCTTGCAGCCGATGCAGATCGACGTGTCCGTGAAGAAGCCCTTGCGGCTGTGCGCGTGCTCGTGGTCCCAGTGGACGTCCGCGATGGGGTCCGTGGGGCCGGAGAATTCGTGCGTGAGGCTGCCGCGCATCAGTCCTCCTCGCTCGTCTCGTGGCCTGCGGTGCCGGTGCCGTGCGGGCTCTTCCCGTTCGGGCCGCCGTCCGGTTGGGCGCCGGACGCGCCGGTGCGCGCATCCTGGGCCGCCTGGGCCTCGTGTTCGACGGCGGCCTCTTCCTCCTCCGCCTCGGCGGCGCCGGCCGAGGGCCAGTGGAAGGACTCCCCGGCGCTGGGGTCGACCCCGGGCGGCAGGGTGCCGGACTGCTCGTCGGGAACGGTGATGCGGGTGTGGCCCGTGGCGAGGGTGATGCCGGCCTCCGAACGGTATTTGTCGATCATGTCGAGCAGCTCAGGACCGCGCGGGCGGCGCCCGGGCACCATGGCGCAAGCGTTGGACTTCGCCTCCTGGATCTGCGTGTTCGGATCGAGGACGAGGCCCAGCAGGTCGTTGGCGGAATCACCGCTGACCACGGCCTCGGAGCCCACGCCCCAGTGGTAGGGCAGGCCGATCTGGTGGACCGTGCGCCCGCGCACCTTGAGCGGCTTCATCCGCTCGGTGACCAGCGCGCGGACCTCGATCGCAGCGCGCGGCGAGACGATGGTCGCCCAGCCGTAGGGCTCCACGCCGG
Organism: Brevibacterium sp. BRM-1; assembly: GCF_026802075.1. Lineage (NCBI taxonomy): Bacteria > Bacillati > Actinomycetota > Actinomycetes > Micrococcales > Brevibacteriaceae > Brevibacterium > Brevibacterium sp. BRM-1. Next base: position 2,299,711 of record NZ_CP113788.1, read on the forward strand.
TGAGCTCGGCGAGCTCGGGGGAGATCTCGCAGAACATCTCCGGCTGCAGTTCGGAGAGGTAGGGCAGGGTGCGGCTCATGCCGCCGGCGGTGTGGTGCTCCGTGAGGCGGTAGGTCGTGAAGACGTACGGGTAGACGTCCCCGCCGGGCTCGCCGGCACCCGGGGCGTAGAGGTTGTCCTCGCGGGCGAACATGACGCGCGACGGGCTGTTCTGCTGCGCGTAGAGCGGGTTGCCCACGTGCGATTCCGGCGGTTCGTAGTGGGTGGGCAGGGGGCCGTCGACCATGCCGTTGGGCGCGAAGAGCCAGCCCTTGCCGTCGGCCTGCATGATGAAGGGGTCATCGCCGGCCAGGGCTGCGGGGCCGCCGGCACCGGGCTCCGGCTGCGCACCGGGGGCGCGGTCGGCTGGGAAGTCCGGGACGTCCGGGCCGGTCCACTTGCCGGCTTCGGCATCCCACCAGATGAGCTTCTTGCGCTCGCTCCAGGGCCTGCCCTCCGGGTCCGCGGAGGCGCGGTTGTAGAGGATGCGGCGGTTGGCAGGCCAGGCCCACGCCCACTGCGAGGCGATCTCGTCCTGGTCCTTGCCGGGCACGCGGCGGGCGGCCTGGTTGACCCCGTCGGCGTACACACCGGTGTAGATCCAGCACCCCCCGGAGGTGGAGCCGTCGGCCTTCATCTGCGTGTAGCTGGACAGGGGCTTGCCGGCGTCCGGGCCGGACTCGAAACGCCCGTTGATCTCCGCGAGCACGGAGACGGGGTCCGGGTCGCCCTCCTCGTCCACGGGGTAGTCCCAGGTGAGGTCGAGCAGCGGGCGGTCGCGCCAGTCGGTGGAGCCGGCCAGCTTCTCACGGATCTTCACGCCCAGTTCGAACATGAACTGCAGCTCGCTGCGCGCATCCTCCGGCGGCTTCACTGCCTGGTGGCGCCACTGGACCATGCGCTGGGTCTGGGTGAACGAACCGGCCTTCTCCGTGTGGTTGGCGGCGGGCAGGAAGAAGACCTCGGTGTCGATGTCCTCCGTGACGAGCTCACCGGTCTCGATCTCGGGGCCGTCCTTCCACCAGGTGGCGGATTCGATGAGGCTGAAGTCGCGCACGACGAGCCACTTGAGGTGGGACATCGCCATGCGCTGCATGCGCCCGTTCGCGGAGCCCACCGCCGGGTTCTGGCCGAGCAGGAAGTAGCCGTCCACCTCGTCGCGTAGCATGCCCATGGCCGTCTGGTAGGTGCCGTGGGCCCCGGACAGGCGGGGCAGGTAGTCGAAGGCCCAGTCGTTGTCCTTCGTTGCCGCGTCGCCCCACCAGGCCTTGAGCAGGTTGACCGCGTAGACGTCCGCGTCGGCCCAGAAGCCCTTCTGCTCCTTGGTGCCGACCGCGTCCACCCACTGCTGGAACGTGTCGTGCGTGCCCACCTTGGGCATGGGCAGGTAGCCGGGCAGCAGGTTGAACAGCGTGGGGATGTCCGTGGAGCCCTGGATCGTCGCGTGGCCGCGCAGCGCCATGATGCCGCCGCCGGGCCTGCCCATGTTGCCCAGCAGCAGCTGGAGGATCGCCGCGGTGCGGATGAACTGCGCGCCCTGCGAGTGCTGGGTCCAGCCCACCGCATAAGCGAAGCACGTCGTGCGGTCGCGGTTGGAGTTCTCCGTGATCGTCTTCGCCAGGTACTCGAAGTCCGCGGGCGAGATGCCGCAGGTCTCCTCGACCAGCTGGGGGGTGTAGCGGGCGTAGTGGCGCTTGAGGATCTGGAAGACGCTACGCGGATGCTGCAGGGTCTCATCGCGCTTGGGCCGCCCGGAGCCGATGGGTGGGCCGCCGCTGCCGTGGGATTCGCCGGAGGAGGCGCCGTGGCCCTCCGCATCGCCCTCGTCCGCCGACCCGTCGCCCTGGCCGCGCTCGCCGCCGGCCTGGGAGGTCCCGTCGTCCTCCATCTCATAGGCCCAGGTGGCCATGTCGTATGCACCGGTCTCCGAGTCGAAGCCGGAGAACAGGCCCTCGAGGTCCTCGGTGTCCTTGAACTTCTCGTTGATGATCATGGGCGCGTTCGTATACGCGCTCACGTACTCCTTGAACCACAGCTCGTTCGTGATGGCGTAGTTGATGAGCGCGCCGAGCAGCACGATGTCCGTGCCCGCGCGAATGGGCACGTGCTTGTCCGCCACCGCTGTGGTGCGCGTGAAGCGCGGGTCGATGTGGATGACCTTGGCGCCGCGCGCCTTGGCCTCACTGACCCACTGGAACCCGACGGGATGGCATTCGGCCATGTTCGAGCCCTGGATGACGATGCAGTCGGAGTTCGCCATGTCCTGGAGGGACTGCGTGGCTCCGCCGCGTCCGAACGAGGCTCCCAGACTGGGAACCGTGGCGGAGTGTCAAATGCGCGCCTGATTCTCCATCTGGATGGCGCCCGCGGCGGTGAAGAGCTTCTTGGCCAGGTAGTTCTCTTCGTTGTCGATGGTGGCGCCGCCCAGGCTAGCGATGCCCATGGTCCGGCGCAGGGGCCGGCCCTGGGGATCCGCGTCCTGCCAGTGGTTGCGGCGGGCCTCGAGGAAGCGGTCCGCGATCATCTCGACGGCCGTGTCGAGGTCGAGCTCCTCCCAGTCCGTGCCCTTGGGGCGGCGGTAGAGGACCTTCTTCACGCGACGCGGCGAATTCACCAGCTGCTCGCTGGCGGCGCCCTTGGGGCACAGCCGTCCGCGCGAGACGGGGGAGTCCGGGTCGCCCTCGATCTGGACGACCTTCTCGTCCTTGACGAAGACGCGCTGGCCGCAGCCCACGGCGCAGTAGGGGCACACGCTCTGGATCACCCGGTCCGCGGTGGTGGTGCGGGGTTCGACGGCGCGCGTCTTGCCCGACGTGACAGCCGGCCCGCGGCCGGTCACGTCGCCTGAGGTGAACTGCCGGATGACAGGCCACTCGAGGAAGCTCAAACGCGCCATGGTGCGGATGCTACACCCGGGTCCGGACACGGGCTCCGCGCCGCGGCGCGGGGTGCTGTCGCCCTGGCCCGCCGCCGAGGCGCGCCGCGGGTTGGCGGGGATCTGCGGGCTCCGCAGCAGTGCGTATTTCGGAGCAGTCGGAGACGTGAGCCGGCGGTGCGGGTTTTCGGCATGCCGGGTTTGCGAAAAGACGCGAGGCGGTTGGCTCCTCCACCGCGGCTGGAAGGGGTGGAGCCTCCATCCGGTTCTTACTCAGCGAATTGCCAGTAAGCGTCGACATGTGCTTATATGAGCGTCGAACTTTCCATCGGGGCCGCGCCGCCGATGTGCGCGCTCACCGATTGCTGCCGGTAACACTCCTCTGGTCGATACTCCTGGCATCCCTGTGTCCTTCTCGTCTCGATCACCCTGTTGGAGTTCCCATGAAGCGCATCCGCGCGATCGCAGCGTCCATCCTCGCCTCCGGTGCCCTCATCCTGGGCGGCCTCGTCCCGGTCGGCACCGCCTCGGCAGACACGTACGTGTCCTACGACGTCACGAGGCTGTCGGCCGGCAACCTCGTGATGAGTGATTACGAGTGCAAGAACACCGACGTGCGGATGACACATCGTGGAACCAACGCCGACGAATGGTCGGTCATGGCCGAAGTCAGCCGCAACGGCGCCGTCACGAGCTACGCAGACTTCGGTACCGATGGAGACCGTTCGAAGACACGCGTTCAGGTGTGTATCTATTCAGGATTCGGCAAGTACACGATCGGCCCGAGCCGCGTGTCCGTGAATACGTACGATTTCAGCGGCTACAAGAGCTTCACCGACTACACGCGCGGTTCCTTCTACGTTCGCGCCAAGGCTCGGACCCAGCTCGGTGCCGCCCGCCACGGGCGCTCGGTGCGGCTGACGGCGCGCGCTCAGCGCTACAACCCGGACAAGTTCGGCTACACCGCCTATAACCCGACGGCCCGCCTTCAGGTGAAGTCCGGGCGCCACTGGAAGAACCTCAGGACGGTCCGGCTGCACGGCGGCCGTGCGGCGGTGACCGTGAAGTCGAAGGCCAAGCGCACGTACCGCGTGACGTTCGGGCAGGTCAGCTGGGCCACCGGCGCAACCTCGCGCAGCGTTCGCCGATGAGCGGCGGCACGGTTACACCGGCCGGTGCGCGCATGTGGCTCGGATTCGCCGCGCTGTTGGGCGCGCTCGCCCTCGTCGGCGCCGCGATCGTGCCCGCTGCGCCGGCGGCGGCCGCCGGGCGCCTGTCCCTCGACGTGACCCGCCTGTCGGCCAAGGACCGGGTCGTCTCCGCCAGCGGCTGTTCCAAGGTCCGCGTGCACATGGTCAAGCGGAAGTCGGCCGCCGCCGAGGTGTGGGCCGTGGACGCGCGGGTCCGCAAGGGCAAGCGCACGGTTGCGTCCGCGTTCTACAACTACGAGGGCGCTCAGGGCACCGTGGTCGTGCGCGTGTGTGCCAAGCGCACCGGGTTGGGCCGCTACGAGCTCGGACCCGCCCGCGTGGTCATGGCCGATTGGGATTCGCTAGGCCGGACGCGCACGGACCGCACGAAGGGCGCGTTCTACCTGCGCGCGAAGGCGCGCACCCAGCTGAGCCCGGCCCGTCACGGCCGCTCGACTCGCCTGAGCGTGCGCGCGCAGCGCTTCGACCCGAAGTCCGCCCGGTACACGGCGTACAGCCCCCGGGCTCGGGTGCAGGCGAAGACGGGCGGGGGCTGGAAGACGGTGCGCACCACCCGCCTGCGCGGCGGCCGGGCCACGGTCACGGTGCAGCCCGCGCACACCTACCGCGTGACTTTCGGCCGCACCAGCTGGGCGACGGGTGCCACCTCGCGCGCCGTGCGCGGCTGAGCCGCCCGCTCAGCACCCCCGAACGACCTCGCACGGGCCCTGTGGATGCCACGGGGCCCGTGTCCGTGCCGCGTGAGAGCATGGCGCCATGTCCCCGGACCCGCTGCCCTACGTCACCGAGCAGGCGATCGCGCGCCTGGTGGGAGGCACGGTGGCCCAACGGGGACGCGAGTACGCCGGTGATGGCTCGGTGGGCGACGTCGAATGGCAGACCCCCACCGGAACACTCGTGGGCGACGTGGCCGGAACCGGCCCGCACCCGTATGTCACCACCGTGCACCTGCAGGCCGTCGGCACCGCCGCCGGCGGCAGCGTGACCCGCTACGACCCCGTGCGGGCGATCTGCACGTGCCCGGTCAAGGTCAACTGCAAGCACGCTGCCGCAGTGCTCTACCGGGTCAGCCTCGACGCCATGCGCGCCCAGCTGACCTCGGCCCTGCCCGGCCCGGGCACCTCGGCCCCGGATGCCGGCCCCGGTCAGGCCGGGCCGCCGCCTCTCCCCGCCGAGGCGGCCCAGGGCACGCTGGCCGATTCGCACGTGCCGCGCGGCCCCGAACGGGCGGCCGTACCGGAATGGAGGCAACTGCTCAGCCCGGTGGTCGCCGGTGCTGCGACCGCGACCCGCGCCGAACCCCTTGCGCTGGGCTTCGACCTCATCGTCAAGCCCCGCGCCAGCTGGTTCGACCGCACTGCCGCCCGCTCGGCGTCGTTTGAGGACCTGGCTGCGGGCACCCCCGTCCACGTCGCCATGCGGCCGCTGCAGCGCGGCAAGCGGGAGAACTGGATTCGGGGCGACCTCAGCTGGCGCACCTTCATGCACGCCTCCGGGCTGCGTGCGTACGACCGGGAGCAGGCTGCGCTCCTGGGACAGATCTACCGCCTCTACCTCGCGGACTACCAGGGCTATCCGGGGGACGGGAATCTGCTCAACCTCGACGACTTCCGCGATTCGCTCCTGTGGAACCTGTTCGAGCAGGCGTCGGACAAGGGCGTCGCGTTCGTCGGCGCAGGCTTCATCGACGGGGTTGAGATGGGCGCCGCCGCGACCGCAGGCCTGCGCGCGGACCCGGACGGTGAGGACCTCCTCCTCACCCCCTGGGCAGAGATCGACGGTGTCGAACTGGCCCATCCACTGCCCATCGGCACCGGGGGCATGGCCGCCCTCACGCAGGCGGGGCAGGGGCGAAGGAAGCGCGCGGACCTGCTGCTCGCTCCCGCGGTGGAGCCCCTCAATCCGCGCCTGGCCGCTCTCTTCGCTCACGGGCCGGTGCGCGTGCCCGCCGCAGACCGCGAGGACTTCTTCACCGGTCTCTACCCCGGCCTGCAGTCCGCGGTCACCGTCACATCCAGCTCCGACCTCGTCGAACTGCCCGTCATCGCCGATCCGGTGCTGCAGCTGCGCGCGGATTACGGGGCGAACGACGTCCTGATGCTCGCGTGGTCCTGGCACTACTCCGATCCGCCGCGCCAGGTGCCGGTGCGCCGGGCGGGCGACCACCGCCGGGACCTCGCGTTCGAAGACCGCGTCCTGAGCGCGGTGCGCGCGGACTTCCCCGAGGCCGCGCTGAGCGACCGCGAGTACCTCACGGGCATCGCCACCGCGGAATTCACGGTCCACGTGCTGCCGCGCCTGCAGTCCCGCGACGACGTCGAGGTGACGGTCGAGGGCGAGCGGCCCTCCTACCGCGAACTCGAGGGCACGCCGGTCATCACCGTGGAGACCACCGGCACGGAGCACACGGACTGGTTCGGCCTGGGCATCGTCGTGACCCTCGGCGGGGTGAACATCCCCTTCGGGGCCCTGTTCAAGGCGCTCGCCCTCGGCCACGACCGCCTCATGCTGCCGGATAAGACCTATTTCCGCCTCGACCACCCCAATCTGCAGCAGCTGCGCCAGCTCATCCAGGAGGCGGAGGCCCAGGGCGAGTGGAAGCCGGAGAACCCCGGAATCAGCCGCTACCAGCTCAGCCTCTGGGACGACCTCGTCCAGCTGGCAGACGAATCGACCGAAGCGCACGCCTGGCAGTCCTCGGTGGCGGCACTGCGCAGCCTCGACGACATCCCCGCCGCCGAGGTGCCGGGTACGGTGCGCGCCGAGCTGCGCGACTACCAGCGCGACGGGCTGCGCTGGCTGGCCTTCCTCTACCGCCACCGGCTGGGCGGCATCCTCGCCGATGACATGGGCCTGGGCAAGACGCTGCAGGCACTCGCCCTCATCGCCGCTGCGCGCCTCGAGGGCCGCGGTGATGACGAGCTCATCGTCGTCGACGAGGAAGGAGTGGTCTCCGCACCCCCGTTCCTCGTGGTCGCCCCCGCCTCGGTTGTCGGTGTGTGGCGGGCAGAGGCACGGCGCTTCGTGCCCGACCTCGACGTGCGGGTACTCGACACCACCGCGCGCAAACGCGGCACCTCGGTCGCCCAGGCAGCGGCCGGGGCGGACCTCGTCGTCACCTCGTACACCCTCCTGCGCACGGACGAAGCGGAATTCGCCCAGGTGGAGTGGGACGGTCTCATCCTCGATGAGGCGCAGGCGGTGAAGAATCGCAATTCGAAGGTCTACCGCGCCGCGAAGAAGATCCGCGCGCCCTTCCGGCTGGCGATCACCGGCACGCCCATGGAGAACTCGCTGGCGGACCTCTGGTCGCTCCTGTCGCTGACCGCCGCCGGGCTGTTCCCCAGTGCAGCGAAGTTCAAGGACGACTACATCCGCCCCATCGAGGAGGGCATCGATCCGCTGCGCATCACCCGGCTGCGCAAGCGGCTGCGCCCCTTCATGCTGCGCCGCACGAAGGACGCAGTGGCGGCCGACCTGCCGGAGAAGCAGGAGCTCATCGAGACTGTTCCGCTGGCCCCGCGCCACCGGCGGCTCTACGACCAGATCCTGCAGCGCGAGCGCAAGAAGGTCCTCGGACTGCTCACGGACATGGACGATGACTCCAACCGGATGATCGTCTTCCGCTCGCTGACACTGCTGCGCATGCTCGCGCTCGACCCCACAGTCATCGACGGCATCGACGCCGACGGGGTGCCCTCGTCCAAGCTGGAGGCGCTGCTCATCCGGCTCGAGGAGGCCATCGAGGAGGGCCACCGGGTCATCGTGTTCAGCCAGTTCACCTCGTTCCTGCGGCATGTGCGCGATGAGCTCGACGACCAGCGCATCGAGTACGCCTACCTGGACGGGTCCGTGACGATGCGGCGCCGGGCCGCGGTCATCGACGAGTTCAAGGTCGGCAGCGCCCCCGTGTTCCTCATCAGCCTGAAGGCCGGCGGGGCCGGGCTGACCCTGACCGAGGCCGACTACGTCTTCCTCATGGACCCCTGGTGGAACCCGGCCACAGAGGCACAGGCGATCGACCGCACCCACCGCATCGGCCAGGACAAGAACGTCATGGTCTACCGCCTGGTCGCGGAGGACACGATCGAGGAGAAGGTGCTCGCCCTCCAGGCACGCAAGGCCAAGCTCTTCGACGACCTCATGAGCGGCGGCGAGGGCTTCAGCTCCGGCTTCACCGCCGATGACCTGCGCGAGCTGTTCGGGGGCTGAGGCACGGCCGCGGGTGCGAACGGTGAGAATGGGGCCATGACCATCCCCCCGGTGCGCCGCCCCGAGCCCGTTTCCGTCGTCCGCAACGTGCGGCCCTGGGGCGGTGCGCCCTGCGACATCGCCATCTCCGGCGACCGCATCGTCGACATCCGTCCGCATGCGCCGGGCACCGCGCAGACTCCCGCGGCCGGGGCGCCACCCGCCGGCGCCCAGGGTGCGCTCTCGCGGCACAGCGGCCCCGGTGATCCCGGTTCTGCAGTCGCCGAGGCGGTGGTCGATGGGCACGGCCTGCTCGCGCTGCCCGGCATCGTCAACGCCCACGCACACGTGGACAAGTCGTGGTGGGGGCTGCCGTGGCAGTCCTATGCGGGCGAACCGACCACCGTGAAGCGCCCCGGGTTTGGTTCCGACTCATCTGAAGGAGAATCGGATCATGCCCAAGAAGTACGACCAGCAGTTGCGTGAGCACGCCGTCAGGATGGTGCTCGACAAGCGCGCCGCCGAAGCATGCTCACAGCGCGTCGCGATGGACGCCGTCGGAGCCTCGCTCGGTATCGCGCCGGCGACCATCCGTAACTGGATGCCCCGTGCCGGCGAACAACTAGCCATGGCGGGCGCGGCAGCGCCGCGTGAGTCGCTCGAGGAAGAGAACCGGCGCCTTCGCCGCGAACTCGCAGAGACACGGCGCGCGAACGAGATCTTGAAGAAAGCATCGGCTTTTTTCGCAGCGGAACTCGACCGCCCCACGACGAGATGATCCGGTTCATCGACGAACACAAGGGTCAGTTCGGGGTCGAGTCCATCTGTCGCGTGCTGGGCGCGACGGAGTGTGGGTTCATCACGTCGCGTGGCTACCGGGCAGCGAAAGCCCGCCCGCGCTGCGCGCGAGCGATCCGTGACGAGGTCCTCATCGACGAGATCCGGCGCGTCCACCAGCAGAATTACGGCGTGTATGGCCACCGCAAGATGTGGCACGCGATGCGCCGCCAGGGCTGGATGATCGGACGCGACCAGACCGCCCGGCTCATGAAAGTCGCTGGGCTGCACGGTGTTCGGCGCGGGCGTCACCCGTTCACGACCGTCGCGTCGAAGCTGCCCGATCACCGCCCGGACCTGGTCGAGCGTGACTTCCACGCGTTGGCGCCGAACGAGCTGTGGGTGGCGGACATCACGTACGTGCGCACCGTCGGTGGGTTCGCGTACACGGCGTTCATCACCGATGCGTGCACAAGGAAGATCGTCGGCTGGTCGGTCGCGTCGTCGCTGACGACGCAGGCGTTGCCGATGATCGCGTTGCAGCAGGCGATCACCACGACCCCGGCGGCGCGTCAGAGCGGACGGCTCGTGCATCACAGCGACCGCGGAGTCCAGTACGTTTCGCTGGCGTACACCGACACGTTGGCCGAGCACGGCGTCGCGCCTTCGGTTGGGACAGTAGGCGATTCGTATGACAACGCCTTGGCTGAGACGGTCAACGGCTTGTACAAGGCCGAGCTGATCTACTCACGCACGACGTGGCCGTCGACATCGGCGGTCGAATTGGCGACGCTGGAGTGGGTCAGCTGGTGGAACCGTCAACGCCTGCACGAAGCTCTCGACTACCGCACGCCCGCCGAGGTCGAAGCGGCCTACGATCAATCCCAGGCGAGAGCCCTCGTCACCACATAAGCGCGGAACGAAACCCAGGGCGCTTCAACCGAGGGGCGAATTGCCCACGAGCGCGCGCTGCGCGACGACCTCGGCATCCCCGGTGCGGAGCAGACCGCGCGGGTGCTCGAGCAGATGGTGTCGATGGGCACGACGGCGATCCGCACGCACGTGGACGTCGACACGGGACTCGGCCTGCGCGGCATCGAGGTCGTCCGCGCGGCCGCGGCCGCGTACGAGGGAGCGCTGGACGTGCAGATCGTCGCCTTTCCCCAGGACGGGATCCTGCGCCGTCCCGGTGTCGCGCAGCTGCTGCGCACCGCCGCGGAACAGGGGGCCGAGTGCATCGGGGGCCTCGACCCGGCCGGCATCGACCGGGACCCAGTGGGCCAGCTCGACCTCCTCACGGCCCTCGCGGCGGACACGGGCACCGGCATCGACATCCACCTCCACGACCCGGGGGAGCTGGGTGCCTTCCAGATCGAGCTGCTGTGCGACCTGACGGAGCAGCGCGGCCTGCAGGGGCGGGTGAATCTCGCCCACGCCTTCGCGCTCGCCCAGGTGGATTCGGCCCGCAGGTCAGCGCTGCTCGAGCGAATGGGCGGCCTGGGCATGACGGTGACGACGGTCGCCCCGCTGCGCCTGCCGCAGCTGCCGTACCGGGAGCTGGCGGAGCACGGAGTGCGGCTGGGCCTGGGCACCGATGGGATCCGCGACCTGTGGAGCCCTTATGGCACGGGGGACACACTGGGGATCGCATGGCAGTTCGCGCGCGCCTCGGCGCTCAACGAGGACGAGGCGCTGTTCGAGGCGGTGCGCCTGGCCACGACCGACGGTGCGTGGGCCGTCGGGCGCGGCCCCGGGGCCCACGACCTGGTGGTCGGTGCCCGCGCCGACATTGTCCTCGTCGACGCGGTCAATCCCATGGATGCGCTGGTGCGCACGCCCGATCGCGCGGCGGTGATCGCCGGGGGCCGCCGGCTCCGCTGATCCGCATCCCGAACCAGTAGGCTTGCCTCAGTCGATGACATGGCCGCCCGGGCCGTTGGAGGGACACCGTGAAGCTGCTGACTGTGCGCGCCCCGCGCCTCACCACTGCGCTGTGCGCACTGCTCCTCGCCGCAGGCGGTTCTGCCCTGGCGAGCACCGCGGAACCGGCAGCGGCCGCCCAGCCTGCCTCGGCGGCGGTTGCCGAGCACGCAGCGCAGGCGGCGGGCCTGCCCAGCGCCGAGCCGCTGGCGAAGAAGACCCAGCCCGGGCTGGGAGGCGGCCCCGGTGAAGCGCCCACACAGGAGCAGAGCACGGACAGCGACGACGGCGAGGGGCGCACCCGCGTCATCGTCATCTTCGCGCTGCTGCTGGGCGCGGTGGGCATCGGCCTGACCGTCTGGGCATTCCTCACCTGGCGCCGCGGTGACGCGCGCCCGCGGGGCCGCGGCCAGCGTCCTGCGGGTGATCACGCCCGTGGCGGTCAGGTGCGCGATGGACAGGCCCGCACTGGTCAGGACGGCGCAGCGGCCCCGCCGCAGGCGGGCGCGGAGCACCGGGCGCGCAGCCAGAAGCCGGGCCGCAAGCACTGAGGGCGCCCCGCGCGGTTGTTGCGAGCCTGGAACAAGCCTGCAACCCGGTGCGGAGCGGTCTTCGAGAGTCTGAGGGTGTCAGAGAAATTCCGGCACCACCGGACTTTGGAGGACATCATGGCACGCACCTGGAAGACCGCACTGGCAGGCATCGGCGCCGCCGCAGCCCTGGGCATCACCGGCGCGATGATGGGCGGTGGCCCCGCCTCGGCGAACAGCTTTTCGGATACCGATCAGCTGCCGTCGAAATACAGCCCGACGTTCACCTACAACGACGCCGACGACGCCTTCTGCGCGCAGGCCGGCGGATGGAACTACCACGTTGTCCTGAAGCCGCAAAACGGGGTGGGGCCGAGTGTCGACGCCCATATCGCGGCATGGGACCAGCAGTGCTGGAGCCTGGAGACGGCCTATGAGGACACCGAGTACTCCTTCATCGCCATCGGCCTGGGGGACAGCGGCGAGGCCACCGGCGATGTCATCTCGCGGGATTCGTTCTACAGCTGAGAACGCGGACGCAGTGCCGGCCGCACCCCGTCCAGGGTGAGCGGTCCGTGCTGACACCGAGAAGAGGGGCCCGACCTCCAGGTCGGGTCCCTCTTCATTCGTGCGGGCACCTTCGCGCTGCGCGCGTTCATTCCTGGAGGTGTTGGCGCACCTGCTCGCCGATGCGCCGCATGGCCGCGAGGACCTCATCCCGGGGGTCGCCGTGGGCACCCGCACCGGCCGCCGTGCCCGGGTCATCCCAATTGGCGAGGACCGCGTACGCGAGAGCGCGCTCACCCGCGCGCACGCACCCCACATCGATCCGCGCCGTCTCGATGGTTCCAGTCTTGTTCCACAGGGCGACCCCGCGGTCGGCGAAGCCGTGTGCCAGCGGATCGAGGCCGAAGGCCCCCGCGGTCATGGACAGGTCCGCATCGGCGCTCAGCCAGCCCCGCAGGCGTGCCGAGACTGCAGGGCTGACGAGCTCACCGGTCTCGATGCGGGCGCAGGCGGCGGCGAGTTCCGCTGCCGTTCCCGTCGACAGGGCGGGAGGATGCTCAGGCCCGCGGTCATCGCGGACGAAGTCGTGCAGCCCGGACTTTTCGAACCCCAGCCGACGGGTCAGCGCCGCCACGGCCGGCACACCCACCCGGCGCAGCAGCATGTTCGTGGCCATGTTGTCGCTGAAGGCGCCCACCAGCACCGCGAGGTCGGCAGCGCTCTGCTCCTGCTGGCCGAACAGGTAGAGGATCCCCGAATCGGCGATCCGATCCCCCGGCGTGGGGGCCAGCACCTCCGCGGGATCGAGGGCGCCCTCCTCGAAGCGCCGCGCGACCTCCGCCAAGAGGAAGATCTTGCCGACGCTCGCGGTGTTGAGCACGCGCTGGGGTTCGTGCTCGGCAAGCACGGGACCGCCTGCCTCGTCGATCCGCACGGACCACCGGATGCCGCGAGTGGGCAGGTCGAGTTCGATCATGGCGCCTCCGTCGTCGTGGGTGCACCATCCTGCCAGCCCGGGCGTCGGGGAACCGACGGGGCCCGCCGCGCCGCGCGCCGGACTGCGAATTTCGAAGTACGACTGGAAGTCGAGATGACGGGTAAAGCCCCAGGTGAGCGGGTCATTTGCGCTCACCGGTGAGGTTGGCAGGCGCGGCTGGCGGCAGGGGGCGTTGTTGACCCGCGGAACTCGAATCCGTAGCGTCGTGAGACGGACGACACATTTTCAGCGCCGTCGGCGACCAGCGGGCGGCACGACTTCCCGGAGGTCTTCGTGAGCAGTCCAGCCGCCCAGCCCCACTCCCCATCGCCCGGTTCGGGGCCAGCGCACAGCGCCGCCGGGAAGGAGCCTGACCTGCGCACGGTGCGCAAGGCGGTGGCCGCCTCGGCGATCGGCAATGCGACCGAGTGGTTCGACTACGGCATGTTCGCCGTGTCGACCGCCTACATCACGGCGCACTTCTTCCCCGGTGAGCACGGCCAGCTCGCCACCCTGCTCACGTTCGCCGTGTCGTTCGTCTGCCGTCCCCTGGGCGGCATGGTCTGGGGGCCGCTGGGCGACCGGATCGGGCGCAAGAGCATCCTCGCCATGACGATCCTGCTCATGGCGGGTGCGACGTTCCTCATCGGCCTCACCCCCAGCGTCGCGACGATCGGCGTGGGCGCGCCCATCATCCTCATCCTCCTGCGCATCGTCCAGGGCTTCTCCTCGGGCGGTGAGTACGGCGGCGCCGCCACGTTCATGGCCGAGCACGCCCCGGACAAGCGGCGCGGGTTCTACGGCAGCTTCCTGGAGTTCGGCACCATGGCCGGCTTCGCCCTGGGCTCGCTCATCGTGCTGCTGGGCGAGCTGACGATCGGCTCGGACGCCATGATGGCGTGGGGCTGGCGCGTGCCGTTCCTGCTCGCCGGGCCCATGGGCCTCATCGGCCTCTACCTGCGCATGCGCCTGGGGGAGTCGCCGGTCTTCGCCGAGCTCGAGGAGCAGGACCGCGAAGCGCAGACCGTGGGCGGGGTGTACCGGGAGCTGATCACCCACCACCTCAAGCAGGTGCTCGTCATGGCGGGCCTCGTCATCGCCGTCAACGTCGTGAACTACACGCTGCTGTCCTACATGCCCACGTACCTGGGCGCCGAGGTGGGCCTCGACCAGACCACGACGCTGACCATCATGTTCATCGCGCAGTTCGCCATGATGGTCGTCATGCCGTTCGGCGGCGCGCTCTCGGACAGGGTGGGCCGCAAGCCCATGTGGTTCTTCTCCCTCATCGGGCTCATCGTGTTCTCCGTCCCCATGTACATGCTCATGGCCAACGGCTTCGTCTGGGCGCTGCTGGGCTTCGCGGTCCTGGGGCTGCTCTACATCCCGCAGCTGTCGTCGATCTCCGCCACGTTCCCGGCGATGTTCCCCACCCACGTGCGGTTCGCGGGCTTCGCCATCACGTACAACGTGGCAACGGCGGCGTTCGGCGGCACCGCCCCGGCGGCCAACGACTTCCTCATCGACAAGACGGGCAGCCCGCTCGTGCCGGCGTTCTACATGATGGCGGCGTGCGTGATCGGCCTCGTGGCCACCTTCTTCATGAAGGAGACGAAGGCGGCCTCGCTGCGCGGCACCCAGGTGCCGGAGACCGGGGTGGCGCCCACCGTCGACGGCGAGCCCGTCGCCCGCTGACGCGGCAGCCCGCCCCGGCACGTCTTCCGGAGTAGTCATCGCACCCGAGGCGCCGGCCGGCCGCGCTCGGCCCGCACCTCGGGCGCTCCTCCGCCGCCGAGGCGCGGGCGGGCACGGCGCCGCCCGTGCCCGAACGCGCGCGGTCAGGTCAGTGGGCGCTGGGCCACGGTCATGTCCGCCGTGCGCCGGCCACGCGCGGCGGCCCGAAGCGGCCGCCACACTGTGGCAGCGTCTGGTCGCCGATGCCCGCCGGCCCCGGATGCGGGGTCAGGCGAGAGTGCGCAGCGCGAGGAGCGCATAGGCGCGCGCGGCCGCGAGGAGGTCGTCGACCTCGACGCGCTCGTCGACCTGGTGCGCCTGCGCGTTGAGGTCGCCGGGCCCCAGGACCACCGTGGGCACCCCCAGGTCGCGATCGATGAAGCCACCGTCGCAGGCGGCGGTCCACCCGCTCAGCCGCGGTTCGCGGCCCACCGCCCGCAGCGCCGCACCGGCCGCAGCCGTGAGCGGATGGTCCGCGGCGGTGCGGAAGCCGGGCATGAACATGGCCTCCTCCACCTCCACGGCGATCCCGTCGCCGGTGATCCCCGCCGCCTCGATGCGGCGCACGAGCTCGACGCGGATGGCCTCCGGGTCCTCACCGGGCAGCAGGCGCCGATCGGCGGTGAGGTTGCAGTGCGCGGGCACGGTGGTGGTGGCCTGGCCGCCCTCGATCGTGCCGACGTTCCACGTGCCGGCGCCGATGAGATCCTCGGGAGCCGCTGCCAGGGCCGCATGGTCGGCGCGGATGAGGTCGACGATCCGCGCGGCGGCGTCGATGGCGTTGCGGCCGTCCTCGGGCCGGCCGGAGTGGGCCGGAACGCCGCGCACGCGGATGCGGAAGTACGCATCCCCGCGGCAGGCGATGACCGTCTCGAGGTTCGTGGGCTCCGCGACGACGCAGCCGGCCCACCGCCGGCGCCGGCCGGCCGGCAGCGCGCTCTCCTGCGCGACGTAGGCGCGGATGCCCAGATCCAGGTCCTCCTCGTCCACCGTGCACACGAGGGACACGGGGCCCGACAGCGCGACCCCCTCCTCACGCAGGGCGGACATGGCGGCGAGGACCGCGGCGAGACCGCCCTTCATATCGCAGGCGCCGCGCCCGGTGATCCGGCCGCCGGCCACGGTGGCCGCGAACGGGTCGCCGGTCCAGCCGGTGCCCGCCGGGACCACATCGGAGTGGCCGAGGAACATGAGGCCTGGCCCCTTGCCGCCCGGCAGGTCGACGGTGAGATTGGGCCGGCCGGGGGCCACCTCCTCGGTCTTGGATGCGAGGCCGGCGGCGGCCGCGGCGATGGTGAGCGCGTCGACGCTGCCCTGCTCGTCACCGGGCGGATTCTCGCCGCCGGCGTTGACGAACTGGACCGTGAGGGCGGTGAGCGCAGCGGGGTCTATGCGCTCGAGCACCCGCGCCTCGGCCGCGGTGATGGGTGCCCCGGGCGCGGCGGACGGCCCGGTCACGGGCGCTGTCCGACCGCGTCGAGGGCACCGGCCAGGCGCACGACGCCCTCCTCGATCCGCTCGGGGCTCGATGAGGCGAAGCACAGGCGCGCGGCATTGCGGAACTGGCGCGAGGGGCTCAGCGCGGCGCCCGGGATGAACGCGACGCCCCGGGCCAGCGCCGTCTCGAACAGCGCCTCCGTGTCCACCCCCGCGTCCTCGCCCTGGAGCGTCAGCCACAGGAAGAAGCCGCCCTCCGGGTCCGTGGTGCGTGCGCGCTCGCCGAGCACCCGGCCGATCGCTGCGACCATGGCGTCCTTGCGCGCGTGGTATTCGCGGCGCAGCCGCGCCAGGTGGTCCGCGTAGCCGCCGCCGGTGACGAAGCGGGAGACCATGTGCTGGGCGGGCACGTTCGTGCAGGAGTCCATGGTCTGCTTCGCATTGCCGATGAGCGTGCGCAGGCGCGCGTCCGCGTCCACCCACCCCACGCGCAGCCCTGGCGCGATGACCTTGGAGAACGTGCGCACGGAGAAGACCTGGGGGTCCTGGGGGCTGAGCGCGGAGAACGAGGGCACGTGCTCGCCGGAGAAGCGCAGATCGCCGTAGGGGTCGTCGTCGATGATGACGGAGCCCCAGCGGTGGGCGAGGTCGAGCAGCTTGCGCCGGCGCTCCTCGGACAGCGTGGTCCCGGAGGGGTTCTGGAAGTTCGGGATGACGTAGATGGCCTTGGGCACGCGGTCGAGTTCGCCGACGATGGCCTCGAACGCGTCGACGTCCATGCCGTGCTGGTCCATGGGGATCTCGAGGAGGTCCGCCCCGTAGGCGAACGCGGTGGCCGAGCCGTTCGTGTAGGTGGGCGACTCGACGGCCACGAGGTCGCCGGGGGAGACGAAGAGCTTGAAGGCGAGGTCCAGGCCCTGCATGCCGCCCGCGGTCACGCTGATGCGCTCCGCCGAGGTGGGGGCGCCATCGGAGTCCGCGAGGCCCAGGATCGCCTCGATGAGGTCCGGCTCTCCCTCCGTGGCGCCGTAGCCGAAGGACTCGACGGTCAGCGCCTCACCGGCCAGGGCCTTGAGCTCCTCGGTGGGGATGACCTCTGCCGCGGGCGCGCCCATCCCGAAGCGCACGATGTCGTGGCGCTGGGCGGCGATGAGGCTCGTGGAGGAGTCGATGACGGAGCCCACGAACCCGTCCGGGCCTCCGGCCAGGGGGAACTTGCCGTGGGCCGCCGCGCCGCTGAGCCCCGCCGTGGGCGCGGTGGCCGCATCGACGAGGCTCTTGACGGTGGTGATGAGGGGGTGGGTGGCGCTGCTCATGCTCTCACTTCCTGATGATGCGTCGGGGGAAGGCGGTGAAGGCCTCGACTCCGGTGTCGGAGATCCTCACCGATTCGGATACCTCGTAGCCATGGCCCTCCATCCACATGCCGCAGATGATGTGGAAGGTCATGTTCCGCTCGAGGATCGATTCGTCCTCCGAGCGGATGCTCATGGTGCGCTCGCCCCAGTCCGGCGGGTAGCCGATTCCGATCGAATAGCCCAGGCGGCTCTCCTTGGCCAGACCGTACTGGGCGAGCTTCCAGTTCCAGGCCAGGGCCAGCTCGCGCACCGGCACCCCGGGCGCCGCCGCGTCGAGCACCGCCTGCAGGCCCTCGGCCACCGCCTCCTCGAGGCGCTTGAGGTCGTCTCCCGGCTCGCCCAGGCTGATGGTGCGGGCGATCGGCACGTGGTACCGGCGGTGGGCGCCGGCGATCTCCACGACCACGGCCTCGCCGTCCTGCAGCACACGGTTCGACCAGGTGAGGTGGGGAGTGTCCGCGCTGGCGCCGGTGGGCAGCAGCGGCATGATCGCGGGGTAGTCCCCGAAGCTCTCACCGGCGCCCAGCGCCTGGGCGTGGGCGATCGCCGCGGCGATCTCGTTCTGCGGGGCACCGGGCTCGATCGCGTCGACGGCGGCCTGCATGGCCCCCGTGGCCACGCGCGCGGCGTGGCGCATGTACTGGATCTCCGCATCCGATTTCACGGCGCGCACCCAGTTGACCAGCTCGAAGCTCTCCACGAGCGTCCACT
Organism: Brevibacterium sp. BRM-1; assembly: GCF_026802075.1. Taxonomy (NCBI): domain Bacteria; kingdom Bacillati; phylum Actinomycetota; class Actinomycetes; order Micrococcales; family Brevibacteriaceae; genus Brevibacterium; species Brevibacterium sp. BRM-1. The sequence continues at coordinate 2,317,977 of NZ_CP113788.1, forward strand.
CCGGCACGGCGTTGACGAGTGCCCGGTAGGCCTTGGGGCTGAAGAAGTGCGAGTCCATCTCGAGCCCGACCACTCCGTGGGTCCGCGCCACCCAGCCCAGCTGGCGCAGGCGGAAGGCCACCCAGTCGAAGGGGTGGATGTGGGGCCGGTGCACGTAGCGCTCGGGGTAGCCGATGATGAGCTCGCGGTCGATGCACGCGGTGCGCCAGGCGCCGTTGGCGTCCATCTCCCGCATGAAGAGCAGCGGATCGCCGTCCGGGCCGACGAAGAGCATCTGCGGGGTGTAGAACGACCAGGCGTCATAACCGGTGAGGTAGAAGATGTTGGCCGGGTCCGTGACGATGAGCGCCTGCAGGCCCTGGAAGCGCATCCGCTCGCGGACCTTGGCCAGGCGGCTCGCATACTCCTGGTCGGAGAACAGGGCCGCGCGCACATCGGTGTCCGGGGCCGGCGCACGCAGTGAGGGCGAGGCCGCGGCGCTGCCCGTCCCGGCGGCCGTGGGGGATGCGTCCGGTCGAGCAGTGTCAGTCATGGGTCCCCTCGCGAGCATCACATCCGTGCGTGAGCCACACCATAGGTGTGCGTCTCGTCATCGTGTCGCCTGGACTCTGACGGTGTCAACGAGGCGCGCGGGGCGGCGGGGTGTGCGCGGGGGGAGCGCGTCCGGCCCGCCTTCCCCGTGCGCGCCTGGGAGCAACCGGCCCTGTGCTCGGCGAACCCCCGCCCGGCGGGTCGGCCCGCCGTCCCGTCACCTCGCCGGCCCCGCCCCGGCCGGCCGTCTGCTCGTCAGCCGCCCAGCACCTCGGCGGCGGCGCGCTGACCCGAGCGGATGGCGCCGTCGATGTAGCCGTTCCACACCTGCGCCGTCTCCGCACCCGCCCAGCGGATGCGGTCGCACGGCTGCGCGAGGTGCGCGCCCACGCTCGTCCACAGCCCGGTGCCCAGGCGGCCGCCGTAGCAGCCGCGGGTGAAGGGCTCCTCGCTCCAGTTGCGCTGGAGCACCTCCCGGGGCGCCGCGGACTGTGGGCCGAAGAAGGCGGCGAGGTCGCCCACGACGAGGCGGGCGCGCTCGCCCTCCGGCAGCTCGTTGAGCTCGCGGGCGCGGTGGCCCTCGACGAAGGCCACGAGGATCCCGGCGTCTGAGTCCGGCACGACGTTGTCGTAGACGAGTGAGACGCGGTGGTCGAGGCTGAGCACGGTGCCCGACAGGCCCTCCTCGCGCCAGAAGGGGCGCTCGTATTCGACCTGGAATTTGATGACGTTGCCCGGGATGACCTGGGAGGCGAGGATGTCGCGGTTGGCCGGCAGCCTCGGTGCGTACTCCAGCCGATTGGCCAGCATGGGCGGCAGGGCGATGACGACGTCGCGGGCGGTGTAGTTGCCGCGGTCCGTACGCACGCGCACGGGGCCGTCTCCGTCCCAGCCCTCGACCGCGCGCACGGGCTCGCCTAGGCGGATGGGTCCCGCGAGCCGTGCCGCGAGCCGCTCGGAGAGCTGGTGGGTGCCCCCGCGCACGCGCGATTCCTGGGCGCCGCCGATCGTGAGCATCATGCGGTGCAGCCCGCCGCCGGAGCCCAGGTAGAAGAGCATGTGGAGGGCGGAGTAGGTCTCCGCGTCCGCGGCGAAGATGGAGCCGAGCATGACGTGGGCGAAGGCGCGCGCCCGCTCGTCCGGGCAGTTGTCCGCCAGCCACTGTGCCGCGGTGATCGCATCGAGGGCTGCGGCCTCCGGTGAGGCCCACGGGTGCGCCAGGTCGATCCGTGCGGCGAGGCTGTCGATGTCCTCGACGAGGTGGGCCCAGGCGCGTCCGGATTCGGGGCCAAGGCCGAAGGTGTCGTCGTCGCTGGTGGTGCGCTCGCCCCGGGCGAACAGGAGGGACTGACCCTCGTCGTAGACGGTGAAGGTCTCGAGACCGAGCCGCTCCGCGAGCGCCAGAGCCTCGTCCTGGGTGGGGCCCAGCCACTGGCCGCCCATCTCGATCCACGTGCCCGAGGCGAACTGCCGGCCGTCCGTGCGCCCGCCCACCCGCTCGCGGGCCTCGAGGACGAGGACGCGCAGCCCGGCCCGCTCGAGTGCCTCGGCGGCACTGAGCCCCGCAATGCCGGCGCCGACGACGATCGCGTCGTAGTCCACCGCCGAGGCGGTACTCGCCGCGCGCTCGTCCGCGTCGGTTCCGGGAGCCGTGGGGTCGCCGGCGCCGGGTTGCGGGGATGCGGTGGTGGCGTGGTGGTCAGGCGCGGTCATCGGCGTCTCCTTCGGTGGCGGTGCGGCTGGGGGTGGGGGCTGCTGGGCTCGGGGCTGCGCATCCCGGGGCACCGGTGGATTTCGGTGCGCGGCTGGTGTCCGATGCCTGACCGGTCTCCGGTGCGCCTGCGGGCTGCGGGGCTGCGGGCGCCGGCCGTGCTCGCGCTTGTTCCGGTGGTGGTGAGCCCAGCGTGCCGGGGGCCAGGTGCAGCCGGTGTTCGAAGGCCGTGGCGATGCGCTCGCGGTACGTGCCCGGGCCGGGATAGGCGACGAGCAGGTGGGCGTTGAGGCCGTCGAGGAGCGCGATGAATTCCCAGGCGGCGCCGGCGGGATCGACGACTGCGAATTCGCCCGCGTCGCGGCCGCGCGTGAGGAGGGATTCGACCATGTCCTGCCAGGCGTCCATGGCGGTGCGCACGCTGGCGGCCATGGTGGCGTCGGCGCGCCCCATGGTCCAGCCGTCGAGCCAGAGCGCGGCGTGGGCCTCGCGGCCGCTCACGCTCATCCGGTCGATGAGGATGGCCAGGCCCGCGGTCGCCGTGGGGGCAGCGAGCGCGGGGGCGGCGGCCGCCTCGAACTCCGCGTCGATGAGCGCGGTGTAGGCGTGTGCGCGCAGCGCATCGATGTCCGGCTCGTAGTGCGCTATGAGTCCGTGCGTGACGGCGAGGTGGGCGGCGAGGCTGCGGTGCGTGAGGTTCGGCAGCCCCTCGGCCAGCGCGAGCTCGAGCGCGGCGGCCCGGATCTGCTCCGCCCGCTGGGCCCTGCTCAGCCGGGTGCGGCGAGGTCCGCCGCTGGGGGTCCGAGGTGCGGCTGCGGCCGGCCGAGCCGCACCGCCGGTGCGGTCGCGGACGTCCGTCCGCGGGTTGGCCGAAGGCGTTGACACTGTGACCCCCTTCACTCTAATCTCGATGAAACCGATTATTGACCACATGGTCAATAAGAGGCAAGCCCCCCGGAGCACAGCAGCTCCACGGGCCACCCCTTCCACACTCCGGACCCGGCCAGCCGCCCGGACATCGCCCAGCAGAAGGAGCGAGCCCATGTCGCACACCCCTCCGGAATCCGATCCGGGCGCCACGAGCGGCGCCGCCAACGCGGCCAGGTCCAGCAGCGCCGCCCGAACCGGCAGCGCAGCCGGCCAGCACCTCGGCGCCCCTCCGCACTCCTCCCGCGCGGAGCGGCGCGACGAGCGCCAGCACACGTCGCTCAAGCGCACGCTGGGCATCCCCACCCTCGTGGTGTTCGGGCTCGCCTATCTGGTGCCCATGACCGTCTTCACCACCTACGGGATCGTGAACGAGACGACGAACGGGTACCTGGCGGCCGCCTACGTCATCACCCTCATCGCCGTGCTCTTCACCGCGCTGAGCTACGCGACCATGAGCCGCGAGGTCGCCTCCGCGGGCTCCGCCTACGCGTATGCTCGGGCGGGCTTCGGGAGCCGGATCGGCTTCCTCACCGGCTGGGCCGTGCTCATGGACTACGTCCTGCTGCCCATGCTCAACTACCTGCTCATCGGCGTGTACCTCCACGAGCAGTTCCCGGCGGTGCCGGGGTGGGTGTTCGCGATGGCCGGGCTGGTCCTCGTCACGGCCCTCAACATCGTGGGCATCTCCGCGGTCAAGGGCGCCAACGTCGTCATCGTGGCCCTGCAGGTGGTCTTCTTCGTCGTGTTCTTCTTCTTCGCGGCGCGCTCGTTCGACCCCTCGGTCTCGCTGCTGGACCCGTTCTTCCGCGGCGACTTCGCCCTGGGGCCGGTGGTCGCGGGCTCCGCGGTGCTGTGCCTGTCGTTCCTGGGCTTCGACGCGATCTCCACGATGGCCGAGGAGGCGAAGGACCCGCAGCGCACCGTGCCGCGGGCCATCATCCTCACGACCGTGCTCGCCGGCGTCTTCTTCGTCATGGTCGCCTGGGTCTGCTACATGGTCTTCCCGCAGGTCATCACCGGCGATGGCGCGGACTCCGCGGCGCTGACGATGCTCGCGCACGTGGGCGGCAACCTGCTGACCGCGCTGTTCCTCGCCGCATACGTCACGGGTGCCATGGGCTCCGCGCTCGCCTCGCAGGCCTCCGTGTCGCGCATCCTCTTCAGCATGGGCCGCGACGGAGTCATCCCCAAGCGGGTGTTCGGCTTCCTCTCGCGGCGCTTCCGCACCCCGGTGGGGGCGATCCTCGTGGTCGCGGTCATCAGCGTCTCCGCCGCGTTCGCCGACGTCGACTTCGTTGCGTCGATCGTCAGCTTCGGCGCGCTCACCGCCTTCACCGTCGTCAACCTGGCCGTCATCATGGTCTTCCTCGTGCGCCGCTCCCCGGGCCGCGGTGCGCCCTCGCTGCTGCGCCACGGGCTCTTCCCGGCCATCGGGTTCGGGTTCACGGTCTGGCTGTGGACCTCGCTGACCGGGATCACGCTCCTCGTCGGCCTGGCCTGGATTGCCATCGGCCTGCTCTACCTCCTGTGGTTCACCCGCGGCTTCCGCCGGCCGGTGCCCTCCATGGAGATCGACTGAGTCACCAGCGCTGCCGGCCCGCGCCCGAGGTGCGGGCCGGCAGCGCAGGCGAGCCGCGCCTCGTGCGCCCGCTGGCGCAGGTGCCTCGCCCCGGTGGCCCGGGTGGGCTGCGCCTCGGACGCCCGGTGGCGCAGGCGCCGCGCGGGGGAGCCCGCGCGGTTTTGAATCTTGACCTACCGCTCGTTCGGCCTACGATGAAGACGGACCCGCCCGATGACGTGCGAAAGGAATCCCATGGCCGACAACACCGCTGCGGTGACGGAGCTGTTCTCCGCGCTGCACTCGCTGACCTCGTACGATGTCTCGCCCACGCTGGACACCAACCTTCCCGGCTGGTTCACCCACCCCACCATGGGGATCGTGCGCGACGGCCGGAACTTCGACCAGCACGGCTACTTCGCCCAGACCCTGCTCATCTCCGAGCACACGGGCTCCCACGTCGACGCGCCGCGCCACATCCACCCCGGGTCGGAGACGATCGAGGACTTCGGCCCCGATGTCCTCTTCGCGCCCTACAAGAAGTACGACCTCACGCGCTTCGAGCTGGAGGCGGGTGTCCCCGTCACGCTCGAGCAGATCGAGCAGGTGGAGCGCGAGGACGGCATCGAGCTGCGGGAGGGCGACATCGCGATCCTGCAGTTCGGGTGGGATCAGTACCTCAAGCCGGACAGCCACGATCCGGAGGAGCGCGGCTGGTGGGGCGCCAACGAGCCGGGCCTCACCGACGAGGCGTGCAAGCACTTCGCAGACAGGAAGATCCGGGCCATCGGCGCGGACTCCGCGGCCGTGGACATCGTCATCAAGGACGGCAAGCTCACCGACGCTCCCGGCCACGCCGTGCACTTCCTGCCCAACCGTATCCTCATCATCGAGGGGCTCGTGAACCTGGGCGCGCCGCCTGTCGAGGGCGCGTTCTTCGCGATGCCGCTCAAGATCGACGGCGGCTCCGGCTCGCCCATCCGTGCGGCGATGTTCGGCTGAGTGCCCGGGCGTCACGGCGGGTGAGAGGCGGTGAGGCGGTGTCAGTCGCGCTCGAGCCGCGTCTCCTTGAGCCCGTAGGTGCCGAGGACAGCCGGGCGGAAGCCCTGCACCTGCTTGCTCACGCCGTACATGGCCGGGCGGAAGACGATGGGGATGAGCGGCGCATCATCGGCTACCCGCTGCTGGATCTTGCCGAAGAGGGCATTGCGCTTCTTCGTATCGGACTCCACAAGCGATTCGCCGTACCACCTCTTCACGTCCGGATTGGCGTAACCGGAGCGGATCCCGCTGCCGTCGGTGATGCCCATGAACGCGATCATCTGCGAGGTGTCGGCGACATCGGAGGTGGCATAGCTCGCCGCGATGTCGAACTTGCCCGTGCTGCGGTTCGTTGTCATCGTCGCCGAATCCAGCTTCTGGATCTTGATGCGGATCCCCAGGTCGGCCCACGTCTGCTGAGCGATCTGGGCCTGTAGCTCGCGCTCCTCGTCGCCGGCGGTGATCTGGAGCGTCACGTCGACACCGTTTGGGTGGGAAGACTCTCGCATGAGCTGCCGGGCCTTGTCCATGTTGTACTCGCCGCCGTTGACCCGGTCGTCGTGGCCCGCGAGGCCGGGCGAGATGTAGGAGTTGGCCGCCTGGGCATAGCCCCCGTAGACGACCTTGACGATGGCATCCCTGTTGAGGGCGTAGGACATCGCGCGGCGCACCTTGGGGTCGTCGAGCCCCTTCGCCTTGGTATTGATGTTGAAGTAGTCCACGCGGGTCGACGGGAAGTCGGCAGCGGTGATGTCCTGGGAGCGCCCGAGTGTGGCCATCGACAGCGCAGCCGGGCCCTCGTCGATGTCAATCTGGCCACCCTGGAGCTGGAGCATGCGCGTGTTGTCATCGCTGACGACGTTGAAGGCGACGGTGTTGAGCGAAGGGACTCCGCGCTTCCAGTACGCGGGGTTGCGTTTGAGCTTCATGCTCTGGCCCTTGGTCCAGGACTCGAGTTCGAACGGACCGGTGCCGTCCTCGTGGGTCTCCATGTACGCCTTGTCATGGCCGCCGAAGTCCTTGGGGTAGATCGAGGCGGCAAAGAGAGCCAGGTAACTGGGCAACGGGGTCCAGGGCTTCGAGGTGTCGATGCGGACCGTCTCGTCGTCGATCTTCTTCACGTCGCTGACGAGTTCGAACTCCGAGGCCCATTGGTTCTTTTCATCTTTCGCGTTGCGGGCGTAGTTGAGCGAGAAGACGACGTCGTCTGCCGTCAGCTTCTTGCCGCTGTGGAACTCAACACCGCGGCGCAGCTTGAACGTCCAGCTCCGCTTGTCCTTGGACTCGTGCCAGCTGGTGGCCAGTCCGGGCTCGACTCCCTTGCCGTCGGGCCGGTTGAGGGTGAGAGTCTCGTACATCTGCTGCAGCGTCCAGATGTCCGCGTTCTGCGTCGTAGTGGAGGGCAGAAGCGTCGTGGCGTCCGCGGAGCGGCCGATGGCGAGGTCGCCACCAGCATCCGCCATGTCGTGGCCGGGCCCGCAGGCGCTCACGAGCAGGGCGAGGGAGGCGGCACCCGCAGCGACCGCCGTGAGCCTGCGGCGCTTCATTGGGGATCTCCTTCGACTCGGTCTAGGAACCGGCTGGTGAAGCGGGGCACGGCCGCGAGCAGCGTGCGCGTGTACTCCGCTTGCGGGGACCGGAACAGTTCGGCGGTGGCGCTGTGCTCGACGATGATGCCGTTGTGGATGACGTAGACCCGCGCGCACAGGTCCTTCACGACGGCCAGGTCATGGCTGATGAAGAGGATGCCCAGGCCCAGTTCGTCGCGCAGATGCGCGAACAGCGCAATGATCTCCGCCTGGACGCTCACGTCCAGGGCGGAGACCGCCTCATCGGCGACGAGCAGTTGCGGCTCCAGGGCGAGCGCGCGGGCGATCGCCACACGCTGCCGCTGGCCACCGGACATGGTCACGGGCGTGCGTCCCAGGAAGCCGTGCGGCAGGCGGACCATATCCATGATCTCGCGGCAGCGTGCGCGCAGGGCCTCCTTGCCGCTCACGAGGCGATGGTGGCGGATGACTTCGCTCAGCGTTTGCTCGACTGTGTAGCGCGGGTCCAGCGACGCGAATGGATCCTGGAAGACCATCTGGACCAAGCGCCACTGCGCGGCGGTGCGCTTGGGCGTCAGCTTCTGCCCGGCGAAGGACACCGTGCCCGTGTAGTCGCGCTGCAGCCCGCAGATGACCCGGGATACGGTGGACTTCCCCGAACCGGACTCGCCCACGAGACCGACGATCTCTCCGGGGGCCACGTCGATGCTCGCCTCGTCCACGGCAGTGAAGGCGCGATCGCCGCGGCCGAACACCACCCCGATGTCCTCCGCGCGCAGGCCCACTGGCCGCTGCGGGGCCTCCCGCTCCGGGCTCATTGCGCCACCACCGCATCGAGGGGGCCGGCAGGCAGGCGCGGAGTGGAACGCAGTAGACGCTGCGTGTAGGCGTGCTGGGGGTCGTCGAAGATTGCCTGCAGCCCGCCCTGCTCGACGATGCGCCCACCCTGCATCACGCTGAGGGCCGTGCAGAGCTGGGCGACAACGGCAAGATCGTGTGTGACGTAGAGCAATCCGAGGCCCCGTTCCTGCTGCATGCTGCGGAAGAGGTCGAGGACCTGCGCCTGGATAGTGACGTCGAGGGCGGTGGTGGGCTCATCGCACAGGAGGACGTTCGGCTCCTGCGCGAGTGCCGCGGCAATCATTACCCGCTGCCGCATCCCACCGGACAGCTCGAAGGGGTACGCCCGGGCGCGGCGCCCCGGGTCCGGGATGCCGACGCGCTCGAGGAGTTCGACGGCGAGATCTGCGGCGGCCCTGCGGGAGAGTCGCTTGCGCTCCGCCACCGCGTCGGTGATCTGCTGGCCCACGCGCATCACCGGGTTGAGTGCGATGGCCGGCTCCTGGAAGACCATCGAGATGCCCGCCCCGCGCACGCTGCTGCGGTACCCGCGTCCGACCCCGGCGGTGAGGATGTCGTGGCCCGCGTAGCGCACCTCGCCGGAGACCACACGCGCACCGTGGGGCAGCATTCCCAAGATAGTCCGCAGGGTCATCGATTTGCCGGATCCCGATTCCCCGACGAGGCCCATGGGCTCACCGGGGGCGATGGAGAGAGAGATGTCGTCAAGGATCCGACGTGGGCCCTGCGCGCTGGTGATGTCGACGGTCAGGTGGGACACCTCGAGGAGCGGCTCCGTGGACATCGTGTCACCTCCTGGGCTTCAGGACGGAGGTGAGGCCGTCGCCCACGAGGGCGAGACCGAAGGAGATGAGCACGACCGTAAACCCCGGCCACAGGATGAGGCCGTAGTGGCCCGCTCCCATGTACTGCTGGCCGTCATTCATCATCTGCCCCCAGTCAGGAGTGGGCGGCACGATGCCCATGCCGAAGAAGCTGAGCGTGACGACCACTCCGATGTTGAGGACGATGTCGCTCATCGCGTAGATGATGCCCTGGCCCACCGTGTTCGGCACAACGTGCTTGGCGAGGATCTGGAGGGCCGGCAGCCCCGAGGTCCGCCCCGCGGCGATGAACTCCTGTTCGCGGAGCACCAGGACCTCGCCGCGGACCAGGCGGGCGTATGCGACCCAGGAGACGATGGAGATCGCCACGAAGATGCTGGTCATGCCATTGCCCATGACGAAGACCAGGGCGATGACGAGCACGTAGAACGGGAAGGCGGAGACGACGTCCGCCGTCCGCATGATGACAGTGTCGACCCACCGCCCGAAGTAACCGGCGAGGGCTCCCAGGACGGTTCCTAACACGAAGGGGACGATGACGGCGATGACCGCGACGAGCAGGTCCATCCGCCCGCCGTAGAGGAAGCGGGCGAACACATCGCGGCCCAGCTGGTCGGTTCCCATGGGGTGGGCGAGCGTGGATCCCGCGAACGTGTTGAGGAGGTCCTGGCGCTCCGGGTCGGCGCTGACGAACAGCGGGCCAAGGAGGAGCAGCAGGACGATGGCTCCCACAATTGCGGTGCCCAGCCAGAGCTGGAGGTTCCTGTGTCGCAGCACAGCGGGCAGGGGGAGCCGGATGCGCACCTGGGCCACGGGCTGCGGAGCTGCGCCAAGTGGAGTGCTGGACAAGGGCACTCACCTCCCCAGCCGGACGCGCGGGTCGACGGCGCTGTAGACGATATCGGTCAGCAGATAGACGGCCACGACCATGACGCCGAAAATCACGGTGAGCGCCTGCACGACGTTGTAATCGCGGGCGATGACCGTTTGCATGAGCAGCGAACCCACTCCGGGAATGGCGAAGACGTTTTCCACGATAAGCGCGCCGCCCACCAGGTGGCCGACCTGGATTCCGAGGATTGAGACCCCCGCGATGCCCGCGTTGCGGAAGGCGTAGTGGGTGAACGATCGGCGTCGACTCAGACCCTTGGACAATGCGAAGTTCATGTATTCGGCATCGAAGGACTGGTTGAGCGCGGCAATAAGGCTGCGGATGAGGATGGGGCTGATCGACAGGGCAACGGCGAAGCCGGGCAAGACTAGGGAGCGCAGGTGCTCGCCGAATGTCGAGCCGTATCCGCCCACGGGGAACCAACCCCAGTGGAGGGCGAGGACGAGCACCAGCAGTGTGCCCACGAAGAACGTCGGCATGCCCTGAACGGTAGCGGTGAAGACGCGCACGATAGTCTCGGCGATCGCGTTGCGGGTCATCGAGACCCACATGGCGAGGGGTACGGAGACGAGCACGGCGAAGATGAGCGCCACGAGCATGAGCATGAGCGTGGCCGGCAGGCGGAGCTTGAGCAGCTCGAGCACCGAGGTTTGGAAGACGAACGACTGACCGAAGTCGCCGGTCACAAGGCCACCCAGGAAGCGGAAGTACTGCACGATGACTGGCTGATCGAGGCCCCACGCGTGCCGTAGCGCGGCGACGGCCTCCGGTGTTCCCTTGTCGCCCAAATAGGCCGCGGCCGGGTCGCCGGGCGCCAGTTTCATGAGGAAGAACGAAAGCGTGGCGACGCCCAGCACAATTGGGATCATGAGAAGTACGCGGCGCAGAATGTAGGAGCCCATGGGCCCACCCCTTCCGCTGCGCCTCGACCTAAACTGTGATGCATATTACAGATTTCGGTGCCACGGTGGGGAAACCTCGGGAGGCGCGTCGCTTCGATGCCGGCTGCGAGCGTGGCTGCTCATCGGCGGGTGCGGTCAGGCGGCCGACCTCATCGGCCTCCGGGCCCCATGAAGTACGGCGTGACGGGCTCCGGACTCTTCCAGGCGCTACACCCCTCCGGCCACGGCGTCAGGGCGACGGTCCCCGCGGCCGCAGCACCCCGCGGTGGGCCGGTCGACGCGCGGCCGCCCCACCTGTGTTCCTTCGAACCCGGAGTCGCGCGAGCTCCTCCTTGTACGCGCTGCGCGAGGCCCTGGGAGTCATTGCGACGGCCGGTCCAATGCGCGGGCCGCGCACTCACTCAGGGTCCACCGCAACACGCTGCGTCCCCTGCGGGAGCGCCTCGAGCGCCTACTGACCGTCGACCTCGCAGACCCGCGCCAGCGCGCGGTGGTGAACCCGAAGGGGGAGATCTAAGGGCCTCAGTGCTCGACGGCCTTCTCCGCGCCGTAGCCGGTCAGCGAGCGGACCTCCATCTCCGCAGCCAGGCGGGCGCTCTCCCCGTGGCGGTCGAGGACGGAGCCCAGCCAGCCCAGGAGGAAGCCCACGGGGATGGAGACGATGCCGGGGTTGCTCAGCGGGAAGATCGCGAAGTCCACATCGGGCCCGAGCATCGACGTCTTCGCCCCGGAGAAGACGGGGGAGGCCACGATGAGGACGATGGCCGTGAGCAGGCCCCCGTACATCGACCACACGGCACCGCGGGTGGTGAAGCCGCGCCAGAACAGCGAATAGAGGATGGTGGGCAGGTTGGCGCTGGCGGCCACCGCAAAGGCGAGGGCCACGAGGAATGCCACGTTCTGGCCCTGCACGCCGATCCCGCCGATGATCGCCACGGCGCCGATGACGACGACCGTGATCTTCGCGACGCGCAGCTCGGCCCTCGTTGACGCCTGGCCCTTCTTGATGACGGAGGTGTAGACGTCGTGGGCGAACGAGGTAGCCGCCGTGATGGTGAGGCCCGCGACCACCGCGAGGATCGTGGCGAACGCGACAGCGGAGACGAGCCCCAGCAGGATGGGCCCGCCCAGCTGGAGCGCCAGGAGCGGGGCCGCCGAATTCACTCCGCCGGGCGCACCCGCGATCTCCTTCGAGCCCACCATGGCCGCGGCCCCGTAGCCGATGACGAGGGTGAAGAGGTAGAAGATGCCGATCAGCCAGATGGCCCAGACGACGGAGCGGCGGGCCTCCTTGGCGGTGGGCACCGTGTAGAACCGCATGAGGACATGCGGCAGGCCCGCGGTGCCGAGCACGAGCGCGAGGGCCAGGGAGATGAAGTCGAGCGGCAGCTTGCCGTACTGCAGGCCCGGGGCCAGGATGGCGGCCTTCGGGTCCGAGGCGGAGGCCTCCACCGCGGCGCCCAGCAGGGTGGAGAGGTTGAAACCGTTGAGGGCGAGGACCCAGAGGGTCATGACCGCGGCCGCGGCGACGAGCAGGAAGCACTTGACGATCTGGACCCAGGTGGTGCCCTTCATGCCGCCCACCAAGACGTAGCCGATCATGATGACGCCCACCACCGCGATGACGAGGGACTGCCCCACCTTGCCCTCGATGCCGAGCAGTAGGGAGACGAGCCCGCCGGCACCGGCCATCTGGGCGAGCAGGTAGAAGAAGCACACCGCCAGCGTGGTGGTGGCCGCCGCGAGCCGCACGGGGCGCTGGCGGAGGCGGAAGGAGAGCACGTCGGCCATCGTGAACTTGCCGGTGTTGCGCATGAGCTCCGCGACGAGCAGCAGGGCGACGAGCCAGGCGACGAGGAAGCCGATCGAGTAGAGGAATCCGTCGTAGCCGTTGACGGCGATCGCCCCGCAGATGCCCAGGAACGAGGCGGCCGAGAGGTAGTCGCCGGCGATGGCGAAGCCGTTCTGGGGGCCGGAGAACTGCCGGCCGCCGGCGTAGAAGTCCGCGGCCGTCGCGTTGTTCTTCGAGGCGCGCAGCACGATCGCCATCGTGACGACGACGAATCCCGCGAAGATCGAGATGTTGAGGACGGGGTTGTTCTCCACCTTCGCTGCGGCGATCACCGCAGCGCCGTCTGCCAGGGCGAGCGTGCTCATGCAGGGCCTCCTGCCGGAGTGGGGCCGTCCGCGCGGGGCTCGTCGCCCAGTGCGCCGTCCGGATGGTCGACTGCCTCGAGCTGCTCGCGCAGGGCCGCGGCCTGGGGGTCGAGGCGCCGATTGGCCAGCGCCACGTAGATCATCGTGATGGCGAACGTCGTGACGAACTGGCCGAGGCCCAGCAGCAGGCCCACGTTGATGTTGCCGATGACGGGCGTTGCCATGAAGGAGTGGGCGTAGGCGCCCAGCAGCACGTAGACGAAGTACCAGAGGAGGAAGACGATGGTCAGCGGCACGATGATCCGGCGGTGGGTGGAGCGCAGTCGCCGGAAGTCCTCGGACCCTTCCACCTGCTCGAAGTCCACGCGGGACTGACCGGCCTCGGGTGCGTCGTGGGGCGGGGGTTCGGTGGGATGTGACATGGACACTCCGTTGTGTCGGGGAGCGCACCCGCACCGTCGCATCGATACAGGTGAGCTGGATCACTTTTGGCGACCCTAGCACCGCCGGCGGTCACACCGGTGTAACGATTGCCCGCGTTTGCCTGGGGTAGGGGCGGCGGATGGACGCATATCGCGTCAGCCCTCCTCGCATCCCATCGCCCGTGCGACGAGGCCGTCGATGTCGACCCCGCCGGGGAGCGCCCCGTATTCGCGACCGCGATCGGGCCCGAGCCGTGCGAGCACGAAGGACCGGGCGACTTCCCCGGGTGCGCGGGTCAGCAGCACGGAAGCCTGCAGCAGCAGGGCGAGGCGTTCCACGAGCACCCGGCCGGCCGCCGCGAACTCAGCGAGGGCCGCCGGCTCGCCGTCCGCCGCCGCGGTGGACGCACGTGCGAGTTCGCGCGCGGCGACGTCGAATGCCCTGTCGTAGTCCGGCATGTATCCCAGCGCGCCCTCCAATTGGGCGAGCAGGGCCTTGGCGCTGCGGGGGTCCTTCGCCAGCGCGCGCAGGACATCGAGCACGATGACGTTGCCTGACCCCTCCCACACGGCCATGACCGGCTGCTCCCGATATCGCATGGCGAGGGGGAACGACTCGGTATAGCCGTTGCCGCCGAGGCACTCGAGGCATTCGTAGGCGTGCTCGGGACCGCGCTTGCAGATCCAGTACTTCGCGATCGCCGTGGCGATCCGGCGGAAGTCCGCGTCGTCTCCGCTCTCCGCATCGTGTGCCGAGGCCAGATGCAGGGCTGTCCATGTGGCCGCCTCGGCCTCGAGCTGGAGATCTGCGAGCACCGCGCGCATAAGGGGCTGCTCGCTGAGGCGGGCGCCGAATGCGAAGCGGTGCTGAGTGTGCCACGCGGCCTCGGCGACCCCCTGCCGCATTCCGGCAGCTGAGCCGAGAATGCAGTCGAGGCGCGTTCGATTCACCATCTCGATGATCGTGCGCACGCCCCGGCCGGGGTCCCCCACCAGCCACCCCGCGGCGCCCTCGAGTTCGATCTCCGAGGATGCGTTGGACTTGTTGCCCAGCTTGTCCTTGAGCCGCTGGATGCGTACGCCGTTGCGCTCGCCCCCCGGCAGGACGCGCGGCACGACGAAGCAGCTGAGGCCTTCGTCGAGCTGGGCGAGCATGAGGAATGCATCCGACTGCGGGGCAGAGCAGAACCATTTGTGACCGGTGAGCTCGAAGGGCCGGCCCGGCAGCCCGTCACCAGAGCCCGGAAGGCCGGCCGGCGGTGCGGAGCCGGAGTGCGCAACCGGCACCGCGCGCGTGGTGTTGGCGCGGACATCGGAACCGCCCTGCTTCTCCGTCATGGCCATGCCGAACGTCACGGCTGACTTCTGAGCCGTGTCGACGAGCCGCGGGTCATAGGCGGCCGCGGTCAGGCGCGGTCCCCAGTACGCTTCGTGCTCGGTGCCCCGCAGTGCCGCATAGGCAGCGTGTGTCATGGACACCGGGCAGCCGTGACCGGGTTCCACCTGCGCGAACAGCATGAACCTGGCGGCGCGCTCGGCATTCGCCCGCGGCTGCGTCCAGGCCAGCGAGTGCGCCCCGGCGTGCAACGCCTCGGCGATCACCCGGTGATATCCCGGATGGAAGTCCACGTCGTCTACCCGGTTGCCCCACCGGTCGTGGGTGCTCAGCACCGGGGGATTGCGCTCCGCGGCGCGGGCGTCGCGCTGGAATTCGACGCTGCCCACTAGCCGTCCGATTCGGTGCAGCTCAGTCACATCCGCCGCGGGCGCATAGTGCGCGAGAGCCTCGACGAGCGCGGTGTTGAGGCCGAACTCATCCACGCCGGTGCGCGGTGGGGACTGGTTGAGCACGGTGTGAGTGGGCACGGGGCATGCCTCCCAGGGCGGATGCGGGCGGACCCGGCCATGGCTCGGGCTGTGGTTGAATGACGCCATTGTGGCACCAATCACGGTCCGCCGCAGTGGGTGGGACCCAACGGCGGTGCCCACAGGAAGGCAACGATGAAGCTCACTGCCATGCTCCGGGCCGCCGCGGACCGCGCCCCCGGCGCCGAGGCGCTGGTCGCCGGCGCCCGCAGGTGGACCTACGCCCAGCTCGTCGCCGATGTCGACCGTGCGGCGGGCGCGCTCGCCCAGCTGGGCATCGGCCAGGGCGACCGTGTTGCTGTCATGACGTTCAATGAGCCGGAGTTCATTCTCGCCGCCTTCGGAGCGTGGGAGCTGGGTGCGGTGCTGGTACCGGTGAATCACAAGATGAAGCCGCCGGAGGTCGCTTACACGGTGGGGCACTGCGGCGCGGCGCTCGGCATCGCCTCGCCGGAGCTGCTGCCCACGGTGCGCGCGGGTGCGCCGGAAATCGAATGGCTGGGCACCTCGGGAGCGGAGGGCTTTGCCGAGCGCCTGACGGTGGCCCCGCCGTTCGGGGAAGCTCACGCCGACGACGCTGCGCCCGCCGAGATCCTCTACACGTCCGGGACGACGTCTGCCCCCAAGGGCTGCGTGCTGAGCCACCGCGCCCTCACTCAGCTCGCCGTCCTGCTCAGCCTCAACCTCGATGCGCGCCGGGATGAGCGCATGCTCGTGGCCATGCCCATCTGGCACTCCGCGCCCATCAACGTGTGTGTGCTGCCCACGCTCTTCATGGGCGGCACCGTGGTCCTCCAAAGGGAATACCACCCCGTCGAGACGTTCGAGCTCATCGCTGCCGAGAGGATCACGACGTTCTTCGGCCCCACCGTCGCCTTCCTCGCCCCGTTCCGGGCGCTCGCCGGGTCCGGCCGCGAGGTCGCGGACTTCGACTTCTCCACGATGCGCCGTTGGCTGTTCGGCGGTGCTCCCATCGACGCCGCCGCCGTCGAGCGGATCGTGCAGACGTACCGCCCCGGTGGGCACTACCAGCTCTTCGGGATGACGGAGACCGGCCCCAGCGGTGCCGTCCTGCTGCCCCACGAGCAGCAGGTCAAGCCCGGCAGCATCGGTGCGGCGGCGATGCTCGGCGCGCGGATGCGCGTCGTCGACGCCGATGGACACGACATCCGCCCGGGGCAGACCGGTGAGGTCTGGTTCCTCACCGATACCGTCATGGACGGCTACCTGGACAACCCCGAGGCCACCGCAGCGGCGTTCGAGGGCCCCTGGTACCGCACTGGCGACATCGCCCGCATGGACGACGACGGCTTCTACTACATCGTCGACCGCCTCAAAGACGTGATCATCGTGGGCGGTGAGAACGTCTTCTCCCTCGAGGTGGAGGAGGCCATCGCCACCCATCCCCGCGTGGCGGACGTCGCGGTGGTCGGGCGCCCGGATCCCGAGTGGGGTCAGCAGCTCGTCGCCCACATCACGACATCCGAGGGCGCTGACCTGACGGTGGACGAGCTGCAGGACTACCTCGCCCCACGCCTGGCGCGCTACAAGATTCCGCGCCAGGTGGTCATGAGCGCCGAGCTGCCGCGCAACCCGTCCGGCAAGCTGCTCAAGCACCAGCTGAGGGCCGAGGCCGCTTCGGAGCCCGCCGACTCGGCGTCGGGCGGCTGAGGCCACCTCCCCCTGCAGCCGCGGGATCGGGGCGCTGCGCCGGCCCCGCCCGCGTCCCCGGTGCGCTGGCGACCCCTGTCCTGCGGTCTACCCGCTTGGCTGCGAGCTTGCGAATGCCGTAGACGGCCCAGAGCACCGCCCACACCGCGAGGCCCTGGAACAACTCCACGCGCAGCGCCGGATCCAGGGGACGCGGCCGTGCACACGTTCGCTGGTGCCGGGTACGACGACTTCCTGGCCCACTCGTTCGGCCACTGGGCGCCGACGGCCGCGACCCCCAGCGATCGCATCAACGCCGATTTCCCGACGTTCAATGGCTATTCCACGCAGGTGAAGCTCGCGCCGAAGAACGGCCTGGGCTCCACGATCGACTGGATGGTGGGCAGCAGCGGCGTCGCGGTCAAGCAGTGGGAGACCGTCGTCGACGTCAAGTCGCGCACGGCCACGGCCGGTGTCCTCGCCTCCACGCCCTCGGATCACCAGATGATCCGAGCGACGGTGGCCCTGGGCTGAGCCCCGGCCGGGCTACGCTGGCTTCGTGACCAGCAGCGCTTTGCCCCCTCACCGCGTATTCTCCTTCGGCACGCTGCTTGATCCCGCGGTCCAGCGTCACGTGTTCGGGTGTGAGATCGAGCCCACGGCCGACCGGCTGCTGGGCCACCGCCTCACGGAGGTGGCCATCTCCGATCCCGAGGTGGTGGCCGCCAGCGGCCTGGCCGTCCACCGCGGCCTCGCCCGCGCTGACGACGGTTCGGTTGCGGGAGCGCTCCTTGCGCTCACGGCATCTCAGCTCGCGCAGGCCGATGCCTACGAGGTCGCGGCCTATGCGCGCCGACGCGTGCGCACCGCGGACAACGGCGCGGCCTGGGCCTACGTGGACGCTCGCCCCCTGGCCGTTGCCCAGCGCATCGGAATCGTGGGCGACTCGATCGCCTACGGCCGCGCCGATCCCGCGGGAGGGTGGGTGCACCGCTTGGCCCGCGCCCACATCGGCGCCGACGAAACGGTCAACCGCGTGTTCAGCCTGGCGGTGCCCGGACTCATGGCCGCGCAACTTCAGGAGTTCGCGCTCGACGAGGCGCTGCACCGGCGCTGCGACACCGTCATCGTCACCGCCGGTGTCAACGATCTCACCGCAGGCGCCGGCCCTGCCGAGGTCTGCGCTGCGCTCGCTGCCGCCTGCGAGGCGCTCGAGGCCGGCGGGGTGCGCCCGGTAGTCCTCTGCCCCCTGTGGCACGACCGCGAGCGCGCCCGCACGGAGTTCGGCGCCGAGCTCGACCCCGCCCGCACCTCGGCGCTGCGGGCGGAGCTGCTGGACTGGGGCGCGGGTACGCACCGCGACGTGATCGACCTCTACCCCGTGCTCGAGGCGCGCTCGGACCTGCTGGCCGATGGGCTGCACCCCACACCGGAGGGCCACCGTCTGCTCTGGGAGGCGCTCGCCGAGCGCGCGCTGTAGCGCCCGCGGAGGACTGGTGCTCAGGCGATCGTCGACGCACCGCCGTCCAGCGGGATGATCGCCCCGGTGATATAGCTCGAGGCGCGGGAGGCGAGGAACACGGTCATGCCCGTCGCATCGTCCGGGGTGCCGAACCGGCCCAGCGGATTGCGCTCCCTGGCGGCCTCCTCGCCGCCGTTCTCCGCGATCGCGCCGCCCAGCATCTGTGTGGGGAAGGGCCCGGGAGCGATCGCATTCACGAGGATGCGCGGCGCGAGCTCGTGTGCCATGTGCCGGGTGAGCATGTGGATGCCGGCCTTCGAGGCGCTGTAGGAGAAGTTGTCGAACTCCGGCACCCGCAGGCCGTCGATCGAGCCGATGTTGATGACGCGCGCCGGGTCGTCCTGGCTGCCGGAAGCCTCGAGCAGTGCGCGGGCGCGCTGGACGAGGACGAACGGGGCGACGACGTTGACACCCAGGACCTTCGACCAGCCGTGGAGGGGGAACTCGTCGAACGGGGCGCCCCAGGCGGCGCCCGCGTTGTTGATGAGCACGTGGAGTTCGCCGAACCGCTCCTCCACCTGGGCGATGAGGCCGGTGGCGGCATCGGGGTCTGCGACGTCGGCGGGGATCGCGGTGACGTCGCCGAACTCCGCCAGCGCTCGCTGCGCCTGAGCGCAGGCATCCGCCTTGCGCGAGGAGATGATGACCCGGGCGCCGCGGGCGGCCATGCCCTGGGCGATCATGTAGCCGATGCCGCGGGAGCCGCCGGTCACCAGGACGGTTTTGCCGGTTACGGAGAACAGTTCGTCGCTCATGCGCCGAGCCTACCCGGGTGCCGGTTCCGGTGCGGCTGGCCAGCGGTGGCAGCGGTACGTGAAATGCGATGCGCGCACGGCGACGTGTGTGCGCTCGAGCGCACACCTGCGGGTGCACTGCGGGTGCGCGCGGTGCGGGCGGGCTATGGGCGCCCGCCGTGGGGCACCTCGGCCCGGACGATCTTGACGGTCGCCTCGCGGGCGGCGGAGCGCTTGTGCTCGTCGTAGTCCGGCGCGCAGGAGAGGAACAGGTCGTGGCCGTCCGGGCCGCCCAGCATGCACGCGAAGACGCCGGTGCCGGCGGGGATCTCGTCTTCGACGTCGCCGCCCTCGGCCACGAGCAGTGCCCGGCCGCCCATGGCATCGGCGACCCAGAGCCTGCCCTGCGCGTCGAGTCCGCATCCGTCGGGCTCGACCACCAGCTGGGAACGGGCCGCCTCGAAGGAGCGGGTCTGGGGCAGCTCGGAGAACTTCGCCCAGTCCCGGCGCTCGCCCAGCGCGCCGCCCGCGCCGATGTCGAAGGCGCTGACACGGCCGCCGAACGTCTCGTTGACGAGCAGCGTGGAACCGTCGTCGGTGATCGCCATGCCGTTGGGGAACCACAGGTCGTGTGCGACCGCGGTCGCGGTGCCGTCCGTGTCGACGCGGATGAGGGCGGCGAGGTCGATGTCGGCGCCCGAGGTGAGGTCGAAGCCGAAGTTGCCGACGTAGGCGCGGCCCTGCGCGTCGACGATCATGTCGTTGAGGTAGCCGGCCGCGAGGCGGGAGAGGTCCGCGTGGACGGAGACCGACCCGTCGGAGTCCTTGCGCATGACCCGCCGGTCGCGCATCGAGACGAACAACAGGGTGCCGTCCGGCAGCCAGCCGAGCCCCGAGGGCCGCTGGGGGACCTCGACCTCGGTGCGCAGGTCCGAGCCGTCGGCGCGCATCGACAGGATCCGGTGCGTGTAGAAGTCGACGAACCACCAGCGCTCGTCGTGCCAGCGCGGGCACTCGGTGAAGGTGAAGCCGGTGGCGATGGTCTGGACGTCGCGTTCGCTCATGCCGCCAACCTAGTCCAGGCCGCCGCCGCCTCTCTACCCCCGCCGGAGTTGACGGTGCACGCATCACCGCCCGTGCATGTGAGACGTTTCACGAGTAGCGTGGACGGCGAGCGGATCGCACCGGCGCGAGGGGCGCGCCGGGTAGTCCCGCGTTCGAGGAGGCGCCCCCATGCGCGCAGTCGTGTTCGAGAACTACCAGACCTTTCCTTCGCTGACCGATGTCGAGGTGCCGGAGCCCGGTGCGGGCGAGGTGCTGCTCAAGGTGGCTGGCGCGGGCGCGTGCCACTCCGACGTCTCCGTCTACCGCGACTTCACCGCCGAGCACCCCGGTGCGCTCAAGCCGTCGTTCGTCCTGGGGCACGAGTCCGCCGGGTGGGTGGAGAAGCTGGGCCCGGGTGTGACCGGTGTGGAGATCGGCGATGCGTATCTGGTGTACGGGCCGACCGGCTGCGGTCGGTGCCGTATGTGCGTGCAGGGCGCGGAGAACTACTGCGACAACGCGGCGACGAACCCGGCCCTGGCGATCGGGCTCGGGCGCGACGGCGGGATGGCGGAATACGTTGCTGTGCCGGCCCGCAACCTGGTGCCGCTGGGCGATGCCGACCCGGTGGCCGCGGCCCCGCTCGCCGACGCGGGCCTCACGCCCTACCACGCGATCAAGCAGGCACTGCCGAATCTGGCCGGCGGTGGGAAGTCCGCGCTCGTCGTGGGCCTGGGCGGTCTGGGCCAGGTTGCGGTCCAGATCCTTCGCGCGCTCACCGGTGCGCAGATCATTGCGACCGATGCGAAGCAGGAGGCGATGGACGCCGTGGCCGGCGACGGGGTGGAAACGGTCCCCGCCGGCGATGGCCAGGTCGAGCGGATCCGCGACCTGACGGGCGGTCGCGGAGTCGACGCGGCCTTCGACTTCGTGGGAGCGAAGGCGACCATCGCCACAGCACGCGCGGCCGCGGGCATTGGCTCGCGCGTTGTCGTGGTGGGGATCGCCGACGGCACGGCGGACTGGAGCTTCTTCGGCACGCCCTATGAGTCCACGCTCAACGGCACCTACTGGGGTTCGCTGGGCGACCTCTACGATGTGGCGGCGATGTATCGCCGGGGGCAGATCACGCCGACGATCCAGACTTTCGCGATGGACGATGCCCTTGAGGCCTACCGAAGCCTGGAGGCCGGGAAGATCAGCGGCCGAGCCGTCGTCACACCCAACGCATAGGACGCGGCGGAGGTGCGGTCTCCGCACGGTGGCAAGGGGAGGAGAGGCGCGGATTCGCACCCCTGCGAATCTCGCCTATTCTGAGCGTGGAGCGGGTCGCTGCGGACCCAGTTCCGCGTCTCTCCCACTTGCCGAGCGATCGGCCCTCCGCCCTAGGACTCCTATGCCTTCGCTCGTGCGCGCCTGCGCCGCCGTCCTCGCCGCCGTCCTCGCCGTGCTGGGCCTGACCGTCCCCGCGGGCCCCGCCGCCGCGAAATCTGCGCCGCGCTTCGATGTGGTGTCGCTGTCCATGAAAGACATGGTCGTTTCAAGGAACTCGGGATGTCCGTATTCGTATGTGCACCTGAAGTCGAGAACGAACGTGCGCACGTGGGACTTTCACACGCGAATGACGAAGGGAAGGACTGTCCTGCGAATCGCCGACACGTACCCGTTCTCATATCCTTACGCGGATTTCGACAGTCGTGATCATCCGCGGACAGCGCGAATTGGACTCTGTCCCTACAACAAAATCCTCGGCAAGATCACGATTGGTCCGGGACATGCATTCCTCAAAGTCGGTTCGAAGTGGATTGAGAAGCGCTCGAAGGTGAAGGGCTACTTCTACATCCGCGCGAAGTCGTCCCTGACGGCGAGCTCTCGCCGCTCGGGTTCGACCGTGCGCGTGAGCGCGCAGGCCAAGCGCTTCAACGTCGATTGGCAGCACCCGCGCTACGTGGCCTACAGTCCCAAGCGCGCCCAGCTGCAGGTCAAGTCCGGCCGGGGCTGGAAGACAGTGCAGACGCGCAACTTTTCACATGGTCGCGCCCACTTCTCGGTCAAGCAGCGGGGCAAGCGGGCCTACCGTGTCGCCTACCCCCGGGTCAGCTGGGCAACGGGCGCGGCGACGCGCACCTTTACGCGCTGACCCACACCGCCGGCTGGCGGGCAGCTGACTGCCATTGCGTCCATCCCAGGGCCTGGCAGTGAGACAGCCCGCCCGCAGTGGCATCCTTGGACTATGACCGAGCACACACAGCCGCAGCCCACCGCCGACCTCTACGACGAGCGCGGTGACGCGCTGGACTCCGTCTCGCTGCAGTTCCAGGACCTGGGCGGGGCTACCCGCTTCGCCGGCCCCATCCGCACGATTCGCTGCCACCGGGACAACGCGCTGGTCAAGCAGCTGCTCAACACGCCGGGGGAGGGCGCAGTCCTCGTGGTCGACGGTGCCCGCAGCCTCGAGTCCGCCCTTATGGGCGACATGATCGCGGAATCGGCCGTGGCCAACGGCTGGGCGGGCGTCATCATCAACGGCGCCATCCGGGACCGCGCCGCCATCGCCGAGCTGCGCCTGGGCGTCAAGGCGCTGGGCTCCAATCCGCGCAAGTCGGCGAAGGACGGGGCCGGCGAGATCGACGTGCCCGTCAGCTTCGGCGGCGTGACTTTCGAGCCCGGTGGCCGGCTGTGGGCCGACGAGGACGGCATCCTCGTCGAGCCGGCGAGCACCGCGAGCGCGCACAGCAGCACCGCGAGAGCAGACGGCGTCACCGCGCCCGGCGCCCCGACGCGCGGCTGACATGGCCGACGCGCACTCGGCCGGCCCGCTCGCGGGCACGACGATCATCGAGAACGCGTCGTTCATCGCGGGCCCCAGCGCCTGCCTGGGCCTTGCGAAACTGGGTGCCCAGGTCATCCGGATCGACCCGCTCGGCGGCGGCCCCGACAGCGACCGCTGGCCGGTGGACCCCTGCGGCACCTCGATCTACTGGCACACGCTCAACCGCGGCAAGCGGTCGGTGGCCCTTGACCTGCGCAGCGACACCGGGCGCCGGCTCGCGATGGACCTCATCACCGCACCGGGCACAGGTGGGGGCATCCTCGTGGAGAACGGCGCCGCCCGCAGGCACCTCGACGACGCCCTGCTGCGCGAACGCCGCGCCGACCTCATCCACGTGGGCGTCACTGGCAGGGCCGACGGCGCCCCGGCGGTCGACTACACCGTGAACGCGGCCACCGGCGTGCCCGGTCTCACCGGCCCGGCGGACTCGGAGCGGCCCGTCAACCACGTGCTGCCCGCCTGGGATCTGCTCTGCGGCCAGGCAGTCGTCTCCGCCGTGCTGCTGGGCCTCCTGCGGCGCGCCACCACGGGAAGGGGCAGCTTCGAGACGATCGCGCTCGAAGACGTCGCGCTCTCCGCTGTTGCGGATCTGGGCTGGTACACCGAGGCCCTGGCCGCCGACCGCCCCCGCCACGGGAACCACCTGTTCGGCACCTTCGGCACGGACTTCGCCACCGCCGACGGCCGGCACATCATGGTCACCGCGATCACCGTGCGCCAGTGGCGCGGGCTCGTCGAGGCCACCGGCCGCGGGGACGTCGTCACCGCGCTGGCGCAGGCGCTGGAGGCGGACTTCGAGGCCGAGGACCAGCGCTATGCCCACCGCGCCGTCCTCGAGGCGGTCTTCGCCCCGTGGTTCGCGCAGCGCACCTGCGCGCAGGCATGTGCCGCGCTGGGGGAGACGGGCGCGCTCTTCGCGCCGTACGCCACCGCCGCCGAGGCGGCCGCGGCCTGGCCGTCGACCCCGGTCCTCGACCGGGTCGAGCACTCCGCAGCCGGACCGCTCATCACCGGCGCCTCGCCCATCCGGGTGGACGGCGCCTACCTGCGCGCCGATGCCCCCGTCCGCCTGGGCGCCGATACCCGCAGCGTGCTCGCCGAGCGTCTGGGGCTCACTGCCGCGGAACTCGACGACCTGGCCGCGCAGGGCGTCATCGCCTGAGCGAACTCCATCCCCGGCCCGGACCCGGGACGGCGAAGCGGGCCCGAGGCAATTGCCTCGGGCCCGCTTGGCGCCTGCCTGCCGCCTGCGGCGGCTCGGGGCGGGCGCCCGCGAGCGCCCGGCCCGGCTCAGTGCTTGGGCTTGTCGACCTCTTCGAACATCGAGTCGTCGTTGTCCTCGAGGAACTGCTCGCGGTCGAGCTCGGAGTCCAGGCTGTCGGTCTCGCTCTCGGCGATCACGGCGGTGGCCTCGTCGCCGGTGGCGAGGTCGGCATCCTGATCCGTCGTCGCGGAGGTCGCGGCCTCGGGGACCGGAACCTCGCTCACGACCGGCGCGGTTGCCGCCGCGCCCTGCTCGGAGCGGGGCGTCGAGCCCACGGGGCGGGCATCGGCGGGGCGGTTGCCGGGCAGCGGCGTCGACCAGGGGTCCTCGACCGGCTGCGCCTTCTTCCAGATGTAGTAGCCGATGCCGCCCACGGCACCGGTGAGCAGGATCCAGAACAGCCACATGCCGAAGCCAGCCTTGGACTTGGGCTTCGTCTGCTTGGCCAGCGCGCGGCCCCGCTTGGCGAGGTTTTTCTGCGCCTTCTTCGCGGCCTTCTTGTCCCCGGTCAGCTTCTCCGCCAGGACGGCGACCGCGGCCGGGGTCTTGGCGCTGCCCAGCGCATCGGAGGCATCCCCGAGGTACTTCGAGGCGCGGCCGGCGGCCTCGTCGGCCGTCTTGTCGAACGAGCGGCGGGCGTCCTTGAGGCCCTCGCGGCTCTTGGCCTCGACGCGCTCGCCGAGCTCCTCGAGGCGGGGGCGGACGCGGTCCGCGGTGTGCTGGAGGTACTCGCTGGCCTCGCGCAGCTTGGGCGCCAGGGCTTCGCCGCCCTCGTGCAGCAGCTCATTGGCGCGCTCCAGGTAGGGCGCCGTGCCCTCGCGCACCGCGTCGCCCACGTTCGCGGCAGCGTGATTCACGTCCTTGAGCAGCCGATGGGCCTTCTTCTTGGGCTGGGCCTTCTTCTTGAACATCTCAACCTCCGTCGCAAGCGTGTACGCAGCGCCGGCATCTCGGGGTGCAGCGCCGTCAGCTTGCGCTGAGGCTCCCGTGCACCGGCCCCTCGCGGCCAGTCTACGGCCTCACCCGCACCACGTCAGGGCCGGTATCGGCAATTGGGCTGAGCGTTCGCGCAGACTCCGCCGCCCGCCCGCTGTGCTTTGGGCGCTCACACCCAGGCGCGGCGGACAGCGGTGCGGGCGGCGTGGAAGAATGGCGGCCATGACGAATGCAACGCAGCAGGCGATCCTGCACACGACCATGGGCGACATCACCGTGAACCTGTTCGGCGAGCAGGCCCCGGAGACGGTCGAGAACTTCACCGGCCTGGCCGAGGGCACCAAGGAGTACAAGGACGACGCGGGCCGGACGAACCCGCAGAAGTTCTACGACGGCCTGGGCTTCCACCGCATCATCAAGAACTTCATGATCCAGGGCGGCTGCCCTGTGGGCGCCGGCACCGGCGGCCCCGGCTACACGTTCGACGATGAGATCTCCCCCGAGCTGAAGTTCGACCGCCCCTACCTGCTCGCGATGGCCAATGCCGGCAAGCGCGGCGGCAAGGGCACGAACGGCTCACAGTTCTTCCTCACGACCGTGCCCACCCCGCACCTCAACGGCGCCCACACGATCTTCGGCGAGGTCGCTGACGACGACTCGAAGGCCGTCGTCGACAAGATCGAGCAGGTCCCCACCGGTCCCATGGACCGCCCCATGGAGCCCGTCACCATCACCTCGGTCGACGTCCTGCCGGCGTCCTGATCGAGTCGGCTCAGCGGACCGGGCCAGTGGACCGGGCGCACCTGTGACCCACGATCCCGGCGCCCACGGCGCACCCGAACCCGGCGCACGGCCCTCCCACGGTGAGGCCGGCGCCGGGTTCGGCCCGTCCGAGCGAGCGCCCCGGCCGGCCCCCGCCCCCGCGCACGCCCCGGCCCGCCCCGCTGCGGGTGGCCGCCGGCCGCGGCGGCCCTCTGCCACCGCGACGATCATCGCGGTCACGCTCGCGTGCTTCGTCCTCCAGTTCATCCCCGGCCTGCACCTGCAGCAGGCGCTGGCGTTCTCGCCCGCGCTCGCGGAGTCGCAGCCCTGGCGCGCGCTCACCGCCGCACTCGTCCACGCCCAGCCCAACCCCGGGCACGTGTTCTTCAACATGGTGGGCCTGTTCTTCTTCGGCACGTTCGTCGAGCGCTCCGTGGGCAGCCGCTTCCTCGTGGCGGTCTACGTCCTGGCCGCGTTCGGCGGCTCGCTGCTCACGCTCCTGCTGTCCTCCCCGTCCGCCGCCAACTGGCACGCGGGCTACGTGGGCGCCTCCGGTGCCGTGTTCGGCATCGTGGGCGTGCTGCTGACTCCCACCCGCCGCCTCGACCGCAACATCAGCGGGGTCGTGCTCTTCGTCGTGCTCAACGTGGGCTACATGGCCATCGAGCCCACCATCGCCTGGCAGGCGCACCTGGGGGGCCTCCTCGTGGGCTTCGTGCTCGGCTGCCTGCGGCTGCTGCCCCCGCGGCGCCTGGGCCCGCCGGTCTTCTGGGTGGGCGCCGGGGCACTGGCCGTGGTCATGGGCGCGCTCTACGCCCTCGCCTGAATCCCGGCGCCCGAGGCGGCCTGCGCCTGCCCCGGCCCGCGGCGCACTGTGCCTTCCCCGGCCCCGGCCCCGTACCTGTTCCGCGCCTCAACCGACCCCTCGCCTGAGCAGCCCCGTACCCGGCCCGGCTCCGCGCATGAGGAGCCCCGTATCCGAGGCGCGCAGGCGCGCGCTGCCGGCCCGCACCTCGGGCGCGGGGCGGGCGGGGCAGCGGCCGTCCTACGTGTCGTCGGAGGCGAACGGGTCCGGCGGGTGCAGCACGCGCGCGGCAAGGCGCAGCATCGCCTGCGTGACCGGGCCGATGCCGAACGCGTAGAGCAGCGTGCCGATGAACAGCCGGCCGCCCAGCAGCCAGCCGGCCGCCATGACGAGGACCTCGATGCAGGAGCGGACGAGCAGCACGGGCCTGCCGGTGCGCTCGACGAGGCCGGTCATGAGCCCGTCGCGCGGGCCCGGGCCGAACGCCGGGATGATGTAGAGCACCGTCGCGGCCCCGTTGATGACGATGCCCGCGGCCATGTAGGCGAGCTGCAGCCAGAGCGCGTCCGGCTCCGGCACGAAGCGCAGGGTGAGGTCGATGAAGGGCCCCACGAGCAGCGCATTGGACAGCGTCCCCAGCCCCGGCCGCTGGCGCAGGGGGATCCACAGGAGCAGCAGGAGCAGCGACAGGCCCACGGCGATCGTGCCGATCGACAGCGGGATGTGCAGCGCGAGGCCCTGGTGGAGCACATCCCAGGGGGTGTTGCCGAGCGTTGAGAGGATGAGCAGCCCGCTGGAGAAGCCGAACCCGGCCAGGCCCGCGTAGAGCGCGACCAGGCGCACGGGCAGCGGATAGCTCGCGAGCAGGCGGAAGTGCCCGCCCGCCCCTGCCGCCACGCGGCTAGCGCCAGCGCGTGGACATGCCCAGGCCCACCACGAGGATGCCGAAGCCCGCGAGCAGGTTCCAGTTGCCCCAGGCCTCGACCGGCCACTTGCCGCCGGAGACGTAGAAGACGACGAGCCACAGCAGGCCCAGGCCCAGAATGCTCAGGAGCACCGGCACGAACCAGCGCGGGTTGGGCTTGATGGACTGCTGGGTCTCCGAGGACGTGTAGCTCGACTGCTTGCGCGAACTCGAGCGCTTCGCCGGGTTGCCGGAGCGCGCCGTGCGCTTGGGCGAGCGCTCGCCCTTGGCGGGCTGCTTCGCCTTCTCCTTGGCGCCCTTCGCGCTCGCCGCAGTCTTCGAGCCCGTGGCACCCGCAGTCTTCGCGTCCTTCGAACCCGCGTCCTTCGAGCCCTTGGTGCCCGAGGCCTTCGAGCCCTTCGAGTCCGCGGCCTTCGCGGCGGCCTCCTCCTCGGCGGCCTCGGCGCGGTCCTTCGCCTCCTCCTCGGCGAACCCTGCGCGGTCGGCGGGATCGGGATCCTCGGCCGCCTTGGCCTCCGCGCGGGCGGCGCGCTTGTCCGCCTTGGCCTTCTTCACGCGGTGCTCATCGGCTGCGACCGCGTCGTCGTTGCCGGCGAGCTCATCGGTGCGCTTGTCCGCCTCGGCGCGGCGCTCCTCGTCCTCGGCGGCCTCGAGGTCGGCGCGGGCACGTGCCTCGGCGCGCTGCTCCCGCTCGTCCTCGGCGGCGAGCTGCTCCGGCAGGCCCGGGTCCTCGGGGTCGATGGGCTGCGCGCGCGGGTCGTCGATGTCGTCGATGAGCGCGGGATCCGGTGTCGTCTCCGCCGCCGAGGCGGGGGTGCGCTGGGTCCGGTGCGGCTTCTTGCCGCGGCTCGAGTTGGCCACGTCTCTCCTTAGGGTGCGGGTCCGATCGCACGTCGGGTCGTCCCGCTCACCAGTGGGCAGGCTGTCAGATGCAGTGAAGTCTACGCGGGATCGTCGAGCGCTGCCCATTCCCGCGCACCGCGCAGTGCGTCCGGCGGGTGCGCGATGGGGTGCCGTGTGCCTTGTTCGCGCGGTGGGCGCGGGGTTGTGTGCGCTCGACCGCGTGCATAGCCTGTCCTTATCCGCCGTCGAACGAGGACTCAGGAGCAGATGACTCAGCGCCCCGGCCCCGTCCCCGACGACCACGCCCCGGATCACCGGGGAGCGGCCGGCCAGGGCCCGAATGATCAAGGTTCGACCGGCCAGGGTCCGAATATCCAGGCTTGCAATGGCCAGGGTTCACACGCCCCGGACCCCAGCGGCCGGGGCTCGGGCGATGCGGACCCGCACAGCCGGGTCTCGAGCGGCCCGGGTTCGGACGCCTCGGCCCACGGCGGCCAGTGGCCCGGGAGCCAGCACCCCGGCGACCCCGTTGTCGGCCCGCCGGCGGGTGTGCGGGAACCGGGGACCGCCTCGGCGGCCCCCGGGGCGACGAGTCCCGGCGCGCAGAGTCCCAGTGCGGCGGCCCCGCCGGGTCCGCCTGGCCCGCCGGATGCGGCGGGACGGCGCGTGCTCGGCGTCGCCGCGATCGTCCTGCTGGCGCAGACCGCTCTCACGTCGATCGTGCCCGTCATCGCCCCGTTCGCCCGCGCGCTGGGGATCGCCGAATGGCAGATGGGCCTCGTCATCTCCGTGGCGGCCCTGTGCATCGTGCTCACCGGGCCGCGGTGGGGCCGTGCCGCGCAGCGCTGGGGGCCCAAGCGGGTCCTGGCCGTGAGCCTGGGCAACGGCATCCTCGCGATGGTCGCGTTCGCGCTCGTCGCCCAGGCGGGCCTCGCGGGGGCGCTGTCCGTGCTCACCGTGGTGGGCGGGCTCATCGCCTCGCGCGGGGTGTGGTTCGGCCTCAGCGAGGCGGCGCTCGTCCCCACGGCCCAGACCTACGTCGCCTCACTCACCGACAGCCGGGAGGCGCGCGTGCGCGGCATGGCCTCGATCGGCGCCGCGCAGGGAGTCTCCATGCTCATCGGCCCGGCCGCCGGCGGGCTGCTGGGCGGCATCAGCCTTATGGCCCCGGTCTGGGCCTCGCCCGGACTGCTGGCGGCCGCCCTCCTCATCGTGCTCATCGGCCTGCCGGCGCGCCGCGGGGCGGCCACCGACCCCACCGCGCGGGTCTCCCCGCTCGACCGCCGCGTGCTGCCATACCTGGTCGTCTCGTTCGGCATGTTCACGGCGTTGGGCTTCGTCGACATCCTCATCGGCTTCGTCGCCCAGGACCGCCTGGGCCAGTCTCCTGAGCGCACGGCGCTCACCACCGGCCTCGCGCTCGTGGCCGCCGGCGTGGGGCTGGTCCTCAGCCAGACGGTCATCGTGCGCCTGCGCAGCTGGAGCCCGCGCGGCCTCATGCTCGTGGGCGCCATCGTGGCGGCCCTGGTCTTCGCGGGACTCGTGCCGGACCTCGGTGCCGTGGGCATCTTCGGCGGCGTCTTCCTCGCCGGCATCGGCATGGGCATGGCCTCACCGGGGGCCATCAGCGGCGCCACCCTGGTCGTGGGGCGCGCGGAGCAGGGCAGCATCGCCGGCCTCATCGCTGCCGTCAATGCCCTCACGATCATCGTCGCACCGCTGCTCGCCACCGTGCTCTACGGCTTCGCCCCGGCGGTTCCGCTGCTGCTCGGCACCGCCGCGGCCCTGGCGATCGCCGGGTTCGTCTGGGCCAGCCCCCGGCTGCGCCGCGATGGCGCAGCCCACGCGGGTGAGGCGGTGGACCCCGCGCTGGCGCAGGCGGGCCTGGCACAGGACGGGGGCGATCCAGGCGGTGCAGGCGCAGCCGTGGACTGAGGCGTGGGCCAAGCGGGAGTGCGGGCCCCTGGCCTGAGGCGCTGGCCGCCGCGCGCCGGTGCGGTTCGGCTTAGAATACGAGGGGACCGTGCGGGCGCCTGCCCGCTTGAGCAGCCGAAAGCAGATGATCAGTGGACCAGCCCATGAGCCGCCGCGAGCGGATTGCGCAGGAGCGCGCCGCCCAGGAGGCTCAGCGCGGAGGGACCCCCGCGTCCGCTGCGGATGCCGCGGAGCCCGCGTCCGGTCGGCCGCCTGTGGGTCGTCAGTCCGCGGTCCAGCCGACCGCCGGCGAGGCGGCCGCGCGGGGCGAGCAGCTCAGCGGCGAGCAGTCCCGCGGCGGACGGCGCGGCACCGAGCATTTCAGTGCCGAGCAGGTGAGTAACGAGCAGTCGGGTGGCGAGCCCCCGACCGAGCGCTTCGATCCGATCGGCGGTGGACAGGGGTCCGCCGCCCGGCCCGTCATCCGCTCGGCGCAGCCCACCGGCCAGCAGGCGGCACTCGGCCAGGGCTACGGCACCGGCGGCCGCGCCTACGCGGGCCGCGCACCCCACGCGCCGGCGCAGCACCCGAACGCCGCGGCGCCCTCCGGCCCACCTGCGGGCGGTCAGGCGCATCCCCAGTCCGCGCAGTACGGCTGGCCCACCGCCGCGGCCCCCGCGGCCGCGGACTACTCGGCGCGGACCCAGCCGTGGGCCGGCCAGCAGCAGGCCCAGCCCGCGGCGCCCGCGGTGGCCGGGAGCACCTCGGCGGCGGGCGCCGGGGACTCCGGCGCTGGCGGTGGGAGCCGGAACCGGGAGTACGAGCCGCTGGGCCCCGTGCGCGGCACCATCCGCGCGTTCGGCGAGCTGTGCATCACCGCCGGCCTCGTCCTCATCCTCTTCGTCGTCTGGCAGCTGTGGTGGACCGACTTCGCCGCGGACAACGACAACCAGAAGCTCGCGGACCAGCTGACCACGCAGTGGAAGGACAACCCCAAGGACGAACTGCCGGATGACCCGGACGAGCCCGTCGTGGGCAAGGCGCCGGAGGCGGAGAAGGCCTTCGGGATCGTCTACATCCCCCGCTTCGGCGACGACTACTACCGCACGCTCGCCGAGGGCGTCTCCCTGGACCCCGTGCTCAACAACATGGGCCTGGGCCACTACCCGTCCACCGCGATGCCCGGCGACGTGGGCAACTTCGCCCTGGCCGGGCACCGCGTGACGTACGGCAAGCCGCTCAACCAGATCGCGGAGATGCGACCGGGGGACAAGATCATCGTGCAGACCGCGGATGGCTACTACACGTACACGTTCCGCAACTTCGACATCGTCCTGCCCGATGACACCGACGTGCTCTCGCCCGTCCCGGCCTACCCCAAGTACAAGGGCAAGGACCGGATCATGACGATGACGGCGTGCAACCCCATGTTCTCCGCGCGTGAGCGCTACATCGCCTACTCCGAGCTCACCGACTGGCGGCCGGCGTCCAAGGGCGCGCCCACGGACATCAAGGACTCGCCCGCGTTCGCAGATGCAGGAGGCAAGTGACCGTGTACGGATTCATCTGGCGCAACCTCCCCGGGCCGTGGTTCGTCCGCCTGCTCATCTGCCTCATCCTCATCGCCGCCGTGTGCTACCTGCTCCTGCAGTTCGTCTTCCCCGTCATCGCCCCGTACATGCCGTTCAACGGCGCCACGGTGGACGAAGGGGGCGGGCAGTGAGTGGAGCCGGTGCGCACATCCTCGTCGTCGACAACTACGACAGCTTCGTCTACACGCTCGTGGGCTACCTGCGCGAGCTCGGTGCGCGCACGACCGTCATGCGCAATGACGACTTCGATGCGGCCCAGCTCGACGAGCTGCTGCCCGGTTTCAACGGCGTGCTCCTGTCCCCCGGCCCCGGTGCGCCGGCGGATTCCGGGGTGAGCCCCGCGGTCATCGCCTGGGCGGAGGCCCACCGCCTGCCGCTGTTCGGCGTCTGCCTGGGCCACCAGGCCCTCGGCGAGGTCTTCGGCGCGACCGTGGCGCACTCGCCCACGCTCATGCACGGCAAGACCTCGCTCGTCGAGCACACCGGCGAGGGCATGTTCGCCCACTGCCGCAACCCGCTGACCGCCACCCGCTACCACTCGCTGGCCATCGTCGACTCCACGCTGCCGGCCGAGGTCTTCGAGACGACCGCGCAGACCCGCGACGGCGTGGTCATGGCGATCGCGCACCGCACCGCACCGCTCTTCGGCGTCCAGTTCCACCCCGAGTCCGTCCTCACCGAGGACGGCTACCAGATGGTGGGCAACTTCCTCGCCGTCTGTGGGATGCCCGAGGCGGCCCAGGCCGCGCGGGGGCGCTCGCCCATTGCCTCGGCGGGCCTCAACCGGGCCTGAGCCTGGGCTGCAGCCGCCGAGGCGCGGCCGACGGTCCGGCCTCGCCGGAACCTCCCATCTCGGCCCGGTTCCCGGCGAATCCCGGCCACGAGCGAGCTCACGAGCCCGGTCGCCCCGGCACGCGCACAGCGGCCGGCACCCGGATGGGTGCCGGCCGCTGAGGGCGAGGGCGAACGCACGGGCTACATGCGCCGCAGGCTCTCGATGAGCTCGTCGACGGCGCTCGAATCGCTGTCCGCATTCCCGGGATCGGGGGCGGAGTCATCGCCGTCAACCCCGTTGTTCTGGTCGGAGGGAACCGGGAGCGGGCCGCCGGTCGCCGAGGGCAGGGGCGCCTCGGTGGTGGGCTCCGGCGTGGGCGGGGCCTTTGCCACGGTCACCGTGATGGTGGCGTGCTGGTCGGTCTGCCCGCCGCCCTTGATGTTCTGCTGGAAGACCTTGCCCGCGTCGTGGTCCGCGGTCTCCTCCTCCTCGACCTGGCAGCCCAGCTGGTACTTGTCGTCCTTGAGGATCTTGCAGGCGTCGTCGCCGGACTTGCCGGTGACGTCCGGGACGTCGACGAGGCCGGTGGAGAGCACCAGGTCGACGTTCGAGCCCTTCTTCACGGTCTTGCCCTTGCCCGGCTTCGTGGAGATGACGTTGCCCTTCTCCACGGTGGGCGAGTTCTTCTCCGTGTTGTTGCCGGCCTTGAGGCCCGCGTCGTCGAGCTTCTGGCGCGCCAGGGATTCGGTGTCGCCGCCGGTGTCCGGCACCTTGACCTCATCGGGACCGGTGGAGACGTAGAGCGTCACCGTGTCCCCGCGGCGCACCTCGGTGCCCGCGTTCGGATCGGTCTTGACGACGCTGCCGGAGTCGACGTCGTCGTCCGCGATCTCCTGCTGCTTGGACTGCAGCCCCTGCTCCTGCAGGTACTGCGCGGCGTCGTCGGCCTTGCGCTCGACCAGGTCGGCCAGGGCGAACGGGGGGTTCTCCTCCGGCTTCGTGGCGTTGTAGACCCACAGGCCCAGCCCCGCGAGCACGAGGACCATGAGCGCGGCGCCGGCCCACAGCCAGCCGCGCTTGCGGCGGGTGGCGGCCTGCTCTTCGGGCCCGGCGTCCGGCAGGGCGGACAGGCCCGAGGTCGCCGGATGGGGGTCCTGGCCGATGCTCGCGACGGCGCCCGTGGGGGTGCCGCCCGTGGGCGCCGCCCCCTGGCCCATCGGCACCGGGAGGGGGGCCACGACGGTGGGCGGGGCCTGGGTGATCGCCCGAGTGGCGTCCTCGCCGTCGATGGACAGCGGGCGGCCGTCGCGGGCCGCGAGGACGTCCTCGCGGAACGTGAACGCGTCCTGATAGCGCTTGTCGCGGTCCTTCTGCAGGGCGTGGAGGACCAGGCGGTCGACGCTGGCGGGAATGCCCGCCACGAAGTCCGACGGGGGCCTGGGGGTCTCACCCACGTGCTGGTAGGCGACGGCCAGCTGCGAAT
Organism: Brevibacterium sp. BRM-1; assembly: GCF_026802075.1. Taxonomy (NCBI): domain Bacteria; kingdom Bacillati; phylum Actinomycetota; class Actinomycetes; order Micrococcales; family Brevibacteriaceae; genus Brevibacterium; species Brevibacterium sp. BRM-1. The sequence continues at coordinate 2,352,304 of NZ_CP113788.1, forward strand.
CGCCGGTGAACGGCGGGCGGCCCGTGAGGAGCTCGTAGAGCAGGCACGCCGTCGAATACAGGTCCGAGCGGGCATCGACGATCTCGCCGCGCGCCTGCTCGGGGCTCAGGTACTGGGCGGTGCCCACCACGGACTGGGTGTTCGTCAGGCTGCCGGTGTCCTCGAGGGCGCGCGCGATCCCGAAGTCCATGACCTTGATGTCGCCGTCCGGGGTGAGCATGACGTTGCCCGGCTTGATGTCGCGGTGGACGATGCCGTTGCGGTGGCTGTACTCCAGCGGCGCGAGCACGCCCGCCGTGACGTCGAGGGCCTCGCGGACCGTGAGGTGGCCGTGGGCGGAGAGCACCTGGCGCAGGGTCTGCCCGTCGATGTACTCCATGACGATGAAGGGCACCTGCACGGCGGAGCCGCCGGATTCCGTGAACGTCTCCTCGCCGGAGTCGTAGACGCCCACGATGCCGGGGTGGTTGAGGCCCGCGGCGGACTGCGCTTCGCGCTTGAGGCGCTCGTGGAACGACGGGTCGCGCGCCAGGTCGGAGCGCAGCAGCTTGATCGCCACCCGGCGCCCGAGGCGCGTGTCGAGTCCCGCGTGCACCTCCGCCATGCCGCCGCGGCCCAGCAGGTCGCGCACCTCATAGCGGTCGGAGAGAATCCTGGGCTCGCTCATGAATCTCCTCCGCTGCCCGCGCCGGAGCCGCTGTCCGAGCCGCCGGAGTCGCCGGCGCCGTTGTTGTCCGAACCGCCGCCGGCGTCGCCCCCGCTGCCGTTGTCGGAGCCGCCCGAGTCGCCTCCGCTGTCCGAATCGCTGCCCCCGTTGTCGGAGCCCGAATCGCCGGAGTCGCCGGAGTCGTTGCCGGACCCGGATCCGGAGTCGCTGCCGCTGTCGGAGCCCGAATCGGATCCGCTGCCGGAGTCCGAGTCGTCGTTCGACCCCGAGCCGCTGCCGGAGGTCTTCTTCGACGACGAGCCGCTGTCGTTGGACCCCGAGCCGTTGCCGGAGGTCTTCTTCGACGAGGACCCGCTGTCATTGGAGGACCCGGAGGAATCCTCGTTCGACGAGGAGCCCGAGCCGCGCGAGACCTCGATCGTCACGCGGTCGCCCTTGGCGAACGTGTAGCCGTCATCGCCGCGGCGCACGCGGGTGACGGTGCCGGCATCGCGGCTCGAGCTCACGGTCACGGCGCGCACCGTCAGGCCCAGCTGCTCGATGTTGCTCGTGGCGGACTCCTGGCTCAGGCCGATGTAGTCATCCGGGTCGAGGGTGACCGTCGCGCTGTCGGTCGTCTGGGACTGCTGCGCGGTGGGGCCGGGATCGGGCTGCGAGTCACCGCTCGTGGCAAACGTCCACACGCCCCACACGAGCAGCGCGAAGACGAGGATGCTGGCCAGCACGATCGCGAAGACCTTGCCGCCGGACATCTTCCGCCGGCCGTCCTGGAGCTCATCGGGGCGCTGGGCGTCCGCGCCCTGCGCATCGGCGGCCTGCCCGTACTGGCCCGTGCCGGGCTGCTCGGAGCCGACGACGGGGTTCTGCGCGGTCACGGGCAGCACGCGCGTGGCCTGGTCCCCGGCGCTGGGCTGGAAGGCGCGCGTGGCGTCCTCGCTGCCGGCGCCCTGGGCGAGCTGGGGGATCGCGGCCTGCGCGGCGGCGATGTCGCCGTTGGCCAGCGCGCGAGCGCCGGCCGCCACGGCGGCCCCGGAGTCCGGCCGCTGCTCGGGCTTCTTGGCGAGCATGAGGTCGACGAGGCGGCGGGCGGGCTCGGAGACGGTCTCGGGCAGCGGCGGGTGCTGCCGGTTGACCTGCGCGATGGCGATCTCCACCTGCGAGTCGCCGGTGAAGGGGCGCTGGCCGGCGAGCATCTCGTAGAGGATGACGCCCAGCGAGTACAGGTCGGACTGGGGCACCGAGCCCTTGCCGGTGGCCTGCTCGGGGGCCAGGTACTGCGCTGTGCCCATCACCTGGCCGGTCTTCGTCAGCGGTGCCTGGTCCGCGGCGCGCGCGATCCCGAAGTCGGTGATCTTCACGCGGAAGTCGGGCGTGATGAGCAGGTTGCCCGGTTTGATGTCGCGGTGGACGACGCCCGCGCGGTGCGCGGCATCGAGGGCCTGGGCCGCCTGGGCGGTGACGTCGAGCGCATCGTGCTCGCTCATCCCGCCGTTGCGGTCGAGGATGGAGGACAGCGGCTCACCCGGGACGTACTCCATGACGAGGTAGGGCGAGCCGTTCTCCTCGCCGTAGTCGTAGACGCCGGCGATCCCGGGGTCGGACACGGCGCCCATGCTGCGGGCCTCCGCGCGGAACCGGTCGAGGAACGACTGATCGCTCAGGTACTCCTCTTTCATGATCTTCGCCGCGATCTGACGGTCGAGGATCGTGTCGCGGCCGCGCCACACCTCGCCCATCCCGCCCACGGCGATGCGGCTGGTGAGCTCGTACCGGCCGCCGAGCATCGTTCCGGGCTGGGGTCTCATTTGTCGATCACCGCTTCCATGATGTCCTTGGCGATGGGGCCCGCCACCCGTCCGCCGGATGCCTCGCTGCCCGCGCTGCCGCCGTCCTCGACGACGACGGCGACCGCGACCTGCGGGTCGTCGGCCGGGGCGAAGGAGGTGAACCAGGCGTGCGGGGAGCCGCCCTCCGCGTGCTGCGCCGTGCCGGTCTTGCCGGCCACCTTGACGCCGCTGATCTGGGCCGCGGTGCCGGTGCCGTCCTCCACGACGGACTCCATCATGTCCGTGAGGGAGTCCGCGGTTCCGGAGCTGATGGGCCGCGAGAACTCCTTGGGGGAGGGCTTCTCGATGGTCTCGAGGGTCTTGGCGTTGCGCACCTGCTTGACGAGGTTGGGCGTCATCTCGCGGCCGCCGTTGGCGATCGCGGCGGCGACCATGGCCATCTGCATGGGCGTGGCGCGCACCTCGTACTGGCCGATCGCGGACATCGCCAGGCTGGGCTCGTTCGCATCCGCCGGGAAGGTCGACGGCGAGACGGACAGCGGCATGTCGAAGCGCTTGCCGAAGCCGAACTTCTCCGCCTGCGCGTTGAGCGCCTTGCCGCCCAGGTCCATGCCGAGCTGGGCGAATGCGGTGTTGCACGAGATCGTCAGCGAGTGCTTGAGCGTGGCCCGGCCGTTCGAACCGCACGTCTCGCCGCCGGCGTTGCGCAGGGAGCGGCTGGTCTGGGGCAGCTTGAGCGAATCCGGCGCGGAGATCTCCGAATCGGGCTTGACGTCGCCCTTCTCCAGGGCGGCGGCGGCCGTGATGAGCTTGAACGTCGAGCCCGGCGGGTAGAGATTGCCGCCGATCGCGCGGTTGTACAGCGGCTTGCTCTTGGCGCCCTCGAGGCGCTGGTAGGCGTCCTGCGCGCTGCTGCGATCGTGCGTGGCCAGCGTGTTCGGGTCGAAGCCCGGGGTGGAGGCCATCGCGAGCACCTCGCCGGTCTTCGGGTTGAGGGCGACGGCGGCCCCGCGCTGATCGCCCAGGCCCTCCCAGGCCGCGCGCTGGGCCTTCGCGTTGATCGTCAGGTCGATGGCCGCGCCGGAGGGCTGCTGGCCGGTGAACCAGCTGCCCACGCGGTCGTAGAACATCGCGTCGGAGGTGCCGGAGAGCAGGTCGTTCTCCGAGCGCTCGAGCCCGGTGGTGCCGGAGACGATGGAGAAGTAGCCGGTCATGTTCGCGTACGCCTTGGCCGACAGGCCGTCCCCGCCGTAGGTGCGCTGGTACTTGTACTCGTCGTCCACGGGGTTCGAGGCGGCCAGCTCCTTGCCGTCGACGAGGATGGGCCCGCGCGGACGGGCGAGCTCGGCGATGACCGTGCGGTTGTTCAGCGGGTTCTGCCGCAGGCTGTCCGCGGCGAAGTACTGGATGGCGCTCGTCGAGCCGAAGAGGAGGGCGAACAGGACGAAGCCCACGACGGCGACGTGCTTGAGCGGGTTCTTCACTGGTCTTCACCTCCCATGCGGTTGCGGGATCTCACGGCGGGCCGGGCGGTCGTCGCGGCCTCCTCGGGATCCCCGAGGGGAGCCTCCTGCGGCCGCGGCGGCACTCCGGGTGAGGCCGCCTGCGCCCCGTGCTGGGGCAGCGCGGACGTCGGCGCCTCGTCCTCGGGGTGACCGGCCCGGGCGGCGGGCCCGCCCTCGGCCTGCGGGGCGGCCGCGGCGCGGCTGGGCCGCGCGCTGCCGGCCACCCGCCAGGCGTCGTCGTCATCCGGGCCCGAGGCGCGGGCCAGGTCCTCGTCGCTGAACTCGCCCGTCGCTCCCGAGTGGTAGGCGCCGGCGGCGGAGTCGGCAGCCACCGGTGCATCGGCGCCGGCCGGCCCAGCGCTGGCCGAGCCGGCGGTGCTTGCCGCGGGCGCCTCGGCGGCAGAGGAACGGCGGGCGCGGCGGCGCGGCGAGTCGTCCTCGTCGCGCAGCACGGGCAGCACGCCCGTGGGGATCTCCGCGACGGGCCGGCGCGCGTTGTCCGACATGCGCAGGAGCAGGCCCACGATGATCCAGTTGGCCACGAGCGAGGAGCCGCCAGCGGCCAGGAACGGGGTCGTGAGGCCGGTGAGCGGGATGACGCGGGTGACGCCGCCGACGACGATGAAGGTCTGCCACGCGAACGTGAACGACAGCCCCGCCGCGAGCAGCGTGCCGAAGCCGTCGCGAAGCATGAGCGCGGTCTTCATCCCGCGCTCGAAGAAGATGAGGTAGAGCGCGAGGATCGCGAAGAGGCCCACAAGGCCCATCTCCTCGCCCAGCGAGGCGAAGATGAAGTCCGAGTTGGCGAACGGCACCGTCTGCGGCCGGCCCTCGCCGAACCCGGTGCCCATGAGCCCGCCGTTGGCCATCCCGAACAGGCCCTGGACGAGCTGGTAGGACCCACCCGCCTGGCGGTTGAACACCTCCGGGTCCAGGGCGTGGAGCCAGCCGTCGACGCGCTGCTGGACGTGGTCGAAGAGCAGGTAGGCGACGTAGGAGCCGCCGGCGAAGAGCAGAGTGCCCAGCGCGATCCACGACTTCACCCCGGTGGCGATGTAGAGCATCGCCACGAACAGGCCGAAGAACAGCAGCGAGGTGCCCAGGTCGCGCTGGAAGACGAGGATGCCCACGCTGGCCAGCCACGCGATTGCGATGGGCCCGGTGTCGCGCAGGCGCGGCAGGCGCAGGCCCAGCACCTTCTTGCCGGCCAGGGCGAGCTGATCGCGGTAGTTCACGAGGTAGCCGGCGAAGAAGACGGCGAGCAGGAGCTTGGCGACCTCGCCGGGCTGGAACGAGAACGGGCCCACGGAGATCCAGATCTTGGCGCCGTGGACGGTGGTGCCCAGGCCGGGGACCAGGGGCAGCAGGAGCAGCACGATCGCCGCGAGGCCCGACAGGTAGATCCAGCGGCGCAGGATGCGGTGGTCGCGCATGACGATGACGACGGCCGCGGCGAGGATGCAGCCCAGGGTCATCCAGATCATCTGGCTGTCCGCCTGGTGCTTGTCGGCCGCGATGTCGAGGCGGAAGATCATCGCCAGGCCCAGCCCGTTGAGCAGCACCGCGATCGGCACGAGCACCGGATCGGCGTACTTGGCACGCCACCACGTGACGATGTGCAGGCCGATCCCCAGGCCGGCGAGCCAGAACGTGTACTCGTAGACGTCCGCGGGCACGGAGTCGGAGGTGCCCAGGCCCACGAGCACGTAGGCCGCGGCGGAGATCGCGACGGCGATGAGGACGAAGAGCAGCTCGGCGATGCGGTACGTGCGCGGGCCGCGCAGCTCCGAGGATTCGGCGGCCTGCGCGGCGGCGGGGGCGGGTGCCTCCTGGGCCGCCGCGGCGGGTGCGTAGCTCATGCGCCGGCCCCCGCATCGGCGCTGGCGCCCACCGGGCTGCTCGGCGCCGGGTCCGGGGACTCGGTGGCGTCCGAGGCCCCGGGCTGGATCCCGGTGCGCTGGGAGTTGGCCTCCGACTCGCGGCGCATGTCGCCCACGACCTTCTCCGCGGACTCCTTGGAACCGGCCGGAATGGTCTCCTCGAGGCGGTGCTGGCTGTAGGAGGACAGGCCGGTGACCTGGATGTCCGAGCGGTCCTCGACGCGGCTGAGCGCCACGGGGCCGATCTTCTGGGACACGCCGCGGTAGACCGTGACGTAGCCGCCGTCGTTGCTCACGTAGTACTGCGAGCGCACGAAGTTCCAGCCCAGCAGGCCGGCGACGCCGATCACCGCGACGACGACGAGCGCGGCGAGCAGGCCCTTGAGGGCGCGGCGGCGCGGGCGCGGCTCGTCGTCGAGGTCCTCGTCGAGGCCATCGGCGGGGGCGCCGAGCTCATGGGCGGCCTCGCTGTCGGCCTGGCAGTCGGCGCGGCGCTCGGCGCGGCTGCGGCGCTCGCCCGTGCCATCGTGGCCTGCGGCGCCAGCATCGGCTGCGGTTTGCTGGGCGGCACGCTCCTCGGCCGCCCGCTCTGCGCGGCGGCGTGCGCGGCGCGAGCCGGGGGGCGCCTCGGCGGCGGAATCGCCCGCCGCTTCGGCATCGGCCGCGGCGGCGGCCTCGTTGTCCGCCGCGCCACCCGCTGCCGCGGTCGCGCCGCCGGCGGCCAGGGCGGCACCGCCGTCGAGCTCGCCGGCCTCGGAGGCGCGCAGGGCGTCGCCGGCAGCGGAGTCCTCCCGCGCCTCGGCGGCGAGGATCTCGTCATCGGGGATGGCCTCCGTGGGCGTCTCGGAGCCCACGGCCCGCTGCCCGCCGGTGTCGATGAGCTCGGTGGGGCGGTCGCGCTGGCCCAGCAGGGCGAAGTGGGGGTTGATCCGCACGCTGCCCACGGATTCGCCGAGCTCGTGCTCGCCGGCCGGGGTCGCCTCGACGACGTCGCCGATGACGACGGTGACGTTGTCCGCGCCGCCGCCGGCCAGGGCCAGGTCGACGAGCTTCTCACAGCAGCGGCCGGGGTCGTCGATCGCGGTGAGGGCCTCGAGGATGTCCTCGTGGGAGGCGAAGCCGGTGAGCCCGTCGGAGCAGAGCATCCAGCGGTCGCCCACGCGGGTGTCGCGGATGGACAGGTCGAGCTCCGGGGCCGCGCCCACGTCGCCCAGCACCTTCATGACGACGGAGCGCTGCGGGTGGTGCTCGGCCTCCTCGGGCGTGATGCGGCCCTCGTCCACGAGCATCTGGACGAACGTGTGGTCCGCGGTCACCTGGGTGAGCACCCCGTCGCGCAGCAGGAAGCCGCGGGAGTCGCCGATGTGGGCCAGCGCCAGCCGGTCCCCGGCGCGCAGCAGCGCGGTGACGGTGGTGCCCATGCCGGCGAGCTCGGGCTTCTCGACGACGCTGTTGGAGATCCGCTCGTTCGCGTCGAGGATCGAGGTGCGCAGGCGCTCGAGGGCGTCCTGGCCCAAGTCGGCCTCGTCGAGGTCCGCGAGGCGGGAGACGGTGATCGCCGAGGCGACGTCCCCGCCTGCGTGGCCGCCCATGCCGTCGGCGATGAGCAGGAAGTTGGGGCCGGCATAGCCGGAGTCCTGGTTGTTCTTCCGCACCAGCCCGGTGTTCGAGCGGGCCGCGAAGTCGAACATGATGCCCTGTCCGCCCTGTGTCACGAACGCAGCTCCACGATGCTGTGGCCCACGGTGACGGGGGCGCCCACGGCCAGCGGCACGGCGCCGCGCACGCGCTCATCGCCCAGGAAGGTGCCGTTCGTGGAGCCCGCGTCCTCGACGTACCAGATGCCGCCCTGCGGGAAGATGCGGGCATGGTGGCCGGAGGCGAAGTCGTCATCGATGACGAGCACGTTGTCCTCCGCCCGGCCGATCGTCACGGCTCCGGTGCCCAGCGCCACGACCTCCCCGGTCCGCGGGCCGGAGACCACGACGAGCTCATGGGGGCGCTGGGGTGCGGGGGCGTAGCCGGCTCCGCTCCCCGCCGGGGGCGCCGAGGCGCCGGCGCCGGCCGCCGCTGCCCCGGCCATTGCGGGGGCCGGGTAGTCATTGGCGCTGGCGTTCATGCCGCCGCGGGAGCGCTGCGCGGCGCGCATGGCGCGGGCGCGCTGGCGCTTGGACTTGCGGCGCTGGCCGAACATGTCGGTGCGCAGCACACCGGCGATCGAGAAGATGAAGATCCACAGCAGCGCGAAGAACGCGAGCCGCAGCACCATGGCGGTGAGTTCGTTCATCGGTCTCCCGTCTCCGTCTCGTGGAAGGTCACGGCGGTGTCGCCGGCGACGAGCTCGACGCCGTCGGTGAGCGTGATGCTCGTGATCCGCCGGCCGTCGAAGAGCGTGCCGTTCGTGGAGCCCAGGTCCGTGGCCGTGGCGTGGTCGCCGTCGACCGTGATCTCGAAGTGGCGCCGGGAGATGCCGGGGTCGTCAAGGACGATGTCCGCGCTGTTCGAGGACCGCCCGAAGACGGTGGTGCCCGGCTCCAGGCGGTAGCGGCGCCCGCCCGCGCTCACGGAGAACTCCACCCGCCGCGCCGGCTGGCCCGAGCGGCGGGGGGAGCCCCCCGTGGGCGCGGGCACGGGCTGCGAGCTGCGCTGGCGCTGGGACTGCTCATAGGCCTCGGGGACAATGGGGTGGGCGCGCGATTCGGGGTCGTAGCCGCCGCGGTTGGCCGGCTGCGCGGCCGCCGTGCCGTCCGGCCGGCTGGTCTTGGCCCGGACGCGGTACATGCCCGTGTCCAGATCGTTGGCCTCCTCGATGGCGACGCCCACGGGGCCCACGAAGCTGTAGCCCTGCTCGACGGCGTGCTCTCCGATCACCTGGCGCAGGTCGTTGCGCAGCTCGCCGAAGATGGGCTCGAGGCGCTCGAAGTCATTGCGGGCCAGTTCGATCGTGTAGGCGTTCGCGGTGAGGGTGCGCCCGCGGGAGACGACGGCGGCCCGGGTGTCGGACTCCTTGCGCAGGGCGCCCGCGAGCTCCACGGGTTCGACCTGTGAGCGGAAGGCCTTCGCGAACGCGCCGTTGACGACGCGTTCGATGCCCCGCTCGAAGCGGTCGAGAACGCCCATGGATTCGCCTCCTCCGGGAAAGTGGGCCGGGCGCGTGAGGCGGCCGACCGGGTGCAGTCTCGTATGCGGTCAACGGCCCATGCTACCGGTTCGGCCTGGGGAGGCCATATTCCCGCAGGGCCGCCTGGGCGTTTGCGCGGCCAGTTCACATGTGGGCCGGGTGCGGCTGCGGCACCCGTTTGGCCCGCGCGCGGGCCAGCGTGTATTGTTTCGTTCTGCTGCTTGCGCGAGTGGCGGAATAGGTAGACGCGCTGGCTTCAGGTGCCAGTGTTCGAAAGGACGTGGGGGTTCAAGTCCCCCCTCGCGCACAGAACGCGCAGAAGGCCCCCGGCCGGGATCCGCTTCCCGGCCGGGGGCCTTCTCGCATCCCGGCCGGCGGGCCTAGGGTCGAATCCGACCGCAGCATCCGCGGCGGCAACCGCTGCCACGACAGCCGCGCGGCCGCAGCAGACAGGAGCGCCTCGTGAAGTCCTTCACCCTCAACAACGGCGTCGACATCCCGGCCCTCGGGCTCGGCGTCTTCCAGTCCAGCCCGGAGGAGACGGCGCAGGCCGTGTCCTCGGCCCTGATCCAGGGCTACCGGCACATCGACACGGCCGCCGCCTACGGCAACGAGCGGGAAGTGGGCGAGGCGATCCGCGCCTCGGGCCTGCCCCGCGATGACGTCTTCGTCGAGTCGAAGGTCTGGATCAGCGACTACGGCTACGACGAGACCCTGCATGCCTTCGACAAGGCGGCGGGGAAGCTCGGCCTCGAGCAGCTCGACCTGTTCATCCTCCACCAGGCGCTGCCTTCGGACTTCGAGCGCACGCTCGCGGCCTACCGCGCCCTCGAGGGGCTCCTCGCCGATGGCCTGGTGCGCGCGATCGGCGTCAGCAACTTCATGGTCGACCACCTCACCCGGCTGCTGGACCAGGCCGATGTCGTGCCCGCCGTCAACCAGATCGAGGTCCACCCCTACTTCCAGCAGCCCGAGGTCCAGGCGTTCGGCCGCGAGCACGGCATCCTCACCCAGGCATGGTCCCCGATCGGCGGGATCACGTTCTACCGGGAGGCCGGGCACACCTCGACCCTGGACGATCCGACCATCACCGCGATCGCGGACCGGGTCGGCAGGACGCCGGCCCAGGTGATGCTCGCCTGGCACATCGCCGAGGGCCGCCAGGTCATCCCGAAGTCTGTCAAGCCCGCCCGGATCGGGGAGAACATCGACGTCTTCGACATCGAGCTCACCGCCGAGGACCTGGCGGCCATCGACGCGCTCGACACCGGCAAGCGCGGCGGGCCCGATCCCGCGGAGGTCACGCTCGAGGCCTTCGGGCGCGAGATCCCCGAGGCTTGAACGGCCGGCCCAGGTGGAGATGTCGCGGGGCCACCTCACATCCACCGCCTCCGGCGCGTCTGCAGGGTGAAGAGGACGACGATCGCACCGCACAGCGGATCCGTACCCGCAGGGGGCACGGACTCACGCAGCGGGTACGGATCCGAGCAGCGAGCACGGACCCGCGCGGTGCACACGGAGAGGTGAGGACGATGACGGACCTCCGGCACACGCGAATCGACACCGCCCTGGGCGAGCTCACCCTCGTGGCGGACGGCGATGGCCTCACGGGGCTCTACTTCCCCGGCCACCGGCACCTGCCGGACGCCTCGGCGTTCGGCGTGCGGGTCGAGACCGCAGCGGACGCGGTGTTCGCGCGGACAGGGGCCCAGCTGGACGCCTACCTGCGCGGAGCGCGGCGGGACTTCGACGTTCCGCTGCGCACCCGCGGCGACGGCTTCTCCGAGCGCGTCTGGGCCCTGCTGCGCGAGATCCCGTACGGCACGACCACCACCTACGGAGCGCTCGCCCAGCGGCTGGGCGACCGGGGTCTCGCCCAGCGCGTCGGCCAGGCGGTGGGGCGCAATCCGCTGAGCATCGTCATCCCGTGCCACCGGGTCGTGGGCGCGGACGGTGCGCTCACCGGCTACGCGGGCGGCCTGGAGCGCAAGCGGTTCCTGCTCGAGCTGGAGGAGCCGGCCGCGGTGGCGGGCTCGCGGCTGTTCTGAGCCTCGCGCCTCACGTTCCGGGCAGCCGGCACGTCTACCGTGTGTGGAGATGAAGCAGCCATTCGAACAGGCCGTCGAGCGGCACGGGGGAACCGTGCTGCGGGTCTGCCGTGCCGTGCTGGGACCCGGCCCCGATGCCGACGATGCGTGGTCCGAGACCTTCGTGGCGGCGCTGCGCGCCTGGCCCGAGCTGCCCGCGGATGCGAACGCCGAGGCGTGGCTGGTGCGCGTCGCCCGCCGCAAGGCGATCGACGTCATCCGCGCGCGGGCCCGGCATGCGCTCCCCGCCGCCGACCTGCCCGAGCGGGCCGCCCCGGGCGGCGACCCCGGAGGCGAGGAGCGGACGGTCTGGGCGGCGGTCGCCGCCCTGCCGGAACGGCAGCGCCTCGCCATCGCCTATCACTACCTGGGCGGACTGCCGCACGCGGAGACCGCGGCGCTCATCGGCGGCAGCGCCGCCGCGGTGCGCCGCGCCGCGGCGGACGGCATCCGCAGCCTGCGGCGAGCCTATGGCGCGGGCGAATACACGAACGGAGCACCGCGATGACCGACACCACCTCCAAGACCGACACCACCCGCATGACCGACACGACCGATACGACCGCGGCCGAGCCCGGCCTCCCGGCCGAAACCGCCGCAAGCACCGACGACGCGGACCTCTTCCCCCTCGAGGCCGGTGCCCTGGACCGCCTGCGGGCGCGCCTGGCCGAACGTGCGGGCGAGCACGGCCTGCTCGACGTCGCCTACCGCACGATCGACACTCCCGTGGGCCCCCTGTTATTGGCCGCGACTCAGGCCGGGCTCGTGCGCGTCGCGTTCGAGCGCGAGGGCTTCGACGCCGTGCTCGAGGCGCTGGCGGCGAAGCTCAGCCCACGGGTGCTCCGCGCCCCGCGGCGCCTCGACGCGGTCGCCGCGGAAGTCGAGGAGTACTTCGCCGGCACGCGGCGCTCCTTCGACCTGCCCCTGGACTATGGGCTCTCCGCCGGCTTCCGCCAGCTCGTGCAGCGCTGGCTGCCCCACATCGGCTACGGGCAGACGCGGTCCTATCGGGAGGTCGCCGAGTTCGTGGGCAGCCCGCGCGCCGTGCGCGCCGTCGGCAGTGCGTGTGCGACCAACCCGCTGCCCGTCGTCGTGCCCTGCCACCGGGTGCTGCGCACCGACGGCGGCCTGGGCGGCTACATCGGCGGGCTGGACGCGAAGGAGGCGCTGCTGAGCCTCGAAGCCGCCGCGTAAGCGCGCAACGTGAGCGCGAGCGGCGCGCCTACCGCAGCTCGCGCGGCAGCGCCTCGAGCAGCCGCAGCCACAGCTCCGAGGCGGTGGGATAGGCCGGCACCGCGTGGCGCAGGCGGGAGACGGGAACCTCGCCGACGATGGCGATGGTGGCGGCGTGGAGCAGCTCACCGGCCTCCGGGCCCGCGAAGGTCGCTCCCACCACGGCACCGCTGCGCCGGTCGATGACGAGCTTGGCCCGGCCGCGGGCATCGTCGCGCAGCAGCGCGGCACCCGCGGCGGCGGTGAACTCCGCCTCCGAGGCGACCACCGCCTCCGCGCCCAGGCGCTCCCGGGCCCGTTCCTCCGTCAGCCCGACGGCCGCGACCTGCGGCTCGGCGAACACCACCTGCGGCACCGGGACGTCGGCCGGCGCAGGGACGTCGGTTGCCCCGGCCAGCCGCGAGCCCAGCACCCGCGCCTCGTACTTACCCATGTGGGTCAGCGGGGCGCCCGTTCCCGCATCGCCGATGACGTGCAGCCAGTCAGGCAGCCGGCCCGCCGCGACCGCGGCTGCGTCGAGGCCCACCGCTTCCAGGCCCACATGGGCCAGCCGCGGGCGCCGGCCCGCGGCGACGAGCACCTCGGCCGCGGTGAGCGAGCGCCCGTCCGCGAGGTCGACGCTCACCGGGCCGCCGTGGACGCGGCCCAGCCCGGTCGCCTCCGCGCGGGGGCGGGCGGCGGCTGCGATGTGCGCGCCGAACTCCACCCGCACGCCGGCCTCGCGCAGCCCCGCGGCCACGAGTTCGCCGGCGAAGGGCTCCAGGCCCGCGAGCAGGCGCTGCCCGCGCACCAGGAGCGTGACCTGCGAGCCGAGGGCGGCCAGCCACGTGGCGGCCTCCACGGCGACGACGCCGCCGCCCACGATGAGCAGGGACTCGGGGACCTCGGTCACGCCCGTGGCATCGCGCGAGGTCCACGGCTCCACGGCCTCGAACTCGGCCGGGACGACGGCCTCGGAGCCCGTCGCGATGACGACGGCGGTGCCGGCGCGCAGGGTGCGCTGTTCACCGTCCGGATTGGTGACCGTCACGGTTCGCGGGGCGGACAGCCGCCCGTGCCCGCGGACCACGCCGATGCCGGCCCCGGCCGCCCAGCGCTCCTGGCCGTGGTCGTCGTAGTGGGACACCCACGCATCGCGCCTGGCCAGGAGGGTCGCGGGATCCAGCCGCGCGCCTACCGCCCCGGGCAGGTGCTGCGCGGTGTGGAGGATGTCCACGGGGCGCAGCAGCGCCTTGCTCGGCATGCACGCGTAGTAGGAGCACTCGCCGCCCAGGAGCTCACCCTCGACGAGGACGGCGCTCAGGCCGCCGTCGAGCGCATACTGGGCGGCGTTCTCACCCGTCGGGCCACCGCCGATGACGACGACATCGGGCTCATCGCCGGGACCCACCGGGGCTGCATCTGCCGGGGCCGTCTGCGTACTCGGTGCTGCCCGAGTGCCCGGGGGCGGCGGGGCCGCCGGCTGCGTGTCCGCCACCGGTTCAGCCGTTGAAGAACTGCACGCCCTCGGCGCGGTCCAGCTTTTGCTTGCGCGGGAAGTACCAGTTCATGACCTCGCGCAGCTTGTCCGCGTCCTCGCGGGCCCAGTTGCGCATGAGCTCCGCGCCGAACGAGATCGCGGTGACGGGGTGCGCGCCGGCTTGGACCATGCGCTCGAACGCGCGGTCGTGCGAGACCGCGCTGATGCCGCCCACCGCATCGGCCACCGGGTAGACCTCATAGCCCTCCGCGAGCATGTCCAGGGTGGGGAACGTCAGGCAGACCTCCGTCCACAGGCCCGCGATAACGACCTTCTTGCGGCCGGAGTCGGCGATGGCCGCGCGGAAGTCCGCGTCCTCCCAGGCGTTGACGCCGCTGCGGTCGATCTCGTCCACGCCCGGCAGCGCGTCCTTGATGGCCGATGCGGTGCCCTCGTTCTTGCCCAGGTCCACGCCCACGGTGGAGAGCACGACGGGCACGCCGTAGGCCATCGCCAGCTTGCACAGGGCCACGACGTTGAGGTCGATGCGCTCGCGGCTGGTCGAGGTGATCGTCCCGTACTGCTCGGGCTGGTAGTCAATGAGCGCCAGCACGCAGTTCTCCGGGGTGAGGAGGTGATCCTCGCGCTGGTCGCGGACGGGCTCGGGGCTGGTCTTGCGGGTCATGTCGATCCCTTTCTGCAGCCAGCGCGGCGGTTCCGCGGAGGCGGGCGGGCGCCCACGTGCAACCTACGGCCTGGCCCCGGCCTGCGACAAGGGCGCACCGCCCGGGGCGGTCTGGCGAATCAGTCGAGCCTGCGCTCCTTGAGCAGCTTCTTCAGCTTCTTGGGCTTGGTCACGATGGAGGCCGGGTCCACGAGGGCACCCTCGCCGGATTCGGCGAACGCGTCGTCGTCTCGCAGGAAGTCCGCCGGGGTGTAGGCGTGCTGGCCGGCGCTGCGGCGCTGGGACTTCAGCAGCCCGTTCGCATCGACGAGGCGCGTGGCCAGCTCGCGCGGCAGCGTCGGGTCGGACTCGATGGCCCGGGCCAGGACGAGCGCAGCGCTGCGCTTCTTGTCCTCCAACCCGATCGCCTGCGCGACCGTCCCGAACGCTGCGAACTCCTGGCGGCCGTAGAGCTCGCTGAGGAGGATGATGAGGCGGTTGTGCTTCTTGCGGCCCATAGCGGCCATGGCGGTCTCCCTGGTGATGGCGGCCACAGTGCCGCGCGTGGTCCCATTCAACCAGGTCCGGCAACCCGGACGGGCTCGGCCGGCCCACTGGGTGCAGGGGTGCGGCCCGCCGCGCTCGCCCACCGGCGCCCACCGGCTCCTCCCGCCCCCGCGCCCGAGGTGCGGGCCGGGTCTGGGCGGTCCCGCACCTCGGGCGCAGGAGGGGGTGAGTCCGCATGCAGCCGAACTCGGTTCGTGGGCCAACCCTGTCAGTCGGCCAGCGCCGCGGTGAGGTCCGCGATGAGGTCGGCGGGGTCCTCGAGGCCGATGGACAGGCGGATGACATCGGGCCCGACCTCCAACTCGGTGCCCCGCAGGCACAGGTGCGTCATCGTGGCGGCGTGGTCGAAGAGGGACTCGACGCCGCCCAGCGACTCGGCCAGCGCGAAGACGCGCACCCGCTCGGCGGCCCGCAGGGCGATCGCCTCGCTGGCCGCGCGGAACGTGACGATGCCGCCGAAGCCGCGCATCTGCGCGGCCGCGAGCTCGTGCTGGGGATGGTCGGGCAGGCCGGGGTAGCGCACCTCGGCGACCTGCGGGTGCGCGCGCAGCCAGCGGGCCACGCGCAGGGCGGAGTCGCAGTGGCGCTCCATGCGCACGGCCAGGGTCTTGAGCCCGCGCGCCGTCAGCCAGGCGTCGAACGGCGCGCTGCCCACCCCGGCCGAGGCCGTCCAGCGGTCGATCCGCGCGCCCGCCTGCGCGCCGGCGGGCAGTTCGCCGTGGTCCTTGACGAGCACGGCGCCGCCCACCACATCGGAGTGGCCGCCGCAGAACTTCGTCGTCGAGTGGACGACGACGTCGGCGCCCAGGCCCAGCGGCTGCTGGAGATAGGGGGTGGCGAACGTGTTGTCGACCGCGAGGAGGGCGCCGGCGGCGTGGGCTGCCCGCGCCGTGGCGGCGATGTCGATGATCTCCAGGCTCGGGTTGCTGGGCGTCTCCACCCACACGAGCGCCGGGCCCGCCGCGAGCGCCGCGGCAAGGGCCGCGGGGTCCGCGATGTCCGCCGGGATGATCGTGATGCCCCAGCGCGCGTACTCGTCCTCGAGGAGCCGCACGGTGCCGCCGTAGACGTCGCGCGGCACCACCACGGAGTCACCGGGCGCCAGGAGCGCGGAGAACACGGCGGTCACGGCCGCCATGCCCGAGGACACCGCGTGCGCGGCGTCCGCCCCCTCCAGCTCGGCGAGTGTGGCCTCGAGCGCGCTGCGGTTCGGGTTGCCCGCCCGCGCGTAGTCGTATGCCCCGCGCGTGACGCCGGGGGAGTCCATCGCGTACGTGGTGCTGAGGTAGAGCGGCTGGACGACGGCGCCCGTGGCCGGCTCGGGGCCGCCGCCCGCGTGGATGGCGCGGGTGGCGAACGCGCCCGGTCCCGCGGCCGGGGCTGCTCCCGGTTCCGTGGCGGGTGCCGCGCTCGGGTCCGCGCGCGAGTCCACGGTCGAGGCGCGGGTGGGTGCTGCCGCCGGGTCCGCGGCCGGGGTTCCGGCGGGTCCGGGCGACCGCGGGGGCAGGGGGGATGCGGTGTCGGGGAGGCTCATGCCAGCACGGTAGGCACCGCGCCTGGCCCCGGGCCCGCGCTGGTGACACACGGCGTCAGCCGCCGTCACGCACCGTCACCGGCCGTCACCCCGTACCGTCGCGCTCACCCTCCGCCGTGCCGCCCCTCCGCCGCGCCAGCGCCCCGCCGCTCCCCGCCCCGCCGCGCGGACCCCGGTGCCGCCATCACCGGGCGGGCCCGACGGGCCGGTGGCGCCGCGACAGGCCAAGGCCGGCGGCGCCGCGACAGACCAGGCCCGGCGGCACCGCTCGCAGCGGCGGCCCGGCACCGCCGCGCGGGCGCCGAAACCCGGCGTTGCGGTGTGCCAATTCACATCAAAACCTGATCGAATGGGCCCATGGCTGAGTTCTCAACCTCCACCGTTGTCCCCTACCCCCGAGAGGTCGTCGAGCGCTGGCACGCGCGCCCCGGCGCCCTGACCCGCCTGACGCCCGAGTTCTCGATGGCGATCGAGGCCGAGCCGCACCCGCCGCTGGCGCCGGGTGCGAAGGCCCAGATGCAGGTGAGCGTGCCCGGCTCGTACGGCGTTGTGCGAGTCCCGTTCGTCACCGAGCACACCGAGCCGCCGGCGCCGGACACATTCGCCGAGACGCTCGTGCGCGGCCCCATGAAGACGTGGGAGCACACGCACACCTTCGAGACCGTGAAGTCGCCCACCGCGGACTCGCCGGACGGGTTCTGCCGGATCACCGACCGGGTCGAGTACTCGGTGGCCCCCGGTGGCTTCCCCGGTGCCGCCGAATTCGACGAGGCGGCCCTCGAGCCCACCCTGCGCGCGGCCTTCGAGGGCCGCCACGACCGCCTGCTGGACGAGCTCGCCTACGATGCCGAGCTCGCCGCGTTCGGCGGCCCCAAGAAGATCCTCGTCGCCGGCTCCTCCGGGCTCGTGGGCCAGCAGGTCGTCGCGATGCTCCAGACCGCCGGGCACGAGGTGCGCCGCCTCATCCGCTCGACCCCGCGCCGCGAGAACGAGGTGCGCTGGAACCCGGACCTGGGCCTGCTCGACCGCGGCGCCGTGGCCTGGGCCGACGTCGTCGTCCACCTGGGCGGCGCGAGCATCGGCCGGCGCTTCACCGCGGAGGGCAAGCGGCGCATCCTCGACTCCCGCGTCGACTCGACGAAGCTGCTGGCGCTCACGATCGGCGATCTGCCGGCCTCGGAGCGCCCGGAGGCCTTCGTGTGCGCCTCGGCGGTGGGCTACTACGGCTCCGACCGCGATGACGAGCACCTCACGGAGTCCGCCGCGCGCGGCGAGGGCTTCCTCGCGGAGGTCTGCGAGGCCTGGGAGCGCGAGGCCGCGCAGGTCGAGCAGTACGGCGTCCGCCGAGTCTCGATCAGAACCGGCGTCGTCATGTCGACGCTGGGCGGCGTGCTGCGCCTGCAGCTGCCGCTCTTCCTCCTGGGCTTCGGCGGCCGCGTGGGCTCCGGCGAGCAGTGGCTCGCGTGGGTCTCGCTCGACGACATCACCCGCATTTACGCCCGCGCCGTCATGGACCCGCAGCTGAGCGGGCCCGTCAACGCGGTCGCCCCGGACGTCGTGCGCCAGGCGGACTTCGCCCGCACGCTGGCGGGCATGCTCTCGCGCCCGGCGGCGCTGCCGCTGCCCACGCTGGCCCCGCGGCTGGTGCTCGGCCGCGAGGCGGCCGCGGAACTGGCCGTCGCCGACCAGCGCGTGGTGCCCGCAGCACTCGCCGCCGCCGGCTACGAGTTCGCCCACCCGTCGCTCGAATCCGCGCTCGCGGCCACGCTGGGCATCCGCCGCGATGCGGATTCCGACGCCCCCGCCGCGCAGCCCGCACCGGCGGGCTGAGGGAGCCTGCTGCCTCGCCGCCGAGGCGCGGGCGGGCACCCGCTCGCCCGCGCCTCGGCGGCGGGTGTGCGCTGGGTGGCGCCCACGGCCGCGGACGCGGGAGCGCGCGGCTGTGCGGTGGCGCACAATGGCGCCATGACTGCGAATCCCGGCACCTCCTCCCACCCCGCGGACGGGTCCGCGTCTCACCCCGGTGCTGCCTCCGGCCGGGCCCCGCGCCTCGTGGCCGTCCAGCACGAGGACGGCACGGATGCCAACCGGTTCGGGCGCTGGCTGGCCGCCGCGGGGGCGGACGTGCGCACCGTGCGCCCCGACCGCGGTGAGGCGCTGCCCGGCCCCGCGGAGTTCGACGGGCTCGTGGTGCTGGGCGGGGCCCTGGGCCCGCTCGACGATGAGCAGGCGCCCTGGCTGGCGCCAGTGCGCGAGCTGCTCGCGGAATCCGCGGCGGGTGCCTTTCCGAGCTTCTCGATCTGCCTGGGCGGCGAGCTGCTGGCGGTTGCCGCCGGCGGGACGTGCACCCACCGCGCGTACCCGCAGGTGGGCCTCCACACCGTGGAGGCGACCGCGCGGGCGGCGGAGGATCCCGTGTTCGGCGCGGCACCCGCCGAGTTTCCCACCGTGCTGTGGCACGAGGAGCAGATCGAGCTGCCCGAGCGCGCCGTGCTGCTCGTGACCGGCACGGACGCCCCCGTCCAGGCGTTCCGGGTGGGCCCGTGCGCGTGGGGCACCCAGTTCCACCCGGAGGCCGGGCGGGAACTCGCGGCGCACTGGGCGGCCAAGACGAACGAGCATGCGAGCATGGAGGACTACGCGGGCCGGCCCGCCGAGGCCGTGGTCGAGGAGATCGCCGCGGCCGAGCGCGCACTCGAGACCGCGCAGGCCCCGCTGGCGCGGGCGTTCGTGCGCGCCGTGCGCCGGGGACTCACCGCGCATCCCGCGCGCTGAGACATATGCGCGCCCGCTAAGATCTGGGGCTATGAAGCAAGGTCCCCTGGCGCCCACCTCCCAGGCGCCGCTCCCCACCTCGACCGCGGCGGACGGCGCCGTGCCCGCAGCGGCCACCGGCGCTCCCACGGGAGACGCCACCGTCGCCGCGGCGCGCTCCGCGGCCGCCGAGCAGGGCCCCGATGCCCAGCTGACCGTGCAGATCCTGCGCCGCACCCTCAACGAGATCGCCGGCCACGGCTACGCGAACCTCCAGCTCGAGCGGATCGCCCGCGCCGCGGGCTGTGCGCGCTCGGCGATCCTGCGGCGCTGGCCCACCCGCGGGGCACTGGCCTCCGCGGCCCTCATCATGCTCTCCGACCTGGGCGAGATCCCGGACACCGGCGACCTCGTGGAGGACCTCGTGGAGCACACGTGGTGCAATGCCACGAACCAGCGCCGGATGCGCGGCGCGGACCTGCCCCACCCGGTCTGGTCGGTCATGAGCGAGCCGGAGGTCTACGAGCACTTCCGCCACGACTTCCTCTCCCGCCGCCGCGACATGGGCCTGACCGTCATCCAGCGCGCCATGGACCGCGGCGAGCTCAGCGAGGACGTCGATGCCCAGCTCATCCTCGACACCCTGGCCGGCCTCACCCTCTACCGCGTGTCCCTGCAGAGCGAGCGGTTGAGCCGGGAGCAGATCCGGCCGGTCGTGAGCGCCCTCGTGGAGAACCCGCCGCTGCGCGAGGACTCCCCGGCCCGCCGCGACCTGCCGCTTGGCGAGGGGCTGGCGCCCGTGGGCCGCGCCGCGCACGCGGCTGCCGGCACCGAGCCCGGCGCGCAGGCTGGGCCGCCCGCCTGAGCGCGTGGCGGCCACGGGCGCGGTGCAGGCGCCGAGGCCGATCCGGGTGCCGCGGTCGAACCCAGTCACCGAGGCCGTTCCGGTTGCCGAGGCTGAACCCGGTGCCGACCTGAGCGGTGATACCGGGATCTGAGCACCCGCCCCCTCGCCCGGCCGCGCGTGCCAGGCTGGGCAGCGACTCGGGACCGACCGCGCACCCGCGCCGCCGCGGGCCCGGGTGCAGAAGGGGAGACCATGACGTTCGCCGCCGCCGGAGAGGCCATGCTCGACGAGCTCGTCGCGCTGCGCCGCGCCATCCACGCCGACCCCGAGGTGGGCCTCGAGCTCCCGCGCACGCAGCGCAGGGTGCTCGACGCACTCGAGGGGCTGCCGCTGGAGATCGCGCTGGGCCAGTCCACCACCTCGGTGACGGCGGTGCTGCGCGGGACCGGGCGCGCAGGCGGGGGAGCGGGGCCCGCGCCGGCCGTGCTGCTGCGCGGGGACATGGACGCCCTGCCGCTGACCGAGCTCACCGGCCTGGACTATGCGGCCACCGGCGAGGCGATGCACGCGTGCGGGCACGATCTGCACATGGCGGCCCTCGTGGGCGCCGCACGGATCCTCGGCGCCCACCGCGATGAGCTGCCCGGCGACGTCGTCTTCATGTTCCAGCCCGGCGAGGAGGGCTACGGCGGAGCGCGCAACATGATCGCCGGGGGCGTGCTCAACGCCGCGGGCCCGCGCATCGTGGCCGCGTACGCGACGCACGTGAGCCCGAGCGAGCGCGGGGTGTTCTCCACGCGGGAGGGCACGCTCGCCTCGGGCTCGTGCTTCCTCACCATCACGGTGCGCGGCCAGGGCGGCCACGCCTCGCAGCCGCAGGACGCCGTTGATCCCGTGCCGGTGGCCGCGGAGATCATCCTGGCACTGCAGGCCATGGTGACGCGCCGGATCAGCGTCTTCGACCCCGTGGTCCTCTCGCTCACCCAGCTGAGCGCGGGCCAGACGCACAACATCATCCCGGACTCGGCGACGCTGAGCGGCACGGTGCGGGTGCTGTCGAACGAGTCCCTGGAGATCGTGCGCACCGAATCGCAGCGGGTGGCCCAGGGCGTCGCCGCCGCGCACGGCTGCGCGGCGGAGGTGGACTTCCGCGTGGACTACCCCGTGACCGTCAACGATTCGGGCGAGGCGCGGCGCGCGCTCGCCGTCCTGCGCGAGCTGGTGGGCGAGGACCGCGTGATCGAGGCCGACCACCCCATCATGCCCTCGGAGGACTTCTCCTATGTCCTCGAGGCCGTCCCCGGTGCCTTCGTCATGCTGGGCGCGGGCGACCCGTCGATCCCCGCGGCGGAGCGGGCGAACAACCACTCTCCGCGCGTGGTCTTCGACGATTCCGTGCTGGGCATCGAGGCCGCCGCGCTCGCCTCACTCGCCCGTGCCCGCCTGGCCGCCGAGGCGCCCGCAGTATAAGCACCTGCGTCGCGGCACCGCTCGCGTCCCGCGCGTGCTGGTGCCCCTGCGCTGCAGCCCCCTGAGTCCCGGTGCACCCTGTGTTCTGGTGCCGCCGCGTCGTGTCCTGGTCCCTCGTGTCCCGGTGGTACCGCGAAGACGCGCGCCGAGCGGGTGCCGGCCGGCGCCTCGGCGGCCCTCAGGTGCGGGGGGTCAGCTGCGAGGGAGCAGCGGCGCGGGGGTACCGAGGGGTGGCGCAGGCGGGGGCGAAGCAGCCGGGGCCGGGAATGACCGCGCTGCGGCGGCTGTTCACTGCTGGGTGAGCCGTCGAGCGCACAGCGCGGCGGAACCGAAGACACGGAGGAGCAAACCGATGAGCGCGGATACCGCGGAATTCCTGCCCGAGGCCGGCGAGGTCACGATGTTCACGACCTCGTGGTGCGGCTACTGCAAGCGCCTGCGCCCGCAGCTCGATCAGGCGGGTGTGGCGTACGGCGAGGTCAACATCGAGGACATCCCCAACGGCGCGCAGGTCGTCGAGGCGGCCAACGGCGGCAACCAGACGGTGCCCACGCTGCTGTTCTCCGACGGCTCGACGCTGACGAACCCCTCGCTGGCCCAGGTCAAGGACCAGCTCGCGGCGATCGGCTGAGCCGCAGCCCGCAGCCCGCAGCCCGCAGCCCGCAGCCCGCGGCGCTCGGGGCCGGGGGCGGAGCGCCAGACGCGGGCGTGCCAGGCGCGGAAGTGCAAGGCAGTACCGTGCCAGACGGCGCCGGGGCGGTCCACGACCGTCCCGGCGCCGTCGTGTGCATCCGCCCAGCGCCCGCACACGGGCAAGCGAGGACGAGAGATCAAATCTGTAGACAGATCGCAAAAACCTGTATACAGTCTGGTGCAGATCCCCTGCCGGGATCGTTCGGAAGCATCGGCGTCCCCGTCGGGACGCGTGCACTTCCTCAACGACGAGAGAAGAGAGAGCACCATGAGCGAGAACCGCAGCCGCCGGAACCCCATCACCCGTCCGGTCTTCCACCACACGACCTTCGCCACCAACCGCCTCGACGAGATGGTGGCCTTCTACGAGGCGATCGCGGGCCTCGAGCCCGTCTTCTACGGCGACGAGGGCGCCTGACTGAGCAACGACGAGGCCAACCACCGCATCGCCCTCCTGGCCCTGCCCGGCCTCAAGGAGCCCGAGGACAAGGGGCACACGACCGGTCTGCACCACACGGCCTTCGAGTACCCCACGTTCGAGTCCTGGATCGTCAACTACGTGCGGCTGAAGAAGGACGGCATCGTCCCCTTCGTGTGCCTCGACCACGGCATGACGATGTCCATGTACTACCCGGACCCCGACGGCAACGGCGTGGAGATCCAGTTCGACACGTTCGGCGACTGGCGCACCTCGAAGGAGTGGATGTGGGCCAGCCAGGAGTTCGGCGACAACCCGATCGGGGAGTACTTCGACCCGGACCAGATCGTCGAGGCGCACAAGGCCGGGGCGGACGGCAAGGAGATTCACGAGCGGGCGCGCAAGGGCGAATACCGCCCCGAGGTCGTGCCGGAGGTCTACCTCCCCGAGCTCTGGTGACACCGCGCACCGTCTAGCTTCGCACCCTCCAGATTCGCACCGCCCCAGGAAAGGCAGCAACCATGCAGATCGGCAACCGCAGCGGACGTCTCGTCCTCATCGAGGGCGACCGCGCCCTGGACGTCGAGCGCGCCAGCGACGGCGCGTTCGGCCCGGATCCCCAGGACGCCTACGAGCGCTGGGAGGCGTTCCGGCAGTGGGCGGAGGGCCAGGACGCCTCGGCCGGCGAGCCCTTCGACGTCGCGGAGCTGGGCGCCCCCGTCCCGCGCCCCCGCCAGATCATGGCGATCGGCCTCAACTACGCGGACCACGCCGCGGAGTCCGGCTTCGACCTGCCGGAGAACCCGGTGGTCTTCGCGAAGTTCGCCTCGAGCCTCACCGGTGCCAGGGCAGACGTGGCGGTCACCGGTGACCAGGTGGACTGGGAGGTGGAGCTCGTCGCCGTGATCGGCACCGGCGGGCGCAACATCCCCGAGGCCCAGGCCTGGGACCACGTCGCGGGCCTCACGGTCGGCCAGGACATCTCCGATCGCGAGGTGCAGTTCTGGGGCAATCCGCCGCAGTTCAGCCTGGGCAAGTCGCAGGAGGGCTTCGCCCCGGTGGGCCCCGCCGTCGTGACGCTCGACGAGGTCGATGCGGCGGCCGACCGCAGCGACCTGGCGCTCAGCTGCACCGTCACCCATCCCGACGGGACGAGCGAGGAACTGCAGAGCGGGCGGACCAGCAGCCTCATCTTCACCGTGCCGGACCTCATCGCGCGCCTGTCGAAGATCGTCGAGCTCTACCCCGGTGACCTCATCTTCACCGGCACCCCGGACGGCGTGGGCATTGGCCGCGACCCGCAGGTGTTCCTGCAGGCCGGGGACGTGCTGCGCACGCAGATCGAGGGGCTCGGCGAGATCGAACAGACGTTCGTCGGACGGTGACGGCCATGGCCGGGACCGCCGAGGCGCAGGCGTCGGCCGCTGCTGCGCCGGCCACCGCCGGGGAAGGGCGGTCTGCGGATGCCCCGCCGGTGTCCGACGCACAGCACCGCGCCGACGCACAGCACCGCGCGAACGCCCCGCAGAGCGCGGACGCCGTCGAATTCGCCTACCGGCGGGCCCGCCGCGCCATCCTCACCGGTGAGCTCGCCCCGGGGGCGCCGATCTCCCAGGTGAAGGTGGCAGCGGAGCTCGGCATCAGCCGGACCCCGCTGCGCGAGGCGCTCTCGCGCCTGGCCGCCGAGGGGCTCGTCACCTCCGAGTTCAACCGGCGGATGCGCGTCTCCGAGCTGGACCTCGCGGACTTCGAGCAGATCTACGCGATCCGGATGGGCGTGGAGCCCGGTGCGATCGAGCGGACCGCGCCCCAGCTGACGGGGGCGGAGCGCCGTGCGATCGAAGGCCACCTCGACGGCATGGACGCCGCGATGGCCGCGGAGGACATGGATGCCTTCCGCGCGCATCACAAGGCGTTCCACCTGGGGTTGAGCCAGCACGCCGGGGCGCGCATCTGCCGCCTGCTCGAGGACATGTGGGATCACTCCGAGCGCTACCGCCTGGCCTACCTCCACGATGGGGCGGCCGGCTCCCAGGACGTCGACCGCGAGCGGATCGCGGCGGGCCAGGTGGATCACCGGGCGATCTTCGCGGCGCTGCGCGCGGGCGATCCCGCGGAGTGCGCGCGGCTGCAGGTGGCGCACATGGCCACCACGCTCAACGGCGTGCTGCGCGACGCGGTGACAGCGCCGCGCGACTAGCTGTGATGTCCAGGCAGGTTGTTGAGTCTGCTGATGGGCGGGGCTCCGATCGCGGAGTGGACCCTGAAGCGCCCCGGGTTTGGTTCCGACTCATCTGAAGGAGAATCGGATCATGCCCAAGAAGTACGACCAGCAGTTGCGTGAGCACGCCGTCAGGATGGTGCTCGACAAGCGCGCCGCCGAAGCATGCTCACAGCGCGTCGCGATGGACGCCGTCGGAGCCTCGCTCGGTATCGCGCCGGCGACCATCCGTAACTGGATGCCCCGTGCCGGCGAACAACTAGCCATGGCGGGCGCGGCAGCGCCGCGTGAGTCGCTCGAGGAAGAGAACCGGCGCCTTCGCCGCGAACTCGCAGAGACACGGCGCGCGAACGAGATCTTGAAGAAAGCATCGGCTTTTTTCGCAGCGGAACTCGACCGCCCCACGACGAGATGATCCGGTTCATCGACGAACACAAGGGTCAGTTCGGGGTCGAGTCCATCTGTCGCGTGCTGGGCGCGACGGAGTGTGGGTTCATCACGTCGCGTGGCTACCGGGCAGCGAAAGCCCGCCCGCGCTGCGCGCGAGCGATCCGTGACGAGGTCCTCATCGACGAGATCCGGCGCGTCCACCAGCAGAATTACGGCGTGTATGGCCACCGCAAGATGTGGCACGCGATGCGCCGCCAGGGCTGGATGATCGGACGCGACCAGACCGCCCGGCTCATGAAAGTCGCTGGGCTGCACGGTGTTCGGCGCGGGCGTCACCCGTTCACGACCGTCGCGTCGAAGCTGCCCGATCACCGCCCGGACCTGGTCGAGCGTGACTTCCACGCGTTGGCGCCGAACGAGCTGTGGGTGGCGGACATCACGTACGTGCGCACCGTCGGTGGGTTCGCGTACACGGCGTTCATCACCGATGCGTGCACAAGGAAGATCGTCGGCTGGTCGGTCGCGTCGTCGCTGACGACGCAGGCGTTGCCGATGATCGCGTTGCAGCAGGCGATCACCACGACCCCGGCGGCGCGTCAGAGCGGACGGCTCGTGCATCACAGCGACCGCGGAGTCCAGTACGTTTCGCTGGCGTACACCGACACGTTGGCCGAGCACGGCGTCGCGCCTTCGGTTGGGACAGTAGGCGATTCGTATGACAACGCCTTGGCTGAGACGGTCAACGGCTTGTACAAGGCCGAGCTGATCTACTCACGCACGACGTGGCCGTCGACATCGGCGGTCGAATTGGCGACGCTGGAGTGGGTCAGCTGGTGGAACCGTCAACGCCTGCACGAAGCTCTCGACTACCGCACGCCCGCCGAGGTCGAAGCGGCCTACGATCAATCCCAGGCGAGAGCCCTCGTCACCACATAAGCGCGGAACGAAACCCAGGGCGCTTCACTGACACCTGATCGTGCATCAGTCCCAGCTGACGCAAAAGGCCGATGCGAAGGGTGTTGCGCGCTTTGCGGTGTATGGCACGAATGCGTCGAAGCCGTCTGCGTACCTGGGCACGTACTCGGTGAAGTCGTCGGATCCGAAGGTCAGCGGGGCATTTGAGGTGGTCTCGAAGGTGTCCTCGGGTGATGACGGGAAGCCCGGTTCGAATGACGATGGCGATAGCGGTTCGGACAACGGCAACGGCGGCTCGGATAACGGCAGCGGTTCGGGCAACGGCAATGGTTCGGATAACGGCAGCGGTTCCGATGGTGGCAATGGTGGTTCCAGGCTGCCGCGGACCGGTGCTGAGTTGGGTGCGCTGGGTCTGGGTGCGGGACTGCTCGCCATCGGCGGTGTCTCGCTGATGCTCACCCGCCGTCGCCGCGGCTGAGCGGAACCCGGGAAAGCCGCGCTCCTGCGTCCGGATCGGGACTGACCCCGCAGGGGTCATCGCACGAACCGACCGCGCGGGGCAGCCCGACCGCGCGGGGCAGCCCGCCCGCCCCGCCGGCCGCTCCGGGCGGGTAGGCGGCGCGGTTGCGCGAAGGACCCCACCTTCCCCCGGGTGGGGTCCTTCGCGTGTGCGGCGATCATCGGCGGGGCGGCCGAGCCGACACCTCCCGCGCGAGCGGGAGCCCCGCCTGCGGGCTCAGCGCTCGGCGGTATCGGCTCCGGACGCGCCATCTGCCCCCGGTCTGGTGCCGGCCCCGGTGCCGGCCCCGCTCCCGCCATCGGCCGCGGCCGCCGCCCCATGACCGTGATGGCGGTGGTAGCCCAGCTCCTCCTCGGCCTCGCGGACCTCGACGTCCTCGAAGTCGAAGGACCGGATGGAGCGGCGGAAGCCGCGGGTGAGGAAGACCATGTAGACGAGGCCGATCGCGGCCCACACCACGCCGCCCACCAGCGCGTCGAGCTGCAGGTTCACCCACAGCAGGCCGGTGAGGGCCGCGCCCACCACGGGCAGGACGATGAACGAGACGACGTCCTTGGCCGTCTTGTAGCGCTTCTTGATGAAGACGAAGTACGCGATGACGGACAGGTTGACGAACGTGAAGGCGATGAGCGCGCCGAAGTTGATGAAGCTGGAGACGAGCTCCAGGCTCATCGACACCGCGGCCAGGGAGACGACGCCCACGAGGATGATGTTGAACAGCGGCGTGCGCAGCCGGGGGTGGACGTAGCCGAACGCACGCCGCGGCAGCACGCCGTTGCGGCCCATGACGTAGAGCAGGCGCGCCACCGAGGAGTGCGAGGCCAGGGCGGAGGCGAACGTCGCCGCAAACGCACCCGCCACGAAGACGAGCTGGAAGAGCTTGCCACCCACCATGAGGCCGATCTCCGGCAGGGGATCGTCCGTGTTCGTGAACACGTCGACGCTGGGGAAGAGGGCCTGGGCCATGTAGCCGCCCACGAAGAAGATGCCGCCGCCGATCATGATGGTCAGCAGGATCGCCTTGGGCATGTGCCGGGGGTCCTTGGCCTCCTCGGTGTACATCGTCACCGCATCGAAGCCGATGAACGAGAAGCACACGACGGTGGCGCCCGTGAGCACGGTGGCGACCTCGGTGCCCGGCCGGAACAGGGGGTCCACCGTGAGGATCGTCCCGTCGCCCATGCCCTTGCTCAGCGCGATGAAGCCGAAGACCAGGAACGCGGCGATGAGCACGATTTCGAAGACGACGAGGATCGCGTTGAGGTTCGAGGTGCCCTTCATGGACCACGCGTTGATGCTGGTGCACACCGCCACGATGCCCAGCACCCACACCCAGGCGGGGACGGTGGGGAACAGCGAGGTCATGTAGATGCGGAGGATGAGGACGTTGACCATGGGCAGCAGCAGGTAGTCCAGCAGGGCGGACCAGCCCACCATGAAGCCCAGCGCGGGGTGCATCGTCTCGCGGGTGTACGTGTACGCCGAGCCCGCCGAGGGGAAGACCCGGACCATCTTGCCGTAGCTGATGCCGGTGAACAGCATGACGACGAGCGCCACGAGGTAGGCCAGCGGGACGACCCCGTTCGTCTCGTCCGAGACGATGCCGAACGTGTCGAAGACGACCGTGGGCGTCATATAGCCCAGGCCCAGGCCCACGATGGCCCACAGGCCCAGGCTGCGCTTCAGGGTGGTGTTGGCCATGTATCGAACTCCTTGTGGGGTGCGCCCGGGGGAGCGGGGCGCGGCGGGCACGCGGTGTGCGGTGTGCGGTGGGAGCCTCCGGCGGCTGGGGTGGTCCGGCGCCGAGGGGAGGGCCGGGTCGCGCTCGGTCGGGCCGGGCTGGCTATGTGTCGGGGAACACACTAAGGCAGATTGCGGTTTCCGTACAGCGAATGCGCTGATTCGACGGAAAAAGCGGACCACCGGCACATTATGGGGCCTTTTCGCGGTTGCTCACGAAACGAGACCGCGGGTCTCAGTGCACGCGCGGGCCTGCGGAGGTGAGTTCGGAGCCATGGGACAATGAGCCTGCCGCCCGGGCGGGCGGCCGACTGACAACGACCGGCGCGCCGCAACGGCGGGGCAGAGCGGAGGTGGAGATGACCGGGGCCAATCCCCGCGTGCTCCGTGCGCTCGGTGCCTCCGCCGTCGCCACCGGTGCGGCGCTGGCGCTGCACCACGCGGTGGGCGGGGCGGCCTCGCTGCTTGCGGCCCTCGTCTGCCTGCTCTTCACCTTCTGGGCTGCGCTCATCCTGCTGCGCCGCCGCCTCAGCCTGGCGGGCCTTGCCGTGACGGTCGTCGGCGCCCAGCTCCTCATGCACGGCCTCATGGGAGTCTTCGGCGCCGTGGCGCTGCCGGAGCTGACGGTCTCCGAGGAGCCCGGGGTGGAACACGCCGGAGCCGCACCTCATGCCCAGCACGCGCCGTCGTCGGCCCTGGAGCGCTCGTACGGCTCGCACTCGCACACCGCCCCGGCATCCGCTGGACCTGCGGCCGGTGGCACCGGGCGGTCTGCGGCAACGGCGGGCACGGGCGCCCAGGCCCCGCACGCGGCCGCGCACGCCCACGGGCCGGCTGCGCATGCCGATGGCGCCTCGGCGAACCTGCGCATGCTCCTCGCCCACGCCCTCGCGGCCGCCGTCACCGTGGTGCTCCTGCGCTACGGGGAGGCTGCCCTGCGGGCGCTTCCCGCCGCGCTGCTGCGCACCGTGGCGCGCATCGCCGTCCTCGTTCCCGTGCGCTTCGCGCGCCCGCGCATCCGGGTTCGCCCCGCCGATGCGCCCCGCCCTCTCCTTCCCGCCCTGACAGTCCCGCGGGTGCTGCGCGGCCCGCCTTCCGCCTGCGCCTGATTCCGCGGTTCCGATTCCGCGGGCCCCCCGCCCCGTTCTCCGGGAGCTGACACCCCCGCGACCCGCCAGTGGTGGATCGCCCCGGGGTCGTGACCTCCCGGTCCGGTTCGGGCACCCGTGCGCGGTGCTGCCGCTCGGCGCCGATGCGAGCGGGCCGCGGCTGCCGGCCGTCGAACGCCGGCTGCGGTCCTCGCCGCCTGCCGCCGCCTGAGCGGAGCGAGCGAAGCGGACGCAATGGTCCCGATCGGCGCTGCCGCGAGGGTCAGCCCCGCGGCTCGGCGCCCGTTCGGCCACGCCCGTGGACTCGCCGCTCTGCGGCCCGTCTGCCCCGCTCCGCGGTGCCCCTGGTGCAATGCGCGGCAGCGCACCCGGTGCGCGCTGCGCGGGGCACCGCGCCCGCGGCCGCCTGGCTCAGGGCACTCGGCGGAGCAGGGCACTGGGCGGGTCAGAGCGCTCACCGCGGTTCGCCGGCGGACCCGACTCCGGGCAGCCGCGCAGCCCCTTGCGCCGGCCCCGGTCGGTGCGCGACCAGCGGCCGCCGAGGAGCGCCTCGGCGACCCCCACACAACAGACACCGGGCGCACGCGCGCCCCCACCCACGCACGCTCGCCGTGCTGACACGAAGGATCACCATGAAGAAGAACATTGCGATCGCCCTGACCGCCCCCGCCGCTGCGCTTGCCCTCGCCCTGGGGGCCGCCGGATGCGGCGGGCCCGGTGGCGCGGCGCAGAGCTCCGCGGCCCAGCCCCAGAGCGCACAGGATGCCCTGCACCTGGAGCGCGGCTGGGTGAAGGCGGCCGGCAAGGGCCAGATGACCGCGGTCTTCGGCACGCTGAGCAACGACTCCGCGTCCGCGATCACGGTCACCGGCGCCGCCACGGACGCCGCGGGCATGGTGCAGCTGCACGAGACGAGCACGGACTCCAGCGGCGGCACCACCATGCAGGAGAAGAAGGGCGGCTTCAAGGTCCCCGGGCAGGGGGTCTACGAGCTCAAGCCCGGCGGCGATCACATCATGCTCATGAAGCTCGGCAAGGCGCTCAAGCCCGGGGCGCAGATCGACCTCACGCTGCAGACCAGTGCGGGCGAGGCCAAGCTGACCGTGGGCGCCAAGGACTTCGCCGGGGCGCAGGAGGAGTACGGCGGGGCCAGCCCGTCGGACGCCTCGGGGGCGGCCACGCAGATGTCGGACATGCCGGGCATGAAGTCGGATGCCGGCCACGCCTCCGAGGGCGCCCACGAGGGGCACTCGCACGGATGAGCTGGCGCAGGCGGCGAGCGGATCCGGCCCGGGGCGCGCCGGGCGGGGGTGCCGGTGCGGCACCCGGTGCCGGCCCGGGCGCCCGGCCCACGAGCGGGCCCGTCGAGACGCATGCGGAGGGCTCCGCGGAGGGGCCGGGCGAACAGCCGGGCCCGCCGCCCCGCGGTGACTCTTCGCAGCCCGCACCCGCATGCCCCCACCGGGGCACGACGCGCCGGGGGGTGCTGGGCGGGGGCCTCGCGGGCTTCGGGCTGGGCGCCGGGGCCGCGCTGCTGGCCAGCAGTGCGGCCGGTGCCCGGCCCGGGGCGGGGAATGCCGCCGAGGCGCGGATCGATGCGCAGGGCGCCAACGGCTCCGAGCGCGTCCCGTTCTACGGGGGACACCAGGCCGGCGTGGAGACGCCCCCGCCGGCCCACGCGCAGTTCGTCGCGCTCACGCTACGCGACGGCGTCGACGCCGCCGGGGCAATCCGCCTGCTGCGCCTGCTCAGCGACGACGCGGCCGCGCTCACACAGGGCGAGGGGCCGCTTGCGGACACGGAGCCGGAGCTCGCGCTGCGCCCGGCGCGGCTGACCGTGACGTTCGGATTCGGGCGCGGGCTCGTCTCCCTGGCCGGCCGGCGCGCGGTCCCGCCCTGGCTGGGGCCGCTGCCGCACTACCCGATCGACCGGCTGGAGGCGCGGCTGTGCGCGGGCGACCTGCTGCTCCAGGTCTGCGCGGACGATGCGCAGGCCGTCTCCCACGCCGTGCGCATGCTGCTCAAGGACGCCCGCAGCTTCACCCGGATCGCGTGGACGCAGGCGGCCCAGCGGCGCGCCTACGGCTCCGACCCGGCGGGCACGACCCTGCGCAATCCCTTCGGGCAGGTGGACGGGACCGCCAACCCCGCCCCCGGCACGGAGGACTTCGCACGGCTCGTGTGGGGTGAGACCGCGGGCTCCGATGTCCCGGACAACACCGCCCGGGGCCTGCCGCCGCTGGGGCTGGCCGCGGGCAATCCTGCTTGGCTGCGCGGCGGGACCGCACTGGTCCTGCGCGACATCGCCATGAACATGGCGACGTGGGACCGTGCGGACCGGCCCGCCCGGGAGTTCTCCGTGGGCCGCACGCTGGACACCGGGGCACCCCTGACCGGGCGCACCGAGCGCGACGAACCGGACTTCGCCGCCACGGACGCCCGCGGGCTCACGGTCATCCCCGCCGCCTGCCACATGGCGCGCGCCCGGCTGGACGGCAAAGAGCAGGCCCCCGCCGAACAGCAGATCTACCGCCGGGTCTACGCCTACCAGGAGGTGGTGACCGGCGGCGTGCACGTGCCCCGCAGCACGGGGCCGGCCGCGCGCGAGGACGCCGCCGCCGAGGAGGCCGAGTTCGATCGCACGGGCCTCATGTTCGCCTCCTTCCAGGCCGACATCGAACGCCAGTTCCAGCCCATCCAGCACCGCCTGGCGCAGGTCGATCTGCTCAACGAGTGGACGACGCCCATCGGCTCCACGGTGTGGGCGATCCCTCCCGGCGCCCGGGGCCCGGGGGACTACGTGGGCAGTTCGCTGTTCGGGTGAGGCGCCGCCCCGCGCCCGAGGTGCGGGCGCGGGCGGGCTCGGTCCGCGCCTCGGCGGCGGAGGGCCAGGGTGGGCGTCCGGGGTGAGCGTCGAGCACGGTGGCCTGGCGCCCGAGCCGGGTGCTGGGGCTGGGAGTCCCGGGGTGGGCGGCGAGCCGGATGTGCGGCCAGGCGCCCGGGCTGGGAATCCCGGGCGCATTCGTCTCGAATGCCCGAGCGGGTCTGTCCGGTGCGGGGCGGCGTCGCTAGGCTGGCGGCAGCGGTCCGCGCCGGGGCGTCCGTGCGGGGCACGTGCCCGCGTAGCCCACCCGCGGCCGGACCACGGGCGCCGCGGCATAGCCGAGGGCGCCCGGCTGCACACTGGCCCGCGGTGCGCGCGGGCACGTCGAGGGCGCTTGCCCGCGGCGAGTCGCGAGGACAGAGAAGGAGACGCGCAATGAGCGCTGGCTACCGCATTGAGAATCCGGCAACGGGCACGGTCGAGGAGACGTTCGACTTCATCGCCGACGACCAGCTCGAACAGACCCTCGACACCGCAGCGAAGGCCCAGGCCCAGTGGGCCGCCAAGCCCATCGAGGACCGCGCGAGCGTCGTGTCGAAGGTCGCGGCGCTCTTCGACGAGCGCAAGGACGAGCTCGCGAAGATCATCGCCCAGGAGATGGGCAAGCGCGTGAGCGAGGGCGTGGGCGAGGCCGAATACTGCGGCGAGATCTTCCAGTACTACGCGGACAACGGCCCGAAGTTCGCGGCCCCGCAGCCGTTGGAGGCGGACAACGGCAAGGCGATGCTCGAGCGCAGGCCCGTGGGCGTGCTGCTGGGCATCATGCCGTGGAACTTCCCCTACTACCAGGTGGCGCGGTTCGCCGCCCCCAACCTCATGCTGGGCAACGCCATCCTGCTCAAGCACGCGGAGATCTGCCCCAAGTCCGCGCTCGCCATCCAGCAGATCATGGACGACGCGGGTGTGCCCGCCGGCGTCTACACCAATGTCTTCGCCTCGCACGAGCAGGTGGAGGACATCATCGCGGACAATCGCATCCAGGGTGTCTCCCTGACCGGGTCGGAGCGCGCGGGCGCCGCCGTCAGCGCGATCGCCGGCAAGAACCTCAAGAAGGCGGTGCTGGAGCTGGGCGGCTCCGATCCCTACGTCATCCTCGACACGGACGACGTCAAGGCGGCGGCAAAGGACGCCTGGGAGACCCGCATGTACAACACGGGCCAGGCGTGCGACTCGAACAAGCGCCTCATCGTCATGGAGGACATCTACGACGAGTTCGTGGCGGCCCTCATCGAGCAGGCGCAGCAGATGAAGCCCGGCCCCGTCGACTCGGACGACCCCACGGTCTACCAGCCGCTGTCGTCGAAGTCCGCCGCGGAGAACCTCGCGGCGCAGATCGACCAGGTGCGCGATGCCGGCGGCACCGTGCAGATCGGCGGCTCCATGACCGGTGACGGGGCGTACTTCGAGCCCACCGTCCTCACGGACATCCCGCGTGGTTCGGACGTGTACTACGAGGAGTTCTTCGGCCCTGTCGCCGTCGTCTACGCGGTGTCCTCGGACGAGGAGGCGCTCGAGGTGGCCAACGACTCCCAGTTCGGCCTGGGCGGCACGGTCTTCGCCAAGGACGTCGAGCGCGCCAAGAAGGTGGGCCAGGGCTTCGAGGTGGGCATGGCCAAGGTCAACTCGTACTCCGCCGAGGGGGCGCAGCTGCCCTTCGGCGGCGTCAAGCACTCCGGCTACGGCCGCGAGCTGGGACCCATCGGCATGGACGAGTTCGTCAACAAGCGCCTGTACTTCGTCGCCGACTGAGCCCCCGGGCTCCCGGAGCCCTGCCCGGGAGCCCGCGGTGCAGACCGTGCAATCACGCGCATCCGCCCCCGTCCACGCGGACGGGGGCGGATGCGCGTGCGCTCGCTCGCGCGCGGGCGGTCAGTGTCGCGGGCGTATGCGTGCGCTCGGATGCGCGTGCGCTCAGTTGAGGGGGCAGCGCAGCGGCTCGCCCCGGAGCGCGCGGCCCATCTCCTCGGCCGCGAAGCGCTGCAGATTGTCCATCGCGCGGGTGGAGTAGAAGGCCGAGTGCGGCGTGAGCAGGGTGCGGGGGCTGCGGCGCAGCGGATGGCCGGGCTCCAGCGGCTCGGACTCGAAGACGTCGAAGGCCAGCCCGCCCAGCCGGCCGTCCGTCACCGCCTGCGCGGCCGCCGCCGTGTCGACGAGGGCGCCGCGGCCGGTGTTGACGAGGATCGCGGTGTCCTTCATCGCCGCAATCGCCGCCGCGTCGATGAGGTGGCGCGTCTCGTCGTTGAGCGGCGCGTGCAGGGAGACGATGTCGGCGCGCTCGAAGAGGTCGGGCAGCGAGGTGAGCTCCACGCCGGAGCCGGCCAGCGCCTCGGCGTCCGCGTACGGGTCCGCGGCGATGATGCGCGCGCCGAACGCGCGCAGGCGCTGGGCGACGAGCAGGCCGATCTGGCCCACGCCCACCAGGCCCACGGTGACGTCGGTCAGCGCCGGGATGACACCCACGTCCGCGGGAGCGCACCACCCGTCGTCACCTGACTTGAGGGCACGGTTGTATTCGTCCAGGTGGCGCAGCGAGGCGAGGGCGAGCATGGCGGTGTGGTCGGCAACCGTGTCCGCGCCGTAGTCCGGGATGTTGCACACCCGGATGTCCAACGCCATGGCCGCGTCGATGTCCACGCAGTCGAAGCCGATGCCGTAGCGGATGACCACCGCGCCCGGGTTGAGGCGCCGCAGCGCCTCCTCGTCCACCTGCAGCGTGCCGATGAGCGCGACGTCCGCTCCGTCGAGGGTTCGGGACACCTGGGCGTCGGTGAGCCCCTTCTCCTCGCTGAACTCCGCTCCGCACTCCTGCGCCATGGCGCGCTCGTGGTGAAGGTCGGGGAACATGTGGTCGGTGACGACGACACGCTTCATGGCTGCTCCTATCGACGGTGTTCGGCTGGCGCCCGCCCCGCCGCCGAGGTGCCCGCAGGCGGCCGACGTGCGCTTCCCTTCCACGCTAGTCCAGCCGGCGGTGGTTGGCGGGGCGTGTGGGTGTGAGTTCAGCCGGGGGAGGGGCACTGTTGGCGCGGGGGTCATGCGGGTTCGGGGGTGATGTGGTGTCGTAGGGTGGGCACATGTCGGAGCCATTGCTCGTCGTCGGGGCCGTCATCGTTGACCGGGGCTGCATTCTTGCCTGCCGTCGCGCGCCCGATCGTTCGGCCGGCGGCCTTTGGGAGTTTCCCGGTGGAAAGGTTGAAGCGGGGGAAACACAGCCTCAAGCCCTGCGACGTGAGCTGAACGAAGAATTGCATATTGATGTGCAGGTGGGGGAGCACGTGAGTGCGGCGACAACAGCGGTCGGTGCCAGGCTCATCGAACTCCACTGCTGGTGGGTGATCGCCAACGAGGAGCCTCGGACGAGCACCGACCACGATGCTATGAGGTGGCTGGCTCCACATGAGCTTTCGCACGTGGAATGGGCAGCGCCGGATCTGCCAGCCGTACACGTTCTACAAACGGCCGGGGACAACATCGAACACTGGGAGTCCGAGTGGAACCGGTAGGCGTCAGGCAGGCTGCCATGGAGTGGCTGACCATGCGGACACACGACGGCCAGATTCCGCTGTCGCGCGAGGAGATTGCCGACTTCCACGTTGAAGGGCAGCGGCAGCCGCTCATGGACCGCATGCGCGGCATTTGGCGCCCAGCGGGGTGGGAATCAACCCTGTCGGTGCTCACGAAATTCACGCCACCGGATCAAACGCCGCCGTATAACGATGAAGTGGGTGGCGACGGACTCGTGCGCTACGCATGGATGGGAGACGACGGAACCCACGCGAACAATGTCGGGCTGCGTAATGCCATGGCTGCCCACGTGCCGATCATCTGGTTTGTGGGAGTCTCAGGTTCACCGGCACCCCGCTATAACGCGGTGTGCCCCGTCTACGTGGTGGGGGAAGAATGGGACGCCAAGCGGTTCATACTTATGCCGGTCACGATGGATGACGCCCCACCGGTCGAGATTGGGTCCGCACTGGAACACGGTTTCCGGGAGTTGGAGAAGCGCTATATACGCCGCAGCGTCAAACAACGACTCCACCAGCCGCGCTTTCGATCCGAGGTGTTGCTCGCCTACGAAAACCACTGCGCGATTTGCAATCTTGCACATTCCGAGCTGCTTGACGCCGCTCACATCGTGCCGGACCGTGAGGAGGGTGGAATTGCTCAGGTGAAGAATGGCATGGCGATGTGCAAAATCCATCATGCCGCCTTCGATGGATACTTGTTAGGGATTCGGCCCGGAACGGCTGGCAGCGGCAACCTCCGCGTGGAGATTCGGCAGGACCTTCTCGACGAGGTAGACGGCCCGATGCTGCGCCATGGGTTGCAAGAACTCAACGGCCGCGACCTCATGAAGATCCCGCGCCAACGAGCCGCTCGTCCCGACCGGGAGTTGCTGGAACAGGCTTACGAAGCGTTTCGCGCAGCGTCCGTCGAGGACGCCGATCCGGGGCTTCTTGGCGATGCGTGAACCGGGATCAACGATGAGGAGTCAACGATGACGGATACGACACCCCCCAAGGTCGACGGGTTCAACGCGTACGTCACTCGGTTGCCGGACGGAGGGCGCGATCGCCCGCAAGAGGGTGCGGACCGGGACGCGCGTGCTTTGCCGCTCGCGGACACACCCATTGCCGTCAAGGACGTCATCGACGTCGCCGGGGTGAGCGCCACGTTCGGCTCGCGCGTGCCCGCGCGGCCCGCCCCAGCCGAGCGCAGTGCGCCGCTGGTGCGCACGCTCCAGCGGGCGGGCGCCTCGGTCGTTGCGACGACGAACTGCCAGGAGTTCTCCTACGGCATCCTGGGCGACGAATCCGCCCACGGCCGCAGCATCAACCCCCTGGGTCCCGGCCTCGTGACGGGCGGGTCCAGCATGGGGTCTGCCATTGCCGTGGCCACCGGCGACGTCCCGTTGAGCATCGGAACGGACACTGCGGGCTCCGTGCGGGTGCCAGCCGCCTGCACGGGCATCATCGGCTTCAAGCCCACGTTCGGGGCGCTGCCCGTCGACGGGATCTTCCCGCTCTCACCCTCGTTCGATACGCCCGGCTTCTTCGCCCGAGACACGGAGGTGATCGAGCGCGCCTTCGTGGCGACCGCTCCGGAGACCGGACCGCAGAGCGCTTCGCAGGCCGCCCCGCACGCCGGCGTGCCCGGAGCCGACGAACCCCTGACCATCGACCTCAGCCTGCTGCACGGCGCGGAGTCCGACCGCACGCCGGAGGCCCCGAACATCGCGCGACTCGCGCGCGCGGCGGCCGAAGCCCTGCCCGGGGCCCGCGCCATCAGCGGCAATACCCGCGCGCTCGCGACGCTCCTCGATGCCGCCGGCCCCATCTACAGCGTGGTCCGCCGCTACGAGGCCTACCGCATCCACCGCCCCTACCTGGCCGACTACGCCCACCTCTACCAGCCGGGCGTGCTGCGCATGATCCGGGCGGGTGAGGGCATCACCCCCGGCGAGTACGAGCAGCACCTGCGGATGCTCGCCGACCTGCGCCGGCGGGCCCTGGCCCAGACACAGGACGCGCAGCTCCTCATCACCCCCGCCATCCGCGGTGACGTGCCCACCTGGGATGCGGTGACGGAGGCGACCGCGGATGACTTCGTGCGCTATTCCATGCCCTTCAACGTGCTGGGCTGGCCGGCCGTCGTGATCCCCACGCCGCTCACCGCGCCCTCGGGGGTGCCCGTTGCGCTGCAGGTGGTGGGCAAGCCCGGGGCGGACGTGCAGGTCCTGCGTGCAGCCGGCCGCCTGCTCGAGGCGATGCGCGAGGACTGACCGCATGCCGCGGAGCCCGCCCCGCGCCGCACCCGCTCCCCGTGCGCGCGGCCGAGGCGCTCGCCACGCTCAGCCCCTGCCGCCATGTCTGCGCCGCGTGTAAGAATCAGGCGTGCACACCGTCCTGCTGCTCGTCTGCCTGGCCGTCGCGGTCCTCGCCGGCACCGCGCTGAGCGAGCGCCTGCGCCTGCCCGCGCCCATGGTCCTCATCGTCATCGGCGTCGTGGGATCGTTCCTGCCCTTCGTCCCCACCATCACGCTCTCGCCGGACATCGTGCTCTACGGGCTCCTGCCGCCGCTGCTGTATTCGGCGGCGCTCCAGACCTCCATCGTCGATATCCGCGCGAACATCACCTCCGTCGCCTCGCTCTCCGTGGCCCTCATCGTCGTCACGACGGTGACGGTGGGAGCGGCCGTGCACTTCCTCGCGCCGGACATCCCCTGGTCCGTCGCGCTCGCGCTGGGCGCCGTCGTGGCGCCGCCGGATGCCGTCTCGGCCAGCGCGGTGGCCCGCCGCATCGGCCTGCCCCGCCACATCGTCACGGTGCTGGAGGGCGAGTCGCTCCTCAACGACGCCACCGCCCTCGTCGCCCTGCGCGCGGCCGTCGCGGCCATCGCCGGCAGCGTGGCGGCCGGTGAGATCGCCCTCGAGTTCCTCATCGCCGCCGGTGGCGGGATCGTCGTGGGCCTGGTCCTCGCGACGATCGTCATCAAGGTCCGCCCGCTCATCCGCGACCCGCTCGTGGACATGGGCATCAGCTTCGTCGTCCCCTTCGCCGCCTACCTGGCCGCCGAGGCCGTGGAGGCCTCCGGCGTCATCGCCGTGGTCGTCGCGGGCCTGCTCATCGGCCACAAGGCCCCCATCGTGCAGACCACCGGCTCGCGCATCACCGAGCGCATCACGTGGGCCACCACCGCGTTCCTCCTCGAGCACGCGGTCTTCCTGCTCATCGGCCTGCAGGCCGCCAGCATCCTCATGGGCAGCGAGGACGGCATGTCCCCGCTCGCCGTCGCGGGCCTGTGCGCGGCCGTGCTCGCAACCGTCATCGTCACCCGCCTCGTGTGGCTGTGCGCCACCCACGCGCTGCGCAACCTGCGGACCTCCCGCGACCAGCGCCCGCCCTGGTCATCGGCCCTGGTCATCGGCTGGGCCGGAATGCGGGGCGTCGTGACGATCGCGGCCGTCTTCGTCATCCCCCAGGATGTCCCGCACCACGACGTGCTCGTCCTCGCCGCCCTCACGGTGGTCCTGGGCACCCTGTACATCCAGGGGCTCACGCTCCCGCTCGTCACGCGCATCCTGCGCGTGAGCGCCGCGGACCCCGCCGCCGAGGCGCTGGCCCGGGCCTCGCTGCTCCAGAAGGCGGGCGAGGCCGGCCTCGCCGAGCTCTCCGAGTGCGAGGACCGCGATCCCCACGGCGTCTCCCAGCTCATCCGCGAGCGCGTCGAGGAGCGCTCCTTCGCCGCTTGGGAGCGGCTGTCGACTACTCCGGGGCAGGAGACGCCCAGCGACGCCTATGCGCGCATCCGCCGCCGCATGATCGCCGCCGAGCGCGCGCGGGTCCTCGCGATCCGGCGCAAGGGCAAGTTCCCCTCCCACATCGTGCAGGAGGTCCTCACCACCCTCGACTACGAGGAGTCCATGCTCGAACCGGAGAACGAGGCCCGCGAGCCCATCGTCGCCACCGGCAGCGGACAGGGCGGCTACTGCGACGACCTCGCGGCCTTCGCCTCGACGACCGCGCCGGAGGGCGCCAGCTGCCGCCTGTGCGACGAGGCGGGCATCCACCCCGTGGCGCTGCGCATGTGCCTGGAGTGCGGGGAGGTCGCCTGCTGCGACAGCTCGCCGGGCAGGCACGCCACCGCCCACTTCCACCACACCGGCCACCCCGTCATGCAGTCCGCCGAACCCGGTGAGACGTGGCGCTGGTGCTACGTCCACCGTCTGGCCGCATAGCTGGCCCGCTCCCCGCGCTCTCCTCGCCCCCCTCACGACTGCCCCACCGACGAACAGGACCGACATGACGGACCCCTCGGCGAACCACGCCATCGACCCCGCGCTGCCCGCGATCGTCTGCCTGTCCGCGGCCAATGCGGGCGTGCTGCGCACCCAGCTGGGCCGCTACGACCGCGAATACGCCATCCACGTGGAGGACACCGTCGCGGCCGCAGGGCACTGCGCCCGCGCCCTCAAGGAGGCGGGCGTGCCGATCGTCCTGGCCGTCATCGACACGGACGCGGCTCCTGCGGACTTCATGGAGGCCCTCCAGTCCTTCCGGACCTGGGTTCCCAGCGCCCGCAGGCTCGCCGTCACCGCCTGGGAGCACTACCTGGACCACGTCCCACGGCTGCGGCACAAGGTGGCGATGGGCGTGTTCGACACGCACCTCCTGCTGCCGCGCGGTACGCGCGACGAGGAATTCCACTCCGTCGTCGTCGACCTGCTCAACGACTGGGCGGCGACCACGGGGACGCCCCAGGTCGAGACCGTGCAGATCGTGGCCCCCAGCGGCGATGCCACCGCCCGCCAGCTGGGTGAGTACCTGTTCCGCACCGGCTGGCCGTACGGCGTCCACACCCCGGATTCCACGGTGGGGTGCCGGCTGCTGGCCGAATACGACGGCGCGGCCGGCCAGTGGCCGCTCGTCTCCGTGGGCGGTCGGCCCCTCACCCACTGCCCCGATGTCCAGGTCATTGCGCGCGAGGTCTACGGCCGGCCGGATCCCGGGGCGCTCGAGGCGTTGTCCGAGGTGCTCGACGTCGTCGTCGTGGGCGCCGGCCCCGCCGGCCTCGCGGCGAGCGTCTACGCCTCCAGCGAGGGGCTGAGCACGGTGACGCTCGAAGCCGAGGCGATCGGCGGCCAAGCCGGCACCAGCTCGATGATCCGCAACTACCTGGGGTTCCCCCATGGCGTCTCCGGGATGCGACTGGCGTTCCGCGCCCGCAGCCAGGCGCTGCGCTTCGGGACCCGGTTCTTCACGGGCTGGCCCGTGACCGGAGTGCGGCCCGGCCGCGACGGGCAGCCGCACGAGGTCATCACCGACGCCGGTTCCCTGCGCGCCCGTGCGGTGGTCGTGGCGACCGGTGTGGCGTACCGGCGCCTGGGGGTCGAGGCGCTTGAGGGCCTCGTGGGAAAGGGAGTGAACTACGGGGCGGCCATGGGGCAGGCCCGGGAGATGCGCGGGTGCGATGTCGTGGTGGTGGGCGGCGGCAACAGCGCGGGGCAGGCGGCCGTGCACCTCTCGCGCTTCGCCCGCTCGGTCACCATCGCCATTCGCCGCCCGGACCTCGCCGCGACGATGTCCGCCTATCTCATCACGGAGATCGAGGCGAACCCCCGCATCACCGTGCGCGGCTCCACCCGCGTGGCCGATGGCGGGGCCGAGGAGGGCCAGCTGGCCTGGCTGGCGCTCGAGGACGTCGACTCGGGCGAGCGCGAGCGCGTCGCTGCCCAGGGGCTGTTCCTGTTGCTGGGCGCCGAGCCGCACTGTGAGTGGCTGCCGCCGGAGGCGGCGCGCGATGAGCGCGGGTTCGTGCTCACCGGTCGCGATCTGCCGCGGCAGCGCTGGGCCTCCGACGTGCCGCCCGCGGACCTGGAGACCTCGATTCCCGGCATCTACGCCGCCGGGGATGCGCGCGCGGGCTCGATGAAGCGCGTTGCCTCGGCGACCGGTGAGGGCGCCGCCGTCGTGTCCCTCGTGCACGAGCGCGTGGCGCGCCTCGTGCCCGCCGCCGAGGTGCGCTGAGTCTGCCGAGGTGCGCCGAGCTCGTCGAAAGCAGGGCGCGGAGACCCGCGCGGGTCTCAGTGACGGGCCGTGCGGGCCTGCGCGGGCGCCTCGGCGCGGTGCCGGGGGACCGCGATCGCCGCGATCGCGGTGGTCAGCGGCACCGCGAGGACCAGCCCGATGAGGCAGACGAGGATATTGGCGACCTCCACGGCCTGCTGGCCCAGCAGGAGCTGCTGGAAGACCGGGCGGCCGGAGGTGGAGACCACGAGCAGGGTGGCAAGCGCACCGCCCGTGAGGACGAACGCGACCGTGTAGACGCTCGAGGCGATGTGGTCGCGGCCGATGCGCATGGCCGCGGAGAACAGCTCCCAGCGACCGCTGCGGGGCTGCGCCCGCGCCAGCTCCCAGAGCGCGGACACCTGGGTGATCGTCACATCGTTGAGCACTCCGATGCCCGCAATGAGGATGGAGCAGACGACCACGTCGCCGCTCGCCAGGTGATGGTAGGCGGCGAGCACGTAGGAGTCGTCCTCGAAGCGGCCGGTGAGCTGGGCGCGGTGGGTGATGACGAGCGCCAGGGCGCCCGTGATGGCGATGCCCGCCGCGGTGCCCAGCAGCGCGGCGGTGGTGCGCAGCGTGAAGCCGTGCGCCACGTACATGACGACGAGCATGATGGCGGCCGCGGCCGTGAGGCCCACGAGCAGGGCGGGCCGCCCGCTCA
This sequence comes from Brevibacterium sp. BRM-1, assembly GCF_026802075.1. Taxonomy (NCBI): domain Bacteria; kingdom Bacillati; phylum Actinomycetota; class Actinomycetes; order Micrococcales; family Brevibacteriaceae; genus Brevibacterium; species Brevibacterium sp. BRM-1. Next base: position 2,395,000 of record NZ_CP113788.1, read on the forward strand.
GCATGGCCGGCAGCATGAAGCCCAGGATCACCGCGAACGCGAAGGCCAGCCCCAGCAGCGCCCGCAGCCCCCGCAGGCTGGCGACGCCCAGCACCGCCAGCGCGCACAGCGCGGCGAGGAGGCCCATGGGCAGCGCGCGGTCGTAGTCGACGAACACCGCGCTGTCCGCGTCCCGGCCGGCGGTGACCTTGACACGGTCGCCCACCTGCGGCAGGTCCGCGATCGCCTGGGAGGGCAGGTAGAGCCGCACGGGCTTCCCATCGACCCGCGCACGGGCCGAGGCGCAGCCATCGCCGCCGGTCCCGGCGCCGCCCGCCGCGTCCGCGCAGGCCGAGGAGTCCACGGCGGTGACGACGGCGGTGGACAGCCCGCCCTGCTCCTCGCCGCCCGGACTGCCCTGTGCGCCCTGTGCCCCGTGCGCTGGCCACAGGGCGATGAGGCCGGTGAGCGCCGCGGCCGCCAGCAGCCCCACGAGCACGAGCATGGCGATGCGCGCCGCGGGCGAGGCGGGCGGGGGCGGCGCTGAGTCCGAGTGCAGGTGCATGGGGGAATGCTACCGAGGTGCGCTGGGCGGGCGTGCGCGCCGACGACCGCGCTCGTGGGCGCACAGCGGCCGGCCTACTCGGCGAGGCCCGCGAGCCGGCCCCCCAGGCGGGCGAGCAGCGAGGTGTGCTGGGCCCCGCGGCGCTCCTCCCAGGCATCGGCGACCCCGAAGAGCCGGTACATGCCGTGCACGCCGGCCCAGCGAATGGGCTCGGGCTCCCACCTGCCCGAATCGTGGTCGTTCCACGGCAGCGCGGTGAGCGGGGTGTCCAGGCCCTCCGCCCGGTCGAGCAGCGTGCGGGCGGCCAGATTGGCCGCCGTGACCCCGTGGCCGGCGTAGCCGCGGACCGTGCCCACGCGGGCGCGCTCATCGAAGAACACCCCCGCACACCAGTCCCGGGTGACGCCGATGACACCGCGCCACGCGTGTGCCACGGGCGCATGGCCATGCGGGAACACCTCGGGAAACAGGCCGGCGAGCTGGCGGCTGAGCTGTTCGACCGTGCCCGCGTCCACCTCGCCGGCCCCGGGCGTCCCGGAGTTGAACCGGTAGGGCGAACCGCGCCCCCCGATCGCAATCCGCCCGTCGTCGGTGCGCTGGGCGTAGACGAACGTGTGCGCGGCATCCCCCAGGCAGGCGCGGCCGTCCCAGCCGATGCGCGCCCAGTCCGCGGCGCTCAGCCGCTCGGTGGCGATCATGGACGAGTTCACCGGGATCACCTGGCGCGGGGCGAGCGCGGGCAGGTCGCTGCGCAGGCCGCCCGAGTAGGCCTCGAGGCACACGAGCACGGTGGCACCGCTGACCGGACCCCGTTCGGTCACGACGGTGGCCTGCCCCGAGCCCGCCGCCGAGGCGACGCTCCGGGCTCGCGCGTCCTCGCAGATGCGCACGCCACGGGCGCGCAGCACGCGGGCCAGGCCCCGGCACAGGAGCGCGGGGTCCACGGCCGCGGTCTCCGGGTAGAAGACCCCGCCGTGGGCGCGCGCCACGTTGATGCGCGCCGTGGTCTGCTCCGGCGTCTGGAGCTGGGCCTGGTCCTCCGCGTACCCGTACTCCACGTCCGCCGCGCGGCGCGCGCGCATCCGCTCCATTCCGGCCGCCGTCTGCGCGACCTCCAGGTTGCCACCGCGCACCTGGTGGGCGTCGATGCCCTCCGCGTCGAGCACCGCGAGCACCTCGTCGATCGTGGCGAAGAGCTCCCGTTGGAAGGCCCGCACGGCCTGCAGGCCGTTGCCGCCCGCGCGGTCGACGGCCCGCGCATAGGCCGCACGGTTGCCCGGGATGAGCGCGGAGAGCCAGCCGCCGTTGCGGCCGCTGGCCCCGTAGCCCACGCGCTTCGTCTCGAGGATGGTGATGGACCACTCCGGGTGCCGCTGGCTGGCGTAGTACGCCGCCCACAGCCCGGTGAGGCCGCCGCCGACGATGACGAGGTCCTGCGCGGCGCCCGGCAGCGGCCGGTGGGCGGGCGCGGCGGGGCCGGCCTCATCAGCCCCGCGCATCCAGTGCGAGATCTCTCCGTTGCGGTAGTCCATGGCGCTCCCGTGGTTGTGCGGCTCCGTTGTCGCGTGTCCTGCCCGGCCCGCCCGCCTGCAGCGCTCGGGCGGCCACGACCTCAGTCTGGCACCCGCGGCCCGAACCGGCCCGGCTGCTCGGCAGGCGGACGGGCGCTGGCCGGCCCGCGCGCGCCTCGGGTACGGTGAGTAAAGCCTGCCTAACTTCACCCGGCCGAAGAGCGCGCGGCGCCTGCGCCGCAGGCCGGCGGGCCGGGCGCGTGGCACGCGGCGGCCGGTGGGCCGCTCGACGGCAGGGTCGACAGGAGGGAACGACGATGGCCAACTGGCAGCGCGGGGTGCTCCGCGCCATGGGCGCACACGCCTACCCCGCCGCGGTGGTGGGCACGGAGGACCTGGAGCCCTGGTACCGCCGCATCCGATTCGAGGGCCCCGAGCTCCTGGCCGCCGCGAGCATCCGCCCCACGACGTGGATGCGCCTGTGGGTGCCCAACGAGCAGCGCCAGGACGTGAGCCAGCGCGGCTACACCTTCATCGGGGCAGATGCGGCCGCGGGCACGTTCGACATCGACTTCGTCCTCCACGAGGCGCCGGGACCGGCCGGCGACTTCGCCAAGCGCGCCCGCCCCGGCGACCGGGTCGAGGCCATGCCGTCGAAGAGCGGCCTCGCGGCCCCCGAGGACGTGAAGCGCTTCATCCTCGTGGGCGACTCCACCGCACTGCCGGCCATCCTCACGGTCATCGCCCACGCGGCGGAGCACCGGCCCGAGGCCGCCGTGAGCGTCATCGTCGAGGACGAGCACCCGGCCCCATCGGGCATCCCCGTGCCCGCGCATCCGAACCTCGCCTGGCAGTGGCTGACGCTCGGCGGTGCCGAGCGCGGCACCCTGGCCGCGCCCGCGCTGCGCGAGCTCACCGTCGGCCGTGAACGCGCCTACGCGTGGATGGCCGGCGAGCGGCGCCTCGTGCGGGCGGCGAAGGCGATCGTCAAGGACGTCCTCCGCCTGGACCGCGCCCACCAGCACGCGCAGAACTACTGGATCGAAGGGGTGGCCGGCCGCTGAGCGCGCCCACGCACACAGCCGTGCCCCCGGCGCTGGACCCCGGTGAGCCGGCCCCGCGCACGGCCCGCGCGCTGCTGCGCCGCGCCATCGCCCGCCGGCGCGGGACCGTCGCGGCGGGCATGGTGCTCATGGCGCTGTGGCAGCTGTGCGAGGCGGCCGTGCCCATCGCGATCGGCATCATCGTCGAGCGGGCCATCATCCCCCGGAGCCTGCCGGCGCTGCTCATCCTGCTCGCGGCCTTCGCGGTGCTCTTCACCGTCCTGAGCCTGAGCTATCGCTTCGGCGCGCGCCTGCTCAACGCGTGCGTCCACCGCGAGTCCCACGCGCTGCGCGTGGAGATCGCGCGCACGGCCCTGACCTCGCAGTCCGCGCTGGGCGGGCGAGCACCGGGCGCGGTCATCGCGCTCTCGACGTCCGATGCCGAGCGCGCGAGCCTCATCTTCCGCCAGCTCGCCCTGGGCGGCGGGGCGCTCGCCGGGATCGTGGGCACCGCGGTGTGGCTGCTGAGCACCGACGTGCCCGCGGGCCTCGCCGTCCTCCTGGGCGTGCCGCTCACGCTGGCGCTCGTCGCCGCGCCCGCCCGCCGCATCTCGCAGCGCAGCCACGCCCAGCAGGAGGCGATCGGCGAGGCCTCGGCCTCCGCCGCGGACCACATGTCCGGGCTGCGCATCCTCTCCTCGATCGGCGGGCAGGCGTGGGCGCGCCGCCGCTATCGCACGGCCTCCCAGCGCGCGGCCGCGGCCGGCGCTGCGACGGCCGACGCCGAGGGGCGGGTCACCGGGATCGGCACCGGCGCCGTCACGCTGCTGCTGGCCGTCATCGTCCTGGCCGCCGGCGGCAGGGTGGTGGACGGCGCCCTGGCCCCGGGACAGCTCGTGGCGATCGTGGGCGCCGCCGCCTACCTGGCCGGGCCCATGAGCACGGTGACGAATGCGCTTGCGAGCTTCGCCCGCGCCTCCGGCGCCGCCGCGCGCATCGCGGAGTTCCTGAGCGGGGCGGACGCGGGGGTGGAGGCGCGCGGCGCCGGGGTCGCCGCGGTGGATGGGCCGGGTGCCGGCGGTGCCGATGGCGAAGCGGCGCGCGCGCATTGTCGCCGAGGTGTCCACCGGCTCGGTGCGCCTGTGCGGGCTTGGGCAGGCGGCGGCTGAGGCCGCTGACCCCGGGTCCACGGCCGCGGCCGCGGATACCGGAGGTCACCGCTGCCGACGCGTGCGGCACGCACGCCGCCTCTGGTTCTCAGGGCCTTCTCCTGGCGCCCGGCCTCACCGTGCTCGACATCGCCGACCCGGCGCTGGCCCGCGAGTGCGCGGCGGCCCTCGCGGCGGCCGGTGACGGCGCCACCGGAGGGCTCATCGCCGCACCCCATGCGGCCCACCTCTTCGAGGGCACGATCGCCTCGAACATCACGCTGCGACCGGACGCGGAGGACGCGCCGGCCGGTCCTGCGGCTGCGAACGGGATGACGGCGGTGAGGCCGAACCGGCCGCCGAGCCGGGAGCGGACGGGCGTGGCACCCGAGGTGCTGGGCGCCTCGGCGGTGTCCGACATCCTCACGCTCCTGCCGGCAGGTCTCCACCATCCGATTGCGGAGGGCGGGGGCAATCTGTCGGGCGGGCAGCGCCAGCGCATCGCGCTCGCCCGCGCGCTCCACGCGGACCCGCAGGTGCTCGTCCTCGACGATCCGACCTCGGCGGTGGACTCGGTGACCGAGTGGCAGATCGCGGCGGGCGTGGCCCGCCAGCGCGCGGGCCGCGCGACGATCGTGCTGAGCGCCTCACCCGCCTTCCGCGCCGCCGCGGACCGCGTCATCGAGGTGCCCGCTGCCCGCGGCGGCAACGGGGAGACGGGCGGTGTCCGACCCGGCAAGGCGGGAGCGGGTGCCGCGGTGATGAGCGGGGCCCGGGCCGGCGAGGCGGGGCGGCACGACGCTCGACAGGGCATTGCCGGAACGACCGAGACCGGGCCTGCAGCGGCGGCCCGCACCCCCGCCGCGCCCACTACCGCCGATCGGAGGCGCGATCATGACTGAACGGGCCCGACCGGCCGCATCGGCCCCACGAGAGGAACCGGTCGAAGCGGAGGAGTCTGCCGGAGCAGTGGCATTCTCCGAGCCAGCGGAAGCGGCCGAAGCGGCCCCGGCGGGCGCCTCCATTCCCGCCGCCAGCGGGCGGGCGACCGCAGCGGCCGTCTGGGCTCTGCTGCGCGGGCGCCGCGCGCTGCTGCTGGGCATCGTGTGCGCCGGCCTGCTCGCGGCGGGCGCGGCGATGCTGGGCCCGTACGTCGTGGGCCGCCTCGTCGATGTCCTCAGCGCGCAGCCGTCCATGCGCCCGGTGGCGCTGGGTGCGGCGGTCATCGGCGTGGCCGCCGTCGTCGCCGGCGTGGGCGCGTGGCTGAGCGAGCGGTGGCTGGGCCGGCTCGCCGAGCCCGCCGTGAGCGAGCTGCGCTGCCGGGTCTTCGACGCCGCCGTGCAGGCGGATACCGCCCGCATCGAGCGCAGCGGGCGCGGGGACCTCGTCTCGCGTGTCACCTCGGATGCGGACCGGGTCTCCGAATCCGCCTCCGAGGTGCTGCCCCTCTTCCTGCAGGCGGGGCTCACGATCGTCGTCGCAGCGACGGGGCTGGCCGCGGTGGACTGGCGCCTGGCGCTCATCGGGCTCATCGCGCTGCCGCTCTATGCGCTCACCGTGCGGTGGTACCTGCCGCGCTCGGCGCCCCTGTACCGCCGGGAGCGTGCGGCGTTCGGGGTGCGCGCGCAGCGCATGCTGGGCGCGCTGACCGGAGTGGAGACGCTGCGCGCCTATGCGGCCGAACGCGGCGAGCTGCGCCGCATCGACGCGGCGTCCGGCCGGGCGCGCGACCTGTCGATTTGCGTGTTCCGCCTGCTGACACTGGCCGCGGCGCGCAACAACCGGGCGGAGGCGATCACGCTGGCGGCGCTCCTGGGCGGCGGTTTCGCCTTCGTGGCGGCGGGCTGGACGACCGCCGGCGCGGTGAGCACCGCGGCGCTCATCTTCCACCGCCTCTTCGATCCCATCAGCGTGGTGGTCGACCTCTTCGACGAGGTGCAGTCCGCCGGCGCCTCGCTCACCCGGATGGTGGGCGTCATCGAGGTAGGCGGCGAGGCGCCGACTGCCGAGGTGGACGGGCCCGCGGACGAGCCCGCGGTCCGCGCGGGCTCGGCGCGCGTGGGACGGGGGCTCGCGAGCGGCCAGGGGCGCAGCGCAGCACGGGATGACGGCGGGCGGTCTGCCGATGCGCGCGCCGCCCAGGGACAGGGCACCGTGGGCTCGGGTGCTGCGATGCCGGTAGCTATGGGATCGGACGCTGCGGGGTCGAGCGCTGTGGCGACAGGCGAACCCTGTGCACTCGTGCTCACCGACGTCACCGTGGACTACGGAGGCGCGCACCCGGCCGTCGATGCGGTCTCGCTGCGGGTGGCGGCGGGCGAGGTGGTGGCGATCGTCGGCCCAGCGGGGCGGGCAAGACGACGCTCGCCCAGGCCGCGATCGGCGCGCTCGAGCCCACCGGCGGCTCGGTCACATTCGAATTCGCCGCCGACCCGGTCGGCCCCGCCGGCCCAGCCCCCACCTCCGCGCCCGTGCCCGCATCCGCCCCCGCGCCGGTGCTCGTGCCGGTGCGGTCGCTGCCCGCCGCCGCGCTGCGCGGCCGCATCGCGATGGTGAGCCAGGAGGTCCACACGTTCGAGGCCACCGTGCTCGACAACGTGGCCGCTGGAGCCTACGGTGCCCCGCGCGAGCGGCTCGAGGCCGCGCTCGCCGCGGTGGGAGCCGCGCCGTGGGTGGCGGCACTGCCACAGGGTGCGGACACCCGGGTGGGCGGCACCGGACATCCGCTCACGCCCATGCAGGAGCAGATGCTCGCGCTCGCCCGGCTGCAGGCGGCAGGACCCGCGTTCGCCGTGCTCGATGAGGCGACCGCGGAGGCGGGATCGGCCGGCTCGCGGGCCCTCGATGCGGCTGCGGCCGCCGTGCTCCGAGGCCGGGGCGGCATCGTCATCGCCCACCGGCCGTCCCAGGCGGCGGCCGCGGACCGGATCGTCGTCATGGACGCCGGTCGGATCGCCGAGGAGGGCACGCACGAACAGCTCGCGGCAGCCGGCGGACTCTACGCCCGGCTGTGGGAGGCGTGGTCGCGCGGCGCCCACGCGCAGGCGGGCGGGTGAACCGGGAGGACCGGGCCGAGGAGCCGGCTCACCGCCCCCGCCGCCCGCCGCACCTGCGTGCGCCCGGAGGCGCCCCCCGAGCCCACCCCCGGGCGGAGGACACCCACCCGCCCGCGCCTCGGCGGCCCACCGCGCGGTGCAGGCGAGTCACAGGCTGATCCGGCATCATGGAGGGGACGCCCCGACCAAAGGACTTCTCACACATGCTCGATGTGCTCGCCACCGCGGCCGCCGACGTCTCACCCGCCCTCGATGTCCAGGCCTCCGGCCTGCTCGACCCCACGCCCATCCTCGAGGGCGCGGGCCCGTGGATGCTGGCCGTCGTCGCGCTCATCGTCTTCATCGAATCGGGCGTGCTGTTCCCGTTCCTGCCCGGCGATTCGCTGCTGTTCGTGGGCGGGATGCTCGCCCCGGCCATGGGCGTGAATCTGCTGCTGTTCATCGTCGTCGTGTGGGCCGCGGCGATCCTGGGCGACCAGGTGGGCTACTTCCTGGGCAGGCGCTTCGGCCGCAGGTTCTTCAAGGACGACGCGAAGATCCTCAACACCACCCGCCTCCACGCCGCCGAGCAGTTCTTCGCCAAGCACGGCGGCCCCTCCCTGGTGCTGGCGCGCTTCGTGCCGTTCGTGCGCACGTTCACGCCGCTGGCCGCGGGCATCGCCGCCTACCCCTATCGCCGCTTCATCGGCTGGAACGTCTCCGGCGCGATCCTGTGGGGCACGCTGCTCTCCGTCGCCGGCTACTTCCTGGGCTCGATCGACATCATCCGCGAGCACGTGGACCTGTGGGCGATCGTGCTCGTGGGGCTCTCCGTCATCCCCATGGTGATCGCGTGGCTCAAGAGCCGCGGCACGAAGCGCCGCGAGGTCGTCGAGCCCACCGCGCCCGAGGCGGGGGAGACCCCCGCCGACACGCCCCGCTGAGGCTTCGGGCAATCGCCTCCCGCTGAGCCCCGGCTCGACCGGCCGGCCCGGCCCCGTGTCGCACTCCGGGCAGTCACCCCCGCGCGCAGGCGGCGGGTCGTGCCCGCCCCGCGCGCGGCGCGGAACCCCCACCCGGGCTCCCGCCGCGGTGGACGCACCGCGGCTCACACCTCGGCGAAGAAGCCGATCGGATCCTCGATGCAGCGCGCGACGAACGTGATGAACTCGCTGGGCTCGAGCCCGTCGCACACACGGTGGTCGAAGACGAGCGACAGATGCGTGACCTTGCGGACCGCCAGCTCGCCGTCGACCGCCCACGGCCGGTCCATGATGCGGCCCATCCCGAGCATCGCGACCTCCGGGTGGTTGATGATCGGCGCGGAGCCGTCCACCCCCAGCGGCCCGTAGTTGTTGAGGGTGAACGTGCCGCCGGACAGCTGCTCGGGGGCGAACCTGCCGGTGGCGGCGGCCCGCACGACCTCGCCGATCCCATCGCGCAGCGCCCGCATCGTCATGCTCCCGGCGCCGCGCACGGCGGGCACCATGAGCCCGCGCGGCGTGTTCGCGGCGATGCCCAGGTCGATGTCGCGGTGCACGACGATCTCCTGCGCATCCCGGTCGAATGTCGCGTTGAGGATGGGGTACTTCCGCAGCCCCGCGATCGTGAACCGCGCGAGCAGTGTGAGCAGCGAGAACTTCTCCCCGCTGCGCGCTTCGAGCCGCCTGCGGAACGCCAGCAGCTCGGTCGCGTCGACGTCGAGCCAGATCGTCGCCTCGGGGATCTCCCTGCGCGACTGCCCGAGCTTCGCCGCCACCGCCTTGCGCAGCCCGGTGAGCGGGATGCGCTCGACCGCGGCCCGCGAATCGGTCTGCGAGTGGGGCCGGGCGTGCGCGGGGGAGTGCGCGCCGCGTCCCGCGGCCGAGGCGCGCAGCGGGTCGCCGTCGGCAGGCGCGCCCGCCGCCCCCGGCTGCCCCGAGCCCGCGCCGGACGGGACGCTCTCACCTGCGGGGGGTGCCGCCGCGGCGCTCGGCTCGGCAGCGGGGGGAGCCGTTGCGCCCGGTGCCTGGGCGGTGCCCACGGTGGCATAAGACTCGGTGCCGGCCGCGGCACGGCGCGCGATCTCCGCGATGACGTCGGCCCGCGTGACGAGGCCGTGGGGGCCGGTGCCGCGCAGATCCTTGGCGGTGAAGCCGGCCTCGTGGGCGAGCATCCGCACGAGCGGCGAGACCACCGGTGAGCAGCCCCCGGGCTGGCCTGCGGTTGCGGCCGCGGTTGCGGCTGTGGCTGCTGCTGCGGCGGCGGCCGGACTCGCAGAGCCCCGCTCGGCTGACTGGGCGCTCGCCGTGCCGGCCGTACGCGAGCCGAAGCTGCGCCGGCGGCCGGTGCTGGGCGCGGCCTTCTCCTTCGTGCCGTAGCCGATGAGCACTGCACCCGAGCCCCCGTCCGCCGAACCGCCGTCCGCCGAACCCTCGCCTGCCGCAGCGTCGCGCAGGGCCGTGCCGGGAACCGCCTCGGGCGCCTGAGCCCCGGCATCCACGCCGGAGGCCGGCGGGGCGCCGAGCGCGGCGCTCACCGAGGCTGAGTCCGCACCCGCTGAGTCTGCCTGGCCTGTGGCCACCGAGCCGACCGCACCGGTGCCTTCCGACACGTCCGCGGTGCTCGTCGACCCTTGCACGTCCCCGGGGCCGCCGTGCGCCGTGCCCTCCGAGCCGGCGCCAGCGGCCGGCGAGGCGGCCGCGGCGCCGGCCCGCGCCTCGGGAGCGGAGGCGCACCCACCACCCGAAGAGGCCGCGCCGCCCACGGTGAGGATCGCATTGCCGGCGTAGACGGTGTCGCCCACCTGGGCGTGCAGGGCGGTGACGGTGCCCGCGAACGGGCAGGGCAGGTCGACGACGCTCTTCGCGGACTCGAGCTCGACGACCGGCTGGTCGACGGCCACCTCGTCGCCCACCGCGACGAGCCAGCTCACCACCTCGGCCTCGGTGAGGCCCTCGCCCAGGTCCGGGACGATGAAGTCCTGGCCGGCGGCCACGGTCTCCGCGCTCACAGCTCCCACTCCCACGTCTCCAGGGCATCGAGGATGCGTGTGGGCGTGGGCAGGTGGAACTCCTCGAGCTTGGGGGAGGGGAACGGGATGTCGAAGCCGGTGATGCGCAGGACGGGTGCGGCCAGGTGGAAGAAGCTGCGCTCGGTGACGCGGGCGGCCACCTCCGCCCCGTAGCCGCCGAACTGCGCGGCCTCGTGCAGGACCGCCGCGCGGCCCGTCTTGCGGACGGAGGCGGTGACCGTCGCATCGTCGAAGGGGGAGAGCGAGCGCAGGTCGATGACCTCGACGCTCAGCCCGTCCTGCGCGCCGGCCTCCGCGGTCTCCAGGGCGGTGCGCACCGTGGGGCCGTAGGACAGGAGCGTGACGTCCGTGCCCTCGCGCACCACGCGCGCGCAGTACATGGACTCGGTGCGCACGGGCAGCTCGATGGCGTCCTTCGACCAGTAGCGCGACTTGGGCTCCATGAAGATCACGGGGTCCTGGGCGTCGATGGCCTCGCGCAGCATCGAGTACGCGTCCGCCGGATTGGACGGGGTGACCACGGTGAGGCCGGGCGTCGCGCACCAGTAGGCCTCCGAGGAGTCCGAGTGGTGCTCGACGCCGCCGATGTCACCGGCCACGGGGATCCGGATCACCAGGGGCAGCTCCACGCGGCCGCGGGTGCGGTTGCGCATCTTCGCGACGTGGCTGACCACCTGCTCGAACGCAGGGTAGGAGAACGCGTCGAACTGCATCTCCACGACCGGGCGCATGCCGGCCATGGCCATGCCCACCGCGGTGCCGATGATCCCGGCCTCCGCCAGCGGTGAGTCCCACACCCGCTCGGGGCCGAACTCGTCGCGCAGCCCGTCGGTCACGCGGAACACGCCGCCCAGCCGGCCCACGTCCTCGCCGAAGATGACGACGGAGTCATCGGCTGCGAGCGCATCGTGCAGCGCGGTGTTGAGCGCCTTCGTCATGGTCACGGGCTTGGGCCGCGCGCCGGGTGCGGCGTGCGCCTCATCCGGTGCTGCCTCGCCGCTCGCGGCGGTGTCGGCCTGCATGCCCGCCGAGGCGCGGGTCGCCTGCGCGCTCACGCGCCGGCCCGCTGGGGCCGGGGCGCGGGCTGCGACTGGACCGGGGAGTGGGACAGGACTGGGGGGTGGGACTGGGGAGCGTTGCCGGCGGCGGCGAGTTCGGCCTCGAGGAGTGCTTGCTGCTCGCGCAGCTGGGGGCGCTCGTGGGCGTAGACGTGGGCGAAGAGCTCCGTGGGATCGATCTGGGCCTCAGTGTTCATGAGCTCGCGGACGTGGGCGGCGAGTTCCTCGGCATCCGCGGCGATGGCGGCGACGGCCTCGTCGTCGAGTTCGCCGGCGGCGCGCAGGTAGGCCTCGAGGCGCGCCAGCGGGTCGCGGGTGCGCCAGATGTCGACCTCGTCGGAGGAGCGGTAGCGGGTGGAGTCGTCGGAGTTCGTGTGCGCCTCGAGGCGATACGTCAGGCCCTCCACGAGGGCGGGGCCCTCGCCGCGGCGGGCGCGTTCGAGTGCGGCGCTGACCACGGCGAAGACGGCGGCGATGTCATTACCGTCCACGCGGACGCCCGGCATGCCGTAGCCCACGGCCTTGTCCGCGAGCATCGTCGCGTTCGACTGCTCGCACAGCGGCACGGAGATCGCGTACTGGTTGTTCTGGATGAAGAACACGGTGGGCGTCTGCCAGACGGCGGCGAAGTTGAACGCCTCGTGGGCGTCGCCCTCGCTCGTCGCCCCGTCGCCGATGAACGTGAGCGTCGCCTGGTCCGTGCCGCGCAGCTTCGCGGCCATGGCGTAGCCCACCGCGTGCAGCGTCTGGGTGGCCAGGGGGGTGGCCTGGGGCGAGGTGCGCAGCTCCTGCGGGTCGTAGCCGCAGTGCCAGTCGCCGCGGAAGGAGCCCAGGATGTCACCGGGCTCCGCGCCGCGGGTGAGGATCGCTGCGGAGTCGCGGTAGGTGGGGAAGAGCCAGTCATCGGCCGCCAGCGCGGAGGCGGCCCCGACCTCGCAGGCCTCCTGGCCGAAGGCGGACGGGTACGTCGCCAGGCGCCCCTGGCGGGTCAGCGCGGTGACTTGGGATTCGAACCGGCGGGCGCGCACCATGCGGCGGTAGAGCCGAATGAGCGTCTGGGCGCTCGGCAGGGTGTAGCCGGCGCTCAGGCCCGGCTCGGCGGGCCGGCCGGCCGGGTCGATGAAGGAGACCGGATCGGTGTGCGGCAGCGCCCTTGCTGTGCGCGGGAGTTCGATCGTCATGCGCTCCATCGTGATGTGATGTGATTCACGGTGCGAGCGCCGCGGGGCGATGGGGGACGGGTGGCGGCCTGTCCGGTGGATTCGGGACAGGTGCGCGGCAAAGGGCTCCCAGGTGAGCAGTTTGTCCGGGCTTGTCCGGGTGCGGCTCGGCCCCGGGGTCAGCTCCGGATCGCCTGCCCCTCGGCCTCGTCGAGGATGAGCAGCGAGCGGGAGGCGACGACCCCGGGCACCTCGTGGACCTGAGCGAGGATGACCTGCGAGAGCTCCGTGTTCGACTCCGCGTGGACGGTGACGAGCGCGTCGATGTCACCGCTGACGGCCTGCACGCGCTCGACGCAGGGGATGAGGGCCAGCTCGTCGCGCACCTCGGGCCAGGGGCGGTCGCCGATCTTGACGACGATGATCGCGGAGACGCCCTGGCCCAGTGCGGCGCGGTCGACGTCGATCGTGAAGCGGCGGATGATGCCGTCGGCCACGAGTGCGGCCAGGCGCGAGTGGGCGGCGGAGCGCGAGATGTGGACGTGCTCGGCGAGCTGGCGCACCGACAGGCGGGAGTCCTCCGCGAGTTCGGCGACGATGCGCCGGTCGATGTCGTCGAGGCGGTACTTCATGCTTCTCCTTTGGAGCATGGGCGGTGCGGCGCCGGCGGGCGCGGGTCCGCAGGCGGCGGCCGCGGCGTGCGAATCCGCCGCGGCCGGCCCGGGCAGAGCCGGGCCGCGCTGTACGAAGGATAGCCGACCGCATGGTCAGCCATAGGCGCCAATTACCGACCGAATGGTTGGTATAGCGTATGGCTGTGCGTCCGCCGCGTTGCCCGGTGTGCGGCGGGCGCACCCGGGGCCGAATCCCGCCGGGCTGCCGCTGCGGCCCGCGCGGCCCGCGCGGCTGCACCCGGCCCGCCCGGCCGCCGCGCACCGCCCGACTCGACGAGGAGCCAACATGACCGAGACCGCCGCCGCACCGCGCGTTGACCTGCCCGACGTCCTGCCCTCCTTCGTCCACGGCGGCTGGCACGAACCGGCCGAGGCGACCCGCGCCTCGGCGGCGCAGGTGCGCGACGCGAGCACGGGGGCGCCCGTCACCCGCGTGACGAGTGCGGGCTTCGATGCGCCCGCCACCGTCTCCTACGCCCGCGAGGCGGGCCTGCCCGCGCTGACCGCGCTCACCTTCCACCAGCGCGGCATGGTGCTCAAGAAGCTCGGGCAGCACCTCTTGGAGAGGGCACCGGAGTACCACCGGATCTCGCAGGCGACCGGCACAACGGCCGCCGACGCCCAGATCGACGTGGAGGGCGGCATCGGCACGCTCCTCGCCTACTCCTCGGTGGCCCGGCGCCAGATGCCCAACGACGTGCTCATGCTCGACGGTGCGGTGGAGCGGTTGGCGAAGGACTCCACGTTCGCAGGCGCGCACGTGTGGACGAGTGCGGCCGGGGTGGGCGTGCAGGTCAACGCGTTCAACTTCCCCGTGTGGGGCATGCTCGAGAAGCTTGCCCCCATGTTGGTCGCCGGGCGGCCGGCCATCGTCAAGCCCGCCACCGCAACGGCGCAGGTCACATGGGCCGTCGTGCGCGACATCGTGGACTCCGGCCTGCTGCCGGACGGGGCGCTGCAGCTGGTGTGCGGGTCGCTGGACGGCCTGTTCGACGAGTTGGGCGAGCAGGACGCCATCGCGTTCACCGGTTCGGCCGCCACCGCGCGCACCCTGGCCGCGAGCCCCTGCGTCGTGGAGCGCGGCACGCGGTTCACCGCGGAGGCCGACTCGCTGAACTTCTCCCTGCTGGGCCCCGACGCACGGCCGGGTGCGCCCGAATTCGAGCTGTTCGTCGACTCGCTCGTGAGGGAGATGACCGCAAAGGCCGGGCAGAAGTGCACGGCCATCCGCCGCGCGCTCGTGCCCGCGGGCTCGGTCGCCGAAGTGCGGGAGGCGGTGTGCGAGCGGCTGGCCGCGGTCGTGGTCGGCGACCCCCGCGAGGCGGGCACCACGATGGGGCCGTTGGTCTCCGCAGCGCAGCGCGAGGACGTACTGGAGGCGGTGGACGCGCTCATCGCGGCCGGAGCGCAGGCCGCCGTGGGCGGCCGGGAGGCCTCGGATGAGCTGGCGCGGCGGCTGCGGGCGGAGCGCGGTGAGCGCGACGGGCTGAGCGAACGCGATGAGCGCGGCGAGCGGGCCGGGAGCGGTGCCTCGGCGGGTGATGCAGCGCACGCCGCGGATGCGGCGGACGCTGTGACCGTGGGCGGGGCGTTCGTGGCGCCCACGCTGCTCGTGGCCGAGGATCCGTGGGCCGATGCCATCCACGATGTGGAGGCGTTCGGGCCGGTGGCCGTGCTCATCGGCTACCAGGACCTCGACGAGGCCGTGCGACTGGCGCGGCGCGGGCGCGGCTCACTCGTGGGCTCCGTGGTGAGCCACGATGTCGAGACGGTGCGGACCGTCGTCATGGGCACCGCGCCGTGGCACGGGCGGCTGCTCGTCCTCGACCGTGACGATGCCAAGCGACAAACCGGCCACGGGTCTCCGCTGCCGCAGCTCATCCACGGCGGCCCGGGCCGCGCCGGCGGCGGTGAGGAGCTGGGCGGACTGCGCGGCGTCACGCACTTCATGCAGCGCACCGCCCTCCAGGCCTCACCGCAGATGCTGGGCGCGCTCACGCACACATGGATCGAGGGTGCGCCGCGGCACACGGATGGGGAGCACCCGTTCGCGCTGAGCCTGAGCGAGCTGCGGTTGGGCGATGCGATCATCGCTGGGCCGCGCACGGTCACGCTCGAGGACATCGACCACTTCGCGCAGTTCACCGGCGACACCTTCTACGCGCACACGGACGAGGAGGCCGCGCGGGCCAACCCGTTCTTCCCGGGGCGCGTGGCCCACGGCTACCTGGTCGTCTCGTTCGCCGCGGGCCTCTTCGTGTGGCCGGACCCGGGTCCGGTGCTGGCCAACTACGGGCTGGAAAACCTGTCGTTCATCACACCCGTGAGCCCGGGCGATGCGCTGACCGTAACGCTCACGGCCAAGCAGATCACCCCGCGCGAGGGCTCCGACTACGGCGAGGTGCGCTGGGACGCGCAGGTCGTCAACCAGGACGGGGCGCCCGTGGCCGCCTACGACGTGCTCACGCTCGTGGCCAAGGAGCGCGCGGGGGCACGGCCGTCTTAGTACGAGCCGACGCGAGTCACCAGCTGGTTACGGCGGCGTCGACCAGACCCTCCTAAACTGGCGTGTGACAGAGGGTGCGAAAGTCTGGGTTAGAAGATTAGAGCGCTGAGAGAAAAGCAAATTCAGGGACAGTGCTGAACACAGATCTCGACCGGAACTCGAGGTTCATACCTGGTGAATCGGAGTGCGAGGGGCCGCGTAAATGCTGGATGCCATAGACGCTATAAAGAATGAACTGAAGCGAGGGCCGGTTGCGGACCCCGGCAATCTTGCTTCGGAAAAGATTAGGCGCGGCTTGAAGAGTGACTCAAAAACTGCGCAGTATCTAAGCGAAATAATCGAGAACGCAAGTGTGTCTGAGCTCTTCGAGTACAGTGAGCGGCTAAGCGGAAGTTTCGGCGATAAGGTCGCGAGAATGATCGCAGAACGGATTGCACGGAGGGCCAAAGAAATAGGCTGGGCACTGCAAATACTACTCATCACATCGATGGTGTTTGGGCAAGAAAAACGATCACGGGAAAAACTCCAAGCTATGCTGAGAGCTTCGAAGCGTGGACCGACCGCAAGGAGGTCCACCCAATTTGCGCTTCAAAAAGCGATCACCCTGTACGCTGAGCACCTTAAGTCACAACGCCGAAGTTACATTCTGGTTGCCTTTGATCTTGGCTGGCGAAGTATTCTCTACGTGCCTATTGAGACCGTGCGCGCCAACCATGCGAGCATACGAGCAGGCGCAGAGCGGCCGACAGGGCACCAAGCGGTGAACAGCTCTCAAGCGGGGAACGCCGAGCCGTTAGAGGATCAGAGTGTGAAGGAGTCAATAGCGACTGAATATGGCAGCTCCGGCGACCGCGGGGCGGTTGTGAAATGGACAGCCAGCGCTGTCGCGGCCTGCGTAAAAGATCTTCGTTAGCAATTCGACGGAAAATTAACTTTCGACGTATATTGGCTTGCGGGTGAGCTGAGCGTAAATAAACGGTGGTTTATAGCATTCGAGCATCCCGTTGCTGTAAGTCGATCAATGAACATCACGTTGATGGAGGTTGCGACGCGAGAATCGGGCCTGCAGGTTGTATTGCACAACAACGTCAACAGACAGGCGTACGTCAGTTTTCCATTCCCGCGAGCGTCCGCAAACGTTGAAATAGAGGTGTTCGATCGCCAAATAGCCGTCTTTATACTCGTTGCGACATTTTCGAGTACTAAACCGTTGACTAAAATCCCGCTGGATGGTTCCCTGCTTCGCATTCAAGAAGAGTTTGGACTCGGTTTAACTTTGACTTCTGCCTATGAATTTAGTGAGGTACCCGCAGTGAGTGTGCTGAACCGGCATTCAAGTGTTGGCCGAATGATGCGGAATCGGGGTGTGTCAACTCATGCACATGAAGTACGTGGTCACTTTCGCAGGGTCAACGGTGTTGACTATCCAGTCCGCGCTTTCCGACGCGGCGAGTTCTAGGGTGTTGGTGAGGCACCTGTCGTGGGTCGTCGACCCTGTCTGAGAAAAGGGCCGCCGCCTGAGCGGCCTGTACCGGCCGTGTGTGACGCAGCAGATTTTCATTATCGCCCGTTGAAATCCTTTTCTTGCGCTGGTGGGAGGGCCTCGTGCGCCAGCGTGCCGCTCCGGAAGCAGAGTAGTCGGCTATCCGGTGATGCCTTCGCTGGCAGTGTTGGGGCTGTGTGAGCCGGACTTGCGGCCTGGAAGATTGCGGTTTTTGCTCGGCGATGCCATGCGGCGGGTTCGGCTACACGTGGCCGATGTGGCGATGGCGCAGGACGGTGAGTGCGGTCCTAGGTCAATGCGGGGCAACGGCGACGCGGGGGTGCGTGCCGGTGTTGGCGGCCGCGATCGCCGCCTCGATCTCGGCCAGCGGCCACGGCTCGGAGACGAGCTGGGCGAGCCTGTCGCGCACCGCGCTGCGCTGGAGGAAGCCGATGGCGTCCTCCAGGTCGTCGGCCCGGTAGTTGTGACAGCCGACGATGCTCGTGAGGCTCTTGACGATGGAGCTGGGCTCCACCTGCACGGCGGGGCCCGGCGAAACCGAGCCGACGAGCGCGATCCGTCCGCCGATCGCCGTCAGGTCCAGTGCCGCCTGCACCGCCCGGTGGCTGCCGGAGAGCTCGAAGACGGCATCGGCACCGTGCTCCCGGGCAACGGCTGCGCCCAGCTCAGCGGGAGTCGCCGTGGCCG
Organism: Brevibacterium sp. BRM-1; assembly: GCF_026802075.1. NCBI lineage: Bacteria > Bacillati > Actinomycetota > Actinomycetes > Micrococcales > Brevibacteriaceae > Brevibacterium > Brevibacterium sp. BRM-1. The sequence continues at coordinate 2,412,883 of NZ_CP113788.1, forward strand.
TTGCTCCGAACTCGCCCGCCAGCCGCAGGCGCCGCGGGTCGACGTCGCTGGCGATAACGGTGGAGCACCCGCGGTGGCGGGCGTAGGCGATGGCGGTGAGGCCCAGCATGCCGCAGCCCATGACGACCACGGTGTCGCGGGCCTCCAGGGCGATGCGGCGGGCTGCTCCGGCGACTGTGGCCGTGGCGCAGTTGGCCGGCGCGGCGAGCGCCGCTTCCATGTCCGGCGGCACGCGCACCAGGCCAGTGCCCGGCAGCAGGTGGATGTGCGAGGCGAAGCCGCCGCTCAGGCGCCAGCGGTCGTCCATGGCCTCGTGGCCGTACTTGCGCACGGACTCGCACTTCTGCGACAGGCCGGCGGAGCAGCGGGGGCATTCCCCGCAGGACGTGCCGATCGTCCAGGTGATGCGGTCACCCAGGCCCACCGGCGTCCCGTCGGTGCAGCGCGGTTCGCCCTCGAGGGCGATGACCTCGCCGATCGCCTCGTGGCCGAGGATCGTGGGCACCGGGGTCTGCCGATCGCCGTTGATCGTGTGCAGATCGCTGCCGCAGATCGTGGCGAGCTCCGTGCGCACCAGCACCTCGCCGGGGGACAGGCGGGGCAGGGCGAGCTGCTCGACGGTCAGCGCCCTTCCGGACCACACGGCCGCCGTGGCGGTTGCATCCGGCGTGTGGGTGCCGGCCGTCTGCGCTGTGCGCTCCTGTGCCATGAGACGCCCCTTTCTGCGTGGGCTCATGCTCGCACGGGCGGGTGAAGGGAAGGTGGCCGGCGAGGGTCGCGGGGGTGGGATGACAGGGAGTGGCCCCTGGTGGGGGAGGGCACGCGACGGCGGGGTTCGAGGCGCGTGGCTGCCGTGCGAGTTGAGCGGGGTGTCGCGGGGTGCGTGGGGCGCTCTCGCACTCGAGGGCCCCGCGGCAGTGCCATCGCGAGAGAAGACGGGCCGGCGAGCGCACAGCACCGGGCTCGGTCTGGGGTGCGCCTGCGCTCAGACTGCGCCTTCAGCGGGGGGCAGCGCCCCGCTCGTGCCGGCTGTCCCCGGCCCCGCGGCCCCGCGCTACCGGACGGAGAGGCCCTCGAAGGCCATCGTCGTGAGGGCGTGGGCGACCTCGCCGGCGGAGATCGGCGAGTCCGTGCGATACCACTCGGTGAGCGAGTTGACGGTGCCGAACAGCAGGCGGGCCACGACGTGGGCGTCGAGGTCCGCGCGCACGGAGCCCTCGGCCTGCGCCTGCCGGACGAGGGCCGTGAGGCGGCGGTCGATCTGGCGGCGCTGCTCGAGGGCCTCGCGTTCGACCTCCGAGTTGCCGTGCACGCGCAGCAGCAGCGTGACGGAGGCCTGGTGGGCGACGAGCACCTCGACGGCGGAGCGGACCGCGCCGCGCAGGCGCTCGCCCGCGCTGATCCCGACCCGCTGCTCCTGGCGGGTCAGCGCGGCGTCGAGCTCACTCAGACCCACGGACAGCGCCGAGCGCAGCAGCTCCTCCTTCGAGCCCACGTGGTGGTAGATCGCCGACTTCGTGATCCCCAGCTCGCGGGCCAGGACATCCATGGAGGTGCCGTCGTATCCGCGGCGCATGAAGACCTCGATGGCGCGGGCGATGAGCGTCTCCCGGTCGTAGCCGGGGCGGCCCCGGCCGGGCCTCGACCCGCGCTCCGGGCTGGGCGGGGAGCCCACGGCGGACAGCCTGCGCACCGCCGGCCGCGGGGGCGGGCCGGCGCTCGCTGGGGTCCCGGGGTGCGCCATGCCCCTCATCCTAATGACGACCCCACCGCGGCTCGCCGGCGCCTGCGCGGCACCCACCTCAGCGCACGCCCTCGCGGCGGTCGATGATGCGCTTGAGCTTGCCCACGGAGCGCACGAGCGTGTCCGGCTCGACGATCGACACGGCCGCGGTCACGCCCACCCGCTCCTTGATCGTCGCGATCACGGACGTCGCGAGGCCGGGTACGCCCCCCGCGCCGTGGCCCGGACGCGACTCGACCTCGACCGTCAGCTCGTCCATCCGGCCGGGCCGGGTGAGCACGAGCTGGAAGTGCGGGCTGAGCTCCGGGAATTCGAAGAGCACCTCCTCGATCTGGGCGGGGTAGACGTTGACGCCGCGGATGATCATGAGGTCATCCGAGCGCCCGGTGATCCGCGACATCCGCCGCATGGCCGGCCGAGCGGTGCCCGGGAGCAGGCGCGCCAGGTCGTGGGTGCGGTAGCGGATGACCGGTGTGGCCTCCTTCGTCAGCGACGTGAAGACGAGTTCGCCCTCCTCGCCGTCGGGCACCGGGTCGCCGGTGAACGGGTCGATGATCTCGGGCCAGAAGTGGTCCTCCCACACCGTGGGCCCGTCCTTCGTCTCCGCGGACTCCATGGCGACCCCCGGCCCCATCACCTCGGAGAGCCCGTAGATGTCGACCGCATCCACGCCCAGCGCGCCCTCGATCTCCCGGCGCATCCCGTCCGTCCACGGCTCCGCGCCGCATACCGCGATGCGCAGCGAGGTCCCCGCGGGGTCGATGTCCTGGCGGGCGAACTCGTCGATGATCGTGAGCAGGTACGTGGGGGTTGCGGTGATGATGTCCGGCCGGAAGTCGTTGATGAGCTGTGCCTGGCGCGGTGTCTGGCCGCCGCTGATGGGCACGACGCAGTAGCCGGAGCGCTCGGCGCCGGTGTGCACGCCCTGCCCGCCGGTGAAGAGCCCGTAGCCGTAGGCGTTGTGGATCATGTCGCCCGGCCGCCCACCGGCCATGCGCAGGCTGCGGCCGATGAGCCCGGCCCACGCCTCGATGTCGCCTGCGGTGTAGCCCACGACGGTGGGCTTGCCGGTGGTCCCGGACGAGGCGTGGATGCGGGCCAGCCGTTCGCGCGGCACGGCGAACATCCCGAACGGGTACTGGTCGCGCAGGTCCGACTTGCGGGTGAAGGGGAAGCGCGAGAGGTCCGCGAGCTCGCGCAGCTCGCTGGGATGGGTCCCGGCCGCGTCGAAGCTCTTCCGGTAGAACGGGATGGCCTCGTAGGCGCGCTGGAGGGTCGCGCGCATCCGCTCGAGCTGCAGCGCGCGCAGTTCGTCGAGGCCCATCGCCTCGGCCGGATCGAGTCCTGCGCCCGCTCCCGCGTCCCCGCGCCCCGGGTGGGCGCGTCCGGTGGGGTTCGCGGGCTGGGCCGCCGAGGTGGTTGTCGCCATGCGCGTGACTCCTTCGTCTGCTGTGGGCTTGGCCGGTTCGCGGTGCGCCCGGGCTCAGCCCGCGGCGGGCGGAGCCGGGCGGGCGGGCAGCGTGCGCGAGCGGCCGCGGTAGACGGCGATGACCTCGTCGCCGCGGCGCACCGTGATGTCGTAGACCCCCGAGCGCCCGGTCGTGGCCACGGCTCGGCCCTCCGCGGTGAGCGCATCGCCCACGTGCGAGGGCCTGAGGAACGTGATGTCTCCGCCGGAGGCCACCGTCACCGAGCCCTCGGTGTTGCAGGCCATGGCGAACGTCGTGTCCGCGAAGAGGAAGAGGTAGCCGCCGTGGGTGATGCCGTGGCCGTTGGCCATGTCCGGGCCCACGGTCATGGAGCAGCGTGCCCAGTCCTCACCGAAGTCCTCGACGACGATGCCCAGGGCCTGCGAGGCGCGGTCGCCGGCGTACATTTCGACGACGCCGGTGCCATCGGAGCCGGGCGAGGGCGCCAGGCCCGGGGTCAGGGGCGTCGTGCCCATGTGCTCCTCCTTGAGCCGCCGTGGCGGGGTGGCCGGCGGGGCGGTGCTGCCCTCGCCGTCGCCGCTTGGGTCTCCGCGCGGCATTTCCCGACCATACGGTCACTAAATCAACACCGCACGCCTGCCGCCTGTCAAGCCGCGGCCGGATTGCCGCAGCGCGGGCGGCGGGCGCGAGCACCGCACCGACCCTCACCCCGGGGACGGCTCGGCGGGCGGGTGCGCCGAGCGCACGCCCTGCGGGCCCGCGCCTCGGGGGCGGGCAATCTGAGCGGCGGGCGCGGAATGCGCCTTGCCGGCCCGCGCCTCGGCGGCTATATTTAAAGACCAAACGGTCAGTAATTCCCGGCGATGGAGCCGGACAGCCTTCGTGGAGGAGCAATGGAGCACGCGAAGACCGCGCCCGCCGACGGCGCACACCTCGTGGACCAGGCGGAACTCGATGACCTGCAGGAGCGCTTCGACGCGACCATCGCGGCCGAGCAGCGCATCGAGCCGCGCGACTGGATGCCGGAGGCGTACCGCAGGACCCTCATCCGCCAGATCGGCCAGCACGCGCACTCGGAGATCATCGGCATGCAGCCGGAGGGCAACTGGATCACCCGCGCGCCCAGCCTCAAGCGCAAGTCCATCCTCATGGCCAAGGTGCAGGACGAGGCGGGCCACGGGCTCTACCTCTACAGCGCCGCGGAGACGCTGGGCATCGACCGCACGACCATGACCGAGCAGCTCATCGACGGCACCGCCAAGTACTCGTCGATCTTCAACTACCCCACCCCCACCTGGGCGGACATGAGTGCGATTGGCTGGCTGGTCGACGGCGCCGCGATCTGCAACCAGGTCCCGCTGTGCCGCGCCTCCTACGGGCCCTACGGCCGCGCCATGGTGCGCATCTGCAAGGAGGAGTCCTTCCACCAGCGGCAGGGCTTCGAGATCCTCTACGAGCTCAGCCACGGCACGCCCGCCCAGCACCGCATGGCCCAGGAGGCCGTGGACCGCTGGTGGTGGCCGGCGCTCATGATGTTCGGCCCGCCGGACGCGGACTCGCCCAACACCGCCCAGTCCATGGAGTGGAAGATCAAGCGCTTCACCAACGATGAGCTGCGCCAGCGCTTCATCGACATGTCCGTGCCCCAGGCCGAGGTGCTGGGCCTCGCCCTGCCCGATCCGGACCTGCGCTGGAACGAGGCGACGGGGCACTACGACTCCGGCGAGATCGACTGGACGGAGTTCACGGAGGTCCTCAAGGGCCGCGGGCCCTGCAACGCCCTGCGCGTGTCCAACCGCCGGCGCGCCCACGAGGGCGGCGCCTGGGTGCGCGAGGCGGCCGCCGCCTACGCGCAGAAGCAGGCTGCGCGCGCCGCTGCCCAGGCCGGAGGGGGCGCGGCTGCGAACGAGGAGCGGGCCGCAGCGCAGGGCTCGGGGCAGGGTTCGGCACACGATCGGCGGATGGCGGAGGCGAGCTGATGGCCGACGAGCGGGGCACTCGGGATGCCACGGCGAGCGGGGAGGATCGGCGCTCGCCCGCCGAGCAGGGTGCGGGTGTGGCCGAGCTGCCCGCGCGCAGCTGGCCGCTGTGGGAGGTCTTCGTGCGCTCGGCGCGCGGGCTGAGCCACGTGCACGCGGGCTCGCTGCACGCCGCGGATGCCCAGATGGCGCTGGAGAACGCGCGCGATCTCTACACGCGGCGCTCCGAGGGCGTCTCGCTGTGGGTGGTGCCCAGTGCCCAGATCACCGCCTCGGATCCAGATCGCAGGGGCGCCTACTTCGAGACGGCGGGCGACAAGGTCTACCGCCACCCCACGTTCTACGCCCGCGCGGAGGGGGTGCCGCACCTGTGAACGGGGCAGACGCGCACGCGCCGGAGCCGCAGGCGCCCGCCGCCGCGGCACCGGCTGGCCAGGCGGCAGAGCAGACCGCGGGCCAGGCCGAGGGGCAGCGCGCGGGCCAGCCTGCGGGCCAGGCTGCCGGCCAGGCCGCCGAGCAGGCCCCGGATCAGGTGGCGGGCCACGCCGCCGAGCAGACCGCAGCCCAGCCGGCCGCGTACGGCATGCCGGCCGTCGCCGACGAGCTCGAGGCCTATGCCCTCGACCCGCAGGCCGGTACGCCGCTCACCGCCGCGATCACCGCTGTCCCCGCTGAGGCGACCGCACGCTACGCCCTCGAGCTGGGCGACGACGCGCTCATCATGGCCCAGCGCCTGGGCGAGCTCGTGGCCAAGGGCCCGGAGCTGGAGGAGGACATCGCGCTGACGAACATCGGGCTCGACCAGCTGGGCGCGGCCCGCCTGCTGCTCCAGTACGCCGGCCGCGGGCTGGGCCGCAGCGAGGACGAGCTCGCGTACTTCCGCGACGAGTCGGAGTTCCGCTGCTGCGCCCTCGTCGAGCAGCCCAACGGCGACTTCGCGCAGACGATCGCCAAGGTCTTCCTCGTCGCCCACTTCCAGCAGCTGCTCTACGGCGCCCTGCTGGGCTCCGCGGACGAGTTCCTCGCCGCCGTCGCCGCCAAATCGCTCAAGGAGGTCGACTACCACGTGGAGCACGCGGACCTGTGGGTGCTGCGGCTGGGCGATGGCACGGCCGAATCGCACCGCCGCATGCAGCAGGGGCTCGCGGAGGTGTGGCCGGCCGTGGCCGAGCTCTTCGATGACACCGGCAACGCCGAGCTCATCACCGCGGGCATCGCCCCCGAGCGCGCAGGGCTGCGCGAGGCCTTCGAGGCCCGGGTCGCCGAGGTCATCGAGCAGGCGACGCTGAGCGTTCCGACCGCTGCTCCGCTCATGGTGGGCGCGCGCCAGGGCCGCCACACCCCGCACCTGGGCTTCCTCCTGGCCGGGATGCAGGTGCTCGCGCGCCAGCACCCCGGGGCGACCTGGTGAGCGCCGCCGTGTGCCAGGACCGCGTGGGCCAGCGCACTGTCCCCGGAGGGGTGGGCGAGGGTCCGCCCGCACCCGCGGGGACTCGGGAGCCCGAGGTGGCGCGCGGGCCCGATGCCGCGGCGGCTGCGGCCGCTCCGCGGGACGAGTCGGCGGACCGCGCGCGGATCCGCGCCGCGATCGCCGCCGTCGCGGACCCGGAGATCCCAGTGCTCAGCATTGCGGACCTCGGCATCCTCCGCGCGCTCGAGTTCGACGCGCGGGCGGAACCGGCAGACGACCGGCCATCCCCTCCGGCGGACGGCCGGGGGCACACCGAACGACTCGCCCACGGCCGCCAGGCGGATGCCGACGAGGCGCTCGCCCCCTGCGTCCGCGTCGTCATCACCCCCACGTACTCCGGGTGCCCCGCGATGGAGACGATCCGCAACGACATCGCCCGCGCCGCGCGCAGCGCCGGGGCAGGCCGGGTCGACATCGACCTGTCGCTCCAGCCCGCGTGGACCACGGACTGGATGAGCGCCGCCGGGCGGGCCAAGCTGGCCGAGTACGGCATCGCCCCGCCCAGCGGCATCGCCGCCGCCCGTCCCACCGGGCCCGTCGCACTGGGCCTGGCGGTCAAGTGCCCCCGCTGCCACTCGCTGCGCACGCGCGAGCTCTCCCGCTTCGGCTCCACCTCCTGCAAGGCGCTCCACCAGTGCCTCGAGTGCCTGGAGCCCTTCGACTACTTCAAGGTGCACTGATGAGCCAGACCGCCGCGCCCGCCGCCGCCCAGGAGGGCGGCCCCGCGACCCAGCCCCCGCCTCGGCGCCGGCTGGCCTTCCACTCCCTGCGCGTCCAGGAGATCCGCGAGCTCACCGCCGACGCCGTGGAGGTCGCCTTCGCCGTGCCCGAGGCGCTGGCCCAGGAGTTCTCCTTCGTGCCCGGCCAGCACATCGCGGTCCGCACCCGCATCGACGGGCACGAGGTGCGCCGCAGCTACTCCCTGTGCGCGCCCCCGGACGGCCGCCAGCTGCGCATCGGCGTGAAGGAGACCCCGGACGGGCTGTTCTCCTCGTTCGTGCGCCGCGAACTCACCGTGGGCGACGAGCTGGAGGTGATGAATCCGCAGGGCACATTCACCTCCGAGGTCCAGTCCGGGCGGATCGTCGCGATCGCGGCGGGCTCCGGGATCACCCCGGTCATGGCGCTGGGAGCCGCGGCCCTGCGGGAGAAGCCGGGGTGCACGTTCACCCTCGTCTACGCCAACCGCTCGAGTGCCGACGTCATGTTCCTCGAGGAGCTCGCCGACCTCAAGGACCGCTATCCCGTGCGCTTCGACATGCACCACGTGCTCTCCGCGGAGGGGCGCTCCGCGGAGCTCTACTCCGGACGCATCGACGCGCCGAAGCTCGATGCCCTGCTCACCCACCTGGTTCCGCCGGAGACGGTGGACGAGTGGTTCCTGTGCGGACCGCTGCCGCTCGTCGAGCTCGCGCGCACGCACCTCGACGCGCGCGGCGTCGAGCGCGCGCGGATCCGCTTCGAGCTGTTCAACACGGGCAGGCCCGGGGAGGACCGCGCGCCGGCCCCCCGCCGCGCCCGCCCGGACGAGGAGACCGGGCCCCAGGCGAGCATCCGATTCACCCTCGACGGGCGCACCGGCACCGTGCGCACCCCGCGGCGCAGCCCGGAGACGATCCTCGCGGCGGCCCTGCGCACGCGGCCGGACGTGCCCTATGCGTGCGCCGGAGGGGTGTGCGGCACCTGCAAGGCCAAGCTGTGCGCGGGCACCGTGGACATGGCCGACAACTTCGCGCTCGAACCCGACGAGCTGGCCGCCGGGTACGTGCTCACCTGCCAGTCCACCCCCACCAGCGAGGTCGTCGACGTCGACTACGACCAGTAGGCGGCGCGGCGTCGGAGGGCACAGCACGGCGGAAACGCCGAGCGCAACGGGCAGGCCGAGCGCGGCCGGCGAACGCCGCGGAGGAAACCGCGGAAGAAGGAGCAGCAATGACGGACATCCGCCTCGAGATCGACGGTGCGATCGCGACGATCGTCCTGGACGGGCCGCGCACCCGCAACGCCCTGGACACCCGCGCGCTCGGCGAGCTGCGCGCGGCCGTGGACCGCGTCACCGCCGCCGCCGGCACCCTCGACACCGCGGGGCGCGTGCGCGTCCTCGTGCTGCGCGGCGAGGGCAGCGTGTTCTGCGCCGGGCGCGACATCGCGGCAGTCGACGTCGACCGCGACGACGCCCACGCATTCCTCACCGAGCACTTCGGGCCCGTCTTCGAGTCCCTGCGCGCCCTGCCCATCCCCGTCATCGCCCAGGTCCAGGGGGCCGCGCTGGGCCTGGGGTTCGGGCTCGCCGCGGCCGCGGACCTCGTCTACGCCGCGGCGGACGCGAAGTTCGGCTCGCCGTTCGCCGCACTCGGCGCCGTGCTCGACTCCGGGGCCCACCGCTACTTCCTCGACGCGTTCGGCTACCACCGCACCATGGACCTCATCCTCACCGGCGAGCTCCTCACCGGCACCGATGCGGCAGCCGCCGGCCTCGTCTCACGCGCCCTGCCCGCCGCGCAGCTGGCCGAGCGGGTGACCGCCACGGCCGCGCGGCTCGCCGCGGGCCCGGCCCGCGCCTCCGCCATGGAGAAGGCGTACACCCAGGAGGCCTTCGACCAGCGCCCGCCGGTCGCCCAGGTGCTCGCCGCCGAGGCGCGGCTCCAGGAGGCCGCGCGCACCACCGCCGACTACCGGGAGGGCTTCACGGCCTTCCAGGGGCGCCGGCGCCCGGAGTTCACCGGCCGGTGACGGCCGCAGCCGGCGCGGGCGCGCCGTGCCCGGCCCGCGCCTCGGCGGCGGAGTCTGCACGTGCCCCCTGCCCCGCTGCCCCCCGCTGCCCGCGGGATGTTCCCAACGCGCAGCGCAGGCCATAGAGCGCGCCTATACCCCCATATATAAACGCCCACTTCTGCTTCGGAGTGCGCTGGCGAAGACTGAACTCACCAGCACACCGACAAGGAGCCGAAATGAGCACTGTGAAGTTCGACGTCAACGGCCGCGAATACGTCCACGACGGCACACCGGTCGTCGTCATCTGCATCGACGGCAGCGAGCCCGCGTACCACGAAGAGGCCATCGCGGCCGGGCGCATGCCGTGGCTCAAGAACCTCCTCGAATCGCAGACGGGCGAGTACTGGGGCGCGCACTGCGCGATCCCCACGCTGACCAACCCGAACAACATGTCGATCGCCACGGGCCGCCCGCCGGCCTACCACGGCATCTGCGGCAACTACATCCTCGACCCCTCCACCGGCGAGGAGGTGCTCATGAACGACCCCAAGTTCCTGCGCGCCCCCACCGTCTTCGCCGCCGCGGCCGCAGCAGGCCTCGACGTCGCGGTCGTGACCGCGAAGGACAAGCTGCGCCGCCTGCTGGCCTCCGGCATCACGCAGCCCGGCCTCGACCCCGATGGCTCCGGCGAGTACGTCGAGCCCCAGAACCCCGGCATCTGCTTCTCCGCGGAGAAGGCCGACACGGTGACGCAGGAGAACAACGGGATCGAGGACGCCCTGGGCCTCACCGGCATGGAGCTGCCCAGCGTCTACTCCGCCGAGCTCAGCAAGTTCGCGCTCGCGGCCGGCGTCGAGCTGCTGCGCACCCGCCGCCCCGACGTCATGTACCTCACGCTCACCGACTACATCCAGCACAAGAACGCGCCGGGCACCGAGGTGGCCAACGACTTCTACGCGATGGTCGACACCTACGCTTCGCAGCTCGACGAGCTGGGCGCCGTCGTCGCCATCACCGCCGACCACGGCATGTCGCCCAAGCACCATGCGGACGGCACGCCCCGCGTCATCTACCTGGAGGAGGAGGTCGACACGATCCTGGGCATCGGCGAGGGCGAGACCGGCAGCCGCGTCATCCTCCCCATCACCGACCCCTACACCGTCCACCACGGCGCGCTGGGCTCGTTCGCCAACGTCTACCTGCCCGAGGGCGCGCACCGGAACAAGGTCATCGAGGCGCTGCGCGGGCGCGAGGGCGTCTCCGCCGTCCTGCCGTCCGAGGAGGCCGCGGAGATCTACGAGATGCCCCTCGACCGCATGGGCGACCTCACCGTGCTCTCCGACAAGGACGCCGCGATCGGCCGCTTCCCGGCCTGGCACGACCTGAGCAACCTCGAGGTGCCGCTGCGCTCGCACGGCGGACTGGGCGAGCTGAACATCCCGTTCATCATCAACCGCACGCTGCCCGCCCCCACGGACACCGAGGCCACCGGCCCCGACGGCAGCACGGCCATCCTCCACAACTACGACGCCTACTGGGTCGTCACCACCCACGCCGCCGTCACCGCAGGCGCCCCGGTGTGATTCCTCCCCGCCCGGCGGCGCGGGCACTGCGCCCGCGCCGCCGGCCGGACTGAGACGGAAGTGAGATCACGATGATCGACCCGCAGAACTCAGGCACCGCCGGCACAGCCGCCCCCGCTCCCCGCGATTCCCCCGAGCCCCCGAGCGCAGCCCCCAGTCGCCGACAGCGTCGTCGGCGCAGCCCGCCACCAGCCGCAGCATCGGCCCCGACGGCCGGGTCCGCAAGACGAAGCGCCAGGTGCTGCGCACGTGGCAGCTGCGCATCTTCGCCCTGTCCTGGCTGTCCTACGCGGCGTTCTACTTCCCCCGCAACGCCTTCTCCGCCGCCAAGGTCGGCATCCTCGACGACGGCTTCATGTCCCGCCAGCACCTGGGCATCCTCGACTCCGGCTACCTCGCCGCCTATGCGGTCGGCCAGTTCGTCTGGGGTGCGCTCGCCGAGCGCTTCGGCACCCGCGTCGTCGTTGCCGGTGGCATGGCGATGGCCGGTGTCGCTGCGCTCTTCATGGGCCTCATCCCGGCCCTGTGGCTGTTCATGCCGCTCATGATCGTCCAGGGCCTTGCCCAGTCCACCGGCTGGTCCGCCCTGAGCAAGAACATCGCCTCGTTCTTCACCATCAGGACCCGCGGCCGGGCCATGGGCCTGTTCTCGACGAGCTACGCCTTCGGCGGCCTCGTCGCCGTGCCGATCCTCAGCTGGGTGGCCTACTCGATCTTCCACACGTGGCACGCGGCCTTCTTCGCCGGCGCGGCGGTCATCTTCCTGGCGCTCGCGCTGTTCCTCGTCTTCCAGCGCAACAGCCCGCGCGAGGTGGGCCTGCCCGCCATCGACGACGACCTCTCCGGCCTCGACGAACCGTACGAGCACCGCAAGACGCGCGCGCCCGTCCCGGTGGTCAAGGTCGCCAACAGGTTCTCCCCGCACGACCTCATCGCCGCGGCCCGCAATGACGCGATGGTGCTGCGCCTGGGCATCGTGTACTTCCTCATCAAGCCGGCGCGCTACGCGGTCCTGCTGTGGGGCCCCGTGCTCGTGCTCGACGCGATCCCCGAGCTTTCCGCCGTCACCGCCTCGATGGTCCCGATCGCGTTCGGCATCGCCGGCGTCATCGCCCCGGTGGCCGTGGGCTGGACCTCGGACACGCTCTTCCACGCCCGCCGCATCCCGCCCACCGTGCTCTCGCTGGGCATCCTCGTCATCGCCCTCATCCTGTGGAGCCCCGCCGCGCACACGAAGTCGATCGCGCTGGTCTGCGTGCTCCTGGGCGTCGTGGGCCTCACCGCCTACGGAGCGGACGCGATGGTCTCCGGTGTGGCCGCCGTGGACTTCGGCACGAGCAAGTACGCGGCCGGCGCCACCGGTTTCATCAACGGCTGCGGCTCGATCGGCGCGATCATGGGCGGCCTGCTGCCCGGCTTCCTCAGCACCGCGACCGTCTTCTACGTGTTCGCCGGCGCCGCCGCCGTCGCCGCGCTCATCCTCATCCCCTGCTGGAACAAGCGACCGAATTCGGAGTGAGAACCATGACCACGACAGTCGAATCCGCCACCACGCCCACCGCAGTCCCCAGCCGGCTGCTCCTCAACCGCATCGGCGACCAGTGGGTCCCGGCCTCGGACGGCGCCACGTTCGCCGACATCAATCCCACGGACACCTCCGACGTGATCGGCAGGTTCCCCGAATCGACCCGCGAGGACTCGCTCGCCGCCATCCAGGCGGCCGCGGACGCGGCGGCCGAATGGGAGAAGCTGGGCTCCATCAAGCGCGGGGACATCCTCTTCGCGGCCGCCCAGACCATGGCCGAGCGCAAGGAGTCACTCGCCGCGATCGTCACCCGCGAGCAGGGCAAGACCCTCGCCGAGGCGCGGGGCGAGGTCCAGCGCGGCATCGACATCCTGCGCTTCACCGCGGGTGAGGGCCGGCGCATGCACGGCTCCACCCTGCCGGCCGATTCGGGCCGGACGATGGCGCTGACCTGGCGCAGGCCCCTGGGCATCGTCGCCCTCATCACGCCGTGGAACTTCCCCGTCGCCATCCCCGTGTGGAAGATCGCCCCTGCGCTGCTCTCCGGCTGCACCGCGATCATCAAGCCCTCGCCGCTGGCCCCGCTGTGCACCGCCGCGATCGTCGACATCATGATCGACTCCGGTGTCCCCGCCGGCGTGCTCAACCTCGTCCAGGGCGACCGCGAGGCCGGGGAGACCCTGACCGCGCACCCGGATGTCCGCGGCATCTCATTCACCGGCTCGCTGCCGGTGGGCCAGGCCATCCAGAAGGCCGCCGCCGGCCGCCTCGCCCGCACCCAGCTGGAGCTGGGCGGCAAGAACGCGGTCATCGTCCTCGACGACGCGGACCTGGACGCCGCGGCCGACGCGATCGTCTTCGGGGCGTTCGGCCAGGCGGGCCAGCGCTGCAGCGCCACGAGCCGGGTGCTCGTCGACCGCAGGGTCCGCGACGACCTCGTGGGCCGGCTGCGCGAGCGGCTCGACGCGTTCGTCATCGGCGACCCCGCGCAGGACGGCACGACCCTGGGACCCGTCGTCGACGACGCCCGGCTGAGCGCCTGCCTCGCGGCCGTCGAGCGTGCGGAGCAGGACGGTGCGACGATCGTCACGGGGGGCAAGCGTGCCACCGACGGCGACCTCGAGGGCGGCTACTTCATGCAGCCCACCGTGCTCACCGACGTCGCCCGGGACTCCTACATCGGCACGGAGGAGGTGTTCGGCCCGGTGCTCTCCGTCATCGACGTCGACGGCTTCGACGATGCGATGGACGTGTCGAACTCCGTGGTCTACGGGATGTCCGGGACGATCTTCACGAACGACCGCGGGCACATCTACGACGCCCTCGACCGCTTCGAGGCCGGCATGCTCCACGTCAGCCGCCCCGGAGTAGGCGCCTGGCCGCACATGCCCCACATGGGCGCCAAGCTCTCGCAGTACGGCCCACCGGAGTGCTCGGCGGAGACCTGGGACTTCTACACCGAGTGGCGCTCGGCCTGCGTCGCCTTCCCGAGCTGAGCCGAGACCATGACCGCCGCCTCCGCCGCCCGTATGCCGCCCCGGTGCCCCGCGCTGCCGCGCGCGGGGGCGGCAGCGCGCGCGCCGGAGGCTGCGGGCCCGGGGACCTTCGCGAGCCCGGCGGCGGCCGTCACCGGCGGGTCACCCAGACTTCAGCTGCCCGGCGCGCAGAGGGCGCTCCGCAGGCGGTGCGCGTGTGGTGGAATGAAGCATGCACCTGAGCACGCACAGCCTGGGGATCTTCCTCAGCGTCGTCGAGCACGGCAGCCTGTCGAAGGCCGCGCGGGCGAAGTACATGAGCCAGCCGTCCGTCTCCGCGCAGATCCGCAGCCTCGAGACCGCGCTCGGCACGCACCTGCTCGAGCGCTCGCCCACGGGCGTGACGCCCACTGCGGCGGGGCGCGTGCTGGCCGCGCGGGCGGCGGAGATCCTCTCCGTCATCGGGGGGATCGAGGCCGAGGTCTCGGCGGCCCAGGGGCTCGTCGACTCCCGGCTCGCGGTTGCTGCGACCTCCACCCTGGGCAGCTACCTGGTCCCCCAGATGCTCGCCCGCTTCACGGCCGACCACCCGTCGGTGCGAGTGGAGCTGCGCGTGGGCAATGCGGAGCAGGTGATCCAGTGGGTCATCGACCGGGAGGCCACCGTGGGTCTGGCGGCCGGCCGGATCGACCATCCGCAGCTGCGCAGCACCCTCTTCCTCGACGAGGCGATCGTCGCCGCGGCCGCCCCGGGCCACCCGCTGGCGCTGGCGCAGGAGGAGCGGGAGCTGCACCTGCAGGATCTGCGGGGCCACCGGTTCCTCATGCGGGAGATCGGCTCCGCGACGCGCTCAGTGCAGGAGTCGACGCTGGCCGCCTGGAAGCTCGCCGAGGCCGAGCAGTGGACGATCTGGGGCGCGGAGGGCGCCCGCGAATGCGCCCGCGCCGGGTTGGGCATCGTCCTCGTCTCCGAGCACGTCATCGCCCAGGACCTCGAGTTCGGCACCCTAACGGCCCTGCGCATCGCCCCGCCCCCACCGCGCCGGCCGGTCACCGCCCTCCAGCCCGCCGGGGTCCGGCTGACCGATCTCGAGGCGCAGTTCACCGCGGCCTTCACCGGCCTCGAGGCGTGGCCGGCGGCCTGAGCCGCGCGTGGCGGCCGCCCCGCGCTGACCGCCCGATCGCCTCTGCCACCAGCACCGTCGCCCGCGCGGCGGCCAGACCACGACGGAATCCAGCACAAGGAGCGACACCATGACCGAGCAGCACACCGACCTCCTCATCGTCGGCGGCGGCATCATCGGCCTCGCACACGCCTTCGAGGCCCACCGCCGCGGCCTGAGCGTGCGCGTCGTCGAGCGCGACTGGGCGCCCAACGGCGCCTCCATCCGCAACTTCGGCCACGCCTGCATCACGGCGCAGGCCGGAGACCTGCTGCCCATCGCCTACCGCTCGCGCGACGGCTGGCTGGCCGCTGCCCAGGCCGCCGGCTTCTGGGCCCGCGAGGCCGGCGCGATCGTCGTGGCCCGCACCGACCTCGAGCTCGCCGTGCTCGATGAGCTGCGCCAGGAGCGCGGGGACGATGCTGTCATCATGCAGACGAAGGACGAGGTCGGCCAGCGCCTGGGCGGGACCCCCGATCCCACGATCGTCGGCGGCGCGTTCCTGCCCGCGGACCTGCGGGTCGACCCGCGCACCGCGGCCCCTGAGCTGGGACTGTGGCTCCAGGAGCAGCCCGGGGTCTCGATCGAGTGGGGCACCACGGTGGGCGCGGTGGCCGATGGCGCGGTCAGCACCTCGCGCGGGGAGTTCACGGGCGATCGCGTGCTCATCTGCGTGGGCCACGACCTCGACTACCTCAAGCCGGACGTCGCCGCGGCCAATCAGATCACCCGCTGCTCGCTGCAGATGGCGATGGCGCCAGCGCCCGCGTCGTTCACCACCGAGTCCGCGGTGCTCACGGGCACCTCGATGACCCGCTACGACGGTTTCACCACGATGCCCGGCTACGCGGAGGTGCTCGCGGAGCTGCAGCAGTCCTCGCAGGACATGCTGGACTTCGGCGCGAACATCATGTTCACCCGCCGCCCCGACGGGACCATGCTGCTGGGCGACAGCCACGCGTACGCGGACACCATGCCCCCGTTCATGGAGGACTCCATCACGGAGCGCGCCGTGCGCGACATCTCCCAGATCATCGGCGCGCCGCTGCCCATCACGCAGCGCTGGCAGGGCATCTACGCCTCCTCGCCGCTCACCTCGCTCGTGCGCGAGGACGTCGACGTGCGCACCCGCGCGATCTCCGTGACGAGCGGGATCGGCATGACGCTGTCGTTCGGCATCGCCTCGTACACCCTCGACGACCTGGGCGCGGCACCCGTGGGCGCGGGTGCAGGGGCAGCTGCGCGCTGACCCCCGGGTGCCCGGTGCGCGCCACCGGGGCACCGCACCTCCGGACCGGCGGTCGGTCGGTGCCCGGACCGGCTGTGCTGGCCCGGTTCGGGCACCGACCGACCGCCTTTGTGCGCCCGCGGGGCTCAGGGGCCAGCGCGGGCGCGGCACACGAGCGGAAGGGAGCGCAGGCGCGGGACCGGCCCCGGGCGACGGGGTACGGCTCAGCCGCCGGCGAAGGGCGGCAGCACGTCCGCGCGCGCGCCGTCGGCCAGCTGCGCCTTACCGGTGAGGGCCAGGCCGTCGACCAGGCACGTGCTCTGGGCGAGCACCGTCTCCAGGCTGGGCTCCCCGGGCGGGGGCTGAGGATGCCGGCGCGCAAGGAGGGCGAAGAGCGCCCGCCGGTGCACCTCGGCGGGGGAGAGGCGCTCCCCGTCGGCACCCGAAGCCGCGTCGTCGCCTTTTTGCCCGGCCGTCGCTCCGGCCGTGTCCCCGGCCACTCCGACCAGCCCGGCGGACGCGGAGGCCTGCGCGCGCACCTCGGCGGCGAACTCCGCGTAGTCGACCTGCTCGGAGGGCAGGCCGGCGGCGGCCTTCGCCGCGGCGAAGTAGCGGACCGTGAGCATGCTCAGCCGCCGATCGCGCTCATCGAGCGCTCTGGCTGGACGTAGTCCGCAGCGCCGAGGCCGGTGTGGTCCATCCCGTGGGCGCGCGGCTTGAGCCACATGGCCTGCTGCCAGGCGCGCGCCACCTGTGCGTCGTCGCGTTCGGAGCGCAGCAGCGCGCCCAGGTCGAACTCCTCGTGGGAGAACAGGCACGAGCGCACCTTGCCCTCGGCGGTGATGCGCGTGCGGGTGCAGGCGGCGCAGAACGGCTCGGTGACCGAGGCGATGACCCCCACCCGGCCCAGCACCGGGCCGCCGCCGCGCGCTGTGACCCGGAAGAGCTCGGCGGGGGCGCCGCCGCGGGCGTGCGAGTCCGGCAGCAGGTCGAAGCGCTCGGCCAGGCGGGCCCGCACGTCAGCGGCCGTCACCATGTTCTCCCGCGTCCAGCCGTGCTCGCCGTCGAGCGGCATCTGCTCGATGAAGCGCAGCTGCAGGCCGCGGTCCAGGCAGAACTGCAGGAGCTCCGGGGCCTGCTCGTCGTTGACGCCGCGCATGAGCACCGCGTTGATCTTGATGGGCGCGAGGCCCGCCGCCAGCGCCCCGTCGATGCCCTGGAGCACCTGGCCCAGGCGGTCGCGCCGGGCGAGTGCCGCATAGGTGTCCGCGTCGATGGTGTCGAGGGAGATGTTGATCCGCGTGAGGCCCGCCTGGGCGAGGCCGTGTGCGCGCTTGGCCAGGCCGATCGCGTTCGTCGTCAGCGCGATGGGCAGCCGGGGGTGGGCGGTGCGCACGCGGGCGATGATGTCCTCGAGGTCCGGGCGGATGAGCGGCTCCCCGCCGGTCAGGCGCAGGTCGGCGATGCCGAAGCGCTCCACTCCGATCCGCACGAGCCGGGCGACCTCCGCGGCGGTGAGCAGGGAGGACTGCGACATCCAGTCCATCCCCTCGGCCGGCATGCAGTAGGTGCAGCGCAGGTTGCACTTGTCCGTCAGGGAGATCCGCAGGTCCGTGGCGGCGCGGCCGAAGCGATCGCCCAGCGCTGCCGAGCGGGGGGCATCGCCGGCGCGCTCGGCCAGGCCGCGCTCAAGCTCGAGCGCGCGCTCACCGGGGGTTTCGGGGGCGCGCAGCGAGGGCATACCCAGCGCGATGGACATGCGGACCATCGTAACAACGCGGGCTGTGCGCCCGCAGGCGCCGCGGTCGACCCGGCTGCGCGGCGCCGCGGGGCCCAGCGGTGCGGGCAGGGACCGCGCGCCGGCGGCGGTAGCGTGGTGGGCATGGACAGCGAATCGCATGCGGCTCACGCGAGCTCGGAACACGCTGTGACGGGCCACCGCGCCGCCGTCATCATCGCCTCGAACTCCGCGGCCGCCCGCCGGTCGGCGGACACGACCGGTCCGCGGCTGGTCGCGTGGCTGCGGGGCCTGGGCCTGCGCTGCGGCGAGCCGCAGGTCGTGGCCGATGGCGCGCCCGTGGGCGCCGCGCTCGCCGCGCTCCTGGCCGAGCCCGAGGCGCGCCGCCCTCGCGTCATCGTCACCTCGGGCGGCACCGGGGTCACCTCCGCGGACCTCACCCCCGAGCAGACCGCCCCGCTGCTCGACCGCACGCTGCCGGGCATCGCCCACGCGCTGTGGGAGGCGGGCACCCGCAACACCGCCACCGCGGTTCTCTCCCGGGGGCTGGCCGGGGTGGCCGGTCGCACGTTCATCGTCAACCTGCCCGGTTCGGAGGGCGGGGTGCGCGATGGGATGGCCGTGCTCGAACCGCTGCTGCCGCACCTGCTTGCCCAGCTCGACGACATCCGCGACCACGCCCCGCGCGCCCAGCAGCACGCCAGGGCCCAGGCCCAGGAGCACGCGGGCGTGGGTCCGCATGCCGGAGCGGGGCCGCACACCGGTGGCAAGGGCCACGGTGCGCACTCCACAGCGCCCGCCGACGGGTCCTCCGCGCCCCGCGCCTGGGCCGCAGTGCCCGCGACCGAGGACTCCGCAGTCGTCGAGGCCGCCGTGGGGGCCGCGCCGCTCGACGCCGATGCGGCGGCGGCCGCGGTCGTCACCCCCGCGATGGGCGCCGTGGCGCAGTTCCGCGGCCTCATCCGGCACCACGACGCCGGCCGCGAGGACGTCGTGGGCCTGGACTACACCGCGCACCCGGATGCGCAGGCGGTCATGGCGCGCGTCGTCGCCGAGGTCGCCGAGCGCCACCCCGGGGTGCGCGTCTACTGCCGGCACCGGATCGGCGAGCTGGCTGTGGGCGAGGACGCCATCGTCGTGGCCGTCGCGGCGGCGCACCGCGGGGCGGCCTTCGCGTGCTGCGCGCAGGTCGTCGACGAGGTCAAGGCGCGCGTGCCGATCTGGAAGCAGCAGCACTACGCCGCCGGCGGCCACGACTGGGTGGGACTCCAGTGAGCGGGACGGGCCACGCTCCGCGCTGCGATGCCACCGCTGCATCGGGCGCCTGCGCTGACCCGGCCGCCGATCCGCGCTACGCCCGCCAGCTCGCGGTGCCCGGTGTCGGACCGGACGGCCAGCGCCGGCTCGCCGCGGCGCGGGTGCTGTGCGTGGGCGCCGGTGGCCTGGGGTCGCCCGCGGCGACCTATCTGGCCGCGGCCGGCGTGGGCACGATCGGAATCATCGACGACGACGTCGTCGAGCTCAGCAACCTCCACCGCCAGCCGCTGCACGCCACGCCTGACCTGGGACGATCCAAGGCGGACTCCGCATCCGAGCGGCTGCGCGCGCTCAACCCCCACACCACTGTCATCGCCCATCCCGTGCGCCTCGAGGCGGGCAACGCCCTGGAACTCGTGGCCGGCTACGACCTCGTCATCGACGGCGCGGACACGTTCGCCACCCGCTACATCGTCTCCGATGCGACCACGCTGCTCGGCATTCCGCACGTGTGGGCGGCGGTGCTGGGCTCCGGCGGCCAGCTCAGCGTCTTCGACGCCCGCCGCGGCCCCGTCTACCGCGACCTGTTCCCCACGATCCCCGCGGCCGGCTCCGTGCCCAGCTGCGCGCAGGCGGGCGTGCTCGGCACCGTGCCGGGCATCCTCGGCACGGCCCTGGCGGCCGAGGCGCTCAAGCTCACCCTGGGCTGGGGCGAGCCGCTGGTGGGCCGCGTGGCCGTCTACGACATGCGCGACGGCCGCTGGGACGAGCTGCCCCTTGCCGCGAACCCGCAGGTCAGACGCCCGCAGTCCGCCGCCGAGGTGGGGGCCGGCCTGGCCGCGTCCGTCACCGCCGCGCGGCTGCGGGAGGTCCTGGCGACCGCCGGGCAGGGCGCGGTCGTCGTGGATGTCCGCGAGCCCGCAGAGGCGGCCGCAGGTGCGATCCCCGGCTCAGTCAACGTGCCGCTCGCCCGCGTGCTGGCCGATCCCGCGGCGGTCCTGGACCTCGCGGCGCCGGGGGAGTCGGCGTCGTGGGAGCCGGCGGCAGGGCCGCGTAGGCCGGCCGCAGGGGACCCGAAGGCCAGTGCCGGGGCGAACGGCGCCCTCTACGTCCACTGCGCCTCCGGCGCGCGCTCCGCGATGGCGGTCGAGGCGCTCCTGGCGGCTGCCCGCGCGCGCCCCCGAGCCCCGCGCGTCTTCGATGTGACCGGCGGGTTCGAGGCGTGGACCCGCACGGAGCCGGCATGAGCGCTGGCGGAGCGGGAGCGGAGCCAGCGAGCGAACCGGGATCGGCGCAGGAGTCGAAGTCACAGGCGGAGCCCGGTGAACCCGATGCTCCGTCGGAGTCCCGCCGGGGTCTCGTCGTGGAGCGCCTACTGGAGCGGCTGCGCGCGGTGCACCCCGAGCGCCGTGCGCTCGTGGCCCTCGACGGCGTCGATGGGGTGGGCAAGTCCCACCTGGCGGCCGAGCTCGTGCTGCGCGCCCAGCGCACGGGCGGCCGACCCGTCGTGAACGTCGGCATCGACGGCTTCCACGTCCCCCGAGCCCAGCGCGCGGCCGCGGGCCTGGGCCCGGAGGGCGCCTATCGCGGTTCCTACGACTACGCCGCATTCCGGGCGTGCGTCGTCGAGCCGCTGCGCCGGGGCGAGCCGATCGCCCCGGAGGTCTGGGATGTCGACGTGGACGCCCCTGTTGAGCCGCGCTCCGTGGACGTCCCACCGGGCGCGCTCGTCGTGGTCGACGGGATCTTCCTGCAGCGCCCCGAACTCGGCAGGGTCTGGGATGCGGTCGTGTGGGTGGATGCGCCGTTCGAGGTCACGGTCCCGCGGGGCGCGCAGCGCTATCCGGGCCTCCACGACCCGGACCCCGAGGCCCACTCGAACCACCGCTACGTGGGCGGCCAGCGGCTCTACTTGGCCGAGGCGCGCCCGCGCGAGCGCGCCGACTGGATCTTCGACAACACGGACCTCGAACGCCCGGTGCTCCGCTAAATCCCCGCCGCTGAGCCCGTCCGCCGCTGCTGTCGCCGGCCGGCCTCTCACCGTGCCGTGCTGCTACCCCTGCGCGGCGAAGCGCGCAACGAACGGGGACGCGGGGGCTGCGAACACCTCGGCGACGGTGCCGGACTGGAGCACCCCGCCGTCCTCGAGCACGATGACGTGGTCGGCCAGGGCGCGCACATCGCGCACGTCGTGGGTGATGAGCAGTGCCGTCTGAGCGGCCAGCACACCGCCGAGCAGCTCGCGGATCGCGCGGGCGGAGTCCCAGTCGAGCGCGGCCATGGGCTCGTCGAGGAGCAGCAGCTGCGGCCGGGCCGCCAGCGCCCGCGCGATCGCGGTGCGCTGGGCCTGCCCCCCGGACAGCTCGGACGGCAGTCGGTCCGCCAGCGGGAGCGCGCCCACCCGCGCGAGCATCGCACGGGCCCGCGACCGCGCGGCCGTGCGGCCCTCGCCCGCCGCGCGCAGTCCGAACGCCGCGTTCTCCTCCACCCGCAGCGTGGGGAACAGCAGCGGGCTCTGCGCCAGCTGTACGACCCCGCGCCGGTGCGAGGGCACCCACGCGCGCCCGCTCCCCGCATCGGCGATCGCGGCGCGAATCTCGTCAACCCCCGCGCCCCCCGTGCCCCCAGGCTCCGCGGTGGGTGCGTGCCCGCGGCGCCGATGCTCGCGGGCCAGGACGCGCCCGTCGAGCTCGACGAGCACCGCCGCGGGGCGCAGCAGGCCGGAGATGACCTCGCAGCACGTGGACTTGCCCGCGCCGTTCGGCCCGATGATGGCCGTGGTCGAGCCCGCGGCCACGGTGAAGTCCACGGCGATCCCACGCTCCGGGCACGCGAACGCGACGCGCAACCCGGTGTCCGCGGGACACTCGGATGCGGGACCGGCCGGAGCCCCTCTCGTGCCCTCGGCGGCCACCGGGGGCGCGGGCGCGACCGGCCCCGCGGGCGCCTCGGAAGCGGGGGCCTCGGGTGTGGCGCCGGCCGGAGCATCGCTGGCATCCTCACCCGGTATCGGTATCGGCACCGGCTCTGGGGGTGCGGACGCGGCCGGCCCGGCGGGCGCCTCGGCGGCGGGGGGCTGCCCGGAGGGGCTCACCGCGACGGCGTCCCCGCGGGGACGCTCGGGCGCATCGCCCAGCGGCGTGTGCCCACCGTGCGCACCGCGTTTCCCGCGCCCGGTGCGTTCCCCGTGCCCGCGCCGGAACGCGCGCAGCCGCCGCAGGGCACCGCCGGCGCTGGCGCCCTGGGTGCCGTAGGTGGCCAGCACGATGACGACGGCGATGACGACGAGGACGAGGGAGAGCGCGACGGCGGCATCCGGGTCCGTCTCGCGCTGGAGGTAGATCTCGAGCGGCAGGGTGCGCGTCGTGCCCTCGAGGGAGCCGGCGAACGTGATCGTCGCACCGAACTCGCCCAGCGCACGGGCGAAGGAGAGCACCGTGCCGGACACGAGCGCCGGGCGCAGCAGCGGCAGCGTGATGCGGCGCAGCACGTAGCCCGGTGAGGCGCCCAGGCCCAGCCCCACGACCTCGTAGCGCTCATCCTGGCTGGCCAGGGCGCCCTCGACCGTCATGACCATGAACGGCAGGGACACGAACGACTGCGCGAGCACGACCGCCGCGGAGGTGAAGGCGATGCGGATCCCCGCGGCCTCGAGGTACGTGCCAACGAGGCCCATCCGGCCGAACGTGTAGAGCAGCGCGATGCCGCCCACCACCGGGGGCAGTACGAGCGGGAGCAGCACGAGCGTGCGCAGCAGCCGCTGGCCCGGGAACCGGCTGCGCGCCAGGACCACCGCCAGCGGCACGCCCACCAGCAGGCAGATCGCCGTGGCGACCAGGGAGGTCCGCAGCGAGAGCCCCAGGGCCGTCAGCGCGCTCTGGGACGTGATGAGGCCCCAGAACGCGGCGACGTCGACGCGCGCGATGAGCCCCACCAGGGGCAGCACGATGAGCAGCGCGCCGAGTGCCGCGGGCGCATAGAGCCAGCGGGGCAGCGGAACGCGCATCAGTGCCTCCGGCGGGCCGGGCGCACAGGCCCGGCCGCGCGGAGGAGGACGCTCACGGCTTGCCGAAGCCCGCTTCGCCCAGCACCTTCTGCCCCGATTCGGACATCACCGCGTCCTCGAACTGCTGCGCGAGGTCCTTGTCCTGGGCGGCCTGAACGCCGATCGGGTACGTGTTGACGACGGACTTCGATTCGGGGAAGTCGACCTCCTCGACCTTGTCGCCGGCGCTCTTGGCGTCCGTGACGTAGACGAGGCCCGCATCGGCCTGGCGGGATTCCACCTTGCCGAGCACGTCCGTGACCTTGGACTCCTCGCTCACGGGCTTGAGGGTGACCTTCGCCTTCTCGGTCACCTCCTTCGTGGCGTTGCCGCAGGGCACGCCGTCCGCGCACACGACGGTCTGGACGCCGCTCTTCGAGAGGTCTTTGAGCCCGGTGATCTTCTTGGGGTTGTCCGGGGCGGTGACGATCGTGAGGACGTTCGTCGCGAAGGCCTTGGGCTCGCCGTCCATGAGGCTGTCGTCGGTGGCCTTCTTCATGTTCTTCTCGTCCGCGGAGGCGAAGACATCCGCGGGGGCGCCCTCCTTGAGCTGGCTGACGAGGTCGGAGGAGCCGGCGAAGTTGAACTTCACGCTCACGCCGTCGTGGTCGGATTCGAACTGCTTGCCGATCTGGGTGAACGTCGAGTTCAGCGAGGCGGCAGCGAAGACGGTGAGCGTCTTCTCGCCGCCGTCCTTCGAATCGGAGCCCTGCCCGCCCGAACAGGCGCTCAGGGCGAGGGCGAGCGCGGCGGAGCCGGCGAGGGCGGCGGTGAGACGGGTGCGGTGCAGCATGGGATCTCCTTGACGGGGGCTGGTGATTCCATCATATGCGCCTGCGGTGGCCGCGTTCGCCTGCAGGTGCGGCTCCGCGCGGGATTTCACGTGTTTTGTCAGAGTGTGCCGAACGGGGCAACCGCGCACTCAG
Organism: Brevibacterium sp. BRM-1; assembly: GCF_026802075.1. Classification (NCBI taxonomy): domain Bacteria; kingdom Bacillati; phylum Actinomycetota; class Actinomycetes; order Micrococcales; family Brevibacteriaceae; genus Brevibacterium; species Brevibacterium sp. BRM-1. Next base: position 2,437,161 of record NZ_CP113788.1, read on the forward strand.
TCCCGCGGGGTCTCCACGACGACGGTGGTCGCCTTGACCGAGGCGACCGCGACATCGCCGGGCTTGAGGTCGAGGTCCTCGACGGCCTCGCGCGACATGAGGGAGACGATCCGGTGGGGCCCGCACTGCATGTCGACCTGCGCCATGACCGTATCGGTCGTGACCTTCGTGACGAGGCCCACGAGGCGGTTGCGGGCCGAGGAGGCCACGCCGCTCGGGTCCGCCGGCAGGATGGCGGTGTCGCGGGCGAGGGCCGCGAGCTCGGCCCCGTCGACCACGAGGCGGCCCGCCGAGTCCTGGTGCTCGCTCAGGCGCCCCTGGGCGATCCAGCGCCGCAGGGTGTCCGTGCTCACCCCCACGAACGCTGCTGCCTGGGCGACGCGGTGCATGCTCATGATGGCTCCGTCTCTGCTGGGTGCTCCGGGGTGTCTGCTGACCGCTGTGCGGTGCCTGCGGTCTCTGTGTTGCCTGCGCTGTCTGCGCTGCCTGCGGTGCTCGTGGCGTCTGCGGTGCCGGCGGGGTCCGCTGGGCTGTGCCAGTGGCCAGACTTGCCGCCGGACTTCTCCACGACCGTGATGTCGCCGATCACCGCGGCCGGGTCCACGGCCTTGATCATGTCCACGACCGTGAGCGCCGCGATGCTCACGGCGGTGAGGGCCTCCATCTCCACCCCGGTGCGGCCCGTGGTCTTCGCCGCCGCGACGAGGCGCACCTCGGCCTCACCCAGCTCGATGTCCACGTCGATGCCCGACAGCGGGAGCGGGTGGCACATGGGGATGAGCTCGGCGGTGCGCTTGGCCCCCATGATCCCGGCCAGCCGCGCGGTGTGCACGGCCTCGCCCTTGGGCAGGCCGCCCGCGCGCATGAGCGCGATGACCTGCCGCGTCGTCCGCACCCTCCCGCGGGCCACCGCCCTGCGCTTCGTCACGTCCTTGTCCGACACGTCGACCATGACCGCCCGGCCTGCCTCGTCGAGGTGGCTGAGCCGGCCCGCCGCGCCCGAGGCGCCCGCCGGCCCCCGCTCCGCTGCGGGCTCGCGCTGCGCGGGCCCGGGCCGGTGCGCCCCGCCGCTCATGCGATGCTCCACACGATGACCTCGTCGCCGTCGGCGATCTGCGTGGTCTCCGCGCCGATGAGCGCCAGGGCATCGGCGCGCGCGTATGCACCCAGCAGGTGCGAGCTGGGCCCGGAGATGAGCTCGACGGTGGCGTCCGGGCGCAGGTGGGCGCGGCGGACCTGGAGCTTGCCCGGCGGCGAGTCCTGGGGCGCCGCCAGCTCGAGGCGCGCCTCGGCGACGGGCCGGGGCGCCCGCTCCGGGGACACAGCGAGCAGCGCGGGCCGCACGAACATCTCGATGCTCACCAGGCTGGAGACCGGGTTGCCAGGCAGCGCGATCCACGGCAGGCCCGCGAGCCTGCCGTGCGCCTGGGGCCCGCCCGGCTGCATGCCCACGGCGTCGAACACCATGCCGCCGGCAACCGCGCCGCCGGAACCCTCGGCCTCCGCGGCGGCGGCGAGGCGGATGACCTCGCGCGCGCCCTGGGAGATGCCGCCCATGGACACGACGAGGTCCGTCTGCGCGGCCCACCGGCCCACCTGGGCGAAGAGGTCCGCGGGATCGTCCGAGACGTGCAGCGTCGCGACGATCCGGGCCCCTGCGGCCATGAGCGCGCCGGTCACGGCGATGCCGTTGGCGTCGAAGATCTGCGCCTCGCCGCGCTCGGCGCCGGGCGCCACGACCTCGTCGCCGGTGGAGACGACGAGGATGCGCAGCGGCGCCCAGACCGGGGCGTGGGCGAGCCCGCAGGAGGCGAGGACGCCGGCCAGCGCGGGGCTCAGGCGCTCGCCCGCGCGGGCGATGCGCTCGCCGGCGGCGGTGTCGGACCCGCGGCGCCTGACGAACCGGCCGGGCTGGGCGAGCTCGCCCAGGGACTCGGTGAAGGACACGGCGTCGGCGCGCCCGAAGCCGTCGGCGGTCTGCTCGACCGGGATCACGCAGTCGGCGCCCTCGGGCATCCGGCTGCCGGTCATGACGGGCGCGGCGTGCCGGCGGCGCAGCGGCTCGGGCGCGCGGCCGGCGGGGACCATGGGCATGAGCGGCAGGGCGGGGCCCCCGAAGCTCGCGTCCGCGGCGGCGCGCACGTCCCCCGCGGTCTGCGCCGGGGCGGCCGGGGCCTGCGCCCCGGTGACGGCGGGATCCTCGGAGGACACGGCGAAGCCGTCCATCTGCGAGTTGTCGAACGGGGGGACGTCGGCGGGGCTGTGGACGTCCTCGGCGAGGACGAGGACGTGCCCCGCACTCGCGGCCAGCGGCACCTCCTCGCTGCGCCGCAGCCGGCTCACGAGGTCGAAGATCGTCCTGCGGTACTCGCTCACCGTGACCATGCGCCGATCCTAGCCGGAGACGGCCGTGACGCCCCGTGACCCGCGCCGCCTGGAGCGCTGGGGCTGCGTGCCACACTGTGCGCATGAGCGAATCCGCACCCTCCCCGGCTCGCGGCGGCGCCCCGCGCCTGCACGCCCCGCAGCTGACCGGCCGCCGCTGGATCAACACCGGCGGCCGCGAGCTCAGCCTCGCCGACCTGCGCGGCAAGGTCGTGCTGCTGGACTTCTGGACGTTCTGCTGCATCAACTGCCTGCACGTCCTCGACGAGCTGCGGCCCATCGAGGAGAAGTACCGCGACGAGCTCGTCATCATCGGCGTCCACAGCCCCAAGTTCGAGTTCGAGCGCACGGTCGAGGCCGTCGACCAGGCGGTCGAGCGCTACCAGGTGGAGCACATCGTCCTCGACGACCCGGACCTCGTGACCTGGCAGGCCTATACCGCCCGCGCGTGGCCCACGCTCGCCGTCATCGACCCGGAGGGCTACCTCGTCGCCTCGATGTCCGGCGAGGGCCACTCGGCGGGCCTGGCCGGGCTCATCGAGGACCTCATCGCGGAGCACGCGGCCAAGGGCACCCTGCACCGCGGTGATGGGCCCTACGTGCCCCCGGAGCCGGTGGAGGGCGAGCTGCGCTTCCCCGGCAAGGTCATCCGGCTCACCGCACCCGGCCACGAGGGCAATCTGCTCGTCGCGGACTCCGGCCACCACTCCTATGCCGAATACGATCCCAGCGGCGCCCGGCTCCTCCAGCGCATCGGCAGCGGCGAGCGGGGCCGCGCCGACGGGGACTTCGCCGCCGCCCGCTTCGCGGAGCCGGGCGGCGCCGTCGAGCTGCCGCCCGAGCTCGCCCAGCGGGTGGGCTACGACCTCGTCGCCGCGGACACGGTCAACCACCTGCTGCGCGGCATTAGCCTGACGGCCGGCACCGTGAGCACCGTCGCCGGCACCGGTGAGCAGTACATGATCGGCGCGAGCGACAACGTCGCCGGCCGCAGCGGCGAGGCCGGGCGCTACAGCGGCGCCGCCCGCGCCGTGAAGCTGTCGAGCCCGTGGGACCTCGCGTTCTCGCAGCCCACCGCCGAGGTGCTCGTCGCCATGGCCGGCAACCACACGATCTGGTCCTTCGACCCGGCCGCCGGGACCATCCGGCAGTTCGCGGGCACGATGAACGAGGGACTCGTCGACGGCGGGCCGGAGGAGGCGTGGTTCGCCCAGACCTCCGGCCTGGCGCCCGCGGCCGACGGCTCGCTCATCGTGGCGGACTCGGAGACCTCGGCCCTGCGCCGCCTCGACCCGGCCACGGGGGAGGTCACGACGTACGTCGGCACCGGCCTCTTCGACTTCGGGTTTCAGGACGGCCCGGCGGAGCAGGCCCGCTTCCAGCACCCCCTGGGTGCGGCCGAGCTGCCGGACGGCTCGATCGCGGTGGCCGACACGTACAACGGGGCCATCCGCCGCTACGACCCGGCCACCGGTGAGGTCGGCACGCTGGCCCGCGGCCTCGCGGAGCCCTCGGACCTCCTCGTCGTGGGCGAGGCCGACGGCCTACCGGCGCACCTGCTCGTCGTCGAATCGGCCGCCCACCGCCTCACCGCCGTCGCCATCGCCGACCAGCTGGCCCGGGTCACCGAGGGGGCGCAGCAGACGAGCCGGCCGGCCACCCGCATCGGCACCGGGAGCGTGCGCGTGCGCGTGCACTTCGACGTCCCCAGGGGCCAGAAGCTCGACGACCGCTGGGGCGATCCGACGTACCTGCAGGTCTCCGCCACGCCCCCCGAGCTCATCGCGGCCGGCGCCGGGGGATCCGAGGGCATCGACCGGACGATCGAGCTGGCCGAGGGCTTCGACTCCGGGGTGCTGCACATCACCGCGCGCGCGGCCGCCTGCGATGGCGAACCCGGCGGCGAGATCCCGCTGCACGCGGCCTGCCACCTCTACCAGCAGGACTGGGGCATCCCGGTGGAGCTGGGCGCGGACGGCCCCGCGGTGCTCGACCTCGACCTGCGCGGCGCGGGCGGCTGAGCTCCGCCGACTGTGCTGCGGCCTGCCCCGCGGGCGGCTGAGCGCTGGGCGCAGCGCCCGGCTCAGCTCCCGCCGAGCGACTCGCCCGTGTCCTGCTCGACCGTGACGTCGTCGCCCACCACGCGCACGCTCGCGCCGAGGGGGGCGGAGACCGGCTCCTGCGTCTGGGAGATGTAGGCGGTGACGGCGTCGCGCATCCGCGCCGTGAGCCGCAGCCCCACCGTCGTGGGCACGACCCGCAGTTCGTCGCCCTCGGACTGCAGTTCGATCTTCGGGTACTTCACGACCGTCCACTGCGGTTTGCCGAGGACGTCGTTGTTCGTCTCGTAGCCGAACGCGCAGCCCGCGGGCATGAGCGTGGGCTGCTTGGCGCACTCGTCGAGCTGGGAGCGGACGATCTCGTCGACCCGCTTGCGCAGCTCCTCGGTGGGCTGGGGCTTGAGCGCCGCGCGCGCGGCATCGTCGGCGCTGACGACGTCGACCCGCTTCGTCTGCGCGCGCAGGTACTTCTCGTTGAAGCCGATCCCGTAGCTGACGGGGAACAGCACGGCGGGCGGACCGCCCTCGGCGGCCACGGTGGCGCTGCCCACGTCCACCGCGGAGGCGCCGGAGACGTCGAGGTCGAGCGTCGGCCACTGCTCGATGCGGATCGCCCAGCGGCTGTAGAGGCCCCACACGGGCCGGGTGCGGATGACCTCGAACGTCGTCTCGTGCGGCTTCGAGCCCAGCACGTACGACGCGCTCACCCGCGCGCTCGCGCCCTCCACCTGCGCCGAGGTGATCCGCGCCTGGGCGGGCAGCGCGGCGGCGCCCTCGAGCGCCGCATCGCTGAGCGCGGACGGGTTGGCGGCGTCGGGCGCCTGGAGGTAGCCGCGGGCCCGGCCGGCATCGGCGTCGCCCAGGGCGTCGAGGTAGGCGAGCACGGCGCGCTGCGGGGTGTAGAGCACCGCATTGGCCAGCGGCACGGAGGCGACGCCGAGCACCACGATGAGGAGGCCCGCGATGAGCGCCCACTGGGAGGCCGCGGCGCTGCGCGCTGCTTCGCGCATGTCCACCTCCGGCTCGGTCTGGGCGCTGTTCGTGCACACTATCGCAAGGCTCCGCGCCGGCCCGCCGCCAGCCCGCGGCCGGCTACTGGAGCGCGGTGGGCGCCCGGTCCACGGGGTACGCGCGCAGCGCCGCGGTGTCGACCTCGACGAACAGGTGCGCGCCCACGCCGGTGACCGCGAGCTGCGCCGCGACGTCCGCGCCCAGGCCCGGGTGGAGGATGCCCCATGCGGGCGCGCCGCTTCCCTCCGGTTCGGCAGCCTGTGCCTCAGCGCTCCCCGCTCCAGCGTCCTGCGCGCCGGCGGCGCGGGCGGCGGCTGCGTGCGCGGCGGCGGCGGAGAAGTCGAAGAGGTCGGCGGCCAGGGTGAGCCCGGCCTCGGTGTCGGTGGGGGAGAGGGTGAGCTGGACGCCCTCGCCGCGGTCGTGGATGCCCACCACGACGGCCTCGAAGACGGCATCGGAGGTCAGGTGCGCGGAGAACTCGTCGACGGCCAGGCGCACCGCGGAGGTCGGGATCGTGACGAAGAGCTTGCCGTCGAGCTCGGTGCGCGCGCGCACCTGCGAGTGGCCGATCGAGATCCACCCGCCGCGGGCCAGCGCGGAGAAGACGTTGACGCCCGCCAGGCCGGCGGCCAGGTTCGAGCGGGGGGCTGCGAGCTGCGCGCCGAACGGGCCGGAATCGGCGACCTGGCCCTTCTCGAGGACCGTGACGCGCCCGCCGACCACCCCCGCGTCCACGGGATCCGCGGTGCTCATGACGAGGCCCAGGCCGCGCCGGGCGAGGGTGCGCACGAGGTGGTCGCGGGCGCCCGCGCGCTCGCGGCCCGCCAGACCGCCGAACGGCGCCTCGAGCACGAGCCAGCCCGCGCCGCCCAGTTCGGCGGCGGCGCTTGCCAGTGCGCTCTGCAGGCGCGAGCGCTGCAGGGGTGTGAGGTCGCGCAGGCGCGCGCGCGTCAGGACCGCGCGGGGCAGGCCCCAGTCCGCGCCGGCGCGCACAAGCGCCGCGCGCACCGCGGAGCGGCGGATGCGGGTCCCGGCGAGCGCCTCGGCGAGGGCGGCCCTGGCCCAGGCGCGCACACGCCGGCCGTCCCGCGGCGGGCGGGGCACGCCGGCCGCGCCGGGCAGCGCCCGGACAGCGCGCAGGGCGCCCCCGACCTCCTCGCTCTGCCCCATGAGAACGAGTCGGTCGGAGGCGCCCAGCGGTGCGGGAGCCAGCGGGGTGCCGGCGAGCACGATCGTGCTCAGATCCAGCTCGACGGCCCCCACCGGTCGCGCGTGCCCGTGCGTGCGGCTCAGAAGTCGGCCGGATCGGCCGAGTCTGCGCGGCGGCGGGTGATGATGACGGCGGCGGCGCCCACGACGAGCAGCCCGGCGCCCAGCGCCAGCCCGGTCATCTCGGCACCGGTGCGCGGCAGGTCGCTGCCGGCGGAGTCGGTGCTCCCGGAGCCCGAGGCGTCGGACCCGGAGTCGGCACCGGCCGCACCGCCGTTCGAACCGTCGGCCGCACCTGCGCCGTTGGCACCGTCGGCCCCATTCGCGCCGTCGGAACCGCCGGCGCCGTTCGACCCGTTGGCACCGTTCGACCCATCGGAGCCGCCAGCGCCGTTCGCGCCGTCGGACCCGTCGGACCCATTGGAGCCGCCGGCCCCGTCGGTTGCGGCCGCACTCTGGTCCGCGTCCGCGGCGCGCGTCGTCACGACCTTGAACGAGCCGGCCTCATCGACCTTGTTGCCCGTCACCTCGAGCTTGTAGGTGCCGAGCACCGGGGCGGTCTTCGAGCGGACGCCGAAGCGCGCGACGCCCTTCGCGTCGGTCTTCTTCACCTGCTCGAACGGCTTGACCTTGCCCTGCGCCTGCTCGACGGAGAGGGTGACCTTCGTGTTCGCCGGGGCGTGCTCGAGCACGATCGAGACCCCGCCGTCGGAATCGGAGAACTCCGTCGTGGAGATCCGCTCGGGATCCACGCGCAGGGTGGGCTGCTGGACGGCGGCCGAGCTCGACGGCCCGGCGGCCGTCGAGGGCGCGGCGGTGCCAGGGGCCGTCGTCGGGGCGCCGGTGGTCGCCGGTGCCGTCGTGGTGGGCGTGGCGGCCGGCGTGGTCGCCGGCGCGGCCGTGGTGGGCTTCGCGCTCGGTGCCTGCGTCGTCGCGGGCGCGGTGGTGGGCGCCTGCGTGGTGGGCGCCGCCGTGGTAGCCGGCGCCTTCGTCGTGGGCGCCGCCGACGTCGCGGGCGCGCTGCTCGCAGGCGTCTGCGGGGCGGTGGTCTGCGGGGCCGTGCTCGGTGCCGGGGCGGAGCTCGATGCCGGGGCGGAGCTCGCGGGGGCCGTGCTCGACTGCGCCGGCGCGGGGGCCGGAGTGGTCGTCGTGGGCGCGGTATCCGAGACGACCTCGAACTCGACGGGCTTCGTCTTCGTCTTGGTCGAGACGTCCGTGAGGGAGAGCTTGTAGGTGCCGGTCGGCACCTTCTGTCCCTTGTCCACGGTGAAGAAGTACGTGCCGTTGACCGTGCCCTTGGCTGTCACGGTGAGCTCGGTACCGGGCGTGTAGTCCTTGCCGTCGGGGGCGACGACGGTGACGGTCGCCTTCGAGTTGGCCGAGAAGCCGGTGCCGGTGAACTTCAGGCCCTTGGCCTGGTCGCCGATCACCGACTGCTTGACGGTGGCGCTCTCCACCTGGGCGGCGGGGCCGTCGGCCTTCGCCGTCGCGGTGCTGGTCTTGGGTGCGCTCGTACTCGCCGGGGCCGACGGGGCTGCGCTGGCCGCGGGCGCCGAGGACGTCGGCACGGCGCGGGCGGGCCCGGCCGTTGCGGACGGCAGCGCTGCGGCGCCGTCCTCCTCGGACTGTGCGGGAGCGCTCGTCGGAGCGGTGGAAGCGGCGGCGGGTGCGGCGATGATGCCGGTAACCGCGGCGGCTGCTACTGCGGGGGCAAGTACAAGACTTTTGAAAGTCTTCACAGTATGGCCTTTCGGTTGTGGCTTCACGTCCACGCAAAAGGCGATAGCGACATCCCGCCCATCCTTGGCAAAGGGGGAAGGCACCATCGGCGCGGGCGTAGTTCGTGCTCCACTGTAGAGCATGGGCTGAGCGAACACGCGGAATCGTGTGAACACGCCGCCCCAACCGTTGCGGGATCGTGATATGGGCGCGGGCCTCCCCGGCGGCGCAGCCGCGCCGGCCCCGGTGCGGCCCCGCCCGGCGCGGCCAGCCCGGCGGCCGCCGGCCCCGCCCGGCGCGACAGGCCCCGCAGCCGCTGGCCGCTGGCGGGCGCGGCCGGTAGGTTTGCCGGTGTGAGCCTTCTATCAGACCGCGATATCGCCGCCCGGCTGGATGCGGGCAGCGTGCGCCTTGAGCCCTTCGACCCCGCGCTCATCCAGCCGTCCTCGGTCGACGTCACGCTCGACCGCTGGTTCCGGCTCTTCGACAACCACAAGTACTCGGTCATCGACCCCGCGCTCGAGCAGCCGGACCTCACCCGGCTCGTCGAGGTGGCCCCGGACGAGTCCTTCGTCCTCCACCCCGGCGAGTTCGTGCTGGGCGCCACTCGCGAGGCGGTCGCGCTGCCCGATGACATCGCGGCGCGGCTCGAGGGCAAGTCCTCGCTGGGCCGCCTGGGGCTCCTCACCCACTCGACGGCGGGATTTATCGACCCGGGGTTCACCGGCCACGTCACGCTCGAGCTGTCCAACGTCGCGACCCTGCCCATCACGCTGTGGCCGGGGATGAAGATCGGCCAGCTGTGCTTCTTCGAGCTCAGCTCGCCGGCCGAGCACCCCTACGGCTCGGACCCGGCAACCGCGAACCGCTACCAGGGGCAGCGGGGCCCCACGGCCTCGCGCTCGTTCGAGAACTTCTACCGCGGCGGGTTCTGATGCCCGCGCCCGACGCCGCCGCCCCGGGCTTGCCCGGCTTCCTCGCCGCCTGCCACCTGCTCCTCCTCGACGGGCAGGTGGAGCCCAGCGATGTCGCGGCGCTCATCTCCAACCGCCAGCCGGAGCTGGCCGCGGCCCAGCCCGGGCCCGGGGGCATCCCCGAGCGCCGGCTCAGCCGCCACTCCCGCCTCGTGGGCCCGGTCCCGCTGGACGCGCCGCTGCGCGCGGAGCTCGGCCTGCCCGCGTGGGCGCGCGCGGCCTTCGCGCTCGCCGGACCCCGCGACCGCGAGGCCGAGCCCCCGCCGGAGTGGGTGCGCCGCGCCGACGAGCTCGCCTCCTACTTCCCGGCGGGCCTGCCCGACCGCGAGGAGGGCCGCGGGCTGGCGCTCCTCGTCGCCCTGGCCCGCCGGCTGCACACCGCCGTGCGCTGCGCCGACGAGGCCTCGGGCGGCACCGCGCAGTCCGATCCCGCCGGGCTCGCCGCCGCGGGTTCGACACCGGGGCAATCGAGCGCGGAGCGGATCCTCACCCCGGATCCGGACGCCCACATCGACCTCGCCGTCTACTCCCACTACTGGCTCGCCCCGGACGTCCTGCTCGAACGGGTGCGCGCCGTGGCCCCGGGCGCGCGCATGCCGCTGCCCGTGTCCGCTGAGGCGCTCGAGCGCCTGGGGGCGGAGATCGACCCCGCTGAGCCCATCGTCCTCGACGGCTACGCGGTGGAGGTCGACCTCGCCGAGCTCGGACTGGAGGCCGGCCTCATCGAGATCGGGGTCCTCCTCGAGGAGGCGGTGCCCGGCATCGTCGCGGCCCACGCGGCGGGCCCGCAGATCGCCTACCGGGTGCGCTGGCAGCCGTTGGCCCAGGACCTCGGCGAGGCGCTCGACACCGCGGACCCGGCGGTGCGGCGCATGCGGGCAGGGGCCGCCGAGCGCATCGAGGCGCTGGCCGGGGCGATCATGCGCGCCACCGCGGGCATCGCCCTCGACCACGACGGCTTCCTCGTCTCGGAGCGCCAGCTGGGCTGAGCGGACCCGGGCCGGCGGCGCCCGCGGCGCGACTGGGAACGCGGTGGACGGGGCGGGGCCGCGAGCATGAAACAATGTCACCTGCCGACAGTTGCGAACCGGGGGTGAGGCAGTGACCGCGCTGATCACGGCGTTCTTCGCCGCCGCCCTCATCGCGCCCCCGCTGTTCGCCCGGATGGGCCGCAGCGCCTTCTTCCTCATGGCACTCGTGCCGGCCGTGGCCCTGGGCTACTCGATCGCGGTGGCGCCCACCGTGCTCGCCGGTGGCGAGGTGCGCGAATCGCTCGACTGGCTCGCGCCGCTGGGCATGGGGATGAGCCTGAGCATGAATCCCCTCTCGTGGGTGATGAGCCTGCTCGTCACCGGCGTGGGCGCGCTCGTCTTCCTCTACTCCGCGCGCTACTTCGAGCCCGGCGACCCGTCGATCGGCCGCTTCGCCGGCGTGCTCATGGCGTTCGCGGGCATGATGTACGGCCTCGTCATCGCCGACGAGCTGCTCGTCCTCTACATCTTCTGGGAGGGCACGACCGTGTTCTCCTACCTCCTCATCGGCCATTCGACCAGCCGCAAGGCCTCCCGCCAGGCCGCCCTCCAGGCGCTCATCGTCACGACGTTCGGCGGGCTCGCGATGCTCGTCGGGATGATCATGCTCTCCGCGGTCTACGGCACCGGCAGCATCTCCGCGATCGTGGCCGCGGGCTACCGCGGGGGCCCGGACGCGGGCCTCGTCATCACCGCGGTCCTCCTCATCGTCGTGGGCGCGGTCTCGAAGTCCGCGCTCGTGCCGTTCCACTTCTGGCTGCCCGGCGCCATGGCCGCCCCCACGCCCGTGAGCGCCTACTTGCACGCCGCGGCCATGGTCAAGGCCGGCGTGTACCTCATCCTCCGGCTGGCCCCGGGCTTCCACACGATGCCCGGCTGGCTGCCCGTGCTGCTGGCGCTCGGGATCACGACGATGATCATGGGCGGCTGGACCGCGCTGCGCCAGTTCGACCTCAAGCTCGTCCTCGCCTACGGCACCGTCTCGCAGCTGGGCCTGCTCATCGTCATCAGCGCGTTCGGCACGCGCGACACCGCCACGGCGGCCCTTGCCATGCTCGTCTCCCACGCCCTGTTCAAGTCCTGCCTGTTCCTCACCGTCGGCATCATCGACCACCAGGTGGGCACCCGCGACCTGCGCAAGCTCTCCGGGATGGCGCGCAGCACCCCCGTCCTCGCGGTGTGCGGCACGGTCGCCGCGGCGTCGATGGCGGGCATCCCCCCGCTGCTCGGGTTCGCCGCGAAGGAGGCGGTCTACTCCACCCTGCTCGAGACGGGCACCACGGCGGGGCTCATCGCGCTCATCGGCACGATCGCGGGCTCCGTGCTCACCGTCGCCTACTCCGCCCGGTTCGTCTTCGGCGCCTTCGGCTCCAAGCCGGGGGTCAAGCCGGTCAAGCGCTGCGAGAGCGCGCCGGTGTTCATGGCGCCCGTCGTGCTGCTGGCCGGGCTGTGCGCGCTGCTCGGCCCGCTCGTCTTCCTCCTCGACCCCCTCGTCACGGCCCATTCGGCCGGGCTCGCCGGCGAGGGCAAGGCCTACCACCTGGCGCTCTGGCACGGCTTCGAGCCGGCGCTGTGGCTCTCCGCCCTGACCCTGGGCCTGGGCGCCGTGCTCATCGCGGCGGCCCAGCCGATCTCCCTGTTCCAGGCCGCTGCGCCCCAGCTGCCCAGCGCCAACCGCGTCTACCGCCGCATCGTCGAGGGCGTCGAGTTCGTCTCCTCGTGGGTCACGGCCCGCACGCAGCGCGGCTCGCTGCCCTTCTACCAGGCCGTCATCTACGTCGTCGCGATCGTCACGATCGGCCTCGCCATGCTGCTCAACGGCACCTGGCCCGCGCACTTCGTCTTCGCGGACTCGTGGCCGCAGATCGTCATCGCCGTGTGCATGATCCCCGCCGCGATCGCCGCGACGGTCGCGACGAAGCGGTTCGCCGCCGTCGTCATCGTCGGCGTCACGGGCTACGGCATGGTCGCGTTCTTCGCGGCGCAGGGCGCCCCGGACCTTGCGCTCACCCAGATCCTCGTCGAGTCGATCACGATCGTCGTCTTCGTCCTCGTGCTGCGCCGGCTGCCGGCCGGCATCGGCCGATCGGAGGGCCGCTTCTCGCCGACCATGCGCGCCATCGTCGGCGGGCTGTTCGGCGCGCTCATGATGGGCGTCGCGGCCGTGGCGATGGCCGCGCGGGACGCCGCGCCCATCTCCGAGCAGTTCGGCCGCCTCGCCTACGAGATCGGCCACGGCAAGAACATCGTCAACGTCACGCTCGTCGACATCCGCGCGTGGGACACCCTGGGAGAGCTCTCCGTCGTCGTCGTGGCCGCCACCGGCGTCGCGAGCCTCATCTTCGTGCGCAGCCGCGAGGGCAAGCTGCAGCGCTTCGAGGCGCCGGCCGAGCTCAGCCGCACGGGCCGCTTCACCCCGGTCGCCGAGGCGCTCTCCGCGGAGGCCTCCGATTCGGCGCAGGAGGCCGGCGGGCGCAGCGCATGGCTGCTGGCCGGGCGCACGCTGGCCCCCCGCAACCGCTCGATCATCCTCGAGGTCATCGTCCGGCTGCTGTTCCACCCCATGATGGTCTTCTCCGTCTACCTCCTCTTCGCCGGCCACAACATGCCCGGCGGCGGCTTCGCTGCCGGACTGGTGGCGGGCCTCGCGCTCATCGCCCGCTACCTGGCCGGCGGGCGCTACGAGCTCGCGGAGGCCGCGCACGTCGATGCGGGGCGCCTGCTGGGCTTCGGCATGGCGATCGTCGCCCTCACGGCGCTCGGAGGCTTCGTGTGGGGCGACAGCGTCCTCCAGTCCGAGTACCTCGCCTTCGACGTGCCGCTGCTGGGCCACCTGTCGTTCGGCACCTCGACGATCTTCGACATCGGCGTCTACCTCATCGTCGTGGGCCTCATGCTCGACATCCTGCGCAGCCTGGGCGCCCAGGTCGACCTCTACCAGGAGGCGGACGAGGAGGCGCTCGCGCAGACGATCAGCGAGGTCGCCGACGCTCCGCACGAGGAGCGGCTGCACGAGCTGCTCGGCGAGGTCGACAGCCTCGACCTCGCGCCCGGCTCGGATGGGGGCCGGCTGTGACCCCGCCGTTCGTCATGCTGCTGACCATGGGCGTCCTCTTCGCCTGCGGGGCCTACCTCATGCTCGACCGCTCGCTCACGCGCGTCCTGCTGGGCTTCCTGCTCTTCGGCAACGGGGCCAACATCCTCATCGTCCTCACCGGCGGCAGGGCCGGCCGGCCCCCCATCACCGATGGCAAGGACCTGAGCACCGACGGCATGAGCGATCCCCTGCCCCACGCGCTCGTGCTCACCGCCATCGTCATCACGTTCGCCATGACGGCGTTCCTGCTGGCGCTCATCTACCGCTCCTGGAGGCTCGTGCGCCGCGAGAACATCGACGACGACCTCGAGGACATCCGCGTGGCCGTGACGAAGGGCCGGGGCTCGCAGGAGGAGGCCGGCACCGGCGTGGACCAGGAGGACACCGAATTCGGCGACGAGGCGGAGAACCCCGTGCCCGGCGCCCCGGACGTCGACCGCGACGGCACCCCCGCCGAGCGCGACTCGGCCCTCGATCACGAGGCCGCGCTCGACGACGAGGCCGAGCCCGCGCACGCCGCCGGCGGGGCGGACGGGCCGGCGCCCGAGCCCGGCGCCGCGCCGGAACCCGGTGTCGGCCGGGACTCGGACAGCGCCTCGGGGTCCCAGGAGAGGGGGGAGAGCCTGTGAGCATCGCAGCCCTCGTTCCCCTGCCCGTCGTGCTGCCCCTGCTGGGCGCGGGCTTCACGCTGCTGTTCGCCGGTCGCGTGCGCCTGCAGAACGCGGTCACGGTCGGCACCCTCACCGCCGTGCTCGCGATCGGCATCGTGCTGCTCGTGGGCGTCGACTCCGGCGGCACCCAGGTGGTCGCCGTGGGCGGCTGGCAGCTGCCGTTCGGCATCGCCCTCGTCGTCGACCGCCTCTCCGCCCTCATGCTCGTCGTCTCGACGATCGTGACGCTCGGCGTCCTCCTCTACGCCGTGGGCCAGGAGATGGCCGACACCAGCCGCGAGACGCCGGTGAGCGTGTTCAACCCGGCCTACCTCATCCTGTGCGCGGGGGTGGCCAACGCCTTCATCGCAGGCGACCTGTTCAACCTCTACGTGGGCTTCGAGATGCTGCTCGCGGCCTCCTATGTGCTGCTCACCCTCGGCGCGACGGCCGACCGCATCCGCGTGGGCGCGACCTACATCGTCATCTCGCTCGTCTCCTCGCTCGTGTTCCTCGTCGCGATCGCGCTCGTCTACGCGGCGACCGGCACCGTGAACATGGCCCAGCTCTCCCAGCGCCTCGACCAGCTGCCCGCCGATGTCCAGCTCATCCTCCACATCGCGCTGCTCCTGGGCTTCGGCATCAAGGCCGCGGTCTTCCCGCTGTCCTTCTGGCTGCCGGACTCCTATCCCACCGCGCCCGCCCCGGTGACCGCCGTGTTCGCGGGGCTGCTGACGAAGGTGGGCATCTACGCGATCATCCGCACGGAGACGGTCATCTTCATCGCCTCGAACCTGCGCGTGCCGCTGCTCGTCGTCGCGGGACTCACGATGATCGTGGGCATCCTGGGCGCCATCGCGCAGACGGAGATCAAGCGCATGCTCTCCTTCACGCTGGTCTCGCACATCGGCTACCTGCTGTTCGGCGTGGCGATGGGGACGGTGGCCGGGCTCGCGGCCGCGCTGTTCTACACGGTCCACCACATCATCGTCCAGACCGCGCTCTTCCTGGCCGTGGGCCTCGTCGAGCAGCGGGCCGGCACCACGTCCACCCGGCGGCTCGGCGGCCTGGCCCTGCTCTCCCCGCTGCTCGCGGTGCTCTTCTTCGTGCCCGGCCTCAACTTCTCCGGGATCCCCCCGTTCAGCGGGTTCATCGGCAAGGTCGCGCTGTTCCAGGCCGGCGCCGAGGGCGGCGACTGGCTCAACTATGCGCTCATCGCCGCCGGCGCGCTCACCAGCCTCCTCACGCTCTACGTCATCGGCCGGACCTGGAACCTCGCCTTCTGGCGCGACCCGGACCAGGTCGAGGAGCCCACCCCGGAGCTCGTGGACGAGATGGCCCACCTGCGCGAGTCGCGCTCGCGCCAGCAGGCCCTGCGCCGCCGGGCGGAGAAGCACGCCGGGGAGCAGGGCCGGCCGGTGCCCGAGGCGCCCATCGCGCCGGCCATCGACACCGTCCCGCAGCAGGCCGCCCCGGCCCGGCTGCCGCTGACGATGGTGCTGCCCACCGCCGCCATGGTCGCGGTGAGCGTGGCGCTGACGGTCTTCGCCGGGCCGCTGTGGGCCCTGTCGACCCGCGCCGCGGAGAACCTCCACAATCCCGGCGCCTATGCCGAGCAGGTGCTCGGCCCGGATGCGGTCGAGGCGCCGGACAACGGCTCGGGCCAGGTCATCGAGGACGCCCAGCGGGGAGGCTCAGATGGCTGAGGCAGCCGTGCGGGGCCGCGAGCGCGCAGTGCGCGCGCTGCGCCAGCTCCTGCTCATCACCGTGCTCGTCGCGCTGTGGGTCATGCTCTGGGAGGCCGTGACCCCCATGACCGTGCTCACCGGCATCATCGTGAGCTTCGGCGTCACCCGGGCCTTCTACCTGCCGGCGTTCGAGCTCTCCGGCCGCTTCAACGTCTGGCGGTTCGCGGTGTTCGTGGTGTGGTTCGCCTACTCCCTGGTCACGGCATCGGCCGAGGTGGCGTGGGCCGCGATCCGGCCGGGCCGGATGCCGGCCTCGTCCGTCGTCGCCGTCACGCTGCACGTGCGCTCCGACCTCGTGCTCACCGTCATCGCCCAGGTCGCCAGCCTCATCCCCGGCTCGTTCGTCGTCGAAGCCGACCGCGCGAGCTCGGTGCTCTACATGCACGCGCTCGGCTGCGATTCGGAGGCCGACATCGCCAAGGTGCGGGCCCAGACCCACCGCATCGAGCTGCTCGTCGTCGCGGCGATCGGCTCCGCCCACGATCTGCAGGTGCTCAACGACTGGCGCGCGGAGAACGGCCTGAAGACCGTGAGCGAGGCCAGCTCGCTGCGCGGGCGCCGGGGCGCCGCCGGGCGTCGCGGCGGAGGTGAGCGGCCATGACGGAGGAGACCCTGCTCATCGACCCCGCGCTGCTGGCCTGGGCCGGGCCCGTCATCGGGCTGCTGTTCTCCGCGGCGACCGTCCTCGCGGTGGTGCGCATCATCCGCGGGCCCAGCATCCTCGACCGCATGATCGGCACCGATGTGCTGCTGGCCACCCTGCTCTGCGGGATCGGCGCGGTGGTCGCGATCGACGGCAGGGTCGACCTGCTGCCCGTCATGCTCGTCATCGCCGCACTGGGCTTCATCGGCTCGGTGGGCGTCTCTCGCTACGTCACCCGCCACGCGGCCGACGATGCGCAGGACGATGCCGCGCTCAGCGCCGCGGGCCGCCTGCTCAACGGCACCGGGGGCCGGTCCGAGGTCGCCGGCGATGAGCTGCCGGCCCCCGGTGAGGCGCGGCCCCGCGATGCCCGCGGCCGGCCCGTCTTCGACGACGAGCCCGCGCTGCCGGCCGAGGCCGAGGCCCCCGCCGAGGGCTCGGACACCGGTGCCGACTGCGCCGGCCCCGAGGGCGCGGGGGAGGCCCCGGGCGCCTCGGCCCCGGCGGGCGGGCAGCCGGACGAGGTCGGTCCGGACGCGGCCGGCCCGGATGAGGTGGGCCCCGATGCCGCCGGAACCGGTGCCGCCGGACCGGAGGGGCAGCGCCCATGATCGCCGACATCGTCTCCCTCATCTGCATCCTCGCCGGCGCGCTGCTCAGCGTGTGCGCGGCGATCGGCCTCATGCGCTTCCCCGATCTCCTCTCCCGCATGCACGCGGCCGCGAAGCCGCAGATCCTGGGCCTGCTGCTCATCCTGCTGGGGGCCGCGCTGCAGAATCCGCACTGGGCGACCGTGTCCTCCCTCATCGTCATCGTGCTGTTCCAGATGGGGACCACCCCGGTGGGCGTGCACATGGTGGGCCGCGCCGGCTACCGGACGAAGCACCTGCGCTCGTCCCTGCTCTTCCGCGACGACCTCGCCGATGCTGTCGCCCGCGCGGAGTCCCGCGAGCGGGCCGCGGCCCAGGAGCGTGCCGAGGCCGATGAGGCACGGGACCTCGCAGACGCGCAGGACTCCGCCGAAGCACAGGACCGCGCAGGCGACCAGCACCGCGCCGCCGACCAGGATGGTGCCGAGGCACAGGACCGTGCCGTCGTCCAGGACCCGACCGCCGATCGAAGCCGGGCGGAGCCCCGGACCGACGGCGACGGTGACGCCGACGGCGACGGCGACGCGGGTGCGGGCGCACGCCCCACGGCCGGCGGCTCCTCGCCCGCGGTGTGCCTGCCGGAGGGTCAGGCCAGCGAGCCCGACGAGCGGGGCTAACCGGGATCGGGCGGGGACGGGGCGCGACCGCCGTGCCGGGAGGGCACGGGCATCCCCGGGCCCGGCCGCGTGCGCTGTGGCTATGATGACGGTGTCGAGTTGCCCACCGCCGCGGCCGCCTGCCGCCGATCAATCCGAGGGACTATGAGCGCCGGAGCCCAGACCGATGACCGCCCCCTCGTCCTCGTGGCCGACGACGAGCCGGACGTGCTCGGCTCGATCGTGCCGTTCCTCTCGCGCTCGGGATTCCGCGTCATCAGCGCACCGGACGGCCGGCTGGCCCTCGACGAGATCCGCCGCCACGGCCCCGACGCGTGCGTGCTCGACGTGCTCATGCCCGGCGCCGACGGCCGCGAGGTGCTGCGCACGCTGCGCCGCGAGCAGAACTGGGTGCCGGTGCTGCTGCTCACCCAGGTGGGCGAGGCGGTCGAGCGCGCGATGGCGCTCGAGGAGGGCGCCGACGACTACCTGAACAAGCCGTTCGACCCCCACGAGCTCGTGGCGCGCGTGCGCGCCGTGCTGCGGCGCACCCGCAGCGGCGGGCCCCCGCTGGCCACCGCGTCCGTGCTCGTGTCGACCTTCGGGCTGAAGGTCGACCGGGTGGGGCGCCGGGCATGGCTGCGCGAGCGCGAGCTCGTCATCACCCCCAAGGGCTTCACGCTGCTCGAATACCTCATGGTCCACCAGGACGAGCTGATCGAGCGCAGCCGCCTCCTCGAGGTGCTCTGGGGCTTCGACGACGCGGTGGGCACGCGCGCCGTGGACTCCCGCGTGGCCGAGCTGCGCCGGGTGCTCGGCGAGGACGCGGCCGAGCCGCGCTGGATCGCCACCGTGCAGGGAAAGGGGTACCGCTTCATCGCCGAGGTCGCGGGCGCCGACTCGCTGGACGACGCATGAACAGCTTCGTCGTCCTCGAAGTGCGCGGCTGGCTGCTCCTCGTGGTCCTGCTGGTCCTCGCCGGGCTGGCGGTCGGGGCCTGGCTCTGGCTGCGCCGCCGCCGCCGCCGTGCCGACGCCGCGCTGCGCGAGCAGGTGCGCACGGAGGCCGAGCGCGAGGCCACGGCCAAGCGCAATCGCATGCTCATCCGCCTCGACCACGAGCTGAAGAACCCGCTCACAGCGCTGCGCACCTCGGCGGCCACCGTGCGCGAGGCGGTGGGCGACGGGGCGGGCGCCCCACCGGAGATGCTGCCCGCCGTGCGCCAGATCGACTCGTCGAGCCGGCGCGTGGCGCGCCTGCTCGCGGACCTGCGCAAGCTCGCCGACGTCGAATCGCGCCAGCTCGACTACCGCCGCGTCGACACGGACAGCCTCATCCACCAGGCGGTCGAGGACGCCCGCACGGCCCCCGGGGCCGAGGACCGGATGATCGTGGCGACGGTGGCCCGCGCGCCGTGGAAGCTGCCCGACGTGGCCGGCGAGGAGGACCTGCTGCTCTCCGCTGTGCTCAACCTGCTGGGCAACGCGCTCAAGTACTCGGCGGACACGGACGTCGTGGAGCTGCGCGCCAACGAGCAGGTCATCGACGGCTACCGCTGGGTCGTCATCGAGGTCGCCGACACCGGCGCCGGCATCCCCGTCGACGAGCAGGAGGGCGTGTGGGAGGAGCTCTCGCGGGGCGCGCGGGTGCGCAGCGTCGCGGGCTCGGGCATGGGCCTCTCGCTTGTGCGCGCGATCATCGCCCGCCACGGCGGCTCGGTCGAGCTCTTCAGCCAGGAGGGCGTCGGGACGAGCGTGCGCGTGCTGCTGCCGGTGCTCGCCGACGATCCCGCCCGCGAGGCCGGGGCGCAGCGCGCCGGGGAGCAGGTCGCGCCGCCGCGCAGCCCGCGCGATGCGCAGCGGGCCGGCCGCATCCTCGGCACCCCCCGGCGGACCTCTAAGCGGCGCCTGCAGATGGTCGACGGCCAGCTGCGCGACACGACGACAGGGGAGACCTTCGGCGCCCCGGGCCACCAGGGACCGGGCGAGCCTTCCGCCCCATCCGTTCCCGTGTCCGGCGGCCAGGGCGCGTCCGGCGACCAGGGTGTGTTCGGCGGGGGCTCGGCCCCCGGTGCCCGCGCGCCCCGGGCGGCCGGGCCCGCCGGTCACGAGCGCTTCGCCCCGCCGCCGGGCTACGGCGGCCCCGGTGCGGGAGCACCGCAGGCCGGCACAGCACAGCCCGGAGCCGCGCAGGCCGGCACGGCACAGCCCGGTGCACCGCGGCCCGCCTCGGCGCCTGTGCAGGGCACCGGTCCGGGCACCCACGTGCCCGGCCCGCAGGGCGAATACCCGCGCCGGCCCGCGCAGCCGCCGGCGCACCTCGGCGGCCCCGAAGCGCCGGCCGACCCCGGGGCTCAGGGCGCCGCCGCTTGGCCGGGCGCCGCCGTTTGGCAGGGCACTGCGCCTGCGCAGCCGACTGCGCCTGAACACGGCACTGCGGACCAGCACGGCACCGCAGGCCAGCGCGGCACCGCGGATCCGCACAACGCCGCGGACCGGCGGGGGCCCGCGGACGGGGAGCCGCGGCGATGAGGCGCAGGGGCACGGCGGTGGGCGCCGCGTGCGCGGCCGCGCTCCTGCTCACCGGGTGCGGCGCGATCGGCGTGCGCACGGAGGACGGTGCGGGCGGCCCCCTGCGGCTGGGCCTGCAGGAGACGGCAGGCCCCCCGCCGCCGCCCACCGCGCCGGGGGACGTGGTGCCGGACGGCTACGCGCCCGTCCACGGCGACTTCGGCGAGTACTGCCCCGTCCGCGTCGACCTCGTCGTGCCCAAGGCGTGGGTGCACAACGAGATGGGCGGCAGCGGTTCGCGCTCGTTCCGCAAGAATCCGAACAAGCTCAGCGACGCGTTCGTGGGCGTGCTGTGCATGCCGGCGTTCGAGGACTCCGCCGCGAAGGCCATCGACAGCACGGCGCGGTACAAGAACGACAGCCCGACGAACACGATCACCTCGCAGCGGAAGTCCGCGATCGACGGCGGGGCGGCGTGGGCCTATGCCGCGGACCTCACGAAGAAGGACCCGCAGGCCTACGGCGTGCCCACCCGGCTCGTCTCGCTGCGCGCAGCGGTGTTCAAGGGCGGCAAGCTCTACTCGGTCTCGATCGACGCCCGCGCGCCCCAGACGGACACGGCCTCGAAGGAGATGTCGAAGGTCATCGTCGAGCACAGCAGGATCGCCGGCAAGTCGATCGCCCCGCCGCCGCAGCTCTGAGGCCCGCGCCGGCCCAGCCAGGCGGGTGCGGGCCCGCGCCGGCCGCAGAGCTGAGGCGGGTTCAGGCCCGCGCGCGGATCCGGTCCATGCCGGACGCCAGCGCCCGGCCGAAGACCGCGACGTCCGCGGAGTGCGAGATGACGGTGTAGCCCAGGTCCACGGCGAGGTCGGCCAGCTGGTCGGTGGCCGCGAAGATGCCCGCGGCCTTGCCGGCGGCGCGGGCGGCTCCGGCCACGGTCTCCAGCGCCGCGACGACGGGCTCGGCGGCGAAGTCACCGGGGAAGCCCAGGTTCGTGCTGAGGTCGAGCGGGCCCACGAAGAGCACGTCCACGCCGTCGACGGCCGCGATGTCCGCCGCGGCGGCGACGGCCTCGGGCGTCTCGATCTGGGGCAGGAAGACCGTGTCCGCGTTCGCCGCGGCCTGCTTCTGGCCCGGCAGCCCCGGGGCGTACCGGTCGTGGGACATGCCGAACGCGGACCCGCGGGTGCCCAGCGGCGGGTACTTCATCCAGCCCACGAGCTGCTCCGCCTGGCGCGCCGAGTTCACGTAGGGGACCATGATGCCCTGCGCCCCGGCGTCGAGCGCCGTGGCCACGAGGTGCTGCTGGGTCCCGGGCACGCGCACGAACGCGGCGAGTTCCTCCGCCCCGGCGACCTGGAGGCAGGGCCGGGCCGCATCGAGGCCGTACCCGGAGTGCTCGAGGTCGAAGAGCACCCAGTCCGCCCCGGCCCGCGCGCAGATCGTGGCGATCCCGGGGGTCATGAAGTCGCAGATGAACGTGCCGAGCGCGGGGGTGCCGGCGCCGGTGAGGGCGCGGAATGTCGTCGTTGCCATGGCCCCAATGTAGGGCATCGCCGGTGGCCGCGCGGTCCGTCTCAGGCCGCCGCCGCCCGCGGTCTGGGCGCGGCGGAGCTCGGCCGGCTCAGAGCCAGCCGACCTTCTTGAAGATCCGCCACAGCACGGCGCAGCCGGCCACCATGAGCGCGATCGCGAACGGGTAGCCCAGCGCCCAGTGCAGCTCCGGCATGTGCTCGAAGTTCATGCCGTACGTGCCCGCGACCAGGCTGGGGAAGAAGAGCATGGCGGCCCACGCGGAGATCTTCTTCATCTGCTCGTTCTGCTGGATGGACAGCTCGTTCATCCGCCGCATGTCCTCGTTCTGCTGCTCGGAGATCATCGTCGCGTTGACGGTGAAGATCTCGCGCAGCAGGGAGCGCAGCCGCTCGAGGTGCTCGGCGGAGGCCCGGACGTGGTCGGCGACGTCGCGCATGCCGCGCATGAGCTCGTCCGGGGCGCCCTGCTCCTTGAGCGTCGCGAACAGCGCGGCCATGAGGTCGGTGAGCGGGGAGACGGCGCGCTCGACCTCGATGATCCCGCGCGAGAGCTGGAAGACGTCCTTCGAGCGCGCCGGGGTGCCGGTGAAGATCTGCTCCTCCAGGCTGTCGGAGAAGTCCTCGAGCATGCGGATGATCGGCCCGTAGCAGTCCACGACGTGGTCGAGGAGCCGGTAGAGCGCGGAGAACTGCGGAAATGCCGCGAAGCGGGGATCGGCCTCGAACGCGTCGCGGACCTTCGCATCGTCGTCCCGGGGCGAGTGGCGGATGACGATGAGGAAGCGGTCGCCGATGAACGCGTGCGTCTCCCCGACCTCGACGGAGAAGTCCGGCCGGGCCGGGTCCTCGCCGTCGGCCGGGCGCTTGTTGATGGTGAGGGCGGCGGGCCGCAGCACCATGAAGTCCGTGGCCCCGTAGCGTTCGAACTTGGGCCGCTGGTGGGCCTCGATCGCGTCCTCGACCGCCAGTGGGTGGAGCCCGAACCGGGAGGCGAGCTCATCGAGGTCCTCGTGGGAGGGCTGGAGGAGGTCGATCCAGAGGAACGCGTGCGAATCGGGGTGCACCAGGGCGGCGTCGAACGCATCGGCGGCGGCGTCGATCGACTTCATGTCCGCAGCCACCGTGCTGCCGTCGTAGAGCACGAACATGTCCGCGTGGCCCATGATGCGGTCCGGCGCGCTGTGGCGGTACGGGTAGCGCGGGTGTGCCATGGGTCCCCTCCTGGTGAGCGGCGTACGGTGGGGCGCGCGAACGGCGCGGGCCGGCCCGGTCGGGCACGCGGGCCCGGGTGAGCCCTGTGCCATGCTAAGCCCATGGATGCGCTCGTCTTCGTCAACGCCCACGCCGCGGCGGCCGCCGCCGAACCGCTCGCCCTGCTGCTGCGCCGCGCCCGGACCGCGCAGGGCGTCGTCGTCTTCGCCACCGCCCCCGCCCAGGAGCCCGCGGTGCCCGCGCCGGGGGAGGACGCGGGCGCCCCCGCGGGCCAGGGCGAGGCGGCTGCCGCGCCCGAGGCGCCCCGCGCCTCGGCGTCGCCCGGCCCCGAGGACCTGGTGCTGGCCTCCCCGGTGGCCGATGCGTTCGACGGTGTCGAGGACCTGGCCCCCGGCCTCGAGGAGATGGGCATCGACAGGATCGTGCTGGCGGGCGCCGACGAGGGCGGGGCGCTGCGCGAGACCGCCCTGGCCGCGCTCACCCTGGGCTTCGACCTGGTGCTCGTCTCCGATGCGTGCACCGCCCCGGAGGGCGGGTCCGTGGCGTGGCTGGGCGAGGCCGAGGAGCTCGGCGCCCTCCTGCGGCCGGCGCGCGAGGCCTGGCTGCGGATGTGAGCGCCGCGCTCGCGCTCAGCCCTGGCGGGCCTTGTAGCGCGGGTTCTTCTTGTTGATGACGTAGGTCCGGCCGCGCCGGCGCACCACCTGGGCGCCGGGCATGTTCTTCAGCGACCGCAGCGAGTTCCTCACCTGCATGCTCTTCTCCTTCAGTGCCGGCCGCACCGGTCTGCGCGGCCTGGTGGCACCGAGGCTAGGACGGCGGGCACGGCATCGACCAATGCGCATGCGGGCATGGGCGCGCGCCGCTGGAGCGTGCGTCAGCGCGCAACGGGAACGGCAGACGCCGCAGGGGCGGCCTGCTGCGGATGCAGCGGCCGCCCCTGCGCGCGGGACGCGGCCGAGCCAACGGGCTCGGCGCTCGCTCACTTGCTCTCGGCGAGCTTGCCGGCCTCCCAGTCCTTGAGGAAGTCCGGGTTGTCCTTGACCCACTCGTCGACGGCCTTGTCGTTCTGCTTGCCGGCGTACTTCGAGTCGGAGAACATGACGTTCTCCAGGCTCGAGAGGTTCTTGTCGTCGAGCACGAGGTTCTTCAGCAGCTGCGCGACCTTGGGGTTGGAGTCGGCGAAGCCCTTCTTCGAGAAGTTGTAGATCACCTCGGCCTTGCCCATGGTGCCCTTGGGGTCCTCGAGGTCGCGCACGGGGAACGCGGCGTAGGCCCAGTGCGGGCGCCACAGCGTGACGGCGACGTCCTTGTTGGCGCTTGTGGACTTCTTCAGCTGCGCGAGCATCGCCGGGGTGGACGAGACCTTGAGGTTCATATCGGACAGGTCGTAGTCCTTGACGGCGGCCTTCGCGGCCTTCGTCAGGCCGGCACCGGCCTCGATGCCGTAGATCGTGTTGCCGTACTCGCCGCCCATGGACTTGAGGTCCTCGATGGTCTTGGCCTTCGAGTCCTTGTTCACCGCGATCGTGAGCTTGGCGTTGTTGTACCAGCAGCCCTGTGCATCGAGCTTGTCGCCGTACTTCTTGATGTAGTCGGCGTGGGTCTGCGGCAGCCAGCCGTCCATGAGGAAGTCCACGTCGCCGTTGGCCACCGCGGTGTAGCCGGGGGCCGCGTCGAAGTTCTTGATCTCCACGGTGTAGCCCTTGTCCGTGAGGGCCTTCTTCATGAGGTGCGCGGCGGCGAACGACTCGTCCCAGCCGTTGAAGGCGCCGATCGTGAGCTTCTTGTTGTCGTCGTCCTGCTCCGAGGACACGTCCTTGGAGTCCGTGCCGGGCGTGCAGTCCGCCCAGTCCTGCGAGTCGCCGGAGCTGGACGAGTCGTCGCTCGAACCAGAGCCGGAATCGCCGCCGGAGTTCGATGCGCCGCAGGCGCTGAGGGCGAGGACGGAAGCGGCGAGTGCTGCGCCGGTCTTCGTCAGAGTGCGGAACTTCATGGTCTCTCCTTCTGTTTGCGGTGGTCTGTGAGTGCGGGTCAGCGCCCGGCGCGGGCCCCGGGGCCCTTGCTGCCGAGGGCTGCGGTCACGCGGTCCAGGAAGATGGCGAGGATGACGACCGCGAGGCCGGCCTCGATGCCCAGGCCCACGTCGAGCGAGCCGATCGACTCGATGACGGCGCCGCCCAGGCCCTCCGCACCGGCCATGCCGGCGAGGACGACCATGGACAGGGCGAGCATGATGACCTGGTTGATGCCGGCCATGATCGTCTGCAGCGCCAGCGGCAGCTGGACGCGGAAGAGGATGTGCGAGGGCGAGGCGCCGAACGCCTGCGCGGCCTCGACGACCTCGCCGTCGACCTGGCGGATGGCGAGCTCGGTGAAGCGCACACCGGGGGGCAGCGCGAAGATGATCGTCGCGATGGCGCCGGGCACCTGGCCCACGGAGAAGATGACGATCGCGGGGACCAGGTAGGCCAGCGCCGGCATCGACTGCATGAAGTCGAGGATGGGCCGCACGATGCGCGAGACCGCCCGGGACTTCGCCGCCCACACGCCCAGCGGCAGTGCGATGACGAGCGCGATGACGACCGCGACGAGCACGAGCGCAAGCGTCGACATCGCGTTGTCCCACTGGTCGAGGGCGCGGATGATGTAGAAGCCGATGAACGTGAACAGCGCGAGCTTCCAGCCGCGGCGCACGCCCACCGCCAGCCACGCGAGCGCGGCGAAGACGAAGAGCATGACGATGAACAGCGGCCCGGAGAGCACGGCGAACAGCCCCGTGTACATGCCCTGCAGGACGAGGCTGACGAAGTCGAGCAGCCAGGAGAACGCTGACTGGAACCAGGTGATGAAATCATCGGCCCACTCGCCCAGCGGGATGCGCGGATTCAGCGGGTTCATGCGCGGGCCTCCTCATCGCGGGTACCGGCGGTGTCCTCGCCCAGCTCGGTCACGCTGGGCAGCTCTCCCGTGTGCGGCGAGGTGCTCGCCATGGAGGTGAGCAGGTTGACGCGGGGCACCACGCCCACGAGCCGCCCCTCGTCGTCGACGACGCACAGCGGCACCGGCGAGGCGGTGCTCGGCGCGAACAGGTCGGCCACCGGGGTGTCGGGGCTGACGGTGACGAGGCCCTCCGTGCGGATGGCGCCCGTGAGGTCCTTCGCCCCGGCGTGCGAGGCGTCGACGGCGTCCTGGTCCGTGATGATGCCCAGCAGCCGCTGGTTGCGGTCCGTCACGAGGAGGCCGGAGGTGCTGTGCTCCTGCATGGCCTTGATCGCCACGCGCGGCCCGGAGCCGGACATGATGACGTTGTCCGTGGTCCGCATGACGGAGGCGGCGGTGAGCACGCGGGCGCGGTCGACGTCCTGGACGAACGAGGCGACGTAGTCGTCGGCGGGGTGGGTGAGGATCTCCTCGGCGGTGCCGATCTGGATGATCCGCCCGTCGCGCATGACCGCGATCCGGTCGCCCAGGTACATGGCCTCGTTGAGGTCGTGGGTGATGAAGACGATCGTCTTGCCGAGCTCCTGCTGGAGCTCGATGAGCTGCTCCTGCATCTCCCGGCGGATGAGCGGGTCGAGGGCGGAGAAGGCCTCGTCCATGAGGAGGATGTCCGTCTCCGCGGCCAGCGCCCGGGCCAGGCCCACGCGCTGCTGCATGCCGCCGGAGAGCTGGCTGGGGTACTTGTCGCCCCAGCCGTCGAGGCCGACGGTCGTCAGCCAGTGGTCGGCCCGCTCGAGGCGCTTGGCGCGGTCGACGCCCTGGATCTCGAGGCCGTAGGCGGCGTTCTCGCGCACCGTGCGGTGCGGCATGAGCGCGAAGTGCTGGAAGACCATGGAGATGTTCTCGCGGCGGACCCGGCGCAGATCGCCCGCGTTGAGCGCGGAGATGTCCTTGCCCGCGATCTCGACCGAGCCGGCCGAGGGCGCCCACAGGCCGTTGATCATGCGGATGAGCGTCGACTTGCCCGAGCCGGACAGGCCCATGACGACGAAGAT
This sequence comes from Brevibacterium sp. BRM-1, assembly GCF_026802075.1. NCBI lineage: Bacteria > Bacillati > Actinomycetota > Actinomycetes > Micrococcales > Brevibacteriaceae > Brevibacterium > Brevibacterium sp. BRM-1. The sequence continues at coordinate 2,464,186 of NZ_CP113788.1, forward strand.
CTCGCCGCGCTCGACCTCGAAGGAGGCGTCGATGACGGCGGCGGTTCCCAGCTTCGCGAGGTCCTTGCGGTCCTCACCGGCCTCGAGGCGCTTGACGACCTCGGCCTCGCGCCTGCCGAACACCTTGTACAGGTGCGATGCACGGACAACGGCCACGTGTGTTCCCTTCTGTCGGCGGGGCGCCGTGCAAGCGGGCGCGGCCGCGTCGCGGGTTCAACCGGTGGCGGCGGCGCGGCCGCAACGCGGCCCCGGGGGACCGCGGCGGGCTCGCGGGCGCTGGTCATTCGCTAGCTACCATAGTCCAGCGGTGCGACGGCGCCCCCGCGAACGGCGTTCAGGCGGCCGCACGGGCCCCGTGGGCGGTGCGTCCGCGGCCCCGGCTGACCAGTGGATAAGCGGGATGTGACGGGAGTTACGCGATCGTTACCCACGAGTGCGCGGAAAACGGCTTTCGGACCGCCAGGCCGCCTCCCCGGTGGTGCGGCTCAGGCGCGGGCCGGGCGAGGTGCCGACGCCGGAGGTGCGCAGTGGCGGGGCAGGCGCCTGAGCGCCGCCGAGGCCGCGGCGGGCTTCGGCCGGGCGGCTACGCTGAGCGCATGCGCCCTCTGCCCTTCGCCGGCCGGTCCGGCCGGCCGGCGATCATCGCCCCCCTTCAGCCGCGCTCCATCGACGAGCTCGCGGCGCTGCTGCCGGGCCTCGAGGCGGCCGCGGAGGCAGACGCGCTCGAATGGCGCCTCGACGCCCTCGCTGCGCTGCGGCTGGGCGGAGCAGTGGGTGGTCCCGAGCGCCGGGCCGTCGAGCAGGGCGGGCCTCAGTCGCACACGGTCGAGCCGCACACGGCCGAGGCGCCCGCCTCCGAACCGCATGAGCCGCGGGCGGGCGATGAGGGGGCTTCGCGCAGCGCCGCCCTCGAGGCGGCCTCGGCCGGGCTGGCCCTCCTCCGCGAGCGCTGCGAGCTGCCCGTCATGCTCACGGTGCGCACCCACTCCGAGGGCGGCATGGCGCAGCTGGGCGACGCCGCCTACGCACTGCTCGTCGAGGGGCTCCTGGCGCTCGGCCCGGACGCCGTGGACATCGAGTTCCGGCGCGCCGATGCGGCGCGGCTGCTCGCCCGAGCGCGGGAGGCCGGCGTCGGGGGAGTCGCCTCATTCCACGACTTCGCCCGCACCCCGCCGGCCGAGCGGCTGGTGGAGCTGTGCGCGGCGATGGAGGGCGCCGGCGCGGACGTCGCGAAGTTCGCGGTCATGCCGCGCAGCCGCTCCGACGTGCTCGCCGTGCTCGCCGCCCTCGACCGGGCGCGCACGCGGGTGGGGGTGCCCGTCATCGGCATCTCCATGGGCGAGCTGGGCCGGGCGACGCGCCTCATCGGCGGCGACTTCGGCTCCGCCGCCACGTTCGCGGCGCTCGCCGGCGCCTCCGCCCCCGGTCAGCTGAGCGCTGCGCAGGTGGGCGCGGTCCTCGACATCCTGGGCGGGGCCGAGTCCCCCGCCGCGCCGCCGTCCGACTGAGCCGGCCGTCCGACTGAGCCGGCCGTCCGACTGAGCCGGCCGTCCGACTGAGCCCGGTCCTCCGGCTGGGGCCGGCCTCCAACCGTTCGCCCGGGCCCGGCTGAGCCAGCCGCGCCGCCGTCCGACTGAGCCCGGCCGCCCGACCGAGCGCGGACAGCGCGCGGGGGCGGCCGCACCGCAGTGCGACCGCCCCCCGCGGGTCCGACTGGGATCAGACGGCGCCGGTCTCGTTGGCGTCGGCGCGCAGCTTCTTCGGCAGCGCCTGATCGCCCCACCGCGAGCGCACGGTCTGGATGGCGTAGCGCTCCACGACGAGCTGCACGACCGCCACGCCCACGCCGGAGACGATCGTCCAGGCCAGCGCCTCGGCCAGGCCCGTGTCCTCGTCGCCGGGGTTGACCGGCACCGGCTTGTCCATCGACTTCTCCCACACGAGCGTGAGGGCCTTGCGCGCGGCGAGCGCGGCCAGGGCGCCGCCGCCGGCACCCAGAATCTTCCAGGCGATCTTTCCCATGAGTCTCTCCTTCAGCGCGGGTGCGGTGGAATCGGTCCGCCCCCAGGCTAGCGCCTAGCGCGGGCGGTCGGGGAACGCAGGCGGGCACCACCGCGCCCCGCCCCGGCGGCCGGTCAGCTGCTCGCGAGCACCCAGCCGTGCATGCGCTCGGTGAACCCGGCGTCGTGAGCCAGCTCCGTGTCGTCGAACGCGATGATCGGCACGGCCATGCGGACGGAGGAGACCATCCACGCGGCGTCGGCCGCCGCGACGTCCTGCGCGCTCAGGTCCTGGTAGGAGCACAGGAAGCCGGCCTCGGCGGCGCGTTCGAAGAGGGTGCGCTGGGTGGTGCCGTGGAGCAGCCCGGCCTTGGGATCGGGTGTGATGAGCTCGTCGCCGCGGCGGATGATGAGGTTGGAGCTCGGCCCCTCGAGCGCGATCCCGTCGTGGGAGAAGTAGAGGACCTCATCGGCCCCATTGGCCTGCGCCCAGCGGCCCGAGGCCATGTTCGTGGCATACGACAGCGTCTTCGCGCCGATGAGCGCCCAGGGCGCGGACTGGCCGAAGTAGGCCTCGTAGCCGCGGTCGGCGCCGAGCACGCGCACGCCCTCCCGGCGCTGCCGGGGGTACTTCTCCTCGATGGGGATGGTGAGCACCCAGCCCACGGGCCGGTCGAGGCCGCGGGAGAGGGCGTAGCGCACGGAGAACAGCTCGATGTCCGGGTTCGCCGCGGCGAAGTCCGCGCTCGCCGCGTCCAGGGCGGCGTCCCAGACCTCCGGGTCCGGGGCCGGCAGGTCGAGCATCCGGGCCGACTGGCCGAACCGCTCGAGGTGCGCGGCGCGGGCGTGGGCCTGGGGACCGCGGCCGTCCGCGTTGCTCACGAGCACCGTCTCGAAGATCCCGTCGCCGCGGTGCGGGGCGAGGTCGTCGACCCGCAGCTGTGGGGCCAGGGGGTCGGCGCGCTCCCAGGTCCCGGCCTCCGGGTCGAGGAGGACGAGTGTGTGTGCGATCTCAGCAGCCATGCGGCACATTCAACCACCGCCGGGGCGCTGAGCCGAGCCCGTGCCGACTCGTGGACTCCTCGCGGGCGGCGGCCGCGCGGGCGCGTCTCAGCCGGCGCTCGCCCCGAACAGCAGTCCCAGCGCGTACGTGATCCCCGCGGCCCCGAAGCCGATCGCCAGCTGGCGCAGCGCGCGCGGCAGGGGCGCCCGGCCGGACAGGATGCCCACAATGCCACCGGTGACGAGGAGCGCAAGGCCTACGAGGCCGGCTGCGAGCACGATGGCCGTGAGGCCGGTCGCGCCGAGCAGGTAGGGCAGGATCGGGATGACCGCGCCGGAGGCGAAGAAGCAGAACGAGGCCGCCGCCGCGCCCAGGCCCGTGCCGAGCTCCTCGTGGTCGGAGGACTGCATGGACGAGGGGAGGAAGGTCACGGCGGCGCGGGCCTGGGACTTGCGGATGGCGGTCTCCGCGGCCCGCGCGGCCTCCTCGGCCGTCATGCCGCGGGCGCGGAAGACGAGGGCGAGCTCGTTGGCGTCGATGTTGAGGGCGGGCAGGACCTCGGTCGAGGCGGGGTCCGGCTCCGAGGCGTCGAGCAGCTCGCGCTGGGAGCGCACGGAGACGAACTCGCCGGCGCCCATGGACAGGGCGCCGGCCAGCAGTCCGGAGATGCCGGTGAGGAGCACCTGGTGGGGGGCGAGCCCGGCGGCGCCCACGCCCAGCACCAGGGCGAGGTTGGAGACCAGGCCGTCGTTGGCGCCGAACACGGCCGCACGGAAGTTGCCCGACAGCCGCGAGCGGGACTTCGCCGCCAGTGCCCGGATGACCTCGGCGTGGACCTTCTCGTCGGCCGCCATCTCGTCGGAGGCGAACGAGTCCGAGTCGTACGGCGACTTCGCCTCCGCCTGCTGGGCGAGGGCGAGGACGAAGATCGAGCCGAAGACCCGGCCGAGCGCCGCGAGCACGAGCACCCCGAGCGCGGGCATCCGCCGCCGCCCGGCGTGCTTCCCGAGCAGGCCGATCCAGTGCTGCTGGTGGCGCCGCTCGGCATCGGCCAGCGACAGCAGGATGTCGCGGTCCTCGCCGCGGCGGCGCTGGGCCAGGCGCCGGTAGACCTGCTCCTCCATGCGCTCGTTGGCGAGGTGGCGCTGCCACTGCCGGATGAGGGCGGGGGAGGGCGCGGCCGTGTGCGGCGGGGCGTCGAAGGGCATGTCTCCACCCTAGGAAAGCCGAGCGCAGGTTTCAATGCTTGCGCAACTGCTTAAGTGTCATTGCGATGTGAGATGCGCCGCGATCGTGCATAGCATCGGACCATGATCGCCCTGCGCCCCGCCGCGCGCCGCCCGGCCCTGTGGACCGTCGGCGTTCTCGCGGCGGCGCTGCTCGTGGCGGTCGCCGCGCTCACGGTGGGCACGCTCAGCGCCCCCAAGCCCCGCGGGGCACCCGTGCCGCCGCCCCCCACAGCCGCGCACTCCGCCGTCCCGGAGCCCGGGAACATCGCGGGCAGCTGGGCGCCGGCGCGCGGGTCCGAGGTGGCCGTGCGGATCGTGGAGCTGGACGGCGCCCGGGGGTGGACCGTCGTCGCGCGCACCGCGGTCCTCGCCGGTCGTCTGGAGGTGGCGGGCACGCGGCTGACGGCGGGGGACCTGCGCATCGACCTGTCCGGGCTGGGAGAGCCCGTGGCCGCCGATGGCGGGCCTCCGGGGACCGGGGCAGCCGGCACCTCGGCCGCGGACGGCGCCCGCACCTCGGCGGCGGAGCCGGACCCCGCCGCGGCCCGCGCGCTGCTGGCCGAGCTGCGCCGCCAGCGCAGCGCCGACTTCGCCATCGCCGAGGCCACCGAGCTGCCCGACGTGGCCGCCCGCGGCAGCGCGGACGTCAACCTGCCCGGCGAGGTGACGATCAACGGGCTGGCCGCGCGCATGTCCGCCGATTCGCTCGTGGTCCGCAGCCGGGGCGCGCTGTTCATCACCGGCTCCGCCGAGGTGGCCTGGGCCGACTACGACATCCCGGTGCCGCTGGGCGAGGGGGCAGGGCGCGGTGGGGAGCGGCCGCTCGTCCAGCCGAAAGGGCGGTTGGACTTCTCGCTGCGCCTCGAGCGCGCCTGAGCGCCCCAGGCTGAGCAGCCCCTCAGCCGATCCCCCTCAACCGGAGCGGCCCCAGGCCGAGGGCGTCTGAGCGCAGCGGGCCTCGGGCTCAGCGGCCCTCAGGCGGAGTACGCGGCCGCCAGCTCCTCGCCCGGCCGCAGCGGCTGGCCGAGGCGCGCGGGCTCCACGCACACGAAGCCGCGGTGGGCATGTTCGGTGGTGTCCCCCAGGGGCCCTCCGGGGTTCCACAGGACGACATCCGAGCACGCGGCTGCGATCGTCGCGCAGTCGCGCTCGCCCGCGGCCACGGCCAGTCGGATGTCCTGGATGCCACCGGGCAGCGCCAGCGCCGCGTCGATCCCGGCGGCCGGGAAGGCGAAGGCCCCGGGCTCGGCGGCATTCCGCGCCGCGGCCGGGATCTGCGTGCCCGCCGGCAGTCCGCGCACCCGTGTGGCACCGGCCTCCGGCGTGCGCAGGTAGCTGTGCAGGGCGGCGGTCACGGGCGGGCCCGCGGCCGGGTCGCCCAGGTGGGTGAGGGCCACCCACAGCTCCGAGCCCAGCTCGATGCGGACCTGGGCGCTGGCGCCACCGGGCTCGGCCAGGCGCAGCGTAAGCCCGGCGGCGCCGGCGTCGGCATCCGCGGCGGCGAGCTCCCAGTCGCGGATCCGGCCCCAGCCGTGCTGCGGTTGGGCCGCGGGGCCGAACCACGGCCAGCACACGGGGATTCCGCCGCGGATGGGCCGCGAGCGATCGAACGGCGCGAGCGCCGAGGTGAAGAGCACCTCCCGGCCCGCCGCGGTCCGGTAGGCGAGGACCTGCGCGCCGAATCGGCTGACGATCGCACAGGCGTCCTGCGCGTGCAGCGCGTAGACCTCGAGTGCATCCAGGCGCGCACGGGTGATGCTTGCCCCGCCGCCCGCGGGGGAGTGCAGGGGCGCGTGATCGAGGGCCAGGAAGTCGGCGGTCTCCAGGGCGGACGCCGTGCGCGGCCCGGTGCGCCGGTCGGGGTGATCCATCCGCCCAGTCTCCGCGGGGTTGCTGGCAGAGCGCTGGCAGGGGGAGGCCCAGGGCTGCCGACGGGGCGCCAGGACGCCAGTCGGCGGGGCTGCGCGTGACTGCCTACTCGTAACTGCCGGTGGGGACGCGAGACGCGGGTGCGGGCGGGAGTGGGGGAGCGCGGCCGGGGGCTGTGGTCCGGGCAACAGCGCCGGGGCCGCGTATAAAAGTATGCTTATGCGCGAATGTGTGGGCGCGGCCGGCCGGTGGGCGCCCGGAGCGGAGGGGAGCCCGGCGATGGGCGCAGGACACGATCACGGCACCGCTGGGGTGCCCCGCGGGCGGCTGGCGGTCGTCTTCGGGCTCACCGCCGCCGTCTTCGCCGCCGAGGTCGTCGGCGCCCTTGCGACCGGCAGCCTCGCCCTGCTCACCGACGCAGGCCACATGCTCGTCGACGTCATCGGCCTGGGCGTCGCCCTGGGCGCCGCCCAGCTCATGCTCCGGCCGGCCGCAGGGAGCCGCACCTGGGGCCTCGCCCGGATCGAAGTGCTCGCGGCGGGCGCCCAGGCCGCCCTGCTGGCGCTTGTCGGCGTGTTCAGCATCGTCGAGGGGGTGCGCCGCCTGCTCTCCCCGCCCGAGGTCGCCGCGGGCGGGGTGCTCGTGTTCGGGGCGATCGGGCTGGCCGCGAACATCGCGGGCCTGTGCGTGCTCCTGGGGGCGCGCGGCTCCGGGCTCAGCGCGCGGGCCGCGTTCCTCGAGGTGTGCGCGGACGCCGCGGGCTCCGTGGCCGTCATCGCCGCGGCCGCCGTCATGGCGCTCACCGGCTGGCAGCGGGCCGATGCCGTGGCGGGCCTCGTCATCGGCGCGCTCATCCTGCCGCGCGCGTGGGCGATCCTGCGCGAGACCCTGGGGATCCTCCTCGAGCAGGCGCCCGCGGAGCTCGACCTCGACGAGGTGCGCACCCACATCGAATCCCGGCCCCACGTCGTGGGGGTCCACGACCTCCACGTCTCCCGGATCGGCTCACAGCTGCCGGTCCTCACCGCGCACGTGGCGCTGCAGGACGAGTGCTTCTTCGACGGCCACGTCCCGGAGATCCTCGGCGATGTGCAGCGCTGCCTGGCCACGCACTTCGACGTGCCCATCGAGCATGCGACCATTCAGTGCGAGCGCCGGCGCGACGCCGCCCACGAGGACCTCCCGCACACGCACTGAGACCCGCTGCTCACTCTGAGGCCCGCCGCCCCCTCTGAGGGTCGCCGGGTCCGCGTGGGGGACGGGTGCGCCCCGCACACGCGCTGAGGCCCGCCGCCCACTCCATGAGGACTGGGGTGGTCCGCGAGCGCTGTGAGATTCCGCGAGTGCTGGGGCCAGCCGCGCATGCGCTGGAGCCTGCCGCGCACGGCCTGGAGTCTGCCGCGCACGTGGGGGTCAGCCGGAGCCGGCTGCGACGCCCCGCGGGCGCTGCGGCCGCGCGCGCACTCGGCTGCCGCACCGCGCGCACGGCTCCGCCCAGGGTCAGCGGGGGAGCGCCGCCCGCGGCCTCAGGCCCGGCCGGTGCCCCGCGCGAGCGCCGCGATGATCTCCGGCGTGGTCCGGCAGCAGCCGCCCACCGCCGAGGCGCCCGCCGCGGCCCAGTCCCGGGCGGCGGCGGCGAATTCGGTCGGATCGGTCAGGGCGGCCGCGGTGGCCGGGGGCGCCCAGGTGCCGGTGGCGGCGTCGTAGGACTCCCCGGAGTTGGGGTAGGCCAGGCCGTGGCGGCCGGCGGCCGTGATGGCCCGCATCGCCGGCTCCACCTGGGAGGCCGCGCAGCAGTTGACCGCCACCGCGGCGGGCTGGGACACGGCGGTGTCGAGCGCGTCGAGTGCATCGGCCAGCGGCATGCCCTCCGCGATCCGCACGGGCGAGCCGCCCCCGCCGCCCTCGGGCCGCAGCGAGAAGCTCAGCCACCACTCGGCGTCCGGGTAGTCGGCCATGACGCGCGAGACCGCGAGGGCCTCGTCGGCGCGCGGGATCGTCTCGATGGCGAACAGCCGGGCGCCCGCCGCGTAGAGCGGTTCGATCCGCTCGCGGTGGAAGGCCTCGAGCTCGGCCGCTGCGGCCGGCCCGTCGAAGTCCGCGCCGTAGGCGCCCGTGTACTCCGAGCCGTCGGCCAGGTACGCTCCGAACGGGCCGATCGAGGCCGCCGCGAACGCCTCGGCCCCCGCGCGCCGCGCCTCCTGCGCCGCCCGGCTCGCCAGCTCCCACGAGCGCGCGAGCAGCTCCCGCGCCTCGGCGGCGGTGAACCCCGCGGCGGCCAGCCCCCGCGGGCTGGCCTGATAGGACACGGACTCGATGACCTGGGCGCCGGCGGCCGCATAGGCTGCGTGCATGCGCTCCACGAGCGCGGGGTCCTCGGCGAGCAGGCGGGCCGACCACAGCCCGCCGCCGATGTCGGCCCCGAGCGCCTCGAGCTGCGTGCCCGAGGCGCCGTCGAGCACGAGCGGCCGGCCCTCCGCCCGCGCCCGGTCCAGCGCCGCGGCGAAGGGTCCCATCAGGCGCGCTCCGGCTCGATGAGCAGGGTCTCCTCCGTGTACTTCTGCAGCCGGTCGGGATCGATCGTGACGCCGAAGCCGGGCCCGGCGGGCACATCGACGATGCCGTCGTGCATGACGATCTCCTCCGTGATGTCCTCGGCGAAGAAGCGGTTGGACCCGGAGATGTCACCGGGCAGCGTGAAGCCGGGCAGCGTGGCCATGGCGGCGTTCGCGGCCCGGCCCAGGCCCGTCTCCAGCATGCCGCCGTGCCACACGGCCACGCCGTTGGCGGCGCACAGGTCGTGGATCCGCTTGGCCTCGAGGTAGCCGCCCACCCGGCCGGGCTTGATGTTGATGACGTCGGCGGCGCCCAGCGCGATCGCGTCCGCGGCGGCCTCGGCGGAGACGATCGACTCGTCCAGGCACATGGGGGTGGACATCTGGGCGGCCAGCTGGGCGTGCTGGCGGATGTCCGCCTCGCCCAGGGGCTGCTCGATGAGGAGGAGCCCGTAGTCGTCGAGGCGCTTGAGGTGGGCGGCGTCGACGAGCGTGTAGGCGGCGTTCGCGTCCACCTGGAGGAGGAAGTCATCGCCGAACTCGCGGCGCACCGCGGCCACCGGCTCGATGTCGCGGCCGGGCTTGATCTTGAGCTTGATGCGGGCGTAGCCCTCGTCGAGGTAGCCGCCGACCGTCTCGATGAGCTCGCGGTCCGTGTTCTGGATGCCCACGGAGACCCCGGAGGGCACCGACTCGGCCACGCCGCCCAGGTAGTCGCGGAAGCTCAGGCCGCGCTGCTTGAGCTGGGCCTCGAGGGCGGCCATCTCCAGCGCGGACTTCGCCATGGGGAAGCCGATGACGTGGCGCAGGTGCCAGCCGATCGTCTCCGCCGTCAGCTCTCCGGCATCGAAGAGGATGGGCGCCAGCCAGTCGCGCGTGACCGCCATCCCCGCGTCGACGTACTCGGAGGAGTAGAGCGGGGCGACCATCGCCACGGATTCGCCCCAGCCCGTGATCGGCCCCTCGGGGGTGTCGAATTCCGCTTCGACCAGGTAGCAGTCCTTCTCCGTCTCCGTCATGAACGACGTGGCGAACGGGGTGACGAGCGGCATGGACAGACGGTGGAGTGTCACGCGGGTGAGCTTCATTGCTGGTCCTGTTCGTTGAGGGGCCGGGTGTGCCGTGCGGGGCTGGTCAGTCGTGCAGGCGGTCGGCGATGAGCGCGGCCAGCAGCGCGGTGCGGGGGGCGATGTGGTCGATGAGCGCGTGCTCGTGCTCGGCGTGGGCGCCATCGCCCACCGCGCCCATCCCATCGAGGGTGGGCACGCCGTCGCCGGCGGTGAAGTTGCCGTCGCTGCCGCCGCCCACGGCCACCGCCTCGGGTGCCTCGATGCCGAGCTCCCCGGCGAGGGCGACGGCGCGCTCGTAGAGCTCCTGGGCGGCTTCGCGCTCGAACGGCGGGCGGTTGATGCCGCCCTCGATCTCGAGTGCGGCGCCCTCCAGGTGCGGGGCGAGCCTGCGGATCGCGGCGTCCACGCGCTGCTGCTCCTCGGCGGACTCGGCGCGCACGTCGACGTGGAAGCGCGCCTCGGCGGGCACGGTGTTCGTCGTCGTGCCCCCGGACAGGGTCGTGGGGGTCACGGTGGTGCCGAGGTCCGGGTCGCCCAGCGCGGCGACGGCCGGGAGCTGGTGGGCGAGCTCGAGTCCCGCGTTGACGCCCTTCTCCGGCTCCAGGCCGGCGTGCGAGGCGCGCCCGCGGATGATGACGCTGTAGTCGGAGGTGCCCTTGCGCGCCACCTTGTAGGCGCCGGCGGCCGAGGCCTCCATGACGAACACGGCCCGCGCGCCGCGCGCCTCGTCGCGGATGAGCTGCGAGGACGTATTCGAGCCGACCTCCTCGTCCCCGGTCACGAGGATGGACAGGCCGGTGAGCGCCTCGGGCCCGGAGGCGTCGGCGAGGAGCTTGGCGGCGTGGATGCTCATGATCGCGCCGGTGAGCATGTCGAACGAACCCGGGCCGCGCAGCACCCCGTCCTCCGTGCTGAAGGGCAGGCGCTCGAGCGTGCCGTGGGGCCAGACGGTGTCCTGGTGGTTGACGAGCACGACGCGCGCGGGCCCGGAGCCGAAGCGCAGGCGCACGTGGGCGACCCCGTCGACCTCGACGATCTCGGCCTCGGCGCCCAGGCGCTCGGCCAGAAGGGCGGCGAAGTCCTGTGCGCCCTCGGCGACGGCCGCGTGATCGGACGAGGGGGTCTCGCGGGTGATGACCCGCTCGATGTCGGCGAGCATCTGCGGCAGGGCGTCCTGTGCGGCGGCGAGCAGCTCGGGGGCGGCACTCGGGGCGGAGGAGGAGCTGGGAGCGGACACGGAAATCCTTTCGTCGGCTTGGCTCCATCCTAGGCGCGGGTGTGGTTGGCTTGGCCCATGGGAGATGCAGTCTCGTCGCAGCGGTACACCCCGGAGCAGCGCACGCGCTATCGCGAGGGCCTCAACCAGGACCTGGAGACGTTCGACGCCTACCTCCAGGAGGCCGAGTTCGTCGACCACGGGACGATCGGCATGGAGCTCGAGCTCAACCTCGTCGACGAGGACATGCAGCCCAAGCTGTGCAACAAGCAGGTCATCGAGGCCGTAGACGACGGTGACTTCCAGTCGGAGATCGGCGCGTACAACTTCGAGCTCAACCACCCCGTGCTCTCGGTGGCCGGCGATGGGCTCGACCAGCTGCGCCAGGGCCTGACCACCCGCCTGGACAAGGCGGAGGCGGCCGCGGAGACCGCCGGGGCGCACGTCGCGATGATCGGCACGCTGCCCACCGTCACCCCCGAGCTGCTGCGCGATCCCAACTGGATCACCGACGAGAACCGCTACAAGGCGCTGAGCAACGCGATCGTCGAGGCGCGCGGCGAGCTCGTCCACATCGACATCGGCGACCGCGAGTTCTTCGAGGGCGACTTCGACGACGTCGCCCCTGAGTCCACCTGCACGTCCATGCAGCTCCACCTCCAGGTGGCGCCCAACCGGTTCGCGGTGGCGTGGAACGCCTCGCAGGCGATCGCCGGCGTGCAGGCGGCGCTGAGCGCGAACTCGCCGCTGTTCGTGGGCCGCAAGGTGTGGCACGAGAGCCGCATCCCCATCTTCGCCCAGTCGATCGACACCCGCACCCCGGAGCTCGTGGCCCAGGGCGTGCGCCCGCGCGTGTGGTTCGGCGAGCGGTGGATCACGAGCGCCTTCGACCTCTTCGAGGAGAACGTCCGCTACTTCCCGGCGGTGCTGCCCGAGTCCCGCGAGGCCTCCGGCACCCCGGAGATGCGCGGCGAGGCACCGGCGCTGCACTACCTCAACCTGCACAACGGCACGGTGTGGCGGTGGAACCGGCCCATCTACTCGCCGGGCCCCGAGGACGAGCCCGCGCACATCCGGGTCGAGAACCGCCTGCTGCCGGCGGGCCCCACGGTGGCGGACATGGTGGCCGATGCGGCGTTCTACTACGGCATGGTCCACTTCTTCATCGAGCAGAACCGCCCCGTGTGGTCGCGGCTGTCGTTCCAGGACGCGGAGCGCAACTTCTTCACCGGCGCCCGCTCCGGGATGTACTCGCGCATGGAGTGGCCGACGCTCGGCCACATCGACGTGGGCGAGCTGGTGCGCGGCCGGCTGCTGCCGCAGGCGCGCAAGGGCCTCGAGATGATCGGCGTGGACCCGGTGCTCATCGACGAGTCGTTGCACATCATCGACGAGCGCGCCCGCACCCGGCAGAACGGCGCCACCTGGCAGCTGCGCACGCTCAACGGCCTCAAGCCGCGGGTGACCGAGCCGGATTCACCGGAGCGCCGCGCCGCGCTCGTGCGCATGATGGAGCTCTACCGGGAGAACCAGGCCACAGGCCGGCCCGTCCACGAATGGCCGGTCACCGGCTGAGGCGCCGCACGGCTGCCGGCTGAGGCACAGCACCGCGCTGGGCCGGGGAGAGCGCAGGAGGGGAGCGACACCATGGCAGACCGACATCCGGGTTCGCTGGCGGCCCGCTCGCTCTACGCGCTCGCGGGCGTGGTGCTCATCGGCCTGGGGGCTGCGATCCTGCAGACCGGCGGGGTGGGCGTCGACCCGTACACCGCCCTCAACATCGGCGTCAGCGACCGGCTGGGCTGGACCCTGGGCGCCTACCAGCTGCTGAGCAACGCGGTCCTCTTCGTGCCGGTCCTCATCTGGGCCCGCTCCTACATCGGCATCGGCACGCTTGTGAACATGACGCTCACGGGCTTCTTCATCGAGCTCTTCGCCGCGCTGCTGCACCCGTATGCCGTGCCCGCGGGCGATGCGCACGGCGCCACCCTGTGCTTCGCGGTGGGCATCTGCGTCTTCGCGTTCGGCGCCAGTGCCTACATCTCCGCAGGAGTGGGCACCGCGCCCTACGATGCGATCGCGCCGATCATCGTCGAGCGGTCGGGCTGGAAGTACCAGCGGGTGCGGGTGACGCAGGATCTCCTCGTGCTCGTCGCCGCGCTTCTGGTCGGCGGGCCGGTGGGGGCGGGCACCATCATGACGGCGTTCTTCTGCGGGCCGCTCATCGCGTTCTTCTCCCGACACGTCAATGAGCCGGCGGTGGAGCGGATCGCCAGGGGCAGGGCGCGCACGCACGCGCACCCGGAGGCCGGCACACCGGCCGATCCCACGCAGCTGCTGTGAGGCCCGTGCCGTGGGGCGCCTGCCCCGAGGCACGGCCTCCGAGGCGCGGCGCCGGCTCGGGCGAGCGACGGGTCGGAGGATGGGCCGCGGAATGGGCCGAGGCGCCGGGTGAAGAAGATTCTCCGCGGGGACTTGCGCGCCCCGGCCGGTGCGTGTAGTGTCGTCTCTCGCTGCCTGACGCGGGAAACCGCCGGGGCAGCCGGATTTCGGTCCATCCTCCCAGTTCAGCCCCCGGGTTGATGTGGTGAGGGTCACGGCAGAGCGGCTTGCTTCGCAGTGAAGATCGGGTCTAAGCTAGGTGATTGTTCGCCTCGAGCAGCGCGACCGGCCCGCACGGGTCCGGTGGAGCGGAAGTCGGGGCACCCGGCATCCTTCTGTGGGTCTCGCACGCCGTGTGGGGCTCGGGTTGGTGTGCCTGTTCTTTGAGAACTCAATAGCGTATTCGTACATACAAGTCTTTCTGCGATGCCAGTATTTTTGTTGTATTGGCTGGCAGAAGTATTTAGTTATTTGATTGACGTAACGGACACCCGGCTGCCTGCCCTTTGTGGTGGGTTGGTGGGGTGTTGTTCTTGTCAGTGATTCTTGTGTCGGCTGGGGTCTTTTTTGACTCGCACATTTTTTTGTGGAGAGTTTGATCCTGGCTCAGGACGAACGCTGGCGGCGTGCTTAACACATGCAAGTCGAACGCTGAAGCCTGGTGCTTGCACTGGGTGGATGAGTGGCGAACGGGTGAGTAACACGTGAGTAACCTGCCCCTGACTCTGGGATAAGCCCGGGAAACTGGGTCTAATACCGGATATGACGCGCTGCCGCATGGTGGTGTGTGGAAAGTTTTTTCGGTTGGGGATGGGCTCGCGGCCTATCAGCTTGTTGGTGGGGTGATGGCCTACCAAGGCGACGACGGGTAGCCGGCCTGAGAGGGCGACCGGCCACACTGGGACTGAGACACGGCCCAGACTCCTACGGGAGGCAGCAGTGGGGAATATTGCACAATGGGCGCAAGCCTGATGCAGCGACGCCGCGTGGGGGATGACGGCCTTCGGGTTGTAAACCTCTTTCAGTAGGGAACAAGCCCCTTCGGGGGTGAGGGTACCTGCAGAAGAAGTACCGGCTAACTACGTGCCAGCAGCCGCGGTAATACGTAGGGTACAAGCGTTGTCCGGAATTATTGGGCGTAAAGAGCTCGTAGGTGGTCTGTCGCGTCTGCTGTGGAAACGCATCGCTCAACGGTGCGCGTGCAGTGGGTACGGGCGGACTGGAGTGCAGTAGGGGAGTCTGGAATTCCTGGTGTAGCGGTGAAATGCGCAGATATCAGGAGGAACACCGGTGGCGAAGGCGGGACTCTGGGCTGTAACTGACGCTGAGGAGCGAAAGCATGGGGAGCGAACAGGATTAGATACCCTGGTAGTCCATGCCGTAAACGTTGGGCACTAGGTGTGGGGTCCATTCCACGGATTCCGTGCCGTAGCTAACGCATTAAGTGCCCCGCCTGGGGAGTACGGCCGCAAGGCTAAAACTCAAAGGAATTGACGGGGGCCCGCACAAGCGGCGGAGCATGCGGATTAATTCGATGCAACGCGAAGAACCTTACCAAGGCTTGACATGCACTGGACCGGATCAGAGATGGTTCTTCCCTTTGTGGCCGGTGCACAGGTGGTGCATGGTTGTCGTCAGCTCGTGTCGTGAGATGTTGGGTTAAGTCCCGCAACGAGCGCAACCCTCGTTCTATGTTGCCAGCACGTGATGGTGGGAACTCATAGGAGACTGCCGGGGTCAACTCGGAGGAAGGTGGGGATGACGTCAAATCATCATGCCCTTTATGTCTTGGGCTTCACGCATGCTACAATGGTCGGTACAGAGGGTTGCGATGCCGTGAGGCGGAGCGAATCCCATAAAGCCGGCCTCAGTTCGGATCGTAGTCTGCAACTCGACTACGTGAAGTCGGAGTCGCTAGTAATCGCAGATCAGCAACGCTGCGGTGAATACGTTCCCGGGCCTTGTACACACCGCCCGTCAAGTCACGAAAGTCGGTAACACCCGAAGCCGGTGGCCCAACACTTTGTGGGGGAGCCGTCGAAGGTGGGACTGGTGATTGGGACTAAGTCGTAACAAGGTAGCCGTACCGGAAGGTGCGGCTGGATCACCTCCTTTCTAAGGAGCTGTCACTGATAGCCGCGCGCGGCCTGCCCCTCTTTGTGGGGTGGGTGTTGGTGTGTGGTGGTGGCGCCGTCTGCTCGCCCGTTCGTGGTGGGGGCGGTTGCTCATGGGTGGAACGTCGTAGGAGGCGCCCTTTTTGTGGGGGGTGTGTGTGCGCTGCTGGTCGTGGATGGCTGGTGGCGTGTGCTGCTGTGTGTGTGCGGATGCGCTGTTGGGTCCTGGGAGAACAGGCCCCCCTTGTTGTGTGGGGGTGTGTTGTCCGGGATGCCGCCGCCTGGCGCGGGGCTGGCCTGTGGCTGGTTCTTGTGTGGGTGTGTGGTGGTTGTGTGGTTTGTCAATAGTGGACGCGAGCATCTGGATGTCGCGCGTGTGTGCCCCCTGTCGTGTGGTGGTGCTGCCCTGTGTTTGCGGGGTGGTTCTGCTGTCGGGTGGGTGTGGGCGTGGCGGCATTCTGTGATTTTGTTGTTGTAAGTGTTTCTTGTGTTATCCGACTCGCTGCCCCCTTGTTTTGTGTGGGGTGGTGGTGAGTGTACAAGGGCGCATGGTGGATGCCTTGGCATCAGGAGCCGATGAAGGACGTGGCAACCTGCGATAAGCCTCGGGGAGTTGGTAAGCGAACGGTGATCCGAGGGTGTCCGAATGGGGAAACCCGGCTGTGTGTTGTGCGCAGTCACCCGTGTCTGAATGTATAGGGCATGTGGAGGGAACGTGGGGAAGTGAAACATCTCAGTACCCATAGGAGAAGAAAATAAGAATGATTCCGTGAGTAGTGGCGAGCGAAAGCGGAGGAGCCTAAACCGTGTGTGTGTCAAGCGTGTCGGCGTTGCATGTGCGGTGTTGTGGGGCTGCTTGTGGGGATTCGGCATGGTCCCCGCGTGGGTGCGTGTGCGTAGTCGAATGATCTGGGAAGGTCGACCGGAGTGGGTGAGAGTCCCGTAGGCGAAACGTGTGCGTGCTGCGTTGAGTGGTTCCCGAGTAGGACGGGACTCGTGTAATCCCGTGTGAATCTGCCAGGACCACCTGGTAAGGCTGAATACTTCCTGATGACCGATAGCGGATCAGTACCGTGAGGGAATGGTGAAAAGTACCCCGGGAGGGGAGTGAAAGAGTACCTGAAACCGTGTGCCTACAATCCGTCAGAGCCTCCTTTGTTGGGGTGATGGCGTGCCTTTTGAAGAATGAGCCTGCGAGTTAGTGGTGCGTGGCGAGGTTAACCCGTGTGGGGGAGCCGTAGCGAAAGCGAGTCCGAAGAGGGCGTTTGAGTCGCGTGTCCTAGACCCGAAGCGGAGTGATCTAGCCATGGGCAGGGTGAAGCGTCGGTAAGACGTCGTGGAGGCCCGAACCCACTTCAGTTGAAAATGGAGGGGATGACCTGTGGTTAGGGGTGAAAGGCCAATCAAACTCTGTGATAGCTGGTTCTCCCCGAAATGCATTTAGGTGCAGCGTTGCGTGGTTCTTGCTGGAGGTAGAGCTACTGGATGGCTGATGGGCCCCACCGGGTTACTGACGTCAACCAAACTCCGAATGCCGGTAAGTGTCAGCGTGGCAGTGAGACTGCGGGGGATAAGCTTCGTAGTCGAGAGGGAAACAGCCCAGACCATCAACTAAGGCCCCTAAGCGTGTGCTCAGTGGGAAAGGATGTGGAGTTGCGAAGACAACCAGGAGGTTGGCTTAGAAGCAGCCATCCTTGAAAGAGTGCGTAATAGCTCACTGGTCAAGTGATTCTGCGCCGATAATGTAGCGGGGCTTAAGCACACCGCCGAAGTTGTGGCAGCGCCATGTATAGCCCTAACGGGTGTGGTGCTGGGTAGGGGAGCGTCGTGTGGCCGGTGAAGTCGTCGAGTGATCGAGCGGTGGAGGCTATGCGAGTGAGAATGCAGGCATGAGTAGCGAATGACGGGTGGGAAACCCGTCCGCCGGATGACCAAGGGTTCCAGGGCTAGGCTAATCCGCCCTGGGTAAGTCGGGACCTAAGGCGAGGCCGACAGGCGTAGTCGATGGACAACGGGTTGATATTCCCGTACCGGCGAAGAACCGTCCGTACCGAGGCGTGTGAGACTAACCGCCCAAGCCTCCACCGGGGACTCTTTGAGTTCTTGTGTGGGTGGTGATGGTGGGACCTGAGCGCGTAGTAGGTAAGCGTATTAACAGGTGTGACGCAGGAAGGTAGTCGGGCCCAGCGATGGTTGTCTGGGTCTAAGGCTGTAGGGTGTCCGGTTGGCAAATCCGCCGGGCGTGAGCCTGAGAGCTGATGGGCGCCCCATTTTGTGGGGTGATCCGATGATCCTATGCTGCCGAGAAAAGCATCGGCGTGAGGTTCGAGCCGCCCGTACCCCAAACCGACTCAGGTGGTCAGGTAGAGAATACTGAGGCGATCGAGAGAATCGTGGTTAAGGAACTCGGCAAAATGCCCCCGTAACTTCGGGAGAAGGGGGGCCGCCCCCGTGAAGCCGCCTTTGCGTGGTGATGTGTGGGTGGTGGCCGCAGAGACCAGAGAGAAGCGACTGTTTACTAAAAACACAGGTCCGTGCGAAGTCGTAAGACGATGTATACGGACTGACGCCTGCCCGGTGCTGGAAGGTTAAGAGGACCTGTTAAACACCTTTGGGTGTTGAAGCGGAGAATTTAAGCCCCAGTAAACGGCGGTGGTAACTATAACCATCCTAAGGTAGCGAAATTCCTTGTCGGGTAAGTTCCGACCTGCACGAATGGCGTAACGACTTCTCTGCTGTCTCAACCGCGAACTCGGCGAAATTGCATTACGAGTAAAGATGCTCGTTACGCGCAGCAGGACGGAAAGACCCCGAGACCTTCACTATAGTTTGGTATTGGTGTTCGGTGTGGCTTGTGTAGGATAGGTGGGAGACGTTGATGCGGCATCGCTAGGTGTTGTGGAGTCGTTGTTGAAATACCACTCTGGCCATTCTGGATTCCTTAACTTCGGACCCTGATCGGGTTCAGGGACAGTGCCTGATGGGTAGTTTAACTGGGGCGGTTGCCTCCTAAAGAGTAACGGAGGCGCCCAAAGGTTCCCTCAGCCTGGTTGGCAATCAGGTGTCGAGTGTAAGTGCACAAGGGAGCTTGACTGTGAGACGGACGTGTCGAGCAGGAGCGAAAGCTGGGACTAGTGACCCGGCCGTGGATTGTGGAATCGCGGTCGCTCAACGGATAAAAGGTACCTCGGGGATAACAGGCTGATCTTGCCCAAGAGTCCATATCGACGGCATGGTTTGGCACCTCGATGTCGGCTCGTCGCATCCTGGGGCTGGAGTCGGTCCCAAGGGTTGGGCTGTTCGCCCATTAAAGCGGTACGCGAGCTGGGTTTAGAACGTCGTGAGACAGTTCGGTCCCTATCCGCTGCGTGCGTATGAAATCTGAGAAGGGCTGTCCTTAGTACGAGAGGACCGGGACGGACGAACCTCTGGTGTGCCAGTTGTACCGCCAGGTGCATGGCTGGTTGGCTACGTTCGGGATGGATAACCGCTGAAAGCATCTAAGTGGGAAGCCGGCTTCGAGATGAGATTTCGTTATTAGGTGCCCTAGAGATGATGGGGTTGATAGGCCAGATGTGGGAGCCCTGTGAGGGGTGGAGCTGACTGGTACTAATACGCCGATCACTCACCCATTACGTGCCTTCGCGTACTGTGACTGTTGCCCTGTTGTGGGGTGGTGGTTGTGGTGTGGGGGTTGCGGGTCGGGTAACACGAGTAAACACGTTTCGACTGTCATGGTTGGTGTTCGCGTCCACTGTTTTGGCATTGCCGTATCCCGGTGTGCTCCCTTGTTTGCTGCCTGTTGGGCGGTGGTGTGGGGGTGTCCCGTGTTTTTGCGGTGGTGAGAGTGTTGGGGAAACGCCCGGTTCCATTCCGAACCCGGAAGCTAAGCCTGATCACGCCGATGGTACTGCACCCGAGGGGGTGTGGGAGAGTAGGTCGCCGCCGCAATCCTCTTCGATTGGGGGGTCTTGTCGCTGCACAGCAGCGACAAGACCCCCCTTCTTTGTTTCCCCCCCTCGGGGGTTTTCGTTCGCCCCCGCGGCTGAGGGGTGCCCGTGGGCCCGTCCGGGGGCGCCTGGACTGCACGGTTGTTGCGCTGGCCCCGGGCCCGCGGTTACGGACCCGGTGGTGTGCCGGCTTCCCGTGTGGCTGGGGGCGGCGGGGTGCCGGCCCGAGTGCCTTGACTGCACGGTCGCAGGCGGCGGCCCGGGGGTGGCGGCCGCGTATCCGGTTCCGTGCCGGCGTTTCACGCGGCTGGGGGACGGCAGGGGGCCTGCTGGGCGCATGCGCACGGCACGGGCCGCCCGCCCGGGGGTGATGGTCGGCCTGGTTCAGGACGTGTGCGGGGGGCCCGAGGCACGCTACGACGACGTGTCGCTCGGTCCGCCACGTGCCACGGGGTGGCCGACGGGTCGCCCGGTCCGGCACCCGGCGCGGGGTGATGGTGGTGCGCCTGCCGGGCGTGCTGGTTCAGGCAGTGTGCGGGGGCGGCCCGACGACGACGAGGTCGAGTTCGGCCTGCGCCCGCGCGAACCCCTCGGCTGGGAAGTGCGGCTGCCCGCCCTCCTCGTGCACGATCGCCTCGGTCGGTGTGTTCATGTACTCGAAGAATGGCTCGAAGACGGGGGGCGTGAGGAGCCCGAGCATGTGCGTATTGTTCCCCCGCAGGGAGAAGGAGTGGATGGTGCCCGCCGGGGCGTGGAGGAAGTCTCCGGGCCCCAGGACGATCTCCGTGCCGTTGGCGTAGAGGCCCACCCTGCCGGCCAGGCAGAGGAAGTTCTCCGAGTGCTCCCGGTGGAAGTGCAGCGGGATGTAGGGCGCCTTCGCCCCGCGCGTGTCCATGGCGAAGAAGCGCCCGCCGGTGTTCCGCGCCCGCACGGGGTAGGCGTTGATCTGCTGGTAGGTCTCATAGCGATCACCGCCGCCCGCCTTCGTGGCGAACGGCTCGGCGCCCCCGGGCAGGCCGGCGCGGGGCGGCAGCGGTCGCCCGTCCGCGTCGGCCTCGACGAGGTGCACACCCGCCGCGTCCGCGAGCTCCGCGGCCAGCAGGGCGGAGAATGTCCGGGCGGGGCGGCGCGTGAAGACGTGGGAGGCTGTCGGGGTGCCGGCGCGCTCAGCGAGGCGCTGCAGCCAGTCATCGGTGGTGTAGAGGTAGAAGGAGTTGAGCGCGGCGCCCGCCGCGAGCGCGAAGGGCGTGCGCTCGGGTATCGAGGCCGAGTCGCCCCCGATGAGGCGCTGGGTCCCGGTCTCGAAGCGGATGGTCAGCTCGCCCTCGAGCACATGGATGAACGTGTGGCCCGGCACGGTCATGAACGGACTCGCGGAGCCGCCGGGCAGGTCGATCCGCTGCAGCGAGAACTCGCCGGCGGTGTCGCAGTGCCGTGCCATCGTCGTCGCGTGCCAGTCCCCGAGGTCCGTGTGCAGCCCTCCCCCGGACGTGAGGGCGTAGGGCGCGAGGTGGCCGGGCAGGTCGTCGATGAGCGCGCTCATCTGCTGGACGCTCTCCCAGTCGAATGCGGGTGCCATGTGCTGTCCTTCCGGTGGGTGGAATGCTCCTGAGGGTGCGTCGCCCCTGGGGGCGGTGGCGGGCGCGGTGCCGCTGGTGGTCCTTACGCGCGCTGCAGGTGGTGGGCGAAGAAGTCTCCGATGAGCTCGAACGAGGCTGGCCGCCCCTGGGGGTCGAATCCGCCGCGGCGCTCGGCCCGGAACTCCGCCTCCGGTTCGGCGGCCAGGCGGCCGTTGTCCAGGCGGATCCCGGGCCCCAGCTCCTCCACGGTGCCGGGGTTGAGGAACCCGTGGCCGAACCCTTCGACGAGGTAGAGGAGCGAATGGCCGCCTGCGGCAGCGAGGTGCTCGTGGAGGGCGCGCGACTGCTCGGGCGGCACGAGCGCGTCCGCGGTGCCGTGCAGGATGAAGAACGGCGGTGGGCGGCGCTGCGGCTCGAGGCGGGCCGGACTCGCCAGGCGGCCGCGCTGCAGGAGGGCCGCGTGCTCGGCCGCGCTCGTCGCGGGGCCGCCGAGCAGATCCTCCTCCGGGCTTGTCCGCTCGTGGGGGCGCCCGGGGGCCCACGGCCCCAGCAGCTCGTCGATGAGCGAGGGCGGGTAGCCCACGACCGCGCACGCGACCGAGGTGTCCGCCGGATCGTCCTGCGCTGGACACTGCTGCGCACCGGCACGGGGCGCAGCCGCGCTCAGCGCGGTGAACGCCGCGACGTGGCCCCCGGCCGATGAGCCCCAGAGTCCGATCCGCGCGGGGTCGAGGCGCAGGCGCCCGGCCTGCGCGCGCAGCCAGCGCAGGGCCCGCCGCAGGTCGCAGACCTGTGCCGGGTGCCGCCAGCGCGGTGCGAGCCGGTAGTCGATGCTCGCCATCGCAAAACCGCGCGCGGCGAAGTGCGCGTCGAAGTCGGGGCGCGCGGTGCGGTCCTGGAGCCGCCAGCCGCCGCCGTGGAGCCATACGATGACCGGCCACCCGGCGGATGGGGGCGGTCCTGGGGGCGTGACGAGGTCGAGGAGCAGGTCCGGATGCTCGGGTGAGAAGGCCGCGGTGTGCGGTTCGGCCCCGCGGGGTGCAGGTGCGGCACCGGTCATGAGGGCTCCCGGGTCTCCGCCTGCGCTGAGGGGCGACCGACCGCGCGCAGCAGGGCCGCGATGATTGCAGCGCCGTCCTCCTCGCCGCCGGATTCCGCGTTCCGTCCCGACTGTGCCCCCGCTGCCAGCCGTGCCGCCACGTGGTGGTCGGGGCGCACGAGGACCGCCCTGGCCTCCCACGCGCCGCCGGCCGCTGCGGCGTCGGGGCCGGAGAGCTCGACGACTGTGAGCGGGATGCCCGCGGCCGCCGCCGCGGCGCGCACCTGTGAGGCGGTGCGGGCGCCGGACGGGGCGAGGGGTCCGGGAGCGGCCGGCGTCTTTTCGCCGGCCGGCCGGCCCTGCGCCTTCGCGGTGGGCCCGGAATCCGCCAGGAGGAACAGGGTGAAGCCGGTGACGAGGTCATAGGCGCTCGTGCCGTCGGCCAGGCGCAGGTGCGGAAGCAGCTGGCCGGGGCAGGCGGCGGGGGTGTAGACGATGGGATCCACCGGGGAGGTCGGCGCGCCGTCCGGAGTCACCCACGGCGAGGCCGTGTACTCGTAGCCGAACACGAGCCCCTCGGAGTGGAACTCGCTCGACTTCGCGGCCAGGGCCTCATGGGCGCTCTTGCGGGCGGCCCGGCCGGCCGGGGAATCGGCGGTGAGGTCGGCCGCCGCGAAGTCGGAGGCGAGCCGCGCGCCGTTGGCCGCCGCATCGGCGATCATCCGCGCGGCCACCGGGCGCCGTTCGGCCTCATAGCTGTCGAGCAGTTCCGGATCGGCCCAGCCCTGTTCCACCGCGGCGATCTTCCACGCCAGATTGTCCGCGTCCCCCACGCACGTGTTGAACCCGTGCCCGCCCCACGGCGGGTTGAGGTGCGCGGCGTCGCCCACGAGGAACACGCTGCGGTGCGCTGCGGGAGATGTGTAGTGGTCGGCCAGCAGCATGCGGGCGGTCCAGGGGTCGGAGGCGAGCACGTCGACGTCGAGGTCGGCGCCCACCCCGGCGAGCTCGCGCACGAAGTCCGCCGCCACCGCGTCGTCATGGGGATCATCGCACCCCTGGAGGATCGTCCACCAGGTCCCGTCCTGATCGAGCTGGCCGATCATCCCGGGGCGCTCACCGACCACCCACCACTGCACGGCATCGGGGATGCGCACCCGCTCGCGCAGCAGCCGCGAGCGGAAGACGATGTTGAAGTTGGGCCTGGGCGCCGAGGTGCCGGCCAGCGAGAGCCCCAGCGACTTGCGCACGCGCGAGGAGCCCCCGTCGGCGCCGATGACGAAGCGGGCGCGTAGCTCGCGGACCTCCTCCGCCGCCGCGCCCGAGGCCGCGGTTCCACCGTGGGCTGGTGGCACCTGGCCGGCCGGCCCCGCCGCCGCGCCCACCATGAGGACGGCGCCCAGCGCATCGGCGCGCACGCCGCGCGCCTCGACCCCGGTCACGAAGGTGATGAGTGCCTCCGCGGCGACGGCCTCGCGCAGCACCTCCTCGACGACGGGCTGGGGGATCTGCTGCCCGCACTCCGGCGCCGGGCCGTAGGCGTGCTGCGCGAGTTGGAACGCCCCGTGGAAGCGGCGCAGCTCATAGCCGGCCAGGCCGGTGCAGAACACGACGTCCTGCGAGTAGCTCACCGGCAGCGCGGCAGCCGCGCGGATGCGCTCGGCCAGCCCCAGGCCGCGCAGGAGCGTCATGGTCCTGGCGTTCGTCGTCTTGGCCCGCGGCCGCAGCCGATCGACTTGCGTGCGCGGCTCCACGATGACCGAGGCGATGCCGGCCCGGGCGAGCGAGAGCGCGGCGAACATCCCCGAGGGCCCGCCGCCGGCGATCGCGACGGCGGTCGACTCGGGCAGGGCAGCGAGTCCGTGGGCGGCCGTCATGCGGTGACCTCCTCGGGGGCCGCGGAAGCGGGCTGCGCGGCCGACCTGCGAGCGCGCCGGGGCAGGAGCACCGCGACGAGCAGGCCCAGGAAGGCCGGGATCGCGAAGCACAGGGCAGCGGCGGGGGGACCGCCGAGGCCGGCCGCGAATGCGCCGTAGGCGGGTCCGGCGATGGCGCCGAGGCGGCCGACCGCGAGCGCCCAGCCGAGGCCCGTGGCGCGCACCCCGTCGGGGTAGTACTGCGCGATGTGGTCGTTGAGGACGTTCTGCGTGGCCATGCCCCCGCAGCCGGCGAGGAAGATCGCGAAGAGGAGGAGGCCATGCGAGGCGGTGGCGAGCACGATGAGGAGTGCGATCACCGCGGCGGTGAAGCCGCAGACGACCATGCGCTTGGGCGAGCTGCGCTGGGCGGTGAACGAGGCCGCGACGGTGCCCACGATCGAGCCCAGCGAGTAGACCGCGAGGAAGCCGATCGACGAGCCCATGCTGAAGCCCGCGGACTGCATGATGACGGGCAGCCACGTGGTCAGGCCGAACATCGTGAGCATGCTGGCGAAGCAGGCCGCCCAGATGAGCAGCGTGCCGCGCCGTGTGCCCGGTCCCATGAGCTGCGCGAGCCCGAGGGCGCGGGGTGCCGGGGCGGGGCCGGAGCCACCGGCCTCGGTACCGGGACCCGGAGCCGGGCGCGCGGCGGCGCGCCGGAAACCGGGGGATTCGGGCAGCAGCGCCCAGGCCAGCGCGAAGACGAGGAACGACAGGCCGCCCAGCGCGTAGACGGGCCGGACCCCCGCGTGGCCGACGAGGCCGAAGGCGCTCAGCGCTCCCAGTAGCGAGCCGATCGGGGGACCGGTGAGCACGGCGCCGACTGCCAGAGAGGTGCGGCCCGCCGGGGCGAACTCCGCTGCGATGGCGACGGCCGTGGGCAGCACGCCTCCCACGCCCAGGCACGTGAGGATGCGGAAGGCGGCGAAGACGGCGAAGGTGGGGGCCATCGCGCACAGCACCATGCCGACGCTGAACAGGCCGAGCGAGACCAGCAGCAGCCGCCTGCGGCCCAGCCGGTCGGTCAGGATGCCGGCGGCGAGCGAGCCGAGTAGCATGCCGACGAGGGAGAGGCTGGCCACCGCGGCGCCCGTCGACTTCGTCACGCCCCACTCGGGGTCGGCGAGGAAGCCGGGCAGCGTGGCTCCGTAGACGTAGAGGTCATACCCGTCGCTGAGCAGCGCGGCCCAGCAGATGAAGAGGACGACGAGCACGGGGGTGCGAGTGCGCATGGGGGCTCCTTTGCCGTGGGCGCGTGGTCAGCCGCGCGTGCGCGCGGCGCTGTCCGTGATGGGGTTGGCGAGGACTCCGAGGCGCTCGGCCTCGACGCTGACCTCGTCGCCCGGCTGCAGCAGCCACGGGGGAGTGCGCGAATAGCCCACGCCCTCCGGGGTGCCGGTGGCGAGCACGTCCCCGGCCCGCAGCGTCAGCGTGTGCGAGATGAGCGAGAGGGTGCTGCCCACGTCGTAGACGAGGTCGCGGGTGTTGCCGTCCTGGACGATCTCGCCGTTGACGCGGGTGACCACGCGCAGGCCGTCGCGCAGATCGCCCACCTCGTCCGCCGGGACCAGCGGGCCGAGGGGGCCGGAGAGGTCGCCGTTCTTCCCGAGGATCCACTGCGAGGACAGCTTCTGCGCCCTGCGGCTCGTGATGTCGTTGAATGCCGCGTAGCCGACGACGGCGGCGAGGGCCTCATCCGGGTCGGCATCGACGAGGTCTGTCCCCACGAACGCCGCGACCTCGCCTTCCCAGTCGAGGCCGGCCTCGTTCGAGGGCACCGGCACCGGGGTGCCGGCGACGGTGAGCGAGCGCGTCCACCGGGCGAAGAGGGTGGGGTATTCGGGGAAGGCCTCGCCGCTGTACGAGCCCTCCGCGTGGTGCTTGCGGTAGTTGAGCCCGATGCAGATCACGCGGGCATCCGGCAGCACCGGG
This sequence comes from Brevibacterium sp. BRM-1, assembly GCF_026802075.1. NCBI lineage: Bacteria > Bacillati > Actinomycetota > Actinomycetes > Micrococcales > Brevibacteriaceae > Brevibacterium > Brevibacterium sp. BRM-1. The sequence continues at coordinate 2,490,044 of NZ_CP113788.1, forward strand.
GGCACGACGGCGAAGTCGGCCACGCGGACGCGCTCGCCCTCCGCTCGGCCCGCCCGCTCGATGTGGCCGGCCGGGTCCTCCCAGAACTCCGCGAGGCCGCCGAGGACCAGCGCCTCGGAATCCGTGACCCGGTCCGCGACCGTGATGGCGCCCTGTGCGTCGGCGAGGCCGATCAGCTTCATCGCTGCACTCCCAAGGTAAAAGACTTAAACATATGCATGTTTTGTGGTTGGATAGGAATATGGCACAGATCACGAGTGAAGTCCAGCTCACCGCCCAGGGCCGCCCGCAGTCCCGGGCGGAGCAGCTGGCCGATGCGATCCGGTCCGCGATCGGCGAGCGCGGCCTCGGCGCCGGCGACTTCTTCGGCACGCTCGAATCGATCCGCGAGCAGACGGGCCTTGCCCGCACCACCGTGGGCGAGGCGGTCAAGCTGCTGCGCGACCGCGGCGTGCTGGTCGTGCGCCCCGGCCGCCGCGGCGGCCTGTTCGTGGCCCGCACGACGCCGCTGGTGCGCCTGCGCCACACGCTCATGGACGTCGACGAGGACCCGTCGACCATCGCCGACGCGATCGAGCTGCGCGAAAGCCTGGAGGAACTCATCGCGGTGCGCGCCGCTGCCCACCGCACCGATGAGGACGTGCGCGCGCTGCGGGAGCTGCTCGCGCACATGGAGGCCGCTGCCACCTGGGACGACTTCATGCACGGCAACTGGGAGCTGCACCGGCGGATCGCGCTCATCTGCCCCAACCTCATGGCCCGCACCGTCTACGAGAGCACCCTGGGCTTCCTCACCGGCGGCCGCGCGCGGCAGGCCGGTGACGTGGCCGCCGACTACTGGGAGGCCCGCCTGGACGTCCACCGCCGCCTCGTCGCCGCGATCGCCACCGGCGACAGCGGCGCCGTGCGCGCGGCGGTGGCCGCCCACGCCGCCCCGGTCTGAGCGGGCATCGCCCAACCCGCCCGCACCTCCGCTGTCGCCCGCCGTCTGCGCTTCGAAGGAGAATCGCCATGGTCCAGCCGCCCGCCCCCTATCGCCAGTTCCTGTTTCCCCCCGGCCATCCGCGCATCGAGGAGCTCAAGGGCCTCGACGCCTATGAGTACCGCGAGGTCGCCCGCCGGCCGGGCACCTTCACCGGGGGTCTCGTCGAGGGATGGACCCCGCACTACCTCGAGGACTTCACCGGTGTGACCAGCGACGGCGCCCTGGTCGAGGGCCTCTACCCGCTGGAGCCCGCACGCGCGGGGGAGGAGGCCCCGGTGGCCGCCATGGTCGCGGCGGCCCGGACCCTGCTCGAGATCGCCGACGACGACCAGCGCGCCCGGCTGCAGCATGCCGTGGACGCGTCCGAGTGGCAGACCTGGGCGAATCCGGAGTTCATGCAGTTCGACACGGGTGTGCGCCTCGAGTTCGCCTCCCCGGAGTTCCGGACCGCGGCACTCGCGCTCGTGCAGGCGAGCCTGAGTCCCCAGGGGTGGGAGCTGACGCGGAACATGATGCGCATCAACGGGTTCTTGGGCGAGGTCGTGGGCCTGCCGAACATCCTGGGTGACTACTCCTACAACATCGCCCTCTACGGGAAGCCGGATGAGCGCCAGCCGTGGGGCTGGCAGCTCTTCGGCCACCACTGCGCGGTCAACTGCCTGGTGGTGGAGGGCCGCATGACGGTGGGCCCCGTCTTCCACGGTGCCGAGCCCAACGAGATCGATGCGGGCCCCGAGGCGGGCCTGCGCACGTTCGACGACCGCGTCGACGCGGGCACGGACGTCATGGCGCGGCTCACCGCGCAGGAGAGGGACGCCGCCGTGCTCTACGCGAACATGGTGGATCCCGCCATGCCGGAGGGCCGTGTCCATCCCGGAGACGAGCGCCATCTTGCCGGGGCGTTCCAGGACAACAGGGTCATCCCCTATGAGGGCCTGGCGCTGGCCGATGCCTCCGAGGACGTGCGCGCGGCGGTCATGCGCCTGGTCGAGACATTCCTCGTCGTGCTGCCCGAGGGCCCGCGCGCGGCGAAGCGGCGCGAGGTCGCCGAGCACCTGGGGCAGTCCTGGTTCTGCTGGATCGGCGGGACGCAGCCCGGGGACGTGTTCTACTACCGGTTCCAATCCCCGGTCCTCATCGCGGAGCTGGACCATCACTGCGGGGTGTTCCTCGACTACGACGTCCCCCAGCGCTTCCACGTCCACACCGTGATGCGCACGCCCAACGGCAACGACTACGGGCGCGCGTGGGTGCGCCAGTGGCAGGCCGCGCACGGCTAGGGGATCGCGTGGGGGCGGGCGGCCCGAGGCCCCGGTGAGGCCGCGCCGCGGCAGCCGGGGCCGTGTGCCACGATTGCCCTATGCCTGTTGATCCCGCCGCCCACGCCGCCCCGGATGACGCTGGCGTCACCCGGGCGCCGGCGACCGCGACCGCCCCGCCCCTGACCACCTCGGCGCGCTCGAAGGAGGTGCGCGCGTTCGCGGTCATGGACATCGTGGCCCGGGTCGCCCAGCTGCGGGCCGCCGGCGAGGACGTCATCTCGCTGTGCGTCGGCGAGCCCTCCCAGGGAGCGCCCGCCGCCGTGCGCGCGCGGGCGGCGGAGGTCCTCACCGACGGCACCGACCTGGGCTACTGCCCGGCGCCCGGGATCGAACCGCTGCGCGCGGCGCTGCGCGAGCACTACCGGCGCTGGTACGGCCTCGACATCCCGCTGGAGCGCTTCTTCATCACGACGGGCTCCTCGGGCGCGTTCCTGCTCAGCTTCCTGGCGGCGTTCGACCCGGGCGACCGGGTGGCGCTCGCGCGTCCCGGCTATGCCGCCTACAAGAACATCCTCGCGGCGGTGGGCTGCGAGGTCGTCGAGCTCGACTGCGGGGTTGCGGAGCGGTTCCAGCCCACCGTCGAGCTGCTTGACGCCGCGCAGCGGGAGGCGCCGCTCACGGGCCTCATGATCGCCTCGCCGGCCAACCCCACCGGCACCATGATCGGCGCCGAGCAGCTCGAGGAGCTGGCGGATTGGTGCCGTCGGCACGGGGTCCGGCTGATCTCCGACGAGATCTACCACGGCATCTCGTTCACCGACTCCAAGGGCGAGTGCGCGCTCGCCTATGACGACGACGCGGTCGTCATCAGCTCCTTCTCCAAGTACTGGGGCATGACAGGCTGGCGGCTGGGCTGGGCGATCCTGCCGGAGGACCTCGCCGATCCGGTGGCCGCCCTGGCCGGCAACGTCACGCTGTGCGCGCCTGTGCCCGCGCAGCACGCAGCCGTGGAGGCGTTCTCCGAGGCCGCGTACGCGGAGGCCGAGGTCGCCGTCGCCGGCTACGCCGCGGCCCGCCAGTATGTGCTCGACGCGGTCCCCGAGCTCGGCTGGACCGACCTCGCCCCGGCCGACGGCGCGTTCTACATGTACGCGAACATCGACGATGTGCTCGGCCCGTACGCGAATGCCACCGAGTGGTGCGCGGCCCTGCTCGAGCAGGAGCGGGTGGCGCTCTCTCCCGGCCTGGACTTCGACACCGCCAACGGGGACCGAGCGGTCAGGCTGTCCCTGGCGGTGGGGCCGGAGGCCACCTTCGAGGCGCTGCAGCGGATCAAGCGATTCCAGGCCCGGCTGGCCGCGGCGGAGGCCTGAAGGCCGCCGGCCGCGCAGATCCCGCGCAGCCCACTGGGCCTACTGGTGGGCCGCGGGGTATCGGCGATCCGCCTCTGCGCCGGGCCCGATGCGGTCGGTTGCCTGGGCGCTGGCGCGGGGGCCCGCTGGCCCGGCCGACTGCGCATGGGCAGGGGCCCGGTGGCCCGGCCGACTGCGCGTTGGCAGAGGGCCGGTGGCCCGGCCGTCAGGGCCGCGGGGCTACTCCGTGCGCTCCGTGGACCGCGCGGAGGGGCGTGACAGGCGCCGCCAGCCCACCGTCACGCAGGCCAGCCCCACGAGCGCGACCGCCATGAGCACGAGCGCGATGGGGTCCCATCGCCGCTCGGAGACGAGCGCGAACAGCTGCACGGCGAGGACCACCCCGAACGTGAGGCCCAGGAGCACCCGGAGCATCATGCGCCGCCCCGCGTCCGGTGGCGGCGCTCGGGGGCCGGGCCCCGGCGCGCGAGGCCGGTCTTGGCACCGGGGCTGCGACACCGACGGACGGTGGAGCTGCCCTGGCGGGCGCTGGACCGGCCCTGGTGGGCAATCGGGTGGCGCATGCTCCTCGACTCCTCGCTGCGGTGCGCGTGCGATCGGTGCGTGTGGGCCCCGACGATACCGGATGCCGCTACGAGGCCCCGCCGCGCTGCTCGCCCGGCGAGGCACCGGTTCGCAGCGCTTCCCAGACGCAGCCGCTGCAACCGCTGCTGACACAGCCGCTGCATCCCCCGGCCTGCGTCCCGCGGCCGCCGCGAGTCCCGGCTGCACCGGGCGTCCCGGCCGCGCCGCGCCCCCGTGGTCGTCGCCCCCCGGGCGGATGTCATGTCTCCCTGCCCGCGGGCCTCATCGACCGCATCCCGCCATTCGGGTGCTGCGCGCGGGTCCCAGCCCGGGGTCAGCGCGCCGGCGCAGTGGGGTGGGGGCCCAGGGCGGGCGGCTGCGCGATCCCGAAGCGCTGGGCGAGTGCGCGGCGGGCGGCAGACCAGCCGCCCATCCCGTGGACCCCGGGCCCCGGGGGAGTGGCCGCCGAGCACAGGTACATGCCCGGCACGCCCAGCGCGTAGGGGTCGAGCGCGGCGCGGGGCCGCGCGACGAGGCGCCACGCGTCCACGGTGCCCGCGGCGATGTCGCCGCCCACCAGGTTCGCGTTGTGGTCTGCCATCCGGTCGGCCGGCACGCAGCGCGCCGCGACGACGAGGTCGCGGAAGCCGGGGGCGAAGCGCTCGAGCTGGGCGCTCACCCGCTCCGTCACATCGGCGGGGCAGTTGAAAGGCACGTGTGCGTAGGCCCACAGGGGCCGGAGCCCGCCTACCTGCCGCCCGGCATCAAAGGACGCCGGATCGCTCACGAGCGTCGTCGGCAGCTCGGGCAGGCGCCCGGCGGCCACCCGTGCGGCGTTGGCGCGCAGGTCCGCCGCGTCCCCGCCCAGGTGGACGGTGCCCGCCCGGGCCACCTGCGGGTCCGCCCACGGCACGGGGCCGTTGAGCACGAAGTCCACCTTGGCCGCGGCGGCTCCGTGCCCCAGCCGCCCGAGGCCCCGCCGCACCCGCGGCGGCAGGGCGTCGCCCAGGATCCCCACCGCCGCATCGGCCGAGGTGTCGAACAGGTAGGCCAGGGCCGGCGGCAGGTCCGCGCGGCTGGCGACGGGCGAGCCCAGTTCGAGCGAGCCGCCGTGGGCGGCCAGGTCGGCCAGGAGCGCATCGGCGATCGCCTGGGAGCCGCCGTGGACGATCGGCCAGCCCGGCCCATGGGCGGCGGCGCCCAGCAGCGCCGCGGTCCCCCCGCCGGCCAGACTGGGCAGGCGCGCGATCGTGTGGGCCGCGACGCCGGTGAGGAGCGCTCGAGCTGCCCGAGTGCGCAGCACGGCGCCGAGTGCGGGCGTGCCCGCCGCCGTGGCCGTGGCCGCCAGCGAGGCGGCCGTGCGCAGCCCTGCACCTGGGCTGTACCCCAGCTCCGGGGGCAGGGAGCGCTTGTCACCGAGTGCCAGCGCGGCCGCCTCGGGTGCGTGGCCGGCCAGCCGGCCGAAGAGGACGCGCCATGCCTCACCGTCGGAGCCGAGCCCCGCGCATGCGCGGTCGAGGTCGCGCCAGGCGAGCGCCGCGGGCGCGCCGTCGAGCGGATGGGCGTAGGAGACCTCGGGCGCGGTGGAGGCCACGCCCCGGGCGGCCAAGTCGAATTCGCGCAGGAACGGGCTGAGCGCCGCCAGCGGGTGGACGGCCGAGCACACGTCGTGGACGAGCCCCGGGGCCAGTCCCAGGTCGAGCGTGCGCGACCCGCCGCCGCCGGTGGCCTGGCCCTCGAGGACCAGGACCGCCAGACCGGCCTGCGCGCAGGTCACGGCGGCGGCCAGCCCGTTCGGCCCGCTGCCCACCACCACCGCGTCGAATGCCACCGCCATGCCGACGAGTCTACGCAGTGGCGGCTCCGGCGCCTGGGGCTGTGATCGCGGCGGCGGCACCGGGGCCGGCCCCGCACGAGTGGGGACCGACCCGGCGGGGATGGCTCCGCCCCCGCCCGGCCGGGGCCGGTGGCGAACGCGGAGCAAAAGCCCGGCGCGCGCGGGGGCCAGGCGGCCGATCTGGTGTATGCTGAGCGCGAGCGGGGCACGTCCCAGGCCGCTCGCCCAGGTCCGCTGTGTGAGTCTCCGTTCGAGGGGCCCGTGCTCCGCCCGCACACCGACGTGCGAGCGTCCGCCGGGGCCGGGCGGTGCTGCGCAGCCCGAGAGGAGCCGCCCCCACCATGGCCGAGCCGATTGCCGAGGACGCCGCCGCCGGCGGTGCGCACACGCCCGCCGCGGCCCAGACCCCGCCCGCCTTCACGCAGGGCCGGGCCGACCAGCCCGGCCACACCGGCCAGCCCGATCACACCGGCCAACCCGGCCAGACCGGCCAACACGGCCAGGAGACGGCCCCGGCACCGCGCCGGCGGGGCATCGGCCTCATGATCCTGCTGACGGTCCTCGAGGTCGTGGGCTCCATCGTCATCGTCGCCGTCATCACGGGCCGCGGCGGCAGCGACTTCTCCGCCTACATGTGGTCGCTGCTGCCGCCGGCGGTGGGCGGGCTCATCTACTTCGCCCTCACCCGGCGCGTGGGCGGGGCGTCCCAGGCGATCCTCGCGTTCAACGGCCTCTCCGCCGCCGTCGCGCTCGTGGGCAGCCACGACCCGAAGGTCCTGCTCTACAAGGACTGCTTCGTCACGGGGCTCATCGGGCTCATCTTCGCGGCCAGCCTGCTGTTCCGCCGCCCGCTCACGTTCTGGTTCGGCCAGCGCTTCGCGGCGGGCACCACCCCCGAGGGCATCGCCTGGTGGGAGGGCCTGTGGCGCTATCGCGCGTTCCGCGTCGTGCAGCGCCAGAGCTGCGTCGTGTGGGCGATCATCATGTTCCTCGAGGCCGGCGCGAAGGCGGTGAGCATCGGCGCCAACGGCTTTGCCGCCGGCTACGCGTGGACGCAGATCCTGCCGCTCGTCGCCTCGGCCGTGGGCGTGGCGCTCACGCTCCTCCTCGTGGCCCGCTCGAAGCGCGCGGCGCGGGCGGAGGGAGCCCTCGAGGGCCGCTGAGCGCTCAGCCCCGGTGCGGACCGGCCTCGCTCGCCGGGCGCGGCGGGTCGGCTGGACCGGGCTGCGAGCCCTGCCCCTCGTGTGCGTCGCCCTCGGCAAGCACCCGGGACGCGATCGCGAACGCGGTGTTCGCGCTCGGCACCGAGCAGTAGATCGCGCACTGCAGCAGGATCTCCTTGATCTCATCCCGCGTCAGGCCGTTGCGCAGCGCGGCGCGCACGTGCATGGCCAGCTCATCGTGGTGGGAGCCCGCCACCATCGCGGTGAGGGTGACCGCCGAGCGCATCCGCCGGTCCAGCCCGGGGCGCGTCCAGATCTCGCCCCACGCGTAGCGGCTGATGAGGTCCTGGAAGTCGCGCGTGAAGTCGTCTGCCGCGGCCTCGGCCCGCTCGACGTGGGCATCGGAGAGCACTTCGCGGCGCACCCGCATGCCCTCCTCGCGCACCTGCTCGCGGGTGAGGTTCGCAAGCCCCGCCGAGGTGCGGACCGGCTGCCCACCCGCATCGGGCGCGCCGTCCGGGTCACCGCCCTGCCCGCCGCTGCGGTCGGGGGCGGCCGGCGCCCCGGCCAGCGGGATCGCCGTCGCGGCACCGCTTTCGGCCCCGCCGCCGGTGGGCTCCCCGGCCCGCGCATCGCCGTCGAGGACGAACCTGCACAGCAGCTGCGCGACCCGGGTGGGCGCCTCGGCGGGGGCCAGGTGGGCGACATCGGGAAGCTCGACGAAGGTGCCGTCCTGCACTCCGTCGGCGATGAGCGAGAGGTTCTCCGGGGGCGCGGGCTGGTCCTGTGCACCGGCGACCGCGAGCACGGGCACCGCGACATCGTCGAGCCGGCCGCGCAGGTCGAACTCCGCGAGCGCACGGCACAGCGCCGCGTAGGCGAAGCGGTCGGCGTTCTGGAGCGAGTGGAGCAGGGCGGCCGTGGTCTCCGGGTGGCTCGCGATGAACCCGGGGGCGAACCAGCGCTGCGCCGAGCCGATGATCTGCGTGGGGGTGCCGGCGGACTCGACGAGCTCTGCGCGCTCCTCCCACGCCCCGGGGTCGCCGAGCTGCGCCCCGGAGCACAGCACGCCGGCGCGCGTGATCCGCTCGGGGTAGTCGAGGGCCAGCTGCAGGGCGATCGCGCCGCCGATCGAGTCCCCGGCCACCGCGAAGCGCTCCACGTCGAGGGTGGAGTCGATGGCCTCGAGCACGGCATCGGCGAGCTCGGCGACCGTCGTCGCGGCCCCGGGGGCCTCCCACGGCGATCGCGAGCGGCCGTGGCCGGGCAGGTCGATCGCGACGACGCGGACATCGGCGGGCAGGGCCCGCGCGGCCGCACCCCACAGCGGGTCGGCGGCGGTGCCCAGCGACGCCAGGACGACGAGCGTCTGCGCGAGCCCGCTCGTGGGACCGGTGGAGGGCAGGCGGGCGGCGGTGAGGGCGAGCGTCATGGCAGGCTCCTTCGGCTCAGCTGGGTGCGAGGGTGTGCAGGATGCGATCGGTCAGGGCCTCCGCCCGCCCCGTGTAGCCGGCGGGGTCCAGCAGCGCGGCGAGGTCCGCGCCGCCGGCGAGGTCGACGAGGACGGATTGAGGGTCGGGCGCCGCGAGCGCCGCCTGGATCTGGGCGCGCGTGGCCCGGCCGCGCAGCGCGTGGACGAGCCGTTCGCCGACGACTCCGGGCCCGGCGGCTTCGAGGTTGGCGCCCATCCGCGCGGCATCGACCCTGAGCCCCGCGGCCAGCTCGGCGAGCAGTCGGGAGGCGGTGAGGGCGTCGAGCAGCAGGGCGCGCAGGGCGGGCCACTCGGCGTGCCAGGCGCCGTCGGCGCGATCGTCGACGGAGGCGCCCACCGCCGCCGCGATGGTCGCGAGCGCCCCGGGCGCCTGGAGGCCCGTGCGGTGGAGCAGCACGGAGACGGTGGGATTGGACTTCTGCGGCATCGCCGATGACTCACCGCCGCCGGACTCCGCGAGCTCGCCGATCTCCGGGCGCGCTGCGATGAGCACATCGCCGGCGATGCGCTGGCCGGCCGCGGCGATCCCCGCGCACGCCGCCGCGAGGTCGAGGACGGGCTGTCGGTTCGTCTGCCAGGGCACCCCCGGGTCCGCGAGCCCCAGCTCGGCGGCCAGCGCCGCCGCGAGCGCCTCGGCGGGCTGGGCGACGAGGCCGTACCCCGCCTGCGTGCCGGCCGCCCCGCCCGCCTGGACGGGCAGCGGCAGGAGGGCGGCGATCCGGCGCCGGGCCGCGTCCAGCCCCGCGGCCCACTGCGCGATGCGCAGCCCCGCGGTGGTGGGCAGCGCCGGCTGGGTGAGCGTGCGCGCCAGGCAGAGGGTGCCGCGCTGCCTGGCCGCGAGCGCGGCAAGCGCACCGACGGCGTCCGCGGCGCGCGCCGCGACCGCCTCGAGGGCGTCCTGGGCGAGCAGCATGAGCGCGGAGTCCATGACGTCCTGGCTCGTGAGGCCCGCGTGGAGGGCCGCGCTGCGGTCGAGGCCGGCCACCCGTTCGCGGGCGGCGGCCAGCCACGGGATGACGGGGTTCCCACCCGCCGCCGCTGCGGCGGCCAGCTCCGCCGCGGCGTAGTCGTCCGCGCTCCCCAGGGCCGCGGCAAGCGCCTCGGCGGCGGCGGCGGGCAGGGCGCCCGCGGTCGCCTGCGCGCGCAACCACGCGGCCTCGACGCGGATGATGGCCGCCAGCAGCGCGCCGTCGCCCACCCGCCGCGCGTCCTGCGCGGCCCCGGGCTCGAAGAGCAGCGCCCCGGTGGCGCCCCGCGCCGTGGCCCGTTCGTCCTGTGCGCTCATGCTCGCCTGCCCCCGGTGCCCTGCCCGCTCAGTCCGCGTTGCGCGGGAACTGGAGGAAGACGGTCTCCCCGTCGCCCTGCAGGCGGATGTCGAAGCGGAGGCCGCCGTCGGCGGCGCGCCGGCCGATGAGCGTGGCCCGGCGCTCGGGCTCGAGCGAGCGCAGCAGCGGGTCGTTCGCCAGCGCGGCGGTGTCCTCGGGCAGGTAGATGCGGGTGAAGAGGCGGTTGAGCAGGCCGCGTGCGAAGACGACGACGGAGATGAACGGCGCCGCCCCCTCCTCCGTGGGACCCGGGTCGACCGTGGAGAAGGTGTAGCGGCCCGCATCGTCGGTGGCCTCGCGGCCGAACCCGGTGAAGGTGAAGCCGTCGCGGCGCAGCGAGCCCGGCTCGGCGCTGATGCGGCCGTGCTCGTCGGCCTGCCAGATCTCCAGCATGGCATCGGGGACGGGTTCGCCGTGGCCGTCGTAGACGGTGCCGGTCAGGCGCACGGAGCGCGCCGAGCCGATCGGCACGAGCTCGTTGCCCTTCTCGTAGGGCAGGGCGAAGCCGTAGAACGGCCCGATCGTCTGGCCGGGCGTGGGCTCGCAGTCACCGGGCGCGCGCCCGGCCAGGGCGGGCGGGCCTGCGGCGCGGGTCTCACTCATCGTCGTCTCCTTCCGTCCACGTGCGGCCCGAGCCGGTGAGCACGATGTCCCACCTGTAGCCCAGGAGCCACTCGTGCTCGGACACCTCATGATCGTACTGGGCGATGAGCCGGTCGCGGGCGCGCTGGTCGCGGATCGACTGGTAGATGGGGTCGAGGGCGAACAGCGGGTCGCCGGGGAAGTACATCTGCGTGATCATGCGCTGGGTGAAGTCGGTGCCGAACAGCGAGAAGTGCACGTGCGCCGGGCGCCAGGCGTTGAAGTGGTTCTTCCACGGGTAGGGCCCCGGCTTGATCGTGAGGAACTCGTACTCGCCGTCCGGGCCGGTCATCGCCCGGCCCACGCCGGTGAAGTTCGGGTCGATGGGGGCGGGGTGCTGATCGCGCTTGTGGATGTAGCGGCCGGCCGCATTGGCCTGCCAGACCTCGATGAGCTGATTGCGCACCGGGCGCCCGTCGCCGTCGAGCACGCGGCCGCGGATGCGGATGCGCTCGCCGATCGGCTCGCCGTTGGCCTGGATCGTCAGGTCGGACTCGAGCGCGCCCACGTCGCGGTGGCCGAACGCCGGCGAGTGCAGCTCGATCGTCTCCGGGTCCGCGTGGTGCAGGCTCTTCGTGGGGTGGCGCAGGATCGACGAGCGGTACGGCGCGAAGTCCACCCGCGGCTGGACCTCCGGCGCCCCGCCGGCGGCGGCCGCCTCGTCGTAGTCCGCGTGCTGCGCGGCGATCTCCGCGTCGACCTCGGCCTGGCTGGACTTCGCCGCATCGGGGCCGAGCGCCGGCGCGTGCGGTTCGCTGTGCGGCGGCTGGAACGCCTCGGCGCCCGGGTCAGACTGCGGCGCCGCTGACTGCTGTGTCATCGGATCCTCCTTCGGAAGGGCTGTGTTGGTGGTGCGGGGGGCGCTGCTGGGGCGATGGGTCCGCCACTGGGGCACCGACCGGGCGGGCCGGGCCCGCTGGCCGGCGCGCCCGCGCGCGGGGCCAGCCCGTGTAGGCCTCGGCGAGGTACTGGCGGCCGTAGGGGGAGGCGAGCACGCCGCGCAGCTCGCCCAGCGCGCGCATCTCCTCGAACGGGCTCGCGGACTCGCTGCGGTGGAGCATCGACGTCAGCCACGAGGAGAAGCTCTGCGCCCGCCACACCCGCTCGAGCGCGGTCGCGGAGTAGGCGTCGAGGCCGGCGCGCCGGCCGTCGACGAGCTCGGCGCGCAGGGCGGCGAAGAGGACGGCGACGTCGGCGAAGGCCAGGTTGAGGCCCTTGGCCCCGGTGGGCGGCACCGTGTGGGCGGCATCGCCGGCCAGCAGCAGTCGGCCGTGTCGCATGGGGTGCGTGACCGTCGAGCGGAAGGGCAGCACGGTCTTCTCGAAGATGGGCCCGGTCTGCAGCGCCAGGCCGTCGGGGCCGGCGATGCGGGCGGTGAGTTCGGCCCAGATGCGGTCGTCAGACCATGCGGCCGGGTCCTCGCCCGGATCGCACTGGAAGTACATCCGCTGGACGTCGGCGGAGCGCTGCGAGATGAGCGCGAAGCCGCGCTGCGAGCGGGCGTAGATGAGCTCGGGGGCGCTGGGCGGGGCCTGCACGAGGATCCCGAACCACGCGAAGGGGTACTCGTGGAAGTACCGGGTGAGCGCGCCCTCGCCCACCGCGCGGCGGCAGGCGGAGCGCGAGCCGTCCGCGCCCACGAGCCAGTCGCAGGCGATGCGCCGCCGCACCCCGTGCGCATCGGTGAACGCGACGGCGGGGCGGTCCGTCTCGAAGCCGCCGGGCACGGTGTCGGCGACGCCGTAGTGGACCTCGGTGCCGTCCGCGTCCGCCGTGGCGGCGAGGTCCGCGAAGACCTCGTTCTGCGGATAGAGCCACACCGATTCGCCCACGGTGGCGCGGAAGTCGATGCGGTGGGACTCGCCGTCGACGCGCACGTCGATGCCGTCGTGGCGGTGGCCCTCGGTGAGCACGCGGGTGCGCGCACCGGATTCGGTGAGCAGCGCCACCGAGCCGTGCTCGAGGATTCCGGCGCGATGGGTGTGCGCGATCTGCTCGCGGGTGCGGTTGTCGATGACGATCGCGTCGATGCCGACGGTGCGCAGCAGGTGGGCGAGCATGAGCCCGGCGGGCCCCGCGCCGACGATGCCCACCTGGGTGCGCTCGGTGACGGGGGGTGGGGCGGTGGGGAGCACCGTTGCTCCTTCCGGATCGGGAGGCGGGTGCCCTCGCGGCACCCGGGTGCGCCGACGGCGCGTGTGCTCAGTGTCCTGCCTCACACCTCGGGCGGGCCAATGGATTCTCACTCAGCGATAATCCCGAGGCTTGCCTGAGTCGCAGCGTGGCCCCGGGGGACGGGCCGGCGCGGGGGTGGGCGGTCCGGGAATCAGGGCGCGTCCGCCGCGCCGGGTGCACCGGGTCCGTCGGGTGCGCCGGGTGCGTCCGCCGCGCCGGGTGCGCCGGCGGCCAGATCCGCGGTGATGCCCTGGGAGGCGGTGCGCAGGGCGCCGACGAGGGCCTCCGTGGGCGGGCGGCGCACGGTGTCGACGACGATGCCCAGTGCGGCGGCGGCCGTGCCGCTCGCGTCGAAGACCGGCACGGCCAGGCTCGAGGTGCCCGCCACCATGTGCCCGGAGAGGTGGGCGAGCTCGTTGCGGCGGATGTGGACGAGCATGGCCCGCAGGCGCGCCGGGTCCGTGTTCGTGTGCTCGGTGACCGCCCGCAGCGGGCGGGCCAGGTAGGCGTCGCGCACGCGCGCCGGCTGCCGGGCCAGCAGGACCAGGCCCGCCGCCGAGGCGTGGGCCGGCAGGCGCCCGGCCACCGCCCCGATGTTCGGCACGGCGCCGGGGGCGGAGAGCCGCTCGAGGTAGAGCACCTCGGATTCGCGGAGGATCGCGAGGTGCGTGTGCTCGCCGACGAAGCGCTGCACCCGGGCCATGTGGGGCCGGGCCACGCGGCCCAGCTCCATCGTGTCCGAGGCGCGGTTGGCCAGCTCCCACATGCCCACGCCCACGCGCAGCCGGCCGTCGGCATCGCGGCTGAGCAGCTCGTAGGCCATGAGCTGGGAGACGATGCGGTAGGCCGTGGAGGCGGGCAGCTGGGCGCGGGCCGCTAGCGCCTCGGGCGTCAGCGAGGGGTGGGCGTGGTCGAACGCGGAGAGGATGCGCACGATCCGCGCGAGCATCGAGTCGCCGGCCATGCGGTCCTCCCTTGGCTGGGGCGGCTGGGGCAGCTGGAGCCGCGCGGCGGCGGTCTCCGGCCGCGATGGCCGGTGCGCCGCGCCCGGCGGATCAGTGCTGGGCTTCGGCGCTGTGGGCGATCGCGTCGAGGATGACGTGGGCGACGTGGGAGTCCTTGAGCGCGTAGATCGCCTCGCGCCCGGAGCGCTCGACGTCGACGAGGTGCAGGCCGCGCAGCAGCTTGAGGTGCTGGGAGACGAGCGGCTGGGACAGGCGGGTCTCGTCGACGATGTTCGACACGGACGACTCGCCCTGGCACAGGACCAGGAGGATGCGCAGGCGCGACGGCGTGGCCAGGGCCTTGAACACCTCGGCGGTGCGGGCCACCGAGGCATCGGAGGCAAGGCTCGCACCGTGGAGCCGGACGGCATCGGCCGCGGCGTGCGCGTGGGGGGCGGAGTCGGCGCCCGCCGCGGGGGCGGAATCGGGCGCAGAGGGGACGGAGTCGGCGGTGCTGGGGGCGGGGGACGGCGTGGTCATAGCGGAATTCTAGCCCGCCGCCCCTGGTGGGCCGCTGAGTCCGCGGCGGGGCTCACCGGATGATGGGCGCCCGCCTCTCCCGGTCGTAGAGGGCGGTGGCGAGCGCCTCCCACTTGGCATAGGCGTGCGGGTAGGCGGAGCGCTGCACCCGCTGGCCGGCATCGTTCTTCGTCATGGTGCGCCAGCCCTTGATCTGGCGCAGGCCGCGGTTGTCCGAGCCGCGCTCCACGCCGTAGAACGCGCGGGCGGCGTAGCGCGGGTCCTGCAGCTGGCGCTTCGTGCCCCACCCCTGGGAGGGCCGCTGCTGGAACAGCCCCACCGAGTCGCGGTCGCCGTGGTCGAGGTTGTGCAGCGTGGACTCCTGGAGTGCGACCATGAGCGCGATGATCATGCCCTCGCGCCCCACGCCCGTGGGCCGCCCCACGCCGATGATGGTGCGGGCATTGGCAAGCTGCGCGCGGTCGAGCAGGCCGGGGTCGTCCGGATTCGCCTCGGCGCTCGGGGCCTGTGGGCCGTCCCCGCCCGGCGGGGCGATCATCCAGACGGTTCCCGCGACGACGAGCGCCAGGGCGCACACGACCGCGGTGCCCACGGCCAGTCCGCGGACCGCCCGGCGCCGGCGCGCTCGGCGCTGCTCCCGGGCGCGGGCGGCGGCGCGGGTGCGCGGCGCGGGGGAGCGCGAGGAGGACGGCATGGGCCCTAGTCTACGAAGGCGGCCGGGGCGCCCGCGGCGGCTCAGGCCGAGGCGATGAGGCGGTCGGCCGTGCGCGCCCACTTGGCGTAGGCGCGCGGGTAGGCCGAGCGCTGCACGCGCTGGGCGGCGGTGCCGTGGGACATCTTCTTCCACCCGCGGATCTGGAGCAGCCCGTGGTTGCGGGTGCCCTTCGTGACGCCGTAGAAGGCGCGCGAGGCGTAGACGGGGTCGCGCAGCTTCGAGCGCTTGCCCCAGCCCTGGGAGGGCCGCTGCTGGAAGAGGCCCACGGAGTCGCGGTCACCGCGGTTGAGGTTGCGCAGCGAGGACTCCTGCAGGGCCGCCATGAGGGCGATCTTGATCCCGCGGGTGGGGACCCGGTGCTGGCGGCCCACCGCGATGATCGTGCGCGCGTTCTTCACCTGCGCGCGGGTGAGATTGCGCGGGGGCGCCGGCTTCTTCGCGGCCTTCTGCGCCGTGGCCGTGGAGGACGCCTGCGCGTGGTGGGCGGTGTGGCGGGTCGCGTTGGCCGCCTCGGCGGGGCCGGAGGGAGCCGCGGCAAGCATGCTTGCCGCCAGCAGGCCGGTGGTCAGCGCCGTGGCGGGGAGGGTGCGGGTCAGTCGCATGGGCGGGTGCTCGCTTCGTGGGGGAAGGGTCCGTGAAGGGTGACTCGGTTCACGACCCTAGCGGAGTGCCGCCCGAAGCGGAAGCGATCGGCCCAGGTGGTGGGCCCGTTGGACGACCGCGACGGGGGCGGGCCGGTGATGGCCCGCCCCCGCCGCTGCTGTCCGCGGGAAGGCATTCGGGGTGCGGGGCTCCGGGGAGCGCTGCCCCTCAGGACCCGCTGCCCCAGAGCCCGTTGCCCCCAGAGTCCGCTGCCTCAGAGTCCGTTGAGGCGGTACGGCACGTAGGAGCTGTCCTGGTCGTAGGGGAACGCGATGTCCCGCGCGGCCGTGCCCGTTCGCCCCGCCTGCTCGATGCCGTGGTACTTCGTGTGGGAATCGTCGGCCCAGCCGTTGAAGATCGCCACGTGGCCGTTGGCGCCGCCCGTGCCCGGGCCGCCCTTGAGGAGGATGTCACCCGGTTTGAGCTCGTCCTTCTTGATGGGGTGCGCCACGTCGGGCAGCGTTACGGTGCTAAGGCTGGACTTGAGCCCCCAGGCCATGGAGACGAATCCGGAGCAGTCCGCGCGGTACTGCTTGCCGTTCGGATCGGCCGCGGTGCGCTCCATGGAGTAGGGCACGGGGTCCTTCGCCCAGAAGTTCGCGCGCTCGATGATCGTCGCGCGGCGCTGTTCGGGGCTGGCCTGCGTCCCTGCCGTGGGCCCGGTGGGAGCCGTGGCCGTCGCCGAGGCGCCGCTCGCGTGAGCGCCGTGGCTCTCGTGTGCCTGGGCGGGGGCGGCGGCGAAGCCGGTGGCGACCACGGCCGCGGCGGCGCCGGTGAGGGTGAGAGTGCGCAGTGCGGTGTTCATGTCATTCTCCTTCGCGTCGATGGAGTGCTCTGACGGGTCGGTGGCGCGCAGCTTCAGTGCGGGCCGCCCATGGGCGCGCAGCGGCTCAGTAGTACTGCGTGAGGAGCTCGTCGGCCAGGCCCTCCCACTGGGCGTAGGCGCTCGGGTAGGCGGACTTCTGCACGGCCTGCGCGGCGGCTGCGGGGTCCATCGACTCCCAGCCCTTGACCTGGAGCAGGCCCGGGTTGCTGCCGTCCTTGTTGACGCCGTAGAACGACTCGCTGGCGTAGACCGGGTCCTGGATCTGCTGCGGCGTGCCCCAGCCGGTGGAGGGGCGCTGCTGGAACAGGCCCAGCGAGTCGCGGTCGCCGTAGTCGAGGTTGCGCAGCGTCGACTCCTGCTGCGCGGTCATGAGGGCGATCTTCACGCCCTGTTTGGGGATCTTGTTGTCCTTGCCCACCTTGATGATGGTCTTGACGTTGGCGACCTGCTCCGCGCTGAGGTCGCTGACGCTCTGGGCGCTCGCCTGCGGATGTGCCTGGGCGTGCGCCTCGACGGGCTGGCTTCCCTCCGTGGCCTGGGCCGGCATGGAGCCGAACACCCCGGCGGTGAGGATTCCGGCGGAGAGGGCGGTCGTCATGGCGATGCGTGAGAACTTCATGGTCTTTCTTCGCTCCTGTCGATGGCGGTCTCTTCTTCGGATGCCCTCGGTGCGGCGGCAGCCAGCGTGCAGCGTGTCGCAGGTGCAGATGCGCTGGCGTTTCAACGTGTGCGGCGCATCTGCCGCGTCCGAGGTGCACTACCAACGTGGCAAGACGGAGCGGTGCCCGGCAACCGGATCCGGCTGGCAGGACGATCACCGCGAGCTGGGCGCGCCCTGAGCCCGCGCCTCGGCGGCGGGTAGGGGGGAGGGGTATGCCGGCCAGCCCTGGCCCGCCCCTTCGCGGATTCCCAGGAACAGGGCGGATTGTGTGCGCCGGACGCATGAGACGCGCGGAGAATTCTCCGCGCGTCTCACGTGGTGAGTTCGGATTTCGGCGCGCTCACCTGGGGTTGGACTCGTATTGCGGCTCAGTTGGCCGGGCGTTCACCCGTCGTGCTGGCCAGCACCTCGCGCAGTCCGTCGAGCACCGCCGGATCCTCGATGGTCGAGGGGACCACGACGTCGGCCCGCCCGTCGGCGAGCTCGCGCATCGTCTTGCGCAGGATCTTGCCCGAGCGGGTCTTCGGCAGCGCCGGCACGAAGTCGATGCGTTTGAGCGCGGCCACCGGGCCCACCTGCTCGCGCACTCGGGCGACGAGCTCGTCGCGCAGCGCCTGCGCGTCGGGCTCGGCGGCCTGCCCGCCGCCCAGCACGACGAGCGCCCTGGGGACTTGGCCCGTCGTGGGATCCTCCACCCCGATCACCGCGCACTCGGCCACGGCGGGATGGGAGGCCAGCGCCGCCTCCATGGTGCCGGTGGACAGGCGGTGGCCGGAGACGTTGATGACGTCGTCCGTGCGGCCCATGACGTAGACGTAGCCGTCCTCGTCGACCATGCCGCCGTCGCCGGAGAGGTAGTAGCCGTCGAACGCGGAGAGGTAGGACGAGACGTAGCGCTCGTCGTCGCCCCACACCGTGGCCATGGTGCCCGGGGGCAGGGGCAGCCGGACGACGACGAGGCCCTCCGTGCCCGCCGGGACGGGCTCGCCGGCGGCGTCGAGCACCTCGATCGCATAGCCGGGCACCGGCTTCGTGGGCGAACCCGGCTTGAGGGGGAATGCGCGCAGGCCGATGGGGTTCGTCGCAATCGGCCAGCCCGTCTCCGTCTGCCACCAGTTGTCGATGACGGGGATGTCGCGGCCAGTGGCCTCCTTGAGCTTCTGCGTCGTCCACTCGTAGGTGCCCGGGTCGAGGCGCTCGCCGGCCATGAACCACGCGCGGATGCTCGACAGGTCGTGGCTCTTCATGAACTCCCCGTCCGGGTCCTCCTTGCGGATGACGCGCATGGCGGTCGGGGCGGCGAAGAAGACGTTGGCGCCGTGGTCGGCGATGACGCGGAAGAACGTGGAGGCATCGGGCGTGCCGATCGGCTTGCCCTCGAACAGCACGGTCGTGACACCGGCCAGCAGCGGGCCGTAGACGATGTAGGAGTGCCCCACGACCCAGCCCACGTCGGAGGCAGTGAACATCGTGTCGCCCGGCCGCAGGCCGAACAGGTGCGGCATGGACCACGCGAGCGCGGTCGCATAGCCGCCGGAGTCGCGCACGATCCCCTTGGGCTTGCCCGTGGTGCCCGAGGTGTAGAGCACGTAGAGCTCGTCCGTGGACCGCACCGTCGTGCAGGGCGCGCCCTCCCGGGTGGCCGCCATGAGCTGGGCGAAGTCGAGGTCGAAGCCCGCGCGCAGCTGTGCGGGTGCCTGCGGGCGCTGGACGACGACGCTGAACTCGGGCTTCGCCTCGGCGAGCTCGATGGCGCGGTCGAGCAGCGGCTTGTACTCGATGACGCGGGTGCGCTCGATTCCGCACGAGGCGGAGACGACGGCCCGGGGTGCGGTGTCGTCGATGCGCACCGCGAGCTCCTTGGCGGAGAAGCCGCCGAAGACCACGGAGTGGATGGCGCCCAGCCGCGCGCACGCGAGCATCGCGATGACCGCCTCCGGGATCATGGGCATGTAGATGATGACGCGATCGCCCTTGGCCACGCCGCGGTCGGCCAGCGCGCGGGCGAAGCGGGCGGTCAGGTCGGTGAGCTCGGCGTAGGTGTAGGTGCGCTGGGTGCCGGTGACCGGGGAGTCGTAGACGAGGGCTGCGTCGTCGCCGCGGCCCGCTGCGACGTGGCGGTCGAGGGCGTTGTAGCTGACGTTGAGCTCGCCGTCGGGGAACCAGCGGTAGATGGGCGCGCGGGTGTCGTCGAGGGCTCGCGTGGGCGCCTTCACCCAGTCGATCGCGGCGGAGGCCTCGAGCCAGTAGCGCTCGGGGTCCTCCGCCGCCGCGCGGGCGGCGGCCTCGTAGGGGTCCTCGGCGGGTGTGGGGGTCTGAGCGGTGCTCTGGTCGGCCATGATGCCCTCCGTGCAATCGACGGTGATGTGCTTCACACCATTGTGGCGCACGCGGGCCGTCGGCGCGTGGGGCCGCGTCTGCGGCGGCGGGCGGCCCGGGTGTCAGTCCTGGGTGGCCTCCGGGGGCAGCGGCGGGGCGGGCATGGGCTCGGCGTTCGGGCCGTGCCCGCGACGGTAGACCATGACGGTGCGCTCGAAGGCGCACACCACCTCCGCGCGCTGGTTGTAGCCCTCCGTCCTGACGGTGACGATGCCCAGGGTGGGCCGCGACTGCGATTCCCGCACGCTGAGCACCGTGGAGCGCGAGTGGATCGTGTCGCCCTCGAACACGGGGGCCGGCAGCGTGATCCGATCCCAGGCGAGGTTGGCGAAGACGTTCTGCGACACATCGGTCACGCTCTGGCCGGTCACGAGCGCGACCGTGAACGTCGAGTCGACGAGCGGCTTGCCGAACTCCGTCTTCTTCGCGTACTCGCGGTCGAAGTGGACGGGCGCCGTGTTCTGGGTCAGCAGGGTGAACCAGATGTTGTCGGTCTCCGTGACGGTGCGGCCCAGCGGGTGCTCGAAGACGTCGCCCACGGCGAAGTCCTCGAAGTACCGGCCCTGCCATCCGCGGTGAACGGTCATGGTGTGTCCTCTCAGGCTGTGGCCCGGTCCGGGCCTGATCAGTGGGGTCAGTGGGGGGATCGTGATCCGGGGCGCGGCCGGGTCCTGCGGTCCCGCCCCCGAGGTGCGGGCCAGCGGGCCCGGGCCCGCACCTCAGGCGCGGTGGGGCTCAGACCCGGTTGCGCGCGATGAGCTGCTTGGCGATGACGTCGAGCTGGATCTCGTTCGTGCCCTCGCCCACGATCATGAGCGGGGCGTCGCGGTAGTAGCGCTCGACCTCGAACTCGGTGGAGTATCCGTAGCCGCCGTGGACGCGGATGGCATCGAGCGCGACCTCGGCGGCGGTCTCGGAGGCGATGTACTTCGCCATGCCCGCCTCCATGTCGACGCGGCCGCCGCCGTCGAGCGTGCGGGCGGCGTGGAGGACCAGCTGGCGGGCGGCCTCGAGCTTGGCGGCCATGGCGGCCAGTCGGTGGCCCACCGCCTGGTGCTTCCAGATCGGCTTGCCCATCGACTCGCGCTCCTGGGCGTAGCGGACCGCGTCGTCGAGCGCCGCCTGGCCCACCCCGATCGACCGGGAGGCCACCTGCAGGCGGCCGGTCTCGAGGCCCGTCATCATCTGCGCGAAGCCGTGGCCCTCCTCGGCGCCCAGCAGACTGGTCACCGGGACGCGGAAGTCGGTGAAGCTGAGCTCGCAGCTCTCGACGCCCTTGTAGCCGAGCTTGGGCAGGTCGCGCGAGACCTCGAAGCCCGGGCCCTTCTCCACGAGCAGGACGGACACGCCGCGGTGGCGCGGCTGCGCCTCCGGGTCGGTCTTGACGAGGAGGGCCACGAGGTCGGAGCGGCGGGCGTTCGTGATCCACGTCTTCGAGCCGTTGACGACGTAGTCCTCGCCCTCGCGGGCCGCGACGGTGCGGATCGCCTGGAGGTCCGAGCCGCCCCCGGGCTCCGTGAGCGCCATCGTGGCGCGCAGCTCGCCCTCGGCCATGCGCGGCAGGTAGGCGTCCTGCTGCTCCTGGGTGCCGAAGGCCTGGATGAGCTTGGCGACGACTGAATGGCCGCCCATCGCCCCGGCCAGCGACATCCAGCCGCGGGCCAGCTCGGCGGTGATGAGGGCGTAGGCCTCGGCGGAGACGCCGCCGTAGCCCCACGGCTCCGCGATCGCGAGGCCGAAGATGCCCATCTCCTTCATCTTCTCGATCCACGCCTCCGGGTACTCATTGGCGTGCTCGACCGCATTCACGTTCGGCCGCACCTCGTGGTCGACGAACGACCGGACGGTGTCGATCATCGTCTGCTCTTCGGATGTGATCACGGTGTCTCCTTCGACGACTGTCTGATAGTCGGTGGTATGGGTTCAGAGTTCATCGCCGTCTGCAGCTGTGCGCGTCCGGCTGAGTGTCATCTGCGTTCCGCTCTTGACGTGGGCGAAGAAGTCATTGCCGTGATCGTCGATCACGACGAAAGCCGGGAAATCGGTCACTCGGACGCTCCAGACCGCTTCCATTCCCAGGTCCTCCATGTCGACGACCCGGACATCGGTAATGCACTCGGCTGCGAGGCGAGCGGCGGGGCCGCCGACGGTTCCGAGATAGAAGCCCCCGTGTGTCGCACACGACTCAGCGACACTCGGTGCGCGGTTGCCTTTCGCCAACGTGACGAGAGAGCCTCCCTGCTCGTGGAAGAGTGGGATATAGGGGTCCATGCGGGCTGCGGTCGTCGGTCCGAACGAACCGCTGGGCATTCCTTCGGGTGTCTTGGCAGGACCCGCGTAGTAGATGGGGTGGGTAAGGAAATACTCCGGTAGGGACTGTCCTTCGGCGAGCATGTCGCGAATGCGCGCGTGCACGATATCGCGTGCGACGATCAAAGTTCCGCTCAGGCTTAGCCGATCCCCCACCTCGCACTGCGCAAGCTGTGCGAGTACTTTCGTCATCGGCTGGTCGAGGTCAATGGGTGTGACACTTTCAGATGCGATTTCCTCCTCCACAGCAGTCGGGGGAAGGAAGCGCGCGGGGTCGTGTTCTAGCTTCTCGAAAAAGACGCCGTCGCCGGTTATGCGTGCAACCGCCTGTCGGTCCGCAGAGCAGCTGACCGCGATCGCAATGGGAAGTGAGCCGTTGTGCCTGGGAAGCCGAACAACCCGAACGTCGTGGCAGAAGTACTTGCCACCGAACTGGGCCCCGAAGCCCAGGGTTTCGGTCATCGACTGCACTCGCTGCTCGAAGCGCTCGTCGCGCAGTGCATGGCCCGTCTGAGCGTCGCCTTCGCGCGGAAGCTCATCCAGGTAGTGCGCGCTTGCAAGCTTTGCGGTCTTGAGAGCGAACTCCGCACTCGTACCGCCCACCACGATGGCGAGGTGATATGGCGGACAGGCGGCTGTGCCGAGCGACGAGATCTTTTCGGCGAGAAACTCCATGAGACGTGTCTCGTCTAGGACGGACTTGGTTTCCTGGTAGAGGAAGGACTTATTGGCGCTGCCACCGCCTTTAGCCATGAATAGCAGCTCGTACACTTCACCCGCAGAGAGACCGATCTCGATCTGAGCGGGCAGATTCGTGCCGGTGTTTGTCTCGTCGAAGAGGGTGAGAGGGGCGAGCTGGGAATAGCGGAGGTTGAGTTCCTCGTAGGCGCGCCGGATTCCTGCGGTGAGGTATTCAGCGTCACGTCCATCGGTCCAGATGCGAGCCGGTCGCTTCACGGAAATAATCGCTGTGCCGGTGTCCTGGCACATGGGCAGGGTTTCACCGGCGGATATGACGGCATTGCGGAGCAGATCCAGAGCGACGAATCGATCGTTGTCGCTTGCACCGGGGTCGTCGATGATGCGGCGGAGGGAGGCGAGGTGATCTGCCCGTAAGAAATGGGAGATCTCCTTGTAGGCATGAACTGCGAGCTCCTCGAACACCGAGGGTGCGATCGTGAGTACGGTGCGCTCCGTCCCCGCTGCGGTTATCTTCTCCGTGGTGACACCGCAGATGTCGAGTCGCTCGAATTCCGCGTTCACGCCCCCTGTCGGTAGTAGGTCCGAATACGCGGGCTGCTGGCGGCTGGCGGGAGTCATGCGTTGCCGCCAGGTGCGAACTCCTCGCGCAGAGCATCGGTGTGTTCACCGAGTGCGGGGATCGGGTCCATCCGAAATCCCGATCCAGAGAATACGACGGCCGGTTTCGTCATCTCGATCGATCCCGCAGGCGAGTCCACTGCCACCCATCGATCGCGTTCGATGAGCTGCGGGTGGTCGGAGACGTCGGCTATGTCCCGCTGCCGGGCGTGAGCGATCTTCGCAGCGGCCAGCCGTTCAGCGAGTTCCGCACCTGTCAGTGTCTGAAACACGTGGTCGATTTCCGTTTCCAGCTCCGCGCGCCGAACGGAGCGCACGGAGGCGCTTGCGAACCGCGGATCTGCGGTGAGGTCGGGACGTTTGAGCACCGTCGTGCAGAACCGCTCCCATTCCCGTTCGTTTTGCACAGAGATGACGAACTCGATGCCATCGCCTGCGCCGAAGGTGCCGTAGGGAGCGATGGCGGCATGCGATGTGCCGGCACGTGACGGTCTCCTGCCGCCATAGCGGCTGAAGTAGAGCGGATACCCCATCCATTCGACGAGCGAGTCGAACAGACTGACTCGGAGCGTCTGACCACGCCCCGTGCGCTCGCGGTCGTACAGGGCGGTGAGAATGCCGGAGAACGCGTACATTCCCGCGGCGATATCCGCCGTGGAAATCCCCGTTTTCGCGGGCGAATCTTCGGTTCCGGTGATCGAGACGAGCCCCGCCTCAGCCTGGATCAAGGCGTCGTAGGCCTTTGCATCACGATACGGTCCTGAGTCGCCGAAACCTGAAATAGAGGTGTAAATCAGCCGATCGTTGTGGGCCCGCAGTTCGTCTGGCCCGAAGCCCAGCCGTTCTGCTGCTCCAGGCGCGAAGTTCTGCACGAAGACATCGGCGCTTCGAATCATTTCAAGTACTATCTCGCGGTCCGCCGGCTCCTTGAGGTCAGCGGAAAAGCTCTCCTTCGAGCGGTTGATCCAGACGAAATGGCTTGATAATCCCCGGACCGATGTGTCGTACCCGCGGGCGAAGTCACCGCTGCCGGGCCGCTCGATCTTGATGACGCGAGCACCGAGGTCCGCGAGCTGACGGGTGGCGAATGGCGCCGCGACGGCCTGTTCGCAGCTCACGACTGTGATGCCCTGCAGTGGCAGATGGTCAGTGGGTGGATCGGTCGTCACGAGGGCTCCCGGGCACTTGAAGACGGTAGGGAAGATAATGTATCACGAAAACAAGAGTGCATAATAATGGGCGTCGACCTCGCTGTTAGTGGTTCCGTAAGCTGGGGGAGACGGACTTCGAGGAAAGGCGGTGGCATGCCCACCAAACGGGACGCCATCGTGGAGGCACTGCGCCGCAGAATACTGGGCGGTGAAATCGAGCGCGGGTCGCGTCTGCGCCAAGATGAGGTTGCCACCTGGTTCGATGCTTCGATTACGCCGGTCCGCGAGGCGTTCCATCGTCTGGAAGCCGAGGGACTGGTCGTCTCCGAGGCCCATCGCGGCGTGCGGGTTGCCGGCATCGATCTCGAGCGCTTCAAGGCGCTCTATGTGACGCGGATGCTCCTTGAGCCCTATGCGATGCGCCGCGCGGTGCTGCGCATCTCGCGGCACGAGCTCAAAGGGGCCTATGCACTGCTCGATGAACTGGCGCAGGCGAACGCAGCCGGTGACGGTTCGCTGCGCAATCTCAAGACCCGGGAGTTCCACTTCTTCTTCTATCGCCATTGTGGGATGCCCGGTCTGGTCGGCGAGATCGAAGCGAAGTGGGACTCATTCCCTTGGGACTTCACCCTTGATGATGCGGCCCGCGCCGACCAGTCGCACCACGAGCACATCGAGCTCGTCGAGGCTGTGCGGAGTGTCGACGGGGAAGCCGCGGCCCGCCTGACTGCCGAGCACATCCGGAGGGGCTTCCTCAGCTTGTCGCGGAAAATCGTCGGAGCGGAGATCGAAGACCCGTTCGACGTCGACGTGGACTGAAGCGCCCGGCCAGAGCGACCCGGTCTCGCCCGCAGATTATGCATTCTGGCGGAGATGATGTTGCAAATTCCTTTAGCGGCGTCTAATGTGACCGGGATAACAGGCGGACTTCAACTTCGCCGATGACTATCCATGAAAGAGGACAACGATGTCCGATCTGCTTGGACGCAGGACTGTGCTCCGGTCCTTCGCCGTCGGGGCGGCCGTGGCCGCCGCCGGGTGCAGTCCCATGCGCAGTGGAAGTGCAGATACCTTCGTGCTGCGCTTCTCGCATGTCACCACTGCCAAGACTCCGAAAGGAAAGGCGGCCGAGTACTTCAAGCGGCTCCTGGAAGAACGGACCGGAGGGCGCATCCGTGTTGAGCTCTACCCGAACTCGGAGCTCTATGGGGATAAGGACGAGATGCAGGCGATCCAGTCGAATTCGATCCAGATGCTCGCGCCTGCGAGTGCGAAGTTCACCACAGTGGCCCCGAGTATCCAGGTCCTCGATCTGCCCTTCGTCTTCGACTCGCCGGCGGAGGTCCCACAGGTCGTGACGAAGAGCTCGACGGTGGGGAAGGCCATCTACGCGAATACCGACGTTGAGAAGCGCGGTATGAAGGTGCTCGGTCTATGGGATTCCGGAATGAAGCAGATCCATTCGAACAATCGGACTGTCGCTGCCTCCGATATGAAGGGCAAGAAGTACCGCATCCAGCCGTCGGACATACTGCGGACCCAGTTCGAAAAGTGGGGAGGGGTGCCTACGCCCCTCGCGTTCGCAGAGGTATACAGCGGATTACAGCAGGGGCTCATCGATGGTGGGGAGAACACTTACTCAAACATCGAGTCACAGAAAATGCACACGGTGCAGAAATTTATTGCAGAGCTGAACCATGGGTACATCGGCTACGTCCACGTCATCAATAAGAAGTTCTTCGACTCGCTCCCTGCTGACCTGCAGGGGGTTGTGGTGAAGACCGCCGACGATGCAGCCGCATTTAACCGTAAGGAATCGATTGCGGGAAACGAAGCGTCGAAGCAGACGATCGAGGCTGCCGGGGGAACCAAGATCGTCGTTCCCACGAGTTCTGAACTCAAGGCGCTCAAGAACTTGGTGATGCCTTCGGTCTATGAAACCTATCGGTCGGTGATCGGCAGCGATATCGTTGACGAGCTCCTGCGGAGGGAGAGGGGGCGAGCACTGTGAGAATGCTCGACGTGATGCTGCGATGGACTGAGAATGTGCTCGCTGCCGGCACGCTCGCAGGAGCCTGCATCCTTGCCATCGTCGCAGTTCTGCTGCGCAATATCACCGGTGACGTGATCTTCTGGTCGGAGGAGGCGATTATCTACCTCATTATCTATTCGACCTTCTTCGGAGCGGTTGTTGCTCTCCGGCATAACGATCACGTCAATGTCGATATTCTTCCCGTCCTGTTGCGCGGTTGGGCTCGCAAGATTTTAGTTCTCATCGGAATTCTGATGTCGATCGTCTATGCATTCTTCCTTTCTCTGCTTTCCTGGCAGCTCGTTGCTGAACCGTTCTCGCGCGTAACACAGACTGCGGCATTGAAGATGCCGTTGTGGGTTTTCGAGCTGTCTTTGAGTATCGGCATGACATTGTTCTTCCTCCGTGCCATCGAAATGCTGATACGAGCTCTGCGGACGCCAAGTGACGAGCTGATTGCAGATCCCGCTGACGAGTTCGCCGCTGAAATGGCCGATGGGCCCACCGGGTTGGGTGACGACGTCGACCGAGGCGTTTCCGATGGAAAGGGGGAGCACCGCCATGGTTGAAGCCACCGTCGCACTCGTGGTTGTGCTCGCGCTGCTGCTGCTCTCGTCCGCGCCCATCGCGGTCGCACTCGGGCTGACCAGCCTCATCTACATCTACTACTTCACTCTTATGCCGATGACGCAGGTGCCTGAGCGATTGTTCAATGCGCTGAACTCGTTCCCGCTTATGGCAATCCCCTTCTTCATCGTCGCTGCGAATGTCATGTCGACAGGTGGGATCTCACGGCGCCTTACCGAATTCGGTGCGAGCCTGGTCGGGCACATGAAGGGTGGTCTGGGAGCCACAGCGGTCCTCGCGTGCATGTTCTTCGCTGCGGTCTCTGGTTCTTCGCCTGCGACTGTCGTCGCGGTGGGCGGTCTCATCATCCCGGCGATGATCAAGAACGGCTATCCGCGAGAGTTTTCGACCGGCATTGTGGCGACGTCCGGATCACTTGGCATCCTCATCCCCCCGTCCATCCCACTCATCGTCTATGGGATTTCCACAGAACAGAATATCGGGGATCTCTTCCTGGCGGGGGTTCTGCCGGGAGTGTTCGCGGGCCTCTTGCTCCTCGCAGTCGTGGTGTTCATGGCGTGGAAGCGCGGATATGGCCGAACCGGTCCCGCAGTGAAGGCCAGTCCGAAAGCGCAGCTGAAGACGTTCCGCGATGCGATCCTCGCTCTGCTGCTCCCCGTCATCGTGCTGGGCGGGATCTACACGGGGCTCTTTACCCCCACTGAAGCATCAGCCGTAGCTGTCGGATACTCGGTCCTCGTCTCGCTCATCGTCTACCGCGAGCTCAAGTTCAAGGACCTGTTCTCCATCGCTGTGAAGTCTGCCCGCACATCAGCGATGATCATGTTCATCATCGCGAACGGCATCCTCTTCACGTTCGTGCTCACGATCGAGCGCATCCCCGCGAACATCAGCGATGCCATAGCAAGCTGGAATCTCGAAGCATGGCAGTTCCTCATTCTCGTGAACATCCTGCTGCTGATTGTCGGATGCGTCATGGAGACGTCCTCCGCCATCCTCATCCTCGCGCCCATTCTCCTGCCGATCGCGATGTCTGTGGGCGTCGATCCGATCCACTTCGGGATCATCGTCGTGATGAACCTCGAAATCGGCATGATCACGCCTCCACTGGGCCTCAACCTATTCGTGGCATCCGGCATGTCGGGACTCTCGGTGCTACGGGTGGCGAAGGCTGCGCTGCCCACGGCGCTTGTGCTGCTCGTCGCGCTCATGATAGTGACGTTCGTCCCGTTCCTTTCGACAGCCTTCCTCGGTTGATGAGGGGTGAAGGCGGGGTCCGACGGCTCCACGCCAAACGTCTTGCGAGCCTTCGTTGAAGCGACGACAGTCCCGCTTACGTCGGGAGTGCTGTGCCGTGCAGCACGAGGCCAGCGGCTCCCGCGTCGTGGGCGCAGCGGGGCGAATGTGCCCGGGCTCAGCTCACCGCTGCGGCTATTGCCCGTAGTGCTCGGCGAGCTCGGCCATTCCCTGCTCGATGCTCACGGCCGGGGCCCAGCCGAGGACCTCGCGGGTGCGACGCTGGTCGAACCAGTGCGCAGTGGACAGCTGCTCGGCGAGGAACCGGGTGAGCGGCGGTTCGTCGTCGTGCTCGCGCAGGTTCCACACCCGCTCCACGGCCCCGCCTGCCTCCTGCGCCAGGCGGGCCGGCAGCCGCAGGCGGGGCGCCGGTGCGCCGCCTGCCAGGGCGATGCGGGTGAGGAGCTCGCCGATGGGCCGCGGCTGGCCGTTCGTCACGACGAGGGACTCGCCGTGGGTGCGCTCGACTGAGCGCAGCGCCGCCACGATCGCCTCGACGGCATTGGCGGCGTAGAGCGTGTCCACGAGCATGAGGCCCGAACCGAGGATCGGCAGGCGCCCGGCGCGGGCACGGTCGATGATCCGCTCGGTCAGCTGCGCGTCACCGGGGCCCCACATGAGGTGCGGGCGCAGCACGAGGACGGGGAAGTCCGGGCCGTCGGCGGCCAGGGCGAGGAGCTCGCAGGCGGCCTTCGTGCGCGCGTAGTCCCCGCGCGCCCGGGCGGGATCGGCCGGCCCTGCGGGCTCGCCGATGATTGAGGACCCCGCATGCGCCACGGACGGCGAGGAGATGTGGACCATCCGGCCCACCCCCGCTGTGCGCGCGGCAGCGAGGACCGTGCGCGTGCCCTCGACGTTCACCCGGTCGAAGTCCGCAGCGCTGCCGGCCATCGAGACCTTCGCGGCCAGGTGGATGAGCGCGTCCTGACCGTGCACCGCCTGCTCAACCGCCTCGCGGTCGGTGACCGAGCCCAGCACGTCGCGCGCGCCGTCCGCCCCCGAGGGGCGGCGCTGGAGCGTCGTCACCTCGTGCCCGGCGGTCAGCAGCGCGCGCGCCGTCGAGGAGCCCAGCAGGCCCGAGGCGCCGGTCACCAGCACCCTCACAGCGCACCTCCGGCCAGCGCCTCGGCGGCCCAGCGGGCCAGGCGCGAGCGGTCGATCTTCGAGTTGTGCCGGATGTCGGTGGGGAACTCGCGGGCGACGAGCACGGCCGCGACGTCGAGGCCCAGGCGGTCCAGCGCGGCGGCGCGCACCGCATCGGCGAGCTCGAGGGGGGCAAGGCCCGGGCGCAGGCCCTGGGCAGGGTTCGGCTCGAGGACGCACACGATCGCCTGCGTGCCCACCGGCCCCACGCCCACGGCCGCCGAGCGCAGCACGCCGGGCAGCTCGTCGACGATCGCCTCGAGCCCCGCGGGCCCGATTGGTCCGGCCGGGGTCGTGATGACGTGCTGCAGGCGCCCCTCAAGCCACAGCCGTCCCGCGGCGTCGAGGTGGCCGATGTCATTGGTCCGGTGCCGCTGGGCACCGGGGCCTGCACCGGCTTCGGCGGCCGGATCCACGGCAGCGCTGCCATCGCGGGCCGACCGCGCCTGGGTATCCCACAGCCGGTCGTAGCCGTCCTTGACGTGGGGTGCGGCCACGACGACCTCGCCCAGCACGCCGGCGGCATCGGCGTCGGACAGCAGCGAGGCGGCGGCGGTGCCGTCCATGGTCAGCGGTGCGATGGTCAGCTCCACGCCGGGAATGGGGGTGCCCACGCACACGCCGTGCTCGCCGGACTCGGCCGCCTGGGCGACGCCGGGCCGGTCGATGTCGGTGAGCAGCAGTCCCTCGGTCATGCCGTAGGGGGAGTGCAGCTGGGCGGCCGGGAAGACCTGGGCAACGGCGTCCATGAGGCTCAGCGGCACGGGCGCGCCGGCGGAGAGCACGAGTTCGACGCGCCCGCACGCGGCGCGCTGCTCGGCGGTGAGGTCTGCGGCCGTGGCGACGACGTTGGCGAAGGCCGCGGGCGAGGCGAAGACCATTGTGCAGTCCCCGGCGGCCACGGCATCGGCCAGGGCGGCGGCGGTGAGCGTGCGCGGTTTCGTCACAGACATGTCCGGGGTCACCGATGTGGCGCCGATTCCCGGCCCCAGCAGGGCGAACGGCGGGAAGCCGGCGACCAGGCCGGTGCCGGGCCGCACGCCGAAGTGGCCGGCGAGCAGGCCCGCGAGCGCGCCCAGGCTGCGGTGGGTATAGCGCACGCCCTTCGCCGGGCCCGTCGAGCCCGAGGTGAAGAGGATGGCCGCGTCGTCGTCGAGGCCCGGCGTGGCGATCGGCCCGTCCGGGGTGTCGCGCACGAGGGCGGTGAGGCTCGTCTCGACGCGCAGCGCCCTGCCGGGGAGCGCCCCGAGCGGGCGCACGGAGACGCGCCGGCCCGGCCAGCCCGCCGCGCGGGCCAGAGTCAGGCCGGGCACTTCGCCGATGATCCACTGCGGATCCGCCGCGCGAATGGCCCGCGTCATGCCCGCCGGGCCCAGGCCGGCATCGGCGACAACGGCGACACCGCCGGCCTTGAGCACGCCGTACGCGGCGGCGGTGAGGTCGTTGCCCGGCGTCACGAGTAGGCTCACCCGGTCCCCGCGGCGCAGGCCGGCCAGCTGCAGGCCGCGCGCGATCCGGTCGACGACGAAGGACAGGTGGGCCCAGCTCACGGACTGCGCGGGCGTGCGGGACATGTCGACGCTGGCCGGCGAGCCATCCTGGGCGCGGGCGTCGAGGGCGTCGAAGATGAGGCGCGCGCCGTCGCCCGGCGCGGGGGCGCCGTCCGACGGTGCGTTCTGCGCCCCGTCCGCGCGAGCAGGGGCGTGGGATCGACCGGCGGGGAAGCGGTGGCGCAGCCAGCGCAGGATCGTGGCCGCGTAGTCGACGTCCTCGGCCAGCAGGTGGGACGTCGTCTCGAAGCGGTGGACGTCGGCCTGGGGCAGCCGCGCGCGCAGGTCGCGCAGGTAGCGCTCCTGGAAGACCGGGTCCTTGGGCCCCCAGAGGATGAGCGCCGGGACGTCGAGTCCGGCGATTTCCTCGCCCAGCCGCTGGAGCTCCCGGTAGGAGGGGTGGCGCTCGTCGACGGGAATGTCCGCGACGAAGGCGCCCACACCGCCGCGCAGCGCGCGGGCGCAGTAGGGCAGCCGGTAGGCGCGGGCGAGGGCCGGGTCGAGCCGGTCGGCCAGCTCCAGGGTCACGCGGATGAAGGCATCGGTGAAGACGGTGGAGGCCGGCAGCAGGGGTCCCGCCAGGGCCGCGCGCAGCGCGGCCGGGATCGGCTCGCCTTCGGGCTGGTGGACGGCGGTGTTGAGCGTCATGGCACCCGCCACGCGCGCCCGGTTGCGGGCGGCCCACGTCAGCGAGAGCACCCCGCCCCAGTCGTGGCCGAGCGTGACGACGGGGTGGGCGGGGCCCGCGGGCGCCTCGGCGGCACGGGGATCGGCTGAGGTCTCAGCGGCGGAGACCTCACCGGCGGAGTCCAAACCGGCCGCGCCCGAACCGGCGGTGTCCCGCCCGGCGTCCGAACCGGGCACCTCGGCGAGGAGCTGCGTGACGACGGCATCGAAGTCGGCCACCCGGTCGGCGATGCGCCGCCAGTCGCCGGTGCGGGGCGCGGGCAGCGCCGGGTGGGCGAGGCGCTCGGAGAAGCCCATCTCCAGCTGATCGGGGGCGATGACGCGCCACACGCGCTCCCCGGCCGCCGCGGCGGCGGGCGCCGCGGCCACGGTCGCGGCGGCCAGTCGGCGCCACAGATAGGACCAGGTGGGGTTGCCGTGAAGGGCGAGGATCGTGCCGGTGGGCTCGATGCCCTGCGCGCGCAGC
The DNA here is from genome assembly GCF_026802075.1 of Brevibacterium sp. BRM-1. Classification (NCBI taxonomy): domain Bacteria; kingdom Bacillati; phylum Actinomycetota; class Actinomycetes; order Micrococcales; family Brevibacteriaceae; genus Brevibacterium; species Brevibacterium sp. BRM-1. The sequence goes on from NZ_CP113788.1 coordinate 2,522,112, forward strand.
GCGGGCAGGGTGTCGAGCACGTGGAAGGTGCGCACGCCGTCCGCGCACGCCGCGCCCACCAGCCTGGACCACTGCGGATCCCACTCGGGCAGCTCCGGGGGAAGGGTCGCAGGGCGGGCGGGCGAAGCCGTCACCAGACGATCTCCGTCATCGCTGTGTTGAGCCCCGAGCCCACGCCCATGCACAGGACGCGCTCGCCGGGCGCGAGCGTCTCGACCTCGCGGGCCAGCGTGATGGGCAGTGAGGCCGGGCCGACGTTGCCCAGGTAGGGGTAGGTCGTGGGGATGCGGTCGGGGTTGAGGCCGGCGGCCTTCGTGATGGAGTTCGTGTGGATGTTGGAGACCTGGTGCATGACGTAGCGGTCCATGCTCTGCCAGTCCCAGCCGTCCTCGTGCGCCTCCGTCCACGCCTCGGTCACGAGCTTCATGCCGTTCTTCAGCAGCCCGTCGGCGTCGGTGAACATGCCGTCGTGGTCGCCCACGCACAGCTCGTGGTTCCACGTGGCCGCGCGGGTCACGCCGCCCCTGATGCGGTGGCCCTCCGGGTGCTTGGAGGCCGGGCCCAGCACGGCGCCCGCGGCCCCGGAGCCCAGCGTCAGCGAGGCGAACTCGTTGAGGTACTCATCGCGCGTGATGCCCTCGCGGGAGAGGCGGGCGAGCGTGGCCTGCTGGACCCGCGAGGCGTCCTCGGCGGCGACGATGAGCGCGTACTCGATCTGGCCGGAGTCGATCATCGTGGCCGCCACGGTCATGGCGTTGACGAAGCCCAGGCACGCGTTGGCGATGTCGAAGTTCATGGCGGCCGGGCTCAGCCCGATCCCGTTGTGCACCGCGACGGCCACGGAGGGCTCGAGGTTCTCGCGGGTGACGGACGCGTTGATCATGAGGCCGATCTGCTCCGGCTCGATGCCGGCGGCGGTGAGCGCGCGGCGTCCGGCCCGCGCCGCTCCGGCGACGAAGTCATGCGGGTGGTCCCAGTTGCGGCGGGCTTCGACGCCGGCCACGCGCTGGAGGAGCGCGTTGGGCAGGCGCAGGCGCTCGAGCGTGCTGTGCAGCTGCGCGTCGAAGGACTCGGAGGTGACCTCATTGGGTGCGGTGACCTCTGCGATGCCGAGCAGGGCCACATCGTCGTGCCGGAAAGTCGTGTTGCCGTTCAATGAGCGTCCATTCGATTGTCTGCACGGCCGTGCGCGGTGCGGTGCCAGGGGGATCGCGGCGCGTCTGCACGGTTTGAAGTCCGCAGACAATCGTACCGCCGCGCGCCGCCGCGGCTCACAGCGGGAGTTTAGGGGTGCTGGCCGGGCCCGAGGCGCGGCGCCGGCGGGCTGCTGACGTCGCCGCCGGCGAGCGGCGAGCGCCCTGGCCGGCTCAGGCCTTGTCCGTCGCCTCGGAGCCGAGGAAGGCCAGCACGCGCTGCCACAGGACGCCGGCCTGCACCGGGTCGTACTCCGGGTTCGTGGGGTCGGCGAACAGGTGGCCGGCGCCGGGGTAGACGAAGTGGGCGGCATTCGCTCCGGCGCGGGCGGCGGACTCGACGAGCAGCTCCGGGGCGCCCCCGTCGATCCACGGATCGTCGACGCTGTGGTGGATCTGCAGCGGCGCGCTCTCCTGCCAGCTCGTGAGCTTGGGGACGCCCCCGGCGTGGAAGAGCAGGGCGCCAGCCGCGCGCGGATCGCGCTTGCCCATGGACTGGGCGATCGCGGCGCCCAGCGAGAACCCGCCGAAGACCAGGCGGGCATCGCGGACCTCGGCGGGCAGCTCGTCCAGGGCCGCCGAGGCGCGCTGGGCAAGGACCGGGAACGTCACCTCATCGCGGTGGGCGGTGCCCTCCTCCGCGCTGTCGAAGGTGCGGCCCTCGTAGTAGTCGGGGATGAAGACCCGGTGGCCCTCGTCCTCGAGGACCTGGGCCATGGCGCGCATGCCGTCGTTGAGGCCGAGCGCGGAGTGGAAGAGTACGACGTTGGACATGGGGCCATCATCGCCTGCGCGGCGGTCTTGGGCAAGGCAGCGGACGGCGGGGTGCGGAGTACGCTGAAATCATGCCCCCGCTCTCCGCGCTCGCCCCGGCCGCCGCTGCGGCCAGCCGGCGCGCCGCCGTGGCCGATGGGCGCACCACCGCAAACGAGGAGCGCACCGTCGCGGGCGCCGGCGCCTGCGGGGCGGCGCCATGACCGCTGCCGTCATCCTCATCGCGGTTGCCGCGGTCTTCGTCGGCTCGACGCTCCAGCGGCTCTCCGGCACCGGGGTGGGCCTCGTCGTCGCGCCCACGCTCGCTCTGGCCATGGGTCCGCACGTGGGTGTCTTCGTGGCGAACTCGACGACCGTGATCTCCGGGTTCCTCATCATGCTCGCGGTCATCCGCGAGGTGGACTGGAAGCGCTTCTGGATCCTGGCGGTCTGCGCAGCCCTCGGGGCATTTCCGGCGGCGCTCCTGGTCCGCGACCTCTCCAGCGCGTGGCTCAACATCGTCGTCGGGGCGGTGGTGCTGTTCGCTCTCGCCCTGACGTTCGGGATGCCGCGCCTGCCGCGGCTGACGTCCTCGGCGCTCACGGCCGCGGCCGGAATCGTGGGCGGCTTCCTCAACACGAGCGCCGGCGTGGCCGCCCCGGCCATGGTCATCTACGCCCGCTTCGCCCGCTGGGAGCAGCGGTCCTTCGCCGCGACCCTCCAGCCCACGTTCATGACGATGGGCATCCTCTCCGTGGCCGCGAAGCTCAGCGTGGGCGCCACGACGATCGACCAGCTGCCGCCGTGGTGGCTGCTGCCCATCATCGTGATCACCGTGCTGCTCGGCATCTGGCTGGGCGGCCGGCTCGCCCGCCGGGTGCCGGCCCCGCAGGCGCGCCGCCTGGCGATCGCACTCGCCGGCCTGGGCGGCGCCGTGGCGATCGTGCGCGGTGCGCTCATGCTGGTCGCCTGAGCGCTCGGGCTAGGCTCCGGAGAACTCCGCGGCCAGGCGCGCGGTCCCCTGCGCCACCAGGGTGACGTCGGCCCCCACGAGCACGAACGAGGCGCCGGCGCGCGCATAGCGGCGCGCTGCCTGCGGGTCGAACGCGTTGACCCCGGCAAACGCACCGGCCCCCACCGCTGCCGCGATGGCCGACTCCACCGCTGCCACGACCTCGGGTGCGCCCTGCTGGCCGATGAGCCCCAGGTCCGCCGCCAGGTCGGCGGGGCCCATGAAGACGCCGTCGATGCCCTCGACTCCCGCGATCTGCCCGGCCGCCTCCACCCCGGCCCTGCTCTCGAGCTGGACGATCACGCTCACGTGCTCAGCTGCGGTCGTCAGGTAGTCCGGCACCCGGTTCCAGCGGGCGGAGCGGGCGAACGCGGCACCCACCCCGCGCATCCCCGCCGGGGGATACTGCGCGGCCGCGGCGATCGACCGCGCCTGCTCGACGCTGGAGACCATGGGCACGACGATGTTCTGCGCACCCAGGTCCAGGACCTGCTTGATGACGACCGGGTTATCGCTCGGCAGCCGCACGGCCGCCGCGATGTCGTAGGCCGAGGCCGCCCACAGCTGGGCCTGCACATCCTGCAGCGAGGCCGGGGAGTGCTCCATGTCGATGAGCATCCAGCCCAGCCCGGAGCCCGCCGTGATCTCCGCGAGCGCCGGCGAGCCCGAGCACACCCAGGCCCCGAACAGCGTCCCGCCGTCCGGCAGCGCGGCCAGCCGGGCGCGCAGCGTGGAGCTCAGGAGAAGCGGCACGTCACGACCCCCAGCGGCCCGTAGTCGGCGAAGAACGTGTCGCCGGGCACCGCCGCCACCGGTCGCGTGAACGAGCCCGCCAGCACGAACTCCCCGGCCTCCAGGCGCTCGCCGTGCACCGCCAGGCGGTTGGCCAGCCAGGCGACGCCGCGGGCCGGATCGCCCAGCACGCCGCCGGCCACACCGGTCTCCTCGATGCCCTCGTTGCGGAAGAGCATGGCGGCGGCCCAGCGCAGGTCGATGTCCGCCGGGTCCACGGCGCGCCCCCCGGTGACCACCGCACCGAGTGCCGCGTTGTCGCTGATCGTGTCGACGATCGAGCGCCCGTCCATCTCCACGCGGCTCGAGAGGATCTCCAGGGCGGGCACGACGTACTCGGCGGCGCGCAGCACGTCGACGGCCGTGGCGTCGGGCCCCTCGACCGGGGAGCGGAGCACGAAGGCGAGCTCCACCTCGATGCGCGGGTTGGAGAACCGCGCGTGGTCGACGACGGTGCCGGACTCCCAGATCTGGTCGCCGAAGATCGTGCCGTAGTCCGGCTCGTCGATTCCGACGGCCTGCTGCATGGCCTTCGACGTCAGGCCGATCTTGCGCCCTGCCGGCCGGCGGCCCGCCGCGGCCTGCCGGGCGCGCCATTCGCCCTGCACCGCGTACGCATCGGCCACGGTCATCCGGGGGTGCGCCCGGGTGGGGCGCTCGCCCACGGTGCCGCGCGCCTCGGCGTCGGCGATCGCGTCCGCGATCGCGTGCAGCTGGCTGGCCGTCAGTGTCGTCTCCACGTGCGTCTCCTCGTTCACAGCTGGTGGCCCAGCTTGTACTCGCCCTGCTTCCAGGATGGCATCGGGGCGTCCTCGTCGGGGCGCGTGTAGGAGAACCCGTCCGCGCCGATCGTAACCTCGAGTTCGCTGTCGTCGCGGCGCTGTGTGAGCGCCACCGGCCGGCCGCCGAGGTCGAGGACGGGGGTGGCCTGCGTGTACCAGCTGGGCACGACCGGGTTGCCCCAGAAGTCCCGGCGCTGGTTGTCGTGGACGTCCCACGTGACGACGGGGTTGTCCGGGTCGCCCGTGTAGTAGTCCTGCGTGTAGATCTCCACGCGGTGGCCATCGGGGTCGCGCAGGTAGAGGTAGAAGGCGTTGGACACGCCGTGGCGGCCCGGTCCCCGCTCGATCCGGTCGGACTGGCGCAGCGCGCCCAGCCGGTCGCAGATGGCCAGGATGTTGTGCTTCTCGTGGGTGGCGAACGCCACGTGGTGCAGGGCCGGCCCGGCACCACCGGTCAGGGCGGTGTCGTGGACCGTGGGCTTGCGGCGCAGCCACGCCGCGTACACGGTGCCCGCGGTGTCCTGGATGTCCTCGGTCACCCGGAAGCCCAGGTCCTCCATGAACGCGACAGCGCGCGGCACGTCCGGCGTGACCTGGTTGAAGTGGTCGAGGCGCACGAGCGCACCCGGGCCGTGCCGGTCATAGGCCCACGCCAAGCGCTCGACGTGCTCGACGGCGTGGAAGAACTCGTAGGGGAAGCCCAGCGGGTCCTGCACGCGCACCGCATCGCCCACCCCCGGGGCGAAGCCCTCGCGGCGGCGCTCGACGGGGCAGTCAAGCTCCCGGTAGAACGCCTCGGCGCGGTCCACGTCTTCCGGGGAGCGCACGCGGAATGCGAACGCGGCGGTGGCGGCGACCGGGCCCTCGCGCAGGAGGAGGTTGTGGTGGATGAACTCGTCGAACGTGCGCAGCGCCACCCAACCAGGGCCCTCGGCCGTGACGACGAGGCCGATCACGTCGGCGTAGAACGCGCCGGAGGCCGCGAGATCGGTGACCTGGAGGTCGAGGTACGCGCAGCGCAGCACGTCCGGCGGCGGCGCCCCGGGCGTGGGCACCGGGTCCGCCGGCGCGGGGATGGGGTGTGAGGACATCGTCGTCTCCTTGCTGGCCGGCGTCAGCGGCGGCCGAGGCTGGGGTTGTGGACCTCGCCCAGGTTGATGTGGACGGACTGCTGATCGGTGTAGAAGTCCAGCGAGCGATAGCCGCCCTCGTGGCCCAGACCGGAGGCCTTGACGCCGCCGAACGGCGTGCGCAGATCGCGCACGTTGTTCGAGTTCAGCCACACCATGCCGGAGTCGATCGCCTGCGCGACGTTGTGCGCGCGCTTGAGGTCGTTCGTCCACACGTAGGCGGCCAGCCCGTACTTCGTGTCATTGGCCAGCGCGACTGCCTCGTCCTCCGTGTCGAACGGCGTGAGCGCGACGACGGGGCCGAAGATCTCCTCCTGGAAGATCCGCGCGTTGGGGGCGACGTCGGCGAAGACGGTGGGGGCGACGAAGTTCCCCTCGGGGAAGCCCTCGGCCCGGCCGCCGCCGGCCATGAGCCGGCCCTCGCTGCGGCCCAGCTCGATGTAGCCCATCACCTTGGCGAAGTGCTCGGGGTGGACGAGCGCGCCCACCTCCGTGGCCTCGTCATCGGGCATGCCCACGCGCACGCGCGCGGCCTGCGCCGCGTACTTGTCCACGAATTCGTCGTAGATCCCGCGCTGGACGAGGATGCGGCTGCCGGCGGTGCAGCGCTCGCCGTTGAGGGAGAAGACCCCGAAGACGGTGGCGTCGACCGCCGCGTCGACGTCCGCGTCGTCGAAGACGACGGCCGGGGACTTGCCGCCCAGCTCCATCGACATGCCCTTGAGGTGCTCGGCGCAGTTGGCGAAGATGAGCTTGCCGGTGGCGCTCTCACCGGTGAATGAGATGAGCGGGACGTCCGGATGCTTGACCAGCGCATCGCCGGCGGCCTCGCCGAACCCGTTGACGAGGTTGAACACTCCCCGGGGCAGCTCCGCCTCCGCGAAGATGCCCGCCCACAGCGAGGCGGAGAGCGGGGTGAACTCCGCCGGCTTGAGGACCACCGTGTTGCCGGCGGCCAGCGCGGGGGCGAGCTTCCAGCTCTCGAGCATGAACGGCGTGTTCCACGGCGTGATGAGGCCGGCCACCCCCTTGGGCTTGCGGTTGACGTAGTTGATCTGGCGGCCGGGCACCTTGTAGGCATCGTCGACCTGGGCCACGATGAGGTCCGCGAAGAACCGGAAGTTCTCCGCCGCGCGCCGCGCCTGGCCCAGCGCCTGGGAGATGGGCAGGCCCGAGTCGAAGGACTCCCACGCCGCCAGCGTCCGGTCGCGGGATTCGACGAGGTCGGCGATCCGGTGGAGGATCCGGGCCCGCTCGCGCGGGAGCATGCGCGGCCACGGCCCCTCCGCGAACGCCCGCGAGGCCGCGGAGACCGCCCGGTCGATGTCCGCCGCGGAGCCCGCGGCGGCCTGGACGTAGGCCTCGTTCGTCACGGGGTCGAGCACGTCGAAGCGGGCGCCGTCGGCCGCCTCCGCGCGCTCGCCGTCGATGTCGTGGCCGAGGAAGTCCGGCAGGTCGGCCGGGCGGCGCGGGCCGGCGGGCGCGCCTGCTGCGGGTGCGGGGGTCATGCGTGGCTCCTCGGTTGGGCGGGGCCGGCGGTGCCGCCGGCGTGGGGGCGGGAGTCCGCGGCGCTCCCACCGCGGGCCTGATAGGCGCGGAGGGTGGCGTGGCGGTGTCGGCGGGCGGCCAGCTCCAGGTCGAGCGGCTGGGCGCCGCCGACGATGAGCGCGAGGATCTCGTCGTGTTCGGCGACGGATTCGTGGGCGCGCTGCGGGATGAACGTGAACGTCGAATCGCGCAGCCCGCTCATCCGCGCCCAGCAGCGGTGGACGAGGTCGAGCAGCTCCGGATTGGGGCACGGCTCGAACAGCACGGCGTGGAACTGCCGGTTGAGCAGGGTGAAGGCGTGCGGGTTGAGCTCGTCGAGCATGGCGCGCAGCTGCTCGTTGACGGCGGCGGCGCGCTCCAGGGCGCCTCGGCCCAACAGGGGCGCGGACAGCGCGGTGGCCGCGCCCTCGACGATGCCGAGGGTCTGCATGGTGTGCGCGTACTCCGCATCGTCGATGATCGCCACGCGGGCGCCCACGTTGCGCTCGAACTCGACCCGCCCCTCGGCCTCGAGGCGGCGCACGGCCTCGCGGACCGGCACGACGCTCATGTCCAGGCCGTCCGCGATGGGGCCGAGCACCAGCCGGTAGCCTGGGCCGAACACCCCGGCCTCGATCTGCTCGCGGATCCAGCGGTAGGCCGTCTCCGACTTGCTCACGGCGCTCATGCGCGACCAGCCGCGCTCTCCCCGGTGTCCCGCGCACCGTCCCCGGCCCCACCAGTACCGCCGGTGCCGCCGGCTCCGGGTGTGCCCATGCTCGCGTCGTCGCCGTCGCTGCCGCCGTCGTCGTTGCCCGCGCCCGAGGCGCGCTCGGCATCGTAGCGCGCCCGCCACTGCGCGTCCATGGGGAACAGGCCGTCCACCGGGTGGCCCTCGGCCACCCGCGCGGCGATCCAGGCGTCGGACTCCTCCTGGGCCAGCGCCGCGCGGGCGACCTCCTCGGCCAGGCGCGGCGGGATGACGATGGCGCCGTCGTCGTCGCCGACGATGACGTCGCCGGGCAGCACCGCGGCGCCGCCGCAGGCGATCGCGATGTCCGCATCCCACGGCACGTGGCACCGGCCCAGCACCGCCGGATGGGGGCCGGCGGTGAAGACGGGCACGCCGATCGCGCGCACCTGATCGGAGTCGCGCACCCCGCCGTCGGTGACGATGCCGGCCGCGCCCCGGGCGCGGGCGCGCAGCGCGAGGATGTCGCCCAGCGTGCCGGAGCCCGTCTCACCGCGGGCCTCGATGACGATGACCTCGCCCGCGTCCACGGCGTCGAAGGCGCGCTTCTGGGCGTTGTAGCCGCCGCCGTGGGAGGCGAAGAGGTCCTCGCGGCCGGGCAGGAAGCGCAGCGTGCGGGCGGTGCCGACGAGCTTCGACCCGGGGGCGAGGGGGCGCACCCCGTCGATGGAGACGGCGTTGAGCCCGCGCTTGCGCAGCTGCTGGGACAGGCCTGCCACGGGGGCCCGCTCGAGCAGCTCCCGCACGGCGGGGGAGAGGGCGGGTGCCCGGCCGGTCGGCGCGGCCTCGGAAGCCGCCTCCTCCGGGTCCAGGCCCGCGGCCGCGCGGGAGCCCCAGGCCTCGGCGCGCGCCTCGTCGGTGGCCTGGGGGAGGGCGCCCAGCGCCGGATCGAACTCCTCGGCGCCCTGGACGACGGTGCTGCGCAGCCGGCCGGAGCTCGGGGCGCCGGGGGCGGTGGGCGCGTCGACCTCGACTTCGACGACCTCGCCCGGCCGGGCCACCGAGGCGCCGGCCGGGGTGCCCGTGAGGATGATGTCGCCGGGTTCGAGCGTGAGGTGCTGGGAGAGGTCCGCGACGAGCCGGGGGAGTGCGAAGAGCATGCCGGCGGCGGTGTCGTCCTGCACGAGGCGCCCGTCGAGCCACGTGCGCACGCGCAGCGCGGCGGGGTCGAGCCCAGTTGCGGGGATGAGGCGCGGGCCCACCGGGGTGTAGCCGTCGCGCCCCTTGTTGCGCACATTCGAGCCCTTGTCCGCGCCGCGCAGGTCGTAGAGGCCCCAGTCGTTGGCCGCGGTCGCCCACCCCACGTGGTCCCAGGCCTCGTCCGTGCTCACGCGGCGTGCGCGGGTGCCGATGACGAGCGCGATCTCGCCCTCGAAGGCGAGCAGCTCCGTGCCCGCGGGCCGCTCGACGGCGCCGCCGGCGCTCAGCGAGGAGGTGGGCTTGAGGAAGTACGAGGGCGCGGCGGGGGTGCGGCCGCGCTGCGCGGCGCGGGAGGCGTAGCTCAGGTGCACCGCGATGACCTTGCCGGCCGGCGGGGGCGGCGGTGCGTCCTGCGCTGGATCCGTGGGCATGTGGCCTCCCGAGTCATCTGGGGCGGCGCGCGGCGGCCGTGCCGCCCGGCCTTTACCCCGTATCCGAAATCGTATATCTTCGGTCATAGTATGACGCGGATCACGCTGACGCAACGGGGCGGGCGGCGCGCAGAGGGAGTCACCATGCAGTTCCACCACCACGGCTACGTCTCCGGCGAGCCGCGCGTCGAGCCCGCGGCGGGCCTGGGGATCGACCGCCCCGAGGCGCTGCCGGAGACCATGGACGTCCTCATCGTGGGCACGGGCCCGGCCGGCATGATCGCCGCGGCCCAGCTCGCCCAGTTCCCCACCGTCTGCACGCGCATCATCGAGCGCCGCCCCGATCGCCTGGAGGTGGGCCAGGCCGACGGCATCCAGGCGCGCAGCGTCGAGACGTTCCAGGCGTTCGGGTTCGCCCAGCGCCTCATCGCGGAGGCCTACCGCATCACGGAGATGAACTTCTGGGGCCCCGACCCCGCCGATCCCGCGCGCATCGTGCGCACCGGCCGCGAGGTCGACGACCCCCGCGGCGTCAGCGAATTCCCCCACCTCATCGTCAACCAGGCCCGCGTGCAGGACTACTTCGCGCAGTTCATGGCCGACTCGCCGGCGCGCCTGCGCCCGGACTACGGCTGGGAGTTCTGCGGTCTGAGCGTGGCCGACGACGGGCGCGACTACCCGGTCGAGGTGGCGCTGCGGCGCACCTCCGGTCCGGACGCGGGGGCCGAGCGCACGGTCCGCACCCGGTACGTGGTGGGCTGCGACGGGGCGCACTCGAAGGTGCGCGCGGCGATCGGGCGCACGATGAGCGGCGATGCCGCGAACCACGCCTGGGGCGTCATGGACGTGCTCGCGGTCACGGACTTCCCGGACATCCGCACGAAGTGCGCGATCCAGTCCGGGGCCGGAGGCTCCATCCTCCTCATCCCGCGCGAGGGTGGGTTCCTCTTCCGCATGTACGTGGACCTGGGGGAGGTGCCGCTGGGCGGCTCGGCGGCCGTGCGGGCCACCGGCATCGAGGACATCATCGCGCAGGCCAACCGCATCCTCAGCCCCTTCGCGCTCGACGTGCGCGACGTCGCGTGGTGGAGCGTCTACGAGGTGGGCCACCGCCTCACGGACCGCTTCGACGACGCCGAGGCGCTGGCCGGGGAGGCTCTGGACGGCGAAACATCGGCCGGGCAGACTCTGGACGCAGAGGCACCGGCCGGGAAAGGCGTGGGCTCGGACGGGAACGGCGTGGGCTCGGCCGGACCCCGCGAGCCGCGGGTCTTCATCACCGGCGACGCCTGCCACACGCACTCCGCGAAGGCGGGCCAGGGCATGAACGTGTCCATGCAGGACGGCTTCAACATCGCGTGGAAGCTCGGCCACGTCCTCACCGGCCGGGCCGACCCCGCACTGCTGCGCACGTACTCCGCGGAGCGCCAGGTCGTCGCGCAGAACCTCATCGACTTCGACCGCGAGTGGTCCTCGCTCATGGCCAAGCGGCCCGAGGAGTTCGAGGACCCCTCATTCCTCGCCGACTTCTACACGAAGACCGCGGAATTCCCCGCCGGCTTCCTCACCGAGTACGCGCCCTCCCTGCTCACCGGCGGCACCGAGCACCAGGCGCTCGCCACGGGCTTCCCCGTGGGCCGCCGCTTCGCCTCAGCCCCCGTCGTGCGGATCGCGGATGCGAATCCTGTGCACCTGGGCCACCACGCGCGCGCCGACGGCCGCTTCCGCATCTACGCGTTCGCCGACCGTCCCGGCCCCGGCGAGGACTCGCGCCTGAGCCGCTGGGCGCAGTGGTTGGCCGAGGCGCCGGACTCGCCGCTGCGCGCGGGCGCCGCTGAGGCGTTCGACGTCAAGGTCGTCTACCAGCACCCGCACACGGACACCGACATCTCCGGCGTGCCCGCCGTGTTCCTGCCGCGCGTGGGGCCGTTCGGGCTCATCGACTACGAGCGGGCCTATGCGGCCGGCAGCGTGCCCGGCGGTGAGGACATCTTCGCGGCCCGCGGCATCGACCGCGACGCCGGCGCCGTGGTCGTCGTGCGCCCTGACCAGTACGTCGCCCAGGTCCTGGCACTGTCCGACACCGAGGCGCTGGCCGGCTACTTCGCGCGGCTCGCCGGCCGCGCGCGGTAGGCCGGGCGGCCCGGCTCGGGCAGTCCGGGCGCCGGCGTCCGGAAGCGCAGGCCGTGGGCGCCGGGGCCCGCGATGCTGGCTGCGGGTGCGCGGCCTTCAGGCCGCATTGCTCGGCGGCGCAAGCCGCGAGGTGCGCGGCCCTCAGGCCGCCGGCCGCCGACCGAACACCGCGAGCGTGCCCGCGACGAGTTCGAGGGGCTCGGCCGGGAGCTCGGCCCGCAGGCGCGCGCGCACCTCGGCGCGCACCTCGTCGGCCAGCACCGCGTACTCGGAGAACGTCATGAGGCTCTCCAGCCAGTCGGCCGGGGTGACCGTGCAGTCCCAGTCGTACCACCGCACGCGCGTGCGGAATCCCGCGTCGGCGAGGGCGCGGGCGGCCGTCGCGCGCTGGGAATCGTCGCGCTCGGCGAGGAGCTCCGCGTGGCGGCGGTGGACGGTGATGCCGTAGTCGGCCTCGACGGCCGCCAGGCGTGCGCTCAGCGCGGCCGCCGGGCTGTACTCGTTCCACGCGAGGCATGCGACGCCGTCGGGCACCAGGAGGTCTGCGAGCCTTTCGGGGCCCGTGTCCTGGTCCACCCAGTGCCACGACTGGCCGAACGCGACCGCGTCGAAGCGGCGGCCGGCCGGATCCCAGTCCTCGAATGCCGCCTCCTCCACTGCCAGGCCGCGGGCGCGGGCCACCTCCGCCATGTCGTGGTCGGGTTCGACGGCGGTCACCTCGAAGCCGCCGGCGCGCAGGTCCGCCGCGAACAGGCCCGTGCCCGCGCCGATGTCCGCCAGGGTCGGCGCTGCCACCGGGTCTGCCGCGCCCGCCGTAATCGCGGCGCGGAGGTCCGCCACGAGCGCTGCGGGGTAGCCGGGCCGGAAGCGGTCGTACTGCGCCGCGATCGAGCCGAACGAGCGCGCGCGGCGTGCCGCATCGTGCGGATGGAGCGCTCCGATCGGGTCGCCGTCGGCGGGTGTGCTCTGTGCCATAGCCGTAGGCTACCGTTGCCGCCATGAGCGAACACGTCTCCGTCACCGTCGACGATGCCGTCGCAACGGTGCGGCTCACCCGCCCCCAGACGCTGAACTCCCTGACCCGCGAGGTCTTCGCCGACCTCGTGGACGCCGGCCTGCGCGTGCGCGATGACGCGGCGATCCGCGCGGTCGTGCTCGCGGGCGAGGGGCGCGCGTTCTCCTCCGGCCTCGACATGTCCGAGTTCGGGCGCATGGTCGACGATTCGGGCGAGCACGTCGTCGAGATCCGCGAGCGCCTGGGCGCGGCGCGGGCACTCGCCCAGCAGGCCGTGCACGTGTGGAGCCTCGTCGAGGCGCCCGTCATCGCGGGGATCGCGGGCGTGGCGTTCGGCGGCGGCCTGCAGATCGCCCTGGGCGCGGACATGCGCATCGTCGCGCCCGGCGCCAAGCTGTCGATGATGGAGATCAACTGGGGCATCGTCCCGGACATGTGCGGCACCCAGCTGCTGCCGCGGCTCGTGGGCCCGGCGCGTGCCAAGCACCTCATCCTCACCGGCGAGGTCATCAGCGGCGAGGAGGGGTACCGGCTGGGGCTCGCCGAGGAGCTGGCCGAGGAGCCCGTCGAGCGCGCCCACGCGCTCGCCCGCGAGCTCGCAGGGAAGTCCGGCACCGCGCTGCGGCGGGCCAAGGAGCTCATCGACCTGGCGGGCACCGTGCCGTTCTCCGACGCCCTCGACGCCGAGCAGCGGGTGCTCGCCGAGCTCATGGGCGGCGCCGAGCAGAAGGCCGCGGTGGCGGCCCGCACGGCCGAGCTCAGGGCCCAGCGCCGCGGGTAGCCCCGGTGTCAGTCCGCGGGCGGCCCCGAGCCGTCAGCCCGCAGGCAGCCCTGGGGCTCTCAGTCCGCGGCGGGAGCCGCCGGCGGCGCGGCGGCCGGCGGCCCGCTGAGCACGCGGTCGACCGGCAGCGCGAAGATCCGCGCGAGTTCGGCCTGCTCGCGCGCGCAGATCGCATCGCGGACCCACACGAGCGCCACCCCGGCGCCGGGGTCGGGTGCCGGGGCCTCGGCGATGATGCGCTGCGCGGCGAGCGCGGTGAGGTGGACCCGGTCGGCGCCGAGCAGGGCGGCCTGCTGAGCCGTGCGCGCGGGATCGAAGAGGGCCGCGAGCGCGGTGGCGCGCCCGGCGGCGATCGCGGGGACGAGGCAGTCCTCCAGTCCCGCGCTCTTCCACAGCGGCTTGCTCAGCAGCCAGCGCCGGCCCGGCGCGGAGGCCGGCACCGGCGTCGAGGGCGGCACGGGCGCACCCGAAGCGGTGGGGGCAGGAGAGGGCCCGGCGGCGCCGGTCAGGCGCGCCGCCTGCGCGGACGTGAGCTCCTGGGCGCCGAACAGCGGCGAGCCGGCGAGCATCCCGGCGAAGTCCTCGTTGACCTCGAGCACATTGGCCCCCGGGTACGCGGCCGCGCCGGGGCGCCCGGGGCCGCGGCCGGCGACGATGAGCGCACCCGGGACGGCGGGCTCGGGCGTGAGCGCATTGGGGTCGATGAGCTCGAAGCGGGCGCCCAGCCGCGCGGCCGCCAGCCAGCACAGCAGCAGCTCGGGCGAATTGAAGAGGGCGGCGCGCACCGTGCTGCCGGGTCGCACGCCGCGCTCGGCCATGCGGCGCGCGGTGAGGCCGGTGAGCATGTCGAACTGGGCGAAGGTCCACTCGTTGGCCTCGTCGGCGGAGTTGCCGAACACGAGGAACAGGCGCTGGCCGTGGACGCGCACTGCGCCATCCCACACGGCGGTCAACTGCGCACCGGGGCGCTCGCCGACGGGCTCCGCGCCACCGGGGCGGGCGGGCGCCGGGGCGGGCGCACCCGCAGGCGGCGCGACCTGGGGGAGGGGCGAAGTGGGCACGGCAGCTCCTGACGGCGCACGGGCGCGCACGATCCGCGCGAGTGTGTGAGGTAGAACACACTCAGTGTACGGGGCGATCCTCCGCGGGCAATGGGAAAAGCCCGAGTGGGCGCCGTCCGCTGCACGAAACCGGTGCCGTGCGGAACCGGCGCTACGCGGGTCCGGCCGCGATCCGCTCGAGCCCCGTGTAGGCGTTGAACGTCCGACCGCGATTGAAGCCGATCACGGTCAGGCCCAGCTGGCGGCCCAGCTCCACCGCGGCCGAAGACGGCGCGCTCACCGCCGAGAGCACGGGCACGCCGGCCATCGAGGCCTTCTGCACGAGCTCGTACGAGGCCCTGCTCGAGACCTGGAGCACGCAGTCGCCCAGCGGCAGCAGGCCCTCCCGCAGGGCCCGGCCCAGCGCCTTGTCCACGGCGTTGTGCCGTCCCACGTCCTCCGCGGCCGCGAGCAGCTCGGGCGCCCCGGTGGGATCGGGGCAGCGGAACAGGCCCGCCCCGTGGATGCCCCCCGTGCGCTCGAAGGCCGGCTGCTGGGCGCGCAGGAGCTCGGGCAGCTCGAGGATCCGCGCGGGCGCGAGGAGCGGCCGGGCGGCCGGCACCGGGTGGGCGGAGGCCTTCGCCACGCCCTCGATCGCGTTCGTCCCGCAGATCCCGCACGCGGAGGAGGTGTAGACGTTGCGCCCGGTCCGCGCGGCCGCACGCAGGCCGGCCTCCGGGGCCAGCCGCACCCGGGCGACGTTGAGGTCGCGCGAGCCGTCGGGGACCAGGCCCGTGGAGAAGTCGATCTCGCGGATGTCCGCGGCGGCGACGATCACGCCCTCGGCCAGGAGCAGTCCGAAGACCAGGTCCACGTCCGCACCGGGGGTGCGCATCGCCACGGCGAACTCCTCGCCGTCCAGGCGGATCTCCAGGGGCTCCTCGCCCGCGAGCACATCGGCCCTGGCCCGCACCTCGCCCGCGGCCGCGAAGGAATGGACGCGCGTGCGCACCGTTGCCCGGACCATCAGGCGGGATCCTCGATCTGCGCCTGGATGAGGGGGGCGACCGTCCCGAGCACCGCCAGGCCGTCCTTGACGCCGCCGCGCGAGGAGGGCAGGTTGAGGACGAACGTGCGCCCGGCGACACCGGCCGTGCCGCGGCTCATGATCGCCGTCGCCGTGTTCTCCAGCCCGCGCGCCCAGATGGCGTGGACGATCCCGGGCACCTCGTAGTCCAGTCGCTCGGCGGTCAGCTGCGGCGTCCGGTCGCGCGGGTTGAGGCCCGTCCCGCCCAGGGTGAGCACGAAGCGGGGCACGCTGGCGGGATCCGGCAGGCCCGCGCCCCGCGCTGCCGAGGCGCTGGCCCGGGCAGTGGACCGGGCGCCGCCCGGCTCCAGTGCCGCGTCGAGGGCGGGGCCGAATGCCGGCCCGTTGGCCACGAGCACGGAATCCGGGGTCTCATAGCCGCGCTCGCGCAGCCACTCGACGGCCCGCGCCCCGTTGTGGTCCGGGGGCGCTGCCGGGTCGAAGCCGCCGCGCACGCACACGATCACCGCGGCCCGCCGGCCGGCCCCGAAGGGCGCATCGTCGTCCATGCCGGCCACGATAGTCCCCGCGCACCCGGGCCGCGCTCCTAGACTGGCGGCCATGACCCCACGGCCGGACCGCGCGCAGCCCCGCTCCGCGGTCGTGCTCGCAGGCGGGCGGGGCAGCCGCCTGGGCGGGCGGACGAAGGCACTGTTCGCCGATGCCGCCGGCACCACGCTCCTCGCCTCCGCGCTGAGCGCCGTGCGCGCCGCGGGGGTGTCGGCCTCCCGCATCGCGGTGGTGGGCGGGCCCGAGCTCGCGGCCCACCTGCCGGCCGGGGTCCTGCTCACCCGCGAGGAGCCCCCGTTCGCCGGCCCCGCCGCCGCGGCGGCCGCGGGCCTGGAGGCGCTGTTTCCCTCCGTGGACCCCGCCGGGGCGGGGGCACCGATCGGTGCCACGGGCACGGGGGAGCCCACCACGGGGGACCGGGCGGGCCTCGTCTTCGTCGTCGCGGCGGACATGCCCGCCCTCGCCGAGGCGCTGGCCCCGTTGGCCCGCGCGCTCGAGGAGGCCGAGGGGCCCGACGCCGTGCTCGCCCGCACCCCGCGCACCCCGGACCCCGGCGAGGGGAGCGCACCGGCCTGGCGCGTCCAGCAGCTCCTCGCGTGCGCTCGCGTGGGCCCCCTGGTGTCCGCCGTGCGCGGCCGGCCGCTGGCCGATGCGCCGGCGCGGGCGCTCTGGGCGGACCTGCGCAGCGCCGCGGTCGACCTGCCCGAGCAGTACGCGGCGGACGTCGACACCGTCGAGGACGCGGAGCTGCTGGGCGTGCGTGCGCCTTCGGCCCACCCCGCGTGGCGCGAGGCGGGCCGGATCGCGCACGCCGCGGCCGCCGCCGGTCGGCTCGGCGGCGAGGAGGTGGGGCTCGCCGCCGCGATCGGCCGGGTGAGCGCCGCCGACGTCCGCGCCCCCGCGGACGTGCCGCACTACGCCTCCTCGGCGATGGACGGCTACGCGGTCGCGGGGTCGGGGCCGTGGAACCTGCTGCGCGCCACCGCGGACCGGGACACCGCGCCGGAGGCGCTCGCCGCCGGCCAGGCGCTGCCCGTCGTGACCGGGGCCCCCGTGCCCGCCGGGGCCGAATCGATCCTGCGCTTCGAGTATGCCGAGGTGACCGGCGTCGGCACCGCAGCCGGGCTCCTCTCCCTGGCCCCCGGGGCCCCGCCCTCGGACCTCGTGCCCGGCCGCCACATCCGCCCGATGGGCCGTGAGGCGCGCGCGGGGGAGACCGTGGTGCCGGCCGGGGTCGCGCTGAGCCCCGCGCACGCGGCGTACGCGGCGGTCTGCGGGATCGATGCGCTGCCCGTGCGGCGCCGGCCCCGGGTGGGCCTCCTGCTCACCGGCGACGAGGTCATCGAGGCCGGCATGCCCGCCCCGGGCCGGGTGCGCGACGCCTTCGGCCCGCAGCTGCCCGCCGTGTTCGCGGCCCTGGGGTGTGAGATCGCGGGGGTCGAACGCCGCGGCGATGCGCGCGCGGGGATCGACGCCGCGCTCGATGCGCTGTGCCTCGACTGCGACCTCATCGTCAGCACGGGCGGGACCGGGCACGCCGACGTCGATGCCGTGCGCGCCGCCGCGCAGGACCGGGTCGCCGCTGGCCGGGCGCGCAGCCTCTTCGCGGAGCTGGCGATGCGCCCGGGCCACCCGACGTTCGCCCTCGAGTACCCGGCGCCGACCGGTCGCCGCGTCCTCCACATCGCGCTGCCGGGCAACCCGCTGGCCGCCATGGTCGCGCTGCGCGTCGTGGCGCAGCCAGCCGTGCGGGGCCTGCTGGGCCAGCGCGCGGAGGAGACGGCCGTGGGCCGGGTGGCAGAGGCGATCCCCGGCGGCCGTGCGGAGCGCATTGTCCCCGCGGCGCGCGATGCGCGCGGGAACTGGGCGGAGACCTCGGGAACGGGCTCGAACATGTTGCGCGGCCTGGCCGCGGCGGACGGGCTCATCGTCATCCCCGCGGGCGGGGCCGAGGACGGCCAGGAGGTCCCGCTGCTAATGCTGCCGTGGTGAGTGCGGCGGGTGCGGCCGCAGCCCCGTCAGTCCAGCGGGCGGTGCGCGTCGGACTCGGAGATCGGCACGTTCGGGCGCACGGGCTCGACCACCCGCTCGACGCCCATGATCGCATCGGCGCTGCCCAGCGAGTCGAGCTCCATGAGCAGCGTGAGGGTGGGGCGCATGAGCCGCAGGCGCCCCGCTGAGCGCTCGGCCAGGATGCGGGCCGCCGGCATCCACAGCGAATCGGTTGCCTCGGTCGTCTGGTGCCGGACCTGCGTGTGCGCCCCGCGCGCCACGTAGAAGTACGTGTCGAAGCGCTTGTGGCGCCCCGGCGGCGTCGTCCAGTTCGCCCACGGCCGCAGCGCCGCGGGATCGATGACGGCCCCGGTCTCCTCGCCCAGCTCGCGCTGCGCGCAGGCGAGCAGCACGGCGGCGAACGAGGGCGCCTCGGCGCCGGCCCCGGCAGCGGCCGGGTCCGCGAGCCCGCCGCCCAGCCCCTCGGCGGCCAGGGTGGAGGCCTCCCACGCTCGCTCGTGGGCGGCGATGAGCTCGTCCGGGTACCCGGCGGAGGCGGCGGCGCGCACGTCGGCGGGATCGACCCGGCCCCCGGGGTAGACGACCATGCCCGCCGCGAAGTCCATGGTCTTCACCCGGTGCTGGACGAAGACCTCGAGGCCGTCCGCCCCATCGCGGACGAGGATGACGCTGACGGCCGGGCGGACGGGGGCCGGGTTGGCCGGCCCGGTGCCGGCGGCGGGGCCCCCACCGGCGGGCGGGGCGCCGGCAGCGCTGCCGGCGAGAGGAGTCTCAGACATGTGCACACCTTAGCCGGGCCCCGGGTGGAGCGTTAGCATGGCAGAACAGTCGTTCGACGGCCTTCACGCCGGCCGACCACCGCCACACCCACCCGGCTGCCCAACCGCGCAGTCGCTCAGCCAGGAGGCAGCAATGGTGCGCACCATCAACGGAATCGCCGAACTCGAAGCGCTCGTCGGCCAGGAGCTGGGCACTTCGGAGTGGTTCACCGTCGACCAGGCGCGGATCGACGCGTTCGCCGACGCCACCGAGGACCACCAGTGGATCCACCTGGACGCTGAGCGGGCGAAGTCCGGGCCGTTCGGCACGACGATCGCCCACGGGTTCCTCACCCTGTCCCTGCTGCCCATGTTCGGCGCGGAGGTCGTCGACGTCACCGGCATGAAGATGAAGATCAACTACGGCCTCAACAAGGTCCGCTTCCCCCACCCCGTGCCCGTGGACTCGAAGCTGCGCGACACGATCGCGCTCAGCGAGGTCACCCGCAAGGACTCGGGCACCCAGGTCGTCATGACGCACACGATCGAGATCGAGGGCGCGGACCGCCCGGCGTGCATCGCCGAATCCGTGTCCATCATGGTCGAGGCCTGAGGCACCGGGGGAGCACGCCCATGGACAGCGCCGAGCTCGCAGACGTCCTCGCCACCGTGCGCGCCTTCGTGCGGGAGAAGGTGGTGCCGCTCGAGCTGCAGATCGAGGCCGACGATGCCTTCCCCGCCGAGGTCATCGCCCAATCGGCGGCCATGGGCCTCTACGGCTGGGCGATCCCGGCCGAGCACGGCGGGCTGGGGCTCAACGCGGAGCAGGACGCGCTGCTCGCCATGGAGCTGGGCTACACGACCCCGGCCTTCCGCTCGCTGTTCGGGACGAACAACGGGATCGCCGGGCAGGTGCTCGTCAACTACGGCACGCCCGAGCAGCAGCGTGAGTGGCTGCCGAAGATCGCCTCCGGCGAGGTCGTGGCGTCGTTCGCGCTCACCGAGCCCGAGGCCGGGTCCGATCCCTCCGGGCTGCGCACCCGTGCGCTGCGGGAGGGGGAGGGCGAGGCTGCCGAGTACGTCATCACCGGCACCAAGCGCTTCATCACGAATGCGGAGATGTCGGACGTCCTCATCGTCTTCGCCCGCACGGACCCGCAGGCCACGGGCACGAAGGGCATCTCCGTCTTCCTCGTCCCCACGGACTCGCCCGGCGTAACCGTGGGCCCGCACGACCACAAGATGGGCCAGGCCGGCGCCTGGACCTCCGAGGTGTTCTTCGACTCCGTGCGGGTGCCGGGCGCCAACCTCATCGGCGGGCAGGAGGAGGCGGGCTTCCGCGCCGCCATGTCCTCGCTCAACAAGGGCCGGCTCCACATCGCCGCGGTCTGCGTGGGGCAGATGACCCGCATCCTCGACGAGTGCACGGACTACGCCGCGCAGGCCAACCAGGGCGGCCGGCCCATCGCGGACTTCCAGCTCGTCCAGGCGATGATCGCGGACAGCTATGCGGACCTGGCCTCCTCCCGCGCGCTCGTGCTGGACTCCGCGCGGCGCTGGGATGCGGGTGCGGACCGCAAGCTGGGTCCCAGCACCTCGAAGCTCGTGGCCTCCGAGGCGCTGGGCCGGGTCGCCGACCGCGGTGTGCAGATCCTGGGCGGCATGGGCTACATGCGCGAGTCCGCGATCGAGCGCTTCTACCGGGCCGCGCGCCTCTTCCGCATCTACGAGGGCACCTCGGAGATCCAGCGCCTCGTCATCGCCCGCCAGGTCCTCAAGGGCGCGCACAGGCAGTAGCCGTCAGGGCCGGGGCCGGGGCCGGCGCCGTGGCCGGGGCCGGTGGGCGGCGGGTGCACGGAGCGCGGGCGGAAGCGAATCGACAGAGCACGGACGAACAACGGAGTGAGGGGACGGATCATGGGACTTCTCGAGGGGCGCACCGCGGTCATCACCGGCGGCGCGCAGGGATTGGGATTCGCGATCGCGGAGGCCTTCGCGGCCCAGGGCGCCAATGTGGTGCTCGGCGATCTGGACGAGGCGGCGGTCGTGAGGGCCGCGGAGTCGCTGGGCATCGGGGAGCGCGCGGTGGGCATGGCCTGCAACGTCGTGGAGCTTGCGCAGGTCGAGGCGCTGTGCGAGCGCGCCGTGAGCGCGTTCGGCAGCCTCGACATCATGGTCAACAACGCGGGCATCACCCGCGATGCCACGATGCGCAAGATGACCGAGGAGCAGTTCGACCAGGTCATCGCCGTGCACCTGCGCGGCACGTGGAACGGGCTCAAGACCGCCTCGGGCATCATGCGCGAACAGCCCGGCGGCGGGTCGATCGTCAACGTCTCGTCGATCTCCGGCAAGGTGGGGATGCTCGGGCAGACGAACTACTCCGCGGCGAAGGCGGGAATCGTGGGCATGACGAAGGCCGCGGCGAAGGAGGTGGGCTTCAAGAACGTGCGCGTCAACGCGATCCAGCCCGGCTTCATCAACACCGCGATGACCGCGGCCATGCGCCAGGACGTCATCGACGCGAAGCTCGCGGAGATCCCCATGGGCCGCGCGGGCGAGCCCGCGGAGGTCGCCTCGGTCGTCGTGTTCCTCGCCTCCGACATGTCGAGCTACCTCACCGGCACGGTCACGGAGATCAGCGGCGGACGCCACATCTGAGCGCGCCGCGGCCGGTACCGCCCCGGCGCAGGGGCGGTACCGCGCCTACCGGCCCAGCAGCTCGTCGGAGACGATGCGCAGCTGGATCTCCGACGAGCCCTCGAAGATCTTCGTCAGCCGCGCGTCGCGCCAGTGGCGCTCCACCGCGAAGTCCTTCGTGTAGCCCGCCCCGCCGTGGATCTGCACGGCCTGGGACGTGACCTTCTCGCTCATCTCCGCGGCCAGGTACTTCACCATCGCCGCCTCCTGCGAGGCCCGCTGGCCGGAGTCGATGAGCGTGCACACGTGGTACATGAGCTGGCGGCTCGCCTCGATCTGGGCGGCCATGTCCGCGACCGTGAAGCGCAGGTGCTGGAAGTCGGCGAGCGGGTGGCCGAACTGCTCGCGGGCGTGCAGGTAGGCCAGCGAGTCCTCGAGCGCCGCCTGCGCCAGGCCGATTGAGCGGGCGGCCGTGTGCGCCCGGCCCACCTCGAGCCCGGAGACCGCCTGGTAGAACCCGCGCCCCTCCTCGCCCAGCAGCGCGTCGGCCGGCAGGCGCAGCCCGTCGAAGGCCAGCTCCCACGTCTTCCAGCCGAAGTAGCCGATCTTGCGCGCCGCGGTCCCCGTCACGCGCTCCGGGAACGTCCCGCGCTCCTTCTCCACGAGGAAGGCGGAGATCCCGCGGTGGCGCTTGGCCGGGTCCGGGTCCGTGGCGGTGCGGGCGAAGAGGACGAGGTAGTCGGCCTGGTCCGCGTAGGTGCACCACATCTTCGTGCCGGTGATGAGCCAGTCGCCGCTGCCGTCGTCGGCCCGCTCGGCACGGCACCGGATGTTCGCCACATCGGAGCCGGCCTCCGCCTCGGACAGGGCGAACGCGCCCAGGTACTCGCCGGTGGCGACCTTGGGCAGCAGCCGCGCCTCCTGTTCGGGGGAGAAGCCGCCGCCCATCCCGTTGCCGCGGGCCAGCAGGCCGGCGACGCTCATCCAGGCGCGGCCCAGCTCCTCGGCGACCAGGCAGTACTCGAAGACGCCCAGGCCCAGCCCGCCGTACTCCTCCGGGATGAGGATGCCGAAGAAGCCCATCTCGCCCATCTGCGCGACGAGCTCGGGCGGGAACTGGCCCTCGACCGGGTCGAGCTCGTTCGCGATGGGCAGCACCACCTCGCGGGCGAAGCGCCGAGCAAGGCCCTGCAGTTCGCGCCGGTCATCCGTCATGAGCTGCGGGGAATCCGGGCGGGGCCTGGGCTTGTGCGTCACGGGTGCTCCTCACCGTCGAGGGTTGGGCGCGGGCTCCGCTAAGGCGCGGGCCCGGGGCGCGCGGGCGCCCGCAGCCATGCTCGCCCATCGTCGCGGACGCGGGGCTCGCGTCCGGAGTGTGGCCTTCGGCAGCCCCCCCCCGCCCGCGGTGCGGCCGACTGCGCGGGCGCTGAGGGTCGCCACTAGAATCGGCGAGGACCCCGGGTGGGGCGCGGCCGCCCAGCGGCCCAATGCGGCGGAGGGGAGGCACCGTGGAGTTCTGGAGCCTGTGGGACGGCGACGTCGGCCAGCCCTGGTGGCGCATCGCCCTCTTCGTCGTCCCCGACCTCATCATCCGCATCGTCGCGCTGGGCGTCATCCCCTATCGCCGCAAGCCCACCGTGGCGCTCGGCTGGCTCATGGCGATCTTCCTCAACCCCTACGCCGGGCTCATCGCGTTCCTGCTGTTCGGCTCCGCGAAGCTGCCGCGCCGGCGCCGCGAGCGGCAGCGGGCGGTCAACGAGCTCATCAAGCAGCGCACCGGCGACACCGCGCTCATCGGCCGCAGCGACCATCTCATCGAGCCCCTGACGACGGCGGCGCGGCTGAACTACTCGCTGGGCGCGCTGCCCATGACCCACGGCAACGGCGTGGAGCTCATCGCGGACAACCACGCGTGCATCGCGCGGATGGCGGCCGAGGTCGACGGCGCCCGGCACACGGTCCACTTCGAGTTCTACATCGTCGCACTCGACGACACGACGCGCCCACTCATCGACGCGCTGCTGCGCGCCCACGCCCGCGGGGTGCAGGTGCGCATCCTCATCGACCACATCGGCTCGGTCGGCTACCCCGGCTACTCCGAGCTCGTGGGCCTGCTCAACGACGCGGGCGTCGCGTGGCGCCGCAGCCTGCCCGTGCGCCCGTGGCGGGGGGAGTACCAGCGCCCTGACCTGCGCAATCACCGCAAGATCCTCGTCATCGACGGCGCGGTCGCCTACACCGGCTCGCTCAACGTCATCGACCGCTCGTACAACAAGCGCCGCAACCGCCGGAAGGGCTACCAGTGGAAGGACCTGGGGATGCGGGTGACAGGCCCCATGGTCACGGAGCTCGACGCCGTCTTCGCCTCCGACTGGTACTCGGAGACCGGCGACATCATCGCCGATGAGGTCAACCTGGTCCTCGAGGCACCGGAGTCCGGCGGCCTGCTCGCGCAGGTGGTGCCCAGCGGCCCGGGCTTCGAACTGGAGAACAACCTGCGGATGTTCAACCACCTCATCTACAACGCCAACCGTCAGGTCGTCATCTGCTCGCCCTACTTCGTGCCGGACGAGTCGCTGCTCCACGCGCTGGTCACCGAATCGCACTCGGGTGTGGACATCCGCATCTACGTGGGCGCCACGAGCGACCACGCGATCACCCAGAAGGCCCAGGAGTCCTACTACGACGAGCTCGTGGATGCCGGCGTGCGCATCTTCCGCTACCCGGCGCCCACCGTGCTGCACTCGAAGTTCCTCATCATCGACGACGACGTCACGATCATCGGCTCCTCGAACATGGACGAGCGCTCGTTCGCCATGAACCTCGAGGTCTCCATGCTCATCGTCGACGAGGGCTTCGCCGCGCAGATGTACGCCCTCGAGGACCGCGACTACCGGCCGGTTTCCCCGGAGCTGGACCTGCAGCGGTGGCGCCGGCGGCCCTGGTACCTCAAGTACGCGGAGAACGTCAGCCGGCTGACGAGCTCGCTGCTCTGAGCTGCGGCGGGACGGGAACAGGGCCGGCCGACTCGCAGGAGTCGACCGGCCCTGTGGCCGTTCGCGTGTCGGACTCAGCCCGTCAGGCCTTGCCCTCCTGGCCGTGGATGTACGAGGCGTCCGGGCCCTCGCTGTCCATCTGGCCCTCGGGATCGCTGGCTACGTCGGGCAGCACGGCGGGGGCGAGGTTGTTCGACTTCGTCGGGCCCTCCGGCACCACATCCTCGTTGCGGCCATCGGGCGCGGAGCGCCGGTCGGAGGCGGGCTCGGTGCCCGTCGCCTGCGCCGAGGCGGCCGTCGAGTCCTTGCCCGTCGTCGCCTTCGCGGAGCTCGCGGGGTGCTTGGCGGCACTGGGGGAGCCCTTCGCGGCGGCCCCGGTCTCCTGCTTCGCGGCGGGCTTGTCCTTGCAGGCGCCCTTGGCCTCGGCGGCCTTGTCCTGCGCGGCGCCCTTCGCGTCGGCGGCCCTGTCCTTGGCGCTCGAGGCGGCATCCGAGGCGGCCTCGCCGACCTTCGTGCCCGCTTCCTTGGCCTTCTCAGCCACGACGGGCGCGGCCTCCTTGACCTTCTCCGCGACGACGGGGGCCTGCTCCTTGACGGTCTCGGCGGCGCGGTGCACGCCCTCCTGGACCTTCGGGTCGTTCCACACGGAGGCGGCCTGGTTCTTGAGCTTCTCGTAGCTCTGGCGGCCGGCACGCGAACCGAGCACGAAGCCGATGCCCAGTCCCGCCAGCAGAATGATGCGCTTCTTCATGCCCCCGAGTCTATACGGCTTCGCGCCGCGACAGGGCGCGTTCTGCCGCCGTCGTCCGAAACGCCGGCCTACGATGACACGATGGCCGTCTTCACCGTCGCATTCGCCTACAGCGCACCCGAGCCCGCCCTCGCCGCACTGCGGCCCGCCCGCCACGCGTACTTCGCCGACCTCGAGCAGCGCGGGGCGCTCCTGGCGTCCGGCCAGCTCACGAGCGGGGACCTGGGCGACGGGATGCTCGTGCTCCGCGCCGCCGATGAGGCCCAGGCGCGCGCGCTCCTGGCCGAGGATCCGTTCCGCGGTGCACGGCTGCGTGGGCCGGGTCGACATCGCGGCCTGGAGCCCCACCGTGGGCACGTGGCTGAGCGGGGACCGCGCCGAGCGCGGCTGAGCCGGGAGGGCGGTGCGGCTGAGCCAGGGGTGCGCGGCGGCTGGGGCCCTGCGGCCGGGCGTCCGGGGGCCTTCCGGCCGGGCGCCGTTCAGGCCCCGCGCCGACCGCGCGCGGCGGCGAGCCGCTTGGCGCGGGCGCGGCGCCGCTTGGCGCTCTTCGCGCGGAAATCGGCGATGCGCACGCTGCCCACGGACTGGCCCCCGCTGGCGCGCAGCGCATCGCCCATGCGCACGAAGCCCAGTTCGCGTGCTGCGCGATCGTCGATGCGCTTGCGGCGGCGCGGCTGGGCGATGATCTCCCATTCGGCGGCGAGGCCGGACTGCAGCTGGCGGGCGCGGTCGAGCTCGGCCTCGAACAGGGCGCCGAAGATGAGCGCGCAGTTCGACAGCCACAGCCACAGGAGGACCAGGAGGACGCCGGAGAGCGCACCGTAGGTCGAGCTGAACCCGCCCATCGCGGCGAACAGGTAGAGCAGCGCCGTGAGGATCGCCCAGGCCAGCAGGGCCACGAGGGAGCCCAGTGACGAGGTGGCCAGCCGCTTGCGCTTGACGTTCGAGGACAGCGTGTTGAGCGCGACGATGATGAGGTAGCCCAGGAGGATCGCCACCGGGATCCGCGCCACCTGCCAGATGACGACGAAGGTGCCGTGGACGCCGATTGCCTCGATGAGGTCCGCCTGCCCCGCGATGCAGACGAGGGCGGCGGCGACGAGCGGGATGAGGATGATCGTGAGGATGAAGCTCTGCAGGCGCAGGTACCAGTAGGGGCGGCCCTCGGGGATGCCGTAGAGGCTGTTGACGACCGTGCCGAACGCGCCGACGAACTTGCCGGCCGACCACAGCGAGACGGCGATGCCGATGACGAACACGAAGATGTTCGCGGACGACCGCGCCAGTGTCATGAGCGGCTCCTCGGCCGCCATCGCCTGCTGGCTGCCGGTGACCTGCGTGAGCCAGGTGAGCAGGCTCGTGACCGTCTGCGGGCCGCGGCCGAACACGGAGATCGTCGAGATCGCCGCGCCCAGGGCGGGCACCGTGGCCAGCAGGAAGTAGAAGGACAGGGCGGCGGCGGAGTCGATGCGCCGCTCATCGGAGAAGCGCTGGACCGTGCGCGCCCACGCATAGCCCCGGCCGGCTCTGGTCAGCCGTTGGGGGCGCACGGAGGAGAAGATCTTCTGCTGGGGCACCGCCCAAGTCTACGGCACGGAAAGCGGGGCGGGCCGGCACCTCGTGCCGGCCCGCCCCGCTGGGGCACGGACCCCGGGCCGCCGCGCGCCGGAGCGGATCAGCCGATCCGCACCGCAGCGCGGGCGCGGCTCACCTGCGCGCGTTGACCGCGTCGGTTGCCTGCGGCAGCACGGCGAACAGGTCGCCCACGACGCCGTAGTCGGCGAGCTCGAAGATGGGCGCCTCGTCGTCCTTGTTGACGGCGACGATGTTCTTCGAGGTCTGCATGCCTGCGCGGTGCTGGATCGCACCGGAGATGCCCGCCGCCACGTAGAGCTGCGGCGAGACCGTCTTGCCCGTCTGGCCCACCTGGTTGGCGTGCGGGTACCAGCCGGCGTCCACCGCGGCGCGCGAGGCGCCCACGGCCGCGCCGACGGCATCGGCGAACGCCTCGACCGGCGCGAAGTCACCGTTCGTGCCGCGGCCGCCGGAGACGACGATCGCAGCCTCGGTGAGGTTCGGCCGCCCGGAGGCCGGCTTCTCCTCGACGGAGACGATCCGGGCCGTCTTCGCCGCGTCCGACGGGGAGAACGAGATCTCCTCGACGGAGCCTGCGCCCTGGGAGGGCTCGGCGGAGATGGAGTTGGGCTTGATCGCGATGAAGGGCGTGCCCTTCACGACCTTGCCGGTGATCGTGTAGCCGCCGGCGAAGACCGACTGGGTGGCGACGAGATCCGGCGTGACGTCGACGGCATCCGTGATGATGCCCGAGTCTGTCTTCGCGGCGGCGCGGCCGGCCACCTCGCGGCCCTCGGGGCTGGCCGAGACGAACACCGCGGCCGGCTGCTGGGACTCGACGAGCGAGGCGAGCAGCTCGGCCTTCGGGGCGACGAGGTACTCGGTGAGCGCCGGGTCGGAGGCCACGAGGACGCGCTCGGCGCCGTACTCGGCCAGGGTGGGCGCGGCCTGCTGGGCGGCCTCGGCGGTGCCGACGAACACGGCGACCGGGGTGCCCGCGGACTTCGCGGCGGTGAGCAGCTCGAGCGAGGACTTGTCGACGGAGCCGTCCGCATGGTCGATGAGAACGAGGATTTCAGACATGTGTGCAGTCCCTTCTGATCAGACGAGCTTCTTGGATGCGAGCCAGTCGACGAGCTGCTGCCCGCCCTCGCCCTCATCGGCGACGATCTCGCCGGCCTGGCGCGGCGGGCGGGCCGTGATGTCGATGACCTCCGTGTAGGCGGCGTCCTCGCCCACCTCGGCGGCGTCCAGGTCGATGTCCTCGAGGTCGTAGTCCTCGAGCGGCTTCTTCTTCGCTGCCATGATCCCCTTGAACGAGGGGTAGCGGGGCTCGTTGATCTGGTCCGTCACGGACACGAGCGCGGGCAGCGCCACCTCGATGTACTGGGAGGCGGTGTCGCCGTCGCGGCGCACGCGCACCGTCGAGCCGTTGACCTCGACGTCCGAGGCCTGGGTGGCGGCGGGCAGGCCGAGCAGCTCGGCCACCTGGACCGGGACGACGGACATGAGCGCGTCCGTCGAGGCGAGGCCGGTGAGGATGAGGTCGACATCGCCTTCGTCCTCGATGACCTTGCGCACCGCGGCGGCGAGCACCTTCGAGGTGGAGAGCGCGTCGGAGCCCTCGATGTCCTCGTCGTAGACGTGCACGCCCTTGTGGGCGCCCATCTGGAGTGCCTTGCGGACGGCGTCCTCGGCGTCCTCGGGGCCGACGGTGAGGGCGATGACCTCGCCGTCGCCGGCCTGGGACACGATCTGGAGCGCCTCTTCGACCGCGTACTCGTCGAGCTCCGACAGCAGGCCGTCGGACTCGCGGTCGACGGTGTTGTCGTCCTCGAAGCTGCGGTCGCCGGCGGCGTCCGGAACATACTTGACAAAAGCGATGATTCGCATGTGTTCGGTCATCCTCTCTGCGGGGAACCGGTGCCCGGTGCGAGTCGTCTGCGGCTCGCGAGGGCTGGCTCCCCCTAGGTTATCAACTGTTCAGTGTGTATTCGCTGGGGACGGGGGCGGCAGTCAGGTCCGCCTCAGCCATCGCCTGCGCGACCGCGGAGTCCACGGCCACCGGCGCTCAGCTGCGCTCGGCGCCGGCGAAGACGGCCGCGAGGCCCTGGCCGCCGCCGATGCACATCGTCTCCAGGCCGTAGCGGGCCCCGCGCCGGCCCATCTCGCCGGCCAGCGTCGCGAGGATGCGGGCTCCGGTGGCGCCCACCGGGTGGCCGAGCGAGATCCCCGAGCCGTTGACGTTGACGCGCTCGAAGTCCTGGGTGCCCAGGCCCCATGCGCGGGTGCACGCGAGGACCTGGGAGGCGAAGGCCTCGTTGAGCTCGATGAGGTCCATATCGGCCATGCTCAGGCCGGCGCGGTCGAGCGCGCGGGCCGTCGCCGCGACCGGCCCGATCCCCATGGTCTCCGGCGGCACCCCGGCCACGGACCAGCTGACGAGCCGCAGCTGCGGGCTCAGGCCCAGGGCCTGGGCCCGGGCGCGCGTGGTCACGATGCAGGCCGCTGCCCCGTCGTTCTGGCCGGAGGCGTTGCCGGCGGTGACGGTCGCCTCCGCGTCCTGGCCGCCCATGATGGGCCGCAGCCTGGACAGCGATTCCAGCGAGGCGTCGGGGCGGATGTGCTCGTCCGTGCGCACCTCGTGCTCCGGTTCCTTGCGCGTGCCGGGCACGGTGATCGGCACGATCTCGTCGTCGAAGCGGCCCTCCCGGGCGGCCGCGGCGGCGCGCTGGTGGGAGCGCACGGCGTACTCGTCCTGCTCCTGACGGCCGATGCCGTACTCCCGGCGGAGGTTCTCCGCCGTCTCGATCATCCCGCCGGGGATGGGGTGGTCCCTGCCGCCCGCGGTGGCGCGCCCGCGCACCAGGCTGTCCTTGAGCTCGATGTTGCCGCCGCGCACTCCCCAGCGGATGGGGTCGGTGAAATAGCCGGTGCCGGACATCGATTCGGCGCCGCCGGCGATGACCACCTCGGCGCCACCGGTCGCGACCTCCCCGACGGCGTTGATGACGGCCTGGAGGCCGGAGCCGCACCGGCGGTCGACCTGGCAGCCGGCCGCGGTGACGGGCAGGCCGGCGTTGAGCGCGATGATGCGGCCCAGCGCCGGGGCCTCCATCGTGGGATAGCACTGGCCGAAGACCACATCGTCGACGGCCGCCGGGTCGAGGCCGCTGCGGTCCATGAGCGCCCGCACCACCTGGGTGCCCAGCTCCTCCGCGGGCAGCGCGCGGAACTGGCCGCCGAACGCGCCCACCGGGGAGCGCAGGGGGCGGCAGATGACGATGTCGTCGAGCATGGGACCTCCCGTGAGTGTGAGCGGGCGCCCGTGCCCGCTCGGCCAGGCCCACGTTACCGCCCCGGGGGCGGCTCAGCCCACCGTCGGGAGGGCCTCGTCGGCGGTCTGGAGGACCTGGGCGAGCGCGGGATTCGCGTCCTGCTCCCGGTGGGCGAGCTGCATGAGCATGGGCGGGTGGTCCACCGCGAGCGGCACTGTCACGAGGCGCTCCGAGTCGACGTGCGCGATGGCCTGGTCGAGGCTGATGGAGATGCCGAGCCCGGTGGCCACGAGCGAGGCGATCATGAGCGAGTCCGGCGCCTCCTGGACGACCTTGGGCCGCAGCCCGGCCGCGAAGAACCAGTGGAAGAACAGCTCGCGGGTGGGCGGGCTGGGATTGCCCGGCAGCATGATGAAGTCCTCGTCGGCGAGGTCTGCGATGGTCAGCTCGGCCCGGCCCGCGAGCGGGTGGTCGCGGGCCAGGAGCACGACCGGCGACTCGCGCACGACGGCGCGGCCCTCGAGGCGCGTGGGCAGGGCGTCGGCGCGCACGAGGGCCAGGTCGAGGGTGCCGTCGACGAGGCGCGGCAGAGCGTCCGGGGTGTAGACGTCCGTCTCGAGGACGAAGTCGATGCCCGGGTTGCGCTCCTTCGAGGCGCGCACGAGCTGGGCGATGTACTGCCCGCCGGCGGCGGTGGTGAAGCCCACCCGGATCGTGCCGATGAGGCCGGCGCCGGCCTTGCGGATCGACTCGGCGGCGGCATCGGTGGCCTCGATGACGGCCCGGGCGGGCTCGACGAGGGCCGCCCCCGTGGGGGTCAGCGTGACCGAGCGGGTCGTCCGGTCGAACAGGCGGGTGCCGAGCTCGCCCTCGAGCTGGCGGATCGTGCGGCTCAGCGGCGGCTGGGCGATCTCGAGGCGCTCGGCGGCGCGGCCGAAGTGCAGTTCCTCGGCAACCGCGAGGAAGGCGCGGACCTGGTGGATTTCGATGGCAGTCTCCCTCATGGACGGGCGCGGAGCGCAGTGGCGTGCGCGGCGGCGGCGCGTGCGGGCCCGTGCTCCCGCGGGGCCGGGGCCCTTACTCGGGCCTCCGGAGCGCGGTCGCCCGGTGCCGCCGATTGCGCGTCCATTATTGCACGCTCGATATGGACTGTTTGCTTTTCGCACATATGAACGCCTGCCCGTGCACCGCGGTCGTGGGTGGCGCCGTCCCCCGCGCCGCGGGCCCGGCCGTTCCGCGTAGGCTCGTGGCGGGTGCGGCAGGGCCGCCCGATGACCACGAGGCGAGGAGTGTTCGATGGCGAACGGGAATGCGAGCGAGCGGGAGGCCGGCGCGCCGGCGGCGGAGGCCCGGCCGGGCGCAGGCTCCCGGGGCGGCGAGGCACGGGAGGACGCGGGGCGCCGGGCCGCCCGGCTGTTCGGGCGCAGCGGCGAGGGTCCGCTCGCCGGGCTGCTCGTCGCGGACTTCGCCCGCGTGCTGGCGGGTCCCTACGCGACGATGATGCTCGCCGACCTGGGCGCGACCGTCATCAAGGTCGAGGGGCCCGGCGGCGACGACACCCGCACCTGGCGGCCGCCGGTGCGCGACGGTGAGGCGACCTACTACCTGTCCGTCAACCGCAACAAGACCGACGTCGTGCTCGACTTCAAGGATCCCGAGGACATGGCGCTCGCCCGCGAGCTGGCCCGCCGCGCCGACGTGCTCGTGGAGAACTTCAAGCCGGGCGGCCTGGCGAAGTACGGCCTGGACTACGACAGCGTGCGGGAGGAGAACCCGGACATCGTCTACGCCTCGGTGACCGGGTTCGGGCCGGCCAATCCGCAGCCGGGCTACGACCTGCTCGTCCAGGGCCTCTCCGGGTTCATGGGCCTGACGGGCGAGCCGGACGGCGAGCCGATGCGCGCGGGCGTCGCGATCTTCGACGTCATCACCGGGCTGCACACGACGATCGGCATCCTCGCCGCCCTGCGCCACCGCGACGCCACCGGGCGCGGTCAGAAGGTCGACGCGAACCTCCTGTCCTCGGCCCTGTCCGGTCTGGCGAATCAGACGAGTGCCTATGTGGCCGGCGGGGTGACGCCCACGCGGATGGGCAACGAGCACCCGAGCCTCTACCCCTATCTGCCGCTGCCCACGGGGGAGGGGGAGCTCATCCTCGCGGTCGGCAATGACCGGCAGTTCCGGGCCGCCTGCGAGGTCCTCGGCCACCCGGAGTGGGCCGACGACGAGCGCTTCGCCCGCAACGACGCGCGCAACGGCCACCGCCCAGAGCTGGCCGAGCTGCTCGTCGAGGCGCTCTCCCACCGCGACGCGCAGGAGTGGTACGCGCGGCTGACCGAGCGCGGTGTGCCGTGCGCGCCGATCAACTCCGTGGCCCAGGGCGTCGAGCTGGCGGAGAGCCTGGGGCTCGCCCCGATCGCGCGGGCCGGCGGGCGGCCCGATGCGGTGCCGACGGTCGCCAATCCGATCACCCTGTCCGAGACGAGCGTGCAGTACGACCTGGACCCGCCCGCCCTCGGCGCGGACTCCGAGGCCGTCCGCGCCTGGCTGCGCGAGCGCTGAGCCCTCCGGCTCCCGCGCGACTGCGGGGTCCGTGCGCCGGGACGTGCGGGCAGGAGGGGCTCGAGGTCCGGAGGGGCGCATGGGGCGAGCCGGGGGCGTGCGGTGCCAGCCGTGCGGCGGGCCGAGCCGGGCGTGTGCGGTGCCAGCCGGAAGCCGGCCGCCCCGCACACGCACCCGCATCCGGCGCCTGCCCGGGGCGCCCCATCCCACCGTGTATATTCCAGTTGGAATAATCGACGTCGCAAAGTGGCCGCCCGGGTGCAGTCGAGCGTCGCCTCGGTCTACGTCCCGTGTTCCATCCCGTGCCGTTGCCCCGCCCGTGCCGTCTCACCACCGCCTCCCGAGAGGATGCCCGTGCCGCAGCTGACCCCGCTCGCCTGCATGGCGCTCGGCCTGCTCGCGGAGGCGCCGGCCCATCCGTACGAGATGTACCGCACGATGCTGCGGCGCCACGACGACCGCCTCGTCAAGGTCAGCCCCGGCACCCTCTACCACCAGGTCGGCAGGCTCGCCGAGTACGGCCTCGTCCGCGAGCGCGGGACCGAGCGGGCGGGCAACCGGCCCGAGCGCACGACCTACGCCATCACCTCGGCGGGGCGGGAGGCCCTGCGCGCCGAGGTGCGGCGGCTGATCGCGGAGCCGACCGGCGAGCGGTCCGACTTCCGCGTGGGCCTCGCGGAGATCGGGCACCTGAGCGCCCCGGCGGCGCGCGCCGCCCTGGCCGACCGGCTGGCCAGCGCGCGCGCCGAGCGTGAGGAGGCGCGCGCGGCGATCCGCGGCATCGAGCGCGTGGGCCTCGCCGAGCGGCACTGGCTCGACCACACGTACGGGCTCGCCGTCGCCGAGGCGCAGATCGCCTGGCTCGCGGGTGTCCTCGAGCGCCTCGACGCCGGTTCGCTGGCGTGGGAGGGCAGCCGCATCGCCGGCCCCTCCTGAGCCGACCCGCCGGCCCGCCCGGACCATCCCGCCCGTTCCCCTCCGCCGAACCCGAAGGACTCACCCACCATGACCGATTCCGTGAAGCCGTGGCCCGCCCTGTGGTCGCTTATCTTCGGCTTCTTCATGATCCTCGTGGACGCGACGATCGTGACCGTTGCGATCCCGCGGCTCGCGACCGACCTCGACACCTCGCTCACCGCCGTCATCTGGGTGACGAGCGCCTACCTGCTCGCCTATGCGGTGCCGCTGCTCATCACCGGCCGGCTGGGCGACCGGTTCGGCCCGCGGCGGCTCTACCTCATCGGCCTGACGGTCTTCACCGCCTCGAGCCTGTGGTGCGGGCTCGCCGGTTCGATCGAGATGCTCATCCTCGCCCGCGTGGCGCAGGGCCTGGGTGCCTCGATCATGACGCCGCAGACCATGGCCGTCATCACGCGGCTCTTCCCGCCGGACAAGCGCGGGGCCGCCATGGGCCTGTGGGGTGCGACGGCCGGGGTCGCAAGCCTCGTGGGACCGCTGCTGGGCGGCGTCCTCGTCGACGGCCTGGGCTGGCAGTGGATCTTCTTCGTCAACGTGCCGGTGGGCATCGTGGGCTTCGTCCTCGCGATCGTCAACGTGCCCGTCCTCGAGACCCACCGCCACCGCTTCGACTGGCTGGGCGTGGCCCTGTCGGCCATCGGCATGTTCCTCGTCGTCTTCGGCATCCAGGAGGGCGAGAACTTCGGCTGGGGCACCATCGCGGGGCCCATCAGCGTGTGGTCGCTCATCATCGGGGGCGTCGTCGTCCTCGCCGCGTTCGTGGGCTGGCAGGCCTACCTGGGCCGGCCGCCGGAGCCCGATGGCCGGCGCGCCCGGCCGCGCCCGGAGCCGCTGCTGCCGCTCGTGCTCTTCCGCGACCGCAACTTCGCGCTCGCCAACGTCGCCGTGACGACCGTGGGCTTCGTCGTGTCGTCCATGATGCTGCCGATCATGCTGTGGACCCAGAACGTCCACGGCTTCACGCCCACCCAGTCGGCCCTGCTGCTGGCCCCCACGGCCGTGATCTCCGGCGTGCTGGCACCCGTCGTGGGCCGCAGGCTCGAGGTGTGGAGCACCCGCTGGGTGGCCTCCGCCGGACTGGGGATATTCGCGGCCGGCACGGCCCTCTACGGCGCGCAGATCGCCGCGAACGCGGCCTGGCCGTGGCTGCTCGTGCCCGCGGTGGTGCTCGGGCTGGCCAACGCCTGCACGTGGGGTCCGCTGTCGGTCTCCGCCACCCGGAACCTGCCGCGCCTGCTGGCCGGCGCGGGCTCCGGGGTGTACAACACGACGCGCCAGGTGGGCGCCGTGCTCGGCTCGGCCGCGATCGCCGCGATGATGGAGGTGCGGATCACCGCCGAGCTCAGCGCCGCGGCCGGGGGCGCCGGCGGCGCGGGGGCGGGCACCTCGGCCGGGGCCTCCGGGGCGCTGCCGGAGTTCCTCCACGCCGCGTTCTCCCGCGCGATGGGCCAGTCCGAGTACCTGCCCGCCGCCGTCATCGCCCTGGGCATGGTGGCCGCGCTGTTCCTCGTCTCCTCGCGCCGCGATGCCGCGCGCAAGGCCGCCGCGGCACAGGGGTAGGCGCTCAGACGCCGCCGCCCAGCGTGACGCCGCCGTCCAGCGTGAGGATCTGCCCGGTGACCCAGCTCGCGTCCTCGGACAGGAGGAAGGCGACGGGCCCGGCGATGTCCGCGGGCACGCCGAGGCGCTTGAGGGGGTAGCCCTGCGCGACCTTCTCCTCGCCGGCCTCGTAGAGCTTCTCCGCGAACTTCGTCTTCACGACCGCCGGCGCCACGCCGTTGACCCGGACCGTGGGGCCCAGCTCATAGGCAAGCTGCTGCGTGATGTGGATGAGCATGGCCTTGGACGAGCCGTAGAACCCGATCCCGTCGGGCTGGCGCAGGGCCGCCACGGAGGCGAGGTTGACGATCGCACCGCCGCGCTCGGACATCGAGGCGCTCCACACGGCCTGGGCCCACAGCAGCGGCGCCAGCGCGTTGACCTCGAAGATCTTCCTGGCGCTGCGGTCCTCGAGCTCGATCATGGGGCCGTAGACGGGGTTGATGCCCGTGTTGTTGACGAGGAAGTCGATGGGGCCGAACGCATCGATCGTCTGCGCGATCGCCGCGTCGCGGTGGGCGGGGTCATCGGCCTTGCCGGCGATGCCGAGCGCGCGGGCGGACCCGCCGAGCTGCTCGACCGCCGCGGCGAGCGCCTCCTCGCCGCGGGCCGTGATGGCCACGCGCGCGCCCTCGGCGACGAGCCGCTCGGCGATGCCGAGCCCGATCCCGCGCGAGGCCCCGGTGATGATGGCGACCTTGCCCTCGAAGCGTCCTGCCATGTCTCCTCCTCGTGACTGCGCACACCCGGATTTGAGCGCGCCGAACAATTGTTCAGCATCGTAACAGCCGGGTGGGCCCCGCAAGGGCGGTGCGCCCCTACAGGGTGGGGACGTCGGCCAGCAGCGCCTTCGTGTACGCGTGGGTGGGGTGGGCGAACACGTCGTCCACCGGCCCGTAGTCCACGATCCGGCCCTGGTTGAGGATCGCCAGGTTGTCCGCGATGTGCCGGGCCAGCGTGATGTTATGCGTGACGAAGAGCATCGCCAGCCCGTTCTCCTCCCGCAGCCGCCGCAGCAGCCCGATGATCGAGGCCTGGACGGAGACGTCGAGGGCGCTCGTGACCTCGTCGCACACGAGGACGCGCGGCGAGTTCACCAGCGCGCGCGCGATCGCGGCGCGCTGCCGCTCGCCGCCGGACAGGTCGCCCGGCCGGCGGTCGAAGAACGAGCGGCCCAGCCGCACGGCGTCGAGGGCCTCCTCGACGACCCGGCGCCTCCGGGCCTTGGGCACCCGCTGCGACGTCTCGAGCGGCACCGTGAGGGACTCGCCGATCGTGCGGCGCGGGTTGAGCGAGGAGAACGGGCTCTGGAAGACGTACTGGATGGCCGAGCGCTGCTCGGCGGTGCGCTTGCGGGTCGAGGTCGCGAGCTGGGCGCCCTCGAGCGCCACCGTGCCCGTGTAGTCGTCGATGAGGCCCGCGACGCAGCGGGAGAGCGTCGTCTTGCCCGAGCCGGACTCGCCCAGCAGCATCGTGCACTCGCCGGGCTCCAGCGTGAGGTCGATGCCGTCGAGGATCTGCGCCTCACCGTAGGAGAGCCGGATGTCCCGTGCGGCCAGCAGCGGCGGTGCCGCCGCGTCGTCGGCGATCCGGGCGGGGGAATCGCGGTAGGGGTCGCCGCCGATCGCCTTGCGCCCGGCGAGGTCCGGCACCGCCTCGAGCAGGCGCTTCGTGTAGTCGTGCTCGGGATGGTGGAGGACGCGCTCGACCGGGCCCTCCTCGATGCGCATGCCGCGCAGCATGACGGCGACCCGGTCCGCGAGCTCCGCGACGACCGCCAGGTCATGGGTGATGTAGAGCCCGGCGACGTCGTTGCGGCGCGTCATGTCGCGGATCGTGTCGAGCACGTGCGCCTGCGTGGAGACGTCGAGGCCCGTGGTGGGCTCGTCGAGGATGAGCACATCGGGGAACATCGCGAACGCCATCGCGATGCCGATGCGCTGCTGCTGGCCGCCGGAGAGCTGATGGGGCCACCGCCTCCGGTAGTCCCGGTCCGAGGGCAGCCCCACGTCGGCGAGGACCTCGGCGACCCGCGCCTCGCGTGCGGCATCCGAATCGCCCCAGCGGTGGACGTCGAGGACCTCGCGGATCTGCTCGCCCACCCGCATCGCCGGGTTGAGGGAGAGCGCGGGGTCCTGGGGGATGTAGGCCACGCGCGCGCCGCGCAGCTGGCGCAGCGCGTCCTCGCCGAGCTCCTGGACGACGATGCGCTCGCCACCGCGCGGCCAGATCGTCACGGACCCGCCCGTGTGCTTGAGGCCCGCGCGGAAGTGGCCCAGGCAGGCCAGCCCGGCGGTGGTCTTGCCGGAGCCGGATTCGCCCACGAGGCCCAGCAGCTGGCCGCGGCGCAGGCTCAGGCTGATCCCGTGGAGGATCTCGGCGTCGCCGGTCGTGGCGATCCTCAGGTCGTCGATGCGCAGGACGACGTCGGCGCCGTCGGCGGGTCCGGCCGGGGCCGGCTGCACCGCACCGGGCGCGGGGGCCGCGCCGGGCGCGGCAGGGGGAGCGGTGGTCATCATTCCTCCACGGTCGTCTGGGCGGTGGCGCGGGCGATCGCATCGGCGAGGAGGTTC
This sequence comes from Brevibacterium sp. BRM-1, assembly GCF_026802075.1. Classification (NCBI taxonomy): domain Bacteria; kingdom Bacillati; phylum Actinomycetota; class Actinomycetes; order Micrococcales; family Brevibacteriaceae; genus Brevibacterium; species Brevibacterium sp. BRM-1. The sequence continues at coordinate 2,559,912 of NZ_CP113788.1, forward strand.
GTGCCGATGGTGAGCACCGCGATCGCGAACACGGACAGCAGCACGCCCCAGGGCTGGACGCTCAGGGCGATCCGGTTCTCGTTGATCATGAGGCCCCAGTCCGCGGTGGGCGGCTGCATGCCCAGGCCCAGGAACGACAGCGAGGCGATCGCGCCGATCGAGTAGGTCAGGCGCAGCCCGGCCTCCACGGACAGGGGGCCGGCGATGTTGGGCAGGATCTCGCGGCCGATGATCCGCCAGCGCGGCACCGAGTACATCTCCGCGGCGCGGATGTAGTCCTCGTTGATGACGCGCAGCGTCGCCGAGCGCGCCACGCGGGCGATCCGGGGTGCGTGGGTGAGGCCGATGACGACGACGAGGACCCACCCCTTGGGCCCGAGCACGGTGATCGCCAGCAGCGCGAACACGAGCTGCGGGATGGCGAGCACGATGTCGTTGAGCCGCATGATGACGGAGTCGAGCCAGCCGCGGGCATAGGCGGCGAGCATGCCCAGCGCCCCGCCCACGACCATGCCCAGGGCGGTGGCGAGCACGGAGTAGAGGAGGAGCAGGCGCCCGCCGTCGAGGAACCGGGCGAGCACGCTGCGGCCCAGGTTGTCCGTGCCGAAGACGCCGGAGTGGGCGAAGGGCTTGTCCGCGAACTGGTAGGGCGTGTAGCCCGTGAGGGGCGCCGCGAGGAGTGGGCCGAAGACGGCGAGGACCACGACGACGGCCGTGAGGACGATGCCCACGCGCCCCTCGCTCTGCGCCCACACGCGGCGCAGCACGCCGGGCGGCTTGGACGAGGTGCGCGGGGGCGCGCCCGTGGGGTCCGAGGTCAGGATGTGCGTGCTCATGCGGCTGCGCTCCTCAGCTTCGGATCGGCCATGATGCCGATGATGTCGGCGGCGAGGTTGACGACGATGTAGACCGCCGCGACGATCATCGACACCGCCTGGACGACGGCGACGTCACGGTAGTTCACGGCGTCGATGAGCGCCTGGCCCATGCCGGGGAAGCGGAAGAGGAACTCGACGACCACGACGCCGCCGGCCAGCCACGCGAGCTGGATCGCGACGACCTGGGCGACGGGCCCGATCGCGTGGGGCAGCGCGTGGCGGAAGATCACCCGACGCTCCGGGACGCCCTTGAGGCGTGCCATCTCGATGTAGCCGGAGTCGAGCACCTCGATCATCGTCGCGCGCATCATGCGCGCGATGTAGGGCGCGACGACCAGCGCGAGCGTGAGGGTGGGCAGCACGAGCTGCGAGGGGATGAGCCACACCGGCTGGCCGGGCGGCGACATGGTCACGGCGGGCAGGATCTTCAGCACCGAGGTGGCGAACAGCGTGATGAGGCCGATGCCGATGACGAACTCGGGCAGCGCCGCGAGTGCGAGCGTCACCCACGTGACCGCCGAGTCCGAGCGCCTGCCGCGGTGCAGGGCGGAGAAGATTCCCACCGCGATGCCCACCGGCACGGAGATGAGCGCGGCCAGCGCCATGAGGACGAGGCTGTTGCCCAGCCGCTCGCCCAGCAGCACGGCCACGGGGGCGTTCGCGGAGGTCGAGAGGCCGAAGTCGCCGGTGAACAGGCCGCCGAGCCACAGGAAGTAGCGCACGACGGGCGGCTGGTCGAGGTGCATCTGCTCGTTGAGCGCGGCGATCCGCTCCGGGGTCGCCTGCTGGCCGAGGATGGCGCGGGCCGGATCGCCCGGCAGCAGGAGGGTCGCGGCGAAGACGATGACGGATACGGCCAGCAGGATGAGCACGGAGACGGCCAGCCGCTTGGCGATGAGCTTGGCGATCATGAGACCTCCCCGATCCACACGCGGTTGAAGTTGTAGCCGCCCAGGGGCAGGCCGGTCGCGTTCTCCTTCATGCCGGCCACGTACTTCTGGTAGGCGTCCACCTGGTTGGCGAACCCCCAGATGATGTAGCCGCCCTCGTCGTAGAGCATCTCCTGGCCCTGCCGGATGAGCTTCGCCCGCTTGGCCTCGTCGAGCTCGCCGCGCGCCTGCGCCGCGAGCCGCTCGAAGCGCGGATTGTCCCAGTGGGTCTCGTTGAACGGGGCGTCCTTGACGGTGCCGGCGACGGTCTGGCCCAGGATGTTGCGCGAGTTCCAGAAGTCCTGTGCGAAGTCCCACTGGAGGTAGTCGTCGCCGAAGAACGTCGTGGAGTCCACCCGGCGGATGCTCACGTCGATGTCCGCGGCCTTGGCCTGCTGGGCGAAGACCTGGGCGGCCTCGACGACGCCGGACTGGATGGGGGCCGTGACGAGCTCGACCTTGAGGCCGTTGCCGTGGCCGGCCGCCGCGAGGAGCTCCTTGGCCTTCGCGATGTCCTGCGTGCGCTGCGGGATGTCCTTGGGATAGGCGGGATCGAGGATGCCGTACATGTCGTTGCCCAGCTGGCCGAACCCGGAGAGGACCTGGTCGATCATCTGCTGGCGGTCGACGACGAGCCGGAACGCCTGGCGGACCCGCACATCGTCGAACGGCGGGCGGTCGACGCGCATGGTGAAGGGCATCCACCGGCCGGTCTTGGAGTTGAGGATCGCCATGCGCTCGTCGGAGCCGATCACCTCGACGAGGGCGAGGGGGATCTGCGAGACCGCGTCGACCTGGCTGGAGAGCAGGGCGTTGATGACCGCGTCGTCGTCGTTGAAGCTCAGCAGGCGCACCTCGTCGACGAACGGCCCCGTCTTGCCCCAGTAGTGCGGGTTGGGCTTGAGGACGGTCGACTCGCCGGGGGCGAATGACTCGAGGACGAAGGGGCCGGTGCCGATCGGCTTCTTGGGGTCGTAGCCGCGGGGCACGATCCCGCCGGCGTACTGCCCGATCTGGTCGTCGAGGACGCTGTTGGGCTCGCTCAGGCGGAACTCCACCGTGTGCGGACCGGTCTTGACGACGTCGTCGAGCATCGTGAGCCCGGACGCGATGACCTTGGGGTCCTTCTTGTCGGTGATGCGCGTGAACGTGTAGACGACGTCCTCGGGCTCGAGCGGTGAGCCGTCGGAGAACCTCACCCCGGTCCGCAGCGTGGCCGTCCACACGGTGGCGGCGGCGTTGGGCTTGAACGAGGTGGCCAGGCGGGGACGCAGGACGTAGTCGTCGTCGCGCATGAGGAGGGGATCGTAGACGTTGACCGTGCGGGCGATGTCGCCGTTGTTGACGGGGGAGTGGGCATCGGCCGTGTCCGCGGCCGAGCCACCGGTCAGGCCCACGCGCAGGACCCCGCCCTTGCGCGGGGGCCCCTCGACCTGGAAGTGCTCACCGCCGCCGGCGCCGTTCGAACAGGCGGCCAGCAGGCCGAGCGAGCCCAGCGCCGCTCCCGAGCCGAGCAGGCCGCGGCGGCTCAGCCTGTGCGCGCCCGGCCTCCTCCTGTGTTCGGGCTCTGGCATCGTCTCTCCTCACTTTCGGCCGCGGTGCGGCCGGCGCAGCCGTGCATCGGAGCCCGAGGCGGCGGCTGCTGTCGCTGCGGGCTGCGGGCGCGTGCGCACCCGGGGCGGGGCCGGCCGCGCTGGGTGCGCCGCGGCCGCCCGGCAGGACTCAGAGGCCGACCCGGCGGCCGCTCCAGTCGGGAGCGGGCGACAGGCGCGCCTCGGCGGCGGCTCTCACCTCCGCCGGCAGCGGAACCGCGCGCCCGGCCGCCTGGTCGACGTGCAGTGCGAGCAGCTCCTCTGTGGCGATGATCTCATTTCCCGCATACATCGTATGTGCCAGCTGCAGTTTCCTCTCCGCGGCGCCGATGGCCTCGGTGGCGATCCGCAGTGGGGCGCCCAGGCCCACCTCGGAGAGGTAGCGCACGTGCGACTCCACCGTGTACAGGGAGCAGCCGCTGGCGGCGCGGTAGTCCTCGCCCAGTCCCAGCGCGGCCATCGCCTCGTCCGTCGCGAAGCCGAAGACCAGGACGTAGTAGCCCTCGGAGAAGTGGCCGTTGTAGTCGATCCACTCCGCGCGGACCTCGGTCGCGTACTCGCTCACGCCCATCTCAGCCCTCCTCCCGCTCCGCGGCGCCGTCGATCTCCCGGGCCGCCTGCGCGGCGGCCGACTCGTAGGCCTCCCTCACGGAGGCGACGGCCTTGCGGACGGCGATGATCGAGGCGTCGCGGGCGTGGACGAGCTGCTCGAAGGTGCGCTCGCCCACCTCGTCGTCCGAGCCCGCGATGACGGCATCGCGCAGCCGGTCGGTGAGCTCGGGGGCCTCGAGGCGGGTCCACGGGGACAGCAGGGAGGGGCCGAAGTGGTCGAGCATGTGGGCCATGCCGCCCTCGCCGCCGGCCAGGTGGAACGTGAGCATGGGGCCCTGGAGGGGCCAGCGGAGGCCCGGCCCATCGGTGATCGAGCGGTCGATCTGCTCGACGGTCGCCTCGCCGTTGTCCACCATGTGCAGCGCCTCGCGCCACAGCGCCTCCTGGAGCCGGTTGGCGATGAAGCCGGGCACCTCGGCGTCCATCCGGATGACGGACTTGCCCAGGCGCTCGTAGAAGGCCGCCGCCCAGTCCACGGCGGCGGGCTCCGTGGCCGCCCCGCCCACCACCTCGACGAGCGGGATGAGGTAGGACGGGTTGAACGGGTGGCCCACGACGAGGCGCGAGGGATCTGCCGCCAGCCCGGCCATCTCCGTCATCGAGTACCCGGAGGTCGACGAGCCGATGACGACGTCGGCGGGGGCGGCCGCGGCGATGTCGGCGAGCAGCCGCTGCTTGACCTCGAGGACCTCCGGAGCGGACTCCTGGACGAAGCCCACGCCCTCGAGGGCCTCGGCGAGGTCGGTGTGCACGGACCACGCGCTGCGATCGGCGCCGGGGGCCAGGCCCAGCTCGGTGAGCGCGGGCCAGGCGGCGTCGATGAGGCGCTCGAGCTTCTCCGGGGCATCGGGACTGGGATCCCAGACCCGCACCCGCATGCCGCGGGAGAGGAAGTAGGCGGCCCAGCCGCCGCCGATCGTGCCGGCGCCGACGCAGGCGGCGGTGTCGACGGAGTCCAGGGGGCGCAGGGGCGGGCGAGGGGCCATGGGGTGTCCTTTCGGTGCGGGGTCAGGGGGAGTGCGGCGGCGCTCAGTGCTGGGCGAGGCCCAGGATCTCGCGGGCCTCGTTCGGGGAGGCGACCCGCGCGCCCATGCGCTCGATGATCTCGATGGCGCGCTGCGTGAGCGAGGCGTTGGTGGCCTTCACGCCCTTGGAGAGGTAGAGGTTGTCCTCGAGGCCCACGCGCACGTGGCCGCCGAGCATGATCGACTGGGCGACCCACGGGAGCTGGTTGGCGCCGATCGCGAACGCCGTGAACTGCGCGTCGGCGGGCAGCAGGCCCACCATGGCCTGGAGCAGGGCGGGATCGGCCGGGGCGCCATAGGGGATGCCCTGGCACAGCTGGTAGAGCGGCGGCGTGTCGAGCAGGCCCTCGTCGTTCATGACGTTGGCGAACCACACGTTGCCCGTGTCGAAGCACTCGAGCTCGGGCTTGACGCCGAGCTCGCGGATGCGGGCGGCGCCCTCGCGCATCATGTCCGGGGTGGAGATGTAGATCTGGCTGCCCTCGCCGAAGTTGAGGGTCCCGCAGTCGAGCGTGCAGATCTCCGGGCGCAGCCTCTCCACGTGGGTGAGGCGGGTGGCCTGGTTGACGAGGTCGGTGCCGGCGACGGAGTCCAGGGGGCTCTGCGGGTCGATCGCGTAGTCGCCGCCCATGCCCGCCGTCATGTTGATGACGGGGTCCACATCGGACTCCCGCACGAGGCGCAGCACCTCCTCGTAGTGGGCGGTCTCGCGCGAGCCCTGCTTCGTCTGCGGGTCGCGCACGTGGATGTGGACGACCGAGGCGCCCGCGCGGGCCGCGGCGATCGCATCGTTTGCGATCTCCTCCGGGGTGACGGGCACGTGCTCGCTCTTGCCGGCGGTGTCGCCGGCTCCGGTCAGGGCGCAGGTGACGATGACGTTGCGGTTCATGGCGCGGTTCCTTCCGTGGGGGTGGGCGGGGCGGTCGGGGTGTGCCGGGAGTCAGGGGGCTCAGGGGCAGCTGCCAGCGGCGGGCGCGGCAGTGCCGCTGCGGGGGAGGGGGCGTGCGGGCGCAGCGTGCGCTCGATGGCCGCAGCGAGGCGGGCGAGCATGTCCGGCGCGTCGATCATTCCCGTCATGACCCGGATGCCCAGGCCGTCGGCGTAGGCCGTGAGCGCCTCGACTGCGGCGTCCTGCTCGGCCGTCGAGGCGGGGGCGAAGGACCCGCTCGCGCAGCCCTCGGCGACGATCGCCGCGACGGTCCTGCGCCACCGGCCGTAGCCCTCGGCGTGCACCTGGGCGCCCTCGCCCACGGCGGCCGAGGCCCACGTCTGCATCCAGATCGACCACTCCGCGCGGCCGGTCTCGCCCTGCGGGGCCTGGAGGGCGAACAGGCGGCGCAGCCGGGCTGCCGGGTCCGCGATGCCGGCGAGTTCCGCCGCCTGGCGGTCGTAGGCGAGCTTGATGGAGTAGCGCAGCGTCTCGTGGAACAGCTCGCGCTTGGACTCGAAGTGGTAGTGCAGGGCGGCCGGGGAGACCCCGGCGGCCTGGGCGACGTCGGACATCCGCACACCGGAGAAGCCGCGGTGGGCGAAGAGCTCCCAGGCGCGCTCGACGATGGCGAGGCGGCGGGAGGCGTGCTCGCCCCTGCCGTGGGCCGCGGGCAGTGAGCCCGGCCGCGGCGCCGCCGCGGAGCCGGAGTCGGCGAGCAGCCATGCGACGGTGGCGCCGGTGGCCGTGGCCAGCCGGAACAGCTCGTCGGGCTGGAAGCGCCGCGCCCCGCGCAGCGACTTCGACAGCTTCGTCTCGTCGAGTCCCATGCGGCGGGCCACCTCGCGCTGGGCCAGGCCCGAGGCGGCGACGGCTTCGCGCGCCCGCGCTGCGGTGCGCGACGCGGCGGCAGGGGCGGGGGACTCCTGCGCGGACTCCCCGCCCGGCGCCGCGGGCACTGCTGGGCTCACCATGGCAGCGAGCCTACGGACCGCTTGCGCTCATCGCAAGTGGTTGATGCCCAGTCAGTTATCGGTCCGAATCGCAAACGGGCCGGTGGGGCGGGCGCTGGCCGGCATACCGAGGTGGGAGGGGGCGCGCCGGCATACCGAGGCGCGAGCGGGCGCGAGCGGGCGCTGCGGTGGGGGCCATGCGGCCGCACCGGACGCTGTGCCGGAATGAGACCATGGGGCATGCCCAGTGCGACTCCGCCCGATGACGAGCCCCAGCGCATCCGCGCCCTGACCGAGAGCCTGGGCCTGCCCGGCCTCATCGACGTCCACACGCACTTCATGCCGCAGCGGGTGCTGGCCAAGGTCTGGGACTACTTCGACTCCGCCGGCCCGCTCATCGGGCGCGCCTGGCCCATCGCCTACCGCCTGCCGGAGGACGGGCGGGTGGCCGCGCTGCGCGGCTTCGGGCTGCGGGCGTTCACCTCGCTCAACTACGCACACCGGCCCGGCATGGCCGCGTGGCTGAATGACTGGTCGCGCGGCTTCGCGGCCCGCGTGCCGGAGTGCGCCCTGTCGGCCACCTTCTACCCGGAGGAGTCCGCGCCCGAGTACGTGGCGCAGGCCCTGGCCGCCGGGACGCGGATCTTCAAGGTCCACGTGCAGGTGGGCGCGTTCGATCCGCTCGATGAGCGCCTCGCGGCCGTCTGGGGCCTCGTCGAGGACGCACAGGTGCCCGTCGTCATCCACGTGGGCTCCGGGCCGCGGCCCGGGGAGTTCACCGGGCCGCGCGGCCCGGCCGAGCTGCTGCGCCGCCACCCCCGGCTGCGCCTCGTCTTCGCCCACATGGGCATGCCGGAGTACGCCGAGTTCCTTGCGCTGGCCGAGGCCCACGAATCGGTCGGCCTCGACACGACGATGGTCTTCACGGACTTCGTCGAGGCGGCGGACCCCTATCCGCGCGAGCTGCTGCCGCGCCTCGCACAGCTGCGCGAGCGCGTGGTGCTCGGCACGGACTTCCCCAACATCCCCTACCCCTATCTCCACCAGCTCGAGGCGCTCGAGAGCCTGGGGCTGGGCGCGGACTGGCTGCGCGCCGTCCTCCACGACAACGGGGCGCGGCTGCTGGGCCTGAGCGAATCGGCTTGACGAGGCCGGCGTGGGGTGGGCCGACGTGGGATGGGCCGGCGCAGTGCGGGCTCGGAGAGGTGCCGCCTACGGCACGTCCATGTGCGCCCAGCAGGCGGTGGGCCCGAAGTCCGGCAGCAGCTCGCCGCCGACCCGCGCGAGGGCCTCGGGCACCTCGGCGCCGGGCTGCTCGACCGTGAACGCGGCGCGGTGGAAGAACGTGGCCCGCACCTCGGGGCAGCGGGTGACGATGCGCGAGCGGCTGGGCAGGCCGGCCTGCGTGAGCACCTGGGGCGTCATGCCGATGAGGACCGTGCCGATCCCGCGGGAGCGGAACGCCTCGGCCACCCCCAGGCCGCGCAGGAAGAGCGCGGTGCGCTCGTCGAACTCGACGGCGGCGACGACGCTCGCGCCGGCCAGCTCACCGTCCGGGGAGCGCACCGCGATGCCCGAATCCTGCGGATTGAGCGCGAAGCCCGCCTGCGCGACGGGATCGCCCGCGTCCTCGCGCGCCTCGGCGACCGACTCGGCCATGAGCCCGGCCACGTCGTCGCGGCCGGCCTGACCGGTCTGCAGCTCGAATTCGAAGCCGGCGTCGATGAGCGCCTGGGCGTAGCGGACGTGCCGCTTCGCGGCCTTCTGCGGGTCGAGTCCGGGATAGAGAGCCATGGGCACGAGCCTAGCGGGCCGCGGCACACCGCGCGCCGCCCCGCGGCGCGGCGGCTACGCCCCCTGCGCGCGCAGCACCGCCTCGATGACCTGGCTGACGCCGGCCGCCGTGTTCGGCGGGGCGGTGAAGCGGGCCGCGGCCAGCACGTCCGGGTGGGCGTTGGCCATCGCGACGGGGATGCCCGCCTCGGTCAGCATGCCGAGGTCATTGTGGAAGTCGCCGAACACCATCGTCTGCGCTCGCCCCACGCCCAGGTGGGCCTGGAGGCTGCGCAGGGCCGCCCCCTTGTCCGTGTCCGCGCGCATCATGTCGATCCAGCTCTGCCCGGAGATGACGGTCCGGTGCCCGGCCGGGTCGGTGATGCCGGCGAACACCTCGGCCAGCCGCTCGGTGGGGCTGAACGCATAGGCGGAGAGCTTGACGATGGGCCCGGTGACCGAGTCCCCGCCCTCCAGGTCGAAGGCCAGCACATCGGCCGCGACGTCGAGTGCCGAATAGTAGCGGCGCACCTCGGCGAGGAAGCGCTCGTCGCCGCGCTCGACGCGGGCCCCGCGCGCCCCGCACACGATGATCCCGGCATCGAGCCCGGCCAGCTCGGGGCTGCGCGAGGCCTCGACGATCCGGCGCACCACGCCGGGGTCGAGGATCTGCGCGGAGACCTGGGCGTCGTCGCGGACGACGAAGCCGCCGTTCTCCGCCAGGAAGAACATGCCGCGGGCGTACGGCTCGCCGCTGCGCGGGGCGGGCGCGTCCTCGACGAAGAGCTGGCCCAGCGTGGCGTACGGGCGCCCGCTGGCCGGGGCGAAGGCGATGCCCGCGGCGCGCAGCCGCGCGAGCTGGCCCCACAGGGCCGGCGGCAGCCGGTCGCGGTGATCGAGCAGCGTGCCGTCCATGTCGCTGACGATGAGCCGGATGCCCGCCAGCTCGGCGGCGGGGATCTCCAGCACGGAGGGCGGGGGCGGTGTCCCGAACCCGTGCGGCGAGGTGCCGGGGGCTGCGCCGGAGGCGGCGCGGGGCTGGGCTGCGGGCTGCTGCGCGTCGTCGGCCATGCCTCCACCCTAGGCGCCTGCGCCCCCGCTTGGCTGGACGGCGAGCGCCTGCGCCCCCGCTTGGCTGGACGGCAAGCGCCTGCGCCCCCGCGCGCCCGCCCGATAGACTGCCGGACATGGGAAAGAAGTCCAAGAAGTCCACCGCCGATGTCATCGCCAAGCGCCTGGCCCGGGCCCAGGCCTCCGCGTTCGTCAAGCGCCCGTTCGAGGGCCTGCCGTTCGAGGCCGACCTCGTGAGCCTGCGCCAACTCGTTCCGGCGGCCACCGCCACGGCGAAGCTCACCGCCGAGTACGGGGGCGACGAGATCGTCTTCGCCTCGCTGCTGCCCGCCGCCTGGCAGGGCCTGCACCGCGCCGACGGCGTCATCATGGCCGGCCTGCAGACGCCCGTCTCCTCGCCCGATCCGTCGCGCGACGTCGCGGCCGCGATCCTCGCGGTCAAGGACGCCCAGCCGGGCACGCACGCCGAGGCCACCGGCGACCCGGGCCAGGGGCCCCGGCTGCAGGACATCCTCGATGCCTCCGCGCCGTTCACGGTCAGCGTGAGCGAGACGTTCGACTACTGGCTGCCGGCCGACGCCGCCCTGCAGGACGAGGAGATCCGCGACACCCTCGAGCAGGCCAACGAGTCGATCAGCCCCACGGAGAAGCTCGTGGGCGCCGAGGGCGTCTACTGGACGTCGATGGGCGGGCGCAACTACGTCCGCTGGGCGCGCTCCGAGGATGAGGACGCGGTCATGGACGGCCTCGCCCGCCTGCACGCCCGGGGCGAGAACACGCTGGGCGGCCTGGGCCGCTACCTGGGCTGCTTCCGCGCCCACGGCATTGCGATCCCCGTGTGGGAGCTGGGCGCACACGAGCAGCCCGACGAGGTCGAGGGCGTGCTCGAGGGCTTCGCCCGCGCACTCGACGCGGCGATCGCCGACACCGCCGCGCTGAGCGCGGATGAGCGGCGCGCCCGCTCCGGCGTCGTGTCCCGCCAGCTCACGATCCGCTGATGGCGGCCGAGCACGCCGCAGGCGGCGCTGCCGCCGGATCCGCCGCCTGCGTGATCTGGGCCCAGGACGCCGCCCGCACGATCGCCCAGACGGTGCGCGCGGCCAAGGAGATCCCGGCCGTCGACGCCGTCATCGTCGTCGACGACGCCTCCGCCGACGGCACGGAGCGCGCCGCCCGCCGCGCCGGCGCGCAGGTGCTCGTCCACGACGTCCGCCGCGGCCGCGCGGCCTCCGAGCTCACCGGGGCCTGCGCCGTGCGCAACCGCGATGTCTCCGCCGTCATGCCCGACCGCGCCCCCCGCCTGCGCCCCGTGCTCTTCGTCCCGGCGGGAGCCGGCGAGCGGGCCCGCGCCGCCGCGGCGCTCGTGGCCCCCGTGCTCGAGGGCCGGGCTGCGCTCGCGTCCGCCGCCGGGGAGCCCGCCCTGCGCTGCGCCAGCCGCGCGAGCCTCGACGCCGCCGCGAAGCAGCCCGCCGGGGCGCGCCGCCCCGCGACCGCGAAGGGCTGGGGGGTGCGCGCGCAGGCCGCCCGGGACGCGGCGGCACTCGCCGAGGACGAGCGGCGCATCCGGGCCGCGGGACTCACCGTGGTGCAGGCGGACCTGCCGGGCTGCCCCGAGCCCGCCTCGGCCGACGGTGGTGCGGGCACCGCCGGCGGCTCGGCCGCCCGCGACCCGGACGCTGGCCGCTCAGCCGACCGGGCGGGCGAGCACTGGCGCGGCCTGCGCGCGCGCATGGGCCGCCTCGCCGGCGGCAGGACCCGTTCGGGCGCCCGGCCCCGGCGCGCACCGGCGGCGCACGAGCGCAGCGGCAAGCGCGGCGCGCTCGCCCGCGCCCTGCGCGCGGGCGAGGAGCACAGCCGCGGCGACCGCGAACTGGGCGGTGACCTGCATTGACCGACCGCTACGGCTACCTGGGGCCGGAGGCCACCTTCACCGAGGCCGCCCTCATCCGGCTGCTCGAGGCACAGGGCACACCCCAGGCCCAGCGCGTGCCCATGCGCAACGCCGAGGCCGCCTTCGCCGCACTCGCGGCCGGCGAGCTCGACGGCGCCGTCGTGCCGATCGAGAACTCCGTCGAGGGCGGGGTGCCCGCCACCCTCGACGCCCTCAGCCACCACACCATGCAGATCTGTGCGGAGACGCTCGTCGACGTCCGCTTCGTCGTGGCCGTGCGGCCCGGTACCCGGGTGGGCGACATCCGCGCGTTCGCCACGCACCCGCACGCGGAGGCCCAGACGCGGGTGTGGGTGAGCGAGCACATCCCGGGCGCGTCCTACCTGCCCGCCTCGTCGACCGCCGCGGCCGCGCAGGAGCTGGCCGCCGGCGCCTCCGCCGCGCAGGCGGCGATCTGCCCCGCGCTGGCCGCCCGGCGCTACGGCCTCGAGGTGCTGGCCGCGGACGTGGGCGACCACTCGAGCGCGGTCACGCGGTTCGTCCTCGTGCGCCGGCGCTCGGCCCCGCCGGCGCGCACCGGGGCGGACAAGACCACGCTCGTCGTCGCGCTGGCCACCGACGAGGCCGGGGCGCTGCTCAACCTCCTCGAGCAGTTCTCCGCCCGCGGCGTCAACCTCTCCCGCATCGAGTCGCGCCCCACGGGCGACGGCCTGGGCCTCTACCAGTTCTCGATCGATGCGCAGGGCCACGTGGCCGATGCCCGGATGGCCGAGGCGCTGGCCGGCGTCCACCGGATCGCCCGGCGGGTGCAGTTCCTGGGCTCCTACCCGGCCGCCAACGCCTCAGAGGTGCGCGTCGACCCCCGAACGGCCGATGCCGCGTACGCCGCCGCGCACGAGTGGCTGGGCGCGATCCGCGGCGCAGGCGCCTAGCGCGAGGCCGGGCGCTCAGCCCTCAGCGCTCAGCTCGGTCCTCAGTGCTCAGCGGGGCGCGAGCTCCTGGCAGGGCTCGACGCCGAGCACCGTGCGCAGGCGCGTGACGTCGTAGCTGCGGCCGCGGCTCAGGCGCGCAACCGCGACGCGGGTGGTGTGCGGGGCGCGCCGGCCGCGGCGAAGCGTCCGGGCCCGCCGCTCCGCGGCCCACGCCCGGATCATCGCAAGGTCCGCCGGCTGCTCCTCGATGCGCACGGGCGCCATGCCCGCCCGCGCCATGTACGTGTTGAGCGCCTGGCGCAGCTCATAGGGGTGGGGATCGGCGACGTTAATGGGCCCGGCGGCGTGCGACCGGCCGAGCGCTGCGAGCACCGCGATGACGGCATTGTCGATGTGCGTGAGCGAGGTGAGGCGGCCGTGGGCCGCGGGCAGGCGCAGCACGCCACGGCGGATCCGGCGCGCGAACGCGGGGAACCAGTGGGTGTCGCCGGGTCCGTAGACCGGTGCGGGGCGCAGGATGGCGGCCTGGGGGTGGACGCGCTGGACGACGGCCTCGGCGGCGGCCTTCGAACGGGCGTAGTCGCTGAGGTAGCCGTCCGCGCCGATCGGGCCGCCCTCCTCGTAGAGGCCCTCGTGGTCGGCCCGCGGGTCGTAGACCTCGGTGCTCGACAGGTGGACGACGCGCGCCCGCGGCAGCGCGTCGAGCAGGCGGCGGGTGCCGGCCACGTTGACCTCGTGGAACGCGGTCGCCTCGCCCCAGTCGGCGACGAGCGCCGCAGCGTGGACCAGGGCCTCGATTCCCGCGGACCGGGCGGCCAGGGCCTGGGGGGCCGTCTCGCGCAGGTCCCAGTCCAGGTGGGAGACGCCGTCGATGCCCGGGTCCGTGCGGCCGATGCTGAGCACATCGGCGCCGCGCGCGGCCAGCGCGCGCGCAACCGCGCCGCCGATGAATCCGGAGGCTCCGGTGACGACGATGGACATGTGGCTCCCTTCCGTTCGCCGCCAGGGCCAACGCTCGACCCTCAGGCTACGGCGTGGCCGCAGCCCCGCGGTGCTGCCACACCGGTGCGCGCTTGTCGATGAATGCGCCGATGCCTTCCTGCGCATCGCCCAGCCCCGCATTGGCGGTCATGACCCGGGCCATCTGCTCATAGGCCTCGGCCGTGGGCAGCTCCGCCTGCGCGTAGAACGCGCGCTTGCCGAGCGCGACCGTGGCCCCGGAGGCGCTGGCGACCTGCGCGGCGACCTCGTGCGCGCGCGCCTCGAGCTGCTCGGCCGGCACGACGTGGGAGACGAGGCCGTGGACCAGGGCGTCCTGGGCGCTCAGCGCCTCGCCGGTGAGGAGCATGCGCAGGGCCGTCTTGCGGTCGACCGCCCGGCTGAGCGCCACCATGGGCGTTGAGCAGAACAGGCCGATCCGCACGCCGGGCGTGGCGAAGGACGCGCCCTGTGCCGCCACGGCCAGATCGCAGGTGGCTGCGAGCTGGCACCCGGCCGCCGTGGCCAGCCCCTGCACCCGGGCGATGACGGGCTGGGGGATGCGCTGGATGAGGAGCATGAGCTGCGCGCAGGTGTCGAAGAGCTCCTGCGCCGCGCTCTCCGGGGCTCCGCGCAGCTCCGCCAGGTCATGGCCCGCGGAGAACACCGTGCCCGTGGAGGCGAGGACGACGGCCCGGCACTGCGGATCCGCGGCCACCCGCTCGAGCGCCGCGGTCAGCGCGCGCATCATGGGCAGGGACAGGGCGTTGCGCTTGGCCGGGTCGTTGAGGGTGAGCGTGGTGATGGGGCCCTGGGCGGCCGTGGCCACCAGGTCCTGTGCCGCCGCCGAGGCGCGGGCCGGGTTCTCGTCCATGTCCCCAGTGTGCCCCAGGTCACGGACACGGCGGACGCCATGGCCAAACGCCCTGGTGGGGGCGGCGGCGCATCAGCGCCTGCGGCCCTCGGCCCACGCCAGTGCGGCGGCCGCGGCGATCGTCACCGCCGCGATGCCGAACGCCCAGCGGTAGCCCGCGGGCCCCGCGCCCAGCAGGGGCGCGACCACGAGCGGGCCGGCGATCTGGCCGAGCCCGTAGACCGTGACGAGGACGGCCGCCGAGTTCCGCGCACCCAGCTGCCGGCCGCGGGCCAGGGACAGCTGGGCGATCGCCATGAACGTGGCACCCAGGGCGGCGGCCGCCGCGAAGCCCGCGACCGCTCCGGGGGCAAGCGCGGGCAGCAGCGCGCAGCCGAGCTGGACCGTCAGGGCGGCGACGAGCAGCCGCTGGAGGGTAAAGCGCGCTCGCAGGCGCTCCCACACCGGGGTCGAGGCGATGACGCACGCCCCCACCGTGACCCAGACGAGGTTGCCCAGCAGCAGGGCGGGGCTCAGCCCCGGGCCCGCACCGGCCCCGCCCGCAGGCCCGGCGGAGGCCTGGACGGCGGCCACGAGGAACGTCGCGACGATGATGTAGCCCATGCCCTCGAGGCCGTAGGAGGCCGCCAGCAGCCACATGCGCACGCGCCCGGCGGGCGCCCCGGGGGAGGGGGACAGGGCAGCAGAGCCCGCGGGCGATGGCGCGGAGGCCGGCGCCGGGCCGCGCGGGGCCGCCCGCGGCGGAGCGTCGGCCGCGCGCTCGGCGAGGCCCGGGTGGAGCGCGAGGAGCCCGAGGATCGCGGTGAGCCCGGCCGCGATGAGCCACAGCCGCGCGCTGCTCAGCCCGGCCGCGCGGCCGGCGATGACGAGGCAGCTGGAGGCCGCGATACCGGCCCCCACTCCCGCGAACCCGCGGGCCAGGCGCGCACTGGACCCGATCGCCCGGGAGCAGTGGACGAAGACGATCCCGCTGGCCAGCCCGGCGGCGAACCGCAGCAGCCACCACACGGGCACGCTCGCCGCGCCCAGCTCCAGGGCCATGGCCGCCTCGCTGGCCACGATGGCGAGGAGGGAGGCACGAAAGAGTCCGCGGTGGTCGCCGGTGCGCGGCACCGCGATGGTGAGCGCCGCGCCGGCGAAGTAACCCAGGTAGTTGGCCGCGGCGATCGCAGCCCCCGCGGCCGGGGCGAGCCCCGTGTCCGCGCCGATGAGCGGCAGCAGCGGGGTGTAGACGAAGCGGCCCACGCCGATCGCGGCGGCGAAGCCGGCGGCGATCGACAGCGTCTTCCCCCGGCCGGCCATGGCGCCACCCTAGCGCCGCCGCCCGGCCCGCCCGCCCGCGGGCAGTCCACCCGGGCGCCACCCTAGCGCCGCCGCCCGGCCCGCCCGCCCGCGGGCAGTCCACCCGGGCGCCGCCCGCCCGCGGACACCGGCCCGTGGCCGGCCGGCCTTTGCCATACTGGAGCGGAAGAACCGAGGAGGCCCGGCGTGGAGATGATGATCCTGCTCATCGTGTTGGGCATGGGCACGGTGCTCGTGGTGGGCGTGGGCGATCGCCTGCGGCTGCCGTGGCCGGCGCTCATGGTCTTCCTCGGCGCCGCGGTGGCCCTCATCCCGGGCCTCGAGGTCATCGAGATCGACCCCGATCTCATCCTCCCCCTCTTTCTGCCCCCGCTGCTCTTCGCCACCGCCCAGCGCACCTCCTGGACGATGTTCCGCAGCCGCTGGCGCACCATCCTCTTCCTCGCGGTCGGGCTGGTCGGCGCGACCGTCGCCGTCGTCACCGCCACCGCGCTGTGGCTCATCCCCGGCATCACCCTCTCCGCCGCGATCGCGCTGGGCGCCATGGTCGCGCCCCCGGACCCCGTGGCCGTCGAGGCGGTCTCCGGGTCCGTCTCCCTGCCCCGGCGCATCCTCCAGGTGCTCCAGAGCGAGGGCCTGTTCAACGACGCCGCGGCCCTCGTCGTCTTCCAGTTCGCCGTGGCCGCGACGATGGAGGGCTCCCGGGTGGACTTCGGCCAGCTGCTCCTCAGCTTCGTGGTCTCCGCGGTGCTCGCGGTGGTCGTCGGCCTCGTCCTCTCCCTGGGCCTGCGCGTCCTCCTGCGCTTCACGCAGAACAGCGTCGCGCGCTCAATGGCCCACCTCGTCCTCCCGTTCGCCGTCTACCTCGTGGCCGAGCACGTCAACGCCTCCGGCGTCATCGCCGTGGTCGTCGCGGCGCTGGAGATGCGCCAGCACGACGATGCGGAGCAGGTCGAGGAGCGGCTCATGCAGAACGCGACGTGGGAGGTGCTGGAGATGCTCATCACGGGCGTCGCCTTCGGCCTCATCGGCCTGGAGCTGCGCATCACCCTCATGGGCACGGACGCGAACATCGTCCAGGCGATCGTGGGCGGCCTCGTCATCTCCGCCGTCATGCTCGTCACGCGGTTCGCGTGGCTGTTCGCCGGCACCTACCTCATCGACCCGCGGGCCCAGCGGGGCCGGTCGTTCGCGGACTACCTCAAGGGCACGGTGGTCATGACGTGGGGCGGCATGCGCGGACTGGCCACCCTGGCGCTCGCCCTGTCCCTGCCGTACACGACGGACGACGGCAGCCCCTTCCCGGCCCGCACGTCCATCCTCATGGTCGTCGTCGCCGTGCTCGCCACGACGCTGCTCGCCGCCGGCCTGACGTTCCCCGCGCTCGTCAACCGCCTGGGCCTGACGGGGGCCAAGGAGCACGCGCAGGAGGCGCGGATCGCCGCGCGCGCCCGGCGCGCCTCGCTCAGCGCCCTCAAGCACGCCCCGGACGTTCCCGAGGAGGTCCGCGAGGAGCTGCGCAAGCGCATGCACCAGCTCGAGGGCCGGCTCGCGGGCGAGGACGAGGAGGGGCAGCGCACCGGCGCCATCAAGCAGCTGCAGCAGTACCGCGGCGCCTTCAGGCAGATGCAGGCGCTCTCGCTCAAGGCCGCCCGGGCCGAGGTGCTGCGGGCCCGCTCCGAGCGCGGGGTCGATCCCGCGGCCGCCGATCAGGTCCTCCACCGGCTCGACCTCCAGACCGCCCTGCTCGACCAGCCCACGGGAATGCTCCCGCTCGTGCGCGAGCGGCCGGAGAACTGGCCGCAGCCGGGGGCCGCGGGGGGTGGCGCGGGCGCCGCGCGCGAGCAAGACTGAGGGCAGCACGAGCGCGCAGCCTCCGCAGCACCGGTCCAGAAGTTGAGCGGAATAGACTCAAGTCTGGCGCGTTGTACACGGAGAAGAGACTTATTCGCACGTCAGAAAGGAGTCCACCATGGACGCCAAGCTCACTTCGAAGTCGCAGGAGGCGATCTCGACGGCCGTCAAGGACGCGGTCGCCCGGGGCAACTCCCAGGTGGAGCCCGCCCACATCCTCGCCGCCCTGCTCAGCCAGAAGGACAGCATCGCCGCGGCCCTCGTCACGGCGCTGGGCGCCAAGACCCAGGACATCGTCGACGAGGCCCAGCGGGTCATCGCCGGCCTGCCCGCCGCCTCGGGCTCGTCGGTGTCCCAGCCGCAGCTCTCGCGCTCCGCACTCGAACTCGTGAATAACGCGGAGAAGGAGATGGAGGCGCTGGGCGACCAGTACCTCTCCACCGAGCACCTGCTCATCGCCGCGGCCTCCGACACCGGCGAGGTGGGCCGCATCCTCAAGGCCGCCGGCGTCACCCGCGATGCCCTCCTGCAGGCGCTGCCGGAGGTCCGCGGCGGCAAGAAGGTCACGAGCGAGAACCCGGAGGACACCTTCCAGTCGCTCGAGAAGTTCGGCGTCGACCTCACGGAGCAGGCCCGTGAGGGCAAGCTCGATCCCGTGATCGGCCGCGACAAGGAGATCCGCCGCGTCGTGCAGGTGCTCTCGCGGCGCACGAAGAACAACCCGGTGCTCATCGGCGAGCCCGGCGTCGGCAAGACCGCGGTCGTCGAGGGCCTGGCGCGGCGCATCGTCGCGGGCGATGTGCCCGAGTCGCTGCGCAACAAGACGCTCATCAGCCTCGACATGTCCGCGATGGTCGCGGGCGCGAAGTACCGCGGCGAGTTCGAGGAGCGCCTCAAGGCCGTGCTCGAGGAGATCAAGGACTCCGACGGCCAGGTCATCACGTTCATCGACGAGATCCACACGGTCGTGGGCGCCGGCGCCACCGGCGATTCCGCCATGGACGCGGGCAACATGCTCAAGCCCATGCTGGCCCGCGGCGAGCTGCGGCTCGTGGGCGCCACGACGCTCGACGAGTACCGGGAGAACATCGAGAAGGACCCCGCCCTGGAGCGCCGCTTCCAGCAGGTCTACGTGGGCGAGCCGAGCGTCGAGGACACGGTCGCGATCCTGCGCGGGCTCAAGGAGCGCTACGAGGCCCACCACAAGGTGACGATCTCCGATGGCGCCCTCGTGGCGGCCGCCGCGCTGTCCAACCGCTACATCACCGGCCGCCAGCTGCCGGACAAGGCGATCGACCTCATCGACGAGGCCGCCTCGCGCCTGCGCATGGAGATCGACTCCGCGCCAGTGGAGATCGACGAGCTGCAGCGCTCGGTGGACCGCCTGAAGATGGAGGAGATGGCGCTCGCCAACGAGTCCGACGACGCCTCCCGCGAGCGCCTCGCGCACCTGCGCGAGGACCTGGCGAACAAGCAGGAGGAGCTCGCCGGCCTCAACGCGCAGTGGGAATCGCAGCGCGCGGGACTCAACCGCGTGGGCGAGCTGAAGAAGAAGCTCGACGACCTGCGCTCGCAGGCCGAGGCCGCGCGCCGCAACACGGATCTCGCGGAGGCCTCGCGCCTGCTCTACGGCGAGATCCCCGCTGTGGAGCGTGAGATCGCCGCCGCCGAGGCCGAGGAGCAGCCGGAGGACAAGGAGAAGGACAAGGACGCCAAGCCCATGGTGGGCGACCAGGTCACCGGCGATGACATCGCCGAGGTCGTCTCGTCCTGGACGGGCATCCCCGCGGGCAAGCTCCTGCAGGGCGAGCGGGAGAAGCTGCTCTACGCGGAGGAGTTCCTGGGCCGCCGGCTCATCGGCCAGCGCGATGCCGTGCACTCGGTGGCCGATGCGATCCGCCGCTCGCGGGCCGGGGTCTCCGATCCGGACCGCCCCACCGGCTCGTTCCTGTTCCTGGGCCCCACCGGCGTGGGAAAGACTGAGCTTGCGAAGTCGCTCGCGGAGTTCCTCTTCGACGACGAGCGCGCGCTCATCCGCATCGACATGAGCGAGTACGGCGAGAAGCACTCGGTCTCGCGCCTCGTGGGGGCGCCCCCCGGCTACGTGGGCTACGAGACCGGCGGCCAGCTCACCGAGGCCGTGCGCCGGCGCCCGTACTCCGTCATCCTCCTGGACGAGGTGGAGAAGGCCCATCCGGACATCTTCGACATCCTCCTCCAGGTGCTCGACGACGGCCGCCTGACCGACGGCCAGGGCCGGACGGTGGACTTCCGCAACACGATCCTCATCCTCACCTCGAACCTGGGCTCGCAGTTCATGGTCGATGCGTCCATGGACAAGGAGGAGAAGGAGCGGGCGGTCATGGACATCGTCCACCAGTCCTTCAAGCCGGAGTTCCTCAACCGGCTCGACGACATCGTCATGTTCGAGGCGCTCACGACGGAGGACCTCGCCCACATCGTGGACCTGCAGATCCAGTCCATGCAGAGCCGCCTGAGCGACCGGCGGATCACGCTGCGGGTCAGCCCGGCCGCCTCCGAGTGGCTGGCGATCGAGGGCTACGATCCCGCCTACGGCGCGCGCCCGCTTCGCCGCCTCGTCCAGCGCGAGGTGGGCGACCGGCTGGCCAAGGAGATCCTCTCCGGGGAGATCCACGACGGCGACACCGTGCTCGTCGACCACTCCGGCGGTGCCACGGACGTGGGCCTGAGCGTGACCGCCACGCGCGGGGAGGACAGCCAGGAGGGTGCGCAGTCCGACGAAGGCGATGACGGGGTCGTCGACGCCGAGGTCGTCGACGACTGAGCCGAGCGCCCAGCGCAGGCCCAGCGCAGCGAGCGGCGGGGCGCCGATCGGAAGATCGGCGCCCCGCCGCTCGCTGAGTGCGGGCCGGCTCAGGAGGCCGGCAGCAGGTTCTCGTCGATCTTCTGGCCGTCGCCGCGGGTGACGAGGCAGACGATGGCGCGGCTCTCCGCGTTCTGCCAGCCGGCCTCGTTCGGGGCGCTGAACTGGCTGATGTAGTTGCCCCCGGCGGCCTTGGAACTGTCGACGGCGCCCTTGGCCTGCTTGCTGCAGAAGCTCGTGGCCTCCTGCTTGAGCGCCGAGGAGCCCGGGTAGGAGCTCGTCGCCAGGGGCTTGGACCCGTAGACCTGGCCGTAGTGGGGCTGCGTGCACTCGATGCGCTCCACCGTCTGCACGCTGCCGGGCTTCTCCGCGATGCAGTCGCCCACCTGGAGCGCGCCGAGCGCCACGGTGGCCCGGCCGGAGCCTCCCGCGTCCGAGGCGCCCTCGTCGGAGTCGCCGCCCTGCCCTGCGCTCGGGCCGGTCCCCGCCTGCGGCTCGTCACCGGACGGGCCGCTCAGGGCGCGCACCGCGGCGAGGCCGCCGCCGGCGACGAGGCCCAGGACGATGACGCCGGCGATGACGAGCATGGCGATGAGCCCGCCGCGGCGCCTGCGCGGGCCCGCGGGGGGCAGGCCCGCGGCGCCTCCGGGCGGGTAGGCGCCGTAGGGCTGCTGCTGATAGCCGCCCTGCTGCGGGTAGGAGCCCTGGTGGTAGCCGCCCTGCTGCTGGAAGCCGCTCTGCTGCTGAGAATGATCCTGCTGCTGAGAGGGATCCTGCCGGTAGGAGGGATCCTGGCGGTAGGAGGGTTGCGGCCCGGGGCCGGGCCCCTGTCCCGGAAAGCCCGGTGCCGCCGAGGCGGGCGGCGGGCCCTGCGGGTAGCGCGGCTGGCCGTCGGGGCGGGGAGGCTGGGTCATGCCCCGAGCCTACGGGGTGCGCCCGCGCGCGGGGAAGGCGGCGTCAGTCCGCGTAGTCGACGATGACCGGGGCGTGGTCGGAGGCGCCCTTGCCCTTGCGCTCCTCGCGATCGATCCGCGCATCGGCGACCCGCTCGGCCAGCGCCCGCGAGGCGAGCTGGAAGTCGATCCGCATGCCCTGCTTCTTGGGGAAGCGCAGCTGCTGGTAGTCCCAGAACGTGTAGGCGCCCGGCGTGTGCGCGCGGGTGACCTCGGCAAGCCCCGCGTCGAGGAGCGCCTGGAATGCGTCGCGCTCCGGCTGCGAGACGTGCGTGGCGCCCTCGAACTCCGCCATGTCCCACACGTCCTCGTCGCGCGGGGCGACGTTGAAGTCCCCGCACAGCACCAGCCGGGCAGCGGCATCGGCCGCGAGCTCCGCGGCCACCGCCTCCCGCAGGCGGTCGAGCCACGCGAGCTTGTAGGCGTAGTGGGGGTGGTCGAGCTCCCGGCCGTTGGGCACGTAGAGCGAGTGGACCCGCACCCCGGCGCAGAGCGCGGAGATGGCCCGCGCCTCGGCGGCGTCGTCCTCGCCCCAGCCGGGCATGCCCTCGAAGCCGATCCGGGCGTCCGCGAGGCCCACGCGGGAGGCGATGGCGACGCCGTTCCACTGGTTGAGCCCGTGGAAGGCGACCTCGTAGCCGCGCGAGTCGAAGACCTCGCGGGGGAACTGGGAGTCCTTCGCCTTGAGCTCTTGGATGGCGAGCACGTCGACGTCCGAGCGGTCGAGGAAGGCCCCCACGCGCTCGGCTCGGGCTCGGATCGAGTTGACGTTCCAGGTAGCGATGCGCACGCTGCCGACTCTAGCGGACGGCGCCTCGCGCCCGCCTCGAGCGCGCGCCTACGCTGGGCCCATGGACACAGCCCCCAAGGACACAGAGCCCCTGGACACGGCCGCGCCGCGCGAGACGGCCCCGCGCGCGCTCATCACCGGTTCGACGAGCGGGATCGGCGCCGCATTCTCCGCGCAGCTCGCCCAGGAGGGCTATGACCTCGTGCTCGTCGCCCGCGGCGCTCAGCGGCTCGAGGCGCAGGCCGCGCAGCTGCGCGAGCGCTGGGGGATCGGCGCCTCGGCGGTGCCCGCCGACCTGGCGACCGAGGCGGGCATCGCCGCCGTCGCGGAGGTCATCGACGCCGAGCGGATCGACGTGCTCGTCAACAACGCGGGCTACGGGCTGGCGAGCTCCGCGCTCGAGACCCCGGTGGCCGAGCTCGCCGCGATGTCGACGGTGCTCCTGCGCGCCGTGCAGGTGCTCTCGTGGCATGCGGCCCGGCGGATGCTCGACCGCGGGCGCGGCGGCATCGTCACCGTCACCTCGCTGGCAGCGCTCACGACCATGGGGGAGTACGCGGCGGACAAGGCGGCCGCCACCGTCTTCACCGAGAGCCTCGCCGCGGAGCTCGCGGGCACCCCGGTCACCGCCACGGCGGTGCTGCCGGGCTTCGTCGCCACGCAGTTCCACGCGGCCATGGGCGCGCAGCGGCCCACCTTCCCGCGGCTCGCGTGGCTGCGTCCCGAGCAGGTGGCGCGCGAGGCGCTGGCCGCCGCGCGCCGCGGGGCCGTGACCTGCGTGCCCGGCGCCCAGTACCGGGTCCTCGCGGCGGTTGCCCCGCTGGTGCCCCGGCCGCTCGTGCGCTGGGCCAGCGCCGGCTTCGGATTCGACCGCGCCGCGCGCGCCGCCCCGGTCTCATAAGCGGCAGGGGCGCCTGCTGCTCCGCGGTGCTCGCACGGGCAAGGGCGCCCTGTGCAATCCCCGCCCTGGCGGGCCGCAGGGAGCCCTGTCCGGCCGTCGGACGTGACGGAAACGTGACGCTGCAGACTTGTCCGATTATTGAGATGGGCCGTAGGATAGGGGCATCCGTCCGGTGGGGATCGGGCGGATAATGGGCGTATGGGGATGCGTCCAGGTACTCGAGGGGAGTGCCGCGAGGCCCGAGTGCAGCGTTCGCGCCGCTCGGGCCTCTTCCCATTCCCCCGCGCGCTGCCC
This sequence comes from Brevibacterium sp. BRM-1, assembly GCF_026802075.1. Classification (NCBI taxonomy): domain Bacteria; kingdom Bacillati; phylum Actinomycetota; class Actinomycetes; order Micrococcales; family Brevibacteriaceae; genus Brevibacterium; species Brevibacterium sp. BRM-1. The sequence continues at coordinate 2,583,287 of NZ_CP113788.1, forward strand.
GCAGGGGCCCCATAGGATTGGCCCATGGCTTCATCATCTCCCGCGCAGACCCGTGCCGCGCTGCTGGCCCTCATCGACGAACTCGCCGTGGTCCGTGGTGCGGTCACCCTGTCCTCCGGCAGGCAGGCCGACTACTACCTGGATCTGCGCCGCATCACCCTCGACCACCGCTCGGCCCCGCTCGTGGGCGACCTCGTCCTCGACGTGCTCGAAGAGGCGGGGCTGCTGGCCGAGGTCTCGGCCGTGGGCGGGCTGACGATGGGCGCCGATCCCGTCGGCACGGCCGCCATGCAGCGCTCCGTGCTGCGCGGCGCCCCCGTCGACGCCTTCGTCGTGCGCAAGGAGGCCAAGAAGCACGGCATGGGCCGCCGCGTCGAGGGCCCTGACGTCGCCGGGCGCAAGGTCGTCGCCGTCGAGGACACCTCGACGACCGGCGGCTCCGTCCTCACCGCCGTCCAGGCGCTGCGCGAGGCCGGGGCGGAGGTGGTGGCCGTCGTCGTCGTCATGGACCGCAGCACCGGCGCCAAGGAGCGCGTGGAGGCCGAGGGGATCCCCTACCTGGCCGCGCTCACCACGGCAGACCTCGGCCTGGACTGAGGCGGGCGCCCGGCCGCGCGCCGTTTCGCGGCGACTGGGAGTCGCCCCAGAGTGCGCCGGTTGCGCGGGCCGGGATTGGACCAGCGGCCCCCCGCGCGACAGACTGGGAGGCGCGCTCAATCCGCTACGCGAAGGACGATCAGTGCTCGACATCTCCCATCTGACGGTGAAGTCCGGTTCGAAGACCTGGCTCGACGACGTCTCGCTGACCGCCGCCGCGCGCCGCATCACCGGCGTCGTGGGCCCCCGCGGCTCCGGCAAGACCGAGCTGGCCCGCGCCATCATGGGCCTCATCGAGCCCGCCGCGGGCACGATCTCGCTCGAGGGCGAGGAGCTGGGCTTCGGCGATCGCCAGAACTTCGGCTACCTCCCGGCCGAGCGCGGCGGCTACCCGAACATGAAGGTCCTCGACCAGATCGTGTTCTTCGCCCGCCTCCACGGCATGACGATGGGCGCCGCCGAGCGCAACGCGATCACGCTGCTCGCGCGCCTCGACCTCTCCGACCGCGGCTACGCCCCGCTCTCGCAGCTCAGCGGCACCGAGGCCGCGCGCGTCGACATCGCCGCGCTGCTCGCCGCCGATCCGGATGTCGTCGTCCTCGACGAGCCGTTCGACGGCCTCGACGCCGTGAGCGCCGAGCTCGTCTTCGACCTGCTGCGCGACCACGCCGACTCCGGGGTGCCGGTCCTCTTCACCACGGACCGTTGGGAGCTCGCCCAGTCCGCCGCGGACGACTTCGCGATCCTCAGCCACGGCACGATCGCCGAGGCGGGCACCCTGGCCCAGCTGCAGCGCGGCGGGGTGGAGTGCCGGGCGGAGTTCGAATCGGACGCGCGGGCCAAGAAGGCCGCCGCGCAGATTCCCAGCGCCCGCGCCGAGGGCGCGCACGTGGCGTTCCCGGCGGCCGATGCGGCCGCCGCCGCCGCGCTCATCGCACGCCAGTCCGGTGTGCTCAGCTTCGAAACCACAGGCCCTGACCTGGCAGAACTCTTCAAGGAGCGGGTGTAACTTGACCGACCGCACGAATGACAGCCAGCGCAAGCCCGGCCGTCCCAAGCGCTCGCAGGATCCCGCGGACATCGGCGCGGCCGGTCCGGGCCGGTCCGACGACGACACCGTCGTCGACGAGCCGGGTGTGCAGGCCGACGCGGCCGCCGACCGCGCGGCGGCCGATGGGCCCCATGACGAGGAGATCGAGATCGTCGAGTACTCGGAGGATGTGCCCTTCGAGCTGCGTGAGGAGGCGCCCGCTGCCGGCCGCGAGCCCAAGACGGGTCTCGTCGCCGAGTTCCGCGAGCTGAGCGGCCGACAGGCCGCCTGGCTCGTGTCGAACCGGGAGACGGGCGTCGTCTCCCGCAGCCCCCTGTTCTACGTGACCGCGCTCGTCATCGGCCTGGCCGTGATCGCCGGGCTCATCATCGGCGTGGGCCAGAAGTCCGACCCGCAGGGCGGTGACACCACGCTTGCGACCGTGGGCGCGGGCGACCAGGCCGCCATGATCGAGCAGCAGCTGGGCATCAAGGTCCAGGATGTGCAGTCGGTCGAGGAGGCGCAGAAGCTCGTGCGCGAGCACCGAGTGGACGCCGCCTACGTCTCCGATCCCACCGGCCAGGGCGAGGCCACGCTCATCGCGCTCAACTCCGAGCCCACGGCGGTGATGGAGAAGCTGCAGCCGAAGATGAACGTCACCTACCTCGAGCAGCCGGCCGTCAAGGCCGAGGTGGCCGTCCCGCTCGCCTGGGCGATGGGCGGGCTCGCCCTCGCTGCGATCCTCACGCTGGGCGCCGCCCTGTACGGCAACCTGCGCACCGAGCGCAGGAATCGGATCACCGAGATCCTCGCCGCCACGATCTCGCCGCGCGCCGCGGCGTGGGGGCGCGTGTGGGGCCTGACGGTGCTCAGCCTGGGCTACCTCGTCATCGCGGCGGGCGTTGCGCTGCTGGGGATGTCGATCATCGGCGAGACCGATCTCGCCGTGGCGATGCTGCCGGGCCTGGGCTGGTTCGCAGGCCTCTACCTGTGCACGGTCTTCCTGTCGCTGGCCCTCTTCCTGTGGGCCGGCACGCTGACCGGCAAGCGCGCGGCGCGCTTCCTCCTCGGGCTGACCGTCGTGCTCGCGGTGGCCGGAGTGCTCGTGCCCATGGTCTTCGCGAAGTCCGCCGAAGTGCTGCGCATCCTCTCCTACATTCCGTTCGCCTCCACCGTGGCGATGCCGCTGCGCATCTTCGCGAACCAGGCGCAGTGGTGGGAGGCGCTCATCGCCGTGGCGATCGCGCTGGTCGCCGGGCTCATCGTCTTCGCCGCGGCCGCCGCGGCCTACCGGGCGAACCTGCTGCGCGGTACGGGCCGGGCGGGCAGGGCCGTCACGGCGAAGAAGGCGCGCAAGGCCAAGGCCGGCGACGCGAAGAACGGCGCTGCCAAGGCGGACGCGGCTCCCGCGGATGCCGCCGAGGACGAGAGCGCCACGGCGGAGGACGCGGACGCCAAGACCAAGACGAAGACCAAGGCGAAGGCGAAGCCCAGTGCGGGCGGCACCTCGGCGGCCGCGAAGGGCGCGAAGCCCAGTGCCGCCGCGGACGAGTGACCGCAGCGCAACCCGGGACATCGGGCGCCTCCGCAGCCGCGGGGGCGCCCGATTCCGCTGCCGGGACCAAAGACGCTGCGCCGGTGGGCGTGGGGCCGTGGGAGGGCGCCTGGCCGGACGATGAGCGCTACGATCCGCAGCTGCTGGCGCACGGGGACCGCCGCAACGTGGTGGACGGCTACCGCTACTGGCGCCTCGAGGCGATCGTCGCGGACCTCGACACGCGGCGCCACGGTTTCCACGTGGCGGTGGAGAACTGGCAGCACGACTTCAACATCGGCTCCGTGGTGCGCACCGCCAACGCCTTCAACGCGGGCAGCGTGCACATCGTGGGCCGCAGGCGCTGGAACCGCCGCGGCGCCATGGTCACCGACCGCTACCAGCACCTCGAGCACCACGCGGACCTCGCGGGACTCGCCGACTGGTGCCGCGCCCGGGGCCTGCCGCTCATCGGCGTCGACAACTTCCCCGACTCCGTGCCCCTGGAGACGTACGCACTCCCGCGCGAGTGCGTGCTGCTCTTCGGCCAGGAGGGCCCGGGGCTGAGCCCCGAGGCCCATGCCGCCTGCACCGCCGTCCTGTCGATCGAGCAGTTCGGCTCGACCCGGTCCATGAACGCGGCCGCGGCGGCCGCGATCGCGATGCACGCCTGGGTGCGCCGCTGGGAGTTCGGGCAGGCGGCCTCCGGCTGAGAGGGCGGCGGCACTGTCGTTTTGCCGAGTTTCGGCATAGCGTGGAGCCCAGCACGGACCGTTTCCGCGCCGCGCCAGCGGTGCCGCACGTCACCAGGAGGGCCCTTCCCATGACAACCGCAGTCCCCGCAGCCACGCGCCGGCCGGTCACGAAGCTGGCGGCAGGAGCGCTGCTGCTCCTGCTGGCCCTCGTGCTGACCGGGTGCGGGAAGTTCACCGGCGACCTCGACGTCGAAGCCGATGCCACGCTGAGCGGCAAGTACACGATCCTGTTCGACCGCTCGGTGATCGAGGCCTACGGGCAGTCGGCGGACACCTCCGCCGAGAAGCTGCGCCAGGAGGTCGCGAAGGACACGGTCAAGGGCCTCAAGGGCAAGGTCATCGAGGACGGGCAGTCGGTGGGGGTCGAGGTCACCATGGACCACGTCCAGCCCAGCGACATCGGCACGAGCGGCATCGCGCCGGAGATCCAGAAGAACGGCAACGCGCTGACGTTCCACATGAAGAACCCCCTGGCAGCGGCCGGCGGCATGGGCGGCGTCGGCTCCTCGTCGTCCGCCGGCGCGAGCATGGGCGGGGCGGTGAAGGACCAGATCGACGAGGCGAAGCTCAAGCTCTCCTTCCCCGGCAAGGTCGAGAGCGCGCCGGGTGCGGACGTCAGCGGGAAGTCCGCGACGTGGGACCTCAAGACGTTCGACGGCGATGAGCTCAGCGCGACGGCGAAGGCCTCGGGCTTCTCGTGGTGGATCCTCTTCCTCATCGGCGGCATCGTGCTCGTCGCGATCATCGCGCTCGTCGTCATCCTCATGATCGCCCGCGGGCGGAAGAAGAAGCGCGGCCAGGCCGCCGCCCCGGGCGCCTACGGCCCAGGTGCGGCCGGTGGCTACGGCGCACCCGCCGCCGGTGGGGGCTTCCCCGGCGCCCAGCAGTACGGCTCGCAGCCGGGCTACGGCCAGGGCGCCCAGCCCGGTGGCTACCCGCAGCAGCCGGGCGGCTATGGCCAGCAGGGCACGGGCCAGCCCGGTTATGGCGGCCAGGGCGCGCAGCCCGGCTACGGCCAGAACCCCGGCGCCCAGCCCGGGTATGGCAGCGCCCAGCCCGGCTACGGCCAGCAGCCGGGAGACCAAGGGTGGAACCAGGGCTGGAACCAGGGCGGCCAGGGCCCCTCGGGAGCCTGAGGCACCCGCCCAGCCGCCCCGCGATGCACGACGGCGCCGAGCCTGGCTCGGCGCCGTCGTGCTGTGCGGGCCTCAGTCGGCCACGCGCACGATCGTCTTGCCGAAGTTCCTGCCCTCGAGCATGCCGATGAACGTCTCCGGCGTGCGCTCGAAGCCGTCCGTGATGTCCTCGAGGTACGTCACCTTGCCGTCGTGGACCCACTGGCCCATCTCCGTGAGGAACTGGCGCTCCATGCTCGCGACGAACTCGGTCTGGATGAAGCCGCGGATCGTGAGGCTCTTCGTGAGGATGAGGCCCATGAGCCGCTCGGCGGAGCCGGCAGGGCTGGGGTCGGCGGCTCCGTTGTAGGTGGCGACGAGGCCGCAGACGGGCACGCGGGCGTACGTGTTCAGACGCGGTTTGACGGCCTCCCAGACGGGTCCGCCCACGTTCTCGAAGTAGACGTCGATGCCGTCCGGCGCCGCGGCCTTGAGCGCCCCGCGCAGGTCGTCGCCGCGGTGGTCGAGGGCCGCGTCGAAGCCGAACTCGCGCAGCTGGGCGACCTTCCTCTCACCGCCGGCGATCCCGATTGTGCGCGCGCCCTTGATCTTCGCGATCTGCCCCACGGCCGAGCCCACGGGGCCGGTGGCAGCGGCCACGGCGACGGTCTCACCGGGCTGCGGGTCGCCGATGCGCAGGAGGCCCGAGTACGCAGTGAACCCGGGCATGCCCAGTACGCCCAGGGCCGTGGTGACGGGCAGGTAGTCCGGGTCGAGGACGCGCAGCTGATCCGCGGCCTGCACGCTGTAGGTCTGCCAGCCGCCGTAGGCCAGCACGATGTCGCCCTGGGCGACCGCGTCGGAGTTCGTCTCCACCACCTCGGCGACGGTGGCGCCCACCATGACCTGCCCGAGCTCGACGGGCTTGGCATAGGACTTCGCATCGCTCATCCGCCCGCGCATGTACGGGTCGAGCGAGAGGTAGAGGGTGCGCAGCAGCGCCTCGCCCTCGCCCGGAGTGGGCACCGGTGCCTCGTCCAGGGCGAAGTCGTCCGGGGTGGGCGCGCCCTCGGGGCGCTTGGCGAGCAGATAGCGCTGGTTCATCGTCATGGGGTACTCCTCGGAAGTCGGTTCGTGTGGCTGCGACCCTACGCGCATCGGCTGGCAGCGGGCTCCGCGGGGCAGGGCGCGGGCGCCCAGACACGGCAGCCGCCGCGCAGACACGGCAGGGGCCGCGGGGTTGGCTCCCCGCGGCCCCTGCCGCACCGCGCTCGGGTGAGCGCCGCTCAGTTCCTCACACGTCCATGGCGCTGGGCTCGATGAGCCCGCCGAGGGCCGCGAGCTCCTGCGTGACGCCGTCCTGGTCGTCGAACGTGCGCGGGATGACGGTCAGCCGCTTGGCGTAGTGGCCGATCGGGTACTCCATCGTCATGCCGATGCCGCCGTGGAGCTGGATGGACTCCTGGCTGATCTCGTGCGCGGCCTGGTCGATGACGAGCTTGGCGGCGAGGATGTCGCGGTGGCGGTCCTTGCCGGCCTCGGAGGCCGCCCCGTCGCCCTCGGCGCCGGTGATCGCGAGCTTGGCGTAGAGCGCCATGCTCTTCGCGCCCTCGAGCGTGGCGTAGGCATCCGCGGCGCGGTGCTGGAGCGCCTGGTTGCGGCCGATCGGCGCGCCGAACTGCTCGCGGGTCTTCAGGTAGTCCGCGGTCATCATGAGCGAGGCCTCCATGGCGCCCACGGCCTCGGCGGCCAGGGCCGCGTTGGCGGTGTCGATGACGGCCTGGATCGCCGCCGTCGCATCGCCGGAGCCCAGGCGCTGCGCCTGGGCGCCGTCGAACAGGACGCTGCCGGTGCGCAGGCCGTCGGCCTGGACGCGGGGGCTCACGGTCACGCCCCCGGCGCCGGCCTCGACGAGGAACAGGCCCACGCCGGAGTCGGTGGCGGCGGAGACGACGAAGAGGTCGGCGTCCGGGGCGCCCAGCACGGCGGTCTTCTCGCCGGTGATGGTGGCGCCGTCACCGGACTCGGCGGCCTTCGTGGCCGGGGCGCTGAGCTCGTAGCGGCCGGCCGGCTCGTAGCCGGCGAAGGCCAGGAGCCTCTCGCCGGAGACGATGCCCGGGAGGATGTCCTTCTTCTGCGCATCGCTGCCAGCGGCGGCGACGAGGCCGCCGCCCAGCACGACGGTGGAGAGGTAGGGCTCGAGCACGAGTGCCTTGCCGAACTCCTCCATGACGACGGCGACCTCGGCGAAGCCCATGCCCGCGCCGTCGTACTCCTCCGCGAACGGCAGGCTGAGCAGGCCCAGCTCCGCGTACTGGTTCCACATGTCGCGGCTGAAGCCCTGCTCGGAGGCGAGCAGCGCATCGCGGGCCTCGGCGTTGTACTTGGTGCGCAGCAGTCGGCGGACGGTCGAGCCGAGCTCGCGCTGGACGTCGTTGAGTTCAAGATCCATGGTTCTCTCCTCAGTTCCTCAGAAGCTCACAGGCCCAGGATGGCCTTGCTGATGATGCCGCGCTGGATCTCCGAGGCGCCGCCGTAGATGCTGACCTTGCGGTAGTTGAAGTAGGTGCGCAGCGCGTCCACGGCCGCCGGGGGCAGGTCCGTGAAGCCGCCGGGCAGGCGGGCGTCGTCGACGAAGTCGAGGCCCTGGGGGCCCAGCACGTCGACGAGGAGCTCCGTGATGTCCTGCTGGAGCTGCGAGCCGCGCAGCTTGAGGACCGAGGAGCGGGGGTCCGGCTTCTCCGAGCCCGCCACCTGGGTGGAGAGCATGCGCAGCTGGGTGAACTCGAGCGCGGTGAGCTCCGCCTCGACCTTCGTCAGGCGCGCGGAGAACAGCGGATCGTCCAGCAGGGTGCCGCGGGCGGTCTTCGTCGTCGCGGCGTAGGCCTTGACGCGGGCCAGGTTGACCTTGGACTGGCCGATGCGGGCGATGCCGGTGCGCTCGTTGCCCAGCAGGAACTTCGCGTACGTCCAGCCCTTGTTCTCCTCGCCCACGAGGTTCTCCACGGGGACCTCGACGTTGTCGAAGAAGACCTCGTTGACCTCGTGGCCGCCGTCGATGAGCTCGATGGGGCGCACCGTGACGCCCGGGGACTTCATGTCGATGAGGAGGAACGAGATGCCCGCCTGCTTCTTCACGTCCGGGTCCGTGCGCACGAGCATGAAGATCCAGTCGCCGTACTGGCCCAGGGTCGTCCACGTCTTCTGGCCGTTGACGATGTAGTGATCGCCCTTCTTCACGGCCGTGGTCTTGAGCGAGGCGAGGTCCGAGCCGGCGTTGGGCTCGGAGAAGCCCTGCGACCACCAGATGTCGATGTTCGCGGTCTTGGGCAGGAACCGCTCCTTGATCTCCTGGCTGCCGAACGTCGCGATGACGGGGCCCACCATGGAGGCGTTGAACGGCAGGGGAGAGGGCACGTTGGCCAGCTGCATCTCCTCGAGCCAGATGTGGCGCTGCACCGGCGTCCAGTCCTGGCCGCCCCACTCGACGGGCCAGTTGGGCACGGCGTAGCCGTGCTTGTTGAGGATCTGCTGCGTCGTGACGATGTCGTCCTTCGACAGCTCCTGGCCGGTGGCGTTGCGGAACCGGATGTCCTCCGGGATCTCGGTGCGGTAGAACTCGCGCATCTTCTCCGCGAACTCGAGCTCTTCTGGGCTCAGCAGATTGTCCATGATCTCCCTCGATCGTTCGTTCAGTGAAGGGTTCATTCCGAGTGTAGAGCGTACGGGCGGTAAGGGGAAACAGCCGCGGCCCCTGCCTGTGCGCCCGTTCCCAGCGGCGCTCAGCCGGGCAGCTGGGACCGGGTGGGCAGGTCCGCCCCCGCCCGGGCGACGGTGAGGGCCGCGCACGCGGTGGCCCGCTCAAGCGCCGCCGTGAACGCGCCCGCCGCCGAGGCGCCCGCCGGCCTCCGGAGTCCGCCGCCCCCCACTCCCAGCAGGCCGGCGTCGGCGAGGCCGGAGAGCAAGCCGGCCATGAACGAGTCCCCGGCGCCCACGGTGTCCGCGACCGCCACGGGCCGCGCGGGCAGCGCAGTGGGCTCACCGCCCGGCAGGCACGCGAGTGCCCCGCGGGCGCCCAGCGTGGCGATCGCCAGCACCGGGCCCCTGCCGGCCCAATCGGCCAGCGCCCGGTCGACGGGCACGCCCGGGTAGAGGTGGGCGAGGTCCTCGTCGCTGGCCTTGACGACGTCGGCCAGCGCGACGATCTCCTCACAGCGCGCGCGGGCCGCCGCGCGGTCGGCCAGCAGGTCCGGGCGGATGTTCGGGTCGAAGCTGATGGAGGCTGCGTCCCTGCGGGCGCGCAGGAGCGCGAGCACCGCGTCGGCCCCCGGTGCGAGCTGGGCGGCCAGCGAGCCGGTGTGGATGTGGTCGGCGGCCGGCGCTGCGGTTGCGTCGAGGCGCCATTCGAGGTCGAACGCGTAGTCCGCGGCGCCGGCGGCATTCAGGCGGGCGTGCGCGGTCGAGGTCCGCGCGATCGCCCCGAGCGAGGCGCCCAGGCCCACACCGCTCGCGGCCAGGTGCGCGGCGATGCGCTCGGCGCGGGCATCGGCGCCGAGCGCGCACGCGAGCTCGACGCGGTGGCCCAGGCGCCCGAGCCCGAGCGCGACGTTGGCGGGGCTGCCCCCGGGGTGCTCGGCGCGCGCGCCGTCGGCGGTCTCGACGATGTCGATGAGCGCCTCGCCGATGACGAGGAAGCGGGGATCCATGGCCCGATTGTCCCCCGCCCCCGGCCCGGGGCGCCCGGCTGGGCTCACCGCGCGCCCGCCCGCGGCACCCACCGCATGAGCACGAGACCGGCGGCCAGCACGAGCACGATCCCCAGCGCCCCGGCGCGCTGGAAGCCGAAGAGGGTGATGAACAGCGCGAAGCACGTGGGCCCCAGGAAGCTGACCGCGCGCCCGGTCGTCGCGTAGAGCCCGAAGTCCTCCCCGGCACGCTCCGGCGGGGTGATGCGGGCCAGGTAGGACCGGGAGGACGCGTTGACCGGCCCGACGAACAGGCACAGCCACATGGCGCACACCCAGAACAGCGCCTGGGAGTCGCCGAAGGCGATGGGCAGGCCACCGGCGATGAGGCACACGAGGCCGGTGAGGATGACCGCGCGCGGGCCGAACCGGTCGTCGAACCAGCCCGAGGCCAGGCAGCCCAGCCTGGCCACGAGGTTCGCCGCGACGCCTAAGTAGATGACCTGGGAGGCGGAGAACCCGTACGAGCCGGCCGCCAGCACGCCGGCCACGGAGAAGATCGTCGTGAGGCCGTCGCGGTAGACGGCAGCGGCGGCGAAGAACATGAGCGTGGGCCGGTCCTCGCGCCACAGGGCGACGATCCGCTCGACGACGAGCCGGAAGCTCTCCAGCCATGAGCCGAGCCCGGCACGCGAGCGGATCCGGGCCCCCGCCTCGGGCGCGGTGGGCGCGCTGCGGTCCCTGGGGGCCAGGAAGACGATGGGCAGCGCGAAGAGCAGGAACCACGCGCCGGAGGCCGCGGCGACGATCCGGTAGCGCAGCCCGCCGGCGTCCACGGCGCCGAAGAGCCCCACCTCCGGGCGGATGAAGGCGAAGAGGGCGAACACGAGCATCGCCAGGCCGCCCAGGTAGCCCAGGCCCCAGCCCAGCCCGGAGATCCGGCCGGTGTTGGCTGGGGTGGCGAGGCGGGTGAGCAGGCCGTTGTAGGAGACCTCCGCGAGGGTGTAGAAGATGCTCGCCGCGCCCAGCAGGACGAGGCCGGGCCACAGGAAGGCCGGCTCGTCGCGGATGAAGAACATGCACAGCACGCACGCCACGACGAGGCCCGTGTTGATGGCCAGCCAGCGGCGGTGGTGGCCGCCGGCGTCCGCCCGAGTGCCCGCCGCCGGGGCGATGATCGCCACGAGCGCGCCGGCGATCCCCATCGCCCAGCCCAGCTGGGCGGCCCCGGCGTCCTTGTCCGCCGCGACCGCGGAGGTGAGGTAGGGCGCGAAGACGAACGTGACGACGACCGCGGAGTACGCGGAGCCGCCCCAGTCCCACAGCGCCCACGCCATGATGGTGCGCCGGCGGGTGCGCGGCAGTGCGGACGCCTCTGTCATAGGGGCACTCTATGGGCTTGCGCGGGCTGGCGCGCCACCAGCGGTGATGGAAGTATGGGAGGCACGAACCCCGCGCCCGCCGCGCGGCGGACCCAAGCGCCGCGCAGCCGGGGGCCACAGGCCGTCGAAGGAGAGCCATGCCCGTCGCAAGCCCGGAGCAGTACGCCCAGATGATCGACCGCGCCAAGGAGCGCGGCTTCGCCTACCCCGCCATCAACGTGACCTCGTCCCAGACGATCAACGCGGCCCTGCGCGGCTTCGCCGAGGCCGGCTCGGACGGCATCCTCCAGCTCTCGTTCGGCGGCGCCGAATACGCCTCCGGCTCCACCGTCAAGGACCGCATCACCGGGTCCGTGGCGCTGGCCGAATTCGCCCGCACGGTCGCGCAGAACTACCCCGTCACGGTGGGGCTGCACACCGACCACGCGCAGCAGGACAAGGTCGAGGACTGGGTCAAGCCCCTCATCGCGCTCAGCCGCGAGCGGGTGGAGCGCGGCGAGGACCCGCTGTTCAACTCGCACATGTGGGACGGCTCCGCGATCGAGGTGCCGGAGAACCTCGACATCGCCGCCGAGCTCCTCGAGCTCACCCACGCCGCCAAGCAGATCCTCGAGATCGAGGTGGGCGCCGTGGGCGGCGAGGAGGACGGCGTCACCGGCGAGATCAACGACAAGCTCTACACGACCGCGGCCGACGGCCTGGCGACGGTGGAGAAGCTGGGCCTGGGGGAGAAGGGCCGCTACATGACGGCGCTGACGTTCGGCAACGTCCACGGCTCCTACAAGCCCGGTCACGTGAAGCTGCGCCCGGAGATCCTCCAGGAGATCCAGGACGAGGTGGGCGCGAAGGTGGGCCGCGAGCGCCCGTTCGACCTCGTCTTCCACGGCGGCTCCGGTTCGACGGCCGAGGAGATCGCGGCGGCCGTGTCCTACGGCGTCATCAAGATGAACATCGACACTGACACGCAGTACGCGTTCACCCGCCCCGTGGCCGACCACATGTTCCGCGACTACGACGGGGTCCTCAAGGTCGACGGCGAGGTGGGCAACAAGAAGGCCTACGACCCGCGCGCCTGGGGCAAGGCCGCCGAGGCGGGCATGGCCCAGCGCATCGTCGAGGCCTGCCAGCGCCTGGGCTCCGCGGGCCAGAGCGAGGGCTGAGCCGAGGCCGGAGCGGGGGCCGCCCCGCGCCTCGGCGGCGGGACGGCCCCCGTAGCCGGCGACGGAGCGGGCCCCCTGGCCGGGGCGGGCCGGGGCACCCGTCCGGATTTGTGTGTCGATTCGGTCTCGATGTCCGGTCCCGCGCACGAGGGATAGGTCACGCGCTGTGAGCTGGCTTAATCTTTCCTCCATTACCGCGCACGCTCTCGCAGCGCACGGACGAAAGCGAGTCACCCCCACCATGGCACTCAAGACCACCATCGTCGCCGCAGCCGCGGCCCTGAGCGCGACGGCCCTCGTGCTGTCGGGCTGCTCGTCGTCGACCACGCAGAAGGACGGCGACTCCGACTCCGGCGGGCCGCTGACCGTCGGCACGACGGACAAGGTCACCTCCCTCGACCCGGCCGGCTCGTATGACAACGGATCGTTCCTCGTCATGCAGCAGGTCTTCCCCTTCCTCACCTCCTACAAGCCGGGCACCGCGGAGACGCAGCCGGACATCGCGGAGAGCGCGGACTTCTCCAACCCCACAACCTACGAGGTCAAGCTCAAGCAGGACCTGAAGTTCGCCAACGGCCACGAGCTGACCTCGTCGGACGTGAAGTTCAGCTTCGACCGGCAGAAGAAGATCGCCGACCCCAACGGCCCCTCCTCACTGCTGGGCTCGCTGAAGTCCGTGAAGACCCCGGATGACCAGACCGTCCAGTTCGAGCTCAGCCGCCCGAACGACCAGACGTTCCCGCTCGTGCTCGCCGGCCCGGCCGGGCCCATCGTCGACGAGGAGGCGTTCTCCCCGACGAAGGTGACGAAGGACGACGAGATCGTCAAGGCCAAGGCGTTCGGCGGGCCGTACCAGATCGACTCGTACGACCTCAACAAGCTCGTCTCCTACGCCGCGAACCCGGACTACAAGGGACCGCTGGAGAAGGCGAAGACGGACAGCGTCCAGATGAAGTACTACTCGGACGCCAACAACATGAAGCTCGACCTGCAGCAGGGCTCGATCGACGTGGCCTGGCGCTCCCTGTCCGCCACGGACATCGAGGACCTCGGCAAGGACGACAAGCTCTCCGTGCACAAGGGCCCCGGCGGCGAGATCCGCTACATCGTCTTCAACTTCGACACGATGCCCTACGGCGCCAAGTCCAGCTCCCCGGACCCCAAGAAGGCGCTGGCGATCCGCCAGGCGATGGCGGACTCCGTGGACCGCTCGGCGATCGCCAAGGACGTCTACAAGGACACGTACACCCCGCTCTACAGCTTCGTCCCGGACGGCCTGCCCGGTGCCAACCAGGCACTCAAGGGCGCCTACGGCAACGGCGACGGCGGTGCCGATGCGGAGAAGGCGAAGAAGGCCCTCGAGGACGCCGGCGTCACCGCGCCCGTCGACATCAAGCTGCAGTACAACCCGGACCACTACGGCCCGTCCTCCGGCGATGAGTACGCGAAGGTCAAGGACCAGCTGGAGAAGACCGGCCTGTTCAAGGTGGACCTGCAGTCCACCGAGTGGGTGCAGTACTCGAAGGACCGCACCGCGGACAACTACCCGGTCTACCAGCTGGGCTGGTTCCCGGACTACTCGGACGCGGACAACTACCTGGTGCCGTTCTTCTACGACACGAAGGACACCCAGAGCTTCCTCGCCAACCACTTCCGCGACGAGAAGATCAACAAGCAGCTGACCGACCAGGCGTCGATCGCAGACTCCGGCAAGCGCGAGCAGGCGCTGGGCACGATCCAGGACGAGCTGGCCAAGCAGCTGCCCACCCTGCCGCTGCTCCAGGGCAACCAGATCGCGATCGCGAACAAGGACGTCCAGGGCATCGACGAGACCCTCGACCCCTCGTTCCAGTTCCGCCTGGCGATGCTGAGCAAGTGATGCCCACTCCCAGCGCCGCACGGCGCTGAGCGGGCCGGGGCCCGGAGGACACCCCTCCGGGCCCCGCTCCGTGCCCCGGCCGCCGACGGCCCCCACCAGGCCGCCCGCCGGCAGGCCGCCCACCTGGCAGCCGCTCACCGGCAGGCCGCCCACCAGCAGATTGCGACGGTATGACAGCAAGCGTCGAGGTCCCCGAGCTCGCGGCAGGACCCGTGAAGAAGAGCCCCAGATCCCCCTCCGGGCTGGGCCGCTACATCCTCGTCCGGTTCCTCCTCATCATCCCCACGGTGTGGATCCTCACCACCCTCGTGTTCTTCCTCATGCGGATCACGGGCGACCCCATCACGGCCTCCCAGGGCGGCCGGCTCACGCAGGACCAGCTCGCCCAGCGCGTGCACGACGCGGGCTACGACCGGCCGCTGATCGTCCAGTACTTCGAGTACATGGGCCGGCTGCTCACCGGCGACTTCGGCACCACGGTCTCCGACCACCAGCAGGTGACGAAGGTGCTGGCGGACTACGGCAGCGCCACCCTCGAGCTCGTGCTCTTCTCCCTGGTCGTCGCGTTCGCGGTGGGCATCCCGTTCGGCATGGTCGCCGCGAAGTTCCGCGACCGCTGGCCCGATGCGGTGCTGCGCATCCTCGCGATCCTCGCCTACGCCACGCCCGTGTTCTTCATCGGCCTGCTGCTCAAGCTCGTCTTCGGCATCCTGTGGCCCATCCTGCCGGTGGCCGGCCGTGCGAACACCGCCACCGAGCTGCTGCTGGGCGGTGTCATCAACCCCACGCACCTCTACCTGCTGGACTCGCTGCGGATCGGCAGCATGTCCGCCGCCGGCGACGTGCTGCGCCACGCGGTGCTGCCCGCGATCGCGCTGGGGCTCATCACGGCCGGCACGTTCCTGCGGCTCGTGCGCACCAACCTCATCGGCACGCTGGGCTCGCAGTACGTCGAGTCCGCCCGCTCCCGCGGCGTCTCCGAGTTCCGGCTCGTCACGAAGCACGCCTACCGCCCGGCCCTCATCCCCATCATCACGGTCATGGGCATGCAGATCGCGCTGTCGCTGGCCGGGGCCGTGCTCACGGAGACGACGTTCGAGTGGAAGGGGCTGGGCTTCCAGCTTTACCAGTACATCCAGGCGCGCGACTTCGTGGCGGTGCAGGGCATCGTCGTCATGCTCGCCGTCATCGTGGCGGTGACGAACTTCATCGTCGACATCATCGTCGCCTTCATCGACCCGCGAGTGAGGTACTGATGAGCACCGCTGCCCCCGTCCAGCCCACCGGCCCAGGCGCCTCGGGCCCCGCGCCGCTGCCCGGTGCCGCCAAGCGCGCAGGCGAGTCCCCGCTGCGCCGCCTGCCGATCGTCCGCCACGTCCGCCAGGCCGTGGGCCTGCAGCGCGGCATGCTGCTGGGCGGCCTCGTGATCTGCGCGCTCATCCTCCTGTGCGCCCTCTTCGCCCCGCTCATCGCCCCCTACGGATTCGCGCAGATGAATGACGCGAACGGGGACTTCGGCACCCAGCAGGCGCCCAGCGCCGCCCACCTCTGGGGCACCACGGTGGGCGGCTTCGACGTCTTCTCCCGCGTGGTCTGGGGCACCCGGACGGCCGTGTTCGTCATCGTCGTGGCCGTGACGATCTCGCTCATCATCGGCGTCGTCCTGGGGCTCGTGTCGGGGTACCTGGGCGGCTGGCTCGACCGGATCCTCGTGGTGGTCGCGGACGCAATCTACGCGTTCCCCTCGCTGCTGCTGGCCATCGTCATGACGATCGTCATCTCCGGCGGGCAGTCGAAGGTGGTGGGCGGCGTCATGGCCGCGGCGATCTCGATCACGGTCGTGTTCGTCCCGCAGTACTTCCGCGTCGTGCGGGCGGAGGCGGTGCGCCTGAAGGCGGAGCCCTTCGTGGAGTCCGCGCAGGTGATCGGCGTGTCCAAGCCGCGCATCATCGCCCGCCACATCTACCGCAACGCCACCCGCAACATCCCGCTCATCTTCACCCTCAACGCCTCGGAGGCGATCCTCACGCTCGCGGCCCTGGGCTTCCTGGGCTTCGGTATCGAGCCCACGTCCGCAGCCGAATGGGGCTTCGACCTCAACAAGGCGCTGTCCGACGTGACCTCCGGGATCTGGTGGACGGCCCTGTTCCCGGGTCTGGCGATCGTGCTCACCGTCCTCGGCATCACGCTCGTGGGCGAGTCGATGAACGACCTCAACGATCCGCGCCTGCGGCTGCGCAAGAAGCCGCGCCGCTCCCGCCGTGCCCGGGCGCAGCGCGCCCGGACCGGCCGCACCGCAGCGAAGGAGGCCTGAGATGGCAGAAGAGAAGTCAGCCGCACAGCAGGCGCCCCTACTCACCATCGACGACCTCGACGTCACCTTCTCCACGGACGCGGGCGAGGTCCATGCGGTCAACGACCTGAGCATCGCGGTCTCGCCGGGCGAGGTGCTCGCGATCGTGGGGGAGTCCGGTTCCGGCAAGTCCGTGACGGCTCGCTCGATCCTGGGCCTGCTGCCGGACACCGCGGTGGTCGACGGGGCCGTCGTGCTCGCGGGCGGCTCGGTGCTCACCGCGGGGCCGGCGGCCCTGCGCCGGCTGCGCGGCTCGGATGCCGCGATGGTCTTCCAGGAGCCCTCCACCGCACTGAACCCGGTCTACACCGTGGGCTGGCAGATCGCGGAGGGCCTGCGCGCCCACAATCCCAAGCTGGGCCGCAAGGAGCTGCGGGCGCGCGCCGTCGAGGCGATGGAGAAGGTGGGCATCCCCGACGCCGCCGAGCGCTACGACTACTACCCCCACCAGTTCTCCGGGGGCCAGAAGCAGCGCATCGTCATCGCCATGGCACTCGCCCTGGGCGCCAAGCTCATCGTGGCCGACGAGCCCACGACCGCGCTCGACGTCACCGTGCAGGCGGAGATCCTCGACCTGCTGCGCGAGCTGCGCGACGACTTCGACACCGCGATCGTGCTCATCACGCACAACATGGGCGTCGTCGCCGACCTCGCCGACCGCGTGGCCGTCATGTACCGCGGCGACCTCGTGGAGACGGCAGGGGTGCGCGACCTGTTCGCCAGCCCGCGCCACGAGTACACCCGCAGCCTGCTCGCCGCGGTCCCGCGCCTGGCGAGCGCGGACATCGCCTCCACCACCGCGCCTGCCACCACCGCGGCCGAGGCGCGGGCCCAGACCGCGTCCGAGGCGCCCGCCGAGCCCGCGCGCCCCGATGCCGCACCGCTCGTCGTTGCCGAGGGCCTCGAGATCGTCTACCCCGGCGGCTTCGGCAAGAAGGACTTCCAGGCGGTGGGCGGCGTGAGCTTCGACATCCGCCCGGGCGAGGTCTACGGCCTCGTGGGCGAATCGGGTTCGGGCAAGACGACGATCGGGCGCGCGATCGCGGGCCTCACGCGCGCCACCGGCGGCTCGCTGCGCGTCTTCGACCACGAGATGGTCGGGTTCAAGGAGAGGGGCTTCCGGTCCCTGCGCAAGCGGATCGGCTTCGTCTTCCAGGACCCCGCTGCCTCGTTCAACCCGCACCTGTCGATCGGCGAGTGCATCGCCGAGCCACTGGCCGTGCACCGGCCGGACATCTCCGCCGCCGACCGCCGGCGCAAGGTCGATGAGCTCCTCGACGCCGTCCAGCTGCCCGGCGACTACGCCGCGCGCTACCCTCATGAGCTGTCCGGCGGCCAGCGCCAGCGCGCCTCCCTGGCCCGCGGCATCAGCCTGGATCCGGAGCTGCTCGTGGCCGACGAGCCCACGTCCGCGCTCGACGTCTCCGTCCAGGCGCGCGTGCTCGACCTGTTCCGGGAGCTCCAGGAGCGCTTCCACTACGCGGCCCTCTTCATCAGCCACGACCTGGCGGTCGTCGACATGCTCTCCGACCGGATCGGCGTGCTCTACCGCGGCGAGCTGCTGGAGTCCGGCACGGGCGCCCAGGTGCTCGGCAGCCCCCGGCACGACTACACCCGTCGGCTCATCGCCTCGCTGCCGGTCCCGGACCCGGTCGAGCAGGCAGCCCGGCGCGAGGTCGCCCGGGAACTGCGCGCCGGCGCGCGCTGAGCGGCTCCGGGCCGGTGCACGCTACGCGCCGGCCGGTTCGCCCGGCGCGCCCACGATCATCCGCAGCGCCGCGTCGATCTCGTCCGCGGCGCGGGCCGCCTCCTCCCAGCCCAGCCGGTAGGGGTCGGCGATGTCGTCGTCGGCCGTGCCGGTGATCGCCGCGCGGCCGGCGGCGCCGCGCAGGACCTCGAGGCTGGGCGCCTCCCAGGGCGCCACCGCGCCCGCCGCCGCGAGGCGCGCGTAGGGCTTGAGCACGACGGTCCTGCCCGCTGCCTCGGGAAACGCGCCCGTGATGAGGTCGAAGTGGGACCGGGTGAGGCCCACGAGCAGCCGAGCCCGCGCGGCGATCTCCTCGTCGAGGAGGCGCCCGGCGAAGCCCGCCGGGTCGCCGCCGAGCCGCGTGAGCTGCGCGGCCATGCCGGGGTCCATGGGCTGTCCGACGATCGTGTGGGTGCCCGCCGAGGAGAACGCCGTGGACGGGTCCAGGTGCGCGGCGAGCCGCTCCGCCAGCGGCGAGCGGCACGTGTTGCCCGTGCAGACGAAGACCACGGCGGAGGCGTCGGCGCTGGCGGGAGTGGCGGTGCTGGCGCGGTGAGTGCTCATGGCGCGATTCTCCCAGCCCCGCCCTCGCGCGCCGGCGTGGCGGTACGTTGGGAGCAGGCAGAGGGGAGAGCGCGATGGCGGAGACTACTGACGCGATGGCCGAGAGCACTGATGCGCGCGGCGGCATCGTCATCGTGGGCGGGGGAGCCGCCGGAACGGCGTGCGCCCAGGCCCTGAGCGCGGCGGGCGGGCGCGCCGTGCTCATCGACGCGCGCACGGAGCCCGCGGAGCTGCCGCCCCTGTCGAAGTCTTTGTTCGCGGACGACCTCGACCTCCGGCCCCACCAGCGCGAGCTGCCCGGCATCGAGGCGCTTGCGGGGACCGTGGAGCGCATCGCCGAGGACGCCGTGCACCTCGCCGACGGCACCGCGGTGCCCTACGGCACGCTCGTGCTCGCGACGGGGCTGCGGCCCCGCCTGGCCCCGCCCGCGCTGCGCGGCGCGCACCTGGTCTCCGACGCCGAGGCCGCCCGCGGCCTCCGCGCACAGGCGCCCGGGCGCGAACTCGGCATCCTGGGCTCCGGCTTCCTGGCCCTCGAGGCTGCCCGCGGTGCCGCCGATGCCGGGCTGACCCCCACCGTGCACCTGCGCGGCGCCCTCCCGCTGCCGGGGCTGCACCCGCACACCGCCCGCGCCGTACGCGACCTCCACGCCGCGGCCGGCGTGCGCTTCGCGCCCTACGATCCGGAGCCGGACCCGGCCGCGCACCCGCTGTGGCTGGCGGCGGTGGGCGCGGAGCCGGCGCTGCCCCCGCTGCCCCAGGGGTGGCAGTCCGATGCTCGCGGCTTCGCCGAAGTGGACGCCTGGCTGCGCCTCATCGGCGCGGGCGGGCGCGCGTACGCGATCGGCGATGCCGCGCACGTGCTGCGCGGCCCCATGGCCGGCTATCCGCCCACGGCAGCCGAGTCCGTGGCACTGTCCCAGGGCGCCTGGCTGGGCGCACGGCTGGCCGACCCGCGCCTCGGCGGCGGGACTTGCGGTGCCTGGACCGACGTGCCCTGGCACTGGTCATTCCAGGGGCCCGTGCGCGTGTTCACCGCGGGGATGCCGGCCAGCTCCGCGGACCCGGACGCGGTGATCGTCGGCGACCTTTCGGTGGGACGGGGGCAGGCGCTGCTCTTCGAGTCCCGGGGCGACGACGCCGAGCTCGTAGGCGCGGAGACGCTCGGACCGCCGCCGGCGCACACCGCGGCGCGCCGGGTGCTCGCCGCCCGCCTCGAGGGCGGTGCGGGAGAGGGCCGGGCGCAGCTCACCCGCGGGGAGGCGGCACGGGAGGGGTTCGACCTGCGCCAGTGGGCCAGGGCGCACCGAGGCTAGGGCGTCTGCGGCCCCGCGCGGCCCGCGTCGCATAGGATTGCCGTGTCCACGGCACCGACCGGAAGTATTCTTGCGTTCATGACTCTGTCCGAAATCGCAGCCCAGAACAATCTGGGCCGAGTCGGAGCCAGGCCTCCCCTCCTCGCCTACCTCAAACAGGTCTGGCAGCGCCGGGACTTCACCTTCCTGCTGGCGCGCTACCGCATCCAGAGCGAGAACGAGCGCAACCGGCTGGGGATGCTGTGGGTGCTCCTGCGCCCCACGCTCTCCGCCGGGGTCTACGCCCTGGTGTTCGGCCTGGTGCTGGCGGGCGCGCGGCCGCATAACTTCGTGCCCTTCGTTGTGGTGGGCGTCTTCTGCATGGAGTTCTTCAACACCTCGATGAACGCAGGCGCCAAGTCGATCGTGACGAACGCCTCGCTCGTCCAGTCGCTGCCGTTCCCGCGCATGGTGCTGCCGATCGCGACCGTCACGCAGAACCTCCTGAACTTCCTGCCCACGCTCGTGCTCATGATCGTCATCACGCTGTTCGGCGGGGCGCGGCCCTCGCTCGAGTGGCTGCTGCTCATCCCCATGGTCATCCTGTTCTGGATCTTCAACCAGGGCGTGGGGCTCATCTTCGCCCGCCTCACCGTGCACTTCCGCGACCTCAGCCAGTTCATCCCCTTCATCTCGCGGATGGTCTTCTACACCTCCGGCGTGTTCTTCGATCCGCACAGGATGGTGGAGAACTACCCGACGATCCGCGGCATCATCGACTGGCACCCCCTCATCGAGGTCCTCACGATCGCCCGCGGGCTGCTGCTGCCGGGCTACACCGTGCCCGTGGACTACTGGTGGAAGCTCGCGATCTGGGCCGTCGTCCTCATCGTCGCGGGCATCGTGTACTTCTGGCAGGCCGAGGAGCGCTATGGCCGAGACAGCTGAGCCCGCCCGCTCCGCGGAGACGGGCCCGGAGGAGACCGGCCCTGCGGTCGAGGACCATCCCAACCGGCCCGCGGAGAGCCAGCCCGTCGTCGTCTGCGACGACGTCCACATCGAGTTCAAGACGCTGGCCACCGGCAAGCGCGTCAACGGCGGCACCGCGAAGGGCCTGCTCCAGCGCAAGCGCACGATGAAGTCGGTGCACGCCCTCAAGGGCGTCTCGTTCGTCGCCCGTGCCAACGAGTCGATCGGCATCATCGGCACGAACGGCTCCGGCAAGTCCACGCTCATGAAGACCATCACGGGCCTCATCCCGCCCACCCGCGGCGCCGTGTTCGCCACGAGCCGGCCCAACCTGCTGGGCGTGGGAGCCGCGCTCATCAACGACCTCTCCGGCAGCCAGAACATCATCCTGGGCGGCCTGGCCATGGGCATGACCCGGACGGAGATCGAGGCGAAGTACGACGAGATCGTCGAGTTCACGGGCCTCAAGGACTTCATCGACATGCCCATGCGCACGTACTCCTCCGGGATGTCCGCGCGCCTGAAGTTCGCGATCGCCACCGCCAAGGACTACGAGATCCTCATCGTCGACGAGGCGCTGTCCGTGGGCGACCGCGAGTTCCAGAAGAAGTCCGAGGCGCGCATCCGCGGCATCCGCGAGAAGGCGGGCACCGTCTTCCTCGTCTCCCACTCGATGCGCTCGATCCGCGACACGTGCAACCGCACGATCTGGATCGAGAAGGGCGACATGCGCGCCGACGGCGCCACCGACGACGTCGTCGACGAATACGAGAAGCACAAGTGAGCCGGTCCGAGACCCGGGTTGAGAGCCGGTCTGAGAGCCGGTCCCGGCGGCGGTCGGGCAGTGCGCTGGCCCCCGAGGCGCTGCCGGAGCTGGCGGCCCTGCCCGGGGTCTCGTTCATCATGCCGGTGCTCAACGAGGAGGACAGCCTCTCCGCCGCCGTCGCGACGATCCTCGCGCAGGACTACGAGGGGCAGCGCGAGGTGGTCCTCGCACTGGGCCCCTCCGAGGACGGCACGAACGAGATCGCCCGCGCGCTGGCCGCCGACGACCCGCGCATCGTCGTGGTCGACAACCCGGCGGGCGACACGCCCACCGGGCTCAACCTCGCCGTGGCCCGCACCCGCCACCCCGTCATCATCCGCGTGGACGCCCACTCCGAGCTCACCCCCGACTATGCCGCCGCCGGCGTCGAGGTGCTGCGCACCACCCGCGCCGCCAATGTCGGCGGGCTCATGGTGGCCCGGGGCCGGACCCCGTTCCAGCGCGCGGCGGCCCGCGCCTACATGTCGCCCGTGGGCCTGGGCGGGCCGGCCTACCACTCCGGGGACGCCCCCCAGGAGGCCGAGAGCGCCTACCTGGGCGTCTTCCGCCGCGAGGTCTTCGACGAGCTGGGCGGGTTCGACCCCACGCTGCGCCGCGGCCAGGACTGGGAGCTCAACCTGCGCATCCGCGAGGCCGGCGGGCGCATCTGGTTCGACCCGCACCTGCAGGTCACCTACTGGCCGCGCACCAGCTGGAAGAAGATCGCCCAGCAGTTCCGCGCCACCGGCATCTGGCGCGCCGAGCTCATCCGCCGCCACGGTGCGAAGAACTCCCTGCGCTACTTCGCCCCGCCCCTGCTGGTGCTCGGGCTCGCCGCCGCCGGGCTCGAGGCGCTCGCCCAGCTCAGCGGCACCACCCGCCGCTGGCCGAAGTTCCTGCGCCGCTTCACCTCGCTCGTCTATGTCGCGCCGGCCGGCTACGTGCTGGGCCTGCTCGCCGAGGTCGCGCGGGCCCGGGACCTCGGCCTGCGGGAGCGCGCGTGGTACCTCGCGATCCTGCCCACCATGCACCTGTGCTGGGGAGCGGGCTTCCTGCGCGGGCTGCTGCGGGGCGCCGGCACCACGGCGGACCGCAGCCGATGAGCCGCCGGAGCTTCAACGCCCCGCTGCTCGCGGGAGCGATCGCCGTGGTGGCGGTGATCGCGGTGGTGGCGTGGAGCCTGCTGGCGCCCAAGCAGCGGCTGACCGTCGACAGCCTGCAGCACCCCGCCGTGGCCGCGCTGGGCGCCGGCTCCGATGTCTACCCCGCGAACTCCAAGGAGGCGATCGGGGAGAACGTGAAGTTCGGCTACCTCCCGGCCGTGGACACGGCCCTCGACGCGGATGGCACGGTGGTCCTCGCCGACGCCCGGACCGCGCAGCGGGCGCTCGGCCTTGCCAAGCCGCTCGACCAGACCTCGACCGCCGACTTCCAGCGCGCCTCGGTGCCCGGGCCGAAGGACGGCAGCGGCTCCGGGACGCCCATGACCTGGGAGGCCGCCCTGGACGAGTACGGCGACGACACGGTCTTCGTGCCCCAGGTCGACGACGCCCGCACCCTCGACGCGGTGGCCGGCGCGGTGGAGGGCCACGGCGCCAAAGACTCCGTCATCATCCGCTCGGCGGAGGTCTCCGTGCTCAAGGCCGCCGCGAACAAGGGCCTCGCCGGCCTCTACACGGGCCCGGCCGCGGTGGGCGCGCAGCGCCTGCACGCGGAGGGCATCACGATGGCCGCCGTCGCCCACGATGCGAAGGACCTGGACGCGTGGCTGCACTCGGACGTCTCCGTGTGGGTCACGGGCGCCGGGTCGAAGGACGAGCTCAGCGGGCTCGCCGACCGCGGGGTCGTGGGCGCCCTGACCGCGAACCCCTACGCCGTGGCGCCGGCGGCTGTGCAGACCGGCTGAGCCCACGCCTGCCCGGCGGGCTATCGTTCCAGGCAGACACCCGCGACGGGACCCGCGACGGGGCCCATGACAGGAAGGACGACCATGAGCCAGAGCATCGGCGGACCCCAGCGCATCGGCAACCTCGACGCGAGCCAGCTGGGCCCCCAGCCCACGTACCTGCCCGCCGACCATCCCGATGTGGAGGCGCGGCGGCGCCTGGACGGCGGCGAGGAGCCCCTCGACGTCGCCCACGACCTGCCCGGCAGCTCGCTGGCCTGGGCGCTGCTGGCCGACGAGGCTTTCGACGAGGGCCGCCGCGTGGACTCCTACGCCTATGCCCGAGTGGGCTACCACCGCGGCCTCGACGCGCTGCGCGCGGCGGGATGGCGCGGGGCCGGCCCGATTCCCTACGAGCACGAGGTCAACCGCGGATTCCTGCGCGCGCTCTACGCGCTCGGCCGCGCCTCGGCGGCGATCGGCGAGGGCGAGGAGGCGCAGCGGATCGAGAAGTTCCTGCGCGAGTCCGATCCCGCGGCCCTCGATGCGATCGCGGCCGGGCAGAGCTGACGGGCCGGGCGGAGCTGACGGGACGGGTGAAGCAGACGGGACGGGCAGAGCTGACGGGCAGGGTTGAGCTGACGGGACGGCTGCCGCGATAGGATCGAGGGGTTCGTGCAGCGGGTGCGCATCCGCCGCAGCACCGCTAGTGATGAGGTCCCATGCCAGCAGTCATCGTCGTCGGCGCCCAGTGGGGCGATGAGGGCAAGGGGAAGACGACCGACATCCTCGGCACCCGCGTCGACTACGTCGTCAAGCCCAACGGGGGCAACAACGCCGGCCACACCGTGGTGGTGGGCGGGGAGAAGTACGAGCTCAAGCTGCTGCCCGCGGGCATCCTGTCCCCGAACGTCACCCCCGTCATCGGCAACGGCGTCGTGGTCAACCTCGAGGCGCTGTTCGAGGAGATCGACGCGCTCGAGGCCCGCGGCGCGGACACCTCGAAGCTGCGCGTGTCCGCCAACGCGCACCTCGTGGCGCCCTACCACCAGGTCCTCGACAAGGTGACCGAGCGGTTCCTCGGCAAGCGCGCGATCGGCACGACGGGCCGGGGGATCGGGCCCGCCTATTCCGACAAGGCGGCCCGCCTGGGCATCCGCGTGCAGGACATCTTCGACGAGTCGATTCTGCGCCAGAAGGTCGAGGGCGCGCTGCGGCAGAAGAACGAGCTGCTCATCAAGGTCTACAACCGGCGCGAAGCGGAGGTCGAGGAGACCGTCGAGTACTTCCTCCAGTTCGCCGAGCGCCTGCGGCCCATGGTGGCCGACACCTCGCTGCTGCTCAACGAGGCGCTCGATGCCGGCGAGGTCGTCGTCATGGAGGGCGGCCAGGCGACCATGCTCGACGTGGACCACGGCACGTACCCGTTCGTCACCTCCTCGAACCCGTCTGCCGGCGGCGCGTGCATCGGCGCCGGGATCGGTCCGACGCGGATCAACCGCGTCGTGGGCATCGTCAAGGCCTACACCACCCGCGTGGGCGCCGGGCCGTTCCCCACGGAGCTGTTCGATGAGATGGGCGAGCGCCTGCAGAAGACCGGTGGCGAGTTCGGCGTGAACACGGGCCGGCCGCGGCGCTGCGGTTGGTACGACGCCGTCGTGGCCCGCTATGCCGCGCGCGTCAACGGCTTCACCGACTACGTGCTCACCAAGCTCGACGTCCTCACCGGCATCGAGTCCATTCCGGTGTGCGTGGCCTACGACGTCGACGGGGTGCGCTTCGACGAGCTGCCCATGAGCCAGTCGGACTTCCACCACGCGAAGCCCATCTACGAGGAGTTCCCCGGTTGGACCGAGGACATCTCCGCCGCCCGCACGTTCGAGGATCTGCCCGTCAACGCGCAGAACTACGTGCTGGCGCTCGAGGCGGTCTCGGGCTGCCGGATGTCCGTCATCGGCGTGGGGCCCGACCGCGAGCAGTCCATCGTGCGCCACGACCTCCTCGACTGAGGCCGGCCTCGACTGACGCCGGCGGTACCCGGGGGTGCCCGGGGGTGCCCCGGCTGTGGGCTCGGGGGCTGGTGGGGGCGGGTACGGAGCGTGGAGTTTTGGGCGGCCCTGCGGAACGCTGGTCGAGGAGAACGAGGCTGGTCAGAACGGCGGGGGAGCGGTTTCGGGTGTCCACGGTGCGCAGTCGGAGTCGGGAGACGGTGTGTGGGCCTCACCACCGTAGCCAGCCGTTGTTGGCCCGCTGCAGACAATCGCTCCGCTGTCCTGTGTGCACCCGTCATCCACTCTCGAGGTAGTAAAGCGACGAGGGGGAAGTGCGGTGTTGCAGTCCATGAATGGAATGGAACATGTCAGAACGGCGGTGGATCGTCTTCCTCGATCGCGGGTTCGTGTGGTTCTGCGCCGTTGGCCGCTAATAAGCGCGAGGGATCATCTGGGACGACCGTTCTGAAACCTCGCCGGGATGGGCGACCGGCTTCCTCGGAGCGACCGCGGCACAGCTGCGCCACGCGGCGGGCATGCTCGATGTCGATGTGGGAACAGGGTGCGTCAACGGGGCCGACGAGGGGCGCGGGGAATGTCCAGCGGACCGAGCCATCCGGCTCGTCGCCCACGCGTTCGACCGCGAAGAGCCCATTGGTCTTGTGCAGGTGGTGCCTGCGGCAGAGCGGGTGGAGATTGTCGAGCTGAGTGGGGCCGCCCCGAGCGGGATCGCTGCGGTTGAACGGGGTGATGTGGTCCGTGTCGCTGCTTGTTGCGCGCCGCGAGCAGCCGGGCACCGTGCACCAGACCCATCTCGCGTTGACGGTGGTCCGCAGGGCCTGCGGGATCGCGTACGTGCGGGCGACCGCTTCGATTACTCGCCCGGTGGCGGGGTCGGTGAGCAGGCGCCGCATCGAGGGGGCGCAGGCGGCGATCCGCCGGGCATCCGCAGCCGAGACGGGGGAGGCGTCGTCGAAGTGGCCCGGCAGCTCCGACTCCCCAATGAGAGAGAGGAATGGGATGGTGACGCACACGGCGGCCTGTCGGCGCAGCCAGCCGCGTGCCGTCGGCATCTGGAGCTGGAGTGAGCGCCGGCTGCCGTCTGCTGCGAGGACCTCGAGGGGCAGCGTCGGGATGGTGAAGAGGCCGAGGTCGAAGCGCAGCTGATCGATCGAGCGCTCCTCGTCGAAGGCGGTCGCGTGATCCAACCGGCGCCCGGTCTCAGGGTCGGTGAACAGCGATGCGTGCGACAGCGCGATGGCGTGTGCCCATGCCGTTGAGCGCCGCCAAGCCGCGGTCACATCCGCGATCGGGCCGGTGTACTGCAAACAGCCGGTGCCGTCTCCGTTGTTCCAGAACCGCACGCGGCGGTTGCGCTGGGCATCGTCGAGCGCGTCCTCGGGCGGCAGCAGGGCGGCGAAGATGTCGTCCACGGCCTTCTTCCAGCGCTTCCACTCCCATGCGGCGTCGAGGTCGCTGACGAGTGCATCGAACTCGCCGCGCAGTCCGAGGGGCAGCGTCGCGGTCTTGCCGCTGGCGTATTCGAGCCGGGTGAAGCCGAGCCGGTGCTCCACGGTCAGTGCGTGCACGAGAGGCATGGTTGCCGTCACGCCAAAGGCCCGGCCCGCGATCGTGTGGGCACGGAAGATGGTGACGTCGAGAGCCGACGCCAGCTCGATCCAGACGATCTCCGGCAGTGCGCCCAGCAGCTGTGTGTAATCGGCGGGGATATGGGCTTCGGGGTCGCGGGCCGTGAGCGGGGCATTGTGGCGCAGGTACGCGGTCGTGAGATGGCGGCAGAGGGCGTGTGCACGGCCGAGCTGCGCGTCCTCGAGGAGGTTGATGGAACTCGCGAGTGACTGCTGGCCGAACTCCCCGTGGGAGGTGCCCGGTGTCTCGGGGCCGTCATGGTCATCCGCGGGGAACGGGCAGTGCACTGTCGTGGACATCGGGCTCACCTCCCTGTCACCGCGACCGCCTCATCGCGATCGGTATACGAATACTAATCGAACACAAAGCCAATCGCAACGCGTTAGAAGCCTGTGGATCGAGAAGTTTTCCATGTGGGAGTGTTTCGTCGGTGCATGCGGGCGGGGCTGAACCGACCAGAGCTGCGGACGGGCAAACGGATCGTCGGTGCGCTTCTCGTGGGCACTCGTGAGTGGCTTTGGGCGCACCCGGTGGCGGCGCCTCTTCCACTGCACGGCTTTCACAGTGCCTCGCAGCTTGGGTCCAAAGGGCCTCACCACCGGCCCCGTCGCACTGAGGTATGTCTCTCGCTCCTCGGCGACGTTCTGCCGTCATGATGCGCCGATCATGGCACCCGCCGCCGATCACTGCCGAGCGGCCGGATTACCCTGCCCAGCACTTCGGCTACTCAGCCGTAGCGCCGTGCCCAGCGCCTCACCCAGCACCGGGCCAGACCCGGCGATTGTCCACGACAACCCGGACCCGCGCTCACGCCCCCGCGCTCACGCCGACGCCGCCGCGCTCACGCTCACGCCTCGGCTCACGTCGACGCCCCCGCACCGCGGCTCACGCCGCCGCCTCGGCCTCCGCCCGCTCGTTGCTCCGCGCGCGCAGGCGACCCCAGCCGGTGTAGGCGAGCGCGCCCAGCAGCACGATGTAGAGGACGATCGCGATCGGCGACTGGAAGAAGACGCGGTAGTCGCCGTCGGAGGACAGCAGCGCGTCGCGCATGTTCGTCTCCGCGAGCGGTCCCAGGACCATGCCGATCATGAGCGGCGCCAACGGCACCCCGTAGCGGCGCAGCACGAAGCCCAGGATGCCGATGCCCAGCAGCATGAAGAGGTCGAACACGGACGACGAGGTGGCGTAGATGCCCAGCCCGCAGAACACTGCGATGCCCGCGTACAGGTAGGGCTCGGGGATGAGGAGGAGCTTCGCCCACAGTGGCGCGAACGGCAGGTTGAGGATGAGCAGCACGACCATGGCGATGAAGAACGAGGCGAGCAGGCCCCACACGAGCTCCGGGGCGCGGTCGAACAGCAGGGGCCCCGGTTGCAGGCCGTACTGCCGGAACGCGGCGAGCATGATCGCGGCGGTCGATGAGATGGGCAGGCCCAGCGCCAGCAGCGCGCCCATCGCGGTGCCCGTCGTCGCGTTGCCGGCGGCCTCGGGGGCTGCGAGCCCGCGGATGGCGCCGTGGCCGAACTGCGGGTCCTTGCGCCGGCGGTCCAGGCGCCGCTCGAGCCCGTAGGCCATGAACGTCGGCACGTCCGCGCCGCCCACCGGGATGACGCCGAACGGCAGCCCGATCGCGGTGCCGCGGAACCAGGCGGGCGCGGCCTCCTTGAGCTCCGCGCGGGAGAGGAACGGCCGGCCGGACGAGCGGACGGTCGCGTCGTTGCGCTGGCGCCGGATGCGCGAGGCGGTGAAGAGCACCTCGCCGAGCGCCAGGACGGCCACCGTCACGGTGACGAGCGAGACGCCGTCGAACAGCTCCGGCACGCCGAACGTGAAGCGCTCCGTGCCGGAGACGGAGTCGATCCCGATGACGGAGATCCCGATGCCCAGCACCAGCGCGGCGAGCCCCTTGAGCACCGAGTCGGCCACGACGGACGAGGTGGCGGCGAAGGCGAACAGCGCCAGCGCGAAGTACTCGGCGGGCCCGAAGCTCGCGGAGAGGTCCGCCAGCTGCGGGGCCAGGAAGACGACGACCACGCAGGAGACGATGCCGCCGATGAACGCGCCGATCGCAGCGGTGGCGAGCGCCTGCGGGGCGCGCCCGCTCAGGGCCATCTTGTGGCCCTCGAACGTCGAGGCGATCGCCGAGGACTGTCCCGGCGTGTTCATGAGGATCGCCATCGTCGAATCGCCGAACAGCCCGCCGAAGTACACGCCGGCGAACATGATGAACGCCCCGGTGGGATCGAGGGCGAAGGTCAGCGGCAGGAGGAGGGCGACCGCCATGGACGAGCCCAGTCCCGGCAGTACGCCCACGGCGGTGCCGAGCAGGCAGCCGATGACCACCCAGAGCAGGTTGATGGGCGTGAGCGCGTGGCCGAAGCCCTCGATGAGCAGGTGGACGGACTGCATCACAGGCCTCCCAGGATGCCGGACGGCAGGTTGAGCCCCAGCGCCACATCGAAGCCCAGGTAGACGAGCGAGGCGAACGTCAGCGCGAGCACCAGGTCGAAGAGCGGACGCCGCGAGCCCATCGAGCGGCACACGCACCAGAACAGGATGGCCGCGGCGATGATCCAGCCCATCGGCACGATGAGCGCGGCGAAGGCCGCGAAACCGCCGGCCGCCCAGCCCAGCGCCGCGAAGTCCGAGTGCGTGCGGTGGCGCAGGTCGGCCGAGCGGCGCACCCTCACCTGGCCGTGGGAGCCGCCCGCCTCGCCCTCCTCCGGGTGCGCGTTGAGCTGCGAGGAGGCCAGCGCGGTGGTGAGGGGGGAGGTGAAGGCGCCCTCCTCCTCGGCGGCTTCGCGGGCCTTGAGCTCGTCCGCGTCCGGCTCGGGGAACGTCTCCTCGACCGGCTCGGGATGGCGGATGCAGGCGATCGCGAGGAGCACGGCGAGCACGTAGCCGGCCACCATGATGATGGCGGGGAAGAAGCGCGGGCCAGGCGGGTCCGCGTCCTCCACGGTGGGCATCACGAGGATGCCGACGAGGAGGTAGGTCGAGAACGCCGCCATGATGAGCGGCACCAGGAGGTTCGAGCGGCCCTCCCACCAGGTGCCCTGGCCCCAGCGCACGGGGGCGGGCGCCGCACCCGAGGTGTGGGCGGGCTCCGCACCCGCACCCGAGGTGCGAGCGGCATCCGCGCCAGCGCCCGAGGTGCGAGCGGCATCCGCGCCAGCGCCCGCGCCTGTGCGCGCGCTCGCCCTGCCCGCGCTGGTGCTGCCCGCGGTCTCGTCGTGCTCGCTCACAGTCCCAGCTCCCCGATGAGTTCGCTGACCTGCTTCTGGTCGTCCCGGATGAAGTCAGCGAGCGCGGGCCCCGTGAGCCACACGTCCGTCCACTCGTTGCGCGCCAGCGCGTCCTGCCACTGCGCCGAATCGCGGGTGCGCCGGAGGATGTCGATGAGCTGCCCCGCCTGCTCGTCCGTGATGCCGGGGGCGCCCAGGTAGCCGCGCCAGTTCGTCAGGTCCACCTTGCTGCCGAGCTCGGTCATGGTGGGGATGTCGATGCCCTCGAGCCGCTGGGGCGCCGCGATGGCCAGCGCCTTCACGCGCCCGGCCTCCACCTGGTCGGAGACCTCGTTGTAGCCGGTGCAGGCGAAGTCCGAGGTGTGCGAGAGCAGGGTCGCGATCGCCTCGCCGCCGCCGGCCTTGGGAATGTAGGTGAAGGCCGCGGGGTCGATGTCGTTGGCCTTGGCCAGCTGCGCGATCGTCAGGTGGTCCACGGACCCCGCGGAGCCGCCCGTCCACGTGAAGCGCTCCGGGTCCTTCTTCCACTCGGAGATGAGCCCGTCGAGGTCCTTGAGGGGGGAGTCCGCGGGTGCGATGAGGACGTCGTAGTCCTCCGCCACGCGGGCCAGCAGGGCGACGTCGTCGAAGCCGACGGGGGACTTGTTGAGCACGATGCCGCCCGTCATCGCGGTGCCGGTGGCGAGGATGGTGTCCGCCTGCCCGTCCATCGTGGAGAACCGGCCCAGCCCGATCGTGCCGCCGGCGCCCGGGATGTTGACCACCTGGGCGTTGTTCGTCACGCCCGCCAGGCGCATGGCCTGCTGGGTCTCGCGGACGAAGCCGTCCCAGCCGCCGCCGGCCCCGGCGGGCGCGATCATCGTGAGGTTGGCGGACAGATCGCCGGACTTCGTGCCGGAGCTGATGGAGAAGCCCGTCGCCGTGCCCACCGACGCCACGGCGAGGGCGCCGAACGCAAAGGCGCCCAGGCGGCGGCGCGTGATCCCGCCGCCCTCCGGCTGCGGGCGCGCGGGCTCACCGGGCGGGGTGTGCTGAGTGTCGGTCATCGTCGATCCACATCCAGTCTGCTGCGGGACCGCGCGCGGAGCCCGTGCGCGGTGGGGCCCACTCTAACCCCCCGCCGGGGCCCGCGCGGGGGTTCGCGTCAGCGGATGCGCCGCGCGAACGGCCACCAGCTGGCCCGGCCGATGTCGTAGAAGAGGCCCGGGACCAGGAACGAGCGGACGAGGATCGCGTCGAGCAGCACGCCGAAGGCCACGATGAAGGCGAGCTGGACGAGGAACATGATGGGCAGCACGGCCAGCGCGGCGAACGTCGCCGCCAGCACGATCCCCGCCGACGTGATGACCCCGCCCGTGCGCATGAGCCCGAGCAGCACACCGGGGCGGGTGCCCACCCGCACGGCCTCCTCCCGCACCCGCGACATGAGGAAGATGTTGTAGTCGATGCCGAGCGCCACGAGGAAGACGAACGCGTAGAGGGGCACGGACGGGTCCGCATCGGGCAGCCCGAGCACGTGCTGGAACACGAGCGCGGAGGTGCCCAGCGCGGTCGCGAAGCTCACGACCGTCAGCCCCACGAGGAGCACGGGCGCCAGCACGGAGCGCAGCAGCAGCATGAGGATGAGCGTGATGACCGCGAGGATGAGCGGGATGGCGATGGTGCGATCGCGCTCGGCCGTGTCGTTGGAGTCCAGCGCCACGGCGCTCGGCCCCCCCACGAGCGCATCGGGGTCCTCGGCGTGGACGACGTCGCGCACCTGGGCCACCGAATCCCACGCCTCCGGGCTGTTGGGGTCCTGGGCGAGCGTAGCCTGGAGCAGCACCCTGCCCTCCACCGTCGTGGGCTTCGGGGTGACGGTCTTCGGCGGCCCGCGGCGCGCCCCCGGGCCCGCGTCCGACGCGGTCGCGGTGGGCGTGCGGTCGGTGGCCTGCTCGGGGACCTTCGTGAGCCGGCCGTCGGATTCGAAGGAGGCCGAGCCGGACTTCATCTCCGCCGAGGTCACCGTGAGCGACTCGACCGTGTCCAGGCGCTGGAGGGCGCGGGCGACCGGGCGCTGCTCAGCGGCGTCCACGACGATCTGGAGCGGGGAGCCCGAGCCCCCGGGGAAGTGCTTCTCGAGCGTCGCCTGGCCGTCGCGGGTCTGCGACTGCCCCAGCACGAGGTCGGCCTGGGACACCCCGTCGGCGGAGAACCGCGGCGCCCACAGCGCGGGGATGATGAGGATGATGAGCGCGCCCAGCCACACCCGCCGCGGGTGGGCCGCGACGAGGCGGGCGATCGAGGCCCACAGCCCCCGGCCCTCGACGCGCTGGGCCCGGGAGCCCGGATCGACCGCGGGATCGACGCCGAGGGCGGCCGTGCCCCGGCCGGGCTTGGGTGCGAATGGGAAGAACGCCGCGCGGCCCAGGAGCGCGAGCATGGCCGGCAGGAACGTGAGCGCGGCCGCGATCGCGATGACCAGCCCGATTGCGGCCACCGGCCCCAGGGCGCGCGTCGAGGACAGATCCGAGGTCAGGAGGCACAGCAGGCCGGCGATGACGGTGCCGCCGCTGGCGAGGATCGGCTCCCACGCGCCGCGCAGCGCGGTGAGCGTGGCCCGTGCGCGGCCCACGCCCGGCACCGCGAGCGCGTCGCGGAAGCGGGCCACGTAGAGCAGGGAGTAGTCCGTCGTGGCGCCCACGACGAGGATGAAGAGGATGCCCTGGACCTGCCCGTTGATGGGCAGCACGCCGGCGCTGGCCAGGTGCCAGATGACGAAGATCGCGGCGGACAGTGCGGAGACGGAGGTGAGGAGCACGACGATCGGCAGGAGCGGGGAGCGGTAGACGACCACGAGGATCGCGAAGACCGCGCCCACGGCCACGAGCAGCAGGAGGCCGTCGATGCCCTGGAAGGCCTCGACGAGGTCCGCGGTGAACGCGGCGGGCCCGGTGACCTGGACCGTCATCCCCTCCACATCCGCGTCGGCGATGATGGCGCGCAGGGTCTCGACCCCCTCGCCGGCATCCTCGGAGACGATGGGGGCGATGACCTCGTAGGCGCGCTCGTCGTCGGACGGCACCGGGGGCGATGCCTCGTCGACGATCCCGGCGTCCTGGGCGCGCTCGGTGATCTCCTCGAGCGCGTCGGCGGCGCGCGCATCGCTGGGGGAGCTCGTGCTGGGCCGCTCGGCGACGATGATGGCGGGGGGCCCGGAGCTGTCGCTGAAGCGCTCCACCCAGTCCGAGGCGCGCGTCGACTCCGCCGAGCGGGGCAGGAACGAGCTCTGGTCGTTGGTCGAGACCTCGCCGATCTTGCCGAAGTACGGCCCGCCCACGCCGGAGACGGCCAGCCAGCCCAGGATGAAGACGGCGGTCAGCGTCCAGATGAGCCCGCGCGCGCGGCGCGTGGGCGGGGCGGTGCGCGCGGCCGGGTCCTGCGCGGGCGCGGTGCTGCGCGGGGCGGTGGGCTCGGAGTTCTGGGCCGGCGCGGCGGGGGGCCGGGCGGTCAGCAGGCGCGTCTTCATCCCGGCCAGCATATCGGCTCCCGGCCGCCGAGGTGAGGCCAGGCTAAGGGGCCCGCTCCCGCGGCCGCGGGCACCCGGCGCCGTTGCGTAGGGTGGGTGCCATGACTGACGACGCGCGCACGGAATCCGCCCCGCAGGCACCGGAGTCACCGCAGGCACCGATCGCGGCCAAGCACCCGCAGGTCCGCGAGCACCACGGGCATGCCTTCCGCGACGACTACGAGTGGATGCGGGAGAAGGACTCGCAGGAGCTGCTCGACCACCTCGCAGCGGAGAACGACTACACCGCCGCGCGCACCGCCCACCTCGCGGCGCTGCGCGAGGACGTGTTCGACGAGATCCGCGCGCGCACGAAGGAGACGGACATGTCCGTGCCCGTGCGCCGCGGCGGCCACTGGCACTTCGCGCGCACGTTCGAGGGCAAGGACTACCCCGTCCAGTGCCGCATCCCGGCGGTCCCCGGCGACTGGACGCCGCCGGCCCTGCGCGACGGGCAGACGCTGGAGGGCGAGGAGGTGGTCCTCGATCTCAACGCCGAGGCCGCGGGCCACGAGTTCTTCTCCCTGGGCTCGTTCTCGCTGAGCTCGGACGGAGCCCGTCTGGCGTGGGCGGCGGACACCACGGGCGACGAGCGCTACCTGTTGCGCGTGCGCGATCTGCGCACCGGCGAGGACCTCCCCGATGCCATCCCCGACACGTTCGGCGGCGCCGAGTTCGACCGCAGCGGCGAGTTCGTCTTCTACACGACCGTCGATGCCGCCTGGCGCCCGGACACCGTGTGGCGCCACCGGGTGGGCACCCCGGCGAGTGAGGACGTGCGCGTCTTCCACGAGCCCGACGAGCGCTACTTCGTGGGCATGTTCCTCTCCCGCTCCGAGCGGTTCGTCTTCTTCGTGACCGAGTCGAAGGTCACCTCCGGTTGGTGGTTCGTCGACGCCGCGGACCC
This sequence comes from Brevibacterium sp. BRM-1, assembly GCF_026802075.1. Lineage (NCBI taxonomy): Bacteria > Bacillati > Actinomycetota > Actinomycetes > Micrococcales > Brevibacteriaceae > Brevibacterium > Brevibacterium sp. BRM-1. The sequence goes on from NZ_CP113788.1 coordinate 2,618,382, forward strand.
CCAGGCGCAGCCGCAGCCTGTCTGGCCGCGCGCCGAGGGCGTCGACTACGCGGTCGAGCACGTGGTCGTCGCGGGTGAGGACCGCTTCCTCATCACGACGAACCGCGACCGCGTCGACTTCGACGTCCTCGACGTCGCGGTCGCCGATCCCACGGGCCCCGAGCGGCCCGTGATCGGCACCGCCGAGGGCAAGCGCATCGAGGGCGTTGACGCATTCGAGGGCTTCCTGGCGCTGAGCTACCGCAGCGGCGGCTTCGCCCGCGTGGGCCTCATCCCGCTCGCCCAGGATGCGCCCGCCCAGGATGCGCTCGCCCGCCCGGCGGGCGCCTCGGCGGCGGAGGCCGGCCCCTACGGGCCCTTGGACGAGGTGGAGGTCGACGAGCCGATCGGCACCCTGGAGCTCGGGGCGAACCCGGAGTGGGCGCAGCCCACCCTGCGCCTGGCCTACGGCTCGCTCGTGACGCCGGCGACCGTCTTCGACCTCGACGTCGCCACGGGCGAGCGCACCGTGCTCAAGCGCCAGGAGGTGCTGGGCGGGGTGGACACGGCGGCCTACGAGCAGGCGCTGCGCTGGGCCACCGCGGCCGATGGCACGCAGGTGCCCATCTCGCTCGTCTGGTGCCGCGATGCCGTGCCCGCCGGCTGGGCGGACGGCGCCGCCCCGGCGCCCGTCCTCCTCTACGGCTACGGGTCCTATGAGACGAGCGTCGATCCGTTCTTCTCCGTCCCGCGGCTCTCGCTGCTCGACCGCGGCGTCGTCTATGCCATCGCCCACGTGCGCGGCGGCGGCGAACTGGGCCGCCGGTGGTACGACGAGGGCAAGACGGTGGCGAAGCAGAACACGTTCACCGACTTCATCGCCGCCGCGGACCACCTCATCGCCGCGGGCCTCACCGAGCCGGCGCGCCTCGTGGCGACCGGCCGCTCGGCGGGCGGGCTGCTCATGGGCGCGGTCGCGAACATGGGCTACGACCGGTTCGCCGGCATCAGCGCGGGCGTGCCGTTCGTCGACGCGCTCACCTCGATCCTCATGCCGGAGCTGCCGCTCACGGTCATCGAGTGGGACGAGTGGGGCGATCCGCTCCACGACCCCGAGGTCTACGCGTACATGCGCTCCTACTCGCCCTACGAGAACGTCGGCGAGCACCCCTATCCGAAGATCCTGGCCCTGACCTCGCTCAACGACACCCGGGTGCTCTACGTCGAGCCCGCCAAGTGGGTTGCGCGGCTGCGCGAGGTGGGCGCGGATGCGCTGCTGAAGACGGAGATGGTCGCTGGCCACGGGGGCGTGTCCGGGCGCTACGACGCCTGGCGCGAGCGCGCCTTCGAGTACGCGTGGATCCTCGACGTGCTCGGCGCGGGCGGGGCGGGGCGGCCCGGCCACGGCGGATCAGGCGCTGACCGGCCGGAGGGGGTGCCGCGTGGATGACGCAATCGCGGCCGCGGTGGTGCTCGTCGCGCAGGCGGGGGTGGCCGCGCTCTGCTTCGTCACGACGCGCCGTGCCGCGCGCGGGCAGCTGGGCCCCAACGGCTTCCTCGGCATCCGCACGCCCGCCACGCGGGCCTCGCCCGAGGCGTGGCGGCGCGGGCACGGGGCCGCCATGCTCTATGCGCGCTACATGCCGTGGACGGCGGGCGGCTGCGCCGTGCTCGGCGTCGTGGGCTGGATCCTCGCGGGTCCGGCCGCGGCGCTCACCGTGGGCCTCGTGGGCCTGGCGAGCGCGGTCTTCCTGGTGATCTTCGCCGCGGTGTTCGCCCAGCTCGCCGCCAAGGACGTGCGCTGAGCCCCGCGCCGCCGCAGCGCGTGCCCGGCGCCCTGGGCGGTCAGGGTACGGCGTAGTCCGCGTCGCGGGCATCCGTGATGAGCATGTGGCCGGGCGCATGGCCCAGTGCGAGCTCCGGGCGGGACTCCATGACCGCCGCCTGCGGGGTCACGCCGCACGCCCAGAACACGGGGATGTGGCCGGCCGGGATCGCCACGGGGTCCCCGAAGTCCGGGGCTCCGAGGTCCGCGATGCCCAGCCCCGCCGGGTCGCCCACGTGCACCGGGGCGCCGTGGACGGCGGGGTAGCGCGAGGTGATGCGCACGGCATCGGCCACCCGGTCCGGCGCGATGGGCCGCATCGACACGACGAGCGGGCCGCCCAGCCGGCCGGCGGGCGCGCACCGGCGGTTCGTCCGGTACATCGGCACGTTGACGCCCTGCTCGATGTGCGCGATCGGGATGCCGGCGGCCAGGAGCGGCGCCTCGAACGTGAACGAGCAGCCGATGATGAACGTGACGAGGTCATCGCGCCACACCGCGTGCAGGTCCGTGGGCTCGGCCGTCTTCTCCCCGTCGCGGTAGACGGTGTAGCGGGGCACATCGGTGCGGATGTCGCCGCCGGCCAGCAGGGGACCCGTCGTCTCGCCCGCGTCGAGCACGCCGAGCACGGGGCACGGCTTGGGGTTGCGCTGGGCGAAGAGCAGCACGTCGAACGCGAGCTCGCGCGGCACGATGAGGAGGTTGGCCTGCGCGTGGCCGGCCGACCACCCCGCCGTGGGCACGGCGAGCCCCGCGCGGAACTCCGCTCGCGCCTCGGCCGGGGACAGGTCGCCCGGCGCGGTGGCCATCAGAGCCGCGCGCTGGCCAGGCGGGCGCCCTCGACGAGGGAGGCGAGCTTGGCGAACGCGATCTCCGGGTGGATGCGCCCGCCCAGTCCGCAGTCCGTCGAGGCCACGACGCGCTCGGGGCCCACGAGCCGGGCGTAGCGCTCGATGCGCTCGGCGACGAGCTCCGGGTGCTCGACGACGTTCGTCGCGTGCGAGACGATGCCGGGGATCAGGTACTTCCCGTCCGGCAGGGCCGTGTCCTCCCAGATCCGCCACTCGTGCTCGTGGCGGGCGTTGGCGCCCTCGAACGTCAGTCCGGCCGCATTGACGGAGAGGACCTGGTCGACGATCTCGGCGAACGGGATGTCCGTCGTGTGCGGGCCGTGCCACGAGCCCCAGCACGTGTGGAACCGCACCCGCTGCGGGTCGATCCCGCGCAGCGCGTGGTTGAGGGCGTCGATGCGCACCTGGATGTAGGCGCGGTAGTCGGCGTAGCTGGGCTCGGGGCTGATCTGGTCCCAGCTCTCCGCGATGGACGGGTCGTCGATCTGCACGATGAGCCCCGCCTCGGTGATGGCGAGGTATTCCTCGCGCAGCACGTCCGCCCACGCCCACACGACCTCCTCGTCGGTGGCGTAGTGGCTGTTGCCGATCCGCGCGGCCGAGCCCGGGGCGAGTGAGTTGAGGAACCCGCGGGACTCCTCGTAGCCCGCCGCTGCGAGGCCGGCCTTGAGGTCCGCGATGTCCGCGGCCACGGCCTCTTGGCCGGTGTAGGCCAGCGGGCCGACGATGGTGGGGAAGGCGATGTTGTGGCGCGGATGGATGGCCTCCGCCTCGTCGCGGTAGGCGCCGGGGAAGGCCTGGCGGTCGCGGCGCTGCTCGAAGCTCGTGAGCTCCAGCCCGCCGGCCGCCGCCGGGGCGGGGGTGGCGTTGTAGAGGCCGCCCTCGGCGAGCTCGAGGCCGCCCGTGCGCTCGAACGAGTAGTGCCACCAGGCCCCGAAGTTCAGCGGCGAGGCCATCGTGTGCCCGTACTCGCCGTCGTTGGGCTCGCTGAGGCCCAGCTCGCGCTGCCGGGCGACGATCTCCACGACGCTGCCGCGCAGCAGCTCGCCGAAGTCCGCCGGTGCCCGGCCCTCCTCCCGCTTGGCGCGGTTCGCGGCGATGAGGGCCTCGCTGCGGGGCAGGGAGCCCGCGTGCGAGGTGCGGATCTGGGTGCTCATGCGTGCTCCTTCGTAGGCGTGGCGGGTCTGGCTCATGTCTACCAGGCCCGCCACCGCCTGCCCAGGGCCGCTGACGTCCGGGGTCATACGGCCGCGGGCTGCACGGCGCCCGGGCTCAGGCGGGCGCGAGGCGCGCGGTGCCGAGGATGGCGTCGAGTGCCGCACCCAGCCGGGCGCGCGCCTCGGCCGCATCGGCGGCGGGGAACCGCGCTGCGATGACGCGGTCGGGGCGCACGAGGAGGGCCCCTGCGTCGCCCACCGAGCGCAGCCGGTCCCACTCGGCGAAGACGTCGTGCCATTGGCCGCCCTGCGCGATCTGGACGAGCTCGAGTCCCGGGCGGCCCGCGGCGGCGGCCTGCGCATTGAACTCGTCGACGGCCTGGCGCCAGGCGGCATCGTCGATGCCGGTGATGAGGGCGAAGCGGCCGTGGCCCACGACGTCGATGCTCGACGCGGCCCGGCGCTCGCGCTCGATGCGCGCATGCGGGAGCATGGCCCCGGGGCGGGCGCTGGGCTCGAAGTGGAGGTTGGGGTCGCGGTCGGCCGGGCGTTGTGGGGCCTCGTCGGCCGGGTCCGCGAGCACGGCGGTGGAGGCGTAGCGGACGTCCATCTCCGTGCCGAGCGCGTTGAACTGGTGGTTCTGCAGCTCGATCGCCGTGTTGAACTCGTCCCGGCGGGCCCGCGCGGCCTCGCCGGGGCCGAACAGCGCGTCGAGCGCGGCCCAGCCCTCCTCGGCGCTCTGACCCGGCTCGAAGCCGAGCGCGCGCGAGATCCCGGCCATGTCCTCCACGCTCTTGAGGGCGCGGTCGACGACGTGGCGGCCCACGGGCTGGCGCTCGGCGGAGTAGGTGTCGAGCAGCGCGTCGCCGGCCTGCCCGCGCAGCACGGCGGCGAGCTTCCAGGCCAGGTTGAACGCATCCTGCGCGGAGGTGTTCGTGCCCAGGCCGTTGGCCGGCGGATGGCGGTGCGCGGCATCCCCGGCGAGGAACGCCCGCCCGCGCCGGTAGTCATCGGCGACGAGGTGGTTGATCGACCACTTCGAGGCGCTCTTGATGGTGATCTCCACGTCCGGATCGCCGATCGTCAGGCGGGCGCGCTCGATGAGCGCCTCCTCGGACATGTCCGGCTCCTCGGCCGGGTCGTACATGACGAGGAGGACCCACTCGGTGAACGGCGTGACGTTGATCCACGTGCCGGAGCCCACCCAGTAGTCATTGCCCGGCTGCGCCATCCAGTACAGCGTGCCGCGGCGGTGCTCGCAGTACTGCGTGAGATCGGCCTCGAGCCAGATGTTGAGCGCCGCCCCCAGGTCCGTCTCCCCGGTGAAGGAGAAGCCCAGCTGCTCGGCGACGCGGCTGCGCGCGCCGTCCGCTCCCACGGCGTAGCGGGCGCGCAGGGCGGACTCGGCCCCCGTCCGGCGGTCGCGAACCCTCGCCGTCACACCCGCCTCGTCCTGGGCGACGGCGATGAGCTCGGTGTCGAAGCGCACCTGGGCGCCGGCGGCCAGCGCCCCGTCGAGCAGGACGGGCTCGAGGCGGTGCTGGGGGACGTTGCACATGGCGGTGGGGCTCGCGGCCTCGTAGTCGGAGCTGCGCTCGACGCCGGCGCCCCAGGTCTCGAGGCGCGCGATCTCGCGGCCGGCGAAGCTCGTGGCCCACACGTTGTTGCGCAGGTACGAGTTGTCCGTGGCCACGGCCCGCACGGCAGCCTCGAGGCCCAGGTCGCGGTAGACCTCCATGGCCCGCTGGTTCGTGATGTGGGCGCGCGGGGAGTGGGCGGTCGATGGGTACTTGGTGATCGTCAGCGCGTCCACCCCCTCGCGGGCGAGCAGGTTCGCCAGGGTGAGGCCGGCCGGGCCGGCGCCCACGACGAGGACATCGACGTCATAGGGGGTGTGCGCTGCTGTCGTGTTCACCGTTGCTCTCCTTTGAGTGGCGGTGCTACGAAATTGCGGTGCCGAGCGGGTGCATTGCTCCGCTGTTCACCATGACTGCTATTCATCATGATTGATTATGATGAATAGCAGTCTGCGCCCCGCACCCCCTGTTGTCAACAGTTCAACTACCGTGGGGCCGGGTCTCGGCGCAGGCGCGGGGGCTTGACGACGAAGCCGAGGCTCGACGAAGGAGGACCGGATGTCGCGGATCGACGACGCGGTCGAGGCGCTCAGGGGTGTCCTCGCGGGCGCCGAGCCCGGCCAGCGGCTCGGCACGAAGGACGAGCTGCAGGCGCGGGCCGGCGTGTCCAAGGGGACGTTTGCCGAGGCCCTGCGCCTGCTGCGCGCCAGCGGTGCCGTCGAGCTGCGCCCAGGGCCCGGCGGTGGTCTCTTCGCGGGTGCGCCCACCCCGGTCGCCCGGTTGGGCAATTCGCTGCTCGCCCTCGATGCGGCCGCCGCGGACGTGGGCGAGGCCGTGCGGATCCGCGACGCCCTGGACCCCCTGCTCGTCGAGGACGCCGTCGCGCACGGCACGCCCGCGGGCTATGTGGAGCTGCGGGCCGCGCTGGCCCGGATGGAGGCCGCGGTGGCGGACCCGGAGGAGTTCGTGCGCGCGAACTGGGAGCTCCACCGCCGCATCGCGGAGCTGAGCCCGAACGCGCTGCTGCGCTCGATCTACCTCAGCCTCCTCGACATCGTCGAGGAGCACACGACGGCTGTCCTCCCGGACCCGGAGGAGCCCCTGGCCCCGTATGTGCGCCGGCGCCTGGGCGTGCACGCGGACCTCGTCACCGCGATCGAGTCCCGCGAGCGCGCCGAGGCGCTGCGCCTGACCGAGGTCCACCGCGTCTCCGGTGGAGCGCGCGGCGACCGGTAGCCGGCCGCCGGCCCCTTAGTGCCGGCCGCGGTGGGCGCCGCGCTCCTTGGCCTTGGCGATCAGGTGCCCCACGACGATGAGCACGAGGCCTGCCAGCGTCCATGCGATGAGCGTCCACCAGGCCTGGCCGAGCGGTGCGTCGGGGAAGTAGGACACGTCGCGCAGCAGGGTGCCCGCTGCGCCGGGGACGAAGTACTGCCCGATCTCACCCCAGTGCCAGGCGAGGAACTCCTTGGGCTGGGACAGCGAGGAGATGGGATTGCCCACGAACATCGTGAGCAGGGCGCCCAGCGCGATGCCCGCCGGGCCGATGAGCGAGACGAAGCCGTTGACGATCGCAGCCGTGGAGGCGATCGCGAGGCCGGCGGCGAGCATGTTGAGTCCGAAGGAGCCCTGGAGGATGCCGAACTACCCCTGGAGGATGCCTGCGAGCGCGAGGCCGCCCACGGCGCCGTAGGCGATGACGGCCACGACGCGCATCCGGCGGCTGTGGACCAGGGTGCTGATGAGCACGCCGCCCACGATGCCGCCGATCGTCAGCGGCAGGCCGGCGATCGCCAGGCCGGAGCCGTTCGGATCGTTGTCGTTGAGCGGCACGATGTCCGTCACCGTGATGTTCGGGACCTCCTGCTTGGCCGCCGACTTCGACGTGGAGGACTTCGAATCCGAGGACTGTGAGGACGAGGACTGCGAGCCCTGCCCGGCGCCCGACTGCCCGGCGCCCGACTGGGCGGACTGCATGGCCTTCTGCATCTTGCCCAGGGCCGACTGCATGCCCTCCAGGGCCTGTGCGTCGATCTTCAGCTGCATCTGCGTGCCCATGGTCTTCAGCTGCTGGGCGACGGCCGGCGAGCCCGCGCTGGCGGTGAGGATCTCCGGGCTGTCCCCGCTTATGATGACCGCGCCGTAGACGTCGCGGTGGCGGATCTGGTCGACCGCGGCGGCGCGGCTGTCGGCCTCGCGGACGTCGAGGAGTCCGTCGGGGGCGCTGTCCTCGAGCTGGTCGATCTGCTTCTGCGATCCCACGACGGCGACCGGGAGGTTCTTCGCCTCTGCGGTGACCGTCGGCCAGCTGAAGGCGAGCAGGACGAGGCTGACGATCGCGGCGGCGACGACGGCGATGCCGATGGCGCGCAGCCACATGACGGGGTGCAGGCGCGAGGTTGCGGGCACGTCGTGCGAGGCGGTGGAGCCGGCGGGGATTTCGGGCATGGGGGAGACCCCCGATTGAAAACGAATACTCGTTCATTGTTATGATGGGGTCGTTCCGTGTCAAGAATGAGCGTTCGTATGGGAGGCAGAGTGCCGAAGGTCACAGAGGAGCACCGGGCGGCGATGCGGCGGCGCATCCAGGACGCCGCGCTCGCCTGCATTGCGCGCAGCGGCTTCGCCGGGGCCTCGATGTCCGACATCGTCAAGGAGGCGGGGCTGTCCGCCGGGGCCGTGTACGTCTACTACTCGGGCAAGGGCGAGCTCGCCGTCGATGCGGGGCGGCGCGTCATGGAGGGGCGGCTGCGCGAGCTCGTGGAGATGAGCGAGGCGGCGGATCCGGAGCCCCCCGCGGTGGTCATCCCCCGCCTCGTCGCGCGGATCCTCGGGGAGGACGAGACGGCCGGCCTGGCGCTCCAGGTGTGGGGCGAGGCGGCCTACGACCCGGAATTCGCCGGGCTCGCCCGGGAGATCTTCGCGGAGATCAGCGCGCGCTTCGAGGACTACCTGCGCGCGTGGTTCGCCCGCGGTGCGGGGCTGGGCGAGGAGGCCGCGGCCGCACGGGCCGTCGTGCTGGCCCCCGCCGTCATGGCGCTCATGCAGGGGTGCCTCGTGCAGACCACGATCCTGGGCGGCACTGCGGCCGCCCGCTGCCGCGCGTCGATCGCGGCCCTGCTCGACGGGCTCTGAGCGGGCTCAGCCGAAGTGGCGCGGCAGCGTCGCGGCGTGGACCTCGCGCAGCCGGGCGACGGGCAGTGCGAAGCTGCCCGTGACGTCGAGCACCGGCTCGGACTCGCCCGCGTCGGTCATGCCGATGCGCTGGTGGGCGAAGCCGCGGGCGGTGCACATATCGGTGAAGCGGATCTCCTCCGAGCGCGGCACCGCGACGATCGCCCTGGCGCTGGACTCGGAGAACAGGGCGGTGAACGCGTCGATGCCGTCGCGCTCGCACAGCTCGTCGAGCCACACCCGCGCACCCGTGCCGAAGCGCATGCACGCCTCGGCAAGCGCGATCGCCAGGCCGCCCTCGGACAGGTCGTGGGCGGCATCGACCATCCCGTCGCGCGAGGCGTTGATGAGGATGTCCGCCAGTGTCGCCTCGGCCTCGGGGTCGAAGCGCGGGGGCACACCGCCCAGGTGGTCGTGGACCACCCCGGCCCAGGCGGAGCCGTCGACCTCCGCGCGGGTGGTGCCGAGCAGGTAGATCGTCAGCCCGGACTCGCGCCAGCCCGACGGGGTGCGGCGGGCGACGTCGTCGAGCACGCCCAGCACCCCCACCACCGGTGTCGGGTGGATGGCCACCCCGCCGGTCTGGTTGTACAGCGAGACGTTGCCGCCGGTCACGGGCACGCCCAGGTCCTGGCAGCCGCGTGCCAGGCCCTCGACGGCCTGCGCGAACTGCCACATGATCTCCGGGTCCTCCGGCGAGCCGAAGTTCAGGCAGTCGGTGACGGCCAGCGGCCGCGCCCCGGTCGCGGCGACGTTGCGGTAGGCCTCGGCGAGCGCGAGCTGCGCACCGCGGGCGGGGTCGAGGTAGCCGTAGCGGCCGTTGGCGTCGGTGGAGATCGCGATGCCCAGCCCCGTGGCCTCGTCGATGCGGATGACCCCGGCGTCATCCGGGAAGGCCAGGGCGGTGTTGCCCTGCACGTAGCGGTCGTACTGGTTCGTCACCCACTCCTTCGACGCGAGGTTGGGCGAGCCGAGCAGCGTCAGGAGGGTCTCCCCGAGCGCTGGCCCGTCCTCCGGGCGGGCCAGGCCGGCTGCTGCCACGGTGTCCGCGGCCACGGCCTCCGTCCAGGACGGGCGCTCGAAGGGCCGCTCGTAGACGGGGCCGCTGACCGCGACCGTCTCCGGTGGCACGTCGACGATGACGTCGCCGTGCCAGTCGATGATGAGCCGGCCGGTGTCCGTGACCTCGCCCAGCACGCTAGTCTCGACCTCCCAGCGCTGCGTGATCGCGAGGAACTCCGCGAGCTTGTCGGGGCGCACGACCGCCATCATCCGCTCCTGTGACTCACTCATGAGGATCTCCTCCGGCGTGAGCGTGGGGTCGCGCAGCAGCACGTCGTCGAGCGCGATGCGCATGCCGCCGTCGCCGTTGGCGGCGAGCTCCGAGGTGGCGCAGGAGATGCCGGCCGCCCCGAGGTCCTGGATGCCCTCGACCGCATCCGCGGCGAAGAGCTCGAGGCAGCACTCGATGAGCACCTTCTCCGCGAACGGGTCGCCCACCTGGACGGCGGGCCGCTTGGCCGGCTTCGTGTCGTCGAAGGACTCCGAGGCGAGGATCGAGGCGCCGCCGATCCCGTCGCCGCCCGTGCGCGCGCCGAACAGCACGACCTTGTTGCCGGCGCCCTTCGCGTTGGCCAGGCGGATGTCCTCGTGGCGCATGACGCCCACGGCCAGCGCGTTGACGAGCGGGTTGCCCTGGTAGACCGCATCGAAGACGACCTCGCCGCCGATGTTGGGCAGGCCCAGGCAGTTGCCGTAGCCGCCCACGCCCGCCACGACGCCGTGGACGACGCGGGCGGTGTCCGGGCTGTCGATCGCCCCGAAGCGCAGCTGGTCCATGACGGCCACGGGCCGGGCGCCCATCGAGATGATGTCGCGCACGATGCCGCCCACGCCGGTCGCGGCGCCCTGATAGGGCTCGACGTAGGAGGGGTGGTTGTGCGATTCGACCTTGAACGTCACCGCCCAGCCGCCGCCGATGTCGACGACGCCGGCGTTCTCGCCCATGCCCACGAGCAGGTTCTCCGTCATCTCCGGCGTGACGAAGTCGCCGAACTTGCGCAGGTGGACCTTCGAGGACTTGTACGAGCAGTGCTCGGACCACATGACGGAGTACATCGCGAGCTCTGCCGAGGTGGGCCGCCGGCCCAGGATCTCCTTGATCCGGGCGTACTCATCGGCCTTGAGGCCCAGCTCCGCGTAGGGCTGCTCGACGTCCGGGTGGGCCGCCGCGTACTCGACGGTCTCCTTGACCTGCTTGTCGTCGGCGGGCGGGGCGGCGGGCTGGGGGCTCGTCATGGGAGGCGGCGTCCTTTCTCGAACTGATCCGCGCTCAGTCTAGCCGCGCCGCTCAGGCGTTGGGTGCGGCGCTCGTCCCCGCTCCCCGGCGCCGGATCGCCGGCAGCTCGATGCGCCCGCTCGTCGTGGGGCGGGCCGCCGCGCCCGCTCCGTGGTCCCCGCCCGCACCGCAGCACGGGGACCCGGCGGCGCCCGCCGGCGCGGGGATGTCCGCGCTGAGGGGCGCCTCGGCGGCCGTGCCGGGGCCGTGCACTGGGTCAGTGCCGGGCTCCGCGCCGACGCCGGGCTCGGGGCCGTCCGGCAGCGCGGCGAGGAGCGCCTGGGCGTCCTGGCCGAGGATCTCGAAGCCGCCGTCGACGATCATCTCGATGTCCGCGCGCGCGGCCTGGCCCTCGCTCGTGAGGTAGTCGCCCAGGAACAGGGAGTTGACGACGTGGAGGGCCAGCGGCTGGAGCGTGCGCAGGTGCATCTCGCGCCCGCCGGCCATGCGCAGCTCGCGGTCGGGGCACATGAGGCGCACGACCGCGAGGATCCGCAGGCTGCGGCGCGGGTCGAGGTCGCGGATGTGCCCGAGCGGGGTGCCCTCGAACGGGATGAGGAAGTTCACGGGGATCGAGTCGGAGCCGATCTCGCGCAGCGCCTCGACGGCCTCGACGAGCTGCTCGTCCGTCTCGCCCATGCCCACGATGAGGCCGGAGCAGGGGGACAGGCCGGCGTCGCGGGCGCGGGCCACCGTGTCCGCCCGGTCGGCGTACGTGTGGGTCGAGCAGATGTCCTCATAGCGCGACTCGGCGGTGTTGAGGTTGTGGTTGTAGGCGTCGACGCCCGCCTTGCGCAGGGCATCGGCCTGCCCGTCCTTGAGGAAGCCCAGGCAGGCGCACACCTCGACGCCGGGGTGGGCCTCCTTGAGCCGCTCGGTGAAGCCGGCCACGCGCCCGATGTCGCGGTGGGAGGGCCCGCGCCCCGAGGCGACGAGGCACACCCGGGAGGCGCCGCCGCCGATTCCGGCCCCGGCCTGCCCGACGACCTCGTCGGGCTTGAGCCACGAGTACTTGAGGATGTCCGTCGTGGAGCCCAGGCGCTGGGAGCAGTAGCCGCAGTCCTCGGGGCACAGTCCGGACTTGAGGTTAATGAGGTAGTTGACCTTCACGAGGTTGGCGAAGAAGCGGCGGCGCACGCGCCCCGCCGCGGCCACGAGGTCGAGGAGCTGGTGGTCCGGGGTGCGCAGGAGTGCGAGGGCGGCCTCGCGGGGCAAGGGGCGGCCGGCAATGGCGTCATCGGCAAAGGCACTGAACATCGTTCAAGTATTGAACACTGTTCAGGGCGGTGCAAGTCGGGCGCGCCGACCCGGCTCACCCGGCCAGCGGCCGCACCGTCAGGCACTGCTCGAGCGCCCCCACCGGGCCCTGCTCGTCGTGCAGGACGGTGTGCGTGAGCCCCAGGCCCGTGGGGCCGAAGGACACCGAGGTGTCATAGCCGAGCCACCCCTCGCCCGGGGTGCGGAACAGGTGGGCGGTGAGGTCGACGTTGGGGAACATCACCCGCGCCGGATCCGCGCGCACCGTGAGCCCGTTGGCGCCGTCGAAGAGCGCCGCGGCCTGGGCGAGCCGGGTGGCCTCGGCGTCGTCGACGAGGCCCACGTCCGTGCGCAGCCACGTCATCGCCCGCCCGGGCTCGCGCTGCGCGCGCCGGGACCGCGTCGAGGCGATGAAGCCCCCGGGCCAGACCTCGCTGCCCGACCACTCCGGCAGCTCGTCCGGCCCCGGAACCTCCGGCAGCGGGCTCGCGGCCAGCGCCGCGGTGTCCCCGGCCTGCATGAGCCACATCCGGGCGATGACGATCGTCCTGCCGCCGTAGAGCAGCTTGGCCTCGACGAGCTCGATCGTGCGCCCGGGGCGCAGCACCGAGAGCTGGTAGCTCATCGTGTCCATGGGCACCGTGCCGAGGATGTCGCAGGAGATCCGGCCGATCTGCAGGCCGTCGGAGCGCCGCGAGTCGCGATCGCTCTCCACGAGGTGGACGAGGAGGCCGACGGCGGGGGAGATGTGCTGCTCGCGCGGGTCCCACGCCCCGGAGACGTGCTCGGTGGGGCGGTAGGCCGCGCGGCCCACGCGCTCGAAGTAGACGCTCATGGGCCCCCATCCTACGGAAGGCCCGCCTCTAGACTGGGGCGCATGTCGGTGCCGAAGATCGTCCTCTTCTACGCGTTCGCGCCGCTGCCGGACCCCGAGGCGGTGCGCCTGTGGCAGCGCGCGCTCGCCTCCTCGCTGGGGCTCGGCGGGCGCATCATCGTCGCCGCCCACGGCATCAACGCGACGGTGGGCGGCGACGTCGCCGCGGTCAAGGCCTACGTCAAGCAGACCCGGCAGTACCCGGCCTTCGCGGACGCGGACTACAAGCTCTCCGACGGCGCGGGGGACGACTTCCCGCGCCTGAGCGTGCGGGTCCGGCCCGAGCTCGTGACGTTCGGCGCCCCGGACGAGGTGCGCGTGGACGAGCACGGGGTGGTCGGCGGCGGCCGGCGCGTGGCGCCCGAGGACCTCGCGGGGCTGCTGGCCGAGCGGCCGGACGCCGTGATGTTCGACGGGCGCAACACGATGGAGGCACGGATCGGCCGCTTCCGCGGGGCGGTGGTCCCGCGGGCGGAGACGACGCGCGACCTGCTCGCCGAGCTCGACGCCGGGGCCTTCGACCACCTCAAGGACCGCCCGGTCATCACGTACTGCACCGGCGGGGTGCGCTGCGAGGTGCTCAGCGCGCTCATGCGCCGGCGCGGCTTCGCCGAGGTCTACCAGCTCGACGGCGGGATCGTGCGCTACGGCGAGGCGTTCGGCTCAGACGGCCTGTGGGACGGCTCGCTCTACGTCTTCGACCGCCGGATGCACGTGGAATTCGCCCCCGGCGCCCACTCCCTGGGGCGGTGCGGTGCGTGCGGGGAGCCCACCGCGGACTACGCCAACTGCTTCGATCCCGCCTGCCGCCGGATGTTCCTGCGCTGCCCCGCGTGCACCGCTGCCGGCCGCCTGCGGGAGTGCGGGCAGTGCACCGCCGCACCTCGTGCCGCCGCCCCGCTCGCACCCCGACCGCCCACCGCAGAACCGCTCACCGCCGAACGGAGCCCCTCATGAGCCCGGGAATCATCGCACTCTTCGTCGGCGCGGGGATCCTCTTCCTCGCGGCAATGGCGCTCGTCGTCGTCACGGTCACGAGGGCGATCGGCTACCACCGCGCCATCCGGGACCGCGAGGCGGCGCTGGCGGGAGCCCCGATCGGGGTGGGCCTCATCGAGGGCATCCACCGCACCCTGTGGACCTACGGCAGCGGCCCGCCCGGCGGCGGCGCGCCGCACCTCTACCGCTTCGACGGGCGGGTGGAGACGGAGGACGGGCGGCAGTTCACCAGCCGGGTGGAGCGGTACCTGTCCGTGCTCGAGCGCCGTGATTTCCAGGAGGGCACGCTGCGCCCCGTCCACTACGCCCCCGGCCGCGAGGAGGAGGCGGTCTTCGTCACCGACCCCGCCGCGGCCGCCGAGGCGCAGCGCGTGCTCGCCGTCGTGCAGGCCCGCCACCGGCGCTGAGCCGGAGGGTGGGCCGGCTCAGCGGCCGAACAGGCGGCGGAAGAAGCCCTTCTTCTCATCGGCGGCGGTGTCCTGCTTGGCCGCCGAGGGGGCATCGCCCTCGGCGCGCGCGCCGGCATCCGCCGTGGTCGAGTCGGCCACGACGTCCGCGTCGCGGTCCACGGCCGCCGCGTCACGGTCATCCTCGTGGGTCGCCGGCTCGGTGGGCTGGGCGCGCGGCTCGGGAGAGGGCTCGGGAACCGGGGCGGCTGCGGGCTCGGGCGTCGCCGCAGTTGCCGGCGCGGCCTCGGGTGCCGGGGCGTCGTCGTCGACGATGCCGTCATCGGAGAACACGAGCGGCTCGTCGTCGGCGTCCGCGGGGGCGGCGGCCTCGCCGGCCTCCGTCCGGGTGACCTCGACGGAGCCGTCCGAGGTGGGGATCTCGGTGAGCCCGGTGTCCGCGTCCTGGGCCGCGGCGGCGGGCTCGGCGGACTCGGCACGGGCGCCGGCATCGGCGGTCGTGGAGTCGGAGACGACGTCCGCGGCGCGCTCGACGGTGCGCTCATCGCGCTCATCGACCTGCGTCGCCGGCTCGACGGTGGGTGTGACGGCGGGCTCGACGACCACCTCGGGCTCGGAGCGCCTGTCCTCGGAGCTCACATCGTCGGGACGGGGCGGGTTCGTGCTCGCGGGATGGTCCACAGTGGACTCCTGGGGCTCGTGAGCGCTGGTCTCGCTCGGGTGGGCGGGGGCGGGCACCGTGGCGCCGGAGGCCCGCGCGAACTGGACCGCGGCCTCGCCCTCGAGGGGCTGGTGGACCTGGCAGTTCGTCAGGCGGTGCTTGTCGTCGAACGTGACGTCGGCGCTGCCGTCGGAGGCGAGGATGCGCAGCCCGCCGCCGGGCAGGTCCGCGAGCGGGAAGCCGCGCAGCCGGGCGTAGGAGCGCAGCGCGGCCTCGTGGTCGGAGACGTCCGTGAGCGTGAGGCCCGCCGCGATCGCCTTGACGATGGCGCGGATCTCCGGCTCGCCGGCCTCCATGCCGTCGCCGTCGACGAGCAGCCACACGGTGGTGGTGCCCACCGGCAGCGGGAAGTGGGTCCAGCGGCCCGTCACGGCCTTCGCCGCGAGCGTCAGGCGCAGCGCGTCCTCGTCCTTGGCGTCGAACTCCTCCGTGCCGAACTCGGCGACGCCCTCCTGGGCGCCGCGCGCCCGCACCTCGTGGGCGAGCTCCACCACCGGCAGCGGCCAGTCGTTCTCCTCGGACCAGCCCCACCGCCACGTGCCGTAGGCGGAATCGGCCGAGCCGATGAGGTGGGGGCGCAGCACGACCGGGTCCTCGGAGCCGAAGCGCAGCGCGGGCTGCTCGGAGAAGTCCGCATCCCAGTCGTCGGCGCGCTCGGCGATGCGCTGCTCGAAGCGCATCTGCGCGTCCGTGGACATGAAGACGGCGCGGTTGACCAGTTCCTGCAGGGAGTCGTCGCCAGGGGTGTTCGTCATGGCCTCAGCCTAGCCGCGGCTCACCGGACGCGCACCGACAGGCACGTGACGCAGCCCTCGAGCTTCTCGTACTCGCCCACGTCGACCTCGACGACGTCCCAGCCGCGCTCGCGCAGCAGGGCGGCCGACTCCGGGGCGTCTGCGGCCATGATGAGGGTGTCGCCGCTGAGCACGACGTGGGCGCCGGACTCCTCGGGCACGGGCAGGAACGACTCGAAGGCATCCGGGTCGTCGACGACGGGGGCGTAGCCGATGACCGTGCCGTCCGGCAGGGCGGTGACCGCGCTCTTGAGGTGGAGCGCCTTCGTCAGCGGCACCGTGACCACCCGGTAGCCGTGCGGCTCGACGAAGCCGGCGAGCTGGGCGATGCCCTCCGCGTTCGTCGTTCCCGACAGGCCCACGTAGACCGTGGAGCCCACCTTGAGCACGTCACCGCCGTCCAGGGTGCCCGGCGCGGCGATCCGGTCGTACGGGATCCCGAGCTCCTCGAGGACCTGCGCGACCGACCCGGTCTCCGGGTTGCGGGTGGGCTGCTTGGGGTTGGTCAGGACGGCGCGCTCGCCGAACATGACGACCGTGTCCTCGACGAAGACGGAGTCGGGCAGGTCATCGGCGACCGGGACCTCGACGATGCCCCAGCCGCGGGAGCGGAAGGCCTCGACGTAGGCCTCCCACTGGCGGCGCGCGGCCGCGAGGTCCACGGGCTCGCGCTCGCGGAACGTCACGATGCCATCGGCCAGGCTCGCTGCGGGCCGGCGGACCAGCAGGTACGGGAGCTGCGGGTGCGTGTTCTCCATGCCCTCAGCGTAGTCCCCGAGCGTAGTCCCCGGCGGCGCCGTGCGGCCCGTCCGCTGGGATCCCTCAGGCGCGGACGAGGGCGTCCAGCACCGAGGTGAAGAAGCCCTGGCCGTCGAGCCCCGTGCGGGTCCCGGCGTCCGTGTCCGGGCCGAACCCGGCTTCCACGGCGTGCTCGGGGTGGGGCATGAGGCCCACGACGTTGCCGCGCTCGTTGGCGATGCCGGCGATGTCGCGCTGCGAGCCGTTCGGATTCGCCCCCGCGTAGCGGACGACGACGCGGCCTGCGGCCTCGAGCTCGTCGAGGACGTGGGCCTCGGCCCGGTAGCCGCCCTCGCCGTTCTTCAGCGGGATGAGGATCTCCTCGCCCGGGGCGAAGGCGCTCGTCCAGGCCGTCTGCGCGTTCTCCACGCGCAGGCGCTGGTCGCGGCAGATGAAGTGCTGGTCCTCGTTGCGCACGAGCGCGCCGGGCAGCAGGTGGGCCTCGCAGAGGACCTGGAAGCCGTTGCAGATCCCCAGGACCGGCAGGCCGCCGCGCGCGGCGTCGATGACGGAGTCCATGATCGCCGCGAAGCGGGCGATGGCGCCGGCGCGCAGGTAGTCGCCGTAGGAGAAGCCACCGGGCAGGATGACGGCGTCGACGCCCTGCAGGTCCGCATCCCCGTGCCACAGGGGCACGGGCTGGGCGCCGGAGAGGGCGACGGCCCTGGCGGCATCGCGGTCGTCCAGGGTGCCGGGGAAGGTGACGACGCCGATCCGCGCGTCCGCCGCGCCGGGCGCCGGGGCGTCGCCGCGGGCCCGGCCGATGAGCGGGCCGCCGGCCGTGTAGGCGCTGCGGTCGCTCACTGCGCACCCGCCTGCGCGCCGTCGGCCTGGGCGGCGCCGCCGTGGGCCTGGGCCTCCGCGACGGCGTCCGAGGAGGCGCCCACGGGGGTGGCAGGGTGGTCGGGGGCGTCGTCGATCGACTCGGGGCGGATGGCCACGACGTCCTCGATGACGGGGTTGGACAGCAGCGCGGTCGCCGCCTGCTCGATCTGGGCGAGCACCTCGGGGGTGGCCTCCCCGTCGAACGTGAGCTCGAAGCGCTTGCCCTGGCGCACCTCGAACCCCTCGATGCCCAGGCGGTGCAGCCCGGACCCGATCGCCTTGCCCTGCGGATCGAGGATCTCCGGCTTCGGCATGACCTCGACGACGACGTGTCCCATGGTGCTCCTAGCTGAGAGGGGGCGGGCTGCGGATGAAGTCTATCAACGGCCCCGCGGGCCGTGCTGCGCTCGAGCGGTCAGGGGCACGGCCGCCTACTGCCGCTCCCACCCCTCGACCGGGCCGGGCACCGCGGTGAACAGCGGGTGGGGCGCTGCTGCGCCGAGGTGCGCGAGGTGGCCGGAGAACCACTCCGGGTCGCGCTCGGAGACCTTCGCGGCCAGCCGGTCCCGCTCGTAGTCGAGCTGGCCGCGGGTCACGGCCATGGCGCCCGCCCACGGCCCCAGGGCCGGGCCCGGCGCCACCGGGGCCGCGCCTGCCGGCGGGGGCACCGCGGCCGGCACCGCGATGCGCGCGGCGTCGAACGCGTAGCCGCGGGCATCGGCCTCCGCGCGAAGGCCCGTGAGGAAGGCGCCGACGGCCGCGACGGGATCCGCCTGTGCCCGGAAGCGCTCGAGCTGCGGGTGGCTGCGGTAGCCGCGCGTGAGCCCGCGCAGCACCTTCTGGGCGAGCAGCGCCTCGCGCCAGCAGGCGACGAGCCCGCGGCGGTCGAGCAGGCTGGGATCGAGCGACCAGAGTCTCATGGGCTCAAGAGTCTCACGTGCCCTCAGCTGTCGAAGCCCATGCCGATCGCGTCGAGGGCCTTGAGCAGGGGGCCGCGGCGGCCCTCGTTCTCATCGGCCTTGACCATGGCCGCGGTGGTGAGCTTGACGCCGGCCCAGGCGAGCGGCTCGGGCGGGAAGGGCAGCGGCATCTTCCTGACCATCTCGAGCTCCGTGAGCTCGGTCCGCCCGCCGGAGAGCAGGTTGAGCATGACGCGCCCGGCGAACCGCGAGGCCCCCACGCCCAGGCCGGTGAAGCCCGCCGCATAGGCGATCCGGCCGCCGTGGGCCGTGGCGAAGAACGGGAAGAAGCGCGAGCACGTGTCGATCGCCCCGCCCCACTTGTGGCTGAACCGCACGCCCTCGAGCTGCGGGAACATCTCGTAGAGCTGTCGGGCGAGCGTCTCGAACGTCTCCGCGCGCTGGTCGTAGCGCCAGGAGACCTGCTTGCCGTAGTGGTAGACGGCATCCCAGCCGCCGAACAGGATTCGGTTGTCCGCGGTCAGCCGGAAGTAGTGGAACCGGTTGGCGGTGTCCGCCAGCCCCTGGCGGCCGGACCAGCCGATGGCGGCCAGCTGCTCGGCGGTGAGCGGCTCGGTCATGATCGCGTAGTCGTAGACCGGCACGGTGTGCAGCCGCGTGCGCTTGAGCAGCGAGGGGAAGACGTTGGTCGCGAGCGCCACGCGCTCGGCGCGCAGCGTGCCCGCGTCGGTGTGCAGGTCGACGCCGCCGCCGGCGGCCCGGGAGCGGCGGTCCATGCGGCGCACGATCGAGTCCTCGTGCACCTCCACGCCCAGCTCGCGGATGACGCGCAGCAGCTCCCAGCACAGCTTGGCGGGGTGGATGAGCGCGTTGCCGCGCTGGTCCCACAGCCCGCCCAGGTACTGCGGCGAGTCGATCTGCGCGCGCAGCTCCTCTGCGTCGAGCCACACCTCGCCGGCCTCCGGGTCGTGGGCCGCGCGCAGCGCCTCGACCTGGTAGGGCTCGGTGGCGATGTTGATCTCGCCCGTGCGCTCGAACTCGCAGTCGAGCCCGTACCGGGCCACGGCCGCCTCGATGGCGTCGAGGTTCTCGAACCCCAGCTCCGTCAGGCGTGCGTTCTCCGCGGGCAGGTGGGACTCGCCGTTGTCCCACCCGTGGGTGAGGCTCGCGGAGCAGAAGCCGCCGTTGCGCCCGGAGGCGGCCCAGCCCACGCGCCCGCCCTCGAGGAGCACGACCCGCCGGTCCGGGTCCGCCTCCTTGGCCAGCAGCGCGGTCCACAGGCCCGTGAACCCGCCGCCCACGATCGCGAGCTCCGTGCTGTGCTCGCCGGACAGCGCGGGCAGCGCGGCGGGGCGAGCATCGGAATCGAGCCAGAAGGGGACGGTGGAGGCTCCGGCCAGGGCCGCGGAGACGTTCATGGGCATCGCTTTCTGCTGGGGCGGTTGGGGCTGTGAGGGGCTGTGGGGGTGCTCAGCTGCCGGCCATCGTCTTGATGATGGCCGTCGAGGACTCGCCGGACTTGCGCAGGACCAGGCCCACGACGCCGAGCGCCACGAGCGTGAGGACGAGCATGACGGTCGACATCGCCGCGACCTCGGGCCGCAGGGCCACGCGCACGGAGGAGAAGATGTAGACCGGCCAGGGGGTGTAGCCCGGCTGCTGGACGAAGCTCGAGAGGATCGTGTTGTCCAGGCTCAGCGTGAACGACATGAGGCCGCCGGCCAGCACGCCCGGCGCCGCGAGCGGCAGGGTGATGTCCTTGAACGCGTGCCACGGGCTGGCGCCCAGGTCCGCGGCCGCCTCCTCGAGCGAGCGGTCGATGCCGGCCATCCGGGCGCGGATGATGAACGTGACGACGGCGACGGAGAACATCGCGTGGGACACGATGAGCCGGACCAGGCCGTTGTTGAACGGGCCGATCCCCGCGTCGACGCCCAGGGTGACGAACCAGGGCAGGAACGCGATGCCGTCGACGATCTCCGGGGTCACAAGCGTGAGCGCGAGGATGCCGGTGAGGCCGGCGGCCCACCAGGCGCCTCGGCGGGCCCTGGCCAGGGCGATGCCGCCCAGGGTGCCGAGCACGGTGGCCAGGAGCGCGGAGCCCACGGCCGCCTGGAGGCTCGTGATGACGGAGGAGACGATGATGTCGTTGTTGATCGCGTTGACGTAGGCGTTGAAGCCGAAGCCCTTCCACGCCGCCAGCACGCGCCCGGAGTTGAACGAGTAGACGACGATGACCGCGATCGGGGTGAAGAGGAACGCGAAGACGAGGACGCCCCAGAGCGTGAACAGCGCGTTCGTCGTGTTCGCGCGCTTCTTGCCGTAGGCCATGTCAGATCCCCTCGAGCTGGACGCGGGTGAGTCGGGCGGTGATGAGCCGGCCGAGCCACAGGACGGCGGCGGCGACCGCGACGACCGCGAGCGTGACGAGGATGAGGACCACCGCCATCGCGGCGCCCAGCGCCCAGTTCTGCGCGGTGTTGAACTGGTTGGCGATGATCTGGCCGATCATCGAGCCGTTCGCACCGCCCAGCACGGTCGCCGTGACGTAGTCGCCGGTCAGGGGGATGAAAACGAGGAGGCAGCCACTGGCCACCCCGGGCATTGCCAGGGGCATCGTGATGCGGAAGAACGTGGACAGCCGCCCGGCGCCCAGGTCGTAGCTCGCCTCGCGCAGCGCCTGGCCGGCGGAGTCCATCGCCACGAACAGCGGCAGGATCATGAGCGGCAGGTAGTTGTAGACCACGCCGATCTGCACGGCGGCGCGCGTGTAGAGGATGTTGAGCGGGCCGGAGAGGAGGCCCAGCTGCTGCAGCCCGTCGGACAGGAAGCCGTCCGGGGAGAGGATGATCTGCCAGCCCAGGGTCCGGACGAGGAAGTTCGTCCAGAAGGGCACCATGACGATCGCCAGGAGCACCCCGCGCCGGTTCGCCGGGACCTTGACGGCCAGCCAGTAGGCGAACGGGACGCTGATGAGCAGGCAGAGGATCGTGCCGAGCACGGAGATGCGCAGGGTCGCCGCGAACGTGGCGAGGAACGAGCCGGTCATCGACTCCGCGTAGCGCTCGAGGCTCAGGCGGTCCGTGGCCACCGTGGTGAATTCGTCCGGCTTGTACCCGAAGCTGTAGAACAGCACGAGGGCCACCGGGACGACGAAGAAGAAGACCGCATAGGCCCACGTGGGGAACGCGAGCGCCCCCGGGCCCAGGATCTTCGCTGCAAACCGCCTCATGCTCCGCTCCTTGCCTGTGCTGCCGTGAGGATGTCGACGCGCCGCTGCTGGCCGGAGTTGAGCTCCGAGGCCGTCAGGCGATCGAGAATTTCCTGCGCTGGGAAGATGAGCTCCGGATAGTCGAACTCGTCCTCGACCTTCTTGTCCGTCAGCGACTTCGAGCCTGTCGGGTAGCCGATGTAATCGACCTCCTTGAGCGCCTGGTCCGGAGCGATAATCCAGTTGATGAAGGCGTGCGCGGCATCCGGATGCGGTGCACCCGTGGCGATGGCCCAGTTGTCCATCCACAGGTTGGCCGACGGCTTCGCGAAGACGAACTTCCAGCGGTCGGGATCGTCGGATTCCATGATCCCCTGGCGAGCGTCGCCGTTGTAGGCCTGCATGAGAGTGAAGCCGCCCTGTGCCATGGCCGTGCTGGCAGATCCGACGTAGGCCTTCACATGAGGAGCCAACTCGTCGACGACGATCTTCTCGGCAGCGTCGAGCTCCGAGGTCTTCGTGGAATTCAGGTTGTAGCCGTGCGCCCCGAGGCCGATTCCCGAGGCTTCCCACGGGTCTTCGAGCACGGCGACCTTCCCCGAGGCCTTGCCGGTGGCCATCGTGACGAAGTCCTTCCAGGTCTCGAGGTCATCATTGATGGCCTGCGTGTCGTAGACGAAGCCCGTCGTCCCCCAGTTCTTGCACACCGAGTACGTGTTTTCAGGGTCGAATGGCTGTTTGAGGAAGTTCGGGTCCATCGTCGACAGATTGGGCAGCAGCTTCTTGTCGAGGGGCTGCAGCAGCTTGTGGTGGGCCATCTGCGGAATCACCAGCCCAGTCGGCACCACGATGTCGTAACCGGACGTCCCCCGTGTCGCAGAGAGCTTTGAGATCAGCTCCTCGTTCGAGCCGAACGAGTCCACCTGGACGATGACGTCGAAGTCCTTGCGGAACTTCTTGAGCAGCGCCGGGTCGTCGTAGTCGCCCCACGTGTAGATGTTGAGCTTGTCCTCGAGCTCGCCGTCGGGGGCGATGTTCGCCGCGACCCTGTCGCTGCGCCCGCAGCCGGTGACGACGAGGCCCGCCCCCGCCGCGGCGAGGCCCGCGAGCACCGAGCGCCGGCTCAGGCGCGCGGCGGCCTGCCGGGTGCCGAGGATGCGCACATCCGCGCCGGGCGCCTCACTCATCGCCGAACACCTGCACGGCCTCGGGCGCCCAGCTCAGCGCGACCGCGTCGCCCTCGTGCACCTCGGGCGCGGCGACTGCGGGCACGCGGGCGAGGACCTCGCGGTCGCCCACCCGCACGAGGTACTGGACGACATCGCCCAGGAACGACTCGCCCACGACGGTGCCGGCCACCGCGTTGCGCGTCCCTCCGGCGGGAGCACCCGGGGCCACGGCGACCACCTCGGGCCGGATGGCGGCCTGGACGGTGATGCCGTGGGCGAAGTCGCGGGCGGCGGCCACCGGGACCTCGAGGTCCGCGGTCTCGCCGTGGAGGACCGTGGTGTCCCCGTCCGTGTTGCCCACGGTCGCCGCGACGAAGTTCTGCTTGCCGATGAAGCCCGCGACGAAGGCGTTCGCGGGCGCCTGGTAGATCTCCTCGGCCTCTCCGATCTGCTGGACGACGCCGTCGTTCATGACGACGATCCGGTCGCTCATCGCCAGCGCCTCCTCCTGGTCGTGGGTGACGAAGACGAACGTCAGCCCGATGTCCGTGTGGAGGCGGATGAGCTCGAGCTGCATCTCCTCGCGCAGCTTGCGGTCGAGGGCGGACATGGGCTCGTCGAGCAGGAGCACGCGCGGGCGGTTGACGAGGGCGCGGGCGAGCGCGGCGCGCTGGCGCTGGCCGCCGGAGAGCATGTCCGGCCTGCGCTCGGCGAAGCCCTCCATGCGCACGAGCCGCAGCGCCTCGGACACCCGGGGGCCGATGTCCTTCTTCGCCACCTTCGCCCGCTTGAGGCCGTAGGCGACGTTCTCCGCGACGCTCATGTGCGGGAAGAGGGCGTAGGACTGGAAGACGGTGTTGACCGGCCGCTTGTACGGCGGCAGCATCGCGATGTCCTCGCCGTCGAGCTCGATCGCACCGGATGTGGGCTCCTCGAAGCCGGCGATCATGCGCAGCAGCGTCGTCTTGCCGCAGCCCGAGGGGCCGAGCAGGGAGAGGAACTCGCCGGCGCGCACCTCGAGGTCGAGGCGCTTGATGGCGGTGTGCTCGCCGTAGTCCTTGCGGATCTCGCGGATCGTCAGCCGCCCGCCCGTGGTGGCGGGGCTCGCGGCCTGCTGGGAGGTCGTCGTCATGGCGCTTCCTTACGTCTGCTTCCGGCGGGATGGGGTCGAGGGTGCGGGCGCGGTGCTCACAGCGTGACCTGCGGGTCCGCGTGGACGAGGCGCCCGCCCGCGGCGGTGAGCAGGGTGCCCACGGTGTGCAGCTCCTGCGCGGGCAGCGCGAACGGGTTGGCATCGGCCAGCGCGAAGTCGGCCGGCGCGCCCACCCGCAGGCGGCCCGCGGTGTGCGTGCGGGCCAGCCGGGCCGAGCCCGAGGTGTAGGCGGCGAGCGCCGTCTCCAGGCGCAGCGCCTGGTGGGGCAGCAGGGGCTCGGGGCGGACCGCTGTGGGGTGGCTGCGGTTGACCGCCACGTGGATCGCCTGCCACGGATCCGGGCTGCTCACCGGCCAGTCGGAGCCCATGGCCAGCGGGGCGCCGGCGCGGGCGAGGTCGCCGAACGGGTACTGCCAGCCGGAGCGCTCCTCACCCAGCACGGGCATGTTGAGCTCGACCATCTGGTCCTCGTAGCACGCCCACAGGGCCTGCATGTTCGCGGTGATCCCCAGTTGCGCGAAGCGGGGGATGTCGGCGGGGTCGACGACCTGGATGTGGGCGATGTGGTGGCGGGCGTCGGACCGGTCGCCGGCGGCGGCAAGCGCCTCGAAGGCGTCGAGGGCCTCGGTGGAGGCCGCGTCGCCGATCGCGTGGCAGTGGATGTCGAGGCCCGCGGCGGAGATCGCCGCGAAGGCCGCGCGCAGGTGCTCGCGGGCGAAGTACTGCGTCCCCGTGCCCCCGCACGCGCACCGGTAGGGCTGCGCCATGGCCGCCGTCATCGACTCGACGATCCCGTCGAGCATGAACTTCACCTGCGTGGTGCGCAGGCGCGGGCTGTCCACCCGGCGGGCGGCCAGGCGGGCCGCCTCGGCCTCGACGTCGGCGATGTCCCGGCCCCACCACAGCGAGCCGTTGACCTCCATGGTGAGCTCGCCGGCGGCCTCGGCCGCCACGTAGGCCGCCAGGCTGTCGCCGTGGCCGGAGTAGTCGCCCACGATCGCGTCGATGTAGCCGGTGATGCCCAGGCCGTGCATGGCCGCCTGGCCGTGGAGCAGGCCCGCGCGCAGCTCCTCCGGGCTCTCCGGCGGGATGTGGGCCGCCACGAGGTCCATGGCCGACTCGTGGAGCGTGCCGGTGGGCTCGCCGTGCTCATCGCGCTCGATGACGCCGCCGGGGGGCGGCTGCGTGGTGCGGTCGATGCCCGCGATCCGCAGCGCGGCCGTGTTCACCCAGGCGGAGTGGTGGTCGCGGTTGATGAGCTGGATGGGCCGATCCGATCCCACGGCCGCACCCGCCTCGTCGAGCTGGGAGGCCAGCGGCGCGCCGCCGGGGAAGTGGGCCATCGACCATCCGCCGCCGGTCAGCCAGCCCTCGCCCTGTGGCAGGGCGGCGCGGACCGCGGCGAGCACCTCGGCGGCCGAGGTGGTCTGCGAGACGTCGAACGCGAGCGCCTCCACTCCGGCGAAGACGGGGTGGGCGTGGGCGTCGACGAAGCCCGGGGCGAGCAGCGCGCCGTGGGCGTCGACGACGCGGCCCACCGGGTCCAGTCCGCGGCCGATCCCGGTGACCGTGCCGCCGGAGACCGTCACGGTGTCCGCGTCGAGGAGGCGCTCGCCGTCGAAGACGGCGGCGTTCGCGATCGTGAGGTCGAGGGGGTCCTGGACCGCAGGGCGCCCGGCCCCGGCGGCCGGGCCTGCGGCCGCTCCGGCGGCGGCGGGATCAGCGCTCATCGGCGCCGTCCTGGTCGCGGGGCGCCTGCGCGGCGGTGAACACGATGTCCTGCCACTCCTTCTTGGGCCCCGGGCTCTGGTCGATGAGGACGTGCTTGATCTGGGTGTACTCGTCGAACGAGTACTGCGACATGTCCTTGCCGAAACCGGAGGCCTTGTAGCCGCCGTGGGGCATCTCGGAGACGATCGGGATGTGCTCGTTGACCCAGACGGTGCCCGCCTCGATCTCCGCGGCCGCGCGCAGGGCGCGGTTCGTCTGCCCGGTCCACGCGGAGGCGGCCAGCCCGTAGGGGGTGTCGTTGGCCAGCGCGATCGCCTCGTCGTCGTCCTCGAACGCCATGGCGACCAGGACGGGCCCGAAGATCTCCTCGCGCCACACCTCGGCGTCGGTGCCGATGCCGGTGATGAGCGTGGGGCGGTAGTAGGCGGTGTCCTCCCGGGTGCCCGGCGTGCCATCCGGGATTGTCCCGCCCGCGGCGATCGTCGCCCCGGCGGCGCGGGCGCGGTCGACGAACCCGGCCACGCGGTCGCGGTGGGCCACGGAGATGAGCGAGCCCAGGTCCGTGGCGGGGTCGGACGGGTCTCCCACACGCACCCCGTCCATGAGCTCGGCGACGCGGGCGGTGAACGCCTCGTAGAGGGAGGAGTGGACGATCGCGCGGGTGGCGGCCGTGCAGTCCTGCCCGCCGTTGATGATGGAGCCCGCGACGGCGCCGCGCGCGGCGGCCTCGAGGTCCGCATCGGCGAAGACGACGAACGGGGCCTTGCCGCCCAGCTCCAGGTGCACGCGGGAGCCCTTGGCCGAGGCGACCTCCATGACGCGCCGGCCCACGGCGGTGGAGCCGGTGAACGAGGACATGACGACGTCGGGGTGGGCGATGAGCGCCTCGCCGGCGGTCCTGCCGTCGCCCGCGATGACGTTGATGACGCCGGCGGGGAAGCCCGCCTCGAGCGCCAGGCGGCCCAGCAGCAGCGTGGTGCCCGGGGTCATCTCCGAGGTCTTGAGCACGATCGTGTTGCCGGCCGCGACGGCGGGGAAGATCTTCCACGCGGCCATCTGCAGCGGGTAGTTCCACGGGGAGATCGAGCCGACCACGCCCAGCGGCTCGCGGCGGATCATCGACGTCGAGTTCTCCCAGTACGTCCCGGCGGAGAGCCCGGCGAGCTGGCGGGCGGCGCCGGAGAAGAATGCGGCGTTGTCCGCGGAGCCCGGGACGTCGAACTCCGTGGCCAGCCGGATCGACTTGCCGGTCTGCTCCGATTCCAGGCGGGCCAGCTCCTCGGCGTGCTCGCCCATGAGGCGGGCGAGTTCGCCCAGGGCCGTGGAGCGCTCGGCGGGCAGCGCGCGCTTCCATGCGGGGTAGGCGGCCTTCGCCGCCGCGACCGCGGCGTCGACATCGGAGGCGTCTGCCAGGCGGTAGCTCTCCCGCTGGGCGCCCGTTGCCGGGTTGACCGGGGTGTAGGCCGGGCCGTGGCCTTCGACGAGGTCTCCGTTGATGAGGTGCACGCTGCTCCTGACGGGTGGGGATCGGGGGTGCGGGGTCGGCGGCCGCGAGCTGCGAAGACGACGCGGGCCGCACGGCTTGCGTGGCCGCCGCACGGGCGTCGCGGCGGCGCTGCTGTGACCCCCTGCACAATCGGTTGCGGCAACCCTAGCGCAGTCGGCCGACCGTTCGCTACTGTTTCCGTTGTGCGGTAAGTTCTAATCGGGTCTTTCAGTTGCAAGAGGGACTTGTATCTACCGAAAATGCGGTTCATGCTGGTCGTGACCGCGATCGAACGCGAGGCGCGCTCACGCCCGCTCGGCGAGGAGGTGGCCCGCATGCCCGAAGGGAGGCTGCAGCTGACGAAGTCGGATCTGCACCTTGACCAGAAGTCCAAGCGGATCATCGAGGAGCTCCAGCACGACGGGCGGCGCACCTACTCGGAGATCGGGCGCGCCGTGGGCCTGTCCGAGGCCGCGGTGCGCCAGCGCGTCGCGAAGCTCATGGAGGCCGGGGCGATGCAGATCGTCGCGGTCACCAACCCGCTGCAGCTGGGCTTCGGGCGCCAGGCGATGATCGGGCTCAAGGCCACGGGTGAGCTCACGCCCGTGGCGGATGCGGTCGCAGACATCCCGCAGGTCGACTACGTCGTCGTCACTGCGGGCACGTTCGACATCCTCGCGGAGGTCGTCTGCGCCGACGACGACGAGCTGCTCGCCGTGCTCAACTCCATTCGCCAGATCCCGCACGTCCGGGAGACGGAGACCATGACCTACCTGACACTGTGGAATCAGAAATACAACTGGGGGACCAGATGACGACCGAACAGCAGAGTGCGATGCGCGATCACCTGTGGATGCACATGGCCAATCACCAGCACCTCTTCGAGGGCGGTGAGACGCCGATCATCACGCACGGCGAGGGCCACTACATCTACGACGACAAGGGCCGCAAGATCTTCGACGGGCTCGCCGGCCTGTTCGTCGTGCAGGTGGGCCACGGCCGCGAGGAGCTCGCGCAGGCCGCCTACGACCAGTCGAAGAAGCTCGCCTTCATGCCGCTGTGGTCGTATGCCCACGAGCCGGCGATCGAGCTGGCCGAGCGCCTGGCGGGCTATGCGCCCGGCGACCTCAACCACGTCTTCTTCACCTCCGGCGGCGGCGACTCCGTGGAGTCAGCGTTCAAGCTGGCGAAGAACTACTTCAAGATCCAGGGCAAGGGCGAGAAGCACAAGGTCATCTCCCGCGCGGTCGCCTACCACGGCACCCCGCACGGTGCGCTGGCCGTCACCTCGCTGCCCGGCCTGCGCAATCAGTTCGCCCCGCTGGTCCCCGGCGCGCACAAGGTGCCGAACACGAACTTCTACCGCGTCGACGACCGGTTCAACGGCGATGAGAAGGCGTTCGGCCAGTGGGCCGCGGACCGCATCGCCGAGCAGATCGAGTTCGAGGGCCCCGATTCCGTCGCGGCCGTCTTCCTCGAGCCCGTGCAGAACTCCGGCGGCTGCTTCCCGCCGCCCCCCGGCTACTTCGAGCGGGTCCGCGAGATCTGCGACGAGTACGACGTGCTCCTCGTCTCCGACGAGACGATCTGCGCGTTCGGGCGCATCGGCTCGATGTTCGCCTGCAACGACTTCGGCTACGTGCCGGACATCATCACGTGCGCCAAGGGCATCACGTCCGGCTACGCGCCGCTGGGCGCCATGATCGCCTCGGACAGGCTCTTCGAGCCGTTCGGCAAGGGCGGGGAGACCTTCTACCACGGCTACACGTTCGGCGGGCACCCCGTGGCCTGCGCGGTGGCGATGAAGAACCTCGACATCTTCGAACGCGAGGGCCTCAACGAGAACGTGCTGACCAACGGGCCGGCGTTCCGCGCCACGCTCGAGAAGCTCAAGGACCTCCCGATCGTCGGCGATGTGCGCGGCGAGGGCTTCTTCTACGGCATCGAGCTCGTCAAGGACAAGGAGACGAAGGAGTCGTTCTCCGACGAGGAGTCCGAGCGCATCCTCAAGGGCTACGTCTCCAACGCGCTGTTCGACGAGGGCCTGTACTGCCGCGCCGACGACCGCGGCGACCCCGTCATCCAGCTCTCGCCGCCGCTCACGGTGGGCCAGGCGGAGTTCGACGAGATGGAGGGCATCCTCCGCAAGGTCCTCACGAACGCGTGGGAGAAGATCTGACGGCTCGCTGAGCCCGGCCCAGGCGGCCGCCCGACCGGCCCCCGCCCGTGTGGCGGGGGCCGGTCGTGCGTGCGGGCGGGCTCCGGCTGCGGAGGGGGGCGGCCTGCCCTGTGAGAGCTCAGGCCCCCAGCGCCGAGGTGCCCCGCAGCAGCCGCTGCGGGGCACCTCGGGTGCGGGGGCGGTGCGGTCTCAGCGGCGTCGGCGCGTGCGCGGCAGCAGCATCGCCGCGGCTCCCAGGAGCACGAGCGCGAGGCCCGCGGCCAGGGTCGCGACGGCCTCTGTGCCGGTGCGCGGCAGCGTACCGCTGCCGCCGTCGCCATTGCCGGTCCCGTCGCCGGTCCCGTCGTCGCTGCCGTCATCACCCGGCGCCGGGGGCTGGGTCCCCGGCGCGTGCGTGCTGGCGGTCGGCTCGGACGTGGAGCCGGGCGTCCGGCTCGCGCTCGGGCGCGGGTCCTGCGAAGCGCTCGGGCGCCGGGTCGGGGTCGCCGAGGCGCTCGGGGATCCCGAGGCGCTCGGGCCCGCCGTCTCGCTGGGCTGCGGCGAACTGCTGGGGCTCGCCGAGGCGCTGGGGCTCACCGTGGTGCTGGGCGTGCTCGGCGTCGCCGTGACCTCGAATTCGCTCCAGCTCAGCAGTGCGCCGTCCGCGTCGAGCAGCGCCACCCGGTGGGTGCCCGCAGCGAGGTCCGCGGGCAGGGGGAACGCGGCCTTGCGGTCATCGGCGCCGGTCGCCCAGCCCAGCCCGCGCGGCTGGGAGTAGACGTAGGCGTAGTACCGCTCGCCCCCGTTCACCGGGGAGAACATCACCGTGCCATCGTGCACGACGCCCGTGATCGCGTCCTTCTTGTCCGCGGGCAGGCGATCGCCCGAGTCCGCGGGCGGGGCGGGCGCCGTGGCGTCGTCCGTCGGCCCCGCAGTGGGGTCGCCGGTCGCGGTGGGGCTCGGAGCACCCGTCGTGGGGCTCGGGGCGCTCGTGGTGGGCGCCGCGGTCTGGGTGGGGGCTGCCGTCTGGGTGGGCGTCGTCGTCTCCGGGGGGCCGGGTGTCTGCGTCGGCTCGGTCGCCGTCGCCGTGGCCGTGGGCGTCGGGTCCGTGCCCGGGGTGAACGGGTTCTTGCCGTCGCCCAGCGGGTCATGGGGATCCACGGCCGGGCCGTTCGCCTCGGGCCGGTCGCTGGAGACGGGGAAGGTGACCGTGATCGGACGCCCGGCCTTCTCCGGATCGCGGCTGTTGCCGGTGCTGTAGAACCAGGCGCGCAGGCCCTGGTCCATGTAGTCGATGAGCGAGGCGGGGAAGCTCTCCTCGTGCTCCTCGGCGTTGCCCAGGTCCGGGGCCGTGTACGCGCGGCCCTTCCACTCCGGGGTGGCCGTGACGGTCACGTGGTCGCCGTCCGGGACCACCGACGTCTTCGCGAACGTCGCGATGATGACCCGCTTGAAGCCGTCGCTCTCCGCCGGCCGGCCGCCCTCCATGGAGCCCCCGTTGCTCCAGGCGACGTCCGCGGTGAGGGTGGCGCGGCCGTCCTCGCCCACGGCCAGGTACGGGTTGGCGATGGACACGTGCAGGCCCATCATGCCCCCGTAGGGGCGGTACTTCGCGACGCTGCCCCACGTGAACTGGGCGGCCTTCGTCTTCGGGTCGTACCAGCCCTGGGCGTGGGAGAACCGGTAGCCCTCCTTCGCGCCGAGCTCCACATCGGAGCCCACCGTCTCGCGCCGCCAGTCGTGGGCGTATTCGCTCAGGTCGTAGTCGAAGACGGCGCCGTCGGCGCGCGCGGCGCCGGCGGGCGCGGTGCCCAGGGGCTTGCGGTCGGGATGGGTCGTGACGGTCAGCGTCGCGGCCTTGGACTCGGCATGCCCGGCGGCGTTGGCGAACACGGACCGGAACTGCGCCTTGTCATCGCCCTGTGCGGCGGTGAACGAGTACGTCGTATCGGTCGCACCGTCGATGTCGGTCCAGGTGGCGCCGTTGTCGCCGGAGCGCTGCCACTTCACGGTGGGCTCCGGCTTGCCGTTCGCCGCGGTGTAGAGGTCGACGCGCTCGCCCACGAGCGCGGCCGCGCTCTCCGGGTCGCGCTTGACGGTGGGGGCGATCGCATCCTGGCCGTCGGTGAGGGTCACCGGCTTGCCCTCGCTCACCGTCGTGCCCAGGTCGTTGCTCGCCCGCACCCGCCACAGCGCGTCGTACTGCTCGGCGGGGATGCCCACGGAGCCCTCCCAGCGGGAGAACGTCGTGTCGCCTTGGCCGGCTGCGCGGACTCGCTGGCTGAAGTACGGGGCCACCCCGTCCATCGGCTCATTGAGCGCCGCGTGGGGCTTGCGCACGGTGCCGGCGTCCGGCTCGGCGGTGTCCCACTTCGCGCCGCGGTCGGCCCAGTGCTTGCCGCCGTCCTGGCTGTACTGCCAGCCGTAGGCGATGTTGCCCGTGCCGCGCCCCGCCAAGCTGAGGTCCATGGGGTCGCCGCGCTTCTCCGCGTGGAGCTCGCCCACGTTGCTCAGCTCCGGTGCGCGGACGACGCCGGTCTGGTAGCGGTAGTTCTGCGTCCCGACCGTGGCGAGGAACGATGATTCCGTGCCCCAGCCCGCCGAGGCGATGAGCGAGTCGGGCACCGCGGTGACGCCGGTGAGGGAGACCGTGTCGCGCGGCGTCCCGTCCGTGCCGTAGCGCTGGATGAAGTGGCCGTCCTGCGACAGCACCTGGAGCTCCTGCGCCGTGGACACCTGGGCGAGCCCGGACACGCCGCGCTTCGCCTGGATCTTGCTCTCCACCTTCGGGGCCTCCATGTAGCCGGTGGACAGCGTGGCGATCGTGCCGTCGTCGTCGGCGATCGTGTAGGAGCCGCCGGTGCCCAGCACGTGGGAGGACGAGCCCAGCTCCGGGACGGAGGCGGAGTCGGCCTTCGAGGTGTCGTAGTAGGAGACCGTCTCCATCGTGCCGCCGGTGAGCGCGACGACGTTGCCGTTGCTCGAGTCGATCGTGAAGACGTCCTTGGGCCCGTGCAGCGGGAGGGCGACCCGGTCGCCCTTGGACTTCAGTCCGTAGTCGAGCTTGCGGGCGGTGTAGCCGTCGCCGTCGCGCTCGATGGCGAGCAGGCCGGTGGAGGCGGGGCCGAGCGCGACGAGCCGGGAGACGTCGAGCGCCTCGGGTGTCTCGGTCGTGACCGTCGTGTCCGCGAACGTGTTGCTGCCCGAGCTCGTGGCCTCGACGAGCACGGCCTTGCCGCCCTTCGTGCCCAGCGCGACCACGTGCAGGTGCTGCTTGTCGTCGTTGAACTTCGACCCGGAGACGAACGTGTCCATCTGCTGCGACAGGTCGACCGCCGAGTCCTTCGTGCCGGCGCGGGCGTTGATGAGCTCGACGGAGACGGAGCCGTCCTTCTTGTCCGTCACGGCCTGCATGGAGCGGCCGGCGTAGGTGATGGGCTCGGAGTACGAGCCGTCGAAGTGGTAGATGCTCAGGTCGCCGCTGTGGGCGTCCTTCTCCTTGGGGGTCGTGTCGGCGAAGGCGTACGAGCCGTCGTCTCCGGAGGGGGAGGTCTCGGCCGCGGCGGGGGCTGCGGTCACCGGGCCCAGGAGGGCGGCCGCGCAGGCGGCCGCGAGGGCGCCTGCCGCGCAGCGCGGCAGGCGGGAGCGAACGTGCATTATCGGTCCTTTCGGCTGTGGAGGCGGGGTGGGCGCGTCCAGCCGAAGAGGGAAGGTGCGGGGGTGCGTACAAGGTAAGCCTAAGCTCATTCACAGCCGATGGGGAGGGTTTGTCCAGAGTGTGATCGGCACCACGCGGACGGGCCGCTCCGGCGGGCGCTCAGGCCCCCGGGAAGGCCGCGCCCGTGATCCGCTCGAAGGCGGACGCATACCGCTCGCGGGTCCGCTCGACCACCTCGGCGGGCAGGGCCGGCGGCTGCTCCCCGGACTCGCGGTCCCAACCGGAGTCCGGGCCCGTCAGCCAGTCGCGCACGAACTGCTTGTCGAAGCTCGCCTGCGATTCGCCGGGACGGTAGGCGGCCGCATCCCAGAAGCGCGAGGAGTCCGGCGTGAGGACCTCGTCGCCCAGCAGGATCTGGCCCTGCGGGCCGCGGCCGAACTCGAACTTCGTGTCCGCGACGATGATCCCGCGCTCTCGGGCGATCTCCTCGGCGCGCGTATAGAGCCGCAGCGTGAGGTCGCGCAGCTCCTCGGCGTCCGCGCGGCCCACCACGTCGGTGGCCTTCTCGAAGCTGATGTTCTCGTCGTGATCGCCCAGCTGCGCCTTGGTCGCCGGCGTGAAGATGGCCGGCTCCAGCCGGTCCGCGTCGGCCAGGCCCGCGGGCAGCCGCACACCGCACACGCTGCCGTTGCGGCGGTAGTCCACGAGCCCGGAGCCGGTGAGGTAGCCGCGGGCCACGCACTCGAGGGGGAACATGTCCAGCGGGCGGCAGATCATCGCCCGGCCGGCCACCGCCTGCGGCACGTCGAGGTCGAGGACGTGGTTGCCCACGACGTCGGCCAGCTGGTCGAACCACCACAGCGACAGGCCCGTGAGGATGGCGCCCTTGTCCGGGATCGGCGTGCTCAGCACGAAGTCGAAGGCGGAGATCCGGTCCGAGGCGACCATGAGCATGCGCTCGGCCTGGGCCAGCTGCGCACCGCCGTCAGGTCCGGGCGTCCCCGCGGGCACGTAGATGTCGCGCACCTTGCCGGAGTACGCGTGGGTCCAGCCGGGCAGGTCCAGTGAGTCGCTCATGGCCGCACCTTTCTGTGCAGGGGAGGAGCGGTGCGGCGGCGCCGGGCGCCGTGCTGCCGCGGAAGGGGCTCCAGTCTACGGCCGCCTGGGCCCGCCGCGCGCGGCTCGGCCGGGCACCGCCCCCGAGGCGCGGGCCCGGGTCAGCCCTGCGCGCCGGTGCGCACCGGCACAGTGACGCGGCCCTGCGCCGCGGTCAGGGCGATGTCGCCGCGGTGCTGCTCGCCGTCGAAGCCGATGAGCTCCACGGCCTCGTAGGCGCGGGCGCGCGCGGCGTCCAGGTCCTCGCCCAGGGCGACGACGGAGAGCACCCGGCCGCCGCCGGTGAGGGTCTCGCCCTGAGCGGAGGTCGTTGTCCCGGCGTGGAGGACCAGGGTGTCGGCGAGCGCACTGGCCTCCTCGAGGCCGGAGATCGGGTCACCGGTGCGCGGCGCCTCCGGGTAGCCGTGGGCCGCCAGCACGACGGCGACGGCCGAGCGGGGATCCCACTCGAGCGCGGGCACCTGGGCGAGGCGCCCCTCGGCCGCGGCGAGCAGGGTCTGGGCCAGGGGGGAGCGCAGCCGCGCGAGCACGGCCTGGGTCTCCGGGTCGCCGAAGCGCACGTTGAACTCGACGACCTCGATGCCGTTGCGCGTGAGCGCCAGCCCGCAGTACAGGAGGCCCGTGAACGGGGAGCCGCGGCGGGCCATCTCGTCGACCACCGGCTGCGCGACGGTCGCGACGATCTCGTCGACCATGCCGGGCGGCGCCCACGGCAGCGGCGAATACGCGCCCATCCCGCCCGTGTTGGGGCCGGAG
This sequence comes from Brevibacterium sp. BRM-1, assembly GCF_026802075.1. Taxonomy (NCBI): domain Bacteria; kingdom Bacillati; phylum Actinomycetota; class Actinomycetes; order Micrococcales; family Brevibacteriaceae; genus Brevibacterium; species Brevibacterium sp. BRM-1. Next base: position 2,653,316 of record NZ_CP113788.1, read on the forward strand.
TCGCCGTCGCTGATTCGCTTGAAGTCCTGGGCGGGCTCGAGCGGGAGCGCGGTAGTGCCGTCGCAGAGGACGAAGAGGGAGACCTCCGGGCCGTCGAGGTAGTCCTCGATGACGACCCGGTCGGAGACCGCCAGGCAGGACGTGGCGTGGGTGAGCGCCGCGTCGAAGTCGTCGGTGACGACGACGCCCTTGCCTGCGGCCAGCCCATCGGCCTTGACGACGTAGGGGGCGCCGAAGCGATCGAGCGCGGCCTGCGCCTCGCCCTCCGTGGCGGCGGGCACCGCGGCGGCCGTGGGCACGCCGGCAGCGGCCATGACCTCCTTCGCGAACGCCTTCGAGCCCTCGAGGGTCGCGGCCTCCTGACCGGGGCCGAAGACCGGGAAGGACGCCTGGCGCAGCGCGTCGGCGACCCCGGCGACCAGGGGCGCCTCCGGGCCCACGACGACGAGGTCGGCGTCGAGCTCCTCGGCGAGGTCGACGACCGCCGCGGAATCCGTGGCGTCGACGGGGCGCGTCTCGCACATGCGCCCGATGCCCGGGTTGCCGGGGGCGGCGATGACCGCCTCCACCTGGGGATCGCGGGAGAGAGCGGCGACGAGGGCGTGTTCGCGGGCGCCCGACCCGATCACGAGGACCTTCACGTCCGCCAGTCTACTGATCGGACCCGCCGAGTGGCTGGGCTGCGCCGGCGGGCCGGGCGAGCGTAGGCTCGGTCCATGGGAACCTACACGCAGCAGGCAGACACCGCCCCGTCGCTCGCGGCCGCCATGGGCCGGCTCGCACTGACCTCCTCGATCGTCGCGGCCGCGGCGTGGGCGGGGACGAAGGCGACGATGCCCAAGGTCGGACTCTACGAGCGCCTTGAGCTGCCGGCCTTCGCCCCGCCGCGGAAGGTCTTCCCGATCGCCTGGACCGGCCTGTTCGCCCTCACGGCGGTCACCTCGGCCGTGGGCATGTCGAAGGCGAAGACGAAGGCCAAGCGCCGCAGGATCCTCCGCTCGCTCGTGGTCAACATGGGCCTCAACGCCGCGTGGTCCTACCTGTTCTGGCAGGTGGAGGCCCGTGCGCTCTCCGCCGCCGAGGCGGCACTGCTGGCGGCCTCCGCCGTCGAGCTGGCCGTGCGGATCGGCAAGGAGTCCCCGGCCGCCGGCGCGGCGCTCGCCCCCTATCCGGCCTGGTGCGCGTTCGCCACCGTGCTCGCGTCCGCCATCGCGCAGCGCAACCCCGAGGGCTGAGCGCTCGGCCGCTGTTCGCGGAGAGCGGCCGCGTCCCGTCGCGCGCGCTCCGGCCGCTGCCTGCGCCCTGCCCCCGCGTAGCAGGTCCGGGCCGGTGCCCCGGCCTCGCTCACCACCGGGGACTCAGCCGGCGGAAGGCAAGGCCAGGGCGAAGCCCGCGCTCGTGAGCGCCAGCACGAGCACGATGACGACGAGGACCGCCCACAGGGCCAGGCAGATGCCGTTGAGCACGAGGCCCCAGTTGGCGACCGTGCGCCCGGCGGGCTCGCGGCGGCGCGAGCGGATGCCCAGCCACACGCCGATGAGCGGCACGAAGAACGTCCAGCCCGACAGCAGCGAGCAGATCCCCAGCACGAGGCTGGCGATCCCGCACGTGCGGACGGGTTCGGAGCCCGCGCCGCCGTCCGGAGCGGCGTGGGCGGCGAAGTCGGCGTGGGCGGTGGGTGCCGGGCTGGGTGCGGACATGGCGGTGGCTGCCTTTCTGGGGGTCTGCGGTGCTCTGCTGGGTCGTCCTGTGTGCGGTTCCACGTTAGGGCGGCCCCGTGCGCCCGGGCCAGGGTGCCAGCCGCGGTCCTGCGGTGGGGTTTGCCCCCGGTGCGGGTGCCCGGGCGGCCGTGCGGCCGTAGGGTAAGCGCATGAGCGAAAGCCCTGAGACCACGCCCGCCCAGGCCCCCGGTACGGCACCGGGCGGCGCGCCCGCCCCCCGCTCGACCGCCCCCTCGGCGGCCGACGGCGACCCGCCGCGGGCGAGGGCGACCTTCGATGCCGGCCAGGCGGTGGAGCTCGCCGTCGTCGAGCGCTCGGGCTTCATCGAGTCGCGGCACCTGGGCTCGGCGGTCGTCGTCGACCCGTCGGGCGCGCCCGTCGTCGAGCTGGGCGCACCGGGCGAGCCGGTCTTCACCCGCTCGTGCCTCAAGCCGCTGCAGGCGATCGCCTGCATGGAGTTGGGGGCGCCGCTGTCCGGGGACGCGGCGGTGCTGGCGTCCGCCTCGCACCGCGCGGAGGCCGAGCACGTGGAGGTGGTCGAGCGGATGCTCGCCTCCGTCCACGTGGGCGAACGCGACCTCCAGTGCCCGTCCGTGCAGCCGGCGGATCCGGACAACCTCGTGGCCGTGCGCTCGGGCGGGCGGGCCACCTCCCCGCTGTACTTCAACTGCTCGGGCAAGCACGCGGCGTTCCTCATGGCCCAGAAGCTCGCCGGCGAGCCCACCGGGGACTACCTGGACCCCGAGTCCGCGATCCAGCGGCGCGTGGGCCAGGTCATCAAGCACTACTGCGGCGAGCGCTCCGCGGCCGTGGGCGTCGACGGCTGCGGTGCGCCCGTCCACGCGCTCTCGCTCACCGGGCTGGCGCGCGGCATCGGCGCGGTCGCCGCGGGCAGCACCCCGGAGGCCCGGACGCTCATGGACGCGATCCAGCGCAGCCCCTGGGCCATCGAGGGCCACGGGCAGCCGAACACGCTGGCCATCGAGGAGCTGGGCGTGCTCGCCAAGAGCGGGGCGGAGGGCGTGTGCGTCATCGCCACCCCGACCGGCTGGGCGGTGGCCGTCAAGTGCCTCGACGGCTCCTCCCGGCCCACGATGTTCACCGCCCTCGAGCTCCTCGTCGCGGTGGGCGCGCTCGATGCCGCGGACGTGCTGCCCATCCTCGACGACGTCACGCCCCCCGTCACCGGCGGCACGCGCGCCGACGGCTCCACGGCGATCGTGGGCACCCTGGTGGCCGGCGAGGCGGTGGTCGCGGCCCTGCGCGAATGGGCCGGCCGGCGCGCGGCGGATGCGGCCGGCTCCGGGGAGCCGGGGAGCGGCCAGGAGGGGGAGCGCTCGTGAGCACGCGGCGCAGGATTTCACGCGAGGCCGGCGAGCGCGCGCTCGAGGCGTGGAGCGCGGCCCACGACTCCGGAGCCGCGGCCGTCGATCGGCAGACCGAGGCGACGGCCGTGCGCTACTGCCTCGAGGAGCTGGCGGCCCGCCATCCGGGCAATGCCGTGGAGGTGCGCGTGCCCCCGTTCGGGGTGGCGCAGTGCATCCCCGGCCCGCGCCACACCCGCGGCACACCGCCCACGGTGGTCGAGGCCAGGCCCCAGGCGTGGCTCGAGCTCGCCACCGGGCGGCTGGGCTTCACCGCCGCGCTGGCGGCCCATGCGGTGGAGGCGTCCGGGGTGCGCTCGGACCTCAGCGGGTTCCTGCCGCTGTTCCCCCTGGAGGGCGCGGACGCCCAGACCGCGGTGCCCCATGCGCCGGCCGAGGCGCAGGACGTGGCCCCGGAGGCGCAGGACCCGTCCGCGGAGGGCCAGGCGCACTGACCGGGGAGGGTCAGGTGCGCCTTCCCGCGGGGGGTGTGAACGCCCCGCTCGCGCAGGGCTGGCCGGCGCCCAGTGCTCAGCGCCGCCGGTTCCAGCGCTGCCCATCCCAGCATGCGGGGCGCCCTGCCGCGCGCGGGTGCGCATGGACAATGGGCCCATGAGCGCACAGACGAAGCAGACGACGTCCTTCATCGCCGGGCGGCACGTGCCGTCCCTGCAGACCTACCCGAACATCGACCCCGCCACCGGCGCCGAGCTATGCCAGGTGGCCCGGGGCGGCGCCGCCGAGGTCGACGAGGCGGTCACCGCGGCCGCCGCGGCCCAGCGGGGCTGGGCGCGGACCTCGCCCGAGGAGCGCTCGCGGCTGCTCGTCGCCGCCGCGGGCCTCATCCGCCGCGATCGCGAGACCCTGGCCCGCCTCGAAAGCGAGGACACCGGCAAGCCGCTGGCCCAGGCCTACGCGGACGTGGACGTGTGCGCCCGCTACTTCGAATTCTACGGCCACACGATCGAGTCCTTCTACGGCTCCACGATCCCGCTGGGCGGGGACATGCACGTCTACACCCGCCGCGAGCCCTACGGGGTGACCGGCCACATCGTCGCGTGGAACTATCCCCTCCAGCTCGTCGGCCGGGCGGCCGCCACCTCGCTGGCCACCGGCAACTGCGCCGTGGCCAAGCCGGCGGACGAAACCCCGCGCAGCACCGTGGCCCTGGCCGAGCTCATCCACGAGGCCGGGTTCCCGGCCGGCGCGTTCAACGTCATCACCGGGTTGGGGGCCGAGGCCGGGGACGCCCTTGCCCACCACCCCGGCATCGCGCACCTGGGCTTCGTCGGCTCGACCGCCACGGGCTCGAAGATCGCGCACGCGGCGGCCGACCGCGTCATCCCCACCGTGCTGGAGCTGGGCGGCAAGTCCGCCAACGTCGTCTTCGCGGACGCGGACATCGACGCCGCGGTGCCCAGCCTCGTGCGCTCGATCATCCAGAACGCTGGGCAGACCTGCTCCGCCGGCTCGCGCCTCCTCGTCCACCGCGCCGTCCGCGCCGAGGTCGTGGAGAAGATGGCCGCGGCGTTCGGGCGCGTGGCGATCGGCCGCGGGGTCGACGACCCGGATCTGGGCCCGCTCGTCTCAGCCAAGCAGCTCGAACGGGTCACCGGCTTCCTCGACCGCCTCACCGCGGGCGAGGTGGTGGCTGGCGGGCGCTCCCCGGATGGCCTGCCCGAGGCGCTGGCCGGCGGGGCGTTCTTCGCCCCGACCCTGGTCGACGGGGTGTCGCCCGATGATGAGATCGCCCGCGAGGAGGTGTTCGGGCCCGTCGTGGTGGCCACGGAGTTCGACTCCGACGACGAGGCGGTCGCACTGGCCAACGGCACGGACTACGGCCTGGTCTCGGCCGTGTGGACGCAGAGCCTGGGGCGCGCGCACCGCATGGCCGCGGCAATCGAGGCCGGCCAGGTCTTCGTCAACACCTACGGTGCGGGCGGGGGAGTGGAGCTGCCGTTCGGCGGGTTCAAGAAGTCCGGCTACGGCCGCGAGAAGTCGATCGAGGCATTCGCGGAGTACACGCAGACGAAGACGGTCGTCGTGAAGCTGTGAGCCGCGCCCGCGGCCCGCGCGCCGCGTGGGGCACGGGCATGCGAGGGGCCCCCGACCGGCGGTCGTGGGCCCCTCGCATGAGCGCTGGCCGCTCAGCCAGCACCGCTCAGTAGATCGCCTCCGGCTGCTTGTGCACGCGCCCGGCGAACGGGCTGTGCCGGCGCAGGAGGATCCCGCCGAACGAGGCCGCAACGCCCAGGACCATCCAGGCGAGCACCGCGAGGAACGCCGCCGTGAAGCCGGAGCCGCCGCTGGCCAGTGCCGTGAGCCCGTCGAACACGGGGCTCAGGGGCACCAGCGGCCTGATCGCCTCGAGGGCCGGCGGCATGGCGGGCATAAGCTTCGCCGCCACCGCGAGGACCACGAACAGCACGGAGATCACTCGCCCGAAGCCGCCGAACAGCGACACGAGCGCGTGGTTGACCGCGGCGAACATGAGCGCGGAGAGGATCGCGAAGACGAGGAGCGCGGACGAGTCCGCCAGCCCCGTCTTCCACGCGAGCATCCCCACGATGCCCATGATGAGGCCCTGGACCACCGCCACGATCGCACCGGGGATGATCGCCCTGAGGTACACGCGCGCCGTGCGGGCGCCCGAGTGCACGAGCTTCGGGTCCATCGGGTGCACCACGAGGTACGTGGCCAGGCCGCCGATCCACAGGGAGAGCACCACGATGAGCGCGATCGCCGCGATGTTCGACACGAGCGAGGTGCTCGCGGGCGTCGTCACGGGCTCGGCCGCCACGGACTTCATGCGCTCGCGCATGGGCGCCGTGTAGTTGGGCGCCTGGTCGGAGCCCTTGGCCAGGGCGGTCTGCAGCTTGCCCGAGCCGTCCGTGAGCTTCTGCGAGCCGTCGGAGAGCCGCACGGCGCCGTCGTGGAGCTTCACGGAGCCCGTCTCGGCCTGCGCGACACCGTCGGTGTAGCGCCCGATGCCGTCGTTGAGCTTCGTCGCGCCATCGGCGAGCTTGCGGTTGCCGGCGGCCAGCGTGCCGGCGCCCTTCGCGAGCTTCGTCCCGCCCTCGTCGAGCTTGCCAGCGCCGTCGTCGGCCTGCTTGAGGCCGTCGACGAGCGCCGGGACGGCCTTGTTCAGCGTCGTCGTGCCGGCGTGGACCTTCTCCGCGCCGTCGGAGAGCTTGGTGCCGCCGTCGGAGAGCTTGCGCGCTCCGGCCGCCGCGGTGCCCGTCGCCGTGTGCAGCGTCTTCGCGCCCTTGGCCAGCTTGGGGGTGCTGTCCGCCAGCTTGCCGGCGCCCTCGGACACCTGCTTGGAGCCCGCGCGCAGCTTGTTCGAGCCGTCGACCGCCTGGACGCCGGCGTCGCGCAGCTGCTCGCCGCCCTTGGCCAGCTCGCCGGCAGGGTCCGCGGCCACCTTGAAGCCGTCGCGCAGCGTCCCGATGCCCGCGTCGAGCTTCTTGGCGCCGGTGTTGAGGTCACCCGCGCCGTCGGACAGATCGCCCGCGCCCTTCGTCAGCTTGTGCGCACCGCTCTTGAGCGTCTCGCCCTGTTCGTTCTTCGTGTCGTCGAGGCCTTGCTTGGCAGCGGTGAGGCCGCCGATGACGCCCTTGAGGACGGTGTAGCAGTCTTCGCTGTCGATCTTCACCCCAGCGGGTTCGCAGAACTGCTGACGGATCTTCTCGGGCGCTGCGCGCACTCCCACTGCCAGCTTGAGCTGTGCCCTGCTGGAGCCCAGCGTGCTGCTGGCCTTGTCGATGCCGTCCTCGAGGCTCTGCGCGCCCTTCGACAGGTCGCTGCCGCCCTGCTTGAGCCGGCCGCTGCCGTCGACGAGCTGCTCACTGCCGTCCTTGAGCTGGTCGAGGCCGCTCTTCGCGCCGGGCGCCGCGGTGATCGCGGTGCGGAACTGGTCGACGCCGTTCGTGTACTTGTCGATGCCCTCCTTCAGCTGCTTGGACTTGTCCTGCAGCTGGCCGACGCCGTCGTCGAGCTTCTTCGAGCCGTCGGCGAGCTTCCCCGCTCCGTCGTCGACCTGCTTCGTGCCGTCCTCGAGCTGGCCCGCCCCGTCGTCGATCTTGTCGAGTCCGTCGCCCAGGGTGTTCGCGCCCTTGCCGAGCTCGCCCGCGCCATCGGCGACCTTGCCGGCGCCGTCGTCGAGCTGCTCGACCTTCGAGGGCATGTCCTTCGTCTTCTCGCGCATGGTGCCGAGCCCGGTGGCGAGGCGCCCGGCTCCGCTGGAGAGCTGCGAGGCGCCGCCGGAGAGCGTATCGGCGCCCTTCGCGGCCGTGCCGGCGCCGTCGGCGAGCTGCTCCGAGCCGTCGCGCAGGTCACCGCTGTTGGACGACAGCTTGCCCAGGCCCTCGCGCAGCTGCGCGGTGCCGTCCTTCGCGGTGCCCAGCCCATCGGTGAGCTGCTGGCTGCCGTCGTGGATCTGGCCCGCGGCGTCGGAGCCCTTCTCGAGGCCCTTGCCCAGCTTCCCGAAGCCCAGGTAGAGCTTGTTGAGGTACTTCTCCGTCACGCCCTTGTTGAGCTTGCCCGTGGCGGTCTTCGCGATGGCCTGGCCGACGATCGCGTCGGTCAGGGGCCCCACCTCGGAGGTCTTGACGTCGATCTGCGCGGAGTTCGCGTCGTTGGGTTTGCCGGAGAACGAGGTCGCATCCGCCGTGAAGGACTCGGGGATGTCGATCGTGGCGGCGTACTCGCCGCTGCTCAGGCCCTTGTTCGCCTGCGCTGGGTCCTCGACGACCTCCCACGAGAAGTTCGATTCCTTGGTGCCGAGCAGACCGTCGCTGAGCTCCTTGCCCAGGTTCACGTCCTCCCCGTCCACGCGGACCGTGCGGTCGCTGTTGACGATGGCTGCGCGCACCTGGTGGAGCCGGCCGTTCGCGTTGAAGGCGGCCAGCGCGAAGCCGCCCGCCACCACGATCGGCACGAGCACGAGGCCCAGCAGCTGCAGCCATGACACGCGCGACGAAAGGCCGTGTCTGATAGCCGAGAATGACATCAAAGAAGACTCCTATGTCTAGTGAGGTCCGCCGCGGACCGCGGCCGAGCGCGCCGGCCGGTCGTCGACCCTGACGCACCCCGTCGCGATCCATGCGGTGCAGCGCAGCGGATCGACGGGCGGGGATCGCGGCGCTGCGGGATGGCCGTCGCGCTGTGCGATCTCCTGGAGAAAGCTAACCGCGAAATGTGAGCTGCACAACAATCGGATGCAGGGTTGTACACAGCATCACTAGTTACATGTAACTTTCCGTACTTTTTAGCGCTCGCGCACAGCCCACTCCTCCGCGGCGGACAGACCTCCCAAAACCGAAAAGATGTGGCGTGTATCACGATTTGGTTAGGGCCCGGTCCGGCTCGGGGTGTGACAGCATGACGCCGTGACCCGCTCGAAGCAGCCCCCGCCGCGGCCGGCCACAGGCCCCGGGGGACGCCGATGAGCGCGGGAGTCCTCGGCCTCGTCCTCCTGGCTGCGGTCTTCCACGCCGCGTGGAACATCGCCGCCAAGCGCGCCGACGGCTACGGCCGGGTCTTCGTCTGGGCCTACGGGCTGGCGGGCGCTCTCCTCCTCACGGCCCCGGCAGGCTGGATCATCGCGACCACTCCGGGTGCGCTCTCCTGGCCCGTGGTGGCGGCGGGCATCGTCACCGGCGCCCTGCACGTGGGCTACGGCCTGTGCCTGCAGACCGGATATGCGAAGGCGACCTGTCGATCGTCTATCCCGTGGCCCGCGGCGCCGGCCCCGTGCTCACCATGGCCGTGGCGATCGCGGTGCTGGGGGAGCGGCCCGGGTGGCTGGCGGTGGCCGGTGCGGCGGCGATCGTGGGCGGCATCGCGCTCCTGACCGCGCGCCGTCCCGCCGGCGGTGCGCGCGTGGGCCCCGGCCTCGTCTGGGGCCTGGCAACCGCGGCCTTCATCGCCGCCTATACGCTCTTCGACGGCCACGCGGTCAACGCCTGGGCCCCGCATCCGGTCGTCTACCTGTGGCTCAGCGGTGTCGTCCAGGCGCTGCTGCTCACGCCCTCGGCGCTGCGCCGGCGCGAGCTGGTCGCGGCGCTGGTCCGCCTGCGCGGGGCCACCGTGGTGCTCGTGGGGCTGCTGTCCTCGACCGCCTACCTCCTCGTGCTCGTCGCGATGCAGCGCGCCCCCATCTCCCTGGTCGCGCCCCTGCGGGAGACCAGCGTCGTGATCGGCCTCGTCCTCGCGCGCCTGCTCTTTCGCGAGCAGAGCCTGGGAGCGCGCATGGCGGGCGGCGCGGTCGTCGTCGCGGGCACCGCGCTCATCGCGCTCGGCTGAGCGCCCAGCCCGACGGCGGAACCTGCGGACCGCGGCCACCCGCGCCATCCCCGCAGCCGTTACCCGTCACGGCAGGCGCCGCCTTCGCCGCCGTCCGCGGAGTCTGCCCAGCCGAGGTCTGCCCGGAAGGTCCGAGCGTCACCACCCTCTGGCCATCCGAACTCTGGCCCTCCGAGCTCTGCCCCGCCGACCTGAGCATCGCCGAGCCCTGCCCCGCCGAGCCCTGCCCCGCCGACCTCGGCGTCGTCGAAGCCCAGCAGCTCACCGTCGAACGCGCCGCGCGCGCTCGGTGCGCACGCTCCCGGAGTGCTGCCCTCGAGAGGGCAGCCGTGCCACGTCGCGCTGAACCGCAGCGCGATGAGCTCCGCCTGCGCGCGGGAGTACGCCGGCGCCGGCCCGCGGGCCGCTGACCTCGCCGAATCGCAGACCCGCCGCCAGAAGAACGCGCACACCGCCTCGTAGCCCCACAGGTCCATGAGCGCGCGCAGCAGCTGCGCGTGGGTGAGGCGTGCGCCGCCCTGCGATTGCGCGGCGAGCGCGGCGCGGACCTCCGCCGCCCCCGCGCCTGCCCGAAGGTCCGCCATCGTGCCCGCTCCTCCCAGCCCGCCGCTCCCGCACAGCCCGGCCCGTGGCTCCCAGGCAGTCCGTCAGTCCGTTCCGCCGCCCCACACTGCGCAGTATGCGGGGAGGGACTGACACGGGCCGCGCCCGCGCTACAGCGCGGCCTTGGGCCGGCTGTGACCAGCGCATCTGTGTCCGCGAGCGGTGCTGAACTAGACTCGCACGGGCGGCTTTCGCGGGGCCGCGGACCAGCAGGGCAGTCCCCGAGGCGCCCGGGCCGGGACAGTGCGAGCAGCAGGGGAGTACATGAAGGACACGGTCGACGTCTCCGTGCGCAGGAGCCCCCGCTACGGGGTCTTCATCGGCGCGGGCATCGTGGCGGGCTTCGCCGTCGGCATGGTGCTCTGGCTCATCCCCGCGGACACCTCATCGCTGACCACGCAGTTCTCGCCCGCCGCCATCGTCGGCCTGCTCATGGCGCTGTGCGCCGCCGTCGGCGGCTTCGCCGGCGCCGTGGTCGCGCTCATCGTCGACCGGGTCGGCCTCAAGCGGGCCCGCCGCTACACCGTGGGCGCCGAGTACGAGCCGGTCGAGCGCCCGGTCGCCTCGTCCTCCGCCGCCGATGCCGAGTCCTCCTCGGCAGCCGCGGGCGCACCCACGACCGCAGACGCGCTGGCCGCCGCCGAAACCGATGCCGCCGCCGAACCCGAGCCCGCCGCTGCCGCGCCGTCCGCCGCTCCCGAGACCGCGGCCGGCGGCGCGGGCGGTTCGGAAGCTGGGCCGGCGGACGGCGCCGTGCGCGGCGCGGGCGGCCCGTCCGATATGGAAGAATGAGACCGTGGCACGACCTGATGGGCGCTTGACCCACGAACTCGACGCAGACGACAAGAAGCCGCAGGACGAGTGCGGCGTATTCGGCGTATGGGCGCCCGGTGAAGAGGTGTCGAAACTCGTCTTCTACGCCCTCTACGCGCTCCAGCACCGCGGGCAGGAGTCCGCCGGCATCGCCGCGAGCAACGGCAAGCAGATCCTCGTCTACCGGGACATGGGGCTCGTCTCCCAGGTCTTCGACGAGAACGACCTCGCCACGCTGCCCGGGCACCTGGCCGTCGGCCACACGCGCTACTCGACGACCGGCTCGTCCTCGTGGGAGAACGCGCAGCCCACCCTGGGCCCCACGCCGTTCGGCACGGTGGCGCTCGCCCACAACGGCAACCTCACGAACTTCGAGCGCCTCCAGGAGATGGCCGACGAGGCGACGAGCGCGCACCAGGAGCAGGTGAAGCTCGCGACGAAGAAGAACGCGCGCACCCGGCCCCACCGCGATTCCTCGAACGACACCTCGCTCGTCACCGAGCTGCTGGCCACCTCGCCCGGTGACGACCTCGTGCAGTCCGCGCTCAGCCTGTTCCCCAAGCTCGAGGGCGCGTTCTGCTTCGCGTTCATGGACGAGCACACCCTCTACGCCGCCCGCGACCCCCACGGGGTGCGCCCGCTGGCGCTGGGGCGCCTGGAGCGCGGCTGGGTCGTCGCGAGCGAGACGGCGGCCCTCGACATCGTCGGCGCCTCGTTCGTGCGCGAGGTGGAGCCCGGGGAGCTCATCGCGATCGACGAGGACGGCCTGCGCTCCTACCGCTTCGCCGAGCCCCAGCAGGAGGCGCGCTGCGTCTTCGAGTACGTCTACCTCGCCCGCCCGGACAGCATCCTGCACGGCAAGACCGTGCACACCGCGCGCACGGAGATGGGCCGAGTGCTGGCCCGCGAGCACCCCGTCGATGCGGACATGGTCATCGCGACCCCGGAGTCGGGCACCCCGGCGGCCGTGGGCTACGCGGAGGAGTCGGGCATCCCCTTCGGCCAGGGGCTCATGAAGAACGCCTACGTGGGCCGCACGTTCATCCAGCCCTCCCAGACGATCCGCCAGCTGGGCATCCGCCTCAAGCTCAACCCGCTGCGCGAGAACATCGTCGGCAAGCGCCTCGTCGTCGTCGACGACTCCGTGGTGCGCGGCAACACGCAGCGCGCGCTCGTGCGGATGCTGCGCGAGGCCGGTGCGGAGGAGATCCACGTGCGGATCTCCTCGCCGCCGGTCAAGTGGCCCTGTTTCTACGGCATCGACTTCGCCACCCGCGCCGAGCTCATCGCCAACGGCCTGACGAACGACGAGATCTGCAAGTCCCTGGGCGCGGACTCCCTGGGCTACATCTCGATCGACGGCATGATCGAGGCCACCGGCCAGCAGGCCGACCAGCTGTGCACCGCGTGTTTCTCCGGCTCCTACCCCATCCCGCTCGAGGCGGGCCTCGACCCCCAGAAGGGCTGCTGACATGGCTGAGACGGGCAATCCGGGCGATCAGAGCGCAACGACCTACGCCGCCGCGGGCGTGGACGTCGACGCCGGCGACCGCGCCGTGGAGCTCATGAAGTCCGCCGTCGCCGCCACGCACACCCCGGGGGTGGTGGGCGCGACCGGTGGATTCGCCGGGATGTTCGACGTGAGCATGCTCAAGGACTACGAGCGGCCCCTGCTGGCCACCTCGACCGACGGGGTGGGCACGAAGGTCGCGATCGCGCAGGCGCTCGACATCCACGACACGATCGGCTGGGACCTCGTGGGCATGGTCGTCGACGACATCGTCGTCGTGGGCGCCAAGCCGCTCATCATGACCGACTACATCGCCTGCGGCCACGTGGTGCCCGAGCGCATCGCGGCGATCGTGCGCGGCATCGCGGAGGCGTGCGCCAGCGCCGGGGTCGCCCTGGTGGGCGGCGAGACCGCCGAGCACCCCGGGCTGCTCGCGGCGGACGAGTACGACGTCGCCGGTGCCGCGACCGGCGTCGTCGAGGCCTCCCGCGCACTCGGCCCCGAGCGCGTGGCCGCGGGCGACGTGCTCCTGGGGCTGCCCTCGTCCGGTCTGCACTCGAACGGCTTCTCCCTCGTGCGCCGGATCATCGCCGATGCCGGCTGGCGCCTCGAGCGCGAGGTCACCGAGTTCGGCCGCACCCTCGGCGAGGAGCTGCTCGCGCCCACTCGCGTCTACGCCGGCGAGCTGCTCGAACTCCTCGAGCGGGTGCCGGGCGCCGTCCACGCGATGTCGCACGTCACCGGGGGCGGCCTGAGCGCCAACGTGGCGCGGGTGCTGCCCGCCGGCCTCATCGCCGTCATGGAGCGCAGCACGTGGGACGTGCCTGTTGTCTTCGATGTGCTCGGCGACCTGGGCCACGTGCCCCGCGAAGACCGGGAGCGGACGTGGAACCTGGGGGTCGGCATGGTGCTCGCCGTCGATGCCGCGCAGGCCGACGCCGTGCTCGCCGCTGTGCCGGGGGCGTGGCGGCTGGGCGAGGTGGCAGCGGACGACGGCTCGCTTGCCCAGGCCCCGGGCTATGTCTCCGGTGCCAAGGGCGTGCAGGGCGGCGCGGCCATCCTGCGCTGAGGACGGCGCACGCGAACGGGCCCCGGGTGAGGGAGAGCCCGGACGGCGCACGCGAACGGGCCCCGCACCTGCGGGGCCCGTTCGGCGTTCTGCGGCTCGTGCTGAGCGGCGGGGTCAGCGCTGCTCCGATTCCTCCGGCTCGTCGTCGACGTCCGCGTACTTGTCCGCGTAGTCGGAGTAGTCGGGCTCATCATAGGGATCGGCGCCGGAGTCCGAGCCGTGCTCTCCGCCGAGCTCCTTCTGGAGAGCACCCAGATCGGTGTCCGGGCTGTAGTACTTGAGCTTCCGGGCTACCTTGATCTGCTTCGCTTTTGCGCGGCCGCGACCCACAGGCGTCGACCCCCTCCGTCTTCGACCCGGGGCGCAGCAATGGGGCCCCGTCCAGCTTCGTCACTTCTCTGCGGTCCGATTCTAGCGGCTCCCACCCGCTTGTGCCATTTGCCAAGACGGCCGGCAAGACGGGCCGCGGCGGCACCGGCAGCCGCGGGGTGCGGGGCGCTGCCGCCCTGCGGATACGCTGGGGCCATGCCGTACGAGCGCCGATACCTCATCGAACTGCGGATCTTCGAGCCCCTCGTGGTCCACCCGGATCTCGAGGACTACCCGGTCAGCGACAACCGGACGATGATCCTCCGGCTCGCCGGGGAGGACGCCGACGCCCGGCTCATCAGCCTGCCGCCGGACCCCGTGGCCGACTCCTACCGCGGCACGCCCATCATGATGACGGGTGCGGACGCGGGGGACGGCATCGATCGGGTCTGCCCGCTGCAGGACGATATCCGCTCCTGGCACGCGCTCGAGGCCCTGAGCGAGTCGTCCTCGAAGGCCGAGCTCGACGCGATGGTGCCCAAGTCCGCGCGGCGCCGCGCGGCCGCCCACCGCGTCGAGTGGCTGCAGGGCGAGCCGGATACGCGCGTGTTCACCCGCACCTCGGCGTGGGATGTCTCACCGGTGTGGTGGCTGGCGATCGATCCCGAGGAGGACCAGGTGATCGCCGACGAGACCGAGCACGGTCATCGGGTGCGCATCCGGGTGCCCATCCTCACCGCCGCGTCGCGGGTCGAATGGGCGGTCTCCGTGCTCAAGGAGAAGTCGCGGCTGAGCGCGGTCGTCGAATCCGCGGAGCAGTTCTCGGACTGGCTCGACTCGTTCGACATGAACTCGATCGTCGAGCTGGACCTGGGCGGGATGAGCGAGATCATCTACCCGGAGACCGGTGCGGACCTGGTGAGCGACTGGGTGGACGCACTCGACGCCGACGACCGCGAATCCGCGATCGCCGCGTTCAACGCCTACACACGGCAGTGGGAGGCGCTCGGCCTCTACGCCCGCGGCAGCTGAGGCGGGGCCGCCGCCGGCCATGACGACGGCCCCGGGGGATGCCCGCAGGCACGGGGAGTGCCGGGGCATCGCTGCCCTGGCACGTGCCACGCTACTGGCGGGGGACTCGGGGGCCCAGGCCTCCGGCTGGGTATTCACACAGTGTTTACAGGCCCGGCCCCGGTCCGAGGCGCGCGCTGGGTAGCGTGGGAGGCGCGGTCGGCCGCCCTGCGCGCCCCCGCCCGCGCGCAGCTCAGGGGTTCCGGGCCGCGCGGTGCCGATACCGGAGGGACGAAAAAGACGATGGTCTTCGCATTCGCTTTCACCGCCCTGCTCGTGCTGACCGGACTGTGCACGAGCGCCGTCGTGGGCCTGCGTCGTCAGCGCCGTTTCCTCGCCTCACGTGCGGATGCGGTCGACGGGGACGGCGCCTCGGTCGGCGGCAGCGGTGCCGAGGCCGGCCCCGCCGCGGCCGGAGCCGCGCTGCCGGAGGGACTTGCGGCCGAGGGCGGTCCGATGCGTGCCGCGGGAACCGCCGCCTGACGGGTGCGCGGCATCGCCGCGCTGGGTCCGCACCATCGCTGCGCCGGAGCCGGGCGGCTTGGCGCCGCCCCCACCGGGTTCAGGAGCCGTGCGCCCGCCGCTCGAGGGCGGGGTCGACGAAGACGACCAAGCGCGTGTTCGCCGCCTCGAAGTGCAGGACGAGCACCGCATCGCCGGCCCCCGTGTGACGTGCCGTGGGCAGCCCGGTCGTGGGGGTGGCCGGAAGGCCAGGGCCTGTCTCCCGCGCACCGGTGTTGTCGAAGTCCAGCAGCTGGATCGAGCTCAGGTCCGTCCAGGAGCGGTGCGCCCAGCGCATGCGCCTGTCCATGGCGGCCACGATCTGGGCGCCGGTGACGGTGCTGGGAACCGCCGCCGCTCCCACCTCGCCGTAGAGCGTGAAGCGGCCGAATGTGAGGGGGCCGTCCACCCCGGTGCCGGCGCTCGCGAGCGCCCGCTTGAACCCGAAGTCGCCGGCGAACCGGACGGCTGCCGCGTCCCGGTGGAGCGAGAGCCCCGTGATGGCACCGGAGCCCATCTCATGGGCCTCATCCCACAGCTGTTCGACGCTGGGCGCGCGGAGGAATGTTTCCCGGTAGGCGGAGGGGCGGCCGTCGATGCGCACGCCCTCGGGCCCGCTCACCGCGGTGATCGCCGTGGAGAGCCTGATCATCGTGGCGCCCCAGCCGGGCGCGGAGCCGGCGCAGGCGACCATGTCGCCGAAGGGGATGGCGTCGAGGGACTCACTCAGCGTGCCCCGGGTGCCCAGCACGGGCATGTCCGCTTCGTCCGCCACGTCGCCGACCGCACACGAGGCCCCCTGTCGGCTGCGGCCCCGCGCCCACCGCTCGCACACCTGGGCGTAGGCGTAGCGGAAGTCCTCGCCCTGGGTCTTCGCCGCCGCTTCCAGGGCGGACCGGATGCCGTCCTCGGTGGGCTCCACGCGGAACTCGCCGGCCCGCTTGGAGCCAGAAGTCCAGGGGGCGCAGCCGGCGGTGCTGGCCAGGGCGGCTGCGGCGCTCGCGCTCAGACCCGTGCGGAGGAGGGTTCGTCGATCCATGTCGGTCCTTGCGGTCGCGGATGTCTGCTGCCGATGTCTGCCGGCAGGCTAGCGCGGCATTGCGAGGCTCGGAGGGGAATCCGGCCCCCTGTGGCCGGTTTGGCTCACCCCGGCACGCGTGGCGGGAGTTTGCGCGGGGCGGACCGGCGCGCGGGCCGAGTTCCCCGCCGGGTGAGGGTGTCCTCGCTAGGCTGGTCGGGATGGCGGCAGACGATGGAGGGATGGGCGCATGAGCAGGTCGGAGAAGGGCTTCCTGGTGGGAGCGATCCTCGCCGTGCTCGTGCTGCTCGTGGGCGGCGGACTCGTGGTGGGCGGGGTGATCGGCCCGCGCCAGTCCCAGGGCACCTCGGCGGAGATCCAGGACGGCGAGCCGGCGGCGCCCAGCGCCGCTCAGACCGCCGCGGATGCCGCCCCCACCCCGGCGGCCAGTCAGAAGCCGGCCGACGCCGTCGACTCGGCGTGGGTGCGGGCGACCGAGGCCAGCACGGGCATCCCCGGCCGCGCGCTGCGGGCGTACGCCGCGGCCGCCGCGAAGGTCGATCGCGAGCAGCGCGAGTGCGGGCTGTCGTGGAACACGGTGGCGGCGATCGGGCAGATCGAGTCGAATCACGGGCGGGAGGGCGGCGCGCACATCACGGCCGACGGGACCACCTCGAAGCCCATCGTGGGCGTGGCGCTCGACGGCGTGAACGTCAAGAACATCCCGGACACGGACAACGGCAAGCTCGACGGGGACAAGGAGCACGACCGCGCAGTGGGCCCCATGCAGTTCATCCCGCAGTCCTGGCGCCAGTTCGGGCGCGACGGCAGCGGTGACGGCAAAGCGGACCCGCACAACATCGACGATGCCGCGCTCACGGCGGCCGGCTACCTGTGCGCCTCGGGCGAGGTCAGCTCCGCGGCCGGGTGGGACCGGGCTATCCGCTCGTACAACGACTCCGATGTCTACGTGCGCGATGTGCTTGCCGCGGCGAACTCGATCGCCGCGCGCGCAGGGCGCTCCTGACGGGCCGAGCGCACGGCGCCCCGATGCCGAGGCGGTCATCGAGCTGACGGCCCGGATGCCGCGTGGGGCGGTCCATGACCGCGTGTGACGGGCGGTGACGCCTAAGCGACGGCGCGTGACAGCCCCGCGCCGCGGTGGGGCGCCGCCGTGCCTACGGTGCCGGGCATGGACATCTCCGCTGCCGGCGCCCCAGCGCCGCATCCGGCCCGCACGGCCCCTGCACCGGGCCCGGCCGCCGACCGTGCCGGCACGCCCGCCGGCGGCTCGGGCACGCCCGCCGACGGCTCCGGCACGGGCGCTGACCGCTCGGGTACGGCCGTCGACCGCCCCGCTGCGGCGCGCTCCGCCTCGGCCCCGCTCGATGCCGCGGGCGTCGGCGACCCGCTGCCCGAGCGCGCCACCCGCCCCGCCCTCAGCTTCGAGGTCATCCCCCCGCGCACCGCCGCCGCGCACCGCGCGCTGCCGGCCCTCATCGAGACGATCGGCGGCTACCGCCCCGACTATGTGGCGATCACGAGCTCGCCGACCTCCGGCTGGTCCCAGGGCACCGCGGACTTCGTCTCCGCGCTGGCGGCCGACCCGCGGCTGCGCCCACTGGCCCACCTCACGTGCACCGGCGCCCCGCGCCCGCTGCTGGAGGCGTGGATCGACCACTTCGTGGCGGCGGGCGTCCGCGGCTTCCTCGCGATCCGGGGCGACCTGCCCCCGGGCGCGCGCGCCCCTCAGCCGGGGCACCTGCGCCACGCCGACGAGCTCGTCTCGCTCATCCGCACCGCCGAGGCCCAGCAGGCCGCCCGGTTCTGCGCCGGCCGCCTCGCGGTGGGCGTGGCGGCCTACCCGGGCGGGCATCCCGAGTCCCCGGATAGGGACTTCGACATCGACGTGCTCCTGGCCAAGCAGCGCACCGGCGCGGACTTCGCCCTCACCCAGCTCTTCTTCGACCCACGCGACTACGCCGACCTCGTGCGGCGGGCGCGGCTGGCCGGGGTCACCCTGCCCATCATCCCCGGCATCTTCCCCCTCACCTCGCCCCGGCGCCTCGAGCGCATGGGCCGGCTGGCGGGCCTGCGGCCGCCGCCGCAGCTGGCGCGCGCGCTCGCCGCCGCGCCCACCCCGGCCGCCCAGCGGGACATCGGGCTGGCCGCCACCGCCGCACTCGCCCGCGCCGTGCTCGCCGCCGGCGCGCCCGGCCTCCACCTGTACACATTCAACGACGCCGAGGTCACCGGCGAGCTGCTCGACCGGCTCGACCTGGCCCCCGCCGCACCCGCGGCCGCGCTCCGGCCCATCTGATCCCGCACCCCCCGCAACACCACCCCACCGCAGAAAGGCACCCGATGACGATCCTCACCGCTGACCAGCACGCCCACCTCCAGCGCACCCCGTTCCCCCGCGCCACGATCGCGGGCTATCCGCGCATCGGCCCCGAGAGGGAGCTCAAGCGGGCGCTCGAGGCCCACTGGGCCGACCGCATCACCGCCGGCGAGCTCGACTCCGCCGCCCACAGCCTGCGCCTCGACGCCTACCGCCGGCTGCAGGAGCTGGGCCTGCGCGAGGACTGGGCGATTCCGCTCGACTTCGCCCTCTACGACCACGTGCTCGAGACCGCCCTCACGGTGGGGCTGCTGGGCGGGGAGGCCGCGCACATCGACCACGGGGAGTACTTCGCGCTGGCCCGCGGCACCCAGGAGCGCCAGCCGCTCGAGATGACGAAGTGGTTCGACACGAACTACCACTACCTGGTCCCCGAGGTGGCCGATGCGGCGCCCCTGCGCCCGCGGCCCGAGCGCCTCGTGGCCCTCGTCGCCGAGGCGCGGGACGCCGGCGTGCTCGCCCGCCCCGTCCTCGTGGGCCCGGTCACGCTGCTCGCGCTGTCGAAGGCCGCCCCCGGCGCCGGGCGCCCGCTCGATCGCCTCCCCGAGCTCGTCGCCGCCTACGCCCGGGTGCTGGCCGCCCTGCACGAGGCCGGTGTCGCCTGGGTCCAGCTCGACGAGCCCGCGCTCGTGGCCGACCTCGACGCCGCACCGGACGCGGAGCTCGCAGGGCTGGCCGAGGACGCCTACCGCACGCTGCTGGGAGCACGGGACAGGCCGCAGGTGCTGGTGGGCGCGCCGTACGGGACGCTGCGCGCCGGGCTAAGTGCGCTCGCCTCGGCGGCCCCCGAGGCGCTGGCCGTGGACCTCTCACCCGCTGTCCAGGCGCAGGACCCGGACTACCCCCAGCGGTTGGGCCGCGAGGTGCCCGCCCGCACCCGGCTGGTCGCCGGCTGCATCGACGGCCGCAACGTGTGGACCGCCGAGCTGCGCGGCGGACTCGAGGTCCTGGCGGGGCTGGGCCGCGGGGCCGACGTGAGCGTGACGACGTCGACCTCCCTGCTGCACGTGCCCTACACCCTGGCCGCGGAGACCGGGCTGCCCGTCGACGTGGCCGGCTGGCTGTCCTTCGCCGCCGAGAAGGTCATCGAGGTCGAGGCGCTGGCCGCCGCGTTGGCCGCCGGCGACCCCGCCGTGCGCGCGGAGGCGTTCGCGCGCTCGGACCGGGCCCGGCGCACCCGCGCCGCCTCGGAGCGCACGCACGATGCCGCGGTCCGCGCGCGCACGGCAGGCCTCCCGGCCCGCGTGGAGCGCGAGCCACTGGCACAGCGCCGCGCGGCCCAGGAGCGCCTCGGGCTGCCCGAGCTGCCCACGACGACGATCGGCTCGTTCCCGCAGACGCCGGAGATCCGGCGGGCGCGTGCGGATGTGCGCGCGGGCAGGATCGGCGAGGAGGAGTATGCCGCGCTCATGCGCGAGGAGATCGCGCGGGTCGTGCGGCTGCAGGAGCAGCTGGGCCTCGACGTCGTCGTCCACGGCGAGCCGGAGCGCAACGACATGGTGCAGTACTTCGCCGAGCACCTCGAGGGCTTCACGACCACGGCGCGCGGGTGGGTGCAGTCGTATGGCAGCCGCTGCACGCGCCCGCCCATCCTGTTCGGCGACGTCTCCCGCCCCGCGCCCATCACCGTGCCGTGGTCGCAGTACGCGGCGGGCCTGACCGACCGGCCGGTCAAGGGCATGCTCACGGGCCCCGTGACGATCCTCGCGTGGTCGTTCGCGCGCGACGACGAGCCGCTGTCCGTGCCCGCCGCCCAGCTGGGCGTGGCCCTGGGCGACGAGGTGGCCGACCTCGAGCGCGCCGGGATCCCCATCGTGCAGGTCGACGAGCCGGCGCTGCGCGAGCTGCTGCCGCTGCGCGCGGACGCCCGCGCCGCGTATCTGGAGTGGGCGGTGCGGGCCTTCCGGCTCGTCGCGTTCGATGCCGCTGCGGCCACCCAGATCCACACGCACCTGTGCTATTCGGAGTTCGGCCAGATCCTCACCGCGATCGAGGCCCTCGATGCCGATGTCACCTCGATCGAGGCGGCGCGCTCGCGCATGGAGCTGCTGGGGGAGCTGGAGGAGGGCTTCGAGTCCCAGCTGGGCCCCGGCATCTACGACATCCACTCCCCGCGGGTGCCGGGGGTGGACGAACTCGCCGAGCTCCTGCGCGCAGCCCTCACCCGGGTGCCGGCGGGGCGCCTGTGGGTCAACCCGGACTGCGGGCTCAAGACGCGCGGCTACGCGGAGGTCGAGGCGGCGCTGCGCAACCTCGTGGCCGCCCGGGACCGGGTGCGCGCCGAGGCGCTGGCCGGCGCCCGGGCCTGAGCGGCCGCCGGGCGGGGCGCGCCCGTGCGGGGGCACCGACCACGGCGGGCCCGCACATGGTTTGGGGCCCGCCCGAGCGGGCCCGCAGATGGGCGAGGCCGGCTCGGACACGGGCGGAGCTGCACGCGTACGGCTCCGCACACGGTCGCTCCCGCGCGGCGGCGGTCGCGCCCGCGCACCGCTGACGGGCCGGGCTCGCTAGGCTGGGTGCGAACGGACCGCCGCTGCCCGCGCGGGCCCGCCCCACCGCCGGAGAGGACCCCTCGTGCCGCAGCCTGCAGCCCACCGCACCTCGCCCCATCGCATCCGCTGGATGTTCGAACGCCGCCGCGTGCTGCTGAGCGCGATCGCAGCCCTCATCGTCGCAGCGGTGGTGTTCCCCGCCGCCGCGGTGTCGTCCCAGTTCGCCTACGTGGATGCGCTCGTCGTCGTGCTGCTCGTCTACCTGGTCGTGCACATGGTGATCACGGGCCTCGTCTTCCACGGCGCCACGGACGCGGACATCGATGCGTGGGCCGAGCGCGACAGCCGCGGCACGTTCGCGCAACGCTACCTGCTGGGCACGGCGCCGGGGCCGGGCGCGTCGATCTTCGTGGCCGCGGTTGCGATGTTCGTGGCGATGGTCTGGCTGCCGGGCAACGCCTCGACCTCGCTGCCCACGTGGCTGCGCATCACGATCGGCGTGACGCTCGTCGTCGTGGCCTGGTGCGAGGTGCTGCTGTCGTTCACCGTGACGTTCCGCGCCGACGATGCCCTGCAGGACGACTCCGGCCTCGACTTCCCGGGCACGCAGAACCCGGCGCCCTCGGACTACGTCTACTTCGCGCTGTCGGTCATGGTCACGTTCGGCACCACCGACGTGAGCGTGACCTCGAGCGACATGCGCAAGACGGTGACCGCCAACGCCATCATTGCGTTCGTTTTCAACACGGTCATCGTCGCCGCGGCCGTGTCCGTGCTCATGGGCTGAGCCGCTCCGCGCTGCCCCGGGCCGAGGTGCGGGGCGGAGCATCGCCCGACCGCGCCTCGGCGGGGAGGGCGAGCCCAGAGCGGGCGCTGGGGGGTGAGGCTGGGCCTCGCCTGCGGGACGAACCGGCGACGCGCCTCGGGGGCGGGCGAGGCCTGATGACAGGGGCGGGAGCGGCGAGGCCACGGGCGGGCGAGGCCGTGGGTGAGCGAGGCGCGGGTGCGCTCAGGCGCCGGGGCCCGAGCTCCACTGCTGTCCGGGTGCAGGGGGCATGCCGCCCGGGCCGGGATACGCCTGGCCCGGAGGTGCCTGGCCGGCGCCGGGCTGGTTGTTCGCACCCGCCTGGCCGGGCTGGCCGGCCCAGGCGCTCGGGTCGCCGCCGTAGCCGGGGGCCGCGCCCGGGCCGTAGGCCTGCCCGGCGCCGTGCGCCCAGCTTCCCGCCGCGCGAGCCTGGGAGCGCTTGGCCGCGCTCGTGCAGATGAGCACGATGATGAGCAGGATGGCGCTGTAGATGACGCCGAAGACGATCGCGCCGATGCACTGCACGAGGGTGCCGGCCGCCCGGGAGCCGCCAGCATCGCCGAGCATGCGGGTGACGATGGCGTTCTCGAAGACGCGGACGATGACGGTCGGGGCCGTGGCCATGAGGAAGGCCCACCAGTGGAATCCGCGGGCCGCAAGGTAGGCGCTGATGAGGAGGCCATTGGCGATGCCGTACAGGAACGGGAAGAACAGCAGGACGAGGAGCATCAGGAGCGCCTCGTCGCCTTCGACGGCGGGCCCGTTGAACAAGAGTGCGATGGCCCCATACACGGCGGACGTGAGGATGCTCAGCCCGCAGGAGCCCCCGAGCAGCCAGAACGCCAGCCGGCGGGGCTTCCCCACCGGATGCGCCATGGCGATGGCGATCCCCATGAGGAGGGTGCCGACGAGCGCCGCCGCGATCCCGGGCAGCGGGCCCCACAGGCTGTCACTCGCGGGCCCCAGAGCCGTATACAGGACGAATGCGACGATGGGCGTGATGAGGGTGAGCGCGAAGAGCGAGGCGCAGGCGAGGATGAGGCTGATGGGCGGGCCGCCTGCGGCGTGCGGCTGGGTGGGTGCGCCCGGCTGGCCTCCGGAGGCCGGGGGACCGGCCTGGGCGGGCGCGAGCGGGCCTCCGGCGCCCTCGACGCAGGCGTTCACCGCGTGCGGGTGGTAGTCCTGCTGGCCGTAGCCCGGCGCCCCCGGAGCGTAGCCGTAGCCGGGTGCCCCCGGCCCCGGGTACGGGCCGCTCGGCTGGCCCGCGGGCCCCAACTGCTGCGGGTGCTCGCTCATGTGTGCCTCTCCGGTGCGTCGGTTCGTCGTGCCGGGCTGCGTGCTCCCCATTATGCCCGCTCGCTACGAGGCTCGTAGCACAGTGCGCATATGCACCCCCCGCGCTCTGCTGGGTGCGGGTTCGAGGTGCGACGGTGTGCGAGGTGCGCGTGCTCCAGTGGTGCGCCTGCTGTCGAGGTGCGGTGGCTGCCGAGGTGTGGCCCGTGTGGTTGACGAGGTGGGCTGCCTGCCGAGGTCCACCGGTTGCCGAGGTGCGCTGGCTGCCGAGGAGGTGCGCTCCTGCCGTTGCCGCCTTGGCCTCGGACCCGGGTGATGTGGCCCCAGGCGCCCCGCTGGGCTCAGCGCGGCGGCGGGGTATCGCCCGGGGCTTCGGGTGGGGTCGAATGTGCGGAACCCGGCGGGGATTCCGACGTGGCCCCCAGTTCGGACTCGGGAGTTGAACCGGGGCCGGGCGCGGGTGCCGGCCGTGGTGCGGGTGGGTCGGGCCGCGGGTCGGCCCGCGGCGGCGGTTGGTCGGGCGCAGGGCGGGGCGGATCGGCCGGGTGCGATGGGAGCTGGTACGGGCGGGCTTGGTGCATTGGGGTCTGGCTTGGCGGAATCCGGTGTGGATCGGCCTGGTGCTGCGCGGCGGCCCGCCCCTGTGTGCCCGGGGCCGGAAAATCCCGGGGCCCGGCGGGGCTCACCGGTACCCGCCGGGCGGCGGCCTCGCAGATGACCACGATGGCCACGAGGAGCGCCGCACACAGGATGCCGAGCAGCGCCCGGGCGCCCAATTGCAGCGCCGCGAGACCGGGGGCGCTGTGCACCAACCGCACGAAGATGCGTCCGGTGAGCAGCGAGTAGGCCAGGCGCAGGAGCACGACGACCGCGATCGCCGCGCAGAACGTCCACCAGCGGTAGGCGCGCGCGGCGAAGAACGCGCTGATCATCAGCCCGTCGGCGATTCCGTACACGAGAGGGAACACCAGGGAGAAGAGCACGCTCAGAACGGTGAACGCACTCGCCGTCGTCCCGCGGCCGTCCTGCAGCGGTGCGAGCAGCGCGATGAGCACCACGGACGCGAGCACAGAGAGGAGCAGGCTCGCGCCCAGCAGTGCGAAGGCGGTCGTGCGCTGGGCCCTGCGGGGCCGGACCATGAGGATCGCGGCGCTCATGATGGCGGTGGCGGCGCAGCAGGCGATGATCGAGCCGAGCTGGGCCCACACGGTGCTCGTGTGCATCGAATGTTCGGCGGGCTGCGTGAGGGCGAGCCCGCCGGCGGTGACGAGCGGCGGCAGCAGGGTGAGCGCGCAGACGGCGAGGACCGCGACGACGACGCTGGCGAGGGAGCCCGCGCGGGCTGGGGCACGGAATTGCGCTGGAGGACGGGACTGCACGGGGGCTCGGGACTGGTGGGGGAGCGCGGCGGAGGCATCACCGTGGTGGTGGCCCTGTCCATGGTCGCCTGTGGTCTGCCGCTGATCGCTCATCGCGCATCGTCCCCTCGCTCCCGGTGACCCCATCGTAGGGGCGAGGGAGGGAGTCCGGCGAGGCCTCCGTGCGGCAGATCCGCAACGGGAGAACGGGAGCGGGGCGCGCCCGCTTATGCGGGAATCCTAGGCGGGGATGAGCTCGTTGGCCGCGAGCGCCACCCGCAGCGCACCGGCCCCGATGGCGCCGTCCTCCACGGGCAGCGATGCCGCGACGAAGCCGTCGGGGCGCACGAGGTAGGCGCGCTCCGCGCTCAGGCGGCCCTGCGGGTCTGCTCCGAAGTCCAACGGCCCATCGACGGCGGTAGGGAGGTCGCAATGGTCCACGTGCGCGCCGTAGGTGTGGACCTGCCAGCTCAGGCGCCGCAGTGCCTCCGCATTGGCGCCCACCTCGGGCAGGCGCAGCCCGACGGCCCGGTCCGCCCCGCCCACGGCGGCGCGGTCGGCGGCCCCGTAGCGGATCCGGTACTGGCCCAGCAGGCCCGCCACGTGGGAGCCGAGGCGGCTCGCGAGCACCCGTGGTGCGGCGAAGCCCGCGAGGGGAGCGATGAGGCGGCGCAGCCGGGCGGTGCCGCGCGAGCGCCCCGCGACGAGGCCGAAGAGCCGGTCGGTGACGGAGACGAGGCGCTTGGCAACGGGCCGCCGCTCGGCCTCGTAGGCATCGGCGGCTGCGGGGGCGGCGATCCCCAGCGCGATGTCGGCGAGGTGGTTGGCCAGGTTGTGGGCATCCTGGAGGCCCGTGTTCATGCCCTGGCCGCCCACCGGTGAATGGACGTGCGCCGCATCGCCGGCCAGGAACAGCTGGCCCTTGCGGAACGCGGAGGCCACCCGGTGGTGCACCCGGTAGGTGGAGAACCAGTCGACATCGGCGCACGTGATGCCCAGTTCGCTGCGGGCAGCCGCAAGCGCCTCGTCCTGCCCGACTTCGGGGCCCGGCGCCATCGAGATGATCCGCGCGTGACCGCCCGGGCCCATGGGGAAGAGCAGCGCAAGCGAGCCCCCGCCGATGCGGATGGCGATCGTCTCCTCGGGCACCCCGCGGACCCCGCGCAGGTCCGCCACGTAGAACGTGGCGTGGTCGGTCACCCCCTGGAAGCCCACACCCATCGCGTGGCGCACGGCGGAGCCTGCCCCATCGGCGCCGATGCACCAGCGCGCGCGGATGCGGACCAGCCCGTCCGGGCCCTCGGCCAGCGCCTCGGCGTGTGCGGGGCCGTCCTGCGCACCGGGCTCGCTGCCGTCGTCGAGGATGGCGATGAGGCGGGTGTTCCAGCGCACGGGTGCGCGTGCGGCAAGCGCTTCGCCGAGCAGCTCCTCGTTCCGGCTCTGCTCGAAGACGTGGATGCCCGGGTAGCGGGTCGCGGCGCCCTGCGCGTCGGCCAGCCCCGCCACGACCCCCGCGGCGGAGTCGCCCACCTGCACGCTGCGCGCCTCGAAGGCCTCGGCGAGCATGTCCTCCGCGAGGCCCAGCTGGTCGTAGATCTCCACCGTGCGGGCCTGGACGGCAAGCGCGCGGGATTCGCGGGTGGGACCGGACTTCGCGTCGATGACGAGGACGTCGACCCCGCGGCGGGCGAGGACGAGCCCGGCCATGAGGCCGGTGGGGCCCGCCCCCACGACGAGGGCATCCGTCTCGATGACGGGGAGGGCGGCCAGTTCGATCGCTGCCATGGTGGCTCCTGTGAATGGGGTGGCGCTCGCGCTCGGTGGTTGCTGAGCGGCTGCGGTGGTGGAACGGCTGGGGTGGTGGGGCAGTCGGGCGGGCGTCGATATTCATCAACCGATGAATAAACGATAGCATGCCGTCATGACGCATCGAGGTGAGCCCGGGCACGATGCCGCGGGAATGCAGGGACGGGCGGCGCACGAGGGTCCGGGGCCACAGGGGCGCGGCCGGGCACGGGCCGCCGGTCCGACACGGCCCGTGGGCCGTCCCGCCGCCGGTGCTCCCGGCGGCGCGCGCGAGGCCATCCTCGCCGCGGCGCGCCGGGAGTTCGCCGAGCGCGGCTTCCGCACCGCGACGCTGCGCTCGATCGCCGGCCGCGCGGGCGTGGATCCCGCGCTCATCTCCCACTACTTCGCCAACAAGGACGGGCTGTTCGCCGCCACCCTCGACCTGCCGGAGGGCGCCGCCGACGTCCTCGCGGATGCCCTGAACCACCCGGCCGCGGAGCGGGGACCGGCCCTGGCGCACGGCTACCTGGCGCTGTGGGAATCTCCCCGGACCGGCCCGCAGCTCGAGGCGCTCGTGCGCTCGGCGCTCAGCAGCGACCTGGCGATGGAGCGCATCCGCGGCTTCATCGTCGACGTGGCGACGGCGCACGGGGTGAGCGCTGCACCGGGAGCTGGGTCCGGAGCGGCAGGGGGTCCCGGACCTCACGGCGGGGGGCAGGGGCCGACGGCGCCTGCGGGCGACGGTCGGGAGGCGGGCGCGGACGTCTCGGCGAGCCGGCTCGGCATCGTCATGACGCAGCTGCTCGGGGCCGCCGTGGGCCGCTACATCGTCAAGGTGCCCTTCGTTGCGGCCCTGCCGTTCGAGGAATTCGCCGCGCAGTGCGGCCGTGCCGCCGGTGCCGTGCTCGCACAGGACTGAGCCCGCGCCCGAGGTGGGCGGCGGCGCCCGCTGCCGGCGCGCCTCGGCGACGGGGTGGGCGCGCGCCGGTCGTGGCAACGGGCGGCCGTCGCTCCGGTGGTTCCGGTGAGGAGTGCCCCGACGGTCCGGCGGTACGGGGGCGGTGCGCGCCGGTCGAGGCGGGGCCGTGCCGCGCTGGAGAAGGCGCACAGGAAGACCCCGCCTCCCAGCCTGGGAACTGGGGGAGCGGGGCCTTCCTCGTGCTGTGGCTCCGACCGGCGTCGATCCGGTGACCTTTCGATTTTCAGTCGAACGCTCTACCAACTGAGCTACAGAGCCATGGCCGATGAACTGGCCATAGAACAAAGGCTCTTCTGAAACAGAAGAGCCTATTGCTCCGCGACCCTGACGGGACTCGAACCCGCGACCTCCGCCGTGACAGGGCGGCGCGCTAACCAACTGCGCCACAGGGCCTTATTCACTTACGATCCGCATTCCGAGGGGGTACTCATCGTGCGTACCCCCAACGGGATTCGAACCCGTGTCGCCGCCGTGAAAGGGCGGTGTCCTAGGCCTCTAGACGATGGGGGCCAATCGGACCGCGAGCCGATCCGGCGTGCGAACCTCCGCAAGCTTAGCGCAGAGGTTCCGGAGTTTGCAAAACGGATGTGAGCCCGATTCCGGTGACCTCCATCACCGGTGCGAGGCCCTCGGCGGGCGGTGATTCGGGGCCCCTAGATGTACTGACCGGACACGTTGATTGACTACATGCCGTGAGGTCACCCCCTGGTTAGTGCCACTTGTTATACTTGTGGCACCAACCAGGAGGTCAGCATGGACATGGATCAAACGCCCCCACCGGGCAAGTACGCCGCGACAGTCAAGGTCGGCCCCAAGGGACAGATCGTCATCCCCAAGGGCGCGCGGGAGCTCTTCGACATCCACCCGGGCGACACCCTGCTCCTCCTCGCTGACGCGAACCAAGGGATCGCTTTGATGCGCCAGGAGACGCTCGATCAGATCATCATGCAGGCGATGCCTGGCCATCAGACCCCCGTGGACTCAGAGGGTGATGAGGAATGAAGAACGTCGTGAGCTGTGCGGCTGTCAGCCGCAACTTCGGCAGCTTCACTGCCCTCGAAGACGTCTCCTTCGAGGTCCGTGAAGGAGAGGTCTTCGGGGTGGTGGGCCCGAATGGTGCTGGTAAGACGACCCTGTTGAACTGCATGGAAGGACTGGACCGCCCTTCGTCTGGGCGCGTCGAGGTGCTCGGCTTCGACCCCGTGCGGGACCAGCACTCGTTGGCTCAGCAAATTGGGGTCCAGCTGCAAAGCGCGGCCCTGCCACCTCGCCTCACTGTGCAGGACGCCCTCGAGCTCTACTCCGCCTTCTACGAGCGCCCGCGGCCTTGGCGCGAACTGTTGACGGATCTGGGGGTCAAGGACAAGGCCAACGCCCGCGTTGACAGGCTCTCGGGTGGGGAGCGTCAACGAGTGTTCGTCGCCCTCGCGTTGATCAACCGCCCCCGGCTCGCTTTCTTGGACGAGCTCACCACCGCTCTCGATCCTCAGTCACGTCGAAACATGTGGGACACCGTCGAGCACGTCCGCGATAGCGGTGCAACGGTCGTTCTCACAACCCACTACATGGAGGAGGCCGAACGGCTATGCGACCGCGTAGCAATCATCGACCACGGCCGGTTGATTGCTTTGGACACAGTGACTTCCCTCATCCAGCAACATGCCGGTGACACCACGGCGAAGCTCATCCTGTCGGCGTCGCCTAGCGCAGAGTTCGACCTCACCGGAGTTCCTGGCGTGACCAGCGCTCGAACAGAGGGACGGGAACTGACCATCCGCGGCGCTGCGGACGGGCTGCAGGGCGTCCTTGCTGCACTGACGGCACACCGCATCACCGTAACGAGCATGAGCACGACGACTCCCGGCCTTGAAGACGTCTTTCTGGCCCTCACCGGTCGACACATCACCACAGAGGAGCAGGCGGCATGAACGCATATCGAGCCCTTCTCAAAGCCCTATGGCGCTCCCAGCGCCGCGACCCTGTAGGCCTGTTCTTCTCTTTCGCCTTCGCGCCGGTTTTGGTGCTGGCCTTGGGTGTGATCTTCGGTAACGATCCGCGACCGGAGTTCGGTGGACGGGGATTCCTCGATGCGACCCTGCCCGCCTTCGCCTCTCTTGTTCTCGCCATGACCGGGGTCCTCCAGGTGCCCGTGGCGATGCTGACCCTTCGTGACACGGGCGCACTCCGACGCCTGAGTCTTACGCCGCTGCGTCGTTCCACCTTCATCGCAGCGAGCCTCACCGTGCACTTCGTCGTAGGTATTGCGGGCATGCTCACCGCTTTGGCGATTGGGATCGGGGTTTTCGGGGTGCCCATGCCTAGCCACGTCCCAGGTGTCCTGGCTGTGTGCCTCATCGGGCTCAGCACCTTCCTCGCAGTGGGTTGCGCGCTTGCGGCGCTCTATCCCTCCGCCACAGCCGCTACGGGCATAGGGAACGTGCTCATGATCCTGCTCATGCTCACATCCGGAGCCTTTACCCCATTGACGGCGATGCCGTCGGCGATTCAGCAGATCGTTAAGTATTCACCCGTCCGTTGGTTCGTCGAAGCCGCTCAACACGCGTGGGACGGCGACCCACTAGCCGCCATGATCATGCCGGTGTTTCTTCTGTGCGTTGTACTCGCTGTCGCTGCTCTCGTCGGCCGGTGGCGCTTCCAGTGGGATCCGGTCCGATGACGACGCACGCGAACGCCGCTCTCACACCTCGCCACCGACTCAAGGTCGCCCGCCTCATCGTCGACGAAGGATGGCCGATCAGCGAGATCGCAGCCCGGTTCCAGGTGTCGTGGCCCACCGTGAAGCGTTGGGTCGACCGCTATGTGTCCGGCGAGTCCATGCAGGACAGGTCCTCGCGCCCGAAGAACTCACCGACCAAGACATCGCTCGCGGTCACGAAGCGCTGTATCAGCCTGCGAATGAGACTGCGAGAAGGACCGGTTCAGCTCGCCGTGCGCGTCGGTGTCGCTCCATCGACCGTGCACCGCATCCTGCGCTCGGCTCGATTGAACCGACTTGCTTACCTCGACCGCGCCACTGGCGAGCTAGTTCGCCGGTACGAACACCGCTACCCTGGCTCCCTCGTCCATGTAGACGTGAAGAAGTTCGGGAACATCCCCGATGGCGGTGGCTGGCGCTACGTGGGCCGCCGCCAAGGAGAGAAGAACCGTTCCGCCACCCCCGACAAGCCGAAGAACAAGTGGCGCGATCCCAAGCTCGGGTACGCCTTCATCCACACCGTGATCGACGATCACTCACGAGTGGCGTACTCCGAGGCCCACGACGACGAGACCGCCACCACTGCGGTCGCTGTGCTGCACCGTGCGGTCGAGTGGTTCACCGATCGTGGCGTCACTGTCGAACGAGTCTTATCAGACAATGGCGGTGCCTACCGCTCGCACCTGTGGCGCGACACCTGCGAGGCGCTGTCCATCACCCCGAAGTGGACCCGCCCCTACCGGCCGCAAACCAACGGCAAGGTCGAACGCTTCCATCGCACAATGGCCGACGGATGGGCTTACGCTCGCTGCTACACCAGTGAGCAGGAGCGTCGCGACGCACTCACTGACTGGCTCCACCAGTACAACCACCACCGGCCGCACACGGCCTGCGACTACCAGCCGCCCATCTCCCGATTGACCAACGTCCCCGGTCAGTACACCTAGAGGCCCGCGCCCCGGCCGCGACGGGCCCGTTCTGAGCAGCCTCGTATTTCGGTCCCCTCTCGAGGAGAGCGGCCTTTTAAACAGAGCGGCCTTTTAGACTGGGGCGATGGAGGGCACATGGAAACGGTAGGCGACGAGTCGGCTGGGGGCGGGGCGTTCGCTGGGGACGGAGTCTTCGACGGACTCGTCGAGGAGGCGATGGCGGCGCTGCCCGCCGAGGTGACCGAGCGCCTCGACAACGTCGCCTTCTTCATCGCCGACGATCCGCCGCCGGAGGCGCCGAGCATCCTGGGACTCTACGAGGGCATCGCCCTCACCGAGCGCGACGCGGCTTACGGATTCGTGCCCCCGGACACCATCACGCTGTTCAAGAACCCGCTCATCGCGTGCGCGCGGGACGAAGACGAGCTCTACGAGCAGATCTACATCACGATCGTCCACGAGGTCGCCCACCACCACGGCATCGACGATGACGAGCTCCACGAGCTGGGCTGGGGGTGAGGCGGGGGTGCCCCTTGCGGCTGCCGCGCGCGGTCCTTCGCGCCCGTGCGCGGTAGCGGCAAGTGGTCGGTCGCGCCCGTGCGCCGTCAGGTGGCTCCCGAGCGGTGAAGTGGGGTAGGCCAGGCGATATCGGTGCCGGTGTGACCCGCGCGACCTCTCAGTTGGCCTCGCCGCCCGCCTCTCCCTTACCCTTGGAGCAATTGCAGTCCGTCCACCCCCCCAAGACCCGCTCGTCGAAGCACCGCCCCGGCCCCGCCGCCGCAGCTTCCCCGGGCAGGAGGCACGTCAGTCCACATGTCGATAGCAGCTCGTTCGCACACCGCATCCACTCCCGCACTGCGTGTGCTCAACCTGGCCGGCGTCGAATACAGCGTCTTCGAATTCGAGCACGATCCCAACGTCCGCCGCTATGGCACGGAGGTCTCGGAAAAGCTCGGGATCGCCTCCGACCGCGTGTTCAAGACGCTCATGATCCTCGTCGACGGCGAGCCCATCACCGCCCTCGTCCCCGTCTCCGGGCAGCTCGACCTCAAGGCTCTCGCTACCGCGATCGGCGGCAAGAAGGCGCAGCTGGCCGGCATCGCCGAAACGGAGCGCCGCACCGGCTACCAGACCGGCGGGGTCAGCCCGTTCGGCCAGCGCCGCACCTCGCCGGTCGTCATCGACCGCACCGCGCAGGACCACGAGACGGTCTACATCTCCGGCGGGCGGCGCGGCCTGGAGATCGAGATGCGCCCGGACGACCTGGCCATGCTCACCGACGCCCGGATCGCGAAGATCGCCGCCATCGACTGATCGCTGCTGCCCTGTTGGGGTGCTGCACAGACTCTTCACCTGATCGGCCCTGCCCGGGCGGGTGAAGACTTTTCGAGCGCAATCGCAGTGTTGCCGTGCAGAAGTCTTCACCGGATTGCGGCCGCGCCATCGCGTGGAGACTTCGCGCAGCACCCCCTCGGCCGCCCCGCTGCAGGCACCGCTACGCGCTCAGCGCTACAGGTACTCCGGCGCGCCCCGCTCCGGTGCCGCGCGGCCCCCGCTGAGGTCGGCGAGGAGGGCCAGCAATGCCTCCGCCTCGGCCTCCGGAGCGCCCAGGCGCAGGCGCACCGCGGCATCGTAGTCCGCGCTCAGCACCCGCCACCCCTGCTGCTCGACGCGCGCCTTGACCTGCTCGGCGAGGCCGTAGTCGAACTCCGCGGCGACCGGGACGACGAGCTCGCGGGTGTCGATGCGCAGCCGGTCGGCCGCGTGGGCCGCGGCCCCGCCGTACGCGCGCACCAGACCGCCGGCTCCCAGCAGCGTGCCGCCGAAGTAGCGGGTCACTACCGCCACGACATCCGTGAGCTCCCGGCCGGCGAGCACCTCGAGGATGGGCGCTCCCGCGGTGCCGGCGGGTTCGCCGTCGTCGCTGAAGCGCTGCGTCTGGCCGCGCGGGTCCAGCACGAACGCCATGCAGTGGTGGCGGGCCTTCGGGTGAGCGGCGCGCTGCTCGTCGACGATTGCGCGCGCAGCGGACTCCGATTCCGCGTGCGCCACCCGGGCGATGAAGCGGGAGCGCTTGACCTCGATCTCCGCCACCGCCTCCCCACGGGGCGTGCGGTAGCTGGCAGCCTCGGACATGCCAGCCACCCTACGCGGTCGCACGTGCGATGAGCGCGCGGCGGCCGACGGGGTGAGCGCGGGCAGCCGGCGGGGTGACCACCGAACCGCCGGCGCGAGGAGCGCGCACCGGCCAGCGCCTCGGCGGCGTGTGGGTGCCCGTGTCCGCACTGCGGCCGTGGCCCGAGCGGGCAGTGCCCGTCCCCTACGATGGGGGCACCGCAGCGGTGCACGCGCAATCCGCCGTGGCGGGCCCGCCGGACAGCGCAGTTCGACGGGAACGCGCCCCATGACCACCAGACTTCGCACATTGTGGAAGGACGACAGTGACCAACTTCAGCGAGTCCGAACTCGACGACATCCGAGCCGAATCCGCCCGCGCCTACGAGCTGGACCGCGCGCACGTGTTCCACTCGTGGTCCGCGCAGAAGCAGCTCACCCCCATGACGATCTCGCGCGCCCAGGGCTCGCGGGTCTACGACGGGGAGGGCCGCGAATACCTCGACTTCTCCTCGCAGCTGGTGAACACGAACATCGGCCACCAGCACCCCAAGGTCGTGCAGGCGATCAAGGACCAGGCCGACATCCTCACGACCATCAACCCGGCCCACGTGAATGCGGCCCGCTCGGAGGCCGCGCGGCTCGTCACCGAGCGCCTGCCCGAGGGCCTCGACCACGTGTTCTTCACGAACGGCGGTGCGGAGGCCAACGAGCACGCCATCCGCATGGCCCGCCTCTACACCGGCCGGCACAAGGTGCTCTCCCGCTACCGCAGCTACCACGGCGGCACGAACCTTACGATCAATGTGACCGGCGACCCCCGCCGCGTGCCCAACGACCACGGCGATTCGGGTGTCGTCCACTTCTTCGGGCCCTTCCTCTACCGCTCCGAGTTCGCCGCCCAGACCGAGGCGGAGGAGACGGAGCGCGCGCTGCACCACCTGCGCCGCACGATCGAGCTCGAGGGCCCCGCCACGATCGCCGCCATCGTGCTCGAGACCATCCCGGGCACTGCCGGGATCATGGTGCCCAGCCCCGAGTACGTGCAGGGCGTGCGCGCGCTGTGCGATGAGTTCGGCATCGTCTACATCGCCGACGAGGTGATGGCCGGCTTCGGCCGCACCGGCACCTGGTTCGCGTTCGAGCAGGCCGGCATCGTGCCGGACATCGTCACCTTCGCCAAGGGCGTGAACTCCGGTTATGTGCCGCTGGGTGGCGTCGTCATGAACAATGCGATCTATGACCGCTTCGCCGACTCCCCCTACCCCGGCGGCCTCACGTACTCCGGCCACCCGCTGGCCACCGCCTCCGCCGTGGCGACGATCAACGCGATGGCGGACGAGGGCATCGTGGAGAACGCGGCGAAGCTGGGCGAGGAGATCGTCAAGCCGCGGCTGGAGAAGATCATGGCGAACTCCAAGCACGTGGGCGAGGTGCGCGGTGTGGGCATGTTCTGGGCGATCGAGCTCGTTGAGGACAAGGACTCGCGCGAGCCGCTTGCCCCCTACGGCGGCGGCTCCGAGGCGATGACGGACATCGTCGGCAAGCTCAAGGCCGGCGGCGTATTGCCGTTCGTCAACTTCAACCGCCTGCACATCGTGCCGCCGCTCAACATCACGGCCGAGGACCTCAACGCGGGCCTCGACGTCTACGAAGCGGTGCTCACGAACGCCGACTACAGCTGAGCGCGGAGCGGCATGGTCCCCTGAGCTGGCACGGCGTGGCTTCGCGTCCCTGAGCGGGCACGGGCCCCTGAGAGGCACTGCGCGGCTTCGCGCCCGTGAGCGGTGCGGCACCGCTTCCGCCTCGCAGCCCGCCGCGCCCTGCACTCGCTACGCCGAGCGGTCATTGTCGTACGGAATCTCCTGAGGAGACCGAACGACAATGACCGCTCAGCTGTTTTCCCGGGGTGGAGTGGGGCGCGGGATTTGCGAGGTGGGGGTGGGGGATGTGCGAGGCGTCCGTGCCGGTGGCATGTGCCCGGGGCGCCCTGGGGTCCGTGAGTGGTCGTTCCTGTTCGGTTCCGCGCTCTCGGACCCTACGAGAGTGACCGCTTGGTGCCCGCTTCGGTGGTACCGCTGCCGAGGCGCGGGGAGGCGGAGAACCGCATGAGGCGGCCGTGCCGGTGGCTTGGCCCGGTGGCGCCCCGGCGTTCCGTGAGTGGTCGTTCCTGTTCGGTTCGGCACCCTCGGACCGTACGAGAGTGACCGTTCGGGCTACTGCCTCTGAGCGAGAGGTCAGTCCTGTGCGGTCTGCGGGCGCTTCGCCGCACGGGACTGACCACTCGACCGCCGCCGGGCGCGCCAGCGGCCGCGCCGGTCGCGGCGGAGGCGCCACGCTCCGGCGCCTGCTACTCGTCCAGCGCGCCGTCGAGCAGGCGGGTCGCAACCTCGGTGAAGAGGTTGACGCCGGCGCACATGTCCGCGTCCTTCGTGTACTCGCCCTCGTTGTGGCTGATGCCATCCACGCTGGGCACGAACAGCATGACGGAGGGCACGATGTCCTTCATGTTCGTCGAGTCGTGCCCGGCCACCGTCATGATGGGCCGGTGGCTGAGGCCCAGGTCCTCCGCCACCCGCCGGGAGAGCTCCACGCCGCGCGGGTCGTAGGGCAGCAGGTCCCACTGGTGGGCCGTGTCCTCCTCGATGCGCACGGCGGCGAGCTCCTCGATCTTGCGCATCCGCTCGCGCAGCCTGGCGTCGGCCGCCTCGACCAGGGCGGAGTCCGGGGAGCGCATGTCCAGGTGCAGGCGGGCCTCGCGCGGCACCACGACCGGCGAGTTCGGCAGCACCACGAGCTGCCCCACGGAGGTGTGGATGCCGAACTCGTCGGCGATCTCGCGGGCCAGCACCACGAGGTGCGAGGCGCCCAGCAGCGCGTCGTGGCGGTCGGAGATGATCGTGGAGCCGGTGTGCGCCTGGTCGCCGTGGACGATGAGGTGGTACTTCTTCGCCGCCCACGTCGCCTCGACCAGCCCGATCGCCACGCCCTCCTCGTCGAGGATGCGGCCCTGCTCGATGTGGATCTCCGCATACGCGGCGGCCTGCGGGCCATCGCCGGAGCCCAGGAAGCCGCCGTCCTCCAGCGCCTCGGCCACGCTGACGCCTGCCAAGTCCTCCGTCTTGAGCACCGTGTCCGCGTCGAGCTTGCCCGTGTAGACCCCGGAGCCCATCATGGAGGGCTCGAACCGGGAGCCCTCCTCGTTGAACCAGTTGACCACGGCGATGTTGTACTGCGGCACGTGCCCGGACTCGTCGCAGGCCCGCTTGATGCGCCAGGCGGCCTCGGCGGCGGCGATCACACCGTAGGCACCGTCGAACTTCCCGCCCAGCGGCTGGGAGTCCATGTGCGAGCCCAGCAGCACGTAGGGTGCGCCCGGGGTCCACTCGAACGTGCCGAACTGGTTGCCCACGCGGTCGATGTCCACGCTGAACCCGCGCTCCTCCAGCCATCCGCTCAGCCAGCGGCGCTGCTCGACGTCCGGCTGCGTCATCGCCTCGCGGTCCACGCCGCCGCGCGGCGTCTCGCCGAAGGCCGACATCGTCGCGAAGTCGGTGAGCAGCTCCGAATCCAGCTGCTCCTGTGGTGTGTCTGCGAATCCCATGGCCGCCCGTCCTTTACGCCAGTGCCGCCCGCGGCGGCCTGGCATTGTCGAAAACCGTGTCTCTGCCATTATCTGCGCATCACCCGCACCCGAGGCGCCTCGGGCGCCCGCAGAATCCGGGCTGCCGCTCACCGGCCCGCCGCGCACGGGGAACCCGCTCACGCGCGGCACCCGCTCATGAACAGCCCGCCCAAGCGGCAGCCTCTCAAACGCGGCCCCCGCTCGCCTGCGCCAGAGCCCGGCCCGCACAGCCCGGACCAGGGCCGGCCCGCACAGCCCCCACAGGGGCCGGCCCGCACAACCCCCACCGGAACCGGCCCGCACAACCCCCATCGGACCCGGCCTGACCAGTGGCACCCGTATCCCTGCCGCCGGACCGCCGGAGCGCGCCGCGTCGCCCAACAGCGCCGTCGCCCTACACCACCCTCGCCCTACAGTGCCGAGTGCGTGAACTCCCCGCCGCGCAGCGTCGCGCGGACCTCGATGTCGCGGATGGCCTCCGGATCCACCTGCGTGGGATCGGCGCCCAGCACCACCATGTCGGCGAGCTTGCCGGCGCTCAGCGTGCCCTTCGAGTCGAGCTGGCCCGAGGCCTCGGCGGCGACGCACGTGTAGGCGCGCACCGCCTCGAGCGGGGAGATGCACTCCTCGGGCACGCCGAACACGCCGCCGGAGCGGGTGCGGCGGTCCACGAACGCCTGGATCCCGCGCAGCGCGTTGCCGTCCGCACACGGCCGGTCGGAGGAGCCGGCGAGCATGACACCCCCGTCGACGAACGACTTGCCGCGGTAGAGCATCCTCACGCGGTCATCGCCCAGCGAGCGATTCATGCCGTCGCCGATCGCGTCGGCGAACGCCGCCTGCGGCGTCACCGCGATCCCGTAGTGCGCGAGCTTGGCCAGCGCGGCGTCGGAGACCATGCCGGCGTGCTCGATGCGGCTGGGGATCGCGTGGCGGCCATAGCGGTCGATCGCGTCGCCGATGTTCTTCACCGCCTCGTCCACGGCCAGGTCGCCGATCGCGTGCACCGCAACGGACCAGCCCGAGCGGTAGGCGTCGAGCGTCTGGCGGCGCAGCACCTCAGGGTCCTCCTGGAGGTAGCCAGGGTGGTCGCGGCCGGCGTAGTTGGCGTGCATCGCCGCCGTCTCGCCGGACATCGCGCCGTCCATAAAGATCTTCGTGGGGCCGATGGAGATGTCATCGTCGCCGAAGCCCGTGACGACGCCCAGGTCCAGGCCCAGCCCGAAGTCGTCCGCGCTGTTCGCCGCGACCTCGTGGAGCGCATAGATCGAGGGCATGAGCTGGGCGCGCACGCGCAGCCTGCCCTGTGCGAGCGCCCGCATGTAGGCGGTCACCTCGATGGGGGAGTGGCCGATCCAGCCGCCGCTGATCCCCGCCTCTCCGATGCTCGTGATGCCCTCCTTCGCGTACTGCGCGGTGGCGCGGTCCAGGCAGTCGACGATCGTGTCCGCGGAATAGGGCTTGATGAGGTCCTGCACGGCCTGCTGGGCGGTCTCCTCGATGAGGCCGGTGGGCCTGCCGTGCTCGTCGCGCACAACCTTGCCGCCGGCGGGGTCCGTGTAGCCGGGCTCCAGCATCCCGGCCATCTCCAGCGCCTTCGTGTTCACGATCGCGGCGTGCCCGCTGACCTGGCGCATGAACAGCGGCCGGCCGCCCGTGATGCGGTCGAGCACCTGGATGTCCGGGTATGCGTTGTCGTAGTCCTGCTGCGAGAATCCGGTGGCCTCCACCCATTCGCCCTCGCCGGCGGCCCGCGCGCCCTGTTCGAGCGCGGCGTAGACGGCGTCCATGCCCCCGGGCAGGGCCTCGACGTCCACGCTGGCCAGCGTCAGCCCGAACCACGTCGTGTGGCAGTGGACGTCGTTGAAGCCCGGCAGCACGGCGGCCCCGTCGAGGTCGACCGTCTGCCTCGCGCTCAGGCCGTCGAGCTCCTCATCGAAGCCGACGAGCCGGCCCTGCCACACCCCGATCCGGGCGGCGGTGGGGCGGGAGTCGTCGAGGGTGAGCGCGCGGGCGTTGGTGAGCAGGAGGTCGAGTTCCACGGCGATCGGGGCCTTTCGTGTGAGGGAGCGGTGGTGGAGCGGAGAGCGGCTGGCGGATGCTGGCCGCGGGGTGGCGCGGGGTCAGTCGGTCGGGCGGGGAGGCAGCGCTGGGAGGTGGAGGTGGAAACGGGCGGTCGGAATGCGTGTGCGCGGCCTCGGGCCGCGTAATCCCGGGCGCGTAACCCCGGGCCCCGTAACCCTGGGCCCCGGCCCCGCAACCCCGGGTCCGCAATCCCGCACCCCGTAGCCCCGGGCCGGACGGGCAGTGAGCGTGGGCAGCACCCGCGCGGCGGCGATGCGCGCCCGCCGCGCCCGCTCAGTGCTTCCCCGGCGCACACCCCGCGCGTCCCGACCCCCGCGGCGCTCAGCGCCGGGTGGTGCGCACCTCGGGGTCGACGATCGCGTGGACGATTGCGGGTCCCGGGTAGTCGAGCGCCTGGGCGAACGCGTCGCGGAAGTCCGCGGTGCGCTCCACGCGGATGCCGAACCCGCCGAATGCCCGTGCGTACTCCGCGAAGTCCGGGTTCTGCAGGCCGGTGCCGGACGGGCGGTTCGGGTACTCGCGCTCCTGGTGGCCCACGATGGTGCCGTAGACGGAGTTGTCGTCGACGATGATCGTGATGTCCAGGCCGTGCGCCACGGCGGTCGCGAACTCCTGCCCGTTCATCATGAAGCAGCCGTCGCCGGCGATAGAGAACACCTTGCGGTCGGGGAAAACCAGCGCCGCGGCAACCGCGGCGGGCACCCCGAAGCCCATGGCGCCGTTGCGCGGGCCCAGCAGCGAGGCGGGCCCGTGGGTGGGCAGGTAGCGCGAGGCCCAGCCGGAGTGGTTGCCGGCGCCGTAGGCGATGACCGCATCGTCCGGCAGCAGCTCCCGGACGGAGGCGAACGCGACGTCGAGGTCGAGGTAGCCCTCCCGGGCGCGGTCGTCCGACGGCGTCTGGCGCCAGGCCGCGTAGGCCGAGCGGGTCTCCCGCACCCAGGCGGGCAGCTCGGCCGTGCGCGCGGGGCGCCCGGCCACGGCGGCCGCGAAGTCGGGCGTGCGGGCGACGACCTGCATGTCGAGCGGCCCCGTGTGCTGGCGCAGCTCCGCGTCGGGGTTGACGACGATCGTGTGCGCGGGCTCCATGCCGCGTTCGAAGCCGTTGGTCATGACGTCGGCGCGCGCGCAGCCCAGGAACACCTGCAGGTCCGCCCGGGCCAGCGCCTCGGCGGTGCCGGGCCAGGAGCCGTAGCCTGCGGCCCCCAGGTAGGCGGGGCAGTCGTGGTCGATGCCGTCGGTGGCGCGGAAGTCCGCGATGATCCCCATGCCCTGGCCCTGCGCCCAGGCGGCGATCGCCGCGGATCCCTCGTCGGTCCAGCCCTCGCCGCCCACCACGAGCAGCGGGCGCTCGGCGCGCGCCGCGGCGTCCTCGATCGCCGCGAGCTGGTGATCCGAGACGGGGGTGGCCGCCAGCGGCAGCGGCGGGACGGTCCGCCCGGAGGTCGGGGCGAGCAGCGTCTCCTCCGGCAGGCCGATGATGACGGGCCCCGGGCGCCCGGAGGTCGCGATGTGGAAGGCGCGGGCGACGAGGTCCGCGGCCTCACCCGGGCTGTCGAGGGTGAAGACCCGCTTGGCCGTCGTGCCGAACCAGCCCTCGAGCGAGAACTCCTGGAACGCCTCGTGCCCGCGCATGGTCTCCGGGATGAGGCCCACGAGCACGATGAGCGGCGTCGCGTCCTGGAACGCGGTGTGGACCGCGATCATCGTGTTCGCCGCCCCGGGCCCGCGGGTCACGGCGGCGACGCCGGGCAGCCCGGTGAGGCGGCCCTCCGCGACGGCCATGTTGCCCACGCCGCCCTCCTGGCGGCACACGACGGTCTGGATCTGCGAGTCGTAGAGCCCGTCCAGCACGTCCAGGTAGGACTCGCCGGGCACGCAGTAGACGCGCTCGACGCCCTGGCGCTCGAGCTGGCGGACGATGAGGTGGCCCGCGGAGCACCCGGGCTCTGCGGCGGGGACGGGTTCAGAGCGGCCATCGGTCTGAGTTCTCATGTGCTCACCCTAGCCCGCACCGGCCGCGCGCAGGCAGGCGCTCGCAGAGCAGACCGCGCCCGAGGCGCGGGCCAGGGAGATCCTGGCCTGCACCTCGGGCGCGGGGCTGGCTGTGCCGCCTGGAGGCGCGAGTGCCACCGGGATGGCGGCACCGCCGGCCGGGGCGAGGGCAGCCGAGGCGCCGGCGCGGTCGACGGGCGCCGGCGCCGCCGGTCAGTGGCGGTAGCCGGGCACGTCGATGCTGAGCCGCGGGGCGAGCACCGAGCACACGGCGGTGATGCCGGCGATGACGACGAGCATGATCGGGGCGGGCCACCAGGCGTCGCCGGCCATGTGCTGGAAGGCCGTGGCGAGCATGGGGATGAAGCCGGCGAAGATCGCGGAGATGTTCGCGCACAGGCTCACGCCCGACAGGCGGTAGTGGGCTGGGAAGAGCGCGGTGAGCAGGGCGCCGTTGACGGCGTAGGGGATCGACAGGCAGCACACGCCGATCGTCATGCCGAGGATGACGAGCAGCGGCTGCTTCGTGTCGACCATGAGGAAGATGGGGAACGCGACGAGGACCGTGGCGATGCCGCCGAACGTGGAGACCTTCGCCGCGCCCCAGCGCTCGCCCAGGCGGCCGAAGAAGACGATGATGAGGATCTCGCACGCCGCGGCGACGAGCGTGGCGCCCAGCATGAGGCTGTTCGACAGGCCCAGCGTGTTCTTGCCGTAGGAGACGACGAACGTCGTGACGAGGAAGAAGCCGCCCAGGCCCACGAAGTTCGTGCCGAAGCCCACGATGACCTGCAGCCAGGAGTGCTTGAGCACCTGGACGATGGGGGCGGCGGCCTTCTCGTGCTCGGCCTCGATCTCCTGGAAGACCGGGGTCTCCTCGAGCTTGCTGCGCACATAGACGGCGACGAGCAGCAGCGGCAGGGCCAGCAGGAACGGGATGCGCCAGCCCCACGAGTCGAATGCGCCGGGCTGGGTGATGAGCAGGCCGACGAGGAAGAACCCGCCGGAGGACAGGAGCGTGCCGATCGGGGAGCCGATCTGCGGGTAGGCGGCGTAGCGGGCGCGCTTCTCCGCCGGCGCGGACTCGACGGCGGCGGTCACGGCCCCGCCCCATTCGCCGCCCACGGCCAGGCCCTGGCAGATGCGCAGGACGACGAGGAGGACGGGTGCGGCCACGCCGATCGTCGCGTAGTTCGGCAGCACGCCGATGAGGCCGGTGGTGATGCCGATGCCGACGATCGTGATCATGAGGACCGTCTTGCGGCCCACCCGGTCGCCCAGGTGGCCGAAGATGAGCCCGCCGATGGGCCGGGCCACGAAGCCCACCGCCATCGTCGCGAATGACGACAGCGAGGCGAGGAACGGGTCGCCCTTGTCGAAGAACTGGACGTTGAACACGAGCGCGGAGGCGGTCGTGAAGAGGAAGAAGTCGTACCACTCCATCGCGGTGCCGACGAGGGCCGCGGTGGCGGCGGTGCGCGCCGTCTTCTCGTCCGCGACGAACGCGGGCGCGGGCTTGTCAAGGCGGGGGCTGGTCACGGGG
This sequence comes from Brevibacterium sp. BRM-1, assembly GCF_026802075.1. Classification (NCBI taxonomy): domain Bacteria; kingdom Bacillati; phylum Actinomycetota; class Actinomycetes; order Micrococcales; family Brevibacteriaceae; genus Brevibacterium; species Brevibacterium sp. BRM-1. The sequence continues at coordinate 2,695,722 of NZ_CP113788.1, forward strand.
TCTCCTGTGATCGGTGCCGCGCGGCGGCCGCTGCGTGTGCGGGCGCCGCGCGCCGGGGTGGGGCGGCGGACGTGCATCGGGTGGACCTGCGCGACTCTACGCGCATTCCGCCCGCGATGTGATGTCGGACTCACCAGCGGGACGGGTGCGGGCGGCGAGTGCGGGCCACGGGGCCGGCCGGAGCGCTGGGACGGGCACGGGCCGGTCGCCGCAGAGCAGAGCCGGGTCGCCTGAGTGCTCGGTGGCTGCAAGGCCAGGCGGCCGCAGTGCCGGGGGTATCCGTGCCAGGCGGCCGAAGCACCGGGAGACTCAGAGCCCGCCCGCCTCAGAGCCCGCCGGGGTGGAGCACGCGGGAGAGGAACGTCTGCGTGCGCTGGTGCTGCGGGTTGCGGATGACCTCGCTGGGCGGGCCCTGCTCGACGACGACCCCGCCGTCCATGAACACGACCTTGTCCGCGACCTCGCTGGCGAACGCCATCTCGTGGGTCACGACGATCATCGTCATGCCGGCCTGGGCGAGCTCGCGCATGACGCGCAGCACATCGCCCACCGTCTCCGGGTCGAGGGCGGAGGTGGGCTCGTCGAAGAGCATGAGCGCGGGCTCCATGGCCAGCGCCCGGGCGATCGCGACGCGCTGCTGCTGGCCGCCGGAGAGCTGGTCCGGGTAGCGGTCCGCCAGCTCGCCCAGGCCCACCATGTCGAGGCGGTCCTGGGAGATCCGGTTGGCCTCGCCGGTCTCGCGGCCCAGCACGCGGCGCTGGGCGATCGAGCAGTTCTCCAGAGCGGTGAGCTGGGGGAACAGGTTGAAGTGCTGGAAGACCATGCCCACGTGCCGGCGCATGACGTCGAGGTCCGTGTCCGGGTCCGTGGCGGTGTAGCCGGCGACTTCGATCGTTCCGGCGTTCGCCTTCTCCAGGACGTTGATGCAGCGCAGCAGCGTGGACTTGCCGGAGCCGGAGGGGCCGATGAGGCACACGACCTCGCCCGGGGCCACCGTCAGGTCGATGCCCTTGAGCACCTCGACGTCGCCGTAGGACTTGTGCAGGTCGGTGATCGTCACGTCCTCGGCGTGGATGTCCTCGGCGTGGAGGTCCGGGGCGCCTGCGGTGCGCCGGCGCGGGGTGGAATCGGCCATGGTCACTTCCTCATCTTTGCGGTGCGGGCTTCGAAGCGGCGGGCCAGCCAGCCCAGCGGCAGGGTGATGACGAGGTAGCAGGCGCCGGAGACCACGAGCGGCGTGAGGCCGGCCGAGGGCTCGGTGATCCCGTTCTGCCCGAACAGCGCCAGCTCGTACTGCTTGGCGGAGAGGCCCACGAGGAAGATGAGCGAGGAGTCCTTCGTCATCATGATGATCTCGTTGGTCAGCGGGGGCAGGATGATCCGGAACGCCTGCGGGATGATGATCGAGATCATCGCCCGGGTGTGGGTCATGCCCAGCGAGCGGGCCGCCTCGTACTGCCCGCGCGGCACCGCCTGCAGGCCGGCGCGCAGCGTCTCCGCGATGTAGGCGCTCTCGACGATGCCCAGCGACAGCATGACCGTGAGGTAGGTGTTGAGGCTGAAGCCGAATGCGGTGGGAATGCCCAGGCCGAACGCGATGAAGACGATGAGGGCGGGCACGCCGCGGAAGAACTCGATGTAGCCGGTGGCGATCCACCGGTACGGGCCCACGGAGGATATCTTCATGAGGGCCAGGACGATGCCCATGGCCAGCGCCAGCACGAAGCCCAGCGCGGTGTAGATGATGGTGTTCTTCAACGCGATGGTGAGGACACCGGGGAACTGCTCGGCGATGACCTTCGGGTTGAGGAACGCGTCGACGAACGTCTTCCAGTCCACGACGACGATGAGGACGATGACGATGATCGCGAAGATCGCGTATTGGATGCCGCGCGAAAGGCGGGCGCGCTGGCGCATGTTCAGTGCCACAGATGCTCCTCGGCATGGTCGAGGCGGCGCTCGCGCTGTGGCGAGCGCCGCCCGGGGCGGTGGGGGTCAGCCTTCCTTGGCCTCGGTGACCTTGGCGGCCTTGCCCACTTCGCCGAACCACTGGTCGACGAGCTTGGAGTAGGACCCGTCGTCCAGCTTGGACTTGAGCATCTCGTTGAAGGAGTCGGCGAGCTTCGTGTTGCCCTTCTTCACGGCGGCGCCGATGAGCTCGCCGGTGCCGAAGTCCTGGACCATCTCGAGGTTGTCGTGGGCCTGGGTGGCCGCGTAGATCGTCGAGATGTTGGCGACGGCGGCGTCGACCTTGCCCGAGGCCATCGCGTTGTTGAGCAGGCCCGTGTCCTTGAACTGGACGGGATCCACACCGTGGTCCTTCGCGTACGCCTCGCCGGTGGTGGCCTTCTGCACGCCCACGGACTTCGACTTCGCATCGTCGAGCGTCTTGATGCCGGAGCCCTTCTTCGTCATCATCGCAAGGTTGTCCTTGAGGTAGATGTCGGTGAAGTCCATCTTCGTCTTGCGCTCGTCCGTGGCGCCCATGCCGGACAGGGCGATGTCGCACTTGCCCGTGTTGAGCGCCACCCCGGACTCGATGGACTCGAACGGCGTGGTGATCGTGTCCAGCTCGACGCCCAGCTTCTTGGCCAGGGCGTCCGCCATGTCGATGTCGAAGCCGACGTTCTCGTTGTCCTTGGTGAACTCGAACGGCTCGTAGGGGATGTCCGAGCACAGGGTCAGCTTGCCCTCGTTGACGAGGTCGGGGCCGTCGGAGTCCCCGCCCTTGCTGTCGCCGCTGTCTGAGCCGCCGCACGCGCTCAGCGCGAGGGTCGCTGCCGCGGCCAGGGCGAGTATCGATACAGAACGCTTCACTGCTGCCTCCAGGGGTGGTCTCGGACTGGTCCCGAGCGCGTGAGTGCAGAATACAGTGGTTCACGTCACAATCCGCCGCCGGTTTCCGCATGAATCCGATGATCGTGCTCGAATCGTGTCCAACGGCCCGAAAGGGCGTTCTCGCCCGGACGGGTGGCCGCATTCGCTGCGCGCGCCCGGACAGCCGGGGGGCCACGGGCCGTCGCTAGACTGGCAGCCAACCGAGCATGAGGGGGAAGCGGTGGCCGAGGAGCCGGAGACCAGGCGGGCGCGCCGACGCGCCGAGCGCTCGCAGCAGCCCAGTGCGGCAGGCGAACCGGACGCGCAGGTCGTGCGCGCCTCGGCGGCGGATGGCCAGGCAGGCCCGGGGCGCGAGGCGGGCACAGGACACGAGGCGGCCCCGGGACCCGAGGCGGGGGCCGAGGACGGTGCGCCCGTCATCCGCGCGGGCTCGACGAGCACGGCGGGGCTGCCCAGCCGCCGCGAGCTGCGCGAGAGCTTCGATCCGGCCGAGCTCAGCCGCGGCCTCGCCCGCTACGCGAACGTGCTGCGCTGGGGCCTGGTCGCCTCCTTCGCCGCGTTCATCGCCCTGGCCGGGGCCTTCGCCTACTGGTGGACGCTGTGGACCGTGGCCGGGGTCGTGCTCATCCTGCTCATCCTGTGGGCTGCGCTCTACGTGGCCGCCCGGCCCGCCCGCGATCCCGTCCGGCCCATCGTCGACCCCATCAAGAACCGGATCGACCGGTGGGCGATCATCCCGTGGATCGGCTTCGGCGTCTCGATCGTCTTCGTCTCGCTCAAGAGCAACGCGCTCGAGGACGGCGGCGCCGGCCTCTGGGCGCTCGTCCCCCTGGTCTTCCTGCTGCTCACCCTGCTGCCCGACGCCCTGTTCGTGCGCACGCTCAACCGCATGTCGTATGACGCGGAGATCGCCGCCGGCGGCCGGGAGGCCGTCGAGGGCGAGCGCTCGCGCCCGCGGTGACGGCCGGATCCCAGGCGCGCTGAGCGCTTCCGCCAGGGTTCCGCGCGGTCGGGGTGTGCCGGGGTCACTCGTGGGGTGACGGCGCCTCCGCCAGCGCGAGCAGGCGGGTGCGGGTGAGCGCGAGCTCCTCGGCGGAGAGGAACACCGAGCCGGCGTTGGCCGCGAGCCCCTCGGCCGCGCAGCGCAGTGCCAGGCCGAGGTCGGTCGGCAGGCCGTCGGCGGCGAAGGCCGCGCGCCAGCGCTGCGCCTCCGCGGCGCTGTGGGCATCAACGAATTCGCCGCTGCCCAGGCTCAGGAGGATCGAGGACGGGAAGAAGACGGCGCGCGTGGCCTCGCTGTCGGAGGCGAGCACGCGGATATAGGCCCGGGTGAGCATGCCGGGACGGGCCTCGGAGAGGTCGACGTCTGCGCTCACCTCGTCCCACAGGCGCTCGCCCACGTCCTCGATGAGGGCGGCGTGCAGCGCGGCCCGGGACGGGAAGTGGTGGGTCAGCGCGCCCTTGGAGACCCCCGCCTCGGCGGCGATCGCCGCGAGGCTGACCCCCGAGCCTCGCTCGGCGATGAGCCGACCGGCGGCGGAGATGATGGCCGCGCGGGTGCGCTCGCGGTCCCGGGTGGGCTGCCCGGCGCCCGCGGGGCCGCCGCGGTCCGGCGGCTCATTGCGCATGCGCGCCCCCCTTCGTCGCGGGCCGGGCGCCCGCCGCGGACTGGCTCTCCATCGCGGGCTGGGCCTCCGCCGCGGGCTGGGTTTCCGCTGCGGGATAGGTCGCCACGGTGGACTTGGCTTCCGCTGCGGGACGGGCTTCTGCCGCGGGCCGGGCCTCCGCCGCGGGCTGGGCGAGGGCATCCGCACCCCGTGGCGACGGGATGACCCGCCAGGCCACGACCGCCGCCGCGGCGAGCAGCAGGGCTGCGATGGCGGCCGTCATCTGCATGCCCTGTGTGAACGCCTCCTGGGCGGCCAGCAGCAGCCCGGTGTCCGGCCCGCCCGCGGGGCCCTGGGCGGCCTCCACGGCGGCGGCAAGGGACTCCCGCGCCGCCCGGCCCGCCGCCTCCGGCGTGCCCGCGGGGACGTGCAGGAGACCGCGGTACAGGGCGGTCTGGAGTGAGCCCAGCAGCGCGATGCCCAGGGCGATGCCGAGCTCGAACGAGGTCTCGGAGATCGCCGAGGCCGCCCCCGCCCGGTCCGGCGGGGCAGCGGAGACCACGGCATCGGTCGACAGCGTCATCGCCAGCCCCGTGCCCAGCCCGGTGATCGCCAGCGCGAGGCCCAGCCACGCGTAGGTGTCGCTGCCCTCCGCGATGCCGATCCCCACGAGGCCCGCGGCGCTGAGCAGCAGGCCCGCGGCGATCGCGCGGCCGGCACCCAGCCGGCGCAGCGCCGCGCCCACGATGACGGCGACGGCCATCGAGGCGAGCGTCGCGGGCATCTCCGCGAGCCCCGCCCAGAAGGGGGAGTAGCCGCGCACCAGCTGGAGGTACTGGGAGAAGAAGTAGAGGAAGCCGAAGAAGCCGAGCACGGAGAGCCCGTTGGCGATGACGGCACCGCGGAAGGCGGGGATGGCGAAGAGGGAGAGGTCGAACAGCGGCTGGGCGAGCCGGCGCTGGCGGCGCAGGAACAGCCAGCCGCAGACGACGCCGATCGCCGCAGCCCCGCCTGCGTCCAGGGTGGGTCCGTGCTCGACCACGGCCTTGACCGCGTAGACGAGCGGGACGATCGCGAGGACGGACAGCCCGGCCGAGAGCAGGTCGATGGGCGCGCTGCGCCGGGTCGGGGCGCCGGGCAGCAGGACGGAGCCGGCGACGATGATGAGCGCGACGACGGGCAGGTTGATGAGGAAGACGGATCCCCAGGCGAAGTGCTCGAGCAGGACGCCGCCCACGAGCGGGCCCACCGCCCCGCCCGCCATGGCCCCCGCCGACCACAGGGCCACCGCGCGGGTGCGTAGGGCGGCGTCCGGGAAGAGCGCGCGGATGAGGGAGAGGGTCGAGGGCATGAGCGTCGAGCCCGCCAGGCCCAGGAGCGCCCGCGCGAGGATGAGCAGCCCGGCGGTGGGTGCGAAGGCCGCCAGCAGGGAGGCGAGCCCGAATGCCGCGCTGCCCACCAGCAGCAGGCGCTTGGCGCCGAAGCGGTCGGCCAGGTTGCCCATCGTGATGAGGAGCCCGGCCAGCACGAACGAGTAGATGTCGCCGATCCAGAGCACCTGGGCCGCGGTGGGCGCCAGATCGCGGCTGAGGGCGGGCAGGGCCAGGTAGAGCACGGTGCCGTCGATCGCGAGCAGGGTGACCGCCAGGATGAGGACGGCCAGCGCCGCGCCCCGGCGGGCACCGATGCGCGTGTCCGCCGCGGCGGCGGGCGGATTCGGTGCGGTCATACCCCGAGGGTACGAACCAAATGGTTTGTTGTCCAGTCTAATTGGTTCACATCGACACGGGGTGCTGCAGGCGGTGCGCCGGGGGTAGGGGGATTGTTCAACAATCGCTTGCGCACCGCGTGTGATCTGGCCTACATTTGGCTCACCGCCTCGCCCCCCTATCGGAAGCCCCGCCATGACTGACGCCCCCTCCGAGCCCCAGGGCACCGAGCCCCAGGGCTCTGCGCCCCAGAGCTCCGCCGCCGAGCCCGCCTCCCCGGACACCGCCGCGGGCCTGGCCAGCAGCCGCAGGCTCACGATGATCGGCGCCATGTTCCTCATGGCGACGAGCGCGATCGGCCCCGGCTTCATCACCCAGACCTCCGTGTTCACGGTCCAGATGGGGGCGGCGTTCGCATTCGCGATCCTCATCTCCGTCCTCGTCGACATCGCCATCCAGCTCAACGTGTGGCGGGTGATCGGCGTGAGCGGCCTGCGCGCCAACGAGCTGGGCAACCGCGTGCTGCCGGGCCTCGGGTGGGTCCTCGCCGTCTTCGTGTTCGTGGGCGGGCTCATCTTCAACATCGGCAACGTGGGCGGCACCGGGCTGGGCCTCAACGCGATGCTCGGGCTCGATCCCAAGATCGGCGGCGCGATCTCCGCGCTCGTGGCGATCGCGATCTTCGTCTCCAAGCGCGCGGGCGTGGCGCTCGACCGCATCGTCGCCGTGCTCGGCGCGCTCATGATCGCGCTCATGCTCTACGTCGCGATCGTCTCGCAGCCCCCGCTGGGCCAGGCGCTGGCCAACACCGTGGCCCCCGAGCACGTGGACTTCCTCGTCATCACCACGCTCATCGGCGGCACGGTGGGCGGCTACATCACGTTCGCCGGCGCCCACCGGATGGTCGATTCGCGCGTCACCGGGATCGAGCACATCCGCGATATCACCCGCGCCTCGGTCATGGGCATCATCGTCACCTGCATCATGCGCGTGCTGCTGTTCCTCGCCATCCTGGGCGTGGTCGCCGGCGGCGTCCACCTGGCCGGGCAGAACATCGCCGCGGACGCCTTCGAGGCCGCCGCGGGGCAGATCGGCCTGCGGTTCTTCGGCGTCGTCCTCTGGGCCGCCTCGGTCACCTCCGTCATCGGCGCCTCGTACACCTCCGTGAGCTTCGTGACGAAGCAGTCGACCTCGCCGCGGGTGCGCAATGGGCTCACGATCGCGTTCATCGTCGTGGCCACGGCCGTCTACCTGGTGCTCAACCAGACCCCGCAGACGCTCCTCATCTTCGCCGGCGCAGTCAACGGCCTCATCCTCCCGCTGGGCTTCTTCGTCGTGCTGTGGGTGGCCTGGCGCCGCCGCGACCTGCTGGGCGGCTACCGCTATCCGCTCTGGCTGCTCATCCTGGGCGCGGCCGTGTGGCTGCTGACGATCTACCTGGGCTGGAATTCGGTGGCCGGCATCGCAAAGCTCTGGGCCTAGTTCCCCTGCCCACCGCCGAGGTGCGGGCCGGCCGGGTGCTTCCCGCGCCTCGGCGGCGGGCGGGCGCTGCCCGCCCTCTGGGTCGGCGCGCTGCTGCCCGCACCGCGGGCGCGCGGCAGCGGCACGGCCCGTGTGGCCGAGACCGCCTCGGGACTGTCTGCCCAGCACGGCCGTCCCAGTGCCGCCACCCCGGTGCCGCCACCCCGGTGCCGCCGCCTTCGTGCTGCCGTCCCGCCGCCGGCCTCAGCGGCCGGGCGGGGCGGGCGGATCGCCGAGTGCGCCGAGTTCTGCGCGCGCATCGTCGAGGTAGGCGCGCATCGATGCCGCAGCGCCCGCCCGGTCGCCGCGCTCGAGCAGTTCGACGACGCGCAGGTTGCCCTCGGCGAAGCGCGCGTGGAACTGGTCCTCGAGCCGGCTGGCGCGGGCGAACGCCAGGCGCATGAGCGCGGAGACGCGCCGCATGAGCGCATCGGCGTGGCGCGAGCCGGCGGCGGCGACGATCGCGGTGTGGAAGTCCTGGTTGGCCGCGGCCGTGCCCACGTGGTCGCCCGCGCTGCGGGCCGCCAGACCGCGCTCGACGATCGCGCGCAGGCCCGAGGTGTCGAGGCCGTCCGCCCACTGCAGGGCGCCGGCCTCGAGGAGGATGCGCAGGCGGTAGATCTCCGCGATCTCCCGCTGCGTGGGCTCGGCGACGAAGACCCCGCGGTGGGGGATCCGCTCGACGAGGCCGTCGGCGGCCAGTGCTGCGAACGCCTCGCGCAGGGTGTTGCGCGACACGCCCAGGCGGGCTGCCAGCGCCACCTCGCTGAGCTTGTCGCCCACGCTCAGCTGCCCGCCGGCGATGAGGCCCATGAGCTCGGCGTGCGCTCGGCTGCGGGCCGTCCCGTCCTCCGCGCCGCGGTCCTCGGTGTTGCGGTCCTCGGTGCTCCGGTCAGCCGCGCCCCCGTCTGCCGTGCCCCCGTTCTCCGCGGCCCCGGTGCGTGCGGTGTGCGCGGTGGGTGCGGAGCTTCGCTGCCCACCGTCGGCTCCCGCGGCCGCGGTGCCCGCGTGCCTCATGCGAGCTCCGCGAGCACCTGGCCCGCGGCCACCTCGTCGCCCTTGGCCAGGTCGCGCAGCCGCACGGTGCCGGCGGCCGGGGCGAGCGCCTCGGATTCCATCTTCATCGCCTCGATGACCGCGACCGCCTGGCCCGCCTCGACCTCATCGCCGTCCGAGACGGAGAACGCCACGAACGAACCGGCGTAGGGGCTCGTGACGGCGGTCTCGGATGCCTGCGCCCCGGAGTCCTCCCCACCTGCGGCGCCACCCCCGTTGCCCCCGAACTGCGCGCGATCGGATTGCACACCCCCGGCGCCCTCGCCCGCGCCACCGGCCGGGCCGCTGCGCCCGGCCAGCAGCGCCAGCGCCTCGGCGGGCAGGGCGATCTCCCGGCGGCGGCCGTCGATCTCGATGCCGAAGCGGCGCAGCTGCGCCCCGCCGTGCGCGGGCAGGACCGCCCCGGCGGCGCGGTCGGTCATGCGCTCCTGCGCCGCCTCGTCCTCCGCGAAGTCCGTCTCGATCCACCGGGTGTGCACGGCGAAGCCGTCCTCGGCCGTGAAGTCCGGATGCTCGAGCACGGCGGCATCGAAGGGCACCACGGTGGCCACGCCCTCGATGACGAGTTCGTCGAGGGCCGCCCGGGCGCGGCTCAGCGCCTGCTGCCGGTCCGCGCCCACGACGATGAGCTTGGCCATGAGGGAGTCGTAGGCACCGGGGACCTCCGAACCGGTCCGGACCCCGGAGTCCATCCGGATGCCGGGGCCCGTGGGCGCCTCGAAGCGCGTGACGGTCCCGGGGGAGGGGACGAAGCCGTGCACGGCATCCTCGGCGTTGAGCCGGAACTCCAGCGCGTGGCCGCGCGGCGCTGGCGCCTCGGAAACGGAGAGCGGCTCGCCCGCGGCGATGCGCAGCTGCTCGGCCACGAGGTCGACCCCGCTCGTCTCCTCCGTGACCGGGTGCTCCACCTGCAGGCGGGTGTTGACTTCGAGGAACGAGATCGTGCCGTCCTCGCCCACGAGGAACTCGACGGTCCCGGCGCCCACGTAGCCCGCCGCCTCGCACACGGCGACCGCGCCGGCGCGCAGCCGCTCCTCCTGCTCCGCGGTGAGGAACGGTGCGGGGGCCTCCTCGATGAGCTTCTGGTTGCGCCGCTGCAGCGAGCAGTCGCGCAGCCCCACGACCACGGTGTGCCCGTGCTCATCGGCGAGGATCTGCGCCTCGACGTGGCGGGGCCGGTCGAGGAACTTCTCCACGAAGCACTCCCCGCGCCCGAACGCCGCCTCGGCCTCGCGCTGGGCGGCGATGAACGAGGACTCGATGGAATCGAGCGAGCGGGCGACCTTGAGCCCGCGCCCACCGCCGCCGAAGGCCGCCTTGATCGCGATCGGCAGGCCGTGCTCCTGGGCGAAGTCGCGGGCGTCCTCCCAGCTCTCGACGGGCCCGTCGCTGCCGGGAGCCAACGGCGTCCCCACCGAGGCCGCGAGCTCGCGGGCGCGCACCTTGTTGCCCAGCGCCTCGATCGTCTCCGCGCGGGGGCCGATCCACGTGAGGCCGGCCCGTTCGACCGCGCGGGCGAAGTCCGCGTTCTCCGACAGGAACCCGTAGCCGGGGTGGACGGCATCCGCGTGGGCCCGCCGCGCGGCGTCGAGGAGTGCCTCGATGCTCAGGTAGGTCTCCGCGGGGCTGGTGCCGGGCAGGGCGAGAGCCTCGTCGGCCAGCCGGGTGTGGACGGCGTCCGCATCCGGGTCGGCGTAGACCGCAATCGAGGTCAGCCCCGCATCGCGAAGCGCGCGCACGATGCGCACGGCGATCTCCCCGCGGTTGGCGATGAGGACGCGGCTAAGTTCAGCCATGGTCGGGCTCCTTCGGTGGGGCGAGCGCGAAGCGCAGCGCGGTTCCGGGCGCCGCCTGCGCGGCAATGGGCAGATCGGCGGTGATGACGGTGGCGATGACGGGATAGCCGCCGGTGACGGGGTGGTCGGCGAGGAACACGACCGGCTGGCCGCTGGGCGGTACCTGCACGGAGCCGAAGACCATGCCCTCGCTGAGCAGCTCGCCCTCGCGCGCCCGCTTGAGCGGGCGCTCGCCCTCCAAGCGCAGGCCCACCCGGTTCGAGCGCTCCGTGACCGTCCATGCACCGGCCGTGAGCGCCTCGAGGGCGGCGGGCTCGAACCAGTCCGCGCGGGGCCCGGGGATGACGCGCAGCACGGCCTCGCGCAGGGTGGTGGGCTCGGGGTCGCCCGCCGCGCTGAGCCCGCACCCCGGGTTCGGCGAGGCGCCCGCCGGGTCCGCGGCCCCGCCCGGTGCGCTGGCGGCGGGAATGGGGGCGCGCAGCTCATCACCGGCCGCAAGCGGGGGCGGGCCCAGACCGGAGAGCACGTCCGAGGCGCTCGAGCCCAGCGTGCGGGGAAGGTCGAAGCCGCCGCGCAGCGCCAGGTAGGCGCGCATCCCGGCGCTGGGCCGGCCGAGTGACAGGCGTGCGCCCGCGGGCACCGCGAAGGGGGCGCACAGCGGCATGCGGTGGACGGCGCCGTCGTACTTGACGTCGATCGGGCACTGCGCGCCGGTGACCGCCAGCGCGCAGTCGGCCAGCGCGGTGGCGGTGAGGCCGCCCAGCAGGATCTCGATGGCGGGCGTGCCCTCCGGGTTGCCCACCAGGCGGTTGGCCTGGGCGAAGGCCTCCCGGTCCGCGGCCCCCGAGCGGGAGACGCCCTGATCGCCCAGGCCGGCCCGGCCGGCGTCCTCGCTGAGCGCCTGCAGCCCGGGGGACTCGATGCGCAGGACGCGCGAGCCGGGCTGCGGCCGGGCGGCGGGCGCCTCGGCGGGGGGCGCGGCAGCCGAAGGAGTGGGGGAGGTGCCGGAGGCGGTGGCGGCAGGGCCATGCGCGGCCTGGGACGCCGGCTCCGCGGGCTGGGCCCCGGCCGCCGGCTCCGCGGTCTGCGGGCGGTCCCCGGTGTCCGCGGCGGCTCGAGTGCCTGCGGTGGCCTGGGCGCGCACCGCCCGGTAGCGCACCCGGTCGCCGGGCGCGATGAGGGCGGGCGGGGTGCGGTCGGGGTCGAAGAGCCGAGCGTCCGTGCGGCCGATGAGCTGCCAGCCGCCGGGCGAGGCGGTGGGGTACACGGCGGAGAACGCGCCCGCCAGGCCCACGGAGCCCGCGGGCACGCGCGTGCGCGGCTCGTCCCGGCGCGGGGTCTCCCAGCCGCCGTCGGGCGCATCGCAGTAGACGAAGCCGGGCGCGAAGCCCGCGAACGCCGCGCGCCAGGCCTGGCGGGTGTGGCGCTCGACGAGCGCCTCGGTTCCGAGCCCGAGCGCCGCGGCAGCCGCCTCGAGGTCCTCGCCGTCGTAGACGACGTCGATGGCGATCTCCCGGCCCTCGGGAGCGTGTGCGGCGTCGACGTCGAGTGCGCGCAGGCACTCGGCCCCGCTCGCCGCGGACCGCGGGGTCTCGAAGCGCACGAGGACCGTGGCCGCGGCCGCGACGGCCTCGACCTGGCCGGGCAGCGGTTGGGCGGTCAGGGCGGCGTGCGCGGCCATGACGGCGTCGATCGAGCCCAGCTCCACGAGCAGCGCGCGGTCGCCGGCGGGCAGCACCGCCCGGGGCCTCACGCGAAGCTCCGGACCTGCACGCCGGCCTCCTCGAGCCCCGCGCGGACGCGACGGGAGAGCTCGACGGAGTCGGGCGAGTCGCCGTGGACGCACACGGACTCCGCGCTCAGGCGGATGACGCTGCCGTCCACGGCCTCGAGGGTGCCCTCTGTGGCCAGGCGCACCACGCGGTCGGCCGCGGCCTGCGGATCGGCGATCACGGCACCGGGCTGCGTGCGGGGGACGAGCGTGCCCTCGGGGGTGTAACCGCGGTCGGCGAAGGCCTCCGCGACGGCCCGGATGCCGGCCGCCTCGGCCAGGCCGATCGCGACGGAGCCCGGCAGCAGGAGGAGCGCGAGACCACCGCCGAAGGCGCGCACGGCGTCGACGACCGCCCGGGCCTGCTCCTCGTCGTGGACGATGCGGTTGTACAGGGCACCGTGCGGCTTGACGTAGGACACGCGGGTGCCGGCCGCGCGGGCCAGCGTGTCGAGCGCGCCGAGCTGGTAGAGCAGCTCATCGGCGAGCTGGGCCGCGTCGTAGTCGATGGCGCGGCGGCCGAAGCCGGCGGGGTCGTTGTACGAGGGGTGGGCGCCGACGGCCACGCCCCGCTCGGCGGCGGCGGCCAGGGTGCGGCGCAGCAGGTGCGGCTCGCCGGCGTGGTAACCGCAGGCCACATTGGCGCTCGTGACGATGTCGAGCACCGCCGCGTCGTCGGCCAGCGGGAAGCCCGCGACGGACTCGCCCAGGTCGGAGTTGAGGTCGATCGTGGTCATGCACCCTCCTCGTGGATTGTTGAACAATCCTAGCGCGAGGCGGGAGGCCTGTCGAGACGTGGATCACATTTTCCGGAGGGCGGACCGGGAACCGAACCGGGCCGGTCGGCGAACCGGCCCGGACCGGGAATCGAGCCGAACCGCCCGGGCCCGGCCGGGGCACGGTCTCGGTGGCCTGCCCCGACGTCGCCTCAGGCCACCCGACCAAGCGACCGGTTCAAGCCACCGGCTCAGGCGCTGTCCCGAGGGTCGGCCTGGGCGGCCGCCTGTGTCCCGGCATGCGCCTCGGGCTCGTCCTCGTCGACGACTATGACGACGTCGAGCCGGCGCGGGCCGTGCACTCCGGCCACGCGCTCGAATTCGATGTCGACGGTGGCCGAGGGGCCCGAGGCCCACGTCTGCGGCGCGGTGGACAGCCCGGCCTCCTGCAGGCGGGCCACCGCCTGGGGCACGATCTCCACGATGTCCGCCGCGCGCACCACGCACACGTGGTGGTCCGGCACGAGGGTGATCGCCCGTCGCCCGCAGTGAGGGCCGGAGAGGCAGATCGTGCCGGTGTCGGCGATCGCGGTGGTCGAGCCGGTGACGACGGCGCCCACCGCGTTGAGCACGTCGACGGGCTGCGGCTCCTCGCGCGAGTCGGTGAGGACCCTGCCGGCAAACTCGCCCACCCAGGCGCGGTCGAGGTCGGCGGGGATGACGATGTCGTCGGCCTCGTCCAGCAACCGCGCCACCGTCGCGGGGAGCTCGGCCGCGCTCACCCGCGCGACGCCCGCGTTGTAGTCGGCCAGCCGGTCGGCGAAGATCTCGATGAGCCGCTCCGTGCTCAGGTCCGAGGCGGTGCGATAGGCGTGGGGCACCTCGGGTGCGGGGGCGGTGATCGGCACATAGCCCTCCGCATTGAGCCGGCCGGTGCGGCCCAGGCTCGAGGAGATGCGCTCGAGGATGACACTGCGCGCGTCCACGTCAGGACTCCTTCGTCTCGTGCTGGTTCTCGGACCGCGGGGCCGGGCCCGCCTCCGGGGCGGGCTCGGCGCCCGAGCGGGCCTCGAAGCGGCGGAACTGCGCGCGGTCGCGGGCCTCGCGGCGCTCCTCGCGCGCCTCCTCGCGGTGCTCGGCGCTCCACCACGAGCGGAAGGACTGCCGCGGCGGGCGCGGGATCGTGCGCGAGGAGGTCCAGGCGCCGGCGATGCCGGGCAGGCTGCGGATGCCGGCCTTGGGGGAGAGGAGCTTGGCGAGCGGCAAGCCCTTCTCCATGAGCGCCATGCGGCGGCCATCGGACATGAGCCACGAAGCGCCGGTGAGCGCGACGTCGAGCTGCGTCTTCGGCAGACGGCCGTGCTCGGACTCCTTGACGACGTTGCCCTCGTTGCGCAGCCGCACGAGCATCTGCGGGATGTCGATCTTGACGGGGCAGGCGTCGAAGCACGCCCCGCACAGGCTGGAGGCATAGGGCAGCGTGCTGTTCTCCTCGGCGTCCGTGCCGGTCAGCAGGGGCGTGAGGATGGCGCCGATCGGGCCCGGGTAGACCGAGCCGTATGCGTGCCCGCCCGTGCGCTCGTAGACGGGGCAGACGTTCATGCACGCCGAGCAGCGGATGCAGCGCAGGGCCTGGCGCCCGTGCTGGTCGGCCAGCGCGCGGGTGCGCCCGTTGTCCAGGAGGACCACGTGGACGTTGCGGGGGCCGTCGCCGGGGGTGACGCCGGTCCAGAAGGACGAGTACGGGTTCATCCGCTCACCGGTCGACGAGCGCGGCAGCAGCTGCATGAACACGCCCAGGTCGTCGATCGTGGGCAGCAGCTTCTCGATGCCCATGACGGTGATGAGGGTCTCCGGCAGCGTCACGCACATGCGGCCGTTGCCCTCGGATTCGACGACGGAGAGCGTGCCGGTCTCCGCGATGCCGAAGTTGGCCCCGGAGATCGCGACCTTCGTCGTGAGGAACTTCTTGCGCAGGTGCTTGCGGCTGGCCTCGGCGAGCTCGCGCGGCTCCGTGCCCAGGTTCGGGTCCGCGTCCTCCATGCCGCGCAGGAAGATCTGGCGGATCTCGTGGCGGTTGCGGTGGATGGCGGGCACGAGGATGTGGCTGGGCTTGTCGTGGCCGAGCTGGACGATGAGCTCCGCGAGGTCGGTCTCGTAGGCATCGATGTCGTGGTCTTCGAGGTACTCGTTGAGCCCGATCTCCTGCGTGGCCATCGACTTGACCTTGATGACCTCGCGCCGGCCGTCCTCATTGAGCGGCGCACTGTCCTCGACGAGGCCGCGGACGATCGCGTTGGCCTCCTGCGCATCGCGCGCCCAGTGGACGGTGCCGCCGGCGGCGGTGAAGGCCGCCTCGAACTGGGTGAGCAGCTCCGGCAGGCGGGCCAGCACGACGTCCTTGGCCGCGGCCCCGGAGTCGCGCAGGTCCTCCCAGTCGCCCAGCTCGGCCACCCGGGCCGCGCGCTTCGTGCGGATGGCGGTCGTGGCCTTCGTGAGGTTGGTGCGCAGCTGCACATTGCCCAGCTCGTGCTGGGCGACCTGCGGGAACGGCGCGCGCTCGAACAGGTTGCCGGTGCCGGGCACGGTGGGCATGCCGATGAAGGTGGTGCTCATCGCAGCGCACCCCCGCTCACGAGCTCCTCGTTGAGAATGAGCGGGTGCTCCCGGGTGGCGGCGAGCACGCGCGCGAAGTGCACGGTGGCCGGGGGCGTGGCCTGCGCGGGCAGCAGCTCGTGGCGGCGCTGCAGGCCGCCGCCGATGTGCATGAGGCACGAGGCGTCGCCGCCGGAGCACACGCTGGCGCCGGTGTTGATGAGCGCCTCGACCTTGTCCGTGAGCATCGCAGTGGAGACCTGCGGGTTCTTCACGGAGAACGTCCCGCCGAAGCCGCAGCAGGCGTCCCAGTTCTCCGGGCTCACGACGACGGCCCCCTCGACCGTCTGCAGGAGGTCGGACTGGCGATCGCCCAGGCGCAGCAGGCGCATGCCGTGGCACGAGGGGTGGTAGGCGATGGTGTGGGGGAAGTACGAGCCCAGCTGGGCGGCGGCGTCCGTGACGCCCAGGACGTCGGTGAGCAGCTGGCTGAGCTCGTAGGTGCGCCCGGCCACCTGTGTGGCCCGGGAGGCGAGGTCCTCGTCGCCCATGTACTCCGCGATCATGGGGTGCTGGTGGCCCAGGGAGGCGACGCAGGAGCCGCTCGGTGCCACGGCGTAGTCGAAGTCCGCGTCCTCGAAGGCCTCCACGTGGTTCTTCACGACGGGGTAGGCCTGTGCGAACTTGCCCGAGTTGATGTGCATCTGGCCGCAGCAGGCCTGCCGCTCCGGGAACGTCACGGTGTGGCCCAGACGCTCGAGGATGGACACGGTTGCCTTGGCGACCTCCGGGTACATCGCGTCGACGATGCACGTGGCGAACAGCGCGATCCTCACCGGTGCCTCCTTAGGGAGAGGGGATAGTGCGCACACCGTACGCCCGGCGGACGCCGCGGCCCGCCTCGCACGGCCACGGTCCCCGGGCGCCTGCGGCGCGGCGATCCGTACCGCAGGCGCCCCGGGGGTGGTCTACGGGGTGCGCGGCAGCAGTCCGTGACCGCCGCGTGCGGCGAATCCGCGCGGATCGCGGGCCTCGACCGCGCCCTGTCCGGGTGCGCTGCGGACTGGCATTGGGTGCCGTCCGGGCCCGAGGCGCGGCCCGGCTCCGGTGTGGGCGCGCGGCTCCGCTCGGGCAATTAGCGCACGGCCGCGACGCGAAATTCTGCGCTGCCGGATGGGGCCGCGGGGGAGTTCAGGCGGGCGCCTCGGACGCGGGGGCGGCGGCGCCGGTGTCGACGATCTGGCGCTCGGAGCGCCCGCGGGTCGCCACGGCGACCAGCGTGACGGCCAGGCCCACGACGGACAGGCCCGCGCCCACGAGGGCGGGGGCGCGGTAGCCCCAGCCGGCGTCGATGACGACGCCGCCCAGGAAGGCGCCCAGTGCGTTGGCGAAGTTGAACGCCGCATGGTTCATTGCGGCGGACAGGGAGGGCGCGTCGCGGGTGTCGCGCAGCAGGCGCACCTGGAGCGCGGAGGTGAAGATGGAGCCGCCGATGCCCATGAGGAACAGGAGGACGAGGGCCACGGGGGTGAGCTGGAGGAAGAGTCCCAGGCACAGCAGGATCGCGCCCAGGGCCGCGATGCCCGCGAGCGCGGTGCGGTCGATCGACCGGTCGACGAGCGGGCCCACGATGAGCGAGCCGGCCGTCATGCCAACGCCGTAGCACACGAGCACCCAGGGCATCGCGGACTCGGGCACCCCGGCGATCTGCGTCATCGCGGGGGAGATGAACGTGTAGACGGCGAACATCCCGCCGAAGCCCACGGAGCCCGCGACGAGCGTGAGGATGACCTGCGGCCGCTTGAGAGTGCGCAGCTCGCCGCGCATCGAGGGCGCCTGCGCCGCTGGGGCCGAGCGCGGCACGAGGAGGAGCACGAGGACGAGCGTGATGAGGCCGATGCCGGCGACGAGGCCGTAGGCCGTCCGCCAGCCCCAGGCCGCGCCCATCGCGGCGGCCGCGGGCACGCCGAAGATGTTGGCCACGGTCAGCCCCAGCATGACGCGGGCCATCGCGGTGCCCTTGCGCGCCGGATCCACGAGCGTCGAGGCCACGACCGCGGCCACGCCCAGGAAGGCACCGTGCGGCAGGCCGGTGACGAAGCGGGCCAGCAGCAGCGTGCCCATGGTGGGCGCGAGCGTCGAGCCGACGCTGCCGATGACGAAGACCGCCACGAGCAGCAGCAGCAGTGCTTTGCGGTCCAGCCGTGCGGTCAGCGTTGTGATGAGCGGGGCGCCCACGACCACGCCGATCGCGTAGAGCGAGACCGCGTGGCCCGCCTCCGTGATGGAGGCGCCCAGGCCGTCCGCGATGTAGGGCAGCAGGCCCATCGTGGCGAATTCGGCCGTGCCGATGCCGAATGCCCCGGTGGCCAGGGCGAAGATCGCCAGGCGCGCCTGCGCGCTGGCGGTGGCCGGGCGGTCTGCGGTCATGGCGGTGCCTTTCGGGATGGGCGGCAGGAGACAGTGGGCGGTGAGGCGGGGCGAACGGCGGGGACGGCGGAAGTGCGGGTCGGCGACGGTGCGGTGTGCGCGGCGGTGCGGTGTGCGCGGCCGCGCGGGGAGGCTCGCGGTGCTCGGTGCGCGAGGAGCGCGGTCCGCGCCGAGGTGCGGGTGCAGGTGCGGTGGTGGCATCCCGCCGGGCGGGCTCGGGCCGGAAACCGCGCCGGGCCCGGAAACGCAGATCGGGCGATGGGGTGGTCCCATCGCCCGCGCCGGCTGCCCCCGCGGCCCGGTGCCGCAGCGGAGCGTCCAGTCTAGGGCCGCGCGGCCCGGGCCCTCAAGGCGCGCAGGGCCGCGGGCGTTTGAAACGCGTCACACTGCGCGCGAGCTCGGCCCGATCGGCCATCGCGCGCACCGCGGCGGCATAGGATCGGCTGGCGGACCGGGCCGGAGATTCCGGCCGACTGGCAAAGCGCGCGCGGCGCGGGGAGGTACGGCGGATGAGCGAGGCGGCGGCGGCCGAGGAGGCCCAGGGTTATGAGGCGACCGGCGTGCGGCACCGGTGGTATGAGAACCTCATCGGCCTGGCCACCGGCCTGTTCCTGTCCTCGCTGGGCGTCTTCTTCCTCCACTCCGCCCACGCCGTCACGGGCGGCGCGGCGGGCCTGAGCCTGCTCGTCTCCTACCTGGTTCCGCTGCCCATCGGCGTGCTGTTCCCGCTGGTCAACGTGCCGTTCTTCGCGCTGGCCCTGTGGAAGAAGGGCTGGCAATTCACGCTGCGCACGTTTGTGTGCGTCACGCTCGTGGGCATCATGGCCGATCTGCACGGCCTCTTCGTCCACCTGGGCTCGCTCCAGCCCGTCTACGGCACGATCGCCGGCAACCTGCTCGCCGGGGTGGGCCTGCTCATCCTCTTCCGCCACGGCGCCAGCCTGGGCGGGGTGAACATCCTCGCCCTGCTCCTCCAGGAGCGCCTGGGCTGGAACGCCGGGGCCGTGCAGATGTGCTGCGACATCGTCATCGTGGGCGCCTCGTTCTTCGTCGCGGGGCTGCCCACCATGCTCGTCTCCGCGCTGGGCGCGGTCGTCATGAACATCGTCATCGCGTTCAACCACCGGCCCGGCCGCTACATGGGCTACTGAGGGGCCGCGGCTCCGCGTATCCCGTGGCTTCGAGCCCCTCGGCGACCCTGCGGAATCCCCCAGGAGACCCCGCGGAATGGGGAGCCGGTCTCAACCGCGCTTCGAATCCGACATGAGCCACGCGGCGCCGGCGCTGGCAGCCGTGACGGTGAGCACCGCGGGCCAGGCGCCGATCTTCTTGGCCAGCGGGTGCGAGAGGCCGAACCCCAGCAGGTATGTCGCGGCCAGCGCGGTCGTCACCGCGGGGCCGGACTTCTGAAGCCACGTGCGGCCGGCGTAGGCGCCGGCGGCGGCGAGCACGGCGCCGCCCAGCGGGCGATTGAGGGTTTCGCGGGCCGTCAGATAGCCGCCCAGCAGGCCGAGCGCGACGACGGGGGCGGTGGAGACCTCTGCAGCATTCTTCATGGCATCGATCGTAGTGGCGTCCGCGCCGGATGCGCCGCCCGGCCGCGGCGCGTCTTGCCATGTGAGCGCCGGGCGGCCGAGGCGTGAGGCCGCGCGTGTGTCCCCCGCCTCAGTTCGAGGCGCCGGCCCGTCGTCCTCGGCAGAGTGGAGGCCCGTGACCATAGGAAATACTGAAACGGCGATATCCGCACCCGTTTTCTACGTGATGTAGAACAGGGTCGGCTCACTGGAGTCGCCAGGTCCGAATATCTAGCGTCGAGGGCATGGAGCTGACCCGGTTCACCGACCTCGCGCTGCGGGCGCTCATGCGCATCGCCGCGCAGCCGGAGCGGGTCACGACCGCCCATCTCGCGGCACAGGTCGCCGCCCCGCCGGCGTTCATGGCCAAGGTCGTCACGCGGCTGTCCGGCATGGAGCTCGTCGATGCCCGCCGCGGCCGCACGGGCGGGCTCACGCTGGCTCCCGGGGTGCTCGAGCGCAGCGTGGGCAGCATCGTGCGCGAGCTCGAGACGGGCCCTGTCATCGACTGCCTGCACCCCGAACCGTGCCCCCTGCTCACCGGCGGCTGCGTGCTGCGCGCGGCACTGGGCCGGGCGCAGGAGGCCTTCTACGCGAGCCTCGACCCGATCCGCCTGCGCGACCTCGTGCCGGAGGCGGCGGTCCGGCCCGCGCCTCGGCGGCGGCACTCACCGCTGCCCTACCCCGCACCCGCCGCGCCGCGCACGGCCCCCGCCGGGGGCCGCGCGCTCCGCGCGGATCCCACAGGGAATCACACGACGGCCGTTCTGGCCGGTCAGGAGGAACGATGTCCACGACACTGCCGGGCCTGCGGCCCATCGAGCGGACTCAGCTGAGCCAGGAGCACGCGGACACCATCCGCGCGACACTGCCGCTGGTGGGGTCGAAGATCGACGAGATCACCCCGCTCTTCTACGCGACGATGTTCGAGCGCCATCCCGAGCTCATCGACAACCTCTTCAATCGGGGCAATCAGAAGCAGGGCGCCCAGCAGCGCGCGCTCGCGGCTTCGGTCGCGACGTTCGCTGCGGCGCTCGTCAACGAATCGGTGCCGGATCCGCGCGATCTGCTCGAGCGCATCGGCCACAAGCACGCCTCGCTGGGCATCACGCCGGATCAGTACCAGATCGTCCACGACCACCTGTTCGAGGCGATCGTCAAGGTCCTGGGCGCCGATGTCGTCACCCCGGATGTGGCGGCGGCCTGGGATGCCGTGTACTGGATGATGGCCGAGTCGCTCATCGGCTTCGAGCAGGACCTCTACGCGCAGGCGGGTGTGGAGATCGGCGACGTGTTCCGCCGCGGTGAGGTTGTGCGGCGCCGGGAGCTGTCCGAGGATGTCCTCCGCTTCACCGTGGCAGCCCAGGACGGGCAGGCCTTCCCCGCGTACCTGCCGGGCCAGTACGTGTCCGTCGGCGTCACGCTGCCCGATGGCGCGCGCCAGCTGCGCCAGTACAGCCTGGTGGGCGAGCCGGAGGGCGGGGCGGGCACCCTCACCTTCGCGGTCAAGCGCGTCGCCGCCGTGGAC
This sequence comes from Brevibacterium sp. BRM-1, assembly GCF_026802075.1. Lineage (NCBI taxonomy): Bacteria > Bacillati > Actinomycetota > Actinomycetes > Micrococcales > Brevibacteriaceae > Brevibacterium > Brevibacterium sp. BRM-1. The sequence goes on from NZ_CP113788.1 coordinate 2,716,863, forward strand.
CGGCTGCCCGCCGGCGAGGTCTCCAACTGGCTCGCCGACCACGTCCAGGAGGGCGATGTCATCGACGTGACCCTGCCCTTCGGCGATCTCGTCGTCGACGTGCGCGGCGCTGAACCGCTCGTGCTGGTCTCCGCGGGCATCGGCACGACGCCCATGCTCGGCATCCTGCAGGCGCTCCACGCCGATGGTGCGCAGCGCCCCGTCACCGTCCTCCACGCCGAGGCGAATCGCGGGGCCGATGTCTTCGCCGCCGAGCGCGCGGCGCTTGTCGCCGACCTGCCCCACGGCCGGCTCATCACGTGGTACGGCGATCCGCAGGCCGGTCAGGACCTGGACCCGGGCACCGCCGCCGATGCGGCGGAACCGCGCGAGGAGGCCGGTGCGGGAGAGGCTGCGGCGGCCGGCCGCGAGGCGGGCGCGCGGGGCGCCGAGGTGCGCACCGGCCGCCTCGATGTCGCTGCGGCCGGGCTGCCGGACGATGCGCTCGTCTACGTGTGCGGCTCGAATGCCTTCCTCCAGGGCGTGCGCGAGCAGCTCAGCGCTGCGGGCGTCGCCGATGAGCGCGTGCACTTCGAGCTCTTCGCCCCCAACGACTGGCTGCTCGGCTGAGTCCAGCCTGGGGCACCGCGCGCGGCTGAGGCGGCCGCGCGCGGTGCTTCGCACGCACACAGAGCGGCCCGTGGGATCGGTCAGCGCGGAGCTGGCAGTTGCACTGCTCAGCCCGCTCGCGGCGCGGCCAATGGGATCGCCCGGCGCGGTGATCGGCGCTGCCGGGCAATGCAAGAGGGGGTGGGCAGCTCGAAAGCTGCCCACCCCCTGCTGTGCTCGTCAGCGCGCTGCGCTGGCGGGGATGATCGTGGCGATCAGTCGCGCGGTGCCTTGCGGCCCGTGATGAGGCCCCAGATCAGCAGCACGATGATCGAGCCGACCACCGCGAGGATCCAGGTCATGGGGTTGGACATGCTGCCGCCACCGGTGCCGAACAGCGAGCCGATGAAGCCGCCCAGGAGGCCGCCGACGACACCCAGGATGAGGGTCGCGATGATGCCGCCGCCCTGGCGGCCGGGGAGGATGAGCTTGGCGATGGCGCCGGCGACGAGGCCGACGACGATCCAGCCGATGAAACCGAGTTCCATAGTGGTTCTCCTTTGTTGTCGAGCCAACCAGGAGGTTGACCATGTGTAACGTGGAACGCTTCAAGGCTACCTGTAAGAATCCTGAAACGCACAGGAAACACGCAGTTCCTACCCCGGAAAATGACCGGCTGCTGGGCGGTCAGCGCACCCGAATCGCGCGGGATCCGCGAGAAGACGCGGGTGCCAGCGGGTCGAGAGCGGATCTTCGGGGTGACATAACACACGCCGCCACGCCCGGCTCGCGGCGCGAGCAACGCTTCCAAAGGCCCGTTGTGCTGCGAAAAGCGTGGGAATCTGGGGCGAAAACCGGCACAGGCAACCGGGACGGACAGCGGCGGCACGTGCCGCGACGCGACGGGGCGGGACGGCCAGTGCTCGGTGGCGCGCTCAGCGCGCGAGGACCAGCAGCGGCCAGGCGATGATCGCCGCGCACAGCGCGGAGGCCGGCAGGCCCAGCAGCCAGGCGCCCGCCACCGCGGCGAGGACGCGGGGCTGCACCGCGCCTCGGCGGCGGCCCACCTGGGTGCCCAGGTTCGATGCCGCGACGATGAAGCTCATCGCCAGGGGAACCCGCAGGGCGAAGGCCGCGATGTACATGAGCACGGTGGACACGCCGTCGGCGATGACGGCGCGCGGGGGGTCCATCGATACGAGGCGGCTGCTCATCGTGTAGGCGACGCGGGTGCCGCTGGTGTACGTGCCGAGCGCCAGGGCCAGGGCGACGACGAGGATGATCCACCAGCTGCGGTTGTCCGCGAACATCGTCTGCGGCCGACCGGTTGCCGCCGCGAGCGCGACCGCCAGCACCGCGCCGATCTTCTGCGAGTCCTGGGCTCCGTGGGCGAAGGACAGGGCCGCGACGAGCACGCTGTCGGACTGGCGCATGAAGCGGAAGAGGGGCTTGGGTGCCTGGCTGCGCAGCAGGGGCAGCACGACGAGTGTGACGAGCAGTGCCAGGAGGAAGGCCGCGAGCGGGCCGAACAGCAGGCGCGGCAGATTCGCGTCGACGAACAGGGACTGCGCGCGCGTGATGCCGAAGACGAACCCGGCCCCGATCATCCCGCCCACCAGGCAGTGGGTGGAGGCGATGGGCAGGCCCAGGAAGTAAGTGCCGAGGTTGACGAGGCCGCCGCCGGCCAGCGCGGCGATGATGATGAGGAGGATGCTCGCATCCGCGTGCGGCGCATCGAGCAGGCGCATGACGAGGCGGTCGACGACGCCCTGGCCGATGAGCGCGCCGGCGAAGTTGAACACGGCGGCCAGGGCGAAGGCGGCGCGGCGGGTCAGTGCGCGCGTGGCCAGGGCGTTGCCCACCGCCACGCCCGTGTCGTGGAAGCCGTTGATGAAGGCGAACGCGACGCCCAGGGCCAGCGCGACGGCGAAGGCGGCCTCCACCTAGGACTCCCGCACGGCGATCTCCGCGACGACCCGGCCCACCGAGGTGAAGCCCTGGGAGGCGGCCATGAAGGCCTCGCTCAGCTGCATGGCCGCCGCCAGGTGCGTCAGCCCCAGGCGCGCGGCGGGCACCGCGTCGGTGACGCGCTGCTGGAGCTTCACGGCCCGGCTGTGCAGGGTGTTCATCGTCTCGACGTACTCCCATTGGTCGAGCTTGGCCGACAGCCGCTGCGTCATGCGCAGCGTGTGGTCGGCCTGGTTCGACAGGAGCGCGAGCATCTCGAGGACGCCCACCGGCAGCTCCTCGAAGGCCGGCGAGGTCAGCGCGAAGCCCACCGAGTCCAGCCGGTGGCAGGTGGTGCGCAGGGTGTCCGCGAGCACGTAGATGTCGCGCCGGTCGAAGGGGGTGAGGTAGTTCTCCCGCAGGGCGCGGACCACGGCCCCGGAATCGGCGTCCGCGTCATCGCAGATGCTCTGCATGCGCCGGGCTGCGGCGCGGCGGTCCTCCACGGGGATGCCGGAGAGCTCCGCCAGCACGAGGTTGGATTCCTGCAGGCGGCCGGCGATGCTGGCCAGCAGCACGGTGAAGGCCGCGTCGTTCGACTTCCGCATGCGCACGTGTGTCCCCGGGGTTGAGTGGCGAGGCGTTGCCCTGGCACCTTCATTGTGCCCGCCGCCGAGGCCCGCGGGCGGGAGGCCCTGCCGGTGCGCGTCTTCGCGTGCGGATCCGCAGGGCGGTTCGTGGTGCTGTGGGGCGGTGGCTCGGCGGGGAAGGCGGCCGCTCGGTGGGAAGAGGGGCAGCGGAGCGGACGGGTGGCTGCAGACGGGAGCGAGCCGCGGAGCAGGGGGTGGCCGCAGGGGGACTGCGGCGTAAGCGGGGGTGGGTGCCGAGCCGAGAGCGCCTCTCGGCGGAAGGCCGCTCGAAGCGGCATATTTTGGAGCCCGGGGCTTCAGCGGCTCGGCACCCGTGGCCCTTGCGGGCCGCACCCCACGATACTCACTGGGCGCTGCGGGGCAAGGGGGCTGGTCCACCTCCACTGGGAATGTGCGGTCCGAGTGCGCCCTGCGCCGTGGGGCGAGCGGAGCTGCGGCCAGCGGGCCGGCGGCCGCAGCCCCGGTCTGGCGGCGGATCTCCGGGTGCGCCGAGGCCCGCGCCGCTCGGGCCCGCGAGCCGGCCGCCGCTCAGGCGAGCGAGCCCGCGCGGTGGGCGCGGGCGGCCGCGGTGAGGTCCTCGCCCAGCTGCACGAACGAGGCGAGCTCCGGATCGCTCGCGTCATCCGCCGCGCGCCCACGGGAGGCCACCGCAACAAATGCCGCGGCGCGGTCGAGCGCGGTCGCGTAGTCGCCCCGGAATGCGCCGGCGAGGATCCGGTCCGCGGCATCAGCGACCTCGGCGGGGCCGGGCGGATCGGCGATGCCGGCCACCGCCTCGGCGGGGGACTGCGAGCGCCCGGCGCGGAACCATGCGCTGGCCTCCGCGCTGCGGTTGTGGATCCAGGTGCGCAGGGCGTACAGGCGCCAGAGCGAGCCCGGCAGGGACACGGCGGGCGCGGTCGACCAGAGCCCGGTGATCGTCTCGAGACCGTGCTCGTCGGCGAGCGTGACGAAGCGCCGGGAGGCCTCCGCGTCGCGCGGGCGGGTGGGGTCAGCCACGAGCATCGCGGCGAGGTCGTGGGCCATCTGGACCCGTTCGTCCGGACCCGGGGAGGAGTCGAAGCGGTCGAGGTCCGGGTAGATCGCGGGCTTGTGGAAGCGGGGCTGCTGGGCCATCGGCTCAGTGTAGGCGGTGGTGGCACAGACGGGGCGGATGTACGGTGCGGCGGGGGCGGTTGTGCGCAAACCCCCAAGGTGGCCTCCTAGAATCGTGGTGAAGGCGGTGCCCGCACACGCGCGGGCGCCGCACCAGTGCGGCGGTGGCCGCGTGCCGCGCGTGCCGTCCGCCACCGGGAAGGAGTGCTCATGTCACCGTCGAAGGTCGTCAACAAGGGCATCGAGAAGGCCTCGGGCCTGGCGTTCAAGAAGGACGGCTCGCTGCGTCCGGGGGCCGCGGGCATGCTGACGAAGGTGCTCAGCGTGCAGCGGCCGGTCGTGCTCGCCTACGTGCGCAGCGTGCGTCGCCGCAAGCCCGACGCCACGCCCGAGGAGCTCATCCAGATCATCTCGAAGCACTACCTGACCGTCACGATGGGCACGGGCGCGGCCGTGGGAGCTACGGCCGTGGTGCCCGGCATCGGGACGATGGCCGCGCTGGGCGTGGCCGCCGCGGAGACGGGCGGCTTCCTCGAGGCCAGCGCGCTCTACGCGCAGTCGCTCGCGGAGATCCACGGGCTCCCGGTCCGCGATCCCGAGCGCGCGAACGTCCTGGTTCTGGGCCTCATGCTGGGCGATTCGGGCCGCGAGCTCGTCAAGCGCTTCACCGGACACGCGGCCGGCGGCGAAGCGCTCACCGCCAACTGGGGGCAGGTCGTTGCCACCCAGATCCCGTCGTCGTTGCTGAACTCGCTGGTCAAGCGGATGCGCCGGACGATGGTGAAGAAGTACGCCTCGCGCACCGCGGGGTCGATGTTCGGACGGATCCTGCCGTTCGGGATCGGCGCCGTGATCGGCGGCGTCGTCAACCACCGGATGGCCAAGAACGTCGTGTCCAATGCGAAGGACGCCTTCGGCCCCGCCCCCGCGCACTTCGAGAAGGAGCTGAATCCCGGCGTGAGCTCGCAGAAGAAGGACTCCGACCTGCTGGGCGGCCTCAAGAAGCTGCTGAACTCGCGCAAGGAGCGCGCCAAGCGCGGCGCGGTGGTGGAGGGGGAGTCGCAGGTTGTGCCGGTCGACGGCCCCGCCGCCGAGGCGCACAACGACGCCGACCGCGGCACCGGCACCGATTCCGGGTTCACCGCCGCGGATGACGACGCACCCAGGACGTACCGCCCCGATACGAAGCTGTGAGGGGCTGAGGTCGGAGCGCCCGAGCCGGGCAGGGCAGCGGTGTGCGCGGCCGCGGCGTGCGGACCACCGGTTGGTGGGCCCGCACGCCGCGGATAGACTGCCTCTGACGCGCAGAGGCGCGGTCGGCGCCGCTCGCTGAACGCGGCCGCGCCGCCGTTTCCGGGCGCGCGGGCCTCTAGCTCAGTTGGTAGAGCAGCGGACTTTTAATCCGCGGGTCGTGGGTTCGATCCCCACGGGGCCCACTCGAAAACACCACGTCTCATCAGGCATTATGCCAGTGCGGTGTTCTCATTCGCGGGTTGTAGGATCTGTCAGATTGCCGCCATTTCAGCCTCGATCACCGCAAGGACTCGGGTTTAACGGCTCTTCACAGATGAGGGTGTAGCTGTGGTGCGACCTGGGGTGGCGCGTCGGTGTCGGGGTGAGGGTCGAGGTCTTCCGATGATGGGAGTTCTCACACAACCCGTCCGGAAGACCTCGACGTGCCTGACGCTACCTTCACGCGCCCTGACCTGACTACCTTCACCCGCCTCGACGGCCTCGGTCTGGAGGTCACCGGCCAGCTGCTCGAGCCTGACCGGTCCGTGCTGGCGTGCCGGGTCGTGGAGCCGGACGACTGGTGCAGGCGGTGCGGCTGCCAGGGCGTGCCCCGTGACACGGTGAGCAGGGAGTTGGCGCACGAGCCGTTCGGGTGGCGCCCTACCACGCTGGTGCTCACCGTGCGCCGCTACCGCTGCAAGGAGTGCTCGCACGTGTGGCGTCAGGACACCACCGCTGCGGCGCCGCCGCGGGCCAAGATCTCCCGCGCCGGCCTGCGGTGGGGTCTGGTCGGGATCGTCGTCGGCCACCTGTCGATGGCCCGAGTTGCCGAAGGACTGGGCGTGGCGTGGAACACCGCCAACGACGCGGTCCTGGCTGAGGGCCGGCGTCTGCTCATCGAGGACCCGACCCGCCTGGACGGTGTCAAGGTCGTCGGGGTCGATGAGCACGTGTGGCGGCACACCCGGCGCGGTGACAAGTACGTCACCGTGATCATCGACCTCACCCCGGTCCGGGACGGCACCGGGCCCTCACGCCTGCTGGACGTGGTCGAAGGTCGGTCGAAGAAGGCGTTCAAGGTGAATCGCCTCGGGTTTGGTGGAGGCTCTGAATCCACGGGAGGATGAGGAGCATGGCAGCACCGAGGAAGTACCCCGACGAGCTTCGGGAGAGAGCCACGAGGATGGCAGTTCAGTCACGGCGCGATCCATCGACGAGGTCGGGAACGTTTCGCCGTGTGGGCGAGCAGCTCGGGATCAATCCTGAGACTCTGAGGAACTGGGGCGTGCAGGCCGAGGTTGACGAGGGGCACCGTCCCGGGACCACGACCAGCGAGTCCCAGCGCCTGGTCGAGCTGGAGAAGGAAGTGCGTGAGCTGCGCAGGGCGAACTCGATCCTGAGGTCAGCCTCGGCTTTTTTCGCGGCGGAGCTCGACCGCCCACAGCGTTGATCGTGGAGTACATCGACCAGTACAGGCATGAGTTCGGCGTCGAGCCGATCTGTCGAACGCTGACCGCAGCGGGCACGCAGATCGCGCCGAGCACGTACTACGCGTTCAAGACCCGCCCACCCTCGAAGCGAGCACTACGCGACGAGGAACTGCTGGTCGAGATCCACCGCGTCCATGCGGCGAACTTCGGCGTCTACGGGGCGAAGAAGGTCCACGCCCAGCTGCGCCGCGAGGGCGTCGTCATCGCGCGCTGCACGGTCGAGCGGCTCATGCGCGGCGCGGGGTTGCGAGGGGTCAGCCGGGCCAAGGGCCCGCGCATCACGATCTCCGGTCGTGGCCCGGATAATCGTCCTGACCTGGTCGAACGTGACTTCACCGCGACCGCTCCGAACCAGTTGTGGGTCGCGGACATCACCTACTGCCGCACCTTCGCCGGCTGGGTCTATGCCGCGTTCATCATCGATGTGTTCTCCCGCCGCGTGGTCGGCTGGCAGCTGTCGAAGTCGCTGCGGACGGACCTCGCGCTGGACGCGCTCGAGATGGGCATCTGGACCCGCGATCACGCAGGCCAGGCCGTCTCCGGGCTCACGCACCACAGCGATAAGGGCGTTCAGTATGTCGCCATCCGCTACACCGAGCGTCTTGCCGAGGCCGGCGCGGCCGCCTCGGTCGGCTCCACCGGCGACTCGTATGACCATGCCCTGGCCGAGGCCTTCAACTCGCTGTTCAAGGCTGAACTGGTCCGCAACCGCGGGCCCTGGAAGAACATCGACGACCTCGAGATCGCGACCGCGGAATACATCGACTGGTTCCATCACCGGCGGCTGCACGGCGAGATCGGCATGATCCCGCCCGTCGAGCTCGAGGACACCTACCATCACAACCACCCCGCCCCGGCACCCGCCGACGCGGCACTTGCGAGCCTCTCACAAACCCGGGGCGATTCAGGATCACCGGCAGGTGGTCAACGGGATCCTGTGGAAGCTGCGCACCGGGGCGCCCTGGCGGGACGTGCCCGAACGGTACGGGCCGTGGAAGACCGGCCACGAGCGGCTGCGGATCTGGACCATGGACGGCACTTGGGCCAAGATCCTGGATGAGGCGGTGGTCAAGGACGACGCTGCCGGGGAGGTCGAATGGGTGTTCTCCGTGGACTCGACCTCCATCCGGGCCCACCAGCATGCCGCCGGGGCCCGGAAAAGGGGGCTGCTCCGATCCGGTCGAGGCCATCGCTGTGGCCGGAGAATGCCTCGGACGGTCCCGCGGGTGATTACCTGGGATGCCCCTGACAGAGGGTCTTGGGGACGAAGCTGTCGGGGTCCACTGCAGGCAACTGCGGGGATCACGCTCGGCAGAGCCGAGCAGGCTCCCGGTTGGTGGTGACAGGCACGCCGACGTCCCTGCTTCCCGGCGAGATCCGCTCCTGAATCCGTTCCAGCGGTGAGTGTCGGGGGAGCGCAGAGGGCCACGGCCCTCAGCACTTACTCGGGCGTGGGCCAGCACCCGGTCCGGGCCCGGGCCCGGTCCGGGCCCGGGCCTTTGGCGGTCACGTCGTGGGACGGCTGGCGTCGAGCTTGGCCTTGGCCGCCTCGACGTACTCGGCCTCCACAAGAATCTCGTAGGAGGACGCCTCCAGGCCCTGGACGCTACTGAAGTCCCGGCGCCCGCCGGTGGCCGCGTGGCCCAGCAACCCGAAGATCAGCCCCCACACCGCGCCCAGGAGTACCGCCCACAGGATTACCGACAGCCACCCCACGACCGTGAAAAGACCCAACAGCAAGCCAATGAGCAATCCCAGCCAGGCTCCGGAGGCGGCCCCGTACAGGGCGGCCTTGCCGTAGGTCATCCGCCCGGTGACCTGCTCAACCAGGCGCAGATCGGTGCCGACCAAGCGCACGTGCTCAACCGGGAACCCGGCGTCGGAGAGTCGATCGACAATGCGCTGAGCCTCCGCATAGGAGGGCACTGTGCGCAGGACCTGGTAATGAGCCGAAGCAGCGGGTGGAAGAGGGGAGTGATGGGACATGATTATCGTTTCCTGTTCGTGGTGACGATCCGACCCGGACGGTGGCCTGCACCCGGGGTTGCCAGGCACCTGGGTCGGGAGTGGACGGAAAGTTAGGAAGAGAAATCGCGGAACAGTCCGGGCACATCAGCAGCCCTGGCCTCCCTTCCTCCCCCTCGGTATCGGCCGTTCAGCCGCGGTGCCTGCGATCTTCGTGGACTTCTGCCACTGGCTCCGACTCGGCATCGGAGCCCGAAATCACCAGCACCCCGTCGGTGCAGGTGGCGGTAGAAAGACCCGAACGCATCAAGGTCCTTGCGCATCAGCTCGGCCACGGCCGTGGCTCCTCTCCGGGTCCTCAGCCCCGTCCCCGAGCCCGTCGGTCCGTGGTGGACCAGCGACGGGCCCGCTCTCAGGGCCTTACAAGGTGTAGCGGACCTTACCAGTATAAGCATAGTTATCTCTGCAGTAAACGCCCGGCCCGTCTTCGGCGCCTCGTGCCACACATGCCTTCCCGCTCGGGTTGCGGCGGGCTATAATTCGCCTTTCACGTGCCCGGCTTGCCGTCTTCGGAGCTGGGCCTTGACACCCCTGCACCGGGTACCCCCGCATCAGTACCGCACCTGCCGCTGGGCAGTCGATGCATCACCTGTCCGAACGGAATCGACCGGCCCCACGCTGACCACTGCTCCCACACCGCCGAAGCACTTCAACCGATCCGTCACTGCAGCATCATCGAGAAGCCGTCCTCGACACCGGCAGGTCCCGGGCCCGCTGGCTGTTATGTCTTCGCGCTGGCGGCGTCGGCGGGGAGAGGATTTCGCAGTGAGCAGCACCGCTCTTTCCGGGATCGAGGCGACCACCGAATTCGGCCTGCGGTGCTGCACGAAACCTTGGGGGCTCCATCGAGCCGGTGGCAATCCGGCCCGTGGTTGCCTCATCATGGAGCGGTGACTGCTAAGCGTTCCCGATCCACCGCCGATCCTGCCGAACCCATTTCCGATGCCGAGCTGCTCATCGGCCTGGTGGTCTCACCATCCCTGAGTGCGGTGCTCGGCCCCGAGGTCACCACCTCGGTGCACAAGATTTTGGTGCAGCGGTATCCGGGAGTGCGCTGGCAACTGAAGGTGGCCGAAGACCGGCTGGTCGATCCGCCCACCGAGACCTTGGACCTGCTGGAGGCGGCCCGAAACCGCGTGCTGGAGGAGAACTGGGATTTGGCCGTGGTGCTCACCGAGATCCCCCTGAAGACCGGCCGACGTCCGGTGCTCACCCAGCTCAGCCCCGTGCACGGGGTAGGACTGGTCTCCGTCCCAACCCTGGGACCCGTGCACGTGCGGCAGAAGGCGCAAGAGACCACCGTGCACGTGGTCGGGCAGCTCCTGGGCTACGACGCCGAAGACCGCAACGCCCAGCGGGATCTTGCTCGAAGAGCCCACCAGCTGTCCACCGATCTCGACGAACGCCCGGACGACAACGTCGTGCAGTTCACGGCCCGAGTGCTGAGCGGCAACGTGCGGTTGCTGCTGGGCATGATCCGCGCCAACCAGCCTTGGGCCTTCGTGGCCCGGCTCTCCCGGGCGCTGGTCGTGGCAGCGGCCACCGGCATGCTGACATTGGTGGCCTCGGACCTATGGATACTGGCCATGGCCTACGGGCCGGTGCGCCTGGTCCTGCTGGCGGTGATGGCGATCGGGGCGGTGAGTGCCACCCTGATCCTGGGAGCCGACTTGTGGGAGCGCCCACGGCGGCGAGCCCAACGTGAGCAGGTGATCCTGTTCAATTTGGCCACCACCGCGACCGTGGCCATCGGGGTTGTGGTGTTCTACCTCGTCTTATTCATCCTGTCCTGGGTCGGCGCGCTGCTGCTCATCGACGAGCAGGTACTGGCCGGTGTCGCCGGTCACCCAGTGAACGCTTTGGACTACGCGAAGATCAGCTGGCTCACCGCCAGCCTGGCCACCGTGGGCGGAGCACTAGGAGCTGGACTGGAGGACGAAGATGTGGTGCGCGCCGCTGCCTACACCCGGCCCAGCACCTGACACAGCCCCAGCACAGAAGAAACTGAAACATCTACGCGTTGAGGCCACGTCTATGCAGGTGTCATTGCCGGTCGCGATGTGAATCGCCCCGGGTTTGTGAGAGGCTCGCAAGTGCCGCGTCGGCGGGTGCCGGTGCGGGGTGGTTGTGATGGTAGGTGTCCTCGAGCTCGACGGGCGGGATCATGCCGATCTCGCCGTGCAGCCGCCGGTGATGGAACCAGTCGATGTATTCCGCGGTCGCGATCTCGAGGTCGTCGATGTTCTTCCAGGGCCCGCGGTTGCGGACCAGTTCAGCCTTGAACAGCGAGTTGAAGGCCTCGGCCAGGGCATGGTCATACGAGTCGCCGGTGGAGCCGACCGAGGCGGCCGCGCCGGCCTCGGCAAGACGCTCGGTGTAGCGGATGGCGACATACTGAACGCCCTTATCGCTGTGGTGCGTGAGCCCGGAGACGGCCTGGCCTGCGTGATCGCGGGTCCAGATGCCCATCTCGAGCGCGTCCAGCGCGAGGTCCGTCCGCAGCGACTTCGACAGCTGCCAGCCGACCACGCGGCGGGAGAACACATCGATGATGAACGCGGCATAGACCCAGCCGGCGAAGGTGCGGCAGTAGGTGATGTCCGCGACCCACAACTGGTTCGGAGCGGTCGCGGTGAAGTCACGTTCGACCAGGTCAGGACGATTATCCGGGCCACGACCGGAGATCGTGATGCGCGGGCCCTTGGCCCGGCTGACCCCTCGCAACCCCGCGCCGCGCATGAGCCGCTCGACCGTGCAGCGCGCGATGACGACGCCCTCGCGGCGCAGCTGGGCGTGGACCTTCTTCGCCCCGTAGACGCCGAAGTTCGCCGCATGGACGCGGTGGATCTCGACCAGCAGTTCCTCGTCGCGTAGTGCTCGCTTCGAGGGTGGGCGGGTCTTGAACGCGTAGTACGTGCTCGGCGCGATCTGCGTGCCCGCTGCGGTCAGCGTTCGACAGATCGGCTCGGAGCAGTGGCTCGCTGAGCGCGACGGCGCGGTGGTGGGGCTGAGCCCTGTGGACGCGCAGGTCTGGAAAGCGGGTCAGGCTCCGTTCGTCAGGCGAATCACTTGCGAAATGCCTACGTGGGGCCCAGTCTGGTACCAGAACGACGCAGCTCTACCGCGCGTTCGCGCTTCTGCTTGGACCACATGGTCCGGGTGGGGTCTACACGTTCGACCGTCGAACAAGCATGGCAGTGGAGTTATAGCGACTCAGCGTAAATGGGGGGGGTGGTGAGATGGTGACCTCATGTGCGGACCTGCGCATCGCTCAGCAGATGGATCCGCGCTCGATGTCGGTCGATCTGTCCCGAGAGGGCGACGAGTACGTTCCTGAGGCGAACCTGCCAGGCATCGACTCGGAGTTTATCGAGCTGGGTGGGCGGCCAGCCGCTCACCGTCCGCGCGGTCAGCGGCCCAGTCCGCGACCGCCGGCGCGAAGTGGTTCACCGCCGAACGGCCCCCACGGGCAATTCATGCGGCTGCTGGGACTGGCACCCGGCATCGACAGCGACAGCGTCACCGCCAGCTGCGACCTGGGCGTCCTGCGGGTGGTGATGCCCATCGAGCAGCCCGCCGTCCGGAAAGATCCCCCTGAAGCAGCCTGCTTCCTGACTCCGGGCACTCAGCCCTGCGCCGATCCTGGCGCGCTCTTTGACGAACCCTGAAACGTGTCTCACGCGACAAGAAAGGAACAATCATCATGGCCAAGGCAGTAGGAATCGATCTGGGAACCACGAACTCCGTTATCGCCGTCTGGGAGGCTGGCGAGGGGAAGGTCATCCCGAACGCGGAGGGAGCCCGCACTACCCCGTCGGTGGTCGCTTTCACCGAGGACGGTGAACGGCTGGTGGGGCAGCTTGCCCGCCGGCAGAGCATCCTCAACCCGAAGGGCACCATCTCGTCCGCCAAGCGGTTCATCGGCCGGTCCTTCGACGAGATCAAGGAGGAAGCCAACGCCGTCGGCTTCGACGTCGTGGAAGGCCCCAACGGCGAAGCACGGTTCAACATCCGCGGCAAGCAGTACGCGCCGGAGGAGATCAGCGCCCAGGTGCTGCGCAAGCTCGTCGACGACGCCAGCAAGTTCCTCGGTGAGAAGGTGACCGAGGCCGTCATCACTGTTCCCGCCTACTTCAACGACGCCCAACGCACCGCGACCAAGGACGCCGGACGCATCGCCGGGCTCGAGGTGCTGCGCATCATCAACGAGCCCACCGCCGCCGCACTGGCGTACGGAATGGACAAGAAGAACCACGAGACCATCCTGGTGTTCGACCTCGGTGGCGGCACGTTCGATGTCAGCCTCCTCGACGTGGGCGACGGGGTCGTCGAAGTGCGATCCACCGCCGGTGACACCCACCTGGGCGGCGACGACTTCGACCGCCGGCTGGTGGACTACTTTGCCGACGAGTTCAAGAACGAGAACGGCATCGACCTGCGCAACGACCCGCAGGCGCTGCAGCGACTGTTCGAGGCGGCCGAGAAGGCGAAAATCGAGCTCAGCTCGGTGTCCCAGACCCAGGTCAGCCTGCCCTTCATCACCGCCGACGCCAGTGGGCCCAAGCACCTGACCATGACCGTGAAGCGGTCCAAGTTCGAAGACCTCACCGCTGACCTCGTTGAGCGGTGCCTCGGTCCGGTGCGTCAGGCGATGACCGACGCGAAGATCGGCGAGAACGATATCGACGAGGTCATCCTCGTGGGCGGTTCCACCCGCATCCCCGCTGTCCAAGCGCTCGTCAAGCGGCTCACCGGCGGCAAGGAGCCGAACATGACGGTGAACCCCGATGAGGTGGTCGCTGTGGGCGCCGCCATCCAGGCGGGCGTCCTCAAGGGCGACGTCGACGACGTGCTGCTGCTGGATGTCACCCCGCTGTCGCTGGGTGTGGAGACCCGCGGTGGCGTGATGACGAAGATCATCGAGCGCAACACCACCATCCCCGCCCGACGCAGCGAGGTGTTCTCCACGGCCGAAGACAACCAGCCGTCGGTGGAGATCGTCGTCCTGCAGGGCGAGCGGGAGATCGCCGCGGACAACCGGGTGCTGGGCCGGTTCGAGCTCACCGGCATCCGCCCCGCTCCTCGCGGTGAAGCGCAGGTCGAGGTCACCTTCGACATCGACGCGAACGGCATCCTGAACGTGACGGCGAAGGACAAGGACACCGGCACCGAGCAGGGCATCACCATCAGTGACACCTCGAATCTGGACCAGGGCGAGATCGACCGGATGATCAAGGAAGCCGAGCAGCACCGGGCTGACGACCAGGCGCTGCGCCAGGCCGTGGACGCCCGCAACGAGCTGGACTCCGCCGCCTACCAGGTCGAGCGGGTACTGCGTGAGCTCGGCGACGCTGCACCGGAACACGAGCGTGCCCGCGCGGAGCTGCTCATCACGCAGGCCCGCGAGGCAGTGCAGAACAACGTCGGCGAGCAGGAAGCGAAAGAGCGCACCGGCGAGCTGCTGCAGGTTGCGCAGTCCCTTGCTGCGGCCCGCGCGAACGCCAGCCACGCTGAGCAGCCCGCTCAGGACGACGAAGACGACGTCGTCGACGCCGAATTCGACAAGTAGCACGGAGGGAGGATCGCGATGGTCGAGGGGCAGAACGAGGAGCAGAACGAGGACACGCGGGCCGTGGACCTGCTGAACGACGACCTCACCGACGTGTCCCCGGAGGAGATCCGCGCCGCGCAAGCAGCGGTCGCCTCCCAGTTGGAGACGGCCGAGGACCGGTGGCGCCGGGCGGCGGCGGACTACGAAAACCTCCGCAAACGAACGGCGCGCGAGATCCAGACCGTCCGCGAGCAGGAGCGGCGGCACACCGCCAAAGCCTTCTTGCCTGTCGTTGACGGGCTGGACCGGGCGCTCAGCTTCGGGGTGGACCTTGACGAGGGCGTTCTGGGTGGCATGCAGTCCGTCCGGGCGCAGGCCGCTGATGCGTTGCGCGCACTCGGGTACCCCGAGATTGTCACCGACGGTGCGGAGTTCGACCCGCAGCTGCACGAGGCGGTCTCGGTCGTCGAGGATGCCAGCGTCCCGCCGCGCAGCATCCTCGCCGTCACTCGCTCCGGGTTCGGAACGCCTGAGCGGATGCTGCGACCGGCTGCGGTCGTGGTCACCCGCAAGCCGGAGGAGGAGTAGGAGATGGCGGAGGATCTCTACAGCGTGCTGGGGGTCTCCCGGTCGGCGGATCAGAAGGAGATCCGCCGCGCCTACCGGGAGAAGGCCCGCAAGTTCCACCCGGACGTCAACAAGGCCCCGGGGGCGGAGGAGACCTTCAAACGGATCAGTGAAGCCCACGATGTGCTGTCGGACCCGGAAACGCGCTCACAGTACGACCGGTTCGGTGAGAACTTCCGGCAGTACGCCGCCGCGGACGCGGCTCGCTCCTCCGAGCAGCCGCGCCGCAGCGGCGGCACCCGATACACGTGGAGCGGGGGCGGCGCGCAGAGCGTGAGCTGGGAGGACCTCTTCGGGGGCGGCTTCGGTGGTTTCGGTCGCGGCGCCGACCAGACCGCGGAGCTGGAGATCACCGTCGAGGAGGCCTACCGGGGCGGGCGGCGCACGGTGCAGGTCGCGTCCCCGTACGGCGGCGCGCAGGAGTACACCATCGACATCCCAGCGGGCGCTGTCGACGGGCAGCGGCTGCGGATCGCGGGCGCCGACGGACAGGACGGGGACCTGCTGGTCACGCTGCGCGTGAAGGACAGCAAGCGGTACCGGCTCAGCGGCGCGGACATCGAAACGGACCTTCCCATCTCACCGTGGGAGGCGGCGCTGGGCGCGGATGTCAGCATGCCCACCCCCGGCGGCCCGGTCACCGTGCACGTTCCGCCCGGCTCGTCCACTGACAGGCGGCTCCGCCTGCGCGGGCAGGGGATGCCGCGCAGGGGACAGCCGGGAGACCTGTATGCGCGGGTGAAGGTCGTCGTTCCCCGCACTCTCAGCAAGAAGGAGAGGGAGCTGTTCGAACAGCTCCGCGACGAATCGTCGTTTGATGCTAGGAGAGGATCATGACCTCACATCACCTGCCCGTCCGTGTCGCCCGGGCCGACCTGGCCGCGACCGCGGTGGCCGCAGGTATCCACCCGGATACGCTGCGGAAGTTCGTCGAGCTGGGGCTGGTCACCGCCCACGTCGACACCAGCGGCCGGCTGTGGTTCGCCCGTACCGTCCCCGCCCGCGTGCACACCATCGTGCGTCTGCACTCCGATCTTGCCGTGAACTACGCCGGCATCGCACTCGTGCTCGACCTGCTCGCCCGCATCGAGCAGCTCGAGCAGCACCGGACCATCCGACTCGAAGGAGACACCCCATGGACATGAACTCACTCACTCAGAAGTCGCAGGAAGCGCTCGCCTCGGCCCAGAGCATCGCGGTCCAGGCCGGTCAGATCGAAACGGACGAGGAGCATCTCCTGCTCGCACTGCTGCAGCAGGAGGAGGGGCTGGTTCCCCGACTGCTGCAGACAGCGGGTGCTGACGTGGAAGCGGTACGCGCCGATGTCGAAGCGGAGATCGCCCGCAAGCCCAGCGTCTCCGGGTCCTCCCCGCAGACCGGTCAGGTGTACGTGAGCCGCAGCCTCACCTCCACCCTGGAACGGGCGGAGCGGGAGGCAAAGCGGCTGAAAGACTCCTACATCTCCGTGGAGCATCTCGTTCTGGCCCTCGTCGACGACTCCTCCAACCGTCCCGCGTCCCGCGTGCTGCGCGGGCACGGTGTCACCCGGGAGAGCTTCCTCAGCGCACTCACCAAGATCCGGGGCAACCAGCACGTCAACTCCGCCACCCCCGAGCAGACGTACGAGGCGTTGGAGAAGTACGGCCGTGACCTGGTCGCTGACGCCCGGTTGGGCAAGCTTGACCCGGTCATCGGGCGTGATGCGGAGATCCGCCGGGTCATCCAGATCCTCTCCCGCAAGACCAAGAACAACCCCGTCCTCATCGGCGAGCCCGGTGTCGGAAAGACCGCCATCGTGGAGGGCCTTGCCCAGCGGATCTTGAGTGAGGACGTGCCCGAGGGCCTTCGCGACAAGACCGTGTTCTCGCTGGATCTGTCTGCCCTGGTCGCCGGCGCGAAGTACCGGGGCGAGTTCGAGGAGCGAATGAAGGCAGTTTTGGCGGAAGTGAAGGCAGCGGAGGGACGCATCCTGCTGTTCATCGACGAGCTGCACACCCTGGTGGGGGCGGGAGCCACCGAAGGGGCGATGGACGCCGGCAACATGCTCAAGCCGATGCTCGCCCGCGGGGAGCTGCACCTCATCGGTGCCACCACCCTCGATGAGTACCGCAAGCACATCGAGAAGGACGCTGCCCTGGAACGCCGGTTCCAGACGGTGATGGTCGAGGAACCTGACGTGGAGGACGCGATCTCCATCCTCCGCGGCCTGCGCGAACGGCTGGAGGTCTTCCACGGTGTCCGCATCCAGGACAGCGCACTGGTCGCTGCCGCCGTACTGTCCCACCGGTACATCACCGACCGGTTCCTGCCCGACAAGGCCATCGACCTCATCGACGAAGCCTGCGCGCGTCTGCGAACCGAGATCGACTCAATGCCCGCTGAGCTCGACGAGCTGACCCGGCGGGTGACACGCCTGGAGATCGAGGAAGCGGCGCTGTCGAAGGAAACGGACACTGCCAGCAAGAACCGGCTGGAGGAGCTGCGCCGGGAACTGGCCGACCTGAAGGCGGAGGCGGACTCCAAGCGCGCCCAGTGGGAGGCGGAGCGTCAAGCGATCCGCAAGGTCCAGGAGCTGCGCGGTGAGCTGGAGCGGCTGCGGCGGGAGGCGGAGGAAGCGGAGCGCTCCTACGACCTCAACCGTGCCGCTGAACTGAGGTACGGGGCTATCGCTGACGTGGAACGACGCCTGCGCGCCGAGGAGGAGCGTCTCACCTCCAAGCAAGGCGGGCAGCGGCTGTTGCGGGAGGTGGTCACGGAGGACGAGATCGCCGAGATCGTCGCAGCATGGACGGGGATCCCCGTGGCCCGGCTGAAGGAAGGTGAACGCGACAAGATCCTCACCCTGGACGCCACCCTCAAGGAGCGGGTGGTCGGTCAGGATGAGGCCATCACGCTCGTCAGCGACGCGATTATCCGTGCCCGCTCCGGCATCCGCGACCCGCGCCGACCCATCGGCTCGTTCATCTTCCTCGGCCCCACCGGAGTGGGAAAGACCGAACTGGCCAAAGCGCTCGCGCAAGCACTGTTCGACAGCGAGTCGGCGATGGTCCGGCTGGACATGAGCGAATACCAGGAACGTCACACCGTCAGCCGGCTCGTCGGTGCACCTCCCGGGTATGTCGGGTACGAGGAGGGAGGGCAGCTGACCGAGGCGGTGCGCCGCCGCCCGTACAGCGTGGTCCTTTTCGACGAGATCGAGAAAGCGCACCCGGACGTGTTCAACACGCTGCTGCAGGTCCTCGACGACGGCCGCATCACCGACAGCCAGGGACGCACCGTCGACTTCCGCAACACCATCCTGATCATGACCTCCAACATCGGTGCCCATCACCTGTTGGGCCTCGATGGCGGCGCGATCCCCGACGACGTGCGAAACAGTGTGCTCGGTGAATTGCGCGCCCACTTCCGTCCCGAGTTCCTCAACCGGGTGGACGACATCGTGGTGTTCTCGCCGCTGGGTCGTGAACAGATCCAGGACATTGTGGAGCTGCAGTTCAACGACCTGCGCTCCCGGCTGGCCGAGCGTCAGATCCGCATCGAGCTGACGCCGGCGGCACGCCAGCTCATCGCCAAACGCGGCTACGACCCCGTGTACGGTGCGCGTCCGCTGCGACGCTACATCAGCCATGAGATCGAGACCCGGCTGGGTCGTGCGCTGCTGAGCGGGCAAGTGATGGACGGGTCGACGGTCACGCTGGACGTGCAGGACGGCGACCTCGTCTTCAACATCGCAGCGCCCGCCGAAGAGGAGGACGCGGGGTGAGCGCGATTGTGACCTGCCCCAACTGCGCGAAGAAGAGAACCGTGTCCGCGCCGCCGCATCGGGGTACCCGCGCTGCGGTGTCTGCAAGAGCGCCGTGCCGTGGATCGTCGATGCGGGCGATGCGGACTTCGCCGAGGTGGTCGAGCAGGCCCCGCAAGTGGTGCTCGTGGACTTGTGGGCCACCTGGTGCGGACCGTGCCGGATGGTCGGCCCCGCCCTCGAGAAGGTCGCCACGGAACGTGCCGGCAAGCTCAAGCTGGTGAAAGTGGACGTGGACGCCGCACCGGAGACGGCCCGCAAGTTCTCCGGTCAAGTCCCTGGAAGTGGTGTAGCGATCCTTCGCTGAGAGGTCAGGCGGTCAGGGCGGGCAGGGAGCTGGTGGTGACCTCCTCGGTGCTGGTGTCGGGGACGAGGTTGAGGCGGCAGCGGGCGAGGACGTCGAGGCCGAGGTATCGGCGCCCCTCGGCCCATTCGTCGGTCTGTTCGGCCAGGACCGCGCCGACGAGGCGGACGATCGCCTCGCGGGTGGGGAGGGGAAGATGCCGACGGAGTCCGTGCGGCGGCGGATCTCCTTGTTCAAACGCTCGGTGGGGTTGTTCGACCAGATCTGCACCCACACGTCCTTGGGAAACCCCGTGAACGCGAGCAGGTCTGCGCGGGCCGCGTCGAGGTGCTCGGCCACGGCCGGGAGCTTCTCGCTGACGTAGTCCAGCAGCCGCTCGAACTGAGCGTTCACGGCTGCCGCGTCGGGCTGGTCATAGACGCTGTGCAGCATCGCTTTCACCGCTGGCCACATGCTCTTCGGCGTCACGGCCATGAGGTTCGCGGCGTAGTGGGTGCGGCACCGCTGCCAGGCCGCCCCGGGCAGGTGCGCAGCGATCGCCTCCACCAAGCCGGCGTGGGCGTCGCTGGTGACCAGGCGGACCCCGGCGAGGCCGCGGGCGACGAGGTCGGCGAAGAAGCCGTTCCACGCCGCTCCGGTCTCGGAGGTGGCAACACGCATGCCGAGGACTTCGCGGTGCCCGTCGCCGTTCACGCCGGTGGCCAGCAGTACGACGGCGTTGATCACGCGCCCGCCCTCGCGGACTTTCATCGTCAGCGCGTCGGCGGAGACGAACGTGAATGGCCCGGCCTTGTCCAGGGGGCGGTGGCGGAACTGTTCGACGTGTTCGTTAGGCGACTCGGCCATCCGGCTGACTTGCGACTTCGAGAGTGAGTTGATGCCGAGGGTCTTCACGAGCTGGGGCCCCGGATGCGATATGCGGCTCTTCACAATTCGGGGTGTAGGTGTGGTCTGAATCCGCCGGCTTCGAGGAGTGCGCGGGCGATGTAGTTGGTGAGGTTGCGGAAGCCGAGGGCCAGGCCACGCAGGTGCTCGAGGCGACCGTTCACGGCTTCGGTAGGTCCGTTGCTCGTGCGCGGCCGGTCGAAGTAGGCCAGGACGTCGCAGGCGCGTCTGGTCAGGGTGCGGCCGAGCTTGCGCAGTTCTACCAACGCCTCAGGCACACTGTCGGCGAGGGCGTCGATCACGGAGCTCATCTCGACGCGGCCGGCTGCCCGGTCGGGGTGACGGTAGGCGGAGATCATGCGCTGGTAGATCCCCCAGGTGCACTCGACTTGCACGTGCCGGTCCCCAGCGAAGAGCTTGTCAAGGCGCTCGTGCTGGCGGTCGGTGAGCAGGTCAGCCCCGGTGTGCAGGGTCCGCCGCGCGGTGTAGAGCGGGTCGCCCTTGCGTCCGCGGTGTCCGTGCAGTTCCTGCTGGACTCGGCGGCGGCACTCATCGAGAGCGTCCCCGGCCAACCGGATGACGTGGAAGGGATCCATAACCGTGACGGCGTCCGGCAGCTCCTCGGTGGTGGCGGTCTTGAAGCCCGCGAACCCATCCATGGCCACGACCTCGATCCCATCGCGCCAAGCCTGGTCCCGCTCGGCCAGCCAGTCCTTGAACGCCTTCTTCGACCGACCTTCGACCACGTCCAGCAGGCGTGAGGGCCCGGTGCCGTCCCGGACCGGGGTGAGGTCGATGATCACGGTGACGTACGGGACTGATGCACGATCAGGTGTCAGCTTGGTTTAGGCCGCCAGGGTGACGGTCGGGTTCATGATGGTCTCGTATTCGATGGGGGTCAATCGGCCCAGGCGGGCCTGACGCCGGCGGCGGTGGTAGGTCCGTTCGATCCAGGTAATGATCGCGATCCGGAGTTCCTCACGGGTGCGCCAACGGCGCCGGTCCAGGACGTTCTTCTGGAGTAGCGAGAAGAAGGATTCCATCGCCGCGTTATCACCGGCAGCACCGACTTGGCCCATGGATCCGATGAGGTGATGCTGGTTCAGGGCGTGGACGAACTTCCGGGATCGAAACTGCCTGGGTTCAACCGGTCGTTGCAACACCGGGTTGTTGGAGCGAGTGTAACTGCTCCTGGAATATTTCGGCGGGGGTCTTCCAGTCGAGGCTCTTGCGGGGTCGGTTGTTCAGTGCGAGGGCGACTGCTTCGAGGTCTTCAGCGGACCATCGTGAAAGGTCGGTGCCCTTCGGGAAGTATTGCCGCAGCAACCCGTTGGTGTTCTCGTTCGTCGGCCTCTGCCAGGGCGAGTGGGGGTCGGCGAAGAACACCTTCGTGCCCGTCTCGAGCGCGAACTGGGCGTGCGCGGAGAGTTCTTTGCCGCGGTCCCAGGTGAGCGTCTTGCGGAGCTGTTCGGGGAGCTTCATCATCGACGCGATGAGCGCGGCGTTCATCGCGACTGCGCCGTAGCCGCCCAACGCGGGCCCGTTCTTGATCGGCGGCGCCTCGCCCCACCCGTCCAGCCTCGGCAGGTGCACCAGCAGGGTCGACCGGCTCTTGCGTTCGACGAGAGTGCCGATCGCGGACCGGCCCGTGCCGATGATCAAGTCGCCCTCCCAATGCCCGGGCACGGCGCGGTCCGCGGCTGCTGCGGGCCGTTCGGAGAACACGACATCGGCGGTGACGTGACCTTGCGGGCGGTTCTGTGCTCGAGCCCGCGGCTGCCGGAGGGCGCGGCCGGTGCGCAGGCACGTGACGAGCTCGCGTTTGAGCGCACCACGGCCCTCAATGAACAGCGACTGGTAGATCGCCTCGTGGCTGATGCGCATGGATTCATCATCCGGGAAGTCGACCTTCAGCCGGTGCGAGATCTGCTCCGGGCTCCACGCGGTCGCCCACCGCCGGTCCTGCCGGTGAGGTTTGTTCAGCCCCTTCCATGCCGGCGGTTCCGGCCCCACGACGATGCTGCCGTCAGGCCGACGGACGTTTCCGGCGAGGCGCTCCTGAACGTACTCACGCAACCGGTCGTTGGTCGCGAGCTTCGCCGTCTTCGGGCGCTTCGCTGTCTGCTGAGCCTTCCATTGCGCTACCAACGCCCGGTACTCCTGCTTCCCGCTGCGCGTGGCCGCGTTGCGGCGCAGTTCGCGGGAGATCGTTCCCGGGTCGCGGCCGATCCTGCGCGCGATCTCACGCACGCCGACCTGCTTGGCGCGCAGGAGCGCGATCTCCTCACGCTCCTCGAAGGACAGGTAACGGCCGCTGGGCTCGGCAAGTGAGATCGGTGGCATGCCGCCAGCGTGGCGAAACCAACGGGACCCGACCGGCACAGACACGCCCACCTTCAGAGCCGCTTCGGCTGAGGTGATGCCCGTCGCGATCAGACGCCAGAACTGCCGCTGCACCGCCCGCGAGGGCTCAGGCCGCCCGGGCGAACGCATCGGCGGACGCAACGCCCGATCCGCACGCCATTGCCGACGCGCACCCTCGGGCACATCGCTCGTCTTCGCGGCCCAGTCCCTCGTCGCCACAGCTGAACACCTCCACGGTCAAGGTGTTGCGACGACCAGTTGAATTCACCCAGGACGCCACGGTCACCATGAAGGCCAGCAGGTCCGACGACGGGCTGACGGTCACCGGGTCCACCGCCGTGACGTGGGAGGACTACGGCGTCAAGGCGCCGGACATGGGCTTCGTCTCCGTCGAGGACTCCGGGTCCATCGAGTTCTCGCTCAACCTCGAACAGGCCTGAGCGCACCGTCCCCCGACCGCGCGCGCCTGCGAAGACCGCGCAGTCGCCTGCACCGCCAGCACCCCAGCGCGGGCGGCGCGTGCGCCCGCACCCGGCACGCACCTCGGCTTCGGTTGCCCGGAGGCCGAGGCGCATGCCGGGTCGGCGCGCAGGTTCGCGCCCACGCGCCTGCTCCGCCCCCGCGCCTGCTCACAGCACCGCGGTCACGTGCGCTCCGGCCACTCGCGAGCGGCCTCGCCCGCTCGCGTCCGGCCCGGGTGCAAGAATGGGGGAGAGTCGGCCGCGCTCAGCGGCCGCGACAGCGGTCCACTCGAAAGGACAAGAACATGAGCCTGGGAACGGCAATTATGCGCGGCGTCACCGGCGCCTGGATCCTCAACTCCGCCTACGGCAAGGTCGGCATGGACGAGGAGACCGCCAAGGGCATGCAGGGCATGGCCCAGACGGGCATCCCGGACCTGAAGAAGCTCACGCCGGAGCAGTTCAAGAAGTTCATCATCGGCGGCGAGTTCGCGGTGGGCGGCGCGCTGCTCGCGCCCTTCATCCCCAACCGCCTCGCCGGCGCGGTGCTCGGCGGCTTCGCCGCCGGCATGCTCAGCATGTACTTCCGCAACCCGTCCATGACCGAGTCCGATGGTGTGCGCTGGACCCACGACGGCACGACTCTGGCCAAGGACATGTGGCTCGGCGCGATTGCCGCGAGCCTCCTGGTCGACGGCAAGAAGTAAGCGGCGGCAGCCCCCGCTGCCAGCCGGCACGAGCCCGGCACGCGAGGCGCCGCCCGCCCATCACGGGCGGGCGGCGCCTCGCGTGCCGGGCTCGGTTCAGCGCTTGGGAGTGTAGCGCTTCTTCAGGTCCTTGCCCACGATGTACTTCATGACCTCGCTGGACCCGCCGTAGATCGACTGGATGCGGCTGTCGCGAAACGCCCGCCCGATCGGGTACTCGAGCATGAAGCCGTAGCCGCCGAACAGCTGCAGGCAGCGATTCGTCACCTCGATCTGCAGCTCCGAGCCCAGCAGCTTGGCCTTCGCCGCCTCGACGGCCGTGAGCTCGTCGGCGTTGAGCGCCAGCGCGCACCGGTCCACGTACGCCTCGAGCGCATCCACGCGGGTCTCGAGCTCCGCGAGCGTGAACTGGGTGTTCTGGAAGTCCCCGATCGTCTGCCCGAATGCCTCGCGGCTGAACACGTATTCGCCGGTCCAGCCCAGCACGGCCCGGGCGCCGGCCAGGCCGCCCATCGCGATTGAGAGTCGCTCATAGGGCAGGTTGACCATGAGGTGGATGAAGCCCTCGCCCTCCTGGCCCAGCAGGGCGCCGGGTCCCACCCGCACCTCGTCGAAGCTCAGCTCCGAGGTGTCCTGCGCCGCCAGCCCCACCTTGTCGAGGTTGCGCCCGCGGCTGAAGCCCTGGGCATCGGCGTCGACGATGAACAGCGAGGTGCCGTGGGCGCCCGGCGCCTCGGGGTTCGTGCGGGCCACGACGATGACGAAGTCGCAGTTCTGCCCGTTCGTGATGAATGTCTTCGCGCCGCTGATCACCCAGTCCTCGCCATCGCGCACCGCCTTCGTGCGGATGTTCTGCAGGTCCGAGCCCGCCCCCGGCTCCGTCATGGCGATCGCGCCGATGAGCTCGCCCGCGGCCAGGCCGGGCAGGTAGCGCCGCTTCTGCTCCTCCGAGCCGAAGGCGGCGAAGTAGCCGGGGACGATGCCGTCGGAGACGCCCCAGCCGCCGGTGGCGCTCGAGAGCCCGCGCTTGGCGATCTCCTCCGCGCGGACCATGTCGAAGCGGAAGTCCTCGACCCCTCCGCCGCCGTACTCCTCCGCGATCGAAGCGCCGATGATGCCGGCGTCCGCGGCCGCTTTCCACATGGCGCGGTCCGTGCGCTTGTCCGCCTCCCACTGCACCAGGTGCGGGGCCACCTCTGCATCGAGGAAGCGGGCCACGGTCTCGCGGTAGGCCTCGTGGTCGGCGTCGTAGAGGGTGCGCTTCATTGCGGCTCCTTGTCCGGGTGCCCCGCCGGAGCCCCGGGGTCGATGGGAACGCGCGGGGCGGCGTCCCGCGCCGCCGCGGTCCGGTGCTGCCCGCCGCCGTGGGGCGGAGGACGCGCACCGTCGCGGCTCTTGCCCGCGAGCGTAGTCGATTTCATAATGGACTGAAAGATCGTTCAGCAAGTTCAAACGGTCGGTGTGCAGTGCCCCGCCGGGTGCCTACGCACCGGATGCTCAAGGGGGAGCACATGCAGATCCACGGACTCACCGCACTCATCAGCGGGGGCGCCTCCGGGCTGGGCCTCGCAACGGCCCAGCGCCTCGTGGCCGCCGGGGGCAAGGCCGTCATCCTCGACCTCCCCAGTTCCGATGGCGCCGCCGTGGCCGAGCGGCTGGGCGGCGGGGTCGCCTTCGTGCCGGGCGATGTCACGGACGAAGACGACGTCGCCGCGGCGGTGGAGGCCGCCGAGGAGCTCGGCGAGCTGCGCTTCGCGATCAGCTGTGCGGGCATCGGGGGCTCTGCCAGGGTGGCCGGGCGCAAGGGCCCGTTCCCGCTTGAGCAGTTCTCCCGGGTGGTGAGCGTCAACCTCATCGGGACGTTCAACGTCATCCGGCTGGCCGCGCAGGCGATGCAGCGCAACGAGCCGCTCGGCGAGGAGCGCGGCGTCATCATCAGCACCGCGTCGGCCGCGGCCTATGACGGGCAGATCGGCCAGGCCGCGTACTCGGCATCGAAGGGCGGGATCGTCGGCATGACCCTGCCGATCGCTCGCGACCTGGCGAGCGCGCAGATCCGCGTCATGACGATCGCCCCCGGCATCTTCCGCACGCCCCTCATGCTGGGTGCACCGCAGGAGACCCTCGACCTCCTGGGCGCACAGGTCCCGCACCCGGCGCGGCTGGGGGAGCCCGAGGAGTTCGCGGCGCTCGCCGCCCACATCATCGAGAACCCCATGCTCAACGGCGAGGTCATCCGACTCGACGGCGCTATCCGCATGGCCCCGCGCTGAAGCGCGGCGGGGCCGCGGTCGCCGGTCCCGCGGTGCGCACACGCGACCGGCCCGGGCGGACGAGACCGGCCCGGGCAGACGCGATGGGCACAGCAGTCCAGCAGTGACGATCACAAGGGAGTGAGCGGATGTATCCAGGGAAATGGGCGGCCCAGACGCCGGACAAGCCGGCGGTCATCATGGCCGATACCGGGGCGCAGCTGAGCTACGCCCAGCTCGAGGAGCGCTCGCTGTGCTTGGCCAACCACTTCCGGGCCGCGGGCCTGGGCGTGGGCGACCACGTGGCGGTCATCGCGGAGAACCGGTTCGAGATCATCGAGGCGTACTGGGCCGCGCAGCGCTCGGGCGTGCTCATCACGGTCGTCAACCGCCACCTGACGCCGTCCGAGGTCTCCTACATCGTCCACGACTGCGATGCCGCGATCGTGCTCGTCTCCCGGACCCTCGAGCATGCGAATGCGCTCATCGAGGCGTGCGCGGACGTGCCGGAGATCATCGTGATCGGCGGGAGCAGCGCGCCCGATCGCGGCGTGGGCGCTGACGGGGTCGACGGCGGCGGTGCGGAGCGCCCGCTGCTCGACTACGAGGCGGTGCTCGCCGCCGCCAGCCCCGAGCGGCCCGACTACGAGGCCCGCGGGGACGACATGCTCTACTCCTCGGGCACGACCGGCCGGCCCAAGGGGATCCTCCCGGCGCCGCTCGACCAGCCGGTGGAGGACCCCAACGTCGCGATCGTCCAGCTGTTCACGAAGCTGCTGGGCTTTAACCGCGACACCGTCTACCTCTCCCCTGCGCCGCTCTACCACGCCGCGCCCATCCGCTTCGTCATGACCACCCACGCCCAGGGCGGCACCGCGGTCATCATGCCGCGCTTCGACGAGCGGGAGGCGCTGACCGTCATCGAGCGCTACCGCGTCACCCATTCGCAGTGGGTGCCCACGATGTTCGTGCGCATGCTCAAGCTGCCGGAGGAGGTGCGGCGCGCAGCGGACACGTCCTCGCTGCGGGTGGCGGTCCACGCCGCGGCCCCGTGCCCTGTGGAGGTCAAGCGGGCCATGATCGAGTGGTGGGGCCCGGTGATCTGGGAGTACTACGCCGCTACGGAGGCCAACGGCGTCACCGCGATCAGCAGCGAGGACGCCCTGGCCCACCCCGGCTCCGTGGGCCGCGACGGGCTCAAGGGCATCGCACACATCTGCGGGCCCGACGGCGAGGAGCTGCCGCCCGGCGAAGTGGGCGTCATCTACTTCGAGAACGACAAGGCGTTCGAGTACTACAAGGACGCGGACAAGACCGCGGGCACGCGCCACCCGGACCACCCCACCTGGACCGCGATCGGCGACCTGGGGTGGATGGACGAGGACCGGTTCCTCTACCTGGCCGACCGCCAGCGGTTCCTCATCATCTCCGGCGGCGTGAACATCTACCCGCAGGAGATCGAGAACGAACTGGCGCTCCTCCCAGCGCTTTCCGACGTGGCCGTCGTGGGCGAGCCGGACGAGGAGCTCGGGCAGATCGTCGTGGCGTATGCGATGGCGGCCGATCCGAGCTCGGCAGACGATGCGGATCCCCAGGCCGCCGCCGAGGCGCTGGCGGCCGACGTCGTCGCCCACCTGCGCGATCGGCTGGCCCGGTTCAAGATCCCGCGGGTGCTCTGCGTCGTCGATGAGCTGCCGCGCACGCCCACGGGCAAGCTCGTCAAGCGCAACCTCGACCCCGCCCGGGTGCGGGCCCGCGTGCCGCTGCGGGCCTGACCCGCGCCTCGGCGGCGGCTGCGGCACGGAACGGCGCCCCCGCCTGCGGCTGCCCGGTGCTGCGGATGCCGGGCCGCCGCAGCACAGCTCAGCCCCGGTCCCGGTCAGCCGAAGCGGCCGGAGATGTAGTTCTGCGTCTCCTCCTTGTCCGGGCGGGAGAAGATCGTCTCCGTGTCGTTGTACTCGATGAGGTGGCCGGGCTTGCCGGTGCCGGCGATGTTGAAGAACACCGTGTGGTCCGACACGCGCGCGGCCTGCTGCATGTTGTGCGTGACGATGACGACCGTGAACTCCTCCTTCAGGTCGTTGATGAGGTCCTCGATCGCCAGGGTGGAGATGGGGTCGAGGGCCGAGCACGGCTCGTCCATGAGCAGCACGGAGGGCTTGACCGCGATCGCGCGGGCGATGCACAGGCGCTGCTGCTGTCCGCCGGACAGTCCGCTGCCGGGCAGCCCCAGGCGGTCCTTGACCTCGTTCCACAGGTTCGCGCCCTTGAGCGCCTGCTCCGCGATGTCATCGGCCTCGGAGCGGCCCAGGCGCTGGCTGTTGAGGCGCACGCCGGCCAGCACGTTCTCCTTGATGCTCATCGTGGGGAACGGGTTGGCCCGCTGGAAGACCATGCCCACCTCGCGGCGGACGTTGACGGGATCGACGCCCGCCGCGTAGATGTCCTGGCCGTCCATCTTCACGGAGCCCTTGACGTGGGCGCCGGGGATGACCTCGTGCATGCGGTTGAGCGTGCGCAGCACGGTGGACTTGCCGCAGCCCGAGGGGCCGATGAAGGCGGTGACGGTGCGCGGCTCGATGCGCATGCTCACGCCCTCCACGGCGCGGAAGTCGCCGTAGAAGATGTTGAGGTCGTCGATCGTGATCTGCTTCGACATGTGTGTGGAGACCTTTCTGGCCGAAGCCGGGCTCAGCGCCCGGCCTTGGGGGCCAGGACGTGGGCGATGATGCGGGCTGCCAGGTTCAGCAGCATGACGAGGAGGATGAGGACGAGCGCGGCCGCCCACGCGCGGTCGGAGCTGGCGATCGCGGCGACACCGGGCGAGGTGGGGCGCATCTGCGAATCGTAGATGTAGGTGGGCAGGGTGGACATCCAGCCGGAGAAGACGTTCCAGTTCATCGAGGTGGCGAACCCGGCGGTCACCATGATGGGCGCGGTCTCGCCGATCACGCGGGCGATCGCGATGGTGATGCCGGAGAGGATGCCGGAGACCGCCGTGGGCAGGACGATCTTCACGATCGTCTTCCACTTGGGCACGCCCAGGGCGTAGGAGGCCTCGCGCAGGTCCATGGGGACCAGGCGCAGGATCTCCTCCGTGTTGCGCACGACCACGGGGATCATGAGCACCGACAGGGCGACCGCGGCCGCGAAGCCGAACTTCGTGTCCGCGAGGCTGCCCGGGCTGACGAGTCCGATGACCGTGCCGAAGAGCGCGAACGCGAAGAGGCCGGCGACGATCGAGGGGATGCCCGTCATGACGTCGACGAGGAAGGTGATCGCCTTGCCCAGCCGGTTCCGGTTGGCATACTCGACGAGGTAGATCGCGGTGAGGACGCCGATCGGAATCGAGATGATGGAGGCGAACAGCGTGATGAGCAGGGTGCCGATGATCGCGTGGTAGAAGCCGCCCACCAGCGGGCCCTCGCCGTGGACGAACTTCTGGTCGAACACGCCCTTCATCCCGGCCATCGTGCGGGTGAGCACGGTGGGGCTGTCGATGATGACCGGCAGGCCGTTGGCCACCGTCATCCACAGCAGCGAGACGAGCGGGATGCACGCGATGAGGAACGACGAGGTCACGAGGGTGGTGGCGCTGCGGTCGACGGCCTTGCGCCGGCCCTCGACCGCGGCGGACCACGCGAAGACCGCCGCGAGGTTGATGAGCCCCGCCAGGAGTGCCACGAGGGCGATGCTGAAGCCGCCGGTGAAGAGGAAGGACGCGGCGATCGCGGCGATGATCGAGGCGGCCGCGACGTACCACACCGCGTGCTTAGGCAGTGCGCGCGCCTTCAGGGCCGCCGGGGCGAAGGCCCCCGAGGCGCCCTCCCGGCGGCGCTCGGCCTGCGGCTCGCGGTCCTGACCGGCCGCGCCCGAGGCGCTCACCGGCCCGCCGGCCGGACCGGGTGCACCGGGTGCGCCGGGGGCGCTGGGCTCGGTGCCCCCGGACCGCGGCGCGTGGTCCTTCGCATCCATGGGATGGGACATCTCAGCTTCCCTTCACAGAGGTCTTGGCGACGATCGCGCGGGCGCCCATGTTGACGAGCAGCGTGATGACGAACAGCACGAGGCCGATCGAGATGAGCTCGGACAGGCGCAGGCCCGCTGCCTCGGGGAAGTTCTGTGCGATCTCGGAGGCGATCGTCTGATTGCCGCCGACGAGCAGCGACAGCGTGAGCCCGCCGGAGGACAGAATCATCGCCACGGCCATCGTCTCGCCCAGCGCGCGGCCCAGGCCCAGCATGACGGCCGAGGTGATGCCCGACTTGCCGTGCGGCAGGACCGCCATGCGGATCATCTCCCACCGGGTGGCGCCCATCGCGAGGGCGGCCTCCTCCTGCAGGCGCGGGGTCTGGAGGAAGACCTCGCGCACGAGCGAGGTGATGATCGGCAGCACCATGATCGACAGGACGAGCGAGGCGGTGAGGATGGTGCGGCCCGTCTGGGAGACCACGCCGTCGGCGCCGGGCGCGAAGATCCCGGTCCAGCCCAGCACGCTCGAGAGCCATTGGTAAGCGGGCGTCAGGTGCCCGGCGAGGGCCAGGCCCCACAGGCCGTAGACGACGGAGGGGATCGCGGCGAGGAGGTCGATGACGTAGCCCAGGACGGGCGCGAGCCGGCGCGGGGCCATGTGGGTGGTGAACAGCGCGATGCCCAGCGCGAACGGCGTCGCGACGAGCAGGGCGATCGCCGCGGAGACGAGTGTGCCCAGGATGAGCGGCCACACGTAGGCGAAGAAGCCCTTGCCCCCGGTGATCTGCGTGGGATCCTCGAACGAGGCCTTGATGACATCCGTGGACTGGGCGAGCAGGAACAGGGCCACCCCCGCCAGGATGACGACGATGAGGATGCCGGCGCCCAGCGAGGCCAGCGAGAAGATGCGGTCGCCGGGGCGCACGACGGCCCGCTGGGCCGTGTGGGACTCGGGTCGAGCCGGGGCTTCGGTGGCCACGGGTCACTCCTTGACGGTGGTGGGGGATCGAACGGGCTCAAGCGGCGCGGTCGCCCGCGCCGCTTGAGCCCCGTGCGGGATGACGGTCAGCCCTGGGCCTTGACGGCGTCGATGATGGGCGTGATCTTCTCGCGCAGCTTGTCGGAGATGGGCGCCGAGCCGGCGTTCTCCTTGGCCGAGTCCTGGCCCTCCTGGGACACGACGTAGGTCTCCCAGCCCTTCACGAGGTCGGCGGTGCTCTGGTCCTTGTAGGACGAGCACACGATGTGGTAGGACACGAGGACGATCGGGTAGGTGCCGGCCTCGGTGATGTCGCGCTTGAGGTCGATCGCGAGGTCGTGCTCGTGGCGGCCGGAGACGGTGGGCGACTCGTCGACGACCTTCGCGGCGGCCTCGGCGGTGGGGGCCTCGTAGTTCTCGCCCACCTTGATGGAGGCCTTGTTGAGGTCGCCGGTGGCCGAGGCGTCCGCGTAGCCGATCGCGCCGTCGGTCTTCGTCACCGTCTGCACGATGCCGTCGGTGCCCTGGGCGGCCTCGCCGCCGGCCTTCTTCGGGAACTCCTCGGCGGCCTCGTCCGGCCAGGCGGACTTCGCGGCCTTGTTGAGGTAGTCGGTGAAGTTCTTCGTGGTGCCCGACTCGTCCGAGCGGTGCACGGCGGTGATCTTCGTGGACGGCAGGTTCGCGTCCGGGTTGTCCTTCTTGATCGCCTCGTCGTTCCAGGAGGTGATCTTGCCCGCGAAGACCTTCGCCAGCGTCTCCGGGCTCAGCTGCAGCTTATCCACGCCCTTGAGGTTGTAGGCGATGGCGATGGGGGAGATGTAGACGGGGAACTCGAACGCGCCGTCGTCGCCGCAGACGCTCTTGGACTTCTCGATCTCCTCGTCCTTCATGTAGGCGTCGGAGCCGGCGAACTGCGCCTTGCCCGCCAGGAACTGCTCGCGGCCGGCGCCGGAGCCGTCGGGCGAGTAGTTGATCTTGGCGCCGGACTGCTGGCCGGTGAAGTCCGCGGTCCACGCCTGCACGGCCGACTTCTGAGCGGAGGAGCCGATGCCGGTCAGCGAGCCGCTGAGCTGCTTGTCCGAGCCGCCGGACTTGTCGCCGCCGGACTCGCCGGTGGCGCTGCCGCCGCCGCAGGCGGACAGGGCGAGGGTGCCGGCCATGGCGATGGCGGCGATGGGCGCGATGCGCGAGAGCTTCACGGGGGTGCCTTTCGAAGACGGTGGGCTTCGGGGCTGAGCCCCGGGTGCACCCACACCCTAGGAAGCACGGGTGGCCGAAAGGTCGTGCGAAGGTGAACGGGGGGTGAACCGGGCCGGAAGTCGCGGCGTATTTCGCAACGAGTCGATAACGCCGCGGACCGGCCGCCCGCCGCCTACGTGTCGATCGGCCGGTAGCGCTCGAACTCGACGATGCGCGGCGCGCCCCCCGGCCGCACGTAGGCCACGAGGATCTCACCGGGGTTCATGTAGGGGTCTTCGTCCGGCAGGCGGTCCGCCAGGCCCTTCGAGGCGTGGGCGGCGAGGGCTGCCAGCACGGTGGGCAGCACGGGCCGGTGCGTGCACACGGCGGTGCCCGTGCCCCGCTCGAGCAGCTTGGCCAGGTACTTCGCCGTCTTCTCCGGGGCCTGCGCATTGGCCTTCTCGCTCAGCGCCTTGACGGTCTTGACCGGTCTGCCCGTTGCCGCCGCGAACGGCTTGACGGTGGCCACGCACCGCTTCCACGGGCTGCTGGCCACGCGCCGGATGTCCCAGGCCCCCAGCAGCCCGGTGAGCGCCATGGCCTGCCGCGTGCCCAGCGCCAGCAGCGGCCTCACGCTCTCCGTCTCGTGCCACTTGGAGCGCGGGAACGCCTTGCCGTGGCGCACGATGATGAGCGGCCAGGCGCGCATGCTGCCCGTCGAGTGGGCGTGGACGAGCTTGTCGAGCTGCTCGCGGTCCGCGTAGCGGGTGAGCATCCCGCGCGCCCGGTCCACCGGCACCCACTCGGCGCGGTCGATCTCGCGCGGGTTGTCCGGCTTGGGCTTGCCCTGCCCGCGCACCTCGGCGGACCAGTAGTGGACGTGCTTGACGAGCCTGCGGCCCACCCCGTAGCGGGCGGACGGCAACGGCAACCCCAGGCGGATGCGGTACCCGGTCTCCTCGCGCACCTCGCGGATGGCGCATTCGGGCAGCGTCTCCCCGGGATCCACCTTGCCCTTGGGCCACGACCAGTCGTCGTACTTGGGGCGGTGGACGAGGAGCACCTCGAGTCCGCGCCCCTCCTCGCGCCAGCACACGGCGCCGGCGGCCAGCACATCGGCGTGCAGCCGGGCGGATTCGCCGGCGTTCGAGACCGGCGTGGGGCTCACGGCTGGGCCTTCTGGCGGTTGGCGTGGTGCTCGCGGAGGATCTCGAGCTGGTAGTCGGTCAGCGGCGCCCCGTCCTCAGCGCGGGCGTGCCGGGTCCAGACTCCCTGGCCGTCGAGGTGGAACGACGCCGTCTCCGGCGAGAAGGCCAGGTCGAACATGTCCTCGATCTCCCCGATGTGGCGCGGGTCCTGCAGGCGCACGAGCGCCTCGACGCGGCGGTCGAGGTTGCGGTGCATGAGGTCGGAGGAGCCGATCCACGTCTCGTGCTCGCCGCCCGCATCGAACTCGAAGACGCGGGAGTGCTCGAGGTAGCGGCCCAGGATCGAGCGGACGTGGATGTTCTCGCTCATGTCCTCGATGCCCGGGCGGATCGCGCAGATCCCGCGCACCAGCAGCTCGACCCGCACGCCCGCGCGGGAGGCCAGGTAGAGGGCGTCGATGAGCGCCTCGTCGACGATCGAGTTGACCTTGATGCGGATGCGGCCGGCCTCGCCGCGCGCCGCGGCCTGCGCGGCCCAGCGGATGCGCTCGAGCAGGCCGTCGCGCAGCGCGCCGGGGGCCACGAGGAGGCGCTGGGTGGCCGAGGTGGGCGCGTAGCCGGAGAGCTTGTTGAACAGCTTCGTGAGGTCATCGCCGAGCGCCGGATCGGTGGAGAGGAGTCCGAAGTCCTCGTACGCGCGCGCCGTCTTGGGGTGGTAGTTGCCCGTGCCCACGTGGCAGTAGCGGACCAGGCCCTCCGCCTCCTGGCGCACCACGAGGCACAGCTTGGCGTGGGTCTTGAGGCCCACGACCCCGTAGACGACGTGGACGCCCGCGCGCTCGAGCTTGCGCGCCCACGTGATGTTGGCCTCCTCGTCGAAGCGGGCCTTGATCTCGACGATCGCGAGCACCTGCTTGCCGGCCTGTGCGGCATCGACGAGGGCGTCGATGATGGGGGAGTCGCCCGAGGTGCGGTAGAGCGTCTGCTTGATGGCGAGCACGTGGGGGTCGGACGCCGCCTGCTCGAGGAACGCCTGCACGCTCGTGGAGAACGCGTCGTAGGGGTGGTGGAGGAGGATCTCGCGCTCGCGCACCGCCTCGAAGACGTCCACCTGGTCCGAGGTCTCCGCCGGGGCCAGGTCCCGGTTCATCGAGGGCACGGCCTTGGGGAAGTGCAGGTCGTCGCGGGGGATGTCGGCGATGGCCGCCAGCCCGCGCATGTCGAGCGGGTCCGGCAGCTCGTAGACCTCCGGCTCGTCGATGCCGAGCTCCTCGAGGAGGATCTCGCGCACCCGCGGGTTGAGGTCCTCCGTGACCTCCAGGCGCACGGCGGGCCCGAAGCGGCGGCGCAGCAGCTCCTTCTCCAGCGCCTTGAGGAGGTTCTCCGCGTCGTCCTCCTCCACTTCCAGGTCCTCGTTGCGGGTGACGCGGAACAGCGAGTGGTCGAGGATCTCCATGCCCTCGAACAGCGTGGACAGGTTGGCCGCGATGATGTCCTCGATCGCGACGTAGCGCACGGGGGAGTCGGGGGAGACCTGCCGGTCCGCGCCGGAGGCGGAGACCGCGACGAAGCGCGGCAGGGACTGCGGCACCTTGACGCGGGCGAACAGCTCCGCCTTCGTCTCCGGATGGCGCAGCAGTACGCCCAGGTTGAGCGAGAGGCCGGAGATGTAGGGGAACGGGTGGGCCGGGTCCACGGCCAGCGGCGTGAGCACGGGCATGACCTGGGCGGCGAAGAACGCGTCGATGCGCTCGCGCTCCTCGCACGCGAGGTCGCCCACGGCGGCGAACCGGATGCCCTCGGCCTCGAGGGCGGGGCCGATCTCCTCGCGCATGAGGTCCGCGTGGCGCTTCATGAGCGTGTGCGCGTGGCTCTGCAGCGAGCGCATGACATCGCGCGGCTGGACCCCGGTGATCGAGGGCACGGCCAGGCCCGTGGCGATGCGCCGCTTGAGCCCCGCGACGCGGACCATGAAGAACTCGTCGAGGTTGGAGGCGAAGATCGTGAGGAAGCGCACGCGCTCGAGCAGCGGCAGGGTGTCATCGGCGGCCAGCGCGAGCACGCGCTCGTTGAATGCCAGCCAGCTGAGCTCCCGGTCGAGGAAGCGGTCCGGGGCGGCCGGCAGCTGGTGCTCGGCTCCGAATGCGGCGACGTCGTACATCACTGGCCTCCCGTGGTGTTGGCGGATGCTGCGGGTGCCCCGCCGGCTGCCCCCGCTGCGGGTGTCCCGCCGGGTGCTGCGGCGGTCGCACTGGTGGCACTGGCCGGCCCGCGGTCCGCGGCGCCCCGCGGGGGCTCGTAGCTGACATGGACGACCGTGTGGTCGAAGCCCAGCGAGTCGTAGAGGCGGCGGGCCGCGGCGTTGTCGGATTCCACGTAGAGCTCGACGGCGCGGGCGCCGCGGGCGCGCATGTGGTGCATGCCCGCCAGGGTGAGCGCGCGGCCCACGCCGCGGGCGTGCACGGCCGGGTCGACGCCCACGACGTAGACCTCGCCGAGCGGCGCGGCCCCTTGCTCACCGGGGGTCAGCTTCGTCTCGTGGAAGCCGATGATCGCCCCGTCGCGCACGGCGAAGAACACCCCGGCGGGCTCGAAGCCGGGCGCGGCGGTGTGCGCGGTGAAAGCCGCGAGGTCCTGGTGGCCCTGCTCGGGGTGCCAGTCGAACGCCGCGTTGTTGACCCGCAGCCAGCCCTCCTCGTCGCCGGGGCGGAACGTGCGGATCTCCACGCCGTCCGGCACCTGCACCGCGGGCAGCGCCAGGCCGGCCAGGGGCGGGGTGCTCAGCTGCAGAAGCTCGCGCGAGCGCGCGTAGCCGCGCTCGGCCGCCAGCCGGGCCGCGGCGGGGAAGTCGCCGTGCGACCAGAACCACGTATCCGCCTCGGCGTCGCCCAGCTGGGCGCGCAGGGCATCGGCGAGGCGCCCGCCCGTCCCCGCCCCGCGGTGGTCCGGGGCGATGGCGAGCTCGGCCGCGCCGCGCTCGCCCTGCTCGGCGGCGGCGGCGAAGCCCACGAGCGCGTCGTGGGCGAACGCGCCCAGTGTCGTCGCCCGGCCCTGCGCGGCCGCCTCCAGCACCCCCTCGGACAGGGGGGCGATGCCATCGGCGCGCTCCACCGCGGCCAGGAAGTCGCGTGCCCGGTCGTCGAGGGCGGCGGGGCGGATCTGTGCGGCGTCAGCGCTGCTCATCGTCGTGTTCCTGCTCCTCGGGGGGATCGTCATCGGGTTCGGGGCTGAAGTCGGGGCTGAAGCGGTAGCCCACGTTGCGCACGGTGAAGATGCTCGCCTCGAGCTCGGGGCCCAGCTTGGCGCGCAGGCGCCGGACGTGGACGTCCACCGTGCGGGTGCCGCCGTAGTAGTCGTAGCCCCAGACGTCCTGGAGCAGCTGCGCGCGGGAGAACACGCGGCCGGGGTTCTGGGTGAGGAACTTCAGCAGCTCGAACTCCTTGTAGGTGAGGTCGAGCCCGCGGTCGCCGGCCGTTGCCGTGTAGGAGTCCTCGTCGACGGTGATGCCGCCGATCGTCGTGGGGCCCCCGGACTCGTCCGGCTGCTCGTCGACCCGGCGGGCCAGCCGGAGCCGGGCGTCCACCTCGGCCACCCCCGCGCCGGCGAAGACGATGTCCGCGGCGCCCCACGCGGGATTGGCCGCGGCGAGCCCGCCCTCGGACAGCGCGATCACCACGGGCAGCCGCAGGCCCACGGTGTCGAGGCGGGCGACGATGCCCGCGGCCTGGGACAGCTCCGCGGTCGCATCGAACACGGCGACGTCGCACTCCGGGCTGCGCAGCAGTTCCGCGTGGTCGGAGGTGGTGCGGTGGATCGTGTGGGGCAGGAGGTCGAGGGCTTCGAGGCTGAGCGAACGGGCCGAGCCGCCCGCCGGGGCGATGTGGAGAACACGCACAGTCCGCCCTTCCCCTCGAGTCGACGCAGCCGCTTCGCAGTATACCGAGGCCGGTCCGCGCACTCGGGCGGGCATCCGCGTGCCGGACGGGCCGGGTGCACCGGTCTGGCAGGATGGGGGCGTGTTGAGATGGATGCGCGTGCTCGTGGCCCTGGGGCTCGCGAGCGCGCAAGCGGTGACGAGCTTCCTGGGGTGGGGCCCCGTGGTGCTGGCCTCGCTGCTGCTCGTCCTGGCGCTGGGCTACGGGTGGCCGCGGCTGACCGACTCGCCCCAGCGCTGGACCACCACGCTCATGCTCATGCTCTTCGGCCTCCTCGGCATGGCCTCGTCGTGGCTGGCCAAGGCCCCGCCGTTCCTCGAGTGGCTGCCGGTGCTCACCGCGATGGGCCTGCTGTGGGCGTTCGTGCAGAACCTGGCCCGCGGCATCGAGGCCCGCCACGCGGTCGCCAACGTCTCCGCGCAGGTCGCAGGCCTCGTGGTGACGCTGTCGGCCTGCAGCTGGATCGCCGCGATCCGCCTGCCGGGCGACCGCAGCATCATCGTCGTGGGCCTCGTGGGCATCATCCTCGCCCAGTGCGCCACCGCCCTGCCGCTGCCCGCGCGGGTGACCTCCCCGCTCGCCCTCGTCATGGGAGTGGCCGGGGCGATGCTCGCGTTCGCCGTGGTGCCCGCCGACGATCCGCGGCTCTTCGTCATCGTGCCCTACGGCATGGTCATGGGCGGCCTCGTCGTCGCACTCGACCGGCTCCTCGGGATGATCGCGGTTGCCCCCTACCAGGCGGGCTCGCTGCGCCAGAACGCCGTGCGCAGCAAGGCCCGTCAGTGGGGCGTCCAGCTCTCGCTGGGCGCGGCGCCCATCGCCATGGCCGGCGTGGTCGTCTACGTGCTCGAGCGCATCCCGGGCATGGTCTGAGCCGGGCCCGAGGCGCCCGTGGCCGGTCCGCTCGCGCCCGCGTACACTGGGGGCATGGATTCTCTTGCCGTTCTCGAAGCCGTCTTCTCCGCCCTCGTCGGACTCGCCGCCCTGGGCGTGGCGGGCGTGGGCATCCGCGTCCTCGTGGGCCTGTTCAAGGTCAAGCGCTGAGCCATGCCCATTGAGATCGACGCGAGCCTGCCCTCGGAGCTCATCCCGCTGGCCTGGCTCGTGGGCTCCTGGGAGGGCGAGGGCGAAGTGGGCTACGCGGAGACCGCGCAGCGCCACTTCGGGCAGTGCATCGAGTTCTCCGCGCCCGGCGGCGCCCCCTACCTGCAGTACTCGGCGCACGCGTGGCTGCTCGACGAGGAGGGCGCCCGCCAGGACACGCTGACCCTCGAGACCGGCATCTGGGAGCTCGTGCGCCAGCGCGAGTCCTTCGACGCGGGTCCCGGCCTGCTCGTCCCCGAGGGGGAGACGCCCTACACCACCGCGGAGTCCG
This sequence comes from Brevibacterium sp. BRM-1, assembly GCF_026802075.1. Lineage (NCBI taxonomy): Bacteria > Bacillati > Actinomycetota > Actinomycetes > Micrococcales > Brevibacteriaceae > Brevibacterium > Brevibacterium sp. BRM-1. The sequence goes on from NZ_CP113788.1 coordinate 2,755,432, forward strand.
TCGAGGGCCTGCGCGGCGAGGAGGGGGACTTCGGGCTCGAGGTCGGCATCGTCCAGCCGCACGGCATCATGGAGCTCTACACGGGCCGCGTGGCCGGCCCCCGCATCGACCTGTCGACCGACGTCGTGGCGCGCACGAAGACCGCGAAGGACTACCGCGCCTCCACCCGCATGTACGGCCTCGTCGAGGGCGACCTGCTGTGGGCCTGGGACATCGCCGCGCTCGGCCACGAACTCGCCTCCCACGCCTCGGCCCGGCTGAAGAAGGTCTCCTGAGCACCACCGCCCGCACTCTCGAGTCGCCCATCCGCGCCGCCCGCCGGCGCAGGATCCGCGGCAGGGTGGTCGGGGTCATCGCGATCGTCTTCATCATCGCCGTCCTCGCCATCGCCGCCCTCGCGGCCCTGGGCTTCGTGCGCGCCAAGGGCGTCATCGACCACGCCCAGGCCGCCGGGGACGCGACCACCCGCGTCGTCGCGGCGATCAAGAACAACCCCGAGGGCGCCAAGGACGAGCTCGCTACGGCCCAGCGCGAGGTCAGCGCGGCGCGTGAGGAGCTGGGCCAGGTCCCGCTGCCGCAGCTGCGCCGGCTGCCGGATCTGGGCCGCAACGTCGAGGTGGCGGGGGAGGTCCTCGATGAGGTCAGCACCGTCGTCTACGATGCGGTTCCCACGTTCGTGGCCGCCGCCGGAGTCTTCGACTTCTCCACCGGCCACCTGCGCCGGCTGGGCGCGGACCCCGCGAAGTGGATCGATGAGCTCAAGACCGCCGGCCAGACGATCAAGGACCTGCCCGAGGCGATCGACGTGCTGGGCCGCGCCCGCGATGCCGTGGCCGCCATCGAGACCCACGGGCTGCTCCCGCAGGTCGCCTCGGCGGTGAAGAAGGTGGGGCGCAGCCTGGACGCGGCCGTGGAGACCGTAGCCCCGGCGAAGTCCGCCTCGGATGATGTGCAGCGGGCCCTCGACCAGGGGGCTGGGGCGCTGGGCGCCCTCAAGGAGGCCGCCGGCTTCTGACCGGGGCCGGCTGCTGTCAGAGCCGAATGCCGGCAAGCGCCGGCCCGATCGCGAAGGAGAGCGATGAGCTCACTGCGCTACCCCCGCTCCGAGGCCGTGTTCGGCGCCGCCGAGCGCTCCGACGAGGCGGCCCACTTCGGCGTGCCCCTGGCCGAGCAGCGCGCGCTGGCCCAGGGCCGTGCGGTGGCCGACCTGTCCTCGCTGCGCGTCCTCCAGCTGACGGGGGCCGACCGGCTGAGCTGGCTGTCGTCGCTGACGACGCAGAAGCTCGACGGCCTGGAGCCCGGCCAGTCGACGGAGACGCTCGTGCTCAGCCCCACCGGACACATCGAATCCTGGCTGCGCATCGTCGCCGCGGCCGACCGCCTGTGGCTCATCAGCGAGCTCGACGCCGACGCGGCGCGCGACTTCCTCGAGCGGATGAAGTTCATGCTCCGCGTCGAGCTCGCCGATGTCAGCGCGGACTATCAGTGCGTGGGCACGGTGGGCCCCGCGCCGGAGTCGCTGCCGGTCGCCGCGCAGTGGGACGACCCGTGGCCGGCGATCGGCGAGGGCTCCGCGTCCTACGCTCTCATCGACCTGGGCATGCCCACCGCATCCCCCGAGCACCCGGGCGACGGGCTGGACTTCCGCATCGCGATCTGCCCGCGGGCCGCCCTGGCGGACTGGGATCCGCAGGCCGCCGGGGCCCGGGTGGCCGGGCGCGATGCGTGGGAGGCGCTGCGCATCGAGGCGTGGCGCCCGGGGGGCGCGGAGGTCGACCACAAGGCGCTCGTGGGCGAGCTCGACGTGCTGCGCACCGCCGTCCACCTGGCGAAGGGCTGCTACCGCGGCCAGGAGGCAGTGGCCCGGGTGCACAACCTGGGCCAGGTGCCCAGGCGCCTCGTGTTCCTCCACCTCGACGGCTCCGGCCACTCGCTGCCCGAGGCGGGGGCCGAGGTCTTCGGCGAGGTCCGGGGGGCGCAGCGCCCCGTCGGGACGGTCACCTCGGCTGCCCTGCACCACGAGCTGGGCCCCGTGGCGCTCGCCCTCGTCAAGCGCAGCCTAGACCCGCAGGCGCCGTTGACCGTCGCCGGCGACGGCGATGAGCGGATCGCCGCTGCCCAGGAGGTCATCGTGGCCCCGCAGCGCGAGAACCGCACGGGCCTGCCCGGCCGCAACCGGGAGACCGACCACCGCCGCGGCTGAGCCCGGGCGGGCGGTGGCTGCGGTCAGCCGTGAGCGCCCTCAGTGCGCGGAGTCGCGGGTCCGGAGTGCGGGTCAGCGGGCGCGGTGCGCGTCGCCCCGTGTGGCTCCGCGCGTGGCGGAGAACTCGAGGTGGTGGCGCATAAGGTCTGCGCTGCGCTCCTCGTCCTGGGCGACGACTGCGGCGATGATGTCGTAGTGCTCGGTCGAGCAGGCCACGAGCTCGTTCGAGGGCATGTTGATGAAGGCCCCGCAGATGCGGGTCTCATCGCGCAGGAGGCCGACGGAGCGGCTGAGGCGCGCATTGCCCAGCAGCGAGAGCAGATACATGTGGAATGCGTGATCGGCATCGAGGTAATCGCCGGTGAGCCCCTCGTGCAGGGGCTGGACCGATTGCTCTGTCAGCTCCCTTGCCCGCGATTCCTCCGCTCCGCTCAGTCCGCGCCGGGCGACAAGGCGCATGGCCTCCACCTCGAGGATCGAGCGCATCGCGTGGATCTCCTCGCGGTCGGCGATCGTCATCGTCCTGACTCGGAACCCGCGGTTCTTCACGAGCTCGAGCAGGCCGTCGCCCGCCAGGTCGGAGAGCGCCTCGCGCACCGGTGAGTTGGAGATCCCCAGATCGGCCGCGAGCGCATTGGCGGAGATGATCTCGCCGGAGCCGATCTCACCGCGCAGCAGCGCGCGCTTGACCAGTTCGCAGGCCTCCTGGCGCAGGGTGGTGCGCGGGCGCAGCGGCGCAGAGTGTGTGATCATCGCAGCCTCCTCGGCCGAGTGCTCCGATCCGGTGCTGCCGGATCTCCCCCGATTCTGCCTCAGCGCTTGACTCGGCAACGCTTTTGCCTAAGGTTATCGATAACCGTCAACGTGTTAAAGATCACAACCAACGTCGATTCGCTTGGAGCAGACCATGAAGAAGTTCGCCGCCGTCGGTGTCACCGCCCTCGCCCTCGCCGCTGCTCTCACCGGCTGTGAGAGCTCGGGAGGCTCGGGCAGTGTGGAGTCCGACTGCAAGCCGAAGAACGAGTTCAAGACGATCGCCGACGGCACGCTGACGGTCTCCGTGCCGGAGCTGCCGCCGTTCACCGCCTACAACAACGGCCAGCCGCAGGGCGTCGACATCGAGGTCGTCAACAAGATCGCCCAGGCCGAGTGCAAAACGGTCAAGTGGATGCAGACGACGTACGCCGGCGCGATTCCCGCCGTCACCGACGGCCGCGCAGACGTCGCCACCGGCGCGTTCTACCGGACGAAGGAGCGCAACGAGGCCACCAACCTCACCGACCCAGTCTACGTGGACACGATGGCCGCCATCTCCAAGGACGGCATCACGAAGATCCCGGACATGGAGAAGCTCAAGGTCGGCAGCGTCGACGGCTACCTGTGGGTCCCGGACATGAAGAAGGTGATGAGCTCGAACTTCACCGTCTACCCCTCCGCGGTCGAAATGCAGCAGGATCTCGAGGCCGGGCGCATCCAGGTGGGCCTCGACAGCTTCGGGTCCGCGTCCGATCGCCTCAAGGACAAGAAGGAATACCAGGTCAAGACCGTGGAGAAGGACGATCGGGTGAAGGCCTCGATTGAAGCCGCGCAGATCACGTTCCCGCAGACGAAGGGCAACGCGGACATGACGAAGGCGTTCAACGAGCAGCTCACCCAGTTCCACGAGGACGGCACGATCAAGGACATCCTCAAGCAGCACGGCCTGCCCGAGTCCTCGGCCGATACCGGCAAGCCCCGCCTCATCGGCTGAAATCCCAGACCGCAGGCTGACTGACACAGGGGGCATCCTTGATCGAGAATCCAGAAGAGCGACTGCCGGGGCGAGCGCCGGTGGTCCGGGTACGCGACCTGTCCAAGGCGTTCGGCGGAAATCCGGTGCTCGAGGGGGTCGATCTGACCGTGCTCGAGGGGACGGTGACGGCCCTCATCGGCCCGTCGGGTGCCGGGAAGTCGACGCTGCTGCGGTGCATGAACCTGCTCGAGCGCCCGGATGCGGGGGAGATCGAGATCGGCAGCCACCGCATCGATGCGCGCAGCCGGTTCTCCAAGCGCCAGCTCTATGCGCTTCGCCGGGAGACGGGGATGGTCTTCCAGCACTTCAACCTCTTCCCGCACATGAGCGTCATGCGCAACGTCGTGCTGCCGCAGCAGCGCATCCTCGGCAGGTCGAAGGCAGAGGCGGAGCACCGGGCACAGGAGCTGCTCGCGCGCATGGGCCTGGCCGACAAGGGCGGCCAGTATCCGAACAAGTGCTCGGGTGGCCAGCAGCAGCGCATCGCCATTGCCCGAGCCCTCGCGCTCGAGCCCCGGGTCATGCTCTTCGACGAGCCCACCTCGGCGCTCGACCCGGAGGTGGGTGCCGAGGTCCTCGAGGTGATGAAGGAACTGGCCGCCGAGGGCATGACGATGATCGTCGTCACCCACGAGATGGGCTTCGCCCGCAACGTCTGCGAGGACCTCGTCGTCATGGCGGACGGGGGCATCATCGAGCAGGGCGATCCGCAGCGCATCATGGGGGACCCCTCCCACCCGCGCACGCGGTCCTTCCTCCACGCCGTGCTCCAGAGGTGATGTGATGCTCCACGCCGTCCTCACCGGAATCCCGCTGACCCTCGGGGTCACGGCCGCTGCGCTCATCATCGGAACGCTCGTCTCGCTGCCGCTGCTCGCGTGCACGCTCTCCGGCAACCGGCTGCTGTGGTTGGGCGCCCGGATGGTCATCGACCTGCTGCGCGGCGTGCCGATCGTCGTCTGGCTGTTCATCTTCTACTACGGAGTCACGCTCGGCTCCGCGAAGCTCTCCGCCTTCGGCGCGGCCGTCCTGGGCCTCGGACTCGTCTCCGGGGCCTACCTGGCGGAGATCTTCCGCGGTGCCGTCTCCTCCGTCTCCGCAGGCCAGTTCGAGGCGGGGCGCGCTCTCGGCATGACGTCGCGCGGACTGTGGGCCGACATCATCGCCCCCCAGGCCTGGCGCGTCGCGCTGCCGGGCTACACGACCTACGGCATCGGATTGCTCAAGGACTCCTCGATCGCCTCCACGATCGGGGTCGCGGAGATGGTGTTCCAGGCGGGGAACTTCGCCCGCACGACGGGCAACGGGATCGTGGTGTTCCTGCTCGCGGCGGCCGTCTACATCCTCGTGAGCGTGCCGGTCGGCATCCTCTCCCGCCGAGTGGACGAGCGCATGAGCGCGGTGGTGGCCCGATGACCTTCTTCGCCGATGCCCAGGAATTCCTGCCGGCCCTGCTGGGCGGCCTGCGGGTCAGCCTGCTCCTGACCCTTCTCTCGCTGCTCTTCGGCCTGCCGCTCGCCACCGTGCTGGCGTTCGGCATCCGCTCGCACAATCCGGTTCTCCACTGGCTTTCCGTTGCGTTCGTCGAGGTGGGCAGGGGAGCGCCCGCGCTCGTCGTCCTCCAGTTCATGTACTTCGGCCTGCCGACCGCGGGCCTCACCCTCAGCGCCATGGCCTCGGCGACGCTCGCGCTGACCTGGACCACCGGGGCGTACTGCGCCGAATACCTGCGGGGCGGGCTCTCCGGGGTGCCGCAGGGGGAGATCGAGGGAGCGGAGGCGCTGGGAATGACCTGGGGGGATACGCTGCGCTACATCGTCATCCCGCAGGGCTGGCGGATCGCGCTGCCCTCCCTCATGGGCTTCGCGGTCATCCTGTTCCAGACGACGTCGCTCGCGTACACCGTGACGGTGCCGGAGCTCATGAGCCAGGCGTACTCGATCGGCTCGTCGACGTTCAAGTATCTGACCGTCTTCGTGTTGGCCGGCATCCTCTACGCGATGATCTCAATCCCGGCCACGTGGCTTTCGGTGCTCGTCGAGAAGCGGCTGAACAAGCATCTGTGATCCGCTCCGGCGGGAAGGAGCAGCAGGCTGTGGTCGATGCGGGCTCGGTACTGGTCGTCGGCGCGGGGATCGTGGGCCTTTCCTCGGCCCTGCACCTCGCGCGCTCGGGCTATCGCGTCACCGTCGTGGAGCGCGGTGAGGCCGGCCGCGGTGCCAGCTGGGGCAACGCGGGATGGATCTGCCCGGGGCTCGTCGCCCCGCTGACGCCCCCGGGTGCGTGGCGCTCGGCGGTGGGCGGTCTCCTGCGCGGCAGCCCGGCGCTCTCCGTGCCACGGCCCACCCCCGGGACGGGGCTTCTGCTCACGAGGCTCGCCCTGCAGATGACCGAGGCGCGATTCCACGCGGCCGTGCAGAGCACAGCGCCCCTCGTGGCGCGCGCGCTCGGGGCGTACTACGACCTGCGCGCCGCGGGTGTCGATGCGCCGCTGCGGCGCGCGCCCATCACCGTGGGCTGCACCAGTGAGGCAGAAGCCGAGGCCTTCGCCGCGGAGCTCGCCCAGCTCGAAGAGGCCGGCGCGGAGGTGAGCGTCGAACGCGCGGAGCCGGGGGAGGCGCCCTTCTTCTCAGACCGCATCCGGGCCGTGCTCGCCGTCCACGGGCAGGCGTATGTGGACCCGGGGCGCTTCGGCGCGGCCCTGCGGCGCGCGGTGCTCGAGCACGGCGTTGAGCTGCGGGAGCATACCAGGGTGGTATCGGGCCATTCGGGAAACCGCGCGGTGAGCGTGCTCACCGGCGCGGGAGAGGTGCTGGCGGCGGATCGGCTCGTTGTCTGCGCGGGAGCGTGGACCGATGGGATCCTGACGAGCATCCTCGGTGCGCGGGCCCGGGTGGGGGTGCACAGTGGCCGCGGCTATTCGTTCAGCGCGGCCTTCGCCGATGGCGTCGACACCGCTCGCGCCGCGCATGCGCTGCGGGCCGGCCCGGTCTACCTGCCCGGTGAGCGCACCGTGCTCACCCCCTACGGCGGCGGTGTGCGCGTGGCGGGCACGATGGAGTTCGCCGCACCGGATGCGCCGGCCCGACGCGCAGCGGCCTCGCGCATTGCGGCCGCCGCCCAGCCCTACCTGCGCGGCGTGGACCTCAGTTCGCGGCGGGATGAATGGGTGGGCCCGCGCCCCGTGACCGCCGATGGCCGCCCAGTCACCCGCCGCCTCGACGCCCGCGTCGCCGTGGCGGCCGGCCACGGGATGTGGGGCATGGCCCTGGGGCCCGCAACCGGTGAGGCCGTGGCCGCGCTGCTCGCCCGGTCGTAGGCGGGGTCTGAGACGCGACGGCGGCAGTCACCACGCCCACAGCTGGTCGAACCCCAGGAGACCGTTCCACGGTCACAGTCACAGTCGGGTCAGACGCCTCGTGGGCGGAACGCTGTCGGTGCAGTCGTTCCGTCCACGGACGTCGGCCAGGTCAGTGCCAGTGCTGTGCGGAGCGCTTCCGCATGCTCTCCCGGAACTGCTCAGTGGAATTCGGCTGGAGCTCTCCCGTCCCCCAATCGAGGATGACGCCGTAGCGGCGCACCACGTCGTGCGTGTCGAGGTCGCCGGCGCGGAAGCGCTCGGCCACCCCGGCAGGGTCCTCGTCCAGCCACCCGAGGCGCTCTGCCCTAATCCGGTTGCGCAGTTCCTGCGTTCCGGCCTCGTCGATCTCGTAGTCATCGAGCTCTGCATCGTTGATGATGATGGCGACGCCGTAGTCCTTCGCCGCGCGCTCGACGGAGACGTAGTCGTCGATCACGTCTTCGAGCACCTCGGCTGCTGGGCGTTCGAGGGGATCGCCGTAACCGCCTCCTCCGGCGGAGGGCCGCTGAAAGTGGTCTCCTGGGCCGATCGGCACATTGGAGAACGCTGCGCCGAGGTAGCGTCTGTCTGCGGCGTCGGGGTTCAACCACACGCCGTGGGGAATCGAGGGCAGGCCTCCCTGAATGCCCCATGTCACTGACCGGCCGCGGTCACAGCAATAGCTCATCACCGTCCCGGCCGCATCGGTGAGGATGCCGCCCTTGTCGATGCCGCAGCCGCCCCGGTAGCGGCCTGGGCCGCCGGAGTCACGGCTGATCGCATGCTGCGTGGTGAGGACGGGCGAAAGTCGTTCCTGGCCTTCGACGGGCTGGACAGCCAGCCCGGTGCCGAAGACGGGTGCAGTGGCCGATGACCCGTCCTTGGTGGACCGGCCACCCCAGCCACCGGCCATCCAGTCGTACCACATGAAATACGGGCTCGCGGAAACGCGGTCGTCATGACCGCCGACCAATAGGTACTCGAGGTTGAACGCGCACGCCATGGCGCGTTCGGGGATGATCTGGCTCCACAGTTCGAAGACCGCGTTCATCACCTTCTCGTACGGACCGGAGCAGAAGCCTGTGACTGCATGCGGCCATCCTGCGTTGACGACGGTTCCCTCGTCGCCGATGTCCGCAGTCACTGCCTCGTAGAACCCGGAGTTCAGGGGCACCTCGGGGAAGAAGGTCTTCGTGCCGGCGTACACGGCGGAGAACGTGGTTCCGTACCCGGAGTTGAGGAACGTGGAGACGGCTGGTGCAGAACCCGTCAGGTCGTAGTGGATGCCCTCGCCGTCGAGTCGGAGCTTCACTCGAACGGGTACGAGGCCCTCTCCGTTCGCAGGGTCCTCATCCAGGTAGTCAACCGTTTCCCACTCGCCCTGCGGCAACTCCCGGAGGCTCTCCAGGACCGTTCGGCAGACGTAGTCCTGGGTTTCCTGCATGGCCTCGAGGACGGTGTCCTTCGAGTACTTCTCGACAAGTCGGAGGACTTCGCGCTCGCAGACCGCGGTTGCCTCCGACTGCGCGTGCAGATCGCCCATGGCCTGGTCGGGGGCACGGGTGTTGGAAACGAGGAGCTGTGCGACATCGTGGAGGAAGCGCCCACCGCTCCAAATGCGCAGGGGGGTGATGCGCAATCCCTCACCGAAGTGTTCGCTCGCGCTCACGTCGAAAGAACCGGGCACGCTGCCGCCGATATCGGCCCAGTGCCCCTTGTTCTGCGCGAACCCGATGATCTCCTCTTCCGCGAAGATGGGCCGGATGAAGCTGACGTCGTTGAAGTGCGTACCGCCCCGGTAGGGGTCGTTGATCATGAAGACGTCTCCGGGGTGAATGTCGTCTCCGAACTCCTCCATGACGGCCTTGCACTGGAAGTGGAGAGTGCCCACGTGCACGGCGATGTCCGCGCTTCCCTGCATGACTGTGTTCCCGTGGCGATCGCAGAGTGCCGAGGAGAAGTCGCGGGAGTAGATGACGAAGGAGTAGCAGGTGCGCAGGATCTGCTCGCTCATCAGGTCGACGCTCGTGGCGAACGCGTTCTTCAGCACTTCGAACGTCACGGGATCGAGCTCGCGCCCGCCCGCTGTCTTGGTAGGGGGTGCCGTGTTCATCGCTTGTCCTTGCCTTCGCTCAGGTCGATGCGGATGTTGTGCCAGCCGTCAATGGATGCATGGGCAGCAGGTGGGACGACGGTGGTGGAATCGAGCTGGTCGATGATTGCCGGCCCGGGCAGGGTCTGGCCTGCGCGCAGCTCTTCTCGCTGGTAGACGGGGGTAGTCAACCACCTGCCCTCGAAGAACACCTCGCGCTCGCCTTTCGGCTCAGGGGTCCCGCCGGCGCTCTCGGATTCCGGGGTGAACGTGGGCTTCGGTGTCTTTCCGAGTGCCTTGAGGTGGAGCTGGTAGATCTCCACCGGGGTGGAGTCCTGACGAAACGCGAACTGCTTTTCGTGTTCTTCGTGGAACGTCTGAATGGCCTGCTCGAGAGCGTCTGGACCGCTTCCCATCGTCACCTGCAGCGAGCGCCACTGGCCCTGATAGCGCATGGAGATCCCCCGGCGCAGCACTGAGTCGGCTTCGTCCACGCCTTCATGGCGCAGCCGTTCCCGTCCTTCGGTTTCCAACTGCGCAAACGCTTCATCGATGTCATGGGCATCCGTGTCTGCTGCGGCAGCCGTGTACATCTGTGACAGATCGTGTTGGATGTCGACCAGCAAGCAGCCCAGCGCAGAGGTGACACCGGGGCTGGGCGGCACTATCACCGTGGGGATGTTGAGCTCTCGGGCCACCTCGGCGCCGTGCAGCGCCCCGGCGCCGCCGAAGGCGATGAGGGCGAAATCCCGTGGATCGAGGCCTCTGCGAATCGACACGAGGCGCACGGCGTCTGCCATGTTGGCATTGGCTACGCGCAGGATGGAATCGGCCGCCGTATCGACGTCGAGTCCCAGCGGATTCGCGATGCGCTCGGCGATGGCTGTGCGTGCGCGCTCCCGGTCGAGCAGCATTTCCCCGTCGGCCAAGTCTGTGCCGAGGCGATTGAGCCAGAGGTTGGCATCCGTGTTCGTGGGTTCCTCACCTCCACGGTCGTAGCAGGCAGGACCCGGTTGTGCACCCGCCGATTGCGGCCCGTTGCGCAGCGAGCCCGCAACGTCGATGTGAGCGAGGGATCCGCCCCCCGCGCCGATCGTCAGCACCTCGATGCTGGGGAAGACAATCGGGTGGCCGTACTCCACCTCCCATTCGTTGGTCTCCCGCAGCTCACCGTCCGCGATGAGTGAGATATCGGTCGAGGTGCCTCCCATATCGAGGCCGACAGCATTGTCGAACCCGCACTGTTCGGCGATGTGCTGGGCGGCGATCGCGCCGGCTGCAATACCGGAGGCAGCGAGTCGCACAGGGAACTTCGTGACCATCTGCGACGTCATTGAACCGCCCCCCGAGTGCAGGAGAAGCAGTTCTCCCCCGTAGCCTCCCTCAGTGAGGCGGGCGTCGAGCGCATTCACATAGCCGGAAACCAGCGGGCCGAGGACCGCATTGGCCACGGTTGTGTTGAAGCGGTTGTGTTCGAAGATCTCCGGCAGGACCTCAGCGGAGGTCGAAATGCTCGCTTCCGGGAGTTCGCGCTGCAGGATCTCGCGCATGCGCTCCTCGTTCTCCGGATTGGCATAGGAGTTGAGGAAGCAGACGGCGACCGTGTCGACACCGCGCCGTTTGAGGAGCTGCGCGAGGCTGCGCGCTGCGTCTGCGTCGAGGGGTGTCACGACATTGCCGCGGTAGTCAATGCGCTCGGGCACCTCGAATCGGTCCCTGCGCCGGATGTACGGTCCGCTGACGTCTGCGTAGGCATCCCAGAGATTGTCCTTCGTGCCGTCGCGGATTTCGATGACGTCGCGGAACCCCTCGGTCGTCACCATAGCCGCCTTGGGGAACTTGCGGGTGATGAGCGCGTTGGTGGCAACGGTTGTTCCGTGTGAGAAGAGGCGCACATCGCCGAGGTCAATACCGGCGCGAGCAACGCCGTTGAGGACGGCCTCCATAGGATCGTCCGGGGTGGAGGGAACCTTGGTCACGCTCATTTGCTGCTCGTCTTGGTCGAAAATACAGACGTCGGTAAAGGTTCCTCCAACGTCAACGGCGACTCGGAGATCGGCCATCTGACTCTCCTTGATAGGTGATGTGCTTCACAGCCTGGCGGGGGAGGCGGTCGAGTGCAATGTGGATGCGGAGAAATCCCAGGGTAGGATTTGGAAAATTCACAAGGAGGTGCATGGCTCGGACGCGCGAATGGGTGCTGGATCAGCTGCTGACCTCCATGGCCGATGCGGATCCGCTCGAATCGCTCATCAGGCGCGCCGGCGGCATCTGTGACGCGTCCGTGGTTGTCGTGACAGAGCGAGGCGAGGTCGCGCGGTCTGTCGGCTCTGCCCCGGCTCGGCTGATCTCGGGTTGGCTGCACGAGAGCTCCGAAGCGCGCGGACGCATCGGCCGCTGGGCCCTGCACCGGCTCGACATCCGCATACGCGGGCAGTCCTACGGGCTCGTCGTCGCGCGGGTCGTTTCGGGCAGCGATGACGAAGCCAGAGATTCCAACGAGCTCGTGCGCACCGTGCTGGAGTGTATGGGAAAGCTCCTGCGCTCCTTCTCGAGTTTCAATGCGCTCGCGGTGAGCAGTCGGCGCACTGAATCGGAGCAGCTTGTCAGGACCCTGCAGCAGGGAATTTCCTCAGTGCGTGAACCCGCGCTCTGGCGCGCCATGGAGGCGATGGGCTTCGAGAGCTGGGAGCCGGTTCGAGTTGCGCGGGTGGTAATCCGCACAGAGGCAGCGCGAGGCATGGCCCCGCTCGCAGAGTCCAGCGGAGAGCCGTGGACCGCGCTGAGCGGTTCGACTGACGCGTGGTCGGACGGCCCGGTACTCACCGCTGAGACCGCGCGTTCAGCGAGGGACGCGGAATACACGCTGGTCTTCGCGGCGCGCCTTGCGATCGACCAGGTACTTCCCGTCGAGCGGGCAGTAGGCGGTGTTTCGGAGCCGTTTGTCGCACTCTCGCGGATTCCCGAGATGCTCACCGCTGCCGACACCGCGGCTGCCGTGGCACCTGCTCGGGTACGCGGGAACCGCTTGGTCGCCGTCGATGACATGCGGCCGTTCGAATGGGCTGCGGCTCGCCTGCGGTCCCAATTCGATCAGACGGTAGTGCGCCGGTGCCTTGATCGTCTTCGGGCGGATCCAGATGTGTGGGAAACAGTCGCGGTGCATTATGGGGAGGGCGGGACCGTGTCTCACACGGCGCGCAGGCTGCGGATCCATGAGAACACCGTCCGCTACCGCCTGGCCAAACTCGAGCGGATGCTCGGCACACCTCTCTCCGACCCTCGGACCGTGGCCGATATCGTCATCGCGCTGAGCGCGGCCTGACGGGCACGTCTCGACGGTCCGCGCGATGGCCAGGCTGGCCAGCGGGCCGCCCCAGTGCGCGGAGTCGCGGGCGCACCGGCGGCCGGGGGCGGCGATCGCATCGCCGGCCCCGGCCGCTGCACTCCGCACCTCACCGCAGGGGTCAGTCGGGCGCCGGCGCCCCCGCAAGCGCGGGCGCGCCGCTCAGCCGCTCAGAGGAACTCGACGCCCTGCGCCAGCGGCAGCTCACCCGAGTAGTTGACGGTGTTCGTGGCCTGGCGCATATAGGCCTGCCACGAGTCCGTGCCGGATTCGCGCCCGCCGCCGGTCTCCTTGTTGCCGCCGAACGCGCCGCCGATCTCCGCACCCGAGGTGCCGATGTTGACGTTGGCGATGCCGGTGTCGGAGCCGGCGATGAAGCGTTCGGCTTCGGCCATATCGGAAGTGAACACCGCCGAGGACAGGCCCTGGGGGACCGCGTTGTTGAGCGCGATCGCGTCGTCGAAGTCCGAGTACTCGATGACGTAGAGGATGGGGGCGAAGGTCTCGGCCTCCACGATCTCCGTCTGACCCGGCATCCGCACGACCGCGGGCTCCACATAGTAGGCGTCCGCGGCCTCATCGGCGAGCACGCGCTGGCCGCCGCAGAGCACCTCGCCGCCCTGCGCCTTGGCGGCCTCGAGGGCCGACTGCATGTTCTCGAACGCGGCCTTGCCGATGAGCGGGCCCACGAGGACGCCCTCGGCAGTCGGCGATCCGATGCTCAGCGTCCCGTAGGCGGCGACGATCTTGTCGACGAGGTCTCCCGCGATCGACTCGTGCACGATGAGGCGGCGCAGCGTCGTGCAGCGCTGGCCGGCGGTCCCGGCTGCGGCGAAGACCACGCCGCGCAGGGCCAGGTCGATGTCCGCGCTGGGCGCCACGATCGCGGCGTTGTTCCCGCCGAGCTCCAGCAGCACGCGGCCGAAGCGCTGTGCGACTCGCGGCCCCACCTCGCGGCCCATCCGCACGGAGCCGGTGGCCGAGACGAGGGCGACGCGCTCATCGTCGACGAGGCGCTCGCCCAGCCCGCGGTCGCCCACGAGCAGCTGGTTGAGCTCGGCCGGCGCATCGTTTTCCTCCAGGGCGCGGCGCAGCAGCGAGTGCGCGCCGACCGCGGAGACCGTCGAGGTCTCGGAGGGCTTCCACACCACCGGGTCGCCGCAGACGAGCGCCAGGGCCGTGTTCCACGCGAAGACGGCGACGGGGAAGTTGAACGCGGTGATGATGCCGACGACGCCCAGCGGGTGCCAGGTCTCCATGAGCCGGTGGCCGGGCCGTTCGCTCGGCAGCGTCTTTCCGAAGAGCTGGCGCGACTGGCCGAGCGCCAGCTCGCAGATGTCGATCATCTCCTGCACCTCGCCGGCCGCCTCGGACGGCGTCTTGCCGGCCTCGACGGTGACGAGGGCGGCGAGGTCCTCCTTGTGCTCTCCCAGCAGCTCGCCCCAGCGCTGGACCACGCGCCCGCGCACCGGCGCGGGGACGGTGCGCCACTGCTCGAAGGCCCCCGCGGCGCTGCCGATCTTGGCATCGGCCGAGGCCGCGTCGTCGGCTCGCATATGGCCCAGGGCCTGGCCGGTGATGGGGGAGCGCAGGGGGATCGTGCCGCTGCCCTCCGCGGTCAGCAGCTCGTCGAGGTCCGCGCCGCAGCCGCGCAGGCCGCGCCGGGCGAGGTCGATGATGTCGTCGTGCGACGGGAGTGCCATGGGTCGTGCTCCTTGCGATCGGGTGCTGTGATGGATGGTCGGTGGCGAGCTGCAGCCTCGCGGCTACACGAAGTTGAGCTCGGTGCGCAGGGCATCGGCGGCGAAGCGCTCGACGCCCATGCCCCCGATGTCGACGAAAGGCGTCCGGTCCAGGTAGAGGTCGCGCACCACCTCGCCCACCGCCGGCCCCTGGAGGAAGCCGTGGCCGGAGAACCCGCACGCGTAGATGAAGCCGGGGACGTCCGCGGCCCGCCCGATGAGCGCGTTGTGGTCCGGGGTCAGCTCGTAGAGGCCGGCCCAGCCCTTGCGCACGGAGACGTCCTCCAGGCCGGGCGCCCGCAGTGCGATGAGGTCGCAGAGCCGGTCGAGCCAGCGCGGATCGGTGTGCAGGTCGAAGTCGTAGAGGTCCTCCTGCTCCGGGGCGCCCAGCAGCAGGCCGTCGCCCTCGGAGTGGAAGTAGAAGGAGGTGGTGAAGTCGATGGTGAACGGCAGGCGGCGCGCATCGAAGGCGACCGGCTCGGTCACCATGATTTGGCGGCGCAGCGGGGTGACGGGCAGGTCGACCCCGGCCATCTGTCCCACGGCCTTCGACCACGCACCGGCGGCGCAGACGACGGTCGGGGCCGCGATCGGCCCGGCACTCGTCTGCACGCCGGCGATGGTGCCGCCCGCGACGTCGATCCCCGTCACCTCGGTGTGGGTGAGGAACGTGACTCCCAGGCGGCGGGCCGCCCGGGCGAATCCCGCGACCGCCGCCTCGGGGGTGCAGTGCGCATCGTCCGGGTTGAAGGCGGCGGCCACGAGGCCGTCGGTGCTGATGACGGGGGAGAGGTCGTGGGCTTCTGCGACGGTGAGCATGCGCGAGTTCTGGCCCAGCGAGCGCTGCAGTGCGACGTTGGCCTCGAAGGCGGCGGCATCCGCGTCGTTGTCGATGAGGAAGAGGTAGCCGCTGGTCACGAGGTCGAGGTCTTGGTCGAAGTCCTCCCGGAAGCGGCGGAACGTCTCGAGGCTGCGCGCCCCCAGGGCGATGTTGACCTCATCGGAGAACTGGCTGCGCAGACCGCCGGCGGCCTTGCACGTGGAGCCGGAGCCCAGGTCGGAGCGCTCGACGACGACGACGTCCTCGACGCCGGCCTTGGCGAGCTCGTAGGCGGCGGCCGTGCCCATGATGCCGCCGCCGATGATGACGACGCTGGCCGTCGGGGGTGCCTGCACCATGCGTGCCGTCCCTTCCTGCGCCCCGTGGGGCGCGCCCCTGCCGGGGCGGTCGATGCGCCCGCGGGGCCGGCTCGGAGGCGGCTGCGGTGCGCGGTGTCGTCGTTGACACTGCCTCGATCGTCGGTCCGGCAGGGCTGCCCGGTCAATCGACAAGCCATGACACGCGCGTTTAGCTATGCTGAAGATATGGTCAGCTCCGGTCAGCGAATATGTGGGTGTTCTGCGTCACTCGAACGCTGTCGTTCCTGGTCATTGCCTCGTTGTCGCAAACCGGGGCTCGCTCCGGCCGGACGGGGCGAGCCCAGGATGCCTGCCGCGGATCGGGAGGGGTGCCGACCGTGAGCCGCACGATGGCATGGACCCTCGGCCAGTTGCGCACGTTCGCCGCCGTCGCAGAGCTCGGCACCATGACCGCGGCAGCCCGCCGCCTGGGCTACACGACTGGCGCGGTCAGCCAGCACATGAGCGCGCTCCAGCGCGTGGTCCGCGTCCCGCTCCTGGCGCCGGCGGGCCGGCGGCTCGTCCTGACCGAGGCGGGGCGCGCCCTCCTGCCGCGCGCCCAGGCGATCATCGCGGCGGAGTCCCAGGCCGCCGAGGCGGTGGCCGGGGGAGCGCTCGGCGGGCGCAGCCAGGTGACGCTCGGGGTCTTCGGCTCCGCCTCCGTCGTCGCCTTCGCCCGCGCCCACTCCCTCATCGCCGCCGCCGGCATCGATCTGCGCGCCCGCGAGGTCGACGTCGAGCACATGCAGGAGGCGGTGCTCACCGGGCGCATCGACCTGGGCATCGGGGTCGACTACCCGTCCTCGCCGCTCGCACCGCAGCGGGGCGTCGTCATGCGCACCGTGTGCGAGGAGCGGTTCCACGTCGTAGCCCGGGCGGACCCGGGGCCGGGCGCGGATCCGGAGCCGGGGGCGGCCAGCGCGGAGGGTGCCTGGGCGCAGCCAACCAGATTCGAGGGCCCCCCGGCACAGGCGAACGGGCCGGGGGGAGCAAACGGGCAGGACGATGCCCACGCGCCGGCAGATGTCGGCAAGCGGACACGCCCCGGTCGACTGGCGGCGGGCGGACACGGCGCAGCACGCGCGCACGGGGAAGCCGGCGAGCCGGCAGACCGGGTATCGGGAGGCCCGGGGCCCCCCGGGGCGGCCCCCCGTGCCCCGGGACCAGGGCCGGAGCGCGAAGCCGACCCGTGCCTCGGCCGCGGGCGGACCCGTGACGGCGGTGCGGCCGGCCCGGCAGCCAGCGCCCTCGACCGGCCCGCCGGCGCGAGCGTCGCGGACCTCGCCGCCCAGCTGTGGATCCTGCCGCCGAACACCTCGACGTTCGGGCGGGCCGTGCGGTTCGGCATCGCCGAGCTGGGCATCGCTCCGCGGGAGGCGCACATCGTCACGGACTCCGCGGTCACGCTCGCCATGGTGGGCGAGGGCATGGGGGTGAGCCTCGCGACGCCCATCATGATGTCGTTGGCGCCGCCCACCGTGGGAATCGTGCCCGGCAGTGCGTGCGGGGGCCGGCGCATTGTCGTCATGACCCGGCCGCAGGCCGCCGAGCAGCCGGCCGTGGCCCGGGTCGCCGAGGCGCTGGCGGAGGTCTTCGCATAGGCCCCGGTCGTGCTCCGGCCATCGAACGGACGCGCAGTGCGGGGGTCCGGGCTGAGGACTAGGCTGGGGCGCATGAGCACACTGGAGAAGGGCGGCCCCGAGCTGCCGCAGGAACGCAAGATCGCCACCGAGATCCCGGGGCCCAAGTCGCAGGAGATCGAGGCCCGCCGCAAGAAGGCCGTCGCAGGGGGCGTGGGGTCCTCGCACCCGTCGTACATCGTCGCCGCCGGCGGGGGCGTGCTCAAGGACATCGACGGCAACCAGCACATCGACCTGGGCTCCGGCATCGCCGTCACGACCGTGGGCAACGCCAATCCCCGCGTCGTCGAGCAGGCCAAGGAGCAGCTCGACGCCTTCACCCACACGTGCTTCATGGTCAGCCCGTACGAGAACTACGTCTCCGTGGCCGAATCGCTCAACCGGCTGACCCCCGGCGACCACGAGAAGCGCTCCGTGCTGCTCAACTCCGGCGCGGAGGCGGTGGAGAACGCCGTGAAGATCGCGCGCTCGTACACGAAGCGCAACGCGGTCGTCGTCTTCGACCACGCCTACCACGGCCGCACGAACCTCACGATGGCCATGACGGCCAAGGTGGCCCCGTACAAGAAGGGCTTCGGCCCCTTCGCCGGCGAGGTCTACCGCGTCCCCATGTCCTACCCGTACCGCGACAACATGGCCGCGGGCACCAAGCTCTCCGGTGAGGACGCCGCGGCGCGCGCCATCAACATCATCGACAAGCAGATCGGCGCCGACGAGGTCGCGGCCATCGTCATCGAGCCCATCCAGGGTGAGGGCGGCTTCATCGTCCCGGCCGAGGGCTTCCTGCCGGCCATGGTCGACTACGCGAAGAAGAACGGGATCGTCTTCATCGCCGACGAGGTGCAGGCCGGGTTCGGCCGCACGGGCAAGATGTTCGCCAGCGAGTGGGAGGGCATCGTCCCCGACCTCATCACGACCGCCAAGGGCATCGCCGGCGGCCTGCCGCTGTCGGCCGTCACCGGGCGCGCCGAGATCATGGACTCCGTCCACGGCGGCGGCCTGGGTGGCACCTACGGCGGCAACCCCGCCGCGGTTGCCGCGGCCGTGGGGGCCATCGAGGCCTATGAGAAGGACGGGCTGCTCGAGCGCGCCCAGCAGATCGGCGAGATCATCCAGGACCGCGTCGCGAAGATCGCCTCGCAGCACCCGGAGATCGGCGATGTGCGTGGCCGCGGTGCCATGCAGGCCGTCGAGCTCATCAAGGCCGACTCCACCGAGCCGAACTCCGAGCTCGCCGACGCCGTGGCGAAGTACTGCGCGAAGAACGCCGTGATCGTGCTCGTCACCGGCACGTACCACAACGTGCTGCGCTTCCTGCCGCCGCTGAGCATCGGCGACGAGCTGCTGAACGAGGCCTTCGACGTCATCGAAGAGGCATTCGACGAGGCGCTCAAGGGCTGAGGCCCCGCAGCGGCCCGCGGGGCCGCGCGCCACACGGCGGCCGTCCGGTTCTTCCGGGCGGCCGCCGTTCGCGTGGGGCCGTAGCCCGGCCGGACCCAGGGGGCAACCGCCCAGGTGGGGCCGGAGTCGGCTGGGGCCTCGGCGGCCCGCGCCGGTGCAGTGCGGGCGGTGACGGGCGGCTCGCCTCAGTCCTTGAGCGGGCGGCGGGCGAAGAACGCCGCGAGCACCGCGCCGGAGACGTTGTGCCACACGGAGAAGACGGCGCCGGGCAGGGCGGCCAGCGGTGAGAAGTAGCTCGTCGCCAGCGAGGCGGCCAGTCCGGAGTTCTGCAGGCCCACCTCGAACGACAGGGCGCGGCGCTCGGCCGCGTTGAGGCCGGTGACCTTCGCGGCCCCGTAGCCCAGCGACAGGCCGATGCAGTTGTGGAGGATGACCGCCAGCAGCACGATCGCGCCCGCGGAGAGCAGCTTGCCCGCGGAGCCCGCGACGACCACGGCGACGATGTAGGAGATCGCCAGCGCCGACAGCCACGGCAGAATCGGGTTGAGGTAATCCACGAGCCTGGAGAAGAACGCCCGCACGATGATGCCGGCCACGACGGGCACGAGCACCGTCTGCACGATCGAGAGCATCATCGCGCTCGCGCTCACATTCATGTACTGGCCGGCGAGCCACAGGGTGAGCAGGGGTGTGAGCAGCGGGGCCAGCAGCGTCGAGACCGTCGTGACGGAGACGGACAGCGCCACATCGCCCTTGGCCAGGTAGGTCACGACATTGGACGCCGTGCCGCCCGGCGCGCAGCCCACGAGGATGACGCCGGCCGCCAGCTCCGGGGACAGGCCCAGGACCTTCGCGATCGCCCAGCCCGCCAGCGGCATGATGACGAACTGGGCGACGGTGCCCAGCAGCACCACCCACGGCCGCTTCGCGATGCGGGTGAAGTCGCCCAGCGTGAGCGTGATGCCCATGAGGAACATGATGACGCCCAGGCCCCACGGCACGCTCGGGGCCAGGGGCTTGAGCGTGCCGGACATCGCGACGCCCACGATCCCGCCGAGGATGACGAGGATCGGGAAGATCGTCACGGCGATGCGCGCGCTGCGGGCGGCGCTGGCGGTTTCGGCCTCGGCCTTCTGCTGGGGTGTGGAGGGAGCGCTCATAGGGGCACCCTAAACCGGCGGTCCATTATCCGGAATGGCGTCTCACTGTGTGGCAAGCCGGGTGCAGGACGGCGGTGCGCCCGCCGGAATGCGCTCCGCGCACCGGGTGTTGACCCGGCATGAGCACTGAAATCGCACTCTCCGTCCTCGACCTCATCCCCGTGCGCGGCGAGCAGACAACCGGCCAGGCGCTCGCCGCCTCGCGGGAGCTCGTGGCCCGCGCGGACGCCCTGGGGTTCACCCGCTACTGGGTCGCCGAGCACCACAACATGCCCTCCGTCGCCTCGACCACCCCGGGCGTCGAGCTCATGTACCTGGGCCAGGGCACTGAGCGCATCCGCCTGGGCTCGGGCGGCGTGATGCTGCCCAATCACGCTCCCTTGGCCGTCGCCGAGCAGTTCTCGCTGCTGGCCGCGGTCTACGGCGACCGCATCGACCTGGGCATCGGGCGCGCGCCGGGCACCGACCCCATCACCTCGGCGGCCATGCGCGGCCACCTGGGCGACGGGCACATGGTCGATGCCGAGGGCAATCGCATCGATCCCGTCGAGCAGTTCCCCCAGCACATCATGGACATCCTGGCCCTCCTGGGCCCCGACGGCGCCAGCGTCCCGCTGCACGGCGGCAAGGAGCACGTCCTGCGCGCGACGCCCAGCCTTCGCGTCGCACCGCAGGTCTGGCTGCTGGGCTCGAGCGGCTACTCCGCGCAGCTCGCGGCCGCGCTTGGCCTGCCCTACGTCTTCGCCCACCACTTCGCCGGGCGCGGCACCGAGGCGGCGCTCAACCTCTACCGCGAATCGTTCCGGCCCAGCCAGTTCGGCTCCGAGCCCAGGACGTTCCTCACGCTCAACGCGGTCGTCGCGGACACGCAGCGCGAGGCCGATGCCCTTGCCGAGCCGTACCTGTACTCGATGGCCAACCTGCGGGTGGGTGCGCCCATGACCTCGGTGCCGCTGGCCGGCGACGATGTCGCGGCGAAGATGACGGATGGCCACCGCCGCGTGGCGGACGCGCTGCGCGACTCGTGGGTGATCGGCGACGCCGCGGCGGCCGCGGAGCAGATCCGGCAGACGGCGCACCGCTTCCAGGTGGACGAGGTCATGATCCACCCGGTCGCCGGTGCCTACCCGGACGAGCCCTACGAGCGCGCGCAGGCCCGGGTGCGCACGCTCGAGCTGCTCGCCGGGGAGCTCAGGGGCTGAGGCTCCGGAGCGGGAGCCGAGGCGCGCACGCGGCAATCGGAGCGCGGCGCCCCGGCCACCGCGGCTCGGCCGTTCGCGGGGCGTGCCGCGGCCGCCCCGCTCCCTGGCCTCAGTGCCGGTGGCTCCGCTCGCCCGCCGCGCGCAGGCGCAGGGAGCGCGCGAGCTCGTCGCGCTGCTCGAGCAGCAGCCGGCGCTGGGCCGCAGGCGCGTCCGCGTGCTCGGAGAGCCACGCATCGGTGAGCTCGAGCACGCGGTCCCCGCGCAGCGACCATGAGGGGTAGAGCCCCACGATGATGCGCTTGGCGATCTCCATGGACCGGCCGGTCCAGTACCCGGCCAGCTCGTCGAAGTAGGTCTCCACGTACGGCTCCGTCAGGGGCAGGCCCGCGGGGGTCGTGAAGCCCGCGATCGTGGCGGAGATCGCGTCGTTGCTCAGCGTCTCATCGGCCGTGGCGGCGGTCCAGGCGCGCATCTTCACAATCGGCAGGGGGCGGGCCGCGCGGGCGGTGCGCGCGCGCAACCCGCCGGTGCCCGTCCGGTCCGCGGTGGCCTCGGCCTCGATGTCGTCGTAGTCCGCCCAGCCGAGTGCCACGAGTGCGATGAGCGCCTTC
This sequence comes from Brevibacterium sp. BRM-1, assembly GCF_026802075.1. Taxonomy (NCBI): domain Bacteria; kingdom Bacillati; phylum Actinomycetota; class Actinomycetes; order Micrococcales; family Brevibacteriaceae; genus Brevibacterium; species Brevibacterium sp. BRM-1. The sequence goes on from NZ_CP113788.1 coordinate 2,777,140, forward strand.
CAGCGCAGCGCGCGGTCGACGGTGAGGCCGATGACCTCGTCGTCGAACGTCTCGCCGGCCGGCACCTGCAGAAGGTTCGTCGCCCACGCCCGCGCGGCCGTCACAGCCGGGGTCACATACTCCGAGGAGGCTGTTCGCCGCACGAGCGCGAGCACCGTCTCCACGAGGTCGAGCTGGTTGTCCGTGTGCGGCGAGGCGGTCGACAGCGCATCGAGTGCCGCCCCCAGCACGTCGGAGAGCGCGGCGTCGTGCTCGCGCGCCGCGGTCCAGCGGTCGAGCGCGGTGAGCATCTGGTTGCGCAGCGTCACCGCGATGCCGGCGTGCTCCTCGCGCCCGAGCGAGCGGCAGTACGCGCCCAGCCAGTCGCGCACCGGCAGCAGGCCATCGCGCATCGCGTTGTTGAGCGCCGACCACACGACCGCGCGGTCCATGGGGTCGCCCAGCCGCGTGACGGAGCGCAGGGCGGTGCGCGTCGAGCGCTCGTCCAGGCGCACCTTCGCATAGTCGTCGTCGCCGTAGTTGAGCAGCAGCAGATCCGGGCTCGTAGCGCCGTCGAGGACGTCGATGCGCTCCTCGGGAGCCCGCAGCTCCAGCGCCCAGGAGCCCGCGGGCACGAGGCGCGAGCTGCCGCGGCGGTCGCCGCCCGAGTGGCGCTCGAAGGCGGCGAGGCGCACGGCGTGCGGCCGCACGGTGCCCGGGCCCTCGGCGCCGGCATCGGAGTTGCGCTGGCGCAGCGTCGCCGAGGCGACCCGCCCCTCGGCGGCTTCGACGGAGAGCGAAAGCTCGGACATGCCCGTGGTCTGGAGCCAGGCCGCCGCCCACGAGTGGACGTCGCGGTCCGGAGCGGCGGCCTCGAGCGCGGTGAGGAAGTCCTCGAGGGTGGTGGCGGAATAGGCGTGGGCGCGGAAGTAGGCGCGCGCTCCCTCGAGGAACGCCTCGAGGCCCACGAAGGCCACGAGCTGCTTGAGCACCGCCGCGCCCTTGGCGTAGGTGATCCCGTCAAAGTTCAGGCGCGCGGCCTCGACGTCCGGGATGTCGGCGACGATCGGGTGCGTCGTGGGGTACTGGTCCTGCCGGTAGGCCCAGTCCTTGCGCCGCAGCGCGAACGTCGTCCAGCCGTCGGAGAACTCGGTGGCGTTCGTCAGCGCGAGCGTGGCCATGTAGTCGGCGAACGACTCCTTGAGCCACAGGTCGTCCCACCACTTCATCGTCACGAGGTCGCCGAACCACATGTGCGTCATCTCGTGGAGGATGACCTCCGCCCGCTGCTCGTACTCCGAGCGGGTCACGGCGTCGCGGTGGAGGTACGTGTCGGAGAACGTCACGAGACCGGGGTTCTCCATCGCGCCCAGGTTGTACTCCGGGACGAAGATCTGGTCGTACTTGCCCCACGGGTAGGGGAAGTCGAAGCTCGCGTGGAAGAAGTCGAGGCCCTGCTTGGTGATGGCGAAGACGGACTCGGACTCCATGTGCTCGGCCAGCGACTGCCGCGCGTACATGCCCAGGGGGATGCGCTGCCCGGTGTGCTCGTCGACGTACTCGTCGTGGGCCTGAGCGTAGTGGCCCGCGCACACGCACGTGATGTAGCTCGACTGCCGCTTCGTCGCGGCGAAGCGGCGCTCCACCGCACCGGAGTCGGTGGTGGCCTGCTCGGCGGGCTCCGTGTTGGTGAGCACGACGAAGCTCTCCGGCGCGGTCACGGTGAACTGGAAGTTCGCCTTGAGGTCGGGCTGGTCGAAGTTCGCGAAGACGCGGCGCGCATCCGTGGGCTCGTACTGGGTGTAGAGGTAGACCCGGTCGTCGGCCGGGTCGAAGAAGCGGTGCATCCCCTCGCCGCTGCGGGAGTAGGCGCACCGCGCGGTGATGGTCACCGTATTGCGCCCGGCCTGGGACTCGAAGCACACGCGCGCCCCGTCGAACGCGCGCTCCGGGTCGAGTGCGCCGCCGTTGACGTCGATGGCGGACACGGAGTCCGCGATGATGTCGATGAACGTGGGGGCGGCGGCCGCCGCCTCGAAGACGACCGTCGAGGTCGAGCGGAACGTGCGCTCCTGCGGGTCCTCCGCACCGCTGATATCGAGGTCGACCTCGTAGCGGTCCACGGTGAGCAGGTCGGAGCGGGTGCGGGCCTCGCTCCGGGTGAGATTGGTCGTCATTCATCCTCCTGGGCAGCCCGACCAGCATGACACAGACCGCTGACACGGGCATGGGGAGATAGGCGAACCTCAGTAAACGATCAGCTCACCGGCCCGGGCCGTGCCGTGCCGCACCGGGTGCCGCGCGCAGGGCCCTGTCAGCGGCGGCGGCTAGACTCACGCCGGACAGGACCAGCACGGCGGAGGGCGGACATGGCGGACACGGACGCGGCGGGCAGCACGGCCGCCGGTGCCGCCTCGGGCCCCGGGCGGTCAGCGGGGCGCGCGCCCCGGCCGACGGCCGGGCCCGCCCCGGCGAGCGCCTCGGAGGCCCCGGCCCGCAAGCGGCCCCACCCCCTGACGCGCGCCGGGCGCATGGTCCTCAACCGGGCCCGCGTGGGCGGGCGGCGGATCCGGGCGAACATGTCCCAGCTGCTCCAGGTGACGATCGGCGCGACGCTCGCCTACACGTTCTGCAAGCTCGTCCTGGGCCACAGCTATCCCTTCCTCGCCGCCGTGGCCGCCGCCGTGGGAACGGGCGTCGTGGCCGACCGCAGGCTCCGGCGCGCCCTCGAGATCGGCCTGGGCGCCACTCTGGGCGTGCTCGTGGGGGAGTTCTTCTTCCAGATCTTCGGCCCCGGCATCTGGCAGATCGCCGTCGTCATGTTCATCGGCCTCGTCATCGGCACCATGGTCAACTCCGGCGGCATCTTCATCACCCAGATCGCGATCCAGTCCATCTACGTCATCACCGTGCCCGTCCAGGTGGGCGCGCACCCGTTCGACAGGACCGTGGACGCGCTCGTGGGCGCCCTCGTGGCCATCCTCATGGCGCTGCTCGTGCCCAATGATGCGCGCAAGGTGCCACGCGACCGGGCGGCGAACCTCCTCCAGGAGATCGCCGAGCTGCTCCATGCCAGCGGCAGGGCGCTGCGCACGAGCGATCAGGAACTCGCCAAGCGCACCCTCGAGCGGGCCCGGGACACCCAGGACATGATCGACTCGTGGCGCTCCTCCCTGCGCATCTCCGAGGAGGCCGCGCGCATCAACGCCCGCTCGCGCCGCTACGCCGCCGAGGTCACCCGCCTGGCCCGGGCCTGCGAGTACGCCGACCGCGCGATGCGCCTGGTGCGCGTCATCTGCCGGCGGATCGTGGACATCACGCGGATCGGGCGCAACCGGCCCGCGGTGGGCGCGATGCTCGCGGGGCTGGGCGACGGCGCCGACCGCCTGCGCTGGGCGTTGCGCCGCGGCGAGTCGCGCACCCCGGCCGAGGAGGAGCTGCGCGCAGTCGCCGCCACGCTCAGCCCGCAGAACCCGGACCTCGTGGACCTGCAGGACGAGACGCTCGTGCTGCTCCTGCGCCCCCTCGCCAACGACCTGCTGGGGGCATGCGGCCTCACCGAGGACGCGGCATCGGCCTATCTGCCCGAGCTCGTCCCCGGCGGGCACAATCCGAAGGCCGCCGCATCGGGCCACACGGTGGTGCGCACCCGCACGGAGACCATGCCGCTGGTCCGGGTCGGGGAGGCCGAAGCCACGGGGCCGGGCACCGGAGCCGAGGCGACGGGGACCGGTGGCGCCGCCGAGGCGCCAGGGCTGGGCGACGCGGGAGCGCGCGAGGGTGGCTCGCCAGCCGTGGGCGCGAGGGCATCCGATTGTGCCGGGCCGTCCGAGGGCGCGGCATCCGATGGGGCTGGGCGATCCGATGATGCCGGGCGATCCGATGGCGCTGGGCCATCTGCTCATACAGGGCCGCCCTCGGAGTCCGGTCCTTCCCGCTCCTGATGCCGGGAGTCAGACCCGGTGCTCGGGCCTGACGGCGCCCCGCCCCGTGCACGGGCGCCTCGGTGGGGCGGCCGTGCGGCTGGACCGCGGCGCTCAGCTGTCGATGACGTAGACGGCCATGGTGCCCGCGGTCAGCGCCTCGAAGCTGTGCGGGGTGTCGCCCGGGTAGCTCAGGTAGTCGCCGGCGTCCATGGTCTCCGCATCGCCGTCGCACACGAGCCGCGCCCGCCCCGCCGCGAGGATCACGTGCTCGACCGTTCCCGCTGGGTGGGGTGCCGAGGCGCGCGGCGGCCCGGGTTCGGCGGTGATGAGGTAGACGTCGCGGCGCGCGCCCGGCGGGCTCGCCGACAGCAGGGCGGCGGCGTAGTGGGAGGTGGACGACGGCAGCTGGGGGAGGTCTGCGAACCTCACCACCGACATGCGGGTGCGGGGCGGGTCGAGCAGCTGGGAGAGCTGGACGTCGTAGGCCGCCGCGAGCGCCCACATGGTCTCCACGCTCGGGTTGCCGGTCCCGGACTCCAGCTGCGACAGGGTCGACTTGCTCACCCCTGCCCGCTTGGCGGCCTCGCTGAGGCTCAGCCCCAGCCGCGCGCGCTCGCGCTGCAGGGCTGCGGCCATGCGCTGCTTCTGCTCCTCCGCCGCCGAGGCGTCGGCCGGCCGCTCGGTGCCGCGCACCGGGGTGCCGGGCTGCTCTGGCGCATCCATGCGGACCACTATATTGGACGCTCGTCCATCTTGACGAACACGTGCGTCGCGTGCACTATAGCAAACATGCGTTCGCTATGGAGAACGGTGCCGCGCTGGCTGCCGGAGACGATCACCCCCGCCCAGTTCCGTGCGAGCCTCGTCATCTTCCTCACGATCCTGGCGGTGGGCCTGTCCTACGGCGCCATCTCGCAGTCCGCGGGCTTCCCCCTCTGGCAGACGGTGCTGCTCGCCGCGGTTGCCACGGGCGGCGCCGCCGAGCTCACGTTCGTCGGCGTCATCGCCGCCGGCGGCGCCCCCGTGCTCGCGGTCCTCGGCGGCCTGCTCGTTAACACCCGCAACTTCGCGTTCGGCATGAGCATGGGGGAGTACGCCCCCCGCGGCTGGCGGCGGTGGCTGGGCGCCCACCTCGTCAACGACGAGACCGTCGCCCTGGCCCGCACCGGCACCACGCGCCGGGGCCGGTGGGACGCCTTCGTCCTCATGGCCCTCCTGCTGTTCCCCGCCTGGGTGGGCGGCGCGGCGCTCGGCCAGCTGCTGGGCTCGGTCATCGACGCGGACCGCCTGGGCCTCGACGCCGCGTTCCCCGTCATCCTCTTCTGCCTCGTCGTCCAGGACATGCGCAGCCCGTTCCTCGGCATCACCGCCGCCGGCGGCGCGCTGCTCGCATTCGCCGCCACCCCGGTGCTGCCCCTGGGGCTGGGCGCGGTGGTCGCGCTCGCAGCCCTGCTCCCGGCGGCCGGCTTCACCGCCGCGCGCAGCCGGCGGGCCCGGCGCGCGTCCGAGCAGTCGGCGACACCGGCAGGCCACCACGCGGGGGCCGGTGCGGATGCCGCCGGCGGTGCATGCGGCTCAGCCGCGAAGACCGCGGCAGCGGTGGCGGACGCTCCTGCGCCGGGCGGCGCAGACAAGCCCGCGGGAGCGGACGGCTCCGCCCGCATCGCGGATGGCTCGCGCTGCGCCTCGGACGGCTCCCCCCGCACCTCGGACGGTGCGTCGGCGGGCTGCCGTGCGGGCGGTGGGAACGGGGGCCTGCGATGAGCCCGGTGGTCTTCCTGCTCTCGCTGGCCGGACTGGCGGGCGGAACGTACCTCATCCGGCGCCTCGGCGTGCGGGTCGGAGCCCAGGCGAGCTCGCCCGACGACGCGGCGGCCCCGGCACCAGCGCGCGTGTGGATCGACCGGGCGACGGTGGTGCTCATCGTCGCCGTCGCGATGTCGAACATGTTCTTCGAGGGCCACGAGCTCGTGGGCCCTGCCCGGCCGATCGGCGTGGGCGTGGGCATCGTCGCAGCGGTGTGCCGGGTGCCGATGCTCGTGTGCGTCGTCATCGCCATGGGCGCGTGCGCGCTCCTGCGCCTGCTCGGCCTGCCGTGAGCCCCGCCGCCGCGGCCCCGGCGCCGCTGCCTGCGCACACCGCCGCCTTCCCTGCGCGGCGGTCTGCCCGCGCGGACACCCGCTCGCACCGCCGGCGGCCCCGCGATCAGGCCGGACGCAGGCTGCGTTGATAGCCTCGCCGGTATGGGCACGGGACTCGGGATCATCGGCACGGCACAGAGCTACCTCTTCATCGCGATCACGGTGGGTGTCTTCCTGCTCGAGCTCGTGGCGCTCATCGACGCCCTGCGCTACTCCGGTGAGGCCTATCGCGCCGCCGGCAAGCTGACGAAGGGCGGCTGGTGCGGCATCCTCGGGGGCGCCGCAGTCGTGGGGTTCCTCGCGATGCCGCCGCTGTCGATCATGCCGATGTTCGTCTCGATCCTGGGCTTCGTGGCGGCCGCCGTGTACTTCCTCGACGTGCGCAAGGCGGTGCGCTCCATCGACCCGAAGTTCCGGGGCCGCTGAGCCCCGCGACTAGGGTGGTGCGCATGAGCTCGTCCCAGCCCACCGCTCCGCACGCGGACCGCAATCTGCCCGGTCCCGAGACCGGCTACACCGCCGCGTTCGGCGCGGGCGAGCCCGTCACGCTCTTCGCCCACGGGTTCTCCGGCTCGATTCGCGATACCCGCCCCTTCACCTCGGGCATCGAGGGCACCCGGGTGCTCGTCAACCTGGGCGGCCACGGCGGCCGGCCCTCGCCCGGGCCCGACTGGACCTACGCGACGATCGCCGCGCAGCTGTCCCGCGCGCTGGCCGACACCGGGGCCACGCGGGCACTGGGGGTGTCGATGAGCGCCGGCGGCCTTGCCCGTCTCATCACCGAACGGGCCCCGGAGGCAGCCCGCCTCGAGCGCGTCGCCTTCGTGCTGCCCGCCTCCTGGGACGGGTTCGGCCCGCAGCTCGCCGCGCGCAACGCCGACTACTCCCAGCGCATCCGGCAAGCGCTGGCGTCTGGTGACCGCGAGGCGCTGGCCGCGGAGCTGCTCGCGCGCGAGCCCGCCGAGGTGCAGACCATGGCCCCTGCCCGCGCCTGGGTGCGCGCGAAGGTCGATGCCCTCTTCGACACGGACATGTCCGACGGGGTGGGCCTCGCGGAGCGGATCGCGGTCGACGCTCCCGGTGCCGCGGCGGACTTCGAGGGCGAGGTGCTCGTCCTCACCCACGAGGACGACCCCTCGCACCCGGTCGAGATCGCCCGCGCCTATGCCGCGGCCTTCCCCGCCGCGCGCCTGGAGATCCTGCCGCCGGGTTCGATCCTGTGGCGCGGCCGCTCCGAGGTCCGCCGCATCCTCACCGAATTCTTCAACGACTGAGCCGCCCGGCGGCCGCCCGGCTGGCGGGCCGCTGCCGCCGTCAGCCGCGCGGGGCGACGCGCTCCCACGGCACCGTGACCTCGCCCAGCCGCCAGCGGGCGGGGCCGTGCAGGACGGGCTCGCCGGCCGCGCGCAGCGCCGCGCACATGGCCCGCCACCGCTGGCGCGGTGAGAGGCTGCCGATCCCGGCCGCCGAGGCCCATGCTCGGTCGAGCTGGGCCAGCCAGTCGTGGACGGGCTCACCCGGCACGTTGCGGTGGATGAGGGCCTTGGGCAGGCGGTCGGCCACCTGCGAGGGAGCGGCGATGACGTCCGTCTTCACGCTGATCGTAAGCGTCGCGGGCCGGGCTGCGCCGGCCGGCAGGACCGCGAAGACACACGTCCGGCCGATCTCGTCGCACGTGCCCTCGATGAGCGCGCCGTCGGGCGCCAGTCCCGCTGTCAGGCGGGCCCATGCGCCCGGCACCTGCGCCTCGTCGTACTGGCGCAGCACGTTGTAGGCGCGCACGAGGACCGGGGGGTCCGGGACGGGCAGCTCGAACCCGCCGCGGGCAAACGACAGCCCCTCACCCGCCCAGGGCTGGGCCGCCGCGACGCGCGCCGGGTCGATCTCCAGGCCCAGGGTGCGCACCCGCGGGCCCACCGCCCGCAGCCGTGCGTGCATCTCCGCCGGGGTGGCGCCCGTGGCGCCGTAGCCCAGGTCCACGACCAGGCGGTCCGAGTCGCGGCGCAGCACGGGCTCGAGGAGGAAGGCGGCATAGCGGTCCACGCGCCTCAACCGGTTGGGGTTCGTGGTCCCGCGCGTGATCGTGCCGATGGGCTTCAGGGCGGGCATGGGGACACTCTACGGCCGGTCCGCTGGGCGCTGTGTCCGGCTGGCCACTGTGCCCGTGCGATCGAGGTGTCCGGGTGGTCGAGGTGCCCGAGTGGTCGAGGTGCCCGGGCGCTCGCAGTGCCCGGGCCTCACCCGTCCTGCTGGCCTCGCGCGCTCGTCGCGCGGGTCGGCCCCGCCGCGCCCGAGGCCGTGCCTCATCGCTCCCGGGGCCGGGCCTCGCCGGCCCCGGTGCCCGGCCAGTAGACTCGGGGGCGTGCGAATCGCGGTGCTCTCCCTCCACACCTCGCCGGCGGCGCAGCCCGGCCAGGGCGATGCCGGCGGGCTGAACGTCTACGCCGCGGCCACGTCCAGGCGCCTTGCCGCCATGGGCCACCGCGTCGAGGTCTTCACCGCCGATCCCGCGACGGCCGGGGCGGCCGCCCCGGCCGAACTGGGCCCGGGCATCCGCCTGCACCGGCTGGCCTCGACGGCCGGCGACAAGGAGGCCCTGGCCGCCGACCTGCCGCGACTGGCCGCCCAGCTGGCCGCGCACCCCGCCTACGGCGACTGCGATGCCGTGTGGGCCCACTACTGGATATCCGGCCTCGCCGCCCTCGAGGCCCGAGCGCTCGCCCCCGGTGCCCAGCCCGTGGCGGTTGGCACGGCCGCCCGGCCCGGCACAGTCGCGCCCGCCCCACTCGCCGTGTCCTTCCACACGCTGGCCGCGGTGAAGGAGCGCGACACGGCCGGCCACCGCGAGCCCGCGCGCCGGCTCGCCGCGGAGGCCCGGCTCGCCCGGGAGGCCGACCTCCTCGTCGCCAACACCGCGGCCGAGGCGCGCGATCTCGAGGGCCTGCTGGGCGCCGCGCGGCGCCGCACCGTCATCGCCCCGCCCGGTGTCGACCGGGAAGTCTTCCGCCCGGGCCCGGTGCAGGCCGCGCGCACCGCGATCGGCCGCGCCGATGCGGACCTCATGGTGCTGTGCGTGGGCCGGATGCAGCACGTCAAGGGCACGGACCTCGCGATCGAGGCGCTTGCCCGCCTGCGCGCGCGCGACCCGCAGCTGGCCGCCCGGGTCGAGCTCGACATGCTCGGCGCCGGCTCCGGCGGCCCGGACACCGCCGCGTTCGAGCGCCTCGCCCAGGCCACGGGCGTGGCCGGCCAGCTCACCGTCCGCGCGCCCGTCCCGGCCCCCGTCCTGGCCGACTGGTACCGGGCCGCGGACATCGTCATCGTGCCCTCGCGCAGCGAGTCGTTCGGCTTCGCCGCCGCCGAGGCGCAGGCCGCCGGCGCCTGCGTGCTGGCCTCCGCGGTGGGCGGGCTGGTCTCCGTCGTGGACGACGGCACCACCGGCCGGCTGGTCGCGCAGGCGGAGCCCGAGGCGTGGGCCCGCGAGCTCGAGAGCCTGCTGCGCCGGCCAGCCGAGCGCGCGCGCCTGGGCGCCGCAGCGCACCGGGCGGCCCAGCGCTTCGACTGGGGCACCTGCGTGCAGCGCGTGCTGGACGCCCTCGCGACCGCGACCGCGGCGGCCGCGGCAGCCGTGACCGCCGCGCCGCTGCCCGCCCCGGGTGCCGCACGCGCCGCAGCCGCCGCGCAGGGCGCGCGGCAGGACAACCGGGAGGTCGCATCGTGAGTGAGACATCGTGAGTGAGCCGCAGTCCGGCGCAGCATCGGGTGAGAGCACGGCCCCGGACGCGCAGCGGGTGCTGCTCGACTGGGCCCGCGGGGCGGAGGTCGAGGTCGAGCGTGCCGCAGGCGGCCAGCTCGTCGTGAGCCTGCCCGGGGAGAAGAAGCTCAAGACTGTCGTGTCCGTGCGGCTGGGCGCCGAGCGCGCCGATCTCCAGGCGTTCGTCATACGCCACGCGGATGAGAACGAGGAGGCCGTCTACGCGTGGCTCCTGCGGCGCAACGCGAAGCTGCGCGGCCTCGCCTTCTCCATCGATGCGCTCGGGGACATCTACCTCGATGCGTCGGTGCCGCTGGCCGCCTGGGACGAGCCGTTCGTCGACCAGCTCATGGGCCGGTTGCTCAGCGCCGCGGATGAGTCGTTCAACGAGCTCCTGGTGCTCGGCTTCCTCACCTCGATGAAGCGCGAGTGGGCCTGGCGCATCGCCCGCGGGGAGTCCACGCGCAACCTCCAGGCGTTCGAATCGCTGCTCAGCGGCCCGGACAACGAGTTCCTCGGCACGTTCAGCGCCCACGCGGATCCCGCGGGGCAGCCGCCCGCCGCGCCGTGAGCGCCCTCACGGCGCGTGGCACAATGGCGCCATGACGTACAACCTTGTGCTGCTGCGCCACGGCGAGAGCGAATGGAATCAGAAGAACCTCTTCACCGGCTGGGTCGACGTGCCGCTGACGGACAAGGGCCGCACCGAGGCCGTGCGCGCCGGCGAGCTCATCACCGAGGCCGGGCTGGCCCCCGACGTCCTCTACACCTCGCGGCTCAAGCGCGCCATCAACACGGCGAGCCTGGCGCTCGAGGCCGCGGACCTGTCCTGGATCGACGTCAAGCGCAGCTGGCGGCTCAACGAGCGCCACTACGGCGCGCTGCAGGGCAAGAACAAGAAGGAGATCCGCGACGAGTTCGGCGAAGAGCAGTTCATGATCTGGCGCCGCTCGTACGACACCCCGCCGCCCGTGCTCGACGATGCCTCGCAGTTCTCGCAGGCGGGCGAGGCCCGCTACCGCAATCTGGGCGACGCGATCCCGCGCACGGAGTGCCTGGCCGACGTCGTCGAGCGGCTGCTGCCCTACTGGTACGACCAGATCGTGCCCGACCTGCAGCTCGGCCGCACCGTGCTGGTCACCGCGCACGGCAACTCGCTGCGCGCGCTCGTCAAGCACCTCGACGGGATCTCCGACGCGGACATCCCCTCGCTCAACATCCCCACGGGCATCCCGCTGCACTACGAGCTCGATGAGTCGCTGACCCCCGTGGCACCCGGCGGCCAGTACCTGGATCCGGACGCCGCGCAGGCCGCGATCGGCCAGGTGGCCTCGCAGGGCCGCTGACCCGGGCCGGCCGCACGGCCGGCGCACGCACGGGGCCGCCGAGGTGACACCTCGGCGGCCCCGTGCGCGCCGGCCACGTGCGCCTACTGCTGCGGGCGCTGGGAGAGCGCGGGCTCCCAGTTGCCGGTGAGCAGGTACTCCACGCGGCGCGAGACGTTGACCGCCTGGTCGCCGAAGCGCTCGAAGTAGCGGGAGATGAGCGTGACGTCGGCGATCTGCGAGGGCGTGATGTCGCCCGCGGCGAGCTCGCCGATGATCGTGAACACGCGCAGGTGCAGGGTGTCGAGCTCCTCGTCGATCGCCGCGATCATGGGCACCGCGGCGGTGCCGGGGTCGTCGAGGAGCGTGATCATCGCCTCGCCGATCCGGTGGGCCGCGCGCCCCATCTGCGAGAACACCTCGGAGAACTGCGCGGGCACCGCGGGCTCGGGGTAGCGGATGCGCACCTGCGCGGCGATGTGGCGGGCCAGGTCGCCCATGCGCTCGATCGCCACGCTCATCTTCAGCGCGGAGATGATGACGCGCAGGTCGGCGGCGACCGGCGCCTGGAGCGCGAGGACCTGGGCGGACTTCTGGTCGACCTCGGCCTGCATCGCATCGACGGAGGCATCGCCGGAGATCACCTGCTCGGCAAGGGGCAGGTCGTTCGTCTCCAGGGCCGTGGTGGCGCTGTCGATCGCGGCGGTGACCTGGCGGGCCATGCTCACGAGCTCATCGGCGATGGCGTCGAGCTCGTTCTTGAAGACTTCGCGCATGGCGCAGGGTCCTTTCGTCCGGGACGGTGGGGCGGGCAGGGCGGCGTGCGGCGAAAGCGGGGGCGCCGCCAGCCAGGCTGTCAGCGGGGGGTGAACCGCGGTTGGCCGGCGGGTGAACAGGTGCTGACAACTGGTGTACATGTGGCCGCTGGGCAGCCGCGCGCCCGCGGGCGCAGGCTAATCTGAGCGTGTGGACGTAATGGTAGTCGGCCTCATCACCGGGGTCATCGGCCTGGCGCTGGGGATCTGCGGCATCCTCGCCTTCCGCCTGTCCGAGCGCAGCCGGTCCGCCGCCGATCTCCACTCCGATTATGAGCTTCCCGAGGGCATCGCGGAAGTCCTCGCGGTCCTGCCCTCCGCGGCGATCGTCGTGGACGCCGGCGACGATGTCGTCAAGGCGTCGCCCGCCGCGTACACCTACGGCCTGGTCCGTGGGCACATGCTCTCCGCCGCCGAGCTGTCCGAGACCGTGGCCCGCGTGCGCGCCCGCGGGCTCATCGAGGAGCTCGAGTTCGAGCGCGCCCGCAGCTCCGATCGCCGCACGGCCCGCTCGCTGCACGCGCGAGTTGCGCCCCTGGGCACGGCCTACGTGCTCGTGCTCTGCGATGACCAGACGGAGGCCAAGCGCGTCGATGCGGTGCGCCGGGACTTCGTCGCCAATGTGTCCCATGAGCTCAAGACGCCCATCGGGGCGATGTCGCTGCTCGCCGAGGCGGTGGTCGACTGCGCGGACGACCAGGTCGCCGTCGCCCGGTTCGGGCAGAAGCTCCAGCGCGAGTCCCGCCGGCTCACGCAGCTCGTCCAGGAGATCATCGACCTCTCCCGCGTGCAGGACCACCAGGCGCCCTCGGCCACGCAGCTCGTCGCGATCGACGCGGTCATCGACGAGGCCGTGGACCGCGCCCGCACGCGGGCCGAGGCGAAGAACATCACCCTGCAGGTGGCGCCGGTCGGCGACTGGCACCTGGCGGGCAACCACGACCTCATCGTCAACGCCATGCGCAACCTCATCGACAATGCGATCAACTACTCCAACGAGGGCACGCGCGTGGGGATCGGGGCGAAGATCGAGGACGAGCAGGTGGCGATCTCGGTGACCGATCAGGGGATCGGGATGAGCACGGCGGACACCGAGCGCGTCTTCGAGCGGTTCTACCGGGTGGACCCCGCCCGCTCGCGGATGACCGGCGGCACGGGCCTCGGGCTGAGCATCGTCAAGCACATCGTCGCCTCCCACGGCGGGGACGTGCGGGTGTGGAGCAAGCTGGGGCAGGGATCGACATTCACGATCGTCCTGCCCCTTGCGGGCCCCGCGGACACGACCGAGCTCGAGGCCGCCCAGGAGGACGGGATCCTGCTCGACCACGCCCCCGGTGCCCTCCCCGGCGCCGCGGCGGGTCAGACGGCGGACACCGCAGCCGGGCGGGCGGAGCCCGAACCGAGCGGGCGGGACGCGCAGGGGGCACAGGATCTGCCGGATGGACCGGGTAGACCGGGTGCGGCGGGTGCTCAGGAAGCGCAGGAAGCGCAGGAAGCGCAGGGACCGCAGGGGGCGGAGCACGAGGAGCCGGCCCGCGCCTCGGCGGCCACAGGACAGCCGGAGCCCGCCCGGGCTGCGGACGCAGGCGAAGACCAACAGCAAAGGAAGCAACCGACGTGACACGCATTCTGCTCGTCGAGGACGAGGAATCGTTCTCCGATCCGCTGTCGTACCTGCTGGGCAAGGAGGGCTATGACGTCGCCGTCGCGGCCGACGGCCTGCAGGCGCTCGCCGAATTCGACAGCACCGGCGCGGACCTCGTGTTGCTCGATCTCATGCTGCCCGGGGCCTCGGGCACGGAGGTCTGCCGCTCCCTGCGGGCGAAGTCGAACGTGCCGATCATCATGCTCACGGCCAAGGACTCGGAGATCGACAAGGTCGTGGGGCTGGAGCTGGGCGCCGACGACTACGTGACGAAGCCCTACTCCTCGCGCGAGCTGCTGGCCCGGGTGCGCGCGGTGCTGCGGCGCAACGCGGAGGCCGATGGCGAGTCGGACAGCGTCCTCGAGGCCGGCGGGGTGCGCATCGACGTGGACCGCCACGTGGTCTCCGTGCGCGGCACGGACCTCTCGCTGCCGCTCAAGGAGTTCGAGCTGCTCGAGATGCTCGTGCGCAACGCCGGCCGGGTGATGACGCGCGTCCAGCTCATCGACCGCATCTGGGGCCAGGACTACGTGGGCGATACGAAGACCCTCGACGTGCACATCAAGCGGCTGCGCGCCAAGATCGAGGTGGAGCCCTCCGACCCCAAGCTGCTCATCACCGTGCGGGGCCTGGGCTACAAGTTCGAGGCGTAGGCGCCCGCAGCGAGCCGGCGTGGGGTGTCCGAGGAAGCCGGCGCCCACGCAGATCGGCGCCCCACCCAAGCGGGTGGGGCGTCGATCTGCGTGTGGCCCGTGTCGTGGGCCCCGTGTCGAGGGCCCGTGGCGTGTGGCCCGTGTCGTGGGCCCCGTGGGATGGGGCCTAGCGGGTTCGCCCGGCGGGGGCCGGCAGGCTCACTGGTCGGCGGTGGCCTCGTCCTCGGCGCCGGCGCTGTCCTGGGCACCCGAGGTGGCCGATCCGCTCGGCACCGGAGCCGTGCTCGCCGGAGCATCGGAGGGCGCGAGGGTCTTGTAGTACCAGAGGCTGCCGTCGAGGACCTGCGTGGGCACCTCCTGCTTCGTGCCGTTGATGGTTACGGCGACGTCGGTGAGCTCGCCCGGCTTCGCGTCGAGGCCGCTGACGATCAGCTCCTTCTTCGACTGCGACTTGGCGTTCTTGGGGTCCTGGATGACCGTCTTGCCGGCCGCGACGGTCTCCGAGCGGTTGACGCTGCCCACGCTGATGTCGACGCGCGCGGACTGCTGGCTCGTGTTGACGATCGTGTAGAAGAGCTGGGACTTGCCCTCGTCATTGGAGATGAGGAGCAGGCCGCGCACGTCGACGCCGTCGAGCGACGTGCCCGCGCCGTCACCGCCGTTGTACTGGTACTCGTGAGTCTGCTGCGGGGAGATGAGCGCGGCGCATCCGGTGACCGGGAGGGCGAGGGCGACTGCGGCTGCCGCAAGGGCGGCGCGGAAAGGCCGTTTCACGGTGGGGGCTCCTTGGACTTCACGACGGGGTCTGCCAGATCCGAGCGATGGGCAGCGCGGGTGCGCACGCCGGGTGTTCACATCTGATTCACGGCTCATCCTACCCGTTCTTTGACCGCGTGTAGAACGACTGATCCGCTCGATTGCCCAGCTCACTATCACACTGCGGGGCGAATCTGGCGGTCATCTGTGGCGTGCCTCATGGTAAACTGGAAGTCCACGGGAAGGGGATCACACCAGCATGAGCTTTCAGGTCGGCGATACCGTCGTTTATCCGCACCACGGCGCTGCAACGATTCAAGAAGTCAAGACCCGCGTCATCAAGGGAGCGGAGAAGCTCTACCTCAAGCTGCAGGTCTCGCACGGCGACCTGACGATCGAGGTCCCCGCCGAGAACTGCGACCTCGTGGGCGTGCGCGACGTCGTGGGCGAAGAGGGGCTGGAGAAGGTCTTCGAGGTCCTCCGCGCCGACATCTCCGAGGAGCCCACGAACTGGTCGCGCCGCTACAAGGCGAACCTCGAGAAGTTCCAGTCCGGCGATGTCATCAAGGTCGCCGAGGTCGTGCGCGATCTGTGGCGCCGCGAGCAGGACCGCGGACTGTCTACCGGTGAGAAGCGCATGCTCGCCAAGGCGCGGCAGGTGCTCGTGTCCGAGCTCGCGCTTGCCGAGGAGAAGGAAGAGGACGAGGCCGAGGCGCTCCTCGACGAGGTCCTCGCCAGCTGATCCGCCCCGCACCGGCACTCCCGGTGCCCGCCGCGAAGGCCGGTCCCCCTTGCGGGGACCGGCCTTCGGTGCGCGTGGGGCGCTGTGCGGTGCGGCGTGGGCAGGGCGGCGGGGATGCGGCGTGGAACGCGCGCGCACCGCGGCGCCATGCCGCGGCGCAATAGAGTGACCCCGTGAGCTGCATACTCGTCATCCCCGCCGCGGGCAGCGGGACGCGCCTGGAAGGCGCCGTACCCAAGGCCTTCGTCGAGCTGGCCGGCGCCACCCTGCTCCAGCACTGCCTGGAGCGGGCCCTGGCCTCCGGTGCGATCGACGCCGTGGCCATCGCCGCAGCGGCGGGCTGGGAGGAGCGGGCGCGGGAGATCGCCGCTGCGGCGGCCGCGGCAGCTGCACACAGAGCGACGGATGAGGCCCCGCGTGCCGTGCCCGTCCTCGTCACCACCGGTGGTGCCGACCGCGTCGCCTCCGTGGCCGCCGCGCTCGATGCGGCCGCTGCCGCCTTCCCCGCCGCGCGTGTCGCCCTGGTCCACGATGCTGCGCGCTGCCTGACGCCCCCGAGCGTCTTCGCTCGGGTCGTCGCGGCCGTGCGGGCGGGCAGCGAGGCCGTCGTGCCGGTCTTGCCGGTGACGGACACGATCGCCGCGGTGGGCGCGTCCGCCGCGGAGAGCGCAGAGGAGGGCCCCGGTGGTTCCGGGGATGGCACGGCAGGTGCCGGTGCCGGCGCGGAGGCCGACGGCGTGAGGACCGGTGCGGAGGCCGACGGCGTGGGGACCGGTGCGGCCGTCGCCCGGATCGGCGCGGCCGCTGCCGCAGCCGGGCCCAACGCGGCGGGCCCCTGCGCGGGCGGCGGCGTGCGGTGTGAGCCCCTCGACGGCAATGTGGACCGCACCGGCCTGCGCCGGGTCCAGACCCCGCAGGGGTTTGCGCTGCCCGTGCTGCGCGCGGCGCATGCCGCTCAGCTGGCGGACCCGGATCCAAGCGCGACGGATGACGCCTCCCTGGTGGCGCGCCTCGGTGTCGGAGTGGACGGCGTGCCCGGGGACGAGCGGGCCCTGAAGATCACGTATCCCATCGATATGGCGGTGGCGCGGGCCCTGCTGGAGGAGGGCGCATGAGCGAGGAGGCGGCAATCCCGAGGGTGGGGGTCGGTACTGACGTGCACGCGTTCTCGGCCGATCCGACGAGGCCGATGCGGCTTGCGGGGCTCCACTGGGAGGGCATGCGCGGCCTCGAGGGCCATTCGGATGCCGATGTGGCCGCCCACGCGTGCTGCGACGCGCTCTTCAGCGCGGCGGGCGCGGGGGACCTGGGCGCCCACTTCGGAGTCGACCGGCCGGAGCTGGCCGGTGCCGGGGGAGCGCGCCTGCTCGCCGAGGCGGCCCGGATCGTCCGCGAAGCCGGGTTCCGCGTGGGGAACATCGGCGTCCAGGTGATCGGCAATGAGCCCAAGCTCGGCCGGCGGCGCGCGGAGGCCCAGGCGGTGCTGAGCGCGGCGGCCGGGGCGCCGGTCTCCGTGTCGGGGACCACGACGGATGGACTGGGCCTGACCGGTCGCGGCGAGGGAGTCGCGGCAATCGCGACGGCCCTGCTGTTCGAAGACCCGGGTGCGTCCGCGCCGTGACGGCGTCATGCACGGGCGGCGTTCCGGGTACCGGCGGAGGCGCAGAGGAAGCCGTCGGTGACCTGGGCGCCACGTCCAGATATGCGTATGGCAGCCGGAGAACGCGATGAGGTTCATGCAGGCACGGTGGCTGTGGGCACTGGCGGCGGTTGCCAGTGGGAGCGCAGTATGCACTGGAGCGCTGCTGGTGTGGCAGGTCGTCTCGAGTGCGGGTGGCACCGCGGAGGTGCGGGGCCTCACGGCCTCGGGTATAGCGTTCGGTGTGCTCGGAGGGCTGCGGCTCATCGTCTTCGCCGGCTTCCCCCTCGTCGTGGCGCCGTTCTTCATGGGGTTCTGCGCGGCAGTCGCGGCCGTCGTGCTGCCCCCGCCCCTCGGTCCGCTTCACGGGCGGATGGAGCGCCATCCGCTGGCCGGCGATTACGTGCTGTGCATCCTTGTGCCCGCTGCGGTGGGAACCGTGACGTCAGCGCTTCTCGTAGCGTGCTGCGAGTGGGTCGGGCAGGAGCCTCCCTCCCCGTTTGCCCAGCTGTTCGTGCGAGGGCTGCCGTTGGCCGGGCCCCTCGGCGGGCGCGTGGCGCTGGCCGGGCTGGCCCTGCTGCCGTTGCGGAGTCGCATGATCCGCCCGCGCACGTGACCGATCCAGGCGTCCGCGAGGCCTGGAGGGGGGCATGGCAGGGCTCGATCCTCGCGTCCCTCCGGCCTGGTCGGCCCGTTCATGTGCCGCACCGTGCTGGCGCGCGGCCGCAGAGCGGTCATCTCTGTTCGGCTCGACGCCGCGAATCCGTACGGAAGTGACCTTTCGGCCCGGAAGGTGTGGTGTTCCCGTGTAGGAGGGCCGTGCCGCGGTTGCCGTGTGGAACAGGGGTGGTGGATGGGCAGGCCCTCAGGAACCGCACGGAAGCGACCTCTCGACGCGCTGCGAGCGACGTGGAGTCGTTCGCGGTTCGCTGCTCGTCGCGGCCGCGCCCGCCTCGCACACTCGGACCGCTCCCCCCCTACACCTCCGGGGCGGGCTCCTCGATGCCCTTCGTGACGTCGTCCAGGCTCTTGCCGCGCGTGAGGACCCAGCCCACGAGCCACAGCACGGCCGTGATCGCGAACGTCGCGAGCATCTGGAAGCGCACGCTCGGCACCGTCATGCCCAGCGCGATGATCGCGGCGATCCCGGCGAGCGTTGCCCACGGCAGCCACGGATAGCCCCACATCTTCAGCGGCAGCTCGCGGCCCGCGGCCTCGGCGCGGCGGCGCAGGACGAGGTGGGAGACGACGGTGGCCACCCACGTGAGGATGAGCGTCGAGCCCACGACGTTGAGCAGCAGGCCCAGCACGGACTCCGCCCAGAAGTAGTTGAGCGCCACCGCTACGAACCCGAATGCCACGGATCCCAGCAGCGCCGCCGCCGGCACGCCGGAGCGGGTGGTGCGGCCGAACAGCGCGGGCGCCATGCGGCGGTGGGCCAGCGAGTAGACCATGCGCGATGCCCCGTAGACGTTCGCGTTGAGCGAGCTGAGGAGCGCGGCGACGATGACGAGGCCCATGATCGCCCCGATCGCCGGCAATCCCGCCTGGTTGAGCACGGCGACGAACGGCGAGGTCGCCAGCGCCGGGTCGTCCCACGGCAGTGCGATGACCATGATGGCCACGGAGCCCATGTAGAACAGCAGGATGCGCCAGATGATGCCGCGGATCGCGGTCCCCACGGCCCTGCGCGGGTTCTGCGTCTCCGCGGCGGCCACCGCGACGATCTCGATGCCGCCGAACGCGAACGCCACGACCAGCAGGCCCGCCGCGACGCCGCCGAGGCCATTGGGCATGAAGTCGCCCGTCAGGTTGGCAAGGCCGGGCGAATCCGCCGGGGTGAGGCCCACGAGGTAGGCGATGCCCAGCAGCAGGAAGAGGAAGACGAACGCGACCTTGAACAGGGAGAACCAGAACTCGAACTCGCCGAAGCTGCCCACGCCCAGCAGGTTGGTCCACGTGAAGACCACCATGAAGATGAGCGCGTAGCCCCACTGGGGGAAGATGGGCGCGATCGTCGCAAGCGTCTGCGCGGCCGCTGTCGCCTCCGCCGCGACGACGAGGCAGAGCTGGAGCCACCACAGCCAGCCGACGGCGAACGCCGCCGATGGGCCGAGCGCCCGCCCCGCGTAGTAGGAGAACGCGCCCGAGTTCGGGTCCGCCGCGACCATCTCTCCGAGCATCCGCATGACGAAGATGACGATGAGCCCGGCCACCACGTAGGAGATGAGCACGGCGGGTCCGGCCGCGGCGATGCCCTCGCCGGAGCCCACGAACAGGCCGGCGCCGATCGCCGAGCCTAGGCTCATCATCACGAGGTGCCGGGGCTTCATGCCGGCGTGGAGCGCATTGCTGCTCATCGCAGTCCTTCAAAGGGGTGCGCGGCGCGGGCGTGGGCCGGCGCCGCAGCAGGAGGGGTGACCCCATGAGTCTAGTGATCGCCGGCGCCTCGTGCGCACCGCACCCGAGGCGCGGGCAGCACCCGCACCGGCCCGCACCTAGGCGCGCGGCTGGGATGGAGCCGCTGGGCTCCGGGAATCCGGTGCCCAGCGGCCCCGCATTCAGAGGTGGGCGCGCCCAGCGCGCCACGGCCGGCACCTCATGCACTGCGGTCGGTCCGCTTCCGAGGTGCCGCCCCACTCACCGCGGCCGGTCCGCTCCCGAGGTGCCGCCCCACTCGCCGTGCTCACTCCGCACCCGCGGCGCGGCCCTGCGCCCCAAGGCGCGGCGCGGCCCTACTCTCCGCGGCGCGGCCCTCTGCCCCGCGATCGATCAACGCCCGATGCACCGAGGCGCGGGAAGGGCTCAGCGGCTCACTCCCCGCGGTCGATCCACTCCTGCAGGTGCGGCCGCTCCTGGCCAATGGTCGTGGGCTCCCCATGGCCGGTGAGCACCACGGTCTCGTCCGGCAGGGCGAACAGCCGGTCGCGGATCGAGTCGATGATCGTCTCGAAGCTCGAATACGAGCGACCGGTGGCACCTGGGCCGCCCTGGAACAGGGTGTCGCCGGAGAAGAGCAGCGGGATGGCCCCCGTGACCGGCACGGTGCCGTCCGCGGCGACCTCGCGGCCGGGGGGCTCGCCCTCGCCGTCGGCCACCGCGGTCTCCGCATCGGAGCGCGCACCGGCGGCGATCTCCGCGCCCAGCTCCTCGCGCACCTCGGCGGGCAGCCCGGCCGCCCCGATCCCCGAGCGCAGGAAGAAGCATGTGGAGCCGGGGGAGTGGCCGGGCGTCACGAGCGCGGAGAGCACGACCCCGGCCACCGGGAACTCCGAGCCCTCCGCGATCTCCCCGTCGGGCCGGTAGTCATCGCCGTAGACCCGGCGCCAGAGCATGTCATCGGCCGGGTTGATCCAGACCTCGGCGCCCAGCAGCCGTGCGGTCTCCTGGACGGCGCCGATGTGGTCGTCGTGGCCGTGGGTGAGGAGGATCGCACGGACGCGGCGCTCGCCCACGGCGTCCTTGACGGCCTGGGCGTCGTGCGCGGGGTCGATGACGATGACCTCCTCGCGGTCGCCCACGAGCCACACGTTGTTCTCGACCTCCCACGTGCCCCCGTCCAGGGAGAACGTGCCGGAGGTGCTCAGGCGCTCGACGTGGGCGCTCATGCGTACACCACCACCGAGCGCAGGACCTCGCCGCGGCCCATCTTCGCAAACGCCTCCTCGACGTCCTCGACGCCGATCCGCTCCGTGACGAAGTCCTCGAGCGGCAGGCGGCCCTGCTCGTAGAGGTCGACGAGTGCGGGGAAGTCGCGCTCGGGCAGGCAGTCGCCGTACCAGGCGGACTTCAGCTGGCCGCCGCGGCTGAAGACGTCGATGAGCGGCACCTCGAGCTGCATCTCCGGGGTGGGCACGCCCACGAGGACGACGGTGCCGGCCAGGTCGCGGGCATAGAAGGCCTGCTTCCACGTGGCGGGCAGGCCCACCGCGTCAATCGCGATGTCGACGCCGAAGCCCCCGGTGAGCTCGCGGATGCGCTCGACGACCTCGTCCTCGGACAGGTCCTTCGAGTTGATCGTCTCCGTGGCTCCCAGCTGCCGGGCCCAGTCGAGCTTCCGGTCATCGAAGTCCACGGCGATGATGGGCGACGAGCCGGCCAGGCGGGCCCCGGCCACGGCCGCGCAGCCCACGCCGCCGCAGCCGATGACGGCGACGGACCGGCCGCGGCCGGCGCGGCCCGTGTTGACCGCCGCGCCGATGCCGGCCATGACGCCGCAGCCCAGCAGGCCCACGACGGCCGGATCGGACTCGGCGACCTTCGTGCACTGGCCCTCGGCGACGAGCGTCTTCTCCGCGAACGAGCCGATGCCGAGCGCGGCCTCGAGCTCGGTGCCGTCGGCCAGGGTCATCTTCTGGTGCGCGTTGTGCGTGTCGAAGCAGTACCAGGGCTCACCGCGCTTGCAGGCGCGGCACTCACCGCACACGGCGCGCCAGTTGAGGATGACGAAGTCTCCGGGCCGGACGTGGGTGACGCCCTCGCCCACCTCGGAGACGTAGCCCGCGGACTCGTGGCCGAGCAGGTAGGGGAAGTCATCGCCCACCCCGCCCTCGCGGTAGTGGTAGTCGGTGTGGCAGACGCCGCAGGACTTCACGTCCACGACGACCTCGCCGGGACCCGGATCGGGGACGATGACGTCCATGATCTCCACGGGTTCGCCCTTGGCGCGGGCGACGACGCCCTTGACGGTGGTGGGCACGGTGACCTCCTGGTCGGCGACGGATAGCCCGACCATTATATGTTCGCGCTGCCGCCCGGCCAGGGGCCCGAGGCGCCCCGGGGGCCGCCCCTTCTGCCGCTGCGTCTGCCGTTACTTCTTCTGCCGCTTCTTGCGGTGGGTGGGCATGATGAGCGCCGGGACGGGGCAGTGGCGCAGGATCTTCGCGGCCCGCGAGCCGATGAACACGCGCTCGAAGACCCCGCGCGAGGAGCCGAGCACGAGCAGCTCACCCCGCTCCCAGCGCACGAAGGAGAGCGCATCGGACCACGTGGGCCCGCGGACGCCTTCGACCTCGCCCTCGACCCCCAGGGCGCTCAGGCCCGCGCGGGCCTCCTCGCCCACCTGGTCGAGCCACGTGCCCACGATCGTGTCCTCGCCCATGGCCCCCGCGGAGTACATGGGCAGGCTCGAGCGGACGGCGAGGGTGAGCACGCGCAGGCCCGCGTGCAGAGTGCCCGCCTCCGCCGCCGCCTCGCCCAGCAGCGCGTCGTCGCGCTTGCCCGCGTAGGCCACGGACAGGCGCGGGATCGCATCGGCCGGGCCCTCGGACTGCGTGCGCAGGCCCCGCGGGGCGATCGCCACGGGCAGCGGCGAGGAGTGGAGCATGCGGTCGGTGACCGAGCCCGTGCACACGCGCCCGTAGAGGCCGTCGCGGGCCGAGCCGAGCACGAACAGCCGGGCGCCGACGGCCTTCGCCTCCGCGAACAGGCCCGCCGAGGTCGAGCGGTTCGCCACGGTCGCGTATGTGGCCGCGACGTCGTCCGGGATGTGCTGGCGGGCGGCGGCGAGTACGTGCTCGGCCTGGGAGGCGAAGTAGCGGCGGTACTCCGCCTCGCCGGGGGAGCCCGCAGCCGCGGCGTGGCGCCCGATCACGGTGACGACGCGCAGCTCCTCGCCCGAGGCGCGGGCCAGGTCCACGGCAAGCGTCACGGCGCCCTGCTCCAGGTCATCGGCGGCGATGCCAACGAGGATGGTCATGTCACTGCCCCTTCTGCGAAGCGGTCGCGGCCGTCCCGCCGGCAAGCGCCTGCCGGTGAAGGTTGGCGTGCCTGCGGCCGTAGGCGAAATAGTAGATGAGGACGACGATCTCCCACGCGACGAACGCGTAGAGGGTGACGGCGCGCAGGTTGAGGATGACCCACAGGCAGCCGGCGATCGAGAGGATCGGGATGACCGGGTAGAGCGGCACGCGGAAGCCCCGCTCGAGGTCCGGCTCCGTCTTGCGCAGGATCATGACGCCCACCGAGACGACGAGGAAGGCCACGAGCGTGCCGACGGAGGTCATCTCCGCGAGGAAGTCGATGGGGATGAAGCCGGCGAGCACCGCGACGACCGCGCACACGATGATCGTGTTCTGCACGGGGGTCAGGGTCCGGCGGGAGACCTTCTTGAAGATCTTGGGCGCCACGCCGTCGCGGCTCATGGAGAAGAGGATGCGCGTCTGCCCGTAGAGCGTGACGAGGGTGACGGAGAAGATGGAGATGACCGCGCCGAGTGCCAGGATCGTGCCGAAGAACGGGGCGCCGGTGACATCGGTGAGGATCTGCGCAAGCCCCGCGTCCTGGCCCTCGAACTTCTCCCAGGACTGCGCGCCGATCGCGGCGACGGCCACGATGATGTAGAAGCCGGTGACGGTGATGAGCGCGAGGATGAGCGCGCGCGGCATGGTGGTGCGGGGGTGCTTGACCTCCTCGCCTGCGGTGGAGACGACGTCCAGGCCCACGAACGAGAAGAAGATGATGCCGGCCGCGCCCACCGCGCCCTTCGTGCCGAACGGGGCGAAGTTGGCGAAGTGGTCCGCGTTCCAGCCGAAGAAGGCGACGATCGCGAACATCGCGAGCACGCCCAGCTTGATGACGACCATGACGGCGTTGGCCTTGGCGGACTCGCTGGCGCCGCGGATGAGCAGCAGGCAGCACAGGCCCACGAGGATGACGGCGGGCAGGTTGATGAAGCCGCCGGCGGCGGGCGCCTTGGCCAGCGCGTCGGGAATGGTGAAGTGGAAGATCGTGGAGAACAGCTCGTTGAGGTACTCCGACCAGCCCACGGCCACGGCCGCGCACGAGACCCCGTACTCCAGCAGGAGGCAGCCGCCCACGATGATCGCCACGAGCTCGCCGAGCGTCGCGTACGCGTAGGCGTAGGAGGAGCCGGAGACCGGCACGGCGCTGGCCAGCTCCGCGTAGCACAGGGCGGTGAGGCCGGCGACCAGGCCGGCGACGGCGAAGCTGACGATGACCGCGGGGCCGGCCACGGGGACCGCCTGGCTGAGCACGAAGAAGATGCCGGTGCCGATCGTCGCGCCGATCCCCATCATGGTGAGCTGGAACGTGCCGATCGAGCGCACGAGGCCGCCCGAGGACTTCTCCTCGGAATCGTCGAAGTGCTCGATCGGCTTGCGGCGGAAGAGCGATCTGACGAAGCCCGGCTGGGGATCTGCGGTGGTGCTCACGGGGCCTCCTCGGCGGGCGGGCGTCGATCGTGTGATCGGGGACACTGCAATCCTGGCCCTGCGGCGGCCATTTGTCACGTCCACTCACAAGCGCGCGGCGGCACGGCCTGCCTGGTCAGGCAGCGGGTCCGCCCGGCTCACCCGGCCCGCGCCCGAGGGGCCTCAAGCGCACCGGCGTTCCGCGCCCGAGGTGCGACCGGCTCACAGGCGCGTCGCACCAGCGGTGCGCCGGCAGCGGGTGCGGCCCGCACCTGCCGGGACGCGCCAGGGGGCGCCGACCGGCCGGTCGGCGCCCCCTGGCGGTGGTGGTCTCAGCTCTCGTGCGCGGTCGTGTCGTCGGGGTGATTGCGCAGGTGCAGGATCGAGGCGGCGAGGCCGCCCCAGACCGTGCCGAACGCGATGATCATCATGATGATGGCGGAGGCGGTCATGCTTCGTCCTTTCGGGGAGTGCGGGAGGTGCCCGGTGCCTCGGAGGCGGCGGCGGTGTCTGCGGTTCCTGCGGTCTCGCCGGCAGTGCCGACGGCTCCGCGGCGCTCGGCCTCGGCGGCCTCCTCGGCCTCGTCCTCGCGGCGGGCCTCGGCGACCCGGTCGAGGGCCGCGCGCGGCCACGGGATGAGCGAGAGCAGGATCGCGAGGACCGCGAGCGCCCCGATGAGGCCCCAGCCGAACGTGCCGACGAACCAGGCGGGCATGGGCGGATCGCCGTAGCCCCCGGTGGCGCGGGCGATGATCTCCGAGATCAGCATGTAGCCCAGCACGATCGGGGTGATGACCGTGACGCACACGATCCACGTGCGGCCCAGCTTGAAGCTGGAGATCGCGTTGAGGTGATCGCGCAGCCCGGGCAGCTGCATGCACAGCCAGCCCACGACGATGACGGAGACGAGCGCGATCCCGACGATGCCGACGTTGTTCATGAACGCGTCGACGACGTCGAGCACGTTCAGGCCCGTCACCGTGGGCATCGTCAGGCAGGCGATGACCGCCATCGTCCCGCCCACGATGACCGTGGAGAGGCGGTTGGAGATGTTGAGCTTGTCGCTCAGCGCCGCGATCGGCACCTGGATGAGGGAGACGAGCGAGGTCAGGCCCGCGAACACGAGGGAGAGGAAGAAGAGGATGCCGAAGATCGCGCCCCCGGGCATCTGGCCGATGAGCGTGGGGAATGCGATGAACGCCAGGCCGATGCCGCTCTCGACGACCTTGTCCACGCTCGTGCCCTGCGACTGCGCCATGAAGCCGAGTGCGGCGAACACGCCCACGCCGGCCAGCAGCTCGAAGCCGGAGTTGGAGAACGCGACGGTCAGCCCGGAGCCCGTGAGGTTCGTCTTGCGCTTGAGGTACGAGGCATAGGTGAGCATGATGCCGAACGCCACGGACAGGGAGAAGAAGATCTGCCCGTAGGCCGCCACCCACACACTGGGCTCGAGCAGCGCCTTGAAGTCCGGTGTGAAGAGGGCGTTGAGGCCCTCCATGGCGCCGGGCAGGAACAGCGCCCTGACCACCATCGCGGCGAAGAGGACGATGAGGACCGGGATGAAGATCTGGGAGAAGCGGGTGATGCCGTTCTGGATGCCCAGCAGCAGCACGCCCAGGCAGATGACCCAGACGACGATGAGCGGGATGAGCACGCCGGGCACGAAGTCGAGCGAGAGCCCGTAGTCCCCGGACTGCTGGAGGTAGGCACCGCCGAAGAAATCGCCCGGGGCCTCGCCCCACGCCGAGTTCACGGAGAAGAACGTGTAGGAGATCGCCCAGGCGACGATGACCGAGTAGTAGATCGCGATGATCGTGGCCAGGAGTACCTGGAACCAGCCGATCGGCTCGGCCGCCCGGTGGATCGAGCGGTAGGACAGCGGGGCCGAGGCGCGGAACTTGTGGCCGATCGCGTAGTCGAGGAACAGCAGTGGGATGCCGGCCGTGAGCAGGGCGATGAGGTAGGGGATGACGAAGGCGCCGCCGCCGCTCTCGTACGCGACGTAGGGGAAGCGCCAGATGTTGCCCAGCCCGATCGCCGAGCCGATCGCGGCGAGGATGAAGGCGGAGCGGGAGACGAAGACTTCGCGCTGCGGACTCGCCTGCGCTTTCGGGGTGGGGGATCCGGGCATGATCGGTGCCTCCATTGGCAGTCGGGGTGGTCACGGGTGCCGGCCGCCGGGCCGGCGCGGCGGCACGGGCCGCCGGCGGGGTTGGCACGACTCTACGGAACGCACCGTGGGCCGCGCCACAGCGGGCGCCCGCGCGCGGCGATCCGTGAGCGGATCGCAACAATTGCGGCCCCGTGCGCCGCCCCCGGTAGAATCCTGGCGTGGCGATTTCTCTGTACAGCACCGAGGCCGGGGCACTCGTGCCCTTCACCCCCGTCGTCGACGGCCGGGCGAGCATCTACGTGTGCGGCGCCACCGTGCAGGGCGCACCGCACATCGGGCACATGCGCTCGGCGGTCGTGTTCGACCAGCTGCGGCGCTGGCTTGTCTACCGGGGCTATGACGTGACGCTCGTCCGCAATGTCACGGACATCGACGACAAGATCCTCGCGAAGTCCCAGGCCGAGGGCCGCCCGTGGTGGGCCCACGCCTACCTCTACGAGCAGGAGTTCACCGCCGCCTACGACGCGATGGGGGTGCTGCGGCCCACGTACGAGCCGCGCGCCACCGGCCACATCACGGAGATGGTCGAGCTCATCGCCCGGCTCATCGACGCCGGGCACGCCTACCGGGCGGAGGACGGCAGCGCCGACGTCTACTTCGACGTCCGCTCCTTCCCCGACTACGGGGGCCTGACCCACCAGCGCCTCGAGGACATGAGCGATGCCGGGGACGCCCCGGTGCGCGGCAAGCGCGACCCCCGCGACTTCGCCCTGTGGAAGGCCGCGAAGGAGGGCGATCCCGCCTCCGCGTCCTGGCCCACCCCCTGGGGCCGCGGGCGGCCCGGCTGGCACATCGAGTGCTCCGCCATGGCCACCCGCTACCTGGGGTCCGCCTTCGACATCCACGGCGGCGGACTGGACCTGCGCTTCCCCCACCACGAGAACGAGCGCGCTCAGTCCCGCGCCGCCGGCGACGCCTTCGCCGGGATCTGGATGCACTCCGGTCTGCTCAACGTGGGCGGGGACAAGATGTCGAAGTCGCTGGGCAACTCGGTCTTCGCCCACGAGCTCTTCGAGCGCTTCTCCCCGCTGGCCGTGCGCTTCTTCCTCTCCACCGCCCACTACCGCTCGACGCTCGAGTACACCCCGGCCCACGTCGAGGCGCAGCAGGCCGCGCTCGACCGGATCGCGAACTTCCTCGCCCGCGCCCGCCAGGCGCTCGGCGCCGCGGCCCCCGCCGTGCCCGAGGCGGCCGCCGGCTACGCCGCCTCGCCCCACCGGGTGCCCGAGGACTTCGCCGCGGCGCTGGACGACGACCTGTCCATTCCGCGCGCGCTCGCCGTCGTCTTCGCCCGCGTCTCCGACGGCTTCCGGCTGCTCGACGGCCGGGCCGAGGAGCAGGAACTCGCCAGGGCCGTGGGCGAGGTCGAGCTCATGCTCGACATCCTCGGCGTCAACCCGACGGCCGCCCACTGGGCCGGCGGTGCCCAGCCGGCGGGCGCCTCGGCGGCGGAGGGAGCGCTCGACGCGCTCGTGGGCGAGCTGGCCCAGCAGCGCGCCCAGGCGAAGGCCGCCAAGGACTACGCGAGCGCCGATGCCATCCGCGACCGGCTCGCGGCCGCGGGCATCGCCCTCGAGGACACCCCGGACGGGGTGCGCTACGAGGTGCGGGGCTAGCCGGCCCGCAGCACGCCCCGCGGCGGCCCGGCCCCGGGCCGCACGGCCCACGAACACAGACGACGACGAACAGGAGCGGCCATGCCACCCAAGTCACGCGGCGGAGCGGTCCGGCGCAAGAGCAAGGGCCCCCAGGCGGGCTCGGGCGGCCAGCGCCGCCGCGGCCTCGAGGGCAAGGGCCCCACGCCCAAGGCGGAGGACCGCGTCTACCACAAGGCCCACAAGGCCAAGGTCGAGCGGGAGAAGGCCCAGCGGACCCAGCAGGCCCACCGCAAGAAGAAGATGACCGGCTCGGACGTGGTCGCCGGGCGCAACGCCGTGGTCGAGGCGCTGCGGGAGTCGATCCCCGCCACCGCCCTCTACGTGGCCCAGCGCATCGACGCAGACGACCGCGTGCGCGAGATCGTGGCGCTGGCCGCCGATCACGGGGTGGCGATGCTCGAGGCGCCCAAGCCGGAGCTCGACCGGCTCACCGACGGCGCGATCCACCAGGGCGTCGCCCTGCAGATCCCGCCGTACGACTACGCCCATCCCGATGACCTGCTCGCCCTGGCCGGCGACCGCTTCGAGGCGCCGCTGCTCGTGGCGCTCGACGGGGTGACCGATCCGCGCAACCTCGGCGCGATCGTCCGTTCGGCCGCCGCGTTTGGCGGCCACGGGGTCATCATCCCCGAGCGCCGCTCGGCTTCGATGACCGCGGCGGCGTGGAAGACGTCCGCGGGAGCCGCGAGCCGGATCCCGGTCGCCCAGGTGACGAACCTCGCCCGCGCCCTCCAGGAGATCAAGAAGCAGGGCGTGTTCATCGTCGGCCTCGACATGGACGGCGACGTCGAGCTGCCCGGCCTCGAGCTCGCCACCGCGCCCGTGTGCATCGTGGTGGGCAGCGAGGGCAAGGGCATCTCGCGCCTCATCCGGGACCTGTGCGACCAGGTGGTCTCCATCCCGATCGCCGCGACCACCGAATCGCTCAACGCGGGTGTGGCCGCCGCCGTCGCCCTCTACGAGACCGCGCGCACCCGGCGGGCCGCAGCCGGCCGGGCCGAGTAGCGCCGGCCCGCCGGCCCGGGCCGGCCAGAGTGCCGCGGCCGGCCGGAGTGCCCCGGTCGTCCGGGGCGCCCCGCCCGGCCGGGGGACGTGCCCCGGGGGCTAGACGCCCACCTCGGGCGCCGCCGGGTCGTTGCTGGCCAGCGCGCTGCTGCGCTTGGGCAGGGCCCCCACGACGAGCGTGAGCACGATCGCGAGGACGAGCGCGGCCGAGATCGCCCACATCCCGGCCTGCTGGCTGCCGGTCTTGTCGGCGAGGAAGCCCGTGATGTAGGGGCCGAAGAACCCCGACGTGTTGCCCACCGAGTTGATGAGCGCGACGCCCGAGGCCGCGCCCGCCCCCGAGAGGAACGCGGTGGGCAGCGGCCAGAAGCACGCGAGTGCGCACATGACGCCCGAGGCGAAGATCGACACGCACACCATCGCGAGGAACGGCGAGGAGACCACCGTGGTGATGGGGATGACGATCGCGGCCACCGCGGTGGGGATGACGACGTGCCACACGCGCTCGCGGGTCCGGTCCCCGTGGCGGGCCCACACGAGCATGAGGACCGCGGCGAAGACGAAGGGGATCGCGGTGAGCAGGCCCTTCTGCATGATCGTGTAGGTGACCCCGAAGCGCTCCTGGAAGCCCGCGATGATCGTGGGCAGGAAGAAGCTGATGGCGTAGAGGCCGTAGACGACGCCGAAGTAGACGAACGACAGCGCCCAGATCCGCCCGCTGCGCAGGGAGGCGCTGACCGGCACGTGGAACGAGGTGGCCGTCGCCTCCTCCTCGGCGTCCATCTCCGCCTGCAGCCAGTCGCGCTCCTCGGGCTCGAGCCAGGCGGCGTCGCGCGGGCGGTCCGTGAGGTAGAACCAGCACATGAAGCCCAGCAGCACGGCGGGGACGCCCTCGATGAGGAACATGAAGCGCCAGCCGGCCAGCCCGAAGAGCAGGTCGTGGCCGTGCTGGATGAGCAGGGCGGACAGCGGGGCGCCGATGACCGAGGACAGCGGGATCGCGAGCATGAACAGGGCCACGGCGCGGGCGCGGTCGGCCTTGGGGAACCAGAACGTCAGGTAGAGGATGATGCCGGGGAAGAAGCCGGCCTCGGCGATGCCCAGCAGCAGGCGCAGGATGTAGAGCGTCCCTGCCCCCGGCACGAACGCGATGAGGCTCGCGACGATGCCCCACGTCACGAGGATGCGGGCGATCCAGCGGCGGGCGCCGAACTTATGCAGGGCGAGGTTCGAGGGCACCTCGAGGATGAGGTAGCCGATGAAGAACAGCCCGGAGGCCAGCCCGAACGTCGTGGCGGTCAGGCCGAGGTCCTCGTTCATGCCGTTGGGCCCGGCGAAGCCGATGTTTGTGCGGTCGAGGTAGTTGACGAAGTACAGCAGCCCCAGGAAGGGTGCCAGGCGCAGCGCCACCTTGCGCATCGTGCGCTTCTTCAGCTGGGGGTCCGGCTGGCCGCCGGCCTGGGCGCCGGGATTCGGGCCGGGGTGCGGGGAGGGTGCAGTCGCCATTGATGCATCCGTTCGGGATCGGGGGCGGACGGGAAAGGGGCGCGGCAGCACGGCGGGCACGGCCCGTGTGACGTGATGCGAATCACACCTGTGCACAGGTATACCGCATGGCGGCCCATCGGTCCAGGCCAGGGGCCCGCGGGGCGCGAGCGCGCCGGCTGCGGGGGCCTGCCGGCCGTGCTGCCCGGGCTCAGACGCTGGGCGTGAAGCGCCCATCCTGGGCCATCCAGCCGCCGTCGACGAGCAGCGAGTGGCCGGTGACGTAGCTCGAGGCGTCGGAGGCGAGGAAGAGGACGGGCCCGGCGATCTCCGGCAGGAGGCCCCAGCGGGCCAGTGCGGACTTGTCCGCGTACGCGTCCCACCAGGTGCGGTCGGCCTTGATCTGCTCGGTCAGCGGGGTCTCGAAGGGCCCCGGCAGGATCGCGTTGACGCGCACCCCCTGCGGGCCGAGCTCGCTGGCCATGGCCTTCGTCAGCTGCACGACGCCGGCCTTGGCCGCGGCGTAGAGGCCCTGCCCCGGCTCCACGACGAGCGCGCGGAACGAGGCGAAGACGACGATCGAGCCGCGGCCGGCGGCCGCCATCCGGGCGCCGAAGGCGCGCATGAGCCGGTACGTGCCCTTGAGGTTGATGTCGACGACGCGGTCGAACTCCTCGTCCGTCGTGTTCACCAGGCGCTTGCGCACGTTCATGCCGGGCGTGACGACGAGGATCTCCGCTCCCGCGTGGTCGGCGGCGAGGGCGTCCACGGCCGCCGTCGAGGTGATGTCCGCACCCGTCGCGGTGGCCTGTCCGCCGCGCTCGGCGATGATGTCCGCGGTGGCCTGCGCACCCTGCGAGTTGAGATCCGCGCAGACCACCCGCGCGCCCGCATCGGCCAGGCCGATCGCGGTGGCCTGGCCCAGGCCGGAGGCGGCGCCGACGACGACCGCCTCCTTCCCGGCGAGGTCGAACAGGCCGGCGATGTTGGGGAATCCCTGTGCGGTGGGCTGCGTCATGGGGCTGCTCGCTCCTCATCGGTGGGGGCCGCGGCGGCGGTGCCGGCGGCATCGGACCCCGCGCCCGTCTCCGCCGCGCGGACCTCCGCGAGCGCCTGGGTATCCGGGGCGCGGAAGAACGTCGACTCCCGCGGGCGGCGGGCAAGGACAGTATCGATGTAGGAGCGCATGGCCGCCGCCGCGTCCATATCGTGGCCCGTGCGCTCGGAGAGGAACCAGCGGTGGTCGAGGAACTCGTGGAAGATCTGCGGCCCCTCCAACCGCCCCTCGAGTTCGGGGGGCACCATGCCCAGCAGCGGCTCGTACGCGTGCTCCAGCCAGGACCGCGCGGCCTCCTCCTCCGAGGCATCGCCCAGGCCCACCGCGGCGCGGTAGCTGTCGAGGTCGTTGAGCAGGCGGCGGGCCTGGCCCTCCTGGGCGCGGATCCCCGCGAGGCGGTCGAGGCGGCGGGCGTGGTGGCCGGGCTCCACCACCTTGGGCTCGATGCGCGTCGTGGTGCCGTCGAGGTCGGTCGTGACCGTGAACTCGCCCAGGTCGAAGCCGAGCGCATTGAGCCGGCGGATGCGCTGGTCGATGCGCCAGCGCTCCTCGTCTGCGAACTCCTCCGTGGCGGTGAGCTCGTCCCACAGCGCCCGATAGCGCTCGAGGAGCAGGTTGACCATCTCGAGCGGATCGGCCTCGGCGTCCATGAGGCCCCCGGCCTGGAGGTCCATGAAGTCCCCGGCCAGGTTGACGCGGGCGAGCTCCAGGTCGTGCTCTCGCTGCCCCGCGGACAGCGAGGGGTGCAGCTCCCCGGTCTCCGCGTCGACCAGGTAGGCCGCGAACGCCTCGGCGTCGCGCCGGAAGAGCGTGTTCGACAGGGAGACATCGCCCCAGAAGAACCCGGCCAGGTGGAGGCGGACGAGGAGCACCGCCAGCGCGTCGACGAGCCGGCTCGCCGTGTTCGCGGCCAGCTGCCTGCTGAAGAGCGCGCGGTAGGGCAGGGAGAACTCGAGGTGCGGGGTGAGCAGCGCGCCCGGCAGCGGCGCGCCCTGCGCGTCGGTGCGCCCGGTGATGTAGCCCAGCGGCTGCACGGCCGGGGCGTCGAGGCTGGAGAGCGCGGCGAGCACCTCGTACTCGCGGCGGGCGATGGGCTCCTGGGTCTCCTTGACCGCGACGATGCGCCCCGCCAGCTCGACGAACCGGACCGGGTGGCGGGAGATGCCGCGGGGCAGGCCGACGAGCAGCTCCGCGGGCCAGTCCGCGAGCGGCACCGACCACGGCAGCCGGGCGATGTCGGCTTCCAGCTCGTCGACGTGCAGGTCCATGGCCGAAGCCTACCCGGCATGCACGTCAGCCGGCGGCGCTATCCTGCCAGCGCGCGGGCAGCGCATCGGGCGGGCACATGTGGGTGATGCGGCCGTCCTCGAGCACGGCGATGCGGTCCGCGACCGCCAGCGCGTCGGCGACGTCGGCCGTGGCGTAGATCGTCGTGATGCCCAGCTCGCGCTGGAGCGCGCGGACCTGGTCGCGGGTGCTGGCGCGCACCTCGGGCGGCATCTTCACGAGCGGCTCGTCCATGAGGAAGACGGCCGGGTCGCGCACGAGCGCCCTGCCGAGCGCCACCGTCTGGCGCTGGGCGCCGGTCAGCTCGTCGGGGGAGGCGGTGAGCTGACCGGCGAGTCCCAGGCGCCCGGCGGCCGCGGCGACCCGCTCGTCCACCTCGGCGGGCCCGCGCCCGGCGAGGCGCAGCGCGAAGCCCATGTTCTCCGCGACGCTCATGTGGGGGTAGAGGGCGTAGTTCTCGAACGCCATCGTCACGTTGCGCTCGCCCGGGGTCAGCTGTGCGACATCGCGCTGGTCGATGGTGATCGTGCCGGTGGTGGGCTTCTCCATGCCCTGAATCATCCGCAGCAGGGTGGAGCGCCCGGAGCCCGGCCCGCCCAGCACGACGAGGAACTCGCCGTCGGCCACGCGCAGTGTGACGTCGAGCAGCGAGGGGCCGGTGGTCGACGGATACCGATGCGTGACCCCGGTGAGGGCGACCGTTGCCATGACCACGTCCTTTGCTGATGAGCGCGGCGAACGCGGCGTCGGCCGCATCGCCTGATGCGAGTCTACGTGCGCCCGCCCGCCAGACCAATCCGCGGGGCCCTGTGTTTCTGCAGGTGAGACAGTCATCTCAGCGAGCGTCCGCAATCCGGCCACGCGGGGCGTGGGCTGGAGGGACCGTAGACTGGCCAGCATGGGTGTAGCGCTGGGCGATGTGGCGGCCGCCGCCGGGGTCTCCGTCAGCACCGTCTCGCGCGTGCTGGGCGGCCGGGGCGCGGTGGCCCAGGCCACCCGCGACCGCGTCGAGGCGGCCCTGGAGACCACCGGCTACGCGCGCTCGACGCTGCTCGCGCGCACCCCCGCCCGGCTGGTCGCCGTCTGCCCGCCGGCCGAGCCCGAGCACTGGCAGATCGACGTGTGCCGCGAGGTCGCGCTCCAGCTCCAGGCCGAGGGACTGCTCGTGAGCGTGCCGTTCCTCGATCCCGCCGGCGCCGAGGTGCGCGCGAGCGCCGCCGCCGGCGCCGCGGTCGTCGTCACCCCCACTTTCACCTCCCTCGAGACGGACCTGCCGG
Organism: Brevibacterium sp. BRM-1; assembly: GCF_026802075.1. Classification (NCBI taxonomy): domain Bacteria; kingdom Bacillati; phylum Actinomycetota; class Actinomycetes; order Micrococcales; family Brevibacteriaceae; genus Brevibacterium; species Brevibacterium sp. BRM-1. The sequence continues at coordinate 2,811,608 of NZ_CP113788.1, forward strand.
TCGTGCGGTTCGCCGAGGCCGCGCTCGGCGCCGGGACGCCCGCCCGCGGTGCCGAGGCGGGCGGCCGCCGGGCCGGGGCCGCCCCCGGCTCCGAGCGGATCGCCGCACGGATCGACCTGACCGGCGGCCTCACCCTGGCCTTCGACCACCTCGCCGCCCTGGGCCACCGCCGGATCGGGCTCGTGTGCAACGACACGGGCGACCTGGCCGACATGCTCGCCCAGCGCTTCCGCGCGGAGCACCCGGCGCGCGCCGCCTCGTCCCGGCTGGGCGAGTGGATCGCCGCGGTGCCCAAGTCCCACGCGGGGGGCATGGAGGCCGCGGACCGGCTGCGCGACGCGACGTGCACCGCGGTCATCGTCCAGAGCGCGCTGCAGCTCTACGGTGTCTTCGCGGCCATGCGCCAGCGCCGCCTCGTGGTGCCCAGGGACCTCTCCGCAGTGGGGTTCGGCGACTCGGTGACGATGCGCTACACCGGCCCGCCGGCCACGGTGCTCGCACTCGATACGCCCGGGATGGCCGCGGCGCTCGCGGCGGGGGTGCGCACAGTCCTCGACCTGCCGGGCGCGCGCCTGCCCTCGATCGCCCCGACCTTCCGCCCGCGGCTGGTGGCGCGCGAGTCGACGACGGCGGTGCGCCGGTGAGCGGCCCCGTCCCGCGCCGCGCCGGCCCGGGCCTGGCGCTCATCGCGCGCACGGCGGGTGTGTCCGTGTCCACCGCCTCGCGCGTACTGCGCGGCGCGCCCGGCACCTCCGCGGCGGCCCGCCGGGCGGTCGAGATCGCGCTGGGCACGCTGGGGGTGCAGGCCCCGGGCGCCGGCGCGCTGGCGGCCCCCGCAGGCCCGGCGGGCAGCGGGGAATCGGGTGCGGGCGCGGCGCCCGCGCTCATCGCCGTCGTGCAGAACGCCCCCGAGGGCACGGAGGTCGACGCGTTCGAGGCACTGCACCTCGCGCTCGTGCGCCGGCTCTTCGACGTGGGGCGCGCCGCGGTGCGGATTCTCACCGGGCCGGGCATCGGCTCGGCCGCCCAGGCCGCGGCCCGCGCCGGGGTGCGCGGGGCGATCGTGCTGGGCGGGGGAAGCGCGGGGCGCGAGGCGCGCGCCCTCGAGGCCGCCGGCGTGCCGGTGGTGCGGGTGTCGAACGCGCCGCACGCCGGGGCCCGCCAGTTCGTCCTCGACTCCGTGCGCGGCATCGCGACGGCCCTGCGCCACCTCGTCCACCTGGGCCACCGGCGCATCGGGCTGGCCGTCCCGCAGGACTCCGCCGCCGATGCGCGGATCGCGGCCTTCCGGCGCACGCTCGCCGCGGAGATGCACATCATGGCCAGCCGCGATCAGGCGCCCGTCGCCATCGCGGCCGCCGGCGTGCTGGGGGGCGCGCAGGCGGCGCAGGAGCTGCTCGCCAAGGACTGCAGCGCGGTCGTGAGCTGCGCGCCCTCGATCACCTTCGGCATTCTCGAGGCGGCGGGCCGGGCGGGCCTGCGCGTCCCGGAGCACCTCTCGCTGCTGACCGTGGGCGAGATGCCCGATGCCGACGTCCTCTCCCCGCCCATGTCGCAGGTGGGCTTCGACTGGGAGGCGATCGCCGCGGCCGCGGTGCGCGAGCTCGACCGGGTCATCGCCGACCCGGAAGTCGGGCTCGACTACTCGGTGGCCCCCGAGCTCGTGCTGCGCGCCTCCGAGGCGCCCGCCGGCTCGCGCTGAGGCGCGGCCACGGCACGTGCGCGCGCATCCGCGAGCCCCGCGAGCAGCGCGGCGACGTCGCTCGGGGCCCCGATGCGCGCCTCGGCGGCGGTCTCGCCGGCCCCCACCTTGACTCCCAGGCCGCCCGGCACCCCGGTGAGCACGGCGAATGCGTCCTCGTCCGTGACGTCGTCGCCCACGTAGAGGGCCGCGGCTGCCCCCGTGCGCGCGAGCATGGCCCGCAGGCCGTCGCCCTTCGTCACGTGGCGGGTGGTGAATTCGTAGACGTCCTTGCCGCGCACCACGCGCGCCTCCGGGACCGCGGCCGCGACCTCGTCGAGGCGCTCGCCCACGGCGCGGGCGGCGCCGGGGCGCGCATCGCGGGTGTGGAACGCCCGGCCCAGCGGCTTGGACTCCATCCAGAAGCCATCGTCGTCGACGTCGCCGCTGATGTCGGCGAACGCCGCATCGAGGCGGGCGAGCGTGCGGCGCTCGCCGGCATCGGGGGCGAGCGGATCGGCGGTGTCCGGGCCGGCGCCGCGGTCGGCGGTGCCCGGGTCGGCGGCGCCCAGCGCGGAGAAGTCCTCCTCCGCCCCGTGGGAGCCCACGAACACGGCCGGCGCGGGGGCCTGGGAGAGCTCGCGGAGCACCTCGAGCGGGCGCCCGGAGATGTAGCCCACGAAGGTGTCGGGCAGCGCGGCGAGCCGGCGGACGGCGCGCGCGGACTCCGGCAGCGGAGCGGAGGTCGCGGGGTCGTCCTGCAGCGGCGCCAGCACGCCGTCGAAGTCGAGGGCGATGAGCAGCGAGGGGGCGTGGGCGAGCGCGCGCAGCGCCTCGGCCCGCGGGGGGCCGGGAACGTCGGCGCTCACGCCGTACCCTCCTCCGGGGCCGGCGCCGGTGCGGCTGACCGGCCCGGCTCGGTGCTGGCGGGGCCGACCGCGGCGGAGTCGGCACCGCCGGGGCCGGCGTCGGCTGTGGCTGCGGCGGGGGTGGCCGCGGCGGGGGTCGCCTGGCCGCCCTTGTCCTCGTCGAGCTCCTCGAGCTCGTCGAGGAAGGCCTGCGACCACGCCTGGACGTTCTCCTTGGCGAGGCGGCGGCGCATCGCCTGCATGCGGCGGTGCTGGGCGGCCTTGGGCATCTCGACGGCCCGCCGGATCGCGCGCTTGAGGCCCGCGATGTCGTGCGGGTTGACCATGAGCGCCTGGGTGAGCTGATCGGCCGCGCCGGCGAACTCGCTGAGCACGAGCGCGCCGTCGTCGCCCGTGCGGCAGGCCACGTACTCCTTGGCCACGAGGTTCATGCCATCGCGCAGCGCGGTCACGAGCATGACATCGGCGGCCAGGTAGAACGCCGTCATCTCCGCGCGGGGGAACGAGTGGTGGAAGTAGTGCACGGCCTGCTTGCCCAGCCCCGAGTGCTCGCCGTTGATCCGCCCCACCGCCAGCTCCACCTCGGTGCGGATCTGCTGGTACTGGTCGAGGCGCTCGCGGCTGGGCGTGGCGATCTGGACGAGCGTGACGTCGTCGGTGGACAGGGCGCCCGAGTCGAGCAGCTCACCGTAGGCCTTGAGCCGGTGCCGAATGCCCTTCGTGTAGTCCATCCGGTCGACGCCGAGGATGACGACGGCGGGATCGCCCAGGTCCCGCCGGATCTGGGCCGCGCGCTCGATGATCTGGGGATCGTGGGAGTAGGCGTCGAGCTCCTCCGCGTCGATCGAGATGGGAAACGCCGCCGCGCGCGAGACATGGGCGGCGGTCCCGCGCTCCGGGTCCGCGGGGACGCGGATGTCCATGCCGGCCGTCGACCACCCGCGGTCGATGCGCGCGGCGCGCCGGAAGTTCGCGGCGTCCGCGGGGCGCTGGAAGCCGATGAGGTCCGCGCCGAGCGCGCCGGCGAGGATCTCGCGGCGCCACGGCAGCTGGCTGAAGATCTCCCAGGGCGGGAACGGGATGTGGTTGAAGAAGCCGATCGAGACGTCCGGGCGCAGGGCGCGCAGCATCTCCGGCACGAGGAGGAGCTGGTAGTCGTGCACCCAGACCGTGGCACCGGCCGCGGCGGTCTGGGCGGCGGTGCGGGCGAAGCGCTCGTTGACGCGCTGGTAGGCCTCCCACCAGGTGCGGTGGAACTCCGGGGGGACGATGACGTCGTGGAAGAGCGGCCACAGGGTGGCGTTGGAGAAGCCTTCGTAGTACCTGACGACTTCCTCAGAGCTCAGCCGCACGGGCACGAGGTGCATGCTGTCGAGGTCGAACGGCTCGAACTCCTCATCGGCGATGCCCGCCCAGCCGATCCAGGCGCCCTCGCGCGAGCGCATGACGGGAGCCACGCCCGTGACCAAACCTCCTGGTGAGGTGCGCCAGGTGGGCTCGTCACCGGAGGTGTCGCGATCGACCGGCAGACGGTTGGCGACGACGACGAAGTCGGCGCCGGCGGCCGGGGCGGGAACGGGCTCGAGGCGCGGGGCCGGCCGATCGGGACGACTGCTCATGCGACTCCTCGTCTTCGGTGCGGACTCCTAGCAGTGTAGGTCCTGCCGTAGTGTGGATCGGGTGGGCATGGAAGAACTGGGAGGCTATCGCCTTATCGAGGAGCTGGGCTCCGGCGGCATGGGAGTCGTGCATCTGGGCATGGATGCGGAGAACAGCCCCGTGGCCGTCAAGGTCCTCCACCCGCACATCGCCCACGACGACACCGCCCGCCAGCGCCTGGCCCGCGAGGTGCGCACGCTGCGCCGGATCCGCCACCCCCGCATCGCCGAGGTCCTGGACGCGGAGCTCGACTCCGCGCAGCCGTTCATCGTCACCGAGTTCGTCGACGGGATGACCCTGTCCGACGACGTGCGGGAGAACGGCCCGTTCTCCGAAGACGAGCTCGTCCACTTCGGCCACGCCCTCCTCGATGCGCTCAGCGCCGTCCACGCCGCGGGGGTCATCCACCGCGACCTCAAGCCGGCCAACGTCATGATCATGGACGGCGAGCCCATGGTCATCGACTTCGGCATCGCGCAGGCCGCCGACGAGGTGAAGGTGACCGCCACCGGGCTCGTCATGGGCACCCCGGGCTACCTGAGCCCGGAGATCGCCGACGGCAAGGCCTCCTCGGAGAAGACCGACTGGTGGGGGTGGGCCGCGACGATGGCGTTCGCGGCGACGGGCCGCAATCCCTACGGGTCCGGTCCGCTCGAGGCCGTCCTCTCCCGCGTGGCCCTGGGGCGGGCGAACCTCGAGGGCGCCCCGCCGCGCTTCGTGCCGCTGCTGCGCGCCTGCCTCGACCCCAAGCCGGAGCGCCGCCCGTCGAGCTCGATGATCCTCGACGCGCTCGTCGACATCGAGTCCGGCCGGATGCCCCAAGTGGGCGGGCGCGGCGGCCGCGGCTCGGGCATCGCCCCCATCCCGGAGGCCCCCACGAACATCCTGCCCCGCGAGGAGTCGGCGGGGGCCGGATCCCCGGCTGCCGCCGCGGCGCCCGCGGACGGCGCCGCGGGCTACGGGGCCCCCGGCCCGGCCTACGGCTCGGGCGGCGCCGGCTACCCGCCGGGCGCCGCAGCCGCCGGTGCACCGGATGTCGCCGCCACCCGCGTCCAGGACGCCGTGCCCGGCGCCCGCCCCCCGTACTCCGCCGCACCGGGTGCCGGTGCCACCGGCTATGGGGCCGCACCTGTCCCGGCCGGCCCCGGGACCGCCGGCTCCGGTGCACCGGACCCGGGCCGAGGCGCCCAGGCCGCCCGCGCGCAGCAGGCGGGCGGCCCCCACGGGCCCATCGGCTACAGCGCGCTCGGCATCGACGCCCAGCAGCGCAGCGATGCCCAGCACCACGGAGGAGCCCAGCACCACCGGAGCGCCCAGCCTCTCGATCGCGCGGCCGGCGGGGTGCCGGCCTACCCCCAGCCCGGGCAGGGCCCGGCGGCGGGGGGCGCACACCCGTACGGTGAGGCCGCGGCCGGGCCCCGGCGCGGGCGCGGCCGGTGGGCGGTGCTCGCGCTCATCGCGCTGGGGGTCGCCCTCACGCCACTGGCCCCGGTGCTCCTCGTGGCCGCCGTGTACCTCTGGCAGCTGCCGGCGCGCACCGCGGGCTCCGTCGTGCGCTCGCAGCAGCTGCGCGCGCTGCGCTATGGACCGCAGGCCGGCGGCGGCTGGGGGGCGGCGCCCGGTGGCTTCGCCACGGCGCTCTTCACGTCGTTCTTCTGCCTGCTGCTGCCGCTCACCGCCGCGATCGCGGTGACGGTGCTCGTTCGCCTCGATGTGGTGGGCGTGATCCCGCGCGGCCACTCGGAGGAGTGCTCGCTGTGGGCCGGGGCGGCGGTGGGCGCCCTCGTTCTGTTCGTCGGGCCCGGGGCCGCGAACCTGCGCCGCGGCTCCGGCGCGGTCCTCGCGGGCCTGGTGCGCGGCAGCGCGACGGGCGGCCTCATCCTCGCGGTCGCGCTCGGCGCGATCGCGGTGCTGGCCGTCATCGCCGTGTGGGGCGGCGCCTCGGTCACGTGGTGGCCGCTGCCGACCAACCCCTTCACCTGGCTGCCGAGCACCCGCCTGTTCTGAGCCCGCGCCCAGCGGCCGGGCAGGGCCGGTGCGTATGATGGGTCCGGCGCGTCTCGCGTCGTTTCAGCAGCCGAAGACGTGAGGAACCATGGCGAAGAACCCGTCGAACGATGACCGCCGGCGCGCAGCGCGCGAGAAGGCCCGCCAGATCGCGCAGGCGCAGGCCAAGCGCGAGAAGACGGCGAAGATCGTCCTGTTCAGCGGCATCGGCGCCGTCGTGCTCGCCGTGATCGTGGTCGTGGTCATCCTCCTCGTCCAGGCCGCGCGGCCCGCGCCCGGCCCGAACGCCTACTCCCAGGGCGGCATCACGCTCGTCAAGGACGGCAGCGGCTTCAAGCCCGTTGCCGCCAAGGGCGCCTCCGGCGACGACGTGCCGGACGGCCTCGCCGCCTACAGCGACTCCGGGCTCTCCGACAAGGCCGCGGTGGTCAAGGTCTACATGGACTTCCAGTGCCCCTCGTGCAAGAGCTTCGAGGAGGCCAACGGCAACGCCCTGAAGAAGCTCGCCGGCGAGGGCAAGATCGCCGTGGACTACCAGCCCGTGGCCATCCTCGACTCGCAGTCGCAGGGCAACCAGTACTCCACCCGCGCGGCCAACCTCGCCGCCTGCGTGGCAGACAGCGGCCAGGGCGGGAAGTTCTTCGACTTCACGAAGGCGATGTTCGACGGGCAGCCGGAGGAGCAGTCCAACGGCCTCGACGACGACGCGATGCTCGCCAACGCGAAGAAGGGCGGAGTCGACGTCCACGCGAAGATCGCGCAGGACTCCTCGAAGACCGTCGCCGACTGCGCGCGCGAGCAGACGTTCCAGAAGTACGTGGAGAAGAGCACGAAGGACGCGACGTCGAACGGGCTGCAGGGCACACCGCGCGTGGAGATCAACGGCGAGGACGTCGATCCCTCCGTCTGGGGCGATCCCACCGCCTTCGCGACGAAGGTGCTGCAGGCCTCCGGCGAGATCCAGGGCTGAGCCGGCCGCCCGGCCGCGCCGTGCGCGCCGGGGGCGTGCCGGTTAGACTGCACGGACGGCCCCACCGGCCGCCCGGACCGCGGACAGCGCGGGCCGGGATGCCGCCCCGCACAGCCGGGTGCGGTCCGCCTCCTTAGCTCAGTTGGCCAGAGCATCTGTCTTGTAAACAGAGGGTCACCGGTTCGAATCCGGTAGGGGGCTCCACAGCGTTTATGCTGGTCAGACGGTATAATACGAAAAACGCAATTGCAAGGGTGAGTGCCGGGAAACCCCGATTCGTGACCCACTGTGACCCAACGGGCGCAGCTGCCGGGGCGATGCCGGCGTCGGCGGTCGCCGCGCGTGCCTCGGCTGCGGCCGGTGCCGGGCGGGCCACGGCGGCCCGACACCCCCGGTGCGCGGCCCTGCACCTCCGGGTTGCGGGCCGCCGCCGGAAGACTCGCGCGCGGGAAAATCCCGCCCTGTGACCCCGGATGGTCCGTCCCGTGAGAAGCCGTCGGCGCATTCCGATGAACCCATGCGCGCACGTGCATGCGCGCCCTATGGTGGAACTGGATCCGACATCCGGATCCGCGGCGGTGCGGATCCGCCCTTCGCTTCCCCCGGGGACGGGCGCCGCCGGAGTCCGGCGCCGCCCGCAGCGGGCGGGGCCGCACGGCGAGGCCGGCAATGGAGCCGGCGGAGGAGTTGAAGTGCGATGAGTGCAATGAAGGCAGCGGTCGTCACGAAGTTCGGCGATGAGCTCACCATCGACGAGGAGCAGCAGATCCCCACCCCGGGCCCCGGCCGGGCGCTGGTCAAGCTCATCTCGTCCGGCGTGTGCCACACGGACCTCCACGCGGCCGAGGGCGACTGGCCCGTCAAGCCCCAGCCGCCCTTCATCCCCGGCCACGAGGGCGTGGGCCGGGTCGAGGCAGTGGGGGAGGGCGTCACCGACGTGAAGGTGGGCGACCTCGTGGGCAATGCGTGGCTGTGGAGCGCGTGCGGTGACTGCGAGTACTGCCGCACCGGCTGGGAGACGCTGTGCGAATCCCAGATCAACGGCGGCTATGCGGTGGACGGGTCGTTCGGGCAGTACATGCTCGTCGACACCCGGTTCGCCGCCCGCATCCCGGAGGGCGCGGACCTCAACGAGGTCGCCCCGGTGCTGTGCGCCGGCGTCACCGTCTACAAGGGCCTGAAGATGACGGAGGTCAAGCCCGGCGAGTGGGTGACGATCTCCGGGATCGGCGGGCTCGGCCACATCGCGGTGCAGTACGCCGTGGCGATGGGCATGCGCGTGGCCGCCGTGGACGTCTCCGATGACAAGCTGGCGCTGGCGAAGAAGCACGGCGCGGAGGTCACCGTCAACGCGATGAGCGGGGACCCCGCCGCGGAGATCCAGGAGAAGACCGGCGGCACGCAGGGCGTGCTCGTCACGGCGGTGCACCCGGACGCGTTCGGCCAGGCGATCGGCATGGCCCGCCGCGGTGGGACGATCGTGTTCAACGGCCTGCCGCCCGGGGACTTCCCGGCGCCCATCTTCGACATCGTGCTCAAGGGCCTCACGATCCGCGGTTCGATCGTCGGCACCCGCCAGGACCTCGCCGAGGCGCTCGACTTCTACGCTCGCGGTCTCATCCACCCGACGTTCCACACCCGGGACCTCGAGGACATCAACGCGGTCTTCGACGAGATGCGCCACGGCAAGATCGACGGGCGCGTCGTCATCGAATTCTGAGCCGGTGAGCCCACCCGGGGCCCGAGGCGCGCTGTGCCTCGGGCCCCGGGTGCGGTGCCCCGCGCCTCGGCTCCGGCTGCGGTGCCCCGCACCTTGGGTCCGGTAGCGGTGCCCCGCGCCTCGGGCCTGAGGCCGGCTGGTGGCCCAGTCGTTGCCGTACCGCAACCGCGCGGCGCCCCGCGGCCGTGCCGCGGCCCGTAGGCTGGGAGACACGATCCGCTGCCCGAAGGGCCGGCCCCGCGTCGGCCAGGCGGCCACACGGGCAGCGCGCCACCGCGGTCGCCGGGAACCCGGAGGTCCCCCATGGAGGCCGTCACTGCCGTCCTCATCGTCCTCGCCGTCCTCGTCGTCGGCCTCATCGTGCTCGCCGTGCTGCTGTTCGGCGGCCTGCGCACCAGCATCTTCTTCACGGTGCACACGCAGGAGAGCGTCATCGTCGAGCGCTTCGGCAAGTTCAAAAAGGTCGCGCGGCCCGGCCTCAACACGAAGGTGCCGTTCATCGAGACGACGACCCGGCCCATCTCCCTGCGCGTCCAGCAGCTCGAGGTCAACATCGAGACGAAGACGAAGGACAACGTCTTCGTCATGGTCCCGGTGGCCGTCCAGTACGTCGTGGGCGAGGACAGCGTCGTCGACGCCTACTACCGGCTGGCCAACCCGGAGGAGCAGATCCGCTCGTACGTCTTCGACACGGTCCGCTCCTCGCTGTCGACCCTCACGCTCGACTCGGCGTTCGAGTCCAAGGACGACATCGCCTCGAGCGTCGAGCACCGGCTGTCCGAGTCGATGGCCCGCTACGGCTTCCGCATCGTCAACACGCTCGTCACGGACATCTCCCCGGACTCGCGCGTGCGCGACTCGATGAACTCGATCAACGCCGCCCAGCGCGACAGGGTCGCGGCGCAGGCGCTGGCCGAGGCGGACAAGATCAAGCGCGTCACCCAGGCCGAGGCGGAGGCCGAGTCCAAGCGCCTCCAGGGCGAGGGCGTGGCCGGCCAGCGCAAGGCCATCGCCACCGGCATCGCCGAGCAGTACGAGATGCTGCGCCGCGCCGGCATCGAGGACACGGCCGAGCAGCTGCTGCTCATGACCCAGTACTTCGACACGATGCAGGACGTGGCCCGCAACGGCCGCTCGAACGTCCTCTTCCTGCCCTCGAACCCCGGCACGCTGGGCGACCTGACCACCGAGATCCGCACCGCTCTGCTGTCGACGCAGGCCGCGCACAAGGGCGACGAGCAGAGCCGCGACGATGCCCGTGCCGCCCGCTCGCAGGTGAGTCGTGGCGGTTCCTCGCGGGCGGAGCGCCAGGCCGCCGAGCGGCGCGCGGCCCCCGACTACGGGGACATGCGGGGCGACGTGCCCGAGCAGCCCCACCGCGCCCCGGAGTTCTGAGCCCGCGCGTCGGCTGCGCCATGTGTGATACCCCTTAGAGGTCACTGGGAGGCAGCCGAGCGCGGGGCAGGCCGCGCTCGCCCACCCGGCCGATGGGGAAGAGGGACATGAGCGAGGACGCACCGACGACGAACCGGCAGCGCAGCGGTGGCCCCGATCGCCCGGCCGGCGGGCTCGACCGCTTCTTCCGCCTCACGGCCCGCGGCTCCACCGTGGGCCGTGAGCTGCGCGGCGGTCTCGCGACGTTCTTCGCGATGGCCTACATCGTCGTGCTCAACCCCATCATCATCGGCGCCGCCCCGGACTCCACCGGCCGGTTCCTGGGCGGCGGGGACGAGCCGAACCTCGCCGCGGTGGCCGCCGCGACGTCGCTGATCTCCGGCATCTTCACGATCGTCATGGGCCTGCTCGGCAACTTCCCGCTGGGCGTGTCCTCGGCGCTGGGCATGTCCGCGTTCGTCACCTACGGCGTCGTCGTCATCCCCGGCATGACGTGGGCCGATGCGATGGGCCTCGTCGTCATCGAGGGCATCATCCTCCTGCTGCTCGTCATCACGGGCTTCCGCCGCGCCATCTTCAACGCGGTCCCCGCCCAGCTCAAGAGCGCCATCAGCGTGGGCATCGGGCTCTTCATCGCGCTCATCGGCATGATCGACGCAGGCTTCATCCAGAAGGGCAGCGGCACCGGCCTGGAGCTCGGGCAGGGCGGCTTCATCACCGGCTGGCCCGTCCTTGTCTTCGTGCTGGGCATGCTCGCGGTCTTCGTGCTGTGGACGGCCAAGGTGCGCGGCGCGATCCTCTACTCGATCCTCGGCGCCACCGTCGTCGCGCTCATCATCGAGGCGGTCGCGAAGGTGGGCCCCAAGTCCTCCGGCGGCGAGGTGGTCAGCCCGAGCGGCTGGAGCCTCACGGTCCCCACGCTCGGGCAGGACTGGCTGGTGCCCCCGGACTTCTCGACGCTCGGCCAGTTCAACCTGCTCGGCTCGTTCCAGCACGTGGGCCTCATCGTCACCGTCCTCACCGTCTTCACGCTGCTGCTGACGAACTTCTTCGACCTCCTCGGCACCATGGTGGGCGTGGCCAACACGGGCGGACTCGTCGACGAGCGGGGCGATGTGCCGGGCTCCCAGCGCATCATGGTCGCCGATGCGCTCGGTGCGATCGGCGGCGGGATGGGCGCCACCTCGTCGAATTCGGCGTTCGTCGAATCCTCGGTGGGCGTGGGCGACGGGGCGCGCACCGGCCTGTCGAGCGTCATGGTGGGCGTGCTGTTCCTCGCGACCATCGTGCTCTCGCCGCTGGCCGGCGTCATCCCCAGCGAGGCGGCGGCGCCCACCCTCGTCCTCGTGGGCTTCCTCATGATGCAGCAGGTCACGCGGATCGACTGGACGGACCTCGAGCTCGCGATCCCCGCGTTCGTCACGATCGCCCTCATGCCGTTCTCCTACTCGATCACGAACGGGATCGGCGCGGGCTTCATCGTCTACGTCATCATCAAGGTGTGCCGCGGCAAGCTGCGCGAGGTCCACCCGCTCATGTACGTCACCGCCGCGCTGTTCGCCCTCTACTTCGTCTCCGGCCCGGTCCAGGCGCTCTTCGAGCACTGAGGGGCGCCCCCGCGCTTCGTGCCGCCCTCTGCCGGCCGAGGTGCCCTGAGCGTCCGGCTGTCCCCCGCGCGGCCGCGGCGGCGGCCTCAGCTGGGCCCCGGGGCCTCCGGATCGGCGGGCACGGGCAGCCGGCTCACCGGCACGAAGCCGGCGTACTTGGGCTCGAGGAGGTCGCCGGAACTCGTCCCGTGCAGCCGTCGGCTGACCCAGGGTCCCACGTGGGTGCGCATCCAGTGGGCCTCCTCGGTGACGGCCTGGCGCACCCGCCGCGCGGGCGCCGGCGGCATCCGGAAGCCGCGGCCGGCGGGCGTCGAGCCCTCGACGACGCCCAGTGCCGTGGCCGCCACCGTGGCGTGGCCGAGCGAGCTCAGGTGGATCCGGTCCTCGGCCCACATCTGCTTGGCGTAGAGCCGGCGCAGGCCCCACAGGTCGAGCATGAAGCAGTCGTGCCGGTGGGCGATCGTCCACAGGTGCGAGTTGTAGATGGCCACGCGCGGGCGCAGTGCGCGCAGCACCGGGGTGAACATCTGGGTGTCGTAGCCGTTGCCCAGCAGCACCTGGATGCCCTCCGCGCGCAGCGCGATGATCGCGCGCTCGAGCTGGGCGGCCAGGCCGTCGATGTCGGCACCGGGCCGGAGGCAGTCGTTGCCGCCGCCCACGAAGGACACAAGGTCCGGCTTGAGCTCGAGTGCCGCCGGCACCTGCTCCTCGATGATGCGCTCGAGGAGGCGCCCGCGCACCGCGAGGTTCGCGTACTCGAGTTCGGGACCGGCCACGGGGCTCGCGGCGAGCCCGAGCGCGAGGCGATCGGCCCAGCCCAGGAACCGGTTCGGCGCCCCGTCCGGCGAGGGATCCATGAGGCCCTCGGTGAAGGAGTCGCCCAGCGCGGCATAGCGGCGGATCGTGCCCAGCTCCCGGTCCGCGGCGACCGGTGCCTCGGGCGCCGCCGACGGCGAACCGCCGCCCGGTGCTCCGTGGGCCTGCTCGGACTGGGTGCCCGGCTGCTGTGCCTGCGTCATGTGTGCCGCTCCCTTCGCTGCCGCGGGCACCGCGCACGTCCGGCGCCCGCAGCGAGTCTACGACCGGGTGCGGACCCGGGCCGGCGGGCGGGCCGGGGCCGGTTCGCGCTCGGCAGCGCGGGACAGACCGCGCCGGGCGGTGCCGCAGGCCGCGCACGCTGAGCGGTGCGTGGGACTTTTCGGGCATTCGGTTGGCAGGCGGCCGGGCGGGGTGCGCGGGCCGGGAGCGACCCACTACCGTTGAACCATCGTCTCCCACCCGCCGGCACTCCTGGAGGAAGCGCGCATGTACACCTCGGCCCCCGTCCCGCAGGTTCGCACCACCGTTCTGGTCGGGGCCCGGGTGTATCCGATTGCCGATGCCGACGGTGCGCTGGTCGAGCCCATCGACGATGGCGCGGTGGTCCTGCGCGAAGGCCGGATCGCGCGGGTCGGGCCCCGCGCGGAGGTCCTCGCGGCCGTTGAGGCGGAGGAATCCCAGGGCCAGAGCCGCATCGTCGACGTCACCGGGTGCGCGCTCACCCCGGGCCTCTTCGAATCCCACGGCCACGTGGGCGTCCACGAGGACGGCGAGGGGCCCGCGGGCAACGACACGAACGAGTCCATCCGCCCCGACGGCTCGGCCCTGCGCGCCCTCGATGGGATCAACCCCGCCGACGTGGGCTTCGCCGACGCCCTGCGGGGCGGTGTGACGACGGCGCTCATCAAGCCGGGCTCGGCCAATCCGATCGGCGGGCGCACCGCTGCGCTCAAGACCTGGGGCCGCATCGCCGATGAGATGCTCATCAGCCAGGACCTCTCGGTGAAATCGGCGCTGGGGGAGAACCCCAAGCGCTTCTTCGGCGAGAAGGGCAAGGCCCCATCGAACCGCATGGGCGTGGCGCGCGAGATCCGCGAGGCCTTCACCGCCGCCCAGGACTACCGCGCCGCCAAGGAGCGCGCGGAGGCCGAGGGGAAGGCGTTCGACACGGACCTGGGCAAGGAGACGCTCGTCGCGGTGCTCGAGGGGCGCCTGGCCTGGGACCAGCACTGCCACCGCGCCGACGACATCGCCACCGCCGTCCGGCTCGCCGACGAGTTCGGCTACCGCCTCATCGTCAACCACGGCACGGAGGGCCACTTCATCGCGGACTTCCTCGCCGAGCGCGGCATCGACGTCATCGTCGGGCCCCTCATGACCAGCCGCAGCAAGGTGGAGCTGCGCGAGCGCACGCTGGCCACGCCGGCCGTGCTCGAGGCCGCGGGCGTGCGCTTCGCCCTCACCACCGACCACCCCGTCGTGCCCATCAACTTCCTCATCCACGAGGCCTCGCTGGCGGTCAAGGAGGGGCTCAGCCCCGCCGCCGCGCTGGCCTCGCTGACGGTGTGGCCGGCCCAGATGTTCGGGCTCGAGGACCGCATCGGCACGCTGGAGCCCGGTTCGGATGCCGACGTCGTCGTGTGGTCCGGCGACCCGCTCGCGCTGGATTCGCGCGCGCTGCGCGTCTTCGTCGACGGTCGGGAGGTCTACTCCCACGAGGCCGGCGCGCGGGAGGCGGCGGTCGCAGATCCCTTCGGCCCCACCCCCATCTGCGTGCCGTGACCCAGGGGCAGAACCGGCCAGGGGACCCGCCGCGCGGCGGCGTCGGCGGGGCTTGGAAGCACCGGCCCACCGCGCCCGCGGTGGACCCTGCCGCGGACGCGAGCACGAACGCGAGCGCCGACCGGGCCACGGACGAGCTGCCGGTGGTGCGGCCCGTCTTCCGGGGCGGGGCGGCCGAGGTCCAGCCCGCCGCAGGCCAGCCGGCCGCGGGCAGGGCCGCCGACCGGCGCGCCCCTGCCAAGCCCGCTTCGGCCAAGCCCGCAGCGACTGAGCCCGACGCTGAGCCCGCCTCGGCCGCGACCGCTGCGGCCACGACCAGCGCTCAGCCCGCCACCGCACCCCCTGGCGCCGCACACCCCGCGGCGCAGCCCGCGGTGCAGGAGCGCCAGACCGGGCAGACCGAGGCGCCTGCTCGGCCGGGGCAGGCGCCGCGCAGGCCCTCGCGCGCCAAGCGGCTGCTGGGCCTCAGCGAGCAGCAGCGCGGCCACGGCTCGGCCCGCCGCACCGCCGAGCGCATCGCCCGGCGCACGGTCGACCGCATCGTCGCGGACCCGGCGCCCACGACCGCCCCCATCCCGATCGTCGCCGTCCTCCAGGGCACCTCCTATCAGGCGCCGGTCGAGGCGGCGGCGAAGTCCGAGGCCGAGGCCCGGATGATCCTCGACCTCGCCGTCGACATCGGCGCGCTCATGCTGCGCGCCGGCAGCGGCAGCTCGGACGTGGAGATCGCCGTCGTCGCGACGTGCGCGGCCATGGGCCTGCCGGACGCGGAGGTCGACCTCACCTCCACCGCGCTCACGGTGCACTACTCGGATCCCGAGGGCCGGCTCTACACGGTCGTGCGCGTCAGCCGGGAGGAGTCGACGAACTACGCGAAGCTCGCCTCGATCCACCGCCTCGTCGCGGACATGGTCCAGGGCAAGCTGAGCTACGACGACGCCCGTGACCGCTTCGACGCGATCCGCCGGCAGCGCAGGCCCTACCCCGACTGGTTCTCGCAGCTGGCGTGGGGCGTCATGGTCGCCTCGTTCATCAACCTCATCGGCGGCTCCCTCGTCTCCTCGCTGCTGGGCTTCGCGATGGGCCTGCTGAATTCGTGGTTCGGCGCCCGGCTGGGGCGCACCGGCCTGCCCGGGTTCTTCATCACGACCGCGCAGGCCGCGTTCACCACGATCATCGCGATGCTCGCATGGACGCTCAACCTCGTCCACAGCCCGCAGTACGTCGTGGCCGGCGGCATCGTGCTGCTGCTGCCCACCCAGACGATCCTCTCCGCCGTGGACGATGCGCTCACGCAGTTTCCCCTCACCGCCGCCGCGCGCGCCGTGCGGGTCCTCATGACCATCGCGGGCATCGTCAGCGGGGTCGCGCTGGGCCTCAAGCTGGGCGGCCTGTTCAACCTCGAGAGCTTCGAGGTGGTGGTGCGCTCGAGCGGCGTCGAGGTCCTCACGACGATCGTGGCGCTCTTCGCCGCGCTCCTCGTGGGCATCGGCGGCGCGGTGGGCCTGCAGGTCAACCGCCGCTTCGTGCTGCCGGCCGCCGGCATCGGCCTCGTGGGCTTCGTCATCAACGTCGCGTGCACGCTCGGCGGCCTGGGCAACATCGTCACCTGCCTCCTCGCGGCCACTGCCGTGGGGTTCCTCGCCCGGCTCATTGGCGAGCGCGTCTCCGCGCCCACCGTGGCGCTCCTCATTCCCGGCATCTACCCGCTCCTGCAGGGCATGAGCGTCTTCACCGCCGTCTACCAGATGATCCAGGACGACGTCTCGCTGTCACTCGGGCTCTCCGCGCTCTTCGCGGCGATCACGGCGAACTCCGCGATCGCGGTCGGGGCGTCGCTCGGCGTCTTCCTCGCCCGCCCGCTGCGCCGCCGCCTGCGCAAGCGGGCCGCGGGCAGGGCCGGCGGCGCGGGCTCGGAGTCCGAGGGCGCCGCGGGCGCCGGGGGCACCGAGGCGCCGCGAGCCGAGGCGAGGAAGCGGCCAGAGGCTCCCGCGGACGGCCCCGGCGCGGCCACCGCCGCGCGCACCCCGGGCATCGGCGACCTCGCCGGCGCCGCCGAGGCCGCCTCGGGAGCGGAGCAGGCCGCCACAGGCGGGATCGCGGTCCCCGCGCAGGGCGCGCAGAGCCGCGCCGGCGCCGCCGGGGGACCGTCCACGGGCGGCACCCGCCAGGTGCCCGGCACCCCCGGCTAGCTCACGCGCGCGGCTGGTGCCCGCGCCCGCGCGGCACGCCGTGCTCATGCAGGCGCGCTGTGCTCCACCTGGGAACGGGGCGCTCGCCGAGGCGCACCGGGCTCGCCCGCGGGATCTGCGCCGGCCCTGGGGGTCTGTGCTTGCCGGGGGCACCGTGCCGTACCAGCGAGCCCCGTGTTCGCCGAGGGGCGCTGTGCTGAGCCTGGAAACGCTGCGCTCGCCGAGGGGCGCTGTGCGCAACCCAGGAACACGGTGTTCACCTACGGGCCCTGGGCTCACCCGCGGGAGCTGCACCGGCCTCGGAGGTCTGTGCTCAGGCGGGCGCTTCAGACTCCCGTGCGCGGGCGGGCAGGGACCAGTCGATCGCGGTGGCTCCCTGCGCGCGCAGCAGGTCGTTGGCGCGGCTGAAGGGCCGGGAGCCGAAGAATCCGCGCGAGGCCGACAGCGGCGAGGGGTGCGGCGACTCGATGACCGGGACGTCGCCCAGCCGCGGGCGCATGGCCTGCGCATCGCGTCCCCAGAGGATCGCCACGAGGGGCCCGCCGCGGTGGACGAGGGCCTCGATCGCCGCATCCGTCACGGCCTCCCAGCCCTTGCCGCGGTGCGAGGCCGGAGAGCCGGGCCTCACCGTGAGGCAGCGGTTGAGCAGCATGACGCCCTGCTGCTGCCAGGGGCGCAGGTCGCCGTGCTCGAGGGGCTGCGCTCCGACGTCGTCGTGGAGCTCGCGGTAGATGTTGGCCAGCGAGCGGGGCACCGGGCGCACGTCCGGGGCCACCGCGAACGACAGTCCGATCGGGTGCCCGGGCGTGGGGTAGGGGTCCTGGCCGACGATGAGCACGCGAACCCCGGACAGGGGCTCGGCGAACGCGCGGAACACCGCATCGCCGGCCGGAAGATAGCCCCGCCCGGCGCGCGTCTCCTCCCGCAGGAAGGCGCCCAGGGCCCGGATCTGCGGCTCCACCGGGGCAAGTGCCCGAGCCCAGTCCGGGGCCATGATCGAGTCGAGCGGCGGTGTGTCTGCCGGGGGTGCGCCGGCGGCCGGCGCCGCGGCGGCTGCCCTGCGCTCACCGGGCGGTTGGGCGGGGGCTGCGGGTTCGCTCATGCCTCCACCCTAGCCAGCCGGGCGGGGGGAGGAGCCGGGGTCCAGGGGCAGTGCGGCCGCTCGCCCACCCCGGCTCGTGGCTCGGGAAGGCGCAGGCGGGGCCACCGGTGCCGTGTGGCGCGGGTGGACGCGCGCCGGGAGGCGGCGATCCTCTGCAATGGGGTGTGCGGGCCGGGGCCGGGGGCGGGTGGGGGCGGTCGGTGCCCGCACACCGGCTGTGCGGCGTTCGCACCTCGGGCGCGCTGACGGTGCGGGGGCCGCGGCGATATGCTCGCAGGCAGCGCCGCTCAGTGCCGAGCGGCGAAGACGCCCGCGCTGCGGCGCCGCGCCCGTGCGCAGCCGAACAGAGAGGATGCACCATGACTGACTTCCCGGAGCCCAGGGACTGGAAGATGCTGATCGGCGGCGAATGGGTCGAGGCGGCCGACGGCTCGCGCCGCGACGTCATCACCCCCATCGACAGCAGCGTCGTCATCGCCACGGTTCCGGACGGGAAGGACGCGGACGCCGACCGTGCCGTCAAGGCCGCGCGCGAAGCGTTCCCCGCCTGGTCCCAGCGCCACTTCAAGGAGCGCCAGGCGCTCCTGTCGAAGTGCGCCGACGTGCTCGCCGAGCACTCCGAGGAGCTCGCCCAGCTCACCGCCCTCGACACCGGCAACGCGATCCGCACGCAGGCCCGCCCGGAGACGAACATCCTCGTCGACCTCTTCCGCTACATGGGCGGCGTGGCGGGCGAGGTCAAGGGCGACGTGCTGCCCACCGGCCCCGGCCAGCTGCACTACACGCGACGCGTGCCGCTGGGCGTGGTCGCGGGCATCCTGCCGTGGAACTCCCCGCTCATGATCGCGGCGTTCAAGACCCCGGCCGCGCTCGCCGCCGGCAACACGGTCGTGCTCAAGGCGGCGGAGGACGCCCCGCTCACCATCCTGCGGATGGGCGAGCTGCTCTCCGAGGTCCTGCCGGCCGGTGTGCTCAACGTCGTCGTCGGCACCGGCCGCACGATCGGCGAGGCCCTCGTCCAGCACCCGGACGTGGACAAGGTCTCGTTCACCGGCTCCACCGCCGTGGGTCGCCACGTCGCCGAGGCCGCGGGCGCGCGCCTGGCCCACTCCTCGATGGAGCTGGGCGGCAAGAGCCCCAACATCGTCTTCCCCGACGCGAAGATGAGCGATGTCATGGACCAGGTCATGCTCTCCACCCGGTTCGCCCGCCAGGGGCAGTCCTGCACGATGGGCTCGCGGCTCTTCGTCCACGCCGACATCTACGACGAGTTCGTCGCCAAGCTCGTGGCGGAGACGAAGAAGATGACGGTGGGCGATCCGCGCGAGGAGTCGACCGACATCGGCTGCGTCATCAACGAGAAGCAGTACAAGCAGATCGCCGACTACATCGAGCTTGGCAAGCAGCTCGACGGCGTCGAGGTCGCCTACGACGGCGCGGCCGACCTCACCGTGGGAGAGCCCGGCTTCTACCACGCGCCGGTCATCTTCTCGAAGGTGCCCAACGAGTCGAAGATCAGCCAGGAGGAGATCTTCGGCCCCGTCCTCGCGGTCATCCCGTTCACCTCCGAGGACGAGGTCGTGGCCATGGCCAACGACTCCGACTACGGGCTGGCGGCCTACGTGTTCACCCAGGACGTCGACCGGGCCCTGCGCATGGCCGACAAGATCGAGTCCGGCTGGGTGCAGGTCAACCAGGGCAGCGGCCAGGTGGTGGGCCAGTCCTACGGCGGCATGAAGACCTCCGGGTTCGGCCGCGAGGCCTCGCTCGAGGGCATGCTCGAGGGCTTCACCCAGATCAAGCAGATCAACATCCGCATCCGCCCCGAGGACTGACCGGCCAGGCGCCCCGGCCCCGGCCGGCCGCGCCCCGCCCTGACGCGGGCCCCGCCGATTCGCCTCGGCGGGGCCCGCGTGTGCGTGCAGGGCGGGTCGCGACTGGGGGAGCAGGTGAACGACATCGATGTAATCCGCCCGCTAGACTGGTGGCTGCGCCGCCGGCGGGGCGGTGCGGATATCCGTTGGGAGGACACGATGGCCGAGGCCGCACCCGCGCAGCAGCCGGACGGCGCGCCCGTCGCCGAGGGCGGGCTCAGCGAGCTCGAGGCCGCGGTGCTCGACTTCGAGCGGCGCTGGTACACGTACGGCGGTCCCAAGGACCACGCGATCCGCGAGCGCTTCGACATGACGGCCGCCGGATACTTCCAGGTCCTCAACTCCCTCCTCGACAGCGCTGCCGCGTATCAGCGCGATCCCATCCTCATCAAGCGGCTGCGCCGGATCCGCGACTCCCGCCAGCGCGGCCGCGCGCAATCGAGAATCGCGAGGTAGCCATGGCCGAATACCCCGAAGACGAATTCGACCGCGTCGAATCGACCGACCGCCGCGGCGCGCACCGCCGGTCAGGCGGCCCGCTGTCCCAGGGCGCCGCCGTGGCGCTCGTGAGCGTGCTCGCCCTCGTCGCGCTCCTCCTCGTCGTGGGGGTCGTGCGCATCGTCACCAGCTCCACCGCCGACCCGGAGGACCTCGTCTCCGGCGGCAGCTCGCAGCAGGCGGACGACGGGGCCTCGGACTCCGGGACCCAGGGGGCCGGAGACTCGACGCAGGGCGCCGGCGATGCGAGCGCACAGCCGACCGACGGGTCCACGGACGGCGCGGCAGTCGACAAGAGCGGGATCACGGTGGGCATCTACAACGCCTCCGGCAAGACAGGGCTCGCCAAGCGCTACCGCACCGCGCTCGAGGACGACGGCTGGAAGGTCGGCAAGAGCGGCAACTACTCGTACTCGGGCTCGACCTCGGTGGTCTTCTACGACACGGACGCGCACAAGCCCGCCGCCCAGGCGCTGGCGCAGAAGGCGGGGGCGAAGGACATCAAGCAGTCCTCGAAGTTCTCCGTCGACGTCGCTCTTGTCCTGTGCTCCGACCTCGCGGACAAGGACCCCAGCTAAACCGCGGTGCGGGCCTCGCTGCCGCCCCGCATCGGCGGGTCCCGCAGGCGCCGTTCGCCTGACGCGGCCGCGTCGCGAATTCATCGACAGATTCCGTGCGGAGCTTGGCTGAGAGTCGCCTGTCATGTGTATGATTGGCACCGGAGCGCATGCTTCAAGCTTGCTTGAGAGCATGGGCTCCGGTTTCAGAAAGTGCAGTGAAAAGTCATCGTGGCTCTCAGCTGTTCTCAATTCACACCGCCATGGAGGCACAGATGACGCAGGGAACCGTGAAGTGGTTCAACGCTGAAAAGGGCTACGGTTTCATCACCGTGGGCGACGGCGACCAGGACGTGTTCGTCCACCACACCCAGATCCAGATGGACGGCTACCGCGCCCTCGAAGAGGGCCAGGCAGTGGAGTTCGAAATCGGCCAGGGCGAGAAGGGCCCGCAGGCCGAGGCCGTCACCCCGCTCTGACGGCAGTCCGTCTCTTCCGAGACACAGCGCGCGGCCCCGCAAGGGCCCGCCGCACCGGCGATCGGCTGATCGCCCCGACGCCCGCCCCTCAGCGATGAGGGGCGGGCATCGTCGTTCCCGGGCCCGTGCGTTCATCTGCTGGCGAACACGGGCGATTCGCAGGCGCAGACCGTTTGCACTCCCATAGCCAGAGTGCTAAATCTAGTACTGGTACATCCCACCGAAGCACTCGAGGGCATGCCGCTGCTGTGGAAGGGAATCAGCTGCGGGTGCCCGGCCGTCGCGGGCACTGCGGCGGTGGGGTCAGACACCCACCCGCACAGGGAGGACGCTTTCCACTATGGCAAAGCTCATTGCATTCGACGAAGAAGCCCGTCGCGGTCTCGAGAAGGGCCTCAACACCCTCGCCGACGCCGTGAAGGTGACGCTCGGACCCCGGGGGCGCAACGTCGTCCTCGAGAAGAAGTGGGGCGCACCCACGATCACCAATGACGGCGTGTCCATCGCCAAGGAGATCGAGCTCGAGGACCCGTACGAGAAGATCGGCGCGGAGCTCGTCAAGGAGGTCGCCAAGAAGACCGACGACGTTGCCGGCGACGGCACCACCACCGCGACCGTGCTCGCCCAGGCGCTCGTGCGCGAGGGCCTGCGCAACGTGGCGGCCGGGGCCGACCCGCTCAGCCTCAAGCGCGGCATCGAGAAGGCCGTGAACTCGGTCTCGAAGACGCTGCTCGACTCCGCCACGGAGGTGGAGACGAAGGAGCAGATCGCCGCCACCGCGGGTATCTCCGCCGGTGACCCGGCGATCGGCGAGCTCATCGCCGAGGCCATCGACAAGGTGGGCAAGGAGGGCGTCGTCACCGTCGAGGAGTCGAACACCTTCGGCCTCGAGCTCGAGCTCACCGAGGGCATGCGCTTCGACAAGGGCTACATCTCCGGCTACTTCGTCTCCGACGCGGAGCGCCAGGAGACGGTGCTCGAGGATCCCTACATCCTCATCGTGAACTCGAAGATCTCGAACGTGAAGGACCTCCTGCCGATCCTCGAGCAGGTCCAGCAGTCCGGCAAGCCGCTGCTCATCATCGCCGAGGACGTCGAGGGCGAGGCGCTGGCCGTGCTCGTCGTCAACAAGATCCGCGGCACCTTCAAGTCCGTGGCCGTCAAGGCCCCGGGCTTCGGCGACCGCCGCAAGGCGCAGCTGGCCGACATCGCGATCCTCACCGGCGGCCAGGTCATCTCCGAAGAGGTGGGCCTCAAGCTGGAGAACGCCACGCTCGACCTCCTGGGCACCGCCCGCAAGGTCGTCGTGACGAAGGACGAGACGACGATCGTCGAGGGCGGCGGGGATCCCGAGGAGATCGCCGCGCGCGTCTCGCAGATCCGCACCGAGATCGACAACTCCGACTCCGACTACGACCGTGAGAAGCTCCAGGAGCGCCTCGCGAAGCTGGCCGGCGGCGTGGCCGTCATCAAGGCCGGTGCCGCGACGGAGGTCGAGCTCAAGGAGCGCAAGCACCGCATCGAGGACGCCGTGCGCAACGCGAAGGCAGCCGTGGAGGAGGGCATCGTCGCCGGCGGCGGCGTGGCCCTCATCCAAGCCGGCAGGACGGCATTCGACGGCCTGGGCCTCACGGGCGACGAGGAGACCGGCGCGAGCATCGTGCGCGTCGCGATCGAGGCGCCGCTCAAGCAGATCGCCCAGAACGCCGGGCTCGAGCCGGGCGTCGTCGCAGCCAAGGTCGAGTCGCTCGAACCGGGCTGGGGCCTCAACGCCGCCACCGGCGAGTACGAGGACCTGCTCAAGGCCGGCATCAACGACCCGGTCAAGGTGACGCGCTCCGCGCTGGAGAACGCCGCTTCGATCGCCGGGCTGTTCCTCACCACCGAGGCCGTCGTCGCCGACAAGCCGGAGCCCGCTCCGGCCGCCGGCGCCGATCCGACCGGCGGCATGGGCGGCATGGACTTCTGATCCGCCCCTCACCGCAGCCGCTCACGCGGCTCGGATGCCGAAAGCGCCCCGACCGCTGGTCGGGGCGCTTTCGCGTGCCGGAGCCGGTGCCGGTGCCGGAACCGGTGCCTGTGCCTGAGGCTGCGGGCGGCTCAGCGGCCGTTGCGGCGCAGCTCGTCAGGCGCGCCCGCGGCGCTCGCGCCGGGCGCGCCTGCGCGCCTCGCGGGTGCCCGTGGCGTCGTCGAGGTCGAACGCGCGCGGGTTGGCCTCGATCTCCCGCTGCGCCTGCGCATCGCCGAGGCGCGCACGGGCGCGCGTCGTGAGCTTGCGCTTGCGCTCGCGGATCATCTTCTCGCGGCCGGCGAGGGTGCCGAAGAATCCGAAGCCGGTGCCGAAGATGACGAAGAGCGGCCAGAAGAACACGCCCCCCGCGTACTGCTGGCTGAACGCCCAGATCGCGACGCACAGCACGCTCGGGCCCACCCACCCCAGGGCAGAGGCGAGGAGCACGGAGCGGGCATGGGCGCGGGCCGCCTCGTCGATCTCCTCGGGCGTCGTGGGCTCGTCGTCGCGCAGCTGCGCGAGCCGGCCGCGGTCCTGCTGCGTGGGGGCCAGCGCGCCGTCCTGCCCGGCTCGGCCGGTCGGACCCGCATCCGGGGCAACGAGGTCCTGCAGCAGCGGGAGGATGTCGCCGAGCGTCTTGACGTCGCCGGCGGCCTCGAGCCGCTGGGCGTGCTCGTCGGAGTCGATGAGTCCCGCCGCATAGGCCTCGCCGAGGGCGTCGAAGACGACGCCGCGGTCGCCGTCGGAGGCGCGCAGCGCGGGGCGTTCGAAGGGGCTGTCCGACAGCCGCAGCCAGGTCTCAGCGCTCAGTGCCATGGACCGATCCTACGCGATTCGCAGGCTCGCGCCGCGGGGGCGCGGGGCCTGCTTCGGCCGCGGGCGCGCCGGGCTGCGGAGCGGGAGCGAAGCTCGGGCTCAGAGCGCATCCAGGTTGGCTTGGGATAATTCAGCTGTCGTCGCACAGGCCGTGTCGCGCACAGGAAGGACTGACATGGGCTACTTCTTCTTGGCCATGCTCGTGATCGTTGCCGTGGTCTTCTTCGCCTCCTCGCGCAGCGAGCGCAAGCGCGCAGCCGAGCGCCGGGAGGAGAGCCTCGCCGTCGTCAAGACCGCCGCCGCCGAGGACGTCACCGCATTCGGCGAGGAGGTCGCCGACCTCGACATCGTCACGGCCGGCGTCGAGCTGAGCGAGGGCGGCCGGCAGGACTACCAGCGGGCACTCGACTGCTACGACCGGGCCAAGGAAACGCTCGAGCGCATCGACCGGGCCGAGGACATCCGCCATGTCACCGAGGCACTCGAGGACGGCCGCTACGCCTCCAAGTGCGTGCGCGCCCGCGTCGAGGGCAAGCCCCTGCCGGTGCGCCGCCCGCCCTGCTTCTTCAATCCCCAGCACGGTCCGTCCGTCCAGGACATCGACTGGGCGCCGGCCGGCGGCCAGCTGCGCCCCGTGCCCGTGTGCGCCGCGGATGCCGAGCGCGTCGCCGTGGGCGCAGAGCCCGCCGTGCGCAAGGTGACGACCGGCGACGGGTACACCCGCCGAGCGTACTGGGAGGCGGGCCCAGCCTACGCCGAGTACAACCGCGGCTACTTCAACAACTACGCCGGCTCCGGCATGCTGCCGGGCGTCCTCATGGGCGCAATGCTCATGGGCGGCCTCGGCGGCGGCTGGGGCGGGGGTTGGGACGGCGGCTGGGACAGTGCTGACGCCGGCGGATTCGGAGACGGCGGTGGATTCGGAGGCGGCGGAGGCCTCGGCGACTTCGGCGGCGACGGCGGTCTGGGCGACTTCGGCGGGTTGGATTTCTGATGGAGGAGATCTCGATCAGCGGCGAGTCGATCCGCCTCGGCCAGCTCCTCAAGCTCCACGGCATCGCGGAGACCGGTGCCATGGCCAAAGACCTCCTGGCCGCCGGCGAGGTCAGCGTCAACGGTGAGCCCGAGCAGCGCCGCGGGCGCGCGCTCGTGCCCGGTGACCGGATCGAGGTGCTCGGCCAGACGATCGCGGTGGCCGCAGGCTGACGGCCGGCGGCTCCCACTGCTGGCTGCCGGTGTGCGCGGCCCCGGAGGCTGCGAGGGCCCAGGGCCGGCTAAGGCCCAGGAATGTGCAGGGCAGGCGCTCGCCAGAGCACGTGGCGCTCGGGGTACGTGGAGTTCAGGGCACGGGGAGCTCGGGGCACGGTGCTGAGAGCCCGGGCCCGAGTGCCGCGGCGCGAAGCGCCCGCGAGCGCGCGGCGCGTTCGCCTCAGGGGGCCGGCAGCTCCCGCGGCGGGTCGGACATGCCCGGCGCGCCCCACAGGGGCGACCACTTCTCGAGGTCGGCCTCGAACTTCAGATCGGCCCCAATCGCCGCCTTGATGTTGAACTCCACCGCCGAGTCCCGGCGGTGGGGGCCCGCCTGCACGAACGGGTAGAACGTGCCGCGCTTGTAGAGGTAGACGAGCGCGGCCTCGACGCCCTGCGAGCTGCGGAAGTAGACGGTCGAGCACAGCAGCATAGGCCCGAAGCCCTGGCTCTCGAGCGCGGTGTTGACGGCGTGGAGGTTCGTCACGAGATTGACGGTGTCCGCGTTGGCATCCGCGATGACGAGCCACGTGTAGCCGAAGTCGTCCTCCTCGGTGCGCACGGTGGTGTCCGGGTCGGAGGTGATGAGCTGGCGGGCCTCCTCCTCGGCGCGCGCGATCGCCCCGCCCTCGACGGCGCGGAAGGCCACGGCCGCCACCCCGGTGGGGACGAAGTCCGTGGCCGCCTGCAGCGTGAGGACGGCGGGCGGCACCGCGAAGAGGTCATCGAGGTTGGCGGGCTTGGGCTTGCTGCGCCCCATGAGCGCATCGAAGAATCCCACGGGCGTGCCCCCTTTCGGGCTCGGGCGGTGCGAGGCGAGGCCGGGGCATGGCGCGGTCCCGGCGCTGCCGCGGCGGCCTCACATGGGCCGCGAGAGCTGCTGGGCGATGTCGTTGAGCTGGGCGAGGCGCTTCTCCAGGCTGGGGTGCGTGGAGAAGAGCTGGCGGACCGAGGTGCCGTTGACGGCCGGGACGAGCGCCAGGTGGGAGGCTCCGGCCTCCGCGCGCAGGTCCTTCTCCGGCACGCGGCCCATCTCGCCGCTGATCTTCACGAGCGCCGAGGCCAGCGTGGACGGCGCGCCCGTGAGGAACGCCCCGGCGCGGTCGGCGGCCAGCTCCCGGTAGCGGGAGAGGACGCGGATGAGCAGGAAGCTGAGCGCGTAGACGATCGCGCCCACGAGCAGGAACGCCACCTGGATGAGGGCTCCCGCCGCCGCGCTGTTGTTGTCGCGGCCGCCGAACCGGACGTAGAGCGCGCTGCGCATCATGAGCCCCGCGACCACACCGGTGACGCCCGCCACGGTCATGACCGTGACGTCGCGGTGGGCGACGTGGGAGAGCTCGTGGGCGAGCACCGCCTCGACCTCGGCCGGCTCGAGGGTGTTGAGCAGGCCGCGCGTCACGCACACGACCGAGTGCTCGGGGCTGCGCCCCGTGGCGAACGCGTTGGGCACGGGGGAGTCGGAGTACGCCACGCGCGGCTTCGTCGTGTCCGCCAGCTGGCAGAGCCGGTCGACGAGCGCGTGCAGCTCCGGCGCCTGCTCGGGGGTGACCTCGCGCGCGCCGATCGAGCGCATGGCGATCGAGTCGGAGAAGTACCACTGGAAGAAGAAGACGCCCGCGCTGACGATGACCGCGATGATGACGCCGCTCGTGCTGCGGCCCAGCACGGCCCAGATCGCGAGGATGAGGACGACGTAGATGAGGCCGTTGAGGAAGAGGGTGGTGCCCATCCGGAAGGACAGGCCCCTGTCTTTGATGAAGCGCCCGGCGCTCATGGTGGCTCCTTGCTGGTGGTGCGCCGCCGGCCGGCGGCAGGGTGCGGGGCTGCTCAGACGACGTCGGGGATGAACCCCTCGCCGGTCAGCAGCTCCTTGATCTGGGCGATGTGCGCGTCCGCGAACGGGATGACGAAGTCGGACGGGCCCAGGTAGTCGTCCGCGACGGGCTCGGCCGATTCGAAGACGAAGGCGCGCAGGCGCGCGAGCGCCTCGCGCACCGCGTCGTCGTCACCGGAGTCCACGGCGGCCTCGACCTCGTTGTCGTAGCGCTGGAGCGCCTCGTCGTTGACGTCGCCGCAGTCGAACTGGCCCTCGCCCATGATCCGCACGATCATCGGGCACCGCCCTGGCCGCGCTCGACCTCGGACTCGGCGACCTCGGCATCGGAATCGGCGTCCTCGAGGGCGGGGCGCGCCGCGGACTGTCCGGCGGGCAGCGAGTCGCGCATCCGGGCCAGCTCGGTCTCCACGTCCGAATCGGAGGACAGCTGCTCGAGCTGCGCGTCGATGTCGTCCTTGCGGGAGCCGGTGGCGTCCTCGAGCGCGCCGGAGGCGATGAGCTCGTCGACGGCGCCGGCGCGGGCCTGCAGCTGGGCTGTCTTGTCCTCCGCGCGCTGCACGGCGAGGCCCACATCGCCGAACTCCTCGGAGATGCCGGTGAACGCCTCGCCGATCTTCGACTGCGCCTCCGCGGCCGTGTAGGTGGCCTTGATGGTCTCCTTGCGGGTGCGGAACGCGTCGACCTTCGCCTGGAGGCGCTGCGAGGCGGTCGTGAGCTTCTGCTCCTCCGCCTGCAGTCCGCTGTGCTGCTGCTGGAGGTCCTCGATCTGCTGGTTGAGCCCGGACTTGCGGGTGAGCGCCTCGCGGGCGAGGTCCTCCCGGTTCATCTCCATGGCCTTCTGGGCCTGGCCCTGGAGCTTGGCCTGCTGCTGCTCGAGCTGGCCGATCTGGAGCTCGAGGCGCTTGCGGCTCGTCGCGACGTCGGCGACGCCGCGGCGGACCTTCTGGAGGAGCTCGAGCTGCTTCTGGTACGAGTAGTCGAGGGTCTCGTTGGGGTTCTCGGCCTTGTCGAGGGCCGAATTGGCCTTCGCGCCGAAGATCATCGCGATGCGCTTGAAAACGCTCATGGGAGGAAAGCTCCTTCGCCGGCGGGGTGCGTGCGGTCCCGCGCCGCGGAGCGGGACCGCACGTGTGCTCTATCCCGGACAACTCTACGTGCTCCGGCTGGAAGTTTCCGCCGAGCCCGCGGGTCCCGCCCGGCGGGCCGCTCAGCCGAACATGCGCGTGTTCGCGGCCTCCACATCGCTGTACTGCTGGCCGGCGGCGTGCAGCGCCTCGCGGATGCTGCCGAGCGATTCGTGCACCTGCTTCTGGACCTTCTCCCATTCGGCGATGACGGACTGGAAGCGCTGGGCGGCCCCGCCGCGCCAGCAGTCGCCCAGTGCGTTGAGGTGGCGCATGAGGGCGTCGGCCTCCGCGCCCAGTGTGGCGGCGCTGCGCGCGGCGGTGCCGGCGGCCTGGATGACGCGCTCGGAGTCGACTTCGATGACGGACATGCTGTTCCTGCCTTCCCGGGACCGCGGGTGCGATCGCCTGGCCCCAGGGTGCACCGCGCCTGACGTGCGGGCGGCGGCCCGGCCCCGGCTGTGGACGGCGCGTAGCCGCCCACAGCCGAGGCGCGCAGCGGGCGCGGCAGCGTGACCCTCGCCCCGACCGCCGACCGCCGCGCGCCGACCGCCGCGCGCCCGCACCCGGCCGGGCGCCAGTCCGCGCCTGCCCGTGCGCCTACTTCGCGCCGAGGGTGACCTTGACGTCCTGGCGGTCGGAGCCGCGGACCACGGTCAGCGTGAGCTCGTCGCCGGCCTTCTGGGCGCGCACGAGCGCCTGGAGCGACACCGAGCTGTTCACCGGCGTGCCGTTGGCGGCGATGATGTTGTCGCCCTTCTTCAGCCCGGCCTTCGCAGCCGGCGAACCGCCCTGGACGGCCGACACGAGGGCCGAGGCCCGGCCCACCCCGTCCTGCTGCACCTCGCCGGTGGTGATGTTGACGCCCAGGTAGGCGTGGCGGGCCTTGCCGGAGTCGATGAGCTGGTCGGCGATGTTCGTCGCCTGCGCGATCGGGATGGCGAAGCCGATCCCGATCGACCCGGACTGCTGGCCGGACTGCGAGGAGTCCTGCAGCGTCGCGGCCGACGAGTTCACGCCGATCGCCTGGCCCGCCGCGTTGACGAGCGGGCCGCCGGAGTTGCCGGGGTTGATCGCCGCGTCGGTCTGGATGGCGTTCGTGATCGTCGCGACGTCGGCCTGCTGGTTCTCGCCCACGTTCTGGGTGGCGACTGGCCGGTTGAGCGCGGAGACGATGCCGGTCGTCACCGTGTCGGCCAGCCCCAGGGGGTTGCCGAGCGCCATGACCGGCTCGCCCACCTTGAGCGACTGCGACTTGCCGACCGGCAGCGCCTTGAGGCCGTCGGGCTGCTTGGATAGCGAGAGCACCGCGATGTCCGTCTCCGGGTCGCGGCCCACGATCTTCGCGCCCACGGTGTCGCCGCTGTTGAAGACGACCTGGACCTCCCCGCCGGGCTTCGCGGCATCGGCGACGACGTGGTTGTTCGTGATGACGTAGTTCTTGTCCGTGTAGAGGAACCCGGAGCCCTGCTCGGTGATCTGGCCGTTCTGGCCCACCTGGATCGCCGCCACGCTCTTCGAGGCCTGGGAGGAGATCTGCGTCCAGTTGGGCGTGTTCGTCTTGGGGGCGTCCTGGGCCGGCGCATCCGAGGCGCTGTTGGAGGTGTCGTCGGCCGCGCTCGAGGAGTGCTCGAGTGTCACCGCGGTGCCCACGCCCACCCCGCCGCCGATGAGCGCGGCGAGCACGGTGGCGCCGGCGAGGGCGCCCCAGCCCGGGCCGCGCCGGCGTCCGCGGGAAGCGCTCGACTGCGGGCCGCCCGGGCCGCCGGGGCTGCCCGGTCCGCCCGCGGCGGGAGTGCCGTACGGGCTCGTGGGGGCCTCGGGCCCGGCCCAGCCGGATCCCGCAGCGCTGGCCCCCGCTGCCGTCCCGGCCCAGCCCGCGCCCGGGGCGCCGGCCGCGTCGCCGTGCCCGCCGGGCGCCGAGCCGTAGCCGGCCTGGGCGCTGGGCTGGGCCGCGGTGGGCTGGTCCGCCTGCGCGCCGGTGCCCGCCTCGTGCCAGGCCGAGCGCTCGCCCTGCCAGGCTCCGGGCGCCTGCGCGCTGCCGGCGGGCTGGCTGCCGTATGGCTGGCTGCCGGAGTGCTGGCTGCCCGACTGCTGGGCGCCGTTCGCGGGGCGCTGCCAGTCGCCCGCGGGCTGCGCCGCGGTGGGCCGGTCATCGCCCTGCCAGCCACCGCTGTGCGAGCTGCCGCTGTGCCAGCCATCGGTCTGCTGGCCGCCCGCCTGCTGGGCCCAGGACTGCTGGTCGCCGGCGCCGTGCGAGCCGGCGCCGGACTCGGAGCCGCCGCCGAACGTGTTCGGCACCTCGCGGCTGGGATCGTGGGGATGGGGTAGCTGGCTCATGGTGTGTCCTTTCGGGCCGCCTCAGACGCGTCCGACTCCGCGGGCGCCTGCTCCGCGGTGTCGGACTGGGTGAAGCTCTCTGGTGGGATCGGCAGGTCGACGCGGAACGTCGCCCCGCCGCCGGGAGTGGGGTGGACGGAGATCTGGCCCTGGTGGGATTCGACGATCGCCTTGACGATCGACAGGCCCAGGCCGGATCCGCCCGTGTCGCGCGTGCGGGAGGCATCGAGGCGGAAGAACCGCTCGAAGATCCGGGGGACATCGTCGGGATCGATGCCCTCGCCGTGGTCGCGCACCTCGAAGCGCACGCGGCCCGCGGGGAAGCCGGCCAGCGCGTCGGAGACGCGCACGCCGGACGATGTGACGTCGGGGGAGATGGGGGAGAGCTCGAGCTCCTCGGTGCGCGGGCGGCGCTCATCGGCCTGGCGCCCGCGGTTGAAGATCCGCACGGGGCCCGTGACGAAGCCCGCCACCGAGCCGGAGCCGGGCTTGGCCGCCTTCCGGGCCCCCGCCTCGGGGGCGGGCGCCTGGGGCACCCCGGCCAGGCCCACCGCGAACTCGATCGCGCTGCCGTCGGGGGTGTGGCGCACGGCGTTGCCGGCGAGGTTGACGATGACCTGGCGCAGCTTGGGCTCGGAGCCGACGATCGCGGGCACGGGCTGCGCGTCCTCGCCGTCGAGGCCGATGAAGCTGATCTCGCGGTCGGGGGCCTGCGCCGCGGCGTCGGCGGCGGCATCGCGCACGATCGCGTCGATGCGCACCGGGCCCGTCTCCGCCTGGCGGCGCTCGTCGAGGCGGGCGAGGACCACGAGGTCCTCGACGAGGACGCCCATCCGCTTGGCCTCCGCCTCGATGCGCTCCATCGCCTGGCCCACCTGCTCCGGGTCGCGGATGGCGCCCTGGCGGAACAGCTCCGCGTAACCGCGGATCGTCACGAGCGGCGTGCGCAGCTCGTGGGAGGCGTCGGAGACGAACTGGCGGATGCGCTTCTCCGAGCGGGTCCGCCCGTCGAACGAGTCCTCGATGTGGCCGAGCATCGTGTTGAGCGACGCCGACAGCCGGCCCAGCTCCGTGCCCGCGGGATAGACCGTCACGCGCTGGGAGAGGTCGCCGGCGGCGATGCGCGAGGCGGTCTCCTCGATGTCCTTGAGGGGGCGGAACGTGTTCGTGATCGCGAAGTAGCCCACGCCCGCGACGATTGCGAGCGCCAGCAGGCCGATGCCGGCCATCGTGTTGCGGGCGTACTCGCTGATCTCGTCGATGTCCTTGTCGAAGGGCACGCCCACCGCCACGTAGAGGTCCGTGCCGCGCACCGTGTAGGCCACAACGCGCCACTGCGACTTCGAACCGGAGACCGTCATGGGCTCGCCGCCGGCCGCCTGGACCGTCTGCGCGTCGATGGCCGGCAGGTTCGGCACGTTGTCCACCGAGGGCGAGTAGGGACTGTAGACCTTCTGCCCGTCCGCACCGTAGAACTGCACGTAGTACGCGCCCGGCAGGAGGCTGCTGAGGGCCTGCTGGGTCGACGAGTCCGCCGCCGCGGTCTGGAGCGGGGCGCGGGAGTTCTCCGCCACCGTGCTCGCCGCCTCGCGCACGAGGGTCTGAGCGGCCCCGGTGAGGCGCTCGTCGGTGCGCTCGATGAGGCTGGCGCGCAGGTTCTCGAGCACCCAGGCGCTCGTGCCGCTCAGCGCCAGGAGCATGAGCGTCATCATGATCGCCAGGAGCTTGGTGGTCAGCGACCACTCGTCCCAGAGCACCCCCCGCTGGCGGGGCTTCGGAGCATGCGCGGCGATGGTACTCGCCGCTTACTTCGCGTCGGAGGTGCGCAGCATGTAGCCCACGCCGCGCTTCGTCTGGATCATGGGCTTCCAGTCCAGCTGGATGGGCGTGCCCGCCTCGTCCGTCTCCGGGGCCGTGTCGATCTTGCGGCGCAGGTAGGAGATGTAGGACTCGACGATTCCCGTGTCGCCGCCGAAGTCGTACTCCCAGACGTGGTCGAGGATCTGGGACTTCGACAGCACGCGGTTGGCGTTGAGCATGAGGTAGCGCAGGAGCTTGAACTCCGTGGGGGAGAGGTCGATGAGGATCCCGCCCCGGCGCACCTCGTGGGTGTCGTCGTCGAGCTCGAGGTCGCCGACGACGATGACGGCGCCCTCCTCCTCTTCTGCCGAGTGGGTCCGGCGCAGGACGGCGCGGATGCGCGCGACGACCTCTTCGAGGCTGAAGGGCTTCGTCACGTAGTCGTCGCCGCCCACGGTCAGGCCGGTGATCTTGTCCGAGGTGTCGTCGCGGGCGGTGAGGAAGACGACGGGGATGTGGCGGTCGGCCTGGCGCAGGCGCCGGGTGACCGTGAAGCCGTCCATGTCGGGCAGCATGACGTCGAGCACGAGGAGGTCGGGCTCGGCCTGCTCGGCCAGGCGCAGCGCCTCGGCCCCGTTGGCGGCGGAGACCACGTCGAAGCCCGCGAAGCGCAGGCTGGTGGACAGGAGTTCGCGGATGTTCGGCTCATCGTCGACGACGAGGAGCGTGGCCTCGACGTCGCGGCCCTCGTGGTTTGCAGCAGTCATGGCCCCAGTGTGGACCCCTAGTCTGGAAGTCTCCTGGATGCCAGCTGGAGGCGTAAGTGATGCGGGCCACAGGTAGCGCTGCGGGGTGCCGCCGGCCATCGCGGGCGGCCCGAAGTGCTCGGCCCGCGCGAGCTCCCAGTCGCCCGCCCAGTCCTGCGGCGGGTCGTCCAGCAGCTGGCCGGGGCGCAGCCACTCGTTGAACTGCGCATAGTTGAGGGTGCGGGTCTGGCTGACCCTGCGCACGAGCATCTCGTGGTGCAGCCCGTCCGGCGAGTCGACGCCCAGCGTCGAGACGATCTGGCGCACCTCCTCCACCGTGAGCGCGTGGAACCGCTCGACGTCCGCGGCCTTCGAGGGCACGTCGATGCCGCGGTAGAGCCGCGGATTCTGCGTGGCCACGCCGGAGGGGCACTCGTTCGTGTGGCACCGCTGCGCCTGGATGCAGCCGGTGGCCATCATCATCCCGCGCGCCGACTGGCAGAAGTCCGCGCCCTGGATGAGGCGGCGCACGATGTCCGTGCCGGAGACGATCTTGCCGGCCGCCCCCAGGCGGATATCGCCGCGCAGGCCGCAGCCCACGAGCGCGTTGTGCACGGTCATGAGCCCCTCGGTCAGGGGCATGCCCACGTGGTCCTCGTATTCGAGCGGGGCGGCGCCCGTGCCGCCCTCGGCCCCGTCGACGATGATGAAGTCCGGCGCGAGGCCCGTGGCCAGCATCGCCTTGCACAGGGCGAGGACGTCGCGGCGCATGCCCACGCACAGCTTGAAGCCTACCGGCTTGCCGCCGGAGAGCTCGCGCAGCCGGGCGACGAACTCCATGAGCTCGATGGGGGTCGTGAAGGCGGTGTGCGCCGGCGGCGAGACGCAGTCCTGGCCGATCGGCACGCCGCGGGCCTCGGCGATCTCGGCGGTCACCTTGGGCCCGGGCAGCACACCGCCCAGGCCCGGCTTGGCGCCCTGGGAGAGCTTGATGGACGTCGCCCTGACCTGCTCGAGGCGCGCCTTGTCGCGGTAGGTCTCCGGATCGAAGCGGCCCTCGGCCGTGCGGCAGCCGAAGTACCCGCTGCCGAACTCCCACATGAGGTCGGCCCCGGTCTGCAGGTGGTACTTCGTCAGCCCGCCCTCCCCGGTCTCCTGCAGGAACCCGCCGCGCGCGGCACCGTAGCCCATGGCCAGCACCGCGTTGACCGACAGGGCCCCGAAGCTCATCGAGGAGACGTTGAACAGCGAGGCGTCGTAGGGCCGGGTGCAGTCGGGGCCGCCCAGGCGCACGCGGTGCTCGCGCTCGGGCATGGCGCCCGGGCGGATCGACTGGGCGAGGAACTCGTAGCCCGGGGCTCGCACCTCGAGCTCGGTGCCGAAGGACTTCACCGAGTGGATCCCGGCGGCCCGCTCGTAGATGAGGCGCCGGGCGTCCGCGTCGAAGGGCCGGCCGTCCCAGTTCCGCTCGACGAAGTACTGCTGGATCATGGGGCGCGCCGATTCGAGGATGTAGCGCAGATGGCCCACGAGCGGGTAGTTGTGGAGCACGGCCAGGCGCTTCTGGACCAGGTCGTAGACGGCGACCGCGAGCAGGCCGGCGGCGATGCCGGTGAGGATGAGCCACCAGGGGCTGGCGAGCGCGGCCGCGAGGCCGGAGAGGACGAGGAGCGCGGCGAGGCCGCCGAAGACGATGCCGACGATCATGGCTCAACGATAGGGCCGTTCGGCCCGTGGGCGCAGGCCGCCCTGTCCGTGGGACGGGCCGCCGGACCCCGCCTGGCCGCCCGGCGCCCCGCCCGGCGGCGGGCTACGCGTTCTCGATCGTGTAGGCGTAGCCCTGCTCGGTGAGGAAGCGGCGGCGGTGGCCCGCGAAGTGCTCGTCGACGGTGGCGGCGGTGACGATCGTGTAGAAGGCCGCGGGCTTCGCATCGGCCTTGGGCCGCAGGATCCGGCCCAGGCGCTGCGCCTCCTCCTGGCGCGAGCCGAACGAGCCGGACACCTGCACGGCAACCGAGGCCTCGGGCAGGTCGACGGAGAAGTTCGCGACCTTCGACACGACGAGGACGCGGATCCGGCCCGCGCGGAAGTCCGCGTAGAGGCGCTCGCGCTCGGCCTCGCCGGTCTTGCCCGTGAGGACGGGCGCGCCCAGGGCGGCGCCCAGCTCCTCGAGCTGGTCGAGGTACTGGCCGATGACGAGCACCTGCTGGCCCGCGTGCTCGTGGACGAGGCGCTCGACGACCGGGACCTTCATGTCCGTGGTCGCGGCGAGCCGGTAGCGGTCCTCGCCCTCGGCGCGCGCGTAGGCGGCCCGGGAGCCCGAGTCCAGGCGCACGCGCACCTCCCGGCAGTGCGCCTCGGCGATGTAGCCGTCGCGCTCGATCTGCTTCCACGGCACGTCGAACTGCTTGGGGCCGATGAGGCTGAAGACCTCCTCCTCGCGGCCGTCCTCGCGCACGAGCGTTGCGGTCAGGCCCAGCCGGCGGCGCGCCTGGAGGCCCGCGGTGAGCCGGAAGACGGGGGCGGGCAGCAGGTGGACCTCGTCGTAGACGACGAGCCCCCAGTCGCGGGCGTCGAGCAGCTCGAGGTGGAGGTAGGAGCCCTTCCGCCGCGTCGTGAGCACCTGGTAGGTGGCGATCGTGATGGGCCGGATCTCCTTGACGGCCCCGGAGTACTCGCCGATCTCGTCCGGGCTCAGGTTCGTCCGGCGCAGCAGCTCCGCCTTCCACTGCTTGGCGGACACGGAGTTCGTCACGAGGATGAGCGTCGTGGTGCCGAGCTCCGCCATCGCCGCCGCGCCCACGACGGTCTTGCCCGCCCCGCAGGGCATGACGACGACGCCGGACTCGCCGGCGAGGAAGGCGTCCACGGCCTCGCGCTGGTAGCCGCGCAGGTGCCAGTCGCTGCCCTCGCCCTCGCCTTTGAGGTCGATGGCGTGGGCCTCGCCGTCGACGTAGCCCGCGTGGTCGGCCACCGGGTGGCCGAGCTTGAGCAGGCGGTGCTTGAGCTCGCCGCGCTCCGAGGGGTGGACGAGGGCGCTGCGCTCGTCGAGGCGGGCACCCAGCAGCCCTTGCAGCTGGGGGTGGCCCAGCAGCTCGCCCAGCAGCACCGGGTCCTGGGACTCGAGCACGAGCCCGTGGATGGGCGACTGGGTGAGGACGAGGACGCCGAAGCGGTCCATGATGTCGACGATGTCGAGGAGCAGCTCGTGGGGCACGGGGTACTTCGCGTATTCGAGGAGCGTGTCGACGACCGACTCCGCGTCGTGGCCGCTGGCCCGGGCGTTCCACAGTCCCAGCGGGGTGATCGTGTACGTGTGGATGTACTCCGGGGTGCGCGCGAGCTGGGCGAACGGGGCGATCGCGATGGCGGCCTCCGCCGCCTGCGGGTGGGCGGATTCGAGCAGGATCGTGCGGTCGGACTGCACCACGAGGGGGCCGCTCATGGCCTCACCGCCTTCCTCCCGGGCTCTGCCGGCTCCACGTTCGCGCCACCCGGCGCCGGGCGCGCGGGCGGTCCTGCCGCGGGTCCCGCGGCACCCGGCGCATCCGCTGGTGCGCCGGCCCGGGGGTACAGCGCCGCGGGACGGCCGAACATTCCCGCCTGCGCTCAGTCGCCCTCGGCGGGGCGCACGCGCACGATGCGGGCGATCGCGAGGGTGAGCTCGCTCTGGGCGGCGCCGGTGCGCACGCCGCGCACGCGCCCCCCGCCGACCGCGATGGGGCGCATGCGCACCGTGGTGGGGCGCCCGTCGCCGCCGGCGGACTCGACCGCGACCGCCTTGCCGGCCGCTGCGGCCTCGCGCAGCGCGTGGGCGATGTCGGCCGGGCTCTGCCCGCCCGCCGGCGCGGGGCCGGAGGCGCTGCGCCCGCCGCCCGTCGCCCGCAGGCGCTGGGCGAACGCCTCGAGCTGCGCATCGGGTACGCGCGTGCTGCGCTGGGCCAGCGGGGCGGCGGGGGCGGGAGGGCGCCCGCGCGGGGGAGCGCCGCCGGCTCCCGCCGTGTGCAGCGTGCGGATGCCCGCGGCAGCGAGGAGCTGGTCGAGGCGGTCGGAGCCGACGCCCGCGAGCGCGACGGTGGGGGCGAGCTGTTGGAGGCCGGCCGCGATCATGACCGGTTCGGCCAGCAGCGCCGCGAGATCGGCGGGGTCGTCGACGACGACCACCGAGCGCGCCGCGGCGATCCGCACGCGCCGCATGCGCGCGGCGGTCTCCGCGAGGAGGTACTCGAGCGGCTGCGGCAGCCCGGTCCGGGACACTCCGGCGATCCGCTCGCGCACCTCCTGGGCGCTCAGCCCCGACTCGAACGCGCGGGTGAGGGAGGACTCCGTGAACCGGTAGACGGTGCCCTGGCCGCGGGTCTCGACCTCGGCCAGCGCCTCGAGCACCGCCGCTGTGCGCGGGTCCACGGGCCCGGTGGCCACGGCCGTGAGATCGGACTGGACGATGACGTCCTCGACGAGCTCGGGCAGGAGCGCCTGCGCTGCGGCGGTGACGCCCGGCGCCACCTCCACCAGCTCCGCGGCGAAGCCCAGGGGCGCGAGTTCCGCCGGCATGGCGGCGCGCAACCCGGCGGCGAGCTCGGCCCCCAGCGGGGTGAGGGCGTGGGCGCGCGGCGCGGCGAGCGGCGTGCACGTCAGGCCCAGCGCCTCGGCCTCCGCGAGCAGGCGGCCCACCGTCGCATCCTCGAGCGCGGGGGCCAGCGGGTGGTCCCACCGCAGCTGGGCGGCGAGTGCCGCATCATCGATCGCCTCGCCCTCCCCGGCGAGCTCGGCGAGGCCGGTGAGGACCCGGAAGCGGGCGAAGGGCAGCGGCGCGCGCCCGCGGCTGCCGGGGTAGGGCGAGCCGCGGTGGGAACCGGCCGCCGCGGCAAGCGCGTGGATCCGGTCGCCCCTGGGCGTGCGCCCGGCCAGCACGTGGTCGATGCCGACGCTCAGCCGCAGCCAGGCGCGCACCGCGCCGGCCCACACCTCGGCGCGCCCCGCGCCCAGGGCGCGGTCGTATTCGGCGGTGGGCAGCCACTGGGGGTCGAGGTCCGATCCGCCCACGCCGAGCAGGCCCATGGCGCCCGCGATCTCCAGGAGGAGCACCGTGTGCGCGGGATCGGCGCTCAGGCGCGTCCCGATCCGCTGGACGTCGCGCTTGCCGATGCCGCCGGTGGCCAGCTGGGAGGCCTCCGCCTCGGCGACGGTGCGCACCGCGGCGAGCAGCCCGGAGACGGTGTCGGAGACCGCCGCCGCCTGCGCGTTGGCGGCGATCGCGGGCGGCACGGTTTGCGGCCGGGGGCGGGCTGGCCGGCGGGCCGAGGTCCACGCGGGCGGATCGGCGCGCTCGGCCGCGGTGGTGGGCAGCAGGCCGATGGCCTCGGCCTGGATGCGCAGCTCGGCGGCGCGCAGCGGCGCGGCGCTGTCGGCGGGGTCCGCGGGCCAGACGAGGCCGGTGTCGAGGAGCTCGGCGAGCACGACGGCGGGGTCGTCGTCCTCTGCATCTGCGGCACCTTCGGCACCTGCGGCGCCCTCGCCGGCCGTGGCGCCCTCGGCACCCGGTGCGGCCAGCGCCTCGGCCGCGGAGACCGTGGGCCCCAGCCGGGCGGCGCTGGCGGCGCGCTGCATGGCCTGCAGCGCAGCGGTGGACAGGGACTCGAGCGCGGTGGCCACGGAGGCGCGGGTGCCGGCCAGGCCCGCGACGCGGGTGAGGTCCGCGGCGTCCGTGCGCATGAGGTCGCGCCGGCGGGCGGCGAAGGCCGCGAACCGCTGGGACTCGGCTGCGGCGAGCCACGCGGCGAAGGACTGGAGCGGGGGCATCTGGCCGAGTCTAGTCGGCACCCGCCCGGCGGGCGGCGGCGCGTACACTGGGAGGCGTCGGCCGCCCTGGCCGGCCCGGCACTTTCCGAGCAAGAAGGACGAGAACGTGGCACAGCAGCGGGAGAGGCGAGCCGACGCGTGGCTGATCGGCACCGCCGTCGCGCTCATGAGCATCGGCGCGCTGGCGCTCGCCGCCGTCGTCATCGTGGGCGTGGCGGGCGGGGTCCCCTCGGTTGCGCTGACCTGGGTGGGAATGATCGCGCCGCCCATCGCATTCATCGTCATGGTCGTTGCGTTCGTCCGGCTCATCGGGCGCAGGCGCCGACCGACCGCCCAACCCGGGCGCTGAGCCCAGGGATCGCGCCCGGGCGCTGAGCCTAGGGGCGCGGCTTCCGCTCCCCGCCGGCCCGCAGCGCCCCCGGGCCTCGAGACCGCCGTCGCGCCCCGCGATCGGGCGTCGGGCACCGCCCCGCGCGGCCGGGCCGCAGGATCGCCGACGCCGGGTGGCCCGCGGGCAGCGCACCGTTGGTCCGCACGGATCGCGTGCAGCAGTACAGCCGCGCCGGGGCAGCGCACAGGCGCACGCGGTGCGGCCGCGACCGGGCTCAGACCGGCCCCGCTCGCAGACCAGCAGCAGCCGCCAGACACCAGATACCAGACACAAGACAGACACCGCGCGCCGCGGCGGCGCGCACGCACGAGAGGAGACGCCATGCCAACCGGACGCGTGAAGTGGTTCGACGCGGAGAAGGGCTTCGGGTTCGTCACCGCCGATTCGGGTGAGCAGGTCTTCCTGCACTCGACATCCCTGCCCGCGGGCACGGAGGTCGCGCCCGGCACCCGCCTCGACTTCGACGTCGTCGACGGTCGCAAGGGCAAGCAGGTGCTCAAGGCCCGCGTCATCGAGGCGCCCAAGCGCGTGCGCCGGGACCCGGAGAAGACCGCGGCTATGATCGAAGACGTCATCAAGCTCCTCGACGACACCTCCGCCGGACTGCGGCGGGGCCGCTACCCGGACGACGGGCACGCCCACAAGGTCGCCGAGGTGCTGCGCCACATCGCCGATGATCTGGAGGGCCGATGAGCCTGTTCGAAGCCTGGCGGGAGGGCATGGACTCCGACGCCGCCGAGGCGCGTGCCGAGGCCGCGCCGGCCCCGCACGCGGCCGCCCCGGCCGAGCCCGCAAACGCAGCCGACTCCGAGCCAATGGCCGCGGTCGAGCCCGCGCCCGAGCCGCGCCGCGCCTCGGCCGCCCGCCGTCCCGCGCCGCTGGACGACGTGCTGGCCGCCGCCGTCGACGTCGCCCGCGCGGCGCTGCTCGAGGTGGCCGAGCCCGAGCACGTGGGCGCCTACCAGGGCGCCGTGTCCGAGGGCCAGCGCCTCGTGACCCACTCGTTCGACTGCACAGACCCCGCCTACCGGGGCTGGCACTGGGTGGCCGTGCTCGCCCGCGCTCCGCGCTCGAAGAAGGCGACGGTGTGCGAGACGGCACTGCTGCCCGGCCCCGAGGCGCTGGTCTCGCCCGAGTGGCTGCCGTGGGCCGAGCGCGTGCGCCCCGGCGACGTCGGCCCCAAGGACACGCTGCCCAAGCTCGACGCGGACCCCAACCTGCAGCCGGGCTACCAGCAGGTGGCCGTGGAGCCGGACGACGATGTCGATCAGATCGCCAACTACGAGTTCGGCCTGGGCCGCGAGCGCGTGCTCTCCCGCGAGGGCATCGGCGCCGCGGCCAGCCGCTGGGCGGCCTCCGAGGCGGGCCCGCGCGGCGAGTTCGCCCGCCAGGCGGTCCAGACCTGCGGCAGCTGCGGCTACCTGCTGCCGATCGCCGGCGCCATGCGCACGCAGTTCGGCGTGTGCGCCAACGAGTGGTCGCCCTTCGACGGGCGCGTCGTCTCCCTCGACACCGGCTGCGGGGCCCACTCGGAGACGGACGTGGAGCGGCCCGATGCCGCTCCGGCCGTGCCCGTCGTCGACGATGCCGCGGAGGGCTTCGAGATGGTCCCGGTGGCCGCCGGCTCGCCCGCGGAGGGCGCCGGGGCCTGAGCCCCGTGACCACAGGAGCGGAGGTCTGAGCCCATGAGCTCGATGTTCAGGTCTCTGCGCGAGCCCAACTACCGCCACTGGTTCGCCGGCGCCCTCATCTCCAACACGGGCACGTGGATGCAGCGCACGGCGCAGGACTGGCTGGTCCTCACCGTGCTCACGGACAACGATGCGACCGCACTCGGCATCGGCATGGCACTGCAGCTGGGCCCCCAGCTCGTCCTCTTCCCGTTCGCCGGGGCGATCGCCGACCGCTTCGACAAGCGCAGGCTGCTCCTCCTCACACAGGCGCTCATGGGCTCCTGCGGGCTCGTGCTCTTCGGCCTCGTCATCACCGGCGCGGTCGAGCTCTGGCACGTCTACGCGCTCGCGCTGTTCCTGGGCGTCGTCGCAACGGTGGACAACCCCACCCGGCAGGCCTTCGTCTCCGAGCTCGTGGGGGAGTCGCTGCTGCCCAATGCGGTCTCATTGAACTCCGCGTCGTTCAACGGCGCGCGGATGCTCGGGCCGGCCGTGGCCGGCGGCCTCACCGCCTGGCTGGGCCCCGCACCGGTCTTCCTCATCAGCGGGCTGGGGTTCGCCGCCACCATCGTCGTCCTGCTCACCCTCGACCGCGCTCGGCTCCACCCCGCGCCCATCAAGCGCGGCGGCGGGGTCAAGGCGGTGCTGGGCGGCTTCAAGTACCTGCGGACGCGGCCCGACCTCGTCGTCGTGCTCGTCGTGCTCTTCATCGTCTCGACGTTCGGCTTCAACTTCAACATCTACACCGCCACGATGGCGCGGGTGGAGTTCGGCCGCGACGCCAGCGGGTTCGGCCTGCTCAACTCCGTCATGGCGATCGGCTCCGTGTCCGGCGCGCTGCTGGCCGCGCGCCGCGACCGCCCGCGCCTGCGCTTCGTCTTCGGCGCCTCCGGCGGGTTCGGGGCGGCGTGCCTGCTGGCCTCGGCGATGCCCTCCTACTGGCTGTTCGCCATCGCGCTCATCGGGGTGGGCTTCTCCTCGATCACGATGATGACGGCCGCGAACGCCTACGTGCAGACCACCATCCCCGCCGTCGTGCGCGGCCGGGTGATGGCGATCTACGCCGCCGTCGTCATGGGCGGCACCCCGCTGGGCGCGCCCATCGCCGGGCTCGTGGCCAACGGCATGGGCCCGCGCGCCGCGCTCGTGCTGGGCGGCTCGGCGGGCATCATCGGGATCGCCGTGGGCCTGTGCTGGCTCATCGGGGCGAAGCACCTGCGCGTCCACCGCACGCACACCCGCCGCCTCGTCCACCTCACCTACGACGGGCACCCCTGATGAGCGCCGCCGCAATCGCCTCGCTCGTCGTCGCGCTCCTCATCGTCGTGGGCTGTGCCGGCATCGTCGTGCCGGTGCTGCCCGGCTCCGCGCTCATCCTCGTGTCCGTGCTCGTGTGGGCCATCATCGTCGGCGGGCCCGAGGCGTGGGCCGCGTTCGCGGCCGTGGCCGTCTTCACCTGCATCGGCATGGGCGCCTCCTGGGTCATCACCGGCCGGCGCCTCAAGGCGCGCGGCGTGCCCAGCCTCAGCCTCCTCGCGGGGCTGGCGGTGGGGGTCGTCGGCTTCTTCGTCCTCCCCGTTGTGGGCCTGCTGCTGGGCTTCGTGGCGGGGCTCTACCTGGCCGAGTGGGCACGGCTGGGCGACCCCCGCCGGGCCTGGGAGACGAGCTGGGCGACGATCCGCGCGGCGGGCCTGGGCATCGCCGTGGAGTTCGGCTGCGCGGCGCTCGCCGCCGGCGCGTTCGGGATCGGGGTCTGGGCGCACTTCGCCTGAGGCAGTCCACGGACCGCGGCGGGCCCGGTGCGACCCGCGCGGCCGGCTGGGCGGCGGGGAGCCGATGCGCGTAGCCTGATGGCCGTGGG
This sequence comes from Brevibacterium sp. BRM-1, assembly GCF_026802075.1. Classification (NCBI taxonomy): domain Bacteria; kingdom Bacillati; phylum Actinomycetota; class Actinomycetes; order Micrococcales; family Brevibacteriaceae; genus Brevibacterium; species Brevibacterium sp. BRM-1. The sequence goes on from NZ_CP113788.1 coordinate 2,854,471, forward strand.
AGAGACGGGCGAACGATCCAGGGCTGCGGAGCGGACATGGCGCAGGCGGCGCTGAGCCCGCGCGCGGTGCTGGGCGCCGCCGCGCTCGTGGTGGGCGGCTCCGCCGGGGTCCAGGTCTCCGCGGCGCTGTCCTCGCGGCTGTTCTCCGCCTACGGCTCGTTCGCGGTCAGCGGCATGCGCATGGCCATCGCCGCGGTGGTGCTGCTCGCGGTGATCCGCCCCCGTCTGCGGGGGCGCGGCCCAGGCGAGTGGCTGGGCATCGGCCTCTACGGGGCGGCCATGGCCGTCATGAACCTCAGCCTCTACGCCGCCATCGACCGCATTCCCCTCGGCATCGCCGTCACCCTCGAGTTCCTGGGCCCGTGCGCCGTCGCGCTGGCCGCCACCCGCCGGCTGCGCGAGGCCGGGGTGGCGCTGCTCGCACTGGCGGGGGTGGCGCTCATCTCCGCCGGCCCCCTGGGCTACTTCGATGCCGCGGGCTATGCGGCGGCCCTGTGCGCCGCGGCCGCGTTCGGGGGCTACACGCTGCTGGCCGCGCGCGTGGGCAAGGCCGGGTCCGGACTGGACGGCCTGGCGCTGTCGGTGGGGATCGCGGCCGCGCTCACGCTGCCGCTCGCCGCGCCCCACGTCGGCGAGGTGAAGCCGGCCGATCTGGGCCTGCTCGCCGTGTGCGCGGTGGTGGGCGTCGCGATCCCCTGCAGCCTCGACACCCTGGCCGGGCGCTTGAGCTCCGCCCGGGTCATCGGCACGCTCTTCGCGGTCGACCCGGCAATGGGCGCGCTCGTCGGGTTCGCCCTGCTGGGGGAGCGGCTCTCGCCGGCCGCGCTGGCAGGCGTGCTGCTCGTGGCGGTCTCCGGTGCGCTCGTCGTGTGGGTGTCCGCGGGCGGAGCCGGCGAGGCCGACGGGGGCAGTGCGGCCAATGAGGGCGGTGCGGCCGGCCAGGGTGCGGCCGAGGGGACCGGTGCCGGGGGAGACGCCGCCCGCGGCGGTCCTGCGGGATCGCCGCCGCCGGCCGATCCGGCGCTGTGAGCCGGCGGCGCCGCGCCTGTGCCCGGCGACCGGCTGCGGCCCGGCCGCCGCGGCCGCTCAGCGGGGGAGGGCGGTGAGGACGAAGTCGATGCAGCCGAGCAGCGCCTTGACGTCCTCGGGGTCCACCGAGGCGAACGTCGCGATGCGCAGCTGGTTGCGGCCCAGCTTGCGATAGGGCTCGACGTCGACGATTCCGTTGGCGCGCAGCACCTGCGCGATCTGCGCGGCATCGACCGCTTCGTCGAAGTCGACGGTCGCCACGACGTTCGAGCGGTCGGCGGGATCCGCCACGAAGGGCGCGGCGACGTCGCTGGCCTCGGCCCACTCGTAGACGAGGCGCGCGGATTCGGCCGTGCGCGAGGCGGCCCAGGCCAGGCCGCCGTTGCCATTGAGCCAGTCGAGCTGCTCGGCGAGCAGGATGAGGGTGGCGACCGCCGGGGTGTTGTACGTCTGGTTCTTCGCCGAATTGTCGATGGCGGTGACGAGGTCGAGCGAGGCGGGGATCCAGCGTCCGGAGTCCTTGATCTCCCGCGCGCGCTCGAGGGCGCGCGGCGACATGATCGCGATCCACAGGCCGCCGTCGGAGCCCATGTTCTTCTGCGGGGCGAAGTAGTACACGTCCGCCTGCCGGATGTCGACGTCGAGGCCGCCGGCAGCCGAGGTCGCGTCGATGATGACGAGGGCGTCGTCGGCGATGCCCTCGGGCCGCCGGATCTGCGTGGCCACCCCCGTCGAGGTCTCGTTGTGCGGCCAGGCGTAGACGTCCGCCTCCGCTGCCGTGGGGACCGCCGAGGTGCCCGGCGCGGACTCCGTGATGATGGAGGCCTCCAGGTGGGGCGCGGTGTCGGTGGCCTTGGCGAACTTCGACCCGAATTCGCCGAACGAGCCGTGTGCCGCGGCCGTGCGCACGAGGCCGAACGCGGCCGCGTCCCAGAACGCGGTCGAGCCGCCGTTGCCCAGCACGACCTCGTAGCCGGCGGGCAGGTCGAACAGCTCCGCGAGCCCGGTGCGGATGCGGCCCACCAGGTTCTTCACCGGGGCCTGGCGATGGGAGGTGCCCATGACCGTGCGGCCGGCGGCGGCCAGGGCCTCGAGCTGCTCGGGCCGGATGCGCGCCGGGCCGGAGCCGAAGCGGCCGTCCGCGGGCAGGAGTTCGGGCGGGATGATGACGGTAGTAGTGGTGTCTTCGCTCACCCGCCCGAGTCTAGCCCGGCGCCCCACCCAGTGTGCGCACCGTCCCAGCCGGACGACCGCGATGCGAACCGCGCGCGGCGGCCGGGGAGCGCGGGCTATCATGGTGCCATGAGCGCAGGGACGAGCCCCGAATCGGATGCCCACGACCAACAGGCTGCCACCGCGGACGCACCGCGCGACACCGCCCTGTCCCACCTCGCCGCCCAGCGCGTGGAGTACCTGGCCGCGGACCTGAGCGAGGTCGCCGCGGACCCAGGCTCCCAGTTCGCCGCCTGGTATGAGGAGGCGGCCGCCCAGGTCGCCGAGCCCAACGCGATGGTCGTCGCCACGGCCGACGCCTCCGGCCCGAGCGCCCGGGTGGTGCTGCTGAAGGAATTCGGCCCCGAGGGCTTCGTCTTCTTCACCAACTACGACTCGCTCAAGGGCCGCCAGCTCGCCGCGGACCCCCGCATCGCGCTGACGTTCCCCTGGCACGACATGCAGCGCCAGGTGCGGGTGCGCGGGGTGGCCGAGCCCACCTCGGCGGCGGTGTCCGACGAGTACTTCGCCTCCCGCGCCCGCGGCGCGCAGCTGAGCGCGGTGGCCAGCGCCCAGTCCCAGCCCGTGCGCAGCCGCGCCGACCTCGAAGCCGCCTATGCGCAAGCGCAGGAGCGCTTCGGCTCCGGCCCCGTGGAGCGGCCCGCCCACTGGGGCGGCTACCTCGTGCGGCCCAGCGAGGTCGAATTCTGGCAGGGCCGCGGCAACCGCTTCCACGACCGCTACGCGTTCACGAGCGCCGACGGCCGGCCCGCCCGCCTCGATGACCCCAGTGCCTGGACCATCGTCCGGCTCAACCCCTGAGCCCGACCGCCCCCGGTGTCCGCGGCGCGCGCAGCGCGGCGGCCCCACACCCCTGAGGAGCCCCGCATGACCGCCTACGGCCCGGAGACGACCTTCGACAACCTCATCGGGGGCAGGTGGGTCCCCGCGCAGCAGCGCCGGGAGAACATCAGCCCCTCGGACACCTCGGATGTGCTGGGCCGCTTCGCGCGCGCCGGCGCCGAGGACGTGGAGGCGGCGATCGCCGCCGCCCGCGCGGCGCTGCCGGACTGGTCCTACGGCACCGTGCAGCGGCGCTTCGACGTGCTCGACACCGCGGGCACCCTGGTGCGCGAGCGCGCGGACGAACTGGGCGCCCTCCTCGCCCGCGAGGAGGGCAAGCCCCTGGCCGAGGCACGGGCGGAGGCGGTGCGCGCGGCCCAGCTGCTGAAGTTCTTCGCCGGCGAGACGCTGCGCAACACGGGCGAGGTCGTCGAGTCCGTGCGCCCGGGGCTCACGGTGGAGATGACGCACGAGCCCGTGGGCGTCGTGGGCGTGATCACGCCGTGGAACTTCCCGATCGCCATCCCCGCCTGGAAGATCGCCCCGGCCCTGGCGTTCGGCAACACCGTCGTGTTCAAGCCGGCCGAGCTCGTGCCGGCCAGCGCGCACGCGCTCGTCAGCATCCTCGTCGAGGCCGGGCTGCCCGCCGGTGTGCTCAACCTCGTCATGGGCTCCGGGCGCGTGGTGGGCGACGTGCTCTCGCACTCGCCGGAGGTGGACGCCGTGACGTTCACGGGCTCCGCGGCCGTGGGCGCCGGTGTCATCGCCGCCGCCACCGCCTCCGGGGCCAAGGTGCAGGCGGAGATGGGCGGCAAGAACCCCCTCGTCGTGCTCGGCGACGCGGACCTGCCGGCCGCGGCCGATGCCGCCGTCAACGGCGCCTTCTTCTCCACGGGGCAGCGGTGCACGGCCTCGAGCCGCCTCATCGTCACCGCCGATGTCCACGACGAGTTCGTCGACCTCGTCCTCGAGCGGATGGGGCGCCTGCGGGTGGGAGACGCCCGCGACCCCGAGACCACGGTGGGCCCGGTCGTCTCCGCCGAGCAGCTCGAACAGGACCGCGCCTACATCGACGGCGCTGCGGCGGAGGGCGCCACGGTCCACGGCGGCCACCGGGTGCAGGCAGACGCCGAGGGCTACTTCCTGGCCCCGGCCCTGGTGACCGACACGACGGAGGAGATGACGATCAACCGCGAGGAGGTCTTCGGCCCGGTCGCCAGCGTGATCCGGGTCGCCGACTACGAGGAGGCGCTGGCGGTAGCCAACCGCACGCCGTTCGGACTCTCGGCCGGCATCTTCACCCGCTCCCTGGCACACGCCGCGGACTTCAGGCGCCGGGCGCAGGCGGGCATGGTCATGGTCAACGCGCCGACCGCCGGGGTGGACTACCACGCCTCGTTCGGCGGCCGGAAGGGCTCGAGCTTCGGCCCGCGCGAGCAGGGCAGGGCCGCGCGGGAGTTCTTCACGGTCCACAAGACGGCCTACATCAACGCGGGCGCTCCGGAGTGAGGTGTGCCTACACAGCGGATGGACCGGGCTGGGAATAGGATGAGTGGTCAGACCGTTGGTCGCGGGGCAGGACACGCGATCTCGAAGGCTGGGCAGGGGCGCCCGGCGGGCAACGCTGGAGGGAAGCCATGAACGACCTCGTCGATACCACGGAGATGTATCTCAAGGCGATCATCGAGCTCGAGGAGCAGGGCATCACGCCGCTGCGCGCGCGCATCGCCGAGCGGCTCGAGCACTCGGGCCCCACCGTCTCCCAGACGGTCGCCCGCATGGAGCGCGACGGCCTGCTCGTCGTCGACACGGACCGCCACCTGGAGCTCACGACCACCGGCCGCGAGCACGCGATGTCCGTCATGCGCAAGCACCGCCTGGCCGAGCGCCTGCTCAGCGACGTCATCGGGCTGGACTGGGAGCTCGTGCACGAGGAGGCGTGCCGGTGGGAGCACGTCATGAGCGACCAGGTCGAGGAGCGCCTCGTGGGGCTCCTGGAGGAGCACGCGACCAGCCCGTACGGCAACCCGATCCCGGAGCGCGGCGCCATCGACGCCCCGTACACGCCCTCGGACGCGGTGCCGCTCACCGCGGTCGCCGGCGACGAGGAGGTCTCCGCGACGATCGAGTGGATCGCGGAGCCGCTCCAGGTCGATTCCTACCTGCTGGCCCAGCTGCGCCAGACGGGCGTGGTCCCGGGTGCCGCCGTCGTGTCGAAGGTGCTCGGCGACTACGTGACCGTGGGCGTGCCCGGTGCCGATGACGTGCTCGACCTCCCGCCGGACACCGCCTCCCACATCTTCGTGACCCGCTGAGCTGCGTACCGCGCGCCAGTCACGCCGCGCGCCAGTCACGCCGGAAGCCGCCCGCAGCCCCCGCTCGCCGGGGGAGGCGGGCGGCTTCTGCGCTGTCCACAGCCTGTCCGGCCCGGTTCGTAATCTGTGGGTAACGAATCCGCCGCTGCCGTCAAAGCCTCTCACCAGCGAAGACGCCGCTGTGTCGGTTTTCACAGGAAGATTCTCGTGATCGGATTGTGACAATCGCGTAACCCTCCTATACCGTTGGGCTGTCGGCGGCCATCGCAGCCGACACGGCGACCGGGACGACTCAGGCCCCAGCCCCCCACTCAGCAGAAGCACAAGCAGGCCCACCGTCCTGTGCAATGTGAAGGAAGTAATCCGTGGCTCAGAAGCAGCATGGCCGTCGTGCGGCCGACTCTCGCGTCAAGACCCCCCTCTCGGAGCTCACCGAGGCGCTGAGCGCCAACTCCGGTTCGGTCGGTCGGCGCGCAGCGGTTGCCGTCGCAGCCGGCGGTCTGCTCACCTCGGTCGCACTGCCCACCGCGGCGAACGCGACGAAGTCCGACGATGCCGTCGTCTCCGCGCAGGACTCCTCGAAGACCGCGCAGCCGGAATACCAGGCGCAGGCCGCCACGAAGGTCGCGGCCGCGAAGACCGCCAAGTCCGAGAAGAAGGCCTCCGCCGTCGCCGGCACCGCCGCCGTGGAGAACGTCACCGCGAAGAAGGCCTCGAAGCCCAAGCCCAAGCCCGCCGCGGAGCCCGCGAAGGCAACCGCCGCCTCCGGCTCCGCCGCGGCCCCGAACGGCTCGAAGGCCGAGCAGGTCGTCTCCATCGCCAAGAGCTACGTGGGCACCCCATACGTCTGGGGCGGCACGAGCCCCAGCGGCTGGGACTGCTCCGGCTTCACCTCGTACGTCTACGGCAAGGTGGGCGTCAAGCTCGACCACAGCTCCGGCTCGCAGCGCAGCGCCGGGCGCACCGTCTCCGCCTCGGAGGCCAAGCCCGGCGACCTCATGTGGCACCCCGGCCACGTCGGCATCTACGCCGGCGGCGGCAAGATGATCGACGCGCGCAACTCGCGCGTCGGCACGGTGCACACCTCGGACTCCTGGATGAGCGACGCGGTCTTCATCCGCGTGCTCTGAGCCCAGCGGTTTCCAAGCGCCCCGGCCCTGTTGGGCCGGGGCGCTTGTGCGTCTGCGGACGTCTGGCTCCGGCGCCTGCGCCGGCGGCCCGGGTCCGTGCCGCGGCCTCTTGCCGCTTCCGCGTGCCGGCCGTACCCCGGCCCTTCGCGGCTGGTCCTGCGCCGCAGTATCGCGCGGGCTTCCTCCGGCCCGGCACCGGAGCCTTGTGCCGCTCTCTCGTAACGGCCGTAACCCCCACGATGCACCCCGCCCGGGGGACCCGATGACGACGCCCGCCGCGCCGCGTCCATTCGCTTTCGGTAACGAAACGTTATGATTTCGGGAGCGTGCTCGGTGTCTCCGGATGGACCTCGTCTGCCCGACACGCCCGGGAGTTCGGGGTGGAGTGCCGTTCTCACCAGTGCCGACACGCGCAGTCGTCATAATCCGGTCGGAGTTTTGTAACGGGAATGTGACATTCGGGTGCGCCTTCGTTACCGTGGACGGAGCCCCACACACGCAGCAGCGAAGGATGACCTGTGCCTGATTCTCAGCAGCACGGCCGCCGGGCGGCGGCCACCCGAGTGAAGACCCCCCTGACCGAACTCACGGAGTCCCTGAGCGCCAGCTCCGGGACCGTGGGCCGCCGAGCGGCGGTCGTCGCCGCCGCGGGCGGACTCCTGGCCTCGGCGAGCCTGCCGAGCATGCTGGGCGAGCACGGCGGCGATGCGGTCGTGGCCAGCGAGTCGCAGCCGGCCGGCGCCGCGGACTACGAGGCCCAGGCCGCCACGAAGGTCGACAGCACCCCCGCCAAGGCGGAGAAGTCGCAGGCCGCCACGAGCACCTCGCTGGTGACCGCCGCGAAGGCCCCCAAGCCCAAGCCGGCGCCCGCCAAGGCGAGCAGTTCCTCGGCCCCGCAGGCCAGCGCCCAGCACTCGACCGCCGAGCAGGACAAGAAGTCGTCGACGAAGAAGTCCTCGAAGTCGTCGTCGAGCAAGTCGTCGGGCAAGTCCTCGAAGAAGTCCTCGAAGGACGCCCCCGTCCCCAGCGGGTCGAAGGTCCAGCAGGTCATGGCGCTGGCCAAGAGCGGGCTCGGCACCCCGTACGTCTCCGGCGGCACTTCGCCGAGCGGCTGGGACTGCTCCGGCTTCACCTCGTACGTCTACAAGAAGGTGGGCGTCCACCTGCCGCGCACCTCGGGCGGCCAGGCCGGGGCGGGCAAGGCGGTGTCGAAGTCGAACGCGAAGGCCGGTGACCTTATCGTCTCGCCGGGCCACGTGGGCATCTACGCGGGCAACGGCATGATGTACGACGCCGGCAACCCCCGCGTCGACACGTCGAAGCGCTCCATCGACTGGATGGTCTCCGCCGGCGCATCGTTCCGCCGCGTGCTCTGAGGCGGCCCGGGCCGGCGGGGCCGCGCGCGCCGCGGCCCCTTCATCCCAGGCCATCGGCCCACCGGGCCGTCCGCCGCACCTGATCGTCCTCCCTTCCGGCCCACCGGCGCCGGTCGTCCAGCGGGCCCGAGCCGACTTGGGCCCGCTGCTGCGCGCCCCGGGGCCGGTCGCTTGACGTGGTGAACGGGGGCCTGCGGGCAGGCGAATTCTGCCGCCCGCTGTGCCCTGGCCCGGTGACGGGGGCGCCCGCGCGGGCTATGGTGGGCCCAGGCCCAGCGGGGCTGGGCCCTGGCCGAAGGGAACGCGCATGTCAGCACCCCGCCCCATGTCGGCTCGCCGCCCGCACAGTCGCGGCGCCGAGTTCATAGCCGCCTCACCCACTCCCGCCACGGGCGCCGCACACAGGTGCGGCGCCCGTTCGCGTCTGCGCGCGGCCCGGCCGCACGGTGCGCAGGCCCGCCCGCCTGCGGTGGCCACCGCACGGGGAGCGGGGCTGTGAAGACCCTCGTCCTCAACGCGGGCTTCGAGCCGATGTCCGTCGTCTCCTACCGCCGCGCCATCGTCTTGGTCCTCGCCGGGCGCGCCAGCGTGCTCGCCGCCTACCCCGGGGTGCGCGTGCGCAGCGCGGTGCGCGAGCTCGACTGCCCCTCCGTCATCCTCCTGTGCCGCTACGTCCGCCCGCCCCACGGGCGCACCGCGGCCCTGTCGCGCAGAGGGGTGCTGCGCCGCGACGGCCACCGCTGCGCCTACTGCGGGGCGGCCGCCGGGACCGTCGACCACGTGCTGCCGCGCTCGCGCGGGGGCGCGAACTCGTGGGAGAACCTCGTGGCGTGCTGCCGGGCGTGCAACAACCGCAAGGGCGATCGGACCCCCGAGGAGATCGGCTGGCGGCTCGCCCGGGCCCCTCGCGCGCCGCACGCCGGGCGCTGGTGGCTGCGCGACCTCGACGCCCCCGCGGAGCAGTGGCGTCCATTCCTCGACTTCCGCCGTGCCGCATGACGGCCGCGGGGTGATCTGGGCCGCGGGGCTGAGTAGGGTTTGGGTAGCGGGGCAGGCAGCCTCGTTCCGCCCACCCGCGTGAGGAGACGCCATGGCAGAGGAACGCGCAGAACCCCAGGTCGCCGATCCGCAGGCGATCATCGTCGGCATCGACGGCTCCCGGGCGAGCCGGAACGCACTGGCGTTCGCGATCGGCGAGGCCCAGGCCATGGGCCGCACCATCCGACTCGTGGGCGCCTACACGATCCCCAGCGTCGCCGCGGCCACCATCGACGTCTCCTACGTCCCCATCGACGACTCCGCGGTGCGCGCCGCCGTCACGGCCTCGCTCAAGGAGGCCGCCGCCGAGGTGCGGGCCGCGGGCGTGGGCGTCGAGGCCGTCATCGAAATCGGCGATGCCGCCGGCGTCCTCGTCGAGGAGTCCCGGCAGGCATCGCTGGCGGTCGTCGGCTCCCGGGGGCGCGGCGGGTTCGCCGGCCGCCTGCTGGGCACCGTGTCCTCGGCGCTGCCCGCCCACAGCCTGGCCCCCACGATCGTCGTCCCGGTCTCCTGGTCGCTCGACGGCCAGCGCCGGCCCGAGGTCTCGTCCTCCCAGCCGGTGCGCAGCGCCCGCGGGGCGGACTTCGAGCAGGGCGGGGACGGGGAGACCTATCCGGGGCTGGACTTCTCCGGCTCCGTCGTCGTGGGCATCGACGCGCTGGGTAAGGACTCGCCGGCGCTGTGGGCCGCCGCGGAGATCGCGGTGCGCCGGGGCACGCCGCTGCACATCGTGGGCGTCATCACGACGACGGTCGTGGGCCCCGAGTGGCTGCCGAGCGCCAGCGACATGAAGCGCTTCGTCGACGAGGGGGCGGACAAGATCGCGCTCGCCGCGGCGGCGGTGGCGCAGCAGCACCCGGAGCTCACCGTCGACTGGACGCTGTTCGACGGGCAGCCCGCCGAGGTGCTCGTGCGCGCCTCCGACACCGCGGACATCCTCGTGATCGGCTCGCGCGGGCGCGGCGGCTTCGCCGGCCTGCTGCTCGGCTCCACCTCGCAGTCGGTGCTGCCCTACGCCAAGTGCCCGACGATGGTGGTGCGCGCCAAGCGCGAGGGCTGAGGCACGCCACCCAGCGGGACGCTCCGGCGGATGGCCGCCGGGGCGCCCCGCTATGTTCCTGAACGGTGTTCTGGCCTTTCACAGGAGCGACACAGGAAGCGCTATGCCAGGGCATACACAAATGTGGCCGTCCCGTGACCGGCGCGCACTAGACTCGGCAGGGGCCCGCGGCCCAAGCGGCGCGCCGGGACCACAGCACAGGGACCACAGCCAGCAGAGGGTGAGATCGTGAAGTTCATTGGCAGATTCGGGGCACTGGCGGCCGCAGGTTCGGCAGTCGCGCTGCTCCTCACGGGCTGCACCGGCGGCTCCGGGGGCACGGGCGGCGGCGGCAGCGACAGCGGCCACTTCGACGGCGTCCCCGACTCCCTGGCCGAGCGCCTCAACAGCTACGCGGTCCACACGAGCGAGAACTCGAAGCTCGACGCCCACTTCTTCGGCATCACGGGGGCCTCGAGCCTGTCCGAGGCCATGGAGAAGGACATCCTCAAGGCCTTCAAATCAGGCGGCGCCTTCCACGGCCGCCGCGCGCTCGACCCGGCGCTGACGGATCCCGAGGAGCGCTGGGAGGCCCCGAAGTTCATCGAGCAGCCCGGCCAGGGGCCCACCGCGAGCGCGACCGGCCAGGACGGCGCCGGCTCAACCAGCCAGGCCAGCGGCGGCGCCACCGCGAGCAGCACCTCGGGCGCGGGGAAGGGCAAGGAGCAGAAGGTGACGGCCGAGAACTCCGTCGTGGCGGCCGGCGGGCACTTCCTCGTCTCCCGCCTGAGCACCACGGTGGGCGGCCAGGCCACGCAGCGCGTCTTCGTCACGGACCTGGAGAAGAACGAGACCCAGCCGGGCTCGGCGCTGTTCTCCGATGCCCAGAAGTACGGCGCGGACCAGGTGGGCGCCATGACCGTGGACGACAAGGCCCTGCCCGTCGTCGACGGCAGCGCCGTGGACAAGGGCGACCTGTCCGACCTGGGCACCCAGGTGCGCCAGGCCATGGGCGAGGACCTCCAGCTGCCCAGCGACGACAAGAGCTACGAGCCGGACTACTCCTGCGGCCTGTTGCCGTGCGTCGCCGTGACCTACGACGACGGGCCCGGCACGCCCCAGCAGACGAAGGAGCTCAAGGGCTACCTCAAGGACGCGAACATCCGCGCCACGTTCTTCCAGATCGGCACCAACGTCAAGCAGTACCCCAAGGCGAACAAGGAACTGCTCGACATGGGCAACGAGGTGGAGAACCACAGCTGGAACCACCCGCAGCTCAGCCGCCTGAGCGGGTCCAAGCTCGCCCAGCAGCTGGACCGGACGGACAAGGCGCTCGAGGCGGCCGGGGTCCCGAAGTCCACGATGCTGCGCCCGCCCTACGGCGCAACGAGCGCGGCGGTCGACAAGCAGGTCGACAAGCGCATCATCCAGTGGGACGTCGACACGCTGGACTGGAAGACGCGCAGCACCCCGAAGACCGTGAAGACGGGCACGTCGATGTCGCAACCGGGCTCGGTCATCCTCATGCACTCGATCCACGAGCCCACTATCAAGGCCGCCCCGCAGCTGTACAAGAACCTCAAGGCCAAGGGCCTCTACCCCGTGACCAGCGGCTACCTGTTCAAGGGCCTGCCGTTCGAGGCCCACGGCGAGTACTTCTGCCGCGGCTACCGCTCCGCCATGTGCTCGAACCCGGAGCACCCCATGGTGGAGAAGGGCAAGGCGAAGGCCAAGCCCGCCCCGGAGGACTGAGACCGCGGGCGGCGCCGCCCGCCCGGGTGGCGGTGCGCACCCGATCCTGTGCCTAGAGTGGGGCCAGCATCCCCACTCCCGGAAGGCCACCCGTGAACACTCCCGCCGCCGGCCGCTTCAGGCTCACGCCCATGCGCCCGCGCTCGCCCCACGAGCAGGGGCGCACCGCCAGCACGCTCGAGCTGGTCTTCGACCTCGTGTTCGTCGTGGCGGTCTCGAATGCCTCGTCGAACCTGCACCATGCGATCGCCGAGGGGCACCTGGCCGACGGCCTGGCCCACTACGGGATCGTGTTCTTCGGGATCTGGTGGGCGTGATGAACTTCACGTGGTTCGCCACCTCGTTCGACACGGACGACTGGTTCTACCGCCTCATGACGATCGGGCAGATGAGCGGGGTCATGGTGCTCGCCGCCGGCATCGCCCCGGCCTTCGAGCACAACAGCTACACCGTGCTCATCGGCGGCTACGTGGTCATGCGCATCTTCATGGTCGCGCAGTGGCTGCGCGCCTCGCGGTGCGGCGGCGCGGCCGGCCGGGCCGCGCTCGTCTACGCCGTGGGCATCTTCGCCACCCAGGTGCTGTGGGTGCTGTGGCTCCTGCTCCCGGAGAGCCCGTTCCGGACCCCGCTCTTCCTCTCGCTCATCGTCGTCGAACTCCTCGTGCCCGTGCTCGCCGAGCGCGTGGGCAGCACGCCGTGGCACCCGCACCACATCACGGAGCGCTACGGGCTCTTCACCCTCATCGTCCTGGGCGAGAGCCTGCTGGCCAGCACGAACGCCCTCATCGAGGCCAATGAGGAGGCCGAGGCCGTGGGCAACCTGATCCCGCTGGCCGCCATGACGCTGCTCATCACCGCGGGACTGTGGTGGGTGTACTTCTGGCCCGTCCACCACCGCACCATCACGTCGATGCTGTCCTCGACCCTGTTCGGCTACGGGCACTACTTCGTCTTCGCCGCGGCCGGTGCGCTGTCGGTGGGCATCGAGATCGACATCGACTCCGCGATCGAGGGCGGGATCTCCGAGGCCACCGCCGGGCTGGCCGTGGCGATCCCCGTGTCCGCGTTCCTCCTCTTCGTCTGGATGACGGCCTTCCGCGGCAGCGCGGACGCGATCGTGAGCACCGCGATGGTGACGGCCGCCGCGCTCATCCTCCTGGCTCCGCTCGTGAGCGCGCCGATCTTCACGACCGTTCTCATCCTCGCGGCCCTCGTGGCCGTGCTCGTCATCCGCCGGCCCGTTCCCGCAGCCCGGGCGGAGTCCGGCGCACCCGCGCACGGCGACGGCCCCTCCCCGGAGCTCGCCGGCCGGGAGTGAGACGATAGGGGCAACCGCACTCGCCGTCCGAGGGGATCGCCCATGAAGTCCGCCCTGCTGCCCACCGTGCCCACCGGCGCCCAGCGCCTGCTGCTCACGGGCGCCACGCTCATCGACGGCACCGGCGGTGAGCCCCTGCGCGACGCCGAGGTGGAGCTCGCCGACGGCCGCATCGTCTACGCGGGCCCGCGGCGGCCCGCCGAGGCGGGGGCCGGGGCGGGCGCGTCCGGCGCCTCGGACGCGCAGCCCGCGGGCGCCTCGGGCGCGGCGGCCGGCGGCGTTTCCGGCGCGGTGCGCACGGTGGACCTGGCCGGGCGGACCATCCTGCCCGGCTTCATCGACGCGCACGTCCACCTGGGCCTTGACCTCGAGGACCAGCTGGCCAACCTGCGCCGCTTCGACTCGGAGCGCACGTTCCGCGCCGCCGTGAACGCGCGCAAGACCCTCATGGCCGGTGTGACCACCGCCCGCGACCTGGGCGGGGTCGACGCGGGCTTCCGCGATTCCATTGCGGCCGGACTCATCCAGGGCCCGCGCCTGCACATCGCGCTCGTCCCGCTCTCGCCCACCGGCGGCCACGGCGACCACCACCTGCCCAACGGCACGGAGACCATGAAACTCGGCGCCGTCGATCCCATCATCGACACCGACGACGATGTGCGCCGCACCGTGCGCCTGCTCATCCGCTCCGGCGCCGACGCCATCAAGGTGTGCACGACCGGCGGCGTCTCCAGCCCCTCGGACACCCCGGACGACGTGGGCGTGCCCGCCGAGCACGTGGCGCTCATCAAGGCAGAGACCGCCAAGCGCGCCGGTCAGCCGGTCGCCGCGCACGCCCAGGGGGCCGAGGGGATCCTCGAGGCGCTGCGCGGGGGCATCGACTCGGTCGAGCACGGCTACGGGATCGACGACGAGGGCATCGAGCTCATGCTCGCCCAGGGCACGTTCCTCGTGCCCACGCTCTCGTCCGCCCTGCGCGTGCCGGACCCCGCGCTGGTCCCCGGCTACCTCTACGAGAAGAAGGTGAAGTGGTCCGCGATCGCCCGTGAGCGCGTCGCCGCCGCATTCGCCGCCGGGGTGAAGGTGGCGCTCGGCACCGACGCCGGCATCTGCCCCCACGGGGTCAACCTGCGCGAGGCCGCGCACGCGGTGGAGCTGGGCCTGAGCCCCATGCAGGCGATCGTCGCGGGCACCTCGAACGCCGCGCAGCTGCTGCGCCTGGCCGATGACCTGGGCACCGTGGAGGAGGGCAAGCTCGCCGACCTCATCGTCGTCGACTTCGACCCGCTGGCCGACATCGACTCGCTCGCCGAACCGGACAACGTGAAGGCCGTCATCCAGGGCGGGGCACTCGTCAAGGACACCGCCGACTGGTTCGGCTTCGCTCCCGTCCGCCCCGCGCTGGGCTGAGCTCGGATGGGCGCGGACGCAGACGCCGCGAGTCCCGACGGGCGCGGTTCTCAGGCGGTGCGCGGCACTGAGCCGGCACGCGGTGCCGAGCTGGCGCGCTGGCGGGAGCTGTGCGCGGCGTACCCGGACCTGAGCGCGCAGCTCGCGGGCTTCCGCTCGGGCCGGCTCGACCCGGACGAGTTCGCCGCCGCCTGCTCCGCCGCCGCCGAGGTCTACGACCCCATCGTGGGCGCGTTCCTCGAGCGCTGCGGGGCATCCGACTCCCGCGGTGCCGACAGGGGGGCCGCACACCACGGTGAGGTCAGGGGCGTCGGCGCGAGCGAAGGCGCGCGTGCGGGGGACGGGACCAGCGCGGGCGAAGCCGGGACCGCGAGCGAAGGCGCGCTCGGGGGCGAGGCAGCCCGCGCGGGCGAGCCGGGCGCCCTGGCGGGTGCACGGTTGGGCATCAAGGCGCTCATCGCAGTGCGCGAGGCCGTGCCCACGGGCCAGAGCCGCGTCTTCGACCCCGCCTTCAGCGCCGGTGCCGATGCCGCCGTCGTCGCCCGGCTGCGCGCGGCGGGAGCGGGGATCGCGGGGACCACGACGATGGCCGAGCACGCCGCCGGCCGTCCCGATCCGGCGCTCGACTTCCCCCTGCCGCGCAACCCCTGGGACCTGGGGTGCTGGCCCGGCGGTTCGAGCTGCGGCACCGCGATCGGGATCGCGCTTGGTCTCTTCCCCGCCGGCCTCGGCACGGACACCTCCGGCAGCTGCCGGATCCCCGCGGCGTTCTGCGGGATCACGGGCCTGCGCCCCACGCACGGTGCGCTGCCCGTGGACGGCATCCTGCCCGCCGCGCCCAGCCTGGACGTCGTGGGGCCCATGGCGCGCAGCGCCCGCGACTGCCGGCTGCTCTTCGACATCATGCGCGGCGGCCCCGGGACCGCCAGTGCCGCGGCCGGCCTGCCGTCCGCAGCCGCGCCCGAGGGGCGCGCCGACGGCGGGCCGGCCGGCGCCTCGACCGCGGACGGTGGCGGCACAGCCGCGCAGGCGGCGGGCCCTGCTGCCCGGACCGGAGACGGTGCCGCAGACCGGCGCATCGGGGTGCCGGCCGCGCTGCTCGACGATCCGCGCATGGCGCCCGCGGTCGCAGAGGCCTTCCGGGAGGCGCTGCGCGAACTCGAGACGGCGGGGGCGATCCTCGTGGAGGTGCCCGCCCCGGACATCGACGCGATGATCGGGCTGACGCTGCTCGTCATGGTGCGCGAGATGTACGACTCCCACCGCGCGACGCTCGGGCCCCGGTGGCACGAGTACGGCCGCTCGTTCCGCAGGCTGGCCGCCCTGGGGGCGTTCGTGGACGATGCGGCGTACACGGCGGCGCTCGCTGCGGGGAAGCGGGCGGGCGGGGCACTCGAGGCCCTGTTCGCCGAGGCGGGACTGGCCGCCCTGGCACTGCCCACGTGGCCGCAGCCCGCGCCGCCGTACACGTTCGCCGGCGGGACCCCGCAGGACGACTGGAACCTCACCGCCCCGGTGTGCATCACGGGCCACCCCGCGCTCGCCCTGCCCATGGGCCTCGTGCCGGAGGGGTCGCCGGGCGCCGGACTGCCCGTGTCCCTCCAGCTCATCGGCGCCCGCGGCGGGGAGGACGCGATCCTCGCGCTGGGCGAGGCGTTCCAGGAGCGCACGGCCCACCACCTGCTGGTTCCCGCGCTGGACCCAGATGCCGTAACGCCGCCGGTGAGCGATCCGGATGGAGATGTGGTCGCTCATGGGAAACAGGGCGAGGCCGCCGATTCGCAGGCGGGCGGTGCCGGGGCGGTCGCTGCTGCCGACGTCCGCGCAGCCCTCGCTGCCGCAGGGCTGCCCGCCGATGCCAGCGACGTCCGGGCGATCGCCCCGCTGGCCGCCGCGATGCGCTCGGGTGCGACGGCGCTGGGTGCGAGGGCATCTGACGTCGAGTAGAGACGAGGACGGCCGCGGCGACACAGCGCACCGTGGCGCTGCATGCGAAGTGTGTGCGAGCCCAGCTGCCATGCGCTGGCCCGGCTGCCGAACGCGCGTGGGGGGTCCCTGCGCTGTATGGGCCCAGCATCTGCCCTGCAGAACAGGTGGATCCGCCACGCATTTCAGCGTTTCGGCTGGTCAGTGTCTGTGCCCCCGGGCAGATTCGAACTGCCGACACCCGCTTTAGGAGAGCGGTGCTCTATCCCCTGAGCTACGGGGGCAAACCGCTTCGGCACCCGCGCCTCCGTCCGGCAGGGGCCGGTACCGCGAGCCGCGCGAAACAGCCTGCGCCATCGTATCAGCAGGCCCGCGCCCCGAGCCCCAGCGAACGCGACCCCCGGGGTGGTCGTAAGGCTGCGGGGCCCTCGATTCCCTGCGACCGCCCCGCGGTGCTGCAGTGCAGTGAGAGAGGCCGCCCGGAGGCCAGCCACCGCCCGGCCGGGCAGGCGAGGAGTAGCGTGGGGCAACGCCATCCGAGGCGGTGAAGGGGCTCCGCCCGCGGCGTCGGTCTCACGTGAAGGGGAATGCCATGCAGACCGTTCTGGGGGGCAGGGGGCCCCATCGCCGATGAGCTCGTCCGTGAGCTGCGCGCCCACTACACGGCCGACATCCGCCTGGTCGGACGGCACCCGCACCGGGTCGCCGACGCCGATGAGCTCGTCGCGGCTGACCTGCTGGACGCGCAGGCGACCGTGCGCGCCGTGGCCGGCAGCGACACGGCCTACTTCACCGTCGGCCTGCCGATGGACGCGGCGCAGTGGGAGGCACGGTTCCCCGTGATGATGCGCAATGCCATCGACGCCTGCGAGCGGCACGGCACCAGACTCGAGTTCTTCGACAACACCTACATGTACCCGGGCACACCGGCACCGCAGGTCGACGGGCAGGTCGCGTTTGCGCCGAACGGACCCAAGGGGCGGGTGCGGGCACGGCTGGCCACGATGCTCCAAAGCGAGATGGACGCGGGTCGGATCGAGGCGCTCATCTGCCGCGCCCCCGAGTTCTATGGCCCGGGGAAGACGAAGAGCCTCACGAACCGGCTGGTCTTCGATCGCATCCGCGCGCAGCGGCGACCGCTCGTCTCGGTGAGCGCGGACACGAAGCGCTCGCTCATCTGGACCCCCGATGCCTCGCGGGCCATGGCGCTGCTCGGCAACACTCCGGACGCGTACGGCCAGACCTGGCACCTGCCGATCGACCCGGACCGCCGGACCTACCGGGAGCTCATCGGGCTTGCCGCGTGTGCCGCCGGCAGAGCGATCGGGTGGACGGTGCTGCCACGGCCCGTCTTCACGATCGGCGGCCGCCTCGTCCCCGCCCTCGGGGAGGTCAGGGAGCTGCTGCCCCGCTACGCGCACGACAACATCTTCGACTCTGCGAAGTTTGCCGCCCGATTCCCCGGCTTCCGCGTCACCGGCTACCGCGAGGGCATCGAGGAGCTCCTCGCGCAACCCGTCCGCTGATCGCGGAGCATGCAGGGAGTCGAGGTCCCCGAGCGCGGCCGAGGGCCCCGAGACTCGGGTCGCCCGGACATAAATCCGCCCGGCCCGCGGTGCGGCAGCCGCGGCCGGGGCGCCATGGCCGATAGTGTCGTGTCCGTGGCATATGCAGATTCCTCACCGACCGTCAGCGCGTCGATTGCCGCGTGGAAGGAACAGGCCGCCAGGCTCGGCGGCCGCGACACCATGCTGCAGTACCGCGACTCCCGCGACGGCTCGATCGACCTGAGCGGGGCGCACCCCTCCGGTCTCGCGCAGCTGCTGGCCGGGCGCTCCACCCGCCTGTCGAGCCTGGTCCGCGACCCGGACCTGCTCGCCGATGCGCGCCGTCGCGCCCGCTCGATCCGCCAGAAGGCCGAGCAGCTGAGCTACGAGCGCGGCATCACCGCAGCCCACCTCGCGATCGGCTTCGCCACCTGGTCCGAGGATGCCGACGGCGGCCGTCGCGAATACGCCGCGCCGATCCTGCTGCGCCACGTGCGCCTGGTGCCCCGCGGCTCCCGCGTCGAGGACTTCGAGATCGCGCTCGCCGACGACATCACGGTCAACCCCGCCCTCGTCGAGTTCCTCGAGCGCGCGCACGGCGTGCGCATCGACGTCGACGAGTGGGTCGCCGCCACCGGCTTCTCGCACGGCTTCGACCCCGCCCCCGTCTACGAGCGGCTGCGCGCCGCGACGAAGTCCGTGCCCGGGCTGCTCGTCAACCAGCGCCTCGTCGTCTCCACCTTCGCCAACCTCGCCACCCCGTTCACGCAGGACACCGTGCCCGCCGAGCACCCGGTCATCCGCGCACTCGCCGGCGATGTGGCCGCCCGCCGCGCGCTGGGCACCCCCGCCGCCGAGGCGCAGGCCGGCTCCGGTGCGCAGACACCGGCGGCCGAGGAGCCCGCCGATGCCGGTGCGGCAGAGGCCGACGGGAACCCGGCCGCTGTGCACGAGGCCGATGCCCGGTCCGACAGCCCGGAACCTGCCGGGGACACTGTGCCGACCGGCGGTGCTGTGGTCACCGATGGGACTGTGCGTGCCGCTGACACCGCGCCGGCCGAGGCCGCGGCACAGAGCGGTGCACGAGCGGATACGGCCGCCGAGGCCCGCGAGGATGCCCCCGCCGACGACTCCTCCCATGGTGGAGCAGCCGCCGAGGATTCCGCCCCGGCCGCCCCCGCCGATCCCGTGCGCACCGACAGCGGCCTGCCCGCCGATGGGGTGAGCGTCGCCTCCGCGGCCGAACAGCGCGAAGCCGACGAGGCCAAGGCAGCCGCAGTGCGCCCGGCCGACCCGACCGCGACCAGCGAGTCACGCGCTGAGCGGGACGACGCCCCCAGTGCGGCCGGAGCGGCCGATGCCGGGGCCCCGGAGTCCTCCAACGCCGCGGCCGACCTGGAATCCGCGGGCGCCGATGCGGAGGCGTCCGAGCGGACGAAGTCCGCCGGTGCAGCCGGCGGTTCGGACCGGCCCAGCGACGCCGGCAGCCACGCAGTCGGCACACCCCGAGCGGATGCGGAGACCGCCGAGACCGCAGACGGCGGCCCTGCCCGCGAGGACGAGGCAGAAGCGGACAAGGCGGATCGCCGGGTCCCCGGTGCCTCGTCTGCCGAAGGTGCGGAGATCGCCACGCCCAGCACCGATGACCCGAACGCCGCCGCCTCGGGGGCGGAAGCTCACTCCACCGGTGCCGCGCAGAGCACGGCGCCGGATGAGACGGCGTCCGAGACGGTCATAGATCCCGCCGACGGTGCGGTCGTCGATACCTCGAAAGAGGTCGAGTTCCCCACGGTCGCCGAAGCGCAGCGCACCACGAGCACCGAGCTCATGCACGTCCAGCGCGGCGAAGCGGATACAGTCGGCGAGCCCGCCGCAGCCGGCACCGACACATCGAACGTGGCCCCCGATGGCTCCGGTGTCGGCTCCGCTGCCACCGACCTCAACGCCGCTGCCACTGCGGGCACTCCCGCAGACAACTCGGAGCCCGCCGGCACAGAGCCCGCCGAGACGGACCGTGCCATTGCCGGCACTGCCGCTGCCGGCCATGCCGACGATGCGGGCGCCGACAATGCGGACCCCGATGAATCGGACCCCGCAGCAAGCGACGCCGCCGCCGCTGGTGAGGGCGCAGACGAGGACGAGCGCGCCTCGGGCTCGGCCCTGACGACCGCCCGCCCGCGCCGCCTGCTGCCCCCGCGCACGGACGTGGGCTCCAAGCGCGCCCAGCGCGAGCCAGAGCCGCCCGCAGCCGCGCGCATGACGGTGCTCAACCCCGAGCCGCTGCCCTTGCCCGACCGGCTGCCGCAGGAGGAGTTCCTCGCGATCGACGTCGACGGCGATCAGCAGGCCGTCATCGACGCCGCGCTCGAGGGCACCTCGCTCGTCGCCCACACGCCGCCCGGCACGGGCGCCACGCAGACCGCCGTGGCGCTTGCCGCGGCGCTCGCCCACACGGGCCACAGCGTTCTCTACATCGCCCAGAGCTCCGATGTGCTCGACGAGTTCTCCGAGCGCCTCGCCGAGGCCGGCCTGCCCGACTTCGCGGTGGACGGGCGGGCCAGCGCGGGAGAGCTCAAGCAGCGGCTCATCTCGCTCATCAGCGCCGCCGAGCGCGCCAAGCGCCCGGAGCTCGGCGACCTCCTCGCGGACCTCAACGCCCAGCGCGAGACGCTGCGCGACCACGAGCACGCGCTGCACCGCGTCCGCGAGCCCTGGCACACGTCCGTCTACGACACGATGGAGAAGCTCGCGGAGCTCACCGGGGGAGACCCCGGCCCCTCGACCGGCGTGCGGTTCTCCGAGCAGGTCATGGGCCTGCCGGCCGAGGAGCGCGCGCAGCTGCGCGCGGCGCTCGTCGAGCTCTCCGACCTGGGGGCGTTCACGCTGGGCACGGAGGACACCGTGTGGCTGGGCGCCCGCTTCGACTCCGATGAGGAGGCCGAGCGCGCCCGCAGCATCGCCGAGCGCACGGCGCGCCGCGTGCCGGACCTCGTGGCCGCGGTGGAGCCCGTGCTGCGCGAGGCCGGGCTCAACCCGCCGCGCAGCGCCGCCGAATGGAACCGCAGCCTCCACGTGCTCACCGCGGTGGAGAAGACGCTGACGACGCTCAAGCCCGAGGCCTTCACCGTCGACCTCGAGCCGCTCATCGCCGCCACCGGGACGGGGGAGTACCGCCGCGAGCACGGCATCGAGATGGGCTTCTTGGACCGCGGCCGCCACAAGCGCGCCGCCCGCGAGCTCGTGCGCACCGGCGTCCAGGCCGACGATCTGCACGGCGCGCTCGTCGCGGCCCGCGATGAGCGAGCGGCACTGCGCACCGTCTCCGGGCGCGACGGGCTGCCCCGCATGCCCGAGGCGCTCGGCGCGGCCGTGAAGATCTCCGACGACGTGCGCACGGACATCGACGCGCTGCGCCCCGTGCTGTCCCAGACCCCGGACGGCGGGGACCTCGACGCCATGCTCGTCGAGGAGATGCAGGGCCGCCTCGCCGCCCTGGGCGAGGATCGCGAGAGCCTGGCCGATCTGCCGCGGCGCACCCGCCTCGAGGAGCGCCTGCGCGGCGCCGGGTTCGGCGAGCTCGTCGACGACCTGCGCGAGCGCCGTGTGCGCCACGCCCTCGTGGGCGCAGAATTCGACCTCGCCTACTGGGCGACGGTCCTCCAGCAGATGGCCGCGGAGGACTCCCGCGTGGGTGGTCACGACGGCGAGCGGCTGCACGCCGCGGCCGAGGCCTTCGCCGAGGCCGACAGCCGCTACGTGGCCGCCGGCGCCGAGCGCCTGCGCTACAGCCACGCCACCGGCTGGAAGCGCGCGATCGCCGAGTACCGCGAGCAGGCCGAGGCGATCCGGGCCGCGCTGCGCTCGCGTCACCTGCACGTCGACGAGCTCAGCTCCACCGCACCGGACGTCCTCAAGGCGCTCGCCCCGGTGTGGATGATGAGCCCGTTCCAGGTCCCCGAGTACTTCGTCGACGCGCCCCTGTTCGACACCGTCATCCTGGCCGATGCCAACCGGCTGTCCGTGCCCGAGGTGATCCCCGCCATCGCGCGCGCCGGCCAGGTGATCGCGCTCGGCGATGACCACCTGTTGGGCCCCCGCGAGTTCTCCGTGGCCGTGGACCGCCGCGGCCAGCGCGAGGCCGAGGACCCCAGCGTCTTCGTCGAGCTCAGCCGCTTCCTGCCCGCCTACCGGCTGCACACGAACCACCGGGTGAGCCCGCAGAGCCTCACCGAGCTGGCCAATGAGCAGTTCTACGCCTCCACCCTGCGCAGCCTGCCCACGGCGCACACCCACGAGGGCTCCGGGCTGGAATTCGCCTATGTGCCGGATGCGCTGGGCGCCCCCGACAGCGCGACGGGGCAGGTGGAGAGCCCCGACGCCGAGGTGCGGCGCGTGGTCGACCTCGTGCTGCGCCACGCGCGCACCCGCGCCCGCCAGTCGCTGGCGGTCGTCACCCTCACCCCGTGGCACGCCCAGCGCGTGGCCGCCGGCATCCAGCAGGCGATCCGCGACTACCCCTACGTCGCCTCGTTCTTCAACGACAGCGGGCGCGAGCCCTTCGTCGTCACGGACGCCGAGCAGGTGCAGGGGATCGTCCGCGACGCCGTCATCTTCTCCCTGGGCTACGGGCGCACACTCCAGGGCCGGGTCGTCTACAGCTTCGGGGCACTCTCCCAGCCCGGCGGCGATCGCCTGCTCGCCACCGTCGTCACCCGCGCCCGGCGCAAGCTCACGGTGGTCAGCTGCTTTGAGCCCGGCGACTTCGATCGCGGGCGCCTGCACCACGGTGCCGCCGTGCTGCCCGACCTCCTCGCCGCGGCCGCCAGCGGCCTGCCGAGTGCCGGTGCGCGCGCCGAATCGGCCGCACCGGATCCGCTCATGGGCGATATCGCCGAGCGTCTGCTGCGCCGCGGTGTCGCACCGGTCGAGGACTACCGGGGCATCGACCTCGCGCTGCCGGTGGGCGGGACGGAGGACCAGGGCATGGCCGTGGCCGTGGAGGGCGACGGGCGGGCCTACAGCGGCCTGCCGAGCATCCGCGAGCGCGAGCGCCTGCGCCGCTCCGCCCTCCAGCGCCGGGGCTGGACCTACCTGCGCCTGTGGTCGACCGATGCGTTCGTCGACCCGCAGGGCGAGGCCGATCGCATCTTCGAGGCGTGGAGCGAGACGGTGGAGCGCCGTTCCCCGGAGGCCGTCCTCAGCGCCGCCCGCGCCGCCGCGGTGGTCGTGGGCCGCCAGGGCGCCCGGCCCAAGATGACGCCGGGGCTCTCCCTGCGCGCCTACGACGAGTCCGACCTCTTCGCGATGCTCGACTGGATCCGCTCCGACGGCGTCTTCCGCGATGGACCGGAGCTTGCCGAGCAGCTGAGTCAGACCCTCGCGCTCAAGCGACGCGGTCCGGAGGCCTCCGCCGTCGCCGAGGTCGTCGAGCGCTACCGCTCCCGCAGCCACGCGCGCCGCGCCGATCCCGCGGCCGACGGTCCCGCGGGGGAGGTCGCCCAGGCCCGGGAAACGGATTCCGAGCGCGCGTCTGCCCGGCCCGTCATCAGCCACGAGGACGTCATGCCGAGCTATGACACGGGCATGCTGCGCGATGACGAGATCATCGATGCGGGACTGCGGCCGGCGGAGACCGACGAGGATGCCGAGCGCGGGGATCGCAACCGCCCCGGACGGGACTGAGGCCCCGGATGGGCACCGTGCCGGGCGGCGCCGCGCACCGCGGTGCCCACGCTGCCGGGGTCGCTCAGGGCGCCGGTGACGCGGGGAGCAGCGCCGAGGAGCACGCTGCCCAGCGGCGCGAGGCCGAGCGGCGCGAGCGCCTGCGGCGGGCCGTCGAGGCCTACCGGGCGACGGTGCGCAACGAGGCCGCCCCGGATGCCCCCGCCCCGCGATCCGGGGCCGGCGCCAACGACGAACGGCTGCTGGGCGACCGACCGCCGCACTGGCAGCCCAAGTCCCCGCTGCCGCCCGTTTAGGAGCGCACCGGTGTGCCCTGAACTGGGCGGGGCCGGCCCGCAGCCGGGGCCGCGGGGTCGGGCGAGTGCGCCGGGCCGCGGTGGTGCGCACTCGCGTCTGCGTGGAGTGTGCGAACGCCCACGCGGTGAGCGCGCAGATGCGTGTGCGGAACGCACGAAGGGCCGGCTCCGTGGGGAGCCGGCCCTTCGTGCTTCGCCGTCCGAGCGGCGCGGGGTGTCTCAGTGGCGCGGGGGCGTGCCGCCCTGATCGACGATCGGGGTGCCGGGGGTCTGCTGGCTCACGTGGGGGGCGACGCCGCCCTGCTGGCTCACGTGGGGGGCGACGCCGCCCTGCTGCTGTGCGGCGAGCAGGTCGCGGATCTCGAGGAGCAGCTCCTCCGAGGTCGGCGGCACCTCCTCGGCGACCTGGCCGCGGGCGCGCATCTCGTTGAACTTGTTCATGGGCAGCACGATGACGAAGTAGACCACGGCGGCCACGATGAGGAAGTTGATGACCGCGGTGATGACGGCGCCGAAGTCCAGGAACGTGGCGTCATTGCCGGGGCGGATGGCGAAGCCGAGGCCGCCCATGTCCGCAGCGCCGAGCGAGGCGATGAGCGGCCGGATGAGCTTGTCGGAGATCGCGGTGACGATCGCGGTGAACGCGGCGCCGATGATGACCGCGACGGCCAGCTCGATGACGTTGCCGCGCAGAATGAAATCCCTGAATCCCTTGAGCATGCGGGAAGTCCTTTCGGATTCGGGGAATGGCTCCCCTCGTATATATGCGATACCACTTTGAACCATAATCCGCGCAATTCCGCGCCTATGCCGCAGACACGCCCGTGACGTGCGCCGCATACGCCCCTGCGCGACAATTCGCGCCCGGTGCGGGGGAATGTGCCGGTGCGGGAAAGGCACAGGCGGTGGCCCGATCGCGGGGGCGTGGCAGTCGCGGAACTGGATCGGGGCGACGGGTGCCGTGCTCTGAGTGGCGGCTGCCCTGCTCAGCGCGGCGGGCGCCGGGCGCAGTGCGCTGGGCGCAGTGCGCTGGGTGCCGTGCTCAGTGCGGTGCGCTCTGCGCTCAGTTCAACAGCGCGAACCCCAGCCCCGCGCCGGCGGATGCCGCGAGGGCGGCCGCCCGCTTGGCCGGCACCGCGAGCGTGAGCACGGTGGAGGGGCCGCCGGCCAGCGCGGAGCCGGCATCGCGCTTGACCGCGGCCACCACCGCGTCGTCGACGAGTGCACCATCCGATGCCCCGGGCAGGGCGTCGGAGCCGCCGTCGGCTGTGCCCTTCTGCTCCGCGGTCGAGTAGATGCGCACGTGGTGACCGGGGCGCAGAACGGATGCGGCGGCCTCATCGGCCACGGAGACCGGCACGAGCACCTCGCCCGCCGCGGCAGGCTGCGCCCCGGGTGCCAGCAGGCCCGCATCCGTGATGGGCGAGCCGGCGCCCAGTGCGCCGCCGGCGGTGCTGCCCACCAGATCCTGGGCGCTCGCGTGCGCACCGGCGGGCACGAGCTCGGCGGGATAGCGGCGCACCTCGACGTCCCCGGCGGCCAGCTGCGTGCCCGACGCGATGTCGTGGGCGGCCACCGCCACCGCGGTGCCCGCTTGACGCGGGATCGCGAGCCAGGCGATGAGCGCGACGGCGGCTCCCAAGCACAGCGCCGCCGCAATGCGGCGCTGGGGGCGCCCGCGCAGTGCCGGGAGGGCACGCGGGAACGGGAATCTCATGGCCTCAGCGTGGGGTGCCCGCGGCGGCCGGGTGCGCGGCCGGCCCGGCCTGTGCACCGTCGCGGCGGAGTGTGCGCGTCTGTGACCCCGGCGCGGCGAGGCTGTGACCCCGGGGTAGGGAGGCCGTACCCCGCAACGGAGCGGCCGTGGCCCGCAACGGCAGAGGCCCTGACTGCCCACCGCCGCCCCGGCGGGCAGTCAGGCGGGGGTGCCGGAAGGCGTCGCCCGGCCGCCGGAACCAGCGGAGGCCGGCGCGGCGCCGGCCTTGCCACCGCCCGAACCGCCGGCACTGCCCGATCCGCCCGCACCATTCGACGCACCGGCGCCCGAGCCGGAGCTCGCGCCACCGGATTCCTTCGCCGCGCCCGCCGCCGTGCCCCCGGCTCCCGCGGAGTCCCCGGAGCCGCCGTGGGCCGAGTCGCCACCGCCCGTGGAACCGGAGCCGGTGCCCGAGGCACCGTGGCTGCCTGCAGAGGAGCCGGACTTCCCGGAACCCGATTCCGTGTGGTAGAAACCGGAGCCCTTGAACGAGACCCCCACATTGCCGAAGACCTTGCGCAGCGGCCCGCCGCACTTCTCGCACGTCGTGAGCGCATCGTCGGTGAAGGCCTGGTGGATGTCGAAGGCGTTGCCGCAGTTCTTGCAGGCGTAGGAGTAGGTGGGCATGGCCGCCTTTCGTGGTCTCGTGCGAAGCCGTGACGAGTATAAGCGCTGGCCTATGCGCGAAATTCCTGCCACCCGGCCTCCGTGAGCGCGGCGTCCACGCGCAGGTCCCACGGTGCCCACGGCAGTGCGTCGAGCACCTCCGCCGCCCGGCAGGCCCCGGCGACGCGCAGCCCGGCGGAGCGCAGCCGCGCCAGCAGCGGGCCCGCCTCGCCATCGGGTCCGAACGTGCGGTCGTAGAAGCCGCCCCCGTTGCCCAGCCGCATCCCCGCCCGGTCGAAGGCCAGGCCCGGGACCAGCAGCGCGGTGGACGGGGCGGAGGAGGCGAGGAGCGCCTCGGCGGCGGTGTGCGTGGGCGCGGGCTCGCGGATCTGCCAGCGGCCGGCGCGCGGGAGACCCTCGATGGGCCCGCCCAGTGCGCCGAACCCCAGCGCCCGCCCGCGCCGGGCAATCGGCAGGAGCACGCGCGCCCCGCGGGAGCGGGCGGCCTCGAGGGCGGCATCGACGCAGGGCTCGAAGGGCAGCGCCGCGTAGGCGATGAGCGTCTGCGCACCGGTCGCCCAGGCCGTCACGTGGGCGCTCAGCTGCGCATCGGCCAGCGCGGCCTGAGCCGGCGCCGTGGAGCGGCGCGCGGCGCGCACGCGGGCGCGCAGCTTCGCCTTCTCATCTGCGGCACAATCGGGGGACATGCGTTCACCTTAGAATCGGAGCATGGACAACGAACAGCGAACCGCCGTGCGCAAGGCCGTGATCCCCGTAGCCGGGCTCGGAACGCGCTTCCTGCCCGCGACGAAGGCCACGCCCAAGGAGATGCTGCCGGTGGTCGACAAGCCGGCCATCCAGTACGTCGTGGAGGAGGCCGTGGACGCCGGCCTCAAGGACGTCCTCATGATCACCGGGCGCAACAAGCGGCCGCTCGAGGACCACTTCGACCGGGTGGACGGCCTCGAGCGGACCCTGGCGAAGAAGGGCGACGAGGAGAAGCTGGCTGCCGTCCAGCACGCCTCGGAGCTCGCCGACATCCACTACGTGCGCCAGGGCGACCCGCTGGGGCTGGGCCACGCGGTGCTCAAGGCGGAGCTCCACGTGCGCGACGAGCCGTTCGCCGTGCTCCTCGGCGACGACCTCATCGATGAGCGCAACCCCATCCTGCCCACGATGATCCGCGTCCAGGAAGCCACCGGCGGCTCCGTGGTCGCGCTCATGGAGGTGCCCCCGGAGACCATCAACCTCTACGGCTGCGCCGCGGTCGAGCAGACCGACGTCGAGGGCGCCGTGCGCATCACCGGCCTCGTGGAGAAGCCGGATCCCGCCGATGCGCCCTCGAACCTCGCGATCATCGGCCGCTACGTGCTCAGCCCCGAGATCTTCCCGGTGCTCCACGAGACGAAGCCCGGGCGCGGGGATGAGATCCAGCTGACCGATGCGCTCGAGGCCCTCGCCCAGGATCCGGACTCCCACGGCGTCTACGGCGTCGTGTTCTCCGGTGACCGCTACGACACGGGCGACAAGCTCAGCTACCTCAAGGCCGTCATCACGATCGCGGGACGCCGCGATGACCTGGGCGAGGACCTCAACGCCTGGCTGGCCGACTACGTCGCGGACCGGCGGGCGTGAGCACCGGCAGCTACTCCGGCGGTGGTGACGACGAGGCGAGCGCCCCGCGCGTGCTCCTCGTCGTCTCCAGCACCGCCGTGCCGTTCCCGGTGCGCTCCACCGCGCGCGAGGTGCTCGAGGACCACGGCTACGACGTCGTGGAGACGGTGCTCGACGACGCCCAGGCCCAGCTGGCCGACCTCAGCCCCGCCGTGGTCGCCGGCTTCGAGCTGTGCGCCGTGGTGGGCGGCCTGACGGTGGGCCCGCAGCCCGATGTCGCGGACGCGCTGCGCTCGGTGCTCACGGCGCCGCTGCCCGGGGTCGTCGACATGCTGCGCGGCGTGCAGGTGGAGACCGGGTACGCGCGCGCCGTGTTCGAGTCCCCGGCCGCGGGCTGGCTGGGCGGCGCGCTGGCCGTCACCCTCCCCGCCCAGCGCGAGGTGCTGGCGGAGTCGCTCGCGGAGCTCGTCGCCGCGCACGCGGAGGTCCGCGGGTATGCGTCCGAGCACCCCTCCGCGTTCGAGGTCGTGCCGCCGGGCGCGGAGACCGCCGCGGACCTGCCGGAGGACGAGAACCGGCCCGATGCGACGATCCTGCGGATGCCGCGGCCCACCGCCCCGCCGGACAATCCCCTCGTCTGAGGCGGGTGTGGCTGACGGAGCCGGCCGCGCGGCCGCGTTGGGCGGGCCGTGATGGAGTGGCCGATCACCCTGGCGCGCGGGCCGCTGCGCCTGCGCGCACTGACCCGCTCCGACGCGGCGTCCTACGCGGAGGTTCGGCGGGCCAACCGCGACTGGCTGCGGCCCTGGGAGGCCACGAGCCCCGATCCGGACTACGCGCTGCCGGACTTCAAGCACCTGCGGCGCCTGCTCGACCGGCAGGCCCGCCGCGGCGCCCTGCTGCCCCTGGCCATGGAGGTCGACGGCGCGTTCCGCGGCCAGCTGACGGTCAGCGGCTTCCAGTGGGGCTCCCTGCGCTCCGCGGCGCTGGGCTACTGGATCGACCGGCGGGTGGCCGGGCAGGGCCACACGCCCGTGGCGGTGGCGCTGGCCTGCGACTACTGCCTGTTCCACCTGGGGCTGCACCGGATGGAGATCAACATCCGGCCGGAGAACGCGGCGAGCCTGCGCGTGGTGGAGAAGCTGGGCCTGCGCGATGAGGGCCTGCGCCGGGACTACATGCACATCGACGGCGCCTGGGCCGACCACCGCAGCTTCGCGGTCACGGCCGAGGAGGTGCCCGGCGGGCTGCTGCCCCGCGCGCTCGGCCGCTGAGCCGCCCGCCGGGGCCGCTTGCCCGCCCTCACGGGCCGCCGAGAGCGGTGACAGCCGTGGTGGCCGGGGAAGTTTATGGGCCACTTTCATGACACACCCGATGTGATCCGATCGTGACCTGCGCGGCCCGCATATCGTTGTCGTGTGGACACAAGCATCACCATCGTCATCGTCGTCGCCGTGCTGTTCGCGTTCACCCTGCCCGCGCTCCTGCGCCGTTGGGATCCCGCGGCCGCCCAGCCCGCGGACCGCCACACCCTGCCGGACACCGCATCGCCCGTCACGGCCCGCACCCCGGGCGCCTGCCGCGGCAGCGCCAACGCCCCCGGCATGGCCACCGCACCCCCCGGCAGCGTCCGGCTGCCCGCCGCCCCTGCCTTCGCCCAGGAAGCCCCCGCCCTCTCCCTGCGCCGCGAGCGCGCTGCGCTCGCCGTCGTCGCAGGCGAGGCCGGCATCGCGGCCGCCGAGGCGCGGGGCGAGTCTGCGCGAACCGAATCCGCGCCTACCGAAGCCGCACGTCCCGAGGCTGCGCAGGCGGAGTCGTCGCTGGCCGAGCCCGTGCTGGCCGAGCTGCCGCTCGCCGCGGGCCAGGGAGCCGCGCTGCCCCCGCTCACGGTGCTGAGCTCCGGCCCGGCGGCCGCCGCACCGCGCGGCCCGAGCTCGCCCTCCGGTACCGCGCACAGCCCCGTTGCCTCGCACGGCCCTGTTGCCTCGCACAGCCCTGCTTCTCCGCACGGTCCCGGTTCCTCGCTCGGCCCCGATCAGCACAGCCCGGTCTCCTCGCACAGCCCGGACACGCACCGCCCCGACCACCGCCGCCCCGCGCCCGCCGCCCCGACGCACCCGATGGATGCCGCCATGACTGACTCACGCTCTCCCCGCCCCGCCCGGCAGGCCCGCCCCGCGAGCGCCCGCCGCCCCGGCCCGACAGGTGCGGCCGCGGCCCGCCGCCCTGCTCCCGCCGAGCCGGGCGCGCGCTCGACCGCGCAGGCACCCGCGCGCGAGGCAGCCGGGCGCCAGGCGCCGCCGCGCCGGGCCATGCGCGCGCTGGGGCTCGGCTTCGCCGCCTTCGGGCTGCTCGCGCTCATCACCGCCGCCTGCTGCCTCTTCACCGCGCTGTCGTGGGGTGTGCCGGTGCTCAGCCTGGCCCTTGCGCTGGGCTGCCTGCTCGTCGTCATGGCCCTCAACGGCCTGCGCGCCCCGGCGGAGTCCCACGACGCGGGCCGGATGTCCCATGACACCGCACCCCAGGACACCGCACCCCAGGACGCCCCGACCCAGGACGCTGCGCCCCGCACCTCCCGCGAAGCCGGTCGCCGGAACCACGGCACCCGGCCCGCCGCCGTCGAGGCGCGCTCCCGGCACCGCGCCGGCTTGGCCGGGCCCGGGGAGGACCGCGCGCAGGCCGGCCGCCCCGCCGCGGCGGCCCCGGTGCGCGAGGTCATCTCCGTGGCCGATGCCGCGCAGCGCCGCGCCGCCGCCCACACGCAGCAGACGGAGCACACCTCCCGCGGTGCGCAGCCGCAGGCGGCGGGGACCGCCGACCACGGCACCGCCGAGCGCGAGCTCCGTGCCTATCAGCCTGCCGGGGCCGCGGTCGCCCACGCCGCCGCCCGCCGCGCGGCCCGCGCCCGCACCACTGCCGAAGAGGCCGCGACCGGGCCCATCCCCGTCGTCGCGGCGCAGTCCACCCCGGCGCAGTCCACCCAAGGGCCCTCGACTGCGGCGCAGGCCACCCAGGCCGACGCCGAAACCGCGCCCGCCGCAAGCACCGCCGGTCGCCACGCGGCTCCGGAACTGCACCTGGGTCCGGCCGAGCCCGTGCGCGTGGCCCACCAGGAATCCGCAGCCGAGGCCGCGGAGACCGAGCGCACGGCCAAGCACCGCGACCCGCTGGCCGATCGCCTGGGGTCCGTGGGCTGGAAGCCCGCCCGCGTGCCCGCCCCCACCTACACCGAGGTGCCGCAGGCCCCCCGCGAGCCGGTGGAGCCGGTCGTCGCGGACGCGTCGTCGGCGGCCCCGGCCGCCCGCGAATCGCTGGCCGAGCGGTTCGCAGCCGAGCTCGGCTACCGGCCGGAGATCGAGGACGCCGCCCGGACCGGCGAGGCTGCCGAGCCCAAGGCGGATGCCGCGGCTGGCGCCTCGGCGTCCGACCCCCTGGCGCACGGCCGCGCCGCCCTGGGCACGGACCGGCCGCCCCGGCCGGGCTCCACGGCCCACAGCGCACAGGCGAAGATCGACGACGCGCTGGCCCGCCGCCGGGCCTGAGCGCACGGCCCCGCGCGAGCCCCGAGCGGGGCGTGCCCGGGCGCCCACGCGACGAGGGCGGTCCCTCCAACTGGAGAGACCGCCCTCGTCGTGTGCGGAGAGCCCCGCGCTCAGTCGCGGGGGACCGCGACGTACTTCGTCTCGAGGAACTCCTCGATGCCCACGCGGCCGCCCTCGCGGCCCAGGCCGGACATCTTGACGCCGCCGAAGGGCGCGGCCGGGTTGGACACGAGCCCGGTGTTGAGGCCGATCATGCCCACCTCGAGCCGCTCGGAGGCGGACAGCGCGCGCCCGATGTTCTCCGAGTAGATGTAGCCGGCCAGGCCGTAGTCGGTGGAATTGGCCTGCGCGAGCGCCTCGTCCTCCGTGTCGAACGTGATGATGGGCGCCACCGGGCCGAAGATCTCCTCGCGGCGCAGCTCGCAGTCCTCGGCGATGTTCGTGAGCACGGTGGGCTCGAAGAAGTAGCCGGGGCGGTCGACGCGCTTGCCGCCGGTGAGCACCGTGGCGCCCTTCTCCACGGCGCCGTCGACGAGCGCCTGCACCTTCTCCAGCGCGGGCTCCTCGACGAGCGGTCCCACCTCGACCCCCTCGTCCAGGCCGTTGCCGATCGTCATGGCGCCCATCCGCTCAGCGAGCTTCTGGGAGAACTCATCGGCCACGGAGCTGTGCACGAAGAAGCGGTTGGCCGCGGTGCACGCCTCGCCCACATTGCGCATCTTGGCCAGCATCGCGCCCTCGACGGCCTTGTCGATGTCCGCGTCCTCGAAGACGATGAACGGGGCGTTGCCGCCCAGCTCCATGGACGTCTTCATGACGTTCTGCGCCGCCTGCTCGAGCAGCCCGATGCCCACCTCGGTGGAGCCGGTGAACGTGACCTTGCGAGCGATGCCCGACTCCATCCACGGCGTGACGACCCGGCGCGCGGACTGGGAGGTCACGACGTTGAGCACACCGGCGGGCAGCCCCGCGTCCTGCAGCGCCTGTGCGAGCATGAGCGAGGTCAGCGGCGTGAGCTTGGCGGGCTTGAAGACCATCGTGCAGCCGGCGGCGATGGCGGGGCCGATCTTGCGCGTGCCCATCGCCAGCGGGAAGTTCCACGGGGTGATGAGGACGGCTGGGCCCACGGGCTCGTGGGAGATCATGAGGCGGTTGGCGCCGTCGGTCGACTTCGTGAAGTCGCCGCCGATCCGCACGGCCTCCTCCGAGAACCAGCGGAAGAACTCGGCGCCGTAGGCGACCTCTCCCTTGGCCTCGGCGAAGCTCTTGCCCATCTCCGCGGTCATGACGGCGGCGATCTCGTCCTGGCGCTCCATGAGCAGCTCCCATGCCCGGCGCAAGATCTCACCGCGCTCGCGCGGGGCGGTGGCCGCCCAGGACTGCTGCGTCTCTCCGGCCACGCGGATGGCCTCGAGCGCGTCGTTCTCCGAGCCGTCGGCCACGGTGGTGAGCACCTCGGCGGTGGCGGGGTTGATGACCTCGATGGTCTTGCCGCCCTCCGCCGGGCGCCACGTGCCGCCGATGAAGACACCGGTCTCAATCGAGTCGAGGATGGCCTGCAGGTCCATGATCGTGCCTTTCGGTTGGGGGCTTGCGGTCAGTGTAGCCGCGGATTCGCGGCTCTCGCGCTCCCTGTCCGCCGGCCGCTCGGCACTGGCTCGGCCTCGGCCTGACCGCCTGCCCACCGAGGGATCCGGTGCCCGGGGCTCGGGGTCGTCTGCGCACCGTGGCCGGGTGTCCTGGGCGGGTGCCGTAGCCGGGCGCCCTGGCCGTGCACGAGCGTGCGGGCGTGCGGGGGTGCCGCTGGTCGGGGCTACCGTGGGGGCATGAGTGGTGAGCTGAGCATAGGGACCGCGCGGGTCTACGGCTATGAGCCGGCCGAGGGGGACTGCGCGGTGCTCGTCGACCGGCTGTGGCCCCGCGGCGTGGCGAAGGCGGCGCTGCCGGGAGTGGCGTGGGACAAGGACGTGGCGCCCAGCGAGGAGCTGCGCCGGCGCTTCCACCACGAGGGGATGGCGTGGGGCGACTTCCGCCGCACCTACGAGCACGAGCTGGCGGGCACGCAGGCGCCGCGCGCGCTGCTGGAGCGGGCGCGCGAATCCGGGCGGCCTCGGCTCGTGCTGCTGTTCGGGGCCAAGGACACCGAGCACAACAACGCCCGCGTGCTCGCCGACTACCTGGGCAAGCTCACGCTGGATTGAGCACTGAGCACTGAGCACTGAGGGATGAGCACTGAGGGGCGGGCACGCTCGGGCTGCGCTGCGCGCCAGGCGGGCCGCATCGGCGCGCGGGGCAAGGCACTGCTCATGCCGGTGCACGGGCGATGCCAGTCCCGGGGGCTCAGACCTGCACCGGGGCTCATGCCAGCGCGGGGGTTCGGGTCAGCACCGGGGTGCGAGGGGCGGGCTCAGACCAGCGCGTCGTCCCATTCGCGGTGCTTGCGCACGTACGCGTCGACGTAGGAGCAGCTCGGGTGGATCTTCAGGCCCGCGGCCACCGTGGCGTCCAGCGCGGCGCTCACGATGGCGCCGGCCACGCCGCGACCGGAGAACTGGGGGAAGGTCACGGTGTGGTTGAAGTCGCGCACCCCGTTCGCGTCGGCGTAGGCGGCGTAGCCGGCCAGCTCGTCGCCCAGGCGGCCCTCGAACCGCTCGCGCGCCTCGTTGTGGGCCACGGTGACGCCGCCTGCGGTCTGCTCGGTGCTTCGCTCATCGCTCATGGTGGGCAAACGGCGCGGGGTGCCCGGCTATTCCGGGCCGGGTGGCCGCCGCGCTCGGTGCCGTTCGCTCGGTGCTGTCCGCTCGGGGGTGCCTGCTCCATCCCCCCGAGTGCCCGTACTCCGGAGGCCCCGGAGTTCCCCCCCCGGGTTCCTGACACCCCTCCCGCCGTCATCTCGCGCGCGGACGCGGTGCCCCGGAACGCCCGCGTCCACGTAGGGTGGCGCTCAAGCGCGGGCGCGGTGCGCCTGCCCGAGGCCGCGGCCCAGACCGTGCCCCAGATCCTGCCCGACGACTGCACCAGACGACCGCACCAGGAGGAGACGTGGAATTCATCGACGCGAAGGCGGTGAGCCGCGCCGTGGACTTCCGGCAGGCCATCGCGGTGCTGCGCGACACCGTTGCCGCCGGCTTCGACCCGGCCGAGGACTCGCCCCGGCTGAGCGCACCGCTGGCCAACGGCGAGTTCCTCTTCATGCCCGCTCAGGTGGGCGAGTACGCGGCCGCGAAGATCCTCACCGTCACCCCGGACAACGGCGCCAACGGCGTGCCCCGCATCCAGGGCATCTGCCTGCTGCTGGACGGCAGCACGCACGAGCCGCGGGCCATCATCGACGGCATCGCGCTGACGAACCTGCGCACCCCCGCCGTGTCGCTGGCCGGAGTGGCCGATGTGCTGCGCCGCCGGTTCGGCGCCGGCGTGCGGATGGCCGTCTTCGGCAACGGCGTCCAGGCCGTGCCGCACGTGCTCGCCGCGCTCGCCGTCGTGCCCGTCGAGCACGTGGCCGTCATCGTCCGCGCCGTCGGCCGCGGCTCCGCGGTCGTCGGGGAGCTGCGCGAGCTCGGCATCGAGGCCGACGAGGTGGCAGACGAGGAGCGCGCCGCCGCACTGGCCGCCGCCGGGCTCATCGTCACCGCGACCTCCGCACCGGAGCCGCTGTTCGCCGCCGCCGAGGTGTCCGACGACGCCATCGTCGTCGCGATGGGTTCGCACTCGCCGGCCGAGCGCGAGGTGCCCGGCGAGCTGCTGGCCCGCGCCACCGTGCTCGTCGAGTCCCACCACTCGGCCCAGGCGGAGGCGGGCGACGTCGTCCTGGCGGAGGGGGAGGGGCACTGCCGCTTGGCCGAGGCGCTGACGTTCAAGCAGGTGGTGGAGTCCCACGGCGACCTCGTCCTCGAGGGGCGCCCCGTCGTGTTCAAGACGACCGGGATGTCCTGGGAGGACGCGGCCATCGCGGCCGCCATCTACGAGCGGAGCCGCGCATGAGCGCCCAGCGGGGACAGCAGGCCGCCCCGAGCGGGCAGGCCGCCCCGGACGCGGAGAGCGCGCCGAGCGCGGGGGATGCGTCGAACGCGGAGGATGCGCAGTGTGCGGAGAGCGCGCTGTTCTCCCTGCGGCAGGCGGGCCGGGCCGATATGCCCGCCTTCGTGGCGCTTGTCGAATCGGCCTATCGCGGGGACTGCTCGCGCGCGGGCTGGACGACGGAGGCCGACCTGCTGGGCGGCCAGCGCCTCGACCACGCGATGGCCCTCGAGATGCTCGCCGAGCCCGACAGCGCGATCCTCCTGGCCGAGGAGGCCGCAGCCGCCGCCCCCGATCTCGCGGTGCCCGGGTCTGCCCTGCTCGGGTGCGTGCAGATCCGCCGGGAGGGCGAGGTCGCCTACTTCGGCACCTTCGCAATCGCGCCCGGACGCCAGGGCGGGGGACTGGGCAGCGCGCTCATGGCCGCCGCGGAGGCGGAGGCGCAGCGGCGCTGGGGCGTGAGCGGCATGCGGATGACCGTCATCGACCGGCGCGCGGACCTCATCGCCTACTACGAGCGCCGCGGCTGGGTGCGAACGGGGGCCACCTCCCCCTTCCCCTATGGCGACGAGCGCTTCGGCCAGCCCAAGGTCGAGGACCTGCACTTCGTCGAGCTGAGCAAGCCGCTGGCGGCCGGCGACGAGGCCCCGCCCGCCTCCGACAGGGGCTGAGCGCCGTGCGCGCCCTGCTCACCCTCATCGCCGTCCAGCTCTTCGCGGGGGCCGGCACCGCCTCGGGCTACGCCGTGGGCGGGATGCTCGCGGAGAAGATCACGGGCCACACCGCGATGGCCGGCTTCGCGCAGATGAGCGTCATCCTGGGCGCCGGGCTCATCGCCTACCCCCTGGCCGCACTGGCCGGCCGGCGGGGACGCCGGTTCGCGCTGGGACTGGGCTTCGGGATCGGGGCCGCCGGAACGCTCGTCGTGCTGCTGGGCGCCGCGCTGTCGTCCATGCCCGTCTTCATGCTCGGCATGATGATGTGCGGCTCGTCCACGGCCTCGGGGCTGCAGGCCCGCTACGCCGCCGTCGACTCCGCCCCGCCGGGCGCGGCCGCGCGGGCCATGTCGTTCGTCGTGTGGGCCACGACGGTGGGCTCCGTGCTGGGGCCCAACTTCACGGCGCCCGGCGCCGCGCTCGGCTCGGCCCTGGGCCTTGCCCCGCTCGCAGGGCCCTACCTCATCTCGCTCGTCGCGTTCGCGCTCGCCTCCCTCATCGCGGCCAGCCTGCCCGGTGACGGCGGGCACGGCGGTGCCTCCGCCGAGGAGCGGGTGGGCCTCGTGGCCGCCCTGCGCTCCGTGCGCGGCCGGCCGCTGGTGCTCCTGGCCATCGTGACGATCGTGGCCGGGCAGATGATGATGACGAACGTCATGGTGATGACGCCGGTGCACATGGAGCACCAGGGCTTCGAACTGGCCGCCGTGGGCATCGTGGTCAGCGTCCACATCGCCGGGATGTACGGCCTCTCGCCCGTCTTCGGCTGGATGGCCGACCGCTTCGGCCCGCTCAGCGTGATCGGCGCCGGGGCCGGCGTCTTCGCGCTCACGATCGTCCTGGGCGTCGTCGATGCGCTGCGGCCCGCCTCGTCGATGGGCCTGCTGAGCACCGCGCTCCTGCTGCTGGGCCTGGGGTGGTCGATGTTCCTCATCGGCGGCTCGGCGCTGCTGACCCGCGAGGCGCTGCCGGCGGCGCGGGTCTCGCTCCAGGGGTTCTCCGATGCGGCGATGAACCTGGGCGGGGCGCTCATGGCGGCCTTCGCCGGGACCGTGCTGGGCCTGGGCGGATTCCTGGGCATCAACATCATGGCCACGGCCGTGCTCATCGCCATGGCGCTCACCGCGCTCTTCGCCCTGCCGGCGGCCCGGCGGGCGCGCGCAGAGACTCGCTGAACCGCGCTGGGCGCGCCGAGCCACGCAGAATCCCGGTGGGCGCCCACCGGGCGCGCACCGGGCCCCGCCGACTCCCCTCGGCTCAGCCGCCGGCGAGCATCGCGGGCAGGACGAGCCCGCCCACCAGCAGGATCGGGCCGACGATCACCATGGACATGCCGAAGGTCGTGAGGATCCGGATGAGCCGCGGCTTCGCGGGATCCGGGGCGGTGGCCACGACGGTCGCCCCCAGCGTGGAGAACGGGCTGACGTCCACGACGGCCGAGCAGACGCCCAGGGCCGCGATGAGCGCCCAGCCGGGCAGGTGGCCATCGGCGATCATGGGCAGCGCCAGGGGCACGAGGGCCGCGAGGATGCCGGTGGTGGAGGCGAACGCGGAGACGAGGCCGCCCACCGCGCACAGCACGAATGCGGCCACGAGCGGGGAGCCGATCGCCTTGGCGCCCTCGCCCAGCAGGTCCACGGCGCCCATCTCCTGGAGGACGCCCACGAACGTGATGATGCCGCCTACGAGGAGCACGGTCGACCAGTCGATCTTCGAGATCGCGTTCCTGCCCGTCGTCGGGTCGATGAGCGTGAGCGCGGCGCCGAACGCGAAGCACAGGATGCCCACGTCCGGCTTCCTGCCCAGGGCCGCGAGCGCGACGACGGCGGCGATGAGGCCCACGATGAAGACGATCGTGAGGATCTGCACGCCCGTGAAGCGGGCCTCGGCGGGCGCGGCCGAGCCGGGTTGGCCCTCGGCAGCGGGCTGGGCCGTGCTCCCAGCGGCGGCGTCCGGGTCATCGGCCGAAATGCCGTAGGCGGCCTCGTCGTCGCCCTCGCCGAACTGCGCGCTCGCCGTGGTCGCGCCGCCCCTGCTCAGCGCGCTCTCGCGTTCGAAGGGGTGATTGCCGGCCGGGCCCGCGTGGGCGAGGTCGGGGGAGTGGAGGCGCAGGCCCGCCGCGCGCTTGCCACGGCGGCCGAACATGACGTACGCCGCGGCGAGGAGCACGAGGTAGGTGGCCAGGGCGATCGCGAAGAGGAGCAGCGGGTTGAGCGCGATCCCGGCCTTGTGCGCGGTGCCGTAGGTGACGATGCCGTAGAGGCTCGTCGGTGCGAAGCCGCCGGCGCCGATCGCAAAGCACATCGCCAGGCCCATGAGCGCGAAGTCGATGTTGTAGCGCCGGGCCACCTGCATGCCCACGGGCATCATGACGAGGCCGGCCAGCGGCGCCCCCATTGCGGCGATGCCCAGGGTGAGCAGGAAGAACACGATGGGCAGGGCGAAGGCGTTCGAACCGACCTTCGTGAGGGCGCG
Organism: Brevibacterium sp. BRM-1; assembly: GCF_026802075.1. Classification (NCBI taxonomy): domain Bacteria; kingdom Bacillati; phylum Actinomycetota; class Actinomycetes; order Micrococcales; family Brevibacteriaceae; genus Brevibacterium; species Brevibacterium sp. BRM-1. Next base: position 2,893,110 of record NZ_CP113788.1, read on the forward strand.
GTCGATGAGCTTGTCGATCGTGCCGTTGGTCTGCGCGATCGCGAAGAAGTACGTGACGCCCACGAGGAGCACCATGATGTCGAGCGGGAAGCCCGCGATGATGTCCGCGAGCTTCATGTGGGCGAGCAGCAGGCCCGTGCCGGCGGCCCCGGCGATCATGAGGATGCCGATGTGGACCCCGCGGATCGCGCCGAGCGCGAAGAGCGCGACGAAGATGGCGAGGGCGGCGAGCTGGGCGGTGACCATGAGGCGGCTCCGGGGGTGGGGGCGAGCGGCGGGAGAGCCACCATTCTCGCAGGCAATCGGCCCCGGCCCCGCAGGCGCGCGGGGCGGGCCGCCCAGCACCGCCCGGCACCGCTCGGCACCGTGCTGCGGGGCCTCGGCCGGTGGGCGCACGAGGGGAGCCCTGCTCGCGGGCGCCCCGCCCGGCGCCGCGGCAGAGGCTCAGCCCAGGAGTGCGACGCCGGCGAAGGCGACGACCGCCACGAGCAGCGTGGTGAGCGCGGCCAGCAGCAGCGGCCGCAGCCCCAGGCGCAGCAGCGAGCGGACGTGGACGCCGCAGCCGAGTGCGAACATCGCGGCCGTCAGCAGCCAGGTCTGGGCGGTGTCGGCCGCGCCCACGACGGGGGCGGGCAGCCAGCCCAGCGTGCGCACGAGGGCCGCGAGCGCGAAGCCCAGCACCCACAGGGGCACGATCGGCGGGCGCTTGCCGGGCGCCTCGGGCGCGGTGGTCCGGCCGTGGGCGTCGGCGGCCCGCTGGGCGCGGATGATGCGCGGCGCCAGTCCGCCCAGGACCGCCATGACCGGGGCGAGCATGAGCACGCGGGCGAGCTTGACGAGGACGGCAGGCTCGAGGGCCTCGGGACCCAGGATCCCGCCGACGGCCACCACCTGCGCGACCTCGTGCGTGGAGGCCCCACCCCACAGGCCCGCCGCGCGGGGCGAGAGGCCGGTCAGGGCGGCGACACCGGGGACCACCGCGATCATGAGCGTGCCGAAGAGCACGACGAGGGCGACCGCCGCGGCGGTGTCCTCCTTCTTGGCCCGCAGCGTGGCCTGGGCACCGGCGACCGCGGCGGCCCCGCAGATGGAGAAGCCGCAACCGATGAGCAGGCTGAGCTCGGGGCCCACCCCCAGCCAGCGGCCCATGAGCGCGGCGCCGGACAGGCCGACGCCCACCACCACGACGACGAGCACGATGGCGCCCCAGCCCAGGTCGAGGATGTCGCCGAGCACGAGCTTGGTGCCCAGCAGGACGATGCCCAGGCGCAGGACCGTCTTTGCTGTGACCGCGATGCCGGGGGCGAAGACGGCCGGGATGTCCGCGACGAGGTTGCGCAGGAGCGCGCCCAGCACGATTGCGATGAGCACCGAGCCCGCGAACGGGATGGCGCCGGAGAGCACCACCGCGAGCGCCGCGGCCGCCGCGCACAGGGCGAGGCCGGGCAGCAGGGCGGCGAGGCGGTGCGGCCAGGGCGCGGGCGCATCCGCGGCTGCCGAGGCTCCGGCCGGGCGGGCGTCGTGCGGGCCCGTCGGGTGCGGGGCGGGAGTCTGCGCGGGCTGCGGGGCTGGGGGTTGGGGGCTCATGGTGTCCCACTATGCCGCCGGGACGCCGCGGCCGGTAGGCGCGTCCGCCGCACCGGGTCATGCGGGATTGATATGGCACGATGGGCGCATGGCCGAATCCCGCTCCCAGGCAGCCCCCGGCCCGGCGGGGGTGCCCGCGGCCTATCCGGATCCCCGGGTGCTCGCGCTGCTCGACCGCCTCGCGCGGCTGCAGGAGGAGCGCGGCCACGCCTCGATCGGGCTGGCCGCGCGCGAGGTGGGGATGGCCCAGCCCAACGCCTCGCGGCTGCTGCGCGCCTTCGAGCGCGTGCACGGCGTCTACCTCCTCGAGCGCTCCCCGCGCGGTTCGCGCCTGACCGAGCGCGGTGCGGCCGTGGCCGCCTGGGCGGGGCAGGTGATGGGCGACTACGACAGCCTGCTCGCGGGCCTGGCCGCCCTGCGCGGCGAGGAGACGGTGCACCTGCGCATCAGCGCCTCGCAGACGATCGCCGAATACCTGCTGCCGGGCTGGCTCGCCCGCTTCCGCGCCGCGCGCCCGGAGGCGCACGTGGCCCTGCGCGTCGCCAATTCGCAGGCGGTGGCCGCCGATGTCCGCTCGCACGCCGCGGACCTGGGTTTCATCGAATCGCCCCGGGTGCCAGGCGGCGTGCGCGGGCGGGTCCTCGGCGGCGACTCGCTCGTCGTCGTCGCCCGCCCCGACCACCCCGCCCTGGCCGGCCCGCCGCTCGGGGCCGCCGCCCTGGCGGCCCAGCCGCTGCTCGTGCGCGAGGCGGGCTCCGGCACCCGCGATGTCGTCGATGCAGCCCTCGCGGCCCACGGCGGGCCCACGATCGCGGCGGCGCTGACCTCGACCGCGGCCCTCAAGGTCTCCGCCGCCGCGGGTCTCGCCCCGGCCGCGCTGTCCGCCCTCACCGTCGCCGAGGAGCTGCGGGCCGGCCGGCTCGCCTCGCTGCCGCTCGCCGCGGACCTCGACCTCTCCCGCCCGCTGCGCGCCCTCTGGCCCGCCGATCGCCGCCCCCGAGGCGCGGCGCAGGAGTTCCTCGCCCTCGCCTCGGCGCCGGAGGAATGAGCGCGGCCCGCCTGCGTGGGGAGTCTTGGCCGGTGGAAGCGGCCCGGAAACCGGCGGGCGCGGGCCTACGATGGGGGCCATGAGTGAGCGCAGCCTGGCCCCGGAGACCATCGTCGTGGACGCGGGACGGCCCCCGCGCGAGCCGAACGCGGCCGTCAGCCCCGACATCGAGCTCTCCGCCACGTTCGTGGCCACCGGCGTTCCGGGCCCGGACGACCGCACGTACGGGCGCTCGCACAACAGCACGTGGGAGGCGTTCGAGGGCGCCCTCGCCCGGCTCGAGGGCGCCCAGCTGCCCGGGCTGGTCTTCGGCTCCGGGATGGCCGCGATCACGGCGGCCCAGGAGCTCCTCGCCCCCGGCGGCACGCTCGTGGCCCCCCGGCACAGCTACATGGGCACGCTGTCCGGTGCGCTCACCGCGCAGCAGCTGGGCCGCCTGCGCCTCGTCACCGTCGACATCGCGGACACGGACGCCGTGCGCGCGGCCCTCACGGCCGCCGCCGCGGACGGCTCCGGCCGGGACGAGACCGGCCGGGCGCGCCTCATGCTCTGGGTCGAGACGCCCACGAACCCCATGCTCGAGGTCGCGGACCTGCCCGCGATCATCGCCGCGGCGCAGGAGGCCGGCGCGCTCGTCGTCGCGGACAACACGTTCGCCACCCCGCTGCTGCAGCGGCCGCTGGAATTCGGCGCCGACGTCGTCGTCCATTCGGCCACGAAGTACATCTCCGGCCACTCCGACGTGATCCTGGGCATCGCGGTGACCTCCGATCCGGCGCTGCGCGAGCTCATGCTCGCCCACCGGGCGCAGGCCGGCGGCATCGCCGGGCCGTTCGAGGTGTGGCTGGCCCTGCGCGGCCTGCGCACGCTCGCCCTGCGCGTCGAGCGCGCCGGGGACAACGCCATGGAGCTCGCCACGCGCCTGACGGACGTCGCGGGCATCGCGGTGCGCTACCCGGGGCTGCCCGACGATCCGGGCAACGCGCGCGCCGGCGCGCAGATGACCGGCTACGGCGCCATCATCGCGCTCGAGCTGCCGGACGCCGCCACCGCCGATGCCGTGGTCGACGCGGTCGAGCTGTTCACCCCGGCGACCTCGCTGGGCAGCGTCGAGAGCCTCATCGAGCGCCGCCGCCGCAACGCCGACGAGCAGGCCAGCGTCCCGGAGGGCCTGCTGCGCCTGAGCATCGGGATCGAGAGCGTCGAGGACCTCTGGGCCGACCTCTCGGCGGCCCTGCGCGCGGCGCTCGCGGACTGAGCGCGGGCTGGCGGGCGCTCAGCTGGGCCGGTGCGAGCGCCAGCCCGGCAGCGAGGTGATGGCGTCCGCGTAGCCCTGGAAGTTCGCCTGCTCGGCGTCGTACCACTTGTCCATCGTGGCGAGGTCGCCGTCGGGCACGTCCATCTCCTTCACGCGGGCGGTCCAGGCTGCCTGCACCTCGTCGACGGTGCTGCGGATGTCGCCGGCTGCGGTGCCGCGCTCGATATCGCGCTGCACGAGCCCCTTGAAGGATTCGCCGATCGCGGTCTGCGCCTCGTCGTCCATCGCCTCGATCGTGCCCTTTGCGGCCCGCGACTGGCGCACCGAGTCGGCGGTGCCCTTCATGACGGTCGCGATGTTGCGGCCCGCGGATTCGCCCATCGCATCGAAGACGATCTGCTGGTAGGCCAGCGGCATCTTCGTGTACGTCAGGCCCGCGAGGTAGGCCCCGGGGGTGCGGGAGAAGCTCGTCTTCGTCGTGTAGGCGATGTTCGGCGCGACGTCGAAGATGTGGCTCTCCGCGCTCGGCAGCATCTGGCCCAGGGTGCAGTCCACCGTGCCGCGCTGCAGGGCCTCGTAGGTCTCCGGGAAGGCCAGCGAGACGGGGGAGGCGCCCATCTTCGTGACGACCTGGCCCTGCGAGGCGGTGGCGATGCGCACCTGCTTGCCCTTCCAGTCCGCCAGCGACGTGAGGGGATCCGTGCAGATGCCGTAGTAGCCGCCGGAGGCGATGAAGGGGTGGAGCGTCACGAGGCCGCGGTCGGCGTATTCCTCGAGCACCTGCTCGTTGTTCCAGCCGAGCTCCGCGGCGGAGCCGTTGGCGATCAGCTCCCCGGACACGGGCTGTGCCGCTGGCAGCGCGGACATCGCGGTGCCGAGGGCGTTGACGGCGGGGTAGTCGGTGGGCAGATACCCGGGCAGGGTGTAGGAGACGTCGACGCGGCCGTCGGCCAGCGAGTCGTGGACCTCCGAGTACCCGGCGATGGCCTGGCCCCAGACGATGTCGACCTTGATCCGGCCGTGCGAGCGCTTCTCGACGTATTCCTTGAAGGACAGGCCGTTGTCGGCCATGATCGACTTCGGCGAGCTGGCCGAGGGCTGGAACGTGATCGTCGTGGGCTCGAGCCGGTCGACGATTGAGTTGACGTCGGCCTGCTCGGCGCCGAAGCCGAAGCCCTCCCCGCCGGGGCCGCTGCGGCTGGCCTTGGCGATGCTCCCGGCGCAGCCGGTCAGGGCGATGCTGGCCAGGCAGGCCGTGAGCAGCGCGGCGATCTTCTTCATGGTGCCTCCGGCGTGTCTCAGGAGCCCCCGGCCATGAGGCCGGGCAGCCAGGTCGCCATCTGCGGGAAGGCGATCATGATGAACAGGAACAGGACGGCCACGGGCAGGAACCACACGAGCGAGGTGAAGACGTCGCGCAGGGAGATCGTCTGCCCCAGATTCACCTGGGGCTCCTTGCCGATCGCGTGGACGATGTAGGACAGGATGCCCACCGGCGGGGTGATCATCCCGAGTTCGCCGAGCAGGACGACGAACACGCCGAACCACAGGGGGCTGACCTGCATCGCCTCGAGGGTCGGCAGCAGGATGGGGATCGTCAGGAGCATCATCGACAGGGTGTCGAAGAACATGCCGAGGATGAGGTAGAGCACGATGACGACAAGCAGGAAGGCCACCCGGCTCAGGCCCATCCTCAGGATGAGGTCGGTCATGTGCTGCGCCAGGCCCGTCATGGCGAGCAGCTTGGTGAGCATGTGCGCGCCGATCATGATGAAGAAGATCGCCGCGGAGGCCGTGACCGTGGAGAAGGCAGCCTGGGCGATGAGCCTAAGCGGCTGGCGCCCGCGCGCGTAGAACAGGCACAGGACGAGCGCGGTGAGGGCCGCCGCGGCGCCCGCCTCGGTGGGGGTGAAGAGGCCCGAGAGCATGCCGCCGAACAGCACGACCATGATGACGGGGAAGCCCCATACCTCCCCGAGCGCCCTGAAGCGGCGCCGCCAGGTGACGGGCTCCCGGTCCTCGCCTCGGCCGCGGCCCACGAGGCGGGGGGCGAACGCGCCGATGAGCAGTGTGAACAGCGCGAACGTCAGTGCGATGAGGACACCGGGCACGGCGCCGGCGATGAGCTGCGGGCCGACTGCGACGTTGGCGATGCCGGCGTAGACGACGAGCAGGATGGACGGCGGGATGAGGTTGCCGGGCAGGCCCGCCACGAGCACGGTGCCCACGGCCATGCGCTTGTCGTAGCCGGCCCGCAGCATCTCCGGGATGCCCGCGCGCCCCAGCGCATACGTCATGCCGATGGTCGAGCCGGAGACGGAGGCCAGCCCGGCGCCGGCGAACGTCGTGCCGATTCCGATGCCGCCGGGCAGCCACCCGAACCAGGCCGATGTCGCCTGGTAGATCTTGCTCGTCATGCCGGAGTGGGAGAGGAGCATGCCCATGAAGATGAACATCGGCAGCACCGAGTAGGACCACTGTGAGACCGCGTGGAACGGCGCGGTGGCGAGGATGTTCTTGGCCGCCGGGATCCCGGCGATCCCGTAGACGCCGATGAGGCTGGGGATCGCGAGCGAGAGGGCGACCGGCACCTCGAGGAACATGAGCGAGAGCATCATCGCGATGCACCACACGCCTGCCACGGCAAGCGTGGGGCTCAGGAACAGGCCGATGGTGCACGCGGCGACGACCGCGAGCCCGATGAGCGCGCCCAGGGGCGAGGCGAAGCGCCTGGGGCGGGGGCGCGCAGCCTGCGCCGGGGCGGCCGAGGCGGTGGTCGCCGAGGTGCTCATGCGCGCCCACCCCCGCCCTCGGGTCGCTGCGGATGCTCGGTGCTGCCATGGCCCGCCCCCGCGGCCGGGGCGCCGAGGTCGGTCAGCTCGGTGAGCTCGGCGTCGGGGGTGACGGCGGGCGCCTGCCCGGGCACGAGGTGCCAGAGCTGGCCGATGGCGAGCAGGTAGAGCAGCGCGAGGCCCGCGAAGACGAGGGGCACGAGGTAGTACACGGGCCACGTCACGATGTCGGTGACTCCCGCGGTCGCCTTCGATGCGGTGTATTCGATCGCCTTGGCCAGGCCGAACCAGGCGAAGCCCACGCTCAGGGCGAAGCCCAGGGCTGCCCCGAATGTGCGCAGGATGCGCGCGGACGCCTCGCCCAGCCGGTCGATCACGAGGGTGACCGCGATGTGTTCACCCTTGAGCTGGGCGGCGGGGATGCCGAGCAGCGCGATGATGGGCAGGTACCAGAACGACACGATCTCGTTCGTGCCGTAGATCGGGGCGTTGAAGAAGTGCCGGGAGATGGCGTGGGCCACCACGTGGAGCAGCATGAGGATGAGCGCGCAGGCCGTGACGTAGGACAGCAGGGCCGTCAGGGCTGTCGTGAGTTTGGACATCGGAGTCGCCTTCGTCTTCGATGAGCAGGCAGCGGTGGCGCAGCGGTGCGAATCGAAGGAGACTTTACCGGCTCGAACGGTCGTTCGGGGAAGGTTGAGCGCTGCCGTCGGCAATCGATGCCGTTTCGACACCTCCGGAATCCGGCGGGCTGCAGCGGGTGGCGCGGCAGCGCACCTCCCTCACGGCGCGGGAGTGCCGGTGGAGCGCTCCCGTGGCCCGGGCGGCGCTCGACGAGCCGCCGCCCGGTCCCGGGCTCAGAGCAGTTCGAGGATGGTGGCGTTGGCCTGGCCGCCGCCCTCGCACATGGTCTGCAGGCCGTAGCGGATGTCGTTGTCCACCATGTTGTGCACCATCGTCGTCATGAGCCGCGCACCGGAGCCGCCCAGCGGGTGGCCCAGCGCGATCGCACCGCCGTGCGGGTTGAGCAGGTCCGTCTCCGCCCCGGTCTCCTGCAGCCAGGCCAGCGGCACGGGCGCGAACGCCTCGTTGACCTCGAAGGTGCCGATGTCGGAAATGCTCAGCCCGGACTTCTTGAGCGCCTTGGCGGTGGCCGGGATGGGGGCGGTGAGCATGATGACGGGGTCAGCGCCGGCGAGCACGGCGGTGTGGATGCGCGCGAGCGGCTTGAGCCCCAGCTCCGCGGCCTTCTCGGAGGTCATCATGAGCAGCGCGGCCGAGCCGTCGGAGATCTGCGAGGCATTGCCCGCGGTGACCACGCCGTCCTCCTTGAAGACGGTCTTGAGCTTGCCGAGGCCCTCGAGGGTGCCGCCGCGGCGGATGCCCTCGTCCTTCGACACGGTGCCGTCCGCCGTCTCGACCGGCACGATCTGCCCGTCGAACGCACCCGCGTCCTGGGCTCGGGCGGCGAGTTCGTGCGAGCGGAGGCTGAATTCGTCGAGCTGCTGGCGGCTGAAGCCCCAGCGCTCGGCGATCATCTCCGCGCCCACGCCCTGGTTGGGCCGCACGCCGTCGTAGCGCTCCATGTACTTGGGGCCGAACGCGTCCTTGCCCTGCGCCGAGGAGCCCATGGGGTTGCGCGACATCGACTCGACGCCGCCGGCCACGACGACGTCGTACTGCCCGGCGATGAGGCCCGCGGCCGCGAAGTGCACGGCCTGCTGGGACGAGCCGCACTGCCGGTCGACGGTGACGCCGGTGACCGACTCGGGGAAGCCCGCGGCCAGGGCGGCGGTGCGCGCGATGTCACCGGTCTGCTCGCCGGCCTGGGTCACGCAGCCCCACACGACGTCGTCGATGATGGCCGGGTCCACGCCTGCGGTGGCGACGAGGTCGCTGAGGACGGTGGCCGACAGATCGGCGGGGTGGACGCCGGCCAGGGCGCCCTCGCGCTTGCCGGTGGGGGTGCGGCGGGCTGCCACGATGACTGCGTCGGACATGACGACTCCTTTGTCGGGTTCTCGGGTAGGCGTGAGGGGCTCGGGTCCGCGGTGCGCCGGTGGGGCGTCCGGCCGGAGCCGGGGGCTCGCGGGCACTGAACGAATGTTCGGCAACAGCCTACACTTCGCCGTGCGGTGCCGTTCGGGGTCTCAGCCCGCCTCGCGCGGGGCGACCCACAGGCCCGTGGCGCGGGCGGTGATCGTGTCCCCGTGGGCCACGGTGCCGGCCAGGAAGCGCTTGCGGCCCTCGGTCCGCTCGATCCAGCCGCGCACCGTGAGCGGCGCGTCGAGCGGGGTGGCGGCCAGGTATTCGACCTCGAGTACCCGCGTGTACGCCGGTGCCGCGCCCTTCGGGTGTGCCGCGGAGCCGAGCACCTGGTCGAGCATGAGGCACACGATCCCGCCGTGCACCCGTTCCGGGGGCCCCTGGTACTGCAGCGGCAGGCTGGCCCGCCCCACCGCGGAGCCGTCGGCCTCCCGCTCGATGACGAGCGGCGGGGCTAGCGGGTTGCGCGGCGAGCTGATGGGGGTGATGTCGCCGCGCCGCACGGGCGAATCGTCCTCGTCGGGCCCGACGGCCCCACTCCTGCTGGCAGGCTCCTGCCCGTGGTGCGCGGCCGGCCGGGCGCGGGTGTCCGCCGGGGGCGTGCCGTCCGCGGGCGCAGGACCGGCCAGGCCGCCGAGGCGGGCGGCCAGTTCGCGCAGCTGTGCGGCAAGGCGGGCCTCGTCGTCCGCGGAGACGAGGGCGGTGGCGAGTTCGCGGCCCAGTGCGGCGGCCCGCTCGGCGAGGCCGCGGGCGCCGTCTGCGCTCGTCGCCGCACCGTCGCCCGGGGCACCCGGAGCGTCCGCGGCATCCGGGGTGTTCGCGGTGCTCGCCGCTCCGGGGCCGGCCTGGGGTGCGCTCGTCATGGGGTGTTCTCCGTTCGTGGGACCGTGGGGCTGTGGGGCGGTGCGGCTGTGCAGGCGGGGTGCGGGTGCGGCGGGCGCAGCCGGCCGCACCACGAACCGGACGTTCGTTCGTGCGGATTGAAGACTACCGCGCCCGCGGTTCCGCCCGCTCCCGGCGCCGCGGAGCGAACCCAGAATCGTCCGGTGATCGGCGCGCCGCCGCCCACTTCTTGAACAATCGTTCGAACCCCTTATAGGCTCAGCGCCAAGCACCCGCGCGTGCCGGGCGACCGTGTGTCCCACGGCCGTCGCAGCGCAGCGGGAGCGCCGTGCAGTGCGCCCCGCCGCCCGGCGGACCCGTCGAAGGAGACACATGAAAGCCGTTCAGATCAGCGAGCTCACCGGCCCGCAGGCAGTCGCGAGCGCCGAGGTCGAGCGGCCCGCGCCCGGCCCCGGCCAGACGCTCATCCGGGTCGCCGCCGCCGGCGTGACGTTCCCCGAGCTCCTGCAGACCCGCGGGATGTACCAGGCGAAGCACGAGCTGCCGTACACCGCGGGCTCCGAGGGCGCCGGCACCGTCGAGGAGGCCGGGCCCGGCTCCGCATTCGCCGTAGGCGACCGGGTGGCGTTCATCGGCGGCAAGGGCTCCTGGGCCGAATACGCGATCGCCGATGACACGGCCACGCTCGCGCTGCCGGACTCCATGTCGTTCCGCACGGCGGCCGGCATCCCCATGAACATCCTCACCGCGGACTTCGCCCTGCGCGTGCGCGGCGGCCTGCAGCCGGGCCAGACCGTCCTCGTCCACGGGGCCGCCGGTGGCCTGGGCATCGCGCTCATCCAGGTGGCGCTCGCCATGGGCGCCGAGGTCATCGCCGTCGTCTCCACGGAGGAGAAGGCCGCGGTCGTCCGCGAGGTGGGCGCCCAGCACGTCGTGCTGGCGGAGGGTTTCAAGGACGCGGTCAAGGAGGCCTTCCCGCGCGGTGTGGACCTCGTGGCCGATCCCGTGGGCGGCGATCGCTTCACCGATTCGCTGCGCACCCTCGCCCCGTTCGGCACCCTCCTGGTGCTCGGCTTCACCGCCGGATCCATCCCGGAGGTCAAGGTCAACCGCCTGCTGCTGGGCAACATCTCCGTCGCCGGCGTCGCCTGGGGTGCCGCCATGCACCTGGACCCCACGCTCATCCAGAGCCAGTGGAAGGTCCTGCTGCCGTATGCGGAGGACGGGCGGCTCGATCCGCACATCCACGCCGTCTACGGCTTCGACGACGCACCCGCGGCCCTCGCCGAACTCGACGGCCGGGCCGTGCGCGGCAAGGTCCTCCTGGTCCCCGGCGACCCCGCTGCCGGCGACGGCGACGCCGCCGGCACCGCTTTCGGAACGGAGGCCTGAGCGATGACGAGCGCGAACACCGCCGGCGCAGCCGGCACCGGTGCCCAGGACCTCACGACGAACGACGGCCTGCGCGTCGTCCTCGACGCCGCCGGCGTCATGACGGTGGCCTTCAACCGCCCGGAGACGCTCAACGCGCTCACCCGGGACGTGGGCCTCGCCCTCCTCGAGGCGCTCGAGACCGCCGCCGCGCGCGCCCGCGTCCTCGTGCTCACCGGCAGCGAGCGGGCGTTCTGCTCCGGCGCCGACCTCAGCGGCGGCGCGTCCTCCGCGAGCGCATCCTCCGAGGGCTCCGAGGCCCCCGGGGGTGCAGCGGACGGTGCCGCGCGCGCGAAGGGCGTCGGCCTCGACGTCATCAACGAGGCGATCCGGCGGATCCGCGACCTGCCGATCCCGTCCATCGCCGCGGTCTCCGGGCCCGCCGCCGGGGTGGGCTGCTCGTTTGCCCTCATCTGCGACTACGTGGTGATGAGCGAGAAGTCCTATCTCATGCTCGCGTTCGCCAAGATCGGCCTCATGCCCGATGGCGGCGCCACGGCGCTCGTCGCGGCCAGCGCCGGGCGCCACCGCGCCCTGCGCATGGCGCTGTCCGCGGAGAAGGTCTACGCCGACCGCGCACTGGAGTGGGGCCTGGCCAGCGAGGTCGCCGCGCCCGAGGCGTACCTCACCCGCGCGCTCGAACTGGCCGCGGGCTTCGCGGCCGGCCCGACCAAGGCCCTGGGCACCACCGAGCTCGCGATCAACGCCGCCACCCTGGGCGGCCTCGACGCCGCCCTCGACCGCGAGGAGGAGGGCCAGCAGCGACTGCTGGCCTGCCCGGACTTCGCGGAGGGCTCGGCGGCCTTCCGGGAGAAGCGCGCGCCCGTGTTCACGGACAAGTAGCCCCGCGCCTCGGCGGCGGGCGCACCCGAGCCCGCCGGTCGGGGATTGCGCACTCCAGCCACCACCCACCAGCCCAGCACCGCCGGGGCGACCCGGCACGGAAGACTAGGAGCGGCGATGCCGCAGCACATGCTCAAGGGAATCGCCTCGACACAGGGCGACAGCTACCCCCTCAACACGACGACCTTCCTCAAGCGGGCGGCCCGCCTGTTCCCGCACCAGGAGATCGTCTACCGCACCGCGGACGGCGGCTGGGCGCGCACGGACTACGGCGCCTACGGCAAGCGGGTCAGCCGCCTGGCCAACGCCCTGGGCGAGCTGGGCATCGGCGCGGGCACGATGGTGGGCGTGCTCGACTGGAACAACCTGCGCCACTTCGAGCTGTACTTCGGCGTGCCCGCCGTGGGCGCCACGTTCCTCCAGCTCAACCTGCGCCTGGCCCCGGACGACGTCGAATACGTCGCGGACCACTCGCAGGCCAAGTGGATCTTCGTCGACGAGTCGCTGCTGCCGGTCGCGGAGGCGCTGGCGCCCAAGATCTACGCGCAGGGCTGGGTGGTCATGAGCGACCGGCCGGCCTCGGAGATCGAGACGAGCCTGCCCAACGTCCACTTCTACGAGGACCTCCTCGCGCAGGCCTCGGACGAGTACGACTACCCCCTCATCGAGGAGACGACGGCGGCCTACGCGGGCTACACGACCGGCACGACCGGCCGGCCCAAGGGGATCTACTACTCGCACCGCTCCATCTACCTGCACACCCTGTCGATCATGGCCGCGCTCAAGGCCAGCTACGACGAGGTCGTCATGCCGGTCACGCCCATGTTCCACGTGCTGTCCTGGGGCTTCCCCCAGATGGCCCTGGCCGCGGGCGCCAAGCTCGTGCTGCCGGGCCGCTTCAGCGCGGAGGACATCGGGCAGGTCGCGGATGCCCTGGCCGCCGAGCACGTGACGATCGCCAACGGCGCGCCCTCGCTGTTCGCCCCCATGCTCGAGCACTTCCGCGCCCAGGATGAGGCACCGGACCTCAGCAGCACGCGCCTCATCTCCGGCTCCACCGAGCCCCCGCTCTCGCTCATGCGCGGCTTCCGCGACGCCACCGGCGCCGATGTCATCCACGCCTACGGCGCCTCGGAGACCACGCCGCTCGTCACGACGAACTGGAAGCTCAAGCCGGACATGGCGGGCCTGAGCGAGGCGGAGCAGTGGGACCTCAAGCGCTCGCAGGGCCTCTACGTGCCCGGCATCGAGGTCAAGGTCGTCGACCCGGAGGGCAACGAGCTGCCCTGGGACGGCAAGTCCATGGGCGAGGTGCTGCTGCGCGGGCCGTGGATCACGGAGAGCTACTTCAAGCTCGACGACTCCGCCGACCGGTTCCTCGACGGCTGGTGGCGCTCCGGGGACGTCGGCATGTTCTACGAGAACGGCTACCTCAAGCTCACCGACCGACTCAAGGACGTCATCAAGTCCGGCGGCGAGTGGATCTCGTCCATCGACATGGAGAACGCGATCCTCGACAACCCCAAGGTCCTCGAGGCCGCGGTGATCGGCGTGCCGGATGAGAAGTTCCAGGAGCGCCCCGTGGCCTACGTCGTCACGCGCAAGGGCGAGGAGCTCACCCAGGAGCAGGTCAACGAGGGGCTGCTCGGCCGGTTCGCCAAGTGGCAGCTGCCCGACCAGGTGATCTTCACCGACGAGCTGCCGCGCACCTCCGTGGGCAAGCTCGACAAGAAGCTGCTGCGCAAGGACTGGGAGAAGTGAGCCGCGCCGCGGCGGCGGGCGCGGGAGGCGGCCCGGCGGTGGAGATCGCCAAGCGCGCCGCGGTGCCCACCGCCGCCGCGGCCTTCGCGGACGTGGCCTTCGACCGCCTGCCGGAGCTCTACGACCGCGTGTTCTCCCAGCTCTTCGCCGCGCTCGTGGGCCGCGGCATCGAGCCCGCCGGTGCCCCGTACGGGCTCTACACGCGGGTGGGCGAGACCGTGGACGTGCAGATCGGCGTGCCGCTGGGCGCCGCGCTCGTGGAGCCGTTCGCGCTCGACGAGGAGGTGGAGATCCGCGGCTTCGAGCTGCCGGCCGGCACCGTCGCCAGCACCGTCCACGTGGGCGGCTACGACGGGCTGCCCGCCGCGTGGCAGGCACTGGTCGCGGAGCTCCGGGCCGCCGGCCGCGAGGCCGTCCAGCCCTGCTGGGAGGTCTACCTCGACCAGCCGCAGCCCGGTGGCGATCCCCGCGGGCTGCGCACCGAGCTCGTCACGCTGGTGCGCTGAGCGCTGCGTGCCCACCTGCACCCCGCGCCTCGCAGCCCCCGCCCGGTGCCCCGCGCCTCGGCGCCGGTGCTCGCACCCCGGACCACCGGCCCATCCGACCTGAACGGTGCCGGTGCCGCGCGGGTGTAGGGTGGCTCACCGTTGACCGGCGGCCGCCCACGCGGTGGCCATGTCACGGCCGAGGGCGGAGCGCGCGCGTCAGCGCGGCCCGCCCTCGGCCCTGCGCGCGTGCGCAGCCGAACCCCTGCCCCGCGCACACCCGCGCGGGGCAGTGCCGCGCCCTGGAGAGCAACGGAGAACCGCCCGCATGACCGAGCCCCGCTCGAAGCAGCCCCACCTCAAGCACCTGCCGGCCACCGACGACGCGGTCGTCCAGCAGGACCGGCGCTTCTTCGGCCACCCGCTGCCGCTGTCGCAGCTGTTCGGCCTGGAGCTGTGGGAGCGCTTCTCCTACTACGGCATGACCGGCGTGCTCGCGATCTACCTGTACTCCTCGATCGCCGACGGCGGCCTGGCCATGGACCGGCCGGTGGCGCTCGCGATCGTGGGCGCCTACGGCGGCGCCGTCTTCCTCGCCACGATCCTGGGCTCGTGGATCGCCGACCGCGTGCTCGGCAGCGAGCGCGTGCTCCTCTATTCGGCGTTCATCATCATGTTCGGCCACATCGCGCTCGCCCTGCTCACCGGGTTCGGCGGCGTGGCGGTGGGCCTCGTGCTCATCGCGCTGGGCTCGGGCGGGCTCAAGGCCACGGCCAGCGCGATCGTCGGCAGCCTCTACACGGACAACGATCCCCGCCGCGATGCCGGCTTCTCCATCTTCTACATGGGCGTCAACGTGGGCGCCCTGCTGGGCCCCTTCGTCACCGGCCTGCTGCAGGACACGATCGGCTTCCACATCGCCTTCGGCGCGGCGGCCGTGGGCATGGCGCTGGGCCTGGGCATCTACCTGACCGGCCGCAAGCGCCTGCCGGAGAGCGCGCAGCTCGTGCCCGACCCCATCGCCCTCAACCGGGTGTGGCTCGTCGTCCTCGCGGTCCTCGCCGGTGTGTGCGCGATCGCGCTGCTGTGGCTGACCGGCGCGATGAACCCGGACAACCTGGCCTGGTGGACCGCGGGCGTGTCCGCGCTGGCCGCCGTCGTCTACTTCACGGTCATCCTCTCCAACCGCCGCGTCAGCGCCGACGAGAAGTCCCGGACCCGGTCCTTCATCGCCTTCTTCCTGGCCTCCGTCGTGTTCTGGGCCCTCTACCAGCAGGTGTTCTCCGTCCTCACCGCGTACTCGGACACCCG
Organism: Brevibacterium sp. BRM-1; assembly: GCF_026802075.1. Lineage (NCBI taxonomy): Bacteria > Bacillati > Actinomycetota > Actinomycetes > Micrococcales > Brevibacteriaceae > Brevibacterium > Brevibacterium sp. BRM-1. The sequence continues at coordinate 2,908,515 of NZ_CP113788.1, forward strand.
GATGAACCGCACGATCCTCGGCTGGCAGGCGCCCGTCGCGTGGATCGCGCTCATCCCCGCCGCATGGGTCATCGTCCTGGCGCCGTTCGCCTCCCTGCTGTGGGTGAAGCTGGGCGAGCGGCAGCCCTCCACACCGGTGAAGTTCGGCCTTGCCCTCTTGTCGATCGGCGGGGCGTACCTGCTGTTCCTGCCGTTCTCCGGCGCGGGCCCCAACGCCACCCCGGTGCTCTACGTGTCGTTCGTGCTCATGCTGTTCGTCGTGGGCGAGCTCATGCTCAGCCCCGTGGGCCTCTCGCTGGCCACGAAGCTCTCGCCCAAGGTCTTCAAGGCGCAGATGATCGCGCTGTTCTACCTCGCCTCGGCCGTGGGCACCGCGCTCTCCGGCGTCTTCGCCGAGTACTACGACGAGGCCAACCAGGTCCCGTACTGGACGACGCTGGGGCTCGCCTCGATCGCCGTGGGTGTCGTCATCCTGCTCATCGCCAAGCCGCTGCTGGCCATGATGCGCGGCATCCGGTAGGGCCGCCGAGGCGCGGGCCGGGCGACGCTGCTGCGCTAACCGGGCAGCATGGCCGGCGCGGGCAGGGTGACGCTGCTGCGCTAGCCGGACAGCATGGCTGGCGCGGGCAGGGCGGTGTGGCCCCGTAGCCGGGCGCGTCGGGCCGGCTCGGGACCGAGCGCATGGGGTCGGCGTGCGGCCGGGCGCGCGCTCGGCGTGCGCGTGGAGCCTCAGGCGTGCGTGAGGATGTACTCGCCGGTGCGCGTGAAGCCGACGATCTCCCACCCGTCGGCCAGCAGGCCAGTGAGCGCGGTGCGCAGCGCCTCGCGCCAGCGGGTGGCGAGTTCGGGGTTGTCCCCGCGCAGCGATTCGATGTCCGCGGGAACGCGCGCGGAGACGTAATCGGCCGTGCGCGGCACCTCGGTCAGCACCGGCTCGCCCGCCTCATCGCAGGTGAGGGCCGGGCTGCAGCGCTCGGCGACGTCGGCCGGCAGCGCCTCGCGCCGGGCGGGGCGGTCCAGGCGCCAGGAGACGAGCATGCGGTCGGAGGCCTGGCCCGCGTTGACGCCGTCGCGCATCTGGCCGTAGAAGTCCTCGAAGTACTCCTGCGCGCTCGTGCCCAGGCGGTGGAAGTTGAAGTAGGCGTTGCGCGCGATCAGCGGATCGAAGGTCCACGTCATCTGGCGGATCCCGTGGCTGAGGCACCAGAGCCGCTGGTGGAGCTTCATCGCCGCGCCGGTCCCGCGGCCCACCTGGTCGTGGCGCACACCGGCGATGTGGGAGTGCATGACCTTGCCCAGCGGCGCCCCGAAGAACCCGACGGTCACACCGATCAGCTCGTCCGAATCCGCGGTGTAGGCCCCGGCGACGTAGTTCCCGGAGTGGGCGAGGGCCACGAGCAGCCCGGATTCCAGCACGGTGGTCCCGGCCTGGCCCACGTTCCACACCTCGTCGAGGAGCAGTGAGGCATCGGCGGCCTCCTGCGCGGAGTGCAGGAGCCGCATCTCGATGCCGGCGGCCTCCTGGGCCGCGGCGAGTTCGTCTTCGGCAACGGCAAGGACCTGCGAATCGATGGCGCTCATGCCGTCATTGTGCCACCGGGGGCGGACACCGGGACAGGAAGACACGGGCCGGTGCGGCCCGCGGGTGTGCGGGGGCCTCCGCCGGCACAGACCGGGGCGCCCAGCGCGGCCGCGGCGCCGGCGGCACGGGGCTAGTGTGAGGGCATGAGCGAAGACCCCCGCGGGCCGGACCCCCGGCCGGAAGCCATGAGTGCGCCCACGGACGGGGGAGGCTCGTTCGCCTTCGACCCGGCGCTCGATCCGCCCGTGCCGGATCCCCAGGAGGGCGACCCCGCGGGGCAGGCCGCGGGCCCGGGCGGGGATGCCTGCCCCGTGGGCGACGAGCGCGGGGCGGGCGGCATCTCGGGCGACCGGGTGCACACCGGCGGTGCGGCGGCGGATAGCGCGCCGGCCGGCCAGGGGCACGAGGACGTGCGCGCACTCCTCGAGACGGGCCGCGCCGCGGTGATCGGCGCGGGGCTCATCGGACTGTCATGGGCGCGGCTGTTCGCCTCCTGCGGCCTGGACGTGCGCATCGCCGACCCGCGGCCGGACCTTGAGGCGGCGGTTGAAGCGCTGCGCGAATCGCTTGCCGTGCAGGCGGGGGAGGGCACCGGGTCGATCGAGCTCGCCCAGTCGGTGGGCGAGGCGCTCGACGGCGCCGGCCTCGTCCAGGAGAGCGGGCCCGAGCGCCCGGAGCTCAAGGCCCAGCTGTTCGCCGACATCGCCGAGGCGGCTCCGCGCGACGCGCTGCTCGCCTCCTCGTCCTCGGCGATCCCGGCCACCCAGCTGGCCAAGCGGCTCGACGATGCGGCGGCGGCCCGCATCCTCATCGCCCACCCGTTCAACCCGCCGCACCTCATGCCGCTCGTCGAGATCGTGCCGGGGGAGCGCACGGCGCCCGAGGCCGTGGCGCGGGCGCGCGCGATCTACGCCGCGCTGGGCCGCGAGCCCGTGGTGCTCGAGCGCGAGATGCACGGCTTCATCGGCAACCGGCTGCAGAACGCGGTGCTGCGCGAGGCCGCCTACCTCGTCCAGCAAGGGGTGGCCGGCGTCGAGGACATCGACCGCGCCGTGACGAATTCGCTGGGCGTGCGCTGGGCCGCCGTGGGCCCGCTCGAAGGCATGCACCTAGGCGGGGGAGAGGCCGGTCTGGCGGGCTTCATGGAGCACATCGGGCCCAGCTTCGCGGCGATCGAGGAGGCCGCACCGGACATGTCGGAGGCCGGCATGAAGCCGGTGGTCGAGCAGGCCGTGGCCGCCTACGGGCTGCCGCCGCGCCCGGAGCTCGCCGCCCGCCGCGACCGTATCCAGGCCGGGGTGCTCGACGTCCGGGCCGCGCAGGCGCGGGCGGAGTCACCGGCCGAGGCGCAGCACGCGGAGGCAGAGCGCTTGGAGGCACAGCAGCCGGGGGAGCGGTCCCGAGGGGCGCACTCGCCCGAGGAGCAGGAGTAGCGGGGGAGGCGCAGCCGCCCGGGGCGCAGCATCCGGAAGGCGCAGTCACCCGAGGACTAGCAGCACGGGGCGCGGATCCGCGAGGCGCGGCCGCCCGGGGCGCTGCCGAGCCGAGGTGCCGGGCCCGGCGCCCGGGCTCTACACCGCCGCGCGGTAGAAGAAGCTGCGGCGATTGGCGATGAGGCCGTCCGCGTCGAACTGGAAGAAGTCCGCGAAGCCCTCGTGCGCCTCGGCGCCGGACTTGAGCACGCCGTCGAAGGTCCCGTGCACGGCGGCGCGATCGCCGTCGACGATCACCTGCGCGATGGTGTGCGCCCCGGAGTCGATGACGCGCTCGCCCTTGTAGAACGAGCGGATGGCCTCGCCGACCATCGTGTCGTAGCCCGGCCGGTCGTAGCTGCCGTCGGCGGCGAAGAGGTCCGCGGTGGCGTCCGGATCGCCGGCATCGACGGTGGCGTAGTAGCGGCGGGCGAGTTCCTCGGTCGATGCGCTCATGGCGGCTCCTCGGCGGCTGGGGCGGGGGTGAACCCGCCGGCTGGCTGTGCGTCGGGCGGCCCGTGCCGCCCTGTGCGCCACGGTACCGCGGCCGGCCCGCCCACCGCGCCCGAGGTGCGCCCAAGGTGCGTTCGAGTCGCGCCCAGGGTGCGCCCGAGTCTCGCGCCCGAGGTGTGCCCGAACCGTGGCCGAAGTGCGCCCACGGTGCTCCCGAGGCGCCCTCGCCCGCACCTCGGCTCCGGTGAGCGCGCCGCCAGTGAACTCCAAGCGCGCGCCCCTTGTGAGGAGCCGAGCGCAGGCAATAGCGTGACGGGCAGGACGGTGCCATGCGGAATCCCGGTTCGGGCAGTGCCGCCCCGGCAGTTCCCCACCCGCTATCGAAAGGTTCGCGATGTCGAAATACCAGGTCGTCAATCCCGCCAACGGCGAGCTCGTCGAGGAGTTCCCCACGGCCACGGATGACCAGATCAAGGATGCGCTGAGCCGCAGCCACAGCGAGTTCTCCTCCTGGCGCGCCACCCCCGTCGAGGAGCGCACGAAGGCGCTCGCCAAGGTCGCGGAGATCTACTCCGAGCGCGCCGAGGAGCTCGCGGAGATCATCAAGCTCGAGATGGGCAAGGCGGTCCCGGAGGGCAAGGGCGAAGTCGCGCTGTGCTCGCTCATCTTCAAGTACTTCGCGGACAACGCGCAGGCCTTCATCGAGGACGAGCCGCTGCGCGGGCCCAAGAACGCGGACGCGTTCCTGCTGCGCAAGCCGGTGGGCTCGATCCTGGGCATCATGCCCTGGAACTTCCCCTACTACCAGGTGGCCCGCTTCGCCGCCCCGAACCTGGCGCTGGGCAACACGATCCTGCTCAAGCACGCGCCCCAGTGCCCCCGCTCGGCGCAGGCCATCGAGGAGATCTTCCACGAGGCCGGCGTGCCCCAGGACGCCTACATCAACATCTACGCGACGAACGAGCAGATCTCCGACATCATCCTGCCCGACCCCCGCAACCAGGGCGTCTCGCTGACCGGTTCGGAGCGCGCGGGCGCTTCCGTGGCGGCCGAGGCCGGCAAGAACCTCAAGAAGGTCGTGCTGGAGCTGGGCGGCTCGGACCCCTACGTCGTGCTCGACTCCGAGGACGTGGCGAAGACCGCGGAGACCCTGTTCAAGACCCGCATGGGCAACACGGGCCAGGCGTGCAACTCGCCCAAGCGCATGATCGTCATGGATGACATCTACGACGACTTCGTCTCCTCGATCACGGAGGCTGCGAAGGCGACCGCGCCCGCGGATCCCTACGCCGACCCGGAGGGCCTGAGCCCGCTGTCCTCCGTGGCGGCGAAGGACCGATTCGTCGAGCAGGTCGAGGACACGGTCTCCGAGGGCGCGACGCTGCTCGCCGGCGGCAAGGCCTACGACGGTCCCGGCGCCTACGTGCAGCCGGTCGTGCTCACCGACGTCAAGCCCGGGATGCGCGGGTACTACGAGGAGCTGTTCGGCCCGGCCGTCATCGTCTACAAGGTCTCGAGCGACGAGGAGGCCGTCGAGCTGGCCAACGACACGCCGTTCGGCCTGGGCTCGGCGGTGTTCTCCACGGACCTCGAGCGCGCGGACCGCGTGGGCAGCCAGATCGACTCCGGCATGGTGTTCCTCAACGGCCCGGAGCAGACCCGCGAGTTCCTGCCCTTCGGCGGCGTCAAGCGCTCCGGTGTGGGCCGCGAGCTGGGCCCGCTGGCCATGGACGAGTTCTGCAACAAGCAGCTCTACTACAAGAACCGCTGAGCGGCACCCCGGCCCGCACCTCCGGCTCCGCCGCCGAGGTGCGGGCCGTTTCGCGTGTTGGCCCGGCTGCGGCCGGGCCGGCGCCACCGTGCGGGTGGGCGGCGCCCCTGTCCGGTCGGGCGGCGCCCCGCCGGGTTGGGCAGCGCCCCTGCCCGGTCCGGCGGTGCCCCTCTCCGGTCCCGTGGCGCTGTTTCGCCCGCCCCTCCCACCCGCGCGCGGCTGCCGGGGTCCGCTCTGCTTCACTGTGGGGATGAGCGATTCCGTCACCGTCCAGATCACCCGCGAGGTCGAGCCCGCCGCCGAGTCCGAGGTGGAGCGCTGGGTGGCACGCGGGCAGGCCCTGCTGACGGGGCGCGAGGGCTACATGGGCTCCGGCTGGGTGCGGGCGCGCGCCGATTCGCACACGTGGCACATGCTCTACCGGTTTGCCGATCACGCGTCGATGCGGCAGTGGGAGGAGTCCGCCGAGCGCCGGGCCTGGGCGGCCGAGCTCGCCGACTTCGTCCACTCCGAGCGCGCCGAGCGGCGCACCGGCATCGAGGGCTGGTTCGACACCGAGCCGTTCGCTGAGCAGGCGCCGGGCGATCCGGCCCCGCCGCGCTGGAAGCAGATGATCGTCATCTTCACGGGCTTCTTCCCCATGAGCTACCTGGGCAACCTTGCAGTCGGAGCGCTCGTGCCCCACACCTGGCCGCTCATCCTGCGCGTGCTGCTCACGATCATGCTCGTCATGCCGTTCATGGTCTACTTCATCCTGCCGTGGACCACGCGGCTCTACCAGCCCTGGCTGGCCCGGCCCCGCCGCGCCCGGAGCAACTCCGACGGGTCTGACCGGGACGCGGGCGGCACCGGGCCCGCGCACGGCTGAGCCTCGGCTCCGCACCCGAATCGCCCGCTGCGCCGCCCCGGGGCGACTCCCACAAACGTTCAGTGTACTGAACGCTTTGTTTGCTTTACTGTGAAGTCATGAGTACATGGCAGAGCACCGTCAGCGCCCGCATCGCGGCCATCCGCGCCCACCGCGGCCTCTCGCTCTCCGCGCTCGCCAAGCGCGCGGAGATCTCGAAGGCCACGCTGTCCGGCATCGAGGCCGGCACGGGCAACCCCACCCTCGACACCATCGAGTCACTGGCCGTGGCCCTGGCCATTCCCGTGGCCGACCTCCTGGCCCACGATGAGCGCTCCACGACGGTGAGCCGCGCCCCGCGCGACGGCGAGCGCCTCGCCGTGCCCCCGGACATCGCCCAGGAGCTCATGCTGCGCCTGCCCTCGGTGCGCTCGTGGGAGTTCTGGCGGCTGCGCATGCCGCCGGGCGCCCGCTTCGACGGCGTCCACCACGTGCCCGGCACCGCGGAGCTCATCCTCATCGTCGCAGGCTCGATGTCCGCTGGCCCGCAGGATGAGGCCGTGGAGCTGGGGCCCGGCGACCTCGTCGAGTTCGCCGGCGACTGCGCCCACGCTTACACCGCGGGCCCGGATGGTTGCCACGCGCTGGTCGCCCTGGGCTCGCACGGGGACGCGGGCGTCCCCGCGGGGACGCCGCACGGGCAGCCGGCCTCGCATGCCGCCGCGGTTCCCGCCCCATCCGGTGGCGGGGCCCCGCCGCCTCCCGCCGCCGAGGCGCCGGCCGACGCCCGCTCCAGTGCACCTCGGGCGCGGGGAGGCGCGCGATGACCGCGGCGACCTGGCTGGTGCTGCTGGGCACGTGGCTGGCCGCCGTCGTGTCCCCGGGCCCCGACTTCGTGGCGGTGCTGCGGGCCTCGCTGCGCGGCGGGATCGCCTCGGGGCTGCGGGTGGCGGCGGGCGTGGTCGCGGGCATCAGCACGTGGATCACGGCCGCGCTCGTCGGCATCACCGCGCTCGTCTCGTCCAACCCCACCGTGTACCTGCTGGTCCGGTGGGCCGGCGCGCTCTTCCTCCTGGGCTACGGCCTGCGCATCCTGTGGTCCGTGAGCCGCGCGCGCCGCACCGTTCGCACCGCCGCCGAGGCGCCCGCCGGCGCGCGCACCCCCGCAGCCGTGCGCTCGGGCGGGACCGGGCAGCCCGCGCCCGAGCACCGGGGCGACCTGGCGGGGGAGCCCGCATCCGCACCGGGGTCCGCGCAGGAGGACGGCCGCGCATTGGACGCCGGCGCGGGCGCGGGGGAGGCCGAGCACGAGGCGCTGGCCGCTGCCGCGAGCGCGCGCGGCACCGGGGCCTGGGCGGAACTGCGCCTGGGGTACCTGACGAACACGGTGGGCAACCCCAAGGCGGTCGTGTTCTTCGGCGCGCTCTTCGCCTCGCTGCTGCCGCACGGGATCGGGGCGGGGCAGTCCGTGCTCGTGGGCCTGGCCATGGCCGCGATCGCCATGGCGTTCTTCGGGACGCTGGCCCTGGCCGCGAGCCGCCCCGTGGTGATCCGCGCCTACGAGCGCGCGGAGTCCGCCATCGACCTGGCACTCGGCGGCCTCTTCGCGGTCCTGGGGGTCGCCCTGCTGCCGCTGTGGTGAGACCGCTGCGGCGACGTTGTCCACAGGCCTGACCTGGGCGGACCTCCAGCCCTCGCGAGCCGTGGGGCGCGGTTGCTAGCCTCGGCCCACCGCGCGCGGCGCGGGTCCCGGCGATGGGCCGGCCCGTGCGCCTCGGGCGGCTCGGGAGAGGACACTGGTAGGCGATGAAGCAAACAGCGAAGCAGACGGCAGGACCGGCAGAGCCCACGGGAGGCGCGGCTCCGGCGGGACCCGAGCGAGCAGCGGAGCCGGCCGGTGGCACGGGCTCCGACGGTGGCGCCCCGCCCGCGGGGACCGGCCGCCTCATGGGGGCCGTGGTCGGTGAGGATGGGCGTCCGCGCACACCGTGGGCCTACGGCCATCCGCTCCTGCTCGAGTACTACGACACGGAGTGGGGCGAGCCCGTCACGGATGAGGCGGGCATGTTCGAGCGGGTGGTCCTCGAAGGCGCCCAGGCCGGGCTGTCATGGCTGACCGTGCTCAAGAAACGCCCCCGCTACCGGGAGGTCTTCGCCGGCTTCGACGTGGATGCGGTTGCCGCGTTCGATGACGCCGCCGTCGAGGAGCTGCTCGCGGACCCCGGCATCATCCGCAACCGGGGGAAGGTGGAATCGGCGGTGAATAACGCCCGGCGCACCATCGAGCTGCGCGCGGACGGGGGCCTGGTGGCGTTCATCGAGTCGTTTGCCCCGGACGTCACCCCGGAGCCGCGCACGGTCGCGGAGATTCCCACGGTCAGCGCGGAGTCCACCGCGCTGTCGAAGGCCCTCCGGGCGCGCGGATTCCGCTTCGTGGGCCCCACCACCATGCACGCGCTGTTCGAGGCGACGGGCCTCATCGACACGCACCTCATGGATTCGTGGCGCCGCGGCGTCTCCGGGCGCTTCCCCCGGTGACGATGGAGCGCTGCGGTTCTCAGGGCTGGCTGTCGGCGAGCAGCGGCACCGGGCAGTGAGGAGCGGTGCCGGGCAGCATCTCGCGGCGCCGGGCATGGTCCCGCAGCGCCGGGCAGCGATCGGACTTTCGACACGCCGCCAGTAGTCTCGTCGAGGCGGGCGTCGACCGCCGGCCCCGTGCGGCGACGATTCCGCGGCCGCAGACGGACACGAGCAGCGGGCAGGCGGCGGCCGGCGGAAGGCAGCACCGAACGGGTGGAGACGTGAGCGGTGAAGGAGCGGGTGCAGGTGCCCCAGAGGGATCAGGCGCAGGAGCGCACCATCGTCGTGGCGGCCGTGCTCATCGCGCATCCGCAGCGGCGCGAGGTGCTCATGGTGCGCAAGCGGGGCACCACCTCGTTCATGCTGCCCGGCGGCAAGCCGGAAGCGGGGGAGTCCATGGCCCAGACGATTCGCCGGGAGGTCCGCGAGGAGCTGGGGGCCGAGCTCGCCCCCGAGCGCCTGGAGGAGCTGGGCACCTGGACGGCCGCGGCGGCCAACGAGGCGGGCTTCTCCGTCACCGGCACGGTCTTCGCCTACCGGGGCATGCCCGCGGGATTGGATCCAGCCGCGCCGGTGGTGCTGGAGGAGATCGAGGAGGCCGGGTGGTTTCCCGTCGAACTGCCCGCCGATGACGAGCGTCGCCAGTTCGCCCCGCTCACCCGCGATCACGCCTTCCACCACCTGCCGGACTGGCTCTTCGCCGAGTAGGCACCGGGGCGGCCGGGCGGCGCCGGTTAGCGCGGAGCGTGCGGCCACGGGGCTCCGGGAGGGTCGGCCGGCTAAGCGCGAGGCGCCGAGGGCCTTTCGCAGGGTTCCGGCGGGCCGGTGGCGATGACCGGGCACCGGCCGCGGGGCGCTCGCACCCTCCCGACCGGGTGGTGCGCGGGAACGTTCATGGCGGGGTGGCTCACACAGCCGCACGGACGGCTCCGGAGTGCCCTGGGCAGGCTCCTGGGCGGCCCCCGCGTCGACACCGCCGCCCCGCAGCACCGCAGTGCAGACCCTCGACCGGCCCCGAGCTCAGACGACGTTCATGAGGATGAGGCCCAGCAGCGCGATGAGCGCGAGTCCCAGCAGGGCACAGCATCCGGCCAGGCGGCGGGCGATGACGGCGCTGCGCTGGGCATCGCGCCACGGGGCCCGCTGACCGGTGCGGTGCAGGCGGGCTGCGGCCAGCGCCTCGGCGGTGCTGGGCGGGGAGCCGGCGGAGGGGCCGCCGCTGCCCTCCGGTCGGTCCCACCCGCGGGCCGGCGACCGGCCACCACCATCGGCGACGTGGTCGCGGCGGTCACCGTGGCGCGTGCGCGCTGCGCTGCGGTTGGCGGGCGATGCCTCGTCCGCCGGCTCCAGCCTGTCGGGCCGCCCCGGCCCATCAGCCCACCGCGCACCGTCCGCCCGCTCCGCGGAGTGCGCACCGGTGTCGCTCACCGCACCCGCGGAGTGTGGGTCGTCCGCCCGAGTTCCCTCGCCCCCGGTCGGGCCGGTCGGGCCGGTTGGCTCGCGCGGCTCGCCGCCGGCTGCTTCCTGAGCCCGGGACTCCCGGGGCTCCCGGCGGTCGTGGTGGACGCCTCCGCGCTGGGGAGGCCGGTGCCGGCGGCGCCCGCGCTGGGCGCGAGCGGGCGCCGGCGTGGTGTCGTGTTCGGGCACCGCGGGGATCCCGTAGAGATCGCGGTCGATCGGTCGCATGGGGCCGTCCTCTCCTTGCTGCTGGCCCCAGTCAAGCGAACGCGTGCGCATCCGTGCGCGAAACCCTGTGCCGGTTCGGCCACACCCGGTAGCAGGTGTGGCAGGCGCCGCACCGTGAACGGGTGGGGGCATGCACCCAACGAAACCCGCCCCGGGCGGGCCAGGGGCGCCCCCCGAATTGCCCGCACTCCCCAACATCCCCCACGAACAGTGGGCCCCGGCCAGTGCTGATGCACCGGCCGGGGCCCACTCGGTCCTTCGCGGGGACGGGAGCTCGGCCGCTCGCGGCCCCACTCGGTCCCTCAGGCGGTGGAAAGCTCCGTCCCTGTCACACGGGGCGCTCCTCCGGCGAGACGGTGAGCGCCGGATCGGTCTTCGCGAGCGAGCCGATCGCCTCGTCGATCTTGGCGAGCACATCGGCCTCAAGCGTGACGCCGGCGGCCTTGGCATTCGACTCGATCTGCTCGGGCCGCGAGGCGCCCACGAGGGCCGCGGAGACGTTGTCGTTGGCGAGCACCCACGCGATCGCGAGCTGGCCCATGGTCAGGCCCAGGTCATCGGCGATGGGCTGGAGCTTCTGCACCTGGGTGAGCGTCTCGTCGTCCAGGTAGCGCTTGATGGCGTTGTCGCCGCCGGTGGAGTCCGTGGCGCGCGAGCCCTGCGGCAGCGGCTGGCCGGGCTTGTACTTGCCGGTGAGCACGCCCTGCGCCATGGGCGACCAGACGATCTGGGAGACGCCCAGCTCCTTGGAGGCCGGCACCACCTCGGCCTCGATGACGCGCCAGAGCATGTTGTACTGCGGCTGCGAGGAGATGAGCTGGATGCCCAGTTCCTGCGCCAGGCGGTGGCCCTCGCGGATCTGGTCCGCGGTCCATTCGCTCACGCCGATGTAGAGCGCCTTGCCCGCGCGCACCACGTCGGCGAACGCCTGCATGGTCTCCTCGAGCGGGGTCTCCACGTCGTAGCGGTGGGCCTGGTAGAGGTCCACGTAGTCCGTGCCCAGCCGGCGCAGCGAGCCGTCGATGGACTCGAGGATGTGCTTGCGCGACAGGCCCACGTCGTTGTGGCCCTTGGGCCCGGTGGGCCAGTAGACCTTCGTGAAGATCTCCAGCGACTCGCGGCGCTGCCCGGCCAGGGCGTCGCCCAGCACCTGCTCGGCCTTCGTGTTCGCGTAGACGTCCGCGGTGTCGAAGCTCGTGATGCCGGCGTCGAGGGCCGCGTGAATGGTCTTCGTGGCGGTCTCGTTCTCCACCTGCGAGCCGTGGGTGAGCCAGTTGCCGTAGGTGATCTCGGAGATCTTCATGCCGCTGTTGCCCAGGTACCGGAATTCCATTGCGCTCCTCGTCGGATCGTCGGTGCGGGGCGGATCGCCCCTTCCAGGCAACGCGCTCGCCCGCCGTTTGCTTCCCGGCCCCGCGCCCGAGGTGCGGGCCGGCCCCGCCCGGACCCTCGCCTCGGGCCCGGGGTGAGGGGGGCTGTCCCCCGGGCTCGCAGCGCCCGGCGGCCGAGGGGCGGTCAAGCCCCGGCTCCTATACTGCCTGCGTGGACACTCACGCGATCCCCGATCCCACCTCGGTGCGGCTTCCCCAGGTCCAGGCGCAGTACGCGGCGGACCGGCGGGCGGCCCGCGAGGTGTTCGGCGACGCGCAGCCGTGCGCCATGGGCGTCATGATCCTCAACGAGCGGCCCGCCGGCGGCGGGGAGGCGGACGAGCCCGTCCTGGGGGACAACCGCTACCCGTACCTGCACTTCGCGGACCAGCAGGTGCTCAGGCATCGGCTGCTCACGCCCGTGCAGCACGTGCCGGACCTTGCGGCCCTGCGCCGCAGCCGCCCGGATGCCTGGACGGCCTTCCACCGCCGCGCCGATGAGCTGCGCGCGGCCGGCTGCGCCGTCTTCGTCCACGGTGCCGGTTCGGGCGCCATGAGCGTTGCCGCCCACGTTCACGCCCACGTGTTCGAGCTGGGGGACAAGCTCACCCGTGTCGCCTACGACCGCGCCAGCGGGCGAGTGGAGATCTGGGCGGGGGGCACGTGCCTCGTCGACGAGCCCAACCCGGCCGCCCGGTCCTGGGATGTCCGGCCGTGGTTCCCGGAGCCCAGCGCGTGCGATGCGCGCTACGAGGAGGTGTTCGGCGCCCCCGCGGGCGGTGCCGGCGCCCGCGAACCTATGGGCGGTGCGCACGATCGCGCGGCGCGAGTGATCCCCGGAGGAGCAGCATGAGCAGTATCGGACGCACCCTGTCGGGCGCGGTGAGCAGGGCGGGCCACCTGGCGCGCAGCGGTTCGCGCGTGGTGGGAGGCGTGGTCAGCGACCGGTTCGCGGAGGAGCGGCTGAGCCCTCGGTTCGCACCGCATCGGGGCGATCGGTTCGTCGCCGCCGCGTATTTCGCGGCGGATCACTCGTCGCTCTACCAGCTCGAGCAGTGGCTGTGGTCGTTCGAGCGGCTGGCCGAGCGGCTGCGCGAGCAGACGGCGGAGGCGGAGCCGTTCGGCATCCTGTGCCGATCGGCGCGCAACGCCACGGCGATCGCCGCGCAGACCAGCCTGCCGGTGCGGTTTTCCCGCCTGGTGTCCGGCATGGACGCGTTCATGTCGCAGCCGGGCCTGCGCGCGGTCTTCTACGTCAATCAGTCGACGCTGAACTTCCAGGGGCTGCGCTATCCGCGGCCGGCCCACGTGCACCTCAGCCACGGGGAGAGCGAGAAGTCCTCGATGATCTCCAATCAGCTCAAGGCCTACGACGCGGTGTTCACGGCGGGGCGGGCGGCACGCGAGCGGATCGAGCGCGCGCTCATCGGCCTGCCGGCCGAGCGCCTGTTCGACGTGGGCCGCCCCCAGCTCGACCGGCCCGTGCGGGTGCCCGCCGCGTGGACCGACCTGGCGGGGGAGGGAGAGTCCGCGGTCCGGCGGGCCGCGCCCATCGTGTTCTACGCGCCCACGTGGGAGGGGGATTCGCCCGCCATGGCGTATGGGTCCCTGCCCGCGTCCGGCGAGGCGATCGTCAGGGCCCTGCTGGCCGAGGGGGCGCGCGTGATCTACCGGCCGCACCCGCGCATGGGCGTGCTCAAGCCGGCTTTCGCCCAGGCCCACCGCGCGATTGTGGAGCTGCTCGCGGACGCCCCGGGTTCGCTCGTGGATGAGGGCCCGGCCGTGGGCTGGCAGTTCGAGGTCGCCGATGCGTGCGTGGGGGAGATGTCATCGCTCGCCTTCGACTGGCTGACGACGGGCAAGCCGCTGGTGCTCGTGAAACCTGCGGATGCGCGCGCCGAGGTGCAGCCTGACGGGCTGTTCACCCGGGTTCCCAGCGTGGCGGCGGGTGCGCCCGATGCCGCCGAGGCTGTGGTCCGCACGCTGCTGCACGAGCCGCGGGCGGAGGGCCTGGTCGAGGCTGCGGAGTACTACCTGGGCGACACGCGGCCAGGTGAACAGCAGCACAGGTTCGAGGATGCTGCCACGACGGTGATGGACCAACGGGGTGAGGACCTTCGGGTTCGGGACGCCTAGCCTCGCCACCCCGTTTCTGGCAAACCCCCGTTCACCGCTCACCTGCGGAATCAGTCGTGAACCCTCAGGTTCCTAAGGGGAAACTGGGGGCATCTGCACGGATCTTTCTCCGCAATTTGTATAGTTGTGGAGTCAACTTGAAGTCGAGTGCGTAGCGGGGACAGGCAGTATGGGGCGGTTTTCACGGGCACTTCGATACATGGGCGCCCGCACGCTCACCCCACGCCAGAAGGCCTGGTCCTCGAAGCTCCGGCACGGCGAACTCCCGTGGCAGCAGAGGATCCCGGGACTGCGCAACGCCGCTCAGGGGCCGGTGCTGAGCCGGGCCGTCGATTCCAGGGTGATCGTCGCCCAGAACCTCGCCGCCGTTACCGGGGCCTTGACCGCACAGGGGATCGAATTCGTTCAGCTGCCCCAGCTCAGCGATTTTCGACCGCGCCTCGTCGTGCGGCAGTCAGACGTCCCCAATGTTGCCGCGGCACTCGGCCAGTTGGACGATGCCGAGGGGTGGACAATCACGATCACCCGTGACGGAGGAAAACTGAAGGACTCTCGCTGGGCTGCGACCCATCCGGCCCAGGTCCAGCAGATGCGCGCCCGACGACGGCTCTGCGCGCCCAACGAACGCGAGATGACCACGGTATTCGAAGACGTGTTCATTGAGCCCTGGGAGGAACTCGGGGAGGGAATCGAGCGCGTCGACGGTGACTTCCATATACCGGGCACGCTGCATCGGCGCATCTCACGACGAGGAACCTACGTCGAGTACCTCACACCGGACAACTGGCATCGTGCAGTAGAAGACGGGGGAGCGCTGCGCTGGTCCCACCCGCACCTCTACCAGTTCACCGAGCCTGTGGACATTGTCTACACGTGGGTGGACGGTGACGATCCCGCGTGGCAGGAGCGCAAGCTCGTGGCCGAGGGAGTCTTGGACCCTGCAGAAGTCAACGAGACGGCGACCATCACATCGAGATTCACCAGCCGCGATGAACTGCGCTATTCATTGCGATCCGTGGAGCAGTTCGCCAACTGGGTCAACCACATCTACATCGTGACCGACCGGCAGGTTCCCGAGTGGCTCGACGTTGACCACCCCAAGGTTACTGTGATCGACCATCGTGACATCTTCACCGACCCGGAAGCCCTGCCTGTCTTCAACTCCCACGCAATCGAATCGCAGCTTCATCACATCCCGGGGCTCAGCGAGCACTATGTCTATCTCAATGACGACATCTTCTTCATGCGCCCCACCGAGCCCACGCTGTTCTTCACGGGCAACGGACAATCGAAGTTCTTTCCATCGACCGCCCCACTCGACATCGACGCCCCCTCTGCCCGGGATCTTCCGGTGCTGTCGGCGGCCAAGCAGAACCGCGCGTTCATGCTCAACGCGTTCGGCCGTGTGGTCACCAACAAGTTCAAGCACACGCCCCATTCGCAGCTGCGCTCCGTGCTCAGCGAGATGGAAGCCAAGCACGAGCAGGAGTTCCAGGACGTCGCAGCTTCGCGCTTCCGCCACCCCGACGACCTTTCGATCACCTCCGCGCTCTATCACTTCTACGCTTACGCGGCGGGTCGGGCGCAGCCCGGGGGAATTCGCTACGCATACATGGACATTGCTCGCGAAGACGCGGATCTCTACCTGCAGCGGCTCGCCCGCAGAACCGATCTGGACGTTCTGTGTCTCAACGATACAAACACTACTGAGACGGACGAAGAGTATTTGACTCGCATCCTCGGCCGATTCCTCAACTCACGTTTTCCTATTCCCTCACATTTCGAGAAGGGTGTCGAGAAGCGAACTGCGGATTTCGCAGAGCGGAAGCGAATAATATCGTGACAGCTCACAGTCTCGTCAGAGTCGGCAGTTCGCGGCTGAAATCCGCGGTGCGGGCAGTGACCCATTGGGCGGCGCGAAAAACGGCGGGAAACACTGCAGGAACGGCTAAGTCGGTCCTTATTTCCGATGGTCAAAATTTGAACATCGATGCGCGGTTGCGGCCGGGCCTTACCCCGGCAGAGTTCGCGTTTGTGAGTGCGCACGGCAAGAAACTGCTCACTCTCCGTGCTGCACACAGGGGAGCGGGTGAAGTAACTGTGTACGGCAATTTGTCATTGCTCCCCCGGCGTGGTGAGAAAGCGCGGTTCTTTGTAGCGGTGCGGTCGGGTGAAAAATGGCACCGTCTCGACTTTTACGGTAATAAATCGTTTCAAAACGGTGACGTAGTTGTCCAGTACCCCGCCTCAAGCAACGGTTACAGAGCGCAGCCGGCTATCGATCGCCGTGGCCACTTGGCTGTTGATGTCATTCCTGTCGATGCAGGGGTCAGCGTTCATGGCGTCGCGGTGAAACTCTATAGAATCCATATTCTCCTTAGTTCGCACTACTGTGCTGTAAAAGAAATTCAGTGCCGATTGCGCGGCACAGACGTTTCCCTGTCCGCGACGGTAAAAGACTCTACGAACGCTGTCGGCATGACTGTTCTCACGCTTCCTCTGGAAGAAATGGCGCGGCACCCTCGAGTTGGGGAAAGAGGCGAATCTGATGTCTGGCGACTCGCTGTTCGATGCCCAGATGATTGGCGCCCACTACGTATGCACTACACCGATCTATCCAATCCCCGGCATTCGCTGCGTTATCCGACAGTAATGCTCGCCGCCTTGCCGGGACGTCCTCGTTTCCGGCCGTACTGGAATGTCAATGGAGACCTTGTCGTGGAGCATCTTCACCCGTCTTCACAACGAGAAGGAGACAGGCAGTGAAGATTACGTACATCCTGACGAGTGCCGACAGCGCTGCCGGTACCGAACGGGCAGTCATCGGCCAAGCGAATCAGGCGGCCAAGTCCGGTCATGATGTCGAAATTTTGAGCGTTTACCGGACGTCCGACGTGCCTGCCTTCGACATCAGTAGCGCCGTTGTTGTTTCGTACTTGGTAGATGCGACTGGGTGGGATTTGAGTCAGGGGCTCGGCGCTGCGGCCGTCGGTGAGTTCGGACCCTCCCTCTTGGTGCCTCAGCGGTGGGATGACCAATTCTGTCAGGCGACGGACGATGCGTTGACGGCGTATTTTGAAACATGCGCAGCAGACTGCATCGTGTCTACGACGCCAGCGCTGGCAGCTCTGACGGTCCGCTTTGCCCCGAAAACGGTTATCGTGATCCACGAAGAGCATCGGGCGACTATGGCACGTTCCAAAGACTCATTCGAACCTTTAGCGCTCTATGGACGCGAACTTGATTGCCTCGTTTCGCTCACGGCTGCGGGAGCGGAGTTCTTAGCAGCTTATTTCGGTGAAGATGCGCCGCTTCTTCCCGTTGTGCCCAATGCGGTCTCTAACGACTTTCATCCTCGTTCGCTTCTCACTGAACGCAGGGTTGTTTCTGCGGGGCGTTTTGTCAGCGGTAAAGACTTCGAATCGTTGATTCGTGCCTTCGCGTCCGCAGTGTCCGACTGTCCCGGTTGGTCGCTTCGAATATACGGCTCTGGTCCGCAGGCGCAATCGATGCGTAAAGTGGCTCGGTCGAATGGTGTTGAGAATGCTGTGGAGATCGTTCCGCCCGCCGCTGACATGTATGCCGAGTGGACCAAGGGTTCTATTTTCGCCATGTCTTCGCGGTCTGAGGGACTGCCCATGGTCGCGCTCGAGGCCGCAGCTGCCGGTCTCCCCCTTGTGGCGGTCGATTGCGACACGGGACCGCGCGAAATCATTGACGATGGAGTCAATGGCATTCTCGTGCCGCCCGACGATGCGGCGGCATTAGGACTCGCGCTCGAGCGATTGATGAAATCGTCTGAGTTGCGCGAAGAAATGTCGCATGCGACTCATCGCATCGTCGAGCGATTCTCTGTTCCGAGGGTGACTGCGATGTGGAAAGCACTGTTTTCACAGCTGAGGGAGCTGCAGAACGGCTGTTCCAGCCGCCTCGGCCGAGCTCAGGAGCGCAGTCGGCTTGCCCGGTCTCATCAGCCAGGATCGGTGAACGCGACGGGAGGGTCGCCCGGACCACATGATGATCGTGGTGGCGAGACCTTCGTCGCTGAAATGGCGGACGAACTGTTGACGCCGGAATCGCAGTCGAAACGGGCGTGTGCCAAGGCACAGCAGATTCTGGCGAACGCGGGTGTTGAGTTCGTGTGGGTCCCGACGCAAGATGCGGTGCGCCAGCGATTCGCTGTTCCTGGCACCGCTCGGCGTGAGGTACGCGCTGCGCTCACGGAGACTGTCGGTGAGGGCTATTGCCTAGT
This sequence comes from Brevibacterium sp. BRM-1, assembly GCF_026802075.1. Lineage (NCBI taxonomy): Bacteria > Bacillati > Actinomycetota > Actinomycetes > Micrococcales > Brevibacteriaceae > Brevibacterium > Brevibacterium sp. BRM-1. Next base: position 2,926,664 of record NZ_CP113788.1, read on the forward strand.
TCCCATGCGCGGCAGCACTGCATTGAGGCGATACCCTCTTGAGTTCGGTGAGCTGGCTGTTGACGATGTGCTGGTGGCGGACGCGAATGTCGTGCGGGTGGAACGGGCTGAGACGGATTGGTCGGGCGCGATCCATGGTCGGCATGCCCAGTGTGACATTGAGTTCTGGGATTTGGGGCCTGACGGCAACCTCATTCCGCCGCGCGCCAACTCGATTGTCGACCAGGTGGAACCGGCTGATTTCGACAAGACGGTGTCCGTGCAGACGCTGGGAGGATGCGTACCGACCCTGCCCCTGGGGGCAAAGCCGGACTGGCGGCAGCCGGACTTCCCCATCGATGCCGTTTTCACCTGGGTGGATGACACGGACGAAGTATGGAAGTCGGCTCGCGCCGCGGTGGCCGGAAACGGTGCCGACGGACGACATGCTGAATCCGACAGTGACGCGCGCTTTTTGAATCGCAACGAATTGAAGTATGCTCTTCGCTCGCTCCATGCCTATGCTCCGTGGGTCAACCATATCTACGTAGTTTCCGCTGGGCAGCGACCGGATTGGCTGAATACTGAACACGATGCAATCACCTTTGTTGATCACGAAGATATTTTTACTGACCAAACGGCCCTGCCGACCTTCAATTCGCATGCCATTGAGTCGCAGCTTCACCATATCGACGGTCTTTCCGAGCATTTTCTGTATTTTAATGACGATACTATGTTGCGGCAATACGTGAAGCCGGACAGGTTCTTTCTCGGCAACGGAACGTTGCTTTTCTATCCCTCGCCGACAAAGATCAATGATCTTACTCACGACGTTCCGCCGCACTTAGCCGCGGGCATGCGCACGCGTGCGCTCCTTGAGGATCGGTTCGGCCTCACAGTCACGCAGGGCCTGCTGCACACCCCACACCCTCAACGGCGGTCGGTGCTGTATGAGTTGGAAGAGTCCTACCCGGAGGAGTGGGAGCGAACAATGCGTGCGCGATTCAGGGGCGATGGGGATCTTTCCACGGTGTCCTCTTTGGCGCCGTATTTCGCCTATGCGACAGGTCGTGCGGTTCCCAGCACGATGCGAGTGGCATACGTCGGGTTGGGGGCAGACGACTTAGATCAGCGCATGCGCGACGTGGTTCGCGGGCGCCATGACCTCTTTGCCCTCGGTGAGCCGCACGAAGGCGTCGATGATTCGGATGCTGTGTCCTTTGCCGTGCAGAATTTCTTGGAGGAAGTGCTGCCGATCCCAGCTCCGTGGGAACGCGCGCGCCCCGGCAAGGGGTGACAGGCTGAAGGAGCGACGCCGGGCCTTTGTGCCGAGCCCCCGACGTTGCTGCGGCGCGGCCACGGGGCTTGCGGCATTGGTCTGTGACCCGGCCGTCCTGAGTCTGTCCGAGCCGGGTGTGGGGTGAGAGTGGGATTGTTGTCGACCGCGAGCGTCAAACGTGCGGCGGCACACTGGGACGGTCTGACGAGGTCTCGTCGGGTGCTCTCGTACGGCATGCGTTGCGCTGGGGAATTCGAGCGCTCGTGAAGCTCAGTACGTACGGATAGGGTATCTGCCCTCCGCGTGATCGCTGTCGGCTGGCACGGGTTCTTGGCTGCCCCATGAACGCCGGGTTAACCTTGACCCCTCAACGCCCGGCGTCCCTGTCGCCAAAGCGTATGCAAGCTTCGCCTCTTCGAGTTCAAGGACGGTACCTATGCGCCGTGTCATCACCTACGGCACGTTCGACCTGCTCCACTACGGGCACATCCGCCTGCTCCAGCGCTGCAAGGCACACGGGGACTATCTCGTCGTCGCGCTGTCGACCGACGAGTTCAACGCGGGCAAGGGCAAGAAGTCGTACTTCTCGTATGAGGACCGCAAGAACATGCTCGAAGCGATCCGCTACGTCGACCTGGTGATTCCGGAGGAGACGTGGGAGCAGAAGCGGGATGACATCGAGCGCTTTCACATCGATAAGTTCGTCATGGGCGACGACTGGGCCGGCAAGTTCGATGACCTGCAGGATGCCTGCGAGGTGATCTACCTGCCGCGAACCCCTGAGATCTCCACGACGCAGATCAAAAACGATCTGTCCGCTCGCAGCTGACCGGCTCCTGTCCGGCAGGTGTGAAGGAACCGACGTCACAGGCGAATGTGCTCACCTGTTCATGAACGGGAAGTAAACTGGCGCCGATCATTGTGCCGTTTGCCCCGACTCTGAAGGAGACGCCGTGCTGAGTACACGCGATCGGCCCGCGCGTCCTACGCTGGCACAGCTGCGCGCTGTCGCACAGCCCCCGGAAGTGCGCTCGCGGAAGAATGCCGAGCACTGGACCGCTCAGCTGTATCTGCGGCACATCTCGATTTACACCACGGTGCTGTTGGTGCGCACCCGCCTCAGCGCCAATGGCGTCACCGGGCTGATGATCCTCTCCGGCTGGTGCATCGCCGCTGCCCTCCTGGTGCCGGGGATCTGGGGGGCGCTTCTTGCCCTGTTCTTCTCGCAACTGCAGATGTACTTGGACTGCTGTGATGGGGAAGTCGCCCGCTGGCGTGGGACCCAGGGCCCCAAGGGCGTATTCCTCGACAAGGTGGGCCACTACACGACCGAAGGGTTTGTCGCCTTCGCGCTCGGCGCCCGTGCCGTGGGGGACCTCGGCCTCTTGCGAGCGGAGCCTGGCACCGCATACCCGTACGTGTTGGGCGGTGCTGTACTCTGCTCGCTGGTGCTGCTGAACAAGGCGCTCAACGACATGGTGCACGTCGCGCGCGCCTTCAATGGCCTGGACAAGCTGCCGGACAGTGCGGAAGCCACGGGCATTCCTTCCGGGTTCCTCGCGAAGCTCAAGCGTGCCGCGCGGTTCGTGCCCTTTCACCGGATCTTCCATTCCGTCGAGATGTCCATCCTCGCGGTTGCTGCGGCCGTGGTGAGTCTTGTATCCGGTGCAGTTGGTGGTCCGCCGCTGCTGGGCGAACGCCTGCTCGTGGTGGCGATGGTGCCACTGTGTGCCTTGGCCGTCGTGGGGCACTTCGTCTCCATCATGGCGTCGAGGCGGTTGCGCTGACATGCCCAATGACCCTGAGCTGAACGACCTCGACCCCGCACACTCCACGGCGCATGAAATCCTTCCGACCGCGGAGGACAGAGCGCAGCGCGAATACGATGCGGTGCGCCAAAGCGCGCGCGAGCGCCGGCGCGCCGAGCGCATGGCCCGCGCGACGCTCCTGCACGAACCCGCCCAGTCAGAGCGCCCCCGCAACGGGCGCAAGTACTCGTTCGGCGTGGTGGTGCTCACGCAGGGCAAGCGCCCTGATGATCTTCGCCGCGGCCTGGAATCGCTGCTCGCACAGAAGGGCGTGGAACTTGACGTCGTCTGCGTGGGCAACGGGTGGGACCCCGTGGGCCTGCCGGGGTCCGTCAAGACCGTCATGCTGCCGGAGAACGTGGGCATTCCCGCAGGTCGCAATCAGGGCGTGCAGTACGTGGACGGCGAGTTCCTGTTCTTCCTGGATGATGATGCGTGGCTGCCGGACGACACCACGCTCATGCAGATGGCCCAGCTCATGCGCACGAAGCCCAGCATTGGTCTCATCCAGCCCCGTGTCGCAGATCCCACCCGCGACGATGCGCCCAAGCGCTGGATTCCGCGGCTGCGCAAGGGCAGCCCCGATCATTCGTCCAACGTCTTCTCTGTGTGGGAGGGTGCGGTGTGCCTGCAGCGGAAGGCCTACGACCGTGCAGGGGGCTGGCCCGCGCCGTTCTGGTACGCCCATGAGGGCATTGAACTCGCATGGCGAGTGTGGGACGCCGGTTACCAGGTGTGGTACATGGGCGAGCTCACCGTGGCGCACCCGGTCATGGACCCCAAGCGGCACGCGGAGTACTTCTACATGAATGCGCGTAATCGCGTGTGGCTGGCTCGCCGCAACCTACCCTGGCCATTCAGTTGGGCCTACGTGGGATCGTGGACAGCTGTGCAGACACTGCGCTGGCGCAAGAGCCCCGAACAGCTCAAGCCCTGGTTCAACGGGTGGAAAGACGGATGGCGCGATGATCCTTGGGCAGACGATGAGGAACCTCACAAGCTCTCGAGCAGGGGCCTGCTCACCATGTCCGTACACGGCCGACCGCCGGTGATCTGAGAACGAGAACGAAACCCGTGAACCTTTTCAGCGCAACGCGCGCACGCCTGACGTCGATGTGGGCGAAGGATCGCACTCCCGGTCGCGTTCCCGATCTGGCGTTCTACGACCTCACGTGGGGGATCCCCCGCAACTACGGCGGCATGACGAGTGTCCTCCTACACAGATCGGGGACGTTCGGTGAATACCTGGACAAGCCCGTAGAGATTCTGACGCTAGACCCAGCCCTGGATGTGACGCAGGAGAATCAGCGACTGCGCGAGGCGGGTGCTCTCGGTTCGAAGTCAACGATCCGGGGCCTGTGGCAGGAGCTCTTAGCCGCAGACGACGACGAGCTCCGAGCGTGGTTCGGAGAACCGCTAGAGCCCGAAGAGCGGTGGTCACCCGCCGATCTGCCCACGCCTCCAGGAACCCCGACTGGCATGGGTCGGACAGAGTGGCGTGACGGGTCGACGGTGTCCGTTGTCCGGTTCGATCGTCCCGACGGCAGCATCGCGGTGCTGGATGATCGCCGGGAGGGTCGCGTGATCACGGTGTTCTCCCACGAGGGGAGGATACTCGCGCGATACAAGCGCATGCGGAACTTCTACTTCGCGTGGTTCGACCATCTCATGGGAGCGACCCCGGCGGTACTCATCAACGAATCGAAGACAGTGGGTGCGTGGGTGCATTCCTATAGGCGTAGGAACGTGCTGCTGTGCCAAGTGCTCCATAACAGCCACCTGGAGCCCGGCGCGACGTCGCTCTACGGACCGTTTACGCCGTCGCGCATCAAGATGCTGGAAAACAACGAGGCGTTCGATCTTCTCGCCTTCCTGACGCAACAGCAGAAGTCGGAATTCGAGGTGGCGTTCGGGGAGGAGCCGAACCGGGTTGTGCTGCCGAACTCGCGCGCCTTCACCTCCTTGCCTGCCGCAGACGCGGACACCCGGCGCCGGGGGAGCGGCATCGTGCTCGCAAGCCTGGATGCGCGCAAGCGCGTCGACCATGCGATCGAAGCCGTAGCCGGCGTCGTCGGTAGTGCCGGGGAACAGGTCACTCTCGACATCTTCGGGGAGGGCCGGTTGCGTGGTGACCTCGAAGAGATGGTCTCGCGGTTGGGCCTTGAGTCTGCCGTGCACGTGAGAGGTTATACAACGAATGTCCAAGCGCAGCTGCGGGACCATTCGTTCCTTATGCTCAGCAGCCGAGCCGAGGGGATGGGGCTTGTGCTGGTCGAAGCCATGGCTCAGGGGTGTATTCCCATTGCCTATGACGTGAGGTACGGCCCAAGCGACATTATCGAGCACGGTCGGAACGGCTTCCTCGTACCCGATGGTGAACCCCTAGCGCTTAGCGCAGCAGTCGATCACTTCCTCGGGCTTCCGGAAGAGGAGGTCGCAGCCCTCCGTAGCGCCGCCGTGGCGCGTGCGCGCGACTTCGACGACGCGAGGATCGCCCAAGCGTGGAAGCAGGCAATCGACACCGCCTGGAAACACAAGGAGGCCGCGGAGCCGGAGCCCCCGAAGCCGCAGCTTGTGCGAGTCGAACAGGAGCGGGAGAACGCCGGAGGCACTGCTTATACGGTCGTCCTCCACGAGGATCCCGCGCAGCCCATCACCGCGGAACTCGTCGCGGATGTCGTTTCCGAGGGCCACCGCTATGGGTTGCGCGTCGTAGCCAAACGCTGCGATTCGGCCGCTCCCGCTACCTACCGGTTCGTGGTGCCCGCAGGTGTTCTGCCCGACAGTGCAGAGGGTTCATGCGCTGTGTATGTGCGCTTCCGCGGCTCCCGCTTGCAACGGCGAATCAAGGTAGGCACCGTTTCCGTCGGGAGCGAATAGGGGCACTCGTCCTTCAGATTGGCGGTGTGCGCGGGAGTCTGTCGTAAGTCGCCTCAGAATGTGAGTTCCCGCAGCTCCTCTTCCCACTGTGCAACCACGTTCTCCGGCAGGTAGCGCTTCGACGATTCGGCTATCCGTTGTGAGAATGCACTCAACAGGGTGTCGTCTTGAGCCAGCGCCCTCATTCTGTCAGCGAGTTCAGCGACGCTGTTCTGAGTGACGATGAACCCATCCACCTGATCATCAATCAGATCGTGGACGCCGGGTGCACAGTCGAAGGCAACCGATGGGACTCCCAACAGCCCGGCTTCTACGATCGCGATGGGAAGCCCCTCGTTCTGCGAGGACAGGATATGGACGCTCGACGAGGACAGCGCATTGCCCACGTCGTCGGTCTTGCCCATGAGCGTCACGCGTGGAATCTTCAGCTCGCGAATCAGGCTTTCGAGTGCCTCTCGCTCCGGCCCCTCACCGTAGAGCTCTGCTGACCACTCCGGCAGTTGGTCGGCCACGCTGGCCCAGGCGCGCAGGAAATAGTCCAGCGACTTGATCTTGTCGTAGCGGCCCAGCGACGCGAAGACTTTCCTGCGTGCAGGCGCATCGTGTGTGGGCAGTGCGACCGGATTCGCAATCCATCCCACGTTGTTGAGCCCCGCCGCGGCGAATTCCTGCGCGTCTGCGGCGGAGAGGCAGATGAAGCGATCAACGCCCGTGTAGGACTGCAGGACGCGTCGCATATCGCCAATGGCCTTGGCCTCGCGCGCGGACCCGTGGTACTGCCCGATCACGCGGGGGTGCTGCGGATTGGCGGGGTCATAGCCCGCCTCGATCATGTGCTCCATCCCGTAGACCTGCGTGCAGATGATGACGGTGTTCGGGCCCCATTGAGGCAGGAGTTCGCGCAGCTTGTCGACCGCCTCACGGCGCAGTCTCATGCGACGCGAGTAGCGCAGCCGCCGTGCAGGGTTCAGCCGGTGCTCCAGCGTCTTGAGCGTCCAGGCTTCCGGAATCTGCGACGACATGAGTGTGCGCTCCGTGATCTGCTGCGGCCGGTCCATCGGCTGATAGTGACCAGCAGGTGCCGGGGCCACTCCGACAAGTTCAACGGTGTGTCCGCGGTTGAACAGTTCGAGACTGAGGCGGTGCATGAAACGACCGATGCCGCCGAGCCGGTCGATGTCGTTGCCCATCACAACGACCTTGTCAATATGCTGTGACATCGTCAGCGTGCTCTCCACACCGTATCCACCGTCCGTTCCGACGCATCCCCGGGTTCTTTGCCCGCGAATGTGTCTCTGAAGGCGTGGCGCTGCCGGCGGTAGGAGTCGGAGTCCATGCAGCTTCTTACCTTCTCCTGCAGATGCTGTTGTTCGAAGACGAGGGGGCCGGGCGCATGTTCGCGGAGGCTGAAGTACGTGCCGCGCACCGATTTCTCGTACCGCTCCAGGTCATAGGCGTAGAGCACCTGCGGCCGGTCTAGGGCAAGGTAGTCGAACATGATGCTCGAGTAGTCGGTGACCAGCAGATCGGCGGCCTGCATGGGCAACGTCGCGTCGGGCATAGAAGACACATCGACCACATGAGGACGAATACGAGCGGGTACCGAGATGCGGTTCAGGTAGTGGCAGCGAAGAAGGAGCTGTGTGTCTTCTGACATTGTTTCGACCCAGGCGTCGAGGTCGAGCGGAATCTCGATACGGCCCCGCTCGGTATCGCGGAACGTGGGTGCGTAGAGCACCGTGCGACGAGTGGTGTCGAGACCGAGCACTGCTTTCGCCGCCGCCGTCGCGGCGACGTCGGTCCGTGCGAGCACGTCGTTGCGAGGGGTACCGTGCGGCAGCAGCGTGGCTTTCACATCGAATGCCGGAACGAATACGCGCTCGAAATACTCGGACGGCACAGTGAGGTAATCCCAATACGCGGTGCGCCGAGTGAGATCCGCAGCTTTCTGAGGCGAGGCATAGGCGTATTCGGGCTGATCGAGTCCCATCTTCTTCAGCGGGATGCCATGCCATGTCTGCACGTAGGTCTGCTGGGGCCGCTTCCTGAAGACGGCGGGCAGGGTCTGATTGTCGATGAGGTAGGCACTTCGGGCCAAGGCCCACAGGTAGGCGAGCGAACCGCGAATGACGGTGTTCGACCGCCCGCCGGCCCAGCTGCTGTTCGCCGACTGGTCAACTGACCACAGGACCGTGTGCCTCGCACGCCGTTGAAGTGCTGCGGCAATCGCGCCCGGCGAGTCACCATGGGATCGCCCCATTTTAGCTTCTGCGAACACCTGAGTCTTCTTGAGCGGCAGCGACCGGAAGAGCCGGTACGCAGCCGCAGCGAACGAGCCGTTGAGATCCTTCAGCGGCAGGGCCTTCGCTGCGTGAGCGGCCCGCGCGGTCGAGGTGACCGGTGCAAGCAACGCCCGCAGGCGAGCGCGTTGCGACCTGACCTTTGCGGGGCGCAGGGCGAGCGTATTCGCCACCGTCTTATAGGGCCGGTACTTTGCATTGAACACTCGGCTGAGGCGCGAGGAGAACCCGATCCTCTTCTGCGCGAGCTTGATCTTCTTGGTGATGAAGATGCCGGAGGTGTTGACCACCTCATCGCTCCGTAGGTCGACGCGCAATGTCAGGCGCGGAAGCGACAGGAAGTCCGCGTCGCCGGGCAACGAAAGGGTTGTATTCCACTCATAGCGCGCATGCGCTGAGTCCCACTGCGCATTGATCGGAGCCGTCCAGGAGCGCCGGAGACCGGTGCGTTCCACAACGCGCAGTGTCCAACTGAGGTCGGGAGCCGCGACCAGCGCACGGAGTGGATCATCGGTCGTGCCGACGATGGTGAGGGAGTGGCCATCCGTCGCACGGTGCAGCGATTCGATGCGATGTGCGAAGCGTGCGTTCGGCCACGGGACCGCGACTTCTGCTAGCTGTGCGGTTGCGAGGTTCAGCGCGAGCGTCGGAGCTGGAGATGTGCTGAGGGCTTCGTGTTCCCAAAGCAGGATGTGGCCCGACACCTCGACCACACCGGCGAGGTCCGTCTCGTGGCGCAGCATTCGCGCGGCATGGCGCACGAGGTTCGGCTGTCCGGAGAGAATCGCGGCTGCGCCGAAGCGCTGTTGATAATCGAGTTCTGCAGTGACCTCGGCCGGGACAAGTCGAATAAGCGGCTGGAGTTCAGCGAGCACTTGTCGCGCAAAATCGTCGTCATCGCTGTCAGCGATGTCATTGATGAACAGCCGCGTATCGTGCACGATGATCTTGATGTACGCCTCGCGCAGAAAAGCGGGCGCATCGTGCGCGCGAATGATGTCCAGGACCCTCTGGACTGCTGCAACACGTGAGCGGACATTGTGCAGGGTGTCGCGCTGGTGCGTGATCGATTTGCGCATGGCCGTTGGATAGGTATTCCACGTGTAGATGACCTCGGGAATGACCGTGATGCCCTTGGCGGCGATCTGCACGGCTGCGGCGAAGACCAAGTCTTCGTAGTGAATATCCTCTGGGTAGCGAAGATCATTCGCGCGCAGGAATTCGGTGCGGCAGGCCTTCGCAACCGAAGTATCGCGAATGAGCTCGGGATCTTCCTCGATGGAGGCAAGCGTGCGGGCCTCGCCAAAGAGCCGCGAGTACCATCCGGTCGTCTTCTGGCGGGCAGTATCGAAGCGCTCCGTGCGACCCATGATGAGGTCAGAGCCATCACGATCGCCGGCCCGAACCACGTTCGCGCAAGCGTGGCGCTCAAGTGTGTCGTCGCTGTCCAGAAACATGACGTAGCGACCGCGGGCGCGCTGGATGCCCAGGTTTCGAGGCGCCCCGGCGCTTCCGGTGTTCTTCGGCAGCGCGATCGCAGTCACACGACGGTCGCGCGCTGCGAGCTGCTGTGCGACTGCGAACGACGCGTCGGACGAACCATCGTCGACGACAAGAACCTCGACTGCGCTCAGCGTTTGGGTGAGCACCGAGCCGATCGCCGCCGCGACGTGCGATTCGTCGTTGTAGACCGCGATGATGACGCTGACCAGCGGCTCACCGTCGGCAGCGGGAATGATGGCCCCTCGTTCGGGTCGTGGCCGTTCGATACTACTCACCGGTGTTCGCTTCTCCTTGCTGCCGTGCGATCGATGGCGTGGGGACGGGACTCGGCACGAGTTCGGCAATTCTAGTCGCGCGGCGGGCGGAATTCGCTAGCCTGCTTCGACGGCTCCGCTGTCACGGGTCTCGGTATGCCCGCGGAGTTCGTCTTCGCGTTCCCTCAGCAACGTTGTCACTGCCCCTACGAACGCCTCGAGAGAACTTCCAACAGCACCTGCGCCGAAGTAGTGCGTGCGCATCTTGGCGCGGGTTCCCGCTTCCTGGTCCTCGTGGAGCATCGTGGTAATGAGACCACTAATGTCATCGGCATTCGCCTCACTGAGCACCGGGGTAGCGCGGGTAATTGGGGCTTCTGTGTGGAGCGTTTCCGGGTCGTTCCGACGGTCCGTGAGCAGCAACGGTTTCTCTGGGCGCATATAGAGGAAGTCGAGCCCCACGCTGGAGACATCGGTGATCATGAGGTCGACGGCTTCGAACATGCCGAGGATATTTCCCTGCATTTGCACGCAGTGCTCACCCCCGGCGGCTTCTATGAGCGCCAGGATTTCGGCGTTGGCCTTTGCGATTACCGGGTCGGCGCTGTTCTCCACCCTTGGGTGGGGCTTGTATACGAGGCGCACACCGCCTAGTCCTAGGACGGCCCGGACGATCTGCGGGCCGTAGGCGTCAACCGAGGTGTAGTTGTTCGCATCGTTCTCGCCTTCCCAGGTGGGTGCGTACATGACGGTTGTCAGCACCGTGCGCGGCAGGACATTGGGGGCGGGGATGTCGAGCTGCGGCCTACCAATCCTCATAAGCTTCGACTCGTCGAAGTCGAGCAGGGCGCGGCGGTGGCGCTCGACCGCTGCCTGACCTGCCACGAAGACGCGGTCGTAGGCCTTCGCCTGGTTGGATACCATGCTGATCTTGTCGCTCTCGCCGTGATTGACGTGGACGTGGACCATGGGTGCATACCCCAGCGCCTGAAAGTTCGTCATGCCGTTGTTCACATAGATCGCCAGGCGGCAGTGTGACCGGAACAGCATGTTCATGAAGTCCAGGAACCGGCGCTGGTAGACAATAGGCAGATTCGTGTGTTCGGAGACGGCCGCGATTGCACTGGGCCTCCGGAGCACGATTGCCACACGGTGGTGCTTGGCGAGTTCCTCCAGGACCGGCAACCACTGAATGAGTTGGTAGGTTTTGGCCCGGGCGTCGCCAAAATAGGCGATCACCTCGGCGTCGATGCTCTCCTTCTCGTACTGCGCCTCGAGATGTGTGTAGTCCGGGATGCCTCGAATCCAACGGCTTGTCCGCTTCCAAGCAGGCGAACTCAGTGCTCGGCGGATGGTGTTGCGCAGCAGTCCGGCCACGGATCGTCCTTACGGTAGGGGCAGAGTCAGCGACCGATTCTAGTTAGTTCCGCTTGAAACAGCATGTGCACCGGACGGGTGCCCCGCGGGAGATGGAAAGCCTCGTTGGTGTGTTGCTCCTGGCGCCGACACCTCCCGTCCATCTACCTACGGTGGCAGGATGACACCATGACGACCGATCTGGACATTGCCAGCGCCGCCACTATCCTGCCGATCGGCGACATCGCCGCCTCACTGGGCCTGAGTGCGGACGACATCACGCCGTTCGGGCACGACAAGGCCAAGATCCCGGCCATGCGCGTCATCGAGAACCGCGATGCGGCGGGCTCGAGCGGTCTCGGCAGGCTCATCCTCGTCACCGCCATGAGCCCCACGCCGGCGGGCGAGGGGAAAACGACGACCAGCATCGGGCTGGCCGATGGCCTCAGCCGGCTGGCCGAGGAGGAGGGCTGGCAGGTACCCGTTGGCCGTGCGCCGGCAGTGCTCGCACTCCGAGAGCCCAGCCTGGGGCCCGTGTTCGGCATGAAGGGCGGCGCCGCGGGCGGTGGCTACGCTCAGGTCCTTCCCATGGAGGACATCAACCTTCACTTCACGGGTGACTTCGCGGCCATCGCACTGGCCAACAACCTTGCGGCCGCCATGGTCGACAACCACATCCACCATGGCAACGAGCTGCGCATCGATCCGCGGCGCGTGGAGATCCGTCGAGTCGTTGACCTCAACGATCGCGCCCTGCGCCAGCTGGCAATCGGACTGGGCGGGTACACCGGGGGCATGCCGCGTGAGGATGCGTTCGACATCGTGGTGGCAAGCGAGGTCATGGCCGTGTTCTGCCTGGCCACCTCGCTGCGCGACCTCAAGGCGCGCCTGGGCCGCATCGTCGTGGCGCGCACGTTCGACAAGCAGCCGGTGACGGTCGCCGATCTGGGAATAGCGGGTTCACTCACGGCCCTGCTGCGCAACGCGCTCTCGCCCAACCTCGTCCAGACCATCGAGCACACCCCGGCGTTCGTCCACGGCGGCCCGTTCGCCAACATCGCCCACGGCTGCAACAGCGTGCTCGCCACCACCGCCGCGCTCACCCATGGAATGTACGCGGTGACCGAGGCGGGATTCGGCGCAGATCTGGGTGCGGAGAAGTTCCTCGACATCAAGTGCCGGGCGGCGGAGATCTGGCCCTCCGCCGCGGTCGTCGTGGCCACCGTGCGGGTGCTGAAGTTCCACGGGGGAGTGCCCAAGGCGCAACTGGAAACGGAGGACGTCCAGGCGATCACAGCCGGCATGGCGAACCTCAACCGCCACATCGAAAACCTCACGGAGGTCTACGGCCTGCCCGTGGTTGTCAGCCTCAACCGCTTCCCCTCGGATACGGATGAGGAAGTCGAAGCGGTGCTGGGTGCACTGCGTTCACGCGGGGTAGCGGTCGAGATGGCCGAGCACTGGGCGCAAGGTGGCCGCGGCGCCCTCGACCTCGCGCGCGCCGTTGTGCGAGCGGCCGGCGGGCCGGGGCTGCAAGGCGAAGGCAAACCCGTTCCGGTTCCTCGCTTCTCGTATCCGCTGGAGCTGCCGTTGACGGAGAAGATCGAAGCCGTAGCGCGCAGGATCTACGGGGCTGGCTCGGTCGAATTGCCCGCCGCGGTCAGGCGGAAGCTCGCGATGTTCGAGGCCGATGGGTACGGCGATCTGCCGGTCTGCATTGCGAAGACGCAGTACTCATTCAGCACGGATGCCACCGTCCTCGGTGCTCCGAGCGGCCACGCACTGGCCGTGCGCGACGTGCGGCTGAGTGCGGGAGCCGGGTTCGTCGTGGCGATCTGCGGGGACATCATGACGATGCCCGGGCTGCCGAAGGCTCCGGCGGCTCTGCGCATCGACGTGGATGACGATGGGGCGATTACGGGGCTGTTCTAGGGAGAGTGCGCGCGGAGGGAGCATCGGACACTGGCTGACCTGCCGCTGGGACAGACTGCCGGCAACACCGGGCCCCAGTTCGCGACAAGGGGGTAAATGTCACCCGTCCCGGTTGAACATGTGTCGACCGGCTGGTGAATGTGCGGTGCGGCCAGCGCCCTGGCTTCGCACCGCGGCTCGGCGCCTCCTAGGATTGCCGGGTGCTCAGGAAGTTCCGTGCCGAAATCCAGCTGCTGCGTGCCGTCGCCGTCGCGACCGTGGTTGTCTACCACGTCAACCCAGCGTGGTTGCCCGGCGGCTTCGTGGGCGTCGACGTCTTCTTCGTCATCTCCGGCTACCTCATTACCGGTCACATGCTGGGGGAGGCCGCCCGGACCGGGCGCATCTCCCTGCTGGGCTTCTGGGCCAACCGGGCCCGGCGCATCCTGCCCGCGGCCACGATTGCCATCATCGTCACCGCCGCCGCCTCATGCTTCTTCCTGCCTGCCAGCCAGCTGACGCCCACCGCTTGGCAGGGTGTCGCCTCCGCGCTGTACTTCCAGAACTTCGCACTGGCGGCGAAGTCCGTGGACTACCTCACGCAGGGAGCGGCGGACACGCCCTTCCAGCACTTCTGGTCGCTCTCCGTGGAGGAGCAGTTCTACGTCGTCTGGCCGCTGCTCGTTCTGGCGGCATGTTGGGCGGTCGTGGCTCTGCAGCGGCGCCACCCCACGGATGAGCTGCATCGGATGCGGCGCACCCGCGCGATCGTCCTCGTGGTGTTCTCCGCCGTGGTCGTCGCATCGCTCGTCTATAGCCAGGTCAGCGTCGCCCATGGCGATCCCGCCGCCTACTTCGTCACCCCGTCCCGCGTGTGGGAACTGGGCATGGGTGGTGTGCTGGCCTGCGTGCTCGGCGACCCGTGCCGCCTGCCCGCGCTGCGCAATCTCCTCGCGCTCGCCGGGCTGGCGGCGATCGGGGCCGCATGCGCGCTCTACGGTGCGACCACGCCATTCCCCGGAGCCACCGCGCTTGCCCCCGTGCTGGGCTGCGCCGCCGTCATCGCCGCCGGCCGCACGCGCGGGCTTGGCTCGCTCACCCCGCTGGTGGATCTGCGCCCGGTGCAGCTGCTGGGCAACTGGTCCTATTCGCTCTACCTGTGGCACTTTCCCGTCGTCACCTTCTATGTGGCCGTGCGCGGTGAGCACCCCGGTTTGGCCACGGGCCTCGCTCTCATCGTCGTCAGCCTCGGACTGGCCGCAACCAGCTACTACTTCGTCGAGCAGCCTCTGCGACTCAACGGATTCCTGCGCCAGCGCCGCTGGCTGACGATCGAGGCAGCCGTCACCGCCATGGCCGTCGCCGCCGGCGTCGCAGTCGTTCCGCAGGCGGTCTTCGCACACGCCGTCTCCGAGGAGCGCGAGCGCACCGCGGACCTGCGTGCCGGCCGCGCCTCGGGCATGGGAGCGGCGGCCCTGTCCGATACGCGCTTCTCCCTCTATGCCCCGAACAGCGACGGGCGGATCGTGCCGATTCCGGCGGAGGCCGTGCACGACGAGCCGCACTACGACTGCAAGGGGGTGCCGGCAGCAGCCCAGGGCGCCACCACGACCCCCTGCACCGTCGCGAACCCGGGGGGCACGAAGACGTTGGCCGTCGTGGGCGATTCGCACGCGAGCATGTGGGTCCCGGCGCTCAAGCGTGCCTATGAGGGCACGGACTGGAAGATCGTCGTCTACCTGCACAATTCGTGCCCGTTCTCGCTGCAACCACGCGCCCTCGAAGAGCGCGGAACGTCCACCTGCACCGCTCCTAACCGCACCGTGCTCTCCGACCTCATCGCATCCAAACCGGACCGCGTGCTCATGACGAACCTGGCGGTGGACGACTTCACGCGCCACGCCAATGAGCGGGTCGCCGGGGTATGGGGCTACGAGCAGGTTATGCGTCCCCTGCGCCGCGCGGGCATCGACGTGGTGGCGCTCCAGGACGCGCCGCAGCCGCCCGGGGGAGATTCCGTGGCCGACTGCGTTTCCGCACACTCAGATGATCCCAACGCCTGCTCGTTCAAGCGCAGCGACAGCCTGGAGGACACCGGTGCGAACCAGGCCATGGCCGCCGCCGCGAAGAACGTGGGCGGCATCCTCACCGTCAAGCCCACCGGCCTCTTCTGCACGCTGGACGAGTGCCCCGCTGTCATCGGCTCCGTGCTCGTCTACCGGGATGCGAACCACGTGTCCGCAACGTATGCCAAGACCCTCGGTGGGGACCTGCGCCGGCTGCTGAAGGTGCGCTGATCGCGCCGCGCGGGCAATTAGACTGAGCAGGGGGTTGCGTGCCCCATGATGAAGTCCCTGCGCTGCACCGCAGCGCAGGAATAGGACTGGGCCTATTGTGGCCCCCCATTGAGGAACGGGTGGATGGAAACGGGACACGGTGCTGTACCGCTGCGCATCGCGGCGATCGTGCCCTGCCACAACGAGGAGATCACCGTGGGCACGGTGGTGCGTGACCTGCGAGCCGCCGTGCCGGGCATCGCCGTCTACGTCTACGACAACAACTCCACCGATCGCACCGCGGAGCGCGCCCGCGCCGCCGGAGCCGTTGTGCGCACGGAGCGCCTCAAGGGCAAGGGGAACGTCATCCGGCGGGCCTTCGCGGACATCGACGCGGACGTCTACGTCACGATCGACGGCGATGACACATACGAGGCAGCCGACCTGCCCGGCATGATCGCGCTGCTGCTGGAAGGGCCCTACGACCACGTGCTGGGCGTGCGCCAGGACACCCAGGAGACGACGTCCTATCGTCCGGGCCACGAGGCGGGCAACCGCGCCTTCAACCGTTTGACCAGCCGCCTGTTCGGGGCACCGGTGACGGACATGCTGTCCGGCTACCGCGTCTT
Source organism: Brevibacterium sp. BRM-1 (assembly GCF_026802075.1). Lineage (NCBI taxonomy): Bacteria > Bacillati > Actinomycetota > Actinomycetes > Micrococcales > Brevibacteriaceae > Brevibacterium > Brevibacterium sp. BRM-1. The sequence goes on from NZ_CP113788.1 coordinate 2,942,839, forward strand.
CTCCCGCCGCTTCGTCAAGTCCTTTCCCGCCGTGAGCAAGCAGTTCGAGATCGAAACGGAGCTCACCGTGCACATGATGTCGCTGCGCCTGCCCACCGCGGAATACCCGGTGGGCTTCCGCGACCGCCCCGCGGGCAGTGAGTCGAAGCTGTCCACATTCGGCGACGGCTTCCGCATCCTCAGCATCATCGCCCAGCTGGTCCGCCACGAGCGGCCCTATCTGTTCTACGGTCTGCTCACCGCACTCTGCGGCGCGGCGTCCTTGGCCCTGGGCATCCCCGTGATCCTCGAGTTCTGGCGCACGGGCCTGGTCCCGCGCTTCCCCACGGCCATCCTCGCCGCCGCCTTCGCCGTCCTCGCCTTCCTCCTGGGCAGCGTGGGCCTCATCATCGACGGTCTGCGCCGTGCGCGCCGCGAGGCCTCGCGTCTGCGCTACCTAGAGCTGCCGCCGCCCACGGTGACGGCCCCCGCCCCGGTCGACTTCCCACCGCCGATCCCGGACGTGCCGCGCAGCGGGCCGGGTGAGCAGAGCGGAGCGACGCCATCCTCCTGATCCGCCGCCTTCCCTCCCGCTGGCAATCACTGGCCGCCGAGGTCTTCCAGTTCCTCCTCGTGGGGGGCATCAGCTACCTCGTGGACGTCGGGCTGTCGAACCTGCTGGTCTACGGCCTCTTCGGCTTCCCCGCGGTGCTGCACGACAGCCCCCTCAAGGCGAAGATCATCTCCACGATCGCCAGCATCATCGTGGCCTGGCTGGGCAACAAGTTCCTCACCTACAAGGACCGCAGCTCGGGGTCGAATGTGCGCGGCTTCGTCATGTTCGTGGTCGTGAATCTCATCGGCATGCTCGTCGTCCTCGCTCCTCTGGGCGTTACCTGGTATCTGCTGGGGCTGCACGACCGGCTCAGCTACAACCTTTCGACGAATGTCATCGGCATTGCCCTGGGCATGGTCTTCCGCTTCTATGCCTACCGGACCTGGGTCTTCCGCGACGCCCCGCAGAAGGAGGTCGTCGTCACCGACGTCGCCGACGACCTCGCCGGGCGGGGCTGAGCCCGTGGGCGCCGCGTTCGCACGCGTGAGTGCGCGCCGTGGCGCCTGGCGCTGGTTCCTGGCGCTCGTGTGGACGGCGCTCGCAACCGCGCTCACCGTCGTCTACTGGCCCGGGCGCGCCAACAACGACATCGCCTACCAGGCCCTCCAGGCCCAGGGCCGCATCCCCTTCACGGACTGGCACCCGCCCATCATGAGTGCGCTCTGGCAGCTGCTCCTCGGGTTCACCGGGCAGCTGGGCACCCTGCTCGCCCTGCAGGTGGGGCTCTACTGCCTGGCCGGGTGGCTGCTGTGCGTGCTCGTCCTCCGCCGGACCGGGAGCCGAGTCGCCTCGCTGCTCCCGCTCGCCGGCCTCCTGGCGCCGTGGTCGCTGAGCCAGCTGGGCATCCTGTGGAAGGACACGCAGATGGCGGTGGCCTTCCTCGTCGCCACGGGTTTGATCTTCCTCATCCTCCCTCGTGCCCCGCGTACCCTGTGGCTGCTCGTCCCGGTTGCGGTACTGCTGGTTTACGGCACGGGGGTGCGCAAGAATGCCGTCGCGGCGGTGCTTGCGCTGGCCTGCGCGATCGCCTGGCAGCTCGCCCGCTGCGTTGCCCGCGCCCGAGGCGCCCGCCGCCTGCCCCGGCCCCGGTTCGTGGGCGCCGCGGCGGTGGCGGGCGTGCTCGCACTGCTGTTGGGAACCACCGCGGCGGTGGGTGCCGCCGTCGATGCCGCCCACCGCGTGCAGCGGACGGGCCAGAGCAGCCAGATCATGCTCGACGATGTGCTGTTCTCCGTTCCGCGGGAGGAATTGGCCGCCGCGGGGCTGCCACCGGAGTTCGTCGCCCACGCGCAGCGAGCGCGCACACAGTGCGAGGCCATGGGGGAGCGCTGGGACGCCTACTGGAACTGCTGGGGGCGCGGGGTATCCGGGGCCATGTACTCGCCGCTCTCCGAATCCGATCAGCGCGCCATCGCTTGGGCCTGGCGCGACCACGTGCTGCCGCACCCCCTGCGCTACTGCGCCTACCGTGCCCACGTGTTTGACTACTACCTCTTCACCAGTCGCCTGGAGTACTGGCCATCGGGCAAGACGAAGGACGCGGATGCCGCCGGCCTGCACGCCGCCCTTCCGGGTGCGGAGCACGGCATCGAGGCCTACGTGCAGGCGACCGCGGGCACCCTGGGGTTTTTCTTCAAGCCCTGGTTCTGGGCCGTCGCGGGGATCGGCGCGCTCGTGATGACGGCCCGGAGGCGCGGGTTCCGCTTCGAGGTCTGGGTGCTGTCATGCTCCGCCCTGTGCTACATCGCGGCCTACTTCTTCATCGCGCCGGCCAACCACTTCCGCTACACCTACTGGCCGGCCCTGGCCATTACCGCGGCGTGGATGCTGCTGGCCTCCGGTCCGACAACCCGCCTTGTGCGCCGTTCCCGTGAGGGCGAACGCGGGGTACGTGAGGGGCGAGTGGCCTCGGGTACAGTGAGCGGGTCCGCCGCCGACTGACGAGAGCCCGCACACGCATGACCACGCACGATCGGCCCAGGCAGTTCCTGCCCGGGCGCTGGGCCGCTGCACTGTGGGTACTCGTCCTGGCGGCCTGCGGGTGGGCCGGGGCGCAGTTCATCATCGAGGCCTTCTATCCCGGCGGGTTCAACGACGACATGGTCTTCCAGCTGCGGCAGGCGCAGGGCCAGATTCCCTTCAACGACTGGCACCCGGTCATCCAGGCCCTGCTGTGGCGCTGGCTCATGCAGACCACGGGCGCCGTGGGCTCCCTGCTCGTCTGCCAGGTTATCGTCTTCTCTGCCGCCGCGTTCGGCCTGGCACTCCACATCTTCCTGACAACCGGCCGCCGACTCGTCTCGCTGCTGGGCTTCCTGCCGCTGCTGGCGCCGTGGTGCCTGAACTTCGCCGGGCTGGTGTGGAAGGACACGGGGATGACCGCGTGCCTGTTCGCCGCGGTGGTGCTTGCGCTGCACATGGCCAGGCTGCGCGGCCGCTGGCTGCCGGTGCGCCTGCCGCTACTCATCCTCGCCGTGGTGTTCCTCGTCTTCGCGACCCTGGTGCGCAAGAATGCCGCGTTCGCCATCCTGCCCGTGCTGTGGTTCGTCTGGTGCCAGGCAGCCGCCGGCACGCGCCTGGCGCTGTTTGCCGGATCCCTCCTGTGGAAGCCCTGGCGGCGGCTGCGCGGCGTGCCCAAGCGGCGTTTCGCGGGGCTCTTCGCCGTGACGATCGTCTTCGCGGGTCTGGTGGCCGGTGGCGCCGAGGCGGCCGATGCCGCTGCCCGCCCGCAGCACACCGGTCAGCTCACGCAGATCTACCTGGACGACCTGTCCTTCACGCTCACGGACGAGCAGATCGCCACTGAGCCCATGCCCGAGCGGTTGAGGGCGGACCTGCGCGGCATCCGCTCCCTGTGCCCCCTGGACGGATCCAAGCAGATCTCGAACGTCTACTGGCGCTGCTACCGGGGTGACGACCCGAATCTCACGTTCGCCCCCATCGACGATGCGGATGCCATTCAAGATCTGTGGATCCGGCAGACGACCGCGCACCCGGTGGAGTACCTGCGCTATCGCACGCTCGTCTACGCCCACTTCCTCTTCAACACCAATTACAAGTTCGACGCTCCGGTCAGCGAGTTGCCCCCTGGGCTGGAGAAGGCCAACCCCATCCAGAACCAGATCATGCTGACGTACGTGACGAAGTTCGGCATCGGGGCGCTGGGCTGGACGTTCCAGGTGTGGTTCTGGCTGGCCGCCGCGATCGCCGGATGCGCGCTCTCCCGCCGGCTCCACCGCTTCCGACGAGTGGCGATCTGCCTGAGCGCCTCGTCACTCATCTACCTGCTCGGCTACGTCCCGATCGTCCCTGCGCCCAACCTGCGCTATGCCTACTGGCCGGCGATCGCGATGACCACGGTCGCCGTAATGGCGCTTGCCGCGCGGCGCCGGGGACCTGCGGCCCCTCGCCCGCAGGCTGCAGCGGACGATTCGCGTGGTGAACCCACCTGCGCTCCTACCGGCGCTCCCGCCGAGGCCGCCGACGCGGGTGACTCCGACGCGGGTGACTCCGACACGGCCGACGGTGAGGAGCCCGCGGTACGGGAAGCGGTGGAATCCGCGGCGCCGTCTACGACGGACTCGGCGGTCAGCGGGCCGGCGCCGGCTGGCGAAGGCGACGAGGGCTCCACGACCGGCGGCACTCGGGTGCGGGGAGCGGCCCCGGTGTCAGCCGAGCCGCGCTCGGACCCCGCCGGTGAACCCACCGGCGAGCCGTCTGCGGCGATGGAGGCCTCGGCTGGCACCGAACGCGGTGCGCACTCCGACCGGTTCGCGCTCCGGCCGCGGCGGCGTCGCTAGAACCTAGGCCCGGCGTACGGGCCGGTAGCGCACTCGTCGGTAAGCGCGCACGACGGGATCCGGCGTCAGCGTGCGGATCTCCGCGCGCAGTCGGCGCAGATCCTGGACGCGCGCGGCGCGCCGCAGATCGCCCAGCTGGTGTTCGCGTGCCCGGGTGGCCAGGAGCCCCAGCGCATCGTGCAGGCGGTGATCGGCGGGCTGGAAGTAGTTCGCCTCGAGCCACGCACGGGTGGGGAACCCGAACCGGCCGGCAGCCACGTCCGCCAGGGTGCCGAGGATGCCGGAGCCCTCGAACACCGCATTGAGCAGCTCGTCGCTGACCCCGAAGTCGGACACGATGAGCGTGGGCAGACCGCGGTCGATCGACTCGAGGGCGGCCGTCGAGGACACCGTCACAAGCGCGCTGCCCGGTTGCAGGAAGCGGCTCATGGGGCCGATGCCCACCGTCACCTCGTCCGGTCCGATCCGGCCGGTGCTCACGAGGCGCTCCAGAAGCGCCGCATACGTGAACTGCTCGCGGTGGGTCTCCTGCTCGCCCGGGCGGCTGCGCACCTTGACGATCGCCTGCGCGCCCGGGTTGCTGCGGGCGAAGGACGCCAGCGCAAGCAGGATCTCCTCCCGCTGCACCGGATCCGCCGGCACCTTGGCCTGCGGGGCGAACACAACGGTGTCGATGCGAGCGGCCGGGGCCGCCGCGCAGGGCGGCAGCGGGCTGGTGAGCATGGGCAGCCGGGCCACGACGACCTCGACCGGGACCTCGCATTTGCGGGCCACCGCCTCGTAGGCGAGCCGCTCATGTTCGGAGTGGGCGATGAAGAGATCCCCCAGGCGCCGGTACTCCATCCCCTTGCGGCGGGCGGGCAGCCCCACGCCCGGCAGCCCGGAGACCAGGCCGGGGCGGTGCTCGAGCCCGGCGGCGGAGGCGAAGACCTGCTGGACCACGGGCCCCGTGGAGGCCGCGAGCACCACATCCGGCGCCACGACGCTGAGTTCGCGGGCGAGCTGCGAGCGGTCGATGAGGGGGATTCGCAGGTCCTCCCACGTCGTCCCCGCCAGGGCGTTGCCCACCTGTTCGGCCGTGGGGCGGATGGGTGTGTCGATGAGCCAGGGGCGGGCGTCGAAGCCCTCGAGGCCGTCAAGGGTGTGGGCGGCCCACTTGAGGTAGGACTCGCTGTCCGACACGGCGACGATGCGCACCGGCCGGCGCGGGGCCAGCGTTCCCGGCGGGGTGCCGGGCACCGGCACCGGGTCGGCACCGGCCGCGGACGTGGGCCCGCCCCCGCTGCCGGCTGAGGGATCCGCTGCCGCGCCCGCACTCGCCTCGGACCGGGCGGTAGGCACCGCGCCGTCTGCGCGGGGCTGTGCCTCGCGCTGCTGGCGGGCGCGCGTCGCGGCGGCAAGCGCCAGCTCGTTGAGCTCCCGGCGCAGGGCGTCCGTGCCCGTGCCGGTCCACCACTCGGCGGGGATGGGGGTGACCTGCAGGTCCGGGGGGGCCATGATGAGCGGCAGCGTGGTCAGCGCCGTGGAGGGCAGGCTCGCCACGCGCGCCCCGCGCGGTGCCCGGGCCATGCGCAGCTCCACCGGCAGGCCCGCGGGCAGGACGGTCAGGCCCTCGACGGCGCCCAGGCGCTTGAGCAGCTTCTTCGACTGCCTGCGGTGGGCGAAGTAGACGGCGGGGCCGTGGTCGGCCTGCGTGCGGACCCAGTCCACGTAGGCCTCGGCGTCGATGAGGCCGTCGGCGGCAAGGGCGGTGCCCAGGATGAAGCTGTGTGCCTGCGCCGTCTGCACGAGCTCCGGATCGGAGCACTCGGCTGACCGCAGCCGTTCGAATGCGTGTCGCTCCAACCGCCCGCCCGCGGTGGCGAACGCGGCCGCCAGTCGGTCGTCGACCGGGAGGGCCGTGTGCCAGGACAGGCGCCCGCGGCGCATGGCGGTGCGCAGCACGAAGGCCGCGGCCGCCCCCATGAGGCGTCGCGACGTGGCTGCCGGCGCCTTGGCCCGCACGAGCGACTGGCGCTTCGAATCGGAGAGCAGGCGCGCGGCCCGCACCGTGGCGTAGCCGTCATCCAGGAGGACGAAGGAGGCGCGGATGCGGCCGGTGGCCATGAGCAGCGGCCGCTGGAACTTGCCGGAGAACGGATCGCCGATGAGGATGCGGCCCGTTGCCCCGATGAGCGCCTCCGGGTGCGGCTTGGACGTCAGGACGGCGACGCCGTGGGGGATGAGCTCGCGGGGCAGCTGCTTGAGGAAGCTCGCCATGCCCGTGGCCTTCTTCCGAGCGTGGATGATGAGCTGCTCACCCGGTTCGTGGGCCTCCAGCGCAGAGAGGAACTGCAGGGGGGACTCCACGAACGCGTGGGATTCATCCGACATCCGGGGCCTTTGCAATGGGGGAACGGGAGACCATGCCATGATGAGTCACGACGTTGACCAGCAATTGGCCAGAAGGTGAAGTATGTCTGTCATGGTGACCGGCGGCGCCGGCTACATCGGCTCCCACGTGGTCCGGCTGCTGCGCGAGCGGGGTGACGAGGTCGTCATCGTCGATGATCTGTCCAACGGCATTCCCGAGCGCGTCGCGGGCCTGCCGCTCGAGCGCATCGACCTCTCCGCCCCTGAGGCCGAGGCGTCGCTCACCGACGCCATGCTCACCCACGGTGTGGACTCCGTTATCCACTTCGCCGCGATGAAGCAGGTGGGGGAGTCCGTCGAGCGGCCCCTCTGGTATTACCGGCAGAACGTCGCCGGCCTGGCCAACCTGCTCGCCGCGATCGGCGACGCCGGGGTGCACCGCCTCGTCTTCTCCTCCTCCGCCGCGGTCTACGGCATGCCGGACCGCCTGACCGTCCCCGAGGACATCGACTGCCGGCCCATCAACCCCTACGGCCAGACGAAGCTCATCGGCGAGTGGATGATCGATGACGTCACCGCGGTGACGGACCTGCGTGCCATCAAGCTGCGCTACTTCAACGTCGCCGGCGCCGGGTGGCCCGATCTTGCGGACACCGCCGTCATGAACCTCGTGCCCATCGTGCTCGAGCGCCTGCGCGCAGGCAAGCGACCCGTCATCTTCGGCGATGACTACGCCACCGAGGACGGCACCTGCATCCGCGACTACATCCACGTCAAGGACCTGGCCGACGCCCATATCGCCGCGCTCGACGCCCTGGCCGCCGGGACGAACGAGCACACCTCGTTCAATGTGGGGACCGGCCAGGGGGCCAGCGTCAAGGAGGTCATCGAAGCGCTGTCCGATGCGCTCGGCGAGCCCATCGACGCGGAGATCGGTGCCCGCCGCGCCGGCGACCCGCCCCGCCTGGTCGCCGATACCTCGTCCATCGCCGCGGAGCTGGGTTGGAAGGCCGAGCTGGGGCTGGCCGACATCGCAACCAGCGCGGTCGAGATTGAGAGGCAACTGCATGGGTGACACGCCCGCCGAGCTCTTGCCCGCTGCGAAAGCGCGTTCGCGAGGTGAGAGGCCGCTCTCTCGTGGCCAGCGTTACGCGCTGTGCGGATACGCGGCATGTGCCATCGTTATGGGGATCTTTGTGTTCTCCGCTGTCAACCCCGGCGGTCTGACGAACGACAGCCTCTTCCAGCTGGATCAGGCGCAAGGGCGGATCGGGTACAACGACTGGCACCCGGTCATCATGAGCTGGACCTGGTCGCTCCTTCTCAAGCTGGCGGGCACCGTCGCATCAATGGCCGCCGTGCAGGTGAGCTTTGCCGTTCTTTTGGCGGTGCTCCTCGTCTACTATCTGCTGCTCGCCACCCGCAATTGCCTGATTTCGGGCCTGGGCTTTCTTCTCGTCGCAATGCCCAACACCGTGAACATGTGGGGCATGGTCTGGAAAGACGTGCACATGGTGCTGACCCTCGCACTCGCAGTGGTCTGTGTCCTCCTGATCCGGTTCAGGCCGCGCTTTTTATGGGGATTCGTCGTCGCGGCGCTGCTCCTGCTGACCTATGCCGCACTCGTCCGCAAAAACTCGGTGGTGGCCGTCGTACCGATCCTTGTTCTCCTGGCTGACCAGGTCGTGCGCGTGCGAGGTGATACGACCACTCGCAAGCGGATCGTTGGCGTCACGGGGCTGAGCCTGCTTGTGTTCGGCCTGCTCGTCGGCAGCACGGGCGCACTGCTCGATCACACTCTTCACCCCACAAAGAATTCGCAGGTCGAACAGGTCATGCTCGACGATCTGATTTTCGCGGTGCCCCAGAAGAGCATCGATGGCAGCGACGCGCCCGATCGGTTAAAGAAGAAGCTGAAAGACGCACGCCGTGAATGCCGCGCCAAGGGAAAGAACTGGAATTCCTATTGGGTCTGCTACGGTACTGGTGCCTCGGGGGCTCCCTTCACCGCGATCGCTGACGGGGATGCCGTTCGGAAGCTGTGGGTGGAGGAGATTCCCACACACCTTCCGCAGTACATCACCTATCGAGCCTGGACCACTCGGGAACTCCTCTTCACTACCGGATTGCAATTCGCAGGAAAGGGGGTGGCCGAGCATGCAGGCTACCCGCTGCAGAATCCCGGGGCGCACGATTTCCTGCGCGCTTACGTCGTGGACTTTGGAGTGACGCAGCTGCGGTTCCTCTACTACGGGTGGTTCGGCCTCCTCATCAGCACCGCCGGGGCAGTGATGGCGTGCATCAAACGGTGGCGCAGCCCCAGCGCCCTGGCGATTTTCGTCTCCGGCATCCTCTACCTGCTCACCTTCGTCCCCTCCGCCCCCGCCGCTGACTACCGCTACGTCTTCTGGACCATGCTCGCCGGCCTGCTTGGCTGGCTCGTGCTGCTGGGCGAGCGGCGGGCGCGCGCCCTGCGCGGGGCTCCGCCGGCGGTCATCGGGAGGGAACGAGCCGACGGTCAGCTCGTTCGGCCCGCCCCCAACGGTCGCACCGAGCAGACGAGAAGCGCTCAGCGCAGGCGGATTCGTCTTCCTGAGCTGCGTGCGCGCTGCAGCAGCGGTCGGATGTGCAGGCGCTGGGCCTCGGTGGCGAGGGCGCGCCAGCGGTTGGCGCGCGTTCTGGTCAGGACGCGCGGTGTCTGAGCACCGGGCAACCCCAACGCCTGGATCCGGCGCTTGCGGAACCAGCGCCGGCGCGCGGTAGCGGGGAGATCGGACAGCAGCTCCTCTGCCTGCGGGCGCAGCAGCGCCGCGACATCGGGCTGCATGCAGTAGCCCACAGCGTCAACGAGCAGCTGCAGGCTTGATCCGGCGGCGAACCCGGCCGGTGCGTCCTCGGCGGCGCACGCGTCGATGATCGTGGCTGGGATGCGATTGGAGTTCTGGTACGGCGTGAGGCGCGCGAGGATGAGTTCCGTGCCGACGGCGCACACAGGGATATCGAAGAGGAAGTCCGCCGTCGCGAGCGCCGTCGAGAAACCGCCCACAACCAAACTCGGCCGCACGATGTCCATGACGGCTTCGGCGATCACGGGGGTGGCGAGCACTTTCAGCGTGACACCCAGCTCGGCGGAGCGCTCGTTCAGGATCGCCGTGGTCGCGGGAGGAGCGGCTGGATGCGGCTTGAAGAGAACGGTGTGCGCACCGCGCGCTCGCGCCACTTCAAGCATCTGGACGTGAAGCGCCTCCTCCTCGTCGGTGGTGAGCACGCCCAGCGCCGCAAGGTATTGGCCGACGACGAGCGCGCAGCCGCTGCCGCCATCGGCACCCGACGTCTCCGCGTCGACGGCCGCGCGCGCGGCATCCGCGATCTCGCTCAGGACAGAGCGAAACGCCGCCGCCGGTACAGGTCGAGGGGTGATGCCGAACTCCATGAGCAGGCGTGGCCGCACGGTGCCTGCCAAGGGCAGGTAATGCAGGGAAGTGGTGCGCTGCCCCATGTGCAGGGGGAGGTGGCTGCGCGTGGGCGCAAAGCTCATGAGGCCGTCGGCGTGCACTCGCACTCGCGCGGTGCGGAAGATTCGGCATAGCGCAATCGCCGGGTTGACCTGCGGTGACTCAACGATGAGCTCGAGTGGCCCGGTGCCGAGATCCCAAGCCGAGCGCAGCAGCCGCTCGAGGATCGGAGCATCCTCCTCGCGCGGCGCCCAGGACCCCGGTGCCAGCGGTGCAAGAGCGGCGTTCAGGGAGAGCACCCGGTCGAAGCGCTGTGCGAGCGCCGCCATGCCCGGCTGCTCGTCCAGCGGCGTTGTGACTTCGAGCGTGCGGGCGTTGTCGCTGAGGAGCAGGATGCGTTCGGACACGGGAGGATAGTGCGGATCAATTCCGCCGCCCAACACCTGCGGGAGATCGCCCGAATCATAGGCGCCGGTATCGATTCCGGCAGCCAGACCCGCCACCTCGAACGTCGTCGAGGCGAGGAAGATCTGCTTCATGCGGTAGTCCTTTCCGAACGGGTCGATCGGGGTGCAGACGCCGCCTCGCTTCGCGGGGACATCCCGCTCACACCGCCCGGGCCAACAGCGCGCGGCGCTCGGGCAGGAACGGCAGGACGGCGGCCTGGCGCTTGCGGGGCGCGGCGGCGAACACCTCGTGCACGGTGGCCGGCGGCAGCGGTGCGGATACGGCGCGGGCCCTGCGGGCGAACTCGCGGCGCAGGGCCACCGGGGAGCCGGCGGCGAACCGCTGTGTCTGATGATGGAGGATCGCCAGCCAGTTGCGGGCGGCCTTGGCCCAGAAGCGCTCGGCCTGCGCATCCGCGGTGACGAGCGCGAAGATCGCGGCGAACGCATCGCAGAACTGGAGCTGGCGGGCGTCGACGACCTGGGAGAGCGAACTGGGCAGCCCGCGGCGGTAGCGGATGCCGGGGGAGTCGACGACGGCGAAGGAATCGGCGCCCAGGTGGAGCCCCCAGATCCACGAGCGGTCCTCGGCCGTCATGAAGTCCGCCGGGAACTGGAGCAGGCCGCGCTCGGCCAGGCGGGCGTCGAAGATCCCCGCCCAGGCGAACGGGTAGTCGACCATCGTCGAATCGTGCACGGGCAGGATGCCCAACCGGGGGTCGAGCACCGCATCGCGGACCGCCATGGGCGCCCGGCGCAGCACGCGCTTGCCGCTCGCCTCCACCTGGACGTGATCGGTGCGCACGAAGTCCACCCCCAGGCCCTCGATCGCCTCGACCATGGCGCTCAGGTGTCCCGGAGCCAGCCAGTCGTCGCCGTCGAGGAATGCGATGTAACGGCCCCGAGCCGCAGCGATGCCCTGGTTGCGGCCGTTCGCGAGGCCGCGCGCGGTCTCATTGCGGATGACCTCGAAGTGCGGCAGACGGGCCCCGTGCTCCGCCAGCAGCTGCGGGGTCGCATCCGCGGAGCCGTCGTCGATGAAGATGATCTGCGTGGTCTCCAGCACGGGCCCCTGCCGGTGCAGGGAGGCAAACATCGTGGGCAGGTACGGAGCGGCGTCCTTGGCCGGGATGATGAGGGAGAGCGCGGGCATGTGATCCTGTCGGGCCGAAGGTGGACGGGCAAGGTCAGCGGCGGCGGCGCGGCTGCCGCGCGGGGCGCTAGCACCGGGCACAGGGCGCCCCGCACGCCGGCGCGGCCGCCAACCCGGAACGGGCCGACGGCCGCGCAGTCGGGCGCGGGCGCCCTACTTCTTCACGCGCAGCGAGGCGATCTTCGACTCCTCGCCGGGCATGACGCGCTTGCGGCCGTCGCCCAGCGCGATCTGGACGGTGCGCAGCTCGCGGGCCAGGCGGATGAACTCCTCGGGCTCCATCGAGGCCTGCTGGTCCGAGCCCCACATCGTGTTGTCGAGCGTGATGTGGCGCTCGACCGTCGCGGCGCCCAGGGCCACGGCGGCCGCGGAGATCTCCGTGCCGATCTCGTGGCCGGAGTAGCCCACGGGCACCCGGTAGCGCTCGGCGAGCATGGGGATGGCCAGGAGGTTCGCCTCCTCCGCCGGCAGCGGGTAGGTGGAGGTGGCGTGCATGAGGATGAGGTTCTCGCGGCCCAGTTCGGCCACGGCCGCGTCGATCTGCTCGATCGTGGACATGCCGGTGGACATGATGACCGGCTTGCCGGTGGCGCGCACGGCCCGCAGGATGTCGAAGTCCGTGATGGAGGCGGATGCGATCTTGTACGCGACGGCCTCGAAGCGTTCCATGAAGACCACGGAGTCCACGTCCCACGGGGAGGCGAACCACTGGAGGCCCAGTTGCTTGGCGTAGCGGTCGATCTCCGCGTACTCCGCCTCCTCGAACTCCACGCGAAACTTGTACTCGAGGTACGTCATGGTGCCCCACGGCGTCTCGCGCATCTTCGACTTCTGGTCCTCCGGCACGGCGACGTCCGGGTTGCGCTTCTGGAACTTCACGGCCTGGGCGCCGGCCTCCTTCGCCACGTCCATGAGGCGCTTGGCGATCTCCACGTCGCCGTTGTGGTTGATGCCGATCTCGCCGATGATGTACACCGGCTGGCCCGGCCCGATCAGGTGCTCGCCGATCGCCACGGGGGCAATCGCGGACTGGAGCTGGTTCGGGGTGGCAATCGCGGTCATGTCGGTGTCCTTCTCTGCTCGGTGGTGCGGGCTGCGTAGGTGGGTGCTGCGGATCGGATGGGCCGCCGGCGGCGGCCCGCTGCGCCGGCTCAGGGGGCGGCGACGGGGTGGGCGCGGCGCGCGGCCGCGGACTGGTGCTCCCGGCGCCGAGGCGCGGGCCGGGCGGCGCTCGCCCGCTCCGCCGGCGCCTCGGGCCCGGCCGGCGCTCTGCCGTCCGTGCCCGTGCGCCCCGCGGTGGCCGTGGCGGGCAGGGGCTGCTCGCCGGTGCCGAGGACCAAGTCGCAGACCTCGCGGACGGCGCCCTGGCCGCCGCTGGCCTCGAGCACCGTGCGGGCTGCGGCGAGGACGGCGGGGTGGGCGTCGGCGACGGCGATGGGCCATCCCACCGCGCTGAACGCCGCGAGGTCGTTGATGTCGTTGCCCACGTAGGCGACGCGCTCGGGGTCGAGGCCGCGCTCGCGCATCCACGCCTCGATGGCGGTGGCCTTGTCGTCGATGCCCTGGGCGACGTCCACCCGCAGCTTCTGCGCGCGGCGCGTGACGACGGGGTTGCGCTCCTTGGACAGGATGAGGAACGGCACGCCGGCCCGGACCAGCGCGGCCACGCCCATCCCGTCGCCGCGGTGGACGCGCACGGACTCCGTGCCGTCCTCGCTCAGCAGCACGGCGTCGTCGGTGTGCACTCCGTCGAAGTCGGTGACGACCGCGTCCACGTCGAGGTGCTGGACGTCGCGGCGCCCGGCGGCCATGGCGCGCAGCAGGGTGAGGTCGGAGAGCGTGTCGATCTCCCGCGCGTCCTCGGCCGGGACCTCCTCGACCTCGATGCGCCCGAAGAACCGGTGGCCCGCGGCCAGCAGGCCCTGCGTGCGCATGACGTAGAACGCGCCCGTCTCGTTGAAGTGCCGCGGCCGGTCCTGCCGGCGGGGCCGGAACGCGGCATCGTGGCCCACGGCCACGGCGCCGCCGGAGGCGTCGAGCGTCCAGAGGAACGAGTGGTCCTCGACGGCGGAGAACACGACGTCCGCCCCGCCGCCGGCCACGCGGGCGATCGCCGCGTCCACGTTCTCCGGGTTGATGAAGGGGGAGGTCGCCTGGATGAAGACCGTGATGTCGATGTCCTCGCCCAGGCGCCCGAGTGCGTGGATGAGGGCGGACTCGCTGGTGGCGTGGTCGTCGGCCAGTGCGTCCGGGCGGCGGACCACGCGGGCGCCAGCGCGCTCGGCCTCGGCGGCGATCCCGTCGTGGTCGGTGGAGACGACCACGAGGTCGATCCCGGTCGCGGCACGGGCCGCATCGATCGCGCGGGCCAGGAGGGTCTTGCCCGCGATCTTCTGCAGGTTCTTCAGCGGTATGCCCTTCGAGCCGCCGCGGGCCGGGATGATGGCCGCGGTGCGAGGGCGCTTCGTCGTCTCAGTCACAGGTGGTCACTGTAGGCAGGCGACCGTGAACCACCGGTGAACCCGCGGCCAACGCCGCCTAAGCACAGATGAACCTCGCCCAGCTGGTTGAGCCAAGCCGATTCGCGGGTGAACACCGGCCCAACGCGGTGCGGCCGGCGCCCCAACCGCGCCCGAGGTGCGGGCCGGCGCGGCCCGAGCCCGCACCTCGGGCGCGGGCGGGCCCGAGGTGCGCGCGGGGCCGAGCAGCGCGCGGCGCGGGCGGGCAAGGGCACGCTCAGGCGCTCTCAGGCCCGTGACTGAGGCAGACTGCGGCGGAGGAGGGGCGCTGTGCCAGATAAGGAGCGCTGTGGCGGGGGAGGGGCGCGAACCGGGTGGGAGCCGGCCTCAGATCCAGCTGGGGTTGAGCATGCGCCACTGCCAGTGGTCGTACGGGATGACCTCGCCGGTGTAGACGGGGTAGAAGAAGCAGAAGGCGAACACCGCGCCGGCGAGTACGAGGCCCACCGCCAGGCGCCGGGCCATGAGGCCCGCGGGCAGCCGCTGCCCGCGCACGCCGCTCGAGGTCCCCCACAGCAGGCCCAGGCAGTACGTGAGGCCCAGCACCACGAAGGGGACCATGACGATCGTGTAGAACGTGAAGATCGTGCGCTCCTGGTAGAGGAACCAGGGACCCCACGTGCCGATCAGGCCCGCCAGGATCGCGCCGGCGCGCCAGTCGCGGCGCAGCGCCCAGGCGCCCAGCAGGACGACGATGACGACGACTGCAGCCCCCCAGATCACCGGGTTGCCCACGGAGGTGATCGCAGACGAGCACTTCTCCGCGGTGCACCCGTTCTGCCCGGCGGTGGGGGACTCGTAGAAGAACGAGGTGGGCTTCCACTGCACGATCCAGCCCCACGGATTGGACATGTAGGGGTGCTCGGAGTCCAGGCCCACGTGGAACTTGTACGCGGTGTAGTGGTAGTGCGCCAGGCTCGTCAGCCAATCCGGCAGGGCCGACCACCAGCCGCGGTGCTCGGCGCCCCACTGCCGGTCGTAGCCGCCGGAGGTGAAGATCCAGCCGGACCAGCACAGCACGTAGGTGACCAGCGCCACCGGCACGAGCGAGACGAACGCGGGCCCCGCGTCCTTGGCCAGCACCGCGCGCAGCGGCTGGGCGACGCCCACTCGCCGGCGGGCGCTCCAGTCCCAGCACACCGCCATGATGCCGAAGGCGGCCAGGGCGTAGAGGCCGGACCACTTGACGCCCATCGACAGGCCCAGGCTGATGCCGGCGGCCAGGCGCCACGGGCGCAGGCCCAGCGAGGGGCCGAAGCGGGCCGGTGTGAGCCAGCCGCGCCGCCACGGCAGCGCGGCGAGCCGGCCCAGGCGGCGCTGGGCCCAGTCGCGGTCGAGGATGAGGCAGCCGAACGCCACGAGCACGAAGAACATGACGAAGAGGTCGAGCAGTCCGGTGCGCGAGTGGACGAAGTGCTCACCGTCGACGCACAGCAGCAGCCCGGCGACGCCGCCCAGCCACACGCTGGAGAACATGCGGGTGGCGATGCGGGCGAGGATGAAGATCGACAGGGCCCCGAAGAGCGCGGCGGAGAACCGCCACCCGAACGAGTCGTCGACGCCGAACCAGTCGATGCCCAGGCTGAGGATCCACTTGCCCAGCGGCGGGTGGACGACGTACTCCGGGGTGGTGAGGATGCCTGACGGGTCGCCCTGGTTGAACAGGTCGTTGGCCTTCTCCGCCCAGTTGCGCTCGTAGCCGGACTGGCTGAGCGCGTACGCGTCTTTGACGTAGTAGGTCTCGTCGAAGACGAGCGAGTGGGGAAAGCCCAGCCGCCAGAACCGCAGCACCGCGCCGATCACGGCGAGGCCCGCCGGGATGAGCCAGCCCAGCAGCGGGTGCGCGGCCGGCGGGATCCCCATGGCCAGGGGGGTGAGGCGCCGGGTGGGGTCGGGCGAGTCGGCGGCGCTCGGCGCGTCGGCGGTGGCGGATGCCGTGCGGCCGGTGGTGGCGGTCGCCGTGCTGCCGCCGGCCTTAGCGCCCTCGGCGGGCTCGGCGTCGGGCGCGCGCGCGGACGTCCTCGAAGTGCTCACCCGCCCAGTGTAGGGGGCGCAGTGGAGGGGACGAGGGCTGTTGCGGATCTGCCACCGAGCGGGCGTCCGGTGACTGTCGCCCGGCACGCGGTCCCGGCTAGCCTGGGATGCAGGACCCGCCGCACGCGAGGGGCGGGCCGCGCCTCGGGAACCGGGGCGCCGAACGAGAAGCGGGTGGGTGACCATGTCCTACGGCAGCGGAGACGACGGTGCGAAGTACCCGGGCGGCTCGGGCTACCCCGGAAGCGCGGGCTATGCGGGCAGCCGGGGCTACTCCGGCAGCGCGGCCGGCGGTGGCGAGTACGGCTCGCAGGGCGGTTACGGCTCGCAGGGCGGCTACCCGGGCGGTGCCTCCCAGCTCGGCCCCGCCTATGGCGGCGAGGGCTACGGCAGCGGCGACTATGCCGCCGGTGACTACGGCGGCCAGGGCTACGGCGACCAGCCTTACGCCGGCCAGCCATACGCCGACCAGGGATACGGGCCGGACTACGGGGTGCAGCCCTACGCCGGCCAGCAGCCGGCGTACTACCGGCCCGCACCGCGGACGAACACGCTGTCCATCGTCGCGCTCGTGCTCTCCCTCGTGGGCCTCTCGACCGGCCTCACAGCGATCGGCGGCATCATCTGCGGGCACATCGCCCGCCGCCAGATCCGCGAGACCGGCGAGGGCGGCGACGGCCTCGCGCTGGCCGCGCTCATCGTCGGCTACATCATCAGCGGCTTCTGGGTGGCGCTCGTCCTCTTCTATATCGCTGTCTTCGTCTTCATCGGCCTCGGGAGCATGTCCTGACGCCAGCGGACGGATCAGTAACGCCATCGGACGGGCCGGAGATCCCAGCGGACGGGTCAGTAACGCGCGTGGGCGGGTCGGTAACCCCGGCGGGCGCGCCGGTGCCCCCGGCGGCCGGCCCGCAGTCCGAGCCCGAGGCGCCCCGCGGCCCCGCGCTCGTGCTCCTCGGCACCCCGATCGGCAACCTCGGCGATGCGAGCCCTCGGATGCGCGCGGAGATCGCCGCCGCGGACCTCATCGCTGCCGAGGACACCCGGCGCTTCCTGGGCCTGGCCGAACGGCTGGGCATCGCCCACTCCGGGGCGATCATGAGCCTCTTCGACCACAACGAGGCCGACCGCGCGGCCGTCCTGGCCGACGAGGTCGCCGCCGGCAAGCGGGTCGTCCTGCTCACCGACGCCGGCATGCCGGCGGTCTCGGACCCCGGCTACCGCGTGGTGAGGGAGGTCAGCGAAAGGGGCCTGCCGGTCACCTCGGCGCCCGGGCCGTCCGCGGCCCTGACCGCGCTCGCCCTCTCCGGCCTGCCGTCGGACCGCTTCGCGTTCGAGGGGTTCCTGCCGCGCAAGCCCGGCGAACGGGCGCGCAGGCTGGCCGGGCTCGCCCGCGACGAGCGCACGCTCATCCTCTTCGAAAGCCCCCACCGCATCGCCGCGGCCATGGAGGACGTCGTCGCCGCGTTCGGACCGGACCGGCCCATGACCATCAGCCGGGAGCTGACGAAGACCTACGAGGAGGTGCTGCGGGGCACCTCGGGCGAACTGGCCCGTGCCGCGCACGCGGGGCTGCGCGGCGAGCTCACCCTCGTCATCGCCGGCTTCCGCGGTACCGCCTCGGACCCTGCCGACCACCTGCCCGAGGTGGCCCGGCTGGTGGACGGCGGCATGCGCGCCAAGAAGGCCGCGGCGGAGGTCGCGGGGCGCCATGGGCTGAGCACCCGCGCGGTCTACGAGGCCTATCTGCACGCGTAGTCGGCACACGTAGACTCGAGGCCATGACCTTCTACCTCACCACCGCGATCGCGTACCCCAACGGCACCCCGCACATCGGGCACGCGTACGAGTACATCGCGGCGGACACGATCGCCCGGTTCAAGCGCCTCGACGGCGAGGACGTCTTCTTCATGACCGGCACGGACGAGCACGGGCTGAAGATGCAGCAGACCGCGCAGAAGCTGGGGATGTCGGCCCGCGAGCTGGCCGATGTCAACGCCGCGAAGTTCCGGGACCTCCAGGACACCCTGGGCTCGAGCTACGACCGGTTCATCCGCACGACGGACCCGGACCACACCGCGGCCAGCCAGGCCCTCTGGCAGCGCATGGCCGACGCCGGCGACATCTACCTGGACTCCTACTCCGGCTGGTACTCGGTGCGCGACGAGGCGTACTACGCCGAGGACGAGACGGAGGTCCGCGCCGACGGCGAGCGCTACGCGACCGCCACGGGCACCCCGGTGACGTGGACGGAGGAGGAGTCGTACTTCTTCCGGCTGTCGAACTACGCCGACCGCCTGCTCGAGTGGTACGACACCCCCGGTGAGGACGGGATCTCCCCGGTGGGCCCGGACGTGCGGCGCAACGAGGTCGCCTCGTTCGTCCGCTCGGGGCTCAAGGACCTCTCGATCTCCCGCACGACGTTCGACTGGGGCATCCCGGTGCCCGGCGACGACAAGCACGTCATGTACGTGTGGGTCGACGCGCTGACGAACTACCTGACGGGGGCGGGCTTCCCGGACGTGGACTCGGAGCGCTTCCGCGAGCTGTGGCCGGCCGACGTCCACATCATCGGCAAGGACATCATCCGCTTCCACAGCGTCTACTGGCCGGCCTTCCTCATGAGCGCGGGCCTGCTGCTGCCCCGCCGCGTCCACGCCCACGGCTTCCTGTTCAACAAGGGCGAGAAGATGTCGAAGTCCGTGGGCAACGTCGTCGACCCCTACGACCTCGTCGCGAGCTTCGGCCTCGACACGCTGCGCTTCTTCCTGCTGCGCGAGATCTCCTACGGCCAGGACGGCTCGTACTCCGCCGACAGCATCATCGGGCGCAAGAACGCGGACCTCGCCAACGAGTACGGCAACCTCGTCCAGCGCTCCGCGACGATGGTCGTGAAGAACCTGGACGGCGTCGTGCCCACCGTCAGCGCCGCGGACCTCAGCGCCGACGACCGCGACCTGCTCGACCTCGCCGAGGCGGCGCTGGGCCGGGCGCGCGCCGCCGTGGACCGCCAGGAGCTCCACCGCTACGTCGAGGCGCTGTGGAGCGTGCTGGGGGAGACCAACCGGTACTTCTCCGCGCAGCAGCCGTGGAAGCTCAAGAAGGAGGACCCGAAGCGCATGGCCACGGTCCTCTTCACCGCGCTCGAGGTGCTGCGCCAGATCTCCATCCTCGCCCAGCCGATCATGCCGGAGTCCGCGGGCCGAGTCCTCGACACCCTGGGCGTGGCCCGGGAGCAGTCCGCGCGCACGTTCGCCGCGCTCGACGCCCCGCTGCCGGCGGGCACGCGCCTCGAGGCGCCCACCCCGATCTTCCCGCGCTACGAGGCGCCTGCCGACGGCGTCGCGGGCACTTCCGCGGGCACGGGGACTGCCGCGGGCGCGGGGGCCTGATGGCATCGCGCGCGGCCGGCGAGTACCCGCCGGTGCCCGAGGCGCTGGCCGCGCCGGGCGTCGACACCCACACCCACCTCGACATCTGCACGGGCAACCGCGGCCCCATCCGCCCCGGCGAGCCCGCCCCGGAGGTGGATCCCGCCGATGCGGGCGAGGGTGCGGACTTCCCGCCCCTGTCCTTCTTCTACGACACCGCCCGAGCCGCGGGCATCCCGCGCATCGTGCAGATCGGCTGCGAGATGGGCTCCGCCCGCTGGACCGCGCAGACGGTGGCCGACGAGGCGGCGGCCGGGCGCGATTGGATGCTCGGCGGTGCGGCCATCCATCCGAACGAGGCGCCGCGCCTGGCCGCGGCCGGCCTGCTCGAGGACTCCCTGGCGGAGATCGAGGAGCTGCTGGGCGGGGACCGGATGCGCGTGGTGGGCGAGACGGGCCTGGACTACTTCCGCACCTCGGCGGAGGACGAGGACGACATGCGCGCCCAGCGCGAGTCCTTCCGCGCCCACATCGAGATCGCCAAGCGGCGCGGCCTCGCCCTGCAGATCCACGACCGGGAGGCCCACGCGGACGTGCTGCGCATCCTGCGAGAGGAAGGCGCGCCGGAGGTCACGGTCTTCCACTGCTTCTCCGGCGACGCGGCCATGGCGCGCGAGTGCGCGGCGGCCGGCTACTTCATGTCGTTCGCCGGCAACATCACGTTCAAGAATGCCGACGGGCTGCGCGAGGCCGCCGCCCTGGTGCCCGATGCGCTGCTGCTGTCGGAGACCGATGCCCCGTTCCTCACCCCGCACCCCTACCGGGGCAGGCCGGGCGGGCCGTACCTCACCGCGCTGACGATCCGCAGGCTCGCGCAGGTGCGCGGCGCCTCGGAGGCGCACGTGGCGAACCTCGTGACGGCCAATGCGCAGCGCGCCCTGGGGGACTGGGCGCTGTAGCGGTGCGGCAGGGCCCCCGCAGCGTTGCCCGGGGTATTGCCGTTCCCCGGGGTATTGCCGGCGGTGCGATGATGGGCCCATGGCTGCCGACGACGTTCGCCTCGTGTCCTCCGGCCCCGGCGACGGGGCCGCGGTCCTCGCCCTCGCGCGCGAGTCCTTCGCCCCCTACGTGGAGCGGATGGGCAAGCGCCCGGCGCCCATGGACGTCGACTACGAGCCCCTCGCCGCCGCCGGGCGCATGCTGCTCGCCTGGAGCGGCACCCGCCTCGTGGGCATGCTGCTCACCGCGATGCGCCCCACCGCCCTGTTCCTCGACACGATCGCGGTGGCCCCGGAGATGCAGCGGACCGGGTTGGGTGCGCGCCTCATGTCCGCCGCCGAGGTGCGCGCCAGGTCCGCCGGCCTCGCGCGGATCGAGCTCTACACGAACGCGCTCATGTCGGAGAACCTCGCGTACTACCCGCGGCTGGGCTACGAGGAGGTCGGCCGGCGCGTGGACGAGGGATTCGACCGGGTCTTCTTCGCCAAGCAGCTGGACTGACGAGCAGCTGGACTGACGAGCGGTTGGTCTGCCGAGCGGCTGAACTGAGCGGCCCGAGCGGCCCCGGGCCACGGCCGTTTCCGCCGCCAGCGGAACGCCCGCGCAATCCTGGCACTCGGGTTGACCGAGTGCCAGGCCCGTCATAGTCTTCGATTAGCACCTGAAGTCATTGAGTGCTAAACGCGCTCAGGCGAGCCAGGGCAGTCCGGCACCCGCGACGACGGGCCGCCCACCGGCCGCAGGAGTGAAGTCTTCAGCGAATCCAACGAAGGAGAGTGTCCGAACATGTCGGTTGCCATCAAGCCGCTTGAAGATCGGATTGTCATCCGCCAGCTCGAGGCCGAGCAGACCACTGCTTCCGGTCTCGTCATCCCCGACACCGCCAAGGAGAAGCCCCAGGAGGGCGAGGTCGTCGCCGTGGGCCCCGGCCGCGTGGCCGACAACGGCAACCGCGTGCCGCTCGACGTCTCCGTCGGCGACAAGGTCATCTACTCGAAGTACGGCGGCACCGAGGTCAAGTACGCCGGCGAGGACTACCTCGTCCTCTCGGCGCGCGACGTCCTCGCGGTCATCGGCTGATCATTTCCCCCTGCGATCGAGCCGGCGCGCCGCGCCGGCTCCCCATCTTCGAAAGGAAGTGAATCATGCCGAAGACCCTGAAGTTCGACGATGCCGCGCGCAACTCGCTTGAGCACGGCGTCAATGTCCTCGCCGACACGGTCAAGGTCACGCTGGGCCCCCGCGGCCGCAACGTCGTCCTCGACAAGCAGTGGGGCGCCCCCACGATCACGAACGACGGCGTGACGATCGCCCGCGAGGTCGAACTCGACGACCCGTTCGAGAACCTGGGCGTCCAGCTCGCCAAGGAAGTCGCGACGAAGACCAACGACGTCGCCGGCGACGGCACCACCACCGCCACCGTGCTCGCCCAGGCGCTCGTGCACGAGGGCCTGCGCAACGTGGCCGCGGGCGCGGCTCCCGGCCAGCTCAAGGCCGGCATCGAGAAGGCAGTGGACGCCGTCGAGGAGCGCCTCAAGGCGGACTCGCGCGACGTCGACGGCTCCGCGGAGATCGCGCACGTCGCGGCCCTGTCCGCCCAGTCCCCGGAGATCGGCAAGCTCATCGCCGAGGCCTTCGACAAGGTCGGCAAGGACGGCGTCATCACGATCGACGAGAGCCAGGCCTCCACGGTCGAGCTCGAGTTCACCGAGGGCATGCAGTTCGACAAGGGCTACCTGTCCCCGTACTTCGTCACGGACGCCGACCGCCAGGAAGCGGTGCTCAGCGATCCGTACATCCTCATCAACCAGGGCAAGATCACGAACATCCAGGATCTGCTGCCCGTCCTCGAGAAGGTCCAGCAGGCCGGCAAGCCGCTGTTCATCATCGCCGAGGACATCGAGGGTGAGGCGCTGTCGACGCTGGTCGTCAACAAGATCCGCGGCATCCTCAATGTCGCGGCCGTCAAGGCGCCGGGCTTCGGCGATCGCCGCAAGGCGATCCTCGAGGACCTCGCGGTCCTCACGGGCGGCACGGTCATCACCGCGGACATGGGCATGAAGCTCGACCAGGTCACGCTCGACGACCTGGGCTCCGCGCGCACCGTCACCGTCACGAACGACAACACGACGGTCGTCGACGGCGCCGGTGCCGACGATGCGGTTGCGGGTCGCGTCAAGCAGATCCGCGGCGAGATCGAGCACACGGACTCCGACTGGGATCGCGAGAAGCTCCAGGAGCGCCTCGCGAAGCTCGCCGGCGGCGTGGCCGTCATCAAGGTGGGCGCCGCGACCGAGGTGGAGCTCAAGGAGCGCAAGCACCGCGTCGAGGACGCCGTGTCCGCGACCCGTGCCGCCATCGAGGAGGGCATCGTGCCCGGCGGTGGTTCGGCACTCGTGCACGCCGCGAAGGTCCTCGAGGGTACCGACCTGGGCCTGACCGGCGATGCCGCGACCGGTGTGGGCATCGTGTCCCGCGCCGTCGTCCAGCCGCTGCGCTGGATCGCGGAGAACGCGGGCCAGGACGGCTACGTCGTGGCCTCGAAGGTCGCCGAGCTCGATGCGGGTCAGGGCTACAACGCCGCGACCGGCGAGTACGGCGACCTCGTCAAGGCCGGCGTCATCGACCCGGTCAAGGTCACCCGCTCGGCGCTGCGCAATGCGGCGTCGATCGCGGCGCTCGTCCTCACCACCGAGACCCTCGTGGTCGAGAAGCCGGAAGAGGACGACGACGACAAGTGATCGTCGCAGCGGGCCGGGCGGCCCGGCGCTGATGCGCTGAGCCGGTTCGCCTGCACCGGGCGCACGGTACGGCACGGCTGGACAGCTAGGTACGGCTGAAGAGCACAGTACGGCTGGAGAGCACGGCCGGGCCGCACCCGGGAGGCACCGCAGGGGCGGTTGTCGCGAAGGAGACTTCGCGACAACCGCCCCTGCTGCTGTGTGGGGGTCGTGCCGATGGCACAGCGGGGCTTGGTCGACGGGCGCCGGAGCGATCATCGTCCGGTTTGGGTGTTCTCCCGCTCCTGGTCTATAGTGATGAATCGCTCAGCTCTTCCCGAGTTTTCGTATCACTCTTGACGGAAAGCACACACCCTCATGAAGCTCCCCTCCAAGCTCGCTGCCGGCTCCGCGGTGGCCGCCCTCGTCTTCGGCCTGGCATCCCCGGCCCTGGCGACGAACCTGAAGACGAAGCACGGCAATGAGACCGTCGGCTGCAACGTGGCGTGGGACGCCAGCGCCGTCATGAACACGCAGCTGACGAACAAGACCGAGGGCTACTCGGGCCTGATGGTCGACAGGAACGGCGATCCCGTCAACGGGTTCACCAACGGCGGCTACATCAAGTCGGTATGGCCTACGAATGAGGAGGACGAGCCCCACTACACGAAGGGCGATCCGGGCCTACTCGAGGTCACGCACTTCTACAACGGCGGCTCTGAGGACAATAAGGGCCTGGTAGCCGTGAAGGGTACGCAGCCCAACTGGCGCACCGTGGTGGCAACCGATTACGCCATCAAGAACGCGAAGGTCACCCTGCATGCCCCTGCGGATATGAAGGTGGAAGCATGGTCCTACCTTCCTTCGGACAGGCTCAATGGTGACACGCCATTCGACGTGAATGGTTACCTGCACAAGTGGGGTAAGCCGTACGACTCGTACACCTACCCTTCCACCGCCGAAAAGGTCGCATCGGACGACGGCAACGGCAACGTGACGTTGGACCTGGGAGACCTGAACGCCAAGGACGGGCGTGTGCTTCAGCTGACGGGGCAGATGATTCCGGGTGAGCGGATGGACCAGAACTACGTCGCCAGTGCCACGCTGACCGGTGAGTATGATCCGGAAGCGGGCATCAAGGACTGCCCGACTCCCGCCCCCACCGATACCAGCGACCCGACGCCCAGTGAGTCGGGTGAGCCCACTCCGAGCGAGTCCGGGAACCCGACGCCCAGTGAGTCGGGTGAGCCCACTCCGAGCCAGTCCGGCAACCCGACCCCCAGCGAGTCCGGGACCGCGACGCCGTCCGCCAGCGGTTCGGCGACGGCGACGCCGTTGGAGAGCACCACCTCGGCGCCGGCGCCCGGTTCCGATGCCCCCTCGGACGACGCGCCCCAGCCGGGTGATAACGGCGACGGTGGGGACAACGGCGGGGATGGCGACAACGGCGGGAACCTGCCGCGCACCGGCTCCGACGCGGTCGCCCCGCTCCTGGCCGCGGGCGGCGCACTGCTGCTCGTCGGCGCCGGCGTGCTCCTGGTGGCGCGCCGCCGCCGCAGCTGAGCCGACCCGCAATGCCGGTCCTCCGGGTTCCTCATGCCTGACGGGCGCACGGCGCGCGGCAGGCAGGGGTGAGGTCGACGGGGTCGCAGCCGGATTCTTCCGGCCGCGGCCCCGTTCGCGTGCCTGCCCCGCCCGCAGTGCCGTTCGGCACCGCCCCGCTGCGGCGGGCGGCCGGCCTGCGCCTCGGCAAGCATGGACCTCCGCGCGCCTCGGCGGGCTAGGATCGCGAGCATGACAGCCGGGCCAGCGAGCATGACAACCGGGCAGGGAGCATGACGACCAGGACAGGCGGGGAGGCACAGTGACCGCCATCGTCAGCGCGGCCATCAGCCTGGTGGGCCTGGGCTTCGCGATGGGCTTCAGCCCCACGCTCTACGCCCTCGTGCTGCGCCTCCTCACCCGCTCGGCGCACGCTGCCCGGTCGATCCGCTGGATCACGGTGGGTCTGACCCTGGGCGCGCTGTTCCTCCTGCTCCTCTTCCGCGTCGTCGACCCGGAGACCCTCACGGCGCTGCTGCGTGCGGACACCCACCGCTTCCTCGTCCACCGCAGCGTCGACGCCGCTGCCGCCGCGCTCCTCCTGCTGGGCGGCGCCATCATGCTCGCGCGGCTGCGCCGCCCGCCGCGCGACCCGCACCTGGGCCACCGGGCGCTCTCCAGCGGCCCCGGCCGCCCCGACTCGCAGCACCGGGACCCGGAGCGCCCCGGCCGCATGGTCCTCATCGGCCTGACCGAGTCGATCATCAGCGTGAGCGGACTGGCCACGATGTACGTCACCGGCCGCGTCATCGCCGCGGCCTCCCACCTGCTGGTGGTGCAGGCGGTCCTCGCGGTCGTTTTCTTCGCCGCGCTGGCGGGCCAGTACCTGCTGCTCGCGTGGGCGTGGGGTGCGTTCCCACCGCTCGCGCACGCGATGACGCGGCTCTACGACCGCGTGACCAGGATCGACACGCGGCCCTACGTGGCCGCCGCCCTGCTCCTCGCCGGCTGTGTGTTCGCCGTGATGGCGGTCTTCGGGGCGTAGCGCGCCCGCACGGTGCTCCGGCGCCGGCGCGAACTCCGCCGCGGACGCACCACGCGCCGCTCGGGGCGGCTCGCTAGACTCGACGCTGCACAGCCGGTGCTCGTCCACCGCCGTCCATCCTCACCCACGGAGGCCCCATGCCCGCGTTCGCCGACACCCTCGACACCGCCGTGCGGCAGGCCGTCGCCCAGGAGCTCATCGGCACCGCACAGCCCGTCGTCGGCCTGCTCGACTTGAACGCAGTCGAGGAGCGGATCGCCGCCCTGACCGGCGCCTTCGCGCCCGCCGGGCAGGTGCTGCACACCGTGGCGTGCAAGGCCGTCACCCTGGTGCCGGTGCTGCGCTTCCTGGCGGAGCGGGGACTGGGCTGCGAGGTCGCGAGCCCCGGCGAGTACGCGATGGCGCAGGCCGCGGGCTTCCCCGCCGAGCGCATCGTGCTGGACTCCCCGGCGAAGACCGAGGGCGAGCTGCGCCGCGCGCTGGGCGACGGCGCCTCGCTCAACATCGACTCCTACCAGGAGATGGAGCGCGTCGACGCGCTGCTGGGCGAGCTCGCGGGCGCCAGCGCCGAATCCGCTGCCGGCCCCGCCTCCGTCATCGGCGTGCGGGTCAACCCAGTGGTGGGCGCGGGCTCGATCGGCCAGATGAGCACGGCCACCACGACGACGAAGTTCGGCGTCCCGCTCGTCGACGCAGCCGACCAGGACCGGCTCATCGCAGCGATCCGCGCCCGCCCGCACATCACCCAGCTCCACGTCCACACGGGCTCGCAGGGCATCCCGCTCGAACTCGCGGCCGCGGGGATCCGCCGCGTCGTCGAACTGGCCGATGCGATCAACGATGCTGCCGGTCAGCAGCAGATCGCCCGCATCGACATGGGCGGGGGCCTGAGCGTGAACTTCCTCTCCGACGACATCACCCCCACGTTCGAGGACTACGCCGACGTCCTCAAGCGCGAGGTTCCCGGGCTGCTCGACGGCCGCTACGGCCTCGTCACCGAGTTCGGCCGCGCGCTGCTGGCCAAGGCCGGCACCATCGCCACCCGCATCGAGTACACGAAGACCGTGGGCAGCCGCCGCTTTGCGATCGGCCACGCCGGCGCGCAGACCGCCACCCGCACCGCGTTCGTCCCCGAGCACTGGCCGCTGCGCATCAGCGCCCGCACCGCGGACGGTGCGCCGAGCCCGGCGCCCAGCGCCATCCAGGACCTCGCGGGGCCGTGCTGCTTCACCGGCGACATGATCGGCCGCGACTACGACGTCCCGGAGTTCCAGCCCGGCGACATCGCGCTCATCCACGACGTGGGCGCCTACTACTTCTCCACCCCGTTCGCCTACAACGCGCTGCCGCGCATCCCGGTCTACGCCTACCGGGCCGCCGCCGAGGCGCGGGTCGAGTTCGCGCTGGTCCGCCGCCAGCAGACGGTCGAGGAGCTGCTCGCCGAGGCCGGCGAGGACGTGGTGCTGTGAGGCGCGCCCCTGCCGCCCGCGCGGCCGGGTGCCCGCGGCCCCCGGCCGGATGCACGCGTCGCGTGCGGTTCTGAGCGTGCCCGCCATGCGCAGCCCCCTGCCACCGCGCGAGGGGATCAGCGCGGCGCGGCTGCGCGCTCCCGGTGGGCCGCAGACCCACGCGCACGCCGCGGATCCCGTCCCGGCCACGGTGGACGCCTGGCTGGCAGCGGCGCTGCCGGGTGCCTCGGCGGCGGAGCGCGCGGCTCTGGCCGCCCCGGCCGGCGGCGCGCTCTGCGATGAGGGCGGGCGGCCCGTGGCGCTGTCCGATCCCGTGATTCCCGGCGGGTTCTACTTCTTCCACCGCCCAGTGCCGGCCGAGGCGCGGATCCCGTTTCCCATCCGCACCGTGCACGAGGACCCGGAGCTGCTCGTCATCGACAAGCCCGCATTCCTCGCCTCGACGCCCAATGGGCGGTTTGTGCGCGAGTGCGCGGTCACGCGGCTGCGCGTCGAGCGCAACGAGCCGGACCTCGTGGCGATCCACCGCCTGGACCGCGTGACGTCCGGCCTGCTCGTCCTCTCCCGTCGCCCGGCCACGCGCGGGGCCTACCAGCGGCTGTTCCAGGAGCGCCGCGTGCACAAGTCCTACCGGGCGCTCGTCGTCCTGCCCGCGGGCTGGGATCCCGTTCTGCTGCCCGCCGAGCGCGCCTCGCGGCTGGACAAGGAACCGGGTACGCGGGCCGTGCTCGAGGTGCCCGGCGAGCCCAACGCACTCACCCGGTTCGCGTATGCGGGACCGGGGGAGTGCACGTGCGCGCCCGCGGATGCGAATGCGCATGCGCATGCGCATGCGGATGTGGATACCGGGCGGCTGGGCGTCATCGATCTCGAGCCCGTGACGGGCCGCACTCACCAGCTGCGCGTGCACCTCAACGCGCTGGGGCTGCCCATCCTGGGCGACCCCATCTACCCCGAGGACCTGGCGCCCGATCCCTACGACTTCCGCCGCCGGCTCCACCTGCTGGCCCGCCGGATCGAGTTCGAGGACCCGCTCACCGGCCGGCCGCGGCGCTTCGACTCGCGGCTGGGACTCTGCGGCGATGAGGGAGGAGCTTCGCCGTGGGTGGAGGAATCGTCGCCGCGCGCGTAGGCGTTCTCTCGGGTGCCTGCTCGGTCGTGCAGATGGTTGGGCGGCTTTGCGGGTAGTCGGGCGGTGAAGGGGGTGGTCAACCAGCGGGGCGCTCGGCTCTCGGCGCGACCGGCTTAGCCGATCGCAGGGGCTGATCGCCCCACGGCGCGGTCTGGTCGGCGCACCGCTGACCGGGCACCGCGCGGTGTGGCGAACTGGGCACACGGGCGCGCCCGATGCGGGTGCGCGTCGGGCAAGATGGGAGCCGACGCCCGAGACCCCGAGACCCCGAGCACCACGGAGGCCACCCCATGACCGGCCGCGCGCACGATCCCTCCTCGTATCCGCCCACCGGGGACCCGCACCGCCCCTACCCGCCGCCACCGCCGCGGCCGCCGGGCGAATCCCAGTCCCCCGGGCAGCCCCCACCGGGGCCTCGCGTGCCCCTGCCGCGCCCCGTGGCACCGAGCCCTACCGGGCCGAACCCCGCCGCCCAGAACGCGACGGGACGACCCACCGCAGACCCGGACCCGCGGGGCCTCTACGCGCCCGGGGTGCCGCGCCACAACGGCCGCTACGACCTCTCAGAGCTCGACCGCCAGCGTCGCGAGGGGACCGGCGAGGATGCCGCGGATGTCTCGGCCCTCCACGAGTTCGGGCGCGCCGCGGGCCTCGGCGCCGTTCTCGCAGTCGGCTCGACGCTCCTCGTCTGGCTGGCCGGGCTGGGGCTGCTCAAGGACAACGACATGAAGTCGTTCGACCCGGACTCGATCGGCGTGTTCGGAGCGATCGCCCTGGTGGTGGGCGCGTGGAGCTACGGCTTCATCTTCACGGATCTCACGCGCCCCGACGGGGGCTTCCGGCGCCGCGGCCTGCTGCCGTTGGTCCTGTTCGCCCCGCTGCTGCTGGCGCTCTTCGGCGCGCTGGCCACGCTGGCCTGGCGCTTCCTCTTCGACTTCGAGGCAAACGCGGGCGCCGAGGCGGCACTCGTGCAGAACCAGTGGGGCAGCCTCACCAGTGCCGCCGCGGCGTTCGTCGCCGTGTGGCTGCTGGCCCAGCTGAGCATCCTGGGCACCTACCTGCTCGCCACGCTCGCGCTGGGCGGCTGGGGCCTCGGCGCCGGGTGGGGACTCATCGCGGCCTCGATCGGAGTTGCCGCGTTCGTGCTCATCGTGCCGCTGCGCCGGAGCGCCGCTGCGGTGGGCCCGAGCCTCGCGGGCATGGCCGTGGCGCTCGCGGTGAGCATCGTGGCCACCGCGGTGCTCGTGGCGTGGGGCCAGCGACGCCGGGCGGCCCGGGCGCAGAGCCCGGTCTCCCCGCCCCGTGCGCCGCGGCGCGGGCTCAGTCGAGGCGCTTGAGCCGTTCGGTCAGGCCCAGCTTGACGGTGGGCCACTCCGCGCGGGTGATGGAGAAGACCACGGTGTCGCGCAGCGCCCCGGCGAAGAACTGGTGATTGCGCAGCACCCCGTCCTGCTTTGCGCCCAGCTTGGCGATCGCCCCACGCGACTGGTGGTTGTGCCAGTGGGTGCGGAACTCCACGGCGATGGCGTCGAGGTCTTCGAAGGCGCGGGTGAGCAGCAGTAGCTTGGCCTCCGGGTTGACCCGGGTGCCGCGCACGGCGGGGCTCAGCCAGGTCGAGCCGATCTCGACGTGGCGGTTCGCCGCGTCGATGTTCATGAACGTCGTCATGCCCACCGGCTCGCCGCGATCGAGCACCGTGTACGGCGCCATGCTGCCCGCCCGCTGCAGGCCCAGGCGGCGCTCGATCTCCGCGTCCATTTCACCCGCCGATGGCACCGAGGTGACCCACAGATCGATGCCCTCGCTCGCCCGGCCCAGGCCCTCGGTGTGGGCGGGGGAGAGCTGGGCGAGCGTCACGCGCTCGCCCACGAGGTCCGGCGCGGCTGCGAAGGCCGCCGGATCGCCGGCCCCGGGCCGGGACGAGCCGTCGAATGCGTCGCCGCGGGCGCCCGCCGCGGCCTGGGGATTCGTGTGCGCAGTGTCCGTGGGGTTCGTCTCCATGGGGTTGAGCGTACGGCCGTTTGACCCTCCGCGGGGCGCTCTGCTCGGTTTTGGGCACCCGCGCCGTGCCCGGCGCTGTGCCGCGTGAGCGGCCGAGGCGCGGGCCGGGCCCACCTGTCCCGCGCCTCGGCGGCGGGTCAGGAGCGGCCGGCCCGCGCCTCGGCGGGGTGGTGAACGCGGGGTTGCGAACAGGGACGAGTGGAGCGCTCAGCCGATCATCGACGAGGCCATCCCGGTGAAGTACGGGACGAGCCAGATGGCCCACACGAGGATGGAGAAGCGGTGGAACACGGTCTTCGCGCGGTCCGTGCCGCGGATGACGACGACGAGGGCCCAGACGAAGTGCACGGCCATGAGGAGCAGGGCGAGGGCGCCGGTGATCGCCATGACGGCGCCCAGCACCTCACCGGTGCCGCTGGAGAAGCTCGCCCCGCCGGAGCAGGCGATGCGGCGCATGAATTCGGTGCCGGTGGCATCGCAGGCGAGGCCCAGGCCGAAGGCCACCACGTGCCAGGGCCGCAGGGTGCCCTGCAGGCGCTCGGCCCAGACGCCGAAGGTGTAGAAGACGAGTGCGGACGAGATGAAGACGATCGCTGGTGTGAGCATGCCTCCATGCTCCCGTCGCAGGTGGGGGCCGCGGATCGTGCAGATGGTTGAACCGCGCGTCAACCGTTGGGTTGAGGGCGCCTTGCCGAATGGGCGGCGGCCGGCGGTCCGGTGGGCGGCACGGCGGGCTGCCGACCGCAGACCGGTGGCGGCACGGAGCGCGGCCCGGCACGCGGCACGGCACTCAGCCCGGCACGCGGCACGGCGCGCGGGTGAGTTTGGTCGCATCGGAGCGGGCGGCCGTGTTCCGCGTCCGAGGGCGGGCATACCATGTCAGAAACTTACGCGGGAGGGGACTGACTCGATGGATGGCGAAGGCAAGTCGATGGGCGAAGTGGAGAGCCGGTTCCAGGAGGCGCAGGACCCGTTCGCGCTCACCGGCCTCACGTACGACGATGTGCTGCTCCTGCCCGGCGACACGGACGTCATCCCCTCGGAGGCCTCGACCCGGACCCGGTTGACCCGGGGGATCGACATCAACATCCCCCTCGTCTCCGCGGCGATGGACACGGTGACGGAGTCGCGCATGGCGGTGGCGATGGCGCGGATCGGCGGTCTGGGCATCATCCACCGCAACCTCAGCAAGGAAGACCAGGCCGCGCACGTCGACTACGTCAAGCGCAGCGAGTCCGGCATGATCACGGACCCCGTCACCATCACCCCGGACCGCACGCTCGAGGAGCTCGACGAGGTGTGCGGGCGCTACCGGATCTCCGGCCTGCCGGTCGTCGACGACGCGGGCGTGCTCGTGGGCATCGTGACGAACCGCGATCTGCGCTTCGTCCCGCGCCGCGAGTTCGCCACGCGCACCGTCGCGCAGACCATGAAGCCGATGCCGCTCGTCACCGCGCCGGTGGGCGTCGATCCGGAGCGCGCCTACGAGCTGCTCGCCGAGCACAAGGTGGAGAAGCTGCCGCTCGTCGACGAGGAGGGCCGCCTGCGCGGGCTCATCACCGTCAAGGACTTCGTCAAGAGCGAGGAGTACCCGCTGGCCACGAAGGACGACGAGGGCCGCCTGCGCGTGGGTGCCGCCGTCGGCTTCTTCGGGGACGCCTACGAGCGCGCAGAGCTGCTGGCGGATGCCGGGGCCGACGTGCTCGTGGTCGACACCGCCAACGGCCACGCCCGCGGCGTCACGGACATGATCCGCAGGCTCAAGGCGGACAGCGTCTTCGGCAATGTGCAGATCATCGGCGGCAACGTCGCCACCAGCGAGGGCGCGCAGGCGCTCATCGACGCCGGCGTCGACGCCATCAAGGTGGGCGTGGGGCCCGGCTCCATCTGCACGACCCGCGTGGTGGCCGGCGTGGGTGTGCCGCAGGTGACGGCCGTGCGGCTGGCCGCGCTGGCCGCGGAGAAGGCCGACATCCCGGTCATCGCCGATGGCGGCCTCCAGTACTCGGGCGACATTGGCAAGGCGCTCGTGGCGGGGGCGAACTCCGTCATGGTCGGCTCGCTGTTCGCCGGCACCAAGGAGAGCCCCGGCGACCTCATCCTCATCAACGGCAAGCAGTACAAGGCCTACCGCGGCATGGGATCGTTGGGCGCCATGGCCCCGCGCAAGGGCAAGTCGTACTCGAAGGACCGCTACTTCCAGGACGATGTCGCCAGCGACACGGACCTCATCCCGGAGGGCGTCGAGGGCCGCGTTGCCTACCGCGGCGAGTTGCGCAACGTCGCCTACCAGCTCACCGGCGGCCTGCGGCAGACCATGTTCTACGTGGGCGCGCGCACGATCGACGAGCTCAAGGCCAAGGGTCGCTTCGTGCGCCTGACGACCGCGGGTCTCAAGGAGAGCCACCCGCACGACATCCAGATGACCGTGGAGGCGCCCAACTACACCTCGCGGTGACCGGGCCGGCCGCGCGAGCGGGCCGTCGGTTTGCGGCCGCTCGGGCGGGCGGTTGACGGCCAGCGGTCGACTGGGCCAAGTGGCGGGAGGACGGCCGAGCCTGCGGGCAGGAGGACCACCCGCGGCCGGGGGCAACGATCAGTGCGCCGAGGGCTTCCGGGCGGTTGGGAGTTGTTCGCGCGTCACCGGTTGCTGACGTCAGTGCGTCGAGGCTGCGCGACAGTCGGCGTGCCCTTGTGCCCCACCTCCGGCATGCCCTTGTACCCCGCCTCGGGGCGAGGCGGGTGTGCTCGAGGGGTGCACCGACGGCAGGCGGGTGCCTGCCCTCTTCCCCGAGCGGCACCGATGTGTTTGAGACTGCGGCAGCGGTGACCGATTCACCGGCGCACCGTTGTGACAACGTCGCGGTGCTGCCCGCGTCGCTGTGAATTGTACTGGCGGCTTGATGCCTTTTGTTGTCCACAGGCCTTGTTCTTCAGCTTATATTCGATTAATATTCGAATATAAGCGGCGAAGCCAGAGCTTCTTCACTGCGCGGCATCGGAGCCGTGGGAAGTGCGTCGGCAGATCGGTTTCGCGGTCGCGGCATTCCGCAACGGGGCGGGCTGCACGGAGGCGGGGGTGAGTGGGATGGATGCCCAGGAGCTGCTCGCGGTGGAGCGGGAATCCGACGTCCGCGAACTCCATCGGGCTCGTGTCCTCACTGACTGGCTCGTGGCGGCCTACCATCAGCACTTCGCGCCGGTCGGTTCGCAGGAGGCCGAGGTTCCAGCCGACTACATGGACCTCCTCGTGCTCCTGCCCGACCTGGTGTGGATTGCCCTCGCCAAGCACCTGGACGTCTCGCTGATCCGGGCGCGCACGCGAGCGAAGAACGCACTGGCCGTCACCGCTTCACTGCCGCAGCTGCGCGAGTCGGTGGTCGCGGGTGCGGTGCGATTCGGGCGCCTTGACTACGCCGCAGGCCGAGCCAGTCGTATGCCCTGGCTGCTGCGGGAGACGTTCGACGACCTCGTCACCGAACTCGATGGGTCCTGGGAATGGAAGCGGTGGAAGAAGGCCGTGGATGACATCTACGACTCGCTCATGCCTCCCAAGGACCGCGCCGAGGCGGCCCACCGTGAGCGCCGCGTCGCCTTCTGGAACAACGGGGACGGGACCGCGAGTCTGCAGTTCGTCGGACCGGTGGCCACCGTTTCGGCGGCCCACTGCCGCCTGAGCGCATGGGCGCGGGGCATCCGGTTGGGCCAGAAGGGCGATTTCGCCGTGGGACTCGAGCCCGGGGCCGTGATCGATGATCGGCGCACGCTCGACCAGCTGTGCTTCGACATCGGTGTGCTCGGCATCCCCGAGATCCCGGTGGGCATGCGGCGCGCAGACGGGACGCACGGCACCTTCTCACTGACACTGCCCACGGACTCCGCCTGGCTGCGCGCCCAGGCCGGGGTCAACGTCACCATCCCGCTGCTCAGCCTCATGGGCTGCTCGCAGCTCCCGGGCCGACTCGATGACGCCTCACCGCTCAGCGCGGCCGATGCCAGGCGGATTGCCGCACACTCGCCATCGCTGCGGCGTCTGGTGACTGACCCGGTCACCGGGACCGTGCTCGAAGCAGTCGCCCAGACCTACGCGATCCCCGCCTCGCTGCGCACGACGCTGACGGCTCGCTGGCAGTGGTGCACGGTCCCGGGCTGCACCCGCAAGGCCGTAGCCTGCGATATCGACCACATCATTCCCTTCAACAAGGGCGCTCCGGCCTCGGGTGGAACGACCGTTTTCGACAATCTTCACCCGCTGTGCCGACACCATCACAATCTCAAGACGAACGGTGTGCTCGCTGTCGAGCGAGTCTCCCCCAGGACTGGACGGGGTGAGACGGGTCCGGTGGCACGCTGGCGGAGCGTCGATGAGGGAGCCCTGCGGTGGACGTTCCCAGCTGCACTCGGAGGGGCGGTGGGTCCACCCGGGTCCCGCATCGAAACCGAGCATGCCCGCGAACTCGCCGAACTGCAGGAGCTTATTGACGGTTCCGTGATGCCCGCGAGCGCCTTCGCCGGGATCGGTGACGACGAGGAAGAGCCGGTGGGAACCGTGCGAACGGCACCGGGACCGGGGCAGCCCACCACGAGCAAACCGCCCGCGGGGCCGGGAGCCCGGAGCGCAGACAAGGGGGAGCACGGGGTGGAGGTGCGGAGCGGGAAGGAACTGCGGAACGGACCCGAGCTGTGGAACGGGGTGGAGCTGCAGAATTCGAGCGAGCTTCGCTCGGAACCGGAAGCGTGCTCGAAGGACGAGCGGGGTGAACGGCCGGGCCTGCGGCGCATGGGCGAGAGCCCCGCGGAACCCGACATTCCGAAGACGCTCGAGCGGGCCGAACGACCGGGGACCAGCAGCTCGGGTGAGAGCCACCCGGAAACGGTGCCCGGACCGGAACCAGAACCTGAACCAGAACCTGAACTGTGGTCGAAGAGTAGGCGTGACGCACGACCGGACTGCCAGGACGAGGTCGAACAGCCCACTGGACCGAGCGAGCGATATGCGGGCGGGTGCCACCCAGGACGAGAAGCACCGATGAAGCAGGACCTGCCGGTGGATCCATGGGGCCGACCGCGTTCACCGTTTTCCGATCCCGACCCGCCACCGTTCTGATCGC
Organism: Brevibacterium sp. BRM-1; assembly: GCF_026802075.1. Lineage (NCBI taxonomy): Bacteria > Bacillati > Actinomycetota > Actinomycetes > Micrococcales > Brevibacteriaceae > Brevibacterium > Brevibacterium sp. BRM-1. Next base: position 2,978,583 of record NZ_CP113788.1, read on the forward strand.
CAGGTACGGTCTGATCGGCAGCTACGGTCTGATCGGCAGCTACGGTCTGAATGGCTGCTACGGCGCGGGTGTCCACGATTGACCGACTTGCCTCATCTTCTTGACCGGCCCGCCACGCCTCCGTAGCGCCCCCTCCAAATCTGATCCGATGGGTGACCGTTCAATCCCCAGCCGCAGCAACCCTCCCCAAAGCCCCCCATGGCTGTGCAGTCCGCGACCAAGCAGACCGCGCAGTTCAGCCCATGAACCTTCACCCCATGAACCGGGGCGCCGCGAAATGCGCTGGTAGTGTGGCTGTCGTTGACATGGGGTGCTTGCCGCCCCGCTCGGCGGTACTCGTGCGAATCCATCGCAGTGAGCTCGGCGGGCGGTCGGTCGCCAGGCTGAGAACACACCCATCGAACCTGACATGGCTAACACCAGCGAAGGGATCGTCACCGTGAGCACGGCTTCCAATGCTTCCACCGCTCCCGGCCCCGGCCAGCACACCGCTGCCGCGGCCCAGCGCGCGTCAGCTGGCTCTGATGCCGGTACCAGCACTGCCACCGGTACCAGCACTGCCACCGGTACCAGCACTGCCACCGGCGCCGGCACCGCGGACACCCTCGGCATCGCCGACCGTGCCCGTGCCGTCCGCGAGGGCGGCCCACTCGTCCAGTGCATCACGAACACCGTCGTCCAGCAGTTCGCCGCCAATGCGCTGCTGGCGGTGGGCGCAGCCCCAGCGATGCTCGACCACGAGGCCGATGCCGCGGACTTCGCCCACGTCGCCTCGGCGCTCAACGTCAACCTGGGCACGGCGACCTCGCATCAGCTACTCGCGGCCGACCAGGCCATCGGGGTCATGGCCGAGGAGGACAAGCCCTGGGTGCTCGATCCCGTGAGCGTGGGCGCCTCGGCCTACCGAACGAGCCGCATCCGCGCACTCACCGCGCAACGGCCCACGGCCGTGCGCGGCAACGCCTCCGAGATCGCGCTCCTCGCGGGTGCCGGTGCAGGAGGACGCGGGGTCGACTCCACGGACTCCGTCGATGCTGTCGTGGGCGCTGCCGCACGGCTGGCGCGCGACACCGGTGGGATCGTCGCCGTGTCCGGCGAGCGCGATGCCATTGTCGCAGCTCAGGGCGATCGCGCGGTCATCGCCCGCGTCTCCGGGGGCAGCTCGCTCATGCCGCTCGTCATCGGCACCGGCTGCTCACTGGGAGCGGTCCTCGCCGCCTACCTGGCAGCATCCCGGGCCGACGAGGCCAACACCCGCGCGACCGGGTCCGATGCCGGCTCCGTCGCCCCCGAGGAACGGCTGCACAACGACTTCACCGCAGCCATCGCGGCCCACGCCCACTTCGCGGCGGCCGGGCACCGCGCTGCGCTCGCCGCCGCCGGGCCCGGGACCTTCGCCCCCGCCTTCCTCGATGCGCTGTTCCTCCTCGACGCAGAGGAGCTCGGGGCCGTTCGGATTGAGCTCGCCACCGCTACGTTCGAGGAGCTTCGCGCATGACCGATCCAGCCGCAGCGCCCGCACCCCCCGGCGCCCCGCGGCTGTTGGGCCTCGACACGGCGCTCTACCTCGTGACCGATTCGGCGATGTGCCGGGCAGCCGGGCGCAGCGTCGCGCAGACCGTCGCCCTCGCCGTCGAGGGCGGGGCGGGCCTCGTCCAGGTGCGCGACAAGCACGCCGGCGAGGCCGAGTTCGACGAGCTCGCCCGCTCCGTCGTCGCGGCGGTCGAGCAGACGCGGGACAGGCTCGGCATCGACCACGAGATCCCGGTCTTCCTCGATGACAGGGTGGCCTCGGCGCGGCGGCTGCTCGACGAGGGCCTGCGCGTCCACGTCCACGTCGGCCAGGACGACGAGCCCGTCGAGCGCGTGAGCGCGGCCATCGGCCCCGAGCCGCTGCTCGGGCTCTCGGCCTCGAACGAGCAGGAATTCGCCGCGGGCGAGGCGGCCGGGGGAGTCGACCTGTTCGGCGTGGGCCCCGTGTGGGCCACCCAGACCAAGGACGTCGCCCGCGCCGCCCTGGGCCCCGAGCGCATCCGCGAGCTCGCCGCCGCCGCACGGCTGCCGATCGTCGCGATCGGCGGCATCGGCGCCGACAACGCGGCCGAACTCGCGGGCAGCGGGGCGATCGGCGTGTGCGTCGTCTCCGCGATCTGCGCGGCACCCGATCCGCGCGCCGCCGCCCAGCGCATCCGCGCGGCCTTCGCCGAAACCCCGCACCTGGACGACCCCGCGCACCTGGACGAACCCTCTGACCCGCCCGCTCCTCACCCCGCTGGAGGCACCCCATGATGCGACCGCCCACGGCCCTCACAATCGCCGGCACGGATCCCTCCGGGGGCGCCGGCGCCCAGGCCGACCTCAAGGCCTTCACCGCGCTCGGCGTCTACGGCACCTCGGTGCTCACGGCGCTCGTCGCGCAGAACACCCACGGCGTCTCCCGGGTCTACGACATCGACACCGACTTCGTCGCCGATCAGTTCGACGCCGTGCTCGACGACATGGCCCTCGACGCCTCGAAGACCGGTATGCTCGCCTCGGCCGCGCTCGTCGAGCTCACCGCCGCACGCGCCGAGCGCCTGGGCTTCCTCGTCGTCGACACCGTCATGGTCGCCACCTCCGGCCACCGCCTCCTGGCCGAGGAGGCCGTCGAGGCGATGCGCCACGCGCTCCTGCCCGTCGCCGGCCTCATCACCCCCAACCTGCCGGAGGCCGCACTGCTCCTGGGCGACGACGTCGAGGCCGCCCGCACCGCCGCTGAGATGGAGGACCAGGCGCGCGCGCTCCTGGCCCGCGGCCCGGCCGCGGTGCTGCTCAAGGGCGGCCACGGCGTCGAGGCGCGGGTCGCCGACGTGCTCGCCCTCAGCCCCCGCCTGGCCGGCGGCGCGGAGCCAGCCCTCGTGCGCTTCGACCACCCGCGCATCGACACCCCGCACACCCACGGCACGGGCTGCACGCTCTCCGCCGCCATCACCGCGCAGATGGCCCGCCGCCTGCTGCCCGGGGACGCCGGAGGCCCCGGCGCCGGCGCCGCGGAGGCGCTCGAGCCGGCTGTCCGCGAGGGGCTGGACTTCCTCGCGCGGGCACTGGCCTCGGGTGCCCGCTGGAGCCTGCCGCTGGACCCCGAGGGGGCCCACGGACCCGTCGACCACACGGTCGACATCGCCGCGCAGGCCCCGATCGAACCCGCGCGTGCCCCCGTCGAACCCGCACAAGTCCCCAACGAAGCGGTGCAAGCCCCCGTCGAAGGAGCCTCCCGATGATCGACCGCAACCACTACGCCGCGGGCGAGCACACCGCCGCGCTCTTCGCCTCCGTCGGCGCCCAGCTCGACGAGATCGAGGCGCTGCCGTTCCTCGCCGAGCTCGCCTCCGGCACGTTGGACCGCCTCCCGTTCGCCCACTACCTGCTCCAGGACGAGCTCTATCTGGACGGCTACGCCCGCGCCATGTCGCTGCTGGCCGCCCGCGCCCCCCACCGCGAGGACACCCGCTTCTGGGCGCTCGCAGCGGGCGAGGCGATCGCGGTGGAGACGCAGATGCACGAGGCGATGCTCACCGACGAGTCGTTCGCCGACGCCCGGGGCCAGCTGCGCGAGCACGGCCACCTCGATGCGGACGGCGGCCCGATCGCCTCGCCCACGACGCTGGGCTACACGTCGTTCCTCATCGCCACCTGCGCCACCGCCCCCTACGCGGTGGGCGCCGCCGCCGTCCTGCCCTGTTTCTGGATCTACGCCCACGTGGGCAAGGTGCTCAACGAGCGCGCCGCGGCCGGCCTCTCCGCCAACCCCTTCCGGGTGTGGATCGAGACCTATGACAGCGCGGAGTTCGACGAGTCCGTGCGCACAGCGACCCAGCTGGTCGAGCGCGAGCTGGCGGGTGCCTCGGCGGGGGAGCGGGCCGCGATGCACACCGCCTTCGGGCGGGCCGCGGTCTACGAGCTGCACTTCTGGGCCTCCGCCCACGCCCTGCAGGACTGGAGCGCGGACCGGTTCGTCTGACCGCGCCGGCCGAGGTGCCCAAGCCGGCCGCCGTATCAACCCGCTCAGGCAATACTCGGGCAACTGTGACAGAAGTCCCATTGAGGCGTACCCTGGTCCGGACATCACCAATGGAGGCGGTGCCGTCCGCAGCGGCCACACCCCGGCTCCGCGTCCGGCGCGGCAGCACAACAGACAGTAAGGGGATCGGCGCATGTCGACCGACCAGCAAGTCGCGATGAAGCGGCCCGAGGAAGACCCGCGCAGCACGTGGGACATCGTCAAGTCGATCATGGCCGCCTCGAGCGGCAACCTCGTCGAGTGGTTCGACTTCTACATCTACTCGTTCTTCTCGGTCTACTTCGCCAAGCAGTTCTTCACTGGCTCCAGCGAGGTCCAGCAGTTCATGGACGCCGCCGCGATCCTGTTCGTCGGCTTCCTCATGCGCCCCATCGGCGGCTACATCTTCGGCCGGCTGTCCGACCGGATCGGCCGCAAGCGCTCGATGCTCATCTCCATCCTCTCGATGTGCGGCTGCTCGCTGCTCATGGCGATCCTGCCCACCGCGAACACCGTGGGCGTCCTCGCTCCCATCCTCCTGCTCCTCGTGCGCTGCATCCAGGGCATCTCCGTGGGCGGCGAGTACGGCTCGACCGCGACCTACATGTCCGAGGTGTCCTCGAAGGGCAAGCGCGGCTTCTTCTCCTCGTTCCAGTACGTCACCCTCATCGGCGGCCAGCTGCTGGCCAGCGTCACGGCCGTCATCATGACCCACACGCTCGGCGATGAGCAGATCTCCAACGGCTGGTGGCGCCTGCCGTTCGTGATCGGCGCCGCCGCCGCGCTCGTGTCCCTGTGGCTGCGCTCCGGCCTCGAGGAGACGACCACGGAGGAGACCCGCAGCCACAAGGAGTCCGGCAGCTTCCGCGAGGTGCTGCGCCACCCGCGCTCCATCATGATCGTCCTGGGCATCACGTCGATCGGCTCGCTGAGCTTCTACATCTTCACCACCTACATGCAGAAGAACCTTGTGGTCGCCGGCTTCACGAAGGGCTCGGCGGCGGACACGATGACCGTCTGCCTCCTCGTCCTCATCGTCCTCCAGCCGCTCATGGGCATGCTGTCCGACCAGATCGGGCGCAAGACGACGATCATCACGTTCGCGGTGTCCATGATGGTGCTGCCGTTCCTCGTCCTCACCGCGATCCGCCAGCAGCCGGGCCTCAAGCCGCTGACCGCGACCTGCCTCATCCTCTTCGCGATGGTCTTCCTCAGCTTCTACACGTCGATCTCCGGCGTCGTGAAGGCCGAGGTCTTCCCCGCCCACGTGCGCGGCCTGGGCGTGGGCTTCGTCTACGCGATCGGCAACTCGCTCTTCGGCGGCTCCGCCGAGTACGTGGGCCTGTGGTTCACGAACATGAAGCTCGCCTGGGTGTTCCCCATCTACGTCTTCGTCATCGCGGTCTTCGGCCTCATCACGATGCTCTACATGTACGACGACCGCAAGCACTCGACGCTCGACTTCCCGGGCGACACCTCGTACGCCCGCACGAAGGCGGACTTCGTCGAGGCCAAGCACGATGCGCAGGAGGCCAGGGCCAAGGGTCAGCCCACCGGCGAGTAGCCCTCCAGGGCTGGGACCGGCACCAGGGTCAGGGTCAGGACCAGGACCAGGGACAGGCCGCGGGCCGGGGATAGGGTGATCGGGTGACCGATTCGCCCGCTCCCCGGCCCGCGGCCTCTTCCGTCTCCGCTCCCGATCCGCCGGGCCGAGCGCCCGAGGCCGCGATGCTGCTGGCCTACCTCGACTTCTACCGCGCGGTCCTCCTGCGCAAGGCCGCGGGGCTCGACGACGCCGCGCTGGCCCGGCGGCTGCCGGGCCACCCCTCGCCCATGACGCTCGGCGGCATGCTCGCCCACCTCGCCTACGTCGAGGACGAGTGGTTCACCCGCCGGATCGCCGGCGCCCCCGCGCCCCCACCGTGGGCAGACGCCCCCTGGGAGCAGGACCGCGACTGGGACTGGCACTGGGGTGAGCGGGCCTCCGGCGCCGAGGCGCGGGCCCTGTTCGCGGCCGCGTGCGCCCGTTCGCGCGCGGTGGCCGCGGAGCTCGGGCTGACCTCGGGTGCGGATCTGGACGCCGGCCTGGCCGCCGGCGACGCCTCCCTCACCCGGCGCTGGGCGCTCGTCCACCTCGTCGAGGAGTACGCGCGCGACGCGGGCCACGCGGACCTGCTGCGCGAGGCGATCGACGGCGCGGTGGGCGATTGAGCGCGAGCGCTTCCCCCGGTTCGCAGCCCCCAGCCCCGGGCAGCACTGCCCCGGACCGCACCGCCCCTAACCGCACCGCCCGGCGGGCGCGCTGGGCGGTGGCCGCCATGTTCTTCACGAACGGCGGCCTGTTCGCCAACCTCCTGCCGCGCTTCCCGCAGCTCAAGGACGCGCTGGGGATGGACAACGCGACGTACGGCCTCGCCGTCGCGGCCTTCCCCGCCGGTGCGATCCTCGCGGGCCTGGCCTCGGGCCTGCTCATCCGCCGCTTCGGCTCCGCTCGGGTGGCCGTGGGCGCCACCCTCGTCACCGCCCTCGGTGTGCTCGCCGCCGGGTTGGCCCCGGTGCCGCTGGCCTTCGCCGCGTGCCTGCTGTGCGCGGGTGCGGCCGACTCGATCTGCGATGTGGGCATGAACGCCCACGGGCTGCGCGTCCAGCGCCGCTTCGGCCGCTCGATCATCAACTCGTTCCACGCCGTCTGGTCGATCGGCGCGGTGACCGGCGGCTCGATGGCCGCGGCCGCGCTCGCCCTCGACATCCCGGTGGGCATCCACCTGGCGATCTCCGGTGCCCTGTTCTCCGCCATCGCGCTCGTCTCCCTGCGCTTCGCGCTGCCGGGGACAGACACCGAGCGCCACAGCGTTGCCCTGGAGCCCGATGCCCCCGAGGCGGCTCCCGATGCCGCTTCTCCGCCCGCGGTCCTGTCCCGCGGCCGGCTCGTGCTCACCGTCGCCTGCCTCGTGGGCATCGCGGTGGCGGGCTCGTTCGTCGAGGACGCGGGCAACTCCTGGGCGGCGATCTACCTGGCCGGCCCGCTCGGCGCCCCCGCGGCGATCGCCGCGCTGGGCTACATCGCCCTGACCGGCGCCCAGTTCGCCGGCCGCCTGGTGGGCGATCGGCTCGTCGACCGCTTCGGCCAGCGCGCCGTGGCCCGGGCGGGCGCCGCGCTCGCCGCGGTGGGCATGGGCCTGGCGCTCGCGCTGCCGTCGGTGCCCGGCACCATCGCGGGCTTCGCCGCCGCGGGGCTCGGGGTGGCCACCCTCGTGCCCGCCGCCATGAGCGAGGCCGATGCGCTGCCCGGCCTGCGCCCCGGGACCGGGCTGACGATCGTCTCGTGGCTCATGCGCCTGGGCTTCCTCGCCTCACCGCCCCTCGTGGGGCTCATCGCCGACCGCGCGGACCTGCGCGCGGGCTTGCTCACGGTGCCCGCGGCGGGCCTGGCCGTCGTGGCGCTGGCCGCCGTGCTCGCACCTCGGGCGCGGGCCCGGCGCACCCCCGGGCAGGGGGCGGCGGACTGAGGCCGTGTCAGGGCCCTGCGCTACCCTGAGTCCGTGAGCAACGAAATCGAAATCGGCCGCGGCAAGCGCGGGATCCGGGCCTATTCGCTCGACGACGTGGCGGTCATCCCCGCCCGCCGCACCCGCGATCCGCGCGATGTCTCCCTCGATTGGCAGATCGACGCGTACCACTTCGAGCTCCCGTTCATCGGCGCCCCCATGGACTCCGTCGTCTCGCCCGCCACCGCGATCGCGCTCGGCCGCGCGGGCGGCCTGGGCGTCCTCGACCTCGAGGGCCTGTGGACCCGCTACGAGGACCCGCAGCCCTACCTCGACGAGATCGCCCGGCTGGGCGAGGACGAGGCCACCGGGCGGATGCAGGAGATCTACGCGGCCCCGGTCCGCCCCGAACTCATCACCGCGCGCATCGAGGAGATCCGCGCGGCGGGTGTCACCGTCGCAGGCTCGCTGACCCCGCAGCGCACCCAGGAGCACTGGAAGACCGTCGTCGACGCGGGGGTGGACCTCTTCGTCATTCGCGGCACCACCGTCTCCGCCGAGCACGTGTCCTCGGATGCGGAGCCGCTCAACCTCAAGCGCTTCATCTACGAGCTCGACGTCCCCGTCATCGTGGGCGGGGCGGCCACCTACACGGCGGCGCTGCACCTCATGCGCACCGGTGCGGCCGGCGTCTTAGTGGGCTTCGGCGGGGGAGCGGCCGCCACCACCCGGCGCACGCTGGGCATCCACGTGCCCATGGCGTCGGCGATCGCGGACGTCCACGCGGCCCGCCGGGACTACATGGACGAATCCGGGGGCCGCTACGTCCACGTCATCGCCGACGGCGGGCTGGGCACCTCCGGGGACATCATCAAGGCCTTCGCGATGGGCGCGGACGCCGTCATGCTGGGCTCCGCCCTGTCCCGCGCGCACGAATCGCCCGGCCAGGGCTGGCACTGGGGCGCCGAGGCGCACCACCCGTCCCTGCCCCGCGGCCGGCGCGTGCACATGGGCACGGTGGCCGACCTCGACGCGCTCCTGTTCGGCCCCGGCGAGTCCGCCGTGGGCGAGGTCAACCTCGCCGGCGCCCTGCGCCGCGCCATGGCCACGACCGGCTATGTGGACCTCAAGGAATTCCAGCGCGTCGACGTCGTCGTGGCCCCGCACCAGTACCACACGGAGGGCTGAGGCCCGCAGTGCTCCGGCTCGCCCTCACGCCGCGCTGGCTGGCCTACCTGGGCCTCGTCCTGGTCCTCGTCGCGGCCTTCATCACGCTCTCCACGTGGCAGGTCAGCCGCGCCGAGCACAAGAACGACGCCGTGCAGTCCGCCGACACCCAGACGGTCAAGGACTTCAACGACGTCATGGCCGCGCAGGTGCCCATGCCCGGTTACCTGTCCCACCAGCGCGTCTCCGTCACCGGCCACTTCCTCGCCGAGCAACAGGTGGTGGTCTCCGGGCGCTCCCAGGGCGGCCACTCCGGCTACTGGGTCGTCACGATGTTCGCCCCCGACGGGGCCCGGCTGGGAGAGGCGGCCGAGCTCGACGCCGGCGCCAAGCCCATCGCGATCCCGGTGGTGCGCGGCTTCACCCAGGACCGGCAGGCCGCCCACGACTCGCGGGCCGCCGCCGGCACCGTCTCGCTCACCGCCACCGTGGGCCCCACCTCCACCCCGCAGCCCAGCCAGGGCCAGCCGGCGGGGGAGGTGAAGTCGCTCTCGACCGCCCAGCTCGTCAACCTCTTCGGCGTCTACACCTATTCGGGCGTGCTCTACCCCGATGCGCAGCCGGAGGCCTCGATCGCCGCCGCCGGCTTCGAGCACGTCGCCCTCGCGGCCGCGCAGAGCGGCGGAGTGGACCTCCAGTCCGCCGCGTACGCCGTCGAGTGGCTCATCTTCGCGGGCTTCGCCCTCTACATCTGGTGGCGCCTGCTGCGCGACGAATACCTCAGCCAGCTCGCGGCGGCCGGCGCCGCCGCCCCGGCCCCGGGCTACGTCGTGGTCAAGCGCTCCGGTGAGCGCAACCTTAGAATGGACCCGGGCGGCACGGCTGCCTCCGGCAGCCCTGCCCCGCCCGGTAGTGATCCAGCCCCGCCAGACGAGCCCCCCAGCGACGAGGACACCCGCAGTGAGCGATGACGATGCCCGCCCGGACTTCACCGACGACGAGGTGTGGTCCCTCAAGCGCTTCACCTCCGCGCGCAGCGCGCTGCGCTTCTACCGCGTCATGGCGATCATCACCGGCGTCATGCTCCTCATCCTCACCGCGGAGATGATCGTCAAGTACCTCATCACGCCGGCCATGGGCGGGGACCCGTCCGAGGCCCTCATGCTGGGCAGCTTCAACCTCGCGGCCGCCATCGCGATCTGCCACGGCTGGTGCTACGTCGTCTACCTCATCGGCTGCTGGTGGCTCAACCAGCAGATGCGCTGGGGCCTGGGCCGCCTGCTCGTCCTCGCCCTGGCCGGCGTCGTGCCGGTCATGTCGTTCATCCTCGAGCGGCGCACCACCCGCCGCGTGGACCGCGAGCTCGACGCGGCCGTCGTCGTGGCCCCCCGCAGCTGACAGTAGGATTGCACGCATGACTCAGCCCCCCGAGACGAGCGCCCGTCCGGTCCTCGTCGTCGACTTCGGCGCCCAGTACGCCCAGCTCATCGCCCGCCGCGTGCGCGAGGCCGGCCTGTACTCGGAGCTCATCCCCTCCACGGCCCAGGCGGTGGACTTCGCGGCCCGTGAGCCCGCGGCGATCGTGCTCTCCGGCGGCCCCTCGTCCGTCTACGCGGACGGCGCCCCCCGCCTCGACCCCGCTGTCTTCGACCTGGGCGTGCCGATGTTCGGCATCTGCTACGGCTTCCAGGTCATGGCGACCCACCTGGGCGGCGAGGTTGCCCACACGGACCGCCGCGAGTACGGCTCGACCCCCATGACGGTGACCCGGCCGGGCCGGCTGCTGGCCGAGCAGCCCGCCGAGCAGACCGTGTGGATGAGCCACGGCGACTCCGTGGCCCGGGCGCCCGAGGGCTTCGAGGTCCTCGCGTCCACCCCGGACACGCCCGTCGCCGCGTTCGAGTGCGATGCCCAGCGCATGGCCGGCGTCCAGTGGCACCCGGAGGTGCTGCACTCGGCCCACGGCCAGCGGGTGCTCGAGAACTTCCTCTACGAGGTCGCGGGCCTCGAGGCCGACTGGACGAGCGAGAGCGTCATCGACGAGCAGGTCGCGCGGATCCGCGCGCGCGTGGGCGATGCCCAGGTCATCTGCGGGCTCTCCGGCGGGGTCGACTCCGCAGTGGCGGCGGCCCTCGTGCAGAAGGCCGTGGGCGACCAGCTCACCTGCGTCTTCGTCGACCACGGGCTGCTGCGCAAGGACGAGCGCCGCCAGGTCGAGGAGGACTACGTCGCCGCGACCGGCGTGCGCCTGGTCACGGTGGACGCTCGGGAGACGTTCCTCGGCGCGCTGGCCGGGGTCAGCGATCCGGAGGCCAAGCGCAAGATCATCGGCCGCGAATTCATCCGCAGCTTCGAGGGCGCGGCCGCGGACCTCGTGGCCGAATCGCGCGAGGGCGCGGGCGAGCCCATCGAGTTCCTCGTCCAGGGCACGCTCTACCCGGACGTCGTGGAATCCGGCGGCGGCACCGGGACTGCGAACATCAAGAGCCACCACAACGTGGGCGGGCTGCCGGAGGACCTGCAGTTCCAGCTCGTCGAGCCGCTGCGCACCCTGTTCAAGGACGAGGTGCGCCAGATCGGCCGCGAGCTGGGGCTGCCGGAGGTCATCGTCGCCCGCCAGCCGTTCCCGGGCCCGGGGCTCGCGATCCGCATCGTCGGCGCCGTGTCCGAGGAGCGCCTGGCCGTGCTGCGCGAGGCCGATGCGATCGCCCGCGCCGAGCTCACCGCAGCCGGGCTCGACGACGAGATCTGGCAGTGCCCCGTCGTGCTGCTGGCCGATGTGCGCTCCGTGGGCGTCCAGGGCGACGGCCGCACCTACGGCCACCCGATCGTGCTGCGGCCCGTGTCCAGCGAGGACGCGATGACGGCGGACTGGACGCGCGTGCCCTTCGACGTGCTCGCCCGGATCTCCAACCGGATCACGAACGAGGTCGACGAGGTCAACCGCGTCGTCCTCGACGTCACCTCGAAGCCGCCGGGCACCATCGAGTGGGAGTGAGCCGGCGGGGCGCGGGGTTCGGGTGCCGCCCGGCCGCTGACTGAACACCGTTCAGGTATACTGGCGCGGTCCACTCCGCCCCACCGAGGAGCCCTCGTGTCCCAGACCACCGCCGCCCCCGCAGCAGCGCCCCGCTCCGCGGCGGCCGATACCGCGCTCGTCGCCGTCTTCGCCGCCCTCATCGCCGCCTCCGCCGTGGCGCCCGCCGTGCCCGTCGGGGCACTCGGGGTGCCGATCACGGTGCAGACGCTCATCATCGCGTTCACCGGGATGTGCCTGGGCCCCCTGCGCGGCTTCCTCGCCACGGCGCTCTACGTGGCGCTCGGCCTCATCGGCCTGCCGATCTTCTCGAGCTTCCGCGGCGGCATCGGCGTGCTCGCGGGCCCCAGCGCCGGCTACATCATCGCCTTCCCCCTCTTCGCCCTCCTCGTCGGCCTCGTCGCGCGCTGGGCGCTGGCCCGCCTGACCGGCTGGAGGCTCTGGCTGGGCATGTTCGCCGGCGCGGTCGTGGCAAGCGTCGTGTGCGTGCACCTGCTGGGGGCGCTCGGCATGGCGGTCAACGGCGGCCTGCCGCTGGGCGCCGCGTTCGCCGCCGACGCGCTCTACTACCCGGGCGACATCGTGAAGAACGCACTGGCCGCCGCGCTCGCGGTCACCGTCCACCGCGCGTTCCCCCAGCTGCTCACCCGCCGGGTGCTGCGTGCCCGCTGAGCCGCAGGGCGCCCCCGCGCAGCCGGGCATCAGGCTGGCGGGGGTGGGCGTCGCGGTGGCGGACATGACCGACCAGGGGCCCGTCACCCGCACGATCCTCAGCGACATCGACGCCCACCTTGCAGCCCCCATGACGAGCGTCGTGGGCTCCAACGGCTCCGGCAAGTCCACCTTCTGCCAGCTGCTCAACGGCCTCGTGCCCGCCGACGCGGGCACGGTCACGGTCGACGGCCTCGACCCCGCCCGCAGCCCCCGCGCGGTGCGCGAGCGCGTGGGCTTCGTCTTCACCGATCCCGCGGCCCAGCTCGTCATGCCCACGGTGGGCGAGGACGTCGAGCTCTCCCTGCGCCGTGCGGAACCGCGCGCCGCCGCGCGCCGGGAGCGGGCGCTGGCCGTGCTCGACGAACTCGGGATCGCCGACCTCGCCGCCCGCAGCGTCTACGAGCTCTCCGGGGGTCAGCGCCAGCTCGCGGCACTCGCGGCCGTGCTCGCCGTCGACCCCGCGATCCTCGTCCTCGACGAGCCCACGACGCTGCTCGACCTGCGCAACCGCGAGGTGCTGCGCGCCCTGCTCTTCCGGCTCGTCGCGCAGCGCGGCCTGCGCATCGTCGTGTCCACCCACGACCTCGCGCTGGCCGCCGAGGCCGACGATGCCCTGCACTTCGAGGCCGGCCGGCTCGTCGCCCACGGCGCCCCCGCCGAGGTGGTGGCCGGCTACCGCGCGGCGGTCCTGGGGGCATTGTGAGGCGCAGGCAGCAGTTCCTGGGAGGCTACGTCCCCGGCACGAGCTGGCTGCACCGCACGCCGGCCCTCGTCAAGCTCGCCGCCGTGTGCGCGGTGGGCATCTGCGCGGTGGCCGTGCGCGCCCCCTGGCTCAGTCTGGGCCTCGCCGTGGCCGCGGTGCTCGCGGGGCTGAGCGCCGGGCTGCCCCTGCGCCGGATCCTCGAGCCGGCGGCCCGGCTGTGGCCGCTGCTGCTCCTCCTGCTCGGGCTCAACGCCTGGCTCACGGGCCCCGAGCAGGCCGCCCGGACGCTCAGCACGATCATCGTCTGCGTCCTCACGGCGGGCCTGCTCATGCTCACCGCCTCCGTGGCCCAGCTGCTCGCCGCCTTCGAGGTGCTGGCGCAGCCGGTGCGCCTCGTGGGCATCGGCCCCGAGCGCGCGGGCCTGGCCGCCGCGCTGACCGTGCGCAGCATCCCCGTGCTCGCCGATCTGTTCGCCGACGCGGGGGACGCGGCCCGGGCCCGCGGACTCGAGCGCAGCCTGCGCGCGCGCACCGTGCCCGTGGCGCTGCGCGCCGTCAAGTACGCCGACGATACCGGCCGGGCACTCGCCGCGCGGGGCCTCGGGGACTGAGCGCACCTCAGGGGTTGAGCTGCTCCACCGGCCCACCGGCCGCCGTCGCCTCGATCGCGGCCGCGTAGTGGCCCACGAGCTGGGAGCACACGCCCTTCCACGAGCGGGCCTCGACCGCCCGGCGCGCGGCCTGCCCGAACGCCCGGCGCTTGGCCTCATCGCCGAGCAGGTCGAGCGCGTGGGCGCGCATCCCCGCCAGGTCGCCCGGGGCGTAGAGCCACCCGGTGCGCGAGGAGTCGACGAGGTCGAGCGGGCCGCCGCGGGCCGGGGCGATGACCGGCACGCCGGATGCCATCGCCTCCTGGATGGTCTGGCAGAAGGTCTCGAGCTCACCCGGGGCCACCATGAGGTCGAAGCCCGCCACGGCCTGGGCCAGCGCCTCGCCGCCCAGGAAGCCGGTGAACACGGCGCCGGGCAGCGCGGCCTCGAGGCGGCGGCGCTGCGGGCCCTCACCCACGATGACGAGCCGGGTGCCCGCGATGTCGAGCAGCGCCGCGAGATCGCCCACCTGCTTCTCCGCCGCGAGCCGGCCGACGCAGCCGATGATCCGCTCCCCGCCGGGGGCCACCGTGCGCCGCCATCGCTGCGACCGGTGGGCGGGATCGAAGCGGTGCGCATCCACCCCGCGCGCCCACAGCGCGAGCCGCTCGATCCCGTGGTCCGCGAGCTGGTCGAGCGCGTGGCTCGACGGGGCGAGGGTGAGCGCGGCGCGGGCGTGGAGGGCGCGCACGTGCGTCCACAGCGCCTGCTCGAGCCCCGGGAGCCCGTAGCGCGCGGCATAGGCGGGCACCTCGGTCTGGTAGACCGCGACCGCGGGCAGTCCGAGCTCCTCGCAGGCCAGCGCCGCGCGCCAGCCCAGCACGAAGGGCGAGGCGAGGTGGACGACATCGGGGGCGAAGTCGGCGAGCAGGCGCCGGATGCGCGGCACACCGCCCGCTGCCACCCGCACCCGCCGGTAGCCCGGCAGCGCGAACGAGGGCACGCCCGCCACGCGCGCACCCGCCACGTGCTCGGGGCGCAGCGGGGCCTGCGGGGCGATGACGAGGACCTCGTCGCCGCGCTCGTCCAGGTGCTCGAGCACGCGCAGGATGCTGTGGACGACGCCGTTCATCTGAGGGAGGAAGGACTCGGCAGCAATCGCAACTCTCACGCCACCAGGCTGACCGGCGCGCGTGACGGCCAGCGCGCCGGGCGGTGGCGCCGAGGTGAGCGAGTCCGGACGAGTCGGTAAACTCACCCGGAGCCGGAGGGTCCGGCGGCTGGGGAGGCGCGCATGGACGGGGCGATCATCGCCATCGCGGCCGCCGTGGTCCTCCTCGCCCTCGTCGGCGCCGCCGCCACCGCGCTTATCGTGCGCTCGAACCAGCTGAGCCTCGCCCGCGAGCTGTGCCTCGAGGGCCGCCGCCAGCTCTTCGTGGTGCTGGGGGAGCGGCGCGCCCTGCTCGGGCCCCTGCGCGCGGCCGCCGCCGAGCGCGCCCGCCGGGCCGCGGGCCCCGAGCGCGCCGCGCTGCGCGCCGCCCTCGCCGACCTCGACGCGGCGGCCGGGCAGCTGCCGGCCCCGCGATCCGACGACGCCGCGGTCCTCGCCGCCGAGGAGGAGCTGGGCCGGGCGCTGCGCCGCGTCGATGCCGCGCTCGCCTCGGCCCCCGCCCCGGCGCCCGAGACCGCCGACGAGTGCCTGAGCACGCAGCTGCACATCATCGAGGGCCGCATCATCGCGGGGGTGCGCTACTACTCGCTCAACGCCGCGCGCTACACCCGCCGACGTGCGGCGCCCCTGTCGCTGCCGCTGCGCGGACGCCACGCGCCGGTCGCTCGGCTGCGCTACGCGCATCCGGACGCGCCGGAGCCCGCGGACGGATCGGAGCCCGCGGACGGCTCTGGCCTCGCCGCCGAAGCCGAGGGCGCTGACCGCTACCGGCCCGGCCGGCTCAGCGAGGGCTGAGCGTGACCCGCTTCCGCGTCGACCTGGGCTACCGCGGCACCGCCTTCCACGGCTGGGCCCGGCAGCCGGGACTGCGCACCGTCCAGGGGGAGGTCGAGGACGCGCTCGCCCTCGTCACCGGCGCGCCCGTGGCCACGGTCGTCGCCGGCCGCACCGACGCCGGTGTCCACGCCCGCCACCAGGTCCTCCACCTCGATCTCGAGGCTCCCGCGCTCGCCCGCCTGGCCGGGCGCGGCGACCGCGAGCCCGGCGCTGCCCTGGCTGCGCGGCTGCGCGGCGCCCTGGGCCGCGGCGGTGCGCGCGACATCGCGATCCACTCCGCCGCGCAGGCCCCGCCGGACTTCGACGCCCGCTTCGCCGCTGTGTGGCGGGCCTACCGCTACCGGCTCGCGGACGCTGCGACCTTCCGCGATCCGCTGCGCGCGGACTCGACCGCCGAGCACCGCGGCAGGCTCGACGAGGCGGCGATGGCCAGGGCCGCCGGCGAGCTGCTGGGCCTCCACGACTTCCTGCCGTTCTGCAAGCCGCGCCCGGAGGCCACGACGGTGCGCACGCTGTTCGCCCTGGAGGTGGCCCGCGATGCCGATGACGCCCTCGAGGTCCGCCTGCGCGCCGATGCGTTCTGCCACCACATGGTCCGCGCCCTCGTGGGCGGCCTCGTGCGCGTGGGCTCCGGGGCGTGGCCGGCCAGCCGCCCGGCCGAGCTGCTCGCCCGCGCCGAGGCGGGGGAGGGCAAGGCGGCGCTGGGGCCCATGTCCGTGCTGCCCGCCCACGGCCTCGTGCTCGAGGCGATCGGCTATCCGGACCCCCAGGAGTTCGCGGCCCAGGCGCGCACGACACGCGCCCGGCGCCCTGACATTGGCTCTCACCAGCACTGATACTGTTATCTGGGTGCTTCATGTGCCGTTCATGAGATGTTGCGCACAAACCTGGGCGAATCCTGGCAGGATGGGGTCACACCGCCTTCCCCCTACCCATCGGAGTCCCGCATGCATCCCGTACGCCTGAGCGCGGCCGCCGCGGCCGTCACCCTCCTCGTGCCCCTCGGGGCGGTGCCGGCCCTCGCCGCCGATGCCGATGCCCCCGCCGCCAAGGGCAAGGACGTCCAGCTCCTCTCCCTCACCGACTTCCACGGCCGCCTGGGCGACGGCGCCGGTGCCGGCCTCGCCTCGGTCATCGAGCGCGAGCGCAGCCTGCACAAGGACATCCCCACCGCACTCGTGTCCTCCGGCGACAACGTGGGCGCCTCGACCTACGCGTCGTCCTCGCAGCAGGACAACCCCACGATCGACTACCTCAACGCGATCGAGCTCGATGCGTCCTCCGTGGGCAACCACGAGTTCGACAAGGGCGCCGACGACATCGCGAACCGGCTGTCCAAGCGCGCGGACTTCCCGTTCCTGGGCGCCAACGTCTACACGAAGGGCACGCAGAACATCGCCCCCGGCATGAAGGCCTACAAGGTCATCGAGCAGGGCGGCGTGAAGATCGGCGTGATCGGCGTCGTGACGAAGGAGACCGCGAGCCTCGTCTCACCCGACGGCATCAAGGACGTGACGTTCGGCGACCCGCTCGAGGGCATCAACCGCGCGGCCAAGGAGATGGCGGCCCTGCCGGCGGACCAGAAGCCGGACATGACGGTGCTCACCGCCCACATCGGCTCCTCGCAGCCGGACAAGACCCTCGAGGTCGCCAAGCAGGCGGGCCCCGAGTTCAAGAAGATCGTCGAGGGCGCCGACGCCTCGATCGACGCCATGTACTTCGGCCACACCCACCTGTCGATGAACTTCACCGAGCGGATCCCCGGCACGGACCGCACCCGGCCCATCATGCAGGCGTCGAACTACGGCACGAAGGTCGGCCAGTCCATCCTCACCTCGGAGGGCAACGGCGACTGGACGGTCAAGGACGGCACGGACAAGCTCCTCGAGACGAAGGGCGTCGACTTCGACTCGGCCGCCGTGAAGAAGGCCAAGGGGATCATCGAGGACGCCGAGGACAAGGCCAAGGAGATCGGCTCGGAGGTGGCCGGCACGATCGCCGACGACTTCGACCGGGCGAAGAAGGACGACGGCGCGGAGGACCGCGCCGCGGAGTCGACGCTTGGCAACCTCGTGGGCGATGCGCTCAAGGAGGGCACCGAGGGCTCGCAGCTCAAGGCGGCCGATCTGGGCCTGACGAATCCCGGCGGGATGCGCGCGGACCTGAAGAAGGACTCCCAGTTCGGCTCCGAGAAGCCGGGCGAGGTCACGGTGGGCGAGCTCAACCAGGTGCTACCGTTCGCCAACGACTACGGCGTGGTCGCGCTCAAGGGCAAGGACCTCGAGGAGGTCTTCGAGCAGCAGTTCCAGCCCGAAGGTTCCTCGCGGCCCTTCCTCCACCTGGGCGTGTCGAAGAACGTGCGCGTCGTCTACGACTCGAAGGACACCAAGCAGCGCGTGAAGTCCGTGCTCATCGACGGCAAGAAGATCGACGCGGACAAGACCTACCGCGTGGCCACGCTAAGCTTCCTGGCCGCCGGCGGGGACAACTTCACCGCCCTTTCCAAGGGGGAGTTCGAGCAGTCCGGGCTCACCGACTTCGACGTGTGGAAGTCCTACTTCGCCAAGCACAAGGACCTCGCCCCGGACCGCAGGGAGCGCCAGGCCGATGCCGCCGAGGACATGATCGAGGCAAACGACCTGTCCTACAGCGTCAAGGTCGCGCAGGGCGGCGGCGAGACGGGGCAGCGCTACGAGCTCACGCTCGCCGCGAAGAAGGACGTGCCCGGTCCGCTGCGCTTCGCCGTGAGCGCGCCGCAGGGCGCGAAGGTGGCATTCGCCGCTGCCGAGGGCACGAAGGCCGATGGCTCCGAGCTCATCATCGAGGCGCGCAGGGCCGGCACCGCGAAGGTCGCGTTCACGGTCTCCGGCGGGGCACAGGGCGCCCAGGCGAGCGCCCGGGGCGCCCGCGCAGCCGCCGCGCAGGCCGCGCCCGCCACCGCGCAGCCGCTGCAGGTCGCGCTGACGTCCGACCGCGCGCACGCGTTCTGGGACGACGATCCGCTGCCGCTCGTCCACGCGGCCGAGGTCGACGCAGCCCCGGCACCGGACCCCACGCAGCCGCCCAGTGAGCAGCCCAGCGGCGAGCCGAGCCAGGATCCCAGCCAGGACCCCAGCCAGGGACCCGGCCAGCCAGGCCCGGGCGAGGAGCCCAGCAGCACCTCGGGCCCGCAGCGGCCCGGAGACGACGGCCGCGACGACAGCGGCTCCGGCAGCGGGCACCTGCCGCGCACCGGCGCCCAGATCGCCGGCCTCGTGGGCGCGGCTGCGCTCCTGCTCCTCGTGGGCGGCGCGACGATGGCGCTGACCCGCCGCCGGGACTGAGCCCCCGCCGGGGCTGAGCGCCCCGCCCGGTGACCCGGGATGACCGTCCGGCCCCGTCGCGCATTTGCGCGGCGGGGCCGGACTGCGCTAGATTTGCTAGTCGTTGCGTACGTCTGCGTGCCCCTTTCGCCTCTAGTCGCGTTGCAGGCCGGTGGGTCCCGATTCGTACCGCGCATGAGAGAAAGCCTGTTTGGGCGCACCGCCAGATCACGACCTGCGCGCCCAACCGTGCTGTGGACCGAAGTACAACGAGAAGAAGGCTACTTTTGCGTACGTACACCCCGAAGCCCGGCGATGTTCAGCGCCAGTGGCACGTCATCGATGCCACGGACGTGGTCCTCGGCCGGCTTGCCTCGCAGGCCGCGCGCCTGCTGCGCGGCAAGCACAAGCCGACGTTCGCCCCCCACGTCGACACGGGTGATTTCGTGATCATCATCAACGCCGACAAGGTCGCGCTCACCGGCGCCAAGCTGGAGCAGAAGCGCGCCTACCGCCACTCGAACTACCCCGGCGGCCTCAAGAGCGTGAACTACACGGAGCTGCTCGCCACCTACCCGGAGCGCGCCGTCGAGAAGGCCATCGCGGGCATGGTGCCCAAGAACCGCCTGGGCCGTGCGCAGATGCGCAAGCTCAAGGTCTACGCGGGCGATCAGCACCCGCACTCGGCCCAGAACCCGCAGCCGTACGAAATCAGCCAGGTCGCGCAGTAAGCGCCGACGGCAACACAACTTCCGAGGAGAGACGTGGCTGACACCGCCAACACCCCTGACGTCGTCGAGGACGTCGAACTGACCGAATACTCCACCGAGACCCCGGCGTCGGCCGGCCTGGGCGAGTCCGTGGCCGGCGGCCGCGGGCAGTCCATCACCGCCCCCGGCTCCGGCGTGGGCCGCCGCAAGCAGGCGATCGCCCGCGTGCGCCTGGTCCCGGGCTCCGGCGAATGGACCATCAACGGCCGCGACCTGGAGACCTACTTCCCGAACAAGCTGCACCAGCAGCTCGTCAACGAGCCCTTCCGCCTGCTCGACCTCGAGGGCCGCTTCGACGTCCACGTGCGGATCCACGGCGGCGGCCCCTCCGGCCAGGCCGGCGCGGTCCGCCTGGGCATCGCCCGCTCGCTCAACGAGATCGACCGCGAGGCCAACCGCGCGGAGCTGAAGAAGGCAGGCTTCCTCACCCGCGACGCGCGCGTGCCCGAGCGCAAGAAGGCGGGCCTCAAGAAGGCCCGCAAGGCGCCGCAGTTCTCGAAGCGCTGATCGACCGCGCCGCAGCTCGGCGCACCGCACCGCACAGCAGGCCCCGACCGCTTGGTCGGGGCCTGCTGTGATTCACGTCTCCTCAAAAGTAGCTTGACGTCGAGATACATGCTGCTTAGGCTAGGAGTACCTAAAGCGATCGAGTAGCAGTGGCGGCCCGGCAGAGAGGAGAGAACGGATGTCAGCTCCGACCGAATCCCGCACCGAGGTCCAGCAGCTCGCGCGCTTCGCCGCGCAGGCGGACCTGTCCCAGCTCAGCCCGGCGGCACTCGAGCAGCTCAAGATCCGCGTGCTCGACACGGTGGGCGTGGCGATCGGCGCGCTCGACGCGCAGCCGCTGCGGGCGATCCGCGCGCTCGTCACCGCCGACGGCGGCACGGGCGCCACGCTCATCGGCGGCGGCTCTGCGAGCCCCGACCACGCCGCCTTCTACAACGCGGCGCTCAGCCGGTACCTCGACTTCATGGACGCCTACCTCGCGAAGGGGGAGACGAACCACCCCTCGGACAACATGGGCGCCGTCCTCGCCGGCGCGGAGTCCGTGGGCGCCAGTGGCCGGGAATTCCTCACCGCGTTCGCGGTGGCCTACCAGATCCACGCCCGGCTCTCCGACGTGGCGCCGGTGCGCGACCTGGGCTTCGACCACACGACGCAGGGCGCGTTCGCCGCCGGCGCCGCCGCGGCCCGGGCCATGGGCCTGGACGAGGACCAGATCGCCAACGCGGCCGCGATCTGCGGCACCGCCAACGTGGCGCTGCGCGTGACCCGCACCGGCAACCTCAGCCACTGGAAGGGCCTGGCCTACCCGCACGTGGCGAAGGAGGGCGTGTTCGCAGCCCAACTCGCCGCGCATGGCATCACGGGTCCCGAGGCCGTCTTCGAGGGCAACAAGGGCTTCCGCGCCCTGGCCGGGGACTACGAGCTCGACTGGTCCGCCGAGGACCTCGAGAAGGTCACCGGCACGATCATCAAGAAGCACAACGCGGAGATCCACTCCCAGTCCGCGCTCGATGCGGCCCAGGACATCCGCGCCCAGGAGGGCTTCCGCGCCGATGCGATCGCGAAGGTCGAGCTGACGACCTTCGACGTCGCCCACCGGATCATCGGCGGCGGGGAGGAGGGCGACAAGCGGCTCGTGCGCACGAAGGAGGAGGCGGACCACTCGCTGCCGTGGATGCTCGCGGTCGTGCTGCTCGACGGGCGCCTCAACCCCGAGCAGTACGAGCCCGAGCGCATCGTCGCCGACGACGTGCAGGACCTCATGCGCAAGGTGGCGATCACCCCCTCCCAGGAGTTCAGCGACCGCTTCCCGGAGCACATGTGCGCCGACCTCACGGTCACCCTGGGCGACGGAACGGTCTTCCGCGCCCAGACCGATGACTACGAGGGCTTCACGACCCACCCGCTGACGTGGGAGGCCGCCCGCGAGAAGTTCGACGCCCTGGCCGCCCCGTTCGCCGCTGCCGACCTCCGCGAGCGCCTTGCGCA
This sequence comes from Brevibacterium sp. BRM-1, assembly GCF_026802075.1. Taxonomy (NCBI): domain Bacteria; kingdom Bacillati; phylum Actinomycetota; class Actinomycetes; order Micrococcales; family Brevibacteriaceae; genus Brevibacterium; species Brevibacterium sp. BRM-1. The sequence goes on from NZ_CP113788.1 coordinate 3,000,396, forward strand.
GACCATCCACGGCCTCGAGGACCGCCCGGTCAGCGCGCTCACCGAGCTGCTCGCCCAGGTTGGCCGCGAGCGCTCCTGAGCGAACCGGCCCCCGGACCCACCCGCACCGACCACCCCGCGAACCCATCACGAAGGAAGGACCACCACCATGTCCAATGCCATCGACTTCGACGTCGCCATGAACTTCGTCCCCCGCGCCTGGCGCCCCGCCAAGCCGCGCACCATCGGGATGACCGAGATCCGCGCCCCCTACTACTCCACCTTCGGCACCCGCCACCTGCGCGACGTCTTCGACGTCGCCGGCCAGTGGGTGGACGGCATCAAGTGGGCGGGCGGCTCGTTCGCCCTCGTCCCGCAGGAGCAGGTGCGCGCGTTCAGCGACATCGCCCACGAGAACGACTCCTACGTCTCCTCCGGTGGCTGGATCGAGACCGTGCTGCGCTACGGGGATGACGCCGTCGACGAATACCTCAAGCAGGCCAAGGAGGTGGGCTTCGACGTCATCGAGATCTCCACCGGCTTCATCATGCTGCCCACCAGCGGCCTCGAGCGCCTCGTGGAGAAGGTGACGAAGGCCGGCCTCAAGGCCAAGCCGGAGCTCGGCATCCAGATCGGCTCCGGGGGCGACTCCGGCGAGGCGGAGCTCGCCGCGGAGTCCGCGAAGGACATCGGCGACCTCGTCGACCGCGGCCGGCGCGCCCTCGACGCCGGCGCCTCGATCATCATGATCGAGTCCGAGGGCATCACGGAGAACGTCACGGAGTGGAACACCGCCGCGGCCGCCTCGATCATCAACGGCCTGGGCCTGGACAACGTCATGTTCGAGGCCGCCGACGGCCCGGTCTTCGAGTGGTACATCAAGAACTACGGCAACGAGGTTAACCTGTTCGTCGACCACTCCCAGATCCTCCAGCTCGAGGGCCTGCGCCAGAACATCTGGGGCAACAAGAGCACGTGGGGCCGCGTCATCAACCCCGCCCCGCGCGGCTGAGACCCGCCCCGCCCACCCTCCGCGAGCCTGCGCGCCGGCCGAACTAGACTGGCGCGCAGGCAAACGGAAGGAAGCGCAATGTCGAGACTGTTCGGAACGGACGGGGCCAGGGGCCTGGCGAACGCGGACATCACCGCCCGCCTGGCCCTGCAGCTCGCGGTCGCGGGCTCGCGAGTCCTGGGCGCGGCCCAGGCGGCCGACGGCGCGCGGCCCGTGGCCATCGTCGGCCGCGACACGCGCATCAGCGGCGAGTTCCTCTCCGCGGCCACGTGCGCGGGCATCGCGTCGACCGGCGTGGACGTCCGCGACGCCGGCATCCTGCCCACCCCGGGCGTCGCCCACGCGGTGGCGGCCACCGGCGCCGCGTTCGGCGTCGTGCTCTCGGCCTCGCACAACCCCATGCCGGACAACGGCATCAAGTTCTTCGGCCCCGGCGGCACCAAGCTCGACGACGCGGTCGAGGACGAGATCCTCGCCGTGCTCGAGACGGACTGGGAGCGGCCCACCGGGGCCGCGGTGGGCCGGATCAACCGGTACCCGGCGGCCGCGGACGAATTCACCGAGCACCTCGTGGCCACCTTGGGCGCGGCCGACGCCCGCCCGCTCTCCGGCCTCTCGGTGGTCGTCGACTGCGCGAACGGCGCCGCGAGCGTCGTGGGCCCGGCCGCCCTGCGCCAGGCCGGTGCCGAGGTTATCGTCATCGCCGCCGAGCCCGACGGCCTCAACATCAACGACGGCGTGGGCTCGACCCACATCGGCAACCTCCAGGCCGCGGTCGTCGAGCACCAGGCGGACCTGGGCGTCGCCTTCGACGGGGACGCGGACCGCTGCCTGGCCGTCGACGCGCTGGGCCGCGAGGTCAACGGCGACCAGATCATGGGCATCCTCGCGATCGGGCTGCACTCGGCCGGCCGGCTGGCCCGGGGCACGCTCGTCACCACCGTCATGTCCAACCTGGGCCTGCGCCTGGCGATGGGCGAGCACGGCATCGACACCGTCCAGACCGCCGTGGGGGACCGCTACGTGCTCGAGCGCATGCTCGCCGACGGCTACTCCCTGGGCGGCGAGCAGTCCGGTCACGTCCTCATGCTCGACCACGGCACCACCGGCGACGGCGTCCAGACCGCGCTGCACATCATGCACCGGATGGCCGCCGAGCGCCGCACGCTCGCCGACCTCGCAGCCGAGATCCCGCAGCTGCCCCAGGAGCTCGTCAACGTGCGCGGCGTGGACAAGGCGCGCACGGACGATGCGCAGGTCGCCGCGGAGGTCGCCGCGGTGGAGGAGGAGCTCGGCGACACCGGGCGGGTGCTGCTGCGCGCCTCGGGCACGGAGCCCCTCATCCGGGTGATGGTCGAGGCCGCCTCCGCCGCCCAGGCCAAGGCGCAGGCCCAGCGCCTGGCCGCGGTCGTCCGGGACCGCCTGAGTCTGGGCGGCTGAGCCGCCCGCGCCCGAGGCGTTGGCCGGCTGTTCACCCGCCCGCCGCCGGGCAGCGGGGCCGGGGCCGGCCCGCGGTGCTAGCCTCGCCGTGCCGCCCCCGGCACCGCACCAGCCCCCACGCACACAACATCTCGCATCCGAGGAGTCGCCCACATGCCCCAGATCAGCCTGGCAGCCTTCGACATCGCCGGCACCACGGTCGACGAGCACGGCGGGGTCTACCGCGTGCTGCGCGAGGCCGTGGAGGAGACCGGCGCGGCCGTCACGGACGAGGGCGTGCAGACGTGGATGGGCGCGGACAAGACGGAGGCGATCTCCCACCTCATGTCCGAGGGCGGGGTCGAGCCCACCGCCGAGCGGGTCGAGGCGGCCTTCGCCCGGTTCAAGGAGCTGCTCGCCCAGCGCTACCGCGAAGACCCGCCGGTCGCCCTGCCCGGTGCGGAGGACACCATGCGCGCGCTGCGCGCCGCCGGCGCCAAGGTGGCGCTCACGACCGGCTTCTCCGCCGACGTCGCCGAGCCGCTGCTGGCCCAGCTGGGCTGGAAGGTGGGCGAGGGCGAGCTGCTCGACGCGCTCATCACCGCCGACACGGTGGCCGCGGGCCGGCCCTACCCGTACATGATCTTCTCCGCGATGGAGGCCACCGGCACCGCCGCGGTCGGCACCGTCGTGGTGGCCGGGGACACGCGGGTCGACGTCGAGGCCGGCCGCAACGCCGGCGCCGCGCACGTCATCGGCGTGCTGACGGGCAAGCTCGAGCGCCCCGCGCTCGAGGCCGCCGGGGCCACCGCCGTGCTGGACTCGCTCGCGGACCTGCCGGCCCACCTGGGCCTCTGAGCCGCCTGGGGGGGGCGGACCGCCTCGGCTCGCGGAGTGGGACCGCGAGCGCGGGGGCGGGCCCGCTGGGATGATGGGCCCATGACACCCCCGCGCAGCGCCCTCGTCGCCGCCGGCTGCACCGCCGCGGCCGCCCTGTTCGTCTGCGCGCTCACCCTGGTGCTGCGCGCGGCGGGCGGCCTGAGCGGGCCGATCGCCGTGCTCGCGGGGCTGACGAGCTCGTTCGCCGTGCTCGGGGCACTCGCCGCCGCGCTGGGCGCCGTCGTGGGCTGGGTGCGCGCCCGCGCCGTGCCGCTGGACGGGCAGGCGCCGGCGCCCGGTCGCGCGAGCGCGGGCCCGCCGTGGCGCTGGCTGTGGCTCACCGCCCTGTTCCTGGCGCTGTCCGCGCCGCTCATCGTCTACCTGCTCGCGGTCCTGTGGCTGACGAACGCGCTCTACGTGGCGCTGTGCCTGGCGATCGTGTGCGTGCCGGCCGCCCTGGCCTTCGTTCCCGTGGGCCGCCTGACCCTGCGCTCGCGTCCGGGGCCCCCGCGCGCGTAGGGTGGTGGCAAGACGCCTTGCTGCCCCCGGCCGCCGCCGGGGCGCGGCGGTGCGCACTTAACGAAGGAGGCACCCATGTCACAGGCCGACGAGCAGACCGATCAGCTCACCTTCCAGGACCCGGTCACCCGGTTCCCGGAGATCACCCCGCCCAAGCAGGACCAGCCCGAGCCGGGCCTCGACCGCGACCTCGAGCCGCAGACCGACCGCGGCGAGGACAGCTACCGCGGCACCGGCCGCCTCAAGGGCCGCCGCGCGCTCATCACCGGTGCGGACTCCGGGATCGGCGCCGCCGTCGCGATCGCCTTCGGCCGGGAGGGCGCGGACGTCGCGCTCAACTACCTGCCCGACGAGGAGGACGACGCCCAGCACGTGCGCGACGTCATCGAGGCCTCGGGCGCCCGGGCGTTCCTGTTCCCCGGCGACCTCTCCGATGAGGCCTTCGCCGCGGACCTCGTCGGCCATGCGGCCGAGGCGCTGGGCGGCCTGGACGCCGTGGTGAACAACGCGGGCCGCCAGATCGCGGTCGAGGACATCGCGGACCTGAGCGATGAGCAGTGGTCGAAGACGTACCAGACGAACGTCCACGCGATGTTCACGATCTCGAAGGCGGCGGCGGCCATCATGCCCGCGGGCTCCACGATCGTGAACTCGACGTCGGTCCAGGCCTACACCCCGTCCCCGCACCTCATCGACTACGCGTCGACGAAGGCGGCCATCAACGCGTTCAGCAAGGGCCTGGCCCAGCAGCTCGCGCCGCGCGGGATCCGCGTGAACGCCGTGGCACCCGGCCCCATCTGGACGCCGCTGCAGGTCTCCGACGGCCAGCCGAAGGACGCCCTGCCGGAGTTCGGCAAGAGCACGCCGCTGGGCCGCGCGGGCCAGCCCACCGAGCTCGCCCCCGCCTACGTGTTCCTCACGTCGCCGGAGTCGAGCTACGTGGTCGGCGAGACGCTCAGCGTGACCGGCGGGCAGCCCACTCCGTGAGACGGGCCGCGAGGGCGGCCGGCGACGGCAGCATCGCGCCGCATCCGCTGCGCGTGCTGCTCGTCGCCGACCCCGGCGTGCCCACCGAGCGCGCCGAGGCGGTGGCCGAGCCGCTGGCCGAGGCGCTGAGCGAGGGCGGTCGGCACACCGTGGACGTGGCGATCGAGACCCGCCTCATCCTCCTCACCCCGGACCACGCGCTCGACCTCGCCACAGCCCGCGACCTCAACGCGCAGTATTCCGAGGCGCCCATCACCATCCTGCTCACGGAGATCCCCCGCCACGAGCGCGGCCACCCGCTCATCGCCGAGGTCTTCCCCGACGAGCAGGTGGGCGTCGTCTCCTGCCCCACGTTCGGGGCGCTCGCCACGAGGCGCCGCCTCACCCGGATCCTCGCCGCGTGCATCCAGCGCATTGAGTTGGGCTTCAAGGACGGCTCGGGCAACCCGGAGCCGCACTGGAGCCGGTGGGGCTACCGCGAGTCCGAGCGCAGCTACGCGCTCCACGCGCACACGTTCTTCGGCGGGCCCAGGCTCGTGACGGGCATGGTCGTGGCCAACGAGCCGTGGCGCTCCCTGCCCCGGCTGTCCGGCGTGCTCGCCGCGGCCGCCGCCGCCGGCGCCTTCGGCATCTTCTACAACTCGATCTGGATCATGGCGGACTACCTGCCCTGGCCGCGGCTGCTCGCGATCGCCGCGCTGGCCATGGTCGTCATGGTCGCCTGGCTCATGGCGAGCAACCGGCTGTGGGACCGCCCGGAGCGCGAGAGCCTCGCCTCCGTCGTCTTCTACTACAACGTCTCCACGGTCATCACGCTGCTCGTGTGCGTGCTCGCGCTCTTCGCGGCGCTCGGCGCGCTCATCCTGGGCGGCTCGCTCGTCGTCATCGACGTGCGCTACATGGCCGACATCCTGGGCCACCCGGCAGGGTTCATGAACTACCTGCGGATCGCCGTGCTCAGCGCCTCGATGGGACTCATCGCCGGCGCGCTGGGCGCGAGCTTCGACTCCGATGCCGACATCCGCCGGCTCACCCACGGCCAGCGCGAGCGGCTGCGCGTCCAGCAGGAGGACGCGGCCAAGGACGAAGCGGCCGCGGCGGAGGGCGCCGAGGCCGCCTCCTAGCTCAGCCGTCCTGCCGGGCGAACTGGGTCTCGTAGAGCTGCGCGTAGCGCCCGCCGGCGACCAGCAGCCGCGCGTGCGGGCCCCGCTCGACGATCGCGCCGTGCTCGATGACGAGGATCTCGTCCGCGCTGCGCACCGTGGACAGCCGGTGGGCGATGACGAGCGCGGTGCTGTGCTCCATGACGTGGGCGAGCGCGTCCTGGACGGCGGCCTCGTTCGTCGAGTCGAGGGCGCTGGTGGCCTCGTCGAGGACGACCACCGGGGGCGCGGCCAGCAGCATCCGCGCGATCGTCAGGCGCTGGCGCTCCCCGCCGGACAGCCGGTAGCCGCGCTCGCCGATGACGGTGTCGAGCCCATCGGGCAGCTCGGCCAGCACCTCGCCCAGCCGGGCGGCCTCCACCGCCGCGCGCAGCTGCTCGTCCGTGGCCGCGGGCGCTGCGAGCAGCAGGTTCTCCCGGATGGACTCGTGGAACAGGTGGCCGTCCTGGCTCACCATGCCCACCGCGGCGCGCAGGTCGGCAAACGACAGCTCGCGCACGTCGACCCCGCCCACGCTCACGGCCCCCGCGGTGACGTCGTGCAGCCGCGGCAGCAGGGAGGCGAGCGTGGACTTCCCGGCCCCGGAGGAGCCCACGAGGGCCACCGTGTGCCCGGCGGGGATGTCGAACGAGATGCCGTGGAGGACCTCCTCGCCGGCGCGGGGATCGAGCGCCTCGACGTCTTCGAGGCTGGCCAGGGAGACCTCGCTGGCCGACGGGTAGGCGAACCGGACGCCGTCGTAGCGCACGGCCAGCGGGCCGGCCGGCAGCGGCCGGGGCGCCTCGGGCTCCCGGATGGCCGGGCGCAGGTCGAGGATCTCGAAGACGCGCTCGAAGCTCACGATCGCGCTCGTGATGTCCATCCGCGCATTCGCGAGCATGGTCAGCGGCGTGTAGACCCGGGTGAGGAGCATGGCCAGCGCCACGACGCGCCCGGCGTCGAGGTGGCCGAGGACCGCCTGCGCGCCGCCCAGGCCGTAGACGAGCGCGAGCGCCAGGGCGGAGACGAGGGTGAGGGCCGTGACGAAGGCCGCCTGCAGCATCGCGGTGCGCACCCCGATGTCGCGCACGCGCCCGGCCCGCAGCGCGAACTCCGCCGATTCGCGCGCGGGGCTGCCGAAGAGCTTGATGAGGATCGCACCGCCGGCGGAGAACCGCTCGGTCATGCGCGTCGACATCGCGGCGTTGAGGTCCGCCGTCTCGAACTGGAGGCGGGCCAGCCGGCCGGCCAGCAGACGGGTGGGCAGGACGAAGATCGGCACGAGCAGCAGCGCGAGGGCGGTGACCTGCCACGAGATCGTCACCATCACCACGAGTGTGAGCACGACGGAGATGAGGTTCGTGACGACGCCGGAGAGAGTGTTGGAGAATGCCCGCTGGGCGCCCATCACGTCCGAGTTCAGCCGGGAGACGAGCGCCCCGGTGCGGGTGCGGCTGAAGAAGGCCGCGGGCATCCGCTGCACGTGGTCGAACACCGCGGTCCGCAGGTCGAAGATGATGCCCTCGCCGATCCCGGCGGACAGGCGCCGGTTGGCGAGCGTGAGCGCGGCATCGGCGAGCGCGAGGCCGGCCATGAGCGCGGCGAGCGCGACGATCGCGGAGATCGGGCCGGACCCGGTGATGAGGTTGACCACCCGCCCCGCGAGCGTGGGGGTGAGGACGCCGAGCACCGAGGCGAGCGCGGAGAGCGCGAGGAAGGCCGTCAGCGCGGCCCGGTGGGGCCGGGCGAACCCGGCGATGCGCCGCAGGGTCGCCCGCGTGATGCGCGCGGGGGCGTCGCCGGCGGTCCGGCGCGAGCTCGTGGCGCGGTACATCGCCGCCTGCGGCGAGGGTGTCGACATGGGGCTCCTGGGGCGGTGGGCTGCGTGGGCGGTGGGCTGCGGACCCACCTACAACCCGCCGGGCGCGCGGTCCATTCCCGCAGGCCGCCCTGCCGGCCGCGCCTCAGAGCTTGCGCAGCTGGATCCGGCGCACCGTGTGATCGGGGGACTTCGAGAGGATGAGATCGGCGCGCCCGCGGCTGGGCGCGACGTTCTGGGCGAGGTTGGGCGCGTTGATCGAGTCCCAGATCTCCCCGGCAAGGGCGCGGGCGTCGGCGGTGTCGAGCTTGCTGAAGCGGTGGAAGTAGGAGTCCGGCTGGGAGAACGCGCTGTGCTGGAGGCTGAGGAAGCGCTCGATGTACCAGTTGCGGATGTCGTGGGGCTTCGCGTCGACGTAGACGGAGAAGTCGAAGTAGTCGCTCACGCTCACGCCCATTCGCCCGTCCGAGCGCGGCCGGGCCGGCTGGAGGACGTTGAGGCCCTCGACGATGAGCACCTCCGGGGCGCGCACCGTGACCTCGGCGCCGGGCACGATGTCGTACGTGTGGTGGGAGTAGACGGGGGCGCGGGCCTCGGGGGCGCCGGACTTCACGGCCGCGAGGAAGCGCAGCAGCGAGCGCCGGTCGTAGGACTCGGGGAAGCCCTTGCGGTTGGCGATCCCGCGCCGCTCGAGCTCCGCGTTGGGGAAGAGGAAGCCGTCGGTCGTGATGAGCTCGACGTGCGGGGTGTCCGGCCAGCGGGCGAGCATCTCGCGCAGCACGCGCGCGGTCGTCGACTTGCCCACGGCCACGGAGCCGGCCACGCCGATGACGAACGGCGTGCGGTTGGGCACGGGATCGCGGCCGTCGGCGTGCAGCGGAGCGAGGAACTCGCGGGTGATGTCGTGCTTGAGCTCGCGCGCGGAGACGTAGAGGTTGAGCAGGCGCGAGAGCGGCAGGTAGATCGACGAAACCTCGCCCTCGTCGATGCGCTCGCCCAGGCCGCGCAGCCGCTCGATGTCCGGGGCGGTCAGCGGCAGCGGCATCGTCTCGGCCAGCTGCGACCACGAGGTGCGGTCGAAGCTCCAGTAGGGGGACAGGGAGTCCGCATCGGCCGCGCGCCGGGTGGGCCGCAGGCCCACGAGGCGCCGGGCGGGCTCGAGGTCCACGTGGTGGTGGGGAGCGGGGGCGGCATCCGAGTCGGTCGGCATGCCCCGATTGTCTCATGCGCGCGTCTCAGGCGGCGGTCGGGCGCGTGTCACGTGACGGACGCCCAACGTTTGCCTGCGGTTCAGCCGGCCGTCAGCCCCGCCTTCGCGGCAGGGCCTAGCGTGCGAGCATGACGACCGCCCGCGAGCTTGCGCACACGCTCGCCGCCGAGGTCGCACAGCTGCCCGGCGGGGCGCGCATCGACAGCGAGCACGCGCTCATGCGCCGGTTCGGAGTGGGCCGCAGCGTCGTGCGCGCGGCCGTCGCGGAGCTCGAGGCCCGCTTCCTCGTGCGCCGGGTCCAGGGCAGCGGCACCTACGCGCTGCGCCGGATCGACCTCGTGCTCGCCCACGGCGCCGTCCCGAGCTTCCACGGCCTCATCGAGTCCGCCGGGGCGAGCCTGCGCACCCGGCTGAGCGCCACCGCCATCGAGCCCCTGCCCGCGCCCGTCGCCGACGTCCTGGGCGCACCCGAGGCGGCCCCGGCCCGCCGGCTGCTGCGCACCGGTGAGATCGACGGGCTGCGCGCCGTGCTCATCGACGAGTGGGTCACCCCGGGCATCGCCGCCGATGTCGATGCGGGCCTGGGCGTCATCGAGTCCGTCTGCGAGATCCTCGCCGCCTACGGCTCGCGCCCGGAGTGCGCGCTCACCCGCGCGAGCGTCGAGCAGCCCAGTGCGCTGGCCGCCGAGCACCTGGGCCTCGACGCGGCCGCACCCGTGTGGAGCGTCGAGACCCACACCGTCGACGCCGCCAGCGGCTCACCGCTGCTGGTCTCCCGGGCCTGGCTGCGCCTGGACAGCGTGCGCATCGTCATGGAGCTCGCCCGCGCCTGAGCGGGTTCGCCCAGGCTTCACCTCACCGCGCCCGCCATTCACCCGGCGGCCGTCGCGGGCTCACCTCCATCGGCCACGCTCGGCCGGGCGCGTGCCGCGCCGCCGCGGGCCCCGCCCGCCTTCCAGCCCGCATCACCGAAGGGCTCACCCATGCGCACCCCCGCCGCCGCACTCTCCGCACTCTCCGCCGTCTCCCTGTTCGCCCTCGCCGCCTGCGGCCCCTCGGCCGCCCAGGGCTCGAGCGGCTCGGGCGACTCCGACCCGGACACCCTCGTCTTCACCGCGATCCCCTCGGAGGAGTCCCAGAGCCTGTCCCAGCAGTTCAAGATCGTCATCTCCGAGATCGAGAAGGCCACCGGCAAGAAGGTCCAGGTGCAGTCGGCGACGGACTACGCCGGCGTCATCGAGGCCCAGCGCGCGGGCAAGGTCCAGCTGGCCAACTACGGCCCGCTGTCCTACGTCGCCGCCTACGATTCCGGGGTGGGCCTCGACATCCTGGGCGGCCAGATCACGGAGAAGGACGGCAAGCCCGGCTACAACTCGTTCGGCGTCGTGCCCGCCGATTCGCCGATCAAGAGCCTGGACGACCTCAAGGGCAAGAAGGTCTGCTTCGTCGACCCGACCTCCACCTCGGGCTACCTCTACCCGTCCGCGGCCCTGCAGAAGGCCGGGATCGACCCCAAGAAGGACGTCAGCCCCATCATGGCCGGAGGCCACGACTCCTCGGCGCTGTCCGTGGCGAAGGGCAGCTGCGATGCGGGCTTCGCCGAGGACGCGGTCGTCAATGGCAGCCTCATCAAGTCCGGCCAGCTGAAGAAGGGCCAGCTGCGCGAGATCTGGAAGTCCGAGCTCATCCCGGCGACCCCCGTCGCGGCCTCGGACTCGCTGAGCCAGGACCTGCGTGACAAGCTCAAGCAGGTCTTCACCCAGACGCTGAACAAGGACGCGCTCGTCAAGGCCGGCACGTGCACGTCGGCCAAGGACTGCGAGCTGCCCGAGGACTCGTGGGGCTACGTGCCGCTCGAGGACTCCGCGTACGACTCGGTGCGCAAGGTCTGCGAGGCCACCAAGGCCGATTCGTGCGTGAAGGGCTGATGACGATGACCGCCACGCTGCCCGACCCCACGCGCTCCGGTTCCACGGCCTCCGAACCCACCGCCTCCGATCCCACGGCACCGGCCCTCGCCGTGGAGCCCGCCATCGCCTTCGACGGCGTGGTCAAGGAGTTCCGCCGCGGCCAGCGCGCCCTCGACGACGTCACCGCGACGTTCGCCACCGGGCGGATCACCGTGCTGCTGGGCCTCTCCGGCTCAGGCAAGTCCACCCTCCTGCGCCACATCAACGGCCTGCACCAGCCCACCGCCGGGCACGTGCGCACCCTCGACACCCAGGTGGAGCGCGCCGGCACGCATGCGCTGCGGGCCCTGCGCCGGGACGTGGCGATGGTCTTCCAGCACTTCAACCTCGTGGGCTCGATGACGGTGCTGGAGAACGTGTGCACCGGCCGGCTCGGCTCGCTGGCCGGGCCCCGGATGGGCCTGTTCATGTACCCCCGCGCCGTGCGCGCCGAGGCGATGGAGCAGCTGGCCCGCGTGGGCCTGGCCGACAGGGCCTTCCAGCGCGCCGACACGCTCTCCGGCGGCCAGCAGCAGCGCGTCGCGATCGCCCGCGCGCTTATCCAGGAGCCCAAGATCCTGCTGGCCGATGAGCCCGTCGCCTCACTCGACCCCGTCTCCGCGGCCTCCGTCATCGACCTGCTGGGCCGGATCTCACGCGAATCGGACCTCACCGTGGTCTGCAGCCTCCACCAGGTGGAGATCGCCCTCGACTTCTCCGACCGGATCGTCGGCCTGCAGGCGGGCCGGGTCGTCCTCGACCAGGAGACCGCGGGGCTGAGCCAGGAGGACGCGTACGCGATCTACGACCGCGTCGCCCACCCCGAGGCCCTTGCCGCCGCCGCGGCGGGCGAACCGCTCGCCGTGCAGGAGGCCTGAGGTGTCCGCACCCGCCGTCGCGACCCTCGACGCCCACCGCGGCCCGGAGGGCGAGGGACCGCGCTTCGCCCCGCCCAGGCGGCCGCTGCCGGCGCCGCGCACGCTCGCCGCGGCAGCCGTCCTCGCCGCGCTGTTCGCCGCGTCCGTGTGGTCGCTCATTTCGCTGCGGATCAACGTGGCCACGGTCATCGACTCCGTGTCCAACGCCGCGAAGTTCCTCGCCCGGATATTCCCGCTGGACTTCCCGAGCCTGGGCGAGATCGTCTCGATGACCGGGCTCACGCTCGCCATCGTCTTCCTCGCCACCCTCCTGGCGGTCATCCTCGGCCTGCCGGTCGCCGTGCTCGCGGCCACGAACACGGCCCCGAACCGCGCGACCCGGCTGGCCCCGCGCGTGCTCATCGTCATCGCCCGCGCGATCCCGGACCTCGTGCTCGCGATCGTGTTCTTCCGCATCTTCGGCCTGGGCGCCCTGCCGGGCATCCTCGCAATGGGGCTGCACTCGGTGGGCATGGTCGGCAAGCTCTACGCGGATGCCATCGAGTCGATCGACGAGGGACCCGTCGAGGCCGTGCGCGCCGCCGGCGGCGGCCGCGTCCAGCAGGTCGTCACCGCGGTCATCCCGCAGGTCATGCCCCAGATCATCGCCACCGGTCTGCACCGCTTCGACATCAACCTGCGCACCTCGGTGATCCTGGGCTACGTGGGCGTCGTGGGCATCGGCAAGGAGCTCTCCGACGCGATGCGCACCATGCAGTACGACCGCGGCATGGCCTGGGCGCTCATCGTGCTCATCCTGTGCGTGGGCATTGAGCTGCTCTCCGGCGCGCTGCGGGCCCGCCTGCTGCGCAGCCCCGGCGCCGCCCAGCAGGGCCTCTACGGGTTCGTCATGCGCCGGATGCCCGGCGCCGCGGCCGCGCAGAGCGCCCCCGCGCTGCCCGGCGACGAGGTTCAGCGCACCCCGGACGGCGCCGTGCGGGTGTCGCCGGGCTGGTCGGCCGACCGGATCCGCCGCCTCCTCACGCTCGTCGTCGTGCTCGCCATCGTCGCCGCCTCGGGCGCGGCCACCCAGCTCGATCCGGTGGCCGCGCTCGCCTCGCTTGCGAACCTCCCGCAGACGCTCGCGATGTTCTTCCCGCCCAGCTCCGGGGGCATCCTGCCGGAACTCGGCGCGGCGATGGTCACGACCCTGCAGATCGGCCTGGCCGCCACCCTGCTGGGCGGGATCCTGTCCGTGCCGATCGGGGTGCTCGCGGCGGCGAACGTGGCGCCCAGCCGCGGGGTCGCGGCGGCCTTCCGCGCCATCATCGTGGGCGTGCGCGCGATCCCGGACCTCATCCTCGCGATCATCTTCATCGTCATCACGGGGCTGGGGCCGGTGGCCGGCACGTTCGCGCTGGCAATCGGCAGCATCGGGCTGCTGTCCAAGCTCATCGCGGACCCGCTCGAGGAGACCGACTACGGCGTGCAGGAGGCCGTCCGGATGAACGGGGCCACCCGCGTGCAGGTCTTCTTCGCGGCCACCGTGCGCCAGGCCATGCCGGCGCTCGTCGCGCACGTGCTCTACCAGCTCGACACGAACATCCGCTCGGCCACGCTGCTGGGCATCGTGGGCGCCGGCGGGATCGGCTTCTACCTGCTCAACTCCGCCCGGGTCATGCAGTTCGACGTCGTGACGTTCATCATCTGCCTCATCCTCGCCACGGTCCTGCTCGTCGAGGGCCTGTCGGTCTGGACCCGCTCCGTCATCCGCTGAGCCGGGTCGGGATCCAGCAACCGCGCCCGAGGTGCGGGCCGAGTGGGACTCGGCCCGCACCTCGGGCGCGGTGTCAGTGCAGGAGTGCGTCAGCTCACTGGCCGAACGCGGCGGGGTCGGGGCCCATGCGCTCGTCGGTGCTCAGGCCGTCGATGGCCGCGAGGTCGTCCGGGGTCAGCTCGAAGTCGAAGACCTCGAAGTTCTCCGCGATGCGCGCGGGCGTCGTGGACTTGGGGATGACGATGCGGCCCTCCTGGAGGTGCCAGCGGATGACGACCTGGCCGGGGGTCTTGCCCAGCCGCTGCGCGATCTGCTCGACCGTGGGGTTCTCGAGGTCCTTGCCCTGGCCCAGCGGCGACCAGGCCTGCGTGGCGATGCCCATGTCCTGGTCGAAGCGGACGAGGGCCTCGTTGCCGAACGTGGGGTGCACCTCGATCTGGTTGACCGACGGGGTGACCTGGGAGAGGTCCGTGATCTCGCGGATGTTGTCCGCGAGGAAGTTCGACACGCCGATCGAGCGGACGAGCCCGTCCTCCTGGGCCTGAATCATGGCGCGCCAGGCATCCGGGCGCTGGGTGGAGCCGGCCACCGGCCAGTGGATGAGGTAGAGGTCCACCCGGTCGAGGCCGAGCTTCTCGAGGCTCTCCTCGAGGGCCGCGCGCGCATCGCCGTGGCGGTCGTTCCACAGCTTCGTCGTGACCCACAGGTCCTCGCGGGCGATGCCCGATTCGCGGATGGCCCGCCCGACGCCCGCCTCGTTGCCGTAGGCGGCGGCGGTGTCGATGTGCCGGTAGCCCGTCTGCAGGGCCGTGGCGACGGCGCTCACCGCGTCGTCGTCGGCGACCTGCCAGGTGCCGAAGCCCAGCTGGGGGATGTGCGTGCCGTCGTTGAGTTCGATGGTGGGGACTGCCATGGTGCTCCCTTCGAAGGCGGGCGGGGCGTGCGCATTGCCGGCACCGTCCCGGTGGCCCGGGTCCTCCCCTCTTCCTATCAGGTGAGCCTGGGCCGCGGGTGAGGATGTCCCCGCCGCCGGGGCTGTGGACATCCCTGTGGATGACGTGCGTCACGCCCGCTCTGCCCGCCCCCGGGGCGCGGGACGCGATCCCCTACAATTGCGCCCATGTGCGGAATCGTCGGATATGTCTCCTCCCTGTCCCCTGACGCCGCGGGGCACTCTGCCCTCGACGTCGTCCTCGCCGGCCTGCGCCGGCTCGAATACCGCGGCTACGACTCCTCGGGGGTCGCCCTCGTGAGCGAGGACGGCGAACTGGCCAGCGCCAAGAAGAGCGGCAAGCTGCAGAACCTCCTCGACGAGATCGAGGCGCACCCGCTGCCGGAGGCCATGACCGGCATCGGCCACACGCGCTGGGCCACGCACGGCGGGCCGACGGATGCCAACGCCCACCCGCACCTCGCCGACGGCGGGAAGCTCGGACTCATCCACAACGGGATCATCGAGAACTTCGCCGAGCTGAAGGAAGCGCTGCTGGCCGACGGCGTCGCGTTCGCCTCGGAGACGGACACGGAGGTCGCCGCCCACCAGGTGGCGAAGAACTACCGGGCCACCGGCGACCTCACCGAGGCCATGCGCCTGACCGCGGGCCAGCTCGAGGGCGCGTTCACGCTGCTCGCCGTCCACGCCGACGAGCCGGGCAAGGTCGTGGCCTCGCGACGGAACTCGCCGCTCGTCATCGGGCTGGGGGAGGACGAGAACTTCCTGGGCTCCGATGTCGCGGCGTTCATCGACTACACGCGCAGGGCCGTCGAGATCGGCCAGGACGAGATCGTCACGATCACCCCGGACGAGGTCGCCATCATCGACGCCGACGGCAACCCGGTGCAGGGCACGCCCTTCGAGGTCGACTGGGACCCGGCGACCGCGGAGAAGGGCGGCTTCGCCTCGTTCATGGACAAGGAGATCCACGACCAGCCGCAGGCCGTCGCGGACACGCTCCTGGGCCGCTTCGACCTGGAGGGCCGCCTCACCCTCGACGACATGCGCATCGACGAATCGCTGCTCAAGTCGATCGACAAGATCGTCGTCATCGCCTGCGGCACCGCCGCCTACGCCGGGCAGGTCGCCCGCTACGCGATCGAGCACTGGTGCCGCATCCCCACGGAGGTCGAGCTCGCCCACGAGTTCCGCTACCGCGACCCGGTCGTGAACGAGAAGACGCTCATCGTCGCCATCTCGCAGTCCGGCGAGACGATGGACACGCTCATGGCCGTGCGCCACGCCCGCGAGCAGGGCGCCAAGGTCATCGCGATCTGCAACACCTACGGCTCGTCGATCCCGCGCGAATCGGACGCCGTGCTCTACACCCACGCCGGTCCGGAGATCGCCGTCGCCTCGACGAAGGCGTTCCTCTCCCAGATCGTCGCCTGCTACCTGCTGGGCCTCTACCTCGCCCAGCTGCGCGGCAACAAGTACCGCGACGAGATCGAGACGGTCATCCGCGAGCTGCAGGAGATCCCCGCGAAGATCCAGCGCCTGCTCGACGAGGACAAGCAGCAGGTCGTCGACCTCGCCGCGAAGTACAAGGACACGCAGTCCGTGCTGTTCCTGGGCCGCCACGTGGGCTACCCCGTGGCCATGGAGGGCGCGCTCAAGCTCAAGGAGCTCGCCTACATCCACGCGGAGGGCTTCGCCGCCGGCGAGCTCAAGCACGGGCCCATCGCGCTCATCGACGAGGGGCAGATGGTCTTCATCATCGTGCCCTCGAAGAACGGGCGCGACTCGCTGCACGCGAAGGTCGTCTCGAACATCCAGGAGGTCCGGGCGCGCGGGGCGAACACGATCGTCATCGCCGAAGAGGGCGACGAGGAGGTCCGACAGTACGCCTCCGAGGTCATCTTCGTGCCGCAGACGGCCACGCTGCTCGCGCCGCTGCTGGCCACCGTCCCGCTCCAGGTCTTCGCGATGGAGCTCGCAACGGACAAGGGCCTCGACGTCGACCAGCCGCGCAACCTCGCGAAGTCCGTCACCGTCGAGTGACGCGGACTTCGAAGCGGGCGCGGGCGCTGGCGTGAGCGGGGCGCGGGCATGAGCATCATCGGGATCGGGATCGACATCGCCGATGTCGACCGCTTCGCCGAGCACATCGAGCGCGTCCCGGAGCTGCTCGACCGGCTGCTGACGCCGGCCGAGCAGCTGCGCAGGAACGGCCGCCGCCGGTCCGCGGAGTCGCTGGCCGCGCGGTTCTCCGCGAAGGAGGCGCTCGTCAAGGCGCTGCAGCTGCCGCAGATCATCCCGTGGCACGAGGCCGAGATCGTCTCCGCCTTCTCCGGAGCGCCGAGCTTCCGGCTCACCGGCTGGGTCCTCGAGCACTTCCGCGCGCGCGGCGCGCAGACCGCCCACCTGTCCATCAGCCACGACGGCGGCCGCACGGTCACCTACGTCATCGTCGAGGGCGACGGCGCGCCGCTGCCGCCCCCGGTCGACCAGCCGGCGCCGCTGCTGCCCGGCTCGCCCGAGGCGCTCGCCGAGCTCGAGGCCTTCCGCGCCCGCGCGCGGGCCGGCCGGGAGGCGCGGCGGGCCGAGCGCGCCGCCGCCCGCGGGCAGGGGTAGGCCGGCCCGGGCCAGCGACTACGCTTAGTCCCCATGAGCCTTCCCAGCGCCCAGGACGCTGCCGCCCTGCTGCCGCGGCTGCAGACCATCCGCCGCGATATCCACGCCCACCCGGAGGTCGGCCTCGACCTGCCCGGCACGCAGGCGCGCATCGAGGCGGCGCTGTCCGGCCTCGAGGTCGAGGTGCACCGGGGCGCGGGGCTGTCCTCGCTCACGGTCGTGCTGCGCGGCGGCCGCCGGGACCCCGAGCGCCCCGTGGCCGTGCTGCTGCGCGGGGACATGGACGGCCTGCCGGTCACGGAGGCCACCGGCTTCGAGTTCGCCGCGACGAACGGCAACATGCACGCCTGCGGCCACGACCTGCACGTCACGGGCCTCATCGGCGCCGTCCACCTCCTCCATGCGGCGCGCGCGGAGCTGGCCGGCGATGTCGTCTTCATGTTCCAGCCCGGCGAGGAGGGCTTCGACGGAGCCGGGAAGATGCTCGCCGAGGGCGTCCTCGAGGCCGCCGGCAGCCCCGTCATCGCGGCCTACGGCGTCCACGTCTCCGCCGATCAGGCGCTCGGCCACGCGTATTCGCGCCCCGGCCCGCTCATGGCCGCGTTCTCGAAGATGGCCGTCACGGTGCGCGGGCGCGGCGGCCACGCGGCCCGCCCGGCCCAGGCGCTCGACCCCATCCAGGCGGGCGCCGCGGTCGTCGGCCAGCTTCAGGAGTACGTGAGCCGCCGCTTCGAGGCCTTCGACCCCGTCGTCGTCACGGTGGGCGAGTTCCACGCGGGCACCGCCGCCAACGTCATCCCCGATGAGGCCTTCCTCAACGTCGGCATCCGCACCTTCACGCAGGAGACCACGGAGCGCGCGGTGGTGGAGCTGCCCCGCCTGGTCCGCGCGATCGTCACCGGCCACGGCCTGGACGCGGACATCGACTGCGAGACGGTGCTGCCGCCCACGGTCAACGACGGCGCGGAGGCGGAGTTCTACCTCGAGACCTTCGCTGACCTCTACGGCGCGCAGCGCACCCACCGGATGGAGCACCCGCGCACCGGCTCGGAGGACTTCTCCCGCGTCCTCATGGCCGTGCCCGGTGCCTACGGCCACATCGGCGCCGCCTTCGAATCCGAGCCGGAGGCCGCGGCCGCCCACGAGGTCAACCACTCGCCGCGCGCCCGCCACAGCGACGAGGCCCTGGGCGACCAGGCCCGCTTCCTCGCCCACCTGGCTGCCCGCCGGCTCGAGCGCGCGGCGCGCGAGGAAGCGCGCGCTGCGCCCGGGGATGTGCGGCCGGAGGGGGAGCGGGCATGAGACTGGGCTACACCGCCGCGGACGTCCGGGCCGCCGAGGAACCGCTGCTCGCCGCCGGCGCACCGCTCATGGCGCGGGCCGCCGCGGGCCTGGCCGCAGTGTGCCGCCGGGAGCTCGTGGCGGCGCACGGCCGCGTCGCCGGGGCCCGCATCGCCGTGCTCGCCGGGGCGGGCAACAACGGCGGCGACGCGCTCTTCGCCGCGGCGGCGCTGGCCGCGCGGGGGGCAGCGGTCACCGTCATCGAGGCGTTGGGCCGCCCGCACGCAGACGGTCTCGCCGCCGTCCGTGCCGCCGGGGCGCAAGCGGCGGATACCGGCGCCGCGCGCGCGGCGCTCGCCGACGCGGACCTCGTGCTCGACGGGATCCTGGGCACCGGCGCTCGCACCGGCCTCCCGGCCCCGCTGGCGGACCTCCTGCGCGAATGGCAGACCGACACCGGCGCCCGCGGTGTGCTCGGACGCACCCAGCTCACGATCGCCGTCGACGTCCCCACGGGTGTCGACGCCACCACGGGCGAGCGCGGCGAGGTGTGGGTCGAGGCGGACACCACGGTGACGTTCGGTGCGCTCAAGTCCGGCCTGCTGCTGCCGGGGGGCGCCGATGCGGCGGGCCGCGTGGAGCTCGTCGACATCGGCCTCGACATGGGCGACGCCCAGCCGCGCGTCCAGGCCCTCGACGAGGACGACATCGCACCGCTGTTCCCCTTCCCCCGCCGCGGGGACCACAAGTACACCCGCGGCGTGCTGGGCCTCGTGGCCGGCTCGGACGCCTACCCGGGCGCCGCGGCCCTGGCCGGGGTGGCCGCGATCGCCACCGGCGTGGGCATGCTGCGCCTCGTGGGCCCGCGGCGCGTGGCCGATGCGGTCCTCGCCATCACGCCCGAGGCGGTGGCGGGCCGTGGCCGCGTCCAGGCCTGGGCTCTGGGCTCGGGGGCCCCCGCAGAGGACGAGATGCGCGCCTCCCTCGCGGACGCCCGCGAGTCCGGGCTGCCCGTCGCCCTTGACGCCGGCGCGCTCGCGCTCGTCGAGGGGCCCCTCGGCCACCCCGCCGTGCTCACCCCCCACGCCGGCGAGCTCGCCGAACTGCTCGGCCGGCTTGAGCCCGGCGATGCGCCCGACCGCGCCGCCATCGAGGCCGACCCGGTCGCCGCCGCCACCGCCGCCGCCCGGGCGACGGGGGCCGTCGTGCTCCTCAAGGGCCCGCGCACCGTCATCGCCCGGCCCGACGGCTCGCTCGTCGCGCCGGCCCCCGGTCCCGCGGCGCTCGCGACCGCCGGCACCGGCGATGTGCTCCTGGGCGTCCTCGGCGCGCTGCTCGCCACGACCGCCGAGCACGAACCGGTGCCGGACCTCGCCCTGGTGGCGGGCCTGGCCGTGCTCCTCCACAGCGCGGCCGGGCACGCGACCACCCACGCCTCCGGCCTGCCCGCGGCGCTCGAGGCGCGCATCGTCGCCCTGCGCGAGTCGGAGGCGGGCAGGTGAGCGCCCCCTCGGCATCGCCCGACCCCTCGGTGCCGAACCCTCCGTCGGCCCCGAGCATTCCGTCGGCGCTGAGCGCGCGCATCGACGCTGGGGCACTGGCCCACAACATCGCGGCCATCGCGGCGCGCATCGCCCCCTGCCGCCTCATGTGCATCGTCAAGGCCGACGCCTACGGCCACGGGCTGGGCGCCGTCGTGCCCGCCGCACTGGCCGCGGGGATCCGCGAGTTCGGCGTGGCCACCCCCGCCGAGGCGCTGGCCGTGCGCGCGCTGCTCGCCCAGGCCGGCGCCCCGGAGCCGGGCGCCGGCACCCGCATCCTGTGCTGGCTCTACGACGAGACCGCCGACCTCGCGCCGCTCGTGGCCGAGGGCATCGAGGTGGGCCTGCCCAATCCCGGCAGCCTCGCCCGGCTGGAGGCCGCGGCCCGGACCGCCGGGCGGCCCGCGCTCGCCCACGTCAAGCTCGACACGGGCCTGGGCCGCAGCGGCCTCACCGCCGCGCAGCTGGGCGCGCTGCTGCCCGCGCTGGCCGGTGCGCAGGGCGTGCGGATCGTAGGCGTCATGACCCACTTCGCCTGCGCGGATGAGGTGGGCCACCCGGCCAACGCCGAGCAGCTCGCGGCGTTCGGCGCCGGCGTGGAGTCCCTGCGCGGCCTGCTGCGCGCCCACCCCGAGCGGGGCAGCGCCGATGAGCTCCTCGTCCACTGCGCGAACTCACCGGCCGCGCTGTCCATGGCGCCCGTGCCCGGTGACCTGGCGCGCGTGGGCCTGAGCCTCTACGGCCTCAGCCCGTTCGCCGACCGAACGGGTGCCGACCTGGGCCTGCGCCCGGCCATGGAGCTGCGCTCGAGCGTGCTCACCGTCAAGGTGGTGCCCGCCGGCCACGGCGCCTCGTACGGGCTGCTCTACCGGGCCCCCCGGGACACCCGCTTCGCCCTCATCGCCGGCGGCTATGCCGACGGGATCCCGCGCGCGGCCTCGGGCAGTGCGCAGGTCACCATCCGCGGGCGCCGCTTCCCCGTCGTGGGGCGCATCGCCATGGACCAGATGATCGCGGACATCGGCCCCGCCGACGCCCCGGACGCCCTGCCGATCGCGCCCGGCGACACAGTCATCGTCATGGGCGACGGCACCACGGGCCCCAGCGCGGAGGAGTGGGGCGCATGGTCGGGGTCGATCAACTACGAGATCGTCACCCGGGTGGGCCCGCGCGCCGACCGGGTGACGGTGGGCCGGCCGCCCGAGGACCCGGCAGCGCCCGCGCCCGCAGCCGTCCAAGCTGCCCCCGCCTCGGCGGAGCTCGCGATCGCCGACCTCGACGCGATGGGCCGCTTCGGCAAGCGCCTGGCCGGGCTCCTGCGCGCCGGTGACGTGCTCATCCTCACCGGTGACCTGGGGGCCGGCAAGACGACGCTCACGCAGTCGATCGCCGCCGGGCTGGGGGTGCGCGGGCGCGTGTCCTCGCCCACGTTCGTCATCGCCCGCGAGCACGCCCCCACCGGGGCCGGCCCCGGCCTCGTCCACGTCGACGCCTACCGGCTGGGGTCTGCCGCCGAGCTCGACGACCTGGGCCTCGAGGACGCGCTCGCGGACTCCGCCGCCGTCATCGAATGGGGCGCGGGGCTGGCCGAGCAGCTCTCCGCCGAGCGCCTCGAGGTCTCCATCAGTGCGGATCCCGCCACCGAGGATCGCACGATCGCCCTCACCCCGCACGGCACATGGGGCGAGCGGCTGCGCGCGGCGGGCCTGGGCGCGGCGGACCGGGACAGCGCGGACCGCGCCGGGGACGGGCAGGGGGCCCGGCCGTGATCATCACCGCCCTCGACACCTCCGGCGCCGCGAGCGCCGCCGTCCTCGACGGCGAGGCGGTCCTCGCCGAGCGCACCGACTACGCCGCCCGCCGCCACGCCGAATCGCTGGGGCCGGCCCTGCGCGAGCTCGCCGCGCTCGCCCCCGCCCCGGACGCGGTCGTGGTGGGCGTGGGTCCCGGGCCCTTCACCGGCCTGCGCGCGGGGATCGCCGCGGGCATCGGCTTCGGCCTGGGCGCGGGCGCCCCGGTCTCCGGCGTCGCCAGCCACGCCGCGCTCGCGCTGCGCTGGTATGCCGCCCACCCCGGCGGGCACGAGCTCGTCGTCGCCACCGATGCGCGGCGGCGCGAGGTCTACGCGACCCGGTTCGCGGGCCTCGACGCGGCCGGAGTGCCCATCGCCACCGCCGGGCCCGAGGTGTGGGCCCCGGCCGCACTGGCCGAGCGCCTCGCCGCCGCGCCGGGGGAGGAGCCCGTGCGTCTGGGCCGCGGGTTCGCCCTCTACGCCGCCGCCCTGGGCGCGCCGGTCAGCGACGATCCCGCGCTCCTCGAGCCCAGCGCCGCGGACCTGGGCCGCGTGGCCGCGCGCCTGCTGGCCGCCGGCCGCCCCCTGCTCGACCCCGTGCCCCTCTACCTGCGCGAGCCCGACGCCGCGCCGCTGCGCCGGCCGTGACGCACCGGTGCATGCGGTGGTTCGACATCGCACCGGTGGCCGCCGTGGACGCGCGCGCCTTCGGCCCCGATGCGTGGACCGAGGAGTTCTACTGGTCCCAGCTCGCCACCCCCGGCGCCGAATTCCTCGTCGACCGCGCAGACAATGCGGAGCCCAGCCCCAAGGCGGACAGCGGGGGCGGCGGCATCGCCGGATTCGCCGGCCTCTTCGTCTCCGGTCCCCAGGCGGACATCCTCACGATCGGCGTGGAGCCCGCGCTGCAGGGCCGGGGGCTGGGCGGGGCGCTGCTCGACGCGCTGCTCGCGCGCGCCGGGGAGCTCGGCTGCAGCGCCGTCCACCTGGAGGTCCGCGCGGACAACGCGGCGGCGCTCGCCCTCTACGCGGCGCGCGGCTTCGAGCCCGTGGGCACCCGGCCCGGCTACTACCGCGGCGCCGATGCCGTCCTCATGCGCGCCCTGCTGCCCGCCCGGTCCCGGGGAGCGGAGGCCCGCTGAGGCCCGTTGGTACGCTGAGGCCATGCCGTACGCCGATTCCGCCCCCGTCAATGCGACCGTCACCGGCTGGGAGCACGGCACCGACCTCGTCATCGACACCCGGGTGGACACCGACCCGCAGCGCATCTGGTCCTACGTCGCCGATCCGCAGCGCTGCGCGCGCTGGTTCGCCCCCTGGCGCCGGGCCGATGAGGACACGGTCGAGCTCGAGCTCGACGACGAGGTGCTGGTCGCCCACATCCTCGCCTGCGAGCCGGACTCCCACGTCCTCTTCGACACCGCCCGCCTGGGCCGCCTGGGCCTCACGCTCACCCCGGTTGCCGACCCGCAGCCCGGCGGGCCGGCCGAGACGCGGATCGCGCTGGCCCACACGTTCCCCTCCGTCCACGATGCCGCGGACGCGATCGCGCAGGTGGGCCCCGTGTGGGAGACGCACCTGCGCATGCTCTGCGACGCCCTCGGCCAGCCCCGCGCGGACATCTCCGAGGGCGAGCTCTACGCCCGCTACGCCCGGCTGGCCGCCGACGGCCTGCCCGAGGACGAGGCGGAGGCCGGCCCGGACGAGGGCTGGCAGCAGGAGGCGTTCCTATGAGCCCGGGCGGGGCCGCGGCCGGCCCGCTCGTGCTCGGCATCGAGTCCTCCTGCGATGAGACCGGCGTGGGGATCGTGCGCGGCACGCAGCTGCTCGCCAACACCGTGGCGACGTCGATGGACGAGCACGTGCGCTACGGCGGCGTGGTCCCCGAGGTCGCCAGCCGCGCCCACGTGCAGGCGATCGGCCCGGCGATCCGCGAGGCGCTCGCGACCGCCGGGGTGGGCCTGGACGACCTCGATGCGATCGCCGTCACCGCGGGACCCGGCCTGTCCGGGGCCCTGCTCGTGGGCGTGAGCGCCGCGAAGGGCCTCGCCGCCGCGACCGGGAAGCAGCTCTACGGGCTCAACCACCTGGCGGCCCACGTCGCGGTCGACCTCGTGGCCCCGGACGCTCCGGGCCTCGAGCTGCCCACGATCGCCCTGCTGGTCTCCGGCGGGCACACGGAGATCCTGCGCATCGACGACATCGTCGACGGGATCGAGCTGCTGGGCTCGACGATCGACGACGCCGCCGGCGAGGCGTTCGACAAGACCGCCCGCCTGCTCGGCCTCGACTACCCCGGCGGTCCGAACATCTCGAAGGCCGCCGCGGGCGCCTTCGACCCCGAGGGCCGGCCCGGGGACCCCCACGCCGTGTCGTTTCCCCGCGGGCTCATGACCGGCAAGGACCTGCGCCGGCCGGAGCGGCGCTACGCATTCTCCTTCTCCGGGCTCAAGACCGCGGCGCTGCGGTTCACGACGGCCGACGGCGGGCGCACCCGGCAGGCCGATGTGGCCGCGAGCTTCGAGCAGGCCGTCGTGGACGTGCTCGTCGCCAAGACGATGCTCGCCGTCGAGGACACCGGCATCGACCGGGTGCTCCTGGGCGGCGGCGTGGCCGCGAACGCGCGGCTGCGCGAGACACTGGGCCAGGCCTGCGCCGCCGCCGGGGTGGCGCTGCGGGTCCCGCCGCTTTCCCTGTGCACGGACAACGGCGCCATGATCGCCGCGCTGGGGGCGGAGGTCGTGCGCCGCGGCCTGCCGCCCTCGGACCCCGGCTTCGGCGTGACCTCCTCCCTGGAAGCGAGTGATGTGCGTGTCTGATGACCCCGCACCCGATGGCCCCGCACCCGATGACCGCGCTCACGGCGCCCACCGAGCCGGCGCCGGCCGGCCGGCCCGCCCCTCGGCGGAGGAGCTGAAGAAGCGCCGCCGCCCGGGCGACGGCTGGATCGAGACCCCCCAGGGGAAGTTCTGGGGCCTGTACGGCGCGGCCGGGCTGCTGCTCCACGACCCCGAGCGCGGCGTGCTGCTCCAGCACCGCGTCGAGTGGTCGGCCCACGGCGGCACGTGGGGCATCCCCGGCGGTGCGAAGGACCCGGACGAGACGGCCGAGCAGGGCGCCCTGCGCGAATCCCGCGAGGAGGCCGGCGTGCCCGCAGCGGAGGCGGACATCGACATCCTCGACACCCACGTCGTCGACAAGGACGGGTGGAGCTACACGACGGTCATCGCGCGCACGCGCGGCCGACTCGAGGAGTCCATCAGCGACGCCGAGAGCCTCGAGCTCGCCTGGGTGCCGCTCGACCGGGTCGAGGACTACGAGCTCCACCCCGGCTTCGCCGCCGCGTGGCCCGCGCTGCGCGCCGTGCTCGAGCGCGGCTGAGCCGCACGGCGGGCCCGGCCGAGGGCGCTCAGCCGCCCAGCGGGCGGCCTGCGGAGAACTCGTCGACGAGCAGCCGCGCGACCTCGGTGAGCGACTCGGTCTGCGCGAACCGCGCGCGCTGGCGCTGGTAGCTCGCGCCGATCGAGGCGAAGTCGTCCATCGCCGCGAGCTCGGCCTCGCAGCCCAGGCGCTGCGCGACGGGGGCCAGGCGGGCCACCTCGTCGGCGATGACCTCGGTGACGAGGCGCTCCTCGGCGGCGGCGTTCTCGATGATGATCGCGTCCATGCCGTAGCGCGCGGCGCGCCACTTGTTCTCCACGTGGAACCAGTTGGGCATCGTCGGCAGCGTCTCGCCGTGGTCCAGGCGCTCGGAGAGGTCGTCGACGACGCACTGGACGAACGCGGTGACCGCGGCGACCTCGGCGGAGGTGGGCAGGCCATCGCACACCCGCACCTCGATCGTGCCCCAGCCGGGGGAGGGGCGGATGTCCCAGCGGATCTCGTTGATCTCGTCGATGACGCCCGTGTGGCGCATATCGGAGACGTACTTCTCATACTCCGACCAGTTCGAGAACTGGAACGGCAGGCCGGCCGTGGGCAGCTGCTGGAACATCATGGCCCGGTTCGACGCGTAGTGGGTGTCCGTGGCCGACCAGAAGGGCGAGGAGGCGCTGACCGCCTGCAGGTGCGGGACGTAGCGCAGCAGGGAGTTGAGGATGGGCAGCACCTTCTCCCGCGAGTCGATGCCCACGTGCGTGTGGACGCCGAAGATGAGCATGTGCCGGCCCCACCACTGCGTGCGGTTGATGAGCTCCGCGTAGCGCTCCTTGTCCGTGACCTCCTGGTTCTGCCACTTGGCGAACGGGTGCGTGCCGGCGCTCATGGCGCGCAGGCCCTGGGCGCCGAGGACGCCGGACAGCTCCGCGATCGTCTCGTCGAGGTCGCCCACGGCGTCCGCGACGCGGGTGTGGACCCCGGAGACCACCTCGACGGTGTTCGTCAGCATCTCGCCCACGACGGCGCTCTTGGCCCGCGGGCTCTCGGCGAGCCGGTCGAGCACCTCGCCCGCGCGGGGCACGAGGTCGAGGGTCTGGGCGTCGACGAGGGCGAGCTCCCATTCGACGCCGAGCGTCGAACGGGGTGACTGAGCGAAGGTGACCATTGCGCCATCCTACGTGCGCGCCAGGTTGCCCTGCCGCGACCGCCCAGGTGGCGGGCGCAGTGGAGACGGGCGCGCTGGCCTGGGCTACTGCGGGCCGGTTGCCGCGGGGCGGTCCGGGTCGGCGCTCCAGCCGGACCAGCTGGCGGGGTAGAGCGCGGCGGTCTCACCGAGCACCGCAAGCGCCAGCGCGTTGTGACACGCCGTGACACCGGAGCCGCAGTAGACGCCCACCCGCGGCGCGGTGGCCTGGGGGTCAGCTGGGCCAGCCTGATCCGCTGGGCCTGCGGGTTCCGCGGGGGCTGCGGGCACGGCGCCGAGGCGCGCGAAGTCCGCGCGCAGCCGCTCCGGGCGCAGCAGGGCGTGGGTGTCCTCGGCGGTGTTGTCCGTGGCCGGGCGGTTGAGCGCGCCGGGGATGTGCCCGGCGCGCGCATCGAGCGGCTCGGTCTCCCCGCGGTAGCGCTCGCCGGCCCGGGCGTCGAGGAGGACGCCGGTGCGCGCCAGCTCGGCGGCCGCATCGGCGGTGAGGGTGGGCAGCGCACCCGGGCGGATGGTGAACGAGCCCGGCCGACGGGCTGGGGTCTCGCTCCGGTCTGTGGCCCCCGGGGCGGCGGAGGCGGCCGTCTCCAGCGGGTGGCCGCCTGCTCGCCAGGCGCGCAGTCCGCCGTCGAGCACCCGCACATGGGACAGCCCCGCCCAGCGCAGCAGCCACCAGGCCCGGGCGGCACCGAGTGCGCGGTTGTCGTCGTAGACGACGACGGCGGAGTCGTCGTCGATGCCCCAGCGGCGCATGGCGGCCTCGAGGTCGGCCGGATCGGGCAGCGGGTGGCGCCCGCGCGTGGGATCAGCATGGTCGGGGGAGGCGAGGTCGTCGTCCATGCTCACGTAGGCCGCGCCCGGGATGTGGCCCGCCGCCCAGTCCGCGCGCCCGTCGGGCTGGGCGAGGCTCCAGCGCACGTCGAGCACGATGGGCGGGGCGGGGGATTCGAGCAGCGCGGCGAGCTCCGCCGGCGCGAGGAGTGGGGAGGACGTGTGAGGCGCTGCGGTCATGTGCTCTCTCCTGAGTCTCGTGGGGGCGCCGGCTCAGCGCCGGGGGCGTCGGCAAGTTCCTCGGCGAGCAGCACGACGTGGTCCTCGCCGATGCGGGTGAAGACGAGGGTGGCGGGGCGGCCGGCGGGCAGCTTGAGGCGGCGGCGGACCTGCGCGGGGTCGATGTCCGCCCCGCGCTTCTTGATGACGACGCGCCCGATGCCCCGTTCCACGAGCGCGCGGCGCAGGGGCTTGAGCCCGGCCGGCAGCACCTCGGCGATGCGCCACTGGCGCACGAGCCTGGCCGCGACCCCGCTGGCGGGCCGGTCGCCGGTGAGGTAGGCGATGGGCGCGGAGATGCGGTGGGCGCCCAGTGGGGCGCACAGGGCGGTGATGAGGCCCGCGCGCACGATCGCACCGTCGGGTTCGAAGAGGTACTCGCCCACGGTGCCGATGCCCTCCTCGTCGCCTGCGGGCAGGTCGGACTCGTGGACCTCGGCGGCCCCGCCCGAGCCCATGACGAGCGCGCTGCGCCCGGGCCGGCGCAGGGCGGCGCCGGCGTAGAGCGCGACCTCGACGACGTCGCCGTCGTGGGAGACCCACTGGGCCTCCCAGCCCTCCGGGATGAGCGCGTGGTCGAGTGCGGGGCCCAGCTTGATGCCCACCGCGTCGACCTCCCGGGCGGCCGAGAAGGCCCAGGTCAGGGGCGGGGAGAACGCCTCGGGGTCGGACAGTCGGCGAGCGGTTCCGGAGGCCGTGGTGCCGGCGCGGCGCGCGGGGTCCAGCCACAGGGCGCCGGCCCGGGCGAGGTCGAAGTCCTCCGCGCGGCCGTGCTCCACCGTCGCGGTGTCGAAGCTGCGCAGGTTGAACGCGGCGATGCCGGCGGTCACCTCGTCGGCGTCGAGCGCGATGAGGTTCGCGCCCAGGCCGGCGAACGCCATGGCGTCGGCGCCGATCCCGCAGCCCAGGTCCGCGATCGTGCCCGCGTCCGCGGCGAGCATGCGCCCGGCGTGGTGGGCGGCGACCGGCAGGCGGGTGGCCTGGGCCAGCCCATCGCGGGTGAAGAGCATGTCCGCGGCGAACGGGCCGAACTTCGCCTCGGCTTCCCGGCGCAGGCGGGCCTGGGTGAGCAGCGCCGCGGCGACGTCGGGCTCCACGCCGTCGGCGCGCAGGCGCGCGGCGGTGGCGAGCTCGGCGCCGGGCGCGGCATCGACGGTCTCGAGGAGGCCGTAGACGGCGGGGTCGAAGAGCTTCGACAGGGTCACAGCGTCCATGGGGGCAAGCCTAGCGGGGCGTGTCGGGCCCCGGCGTCGTCTAGTGTGGGGAGCGTGACGACCCTGCTGACCGCCCGCTCCGTGCGCGCACTCGCCGCCGAGCTGGACCTGCGCCCCACGAAGCAGCGGGGGCAGAACTTCGTCATCGATCCCAACACCGTGCGCATGATCGTCGCCGAGGCGCAGCTGCCGCCCGGTGCTCCCGTCGCCGAGGTGGGGCCGGGGCTGGGCTCGCTCACGCTGGGCCTGCTCGAGGCCGGCCACCCGGTCGTGGCCGTCGAGATCGACCCGCTGCTCGCCGGGCGCCTGCCGCGCACCATCGCCGAACTGCACGGGGGCTCGGAGCAGGCGGGAGCCGTATTCGAGCTGGTCAATGCCGATGCCATGCGCGTGGACGCGCTGCCGCTGAGCCCGCGCGCGCTCGTGGCGAACCTGCCCTACAACGTCGCGGTGCCCGTCCTGCTGCACTTCCTCGCCGCGTTCCCCGGCATCGAAACCGTCCTCGTCATGGTGCAGGCCGAGGTGGCCGACCGGCTGGCAGCCCAGCCCGGCTCCCGCACCTACGGGGTGCCCAGCGTCAAGGCGCAGTGGTACGGCACCGTGGCGCGCGGCTCGGACATCGGCAGGAACGTCTTCTGGCCCGCGCCCAATGTGGGGTCGGGCCTCGTGCGGATCCGGCGGCGGGCAGTCCCCCTGGAGGAGACCGCGGGGGTGGGTCGCGCCGAGGTCTTCGCGGTCGTCGACGCCGCGTTCGCCCAGCGCCGCAAGACGCTGCGCGCCGCGCTCGCCGGCTGGGCCGGGGGCGCGGAGGCCGCCGGCCGCGTGCTCGAGGCGGCGGGCATCGACCCGCGGGCCCGGGGCGAGGTCATCGACATCGACGGCTACTGCGCGATCGCGCGGGCCGCCCGCAGCCTGGGCGTGGGCCCGGGCGAGCCCGGCGCGCGGGGCCGGCGCGCCTCGGCGGCGGAGGTAGAGGTCAGCGGGGAGGCGGCGCGATGACAGAGTCCAACGTGGAGCCGCTGCCGCTGGCGCCGCGGACCGTGCGGGCGCGGGCCTACGGGAAGCTCAACCTGCTGCTGGGGGTGGGCGAGGCGATGGACGACGGCTACCACTCGCTCGTCTCCGTGTTCCAGACGGTGGGCGCGGCCGAGGACGTCACGCTCACCCAGGTGCCCGCCGACGGCGCCGAGCACATCAGCGCCTGCACCTCCGTCTCCGTGATCGGGCGCTTCGCCCCCACCGCCGCCGAGGTGGATGCCGGGGCTGCGATCCCCGTGCCGCTCGACGGAGCGAACCTTGCCGTGCGGGCCGTCGAGCGGCTGGCGCAGGAGACCGGGCTGTGGGTGCCGGTCGAGGTGGCCATCGACAAGAGCGTGCCCGTGGCCGGCGGGATGGGCGGCGGGTCCGCGGACGCGGCGGCCGCGCTGGTCGCCTATGCCGAGCTCATCGGCGCCGCTGAGCTGGAGCTGCTCCACCGGATCGCCGTGGAGCTGGGCGCGGACGTGCCGTTCCTGCTGCGCGGCGGGACTGCGCTGGGCACGGGGCGCGGGGACGTGCTCAGCCCCGTCATGAACAGCGGGCGGTTCCACTGGGTGCTCGCGACCTCGACCGCGTCGTTGTCGACCCCGCTCGTCTATGCGCGCCTCGACGAGATGCGCGCGGCGGGGCAGGCAGGGCCCGGCACGCTCGATCCCGCTCCCGTGCTCGAGGCCGTCGCCTCGGGGGACCCGGAGCGGTTGGCCGGTGCCGTGCACAACGACCTGGCGCCCGCGGCGCTCGACCTGCTGCCGGACATCCGCGGGGTCATCGACACCGGGCTGCAGGCCGGCGCGCTGGCCGCGCTCGTCTCCGGCTCCGGGCCCACCGTGGGCTTCCTCGTGGCCGACTCCACGCACGCCCTCGACCTGGCCGTCATGCTCGAGGCCAGCCGCTATGTCCGCCACGTCATCCGCGTGACCTCGCCGGCCGCAGGCGCGCACGTCATCGAGGGCGGCGGGGCGCCCGCGGGTGCCTGAGGCCGGGCGCACGGGGCGCACGGTGCGTGCCTGGCTGTGCGTGGCCGGCGCGATCGTCGCCGAGGTCACCGCCACCCTCTCGCTCAAGGCCGCGCTCGACGCGCCGGGGCTCTACGCCGTCGTGGTGGTGGGCTATCTGTGCGCCTTCGGGGGCCTGTCGCTGTGCCTGCGGTGGGGGCTGCCGCTGGGCACCGCGTATGGGACGTGGAGCGCGTGCGGGGTAACGCTCACCGCGTTCGCCTCGGCCCTCATCTTCGCCGAGCCCATCACCCCCGTCATGTGGGTGGGCATCGGCTGCGTGGCAGTGGGCGTGTTCGTCGTGCAGGCCGGAGAGCACCGGGCCGGGCGGAGCGGGCGCGGGAGTGGCCGAGGTTCTCGCGGGGGTGGACGGGGTTCGGACCGGGGCGTGCAGGGCGAGCATTCGAATGTGCGCCGGGCCGCTCGAAGTGGGCACCAGGCCAGTCCGAGGGAGCACCGGGACGGGCAGTCGGCGGCGGGCGGCGCTGGCGGAGCCGGCGGAGCTGAGGGGAGCAGCCGGAGTGGTGGCGGTACCGCGGGCGGGAGCAGCCTGACCGGTCCGAGCGGCGCGACCGGCTCGGTCAGCGGGGCGGCTGCTGGCGCGACCGGCGCGGTCTGCGGGGCCGGTGTGACGGCCGGGGGCAACGCGGCCGATGAGGTCGATGCAGCCGGTGCGGCCGATGTAGCTGATACAACCAGCGACGCCGATGCGGCCGACGCGGCCGGCGCGGCCGGCGCGGCCAGCGCCGAGGAGTGCGCGGAGCTGCGTGGGGAGGAGCGGTCATGAGCTGGCTCTATATTGCGCTCGCCGTGCTGTGCGAGGTGGCGGGCACGCTGTCGCTCAAGGCAGCCTCGCTGCGCGCCGATGCCGGCGCCGGTGGCAGCCCGGGGGCTGCTGGCGGGGCAGGGGGCCCTCGGGGTGCAGGGGGTGTTGGCGATGCAGGAGGCGCCGGTGATACCCGACATCCTGGTGGCGCTCGGGATGCTGACGGAGCCCGTGATGCTGGCGGTGTTACGCCCCGCGCTGTGGTGGCGGCCGAGATCCAGGATGTCGCCGAGGTGTTCGATGATGACGCGGGGGATCCCACGGCCGGGGTGAATGGCGCCTCGGGGGCACACCGTGGAGCTGCGGTACCGGGCGCACGCCGGCGCCCTGGCCGGTGGCTGTGGTGGGCGATCGTGGCGGTCGGCTACGTGGCCGCGTTCTCGCTGCTCTCCGCTGCACTGGCGGCGGGCATGCCGCTGTCCGTGGCCTACGGGGTGTGGGCGGCCGCCGGGGTTGCGCTGACCGCGATGCTCAGCGCCGTGTTCTTCAAGGAGTCGCTCACGTGGCTCATGGGCCTGGGCCTGGCCCTCGTCATGGGCGGGGTGCTGCTCATCGAGGCGGGCGGGCACTGAACCGGCCCGCAGGTGCGCGGGAAGCCGAGGCCCCGCAGGTTGTGCGGATCTGGGGTCCGGGTCGTGGTTCCTGTAGTGTGAAGTCCGGCGCGGCTCAGCGCCCAGCTCGGTCCTCCGCACCCCAGCGCGGAGTGGCATCGGGCGAAGGGGAGCGAATCCTCGGGTCTTGTCATCGTGCACCGCACTCGCCATGACGCAGACAGCCGGATCCGCCGCTGGGGTGGAAATCGCGGATCCGCGTTGGAGCAGCCATGACCCATCACGCCGGTTTCAAGGCCCGCATCCGCGCTCGGATGCGCGCCACGGGTGAGAACTTCACCCAGGCCCGCAGCGCGCTGCAGGCCGAACGCGACGAGCAGCTCGCACTTGGGCAGGCCTTTCGGGACAAGACGCTGCGCAGCTTCGCCGTCGGCGACCTGCGCCTGGATGGAACCCTTCGATCCATTCCAGCCAGGCGGCGGCAGCGCGTGGTGATCCTCCTCGAGCTGCTCCACCGATTCGAGAGCGATCGGCGCTATTCGGAGACCGAGGTCAATGCGCTCCTGCGCTCCGCTCACGGCGACGTCGCCTATTTGCGCCGCGAACTCATCGAATACGGTTTCATGTGCCGAGCGGAGAGCATCTACTGGTTGAGCGCGGAGCGCCCCAGGCGATGGGGCAGCGAGTCACAGGAGACCGCCGCCCTCGAAGACGAGTGGTTTGCCGGGGCTGAGGCGAGGAGCGCCCGGTCCTGTGCGCTGGAGGATGGTGAGGACAGCACCGGTGGTCCGCCGCAGCCGCTTGCCGGTGCACAGGATGACGATGCGCAGAGCAACAGTGCGCGGGATGACCATGCGCCGGGGCCGAGAACGCGACCATCGAAACCAGTGCGGTTCCCACCGGGCCCCGATCTGGTTGAGCGGGGTCATCATCATGCGTGAGACCATCCCGTTCCACCCCGCGAGCGGTCCGGATGCTGGGCCCGAGATGCCGCCGTCGGTGCCGACCGGCACGGTGATGGAACTCTGGCGCGCCCCGCTGCTCGAAGCAGCGGAGGCACGGTTCGACGACTGGATGGCGATGCTGCACGCGCGCTACGACGAGTGCCTCGAATCACTCACCGACGAGCACATGGCCTTCGAGGCGACATTCATCAGCACCGAGGCGGATGGGTCGCGCTGGATGTATCACCTACAGGTGCGCGGTGCCGGCAGTCGTGGCCTCGATCTCACGAAGGGCATCGACGCCGCCCACGAGGCTTGGGCGCGCAGCACCAAACATCGCGGTTGGGAGGTGCTCGAACCACGGTTGTTCCTCTGCCCGCCGCAGGTGAGGGATGCGCTGTGCGCAGCTGCAGGCGCGGACCTGCTTCCGACCGGTGCGCTTCCCGACTCCTCACACAGAGGGCAGCCGCCCAGCGGGGAGTGACTCTTCTCAGGGCGATGATCCTCACGGGCGGGGCGGCCGGCATCGGCTGCGTGGTCCCCCTCGCACGGTGGCTGGGCGCTTCGAGGGAGAGACTTCCCGGTCATCCGAGTGATGGGTCAGCGACGATCGCGGGCGTCCGCTCGAGCGCGAGCGTTCGCTCTAGAAGGGCGGTGGATCGGAGCGCGCGTCCGCGGTGGGGGACGCAGTCCCGGCAGAGTGCGCCTGCCCGTCGGTGGAGTCGATGAGGGTCTGCAGCTGCTCGGCGTGAGCGGAGTTGATGGGGTTGCCGGGCACCGCGGTCCTTGCGGTGAGTTCGCCGTTGAGCTGCCAGGTGAGCATGCCCTCCGAAGTCCGCACCGGGGTGAGGATGCCCGCGGTCTTCATCTGGTGGTGGCGCTTGCACAGGGGATGGAGGTTGCTGAAGTCGGTTCGCCCACCGGCGGCAGGATCGGCATGGTCGAACGGGGTGCGATGGTCGAGTTCGCAGGCATCGGCTCGACGGGTGCAGCCCGGTGCGGTGCAGTGCTGCCACTTCGCTTCCACGACCGCGCGCAGGGCTGCCGGGATCGTGTAGGAGCGGGCATGGGCGTCGAGAACGCGGCCGTCCGCGGGATCGGTGAGGATGCGGCGCAGGGTGGACTGTCCAGCAGCGATGCGGCGGGCGGCGTCGGCGGGAACGGGTGAGCCATCGGCCAGTTCGCCGGGCAGGTCGGAGTCGCCGGTGTAGGTCAGCAGCGGCAGGGTGAGTGCGACGGTGGCCTGGCGGCGCAGCCATTCCGCGTTCGTGGGGCACGTCAGAGTGATGACCACGGTCTGACCGGAGGCGGAGGCCTCGACGGGGGCTCGTGCAGGATGGGCCACCGCACACCTGGCCGGTGGGGATCCGGTGATTGAGTCTGGGCCGCCGCCCGATGCCGGTGCGGGCACACCTCGCCCCTGCGCCTTCGGTGTTCGTCTGTTTTCGGACGTCGCAGAGTTGCACGTTGCAGAGCTGTGGGGATGCGCGAAGCACGCAGTCGGCGGCGACGACGAGGAGGTGGCGCCCTGCCCGGGACCCCTGGCGGCGACAGGCGCTCCTTCGGAGCTTCGGCCTGCGCTCGCCCCCACACCTCCGTCAGCGGTGAGATCATCCCGCGTGGGGATGACTGCCTGGACGGTGACCTGCGGGGCGTACGAGGCGAGCATGTCGAAGCACAGCTGACCGATGGTGCGCTCATCGATCACCTGAGTGCCTGCGGGCGCCTGCTGGCCGAAGGCGCCCAGTTCACTGCGGCGCACCGCGCGAGCAACCGCCCGCACGCGCTCGTGCAGCGCCGCCACCTCGGCAACGGGGCCGATGAGGCACAGGGTGGCGCTGCCGTCGCGGTTCGCCCAGTATTCGATCCGCCGCTGGGAATGCACCTGTTCGGCGGCCTCGGCGGGACCGCTCAGGGTCGCGATGAGGCGCGCCGCGTGGCGGCGGAAGTCGGCCAGGCGCATGGCGGGGCTCAGCGCCGCGAGGTGGGCGTCCACGTGGGTGAGTTGGGCAAGGGAGAGGTCACCGCCGAGGTGGGCCGCGGTTTCGAGTTTGCGGGTGTCGATGATGCCCCGGCGGGCCTGGTCGGTCAGCTCGGGCAGTCCGAGGATGGCGGTGAGCGCATCGGCGATGAGACCGGTTGCTCGGGTTTCGGTGATGTCGAGGCAGTGGGCAATCGTCATGCCCAGCCGCTGCTGAGTGCCGTCGTACACGTGCGAGGGAACGGCGTGCGGAACGTGGGCGTTCAGCAGTGCGCGGATGCGGGCGACGGGGATGAGCTCGCAGTCATAGGGCACCTGGTCGGCCCAGGGGATGGGATCTGGCAGCGCCTCATCGGTGGGTGCGGTCTGTCCTCGCGGTTCTGCGGTGGGGAGATTGAAGAGCGCTTCGTCGGCGGCAGGGAGGTCGTCGGTGGCGAGCGTGCCCGCCGTGCAGGTGCAGGCCTCGAGGCTGTACTGACTGTCGACGGTGGCAGTGGCTTCTGCCGCGGTAGCGGAGTCCATGCCGTCGAACGACGCCGGCTGGGCGACTGCTCTGCGTGGGGCTTGAGCGCCGTTGGGAGCTTGAGCACTGTGCAGAGCCTGGGTGCCGTGCGGTGCTTGAGCACGGAACTGGTCGGGCATGGAAGACGAGACGCCGGGGTCGGGTGGCACACAGTCGCCGCAGGCGTCGCAGCGTGCCTGGTCATCGGCGTCGAGATCGGAATCAGTGCGCAGCAGCATGCCCGAGCTTATGCCGAGGCGGTCGAGGTCCCCGTGGGCGAGGGCGGCGTCGAGGGCGGTCATCCCGGCGCCGAGCAGCTGCCGCAGCCGCTGTCGGCTCGCGAGGGCGGTGGCCTCGTGGATGCCGGCGAATACGGCCGCATCGTAACGGTGCGGGCGCGGCTCCCGGAGGGCACTGGATCCGGGAATGCGTCGTGCCGGTGGTGCCATGGGGCTCACCTCCCTTCGCCTCTCCGGTGCCGAGCCGGGTACCGCGAATTCTGTTCGCTCGGCAGCGGTGCCTCGTACCGTGTTGCGGTTCGCCTTTGCTGATTCCAGGGTAGGGGGAGGTACTGACACGAGAACTCCAAAAAGGACTCGGAGCACTCGATATGGAAAAACTGTTCGAAAATAGTTCGTCGCCAAGCGCGGGTGGTCGGCCCACGGCACCGTCAGACCTCACCCACCGGCACCGCCCACTCCGGCAGGAGGCCGGCCCGCTGGGAACCCGGCCCTTTACCGCATTTGCCCTGCGAGGAAGCCCGGCCTGTCACCACCGACCACCCGACTGCACCGCCGCACCCTGGCGCGGCAGCCCCCAGCAGCGTCGGCCCCACCCGCGCTGCCCACAACGCGAGTACCGCCTCGACCGGTGCCGCTCCGAACCGGCCGACGCGCCGCCCACCGGCACCGCCCACTCCGGCAGGATGCCGGCCCGCCGGGAATCCGATCCGTCAACAGGTGTGCCCCGCCGGGAAGGCAGGCCCGCTGGGACCCCAGCCCGTCAACACATTTGCCCTGCGAGGAGGCCCGGTCTGTCACCACCGTCCACCCGACGGCACCACCGTCCACCCGACGGCACCGCCGCGCCCTGGAGCGGACGCCCGCGGCCGCCCCAACACCGCTGGCTCCGCCCACGCTGCCAGCAACGCAACTCCCGCCTCGGCCAGAGCCGCTCCGCGCCGGCCGGCGCACCTCCCACCGATCAACTCCACCTACGCCACCAGCCGGCGTCGACCTCTCGGTGTTGCGCTCTCTGCCCGCCCCTCAGCACCGCCGGACCAACCCACGCGGCCCTCACCGGCTCTACTCGACCCGGCTCCTGTCCGCGGCTCCGTGCCAGGATTGGCCCATGAGCCCCACCGCCCGCCCGCCGCGTGCCGGCCAGCACAGCTCCCGCCCCCGCCTGCACGTGCGGAACATCCACTGGACCTTTCACCTGGGGTTCCTCATCGCGATGGTGGTCTTCTACTTCGTGGTCCCCATGCACCCCGAGCGCAGCCTGCTCAGCCTGGTGATCGGGTTGAGCATCATCGCCGTGTGCATCACGGGGGTGGGCTTCATCATCATCCGCGAGGCGTTCTACCGCCGCCGCGTGGGCGAGGTGCGCCTGCGCGTGCCCGAGCTGCTCATCCTCGTCGAGATCACCACGATCGCGTTTGCGCTGGCCTACTACGCTATGGCGATCTACTCCGATGACGAGGTCTCCGGCATCCACACCCGCATCGACGCCCTCTACTTCTGCATGACGACGCTCGCCACCACCGGCTATGGCGACATCCACGCCTCCGGGCAGCTCGCCCGCCTCGTCGTCTCGCTTCAGCTGGCCTTCAACGTCGCGTTCATCGCGATCGTCACCCAGATGCTCAGCTCGAGCTTCTTCCGCGCCGAGTCCGGCACGACCCCGCCGCAGGCCGTCGCAGACCGTGCCAATGCCAATGCTGATGCCGATGCCGATGCCGGTGCCGGCCCTGGAGGCGACGCCGATCGCACCGAGCCCCGCGACTGAACCGCGTGGTCGATCGCGCGGCTGCGCGTTCCCCGTCTCTTCCCTCTTTCCCCGTCTCACCTCATCGCCGTTCGCATCGCCACTCCCAGCCGCCAGCGATCCGCTGTGCAGCCGCGAACTATGCTGGTAGCACCGGGAAGACCGGCGCGCGCCCGCGCCCTGGGGCATCCCCGGCGGCTCTCGCACACTGGGCGGGCACTGGGTGGGCACTGCCCGTACTCGGCCCGCAGTCCCATCAGCAGTCGCGACCAGCAGTCCCCACCAGCAATCACAACCCGCAGCCCCACTCAGCATCACCGTCAGATACCAGTGCCGCCCCAGCCCGAGGCACCCAGCCGCGGAGCCACCAGCCGCCACCCAGCCCCGGCCCCAGCCCCGGCCCCAGCGCCCCACCCACGTCCACCCAACCCACCCCACGCCCTCGACCACCGCAAGGAGTCCCGTGCACCTGCTCGGCGCCGAATCGATCGGCCTGTCCTACCCGAACCGCACCGTCTTGGACGGCGTCACGCTGGGCGTCTCCGCGGGCGACCGGATCGGGATCGTGGGCCGCAACGGCGACGGCAAGTCCACGCTCATGCGCATCCTCTCCGGCGACATCGAGCCGGATGCGGGCCGCGTGACCGCGCGCGGCGGCACGACCATCGGCTACCTCCGCCAGACCGACGACCTGCCCGCGGACTCCACCGTGCGCAGCGCGGTCGTGGGCGACGTGCCCGATCACGAGTGGGCCTCGCGCGCCCACGTCCGCGACGTCGTCTCCGGGCTGCTCACCGGCACGGGCATCGACCTGGATGCCCGCATCGGCGACCTGTCCGGCGGCCAGCGCCGCCGCACCGCGCTGGCCCGCCTGCTGGCGGGCGACTGGGGCATCCTCGCCCTCGACGAGCCCACGAACCACCTCGACATGACCGGGGTGCGCTGGCTGGCCGAGCACATCAAGCGCCGCTGGCCCGCCGGCCAGGGCGCCCTCCTCGTCGTCACCCACGACCGGTGGTTCCTCGACGAGGTCTCCACGCTGACGTGGGAGGTCCACGACGCCGCCGTCGACGCGTTCGAGGGCGGTTACGCGGCCTACGTCCTCCAGCGCGTTGAGCGCGACCGACAGGCCCAGGCCGTCGAGGCCAAGCGGCAGAACCTCATGCGCAAGGAGCTCGCCTGGCTGCGCCGCGGCGCCCCCGCCCGCACCTCGAAGCCCAAGTTCCGCATCGACGCGGCCAACGCGCTCATCAGCGGGGAGCCGCCCGTGCGCGACACCGTGGAGCTCGTGTCCATGGCGACGAGCCGGCTGGGCAAGGACGTCTTCGAGCTGGTGGGCGCGGCCGCCGCGTACGCGGACGCGCAGCCCGTCATCGAGCCCACCGACTGGATCGTGGGCCCCGGCGACCGGATCGGCCTGCTGGGCGCCAACGGCGCCGGGAAGTCCACGCTCATCAACCTGCTCACCGGCCGGCTCGAGCCCTCGGCGGGCCGCGTCAAGCGCGGCAAGACGGTGCGCACCGCCATCCTCGACCAGCAGCTGCGCGACCTCTCCGACATCGCCGAGGACCGCATCCGCGAGCTCCTGGCCCGCCGCGCCACGGAGGTCTCCACCGCCGCCGGCCAGCTCACGCCCACGCAGCTGCTCGAGAGGCTGGGCCTGGGCGACGTCCTCCAGAGCCGCGTGAAGGACCTCTCCGGCGGCCAGGCGCGCCGCCTTCAGCTCCTCCTCGTCCTCCTGGACGAGCCGAACGTCCTCATCCTCGACGAGCCCACGAACGACATGGACACGGACATGCTCGCCGCCATGGAGGACCTGCTGGACACGTGGCCCGGCACCCTCCTCGTCATCTCCCACGACCGCTACTTCGTCGAGCGCGTCACCGATGACCAGTACGCGGTCCTCGGCCACCGGCTGCGCCACCTGCCCGGCGGGGTCGACGAGTACCTGCGCCTGGCCGCGGCGCAGGAGGCCGCGGGCGCGGCCAGGCCCGGGCGCGCCTCGGGCGCGGGGGACGGTACGGTGCCCGGCACCGGTACCAGCGCCGGTCAGGCCTCCGCCGCCGAGGCGCGGGCCGGCGAGCCGGGCCTGTCCAGTGCCGAGCGGCGCCGGCTGGACAAGGAGGCGAAGGCGATCGCGCGGCGCATCGACCGCGCCGAAGACGAGCTGGCGAAGCTCGACGCGCGCCTGGCCGCCCACGACCAGAGCGACTTCGCGGGCCTGGCCGCCCTCACGCAGGAGCGCGGCGCGCTGGCCGCGGAGAAGGACGACCTCGAACTCGAGTGGCTCGATCTCTCCGAGCGCCTCGAGGACTGAGCCCGGACGCACGGCCGCCCCGGCTCAGCCTGGGCTGAGCCGGGGCGGCGGCGTGCGGTGCGGCGTGCGGTGGCCGGGGCGGCTCAGCGCACGATGCGCACGTCGGAGGCGTGCACGAAGCCCACCCGGTGGCCGATGCGCACCTCGACCCACGCGGTAGAGTCGCGGACCCAGCGGCCGGGCTTCCCGTAGTCCTCGGCCACCTGGTACGACCCGCGCAGGCGGCCGCCCACCACGTAGCGCGCCCCCGGCTCGATCGTGTACGGCAGCGCCTCGTTCTTGGGCGCGTCGACGCCGGCCCGCTCGAAGGCCGCGGCGCCCGGATAGGCGGCCCCGTAGACCTTGACCGCGCGCTTGCCGCGCGGCGTCGCGAGCCCGTGGGGCGCGCGGCCCGGCTCGAGCGCGCGCCGGCCCGCGGCATCCGTGTCCTTGATCCACGCCGTCGTCCCCGCGTAGTGGATCTGCGTCCAGCCGTGGGCGCGGCCGGCGACCGCGAACGTCTGCCCGCCCGTGAGGTTCGAGCCCCAGTCGTTGATGACGGGCACGGCCGGGCCCTTGCCGTCCGGGTGCAGGCCCGGGTCCGCGAACAGCGGCGCGTCGTCGCGCGGGGCGGTGCGCACCGACACCGCGAAGACGCCCTGGCGGCCCAGCTGGGCGGTGCCGTCGGCATTGCGGAAGTCGATCGTGTTCGACCGGTCGTCCGGCGCCGCGACGACGGTCTTCGCGTGGCGCCCGCCGTGGCCGGCGATGCGGCCGCCGGCCCGTTCGACGAGGCGCTCGAAGCTGTAGAGCGGGCCCGGATCCCAGTGCATCTTGGCCACCCCGGCCACCGTGGTCGCCGGCACCTCCTCGTGGCCCACGATGTGCTCGCGGTCCAGGGGGATGTCGTACTTCCTGCACAGGTAGCGCACCAGGCGGCCGACGGCGGTGTACTGGGCCTGCGTGAAGCCCTTCTTCGACTCCGCCTGGCCGACCATCTCGATGCCGATCGAGCGGCCGTTGAAGTGCCAGTTGCCCGCGTGCCACGCGGCATCGGCGACGTCGACCATCTGCGTGACGAGCCCGCTGCCGGCGACCACGTAGTGCGCCGACGTCTGGTTCTTCGGGTCCGTGAAGATCTTCAGGGTGCCCTCGTAGTCCGCCTCCGTGTCGTGGATGACGATGTAGTCGATGTCCTTGGCGCGCCGGCCGGCGAGGTCGTAGCTGCCGTAGTCCGCGGGGTCGTCCGAGGTCTGCTCATAGGCGGCGGGCACGACGTTCGAGCGCACGCTGCGC
Source organism: Brevibacterium sp. BRM-1 (assembly GCF_026802075.1). Classification (NCBI taxonomy): domain Bacteria; kingdom Bacillati; phylum Actinomycetota; class Actinomycetes; order Micrococcales; family Brevibacteriaceae; genus Brevibacterium; species Brevibacterium sp. BRM-1. The sequence continues at coordinate 3,041,385 of NZ_CP113788.1, forward strand.
GGCGCATCGGCTCGCTGCCCCTTCTTCAGACCGTGCCCGTGGCTGTTGCCCGAACCGGGCCGTGCCGAGCGCACGTTCCACTCCGGCTCGGCAGCCGCCGGACCCGCGAAGGCCAGTGCGCCCGCGGCGCCCAGGCCACCCGCCGCGATGAGGGTGCGCCGGGTGGGCCGGCCCGCCGCCGCGCGCGCCGGGGCGGTCGCCGCCTCCGGACCGCGGGCGAGGCGCTCCGCCCCCGGTGCTGCCTGTCCTGCGCCGGTGTTCGGCGTGCCGGTGCTCCCCGCATCCGCGCGCCCCGCGGGGGCGCCGTCCTGCGGCCGTGTGCTGTGCGTGTCCACGATGCTCCTCTCGGCGGGCGGGCCGCCGTCCGGTCGGGTGACATGCACCACATTCGCATCCGGCGCACGCCGGCGCAAACCGCGTCCGCCTTGTGAAACGCCCAACAGCCCTGGTCAGGACGGGTCCCGGTGCAACGGGGGAGGGGGAGAGCCCGGGCTGCAGGGGCAGCGGCACGGCGAAGCCGCCGCCCCGAACGGGGCGGCGGCTTCGGTGGCAGGGGCGGAACCGGGGAGGCCCGGCGTCTGAGGGCTCGGTACTGCTGCCAGGGCTCGGCACTGCTGCCAGGGCTCGGTACTGCTCAGGGCTCAGGACTGCTCAGGGCTCAGTACTGCTCAGTACTCCGCGCGGGTGACGAGCTCGCCGGCGCGCGCGTTGGCGCGGTTGAGCTCCTTGGCCGTCTCCGTGACGGCCGCCAGCGCATCCGCGTCGAGCCCGCCGAAGAACTCCTCGTAGGCGCGGCCGACCTCGCGGTAGTAGCGCAGGATGAGGTGGGCCGCCTCCTCCGTGTAGTAGATCGCGATCCGGCGCTTGTCCGACTCGTCGCGATCGCGCATGAGCAGGCCGCGGTCCGTGAGCCGCTCGAGGATCGACGTCAGCGTCGACGCGGACAGCGCCAGCTGCTCGCTGATGTAGCCGGGGGTGACGGTGATATTGCTGCCGGTGCCCGCGACCACGGCGCCCAGGACGTTGAAGTCCACGAGGTTGAGGTCATGGGCGTGGGCGAAGCGGGTGCTGGCCGTGCGGATGAGCGTAGCCTGGGTCATCGAGGCATGGACGAGGGCGGCGAGGTCATGGCGCTGCGATCCCTCCCGCGGGAAGTCATCGGCGCCGGAGAGTTCGAAGAGTTCGATCAGTGAATCGGGCAACATGCCCTACATCGTACGGGCAGATGCTGAGCGGATGCCCGCATTGCAATTGGGTATCGGTGTGTTACATGTAACGCCCGGGTCCGCGGCGCGCCCCGAGTCGGTCTATCCTGTGTAAACCATGACGGCAGCCTCGGTGCGGCCTGATTGCGCGCGCTCGCGCGGTGCCTCGGCCCCGCGCCCGCGCCGGTTCCAACGTCGTCACATCCGGGAGAATAGTCACGTGAAGCGCAAGCAGCTCGCCCCGCTCACCGCAGTCGTCGCCGTCTCGGCGCTCGCCCTGTCGGCCTGCGGCCAGGCCCCGTCCGAATCGAAGGACTCGGAGCAGAAGTCCGACTACAAGGCCTGCATGGTCTCCGATGCGGGCGGCTGGGATGACCGCTCGTTCAACCAGTCCGGCAAGGAGGGCTTCGACAAGGCCGTCAAGGAGTTCGGCCTCCAGGAGTCCGATGCGGAGTCCAAGGACGACTCCGACTTCACCTCCAACGTCGACCAGATGGTCCAGCAGGGCTGCAAGCTCATCTACGGCGTGGGCTTCAACCTGGCCCCCGTCATGACGAAGTCCGCGCAGGAGAACAAGGACATCGACTACGCGCTCATCGACTCCCCGTTCACGGACAAGGACGGCAAGACGGTCGAGCTCGACAACGCCAAGCCCATCGAGTTCAACACGGCCCAGGCCGCGTTCCTCGCCGGCTACGTCGCCGCCGGGACGACGAAGTCGAACAAGGTCGCCACCTTCGGCGGGATGAACATCCCCTCCGTGACGATCTTCATGGACGGCTTCGCCGACGGCGTGAAGAAGTTCAACCAGGACAAGGGCAAGGACGTCAAGCTGCTCGGCTGGGACAAGGACAAGCAGTCCGGCTCCTTCTCCGGCGACTTCGACAACCAGAGCCAGGGCCAGACGCTGGCCAACCAGTTCCTCTCCCAGGGCGCGGACATCGTCATGCCCGTCGCCGGCCCCGTGGGCCTGGGCGCGGCCGCCGCCGTGAAGAAGAAGGACGGCGCCAAGCTCATCTGGGTCGACTCCGACGGCTACGAGTCCGCCCCCGACTACAAGGACATCATCCTCACCTCCGTGGTCAAGGGCATCGCGAACTCCGTCTACGACACGGCCAAGGAGGCCAAGGACGACAAGTTCTCCGCCGAGCCGTACGTGGGCGACCTGTCCAACGACGGCGTGGGCATCGCGCCCTACCACGACCTCGAGGGCGATGTGCCCGACGACGTGAAGAAGAGCGTCGACGATCTCAAGCAGCAGATCATCGACGGCAAGCTCAAGGTGGAGTCCAAGGCCTCCCCGAAGTGATCTGAGCCAAGCGCCCATGGCCGCCCCGGCGGCCGTGGGCGCTTCGCTCCGCCCAGCCCCACTGTGCAATAGTCAGCCGTGCACGGAATCGGCGGTGCAGTCCTGCGCCGCTTCGGCACGAGGAGAACCCCACGTGAAACTCCAGCTCGCCGGGATCACGAAGCGATTCGGCTCCCTGGTGGCCAACAGCGCGATCGACCTCACGATCGAGCCCGGGCAGGTCCACGCGCTGCTCGGCGAGAACGGCGCCGGCAAGTCCACCCTCATGAACGTCCTCTACGGCCTCTACGAGCCCGATGAGGGCCAGATCGTCGTCGACGGCGAGCCCGTGCGCTTCTCGGGGCCCGGCGACGCCGTGGCCGCCGGCATCGGCATGGTCCACCAGCACTTCATGCTCGTGCCCGTCTTCACCGTCGCGGAGTCCGTGGCGCTGGGCTACGAGCCCGTCAAGGGCATGGGGATCCTCGACCTGGGGGCCGCCCGCGCCAAGGTCCGGGAGATCTCCGCGCGCTTCGGCTTCGACATCGACCCCGACGCGGTCATCGAGGACCTGCCCGTGGGTGCCCAGCAGCGCGTCGAGATCATCAAGGCCCTCTCCCGCGACGCCCAGGTGCTCATCCTCGACGAGCCCACCGCCGTGCTCACCCCGCAGGAGACCGACGAGCTCATCGAGATCATGCGCCAGCTCAAGGCGCAGGGCACCTCGATCGTCTTCATCACCCACAAGCTGCGCGAGGTGCGCGCCGTCGCCGATGCCATCACGGTCATCCGCCGCGGCGCGGTCGTGGGCGAGGCGAGCCCCACCTCCTCGGAATCCGAGCTCGCGAGCCTCATGGTGGGCCGCGACGTCCACCTGACGTCCGCGAAGGAGCCCGCCCAGCCGGGGGACGAGACGTTCGCCGTCTCCGGGCTCACGGTGCTCGACAAGTCCGGCTTCCCCGTCGTCGACGACATCGGCTTCAGCGTGGCGCGCGGGGAGATCCTCGCGATCGCCGGCGTCCAGGGCAACGGCCAGACCGAGCTCACGGAGACCATCATCGGCCTCGCCGAGCCGCAGGCCGGCGACATCGTCCTCGACGGGCACAGCCTCCTGGGACGCAGCGTCAAGCAGCGCCTCGACGCCGGGATCGGGTTCGTCCCCGAGGACCGCTCGACCGACGGGATCATCGCGAACTTCGCGATCCGGGAGAACATGATCCTCGACTGGTACGACCGGCCGCCCTACGCCCAGGGCCTCGCGCTCAGGCCCGCGGTCATCCGCGAGGAGGCAGCGAAGAAGGTCGACGAGTTCGACATCCGGCTGACCTCGATCGACGACCCGATCTCCACCCTCTCCGGCGGCAACCAGCAGAAGGTGGTGCTCGCCCGCGAGCTCGGCCGCGAGCTGCGCCTGCTCATCGCCAGCCAGCCCACCCGCGGCCTCGACGTCGGCTCCATCGAGTTCGTCCACGGCCGCATCATCGCCGAGCGCGACGCCGGCACGCCGTGCATCATCGTCTCCACCGAGCTCGACGAGGTGCGCAACCTCGCCGACCGCATCGCCGTCATGTACCGCGGCCGGATCGTCGGGATCGTGCCCGGTGACACCCCCCGCGATGCCCTGGGCCTCATGATGGCCGGCGTCCCCGCTGCCGAGGCGCAGGCGCGAGTGGACGACGGCAGCGCCGTCACCGAGGTCTCCGAGGCCGCGCAGGAGGACATCTGATGAGCTCAACGACCGTGTCGCAGCAGCCGGCGCCCCAGCCGGCCGCGGGTGGCTCGCGCCCCGCGGGGACCGGCCAGCCCGGCCTCATGCGCCAGATCCTCTCCGGGTCCTGGCTCGTGTCCCTCCTGGCGATCGTCATCGCCCTGGCGGTGGGCGCCGTGCTCATCGCCGTGGCCAACCCGGACGTGCAGGAGACGGCGAGCTACTTCTTCGCCCGCCCCGCCGACTTCTTCGCCGCCGCCTGGCAGGCCATCTCGGAGGCCTACCTCGCGCTGCTGCGCGGCTCCGTGTTCGACTGGCAGGCCACCTCGGCGGTCCGGATGGTCAGGCCCTTCACCGAATCGCTCGTCAGCGCCACGCCGCTCATCCTCACGGGCCTGGGCATCGCGCTCGCATTCCGCTCCGGGCTGTTCAACATCGGCGGCCAGGGCCAGGTGGTGCTCGGGTCCATCTGCTCCGGCTTCCTCGGCTACGCGCTGCACCTGCCCCCCGTCATCCACCTGCTCGTCGCCCTGGCCGGCGGCATCCTGGGCGGGGCGATCTGGGCGGGCATCGCCGGTGTGCTCAAGGCGCGCACCGGGGCCAACGAGGTGATCGTCACGATCATGCTCAACTCGATCGCCGGCTTCCTCTTCGCCTACCTGCTCAAGCAGGCGTGGTTCAAGCACACGGACTCCGCGAACCCCATCTCCGCTACGGTCGACTCGTCGGCCATGCTGCCGCCGCTGCTGCCCTCCCCGTTCCGGCTGAATGCGGGCTTCATCGTCGCGATCCTCGCCACGCTGCTCGTATGGTGGCTGCTCGAGCGCTCGACGACCGGCTTCGAGTTCCGCGCGGTCGGGGAGAACCCGAACGCCGCGAAGACGGCGGGCATCTCCGTGTCCCGCGTGACGATCACGGTCATGCTCATCGCCGGCGCGCTCGCCGGCCTGGGCGGGGCCGCGCAGATCCTCGGCACGGAGGGCAAGCTGTCCGCGGGCGTGGGCGGCTCGATCGGCTTCGACGCGATCACCGTCGCCCTGCTGGGCCGCTCCCGGCCGCTCGGCACGTTCTTCGCCGGCCTCCTGTTCGGCGCGTTCAAGGCCGGCGGATACCTCATGCAGGCCCAGACCGGCACGCCCATCGACATCGTGCTCGTCGTGCAGTCCGTCATCGTGCTGCTCATCGCGGCGCCCCCGCTCGTGCGCACGATCTTCCGCCTGCCCGCCCCGGTGAAGAAGGAGGACGCGTGAGCACCCTCGCCGCGCCGGCCGATGACCGGCAGACCCTCGCCGCGCTCCAGCCGATCGACTGGAAGCTGCCCATCGTCTACGGGGTGCTCGCGCTCCTGGCGCTCGTGGGCTTCGGCCTCGCGGCCCCCGGCGGCGCGCAGACGACCTTCGAGTTCGCCACCGAGGGGGACTTCTTCACGATCCCGGCCGTCGTGGTGCCCGCCAAGGCCACCGCGATCGTGCTGGGCCTGTTCTGCGCGGTGCTCGCGGCCTACGCGACGTGGGCCGCGCGCCGGCGCTTCGAGCCGGGCACGTGGCTGCCCGTGTGCTTCGGCGTCCTGTTCATGCTCGCGTTCCTCACGTGGGCCGGCGCCGGCAACGGGCTCATCGCCACGACCTCGCTGCTCGCCGGCGCGCTCGCGCTGTCCGTCCCGCTCATCTTCGGCGCGATGACGGGCCTCATCGGCGAGCGCTCGGGCATCGTCAACATCGCGATCGAGGGCCAGCTCCTGGCCGGCGCGTTCTGCGCCGCCGTCGTCGCCTCGGCCGCGAAGAACCCGTACGTCGGCCTCATCGCAGCCCCGATCGGCGGCATGCTCGTCGCCTGCGTGCTCACGTTCTTCGCGATCCGCTACTGGGTCGACCAGATCATCATCGGCGTGGTGCTCAACGTGCTCGTCGTGGGCCTGACGAACTTCCTGTTCTCCACCGTGCTCTCGGCCGACGAGGCGACGTGGAACACCCGCGAGCAGCTGCCGAACCTGCCGATTCCCGGCCTGCGGTCCATCCCGGTCATCGGCGAGGTCCTCTTCGACCAGAACATCCTCGTGTACTTCATGTACGTCGTGGTCTTCGCCCTCCAGTTCCTCCTCTTCCGCTCCCGCTGGGGCCTGCGCATGCGCGCGATCGGCGAGCACCCGCGCGCCGCTGACACCGTGGGCATCAACGTCAACCGGTGGCGGGCCATCAACACGATCCTCGCCGGCGGCATCGCCGGCCTGGGGGGCGCGTTCTTCACCGTGGGCTCCGGTCTGGCATTCGGCAAGGAGATGTCCGCCGGGCAGGGCTACATCGCGCTGGCCGCGATGATCCTGGGCAAGTGGAGCCCCAAGGGCGCGCTGTTCGCCGCCCTGCTGTTCGGGTTCGCGAAGAACCTGGGCAACTCGCTGTCCGCGATCGGCGCGCCGATCCCGCCGGACCTGCTGCTCATGCTGCCCTACATCGTCACGATCTTCGCCGTCGCAGGCTTCGTGGGGCGCGTGCGCCCGCCGGCCGCCGAGGGCGTCCCCTACCGCAAGCAGTGAGGGCCATGCGAGATTTCCCCGCCGAGGTGTGGGCCGAGCTCCACGACACCGCCCTGGCCGCGATGGCCCGGGCCTACGCGCCGTACTCCGGCTTCCCGGTGGGCGCCGCGGCGCTCGTCGACGACGGGCGGGTGGTGAGCGGCACGAACGTGGAGAACGCCGCCTACGGCCTGGGCCTGTGCGCCGAGTGCGGGCTCGTCTCCGAGCTCGCGCGCACCGGTGGCGGCCGCCTCGTCGCCTTCGCCTGCGTCGACGGCCGCGGCGAGCGCCTCGTGCCCTGCGGCCGGTGCCGCCAGCTGCTCTTCGAGTTCGGCGGGCCCGAGCTCGTCCTCGACCTGCCCAGCGGGCTCGCGCCCCTGTCCGAGGTGCTGCCCGAGGCCTTCGGACCCGACCACCTGAGCGCCGCGCGCCGGTAGGCCGCCAGCCCGCGCCTCGGCGCCGGCCCCGGCGACCGTCGCCGGTGTCGCGCAACCCGCCCCACGACCAACCCGGGAGGACCCCATGCCGATCGAACCCTTCGACGCCGTCGACGTCATCGCCGCCAAGCGCGAGCGCCGGCGCCTGAGCGACGAGCAGATCGCGTGGGTGATCGACGCCTACACGCGCGGGGCCGTGGGCGATGAGCAGATGGCCGCCCTGGCCATGGCGATCTTCCTCAACGGCATGGAGGATGCGGAGATCGCCCGCTGGACCCGCGCGATGATCGACTCCGGCGAGCGGATGGATTTCTCCGGCCTGTCCAAGCCCACCGCGGACAAGCACTCGACCGGCGGGGTGGGGGACAAGATCACGCTGCCGCTCGCGCCGCTCGTCGCGGTCTTCGGCGTGGCCGTCCCGCAGCTGTCCGGGCGCGGCCTGGGCCACACCGGCGGCACGCTCGACAAGCTCGAGGCGATCCCCGGCTGGCGCGCGGACCTGACGAACGCGCAGCTCATGGCCCAGCTCGAGGAGATCGGCGCCGTCATCTGCGCCGCGGGCTCCGGCCTGGCGCCGGCGGACAAGAAGCTCTACGCGCTGCGGGACACGACCGGCACCGTCGAGTGCATTCCGCTCATCGCCTCGTCGATCATGAGCAAGAAGATCGCCGAGGGGACCAACAGCCTCGTCCTCGACGTCAAGGTGGGCTCCGGTGCCTTCATGAAGGACCGCGAGGCCGCCCACCGGCTGGCGCGCACCATGGTGGCGCTCGGCCGCGAGGCCGGGGTGGACACCTCGGCGCTGCTCACGGACATGTCGACGCCCCTGGGGCTCACGGTGGGCAACGCGCTCGAGGTGTGCGAGTCCGTCGAGGTGCTCGCCGGCGGCGGCCCCGCCGACGTCGTCGAGCTCACCGTGGCCCTGGCCCGCGAGATGCTCGCCCAGGCCGGGCTGCCCGACGCAGACCCCGCCGCGGCCCTGGCCGACGGCCGCGCGATGGACGCCTGGCGGGCCATGATCGCCGCCCAGGGCGGCGATCCGGCTGCGCCGCTGCCCACCGCGGCCCACACGGACACCGTCCTCGCCGAATCCGATGGCGTGCTCGCCGAGCTCGACGCGCTGGCCGTGGGCGTGGCCTCGTGGCGCCTGGGCGCCGGGCGCGCCCGCAAGGAGGACCCGGTGCAGGCGGGCGCCGGGATCGAGCTGCACGCCAAGCCCGGCGACGAGGTGCGCGCGGGCCAGCCGCTGCTCACCCTCCACTCCGATGACGAGGAGCGCTTCGCCCGCGCCCGCGAGGCGCTGGCCGGCGGTGTGGAGATCGCGCCGGCGACGAGCGCCGCCGCGACCGCCGCGCGCCGGGCCACCGTCATCCTCGACCGCGTGTCCTGAGCGCCCGCCGCCCAGCAGCACCCGTCCCATCCGCAGCACCCGTCCCATCCGCAGCCCGCACCCGCCAGAAGGAGCACCCCATGACCAGCCGCGCTGACGTCGCCGCGATGATCGACCACACCCTGCTCAAGCCCGAGTCCACGCCCGCCGATGTCGCCGCCCTCGTCGCCGAGGCGCGCAGCCTGGGCGTGCTGGCCGTGTGCGTCTCCCCGGACCAGCTGCCGCTGGCCGACACGGGGGAGCTCACCATCGCCACCGTCTGCGGGTTCCCCTCCGGCGCCGTCAAGAGCGAGGTCAAGGCCGCCGAGGCCGCCCGCGCCGTGGCCGACGGCGCGGACGAGGTGGACATGGTCATCCGCATCGGCGCCGCGAAGGCCGGGGACTGGGACGCCGTCGAGGCCGACATCCGCGCCGTCGTCCAGTCCACCGCCGAGGCCGCCCAGGAGACCGGGCGCGCCGCGCTGGTCAAGGTCATCATCGAGTCCGCGGCGCTCAGCGACGCGGAGATCGTCGAGGCCTGCCGCCGCGCGGAGGCCGCCGGTGCGGACTTCGTCAAGACCTCGACGGGCTTCCACCCGGCCGGCGGGGCCAGCGCGCACGCCGTCGAGCTCATGGCCACGACGGTGGGCGGCCGGCTGGGCGTCAAGGCCTCCGGCGGCATCCGCACGCCCGAGGCCGCGCAGGCCATGATCGACGCCGGGGCCACCCGCCTGGGCCTCTCCGGCTCCGCGACGGTGCTCGCGGGCTTCTGAGCAGTCCCGCCGGCGCCGTTCCCTCAGCGCACTTTCAGCGGCTCGGCAGTGTCGATTCACCGGTCTGACCTCGGGGGTTCGTACACTGGTGCTATGCCCAGAACCCGTACCGTCTCCCGACTCAGCCTTGCCGTCGCGGCAAGCGCCGGCGCATTCGCACTGCTGTGCCTGGCGAGCCTGCAGTGGGGTGCGGCGATCGCGTTCGCGGTGCTGGGCGCCGCCCAGTGGGCGTGCTCGTGGTGGGTCCACTCCTCGCCCAGCGCCCTGGCCGCGCGGGGCACCCCGGACGGGGGCCCGCGCAACGTGGACCGCGGCACGGTGGCCCTGACGTACACCGCGTATGCGGGCCTGTTCCTCGTGCTGCTCGTCTACCTGCTGGCCGCCCTCTTCAGCCCGCCGTTCAGCGATGTGCGGGTGCTCGCGATGACGCAGATGGTCGTGCTGTTCGGCACCTGGGGCATCTCGAACCTCGTGTTCGCCCGCCTGCGCTGAGCCCTGCCGGCCGCTTCGCAGGGGCCCGCGCGCCTCGGGTCGGGCCGACAGCGGTGTCCCGGCGATGGGCTGCGCGGCCGTTCAGCCGATGAGCCGCACGCCGGCGGCCGCCAGCGCGCCGAACACCACACCCCACGCCACGATGGACACGAGCTGCCAGCCGATGACGGCGTTGCGGCTGGCGCCGAACGAGACCATCATCCCTGAGGTGATCTGGCTGGGCAGGAAGCACTGGCCCAGCAGGCTGACGCCGGGCACACCCCAGCGGTCGAACATGCGCCGGACCCGCGCCCGTCGCTTCGAGCCCGGCGCCCCGGCTGCCTCCGCGCTGGCGCCGGCCCCGGCCTGCGATCCGGCCCTACGGCGTGCCAGGACCGCGCGGCGGGCGGCGGCCGCGCCCATGACGACGAGCAGCATCGTGGCGGCATTGCCCACCACCGCCAGGCCGATCGCCACGACCGGGTGCATGCCGGTGAGGACCCCGATCGCGGAGCCGAAGTACGACTCGACGAACGGGATGGCGGACAGGGCGAGGATGCCCAGCCAGTGGACGGCCGGCGGCAGGGACTGGGCGAAGTCGACGAGCGCGTGCATGGGTTCCTCCTGGTTCAGGGCGTCGCACGGTGGAAAGTGCGCTTTCCATGTCAAGCGTGCTTGACTGTCCGGCTGCTGTCAAGTACGTTTGACACATGGAGAGCCGGGTCAAGGAGCTGCGCCAGGACGCGGGGCTCTCACAGGAGGCGCTCGGCCGCGCGGTGGGGGTGTCGCGCCAGACCATCAACTCGCTGGAGAAGGGGCGCTACGACCCCTCCCTGCGACTCGCGGTCGCCCTGGCCCGCCATTTCCGACTCAGCGTGGAGGAGATCTTCGATGTCGACGCACCCTAAGCGCGGCCCGCTGGGCGTGTCCTGGCTTAACGCGGTCTTCGCCGCGGCCCTGCTCATCGCCGGTGTCCTCGTGGCCGTCCTCAGCGCGCGGGGACTGGCCTTCGGGCTCGTGCTCTGCGCGCTCGCGGTGATCCAATTCGGCGCGGCCTGGTGGGCGGTTCACCGCTCGGACAACGACCTCGCCCGCATCAACGCCCTCGAATACGCGGACGAGCGCGAGCGCCAGGTCGCCCGCGCGGGCCTTGCCGCCGTGGGCGCGGTGGCGCTCATCGGCAGCCTCGCGCTCGTCGTCGTGGGCTTCGTGCTCGACGATGCGCGCGTGCCCCTCGAGGCAATCGCGCCGTGGTCCGTCCTCGTGCTCTACGGCACGTGGGGGATCGCCAACTGGGTGGCGGCCAAGCGGATGTGAGCCCCGGGTCTACAGCCCCAGCGATCCCGCGAGCTGCTCGCGCATCGCGGCCAGGCGCGCCGCTGCGCGCGAGCGCGCCCCGGCCAGCGCCTCGGCGCCGGCAACCGGCTCCGCGGCCTCGAGGTAGCACTTGAGCTTGGGCTCCGTGCCCGAGGGGCGGATGATGACCCGATCGCCCGCGGCGGTCTCGAGGACCATGCCGTCGGTGGGCGGAAGCTCCGGCGAGCCCTCGCTCAGGTCGACGACGCGCTCCACCGGCGAACCCGCGAGCTGCGCGGGCGGGGCCTCGCGCAGGCGGCGCATCGCCGCGGCGATGAGGGAGACATCGGCGACCCGGAAGCTCAGCGGCGCGGTCAGGCGCACGCCGTCGCGGGCGCGGATGCGCGCCAGCTCGTCGTCGACCGTGCGGCCCTCGGCCTTGAGCCGCGAGGCCAGGGCCGCGAACAGGAGGCCCGCGGAGATCCCGTCCTTGTCGCGCACCGCGGCCGGGTCCACGCAGTAACCCAGCGCCTCCTCGTAGCCGAAGACCAGCCCCGGGACGCGGGAGATCCACTTGAAGCCGGTGAGCGTCGACACGTGCTGGAGGCCGTGGGCGGCGGCCACGGCGGCCAGCGCGCGGGAGGACACGATGGAGTTCGCCATCGTCAGGTGCGTGGCCTCCGAGGCGGAGAAGCGCTGGCCGACGAACTCGCCCAGCAGCAGGCCCACCTCGTCGCCGGTGAGCTGGCGCCACGTACCGGACCCGGCCTGCGGGTCCGGAATCGCGGCGGAGAAGCGGTCGGCGTCCGGGTCGTTGGCGATGATGAGCTCGGCGCCGCTGCCCTGGGCCCGGGCGATCGCGAGGTCGAGCGCGCCGGGCTCCTCCGGGTTGGGGAAGGCGACGGTGGGGAAGTCCGGGTCCGGGGAGAACTGCTCATCCACCGGCACGACGTCTTCGAAGCCCGCTTCGTGGAGCGCGGCCGTCATCGTCTGCCCGCCCACGCCGTGCATGGCGGTGAGCACGATGCGCAGGGGCGCCTGGGCGCTGGCGTCGAGCTCGCGCAGGCGGTCGAGGTAGGCGCGCACCACCTCGTCGCCCAGGGTCTCCCAGCCCTGCGCGCGGGGGACGGAGGCGACCGCATCGACCGCGGCGATGCGCTCGGCGATCATGGCGTCGAACGGGGGCACGATCTGCGCACCCGCCCCGGCCTGGGCGGCGCGCTGCGCAGCCACGGGGTCCTCGCCGGCTAGCGCGTAGCCGGCGCGCAGCGCGGACTCGCCCAGGTAGACCTTGTAGCCGTTGTCCCGGGGCGGATTGTGGCTGGCGGTGACCATGACGCCGGCGTCGGCGCGCAGGCGCAGCAGCGCGAACGCGAGCAGCGGGGTGGGCAGCTGTGGCGGCAGCATGATCGCCCGGCCGCCGGCAGCGGTGACGACCGCGGCCGTGTCCGCGGCGAAGTCGGCCGAGCCGTAGCGGGCATCGCAGCCGATGACCACGGAGAAGCCCTCGCCCACGGTGTCGTGCAGGAAGGCGGCCAGGCCCGCAGCCGCGCGGATGACGACGGCGCGGTTCATCCGGTTGGGCCCGCCGCCCAGCGCCCCGCGCAGGCCCGCGGTGCCGAACGCCAGGGGGCCGGCGAACCGGTCCTCGAGGTCCGCGTGCGCGGCGGCGGCCTCGTCGGCATCCCCGCGGGCGGTAGCGAGGAGCGCCTGCAGCTCGGCGCGGGTGGCGGGATCGGGGTCATCGGCGATCCAGGCGGCGACGACCTGGGGATCGAAGCCCGCGGCGAAGCGATCGGCGACGGCCATCTCAGCCCTCTCCCACGATGCGGGCGACGATGTCGGCCAGCAGCCGGGAGATGCGGGGGCCCGCGGCACGCCCGGCCTCGAGCACCTCGGCGTGGTCGAGCGGCTGGGCGGAGACGCCGGCGCCCAGGTTCGTTACGAGCGAGATGCCGAGGATCTCGAGGCCTGCGGCGCGCGCGGCGATCGCCTCGAGCGCCGTGGACATGCCCACGAGGTCCGCGCCCAGGGTGCGGGCCGCGCGTACCTCGGCCGGGGTCTCGTAGTGGGGCCCGGGGAACTGGGCGTAGACGCCCTCGGCCAGGCTGGGGTCGATTTCGCGGGCGATGCCGCGCAGCCGGGCGGAGTACAGCTCCGTGAGGTCGACGAACGTGGCGCCGTGCAGGGGCGAGGCGGCCGTGAGGTTGAGGTGGTCGCTGATGAGCACGGGGGTGCCGGGGCCGGTCTCCTCGCGGGTGGAGCCGCAGCCGTTCGTCAGCACGACCGCCCGGCAGCCCGCCGCCGCGGCGGTGCGCACGCCGTGGGCCACCGCGTCCACGCCGCGGCCCTCGTAGAAGTGGGTGCGCGCGCCCAGCACCAGTGCGTGGGCGCCGTTGCCCAGGCGGATCGTGGTGAGCGTGCCGCCGTGGCCTGCGACGACGGGGGAGTGGAAGCCGGACACCTGGTCCGCCGGGGTCTGCGCGATCACCTCGCCCAGCAGGTCGGCCGCGCCGCCCCAGCCGGAGCCCAGCACGAGCGCGATGTCGTGGGCCTCGATGCCGGCCGCGGCGTTGAGGACGGCCGCGGCATCGGCGGCGAGCGCCTGGGGGTCCCGGTCGGCTGCCGCGGGCGCGGAATGCTGTGCCTGCTGTGCGGGCTTCGGGGTGTGGGCGGGCTGGTGGGAGGCGGTGTGCGCGTCGGTCATGGCATGACTGTATCGGACCGGCCGGGGCGGACCCGCGGCGGCGAACTGTGCGCTCCCGCTAGGATCGATGCGTCCGTCCAGCCGCGTCCGTGACCAGGAGGCCACCATGCTCATCCGCCCGTTCTCCGCAGGCGACGACCTGGCCCTGGGCGAGGTCTTCCACGATGCCGCCACCCCCGCCGAGCACATGGAGCGCGGCCTCTTCCGCCCCGCCTCGGACGGCGGGCAGGGCGAGCCGGCGCTCAGCCGCTGCGTGGTCGCCGCGGCGGAGGACCCGGACATCCTCGTGGGCGCAGGTGCGATCGCCGCCTCGCCCGCCCATCCGTACCGCGCGTGGTCGTACGTGGAGGTCGCCGCCGAGGAGCGAGGCCGTGGCCTGGGCCGCGGGCTCTTCGACGCGGTGCGCGAGGAGGTGCGCGGCACCGAGCTCGACGGGCTGCCGCTGCGCACGCGCGTGGCCGCAGGCTCGATCGGCTTCGCCGCCGCCGAGCACGCCGGCTTCTCCACCCTCTTCACCATCCGCGTGGTGCGCATCGAGGCGCTCGCCCTGGGCGCGCTGGGCGCGGATCGGCTCGAGGACTTCGCCGTCACCGCCACGGGGTCGGTGGAGCTGACGAAGGCGTTCGCCGCCTGGTACGCCGGCGTCAATCGCGCCGATCCCGCGGCCCCCATGTCGCTGGGCCAGGTGAACAACCGCTTCCTGTCCGAGGCCGCGGGCGCCTACGGCGCCGCGCTGCTGCGCGATGGCGGCGAGGTCAGCGCGTTCGCCGTCTCCTATGCCCAGCCCGAGGTCGAGGCGCCCACCGAGCTCACGCTGGGCGCCGTGTACGACGGCACCGAGGCCGCGGCGGATCCGGATCCGCGCTCGCCGCAGTTCCAGCGGGCGATGGAGGACGCGGGAGCGCTGCTGGCCCGGCTGTCGACGGACACGGCGGTCATCGTGGAGGTCACCGACGAGATGCCGGCGGTCTCCGCGCTCGTCGACGGGCTCATCGAGGCCGGCCAGGCTAGCGTCGAATACGCCTACGCCACCCTGGGGGACTGAGCGCGCTGCCGCCTGACCCGGACGTTCAGCGGCGGGTCCAGAGCGGCGGTGAGGCTCCTGCGGCCTCAGAAGTCCCAGGTGGCGTGTTCCGGGGCCGTGCCGCGGATGCGCTGGATGTGCAGTTGGCGGGCCAGGCGGATGACGGGGCGCACGAGCATCTCCACGCTGCCGATGACGAACAGGCACGTGCCCAGGAAGATGAGCTTCTCCGAGAAGAAGAAGAAGCTTCCGATGAGGAACCACAGGCCGATGAGGATGTCGTTCGTGATGCTCAGCAGCGCGTAGCGGCGCCGGATGACGAGCTCATGGTGGCCGATCCGCACGGTCGTCTCCTGCGGGGTGGACTCGATGTGGTGCTCGTGCACGGGTGGCCCTCCTGAGGCGCGATCGGGTGGCGGCGCAGCCCGGAGGGCTGCACCGCACTCACAATAGGGCCGCGGCGGGCAATCGGCACACCGTGCTCGGCGCGGGGCACACGCCCGGCCCGCTGCCGCCGATCCTGATGCCCGTCGCCAATCCGTGCGGGCGCCCGCTCCGAATAGACGGCATGAGCAGCCCTGCACCAGCCCGTCAGTCCCGCGATCACGCCACCACCCTGGGCGCCCGTGCGCGCCGCGCCGCCGGGGCGGCCGCGCTCGGCATCGTGCCCACGGTTGTCTTCCTCGGTACCGCCGATGCCCTCGCGCGGTTGATGGGCGCCTCCACGGCCCCGCTGCTGGCGCTCAGCCAGACGATCATCGCCCTCACGCCGCCGGCGGCCGTCGCCTTCGCAATCGAGCACCTGGGCACCGCCGACAAGCCCGTGCTCCTGCTGAGCGTCGTGCTGGGCGGCCTTGTCGTCGCGGCGGGCATCGGCCTGCTGGCCCGCCGGCGCCCGCGCACCGCAGCCGCGGCCTTCACCGCCCTCGAGGCGGGCCTGGTCTGCGCGGTGGCCGCGCGGCCGGGCAGCCGCGCCCCCGACCTCGGCGCCGCGCTGCTGGGCGCCGTGCTCGGGTTTGCGGCGTTCGTCCTGGTGGCCGCGCTCGCCCGCCGTGTGCGGCGCGGTAACCGCAGAGCGCACCGGGGCCGCAACGAAGGACAGGCCAGTGATCCGGGGCGGCGCGCGCTGCTCGCCACCGCCGGCGCGCTCGCGGCTGTCGGCGCACTCGGCTTGGCAGTCGGGCGCTCCATCACGGTCGTCGGCGGGGCCGCGATCGGCGCGGCCGCCCGCCTCGTGCTGCCGCACCCGGTGAGCCCCATGCCCGCCGTGCCCGCCAGCGCCCAGATCGCGGTGGACGGGGCGGTGCCCTTCATCACCCCGGCCGCGGACTTCTACCGCATCGACACCGCACTCACACCCCCGGACATCGCCCCCGAGCAGTGGTCCCTGCGCGTCCACGGCCTCGTCGAGGAGGAATTCACGCTGTCGATGGACGAGCTCCTGTCCCTGCCCCTGGTCGAGCGCGCCCTCACGATGACGTGCGTGTCCAACCCGGTGGGCGGCGAGCTGGTGGGCACGGCCGCCTGGCTCGGGTACCCCCTGCGCAGCCTGTTGGCGCGCGCCCGCCCGCAACCGGAGGCGGATATGGTGCTCTCCGGGTCGATCGACGGCTTCACTGCGGGCACCCCGCTGGAGGCCATGCGCGATGGGCGCGATGCGCTCCTGGCGATCAGAATGAACGGCGAGCAGCTGCGCCCTGAACACGGCTTCCCCGCCCGGCTCATCGTGCCGGGCCTCTACGGCTTCGTCTCGGCCACCAAGTGGGTGACCAACCTCGAGGTGACCCGGTTCGACCGCGCCCAGGGCTACTGGACGAAGCGCGGCTGGGATGAGCGCGGCCCCATTCTCGCGGCCAGCCGGATCGAGGTGCCCGGGCCCCTTGCCCAGGTGCCGGCGGGCACGGTCGTCGCCGCCGGGACCGCGTGGGCGCAGCGGGCCGGAGTCCGCGCCGTCCAGGTGCGCCTCGACGACGGGGACTGGCGCTCCGCCCACCTGGCCACCGCGGTCTCACAGGACACGTGGCGGCAGTGGCGCTGCGAGTTCCCCGCTGTGCAGCCCGGCCTGCACGCCCTGACCGTGCGCGCGATCGACGGCCGCGGCCGGGTGCAGACCGCCGAGCGGCGGGACTCCATCCCCAATACCGCGACCGGCCATCACCGCATCCAGTTCACCGCGCAGTGAGCCGCGCGGCGTGTCCGAACCGCTGCCGGAAAAAAGTCCGCGGGAATCCCATCCGCCACGGCATCGGCTCCGAACACCAGTCAGACGGCGGGCACGTTGCACACCAATCCCGCTCGCCGCAGGACCAACACAAGGAGCAGATCATGAAGACGACACCCAGCACTCGCATCATCACCGCGGTCGGCGCGGTGGCCCTCAGCATGATCGGACTCAGCGCCTGCTCCGGAGGCGCCTCCGGCAGCGAGTCTGGCGGCTCGGAATCGATGGGGGAGAGCTCCTCGGCCTCCTCGGCTCCGATGGAGAGCCCGTCCGCATCCGGCGGGGGCGCCGATGCGGACCTGGTGGGCAGCGGCTGCGCGGCCTACGCGAAACAGGTGCCCTCCGGCAGCGGATCCGTGGACGGCATGGCCGAGGACCCGGTCGCGGTGGCCGCGTCCCACAACCCCATGCTCACGACCCTGACGAAGGCCGTCTCCGGCAAGCTGAACAAGGACGTCGACCTCGTCGACACCCTCAACGGCGGGGACTTCACCGTCATCGCCCCCACCGATGATGCGTTCAAGAAGATCCCTAAGAAGGACGTCGAGGCGCTGGCCAAGGACAAGGACGCCCTGACGAAGGTGCTCACGTACCACGTGATCCCCGGCAAGCTGAGCCCCGAGCAGGTCGCGGGCGAGCACAAGAGCGTCGAGGGCGACAAGGTCAAGGTCTCCGGGTCCGGGGAGAAGCTCATGTTCAACAAGTCCAAGCTCGTGTGCGGCGGTGTGAAGACGGCCAACGCGACCGTGTACATGGTCGACACGGTCATGATGCCCGGGAAGATGTGACGCGTGCTCCAGCCCCTGCGCGCCTCGGGCCGCCCGCGTGTGAGCGGGCGGCCCGAGGCGCTCGCGGGCGGCGGGCGCGGTGCGCGCGGCCCCGCGGACGGGGGCGCGGTGGCGTACGGTGAGCACGTGCCCACAGACGACCGCCCCCCTCCTCCGCCCGCGGGCGATGCGGAGGCCGCGCTCATCCTGCGCATCCAGGACGGCGACACCGCCGCCTTCAACGAGGTCTTCCACCGCATGGGCGGCATGCTGCTGGCCGTCGTCGTCCGCATCGTGCGCGACCGTGCGCTGGCCGAAGAGGTGCTCCAGGAGTGCTTCGTGGAGCTGTGGAAGCGCAGCGACCGCTTCGACCCCCAGCGGGGCAGCGGACGGGGCAGGCTCGTGGGCATGTGCCGCAGGCGCGCCATCGACTGCGTGCGCTCGGTGCAGGCCGCCCGCGACCGCGATGCGGCCGATGCCGCCCGGGCCGCCGCGACGCCCGGTCAGAGCGTGGAGCAGACGGTGGAGGCGTGGCTGGCCTCCGACGATGCCGCGCGGGCGCTGGCCGGACTGCCCGGTGAGCAGGCCGAGCCCATCTACCTGTCCTACTTCTGCGGTCTGAGCCACGAGCAGATCGCGCGGCGGCTGGACCGGCCGCTGGGTACGGTGAAGACGCGCATCCGCGATGGAATGAAGAAGCTGCGATTCGCACTGGGGGAGGGGCCATGACCGACGATCGCGAATACCTAGCCGCGGGGCTGGCAGCCGGAGGCCTGGACCCCGACGATCAGCGCGCCGCGGAGGAACTCGAGCGCACGGACCCGGGCTTCCGCGCTCAGGCAGACGAGTACCGAGAGGCCCTGGCGGGCCTGGTGGCCAGCGGGCCCCCCGAGCCCATCGGCGCAGACCTTGAGCGGAGCATCCTCGCCATCCCGCAGGACCATCCCCGCGAGAAGGCGCAGGGCGGCTCCCCTGCCTCCCCGCCCGACGAGCCCTCGCTCGTCGGTGGCGAAGCCGGCGACCATGGCGCCCGCGGTCCCCGGAAAACCGGGGGCGGGGCCGGGACGCAGGCGGAGAACGAGGCCGGAGCCCCAGTGGCCGATCTCGGCGAGCGGCGGCGTGCGGGACGTGGCCGCGGTGCCCGGACCTGGGCCGCGCTCGGTGCGGCGGCCGCCGTCATCGCGATCGCCGCCCTGGGGATCACGACCGTGGGCGCGGTCGGCGAGCGCGAGGAGGCGCAGCAGCAGCTGAGTGCCACCCGCGCCCAGGCGGAGCAGAGCAACCGCCTACTCACGGCGCCCGATCTGCGCTCGGGCGAGCTGAAGGTCAAGGGCGGTGGAACCGTCGATGTCAGCTATTCGACCGCTGAGCGGCTCATGATGGTCGCCCCCAGCAGCTTGCCTCTCCGGGCGATGATCGGTCGCTGCAGCTGTGGATTATCGCCGATGGCAAGGCCGCGAGCGCGGGGCTCCTGGCGCAGCGCTCGGCGGTCTTCGAGCCGCCGGAGTTCGAGAAGGGCGCGGTGCTCGGGCTCACTGTGGAGCCCGCTGGCGGCTCGCCGGCGCCCACGAGCGCACCCGTCGGCTCGCTGACACTCTGAACCGCGGCGTCGCTGGGGCTGGCGGCCCCAGGCTCGTCACGGGCACAGCGGCACCGACCGGTGGGCCGAGGCGAACCAGCCCAGGCCGCACGCGGGCGGAACGAGCGGCAGATCGCGATACCCGACCTCGGCGTGCTCGACGGGTGAGCGCGCCCCCAGGAGGACACTGGGGCCCAGCGTGAGCGCCCGCGCGGCGGGGGATCCGTAACCCGGAGCCATCCCCCACGGCAGCGTCAGAATGCAGGGCCCCGCCTCGAGTGCCGACTCGACTTCTTCTGCAGGTGCGCGGTGGGCATCGCGCACGATTCTCGGACAACCGCTGGCCGTCTCTCCGGAGCCCAGCGGCACCGCTGCGGTGCGGTCTCGATGACGGTCGGTCTCAGAGCGGCCGCAGGCGGAGAGCAGTTCCGCGAGGAAGCGCTCCGCCCGCTCCGGCGGGCCGTAGACGCTGAGCACGGGCCCGTCGTGCACCGGGTTCCAATCGACCGATTCGCCGAGCGGAGCGCGGCCCAGTCGCCAGTGGGGACCGGGGGCGAGTCCGCGGTCCTCCGTGAGGAGCGAGAGCCGCGCACGCGCCTCGGCGGCCTCATCTGCGCCCACACGCGTGCGTTGGATGCCGACAGCCGGCGGCAGGGCGACCTGGAGATCCACGCCGCTGGGATCCGAACCACCCGCCGCCGAGCCGATGAGCACCCCACGGCCGGGCACGGTCATGCCCTCGAAGCGCCCCGGGCTCAGCCCGTAGTACATCGCATCCTGTGCCGCAGCGGGTGGGAAGACGATGCGGGTGGCTGCCCGCGCACCCACCTGCCCGTGCAGCACGCGCCGCCCGCCGACCAGCGCGAATGTGAGGCCGGCACCGGCCTCGGCGAGCAGGCGCTCCAGGCGGGTACCGCGCTGCGAGCCCTCGGCGATCGCGCTCAGGGCGTCCCACTCGTCGATGAGCAGGCCGACCGGTGTGTGCGCGCGCTCGAGGAGCCCGATCGCGTATTCCAGCAGCCATGTCTCCCCGTGGGCGACCGTGAGGTCCGCGGGGCACGGGGAATCCGGGGGTGCGAGTGCGATCGTGCACAGGCCCCGAGCCCGCCACGCCCGGGCCACCTGGACCAGGACCGTCGACTTGCCGGTGCGGGGCCCACCCGTCATGAGGATGTTTCCCGCCGCGGGCTCGGGCACCCAGGGCTCGGTCGTGCACCGATCGGGCACGTCGATGAGACCCGCGGCGTGGCCGTCCGAGGCCGGGATGACGGCAGGCAGCGGGGGAGCGACGATCGGCGGAACTCCGGGGCGGGCCGTTGTGGCCAGCCGATCCACGAGCAGCTGCTCCGGGGGCACCGCCCAGCCGAGAACCGCGCTGTCCCAGTCACCGCCGTCGCGCGCGGGCGCCGTCGCACATTCCAGGACGGTCCACCTGGCATGCAGCCGGTGGGGCGGGGGCGGATGGAAGACGGGGGTCGCCGTGCGGAACCGGGTGCGGGAAGACCCCGTCGAGGCGATGGCCGAGCCGGGCAGCCGCGCATCGAGGGCCGCCGCGTCATCGCATTCGATGACTTCCCGGGAATCGAGCGGATCCCGCACCCGCAGAGCGATGCGCAGCGCAATGTTGGCCTTCATGCGCGCCGTGACGATCCCCGCGGGCCGCTGGGTGGACAGGACGATGTGGATGCCGAGCGAGCGGCCCAGGGCGGTCAGCGATTCCAGCATCTCCGTGCCCTCCGGGTTGTCGAACACGAGGGCTTGGAATTCGTCGATGACGAGGATGACGCGCGCAAGACGGTGGTCGGAACCGGCATTGAATGCCTCGATGTCCGCAGCGCGCGCCGCTGCCAGCAGTTCCTCGCGGCGCAGCACCTCTGCCCGCACGCTGCGCAGCGCCCGCAGTGCCGCGGTGGGACCCAGGTTCGACGTCACCGAGTCCACGTGGGGAAGGCCGGCCAGCGGTGCGAAGGCGGCACCGCCCTTGAAGTCGATGAGCACGAAGCGCAGCGCCTCCGGACCGTGCAGGCCGGCCAGCGAGAGCAGCCATGTCTGCAGGAAGACCGACTTGCCGCTGCCCGTGGTGCCCGCCACGAGGGCGTGCGGGCCATCGCCCACGAGATCGAGGCACACCGGCCCCATCTCACCCCTGCCCACCGGTACGGGATGCCAGGCGACCGGATGCGGATCTCGGCTCGCGCGGACAGCCTCATCGGTATCGGCCCTTTCTGTGCGTGCCGCCGCCACGAGCGAGTCGAGGGCGCCGGGGTGCTCACCGGGTGACTGCGCCGCGGGGCGCAGCGGGCAGCACGCGGCGAACCGCTCGGGGCGCAGGCGCCGCAGGTCAATCGGGCCCTCGAGCGGAACGGGTGAGCGGATGGGCGCCGCGCTGACCGGTGCGCGCAGCTGCGCACCGCCATCCCCGCGGCAGTGCACCCACCACTCCTCGGCGCTGCCGCCCGCACCCCCGGCCATCAGCACTGCCTGCCCGGTGGTGAGCCATACGTCGACGGAAGCGGCCGTTGAGCTCCCCGAGCGCGGAACCGGTGCTGAGTCGGCAGCACCGCTGGGTGAGACCCGCGGACAGGTTTCCGCCTCGCCGGCGCAGCCGCACAGCTGCAACCGCGCCGCTGCGAATTCGGCGGGGGCGGCCCCGTGGACGGTAACGCACACCCGCGCCGCGAGGAGGCTCACGACGGCCGCGCGCATCGCATCGGACACGGTGGAGCGCACCCCCGTCAGGCGCAGGGCACCAGCACCCAGGTCGACGAGCAGGGGCGCGTGGGGTGCGGTTGCCCACCGGCGGCCCTCCACTCGCACGCTCGGCAACCGGGCGCGCTCGAGTACCCGGGTGAAGGCAGAGCGCACAGGCTGTGGGAGTTCCGGGTCCGGCTCCCACGCGTCCTCGAGTGGAACGGGCAGGACGGCGCTTCCCGCGCCCAGGCAGATCGTTGTGCCCCGCTGCCGCCCTCCCCAGGCGGACTGCACACAGGCGGTGCGTGCCTGGGCCACCCGCTGCGCATATTCGTCCACGCCCGCCCGCAGCGTGCCCAGGGCGGCTGCGGCATCCGAGCGGAAGCGCCGGCGCTCGGCCCACCACGTGATGACCGCCGTGAGCGGCCCCGAGGCGCTGAAGGCCAGAAACCACCACATGTGCATGGCGAGCGCGAGGACGATGCCGATGAGGATGGGCACGGCAAACAGCAGCCACGAGGGGCGTCGCGGGGCCACCAGGCGCGGGCGCTCCGGCAGGGGGACTGGCCCCTCCTGGGCGGGCTGCGGTGGCAGGCCGGTCACCAACCGCAGGCGGGTCGAGCCCAGTTGCACGGCCTGCTCACCGGCCGGTGCGGCGACCGGTTCACGGCTGAGGAACGGGTCGGCAAGCTGCAGCGAAGCGCTCGGACCGCGCCCGACCCGGATCCCGGCCCGCGGTGCGCTCACCGCGAAGCCGCTGTCGGGGCCCGTGAGCACCTCAACGCGCGGCCCCTCGAGAGTTCCCAGAATCTGGGGCGGCGCCGTGGTCGTACCGGCTCCGGCTCCCAGCCGGTCAGCGGCGGCCCCTGCGTCGAGCGTGCGGACGAGCGCGGCGGCAGTCGAATCCGTCCATTCCAGCCAGGTCAGGGGGCAGGCAGCGAGCTCCTCCGCGGTCCATGCGATGCCGGTTCCTCCGTGTGGAGGACGGGCGATGATCACGAGGGGCGCGGAGGCAGACGATGACTCGTGCGGCGACCGGGAGCCGCCCGGCGCGGTCGTTGGCCGCTCGAGCCGCTCGAGCACGGCGGCCAGCACGTCGTTGGCGAGCGCCTCGGCGTCTGCGCGCACGAGGACCGTGCGCACGGTGTGCCCGCTCACCCGGTGGACGATCCCCTCGATCATGGCCGCAGGCTAGGCGCGGGGATGCGATTCGGATGGCCGCGCAGTCCGAGTGTGCACCGGTGCGAGGGTTCCACACCGGGGTCGGTGCGTAGCAGGGCCGGCTGTGACCTTCCGGTTGCCGACCGGGCGGGCCATTCACCTGCGCAGGCCGCCGCGGGCGGTGACGCCGGCACGCAACTCGATGCCGCGCGGGGCGAAGGGGGAGAGCAGCGCCGAGTGGTAGGTGCCGCGGATCTCGACGTTGGCGGAGTGCCCGTCGTCGGTGCTCCCGCGCACCTGGAGACCGGACCAGCGCGTCTCGCGGAACGTGCGCTGGGCAAAGGACTGCGCGGCGCGGTCGACCTGGGAATCGCTGAGCTCGATGTCGGGTTCTGCGGTCTCCGCCGGCTCGAACGAGTCCGCGGCTGCGAGCGCGGCCGAGTCGGCCAGCGCGTAGAGGCGGCGTTGCGCGAGGTAGATGTCGGTCACGAGGGCGGCCAGGACGATGAGCGCCAGGGCGATCACGGCAAAGCCGATGCCCAACGGCATGATGGAGCCCTCGTCCCGGCACAGGCGGGACAGCGGCCGCCCGGACGGCGGTGCCCCGAATGGAGTGGTGCGCCGGCGCGGGTTCATCGCGCGGCCCCGTCCGCGCGGTGGCCCGCGGCTGCCGCACCGCCGATACTGGCATCCGCGGCGGTGCCCACCTCCTCGGCCACGAGGTCGGAGTGCTCAGCGTGGATGGTGATGTGGCCGGCCCGCCCGCCGAAGAGCACGGGGACACCCGGGATGGGAATGGCCGCCTCGACGTGGGCGGTGACGAGCGTTCCGGCCTCATCGCAGGGGCCCGCGCACTCGCGGGTGAGCGAGTAGTCGACGTCTGCCAGCCCGAAATCGGCGAAGTGGAGCTGGGCGAGGCCAGCGGCCCGCGCCTCGGCGGAATCGGGGTGGGTTGCCGCCGCGCGCGCCGCATCCACGGCGCTGGCGTGTGCCGCGTAGGCGCCGGCCTGCAGCTGCGCGAGCGCGACGACCAAGTAGACGAGCGGGATGAGGAGAACGACCGAGGCGAAGACGAACTCGATCGGGGCGGAGCCCTTGTCCGAGCGCAGGCGCGCACCCAGCGCGGCGCGCCGCGGCACCGCGCTCCCGGCTGCCGACGGGCCGCTCACGTCAGTCCTTCGATTCGGCGGGGGCGCGTGCGGAGATGTCCCACGTGGCGGGGCCGAGCAGCCCCAGCACCGGAACCGGTGCCCGCACGTGGATGACCATGAGTGTGGCTGTCCCAGGCGGCTCGGGAGCGGCTGATTCGCGGCGCACGGTGATGTTGCGGGCGTAGCCGGCCCCCACTCCGGCGGTGATGAGATCGCCGGTGAGGCGCATCGCGTCCTCCGGGCTCTGATCGGCGAGCGCGGCCTGCCGGGCGCCGGCGACCGCGGCGTCCGTGACGGTATTGCGGACGTGGAGCGCCAGGCCGAACTGGAGGACGCCGGCGAACACGAGCGCGAGCAGGGCCCCGGTGAGTGCGAACTCGGCGACGGCCGAGCCCTCATCGCTGCGCAGATCGAACCGCGCCGCACCGCGACGGGGCCGCCGGTGGGTGGACACGGCTCAGCCCGCCTTGCGGACCTTGTCCATGGAGTCGCGGAAGAACGAGGTGAAGGCCTCCCCGGCCAGCGCCCACAGGGCCACCACCAGTGCGGCGGTCATGACCGTGATGAGCACCCAACCGGGCACATCGCCGCGGTCGGAGCGCCTGGCCCGCTGGCCGCCCGGCGCGGCGGTCTCGTCCGTGGGGCGCGGTACACCCGCCACGAGCGCGGCGAAGGCCGTGGCGCCGAGCAGAAGGGAGGTCGCGAGACTGGAGTGTGTGAAACGGGTGAACATGGTGCGTCCTTTCCGGTGCTGCGTCGATGAAGCGGGCGAAGGGGCACTGCGTGGGTGAAGAGGACTGGACGGTTAGGGAGTGAGATTGAGGACCGCGAGCGAGGGGAAGACGGCGAAGAGGACGGTGACGGGAAGGACGAAGACGACGACGGGAACGAGCATCCCGACCTCCTTCTTGCCGCTGAGCTCCATGAGCGCTCGGCGCCCGGATTCGCGCACATCGGCGGCTTGTGCGCGCAGCACCTCGGCGAGGGGCGTGCCGCGCGAGATCGCAATCGCGATGCCGTCGACGAATTGGACGAGGGACTGGATGCCGGTCCGCCTGGCCATGCGGTCGAGTGCCTCGACGAGCGGGGTGCCGGTGCGCGCCTCGGCGAGGGTGAGGGCAAGCTCCGAGCTGAGCTCGCCCCGCGAGGTGGCGCACACGCGCTCGAGGGCATCGACCGTGCCCTCACCGGCGGTGATGGACAGTGCCAGCAGCTCGGCGATGGTGGGGAACTCGGCGAGGATGAGCGCCTCGCGGGTCCGGACGCGGTGGCCGAGCCACCAGTCGTTGGCGAAGTGCCCGGTGATGCCGCCGGCCACGATCAGCGCGAGTGCGACGAGCGGGTGGAAGCCGCGGTTCAGGCTCACCAGGCCGGTGAGCACCGCCGCGAGCGCGAGGCCCGCGAGCACGCACAGGAGCTGGCGGGCGCGGAAGCCCTCGACGGTGGCGCCGCGGCCCAGTTTCGCGAGGCGGAGTGCAACCCCCGCATCCGTCGTCAGGCGGGCTGCCAGCCACGCCGAGGCACTGGTCAGCCATGCGCGCAGGATGCCGCGCAGGCCCGTGCCGGTGGGCTGGGCGAACCCGTAGATGTTCGCGACCCGCGGGGATTCCCGCAGGTAGGGAGCGATGCGGTCCGCGAGGGTGGGTTGGCGCAGAACGGGCAACGAGCAGACGAAGAACGTCAGCGACAGTCCTATTGCGAGGCCGCAGCCGAGGACAAGGGGCAGCACCGGTGTCATCGCAGCACCCGCGGTTCCCCGGGCAGGCGGCCGATGCGCTTCATTCCCGCGTAGGCGGCCAGCGAGACCACGAGGCCGGCGCCGAGGAGAAGCGCACCCTCCGGCGTGTTGTAGGCCAGGGCCGTCTCGCGCCGGGTGGCCAGCAGGGCGAGCACGATCCAGGGAGCGGCCACCGCGAGGCGGGCACCCGTCACGGTCCACGACTGCCGGGTGAGCATCTCCGAGCGCGTTCGAGCGTCTTCGCGCAGAAACTGCGCGAGTGTGCGCAGCATCGTCCCCAGATCGGTGCCGCCGACCTCACGGGTGACCTGCAGGGCCGCGACGATCCGGTCGGCGACGGGGTCGGCGCTGGCGTCCTTGAACCGGTCGAGGGCCAGGGAGAACGACCCGGTGGCGCGGTACTCGCGGGCGAAGACCCCGAAGAGCGGGCGCAGCGCATCCGGGCCGCGCTCGGCGAGCCCGCTGACCGCCTCGGGCAGGGACAGTCCCGCCCGGACGCCGGAGTTGAGGTGGTCGATGGCCTCTGGCCACAGCGTGCGGCGCTGCACGGCAGTGCGCTGGGCGCGCATGCGCACGAGCAGGTACGGTGCGGTGGCTGCGAAGAGCCCGAAACATGCGCTGATGGACAGCGCTCCGGTGAGCACCACCGCGATGAGTGCGACGGCGAACCCGCAGCCGGCGCACAGGAGCGCGAGGTGGGCCGGTCGCAGGCGCGGCAGTCCGGCGGCGGTGAGCATGTCATCGAGATCGCGCAGCATGCGCGGGCGCTCGCGCGTACTGGGCGGCTGCTCCCAGCACGCCGACCACAGGCAGAAGAGCCCGCAGCCCAGGGCGAGACCGCATAGGAGGCTCTGCGTCGAGACCGTCATGGTCGTGGCCAGTTCAGCAGGGGAACCGTTGCCCCGAATCGAGGACTCATGACGCGCTCAGCAACCGGCGGACGTCGTGGCCAGCGGCCGCGAGGCGATCGCCCAGATGGGTGAACCCGGTGCCGCGGACCAGCCTGCGCTGGGCGTCCCGGGTGAAGACGGTCTCGAGTTCGACGACATCGCCCTCGATGCCGCCGGGCACCGCGACGATCTCCTCGACCCGGCGGCTCCCATCGCGTTCGAGCACGAGGTGGACGACGAGGTCGACGCTGCTGGCCACCGTCGGCGTGACGAAGGAGGACCCGATGTTCGGCCCCGCGAGCAGCGGCAGCGTGCACAGCTTCGTCACCGCGGAGCGGGCGGAGTTCGCGTGTATTGAGCCCATCCCGGGTAGGCCGGAGTTCATTGCGACCAGCAGGTCGAAGCTCTCCGCCTCCCGCACCTCGCCGACGATGATCCGCGACGGGCGCATTCGCAGGGCCTCCTTGACCAACTGGCGCAGGGTCACCTCGCCCGTGCCCTCGAGAGAGGGCTGGCGGACCTGCATCGCCACCCAGTCGCGCGCGGGCACGGCGAGCTCGAAGACCTCCTCGCACGTCACGACGCGCTCCCGGGCGGGGATCGAACCGGTCAGCGCGTTGAGCATGGTCGTCTTGCCCGCCTGGGTGGCCCCGGAGACCACGATGTTGGCCCCCGCTGCCACGGCGGCGTCGAGGAATTCGGCCGCCCGCCCGGTCAGCGAGTTCGCCGCGACGAGGTCGCCCAGGTTGCGGGTCCGGGCGATGAATTTGCGGATGTTGATCGCGGGGTGGGCCCGGGTGATGTCGGGCAGCACAACGTGCAGGCGCGAGCCATCGGGCAGCATGGCGTCGACGAAGGGGCTGGAGAGATCGACGCGCCGGCCGGAGGTGCGCAGCATGCGCTCGATGAGGTCGTCGACCTCACCGTTGGTGAGCATCGTGGTGGTGAGCTCGGAGATCCCGCGTCGGCTGATGAAGACCGCCTGCGGCGAGTTCAGCCAGACCTCTTCGACCTCCGGGTCGTCGAGGTAGCGCTGGAGCGGGCCGAACCCGGCAATCTCGTCGACGATGCTGCGCAGTGCCTCGGCAGGGTCGGCGAGCACCGGCAACCGCCCCGCCAGCGTGCGCTCGTCGTAGTCTGCGATGGCTTCGCTGACGAGGCGGCGAGCCGATTCCGGCTCGGTGCGCGGGTCGATGCCGCGCGAGCGGATTGCCTCGCGCACTTCACCGGAGATGATCTCGATCGCATCCATCCTGGCTCCTGGTCGTGCGCACCGGTGCGCCTTTGCACCGAGCGGGGGAAGTGCGGTCTGCTGTCTCTCAGTTTTCGGAGCTTCAATCTAGCCCCGGGTGCCCCGGTGCGCCAGACCCTGCAGGGCAACTGTGGACAAGCGGTTCGACTGCGGTGGTCCCCGGGGCCACCGAGCCAGCCGCCCTCCGCTCGGTGCCAGCCCGCCCACCCCGCCGCGTCACCGCCATGAACTAACCTGGAGGGACTATGGCCATTGACTTCGCGGCGCAGATCGCCGCCCTCCAGCAGACCTTCGGCTCCATCCGCGACGTCTCCGACGTCGAGCAGCTGCGCTCCGAGGTCGCGGAGCTCACGGAGGCCGCCGCCGCCCCGAACCTCTGGGACAACCCGGACGAGGCGCAGGCGGTGACCTCCAAGCTCTCGCACAAGCAGTCGACGCTGGAGAAGCTCGAGCGCTTCGACTCGCGCATCGAGGACGTGGAGCTGCTCGTCTCCATGGCCCAGGACGAGGACGACCAGGAGTCCCTCGACGAGGCCACCGCGGAGATCGAGAAGCTGAACAAGGAGCTCTCCGCCCTGGAGATCTCCACGCTGCTCTCCGGCGAGTACGACGAGCGAGCCGCCGTCATCACGGTGCGCTCCGGCGCCGGTGGCGACGACGCCACGGACTTCGCCCAGACGCTGGCCCGCATGTACATCCGCTGGGCGGAGAACAAGGACTACGGCGTCCAGGAGCTCGACACTTCCTACGCGGAGGGCGCCGGCATCAAGTCCGCGACAATTCAGGTCAACGCCCCCTACGCGTTCGGCACCCTGTCCGTGGAGGCCGGCACGCACCGGCTGGTGCGCATCAGCCCCTTCGACAATCAGGGCCGCCGCCAGACGTCGTTCGCCGCCGTGGAGGTGGTCCCGCTCATCGAGACCACGGACCATATCGACATCGACGAGAACGACCTGCGCATCGACGTCTTCCGCTCCTCGGGCCCCGGCGGCCAGTCGGTCAACACGACCGACTCCGCTGTGCGCATCACCCACGAGCCCACCGGCATCGTCGTGTCCATGCAGAACGAGAAGTCCCAGATCCAGAACCGCGCTGCTGCCATGCGCGTCCTCCAGTCCCGCCTGCTGGCCCGCAAGCAGGAAGAGGAGGAGGCGCAGAAGAAGAGCCTCGCCGGGGACATCAAGGCCAGCTGGGGCGACCAGATGCGCTCCTACGTCACCCACCCGTACCAGATGGTCAAGGACCTGCGCACCAACTACGAGGTCAACAACCCCCAGGCCGTCTTCGACGGCGACATCGACGGCTTCCTCGAGGCCGGCATCCGCTGGCGCAAGGAGCAGGAGAAGGCCGCCGAGGCCGAGGCCAGCAACCCCTGAGCCGCGCCTTCCGCGCGTCCCGGCGGGCGCCGGCGCTCACCTCGGGCGCGGGGAGCGCTTGCACGTGCGGCGGCGCTGGGAGGGGCACACCGCACTGCGCACACGCAAGGGCCCCTGGGATCGGATGATCCCAGGGGCCCTTGCGGCACTCCCGGCTCAGCGGGCGCCGCCCGCGCCGGAGCACGGGTCAGCGTCCGCTGCGGGGCAGCCTCAGTGGCGGGGCGCGCCGTCCACATCGCGCGGGTCGACATCGCGGCCATCCGCACCACGGCCATCGACACCGCGGCCGTCGGCGCCGCGCTCGGCACCGTCGACCTCGATCTGCTCCTTGCGAACCTCGCCGGAGACGGTCTCCGTGTCCTGCACCGTGCGGGTGCCCACGTTGACGCGCTCGGTGGCGACGGTCTCCTTGTCGACCACGGGGCGCTCCTCGCGCAGCGTGATCGTCTCGTCGACCTCGCCATCGCGGTCGATGTGCCCACCGCGCGCCTCGGGGGAGTTCGGGTCGATCTTCTCGCGCTCGACGACGAGCTCCTCGCGCTGGACGGGCACGTCAACCGACTGGTGCTCGGTCACCACGCGCTTGCGCAGGCGAGCACGGCCGGCCTCGTGGGTCTCCGTGCCGACGTTGAGGCGCTCCTCGTGGGCCACAACGGAGTCCGCGCCCTCGGCACCGCGGCGGTCATCGCGGGGATCCACGGCGCGCTTGGCGTCGTGGGCGGCATCGCGGTGGTCTGCGCCGTCGCGGCGGCCGTCGGCAGCCCCGGCGGCTCCCGCGGCGCCCACGCCTGCGGCACCGGCCGTACCGGCAGCCGCATCGCGGCCGGCGTGGTCGTGATCGCCGCGGCGGTCATCGTGGTCGCGGCGCCCGGCATCGCCGCCGGCGACGTTGTAGTCGACCTGGTAGTACTCGAAGAGGCGGCGCTCGTCCTCGGGGGACAGGTGGCCCTCGGAGCCGATGCTCGGGGCGTCCTTGATGTAGGACTTCTCGAAGGGCACGCGCAGGCCCTTGTCCGAGCGCTCCGCCGCGCTGTAGGGCACGAAGGTCTCGTGCGAGCCGAAGAGGCCGGTGTTGACGGTGACGAACTTGGGCTCTTCCGTGCGGTCGTCCAGGTACACCTGGCCGATCGAGCCGACCTTGTCGCCGTCCTGGTCGAAGACAGTGGTGCCGATGAGGGTGTCGAGATCGTGCTGGTCAGTCATGATCGTTCCTTTCATGGGGCCCCCGAATGGGGCCTCGGCACAACCGAACCTACCTTGTGCTCAACGGCTCCGACCAGGTCGTTTCGTGATATTTCCCTAAAAGACAGCTGAACGAACGGCGCGCGCGCAATCGGCAAGGGGTCTTGGCGCTCTGCCGGGGGAGTCACAGTCCCTGGGCGAGGAACGGCCAGCGGGTAAGTGGGCGGGTCAGCCGCCCGATCTGGGTGCTCGGTCCGGCAGCCTGGTCCGGCTGCTCGGCGGGCGTGTGTGGCCGCCCGGTGTGCGGTCTTGATGCCGTACTCGCTAGACTTGGCGAGCCGTTGGTCCAGTGCCGGCACCGTGCTCCTCGCGGAGGCGGTCGGCGCGCACAGCGGCATGTCGTGGCAGGCAGACGAGTCCGAGGGGAGGCGCCATGGCGAAGAGCAAGAAGAAGATCGAGGAGCAGCGCACCTCGAAGAAGGTCATCGCGCGCAACCGCCGGGCGCGGTACGACTACCACATCGAGGACACCTACGAGGCCGGGCTCGTGCTCACGGGCACGGAGGTCAAGTCGCTGCGCGAGGGGCGTGCCTCGCTCACCGACGGTTTCGGGCTCATCTTCCAGAACGAGGCCTGGCTCGAGGGTGTCTACATCCCCGAGTACCTGCAGGGCACTTGGACGAACCACGCCGCCCGACGCAGGCGGAAGATGCTGCTGCACCGCGATGAGATCCTGCGCATCTCCCAGAAGCTCAAGGAATCCGGCCGCACGCTCATCCCGCTGGAGCTCTACTTCGACGGTTCGCGTGCGAAGGTCGAGATGGCCGTGGCCCGCGGCAAGAAGGACTGGGACAAGCGCCAGGCCCTGCGCGAGAAGCAGGATGCCCGCGAGGCGCAGCGCGCCATGTCGCTGCGCCGCAACATGGACTGATCCTCCTCGCCGCAGCCGGCCCCAGCATGTGCCCGCGGCTGTGCTGCCCGCCTGCGTATCGAGCGCACAGGGCGGGCTGTGGAAAAGCGGTGCACAACTCGTGGCAGGTCCCTGGTCGCGATGCGGTACCACAGCGAGGCTGCGCACGCCCATTCGCCGCTGACCTGGGACGATGCGGATTTCTCCGCAACCGTGTGGAAAAACCGGCGCGCCTGTGGAAGAAGCTGTGTACAAGTGCCGCCTGCCGCGCCAGCCCGCGGGAGACTGGGCCGATGCCATCGCCGGGGAATAGCGGTGGACCGAGCGCCGTTGTGCGGGGTACAGTAAAGGGCCTCTCCTTCGATGGCACGTTCGGTCTCACAGTGACGGCGGGCCCGCGGAGAAGGGGCAGTGTTTGAAAACTGCATACGGGGATGATCGGTTTCGACGTTGGACAACGCGTCGGGAGAAGCGGGTCGAGAATGCAGAGTCATCTCGTTAATGTCCTCTGCAAAAAATAGGTGCTAAGTCTAACAACCGCACCGAGTTCGCCCTCGCCGCCTGATAACAGGCATTCAACAGCGAGCTGCGACTCCGTCAGCCTAGAGTTGCTTTCACTCTAGTCACTGGCGTCAGCGAGAAAGCCACTGCTGTCGGCACATGTTGGGGGTGCCGACGGGACTTCTACTCAACTCCGTCCGCTGGTCTACGTGTTCGTGCGATGACCAGGACCTAAGAAGCTGCTTCACGAACTGCACCCGGAGAATGCCCGGCAACTTGCCGACGGACGCGGGTTCGATTCCCGCCATCTCCACGTATGAGCCCCCGCAGGCCGCGCACACGCGGCCTGCGGGGGCTTTTCCTGTGCCCGCGCCGCTTGCGCTCTGCAGACCTGCGCCTGCGGTGTTCGAGACTGCGTCGCGCCTTGGCTGGGGTTCGCCTGCCGCTCTGGGGTCTGCGCGCGCTGGGCGGGGTTGCACCGCGCCGGGCGCTGCCCACCCTGCACCGGGCAGAGCGAAGGGGCGGCTGGCCCGTTGCCCGTGGGCCAGCCGCCCCTCCGCGATCGGGGCGACGTCTGCGGCGCTGACGCGCCGGAGGCACTGCGCGCTCAGTCCTCGAAGAGGATGACCTGGCGGACGGCTTCGCCGTCCGCGAGGGTGTCGAGCGCCTCGTTGATGTCGGTGATTACGATTGTACTGGATATTAATTCGGCTATGGGAAGGCCCCTATCCCGCCACAGTCGTTCGTACGTGGGGATGTCCTTCGCGGGCACAGCAGAGCCCAGATACGAGCCCACCACGGTGCGCGCCTCGGCCGTCAGCGTCAGGGGAGTGAGCGTCGACTCCGCCTGGGGCGCGGGCAGTCCCACCGTGACCGTGGTGCCGCCCACCGCGGTGGCCGCGAACGCCGTCTCGAAGGCGCGCGGGTGGCCTGCGGCCTCGATGACGACGGGTGCGCGCACGCCCTGCTCGGCGACCTCGTCTGGGGTGTAGACCTCGTCGGCGCCCAGCTCGAGCGCCCGGTCGAGCTTCGCGCGATTCGCGTCGACGCCGATCACCTTGCCGGTGGGCAGGGACACGGCCGTGATGAGCGCGGCCATGCCCACGCCCCCCAGGCCCACGATCATGACGTCGTCGTCCTCGCCCGGCTTGCCCGCGTTGATGACGGCGCCGCCGCCGGTGAGCACCGCGCAGCCCAGCACGGCTGCGATCTCCGGCGGCACATCGTCGCCCACGGGCACCACGGAGCTGCGGTGGAGGACGGCGTGGTCGGCGAAGCCGGAGACCCCCAGATGGTGGAGCACCGTCTCGGACCCGCGGTGCAGCCGCACGTGGTCGCCCACCAGGGTCCCCGCGTTGTTCGTCGCGGTACCGGGAGTGCAGGGCAGCTTGCCGTTCGTCCGGCAGTTCGCGCACTCACCGCAGCGCGGCAGGAACACGGTGCTCACCTGCTGGCCGACCTCGATGTCGTCGACGTTGGCGCCCACCTTCTCCACGATGCCCGAGGCCTCGTGGCCGAGCAGCATGGGCATGGGGCGCGGCCGGTTGCCGTCGACCACCGAGAGGTCCGAATGGCACAGGCCCGCCGCGCGCACCCGGATCAGGACCTCGTCCGGCCCGGGATCGTCGAGGGTGAGCGTCTGCAGTTTCAGCGGCCGGCTCTGGGCGTAGGGCCGCTGCGCCGTGCCGACCTCTTCGAGGACGGCGCCTGTGATCTCCATGTCTCTCCTTCACGGCCCGAACCCGCTCACACCGGGGTCGATGCGGGGGAGCGGCGCCACTGCCGCTCAGCGTAGTCGCACAGCTGAGTGGAACGCCGGGCCGCCGCCGCCGAGGCGCGCACCGGGCGCGCGCCTCCACCGGCACGGTCGGCGCTGTGCCTCCGCCCGCTGCCGAGGCGCACACAGGATGCGCTTGGGCGGGCGGGCCTGCTCAGCCGTTCGTGGTCGTCGTGTAGCTGTGCACGCGGGTGCGGCTGTTGGCGTTCGCTGCCGCCACGCAGGCCCAGATGATGCAGATGGGCTCCGTGACGAACAGCGAGACACCCCACGTGAAGAGCGCCGCCACCACGCTGACGATGAGCATGACGATCGCTCCGGCGACCGTCGAGTAGAACATGCCGAGCGGTCCGAAGAAGAAGCTGAGCACGAACGCGAGGCCCACGCTCTTGGGCTGCTGGACGACCGTCGTGTGGGTGGTGTGCTGCGCCGGTGCGGGCCCCGGCGCCGGGGCCATGGCGGTGCTGGGCTGCTGCGAGGGCGGCATTCCCGCCGGCTGCTGGTAGGGCTGCATGGCGTGCGCCCCGGCCGGCTCGGAACCGTACTGCGGGGCCGAGCCGTACCCGGGCTGGGAGCCGTACTGCGGTGCAGAGCCGTACTGCGGGGCCGAGCCGTACCCCGGCTGTGAGCCGTACTGCGGGGCCGAGCCGTACCCCGGCTGCGACCCATACTGCGGTGCGGAGCCGTAACCCTGTTGCGACCCATGCTGCGGGGCCGATCCATGGCCGGGCTGGGAACCGTACGGCGAAGGCGCGTCCTGCTGCGGGGTGTTGGCGGCCCCGGGCTGCGAACCGTACTGCGGCTGCGAGCCGTACGACTGCGCACCGGCGGAGGGGCCGAACTGCGGCACCGAGCCGTACTGCGGGGCCGCACCGCTCTGCGGCGCGGAACCCTGCTGCCCCTCGGGGCCGGGCTGCGCCTGGGAGCCGTACTGTGCGCCGCCCTCCGAGGAGGGGTCGCCGGACTGCTGTGGGGGATTCTGCTGGGACATCTCGCTCCTCAATGCGCTGGGGCCGCCGGTGACGGCCGGCCCGGCCGCATCGGTATGAGTCCCCAGCCTATGACACCCATCACAGTTCGCGCACCGGGTGGTCGCACCGTGCCGACACGCCGCCGCAGAAAATAACCGGCCCACCGCTTCACCGGTCTGCCCTCCGGCTGCCCCCGGATCGCAGCCCCCCCCGGGCCGATCGCGCCATCGGATCGCAGCGCCGGATCGCTGCGCCCGGCCGCACTTGCGCGCTCGCCTCCATCGCCGGACACCGCCAGGGCATCGCCCGCTGCCTTCGCTAGCATGGTCGTCATGCGCCTCGCCACCCTCCCCGCGCTCGCGGCGGCCACGGTCCTCGCACTCTCCGGCTGCACGAACCCCGCTGGCCAGGACGCGGGTGAGAGCGGCGCGGCGCCCACGGGCTCTGCGGCTGCAAGCACCCCCGCGGCCGACTCCACGGCCAGTGGAGCTCCGGGCGCCGTCAGCGCCGAGGACCGCCAGCGGGCAAGCGACATCGTCGCGAAGATGGACGACGACGAGCTCGCCGGGTCCGTCATCATGGCCGACTACCAGGGCACCGACTCCGCCGCGGGCGCGAAGCTCGTAAAGGACAACCACCTGGCCGGCATCATCGTCATGGGCTACAACCTCTCGCAGTCGCCCACGGCCGACGAGGTGAAGAAGACGACGGGCGCCCTGCGCGAAGCCGCGGGGGACCGCGGCTGGGCCACCGCGATCAGCGTCGACCAGGAGGGCGGACCCGTCGCGCGGCTGGGCGATGCCGCCACCCGCTTCCCGCCCCTCATGGCGGCCGGCGCCGCCGACAAGCCGAAGATCACGCAGGCCGCCACCCGGGCCCAGGGCGCCGAACTGCGCGACCTGGGCTTCACCGCCGACTTCGCACCGGACGCCGACGTCACGATCGGCAAGCGCGACGCCGCCATCAACGTGCGCTCCGCCGGCTCCTCGCCGGCGCTCGTCGCCCGCACGGCCGCTGCCGCCGTGCACGGCTACACGGCCGGCGGCATCGCCTCCTCGGCCAAGCACTACCCCGGCCACGGGGCACTCGAGACGGACTCCCACAAGTCCCTGCCCACCTCCAAGAAGTCACTCGCGCAGATGAAGCAGCGCGACCTCGTGCCCTTCCGCGCCACGACGAAGGCCGGGGCGCCCATGGTCCTCGTCGGCCACATCGGACTGCCGGGCAGCGGGACGGCTCCGGCCTCGCTCAACCCCAAGGTCTACGCCTCGCTGCGCAAGGACACCGGCTTCGACGGGGTGGCGGTCACCGACGCGCTCAACATGGGCGCGATCAGCGAATCCCCCGGCCAGGAGACCGTCAAGGCGATCAGGGCCGGTGCCGACCTCGCCCTCATGCCGCCCGACCCCGCGGCCGCCGTGCGGGCCGTGCGCACCGCGCTGGGCAGCGGTGACCTGACCAAGGCGCGGGTGACCCAGGCCGCCGAGCGCGTCGTGGCCATGCAGCTGTGGCAGCAGCGCGCCTCGGCCGCGGCCCAGGCGCACCCGGCCGAGGGCGACAAGGCCTTCACCGACCTCGCCGATGCCTCGCTGACCGTGCTCAAGGGGACGTGCCGGGTGAAGAGGCCCGCCGCCGCGATCTCCGTCTCCGGCGGCGAGGAGGCGGCCCGGACCGCGCTGCTCAAGGCGGCCGAGGACGAGGGCCTGCGCACCGGCTCCGGCACCACCGTGAGCCTGTCCCCGCAGGGCAGCGCCCAGGTGGTGGTGGGCACCGGCGGGCCGTGGCGCGTCGCAGGCGCGAGCGCGCAGACCGTCCTCAACACCTACTCCGACAACCCGCACGCCATGCGGGCCGTCGCGAAGTACCTTGCCGGCACGCTCACCGCGGGCGCGAAGGCGCCGGTGAAGACGGCCGGATCCCCGCCCGCCTGCTGAGCGCCGGCCCGGGCCACCCGCACCCTTCCGCCCCCACCCCCACGGCCACTCGCACCCCACAGCCACCCGCACCCCCACCGAACAGGAGTCCCCATGTACGACGTCTTCGACGGCCACAACGACCTCCCCTGGCACCTGCGGGAGCGGCACGGGAGCTCGATCGAGCGCCTCGACGACCCCACAGTCTCCCCGTTCACCACGCTGCCCCAGCTGCGTGAGGGGGGCGTCGCCGCGCAGTTCTGGTCCGTCTTCGTCCACAGCGACGTCTCCGGCCCCGCGGCCGTGACGGCCACGCTCGAGCAGATCGACTTGGTCCACCGCCTCATCGCTGCCAACCCGGAAGCACTCGGCTTCGCCCCCACCGCCGCGCAGGTCCGCACCGTCGCCGCGAGCGGGCGCACCGCCTCGCTCATGGGAGTCGAGGGCGGCCAGCAGATCGACGGCTCCCTGGCCGTGCTGCGCGACTATGCGCGCCTGGGCGCGCGCTACATGACGCTCACCTGGTCCACGACGCACGAGTGGGCCGACTCGGCCACCGATGCACCCCGCCACGGCGGCCTCGCGCCGTTCGGCCGGGAGGTCGTTGAGGAGATGAACCGGATCGGCATGATCGTCGACCTCTCGCACGTGGCCCCCAGCGTCATGCACCAGGCGCTCGACCTCACGACCCAGCCCGTCGTCTTCAGCCACTCGTGCGCTGCGGAGCTCAACCCCCACCCGCGCAACGTGCCCACGGACGTCCTCGACCGGCTGCCGGACAACGGCGGCGTCCTCATGATCACGTTCGTCCCCTCGTTCGTCACCGACGAGCGCCGCCGCTGGGTGGAGGCGGGGGAGCACGGCACCCCGCCCCAGGTCACCGTCGCCGACGTCGCCGACCACTGCGACTTCGTCCGCGAGCGGATCGGCGCGCAGTACGTGGGGCTGGGCTCCGATCTGTGCGGCACCGACTCGATGCCCGAGGGCCTCGACTCCGCGGCCGGCTACCCCGCCCTCTTCGAGGAGCTCGCCCGCCGCGGCTGGAGCGACGCGGAGCTGCGCGGGCTCGGGTTCGACAACGTCCTGCGCGTCCTCGAGGCCAACGACGCCGCGTACACGGCAACGGTGGGCGCCGACCTGCTGGACCGGAAGGAGGGCAGCCGATGAGCCGCGTCCTCATCATCGTCAACGACATCGAGTCCGGTCCCGGCCGCCTCACCCGGTGGCTCGTCGAGGAGGACCTCGAGTTCGACCTGCGCATCGGCAGCCACGGAGCACTGCCCACCCCGGAGGCGCTGGCCGACTACGCCGGCCTCATCATGCTGGGCGGCGGGCTCATGCCCGATGAGACCGACCGGGCGCCCTGGCTGCGCGAGGAGGCCGCGCTGGTCCGCACGGCCCTGGACTCCGGCCTGCCGCAGCTGGGCATCTGCCTCGGCGGCCAGCTCATCGCCCACGTGGGCGGGGGGCGCGTCGCGGCCCAGACAGGGGCCCCGGAGAAGGGCTCCACACCCATCGAGCTCAGCGCCGCCGCCCGCGAGGATCCCGTGTTCGCGCAGGTCACACCGTCCACCGCGTTCATCGAAAGCCACGTGGACCGGATCCTCGAGATCCCGCCCGCGGCCGTCCTGCTGGCCAGCAGCACCCTGTGCGCCAATCAGGCGTTCCGCCTGGGCGAGGCCGCGTGGGGACTCCAGTTCCACCCCGAATCCGGCCCGGACAACGTGCGCCGCTGGGACCCTGCGGGCCTGGCGAAGCTCGGCTTCGACAAGGACGAGCTCATCGCCGCCGCCGATGCCGCGCAGCCGCAGACCGAGCGCGACGCCCGGGCGCTGCTGGCCGGCTTCGCCGGGGTGATCCGCGGGCGCTGACGGGAGCCCGCCGGCGCCAGCTCACCAGGGCTTGGCGCTCGAGTCGCCGCCGTCCCGGTCCTGATCCTGGTCCTGCCGGCGCTGGGCGCGCTGGGAGCGCTCCCGCAGGCGCTCGGCGCGCTCGTCGGCCGAGGCGGTGGAGCCCTGCGCGTCGCCCGCCGGCCGCCGCTGGGCCCCCGAGCGGCCGCCGCGCGTCCCCGTGTCGTCCTGGCCGTCACTGGGTTGCCCGGCGCCTGCCCCTGTGCCGGACGTCCTGTCCGTGGATGTGCCACTGCCGGACGCAGCTGCGCTGTGCCCGGACTTCTTCCCGCCCTGTGCGCCGTCCTTCTCCGCGGACTTCCGCTGGGCCGCGCGCTGGGCGGCCTCGCGCTCCTCGCGGGCGCGGTGCTCGTCCTCGGCGCGGGTCCGCTCGATCCGCCGACGGGCCGCGTCGTTGGCGCGCGCAGCAGCGCTGCCGCCCGGGCGGCAGGACCGCGGGGCCTGCGCGAGGATCTCCGTGGCCTCCGAGAGCAGGCGGTGGCGCTGCGCGCGGTGCGCGGCGGTCGCCGTGTCCGTGTGCTCCGCGCGCTGTTCGAGCACCGCGGCGAGGTTCTGGCGGACGGCGCAGGCGGCGCGCTCGGGAGCGCGCGCCAGCGCCGTGCGCAAGCGCGCCTCGGCTGCGTCCAGATCGCCGGCCGCCGCGCGGGCGGTGCCGGCATCGAAGGGGCCGCGGTAGCCCCGCAGCGGGTCAAGGGACGTGTAGGCGTCGGCTCGCGCGGCGGCCGCGGTGTAGTCGCCGGCGCCGTACTGGGCGCAGCTGAGGCCCAGCAGTGCGGCGAGCACCAGGGCGTAGGCACCGCCGAGGGCGGCGAGCAGGCCGGCCGCCGCCCGCAGGACGCGCAGCGGTGCGGGCCTGCGCGGTTGCCGTGGGCGAGGCGCCGGTTCGGGTGCGCCCTCGGTGCGCACCGGGCGGGCTGGGGCCGTGGTCGTCATGTCCGCCTCCTGGGCTGTGCGGTGCCGGTCGGCGTCCCCGCGCGCTGGGCGGGGCGGGGTGCGCGTCCGGCCGAGGTGCGCCCCACCGCGCGCAGGCGCACCCCGACGACCCCCGCCTCGGCGACGAGCAGGGCGAACGCGGGCAGCAGGAAGAGCCAGAAGAACTCGCACCGCGTGTCCACCGCCGACGGGCCGCTCACGGCGATCGGATGGACCGCCGGGGTGTCCACCGCCGTGTTCAGCGACTGCCCGGCGCTGCGGTGGGCATAGGGCACGTGCAGCTGCGCGGCGATCGCGCGCAGCCGGTCCTCGTCGATGCGCGAGAGCGCCGCGGTGCCGGTCTGCGGGTCCTCGATGTAGGGCGGGGCCGCATCCGCACTCGGCTGCCCGGCGCCCGCGCTCGACCCGGGGACGGCCGCGCCGTAGCCGGCGGTGCGCCGCATCCGGCCGCCCTCGCGGGTGCCGTAGCCCAGCACCGCCCCGCCGGTGACCAGGCCCACCGCCTGGGCCATGGTCCTGGGCTCGCCCCGCGCCGTCTGCTCCCCGTCGCCCAGGTAGTAGACGTACCGGGAGCTGTCGGGCCGCTGCTCGCGGGCCCGTTCGAGCCGCTCGCCCAGCACCTCGGCGGCCTCCGCGACCGAGCTGCCGGCCGAGCGGAAGGTCAGCTCCGGGCCCAGCACCTCGAGGGCGGAGCGCAGCGCGGCCGTGTCCGTCGTCAGCGGC
Source organism: Brevibacterium sp. BRM-1 (assembly GCF_026802075.1). Taxonomy (NCBI): domain Bacteria; kingdom Bacillati; phylum Actinomycetota; class Actinomycetes; order Micrococcales; family Brevibacteriaceae; genus Brevibacterium; species Brevibacterium sp. BRM-1. The sequence goes on from NZ_CP113788.1 coordinate 3,081,821, forward strand.
ATCCGGGCCTGTGCGGAGGAGTCGAACGCGATGAGGGAGAACCGCGCGCCCGGCAGGCGCGCGGCCAGGTCCGCCGCATCCCTGCGGACGCCGTCGAGCCGGGGGTGGGCGCCGTCCCAGTCCTCGGCCACCATCGAGGCCGTCGTGTCGACGACGAAGAAGACGTCCGCATCGGCCTCCGTGCGCGTCCCCGCCGCCTGCTGCGGCACGCCGGGGCGCACGGCGGCCGCGAGCACCAGGGCCACCAGCGCCAGCCGCGCGGCCCACTGCGCGCGCCGGCCGCGCTCGCGCACCGCGGCCCAGGCGCACAGGCCCAACAGGGCCGCGCCGCCTGCCGCGAGCAGCCAGAGCGGGAGCACGGGGTCGAGGGTCATCGGCGCAGCCTCCAGGTGAGGACGATGTAGGCGGCGACACCCGCCAGGGCGGCGAGGAGCGCGACTCGGGGCACGTCTCGGCTCACCGTGACGGCGGAGCCGGCGGTCAGCTTCGCCTCCTGCGCGGTGACAGCCGCGACGATCTCGTCAGCCGGCCGGCCCCAGCCGAGCCGGAAGTGCGCCCCGCCGGAATCGGCGGCGAGATCGGCAAGCTCACCGGCCTCGGCTTTGAAGACGGCGGGCGGGGCGAGCGTGTAGATGCGCGCCCCCGTGCGCTTGACCACCGCGGCGGCCTGCGGCAGCGAGTAGAGGGGGCGGCCGCTGAGCTCGTTGTCCGTGGCGAAGACGAGGGCACGAGCGCGGTCCTCGCCGCGCCGGTCGAATCCGGCCGCGCACGCGGCCAGGCCATCGCCGATGAGCGACGAGCCGGACGCCGACGCGTCGTTCGTGCCCGCGATGAACCGGGTGCCCTTCGAACCGTGGGTGCGCAGGCCGTCGCGGGCCTCCTCGAGCGACGAGCGCGCGGCCGCGTAGTCGTCCGTGAGCGGGAAGACGGAGACCGCGGCGGAGCTGAAGACCGTCAGGCCGATCCGCTCCCCGCGGAACCGCTGGACCATCTCGAGGTAGCTGTCGAGGAGCTGGATGTCCGACGACGCCATCGAACCCGAGACATCCAGGCAGAGCATGACGTCGCGCCGGTAGCCCTGGGGATCGAAAGTCTCCGTGTGCATCGGCCGCGCGATTCCCACCAGGAGCCCCGCTCCGGTGAGCGCCAGGATCGCTGCGGTGGCCAGCGCGGCCGCCAGGGCTCGGCGGCGGGCGCGGGCGAACGCGGGCAGGCCCGTGAGGCGCTGCAGGTGCGCGGCCGGCGCGTGCGCCCCTCGGGCACGGCCGATCATCAGGGCGCCGAGGACGGCCACGGCGCCCACCGCCGCGCAGCTCGCGGCCAGCCACCCGAGCGCGAACATCAGCGCGCCTCGCGAACGGCTGCGGGCACCGTGGGCGCGGGACCGCGGCCGGTGGGGGCTGCACCGGCGTGGGCGGCACGGGCACTGGCCGGCGTGCAGGCGCCGACCGGCCCTCTGGCGCCGACCGGTCCGGAGCCGCGGGAGGCCCCGAGCGCGGCGGGCCGCTGACCACCGTCGGTCCCGGCGATGAGGCGGCGGACCGCGCGCAGGGCGCCGCGGGTCGCGGCGCCGTCCAGCGGGGGACCATCCTGCGCGGGGGGCGTGCCGTGCGCACGCAGGGTGGGGGCACCCGCGGTACGTCCCGCGGCCGGTTCGGCTGCGAACTCGAGCGCGTAGAGCCGCTCGATGACGGTCGCCGCCGGCGCGAAGCGGGCGCGCAGGTCGCGCAGGTGCAGGGCGGCGGCATCGACGCCCCGCGCCTCGGCGCAGTAGTCGCGGACCAGCCGGCCCAGCGCCAGCGCGCAGCCGCGGGCATCGAGCTCACCGGCCTCCCAGCGGCCCTCGATGGCGCCGATGCGGCGCTCGTAGACCACCGCGAGTCGGGCGGGCGGCACGGCACCCGAGGCGCCCCCGCGCAGGGTGCGCAGGCCGCGGCGTAGGAGCGGCCACGCGAGCACGGCTGCGCTCACGGCCACCAGGGCGGCTCCCAGCAGCGGCCAGCCGGCGGCAGCCTGCACGGGGGCGCTCAGGTCAGCGCTCATGGGCGGCCTCCCGGAGCATGCGGCGCAGGGCCGGCGCCGCGCCCGCAGTGCCGGGAATGCGCGCGTGGGGGACCGCCAGGCCGCGCAGCCGGGCGTCGAGCGCGGCGCGGCGCTGCGCCTCGGCGGCCTCGTAGGCCTCCGCGAGACCCGGCGCGGCCAGCAGCTCCGCGAGGATCCGCGTGCCGGAGGCCGGATCGACGGGCTCGCGCCCGGTGCCGGCGAAGCCCGTGAGGTGGGCGTCTGCCACCGTGATCCAGAAGACCTCGTGCTGGGCCCGCAGCCGTGTGAGCAGGCGGAAGTCGGCGGGGGTCAGCGCAGCCTCGTCGGCGATGACGAGCAGGACGCAGCGGCCCGCGAGGCGCTCGGCGGCCCAGCGCAGCGGTTCGCGGATGTGAGCCGATTTCCCGCACCCACCGGCCCGGCTGCCGTACCGGGCGGCGCCGCTCGATCCCGCCGCGCGCGGCACGAGCCGGCGCGTGCGCCGGCGCAGGACGCCGCGGTGTGGGGCGCGCCCGCCCGGCACCGCCGCCGGGGCGCAGAAGACCGGGGCGCGCAGCACCGCCTCGAGCCCAGTGCTCGAGGCGACCGGGGCGCTCATCCGCACCGGGTCGACGCCCTCGCCCGGACCGGCGGCGCTGCCTGCCCCGCCCGCGATGAGGCCGACGCCGTCGCCGTGGCGCACCGCCGCGGTGCCCAGCAGCGCGGCGGTGCAGAGCGCGACCTCCCGCTTGACCTCGCCCGAGGCCGCGAGGGCGGAGAACTCGGCTCCACCGGCGGTCACGAGGAGCACCCGGCGGCGGCGGTAGGCGGTGTAGCGCTTGACGATGGGCTCATCGCGGCGGGCACTGGCCAGCCAGTCGATGTCGCGCACCAGGTCACCGGCCTCGTACTCCCGCAGGTCGCTGACGTCCAGGCTGCGGCCGTGCAGCGCGGAGGCGTAGTCGCCGTCGAGCTGGCCGGCCGCCCGGGCCAGCGCCGGCAGGCGCAGCTCCCGGGCGTGGGCGGCCGCTTCGCGCGCGAGCCCGCTCACGGCGCCCTCACCGCCCCGACGACGGCGGCCACGATGTCGCGGGGCCTGACTTCCAGCGCCCGGGCCTCGAACGTCAGGCCGATGCGGTGGCACAGCACGCGCGGGGCGAGGTCCGCGACGTCCTCCGGGATGACGAAGGCGCGCCCGCGCAGCAGCGCGAGCGCCTTGGCGCACGCGGTGAAGGCGATCGACGCGCGCGGTGAGGCGCCGCACGCGATGTGCTCGGCCAGCGCGCCCAGCCGCGGGGGAGGCGTGCGGCCGGTGCGCCCGCCCGTGCGGGTCGCCGCGACGATGGCGACGATGTAACGGCTGATCGCGGGGTCGATGTACGTGGCCGCGGCGGCCGCGCGCAGGGTGCGCACCTGGGCCAGCGAGCAGGCCCGGCGGTCTGCGCCGTCCCCGGTGCCCAGCGTTCCCGCCTCGAGCCGGCGCAGCATCTCCAGCTCCTCGGCCTGCGTGGGGTAGGCGAGGACGTCCTTGAGGGCGAAGCGGTCGAGCTGGGCCTCCGGCAGCGCATACGTGCCCTCCTGGTCGAGCGGGTTCTGGGTGGCCAGGACCAGGAACGGGTCCGGCAGCTCGAAGCGCTGTCCGCCGATCGTCGTCTGCTTCTCCGCCATCGCCTCGAGCATGGCGCTCTGCGTCTTCGCGCTCGAGCGGTTGATCTCATCGAGCAGCACGATGTTGGCGTGGACGGGCCCCAGCCGCGTCTCGAAGCGGCCGTCGCTGAGCACCTGGGCGCCGATGATGTCCGAGGGCAGCAGGTCCGGGGTGCCCTGGATGCGCGAGAACGTCCCGTCCACGGCGTGCGCGAGGGCCTGGGCCCCGGTGGTCTTCGCCAGGCCCGGCACGCTCTCGAGGAGCACGTGGCCGCCCGTGAGCAGGCCCAGCAGGAGCGTCTCCCGCAGGCGGTGCTGGCCCACGAGGGCTGCGTCGAGGCACCGGTCGATGGCGGCCAGCGCGGCATCCGCGTCCGGGTCGGTGCGCGAGTGGGGCGGGGTGGTTCGGGCGCCGGCCGGGCCGGCGGACCGGGCCCGCCCCTGGGCCCCGCGCCGCACGGGGGCGGGCCCCGGCCACGGTTCGGCGCCGCGGGTCCCCGCGAGCGGGTGTGCCTGTGGGCTGTGCGCTGGTGCCGTCATGCGCGTGCTCCCTTCGCCTCCGGCGCCCGTGCGACGCCGCTGCCGCCCGGCTGCGTGCCGGTGGTCTCACGCTAGGGGCGCCGGCGGGCCGGTCGGGGGCGCGGCTGTGACAGGGCGGGTGCGGCTGTGGCGAAAGCGGCACAAAGATTTTTTCCTGTGGACAAACCCGCCCTTCCTGGGGAGGACGGGACCCCCGCTCGGGGAGGCGAGCAGGGGCGATTGCCGGGTGCGGGCGCGAATGCGCAGGTGATCGAACTACACCGGTGTTCTTCGGTTCTCCACCGCCCTGTGCAGGGCCCATCCGCACCCTGTGTACGGCGACGCGCGGTGGGGCGAACCACACTGGTGTAACACACCATATGGGGGTACGGTTGGCGCCAGACACAACATCTTGTGGTCGCCCCGCTTGCGGACAAACTCCGGAAATCGCCCGGATTCCCGCCTCGCAGGCCCGCCGCGCCCCAAGCACCGCCCCGTGAACCGCTGGAGGAACCAGGACATGATCACCGTCTACACGAAGCCCGCGTGCGTGCAGTGCAACGCGACCTACCGCGCCCTCGATGCCAAGGGCGTCGACTACCGCTCCGTCGACCTCAGCGTCGACCCGGATGCGCTCGACGTGGTCAAGGCGATGGGCTACCTGCAGGCTCCGGTCGTCGTGACGGACAGCGATCACTGGTCGGGCTTCCGCCCGGACAAGATCGCCGCGCTCGGCAGCGGCGCCGCAGCCGCCTCCGTCGTCGCCTGAGCCCGCGGGAGGTCCGACGATGCTCGTCGTCTACTACTCCAGCAGCTCGGAATACACCCACCGCTTCGCCCAGAAGCTCTCGCACCCCAGCATGCGCCTGCCGCTGCTGACGCGGGACGCGGCCGTGGAGGTCGATGAGCCGTACGCGCTCATCACCCCCACGTACGGCGCAGGGCCCAACCGAGGGTCCGTGCCCAAGCAGATCAAGAAATTCCTCAGCATCGAAGGCAACCGGGAGCTCCTGCGCGGAGTAATCGGGGCCGGGAACACGAACTTCGGCGAGAACTACTGCCGCGCGGCCCACCTCGTGGCCCGCAAGTGCGACGTGCCCGTCCTCTACCGCTTCGAGCTGCTGGGAACCCCCGAAGACGTCGCCAACGTGAACAACGGATTGGAATCACTGTGTCAACGACAGCAGTACGCGACCTAGAGTCGATCGTCCGCGAGGACACGGAGCTCGACTACCACGCGCTCAACGCGATGCTCAACCTGTACGACCAGGACGGGCGCATCCAGTTCGAGCGCGACCGGCAGGCCGCTCGCCAGTACTTCCTGCAGCACGTGAACAACAACACCGTGTTCTTCCACGACCTGCGCGAGAAGCTCGACTACCTCGTCGAGCACGACTACTACGAGCCCGAGGTGCTCGAGCAGTACTCGTTCGAGTTCATCGAGGGACTGTCGAAGCTCGCGTACGCGCGCAAGTTCCGCTTCCAGACGTTCCTGGGCGCGTTCAAGTTCTACACCTCGTACACGCTCAAGACGTTCGACGGCAAGCGCTACCTGGAGCGCTTCGAGGACCGCGTCGTCATGGTGGCGCTGTTCCTGGCCCACGGCGATGAGGCCCTGGCCACCCAGCTCGTCGAGGAGATCATCGCCGGGCGCTTCCAGCCGGCCACGCCCACGTTCCTCAACGCGGGCAAGAAGCAGCGCGGCGAGCTCGTGTCCTGCTTCCTGCTGCGCATCGAGGACAATATGGAGTCCATCGGGCGCTCCATCAACTCGGCGCTCCAGCTGTCCAAGCGCGGCGGCGGCGTGGCCTTCAGCCTCACGAACATCCGCGAGTCCGGCGCGCCGATCAAGAAGATCGAGAACCAGTCCTCCGGCGTCATCCCCGTCATGAAGCTGCTCGAGGACTCGTTCTCCTACGCCAACCAGCTGGGCGCCCGGCAGGGTGCGGGCGCGGTCTACCTCAACGCCCACCACCCGGACATCTACCGCTTCCTCGATACGAAGCGGGAGAACGCGGACGAGAAGATCCGCATCAAGACGCTGAGCCTGGGCGTCGTCATCCCGGACATCACGTTCGAGCTGGCGAAGAAGAACGAGGACATGTACCTCTTCAGCCCGTACGACGTGCAGCAGGCCTACGGCGTGCCCTTCACGGAGATCTCCGTGACGGAGAAGTACGACGAGATGGTCGACAATCCGCACATCCGGAAGACGAAGATCAACGCCCGCGAGTTCTTCCAGACGCTCGCGGAGATCCAGTTCGAGTCCGGCTACCCGTACATCATGTACGAGGACACCGTGAACCGGGCCAACCCCATCGACGGCAAGGTCACGATGTCGAACCTGTGCTCGGAGATCCTCCAGGTCTCGGAGCCCAGCACGTACAACGACGACCTGTCCTACGCCGAGGTGGGCAAGGACATCTCGTGCAACCTGGGCTCGCTCAACATCGCCCTGACGATGGACTCCGAGGACTTCGGCCGGACCGTTGAGACCGCCATCCGCGGCCTCACCTCGGTCTCGGAGACCTCGAACATCTCCTCGGTGCCCTCGATCGACCGCGGCAACGACATGTCCCACGCGATCGGCCTGGGGCAGATGAACCTGCACGGCTACCTCGCCCGCGAGCGCATCCACTACGGCTCCGAGGAGGGGCTGGACTTCACGAACATGTACTTCTACACGGTGGTCTACCACTGCGTGCGGGCGTCCATGGAGATCGCGAAGGAGCGCGGCCGCGCGTTCGCCGGCTTCGAGCGCTCGAAGTACGCCACCGGCGAGTACTTCGACACCTACACGGAGAAGGAGTGGGCGCCGCGCACGCAGCGCATCGCGGACCTCTTCGATGCCGCCGGCGTGCACATCCCCACGCAGGAGGACTGGCGCGAGCTCAAGGAGCAGGTCGCCGAGCACGGCATCTACAACCAGAACCTGCAGGCGGTGCCGCCCACGGGCTCCATCTCCTACATCAACAACTCCACCTCGTCGATCCACCCCGTGGCCTCGCGCATCGAGATCCGCAAGGAGGGCAAGATCGGGCGCGTGTACTACCCGGCGCCCTTCATGGACAACGACAACCTGGACTACTACCAGGACGCCTACGAGGTGGGCTACGAGAAGATCATCGATACGTACGCGGAGGCCACGCAGCACGTGGACCAGGGCCTGTCGCTCACGCTGTTCTTCAAGGACACCGCGACGACCCGCGACGTCAACCGCGCGCAGATCTACGCGTGGCGCAAGGGCATCAAGACCGTCTACTACATCCGCATCCGGCAGCTCGCGCTGCAGGGCACGGAGGTCGAGGGCTGCGTGTCCTGCATGCTCTGAGGCCCGCCGCCTGAGGGCGGTGGGCGCCGCGGGGCGACCCGCGGGAGGAATGGGAGCGCCGGCGCACCGCGCGGCGCCTGCGATAGGGGAGAAGAATGACCGTGAGCGGGGAGAAGCTCAAGCTCGTGTCGCACGTCGACGCGATCAACTGGAACCGCGTCCAGGACGACGTCGACTCCGATGTCTGGGATCGCCTGACGGCGAACTTCTGGCTGCCGGAGAAGGTGCCGCTGAGCAACGACGTGCAGTCCTGGTCGACGCTCACGCAGGAGGAGCGCACGCTCACCATGCGCGTGTTCACGGGCCTCACGCTGCTCGACACGATCCAGGGAACCGTGGGCGCCGTCTCGCTCATCCCGGACTCGCTGACCCCGCACGAGGAGGCGGTCTACACGAACATCGCGTTCATGGAGTCCGTGCACGCGAAGTCGTACTCCTCGATCTTCTCGACGCTGACCTCCACCCGCGAGATCGACGACGCCTTCCGCTGGTCGACGGAGAACCAGAACCTCCAGCGCAAGGCGGAGATCATCCTCAATTACTACCGCGGGGACGAGCCGCTCAAGCGCAAGGTCGCCTCGACCCTGCTCGAGTCGTTCCTCTTCTACTCGGGCTTCTACCTGCCCATGTACTGGTCGAGCCACGCGAAGCTGACGAACACGGCGGACCTCATCCGCCTCATCATCCGCGACGAGGCCGTGCACGGCTACTACATCGGCTACAAGTACCAGCGCGGGCTCGAGCGGGTCGACGAGGCCAAGCGCGAAGAGCTCAAGGACTACACGTTCAACCTCATGTTCGAGCTCTATGAGAACGAGGTCCAGTACACCCACGACCTCTACGACTCCGTGGGCCTGAGCGAGGACGTGAAGAAGTTCCTTCACTACAACGCGAACAAGGCGCTCATGAACCTGGGCTACGAGGCGATGTTCCCGGCGACCGTGACGGACGTGAACCCCGCGATCCTCGCCGCACTGAGCCCGAACGCCGATGAGAACCACGACTTCTTCTCCGGCTCCGGCTCCTCCTACGTCATCGGCAAGGCCGTCAACACCGAAGACGAGGACTGGGACTTCTAAAGCCCAGAACGTGCGGACAGCGGTCCACCGCTGCCGCTCGGCGGCCCATCGGATGCCTCATCGGCTCCGGTGGGCCACTTGCGCGTGGCACGTGCGGCGCGCGCCGCTCACTCGCACGCCGTGCCGTCCCCGTCGCGGTCGAGCTTCGACGAGTAGCCCGGGTCGCCGCGGTGCAGGGGCGCCGCCCCGGCCTCGCGCGCGGCCGTGCAGTTCGCGTACCCCGCGCTGTCGCCACTGCCGCTGCCGCCGCCCGATTCGCTTCCTCCGCGTGACCCGCTGCCAGTCCCGCTGCCGCCGCCCTGCGAGCCACCCGCGCCCGAGGTGCTCCGCGCCTTCTCGCGTCGGCTCGGCTTCGCGGTGGGGTAGTCGTGCGCGTCGGGTGCCGGCCACGCGACGGGCTGGTCGAAGGCCGGCTGGGACGGGCAGCGGCTGAGCACCCGGGCCAGTGCGCTGCGCTCGGCGGGCTTGACCCACAGGCCGTACTTCGCCTTGACCGCGATCTGGCGCGCCGCGTACTCGCAGCGGTAGCCCTTGGCCGGCGGCAGCCACGTCGCGGCATCGCCGTCGCTCTTCTGCCGGTTGAGGGTACTCGAGACCGCCAGCACGTTGAGGGGGTCGTTGGCCAGTGCCACGCGCCGCTGCTCGTCAAGCTGCTGGGCTCCGGACTGCCACGCATCGGAGAGCGCCACGACGTGGTCGATGTCGACGCGGCTGTGCGCCCGGTCGAAGCCGATCGCCTGGCCCGAGTACGGGTCGTGCAGGGACCCGGTCATGACGACGCAGGGCGCACCGGCCTGCACGGCGATGCCCACGAGGTCGCGGCGCAGCACGTCGTTGCGGGTATCGCAGCCGTTGTGGTCGGTGTCCTGGCGCCAGCCGAACCCGGTCCGGTCGTACCCGGTCTTCGGCGCGCGCCCCTTGACCGCCAGCGCGGCAAGCTGGGCCTCCGCGCTGCGCGCGGTGCCGGCCGCCGTTTCCGACGCCGGAGGGGAGTCGGGTGGCTGCTCGGCCGCCCCCACCTGGCCCGCACCCGATGGCGCCCCCGCGCTCTCACCGTCCGGCGCAGCGGGGTCCGTGTCGGCGGGGCCGCAGGCCGCGACGGCGAAAAGGGGCGCGAGGGCGAGGCAGGCCAGCGCGCGCGAGAGGCGCCGACTGCCGCGGTCGGGACCGGGGGAGGAGTGTGACATGGGGCCTTCGCGGGTCGGGGAAGCTGGAGGCGAGCGCCTCGCACGCCCATCGTAGCGAGACCCGTGGAAGACCAGTGCACTCGACAGTGACGTAGCTCACGGTGTTGGATGGGCGTAGGGCCGCAGGCACACCCGGCGCGGCGCGCCTGCCGGGGCCGCCCACCCCGGCGCACCCCGCGGTACCCCGCTCACCCGGCTGCACCACGCCCGACCCGATGCCCCGCCCCGCCAGGCCCGCTCGTCCTCGCCTCGAAGGAGCCCGCTGTGCCACTCCGAACGCCCCGTACGCCCCGGCCGTCACCACCGCCCGCCGTCGCCTCGCGCCCAGCCCGCCCCGGGCCCGCACGAGCGCTCTCCCTGCGCTCGGGTCTGGCTGCCGCCGCGGCGCTTGCACTTGCCCTGGCGGCCCCGCTGGCCGGCCCGACCACGGCCAGCGCGACCACCGCCTCGGGCGCGGCGAGCCCGAGCGAGACCCAGCCCACGGCGCAGGCCCAGGGCGATGTCATCCGCGTGGCGTCGAAGGGCTTCGTCGACAACTTCAACCCCTTCACCACGCAGTACGCGCTGCCGATCGTCATGCTGCGCCACACGTACGAGTACCTCGTGGGCTACGACCAGGAGAAGGGCGCCCCCACCGCGGGCATCGCGGAGAAGTGGGAGACGAGCAAGGACGGCAAGACGTGGACGTTCCACATCCGCCCGAACATGCAGTGGTCCGACGGTGAGCCCATCACGGCCGCCGACGCCGCCTACACCTACAACACGATGCTGAAGAACCCAGCGCTCGCGGCCTCGAACGGGGAGATGGTCAAGGACTTCGCGGGCGTCGACGCCACGGACGACACGACGTTCGTCATCCGCCTGCGCCGCCCCCAGGCGGCCAACCCCGGCCTGGAGACCGCCATCGTGCCCGAGCATGTCTGGTCGAAGCAGGATCCCGCGAAGTTCGCCAACGACAAGGACGTGGTGGGCTCGGGGCCCTTCGTCATCTCCGAGTACAAGCCCAATCAGCACATCACGCTCACGGCCAACCCGCACTTCTGGCGGGGTGCGCCCAAGGTCAAGGGCGTCGAGTTCGTCAACTACTCGAACCCGGACGCCTCCGTCCAGGCGCTCAAGTCCAACGAGGTGGACCTGGTCTCCGGGCTCAACCCCCAGCAGTTCGAATCGCTGCAGAACCAGGACGGGATCGCGACGAACCTGGGCCAGGCGCGCCGCTTCGTCTCACTCGCCCTCAACCCGGGGGCCGCGGACGCGAAGGGCAAGCGCTACGGCACCGGCAATGCGGCGCTCGAGGACGTCAAGGTGCGCCAGGCGATCAGGCGGGGCACGGACCTCGACGCGCTGCGCCAGCAGGTCATGCGCGACAACGCCGCCCCCGCGCTCGGCATCATCCCCGCCACGTGGAAGGACTGGACACTCGCCCCGGACGACGGGGTGAAGCTCGGCTACGACGTGGAGGCCGCGAAGAAGCTCCTCGACGAGGCGGGCTGGAAGGAGGGCGAGGGCGGCATCCGGACCAAGGACGGGAAGAAGCTCAGCCTGCGGTTCCTCGAGGACTCCGAGTCCACGACCGACCAGACGACGGCGGACTACCTGGTGCCGTGGATGAAGAAGATCGGCATCGACCTCCACGTCGACGCGACGGACGCGGACACGCAGGTGGACCGGATCGGCAAGGGCGACTACGACATGTACGTCTCCCCGTGGGCGGTGCCGCCCGACCCGGACTACCAGCTGCAGATCAACACGTGCGACTCGCGTCCGGGGGAGGGCGGCAACGGCCCCACCACGCAGGACTTCTACTGCAACCCGAAGTTCGATGCCCTCTACGACCGCCAGCACGCCGAACAGGACCAGGCCAAGCGCCAGGAGCTCGTGCGCCAGGCCCAGCGCATCCACTACACGGACTCCGCGGAGATCATGCTGTGGTACCCGAAGGCGGCAGAGGCCTACCGCTCCGATCGCTTCACCGGGTTCGGCAAGCAGCCCACGAACGACGGCTCGATCGTGGGCCAGGCCGGCTACTGGGACTACTACCTCGCCGAGCCCGTGGGCGAGGGGTCACAGCAGTCCGGCGGCATGTCGCCGGGCCTGTGGATCGGGGTGGGCATCGCGGTGGTGTGCGGCGCGGGCGGCGTGCTGTACTTCCTGCGCCGGCGCTCGACCGCCGACGAGCGCGCCTGAGCCGGCCGGAGCGCGTGAGGACGGGCAAGGGCACGTGAGGGGCGGTGCCGCCGTGGCGGCACCGCCCCTCGTCATTCACCGCCTCAGCCCCTCCGCGTCAGAGGTGCGCGCTACGATGAGCCGGCGCGCAGCGACCGGCGCCGCGCACACCGGGCAGCGGCAAAGGACACGCGCACCATGAACCTTGAGACCATCTTCGCGGGCCAGGGCCTCACCCAGGTCCTCGAGCTGCTGCTCGCGTTCGCCCTCAGCTCCCTGGTGGGCTTCGAGCGGCAGCTGCGCGGCAAGAGCGCGGGCATGCGCACCCAGGCGATCGTCGGGACCGCCTCGGCGCTGTTCATGCTCGTGAGCAAGTACGGGTTCTTCAGCGTGCTCTCCGATGAGATCGTCCTCGACCCCTCCCGCGTCGCCGCGCAGATCGTCTCCGGCGTGGGCTTCCTGGGCGCGGGCCTCATCCTCACCAACCGCGGCACCGTGCGGGGGCTGACGACCGCGGCCTCCGTGTGGGAGACCGCCGCGATCGGCATGGCCGCCGGCGCCGGGCTGTGGCTGCTCGCCGTGCTCGTCACCGCCCTGCACTTCGTCGTGGGCTTCGGCTTCGGGCCGCTGGCCTCGCGGCTGCTGGGCCGCCGCTCGGCGGTGGTGCGCATCGACGTCGAATACACGGACGGCCAGGGCCTGCTGCGCGCGATCCTCCAGGCCATCACCTCGCGCGGCTGGGCCATCAGCAGCGCCTCGCCGGACCGCTCGGATGACGGCATCGTCCGCCTCACCCTCGAGGTCTCCGGCCGGATGGACCTCGATGCGCTGCTCAGCCGCCTGGCCGAACTGCCCGGCGTCAGCCGGGTCGCCCGGGCCGACGACGAAGACGAATAACCGCCGAGGCGCAGGCCCCCCGGCACGGCCCGCGCGCTCCCGGCCACCGCCGTTTTGCGCACAGCGGCTCTGCGCGGGAGCGCACGCACACCCCGGCCACGGCCGCCGTCGCGCGTATCCCCGCGCCCAAAAACCCAGGTCAGCGGGCACCTCGGCGCCGGCAAGGGAGGCGCACCGGTGAGGGCGCTGCGCGTCTCACCATGAGGACCGGACACGCCGGTGATTTGCGGTGACGGGCATCACGATAGTTCACTGTTCTTACCGACCTCACAGCCCAAGGTGATCGAAATGCCAGACATCGACCCCCGCGGCGCGGATACGAAAGCGAGCTCCCCCGTGAACTTCCCACAGCGCCCCCGTTTGACCCGGATGGCGGGGGCCGTGCTCGCGGCCGCCGCCCTCACCGCGAGCACGAGCTCGTTCGGCCTCCCCGCGGCAGCGTCGACGGCATCCCCCTCCACCTCGCAGGCCACCGTCGCCGCGAGCGACGATGTGCTGCGCGTGGCCACCTCCGGCTACGTCGACAGCTTCAACCCGTTCACCTCGTACTACTCGCTGCCCACCGGGCTGTTCCGCTACATGTACGAGAACCTCGTGCAGTACGACCAGGCGAAGGGCGAGCCCACGGAGGGCCTCGCGGAGAAGTGGGAGACGAGCGAGGACGGCAAGACGTGGACGTTCCACCTCCACAAGGACCTCAAGTGGTCCGACAACGAGCCGCTGACCTCCAAGGACCCCGCGTGGACGTACACGCAGATGATGAAGAGCTCGGAGATGGGCGCCGCGAACGGCAACCTCGTGGAGAACTTCGACAAGGTCGAGACGCCGGATGACCAGACGCTCGTCATCAAGCTCAAGACCCCGCAGGCGGCCAACCCGGGCATCGAGATCCCGGTGGTGCCCGAGCACATCTGGTCGAAGCAGAAGGACCCCTCGAAGTGGGCCAATGACAAGGCCACGGTGGGCTCCGGTCCCTACCAGATCGAGTCATACCAGGCCAACCAGCACATCACGCTCAAGGCCAACCCCAACTTCTGGCGCGGCGCGCCCAAGATCAACGGCATCGAGTACGTCTACTACACGAACCCGGACGCCTCCGTGCAGGCGCTACGGGCCAGCGAGGTGGACCTCGTCTCCGGCCTCACGCCCAACCAGTTCAAGTCGCTCAACGGCGTCGAGGGTGTCGCCACGAACCCCGGCAAGGGCAAGCGCTTCACGTCGCTCGCGCTCAACCCGGGCTACGCGAACGCCAAGAACGAGCCCTTCGGCACCGGCAACGCAGCCCTCAAGGACGTCAAGGTCCGCCAGGCCATCCGCCTGGGCATCGACATCGACTCGCTGCGCAAGCAGGTCCTCCAGGACCAGGCGTCGAAGGCCACCGCGTTCATCCCCGATGCGTGGTCCGACTGGCACGTGCCGGACGACCAGCCGGGCCTCGTGTCCTTCAACCCGGATGAGGCGAAGAAGAAGCTCGACGAGGCCGGCTGGAAGGCCGGCAAGGACGGCATCCGCGAGAAGGACGGCAAGAAGCTCGAGCTGCGCTTCGACATCGACTCGACGGACCCGGACCAGCAGACCATGTCGGACTACCTGGGCCCGTGGATGAAGGACATCGGCATCAAGCTGAACGTGAAGTCCAGCGACTCGGACACCCTGTCCACCCGCACCGCCAAGGGCGACTACGACGTCGTCGTCAGCGGCTGGGGCACCTCGCCGGACCCGGATTACCAGCTGAGCATCAACACGTGCGCCTCGCGGCCCAACGCGGACGGCACCGGGCCCACGACGCAGGACGGCTGGTGCAACCCCGAGTTCGACAAGCTCTACAAGCAGCAGCACGCGGAGCTCGACAAGGGCAAGCGCCAGGAGCTCGTGCGCAAGGCGCAGATGATCCACTACAACGACGCGCCGTCCATCACGCTGTGGTACGCGAAGAACCTCGAGGGCTACCGCTCCGACCGCTTCGAGGACTTCGGCCTGCAGCCCTCCGACGGCGGCTCGATCACGAACCAGTCCGGCTACTGGGGCTTCTTCGAGGCCAAGCCCGTCTCCGGCGCGAAGTCCGGCGGCGGCGTGCCCACCGGCGTGTGGGTGGGCGGCGGCATCGTCGTCCTCCTCATCATCGGCGGCGTCGTGTTCGCCGTGCTGCGCAGGAAGTCGGCCGATGACCGCGCTTGAGACTCAGGTCGACTCCGCCGCCGAGGCGCCCGCCGGGCGCCTCGGCGGCGGTTTCCTGCCGTATCTGGCCGGCAAGGTGGGCGGCGCGCTCATCAGCCTGGGCATGGTCATCCTGCTGGGCTTCTTCGCGTTCCGCCTGCTGCCCGGCGACCCCGTGGCCAAGATCGCCCGCGAGCGGCCGATGTCGGCCGACCAGATCGCCCAGCTGCGCCACGAGTACGGCCTCGACAAGCCGTTCCTCGCCCAGTTCTGGGACTACATCGTCAACGTGTTCACCGGCAATTTCGGCACGAGCTACGTGTACAAGATGCCGGTGAGCGACCTCATCGCCCAGTACTTCTGGCCGACCATCCTGCTGACCGGCACGTCCGCGATCCTCGCGATCGTGCTGGGCCTGTGGCTGGGGCAGAAGTCCGCGTGGGCCCGCGGCTCGTGGTTCGACAAGATCGCCTCGGGCTCCTCGCTCGTGCTGTGGTCCGTGCCCACCTTCTGGCTGGCCCTGCTGCTCCTCATGCTCTTCGGCGGCATCCTCCACTGGTTCCCCACCGGCGGCATGGTCACGGCGAACCTCGCCCCGTGGTCCGGGGCGTGGCTCATCAGCATCGTCGCCCACCTCGTCCTGCCGGTCATCACCCTCACCGCGGTCGTCTACGCGCAGTACCTCATGGTCATGCGCGCCTCCCTGCTGGAGGAGATGAGCGCGGACTACCTCACCACCGCCCGGGCCAAGGGACTGACGGAGGACGAGGTGCGCACCAAGCACGCGGTGCCCAATGCGCTGCTGCCCACGGTGACGATCGTGTTCATGCACATCGGCGGCCTCATCGCCGGCGCGGTCACGGTCGAGGCCGTGTTCTCGTGGCCCGGCCTGGGCAAGCTGACGTTCGAGGCCATCCACGGCCCCGACCTGCCGCTGCTGCAGGGGACGTTCGTCGTGTTCTCGGCGATCATCATCGTCATGAACCTCATCGCCGATCTCGTCTACCGCCAGCTCGACCCGAGGATCCGCCGCGCATGAGCACTCAGACACCCGCCCGCACCCCCGGCAGCCCCCGGCCCGGAGCCGGCGGCGCCCGGCCGGGCCCCGCCTCGGCCCGCGCGATCGCCTGGGACCGGCGCCGTCGCTCCCTGGCCCGCATCTGGCACGAGTTCGCCTCCGACCGGCTGGCGCTCAGCGCGCTCGTCGTCCTGGGCCTCGTCGTGCTCGCGGCGATCCTGGCCCCCGTCATCGCGCCCGCGCGGATGCTCGACGTCACCCAGCTGCTCGACCAGCCGCGCTTCGCGCCCCCCTCGCTCGCCCACCCGCTGGGCACGGACGACCAGGGCCGCGAGCTGTGGGTCCGGATGATCTGGGGCTCGCGCGTGTCCCTGACCGTGGGCGTCGCGGCCACCCTCATGTCGATGGTCATCGGCACGCTCGTGGGCATGGCCGCCGGCCACTTCACCGGCTGGGTCGCCGCGGTCATCATGCGCGTCATCGACTTCTTCCTCGTGCTGCCCTCGCTCATCCTCGCGATCGTGCTGTCCTCCGTGCTCGAGCGCGGGGTGCTCACGATCGTCATCGCCCTGGGCGTGACCAGCTGGGCTGGCACCGCCCGCGTCGTGCGCTCGCAGACGCTCAGCGCGGACTCCCGGCTCTACATCGAGCGCGCCCGCGTGCTCGGCGCCGGCCACTGGCACATCATCGGCAAGCACCTCTTCCCCGCCGTGCTCCCGCTCGTGCTGGCCAACACCACGCTCACGGTGGGCGGGGCGATCATCGCCGAGTCGACGCTGTCGTTCCTGGGCCTGGGCGATCCCACGAAGCAGTCGTGGGGCACGATCCTCAAGAACGCGATGGACTCCTCGGCCGCGACGAGCGGCTACTGGTGGTACATCCTCACCCCGGGCATCGC
Source organism: Brevibacterium sp. BRM-1 (assembly GCF_026802075.1). Classification (NCBI taxonomy): domain Bacteria; kingdom Bacillati; phylum Actinomycetota; class Actinomycetes; order Micrococcales; family Brevibacteriaceae; genus Brevibacterium; species Brevibacterium sp. BRM-1. The sequence goes on from NZ_CP113788.1 coordinate 3,098,742, forward strand.
GATCCTCATCGTCGTGCTCGCCTTCACCCTCGTGGGCCGCGCCTTCGAGACCATCGCCAACCCCACGCTCAGGAGCCGCTGATGGCCGACCTCGTCTTCGACGACGTCTCGATCACCTATTCCACCCGCTCGGCCCGCGGAGACATCCGCGCCGTCAAGGACGTCTCGCTCGACATCCCCGCCGGCGGCACCCTGGGCATCGCGGGGGAGTCCGGCTCCGGCAAGTCGACGCTCATCATGGCCCCGCTGCGGCTCCTGCCGGACAGCGCCACGGTGACCGGGCGCGTGCTCCTGGGCGGCGAGGACGTCGCGGACCTGTCCTTCGGGCAGATGCGCGCGCTGCGGTGGGATGCGGCCTCGATCGTCTTCCAGGGGGCCCTGCACTCGCTCAACCCCGTGCGCACCGTCGCCTGGCAGATCATGGAGGCGCTCAGCCACCACACCGCGAAATCCTGGCAGACGCCCGAGGCGCGCCGGGCGCGCATGCTCGACCTCCTCGCCTCCGTCGACCTGGCCCCCGAGCACGCGAAGGCCTACCCGCACGAGCTCTCCGGGGGCCAGAAGCAGCGCGTCATGATCGCGATGGCGCTGGCCTGCGAGCCGGACATCATCATCGCCGACGAGCCCACCACCGCCCTCGACGTCATCGTCCAGGAGCAGGTGCTCGCGCTGCTGACCGCGCGCGTCGCGGAGGCGGGCATCTCGCTCGTCATGATCTCCCACGACCTGTCCGTGCTCGCGCAGGTCTGCCAGCGCATCGCGGTGATGAAGGACGGGGAGGTCATCGAGCTCGGGTCCGCCCAGCAGATCGCGACCGCCGCGCACCATCCCTACACCCGGGCGCTGGCCGACGCATTCCCCACGATCGGCGATCCGGCCTCCCGGATGCGCCCGGCCCGCCGCTCGGCGGCTGCCGCCGCGGCGGAGCCGGTCGAGCCGGTCGAGCCGGCAACGCCGGCGGGCGAGGGCACGGCCGCCGCAGCGCAGCCCGCCGACCCCGGGTCCGAGCCGCCCACGGGTCCAGTGCCCGACGCGCCCAGCCGTCCCGCGCCCGAGGCACCCGATGCGGCCGCGCCCGACTACGCCACGGCGCCGGTCCTGCTCGAGGCGCAGGGCCTGTCGGTGACCTTCTCCGCCCGCGGGCGGCGGGTCAGCGCCGTCGACGATGTCGACTTCACCGTCCGCGAGGGCGAGATCATGGCCCTCGTCGGCCAGTCCGGCTCCGGCAAGACCACGCTGGCGCGCACGCTGCTCGGCATCCAGGAGCCCGACCGCGGCACCCGCGTGACGTTCCGGGGCGAGCCGATCCCCACCCGCGGGCGGGCGCTCAAGGCCTTCCGGCGGGAGGTCCAGCTCGTCCTCCAGGACCCGTCGGGCTCGCTCAACCCGCGCCTGAGCGTCTACGAGGCGGTGGCGGAGGGCCTGCGCATCCACGGCATGGACGACGAGGCCCGCCGGGTCGCCGAGGCGCTCGAAGCCGCCGAGCTGCGGCCGGCGCAGGACTTCTTCGAGTCCATCCCGCAGGAGCTCTCCGGCGGCCAGCGCCAGCGCGTCGTCATCGCCGGTGCGCTGGCACTCGGTCCCCGGCTGCTCGTCGCCGACGAGCCCGTGGCCAGCCTCGACGCCTCCGTGCGGGGTGAGATCCTGGGCCTCTTCCTCGACCTGCGCGCCCGCCTGGGCCTCTCCGCGCTCATCATCACCCACGACCTGGGCCTGGCGTGGAACATCGCGGACACGGTCGCGGTCATGCACTCCGGGCGGATCGTGGAGAAGGGCACCGTCGACGACGTGCTGCTCCACCCGCAGCACGACTACACGAAGCGCCTCATCGCCGCGGCGCCCAGCCTGCGCCCGCTGCCCGAGGGCGTCGCGACAGGTGCCGAGGCCGGCGGCGGGACGGGCCACGGTCCGGCCGCCCGGGGCTCACACGCAGCACCCGCCCGGGACGGGCGGTGAGCGCGCCAGCCAACCCGTTCGCCGCGCAGGCCCCGCTGCACCCCGGCGATCGGGTGGCGATCGTCTCGCCCTCGAGCCCGGCCAAGCGGGAGCACCTCGACGCGGCGGTGGGCGCCCTGCGCGCCTGGGGCCTCGAGGTCGTCGTGGGCGAATCGGCACTCGCCGTCGACGAGCGCGCCTCCTACCTGGCCGGCTCGGACGAGGTGCGCCGCAGGGACCTGGTCACCGCGTGGACGGATCCCGCCGTCGCCGCGGTCGTGGCCCTGCGCGGGGGCTACGGCGCCATGCGGCTGCTCGACGGCCTGGACTTCCGCGCGCTGCGCGCCGCGGCCCGCCTGCCCGACGGCCGGCCCAAGCTGCTCACCGGCTCCTCCGACATCACCGCCCTCCACCGGGCGTGGCAGGCCTGGATCGGGGTGCCCACCCTGTTCTCTCCCATGCCCGGCAACGCCGTGTTCGCTGACAGCGCGCGCATCCGCGCCGACGTGCGCGCCTGGATGCTCGAACCCTGGGGCGGCCGGACCATCACCGGAGCACTGGACCTGGCCGGCGCCTCGGCGGCGGAGCCGGCCCTCGCGCCGGAGGCGAGCCAGGCCAGCGCTTCGGCGGCGGGTGCACGGCCGGAGACCGACCTGCGCGCGCCCACTGTCCTGGCGCCTGGCACCGCGCGCGGCGTGCTGACCGGGGGCAACCTCAGCCTCATCGCCGCGTCCCTCGGCGCGCCCGAGGACTCCCGCCCCGGTGCCGACGGCACGCCGGCCATCGCCGTGCTCGAGGACGTCGACGAGGACCCCCAGCGCCTGGACAACCTGCTCCTCCAGCTCGAGCGCTCCGGCTGGTTCGAGTCCCTGGCCGGCATCGTGCTGGGCTCGTGGCAGGACTGCGGGGACCGGGCGGCCATCGAGGGGCTGCTGCGCGAGTACTTCGCCGAACGCGCCATCCCGGTGGCGGCAGGACTGGGCCTGGGCCACGACCCCGAGGCGCCCGCCGTGGGCCTGGGCGTGCCGGTGGAGCTGCGCGCCCCGGCCGGGGGCGCCCCGGTGCTCGAGGTGCTCGGGGAGCCGGCGCCCCCGGCAGCGGGCGGCGCCGCATGAGCCCCGGCGCTGCGGGCCCCGCGACCGCGCCGGAGCTCGTCCTGCCCCCGCTGCCGGACGGCATCGACTGGTCGATCGAGATCGCCGAGGCGCGCTCGGGGCGCCCGCTCGCGGTCCACCGCGACCAGGCGCAGCACCGAACTGCGAGCATCGGCAAGGTGTTCCTCCTCATCGAGGCCTGCACGCGCATCGCCGACGGCCGGCTCGACCCGAATGCCCCGCTGGACGTGCCGCAGGAGCACGCGGTGGGCGACTCCGGCCTGCTGCGCTGGCTGCGCGCGCCGATCACGGTGGGCGACGCGTGCCTGCTCGTCGCGGCCGTGAGCGACAACCTCGCGACGAACGCGCTCATCCACCTGTGCGGCCTCGAAGCCGTGCGCGCCGTCGCCCCGCGCCTGGGCCTGGCCCAGACGAGCCTGTGGGACTACATCCGCTCGGCCCGGGAGCCGGGCATGCCGTGGACGGCGTCCTTCGGGACGGCCGCGGAGCTGGGTCGGACCATGCGGCTGCTCGCCGCCGGGCTCGCCGTCAGCCGCGAGGTCTCGGACATGGTGCTCGGCTATCTCGCCGCCGATGTCGATACGAGCCTCGTGGCCGGGGGCCTCAACCTGGACGCCCTCGACCACGTCGAGGCCGACGACGGCATCGTCCTGCGCCACAAGACCGGCTACATCTCGATCCTGCGCGCGGACGTGGGCCTCGCGCAGGGACCCGCCGCCGCGGTGTCCTACGCGGTGCTCGCCGAATGGGACGAAGCGGGCGGCGACCGCAGGATCGCGGCCGAGGACGGCATGCGCGCCATCGGGCGCGCCATCCGCGCACACATCCGCCCCGGACCGTGATCCGGGGCGGCGGGCGGCCGGTGGCCTGGGCGGCTCAGTTTGCGAACGGCGCCAGGCGCTCGCGCAGCGAGTCCTGCGCGCGGGCGAACTGCTCGGCGAGCCGGTCGACGAGCTGCGCGGTGGGCACCGACTCGGTGATCGCGCCCACGCCCTGGCCGGAGCCCCAGATGTCCTTCCACGCCTTGGCCTTCGAGCCCTCCTCCGTGCCGAAGCTCATCTTCGAGGGATCGGAGACCGGCAGGTCGTCGGGGTCGAGGCCGGCGGCCTCGATGGAGCCGCGCAGGTAGTTGCCGTGCACGCCGGTGAAGAGGTTGGAGTAGACGACGTCGGAGGCGCCGGCCTCCACGATCATCTGCCGGTAGCCCTCGACGACCCGCGCCTCGGGGGTGGAGAGGAACGCGGAGCCGACGTAGCCGAAGTCGGCGCCCGCGGCGAGGGCGGCGAGGACCGAGGAGCCATGCGCCAGCGCGCCGGACAGGGCGATGGGCCCGTCGAACCACTCGCGGATCTCGCGGACCAGCGCGAACGGCGAGAGCGCTCCTGCGTGGCCGCCGGCGCCGGCGGCCACGGCGATGATGCCGTCGGCGCCCTTCTCCACGGCCTTGTGGGCGAAGCGGTTGTTGATGACGTCGTGGAGCACGACGCCGCCGTAGGAGTGGATCGCCTCGTTGACGTCCTCCCGGGCGCCCAGCGAGGTGATGACGATCGGCACCTCGTTGCGCACGACGACGTCTAGGTCGTGCTCGATGCGGTTGTTCGTGCGGTGGACGATGAGGTTGACCGCGAACGGGGCCACGGGCTTGCCGGGGTTGGCCTGGGCGAATGCCGTATTGGACTCGCGGATGTCATCGAGCCAGTCCTGCAGGGCTGCCTCCGGGCGCGCGTTCAGCGACGGGAAGCTGCCGATCACGCCGGCCTGGCACTGCGCCTTGACGAGCTCCGGGCCGGACGCGATGAACATGGGCGATGCGATGACCGGCAGGCGAAGCGGCGCCTGCAGCGCGGACGGCAGCGACATGGATGGCTCCTTTGGCATAAGTGATCGTTCGTTCACATTGTAGGCACACGGGGCACCGGGCAGCTCGTGCGACGGGCGCCGTGCCGAGCGCGGGCACTGCTGCGCTCTGGGCCCGGAAACGCGAACTCCCCGCAGGCCGGGTGGCCTGCGGGGAGTTCGCGGGGCGCGGTGCCCCAGGCGCGGTGCCCCGGGGCGCGGTGCCCGGGCGGCGGTCACGAATCCGTGAAGTTCGGATCCCGCTTCTCCACGAAGGCGCTCATGCCCTCGACCTGGTCGTTCGTGGCCAGCGACGAGTGGAAGAGCCGGCGCTCGAAGTTGAGCCCCTGCTCGAGCGTCGTCTCGAAGGCCAGGTTGACGGCCTCCTTGACGAGCATCGTCGCGACTGCGGACTTCTTCGCGATCGTGCCGGCGATCTCGTAGGCGGTGTCCATGAGCGCCTCGGGCTCCACGACGCGCGCGGCGAGTCCCGAGCGCTCGGCCTCCTGCGCGTCCATCGTCCGCCCGGTCAGGCACATGTCCATCGCCTTGGCCTTGCCCACGGCGCGGGTGAGGCGCTGCGAACCACCCATCCCGGGCAGCACGCCCAGGTTGATCTCCGGCTGGCCGAACTTCGCCTTCGACGACGCGATGAGGATGTCGGCCATCATCGCGAGCTCGCAGCCGCCGCCGAGCGCGAAGCCGTTGACGGCGGCGATGATGGGCGTGCGCACGCCCGTCAGGCGCCGCCAGCCGGCGAACCAGTCGGCCTTGTAGGCCGTGGCGAAGTCGAGGTCCTTCATCTCCTTAATGTCCGCGCCCGCGGCGAACGCGCGGCCGGAGCCGGTGATGACGATCGCCTTGACCTCCGGGTCTGCGTCGAAGGCGGCGGCGGCATCGGTGACGTCGGTGAGCACCTGCATGTTGAGCGCGTTGAGTGCTTCGGGCCGGTTGAGCGTGATCGTCGCGACGCCGTCGGCGGTTTCGGTGAGGATTGTCTGGTACTGGCTCATGAGAAGACCTTCTCCTGGCGTTCGGTGTCGAGGATGGATCGGATCTCCGCCTCGTCCAGGGCGGACACGGCGGCCGGATCCCACTGCGGGTTGCGGTCCTTGTCGATGACCTGGGCGCGGATGCCCTCGCGCAGGTCGGGGTAGTGGGCGATGTTGAGCGCGGCGCGGTAGTCGCGCTCGAGCACCTCCTGCAGGCTCATCGTCTTCGCGGTGCGGATCATCTCGAAGGTCACCGCCAGCGAGCGCGGCGACTTCGATTCGAGCACGTCGGCCGTGTGCGCCGCCGCTTCGGAGCCCTCGGCGCGCAGGGCGGCGATGATCGCGAGCACGGAGTCCTGGGCGAAGCAGGTGGCGATCCACTGCTCGTCGCGGGCGAGCTCGTTCTCCGGTGCCTCGGCGGCGAACTGGGCCGCGAAGTCGGCGGCCACCTCGGGCGCCTCCGCGGGGGCCTCGGTGAGCGCCGCGCGCAGGGCGGGCAGCTGGGCGCGGGGCACGAAGTGGTCGGCCAGCCCGTAGGCGAGCGCGGCGCCGGCGCGCACGGGCTCGCCGGTCAGGCCCATGTACATGCCGATCTCGTGGGGCAGCCGGGCGAGGAGGTAGGTGCCGCCCACGTCCGGGAACAGGCCGATGCCGGTCTCCGGCATGCCCACCTTCGTCGTCTCGGTGACGATGCGCACGCTGCCGTGGACGGACACGCCCACCCCGCCGCCCATCGTGATCCCGTCCATGAACGCGATGTAGGGCTTCGGGTAGTTCGCGATGCGGTTGTTCATCCGGTACTCATCGGAGAAGAAGAGCTCGGACTCGTCCGTGCCGTCGACGACCGAGCGGTAGATGCCCTTGATGTCGCCGCCGGCGCACAGGCCGCGCTCACCGGCGCCGGTGATGAGCACCGCGGCGACCGAGTCGTCGTCCTGCCAGTCGATGAGCGCGCGATCGACCTGCTCGATCATCTCCGTGCTCAGCGCGTTGATGGCCTTGGGCTTGTTGAGTTCGATGTGGCCGAGCGCTCCGTCGCGGTCGACGATGACCGTGGCTTCCGTGTCCGTCATCTGTTCCTCTCCTGGCTTCTGCGGATGGGGCTGGTGTGCTGTGTGGGCGGGGCCGCGCGTCAGGCGACCCCGGTGCTCTTGCGCGAGATGATGACGCGCATGATCTCGTTCGTGCCCTCGAGGATCCGGTGCACGCGCAGGTCGCGCACGAGCTTCTCGATTCCATACTCTTGCAGATACCCGTAGCCGCCGAACAGCTGGAGGGCCCGGTCGGCGACCTCGAAGCCCGTGTCCGTGGCGGTGAGCTTCGCCATGGCCGACAGCAGCGAGGTGTTGGGGTCCTGCGCATCGTAGGCGGCTGCGGCGCGCCAGAGCATGGAGCGGGCGGCCTCGAGCTTGGCCTGCATGTCCGCCACTTCGAAGCGCAGGGCCTGGAAGCCGGTGAGGTCGGTGCCGAAGGCCTGGCGCTCGCCCATGTAGGCGATCGCCTTCTCGAGGGCCGCCTGGCCCCCGCCGATCGAGCAGGCGCCGATGTTGAGGCGCCCCCCGTCGAGCCCGGACATGGCGATCTTGAAGCCCTGGCCCTCCTCCCCGATGAGGTTGCCGGCCGGCACGCGCATGTTCTCCATGAAGACCTGGCGGGTGGGCTGGGCCCGCCAGCCCATCTTCTTCTCGTTGGCCCCGAAGGTCAGCCCCTCGGTTCCCTTCTCCACGACGAAGGTGGAGATGCCCCGGGCGCCCTCCTGGCCGGTGCGGGCCATGACGAGGTAGATGTCCGTTTCGCCGGCGCCGGAGATGAACTGCTTGACGCCGTTGAGCACGTAGTCGTCGCCATCGCGGCGCGCCGAGGTGCGGATCGCGGCCGCGTCCGAGCCCGCGTTGGGCTCGGTGAGGCAGTAGCTGCCGAGCTTGTCGAAGCTTGTGAGCGGCGTGAGCCACTTCTCCTGCTGTTCGGGGCTGGCGTAGCGGTCGAGCATCCACGCGACCATGTTGTGGATGGACATGTAGCTGGCCACCGAGGGGCAGCCGGTCGAGAGCGCCTCGAAGATGAGCGCGGCGTCCATGCGGCCCAGGCCGGAGCCGCCGTTGTCCTCGGAGACGTAGATGCCGCCCATGCCCAGCTCACCGGCGGCCTTGATGCCGTCGACGGGGAAGTGGTGGTTCTCATCCCACTCGAGTGCGTGGGGCGCGATCTCCGCTTCCGCGAAGTCGCGGCACATCGCGGAGAGCTCCCGCTGCTCCTCGGTGAGGCCAAAGGTCAGTGCGGCGGCGGTGGTGCGTGCCATGGCGGCTCCTTCGTCGTGTGGCTGCGTCGTGTGGCGGTGGCGGTTCGTCGTGGGCCGGCGGCGGTGCGTTCACCCGGGTGGTGGCGGGGCCGCTTGAGTGCCGGGCCGGCGCTCGGGGCCGCCGAGGTGGGCCGCGCGCCGGTGCGCGGGCTCCGGTGCGCGATGGGCCTCGGGCGGGCCGTGGGTGGGGCGTTGGTGAGTCTTCGGTGGGGCGCTGGCGGATGGTGGGTCGGGTCGGTGGGCGGTATGCAGGGCGGGGCCAATGCGTGCGGTGGTGCGTGGGCGCTGCACACCGTGGTGCGCGGTGCGTGGGGCGCGGTGTGCGACAACCCGTCGGTGGATTGTTTCGCACCCCGCCGGTGGCGGTGCCCCTGGGACGGTGCTGGGGCGAGTCTAAACGAAACTACTTGGACGTCCAAGTAATCGGTCAATGGAGATCAGTGCAACGGGCGGAGGGGCCGACGGAGGGGCGGGGGAGGGGGAGTGCACGGGGAGCGCCGCAATCGGTGAGTGCGGTGGATGGGGGTGCGATGGATGGGCGAGTGGGGCCGTCGGAGGCGGGTGAGCGCGGTGAATGAGGGAGCGCGGTGGATGGACGAGTGCGGCGGTCGGACGGTGCGATGAAGTGTGCTCCGTGCGACCGCTGGGGGAGCGTGTCGGGCAGGGAGCGTGTCGGATGGGGAACGGGACGGGTGGGGGAGTGCAAGGAGCGAGGGAATGCGACGGGCGCCAAGGGCGGCCGCGCCGTGAATGCGCCGGTGGGGTGCCGGAGGGGCCCTGGGTGCAGTCCGGGCGGGCTGATCCGCGCCGCGCGGCGGAGTGTGGAACATGCGGTGGTGGAGAGCGCACTGTTCGGGGGAGTGCGGACGGCGCGGTGGCGTGCGCGCCGTGCGACGGTGGGCTGCGGGCTACCGTCGTGGGCGGCCGGCGCTCGGCGCAGGTTGGACTCGGCGCGGTGTGGTGTGGTGTGGTGCGGAACGATGCAGCGCAGCGCTGCGCAGTGCTGCGCAGTGCTGCGCAGTGCTGTGCTGTGCTGTGCCGTGCGTCCCGTGCTGAGCGGTCAGTCCAGCTGGGCGCGCTCGAGGCCCTCGCGCAGGTAGCGGAGCCGGCCGAGGAGCTGAGTGAGGGTGGCCGACTCAACTCCTGGGCGCTCGAAGACCTGCGCGTTGAGCGCATTGGTCGCCCGCTCGACGAGGGCGCGGCCCTCCGGCGTGATCGCCGCGAGCGTGGTGCGCCCGTCATTGGGGTGGGGCAGGCGCTCCACGAGCCCCGCCGCCTCGAGTCGGTCGACCGAGTTCGTCGTCGATGTGGCGTGGACCTGGAGGCGCTGGGTGACCTTGTTGAGCGGCAGCTCGCCGCGCTTCGTGAACGCCAGCAGCCGCAGCACCTCGTAGCGGGAGAAGGTCAGCCCGAGCGGCTTGAGCACGGCGTCGACCCGGGCGAGCAACAGCTGGTGGACGCGCATGACGGAGGTCACCAGCGTCATGCCGTCGGCGGCGTCCTCCCAGCCGTGCGCGATCCACTGCTTGCGCGACTCCTCAATGGGATCGGGCACTGCGGGCATGCGCTCTCCTGGCTGTTCGGGGCCGGCGGCCGGGCCGCCGCGCGGTGCCGCCAAGCGGTGGGCGGCGTGCGGCACAGTCTGCCTCACAGTCTACTGAGGCGACGGTTTCCGGGGCGCACGCCGCTGGGGCGGAGGCCATTGCGACGCCGCGACAGACGCGGGTGGCACAGGCGCCGACCGGTGGGGTGCCGGGCTGAGCGAGGACGCCGGGGGTGGCAAGGCGCATCGCGCTGAGCGAGGGGACTGCGCTGGTTGTGGGCACTGCGCTGGTTGAGAGTACTGGGCAGCTGAAGGGCGCCGGGCTGGTTGAGCGCACTGGGGTGCTGAAGGGGGCGGGGCTGTTGAAGCGCACTGGGCTGCTGGAAGGCACTGGGATGTTGAAGGGCGCTGGGCTACTGGAAGGCACTGGGCTGAGCGGGAGCGCAGAGCGTCGCGGGGGCAAGGCACCCTGGGCGGGACTGCGCCTGGGATTGCCGCACCGCAACGCAGCGCGCCGTAGCGGCCCGGTGCGGATCATGGGAGCATCGGGGCATGTGCGGACGCCTCAACCTCTCGCTCGATCCCGCGGACCTCGTGGACGAGCTCGACATCGCCCGCGACGGCTATCCGTACCGCGAGCGCTACAACGTGCCGCCGAGCGCGGTCATCCCGATCATCGCCGACCGCCCCGCGGAGTCGGGCGAGGTGAGCCGCCGCCTCGAGGCCGCCCGCTGGGGCCTGGTCCCCGGCTGGGCCAAGGACATCGGGATCGGCTCGCGGGCGTTCAATGCGCGCAGCGAGACGATCGCGGACAAGCCCATGTTCCGCACCGCCCTCGGTGCGCGCCGCTGCATCGTCCCGTGTGCCGGCTACTACGAGTGGGAGCGCACGGAGGCGGGCAAGCAGCCCTGGTTCATGCACCCGGAATCCGGTGACTGGCTGTTCATGGCCGGCGTCTTCGAGTTCCGCCGGGTCGATGCCGAGCTCGCCGACGGAACCGTGACGGGGGAGGACCCCGCGGTGCAGGACGGGTGGCTCGTCTCGGCGAGCATCATCACGGCCCCCGCGGCCGGCCACCTGACGCAGGTGCACGACCGCATGCCGGTCATGCTCGACCGTGCGGGAGTCGAGCGCTGGCTCGACCCGAGCCTCGCCAAGGAGGAGGCGGCCGCGGTCTTGGGTGCGGCGATCGCGGACTTCGATCCGACGATGGTCGCGCGCCGCCGCGTCGGGCAAGCGGTCGGGAAGGTCGGCAATGAGGGCCCGCAGCTGGTCGCGCCCGTGCCCGCTCCGTAGGACCGCGGCCCGGGCGTACACCACCGGGGTGCCCGGACAGGGCGCACCTCGAGCCGGTGTCCATGCCCTCAACGCCCCAGCGGTGCCCAAGGTCACACCGGCCGGGCTTGCGCGCTGACCTCGGGGCGCGTAGGTTGGTTCCTGTTGCTCGAAGCGGAAAACACCGAAGCGAGCGGGCTCCCGATCATGGATCGGATGCAGCCCCGTTTCCACTGGAACCGCAGCGGATGAGCAGCAGATCCGGAATCGGCCACGAGGCCGAGATCACAGTTCGCGTACTTGCTCCGCACACTGCATCGGGTCTAGAGTAGGAACCCTGCCGCAGCGCGGTAACCGAAGCTCACAGAGCATCCGGCCTGCGCACAGCGTCTGTTCTTTGAGAACTCAATAGCGTATTCGTACATACAAGTCTTTCTGCGATGCCAGTATTTTTGTTGTATTGGCTGGCAGAAGTATTTAGTTATTTGATTGACGTAACGGACACCCGGCTGCCTGCCCTTTGTGGTGGGTTGGTGGGGTGTTGTTCTTGTCAGTGATTCTTTTGTCGGCTGGGGTCTTTTTTGACTCGCACATTTTTTTGTGGAGAGTTTGATCCTGGCTCAGGACGAACGCTGGCGGCGTGCTTAACACATGCAAGTCGAACGCTGAAGCCTGGTGCTTGCACTGGGTGGATGAGTGGCGAACGGGTGAGTAACACGTGAGTAACCTGCCCCTGACTCTGGGATAAGCCCGGGAAACTGGGTCTAATACCGGATATGACGCGCTGCCGCATGGTGGTGTGTGGAAAGTTTTTTCGGTTGGGGATGGGCTCGCGGCCTATCAGCTTGTTGGTGGGGTGATGGCCTACCAAGGCGACGACGGGTAGCCGGCCTGAGAGGGCGACCGGCCACACTGGGACTGAGACACGGCCCAGACTCCTACGGGAGGCAGCAGTGGGGAATATTGCACAATGGGCGCAAGCCTGATGCAGCGACGCCGCGTGGGGGATGACGGCCTTCGGGTTGTAAACCTCTTTCAGTAGGGAACAAGCCCCTTCGGGGGTGAGGGTACCTGCAGAAGAAGTACCGGCTAACTACGTGCCAGCAGCCGCGGTAATACGTAGGGTACAAGCGTTGTCCGGAATTATTGGGCGTAAAGAGCTCGTAGGTGGTCTGTCGCGTCTGCTGTGGAAACGCATCGCTCAACGGTGCGCGTGCAGTGGGTACGGGCGGACTGGAGTGCAGTAGGGGAGTCTGGAATTCCTGGTGTAGCGGTGAAATGCGCAGATATCAGGAGGAACACCGGTGGCGAAGGCGGGACTCTGGGCTGTAACTGACGCTGAGGAGCGAAAGCATGGGGAGCGAACAGGATTAGATACCCTGGTAGTCCATGCCGTAAACGTTGGGCACTAGGTGTGGGGTCCATTCCACGGATTCCGTGCCGTAGCTAACGCATTAAGTGCCCCGCCTGGGGAGTACGGCCGCAAGGCTAAAACTCAAAGGAATTGACGGGGGCCCGCACAAGCGGCGGAGCATGCGGATTAATTCGATGCAACGCGAAGAACCTTACCAAGGCTTGACATGCACTGGACCGGATCAGAGATGGTTCTTCCCTTTGTGGCCGGTGCACAGGTGGTGCATGGTTGTCGTCAGCTCGTGTCGTGAGATGTTGGGTTAAGTCCCGCAACGAGCGCAACCCTCGTTCTATGTTGCCAGCACGTGATGGTGGGAACTCATAGGAGACTGCCGGGGTCAACTCGGAGGAAGGTGGGGATGACGTCAAATCATCATGCCCTTTATGTCTTGGGCTTCACGCATGCTACAATGGTCGGTACAGAGGGTTGCGATGCCGTGAGGCGGAGCGAATCCCATAAAGCCGGCCTCAGTTCGGATCGTAGTCTGCAACTCGACTACGTGAAGTCGGAGTCGCTAGTAATCGCAGATCAGCAACGCTGCGGTGAATACGTTCCCGGGCCTTGTACACACCGCCCGTCAAGTCACGAAAGTCGGTAACACCCGAAGCCGGTGGCCCAACACTTTGTGGGGGAGCCGTCGAAGGTGGGACTGGTGATTGGGACTAAGTCGTAACAAGGTAGCCGTACCGGAAGGTGCGGCTGGATCACCTCCTTTCTAAGGAGCTGTCACTGATAGCCGCGCGCGGCCTGCCCCTCTTTGTGGGGTGGGTGTTGGTGTGTGGTGGTGGCGCCGTCTGCTCGCCCGTTCGTGGTGGGGGCGGTTGCTCATGGGTGGAACGTCGTAGGAGGCGCCCTTTTTGTGGGGGGTGTGTGTGCGCTGCTGGTCGTGGATGGCTGGTGGCGTGTGCTGCTGTGTGTGTGCGGATGCGCTGTTGGGTCCTGGGAGAACAGGCCCCCCTTGTTGTGTGGGGGTGTGTTGTCCGGGATGCCGCCGCCTGGCGCGGGGCTGGCCTGTGGCTGGTTCTTGTGTGGGTGTGTGGTGGTTGTGTGGTTTGTCAATAGTGGACGCGAGCATCTGGATGTCGCGCGTGTGTGCCCCCTGTCGTGTGGTGGTGCTGCCCTGTGTTTGCGGGGTGGTTCTGCTGTCGGGTGGGTGTGGGCGTGGCGGCATTCTGTGATTTTGTTGTTGTAAGTGTTTCTTGTGTTATCCGACTCGCTGCCCCCTTGTTTTGTGTGGGGTGGTGGTGAGTGTACAAGGGCGCATGGTGGATGCCTTGGCATCAGGAGCCGATGAAGGACGTGGCAACCTGCGATAAGCCTCGGGGAGTTGGTAAGCGAACGGTGATCCGAGGGTGTCCGAATGGGGAAACCCGGCTGTGTGTTGTGCGCAGTCACCCGTGTCTGAATGTATAGGGCATGTGGAGGGAACGTGGGGAAGTGAAACATCTCAGTACCCATAGGAGAAGAAAATAAGAATGATTCCGTGAGTAGTGGCGAGCGAAAGCGGAGGAGCCTAAACCGTGTGTGTGTCAAGCGTGTCGGCGTTGCATGTGCGGTGTTGTGGGGCTGCTTGTGGGGATTCGGCATGGTCCCCGCGTGGGTGCGTGTGCGTAGTCGAATGATCTGGGAAGGTCGACCGGAGTGGGTGAGAGTCCCGTAGGCGAAACGTGTGCGTGCTGCGTTGAGTGGTTCCCGAGTAGGACGGGACTCGTGTAATCCCGTGTGAATCTGCCAGGACCACCTGGTAAGGCTGAATACTTCCTGATGACCGATAGCGGATCAGTACCGTGAGGGAATGGTGAAAAGTACCCCGGGAGGGGAGTGAAAGAGTACCTGAAACCGTGTGCCTACAATCCGTCAGAGCCTCCTTTGTTGGGGTGATGGCGTGCCTTTTGAAGAATGAGCCTGCGAGTTAGTGGTGCGTGGCGAGGTTAACCCGTGTGGGGGAGCCGTAGCGAAAGCGAGTCCGAAGAGGGCGTTTGAGTCGCGTGTCCTAGACCCGAAGCGGAGTGATCTAGCCATGGGCAGGGTGAAGCGTCGGTAAGACGTCGTGGAGGCCCGAACCCACTTCAGTTGAAAATGGAGGGGATGACCTGTGGTTAGGGGTGAAAGGCCAATCAAACTCTGTGATAGCTGGTTCTCCCCGAAATGCATTTAGGTGCAGCGTTGCGTGGTTCTTGCTGGAGGTAGAGCTACTGGATGGCTGATGGGCCCCACCGGGTTACTGACGTCAACCAAACTCCGAATGCCGGTAAGTGTCAGCGTGGCAGTGAGACTGCGGGGGATAAGCTTCGTAGTCGAGAGGGAAACAGCCCAGACCATCAACTAAGGCCCCTAAGCGTGTGCTCAGTGGGAAAGGATGTGGAGTTGCGAAGACAACCAGGAGGTTGGCTTAGAAGCAGCCATCCTTGAAAGAGTGCGTAATAGCTCACTGGTCAAGTGATTCTGCGCCGATAATGTAGCGGGGCTTAAGCACACCGCCGAAGTTGTGGCAGCGCCATGTATAGCCCTAACGGGTGTGGTGCTGGGTAGGGGAGCGTCGTGTGGCCGGTGAAGTCGTCGAGTGATCGAGCGGTGGAGGCTATGCGAGTGAGAATGCAGGCATGAGTAGCGAATGACGGGTGGGAAACCCGTCCGCCGGATGACCAAGGGTTCCAGGGCTAGGCTAATCCGCCCTGGGTAAGTCGGGACCTAAGGCGAGGCCGACAGGCGTAGTCGATGGACAACGGGTTGATATTCCCGTACCGGCGAAGAACCGTCCGTACCGAGGCGTGTGAGACTAACCGCCCAAGCCTCCACCGGGGACTCTTTGAGTTCTTGTGTGGGTGGTGATGGTGGGACCTGAGCGCGTAGTAGGTAAGCGTATTAACAGGTGTGACGCAGGAAGGTAGTCGGGCCCAGCGATGGTTGTCTGGGTCTAAGGCTGTAGGGTGTCCGGTTGGCAAATCCGCCGGGCGTGAGCCTGAGAGCTGATGGGCGCCCCATTTTGTGGGGTGATCCGATGATCCTATGCTGCCGAGAAAAGCATCGGCGTGAGGTTCGAGCCGCCCGTACCCCAAACCGACTCAGGTGGTCAGGTAGAGAATACTGAGGCGATCGAGAGAATCGTGGTTAAGGAACTCGGCAAAATGCCCCCGTAACTTCGGGAGAAGGGGGGCCGCCCCCGTGAAGCCGCCTTTGCGTGGTGATGTGTGGGTGGTGGCCGCAGAGACCAGAGAGAAGCGACTGTTTACTAAAAACACAGGTCCGTGCGAAGTCGTAAGACGATGTATACGGACTGACGCCTGCCCGGTGCTGGAAGGTTAAGAGGACCTGTTAAACACCTTTGGGTGTTGAAGCGGAGAATTTAAGCCCCAGTAAACGGCGGTGGTAACTATAACCATCCTAAGGTAGCGAAATTCCTTGTCGGGTAAGTTCCGACCTGCACGAATGGCGTAACGACTTCTCTGCTGTCTCAACCGCGAACTCGGCGAAATTGCATTACGAGTAAAGATGCTCGTTACGCGCAGCAGGACGGAAAGACCCCGAGACCTTCACTATAGTTTGGTATTGGTGTTCGGTGTGGCTTGTGTAGGATAGGTGGGAGACGTTGATGCGGCATCGCTAGGTGTTGTGGAGTCGTTGTTGAAATACCACTCTGGCCATTCTGGATTCCTTAACTTCGGACCCTGATCGGGTTCAGGGACAGTGCCTGATGGGTAGTTTAACTGGGGCGGTTGCCTCCTAAAGAGTAACGGAGGCGCCCAAAGGTTCCCTCAGCCTGGTTGGCAATCAGGTGTCGAGTGTAAGTGCACAAGGGAGCTTGACTGTGAGACGGACGTGTCGAGCAGGAGCGAAAGCTGGGACTAGTGACCCGGCCGTGGATTGTGGAATCGCGGTCGCTCAACGGATAAAAGGTACCTCGGGGATAACAGGCTGATCTTGCCCAAGAGTCCATATCGACGGCATGGTTTGGCACCTCGATGTCGGCTCGTCGCATCCTGGGGCTGGAGTCGGTCCCAAGGGTTGGGCTGTTCGCCCATTAAAGCGGTACGCGAGCTGGGTTTAGAACGTCGTGAGACAGTTCGGTCCCTATCCGCTGCGTGCGTATGAAATCTGAGAAGGGCTGTCCTTAGTACGAGAGGACCGGGACGGACGAACCTCTGGTGTGCCAGTTGTACCGCCAGGTGCATGGCTGGTTGGCTACGTTCGGGATGGATAACCGCTGAAAGCATCTAAGTGGGAAGCCGGCTTCGAGATGAGATTTCGTTATTAGGTGCCCTAGAGATGATGGGGTTGATAGGCCAGATGTGGGAGCCCTGTGAGGGGTGGAGCTGACTGGTACTAATACGCCGATCACTCACCCATTACGTGCCTTCGCGCACTGTGACTGTTGCCCTGTTGTGGGGTGGTGGTTGTGGTGTGGGGGTTGCGGGTCGGGTAACACGAGTAAACACGTTTCGACTGTCATGGTTGGTGTTCGCGTCCACTGTTTTGGCATTGCCGTATCCCGGTGTGCTCCCTTGTTTGCTGCCTGTTGTGGTGGTGTGGGGGTGTCCCGTGTTTTTGCGGTGGTGAGAGTGTTGGGGAAACGCCCGGTTCCATTCCGAACCCGGAAGCTAAGCCTGATCACGCCGATGGTACTGCACCCGAGGGGGTGTGGGAGAGTAGGTCGCCGCCGCAATCCTCTTCGATTGGGGGGTCTTGTCGCTGCACAGCAGCGACAAGACCCCCCTTCTTTTTTGCCCCCGGGTGTTTCCTTTGCGCTCGGGGGTTGCTGGCGTGTGCGCCCGGCCCGGGGCATGCTTGCCCGCTCGGGTGGGCCTGTGACTGTCCGGGATGGTGGTCGTGCGTGTGCCAGGCCTGCCGGTTCAGGCGGTGTGTGGGGGCGGCCCTCCGACGACACGAGGACGAGTTCGGCCTGCGCCCGCGCGAACCCCTAGTAGCTAGCAGCGGTGCGGTCCAGGGGCAGCGAAGGGGCCCAGGAACCGCCGCTTAGCGGTTCCTGGGCCCCTTCGCTGCGTGCTCGGACGGGCAGCGGGCGCGCCCGTTACTTCGCGGCGTGCTCGCGGATGAGGTGCTCGTTCGTGAACTCGCGCAGCGCCCACTGCGCGTTCTCGCGCCCGTACCCGGAGCGGTTGATGCCGCCGAACGGGAACTCGGGGCTCGACTCCATGTGCGAGTTGACGAAGCTCATCCCCGCGTTGATCTTCGCTGCGAACTCGGCGCCCTTCTCCGGGTCGTCGGTCCACACGGAGCTCATGAGACCGTAGTCCGTGTCGTTGGCCAGGCGCAGCGCGTCGTCGGCGTCTTTGGCCTTGTAGATCATGACTGCCGGCCCGAACAGCTCGTTGCATCCCAGATCCGACTGCGGATCGATGTCGGTGAGCACGGCCGGCGACATGAACCAGCCGTTGCGGTCGAGCTTCTCACCGCCGGTGTGCAGGGTGGCGCCGTCCGCCACGGCCTGCTGGATGCGCTCGACTGTCTCATCGCGCGCATCCTCCGAGGACATGGGCCCCATGCCGACGTCGGGATCGTCGTAGTCGCTGACCTTCGTGGCCTCGACGGCCTTGACCGCCTCGGCGACGAACTCGTCGTAGAGGTCTTCCACGACGATCATGCGCTTGGGCGAGGTGCACACCTGGCCGGCGTTCGACAGGCGCAGCTGCACCGCCTGCTTGGCAAGCGCCGGCACGTCCGCGGAATCGAGGACGACGAACGGGTCGTTGCCGCCGAGCTCCAGGACGGATCGCTTGAGGTACTTCGCGGCGATCCCCGCGACCGAGGCGCCCGCGCCCTCCGAGCCCGTGAGGGAGAAGCCCTTGACGCGGAAGTCCTTGAGGACCTCCTCCGCGTCCGAGCTGTTGAGGTAGAGGTTCTGGTAGACGCCCTTGGGCAGGCCGGCCTCCTCGAGCATGTCCGCGAACAGCTGCGAGGACTCCGGGCAGATCGAGGCCTGCTTCATGAGGATCGCATTGCCCACCATGAGGTTGGGCAGCACGAAGCGGGCGATCTGGTTGTACGGGAAGTTCCAGGGCATGATCCCCAGGAGCACGCCCAGCGGGTCGTGGCGCACGTAGCTGCGCTCCGCACCCGCGGCCGGCAGCTGCGTGGGCTCGAGGTACATGTGGGCGTGATCGGCGAACCAGCGCGCGGTGCGCGCCACCTTCTGCGCCTCGGCCACGCCCTGGGCCTTGGGCTTGCCCATCTCGCGGCCGATGACGTCGGCCATGGCCTCCGCGCGCTCGTCGACGAGCTCCCCGAACGCGCGCAGCACCCTGCCGCGCTCGGTCAGGCTCGTCTCCCGCCAGCTGAGGAACGCCTCGTGCGCGCGGTCGATGTAGCCGGGGATCTCGTCCTTCGTCACGGACGGGAATTCCTTCTCGACCTTGCCGGTGTTGGCGTTGGTCACTGCGAACTTGCTCATGGGCGTCCTCTCGCTTGAGACATCGTGTCACCCACCACAACACGTCAGCGCGCCTTGGTATTTCTGCTCACCGCCATGCGGACAGCCCGGGGGCGGCCACGCGTGCAGTGGCACCTCGGCCGGGCGCAGACGGCTTGCTCAGCCGACGGTGCCGTAGCCGTCGCCCCAGCGCACCAGCGGGCGCCTGCCGGGCTGCGCGCCGCAGGCGAGCACGCGCCCGGCGAGCAGCGTGTGCGTCGCGATCTCGATGCGCTGGTCGATGGCGATCTCGAAGTGCGCGGCGCAGCCCGCGAGGTGCGGCGGACCGGCCTCACCGGGCACGAGCTCGATGCCGTCGAGCAGGCCGTACGACGGCTGGCCCGGGGTGCCCAGCCACTGGGCGATGCCCTTCTGGTCCGCGGCCAGCACGCTGAGTGTGAACGCCCGCGCAGAATCGAGGGCCTCCATCATCCGCGAGCCCGAGTACACGGCGACCGCCATGGTGGGCGGGTCGTAGGACACATCGAGCGCCGAGCCGACCGTGATCGCGGTGAGCCGCCCGCCGGCACCGGCCGGCCTCCCGGCGAGCAGGGCGCAGGTGCCGCTGGGCAGCGCTGCGGCCGCGCTGCGGTACGCATCGGCGAAGCCGGGCCGGGCAGGGGGCTGCGCCGGGGGAGGCGATGCGGGAGGCTCCGAGGTGGACACGCGACCATTCTAGGAGTCCTACAATGGTGGGCATGTCCGAAACCATTCCGAGCACCGGCGGTGCCGCGACCATCGAGCGCGAGCAGCAGGAGCAGCTCGTCGAGCCCGGCGACCACGAGCGGTTCTCCCACTACGCGCCCAAGGCCAAGATCATGGAGGCGATGGTGACGGGAACGCCCATCGTCGCCCTCTGCGGCAAGGTCTGGGTGCCCACCCGCGATCCCGAGCGCTTCCCCGTCTGCCCGGCCTGCAGGGAGATCTTCGAGACCATGCCGGAAGGACCCCAGGAGTAGATGACCGGCCCGCAACGGGTCCCCGGCACCTCCGCTGCAGAGCACCTTCCCCCCGCCTTCCCCGAGCGCGCCGCCTGGGGCACCGCCGGCAAGCTGCGCGCCTGGCAGGCCGAGGCCCTCGAACAGTACTTCCGCACCGAGCCGCGCGACTTCCTGGCGGTCGCCACCCCCGGGGCGGGCAAGACCACCTTCGCGCTGCGCCTGGCCGCCGAGCTGCTGGCCGAGCGCAAGGTCGACCGGATCACGGTCGTCGCCCCCACCGAGCACCTCAAGGTCCAGTGGGCCGACGCGGCGGCGCGCGTGGGAATCCGCGTCGATCCCTACTTCAAGAACAGCCAGGGCCGCCACGGCGCCGGCTACCACGGCGTCGCCGTGACCTACGCGCAGGTCGCCGCGAAGCCCGTGCTCCACCACAACCGCACGCAGGCCGCGCGCACCCTCGTCATCCTCGACGAGATCCACCACGCGGGCGACGCCCTGTCCTGGGGTGACGCGGTGCGCGAGGCCTTCGCCCCGGCCGCGCGGCGCCTGGCGCTCACGGGCACCCCCTTCCGGTCCGACACCTCCGCGATCCCGTTCGTCGTCTACGAGCCCGACGACGAGGGCATCCGGACCTCCCAGGCCGACTACTCGTACGGCTACTCGCGCGCGCTGGGCGACGGGGTGGTGCGCCCCGTCATCTTCATGACGTACTCGGGGCAGATGCGCTGGAAGACGAAGACCGGCGATGTCATGGAGACGGTGCTCGGCGCCGAGGCGACCAAGGACATCCACGCCCAGGCCTGGCGCACCGCGCTGGACCCGCGCGGCGAGTGGATCCCCGCGGTCCTGCGGGCCGCGGACATCCGCCTCACCGAGGTCCGGCGCACGGTGCCCGATGCCGGCGGCCTCGTCATCGCCACCGACCAGGAGACGGCGCGGGCGTATGCCAAGCAGCTGCGGGAGATCACCGGCGAGCAGGTCACGGTCGTGCTCTCCGACGAGGCCGGGGCCGGCAAGCGCATCGAGGAGTTCCAGGAGTCCCAGCGGCGCTGGATGGTCGCCGTGCGGATGGTCTCGGAGGGCGTGGACGTGCCCCGCCTGGCCGTGGGCGTCTACGCGACCTCGGCCTCGACGCCCCTGTTCTTCGCCCAGGCGGTGGGCCGCTTCGTGCGCGCCCGCAAGCGGGGCGAGACCGCGTCCGTCTTCCTGCCCAGCGTGCCGATCCTCCTCGCCCTGGCCAACTCCCTCGAGGCCGAGCGCGACCACGCCCTCGACCGCAAGCCCGATCCCGACGACGAGGGCATCATCGCCCTCGACGACGACGCCCTGGCCCGCGCGAACGAGTCCGAATCCGCCTCCTCCGCGCTCGACGACGGCGCATTCGAGGCGCTGAGGGCGGAGGCCTCGTTCGACCGCGTCCTCTTCGACGGCGGCGAGTTCGGCGCCGGGGGAGCGGTGGGCTCGGACGACGAGCTCGACTTCATCGGCCTGCCCGGCCTCCTCGAGCCGGATCAGGTGGCACAGCTGCTGCGCTCGCGGCAGGCCGAGCAGACCAAGCGCAAGGGCACCGCGAGCGGGGTCGCCCCGCCGCGCGCGGACGCCGCGGAGCTCGAGCACCGGGCGCTCAAGGAGGAGCGCACGAAGCTCCAGTCCATGGTGGGCGCGTGGGCCCGGCGCACGGGCCAGAAGCACGGCGCGATTCACGTGGAGCTGCGCCGCGCCTGCGGCGGCCCCGCCGTGGCGCAGGCCAGCCGCGCGCAGATCCAGGAGCGGATCGCGACCCTGCAGAAGTGGTTCGTCGGGCGCAGCTGAGATCCCGCCCCGGGGCGCGCCTCAGGCGCGGTAGTACACCGTGGGAATGGCGGGCTCGCCGTCCTGCAGGCGGTGGGCCGAGCGCGGCAGCTCGGCCATCGACTCGTCGTGGCGCGCCCGGGCGCGCTTGACCCCGGGCGGCCCCGTGAGCGCATCGTCGACCTCGCCGTCGACCACGAGGTCGATGGTGAGCGGCCGGCCATCGGAGACATCGGCGGGCAGCGCGGGGATGCCGATGGCCTCCTCGGTCGCCACCCCGTGGTCCACCGTGCGCACGGCCTCCTTGAAGCCCCCGCGCGAGGCCTTGCCCTTCGAGGCCTTCTGCACCGCGGTCCACTCGCCGGAGTCGTCGACGTGGGCGACGAGCTTGTAGACGAGATTGGCGGTGGGCGCCCCGGAGCCGGTCACAAGGCGCGTGCCCACGCCGTAGGAGTCCACCGGTGCGGCCGCCAGGCCGGCCACCGCGTACTCGTCGAGGTCGCTCGTCACCGTGATCTTCGTGTTCCGGGCGCCGAGCTCGTCGAGGCGGGCGCGCACCTCCGCCGCCTGGATGCCGAGGTCGCCGGAGTCGATGCGCACACCGCCGAGCTCCGGTCCTGCGACCTCGATGGCCGTCGTGAGCGCGCGGTCGACGTCGTAGGTGTCGAGCAGCAGCGTGGTGCCCGTGCCCAGGGCCGCGACCTGGGCGGCGAACGCCTCGCGCTCGGTGTCGTGCAGCAGCGTGAACGCGTGGGCCGACGTGCCGATCGTGTGCAGGCCCCAGCGGCGGCCGGCCGCGAGGTTCGACGTCGAGGCGAACCCAGCGATGTAGGCCGCGCGGGCGGCGGCGACCGCGGCGTCCTCCTGCGTGCGCCGCGAGCCCATGTCCGCGCACGGGCGCTCGCCCGCCGCCGTGGCGATCCGCGAGGCCGCAGCGGCGATCGCGGAATCGTGGTTGAGCATCGACAGCAGGAGCGTCTCGAGCACGACGGCCTGCGCGAACGGCGCCTGGACCGTCACGAGCGGCGAGCCGGGGAAGTAGACCTCACCCTCCGCGTACCCGCGGATCGTGCCGGTGAAGCGGTAGTCGGCCAGCCAGTCCAGTGTGTCCTCGTCGACGATGCCGCGCTCGCGCAGGAAGCCCAGCTCCTCGGCGCCGAAGCGGAAGGCGGCCAGCGCCTCGAGGAAGCGGCCGGTGCCGGCGAGCACGCCGTAGCGCCGGCCCGCCGGGAGGCTGCGGCCGAAGGCCTCGAACAGGCACATCCGCTCGGCGGCCTTCGAGTGGAGTGCGGCCTGGAGCATCGTGAGCTCGTACTGGTCGGTGAGCAGGGCGCTCGAGGGCCCTGTGAGATCACTCATACGGCCGATCCTATTGCACGCCCGTCCCACGGTCGTGCCAGGTCCATCCCTTACAGTGAGACGGTGACTTCCGCATCGTCCGGCTCCCAGGCCACCCTGGATCCCGACCTCACCGTGGAGGCGGCGCAGGTGCCGTCCGCGCCGTGGGTGACGATCGTCTTCAACGACCCCGTCAACCTCATGAGCTACGTCACCTACGTCTTCCGCAGCTACTTCGGCTACTCCCGCGAGCGGGCGGAGAAGCTCATGCGCGAGGTCCACGAGGCCGGCCGCTCGACGGTCGCCCGCGGCAGCCGCGAGGAGATGGAGCGCGATACGCAGGCGATGCACGGCTTCGGCCTGTGGGCCTCGTGCCAGCCCGCGGACGGGGGCGGGGCATGAAGATCACCGCCGCGCGCCGCGCCTTCGCCGCCGTGGACGTCGACGACATGGAGCGCCGCCTGCTCATGCGCCTCTTCGCCGACACGGCGGCGCTTCTCGTCGCCGAGGACGGCGGCGCCGATGACGAGCCCGGCACCCAGGGCGGCGGGGCGCACGACGAGGAGGCCGCGCGCCTCGAGCGCCTCGTAGGGCTGGCCAGCGGCGAGCGCCCCGAGGACCCCGCCGTGCTGCGCCTGCTGCCCGATGCCGCGCCGGATGACCCGGAGCGCGCCGCGGAGTTCCGCCGGCTCACCGAGCGCGATCTGCGCGAGGGCAAGCTCGCCAACCTCCGCATCGCCCTGCACGGGCTGGCGGGCACCGGCCGCATCGAGCTCACGGAGGAGGAGGCGCGCGCCTGGCTCACGGCGCTCACCGACGTCCGCCTCGTCATCGCCACCCGCCTCGAGCTCGTCTCCGACGACGACCTCGAGCGCCTCTACGACCGCGGCGACGACCTCGACGACAACACCGCCGCGATGGTCTCCGTCTACGACTTCCTCACCTGGGCCCAGGAGCGCCTGAGCGAGATCATGCTCGACGCGCTCGATGCCCGGCCCTCCGGCGGCGGGCCCGCCTGATGCGCCTGACCGCCATCGGCACCTCGGGCTCGTTCCCCGGACCCGCATCCGCCGCCAGCTGCTACCTCGTCGAGCACGCCGAGGCCGGCCGCACCTGGCGCATCGTCCTCGACCTGGGCTCGGGGGCACTGGGCCCGCTCCAGACCGTGTGCGCGGTGGGCGAGATCGACGCGGTGGTGCTCAGCCACCTCCACCCCGACCACTGCCTCGACATCACCGGACTCTACGTTGCCCGCAGCTACGACCCGGCCCGCCCCGCGGGCAGCGCGATCCCGCGCATCCCCGTGTGGGCGCCGGCCGACGCGGCCGAGCGGCTGAGCGCGGCCTACCACACGGAGGCCGGCCGCAGCCCCGTCGCCTCCGAGTACCACGCCACGGACTTGGGCTCCGTCTTCGACTTCCACGAGCTGGGCCCCCGCGCGGCGTTCTCGATCGGCCCGCTCGCCTTCACCGCCCACCTCGTCGATCACCCCGTCGAGGCGTACGCCCTGCGGATCGGCGCGCCCGACGGCGCCGTGCTCGCCTATTCGGGCGACAGCGACGAGTGCGCCGAGCTCACCGCGGCCGCGGCCGGCGCCGCGCTCTTCCTGTGCGAGGCCGCCTTCGAAGAGGACCGCGACACCGTGCGCGGAATCCACCTGACCGGCCGCCGGGCCGGGCGCACCGCGCGCGCGGCCGGCGCGCAGGCGCTCGTCCTCACCCACGTGCCCCCGTGGACGCGGGCGCAGACCGTGGCGGCCGAGGCCGCAGCGGAGTTCTCGGGCCCCATCGAGATCGCCGCGCCCGCCGCGGCTTGGGACCTCTGAGCCCGCCGCCCACCGGCCCGAGCCCACCCGCATCCCCACCGCGAGCCCGACACCGACTTCCACCCCCGACCGACGCCAACCCCAGCCGACCCCCGATCAGCGAAGCAGCGAGGCAGGACATGAGCAGAGCAGACAACCGCGCGGCCGATGAGCTGCGCCCGGTGCGGATCACCCGCAACTGGCTCGACCACGCCGAGGGCAGCGTCCTCGTCGAGTTCGGCCGCACCCGCGTGCTGTGCGCGGCGTCCCTGACCGAGGGCGTGCCGCGCTGGCTCAAGGGCCAGGGCACCGGCTGGGCGACCGCCGAATACGCGATGCTGCCCCGGGCGACGAACACCCGCAGCCCCCGCGAGTCCGTCAAGGGCAAGATCGGCGGGCGCACCCATGAGATCTCCCGCCTCATCGGCCGCTCGCTGCGCGCGGTGGTGGACACCAAGGCGCTGGGGGAGAACACGCTCCAGCTCGACTGCGACGTCCTCCAGGCCGACGGCGGCACGCGCACCGCGGCCATCACCGGCGCCTACGTCGCAATGGCCGATGCCCTGGCCACGGGGCGCGAGCGCGGGTGGATCGCCAAGCGCGCCCAGCCGCTGCGCGACTCCGTGGCCGCCGTGAGCGTCGGCATCATCGACGGCACCCCCGTCCTCGACCTGCCCTACGAGGAGGACTCCCGCGCGGAGACGGACATGAACGTCGTCATGACCGGCTCCGGGGCCTTCGTCGAGGTGCAGGGCACGGCGGAGGGCGCCCCCTTCGACCGCGCCGAGCTCGACGCCCTCCTCGACCTGGCCGCCGGCGGCTGCCGCGACCTCGCGCAGCTGCAGGCCGCCGCGCTCGCCGAGACCGCCGACACCGCCCCGGCAGGCCGGTAGCGGTGGAGCTCACCCGCGCGGTGCTCGCCACCCGCAACGAGGGCAAGCGGGTCGAACTCGAGGCGATCCTCGCCGAGATCCTCGGCACGGCCGAGGTCGTGACCGCCGGCGCGCTCGGCCTGCCCGATGTGCGCGAGACCGAGGTGACGTTCGAGGGCAACGCGCTGCTCAAGGCGCGCGCCGCCGCCCGGGCCAGCGGCCTGCCGGCCATCGCCGACGACTCCGGCCTCGCGGTCGCGGTGATGGGCGGCGCGCCCGGCTTCCTCTCCGCCCGCTGGTCCGGCGCCCACGGTGACGACCGGCGCAACCTCGAGCTGCTGCTCGCCCAGCTGGCCGACGTGCCGCCGGCCCACCGCGGTGCGGCGTTCGTCTGCGCGGCCGCCTACGCCGATCCCAGTGGGCGCGAGCTCGTGGCCCACGGCCGGATGGAGGGCGCGATCGCGACGGCCCCGGCCGGGGAGAACGGCTTCGGCTACGACCCCGTCTTCCTCGTCGCCGGGATGGACGCGACCGCCGCGCAGCTGAGCCCCGCGGAGAAGAACGCCCGGTCCCACCGCCGGCGGGCCTTCGAGGGGCTGGCCCGGCTCATCGCGCGGGCGTGAGCCCGGCCCGGCCTGCCGGGTGCTCGACGTCACACCCCTGGTGAGACCTCCGTTACACTGAGCGGACATCCGGCCCGCCCGCCCGTGGGCGAGGCCGCCGGTCCCACGAGGAGAGCCCCCATGCGAGTTCGCCGCGCCGCCGCCATCGCCGTTGCCGCCGCCCTGGCGCTCACCGCCTCCGGGTGCAGCGCGGGCGCGGGGAAGTCCGGCTCGGACGAGGACAAGCAGGAGATCACGGTCGCCCAGACCGCCGAGCCCGCGAACCTCGACTTCACGTCGACCTCGGGCGCGGCGATCGGTCAGGCCCTCATGGAGAACGTCTACCAGTCGCTCGTGCGCGTGGGCGACGACGGCAGGCTCGAGCCGGCGCTGGCGAAGTCGTGGGAGGTCTCCGCCGACCGCAGGACCTACACGTTCGCCCTCCAGGACGGCGCCACCTTCTCCAACGGCCACCCGGTCACCGCGCAGGACGTCAAGTCCTCCTACGACCGCGTCGCGAAGTGGAAGAACCCCCTGAAGGCCAAGATGGCCGACGTGGATTCGGTGACCGCGAAGGACGAGCGCACCGTCGTCATCGCGCTGCACAGGCCGTCGAACCGCTGGCTGTTCGACCTCGCCTCGATCGTGGGCGCCGTCTTCGACGACCGGGCCCACGACGACCTCGCGAACACCGCGGTGGGCTCCGGGCCCTTCACGATCGAGAAGTACGCGCGCGGGCAGGAGATCGACTTCGCGGCCCGCGACGACTACTGGGGGGACAAGCCCCACGCGCGCAAGGTCGTCTTCCGCTACTTCAAGGACTCCGTGGCCGCGGCCAACGCGCTCAAGTCCGGCGACGTCGACGTGCTGGGCAACCTCCAGGCGCCCGAGCTGTTCAAGGACTTCGAGTCCGACACGAGCGCCTACCAGGTCATCGAGGGCACCTCCAACGGCGAGGTGGTGCTCTCCATGAACAACGCGCAGGGCATCTTCAAGGACAAGCGGGCCCGCGAGGCCGTCATGTACGCCGTGGACCGCAAGGCCGTCCTCGACACCGCCTGGGGCGGCCACGGCACGCTGATCGGCGGCATGGTCCCGCCCACCGATCCCTACTACGAGGACCTCACCGGAGTGTGGCCCCACGATGCCGCGAAGGCCAAGCGGCTCGTGGAGGAGGCGGGCCTGAGCGGCAAGGAGTTCGCCTTCACGGTGCCCAACCTGCCCTACGCCACTGCGATCGCCAACATCGTGACCTCGCAGCTGGCCGACGCGGGGCTCAAGGCCAAGGTCGAGACCCAGGAGTTCCCCGCCGTGTGGCTGGACAAGACGTTCACCAAGCACGCCTACGACATGTCCGTCGTCAACCACGTCGAGGCGCGCGACATCCTCACCGTCTTCGGCAAGGGCTACTACACGGGCTACGACTCCGCGCGCATCGACGCCCAGGCCAAGGCCGCCGACGAGGGCACCGAAGCGCAGTACGCGGCGGGCATGAAGAAGGTCGCGCGCACGATCACCGAGGACGCGGCAGCGGACTTCCTGTTCCTCTTCCCCAACCTCGTCGTCGCGAAGGCGGGCGTCACCGGCATCCAGCGCAACCAGGTCTCCGATGCGTTCCCCATCGCCGGCCTGGGCTGGAGCTGAGCCCGCACCGCCATGCCGGGCTTCCTCCTCAACCGCGCGCTGCAGTACCTGCTGACCGCGGCCGCGGCCTCCGTCATCGTCTTCGCGCTCATGCAGCTGCTGCCCGGCAGCGCCGCGCAGGTGGCCCTGGGCACCGAGGCCACGCCGGAGGCGGTGCGCGCGCTCGAGGCTCAGTACGGGCTCGACCGCCCGTGGCCCGTGCGCTACTTCGAGTGGGTCGGGGGCATGCTGCACCGGGACTTCGGCACCTCCTACGTCACGGGCGCCCCCATCGCCCCGGTGATCGCCAACGGCATCCAGGTCACGCTCATCGTCGTCATCGCCTCGATCGCCGTGGCGCTCGCCCTCGCCGTGCCGCTGGGCGCGCTCGCCGCCCTCTACCGCTCCCGTCCGCTGGGCGCCGTGATCGGCGCGGCCTCCCAGGTGGGCATCGCGGTGCCGAGCTTCCTCGCCGGCATCCTGCTCGTCATGGTCTTCGCGCTGGGCCTGCGCGTCCTGCCCGCCAGCGGGTGGGCGGCCCCCATCGAGGGGCTGGGCGCGTTCGCCTCGCACCTCGTGCTGCCCGTGACGGCGCTCGCCCTCGTCCAGGCGGCGATCCTCACCCGCTACGTCCGCTCCGCCGTGCTCGAGGTCATGGGCCGGGACTTCCTGCGCACCGCGCGCGCCGCCGGGCGCACCCGCACCGGGGCCCTCGTGCGCCACGGGCTGCGCTCGGCGGCCATCCCCGTCGTCACGGTCGCGGGCGTCCAGCTCGCGGCGCTGCTCGTGGGGGCCGTCGTCGTCGAGCAGGTCTTCGTGCTGCCGGGCATCGGCTCGGAGCTCGTGCGCGCGGTGTCCAACCGCGACCTCGTGACGGTCCAGGGCATCGTCATGGTCCTCGTGCTCGCCGTCCTCGTCCTCAACTTCATCGTCGATCTCCTCTACCCGGTCATCGACCCGCGCGTGAGGAGGGGAGCATGAGCTCCGTGCCCGCCGAACCGGCCGAGCCCGCCGTGGCCGAGCCCGCCGCGCCCGCAGGCGCGGCCGGCCCGCCCGCGCTGCGGCGCCGGCGCGCCGAGGCGAGCCTCGTCATCGGCGCCTGCCTCGTGGGCCTCGTCGTCGTCCTGGCGCTCGTCTCGTTCGCCTGGACCCCCTACGAGGCGGGCCGGGCCGTGCCCGCCGATCGGCTGGCCGGCGCCTCGGCGGCTCACCCGTTCGGCACGGACCAGTACGGCCGCGACACCCTCACCTGGGTGATGTGCGGCGCCCGGATCGCGCTGGCCGTGGGCGTCGTCTCCGTGGCGATCGCCCTGCTCATCGGGGTGCCGCTGGGCGTCTTCGCGGGCATGACCCGCCGCGGCTGGCTGGGCGCGCTCGTCATGCGCGGCAACGACCTGCTGCTCGCATTCCCCGCCCTGCTGCTCGCGATCGTCTTCTCCGCCGTCTTCGGGCCGGGCACGGGCCCGGCCATGGCCGCGGTGGGCATCGCCTCGATCCCCGGGTTCGCCCGCGTCGCCCGGGCGGGCACGCTGCAGGTGATGAGCAGCGAGTACGTGCTGGCCGCGCGCGCGGCCAACCGCCGGCCGCCGGCCATCGCGCTGGCCCACGTGCTGCCCAACATCGGCGGCATGATCATCGTGCAGGCCTCCGTCTCCTTCGCCCTGGCGATCCTCGCCGAGGCGGGGCTGTCCTTCCTGGGGCTCGGCACCCAGCCGCCCACCCCCTCGTGGGGCCGCATGCTGCAGGACTCCCAGCAGTTCCTGGGCAGCCGGCCCGAGCTCGCGCTCTGGCCGGGCCTCTTCATCGCGCTGGCGGTGCTGGGCTTCAACCTGCTGGGCGACGGGCTGCGCGACCGCCTCGATCCCACGCTGCGGGGGCGCTCATGAGCGCCCCGCTGCTGCGCGTCGCCTCGCTGCGCGTGCACGCCGGGCCCGCGGAGCTCGTGCGAGGGGTGTCGTTCGCAGTTGCCCCGGGGGAGCGCGTGGGCCTCATCGGCGAGTCCGGGTCCGGCAAGTCGCTCACGGCCGCCGCGCTCATGGGCCTGCTGCCCGAGGGCCTGCGCGCCACCGGCGACGTCGAACTGGCCGGGGTGCGCGGCAACGTCCTCACACGCGGCGAGCGCGAGCTCGCGCGGGTACGAGGGCGCGCCGCGGGCATGGTCTTCCAGGAGCCCATGAGCGCCCTCGACCCGCTCATGCGCGTGGGCGTGCAGATCGCCGAGGCCCTCGTGCTCCACGGCGCGCAGCGCGCGGCGGCCCGCGCCCGCGCAGTGGAGGCGCTCGCCGAGGTGGGGCTGCCGGACCCGGCTGCGGCCGCGGCCGCGTATCCCCACCAGCTCTCCGGCGGCCAGCGCCAGCGCGTCGTGCTCGCCATCGCGCTGGCCAACGAGCCGCGCCTGCTCATCTGCGATGAGCCCACCACCGCCCTCGACGTCACGGTCCAGGCCCAGGTGCTCGAGCTCATCCGCACCGCCGCGGCCCGGCCGGGCTCCGGGCTGCTCTTCATCACCCACGACCTGGCCGTCGTGGCCGAGGTGTGCACGCGGGTGCTCGTCATGCACGCCGGCGAGGTCGTCGAGGAGGGCCCGGTGGGCCGGGTGCTCACGGCTCCCGCCCACCCCTACACGCGGGGGCTGCTCGCGGCCTCGGACCTGCGCGCCGTCGACGAGCGCGGCCGGCTGTTCACGATGGCCACCGCGCCCGCCTACCCCGCCGGGGGCGCGGCGGCGGGCGGTGCCGAGGGCACTGCTGCGCGCTGCGGTGGGGGCGCTGCGACTGGCGATGCCGGGGGCACTGGGGTGCGCGGCGGTGGGCCGGAGACGGCGCAGGAGGCCGGGCCTGAGGCGGTGCACGAGGCCGGAACGGAGGCGGCGCCGGCGCCCGTGCCCGGGGCGGTCGCCGGGCCGGCGTCCGTGCCGTCAGCGAAGCCAACCACCGAGCAGTCGACCGGATCGTCGTCCGTGCTGGCATCCGAGCTCGCATCCGGGACCGTGGCCGGGACCGCAGCCGAGACCGGACCGGCGGCGCAGGACAGCCCGGCCCGCACCTCGGGCGCGGGGGAGGGGACGGTCGCCGCCATCGAGGTGCGCGGGCTGGCCAAGGCGTATCGGCGCACGGGCCGCGGGATCCTGTCCCGCGGCTCCGAGGTCACGGCGCTGGCGGGGGTGAGCTTCTGTGTGGCCGCGGGCGCCCGGTTCGGCATCGTCGGGGAGTCCGGCTCCGGGAAGTCCACGCTGCTGCGTATCCTCGCCGGCCTCGAGCCGGCCTCCGGTGGCACGGCCACGGTGTCCGGGGTCGACGTCGTGGGCGCCGGAGAGCCTGCGCTGCGGCGGATGCGCGAGGACGTCCAGGTCGTCTTCCAGGACCCGTTCGCCTCCCTCGACCCCCGCATGCGCGCTGCCGACATCGTCGCCGAGCCGCTGCTGGCCCAGGGGCTCTCAACCGCCGAGCGCCGCGAGCGCGCCGCGCGCGCCCTCAGCGACGTGGGCCTGAGCGCGGCGGACGGACAGCGCTACCCGCACCAGTTCTCCGGCGGCCAGCGCCAGCGCATCTCGATCGCGCGCGCCCTCGCCGTGCGCCCCCGCATCCTGCTGGCCGACGAGCCGGTCTCCGCGCTCGACGTGTCCGTGCGCGCCCAGGTGCTCAACCTGCTCACCGACCTCGCCGACCGCTACGGGCTCACGCTCGTCTTCATCTCACATGATCTGGGGGTCGTGCGCCATCTGTGCCGCGATGTCATTGTGATGCAGGGCGGTCGGATCGTCGAGGCCGGCACGGTCGACGACGTCTACGAGCGCCCCCAGCACCCGTACACCGCGGGGCTTGTCGCGGCGACCCCGGATCTGGCCCGGGCGCTCGCGCGGACCCGCTGAGAGGAGACCACCGTGGAGCCCACCCAGACGCTCGCCGACCTGTCCGCCGACCAGCTGCGCGAGGGGTATGAGGCGGGCCGCTTCGAGCCCGGCGAGGTGCTCGCGGCGGTGGGCGAGCGGATCGCGGCCTGCGAGCCCACGATCAACGCGCTGTGGGACGAGTCGGTGGCGGCCGCCCGCCCGGCCGCCGAGGCCTCGGCGGCCCGCTGGCGCGCCGGCCACCCGCTCAGCCGGCTCGACGGGGTCCCGGTCACCCTCAAGGAGAACATCGCGCGCGCCGGGGTCGCGATGCCGGCCGGACACGCCGCCGGCGATCCCCAGCCCGAGGCGCAGGACGCGCCGATCGCGCAGCGCATGGCCGAGGCGGGCGCGCTCGTCGTGGGCTCCACCGTCATGCCCGACTGGGGGATGCTGTCCTCCGGCGTCTCCTCCCGCCACGGCATCACCCGCTCGCCGCTCGATCCCGCCCTCACCACCGGCGGCTCGTCCGCGGGGGCGGGCGCGGCCGCGGCGGCCGGCTACGGCCCCATCCACATCGGCTCGGACATCGGCGGCTCGATCCGGCTGCCGGGGACCTGGCTGGGCCTCGCGACGCTCAAGCCCAGCTTCGGACGGGTGCCCCTCTCCGCGCCCTACCTGGGCCGCTGCGCCGGCCCGCTCGCGCGCACCGTGGGGGACCTCGTCGCCGCGATGGACATCATCGGCCGGCCCGACGTGCGCGACTACTCGCAGCTGCCGCCGCTGACCGGCGGCTACGGCGCGGACTTCGACCCGGTGGGCGCGCGCATCGCCGTGCACACCGATGCCGGCTGCGGCAGCCCCGTGGACCCGGAGGTCGCCGCCGCCGTCGACGCCGCCGCCGAGCGCTTCGCCGCGGCGGGCGCGCAGGTCACGCGCATCGACCCCTTCATGGACGAGGAGCTGCTGGCCGATGTCGACCGCTTCTGGCGCGTGCGCTCGTGGGCCGACCTGCGGGCGCTGCCCGTGGCCGAGCGGGAGAAGATCCTGCCCTATGTGCGCCAGTGGTGCATCCGCGGCTCCGACATCAGCGGAGTCGAGGTGCTGCGCTGCTATCACAGCATCCAGCGGATGCGGCAGGCCACCGTCGCAGCGACGGCCGCCTACGACCTCGTGCTCTCGCCCGTGGCGCCCACCGCCGCGTTCCCCGCCGAGTGGCCCATGCCGTTCAACGATCCGGACCTGCCCATGCTCCACGTGGGCTTCACGGTGCCCTACAACATGTCCGAGCAGCCGGCGGCGACGGTCCTGGCCGGCTACACGGGCGACGGCCGCACGATCGGCGTGCAGCTCGCGGGGCCGCGCTTCGCGGACCCGCAGGTGCTCGCGGCGGCCGCGTGGTTCGAGGCCGATGCCGCGCTGCCGGCCGCCCGCCGCACCGTCGGCACGGCGGGGTGAGCCCCGGCCCCGCGGGCCGGGCCCCCGGCGCTACTTGTTGGCGCCGAAGAACTCGACGTCGAGCTTGTCGCCGCTGATCTTCACCGAGCCGCCCAGCGTGCGCGAGGAGCTGCCCGACCACTTGTCCTTGCCGGCCTTCTTCGAGTCGGCCTTGAAACTGAAGGACAGCGGCTTCGAGGTGGAGAACGATCCGCTGGTGCCCGTCGTGTCGAGGTAGGTGGAGAGCTTCGGCAGCTTCGCGACCTTCCACGTCACGCCGTTCTTCGGCACGTCGTCGCCCACGGTGACCCCGCCCGACGAGGTCTTCGAGTCGATGAAGAACGGGCAGCCCTTGGGCGCGAGGCCCTTCTGCTTCGCACAGGCGCTCAGCTTCGACTCGACGGCCTTCTTCACCGCGGGGGCGAATGCCTTGGAGGCCTTCGCGCTGACGGTGAGCTGGGCGGCCTCGCTGCCGCCGTCGGCGCCCTGGGCGAAGCCCACCGTCGCCGCGTCCTTGCCCGCGCCGACGAACGTGGAGCCCTTCGTCTGCAACTCGTAGGAGCCCGGGTAGACGGCGTAGCTCACGCGGTCGCCCGAGGCGTCGAACTGCTCGCCGTTGACGGTGGCGGCACCGCCGCCCGTGGGCGCGGAGACGACGACCGTCTGCAGGACGGGCCCGTCGAGCTTCCACTTGTCGAAGAAGAGGCCCTCCTTGCCGTCCTTGTGGGCGGCCATGTCCATGCTGTACTCCTGCGTGCCCACCATGTAGGTCGTGGAGATAGTGGCGTCGTCGCCGTTGATCTTCGTGTCCGTGACCTGCGGCTGGCTCATCTTCTCCTGCGCGGCGCCGTAGTACCGCTCCTCGAGCAGCGCCTCGTTCGTGCCCTCGGGCACCTGGGGCTGCGCGATGCCCGCCGCGCCCTCGACGTCACCGTCGGCGAGCTTGGTCAGGTAGTCCTGGGCGAGCCTGTCCGGCCCGTGGCCGCTGCGGTTGAGCGAGCCGACGACGATCGCGCCGATCGCGCCGAGCAGGACCACGAGGCCCACCGCGATGAGCGTGATGAGCAGGGGGCGGCGGCTGCGCTTGGCGGGCCGGCCCGGTGCCCCGGGGCCGGGGCGGTGGCCCGGGGCCGGGGCCGGCTGGGGGACGGCCGCGGCGGTGTGCGCACCCGTGCCGGGGGCAGGGGCGGGCTGGGGGACCGGTGCCTGGCGCTGGGTGGGCGGCTCCGCACCGGGCTGGGCGGGGGTGCCAAACGGCTGCTGGCCGCCCGACTGGGGGGCCGCGCCGTGCGGCTCCTGGGGGCGCACGCCGGCACCGGGCCTGCCGAGGGGCTGGCCGGGGGCCGGCGGTGCGGCTGCGCCGGGCGGCTGCACCGGGAAGGCGTCTGCTGGGGTCTCGCCCCCGGGTGCCTGCGGCGCGTCCACGGGCGGCGCGTCCCAGCGCTGCGTGGGGTATTCCTCGGGGGCAGCCGCGGGGGGCTGCTGACCGGCGGGCGCCGCGGGGGCACCGGGGCCGGTGCCTGTGCCGGCGGCTGTGCCGGGCGCGTAGGCGGGGGGTTCCGGCGCGCGCTCGGGCTGGGCCGTGGGCTGCTCGCCGCCGTCGGCGCGCGGGGGCTCGGCCGGAGCGCCGGCCGGGCCGTGCGCACTCGGCGCGGGCCGCGCCGAGGAGCCGCCCAGCGTGGGGGTCGGCGGCTGGGCGGGGCGCGCGGGGAACTGGGGGGCGGCGGCCTCCGGGGCTGCCCCGCCTGCCGCGCCGGCTGCGGGGCCCGTGCCGGATTCGCCGTCGTGCGGCTCCCCGGGCGGAGGAGGAGTGGGAGGAGTGCCGGCGCTCATCAGGGTGCGGTCCTTCGGTTCGACGGTCTGGGCCAGGTCAAAACTACCATGATAGCCCGAATCCCAGGCGTGTCGCAGGAGCGGCCGCAGCGGCGTCCTCGGGCACAATGAACCGGGTGGAAACGGCTCCCCTCACCCCCGCCCGGCACCCGCTCGTGATCGCCGCGGGCTCGGCTGCCCGCTTCCTGGCCGTGCTGGGCGGGACGGCCCTCGCACTGGCCGCCGCGGCGTGGCTCGCCGCAGCCGCCGCGATGCTGCCCCTAGCGACGATCGTGACCTGGGCGGTCGCGGGCATCGCCGCCGCCTTCGGCCTGACCGTGGGGGTCGCCGGGATGGCGCTGTCGCTGCCGCCCACCCTCGCCTGCCTGTTCGTCTGGTGGCTGCTCTACCGCGCGGGGCTGCGCATGCGCCGCGAATTCGCCGCCGAGGATGCCGCGGGGGAGCCCTCGGCCGCCGCGCTGCGCGCGCAGCTGGGCGCCGGCGCGTGCCTGGCCGCCGTCGCGCTGGCGCTCGCGGGCGCGGCCGTCCTCTTCGACCCGCTCGTCACCGGCACTGTGCTGGGCTGGGTGCGCGCCTGCCTGCTCACCGTCACGGCGGTGGGCTGCGGCCTGGGAGCGCCGTGGGCGCGCCTGGTCGCGCTGTGCGAGCGCCGCTGGGGCGCCCCCGGCGGGGAGGCCGTGCGGGCGGGTGCCCGCCTGGCCCGGCGCACGGCGCTGGGCCTCATCGTCGCGGCCCACCTGCTGCTCGCCGCCGGCATGGTGGCGGGCTGGGGCGATGCCATGGCGGTGCTGCGCACCTACAGCTCCGCCCCGGCCGCCGCGGTGGGCCTGGGCCTGCTCCAGCTGCTCTACGCGCCGACGATCTGGGCGGGGGCGCTGTCGTGGGCGAGCGGATCGGGCATCGACCTGTCCGCCGCCGCCCACGCCTCCGTGCTCGCCGGCTCGGACCTGCCCCGTCCGCTCGTGCCGGTGCTCGCGCTGCCGCCCGCGGCGCCGCCGACGTGGGCCCCGGCACTCGTCCTCGTCCCCGTCCTCGTCGCGTGCGCGTGCACGGTGCTGCGCCCACGGTGGCTGTCCGAGGCGACGTGGCCGGCGCTCGGCGCCGCCGCGCTCGTCTTCGCGGCGGGCCTGGCGTGCGCCGCGCCGTTCCTCCAGGGCGGCGTGGGCCCCGGCGGCCTGACCGTCTTCGGCGTGCGCGCCTGGCCGTGCGCGGGCATCCTCACGGGCCTCGTCTGCGCGGGCCTGGCGCTCGGGCGCAGCATGGGCGCGCTGCGCGATCGCTACGACGCCTCAGCGCCCGCCGGCGCCGGCCCGGCAGCCGGTGCGGCCGAGGATGCCGGGGCGGACGAGCGCTAGGTGCACGTCGCTCGGTGCTCGCTGGGCGGCCCCTCGAAGGCCCGCGGCCCAAGGGGCGGGGCCACCGCAGCCCGCGGAGCGGCGGAACCCGGCGCGAGCCGTACTCGAACTCGGCAGCCGGGTCCGGTCGCGGGCGTCAGCCGGGGTAGGGCTGGCCGGTCAGGCGCTCGAACCAGGACTTCACGTCCGCCTCGTAGCTGACCGAGCAGTCGATGCCGGCGCGCTGGGTCAGCGCGGCGCGGCTGCACTCCTCGTACTGCGACTGGACCGGCCACAGGATGGCCGTGCCCGCGGTGCCCAGCAGCAGGTAGCCGCAGGCGAGCAGGCCCAGGACGCCCATGAGGAGCCAGCGGCCCCCGCGCCCCGCGCGGGCGCCGGCGACCATGTAGCGGATGCCGAAGACCACGGCCGCCACGGCGAAGGCGGCGGCGGCCAGCTTGAGCGGCAGGGGCAGCAGGGACACGAGCATCGCCGCTGCGATGAGCAGGAAGAACACACTGCCCGCCCGGTTGCGCCGGGCCGCGGCGGCGGCCGCCGCAGCCTCGTCGGAGTGCGAGCCGGAAGGGGGAGCGGGAGCAGTCACCGGATCAGTCTGGCATAGAATGTCCGCGTGCGTTGCGTGCTCCTAGCCTCCGGCTCCGGAACCCTCACCCAGGCCGTCCTCGATGCCTGCGCGGGGTCGCCCGGCGCCCCCGGCGTCGAGATCGCCGCGGTGGGCTCCGACCGCCCCGAGGCGCCCGTCCTGGCCCGCGCGAAGGCCGCAGGAGTGCCGGCGTTCACCGTCCGGCCGGGCGATTACGCGGACCGCGCCGCGTGGGACGCGGCCCTCGCGCAGGCCGTCGCCGCCTTCGCCCCGGACTGGGTCGTCTCCGCGGGCTTCATGCGCGTCCTCGGCCCCGCGTTCACCGACCGCTTCCCGGAGCGGATCATCAACACCCACCCCGCACTGCTGCCCTCGTTCCCCGGCGCCCACGCGGTGCGCGATGCGCTCGCCCACGGCGTCAAGGTCACGGGCACCACGATCCACCTCATCGACGCCGGGGTGGACACGGGGCCCATCATCGCCCAGTTCCCCGTCCGGATCGCCCCCGGTGAGGACGAGGACTCGCTGCACGAGCGCATCCGCGCGGTCGAGCGCCGCGAGCTCGTGGCCCTGCTGCGGTTCCTGGGCACCGGGAGCCTGTCCGCCAGCGGGCGCATCGTCACCGGATACGACCCCGCCGCCGCGCCCGCGAACCCGTCCGACCCGACCAACCCCAAGGAGAACCCGTGACTGGCGAACGCCCCATCCGCCGCGCCCTCATCAGCGTCTACGACAAGACCGGCCTGCCGGAGCTCGCCAGCGGGCTCGCAGCCGCCGGGGTTGAGATCGTCTCGACCGGCTCCACGGCGAAGGCGATCGCAGCCGCGGGCGCGCAGGTCACGCCCGTCGAGGACGTCACCGGCTTCCCGGAGGTGCTCGACGGCCGGGTCAAGACCCTCCACCCCGCGGTCCACGCCGGCATCCTCGCCGATACGCGCCGCCCCGAGCACGTGAACGCGCTTCGCGAACTGGGCATCGCGGGCTTCGACCTCGTGGTCGTCAACCTCTACCCGTTCTCCGCCACGGTGACCAGCGGCGCGGACTTCGATGAGTGCGTCGAGCAGATCGACATCGGCGGCCCGGCAATGGTGCGCGCCGCGGCGAAGAACCACCCGAGCGTCGCCGTCGTCGTCGACCCCGCGGGCTACCCGGCGATCGTCGCCGCCGCGCAGGGCGCGGGCACCGACCTGGAGCAGCGCCGCGGGCTCGCCGCGGCCGCCTTCGCCCACACCGCGGCCTACGACTGCGCGGTCGCCGACTGGTTCGCCGGGCAGCTCGCCCAGGACGGCGCCCCGGACTTCTTCGGGCTGAGCGCCGCGAAGTCCGCGGACCTGCGCTACGGCGAGAACCCGCACCAGGCCGCGGCGGTCTACGCGAGCGGGGAGGGCGGCGTGGCCGGCGCCGCGCAGCTGGGCGGCAAGGAGATGTCGTACAACAACTACCAGGACATCGACGCGGCCGTGCGCGCTGCGTTCGACTTCGCCGAGCCCGCCGTGGCGATCATCAAGCACGCGAACCCGTGCGGCATTGCGGTGGGCGAGACGATCGCGCAGGCCCATCGGCGCGCCCACGAGTGCGACCCCGTCTCCGCCTACGGCGGCGTCATCGCGGCCAACCGCGCCGTCGACATGGCGCTCGCCGAATCGATCCGCCCGATCTTCAC
Organism: Brevibacterium sp. BRM-1; assembly: GCF_026802075.1. Classification (NCBI taxonomy): domain Bacteria; kingdom Bacillati; phylum Actinomycetota; class Actinomycetes; order Micrococcales; family Brevibacteriaceae; genus Brevibacterium; species Brevibacterium sp. BRM-1. Next base: position 3,137,249 of record NZ_CP113788.1, read on the forward strand.
CGAGGTGCTGGCCGCGCCGGCGTTCGAACCGGACGCGCTGGCGCTGCTGCGCGAGAAGAAGAAGAACCTGCGCCTGCTGGAGCTCGGGGACTGGCACGCGCCCGTCCGCGAGTACCGCCAGATCTCCGGGGGCGTCCTCGTCCAGGACCGCGACCGCTTCCAGGCCGCCGGCGACAATCCCGTGCAGTGGTCGCTGGCGGCCGGTGAGGCCGCCGATGAGCAGACCCTCGCCGACCTCGCGTTCGCGTGGCGTGCCTGCCGCGCCGTGAAGTCCAACGCCATCCTGCTCGCCGCCCAGGGCGCCTCCGTGGGCGTGGGCATGGGCCAGGTCAACCGCGTCGACTCCGCCCACCTCGCCGTGGAGCGGGCCGGCGAGGAGCGGGCGCGCGGCGCCGTGGCCGCCTCGGATGCCTTCTTCCCCTTCGCCGACGGCCTCGAGGTCCTCGCCGCGGCCGGCGTCCGGGCCGTCGTCCAGCCGGGCGGCTCCATCCGCGATGAGGAGGTCATCGAGGCCGCCGAGGCGGCGGGCCTGACGATGTACCTCACGGGGACGCGTCATTTCTTCCACTGAGCACTCCGCGGTCTCCGCCCCCGCCGCCCCCGCCGACCCCGCCGCGCCGGCGGGGGCGGCGGGCTCGGCCGCCGGGCCGCCCGAGCGCGCGCGGCTGCCGCGCAGCGGGGGCCGCGGCTGGGTCTCGAAGCGCTGGATCTACTGGAAGCGGCGCTACGCCAATCCCACCCCGGGCGACTGGCTGCTCCTCGGGATCCTCGTGTGGGTCATCGCCGCCGCCTGCGTGGCGCCGTTCGCCTTCCGCCGGGCCGGTGTGCTGCTGGCCCTGTGCCCCGCGGGCCTTGCAGTGCTGCGCCTGGTGCCCGGCCCGCTGGGCCGGCTGTGGGCGAACCGCTCGCGCTGGGCCGACGCGCTGACGATGGGCGCCGCCGCCATTGCCCTGGGCCTGCTGGCCCTCCTCGTGCCGAGCATCTGAGGCGCGCTGCCCGTCAGGCCGGCTGCATCTGAGGCTCGACGCACCAGAGGCGCGCTGCCCAGCTGAGCGTCGGCTGTGCGCCGGCTGTACCGAGGGTCCGAAGCGACGGGCGACCGGACACCGGGGTTTACACCGGAGCGCGGGCATGGAAACGTGCACACCGAGGTCGCCAGCCGGCGGCCATGAAGTTCAACGAGAGGAGAGCATCATGGGACTCGGAGATTTCGCTGACAAGGCCAAGGACTCGATCGGCGAGGACCAGGCCAACGGCGCAGCCGACAAGGCCGGTGACTTCGCCAACGAGAAGACCGGCAACCAGCACGAGGACCAGGTCCAGCAGGGCACGGATGCCCTCAAGGACAAGTTCGGCGGCGGCGACAACTGATCGCCTGAGCTGCGGAGGCGCCCCGCGCGGCGCCTCCGGGCCGACTGGTCGAAGGGCCGCCCTCCCCGCGGGGAGGGCGGCCCTTCTGCGTGCCCGGCCGGACACCGCCGACCGGGCCGCCTCCGGCGGGGCGGGTCCGCACCGGAGCGCGAGCCGGCGCCCACCGGCGCGACCATGGCCCCCGGTGCGGCGCGCGGCCGGCCGGTCTCAGAGTTTCTCGACGGGTGCGTAGCGCATGAGGAGGCGCTTGGTGCCCGCCGAGCCGAAGTCCACGACCGCGACGGTCTTGTCCCCGGCACCGGTCACCTCGGCCACGGTGCCCAGGCCGAAGGACTCGTGGGAGACCTTGTCACCGGGCTCGACGTGGACCATCTCCCGGTTGGGGCGGATGCGGTTGGGGAAGCCCGCGGTGCCCTTCGTGCTGGGCTTGCGCGCGGCGCTGGGCGTCCAGCCGTCGCCCGCGTCCGCGGCGAAGCCGCCCGGGGTCAGCGGCGCGTTCAGGCTGCCGGTGCTGCGCCAGTCGATGAGCTGGGCCGGGATCTCGCCGAGGAACCGGCTGGGCGGGTTGTACTGCGGCTGGCCCCACATGCTGCGGGTCTCCGCGCGGGACAGGTAGAGCCGCTGGCGGGCGCGGGTGAGGCCCACGTAGGCGAGCCGGCGCTCCTCGGCGAGCTCCGTGCGGTTGTCGAACGAGCGCTGGTGGGGAAACGTGCCGTCCTCGAGCCCGGTGAGGAAGACGACCGGGAACTCCAGGCCCTTCGCCGTGTGCAGCGTCATGAGCGTCACCTCGCCCACCTCGGCGTCGGGGATCTGGTCCGCGTCGGCGGACAGCGAGACCCGCTCGAGGAACGCGTCGAGCCCGGCCTCAGGGTCCGCGGCGTGGAAGTCCTCGGCGACGGCGACGAGCTCGGCGAGGTTGTCCACGCGCGACTCGTCCTGCGGGTCCGTGCTCGCGCGCAGCTCATCGAGGTAGCCCGACTGCTCGAGGATCGCCTCGAGCACGCGCGAGGGCGGGGCGCCCTCCGCGCTCGTGCGCAGATCGTCCATGAGCGCCGCGAACTTCGCCAGCGGCCCGAGCGCGCGGCTCGTGAGCCCCGGGATCTCCTCCGCGCGGGCGAGGGCGGCGGAGAAGCTGATCCGCTCGCGTTCGGCGAAGGCGGCGACGAAGGCCACCGTGCGGTCGCCGATCGAGCGCTTGGGCACGTTGATGATGCGGCGCAGGTTGACGTCGTCGGCCGGGTTCGCGATGACGCGCGCGTAGGCGAGGGCGTCCTTGACCTCCCGGCGCTCGTAGAACCGGGTGCCGCCCACGACCTTGTACGGCAGCCCGGCGCGCACGAACGCGTCCTCCACCGCGCGCGACTGCGCGTTCGTGCGGTAGAACACCGCGAAGTCGGCATACCCGTAGTCGCCCGTGTCCATGAGCTCGTCGATCGTGTCGACGATGAACTGGGCCTCCGCCTGCTCGGACTCCGCGACCCAGCCCACCACCTGCTCGCCGGACCCGGAGTCCGTCCACAGGCGCTTGTCCTTGCGGTCGTCGTTGTGGGCGATGACGGCGTTGGCCGCGGAGAGGATGTTCTGGGTGGACCGATAGTTCTGCTCGAGGAGGACCGTGCGCGCCTGCGGGAAGTCCTCCTCGAACTCCTCGATGTTGCGCACGGTGGCACCGCGGAACGCGTAGATCGACTGGTCCGCATCGCCGACCACCGTGAGCTCCGCGGTGGGCTCCGGCAGGTCCGCGCCGGCGAGGGCGCGGATGAGCTGGTACTGCGCGGGGTTCGTGTCCTGGTACTCGTCGACGAGGATGTGGCGGAACCGGGCGCGGTAGTTCGCCGCGATGTCCGGGAACGCGCCGAGCAGGTGGACGGTCTCCATGATGAGGTCGTCGAAGTCGAACGCATTGGCCAGGCGCAGCCGCTGGGAGTAGCGCCGGTAGACCTCCGCGAGCGCGCGCTCGGCGGGGTTGGACTCGTTGGCCCGCCCCGCGTAGTCCTCGGCCGTGAGGAGGTCGTTCTTGAGCGCGGAGATCCGGTGCTGGAGGGACTTGGGGGTGAACTTCTTCGGGTCGATGTCCGCCTCGCGCACGCACTGGGTGACGAGGCGCAGGGAGTCCGCGGCGTCGTAGATCGTGAAGTTCGACTTCATGCCGAGCGTCTGGGCCTCGCGGCGCAGGATGCGCACGCAGGCGGAGTGGAACGTGGAGATCCACATCCCGCGGGCGGCGGAGCCCACGAGCGCGCCGATCCGCTCGACCATCTCGCGGGCGGCCTTGTTCGTGAAGGTGATGGCCAGCACCTGGCCCGGATGGGCGCGGCCCGTGGCCAGCGCGTAGGCGATCCGCCGGGTCAGCACGCTCGTCTTGCCGGAGCCCGCGCCGGCGACGATGAGGAGCGGCGCGCCCGTGTGGGTCACCGCCTCGACCTGCTGCGGGTTGAGCCCGGCCAGCAGCTCGTCGGCCCCTGCCGGGGCCGGGGCCGGGGACGCCGAGGCGCTGGCCGCTGGGGCGCCGGGCGCTGGGGTGCTGGGCGCTGGGGTGCTGGGCGCACCGGGGCGCGCGGCGGCGGCCGCAGCGGGCCCGGCGTTGAGGAATTCGAAGGGAGATGTCATCGCGACCATCTTTCCACAGGGGGCTGACGCGGACGCGCCGCGGCGGCGCGCGCTGCGGGAGGTGCGGGCTGCGGGCGAGCGGGGAAGGACCGCGGGATCCGACGCCCGCGGTGCCAGGAACGGCGGCACCGGACCGGCGGGGCCGTGATGCGGGGGCGGCAGGACCGTGGCCCTGGATCGGCGGGGCCGGGAGGGGCGGTTCGGGCGGGGGCGGTGCGGCGCAGACGGGTCCCGCCCCGGTGGGCATACCGGGGCCGGACGGGTGGAGCGACGGGCGGAACGGGGGAGAGGGGCGGGGCGGGGCCGGGGACTCCGTCCCGGCGGACTCGGAGTCCGAGAGCACCGGTGCGCTCAGGTACCGCGAACGCGGACCCGGGTGCCCAGACTCAAGCACTCAGATCCGAGTGCTCAGCCCGGATGCTCAGCCTCGAGCGCTCAGACCCAGAAGACGGCGACGATTACGGCGAGCACCGCGGCGCCGAACGTCAGGTGCGCGAACGGCGCGGAGGGGTTGCGCGCTCCCGGCTCACCGGACCCACCGGACCCACCGGGCTCCCCGGCCGCGGGGCCCGCACCGGGGGCGCCCGCGCCGACGGGCACCTCGGCGGCGGTGCGGGCGGCGAGCTTCTCCCGGCGATTGCCGAGGAACGCGAAGACCGCCACGAGCAGGCCGAGGGCCACCTTGACCGTGTACTTGATCCGCAGGTCTGACGTCATGGCGCCCTGTGCCTCGAGCAGGCCGAAGAGCGCGATGCCCGTGATGAGCTGCAGGTAGGCGCCGTGGAGCATCCCGGGGATGACCTTGGGGGCCTTGATGTTGGCGAAGTAGCCGCCCACGATGATCGCCATTCCGAGCAGGTGGAGGAAGACGAGGATGGTGCGAAGAATTTCCATGGCCCTCATTCTAGTGGCAAGATGAGACAGCACCCGCACTGTCGCCGGGCAGTCCGCCCTGGTGTAATGGCAGCACGCCGGCCTTTGGAGCCGTGCAGTCTAGGTTCGAGTCCTAGGGGCGGAGCACACGCGATCCCGAGCGTCGAGGAGACGTGAATGGCACACCGTCCGGCAGCAGTGATCGTCCTCGCAGCGGGGCAGGGCACGCGGATGAGATCCGCGACCCCCAAGGTCCTCCACTCCATCGCCGGCCGCTCCCTCCTCGGACACGCGATCGCCGCGGCGGCGGGCACCGGCCCCGAGCACCTCGTCGTCGTGCTGCGCCATGCCCGCGAGCAGGTCGCCGCCCACGTCGACGAGCTCAGCGGCGTCCTGGACTGCGGCGTCGCGATCGCGGACCAGGACGACGTGCCCGGCACGGGCCGCGCCGCCGAGTGCGCCTTCGCCTGCCTGCCCGAGGACCTGGCCGGCACCGTGCTCGTCACCTACGGCGACGTCCCCCTGCTCACGGCGGACACACTGGGCGAGCTCGCCGCCTTCCACGAGGACCGCGGCAACGCCGTCACCGTGCTCTCCGCGCGGGTGGCCGAGCCCACGGGCTACGGACGCATCGTGCGCGATGAGGCGGGCGAGCTCGAGCGCATCGTGGAGGAGAAGGACGCGAGCCCCGCCGAGCGCGCCATCGCGGAGATCAACTCCGGCATCTACGCCTTCGACGCCCGGGTGCTGCGCGAGAGCCTGGCTCGCGTGGGCACGGAGAACGCGCAGGGCGAGAAGTACCTCACCGACGTCATCGGCGTCGCCCGCGCCGCCGGCTCGCGCGTGGCCGCGCTGCCCACCGACGATGTGTGGCAGGTCGAGGGCGCCAACGACCGCGTCCAGCTCGCCGCCCTGGGCCGCGAGCTCAACCGGCGGATCGTCGAGGGCTGGATGCGCGCCGGGGTCACCGCGGTCGACCCCGCGACGACGTGGATCGACACGGACGTCACGCTCGGCCAGGACGTCACCCTGCTGCCGGGGGTCCAGCTGCACGGGGCCACCGACGTGGGCGAGGGCGCCACCGTGGGCCCGGACACCACCCTGCGCGACACCGAGGTGGGCCCGGGGGCCACCGTCGTGCGCACGCACGGCGAGCTCGCCGTCATCGGCGCCGGGGCCACCGTGGGCCCGTTCGCCTACCTGCGCCCCGGCACGGAGCTGGGCGCGGCGGGCAAGATCGGCACGTTCGTCGAGACGAAGAACGCCGTGATCGGCGAGGGCTCGAAGGTCCCCCACCTCACCTACGTGGGCGACGCCCGGATCGGGCGCCGCTCGAACATCGGCGCGAGCTCCGTGTTCGTCAACTACGACGGGGTGAACAAGCACCGCACCGAGGTGGGCGACGACGTCCGCACCGGTTCGGACACGATGTTCATCGCCCCGGTGACGGTGGGCGACGGCGCCTACTCCGGCGCCGGCACCGTCATCCGCAAGGATGTGCCGCCCGGGGCGCTCGCGCTCACCGAGGGCCGGCAGATCCTCATCGAGGACTGGGTGGTCGAGCACCGCCCCGGCACCGCCGCCGCGCGGGCCGCACAGGCAGCGGCCGGCCGGGCCGCCGAGGATTCGGCCCCCGGGGCCGGAGCCGCCGATACGCAGGATGAGCAGAAGGAGTCATAAGCGCGTGAACGCGATTACTACCGCAGGCGAGAAGAAGCTCGTCCTCGTCACCGGGCGCGCCAACCTGGAGCTGGCCGAACAGGTCGCCGAAAGCCTCGGCACCGATCTGCTGCCCACGGACGCCTACAACTTCGCCAACGGCGAGATCTACGTCCGGTTCTCCGAGTCCGTGCGCGGCTGCGACGTCTTCGTCATGCAGTCCCACTGCGCGCCCATCAACGAGTGGCTTATGGAGCAGCTCATCATGGTCGACGCGCTCAAGCGCGCCTCGGCCAAGCGGATCACCGTCATCGCGCCGTTCTTCCCCTACGCGCGCCAGGACAAGAAGCACCGCGGGCGCGAGCCCATCTCGGCCCGCCTCGTCGCGGACCTCTACCGCACCGCGGGGGCGGACCGGATCATCACGGTCGACCTGCACACCGCGCAGATCCAGGGGTTCTTCGACGGCCCCGTCGACCACCTCGTGGCGCTGCCGATCCTCGCCGACTACGTCAAGCGCAACTACCCGGGCAAGCTGGCCGTCGTGTCCCCGGACGCCGGGCGCATCAAGGTGGCGGAGAACTGGTCGGAGACCCTGGGCGGGGTGCCGCTGGCCTTCATCCACAAGACCCGCGACATCGACCGGCCCAACCAGACGAAGGCCAACCGCGTCGTGGGCGAGGTAGAGGGCCGCACCTGCGTGCTCGTCGACGACATGATCGACACCGGCGGCACGATCGTCCAGGCCGCCGAGGCGTGCATGGACGCCGGCGCCACGGGTGTTGTCATCGTCGCCACCCACGCCGTGTTCTCCGGCCCGGCCGTCGAGCGGCTGAAGAACTCCGTGGCCAGCGAGGTCATCGTGACGAACACGCTGCCGCTGCCCGAGGACAAGAAGTTCGACAAGCTCACGATCCTCTCGATTGCCCCGCTGCTGGCCCGCGCCGTGCACGAGGTGTTCGAGGACGGGTCCGTGACCAGCCTGTTCAACCTCTGAGCCCTCCCGCCGCCGCCCGGCTGCCGGGCACGGCGGCCCCGCCGCGGGCCCCGCACGACTGGCGTGCGGGGCCCGCGGCGCGCTAGCATGAGGCGTTGCCTCGGCGAGGGAGGCCGGCTGCCCGGCTCTCCGTGATCGACGCGGTTCTCCCGGCGCGCTCGTGCGTGCCTGCGAGTCGCGCGCGCCGCGGCGAAGCGCTCGTCCCGAGCGCCAGCAGAAGAGCAAAGGAGAACCCATGGCCGACAACATCGAGCTCAAGGCGAAGAACCGCGACGAGTTCGGCAAGGGCGCCGCCCGCCGCGTCCGCCGCGAATCCCGCATCCCCGCCGTCCTCTATGGCCACGGCGAGGCGCCCGCGCACCTCACCCTCGAGGGCCACGCCACCATGATGGCGCTGAAGAACCCCAACGCCCTCCTCGAGATCGTCAACGAGGACACCGGCGACAAGCAGCTCGCCATCGCCCGCGATGTGCAGCGCGAGCCGATCCGCCGGTTCATCGAGCACGTGGACCTCATCATCGTCAAGCGCGGCCAGAAGATCGAGGTCGACATCCCCGTCGTCGTCGAGGGCGAGGCCGCCCCGGGCACCCTCGTGTCCGTGGACAACCAGACGCTCACCGTCGAGGCCGACCCGACGCAGATCCCCGAGTCCTTCGAGATCTCCGTCGAGGGCCGCGAGGTGGGCGAGCACGTCTACGCGAGCGAGGTCGCGCTGCCCAGCGGCGTCACCCTCGTCTCCGATCCGGAGCTGCTCGTCGTCAACGTCTCCGCCGAGCTCTCCGAGGAGCAGCTCGAGGCCGAGCTCGAGACCGACGCCGTCGAAGAGGGCGCCGAGGCCGAGTCCGACGAGGCCGCGGCCGAGGGCGAGGAGGGCTCGGAGGGCGACTCCGAGGCCTCCGAGGGCGACTCCGAGCAGGAGTGAGCCCCTGCGGGGCACTCGCCCCGCAGCCCGCGGCGCAGCCCGCGCAGCACGCAGGCCCCGGACGCCGTCCGGGGCCTGCGCCCGTATGCGACCACGATCGAGGAGGACCCCATGGCCGAGACCTGGCTCATCGCGGGCCTGGGCAATCCGGGCCGGCAGTACGAGGGCACGCGCCACAGCATCGGCCAGCTCGTCATCGACGAGCTCGTCCATCGGGCCGGCGGCCGTCTCACGAGCACGAAGGCCCGCGCCGTCGCCGCCGTCGAGCGCGTGGGCGCCCGCGGCGGCGTGCCCGGGCCGCGGGCGGTGCTGGTCAAGCCGCTCACGTACATGAACGTCTCCGGGCCGCCGATCGCACAGCTCGCGAAGTTCTACTCCGTGCCGCCCGAGCGCGTTGTGGCCATCCACGACGACGTCGACCTGCCCTTCGAGGCGATCCGCCTCAAGCTGGGCGGGGGAGAAGGCGGCCACAACGGGCTGCGCTCCCTCACCCAGGCACTCGGCACGAAGGACTACCTGCGCCTGCGCGCGGGGGTGGGGCGCCCGCCCGGGCGCATGGACACCGCGGACTTCGTGCTCCAGCGCTTCAGCGCCGGCGAGCAGCAGACCCTGCCGATCTTCGTGGGCGAGCTCGCCGATGCGCTCGAGGAGCTCCTGGCCGACGGGCTCGAGGCAACCCAGCAGCGCTGGCACTCCCGCTGAGCCCGCCGCGCCGCCGGCGCTCCAGTGCCGCCCGCGTCCCCGCCGCGAGCGGTTGCGCGGAACCCGGCCCGCGCCTCGGGCGCCCGAGGCGCGGGCGGGCAGGGCTCAGAGGATCTGGCGCGCGTTGGCCCGGGCGAGGTCGACGAGCTCGTCGCCCTTGCCGGACATCACCGTGCGGATGGCGTAGAGGGCGAAGCCCTTCGCCTGCTCGGCCGTGACGGCCGGCGGCATCGACATCTCCTGGCGCTCCGTGACGACGTCGAGCACGGCGGGGCCGTCGTGGGCGAGGAAGCGCTCGACCGCGGCCGGTAGGTCCTTGGACTTCTCCACGCGGATGCCCAGCAGCCCGGTGGACTCCGCGACGTGGGCGAAGTTCGGATTGGCGAGGTCCGTGCCGTACGTGACGAAGCCGGCCGCCTTCATCTCCAGCTCGACGAAGTTGAGCGAGGAGTTGTTGTAGACGACGACCTTGAGCGGCGCGCCGTTCTGCACGAGCGAGACGAGGTCGCCCATGAGCATCGTGAGGCCACCGTCGCCGGCCATCGCGATGACCTGCCGGCCCGGATACGCCTTCTGGGCGCCGAGGCCCTGCGGCAGCGCGTTGGCCATCGAGCCGTGCACGAACGAGCCGATGAGCCGCCGGCGCCCATTCATCGTGAGATAGCGGGCGGCCCACACCACCGGGGAGCCGACGTCGGGGATGAACACCGCGTCGTCGCTGGCCGCCTCGTCGAGCAGGCGGGTGAGGTACTGCGGGTGGATGGCCCGCGAACCGCGGCTGGGCGTGGCGAGCTCGTCGAGCTTCGAGCGCGTCTTTCGGTAGTGCTTGAGCATCGCGTCGAGGTGCTTGCTGTTCGTCTTCTGCGCTGTGCGGGCCTGCAGCGCGGCCGCCGTGGACTTCACATCGCCCACGAGCGCGACGTCCACCGGCGTGCGCCGGCCGATGTTCTCACCCCGGATGTCGACCTGGATGACCTTCGCGTGCTTGGGGTAGAACTGCTGGTAGGGCAGGTCGGTGCCGAGCATGAGGAGGACATCGCAGTCCTGCATCGCGTGGTAGCCGGAGGAGAAGCCGAGCAGTCCGGTCATGCCCACGTCGTAGGGGTTGTCGTACTCGACGAACTCCTTGCCGCGCAGGGCGTGGACGACCGGCGCCTGCAGGTGCCCGGCGAGCGCGACGAGCTCGTCGTGGGCGCCCTCGCAGCCGGCGCCCGCGAGGATCGTGACCTTCGCCGAGGCGTCGAGGACGCCGGCGGCCCGGTCGAGCTCGCTCGGCACCGGGGTGGTGGTCGAGTGGGTGGGCCGGATGCTCAGGGGCTCCTTCGCCTGGCTCTCCTGGAGGGCGATGTCGCCGGGGATGACGAGGACGGCGGGGCCCTGGCGCTCGATCGCCTCGCGCATCGCGATGCTGAGCAGGCGCGGCATCTGCTCGGCCACCTGGACCTGCTCGGCGAAGACGGAGCAGTCGCGGAACAGCTCCATGGGATTGGTCTCCTGGAAGTACTGGCTGCCGATCTCGCTCGAGGGGATGTGCGCGGCGATCGCGAGGACCGGCACGCGGGAGCGGTGGGCGTCGTAGAGGCCGTTGATGAAGTGGAGGTTGCCCGGGCCGCACGAGCCCGCGCAGACCGCGAGCTCGTTGGTCAGCGCGGCATCGGCGGAGGCGGCGAACGCCGCGGACTCCTCGTGGCGGACGTGGACCCACTCGATCGTGCCGTCGAGGCGCAGCGCGTCGGTGAAGCCGTTGAGCGAATCGCCGGGCAGGCCGTATACGCGCTTCACCCCCGATGCGCGCAGGGTTGCGACGATGTCTTCTGCGATGGTGGCCATGGGCCGCGCTCCTCAGGTCGGGTTCGGGGATGTCGCACCGCGGCGGGCCGTCTCCCGCCCTCAGGGCGGGGGCTCAGCCCAGCCGGCCGCGTGCGCCGTGCTCGCTCCATTCTAGGTCCGCGGGTCCCTGGCGCCGAGGGCCTCGGCGGTGTCTGATCCACCACGCCGCGAGCACGCCGCCGGCCGCCCCGCACAGGTGGGCCTGCCAGGAGATGCCGTCGGCGCGGGGGATGAGGCCCGTGAGCATCGAGGCGCCGAAGACCGCGGCGACGAGCAGGGCGACGCCGCCCTGCAGCAGCCGCTGCGCCCAGCCGGCGGCAGACACCGCGGAGGCCAGCAGGTAGCCGCAGTAGCCGAACACCAGGCCGGAGGCGCCCACGGTGACGGTGCCCGGCAGGGCGAGGACGAAGGCGCCCAGGCCCGCGCTCACGGTGGCCACGAGCGTGACGTACCAGAAGCGGGCAGTGCCCTGCGCCGCGACGAGGCAGCCGAGGATGAGGAAGGGCACGGTGTTGGCGATGAGGTGGGCCCAGCTGCTGTGCAGGAGCGGGGAGGCGAAGATCCCGAGCAGCGTCGCGGGATTCCACGCGTGCTGGGCCAGCCCGTTGAATGAGCCCGGCAGTACCGCGTCGAGCACCCGGATGAGCCACATGAGCGCCAGCAGGGCGAGCGGGGAGGCCAGGCGGCCCAGGGGACGGTGCCGCGGTGCGGCGGGCGGCGGGGGCTGCGGGTATCCCATGGCGCCAGCATGGCAGGCGAGCCTGATGGCCGACTGTGCCCGCAGCGTCCTCCCGCCGGCCGCGGCGCCCCGCGGCGGGTGGGTAGACTGCTCGCCGTGTCCCTGAGCGCAATCACCCAGACGCTGTCCCAGTTCCCCGATGTCGCCGCCGCCCGCGCCGCGCTGGCGCAGCCCGGTGCGCCCGGCGGCACGGTCGATGCCGTCAAGGGCCTGTGGCCCTCGCTCATCGCCGGCGCCAGCGAATCCGGCCCGGTGCTCGCCGTGACGGCGACGGGGCGCGAGGCCGAGGAACTGGCCGCAGCCCTGTCCGACCACCTCCCCGCCGCCGCGGTCGCGGTCTTCCCCAGCTGGGAGACGCTGCCGCACGAGCGGCTCTCCCCGCGCTCGGACACCGTGGGCCAGCGCCTGTCCGTGCTGCGCCGCCTCGCCCACCCCGGGCCCGGCGGCGAGCTCGCGGTGGTCGTCGCCCCCGTGCGGGCCGTGCTCCAGCCCATCGTCACCGGGCTCGGCGAGCTCGAGCCCGTTGAGCTGCGCGTGGGCGCCGAGGCGGAGCTCGACGCGCTTGCGCAGCGGCTGGCGGGCCTGGCCTACTCGCGCGTGGACATGGTCTCCCGGCGCGGCGAGTTCGCCGTGCGCGGCGGGATCCTCGACATCTTCCCGCCCACCTCCCCGCATGCGCTGCGCGTCGAGTTCTTCGGCGACGAGGTCGACGAGATCCGGCCCTTCTCCGTGTCCGACCAGCGCTCCCTCGCCGGCGAGGGGGACGAGCCCGTCGAGGTGTGGGCCCCGCCCGTGCGCGAGGTGCTGCTCACCGCCGAGGTCCGCGAGCGCGCCCGCAGCCTGGCCTCCCAGGTCCCCGCGGCGCAGGACATGCTGCTCAAGATCGCCGACGGCATCGCGGTCGAGGGCATGGAGTCCCTGGCGCCCGTGCTCGCCGAGGGCATGGAGCCCCTGCTCGCGCGCCTGCCCGCGGCCACCCGCATTGTGATCACGGCACCGGAGAAGGTCGGCGCGCGTGCCGAGGACCTCGTCTCCACGACCGATGAGTTCCTCGCGGCCGCGTGGACGACCGCCGCTTCCGGGGGGCAGGTGCCCATCGACCTCTCCGCCGCGAGCTTCCGCACGCTGGCTCAGACGCGCCAGGCCGCCGAGGCGCTGAGCCTGCCGTGGTGGGAGCTGGGTGGCTTCTCCGTCGACGAGGAGCTCGCGGATCCGGACGCGACGATCTGTCGGATCGGCGCGCGCCAGCCGCGCGGCTACGCCGGCGACGTCGAGGCGGTCCTCGCCGATGTCCGCCAGCACCTGGCCGACGAGTGGACCGTCTACGTCCTCACGGAGGGCCGCGGGCCCGGCGAGCGCCTCGTCGAGGTGTTCTCCGAGGCCGAGCTCGCCGCCTCCTTCGTCCCGGACCTCGAGGGGTCGGGCACCCCGGCCACGATCACGGTGACGACCGCCGCGGCCTTCGCGGGCTTCGTCTTCGACGACCGCGGGCTCGCCGTGCTCACGGAGGCCGAGGTGCTCGGCCGGGCCGCCGCCGCCTCGACGCGCGACATGCGCCGGCTGCCCGCGCGGCGCAAGCGCAATCAGGTGGACCCGCTCGATCTGGCCCCGGGCGACTTCGTCGTCCACGAGCAGCACGGCGTGGGCCGCTTTGTCGAGCTCGTCCAGCGCACCACCGGCCGCGGGGAGCAGGCGCGCACCCGCGAGTACCTCGTCGTCGAATACGCCCCGGCCAAGCGCGGCCAGCCCGGCGACCGCCTCTACGTGCCCTCCGATTCGCTCGACCAGGTGACCCGCTACGTGGGCGGGGAGGACCCCGCGCTCAACAAGATGGGCGGCTCGGACTGGGCGAAGACGAAGTCGCGGGCGCGCAAGGCCGTCAAGGACATCGCCGGCGAGCTCGTGCGCCTGTACTCCGCGCGCCGGGCCACCCGCGGCCACGCGTTCGGCCCGGACACCCCGTGGCAGCGTGAGCTCGAGGACGCGTTCCACTACGTCGAGACCCCCGATCAGCTCACGACGATCGACGAGGTCAAGGCCGACATGGAGAAGGAGATGCCCATGGACCGCCTCATCAGCGGCGATGTGGGCTACGGCAAGACCGAGGTGGCGGTCCGCGCGGCATTCAAGGCCATCCAGGAGGGCAAGCAGGTCGCCGTGCTCGTGCCCACGACGCTCCTCGTCCAGCAGCACTACGAGACCTTCACCGAGCGCTACGCGGGCTTCCCCGTCACGGTCGCGGCGCTCTCGCGGTTCCAGACCGCCGCCCAGAGCAAGCAGGTCATGGCCGACCTCGCGGCCGGCAAAGTCGACCTCGTCATCGGCACGCACCGGCTGCTCTCCGGTGAGGTGCGCTTCAAGGACCTGGGCCTCGTCATCATCGACGAGGAGCAGCGCTTCGGCGTCGAGCACAAGGAGACGCTCACGGCGATGCGCACGAACGTCGACGTGCTCGCGATGAGCGCCACCCCCATCCCCCGCACGCTGGAGATGGCGGTGACGGGCATCCGGGAGATGTCGACCCTCGCCACCCCGCCGGAGGAGCGCCACCCCGTCCTCACCTACGTGGGCCGGCACGAGGACCGCCAGGTCAGTGCGGCGATCCGGCGCGAGCTCATGCGCGAGGGCCAGGTCTTCTACATCCACAACCGCGTCCAGGACATCGAGCGCGTCGCGGCCCACCTCGCCGAGCTCGTGCCCGAGGCGCGGATCGCCGTGGCCCACGGCAAGATGAGCGAGCAGCGCCTCGAGCAGGTCATCGTGGACTTCTGGGAGAAGCGCTTCGATGTGCTCGTGTGCACGACCATCGTGGAGACGGGCATCGACATCGCCAACGCCAACACGCTCATCGTCGACCGCGCCGACCGCTTCGGCCTCTCCCAGCTCCACCAGCTGCGCGGGCGCGTGGGCCGCGGCCGCGAGCGGGCCTACGCGTACTTCCTCTACCCCGCGGACACGGAGCTCACGGAGACCGCGCACGACCGGCTCACCACGCTGGCCGCCCACACGGAGCTGGGCGCCGGCATGCAGGTGGCCATGAAGGACCTCGAGATCCGCGGCGCGGGCAACCTGCTGGGCGGCCAGCAGTCCGGCCACATCGAGGGCGTGGGCTTCGACCTGTACGTGCGGATGGTGGGCGAGGCCGTCGCGAACTTCAAGGGCGAGGGCGAGGAGGAGGTGCCGGAGATGCGCGTCGAGCTGCCCATCGACGCGCACCTGCCCGTCGACTACGTCGAGCACGAGCGGCTGCGCCTCGAGGCCTACCGCAAGCTCGCCGCCGCCACGAGCGAGGCGGAGATCGCCGAGGTGCTCGCCGAGCTCACGGACCGCTACGGGCCGTACCCGCCCGCCGTCGAGGTGCTCGCCGACATCGCGCGCCTGCGCATCCGGGCGCGCGCCTCAGGGGTCTCCGAGATCGTCGCCCAGGGCAACATGGTCCGCTTCGGGCCCGTCGAACTCGTCGAGTGGCAGGTCGCCCGCCTCAAGCGGCTCTATCCCAAGGCGCTCATCAAGCCCGCCGTGCGCTCGATCCTCGTGCCCAAGCCCAAGGCGGGCACCGGCTTCGACGTCCGCGATGTCACCGACGCCGAGCTCATCGCCTGGTGCGCCGAGGTCCTCGACCAGATCCTCCCGCTCGAGGACGAGGCGGCCAGCGCGTGAGGCGCCGCGCGGCATGAGCTGGGAGCGGCCCGATGCGGCGGCGCTGAGCCTGCCCGAGGCGATGGCGCTCATCCGCGCCCGCTGCCCGTGGGCGGCCCAGCACTCGCACGCGAGCCTGCTGCCCTACCTGCTCGAGGAGGCCCACGAACTCGCCGCCGCGCTCGAGGCGGGCGCCCCGGCCGCCGACGTCGAGGGGGAGCTGGGCGACGTGTACTACCAGGTGATCTTCCACGCGGCCCTCCTCGACGACCCGGGCAGCGGGCCGGCCCCGGGTTCGCCGGTGCGCGCCCCGAACGGGGAGCCCGCCTCGCCGCGGGCCATCGAGCGGATCGAGGCGCGGCTCAAGGACAAGCTCGTGCGCCGCCACCCCCACGTCTTCGCCGCGCAGGCCCCGGTGCCGCTCGCGGAGGTCGAGCGCCGCTATGAGG
The DNA here is from genome assembly GCF_026802075.1 of Brevibacterium sp. BRM-1. NCBI lineage: Bacteria > Bacillati > Actinomycetota > Actinomycetes > Micrococcales > Brevibacteriaceae > Brevibacterium > Brevibacterium sp. BRM-1. The sequence goes on from NZ_CP113788.1 coordinate 3,153,040, forward strand.
AGGTCAAGGCCGCCGAGCGCGCGGAGCGCGCCGCGGACGCCGCCGGCTCCTCGGGCCGCGGGGCAGGCGGCCCCGCGCACCCCGGTTCGAGTGCGGGGTCAGGGGCCGCCAGGGTGCGGGACTCGCTGTCCTCGATCCCCGTGACCATGCCGGCGCTTGCCCGGGCGAGCGCGATCGCCGGCCGCCTCGAGCGCCTCGACCTCGACGCGCGGGGGCTGCTGCGCGCCCGGGAGCGGGCGGGCGCCCGCCCGGGGGAGGATGCGCACGTCTCGGACGCGGCAGCGCAGGCAGGACCGGAGGCGACAGCGCAGGCGGCACCGGCTGTGGCAGCGCAGCGCAAGGCTACGACGCCGGAGGGCACGACGCCGGAGGGCACGACGCCGGAGGGCACGACGCCGGAGGGCGCGGTGCCGGAGGGCGCGGCGGATGCCGAGGCCCGCGCGCTCGGCGACGAGCTGCTCCGGCTCGCCGTGGGCGCGCGGGCGGCGGGCATCGACGCGGAGGGGGCGCTGCGGGCGGCCACCGCCCGCCTGGAGGAGCGCGCCGCCGCGGCGGCGGCGACGCGGGAGCCGGCGCCCGGCCACGGGGGAAGCGGCGGCGATCTCCATTAGGCTGGGGTCTGCGACGGCCGAACGGCCCGCGCCCCCACCTGGCGCGCGCACCCAGGCGATCAGCACCCAGGCGACAACAGGCGACAAGGAGAGACACCCCATGGCTCAGATCATCGCGGCCAATGCCCAGGAGATCCTCGACTCACGCGGCAATCCCACGCTGCTGGCGGAGGTGCTCCTCGACGACGGCGCCGTGGGCTCCGCGCGCGTGCCCTCCGGCGCCTCGACCGGCGAGTGGGAGGCCGTCGAGCTGCGCGACGGCGACCCCGAGCGCTACAACGGCAAGGGCGTGCTCGGCGCCGTAGACGCCGTCCTCGACGAGATCAACGACGCGATCGCCGGCCTCGACGCGGACGACCAGCGCATCGTCGACCAGGTCATGATCGACCTCGACGGCACGGACAACAAGGCCCGCCTGGGGGCGAACTCGATCCTCGGGACCTCGCTGGCGGTGGCCCGCGCCGCCGCCGACTCCGTCGAGCTGCCGCTCTTCCGCTACCTGGGCGGCCCCAACGCGCACCTGCTGCCCGTGCCGATGCTCAACATCCTCAACGGCGGCTCGCACGCGGACTCCAACGTCGACATCCAGGAATTCATGATCGCGCCGATCGGCGCGGCCACCTTCGCCGAGGCCCTCCAGTGGGGCACCGAGGTCTACCACTCGCTCAAGTCCGTGCTCAAGGAGCGCGGCCTGTCCACCGGGCTGGGCGACGAGGGCGGCTTCGCCCCCAACCTCGAGTCCAACGCCGCCGCGCTCGACCTCATCGTCGAGGCGATCGAGGCGGCCGGGCACGCGCCGGGCCGCGATGTGGCGCTCGCCCTCGACGTCGCCTCGAGCGAGTTCTACGCCGATGGCACCTACCGCTTCGAGGGCGAGTCGAAGTCCGCCGAGCAGCTGAGCGCCTACTACGAGGACCTCGTGGCCAGGTACCCGCTCGTGTCCATCGAGGACCCGCTGGACGAGAACGACTGGGACGGCTGGGAGACCCTGACCCGGGCGATCGGCGACAAGGTCCAGATCGTCGGCGACGACCTCTTCGTGACGAACCCCAAGCGCCTTCAGCGCGGCATCGACCGCGGCGCGGGCAGCTCCCTGCTCGTCAAGCTCAACCAGATCGGCACGCTCACGGAGACGCTCGACGCGGTGAGCCTCGCCCAGCGCAGCGGCTACACGACGATGATCTCCCACCGTTCGGGGGAGACGGAGGACACGACGATCGCGGACCTCGCCGTCGCCGTGAACGCCGGCCAGATCAAGACCGGGGCGCCCGCCCGCTCCGAGCGCGTGGCCAAGTACAACCGCCTCCTCGTCATCGAGGAGATGCTCGGCGACGCCGCTCGCTACGCGGGCCGCACCGCGTTCCCGCGCTTCGAGGCCTGAGCGCCGCCGGGGCCCGAGGCGCGCGCCCGGCGCACCCCGGCCCGCCCGGTGCGACACGCCCCGGGCAAATACCGGCCCGCACCGGAAGGCACGGCAGACTGAGACCTGCCGTGCCTTCCCTTCCCCTATGCGCGCATCCGAGGTGGTCATGAGCAGCAGGCGCTCCACAGCCGGGTCGAGGCCCGCAGCTGCGCAGACCCCTCGCGGCAGGCGGAGCCGCACCCCGGGCCGGGCCCGCGGTGCGGCCCCGGCCCGTCGGCTCTCCGGCCGCCGCCTCGTGCTGGGCTGCCTCGTCATCGCGCTGCTGGCCATGTTCATGCCGAGCATCAACACGGGCATCCGGCAGGCCCAGCAGATCCACGCGCTCGAGCAGGACAACGCCTCGACGCGCCAGGAGGTCGGCGACCTCGAGAAGAAGCAGGACAGCCTCAAGGACCCGGAGTACCTGCAGCGCCTCGCCCGCGAGCAGCAGGGCTACGTGAACAAGGGCGAGAAGCCCTACATCGTCGTCGACGATCGGGCCTCGGCCCAGGACGAGCCCGCCGACGAGCAGATCAACAAGTCCTCGCGCCCCCGCCCCTGGTACGTCGAGTTCGCCGACTCCCTCAAGTCCGTCGGACTGGCAACGGACGCCGGGCGCACCGGCGCCGACGGCTCCGGCACGGCCGGCGAGGCGGCGGGCCGATGATGACACCGGCCAGCCAGGCCGACCTCGATGCGGTGCGCGCCCAGCTGGGCCGCCTGCCCCGCGGCGTCGTGGGCATCGCGGCCCGCTCCCGCGCCGGCGAGCCGCTCGTCGTCGCCACCGCCCCGCGGCTGCCCGACGGCACCCCGTTCCCCACGGCCTACTACCTCACCCATCCGGCCTACGTGGCCGAGGCCTCGCGCATCGAGTCCCACGGCACGATGGCCGAGTGGACCGCGGAGCTCGCCGGCGATGAGGACCTCGCGACCGCCTACGCCGCCGCGCACCGCGCCTACCTGCGCGACCGCGCGGAGATCGGCGCGGCGGCGGGAATCGGCTCCGTCGAGGAGATCGCGGACTTCTCCGCCGGCGGCATGCCCACCCGGGTCAAGTGCCTCCACGCGCTCGTGGCGCACAGCCTCGCCGCCGGCCCCGGCGTCAACCCGATCGGCGATCGCGCGCTCGGCCTCATGGCCGACGTCCCGCCGCCCGCCGCGGCCTAGCGCGCGCCGCGCCCGGCCCGCGCGGGCGGCGCACGCCCTAGACTTGTCCCATGACTCGAGTTGCTGCCTTCGACTGCGGGACGAACTCCCTGCGCCTGCTCATCGCCGATATCGAGGCCGGCCGCGTGAGCGACGTGGTCCGCGAGATGCGCGTGGTACGGCTGGGCCAGGGCGTCGACTCCACCGGTGCCTTCGCCCCCGAGGCGCTCGAGCGGACCTTCGCCGTATGCGAGGAGTACGCCGCGATCTGCGAGCGCGAGGGCGCCGAGCGCCGGCGCTTCGTCGCCACCTCGGCCACCCGGGACGCCGCGAACCGCGATGAGTTCCTCACCGGCGTGGCCGAACGGGTGGGCGTCGTGCCGGAGGTCATCAGCGGCGAGGAGGAGGCGCGCCTGTCGTTCGCCGGCGCCGTCAGCGGCGTCGCGGAGGCCGCCGATGAGGACGCGGTGACCCCCCGCCCGCCGTTCCTCGTCATGGACCTCGGCGGCGGCTCGACCGAATTGGTGCGCGGCACGGCAGACGCCGAGCAGGCCTACAGCATGGACATCGGCTGCGTGCGCCTGACCGAGCGCCACATGCACTCCGATCCGCCCACCGACGCGGAGGTCGCCGCGACCGTGCGCGACGTCGATGCGATGTACGAGGCCGCGGCGGACACCGTCGACATGGCGGGCGTGCGCACCCTCATCGGCGTGGCCGGGACCGCCACGACGGTGGCCGCCGCCGTCCTGGGCCTCGAGCGCTACGATCCCGCCGCTATCCACGGCGCGCACCTGCCGCTGCCCGAGCTCGCGCGCGCCACCGCGGCGCTCACGCGCATGGAGCGCTCCGAGCGCGCCGGCCTGGGCTACATGCACCCGGGCCGCGTGGACGTCATCGGCACCGGCGCGCTCGTCTTCGCCCGCCTCGTCGAGCGGATCTCCGCGGACGTGGCCGCCGCGGGCGGCGCCCTCGAGGTCTTCGTCAGCGAGACGGACATCCTCGACGGCATCGCCCTGGCGCTGGGCCGAAGCGGCCCGGTGTGACCGGTGTGAGGAGGGCCGCCGCCGCGCTCGCGGCAGTGGGCCTGGTGCTCGCCGCGGGCCTCGGCCCGGCCGCGCCGGCGGCGGCCGCGCCCAAGGCCGGGCCGGGCCAGTGGTATCTCCACGAGTACGGCATCGACGCGATGTGGAAGACGACCCGCGGGGCGGGCGTCACGGTCGCCGTCATCGACTCCGGCATCAGCGCCGACCACGAGGACCTCAAGGGGACCGTCGTGGGCGCCAAGGACTTCAGCGGGGCCCGCAAGGACGGCCGGACCCCCGTGGGCCCGGCCTCCGCGATCGGCCACGCCACGGGAGTGGCCGGCGTGATCGCCGGCCGCGGCGTGGGGGAGGGGCCGACCGGCGTCGCCCCGGAGGCCACGCTGCTCTCCGCGTCGATGTGGCTGGGCGGCTCGCCGCCCAGCGGCGCCGACTCCTCGCGCGAGCAGGCGGCCAAGGCGGTGCGCTGGGCCGTGGACTCCGGGGCGGGGGTCATCAACATGTCGCTCGGCTGGGACGACCCCGCGTGGCCGGAGGCCTGGGACTCCGCGTTCGAGTACGCGTTCTCCAAGGACGTCGTCGTCGTGGCGTGCGTGGGCAACCGCTCGGAGGGTGCGAAGCGGGTCTGGTCCCCGGCCACGGTGCCCGGCGTTGTGGGCGTGGGCGGGCTGACGAAGAGCGGGCGCGTGGCCAGCGGGTCCACCGCGCCCGGCTCCGCCGTGTCCCTCATGGGCCCGGCCCAGCAGATCCCCGTGCCCTACTACAAGGGCGGCTACGCGGAGGCATCGGGCTGCTCGTTCGCCTCCCCGATCGTCTCCGGGGCGGCCGCGCTGCTGCGCGCGGCGCACCCGGACTGGAGCGCCGACGAGGTGGTGGGCCGGCTCGAGGGCACCGCCCGCGCCGTCAAGGGCCACTCCGGGCGCACGAAGGGCGAGCAGCGCGATGCGACGGTGGGCTACGGGCGCATCGATCCCCCCGCCGCCCTGGCCGCCAAGGCCCCCGCGCAGCCGCCCAATGCCCGCCGGGAGCTCGCCGACTGGGTGAGCATGCACCGGCGCGCCGAGCCGGACGGGGGCGCGAAGGGCGGTGCGAGCGCGAGCGCCTCGGCCTCCCAGGGCGCCTCCGCGGCACCGGCGCAGGCCGCCGCCGCCCCGCGGACGGTGGCGGGTCCCGCCGTGCTCATCGTGTGTATGCTCGTGGCAGGCGGACTGGTGGCTTATGGGATCGCTGCCGGAGTGCGCGCGCGACGGCTGCGCCGGCACTGATCCCCGAAGCCGGGCGCGGCCGAGCGCCCTGAGACCGGCCGGCGCCGCGCTCACCTCTCTTGGATAGGATGGCACTATGGCTCTGATTCGAAACAGCAAACTGCGTCCCCGCATCCTCGTCGTCGGCGGAGGCTACCTCGGCCTCGTCGCCGCCCAGCACATGCTCAAGCAGCTCGGCACGGGGGAGGCGACGGTCACGGTCGTCGACCCGAACCCGTACATGACGTACCAGCCGTTCCTGCCCGAGGTCGCCTCCGGCGCGATCGAGCCGCGCCACGCCGTGGTGCCGCTGCGCCGCCACCTCAAGGGCGCCGAAGTCGTCACGGGCTCGGTGACCTCCATCAACCACGCGAAGAAGTTCGTCGTCGTCGAGCCGGAGGGCGGCGATGAGCCGTTCGAGCTCGACTACGACCAGCTCGTCATGGCCGCCGGCGCGGTGCCGCGCGCGCTGCCCATCCCCGGCCTCGCGGAGGAGGCGATCGGCCTCAAGCGCATCGAGGAGGCGGTCGCGCTGCGCGACCACCTGCTCAACCGCCTCGACGAGGCCGCGCTCATGGACAACGACGACGAGCGCCGCAAGGCCCTCACGTTCGTGTTCGTCGGCGGCGGGTTCGCCGGCGTGGAGATCCTCGCCGAGCTCGAAGACGTCGTGCGCGCCGCCGTGGCCCAGCACGAGACGCTCACCGAGGCCGATGTCCGCTTCGTCCTCGTCGAGGCGATGGGCCGCATCATGCCCGAGGTCAGCGAGGGCCAGGCCCGCTGGGTCGTCGACCACCTGCGCGAGCGCGGCATCGACGTCTACCTCGAGACGTTCCTCCAGGACTGCACGAACAAGCACTGCAAGCTGTCCAACGGCGAGGAGTTCGACGCCGACACGATCGTGTGGAGCGCGGGCGTCAAGGCCAATCCGGTCCTCATCGACTCCGACCTGCCCATCGACGAGCGCGGCCGCCTGACCGTGCGCGCGGACCTGCGCGTCGAGGACGAGAACGGCGTCGTCGCCGATGCCTGGGGCGCCGGCGACAACGCCGCGGTCCCGGACCTCTCCGGCATGGGCCCCGGCGGCTACTGCGTGCCCAATGCGCAGCACGCCGTGCGCCAGGCTCCCGTGCTCGCCGCCAACGTCGTCGCGGCGCTGCGCGGGGAGACGGAGTTCAAGCAGTACTTCCACAAGACGATGGGCTCCGTGGCGGGCCTGGGCCTCTACAAGGGCGTCGCACAGGTGGGCGACTTCGAGGCCCGCGGCATCGTCGCCTGGGCGATGCACCGCGGCTACCACGGCTGGGCGATCCCGTCCGCCGAGCGCACGAGCCGGATCTTCGGCAACTGGGTGCTCAACTTCCTCAACGGCCGCGACACCACGTCGCTGCGCGACCTCGATGTGCCCCGCAAGGCGTTCGTCGAGGCCGCCCACTCGAAGCCGGCGCCCAAGAAGGAGCCCAAGGACGCCAAGGAGAAGGCCAACGCCTGACCCATGAGTCCGGCGCGCCGGCCCGCCGGCGCCGCACCCGATCAGGGGCTCGCCACCGCATCGCGGTGGCGGGCCCCTCGTCGATTTCCGCTCGTGCGGACCGGCACCCCGGGCCCCGTGGCCTAGGCTGTGCCGTATGAAGAGGACGACGCTGCTGGCGGCCACCGCGACCGCGGGGCTGGCACTGCTCAGCGGCTGCCAGCTGCTGGGCATCGGGAACGGCGGGGACGGCGATGGCGGCGGCTCGGGCGACGCACGGCCGCAGGAGTCGCAGGCGGCCGCGACGAGCGCAGCCAGCGCGCCCGCCGAGGACGACGGCGGGCAGGCAGCGGCCCCGGAGACCGGGCAGCCTGAGCCGGACAACGGCAGCGGCAGCCCCGGTGTGGGCGAGGCGGTCCCGATCGGCCCGTTCCGCGGCACCTCGGACACGACGCACGACACGCTCTACTTCACCTCGCCGTCCGGCAAGCACAAGTGCGCGATCGGCCCCGACGACACCGGCTGCAACTCCAGCGCGCTGCCCGCCGATGCCCCCGATGTCCCCGGCGTGGACGGCGAATCCGAGCGGCCCAATGCCGTGGTCCTCCAGCCGGGCAGGAAGGCGACCTACGCGCAGACCGGCGATCCGGCCTACGAGTTCGAGGCGAGCAATCCCGGCAGCGGGAAGGGCAAGGTCCTGCCCTACGGGCAGGCGATCAGCCTGCACGGCACCACCTGCACGAGCGCCCGGGCTGGCATCACGTGCACGAACGGCGCCCACGGGTTCACGCTGTCCTCCGAGCGGGTGGCGCTGCACTAGGCTCGTGGGGGTGCCCCCGGAGCGCGGGCCGCGGCGTCCCAGCCGCGGGGAACGGGGTGACACGCGGCGAACCGGTCGGGCGATCCTGCGCGTTCCATCCGAAAAGTGTCATAAAATAATGGCATGAAACGCGTGATTGCGGCCGGTGCCGCCTCCACGGCCGCGCTCGCACTGCTGAGCGGCTGCCAATTCCTGCCGTTCGGCCCCGGTCAGGCCAAGCCGGAGGCGGACGCGAGCGAGGGCGCGGCTGCCGCGGCGACCTCGCCGGCCGCCTCCTCCGACCCCAACCAGGTGGTGGGCGGCCAGGCGAGCCCGACCGGCGGTGGGGCAGCGGGGAACGGCGGCGGGTCAGCGGGCACCGGCGCCCCGGCGGGCGAGCGCGTGGACCCCGCCGACTACGCGAAGAAGTCCGAGTACACGGGCACGAACTACTACTTCTACTCGCCCTCGGAGAAGCACCGCTGCGAGATCGCCGCCGACGTCGTGGGCTGCACGAGCCTGGCGATCCCCGCGAGCGCCCCGGACGTCGTCGGGACCGATGGGCTCATGGGCCGGCCGAACACCGTCGAGCTGTACACGGGCAAGAAGGCCAGGCTCGTGCAGAACGGCGACGCCACCTACGACTCGATGGCGGCGAGCCTGGGCAAGGGCACGGTGCTCGGCTACGGCCAGGTGCTCAGCGTGCGCGGCACCACCTGCACCGTGGCGAAGGCGAAGGGCGTGACCTGCACGCGCGGCGGCCACGGATTCTCCCTCTCCTCCAAAGCCTACGAGGTGCACTGAGCCATGAAGACCACTCTGCCCGCGGCCGCCGCGATGATCGCCGGCACCCTGCTGCTCAGCGGCTGCCAGTACCTGCCGTGGAACGCGCTGCGCGCGGCCCCCGACGCGGCCCCGGCCAACGCAGCGGCCGCGCCCACCACCCAGGCCCCGCAGGACGCCTCCGACCAGGTGGTCGAGGGCCAGGGCAGCGCGCCGCAGGACGAGGACGAGGGCGGGAGCGTGAGCGCCTCCGCCTATCGCGGCGGGGCGTCGGGCACGCGCGACACGTTCTACTTCCAGACGCCCTCGGGCAAGCACAACTGCGCGATCTCCGCGGGCGACGTGGGGTGCAACAGCACGGCGATTCCCGCGAGCGCGCCCGACGTCGAGGGCGTCGAGGGCTATGTCGAGCGGCCGAACGCGATTGCGTTCGGGGCGGGCTCCGCCGCGCACTTCGAGGTCACGGGCGATCCCGCCTACATCTACCAGGGCGCCGACGGGAATTTCGGGGAGGCCAAGGTGCTGCCGTACGGCCAGACGCTGCGCGCCCACGGCGTCACCTGCTCCGTGAGCGAGAGCCGGGGTGTGTCCTGCTACGGCTTCGGGCACGGCTTCACGTTCTCGTCCCAGGACTACACGCTGGACTGACCCCGCCGGGCCCCGGTCCATCCCAGGAGGCGAGGCGGCGCGTCCCCCCGGCGGGACTCGCACCCGTATCCAGGCCCAGGCCACACTCCCGAGCACCGGAATCTAGGTGTTCCACGGCCTCTCTCGCTCCGTGGGGGAGTGTGCCCAAATTGTGCCCACGAATGTGCGGCCTCCATCGCATCAGCAACCGCACCCAGGTCACTGTCGAACAGCGCCGCGTACACGTCCAACGTCACCGCCGCCGTCGCGTGCTCCAACATCCGCTGAAACACCTTCAAATGCGCACCCGCCTGCACTGCCAGCGACGCTGCCGTGTGCCGCAGGTCGTGTGGGGTGATCCGGTCAATCCCCGCCCGTTGGCAGGCCGTCGTCATTCACCCGTGACGGGGTGGGTTGCCGTGGTGGACGAGCGATGGTTCACCTCGGTGCTCGGCGTGTACGGGTTCATCGGGACCGCGTTCGGGCTTGTCGCGGCCAACAACACGGGGGGGGCTGCGGAGACCGACGTGTCGGAGGGTGAGGTGCTGACGGACGAGGATTACGCGGCCGTGGACGATGCGCCTACGGATGAGTTGGTGGAGGTGGATGAGACCCCGCTGGGGCGGAGGACTACGAACCTTGCCGCTGAGCACCGCGTGACTACGCCCCCACCCTTCCCAGGTGGGGGCGCTTTCGTCGTGCCTCAGTTGATCGAGGGCTTAGACCCGTACTTCCCGACACCACTGGTCTCAAACCACGGCGATTGGATTTTGTTGTTGCACGAACCGACATTCCCACAGACTTCCTCACCGGCGTTCGCCGTCGACAGACTGAGGGGGAGAAGTGCTGCCCCTGCGGTGAGGGCGGCTGCTCCGAGTATGGCGGTGAAAGAGTGCTTGGTGTTCATGGTGCTCATCTCCTAGAAGGTGTGTCCTTTTCGGTATGTGGCACCCGTCACGCTATCCATTCTTCGATCACGCGACAACGGGGTGTGTCAGCCCTGACACATACCCTCGCAGGGTGTTCGTTGAACGCCTCACCCCCAACCCGGTCCTCATTGTCAACAGCCTCCCCGCCCGCCGCTCACCAGACCGGTCACCCCTCCCATGCCCCGCCCGCATCCACTCGGTCACGGGGGATCGCTACCACCGCCTCCCGGTTTGTACTCGCGGACGGGGCGGTCTTCGTGGAGATGTGTGGCACCAGGTGCATCACCATCGGCGAATGGCTGCCGCGGGCGGACGTGGTGTTGTAGGGCGATGTGCCCAAAATATGCCCAAACCCCGTTTTGACCGGCAACAGCGGGGGGCATCTAAGGTTCTGACCTGGGGGAATGCGGGCCGTGGGCGCGTCCCCCCGGCGGGACTCGAACCCGCACTGCGCCGATTTTAAGTCGGCTGCCTCTGCCGATTGGGCTACGGGGGGCGGCAGGCGCGCGCTGTCAACGTACCACGCGGCCCGCGCGGCGCCCGGCGGCGAACGCCGCGCGGTGCGGCCAGGCTGCCCTTGCGCCCGGTAGACTCGGGGTGCGATTGCGCGCCGCGGGCGGAGGTGAACCACGTGCATCCCGAGCAGTGGGAGCTGCCGTTCTTCGGCGTCTGGGGCCTGCTCTACCTCATCGTCCTCGGCCGCGCGGGCAGCACGTACGCGCTCGGCCGGGCCGCGCGGCGCGGGGCGGCCCGCTTCACGCACATCGGCCGCCTGCTCGCCTCCCCCCGGGCCCGCCGCGTGGAGGCGCTGCTCGACCGCTGGGGCGCGCCGTTGGTCGCGGCGAGCTTCCTGACGATCGGGTTCCAGACGCTGGCCAACGCGGCCGCCGGGGCCACCCGGATGGCGCTCGTGCGCTACCTGCCGGCGCTCGCGCTCGGGGGAGCGGCCTGGGCCCTCATCTACGCCGGCGTCGGCTTCGCGGGCTTCGCCGCGGTGCGCGCGGCCTACGAGCGCGATCCCGACCTCACCGTGATCGTCGTGGCGCTCCTCGCTTTCGCGCTCGCCGCCTTCCTGGCCGTGCGCCTGCTCCGCCGTCGAGGCGCGGGCTCCCCACCGCCCGAGGCCGCCGGAGGCGGTCGCCCCGGGGGCGGATCCGTCGAGGTCGGTCCCGCCGGGAGCGGGGCCGCCGGGACTGCGGTGCTTGGTGGCGCAGACCGCGCCGCGGCCCCGCATCCCGCACCCCCGAGCCGATCCCCGGACCCCGCGGCCCCCGACCGGGACGCCGAGGCCCGAGGCGCCTGACACCCGAGGCGCCTGACACCCGAAGCGCGCGTCACCCGCGGTCGCGCGACACTTGCGGTCGCATGGCGGGACGCCGGCGGACGAACCGCGGCCCGCCCCGCCCCGGCGGCGGAAGAGGCCTAGAGTTGGGGAAACGACCGGATCGGCCCGAGGAGCGCCATGCACCCGCACCAGAAAGAGAATCTCCGCGAGTACATCGACAAGCTGCGGCTCGAGGGCTACTCGGTGCGCGATGGCCACACACCGGACCCAGACCTCATCGACCCCGGCGGCCGCGCGGTCGAGACGTGGCAGGAGGACTACCCGTACGCCGAGCGCCTCGAGCGCGACGCCTATGAGCTGGAGAAATACAAGCTGCAGGTCGAGCTGCTCAAGCTCCAGTACTACAGCCAGGACCACGGGCTGCGCCACGTCATCCTGTTCGAGGGCCGCGACGCCGCCGGCAAGGGCGGGACCATCAAGCGCTTCACGGAGCACCTCAACCCGCGCGCGGCCCGCGTCGTGGCGCTCAACAAGCCCACGGAGATGGAATCGGGCCAGTGGTACTTCCAGCGCTACGTCCAGCACCTGCCCACCCGCGGCGAGATGGTGCTCTTCGACCGCTCCTGGTACAACCGGGCCAACGTCGAGCGCGTCATGGGCTTCTGCTCGGACGAGGAGTACGAGCGCTTCATGGTCCAGGCGCCCGTGTTCGAGAAGATGCTCGTCGACGAGGGCATCCACCTCACGAAGTTCTGGTTCTCCGTCACAGAGAGCGAGCAGCGCACGCGCTTCGCCATCCGCCAGATCGACCCCGTGCGGCAGTGGAAGCTCTCGCCCATGGACCTCGAGTCCCTGGGCCGCTGGGAGGACTACACGGCCGCCAAGGAGGCGACGTTCCTGCGCACCGACACGGACACCGCCCCCTGGATCTCGATCAAGTCCAATGACAAGAAGCGCGCCCGCCTCAACGCGATGCGCTACTACCTCAACCAGTTCGACTACGAGGACAAGGACGAGTCCGTCGTCTACCCGCCGGACCCCAAGATCGTCCGCCGCGGGCGCGAGGCCGTGGGCGACTGAACCCGGCCCGAGGCGCGCGCGGCGCCCGCCTGCCCCGCACCTCGGGCACTGGGCAAACGGGTACGGGGCAGACGGGCGGGTGCGGGGCTCAGCCCCTGGCGGCCTTCGCAGCCGCCCGGTCGGACTTCTCCGCCTCCTTGGCGGCATCGCGCTCGGCCTTGCGGGTGCGCTCCGCGCGGGCGCGCTGGACCTCGCGCAGGCGCTTGGCCTCGCGGCGCCGGCGCCCGCCGATCGCGGAGATGCCCAGGAGCGCGAGCGCGGCGAGGATGACGATCGCGCCGCCGCCGATCCCCGCGTCCATCCAGAACGTCTGCGGGAAGAGCCGGATGAGGGAGTCGTCGAGGTAGAACTCCCAGTTGCCGCCGGGGAAGAGCACCCTGTGGAAGTTCGCGAAGAACGTCTCGAAGCCGAAGAGCGCCACGACGACCGCACCCACCGTGATGAGGAGGGTGAGAATCGCGCCCCACCGCAGCCCGGCGTGCATGCCCGGGCCGTGCTTGCGGCACAGCGCGAGCCCGGCGATGATCGCGCCGATCACGGCGACGACCGCCACGAGGTAGAGCAGCGAGATGATCGACTTCACATCGGCCATGTGGGCGATCTCCGGCTGGGTGAACAGCGGGGAGCCCTCGCCTTGGGCGATGTCGGTCAGGTAGCGGCTGCCGTCCATGTTCGACAGGTAGTCGACGGTGTACGAGGCGAAGTGCATCCGGTCGTCCGCGGAGAACCCGTAGGGGTCGGCGGGGAAGCCGGGGCGGTAGAAGTACTCGAACTTGAGGAACAGCCCCGAGGCGACGACGCGCACGCCCAGCGCGATGAGGACGAAGGGCGTGCCGAGCGCGATCCAGAGCGTGGCGATGACGTCGACGAACGTGTAGCGGCGCCGCGGCTTCGCCGAACTTGCGCCGGCTGCGCCGGTCGCGCCGGTCGCGCCGGCAGCTGTGCTGCCCGCGGCGGCAGCCGCGCCGGCCGGGACAGCGCCCACGGCGGTGGCATCGGGCTCCGCGGCGGGAGCGCCCGTGATCGCGGCCCACTCCTCGTCGCTGAGCATGTCCGGCTTCGCGCCGGCCGACGGCACGGCCGGCCGCTGCGAGGTCTGCGGCTTGACGGCGGGGAACGCCTCGAAGGCAACGGTGTCGTCGAGCGACTCCTCGTCGACCCGGTCGGAGGCCGCCGCGGAATCGGCGGCGGGCTCTGCCCGCTGCGGCTCCTCGGCCTGCGAGCCTGAGCGCATGCGCCGCGACATCAGGTCATCGGTGTTCTTCTCGTCATCAGCCACCCGTCCATTGTCCGCAACGGGCCGCGGCAGCCCGGTGAGCGACACGCATGCAGGGCCGCGGGATCGCGCCGGGGCGAGGGCAGCGGCGGGAGTCCGCCCGGCCCCGCACCGGCCCCGCACCGGCCCGCGCTCAGCCGAGGGCCGTGCGGGGCGCCGTGCGGCGGGGGATGAGGAGGCTCGCAAGCGCCCCGATGCCGCACAGGCCCGCCGCCGCGAACCACGCTCCGTCGTAGCTGCCGGTGGCGTCGCGCAGCACGCCCGCGCCCAGCGCCGCGACCGCGGCACCGACCTGGTGCGAGGCGAAGACCCAGCCGAAGACGATGGGCCCGGTGCGGCCGAAGGCCCGCACGCACAGCGCCACCGTGGGCGGGACCGTGGCCACCCAGTCGAGACCGTAGAAGACGATGAACGCCCACAGGGGCGGTTGGACGTGCGGGCCGATGACGAGCGGCAGCGCCACGAGCGAGACCCCGCGCAGGCCGTAGTAGGCGAGCAGGAGCAGGCGCGGGTCGATCCGGTCGGTCAGCCAGCCCGAGGCGACGGTGCCGAGGACATCGAAGATGCCCACGAGGGCCAGCAGGCCGGCCGCGGTCGTCGCGGGCATCCCGTGATCGTGCGCGGCGGGCACGAAGTGGGTGCCCACGAGCCCATTCGTCGTCGCCCCGCAGATCGCGAACGACAGCGCGAGCAGCCAGAAGGTGCGGTGGCGCACGGCGCCGGCGAGTGCCGCCAGCGCGGTGCGGGCGGGGTTGCCCCGCGGCGTTGAGCGGGTGACACCCGGATCCTGGGCGGTGGCGCCCAGCGCCGGCAGCCCCACGTCCGCGGGGTACTCGCGCAGCAGGAACACCACGAGCGGCACGACGCACAGGGCCATGCCCGCGATCACGAGGGCCGGCAGCCGCCAGCCGAAGTGCATGGCCAGGTGGGCGATGATGGGCAGGAACACCAGCTGGCCCGTCGCCTGGGCGGCCGTGAGGATGCCGGTCACGAGGCCCCGCCGGGCCACGAACCACCGCGCCGTGACGACCGCGACGAACGGCATCGCCATGGACCCGGTGCCGGCCCCGATCACCACGCCCCACAGCAGCCAGAGCTGCCAGTGGGCCGTCATGAACACCGTGAGCCCGCTGCCGCAGGCCACCGCGCACAGGGCGGCGACCACCACCCGGCGGACCCCGAAGCGCTCCATGAGCGCGGCGGCGAACGGCGAGAAGAGGCCGTAGAGCAGCAGGTTGAGCGAGACCGCCGAGCTGATCGTCGCGGTCGACCAGCCGAACTCCGCGTGGAGCGGCTCGATGAGCACCCCGGGGGCGGAGCGGAACCCGGAAGCGCCGATGAGCGTGCAGAACGCGACGAGGACGACGACGGGGTAGCGCCAGGAGCCGGGGTGCCGGGCACCGTCCTGCGGGGCGACGGGGGGTGCGGTGGGCAGAGGGGAGGCGTTCACGCTCCCAGCCTGGCAGAGCGGTCTGCGGCCCGCCATTGGCAGAAAGGACAACAAGTGCAAAGATCCTGCCATGGACTCGCCCTCGTCGCCCCCGCACCGCGTCGCCGTCCTGCTGCTCGCCCCGGCCATCGGCTTCGACGCCACGATCCCCTCGCTCGTCTTCTCCGCCGCGCGCACCGAGTGCGGCGAGCCGCTCTACGCGGTCGACGTCGTCACCGCCGATGGCGCGCCCACCACCACGGTGGAGGGCTACGGCATCGTGCCGAGTGCCGGCCCCGAGGCGCTGGCCCGCGCCCAGACCGTCATCGTCCCGGGTACGCGCAATCCGGCTGCCCGCCGGGCCGGCCGGCTCGACGGGCCCGCCGCCGCGGCCTTCGCCGCGATCCCCGCCGAGGCTCGGGTTGCGGGGATCTGCACGGGAGCGTTCGCCCTTGCCGCCGCCGGCCTGCTCGACGGCCGGCGCGCCGCGACCCACTGGGAGCAGGCGGAGGCGATGCGCGCGCTCTATCCGCGCGTCGACGTCGACGAGCGCAGCCTGTACGTCGACGAGGGGCGGATCCTCACCTCGGCGGGGCTGGCGGCCGGGCTGGACCTGTGCCTGCACATCGTGCGCCGCGATGCCGGTGCCGCCGTGGCCGCCCGGGCCGCGCGCCACTGCGTCATCGCCCCGTTTCGCGAGGGCGGGCAGGCGCAGTACATCGCGCCCCACGAGCCGCCGCCGCGGGCCGACGACGGCATCGGCGCCGCGCTGGCCTGGGCCCGCCAGCGCCTCGGCGAGCCGCTGACGGTGGCCGCCCTGGCCCGCCGGGCGGGGCTGAGCGAGCGCACGTTCGCCCGCCGCTTCGCCGCCCGCACGGGCACGAGCCCCGGGGCGTGGCTGCGCGCCGAGCGCATCGCCGCGGCCCAGCGCCTGCTCGAGGAGACTGCGCTGCCGGTGGACGCGGTGGCCGCGCGGGCGGGCTTCGGCACGAGCGCCGCGCTGCGCATCCGCATGCAGGCAGCGCTCGGCACCACCCCGAGCGCCTACCGCCGCCGCTTCCGCGGGGTTCCCGGGGGCGCTGCCACCGGGCCCTCCGGTGAGCCGGGCGGGACAAGACCGGCTGCGACCCGGGTGAGGGCGGGTGCACAGCCGAGCACGAGCCCGCAGCCGAGTGCGCGCGCCTAGCCGAACAGGATCGCGGCCAGGATGATCGTCGGCACGGAGAGGATCGTCGTGATGAAGACGACGTCGCGGGTGATCGTCTCCGACTGGCGGTAGCGCAGCGCGTAGACGTAGACGTTCTGCGCCGTGGGCAGCGCCGACGTGACGACGATCGCCATGAGCTCGCCGCCCGTGAAGCCCAGGAGCGGCCCGCCGATCGCCCACGCGAGCACCGGCTGGGCGATGAGCTTGCCGACCGTCATGATCGTCAGGTGGGAGCGGGTGCCCGGCTTCGGCAGCGCCCAGCCGTCCTTGAGCGAGATCCCGAACGCCATGAGGGTCAGCGGCACGGAGGTGTTGCCGATCATCTCGATGGGGTCGTGGAGGACGTGGGGCAGCTGGAAGCCCGTGATCGAGGCCACGAGGCCCAGGCACGCGCCGATGATGATGGGGTTGCGGACCACCTGCAGCAGCGGCTGCCACCACGCGCGGTCGGAGCGCTGGCCGCGCTCGCGCTCGCCGCGGCCGCGCGAGGCGTCGAGGATCGCCATGCCGATGGGCGCCAGGACGAGCAGCTGGAACAGCAGCACCGGCGCCACGGACTTCAGCGAGCCCAGCACGTACGTGGCGATGGGGATGCCGAGGTTGCCGATGTTGACGTAGCTGACAGACCACGCGCTCATGACCGCGGCTCCCGGCGAGCCGCCGCGCCACCGGGTGAATGCGAAGAGCGCGCAGCCCAGGATGACGGCGGAGCCCGCGGTGGCCAGGAGCGCGGGGCTGAAGACCTGCTCGACCGCGGTCTGGGCGAGCGTGACGTAGAGCAGCGCCGGGGTCCCCGCGTAGAAGACCACGCCAGCGAGCACTCGCTGGCCGGTCTCGCCCAGCACCTCCGAGCGGCCCAGGAGCCAGCCGGCGAACACGATCACCGCGATGACGCCGAAGCCCTCGAGCGCACCCATCATGTCTCTCCCTGGGTCGTTTAGCCGGCGGGTTCACTCTAGCCGCGCCTTCGGCCCGGCGGCCGGCCCGCCCGCCGTGCGGACCGATGCGGGCGGGGCGCGCCCCGCAGCGCCGGGTGCACGGCCGCGCACTCCGGGGTGTCCCGACGGCGGCGACCGCGACCGCGACCGCGCCCGGACGGTGGCGACCGCGACCGCGCCCGGACGGTGACGGCCATCGCCGCGCTCGGGCGCCGCGCGGGCAGCCGGGTAGGCTTGGCGGGTCATGGATGCGACTTCGAAGCCCGGTGCGGATGCGCCGGAGGGTGCCGAGCCCCAGGGTGAGGGCGGCCCCCAGCGCTCCACGGGCGCCCAGCGATCCCAGCGGCCCGAGAGCGCGCAGCTGTCGGAGGCCACGCAGCAGGCCCAGGACCAGGACACCCGACGACCGCAGGGTGCCGAACAGTCCACGGAAGCCCAGCAGTCCGCAGACACGCAGCAGTCCAAGGAAACCCAGCGGTCCCAGCGCGCACGCCGCCGCGGCGGCCGCGGGCGCCGCGGGCCCAAGGCCGACCCCGCCGGCCGTGGGGGCCGCCGCGGCGCCCCCGACTCCGGTGGCCAGGTCGAGCGGCGCGCGGCCGCCCGCCGGGCCGTGCGGCCGCGCCTGGAGTACCCGCCCGAGCTTCCCGTCAGCGCCGAGCGCGAGGAGATCGCGGCCGCGATCCGGGACAACCAGGTCGTCATCGTGGCCGGTGAGACGGGCTCGGGCAAGACCACCCAGCTGCCCAAGATCTGCATGGAGCTGGGCTACGGCATCGAGGGCATGATCGGCCACACCCAGCCGCGGCGCATCGCCGCCCGCGCCGTGGCCTCCCGGCTGGCCGAGGAGACCCGCCTGGAGCTCGGCCACGGGATCGGCTACCAGGTGCGCTTTACCTCCGAGGTCGACGATTCGACCCGCGTGAAGGTCATGACCGACGGCATCCTGCTCGCGGAGCTGCGCCACGACCCGCAGCTGCGCGCCTACGACGTCATCATCATCGACGAGGCCCACGAGCGCAGCCTCAACATCGACTTCCTCCTGGGCTTCCTCGCCCGGCTGCTGCCCCAGCGCCCGGACCTCAAGGTCATCATCACCTCCGCCACGATCGACCCCGAGTCGTTCGCCGCCCACTTCGACAACGCCCCGATCATCCGCGTGAGCGGCCGGACCTACCCCGTCGAGCTGCGCTACCGGCCGGTCGGACAGGAGGCCGCCGACACCGCTGCCGGGCGCGCGGGCGAGGACGACGAGGAGCCCGCCCAGGACGAGCCCGCGGTCCCCGATGCCGCCGACCAGCTCGAGGGCATCATCGCCGCCTTCGACGAGCTGCGCGGCGAGGCGCCCGGCGACATCCTCGTCTTCCTCTCCGGCGAGCGCGAGATCCGCGACGCCGCCGAGGCGCTCGAGGCCCACCTGCAGCGCGGGCCCGCCGCGGCGCGGCAGTGGGAGATCGTGCCGCTGTTCGGGCGGCTCTCCGCCGGCGACCAGCAGCGGGTCTTCGCCCCGCACTCGCGCCCCCGCGTCGTGCTGGCCACGAACGTCGCCGAGACCTCGCTGACCGTGCCGGGCATCGTCTACGTCATCGACGCGGGCACCGCGCGGATCTCCCGCTACTCCAATCGCACGAAGGTCCAGCGCCTGCCCATCGAGCCGATCTCCCAGGCCAGCGCCCGCCAGCGCGCCGGCCGCTCCGGGCGCACCAGCCCCGGCATCGCGATCCGGCTGTACTCCGAGGCGGACTTCGCGGCGCGCCCCGAGTACACGGACCCGGAGATCCTGCGCACGAACCTCGCCAGCGTCATCCTCCAGATGGTCTCGCTGGGCTTCGCCCGCACCGAGGCGGAGATCGCCTCGTTCCCGTTCCTCACTCCGCCCGAGCCCAAGGCGGTGCGCGACGGCCGGACGCTCCTCGCGGAGCTCGGTGCGCTCACCGTCGACGGCGGCCGGCTGGCGCTCACCCAGCTGGGGCGCACCCTGGCCCGCGTGCCGGTCGACCCGCGCCTGGCGCGCATGATCCTCGCCGGCGCGCAGCACGACTGCGCGGGCGAGGTCACCGCGATCGTCGCGGCCCTGTCCATCCAGGACCCCCGCGAGCGGCCCGCCGAGCACCGCGGCGAGGCCGATGCGCTCCACGCGCGCTTCGCCGATGCCCGCTCGGACTTCCTGTCCTACCTCCACCTGTGGGACTGGATCCAGGACCAGTCGGCGCGCCTGTCGAGCTCGAAGTTCCGCCGCAAGTGCCGGGCGGAATACCTCAACTACGTGCGCATCCGCGAGTGGCAGGACCTCGTGGGCCAGCTGCGCTCCATGCTCGGCTCCGCCGGCGTGCACGTGCCGCGCCCGCCCCGCCTGGAGTCCAACCCCGCGCTCGCGGACGCGGACGAGGCGCCGGGCGGTGCGAAGCCCGCGGGCACAACGCCCGCGGACGGCAAGGACAAGCGGCGCGAGGCACCGCGGATGGAGCGCGGCAAGCCCGCCAAGCGGCCCTACTCCCAGCGCGAGGCGGACATCCACAAGAGCCTCATCACGGGCCTGCTGTCGATGTTCGGCGTCAAGGTGCCCGAGGGGCGCGGGGACTACCAGGGCGCGCGCGGCACGCGCATGCGCATCTTCCCCGGCTCCACGCTGTTCAAGCAGGGCCCCGACGTCATCGTCGCCGCCGAGCTCGTCGAGACGAGCCGGCTGTGGGCGCGCACGTGCGCCGAGGTGGACCCCGAGTGGATCGTGCAGGCGGCCGGCCCGCTGGCCAAGCACCAGTACGGCGAGCCCCACTGGTCGATGAAGACCGGCTCCGCGATGGCCTATGACCGCGTGTCCCTCTACGGCGTCCCGCTCATCGGCGACCGCCGCGTGGGCTATGGGGCGATCAACCCCGTCGAGGCGCGCGAGCTGTTCATCCGCCACGCCCTCATCGCGGGGGAGTGGAGCGCGCACCACGCGTTCCTCCAGCACAACGCCCGCGCCCTGCGCGAGGCCGAGGAGCTGGCCTCGCGGGTGCGCTCGCGGCGCCTGCTGGCCGGCGACGACGTCCTCTTCGACTTCTACGACGCCCGCCTGCCGGAGACGGTCGTCTCCGCCGCGCACTTCGAGTCCTGGTGGAAGACCGCGCAGCGGGAGGACCCGGGGCTGCTCGACATCTCCGCCGAGTCCCTGCTCGCCGACGACTCCGAGGTGGGCGAGGACGTCGCGGCGGACTATCCGCTCCAGTGGGAGCTGCCGGGCGGGGCGAGCGCCAAGCTGCGCTACGCGTTCGAGCCCGGCAGCTCCGCCGACGGCGTGACGGTGGAGCTGAGCGAGCAGGCGGCACTGGGTGCGGACCCGGACCTCTTCACCTGGCAGGTGCCGGGCCTGCGCGAAGAGCTCATCACCGCCCTCATCCGCTCCCTGCCCAAGGGCAAGCGGCGCTACTTCGTGCCCGCGCCGGACGTCGCGCGGGCGATTCGGGGCGAGCTCACCCCGTACGAGGGGGCCCTGCCGCGGGCCCTCGCGGACGCGCTGAGCGCACGCGCCGGCGGCGGTGAGCTCCACGACCTCGTCCCCATCACGATCGCCCCCGAGGACTTCGACCTCGCCCGGCTGCCCGCCCACCTGCGCCTGAGCTTCGCGATCGTCGCGGGCTCCGGGCGCCGGCGACGAGTGCTGGCCCGCGGTGAGGACCTGCGCGCCCTCCAAGCGCAGCTGCGCGCAGCCGAGGGCGCGCGGCCAGGCCAGGGGCGGCGCTCCGATTCCCCCGCGGGGCAGGACTCCGCTGCGCCCGGCGGGCAGCCGCCCGGCGCGCGCGGCCGGGGCGGCGCCTCGGGCACGGGGCGCGGCGCAGCCCAGGGCGAGGCGCCCTCCCTGGAGCCCCGCACGGGGCTGACGGACTGGTCGTTCGGACCGCTGCCGGAGCCGGTCTCAGGCGGCGGCCGCACGCTGTGGCCCGGCCTGCGCGACGACGGCTCGGCGGTCTCCCTGCGCGGCTTCGACACCGCGGGCGAGGCGGCGCGCAGCACCCGCGCGGGCACGGCGCGGCTGCTCGCACTGGGCTCCGGCGAGGCGCTGTCCTACGCCGTGGACCAGCTGTCGACGAACGAGCGCCTGCTGCTGGCCGGCCACCGCACCGCCGATGCCGATCCGCTCGCCGACGCGCTCGTGGGCGCCGTCCTGCGGGCCATGGACACAGCGGGCGCGGTCTCCGACCCCGCCGGCGAGGGCACCGCTGCGCTGGGCGGTCTGCCCCGCACCGCGGAGGACTTCGCGGCCCTGCGGCGCCGGGTCAACGACACGATCCTCGCCGACCTCGCCGCCGTGCTGGCCACCCTCCAGCGCGCCTTCGCCGGTGCGGACGCGGCGCAGCGGCTCGTGTCGAAGAGCTCGGCGCTCACGGTGCTGGCCAACCTCTCCGATGTCTCGGCCCAGCTCGAGCGGCTCCTCCAGCCGCACCTGGCCGCGGACACCGCGCCGCGCTGGCTGGCCCGGGTGCCCGTCTACGCCGCGGCCGCCCAGCACCGCGTGGAGTCCATGGGGGGCCAGGCCGCCCGCGACCGCCAGCTCATGGACCGCGTCCAGCGCACCGCCGCCGAGGTCGAGGCCAAGGCCGCCCGCGCGCTCGGCCCGGGTGCCGAGGAGCTCATCCGCCGCCGCTCCATCCTCCTGCCCGAGGCGTGGCAGGACGTCCTGTTCGATGTCGAGGAGCTGCGCGTCTCGCTCTTCGCCCCGCAGCTGGGCACGGCGCGCACCGTGAGCGAGAAGCGCATCGCCAAGGCGCTGGCCAAGCTCTAGGCCCGCCTGCCCGCCGCCCGGCCGCGGGCCAGGCGCCGCGATTACCGGGTCAACCGTCCCGGCCCAGGCGCCGGCCGGGTCCCGTCACACGAAGCCGAGCAGCGCCCAGGCCAGCGGGTTGGCCAGCCCCACGGCGACGATCGCCACCGACCACCACGCCCGCCAGCGCAGCACCGGGCGCCGGTAGGCGACGAGCACCAGCACGATCGCGGCGGCCAGCGCGAGCCAGCCAGTGCTCGACATGACGATGAGGCCGGCCTTCGTGCCCGCATCGGCGGCCCCGATCTCCTGGAGCGGCTGCAGGTACTGCACGGCCTGGAGCGAGAAGAGCACGGAGAGCACGAGCGGCGGGACCGCGAGCACGAGCCCGAGGATCGGCAGCGCGGTGCACAGCCGGCGGCGGCCGCGCTGCGGCGGGCGGGCGGGGCGGGTGTAGTCGGATTCCATAGCCGGGCCAGCGTAGCCCCCGCCGCTGGGGGCCGGCCGCGCGCGCGCCGTAGACTGGTGCGGTGAATGCGCAGACCCACAGCTCCAAGGAGATCGTGCGGCAGGCCCGGCGCCGCCGCACGTTCGCCGTCATCTCCCACCCCGACGCCGGCAAGTCCACCCTGACGGAGGCCCTGGCCCTCCACGCCCGCGTCATCGGCCAGGCGGGGGCCGTCCACGGCAAGGCCGGTCGGCGGTCCACCGTGTCGGACTGGATGAAGATGGAGCAGGACCGCGGGATCTCCATCTCCTCGGCGGCGCTGCAGTTCGAGTACCGCGACTGCGTTATCAACCTCATCGACACCCCGGGCCACGCGGACTTCTCCGAGGACACCTACCGCGTGCTCTCCGCCGTCGACTGCACCGTCATGCTCGTCGACGCCGCGAAGGGCCTCGAGGCCCAGACCATGAAGCTCTTCGAGGTCTGCCGCCACCGCAACCTGCCCATCATCACCGTCATCAACAAGTGGGACCGCCCGGGCCTCGACGCGCTCGCCCTCATGGACGAGATCGTCGACCGCACCGGCATGGTCCCCACCCCGCTGACCTGGCCCGTGGGGCAGTCGGGCGACTTCCGCGGCGTGCTCGACCGCGCCTCGGGGGCGTATACGAAGTTCTCCCGCACGGACGGCGGGGCCACGATCGCCGGCGAGGA